>NZ_CP150343.1:3340000-3877500 GCF_051520915.1 Sorangium sp. So ce448 | reverse complement strand
CTTGCTCGTCTTTTATGACGTGCGAGGTCGAGCTTGCGCTCGCCTCTGGGACCCACGTCACTTCGTAGGCATACAATCCAGTTTTCAAGGACCGAGCGGGAAGTTGCCGACTTTACAGCCGATCTTCCCGATTCTCGTGCATCGCCAGCCCGACCCTTTCGGGTTGCGTCGGCGAGGGCAGGTACTTTATAGCATCTCTTCGAACTGTCAATCGATTTTTCGATCGACGCTCTGTTTTTGCTCTCGCCCTCGCGTGTGTGAACGCACCTGCTCGCGCGTTCACTCTCACCTGGGAGCTGCTACCCCAGCGAACTTATCCGCGTTGAAACGCGGATCCGCGCAGGTAACGAGCGTCCAGATCGGCCGCTTTCCGTCAGCGATGAATGCCCGGACATCTCCGGACACACGCTGCACGGCTAGCAGCGGTTGCCTGCCGTTTCGGCATCGTGGCAACCAGGGAGCGCGGAGGATACTCAGGAGACCGGCCAGGTCAACAGGATTTTTCCGACCTGTTCTCTGCGGCAGGGTCTGCCTTGTTCCTCGGGGCCTTCACTACCCGGGCACGCTCCTCGGTCCGTCGCCAGCGCCCCTGCGTCGCCTCGCTCGTGCTGACGTTCAGGTCTCCGGGTGCTCGTCTGCGAACCAGCGGCCCATGCGCTCGCGGATGAGCAGCATCTCCGCGCCACTCGGCAGCCGGATCCGGAAGCCTTTCTCGCGCGGCCCGAGGCCCACCATCGAGCCCATCACCTCGACGGGCTGCCAGCCACCTGCGCCGCGGAGGCGGGCGGGGCGCCCGCGATCCGAGGCCTCGGTCTCGACGTCGACGCAGTACCACCGCGTGGTGCGCGACGTGCTCCAGCCGGCCTCGGCGCAGAGCCGCGCCTCGGCTTCCTGCAGCGCGCGGTGGGACGCGGCGAAGGCCGCCCGCGGGTGCAGCACCAGGACCAACGCGTACTCCGGTTGCAGCTGGCGCACGATGTAGCTCTTGCGGTGGGCGCGCACCGTGATCTGGCGCGACGCCCCCAGGCGCGTGCCTGCGACCTCGGCCAGCACGATCTGCCAGTGGGCCGCGGTCACCTTCACATCGTAGGGGTCGAGCCCGCCGGCGTAGTCGATGGTCTCCCCCTCGAAATCCACGAGCGCGGCGGCGTGTGCGCCCGGGATCGCGCACAGGAGATCCTCGAGGATCGACGTGAACGAGGACGGCGCCTGGTCACGTGGGAGCCGGCGTCGGGTCCGGTTGCGCCCTCCGTTGCGCGATGTGGTCATGGCTCGATCCGCACGAGCTCGAGCAACGCATCGACAGCCCCAGCGATCTTCGGCTCGCGCCGTGCCGCCTCGAGGAACCTCGACTGGGCGGCGCGCGCGCGGTCCGCCGCGACCTCTTCGCGCACCAGGCCGCGTCGCTCCTCGACAGGCACCACCTGCGCCGGAATGCGCTCGAGGAGCATGATGACATGCACGCCGAAGGCGGATGTGACCGGCGCGGTGAGATCTCCGCGCGCGACGAGGGACGCGGCCGCGCGGGAGAAAGCGGGGTCAAACTGCTGCGGCTCCGGCGTGAGCACGCGGCCCGCCTCCGTCACCGGCGCGAGCGCCTGCGCCACGACCTCGAAGCCCTCGGCAGGGACGCCCTTCGCGGCGCTGATGAACGCCTCTGCAGCCGGATCGGGGGGCGGTTGCGGCGTCCCCGCGGCGCGGGGCGGCTCGGTGCGCTGAGCGACCTCGCGCGAAGACAACACGGCCGTCCGGATGGCGTCGGCGACCGCCTTCGCCTTGTCACGGGTAGCCTCGCCAGCGTCTTCCGAGAGCTTCACGACGGCGTGCACGGTGCGGTACCCCTCGGGACGATCGAGATCGAGCCAGTGGCGCTCGGTGGCGACGCGGAGCTCTTCGTCGGTCACCGGTCCTGCGTTCGCCGCCTCTTCTTTCAGGCGGTGGAGCATGCGACGGGCGAGCACCAGGCTGATCTCGCGCCGCACGTCGGGCTCCTGTTCGAGGCCGCGGGCTCGTGCCTCGGCGGCCCAGAGCGCGTCGCGGACCGCCGCGTCCCGGGCCTGCGCAGGCGGGATCTGCTGCGCCGCCGCGATGCGCGCTACCGAGTCGACGGCGACGTCGCTCGCGCCCACGCGAGCCGCCACGTCGGGCGGCAGCGGCGCCGCCCCCCTCGCGGACGTCGATAGAGCAGCCCAGGCCGCGCCCGCGCACAGACACGCGATGGCCGCGATCGTTCGGCGCCCAGGGCTCACGCGCTACCCCCGCGGGGACGAAGGATCTCCGTGGACGCCTTGAGCGAGAGGCCGCCGATCACGAGGAGGTAGATCGCCTTGAAATCCTGGCGATCACCGAGCGCGTGCACCCCGAAGGCAAAGGAGAACGCTGCGGCGACGAGGAGCAGGACCGCGAACACATCGACTGCGCGGGACACGCCCATGAGTGTAACGCGATTTGGCGAGGAACCGGCGGGGATGCGGGGGCACCGAGGAGCGGCGGCAGCCGGGAGGCCACGGCCGCGCCGCCGCTCACCGCAGCGTCGTCGCGACCGCCCCCAGGACCGCAAAGACGATGAGGACCACCAGGTGCCTGACGGCTCGGTGGGGGAGCCGCCGTCCGCCGCCCGTGTGCCGGCGGCCACGAGCCACCGCGACGCCGGACGCCGCCGTGATCAGCGCGACAGCGCAGGCCACCGCGACGGCCTGGGCCAAGAGGGCGCGCTCCGGGTCCCGGATGCGCCAGGCGAGCACGAGGATCGCGAGGCTCACGAGCGCTCCGAACGCGACGATCGCCGTCGCGAGCGGAGGGAGGTGGGCTCGGGCCTGCAGGAGCGGGGCGTCTGGTTCCGGCTCCGGCTGGCGCCGCACATCCCAGCGATCGCGCCAGGAAAGCGCGAAGATGCCCCAGGCGATCGCGCCGATCGCCGCGCGGACCGGGTCGAGGCGGGATGGCTGAAGGGAAGGAGAAGCCAGCAGCCAGCTCAGCGTGACCAGCGCGAGGAAGACGGAGATGCCGAGGTGCCGGGCGACCCGGCGGTGGGCGGCGGCGACCAGCGGCGCAGCGACGCCGCACAGGAAGGCCAGCGTGGCGGCGATGCTGGCGAATACCGGCGCGCCACGACCGAAACCCGCGGGCGCGACCGTGATCATCCAGGCGACGACCGCGGCGAGCGACGCCTGCGGGGCGCGCCCGCCGCCCAGACCCAGGTCGAAGCGCGCCGCCCCCGGCAGCGGCGCCTCCGGGGGGTCCGAGCCTGACGCCCCGTCGACCCCGCGCGTCAACGCACCGCTGCGACCGACGGAGGCCGACGCGGTGGACTCCTCTTCGCGCGGAGCGCCGATCGAGATGGCGCCGGGGGCATCCGTGCTCATGAGCGAGCGCTAGGCCAGGTTTCTCAGGAGGTTGCCCACGGGCAGCACCTCCGGCGCTGGCGCCCCCACGCCCGCCCCGTCGCCTGGGCTCCCCTCTTCCCGGGCGACCTCGAGCCCGAGCCGCTTCCAGAGGCCCGTGTCAAAGAGGTGGCTCGGGCGCACATTGCCGAGGGCTGCGAGCATGTTCTGCCGCGTCCCGGGGTGGCGCGCGTCGAGATCCGCGAGGAGCTGGCTCACCGCCTTGCGCTGGAGGTTGTCCTGGGACCCGCACAGGTCGCAGGGGATGATCGGGAACCGCTCCTCCGCGGCGAACGCGGCGAGCTCGGCCTCGGCGCAGTAGATCAGCGGACGGATCACGATGTTGTCGCCGTCGTCGGAGATGAGCTTCGGCGGCATCGACTTCAGCTGACCCGCGAAGATCAGGTTCAGGAGCAGCGTCGTCACGGCGTCGTCACGGTGGTGGCCGAGGGCGATCTTCGAGCAGCCGAGCTCACGCGCGATGCGGTACAGGATGCCCCGGCGCAGGCGGGAGCAGAGGGAGCAGTACGTCTTGTTCTCGGGGATCTTCTCGGTGACGATCGAGTAGGTGTCCTCGGAGATCATCCGGAACTCGTGGCCGCCCGCCGCCATGTAGTCGGTGAGGAGGTGTCCCGGGTAGCCAGGGTGCCCCTGGTCGATGTTGACCGCGATCACGCTGAACCGGACCGGCGCGCGCCGCGCGAGGTCGACGAGCAGCGCGTGCATCGCGTAGCTGTCCTTGCCCCCGGAGACAGCACAGAGGATCCGATCGCCGTCGGCGATCATGTCGAAGTCGGTGATGGCGCGCCCCATGGCGCGCGCGAGCTTGCGGCGGAGTTGCACGGTTTAGCCGGTGAAGCCTTCGATGAGGCGGAGGAAGGTAAGCACGCCGTGGCCCGTCCCGCCCTTGGAGAAGATGCCGTACGGCTTGTTCGCCATGGATGGGCCAGCGATATCCACGTGGACCCAGGGGACATCCCCCACGAACTCGCGCAGGAACAAGGCCGCGGTGATGGCCCCTCCCCAGCGGTCGGCCGTGTGCTTGATGTCGGCCCAGTCGCTCTTGAGGCCGTCGCGGAGCTCTTCGATGAGCGGGAGCTGCCACATCGACTCGCCCGCGGCCTTCGCGGCGCTCCGCAGGCGCTCCGCCAGTTCCTCGCGGTTCGAGAAGAAGCCGGACACGGTCGGCCCGAGGGCCACGACGCACGCGCCCGTGAGGGTCGCGTTGTCGACGATGAGGTCCGGCTTCAGCGCGCGCGCATAGGCGAGGCAGTCGGCGAGGACCAGGCGCCCCTCTGCGTCGGTGTTGATGATCTCCACCGTCCTGCCGTCCAGAGAGCCGAAGATGTCGCCGGGCCGGTATGCGGCGCCGTCGGGCATGTTCTCTGCCGCGCCGATGACGCCGTGCACCTCGACGTTCGGCTTGGCGGCCGCGACGGCGGCCATCAGCGCGATCACGTTCGCGGCGCCGCCCATGTCGCCCTTCATTTCTTCCATGCCCGGAGCTGGCTTGATGCAGAGCCCGCCGCTGTCGAAGGTGAGCCCCTTGCCCACGAAGACGAGCTTCCCCTTCGACTTCCCGGGAGGAGCGTAGACCATGTGGACCAGCCGGGGATCCCGCGCGCTCCCCTGCCCCACCGCCATGATGAGCTTCATGCCCCGCTTGGTGAGCGCGGGCTTGTCGAGCACCGTCACCTTGAGCCCGTGCTGCTTGCCCACGTCCACCGCGACACGCGCGAGCGCCTCGGGATAAACCTCGTTCGGCGGCTCGTTGACGAGGTCGCGCGCGACGCAGATCGCCTCGCCGACCTGCTGGCCGAGCGCGACGGCATCGCGCGCCGCCTTGCCCACCTTGCCCTCGATGACCACGGTGCCGCGGGAGAGCTGGACCTTGGGCAGACGATCGCCCGTGAAGTAGCGGGTGAACCGGTAGGCCCCGAGCACGAGCCCCTCCGCGGCGGCCCGCTCCGCGCGCTCGACGCCGGGAGGCACCACGACCGCGACGCTCTCGGCGCGCACGCCGTTCGCGAAGCGCGCCCCCTTCGCCGCGAGCAGCCTGCACTCGACGTCGGTGACCTTGCCCGACCCGAGCCCGATCAACAGCACCCGGCCGGGCTTCAACGCGCCGTGCGTCGCGAAATCGACGCTCTGATCCCTCTTCCCCGTGAAGTCGTCACGCTTGACCTGGTGAGTCACCGACTCGCCCAGCGCCGCCACGAGCCTCGCCAGCACGCCCTCACCCGTCGAAGCGCCTTCAGGCACGCCGATGACGACGACGTCGACGGCGATGCTCAGCGGGTCGGACGAGGCGAGGTTCACTTTGATCGGCATGCGGTCTCCTGAGCCCGGGATGTGGAGGGTGTCCAGCGCGGCATCTAAACACGAAGGGCTAACCCCGTCGACGTGGACGATGCCCGCAGGCGGTCGGCCCGAGGAGCGGGCGGGAGAGCGCTCCCGCTCCCAGGCGCGCAGTCCCGCACGGTTCCGCGCAGTCCCGCACGGTTCCGCGCAGTCCCGCACGGCTCCGCGCGGCTCCGCGCAGGCTCCGCGCTCGGCGGCCCGCCGTCGGAGCGCCTCGCGCGACGCTGCCCTCCGGACTGCGGGTCCGAGCCGGCCCGGCCCGAGCGCCGGATCGAGGGGCGTCAGCGCGCCGACCCGTAGATCTGGATCACGTCGGCGAGGAGCTGCAGCGCCTCGGCGCGAGGGCGCTGGAACGCGTTCCGCCCCATGATCGACCCGAAGGAGCCGCCTGCGGCCATCTCGCGCACCTCCTCCAGGACGGCGTCGGTCGCCTTGGACTCGCCGCCAGAGAAGATCACCACGCGCTTGCCGCCGAACGTCGCCTGCACGACGTGCCGGGTCCGGTCGGCGAGCGTCTGGAGGGGAATGTTGTATTTCTCATACATCTTTTTCGCCTCCTCCTGCTCGATATGAGCGGTCGGCGGCTTGACCTTGATGATGTGTGCGCCGAGCTGGGCGGCAATCGTCGCCGCATAGGCGCAGACATCGATGGCCGTCTCGCCCTGCTTCGACAGTCCGGCGCCGCGCGGATAGCTCCAGACGATGACGACCAGGCCCCTGCGCTTGGCCTCGAGGGCGATCTCGCGAAGGTCCTCGTACATCCTGTTTCTCGCGCCGGACCCGGGGTAGATGGTGTAGCCGACGCCGACGCAGCCAAGACGGAGCGCGTCCTCGACCGAGCCGGTCACCGCCGACATCGGCTGCTCCACCTTGGCCAGCGTGTCGCTGTTGTTCAGCTTCAGGATCAGGGGCACCTGCCCCGCGAACCTGGCCGCGCCCGCCTCCAGCGATCCGAGCGGCGCCGCGTAGGCGTTGCACCCGGCGTCGATCGCGAGCTGAAAGTGGTAATCGGGGTCGTAGGCCTCGGGGTTCGGAGCGAACGATCGCACCGGACCGTGCTCGAAGCCCTGGTCCACCGGCAGGATCACCATCTTTCCGGTGCCCGCGAGCGCGCCATGGTTGAGCAGCCGGACGAGGTTCGTCAGCGTGCCTGGGTTCTCGGAGGCGTACCAGGAGAGGATCTGCTCTACACGGGTGGTGAGCGCCATGAATCACTCCGTCGAAGGTGCTGCTGCGCCAGGAAGCGCGTGGCCCGCCCGGGCCGTGAACCCACCCCGCCATGCCCGCGGCGCCGTGTCAGGGTGCTCGGGCGAGCGGGCTCGGGCCGCATCTTCAGGACTTGGACGAACGTATCGAGCCCAACGCGCGGGCGGTCCAGCGCCCCGAGGATGTTGTACGAAGCCATCGGATACGCAATTCTCGAAGCTGCGCCGGTCCGCCCTCGGGGCCACAGCGGCGGACGCGAGCGCGAGCACGTGGCGGGGCGGTAACGTCCTCGCCGACAACGCGGAGGGATCATGTCGGACCAACGGGATCTGAGCTGGAAGCCGCCGGAGGCGCCGTCACGCATCGGGATCACGCTCGAGACATACATCCTCGAAGGAATGCTCGGGTTCCCCGCGGCGACAGGGGCGTTCACCTCCCTCCTGAACCAGTTCGGCCTGGTGGCGAAGCTCGTGACGTCCAAGGTCCGACGGGCCGGCCTAGCCAACGTCCTCGGATACACGGGACAGACCAACGTCCAGGGCGAGGTCGTGCAGAAGCTCGACGAGGTCGCCAACGAGACGCTGCTCAGCGTGCTCGGAAGGCGCGGGCACTGCGCGGCCGTGGTGAGCGAGGAGCTCGGTGAAATGAGGCTCCTCTCCACGGACCCACGAGCGAAGTACATCGTCGTCGTGGACCCGCTCGACGGCTCGTCCAACATCGACGTGAACATCTCGATCGGCACGATCTTCGGTGTGCTCCGAAAGAGCGACGCCAAGATGGGCGCCGATCCCTCGGACTTCCTTCGCCCCGGCCGCGATCTGGTCGCCGCCGGCTACGTGCTCTACGGCTCGTCGACGCTGCTCGTCATCACGACCGGCCTCGGCGGCGTGCACGGCTTCACCTACGACCCGACCGTGGGAGAGTTCTTTCTCTCTCACGAGAACATCCGGATCCCCGAGCGCGGCTCGACGTACTCCATCAACGAAGGCCACAGCGCGCGATGGCCGGAGGACGTGCGCCGCTGGAACGCGTGGATCAAGGAGGACAGCAAGCACGAGGGGCGGCCGTACGGCGCACGCTACGTGGGATCGCTGGTCGCGGACGCGCACCGGACGCTGCTCAAGGGCGGCATCTTCGCGTACCCCGCCGATCGAGGCGGCCAGGGCAAGCTGCGGCTGCTCTACGAGGCGAACCCGTTCGCGTTCATCTTCGAGGCCGCGGGCGGAAAGGCGAGCACAGGGGCCGAGCGCATCCTCGACAGGGTCCCGAGGTCGCTCCACGAGCGCGTGCCGCTCGTCCTCGGCTCGCCCCGCGACGTCGAAGATTTCGAGCAGTTTGTGCGCGGCGAGCGCTGAGGCTGCGAGAGAGGGGCGCCGCCCTCACCGGCACGAGCCGCAGCGCGGGGGGCGACCCGCGGGTCAGACCCCCTGCGCGTCGGCTCCCCAGATCACCTTGTGGAGCTGGACCTGCACCCGGACGCGGAGACCGTCGTCGAGCACCCACTGGACGAGCTCCTTCGGCGACAGCTTGCCCCACACGCACGAGGCGAGCAGCGTCACGCCGCGCGCGTCGAGGCGCCGCTCGCGGATGGTGTCCCGCATCCACGCATAGTCCGCCCGATCGGCGAGCACGAACTTGATCTCGTCGCGCGGCGTGAGGTGATCCAGGTTCGACCAGCGGTTCCGGTGGGATTCGCCCGAGCCAGGCGCCTTCAGGTCCATGATCTTGTGCACGCGCGGATCGACGCGCGCGACGTCCGCCTCGCCGCTGGTCTCGACGAGGACCGTCCGTCCCGCGTCGCAGAGCTCCGCGAGGAGCGGGAACGACCCGGGCTGAAGGAGAGGCTCGCCCCCCGTGAGCTCGACGAGCGGCGTGCCGAGGGCGAGCGCGCGCTCCAGGACGTCGCCGCGGCGGATCCGCTTGCCGCCATAGAAGGCCTGCGACGTGTCGCACCAGGCGCAGCGCAGGTTGCACCCGGTGAGCCGGACGAAGGTGCACGGCAGCCCGGCGAACGTCGATTCGCCCTGCACGCTGGCGTAGATTTCGTGGACGACGAGGGTGTCTTCTTTCAAGGAAGCGACGCCTCCGAGGCGCCTCGGTCGGCCTCGGCGGCGCCACGCCGCCGGCGACCCGAGGTGGGGCGGGAGCTTTGGCCGCGCCGAGCGCGCAACGCAAGCGGCGCGAGGCGCTCAGCTGGAGATGACGCTGACCTCGCCAGCCGCCACCGCCCGGAGGATGCCGTCCGTGCCGCGGACCAGCAGGTGCCCCTCCGGATCGATCCCCGCCGCGACGCCGACCACGCCGGCGACCTCGACGCAGCGGCCGCGCAGCCAATCCATCCGGGCGAGATCCTCCGCGAAGGGCGCGAGCTCTCCTGCCTCGAACCTCGCCGCCGCGTCGCCGATCGCCTGGAGCAGCTCCGCGGCGAGGCGCTCGCGCGGGACGTCGTCGATCCCGAGCAGCGCGAGCGACGTGGCACGCGCCGACAGATCCGGCGGGAAGCTCGACGCGTGGACGTTGAGCCCGACGCCGACGATCACGCTGCTCACCGACTCGCCGCGCAGCTGGGCCTCGACGAGGATCCCCGCCAGCTTGCGGCCCCCGGCGAGCACGTCGTTGGGCCACTTGAGCCGCACCTCGACGGCGGAGCCGCCGCCCGACGCGCCGCGGGACGCAAGAGGCGCGAGCCGTCGCTCGATGACGGACGCGACGGCGAGCCCCATGACGAGCGCGATGGGGGCCACTCGGCTCGCCGGCAGGCTCGGGCGCAACACCACCGACAGGTAGAGGTTCTCGCCGGGCGGAGAGTGCCAGGTGCGCCCGCCGCGCCCCCGACCCTGGGTCTGCGCGTCGGCCAGGAACGCAGCCCCGTGCGGCGCGCCGGCAGCGGCCGCGCTCCGCGCGTCGTCGTTCGTCGACGCGGTCTCGGCCGCCACGGCGAGCGGACGCCCGAACGACGCGCCCAGCCGCGAGAGCTCGCGCTCTATCGCCTCCCCGTCGAGCCGTCTCACAGCGAGAGATCCAGCGCGATGTCGGCCGCGCGCGCCGAGTGCGTCAGCGCCCCGACGCTGATGACGTCGATGCCCGCCGCGACGAGCTCGGGGATGCGCTCCAGCGTGATGCCGCCGGAGACCTCGAGGAGAGGCCGGCCGTGCTGCGCCGACCGCACGCGCGTGGACGCGGCCTTGACGTCGGCCAGCGTGAAGTTGTCGAGCATGATGATGTCGGCGCCGGCGGCCAGCGCCTGATCGAGCTCCTGCAGCGAGGCCACCTCGACCTCGACCTTCGTCGTGTGCGGGGCGCGCGCCCGCGCGCGGGCGATGGCGGTCGCGATGCCGCCCGCCGCGACGATGTGGTTGTCCTTGATGAGCACGGCGCTCCCGAGGCTGTCGCGGTGGTTGTGCGCGCCGCCCACGCGCACCGCGTAACGCTCCAGCCCGCGGAGACCGGGCGTCGTCTTGCGGGTGTCGGTGATGCGCACGCTCGACCCGGCCGGGATCGCCTCGGCGTAGCGGCGCGCCTCGGAGGCGACGCCGCTCATCCGCTGCGCGAGGTTGAGCGCGGTGCGCTCCGCGCTGAGGAGCGAGCGCGCGCGGCCACGCACCGTCCACAGCACCGTGCCGACGCCGACCGCGGTGCCGTCCGCGACGAGCACCTCGCCCTCGACCTGCCGATCCAGGCGCTGAAAGACGCGCAGGAACACGTCGCCCCCGCACGCGACGAGCGGCTTGCGCGCGACCGCCTTCGCGGTGGCGCGCGCGGAGGCCTCGACACAGGCCTCGGTGGTGAGATCGCCTCCCGCGAGGTCTTCCTCCAGAGAGCGATCGATCAGGGCATCGAGCAACGGCGCAGCCAGCACGGGCATCTCCTCGGCGCCGCTCCCACGCGGCGCTCCCAGGTATACTCGGTCCCGCACGCGCGCATCAGCGCTGTCGCGCCCACACGAGCCGCGACAACGCGACGCGTCATCGCGAATCCTTGTTGTGGCACGCGCCCCCAGGAGCGTGCGACCTCAGCCGTATGGGCGCCCTGGACGGGACGCTGGCGGAAATGGTTGGGGCTCGCTGCGCCGAAAAGCAGGGCGGATCGCGATCATCGCGACGCTGTGTCGCACAAATGGGGCTGACGTTCGTCTACCAGCCTGTGAGACTCTCCGAGCAACTCCAGCGCCCTCAACGGAGATCGATGCGTCCGCAGGCAGGCCAGGTCATCAACAACAAGTACCGACTCGTGCGCCTCATCGGCGATGGCGGCATGGGGAGCGTCTACGAAGCCCGCCACGAGGTGCTGGGGACGACGGTCGCCCTCAAGTTTCTCCACCCCGAGCTGTCCCGCCGCTCCGGCCTGGTGCAGCGCTTCCTGCAGGAGGCGCGCGTCTCCGCGCAGATCCAGAGCGCGCACGTGGTTCGCGTCAGCGACGTCGACCAGACGACGTCCGGCCTGGCGTTCATCGTGATGGAGTACCTGGAGGGGAAGACGCTCCAGACCCTGTACGAGGAGCTCTACCGGGCAGGCATCCGCCTCGGGTACCCCGACGCGCTCGAGTACGCGATGCAGATGCTCGAGGGCGTCGAGGCCGCCCATCGCGCGGGCGTCGTCCACCGGGACCTCAAGCCGGACAACGTGATCATCACGAAGTCCGCCAAGGGAGAGCCGCTCATCAAGCTGCTCGACTTCGGCATCGCCAAGCTGAAGGTCACGGGGGAGCTCGATCGCGGGTTGACGCGCCCCGGCGTGATCATGGGCACCCCCGAGTACATGGCGCCCGAGCAGGCCTACTCCGCGGACTCCGTGGACGCGCGCGCCGACATCTTCTCGCTGGGCGTCATCGTCTTCGAGATGCTGGCCGGCCGCCGACCGGTCGGCGGCGATGAGCCCCAGCAGATCGCGGGAGCCTACCTTTCGGGCCAGATCTCGCGGCTCTCCGACCTGGCGCCGGAGCTCGCGCCCGGCCTCTGCGCCGCCGTCCACCGCGCCATGGCGGCCTCGCCGTCGGATCGCTTCGCGACCACCGCCGAGTTCCGCAGCGCCCTGGAGCCGTTCGCCCGAGCCGCCCGCGCCCCGTCGGCGCTCACCCCCGCGCCGTCCGAGGTCAGCATGGCGCGGTCATCCGGGGCCGCCCTGGCGGCAGCCCTCGCGGCGCCCGGGATGCTCACGCCTTCCGCGGCGGCGCCCGCGACCAACGCGATGGGGGACGGTCGCGCCAGCTCCGTTCCCAAGACGATTCCGCCGGAGGACGGCGGCGCGCTGCACGCGTCCAGCGGCGCCCCGGGCGGCCTCGGGCCCTCGACCCCCATGGGCGGCTTTTCCTCGGATGCCCGAGGTCCCTCGGCGTCAGCGCCGGGGTTCACGCCGAGGCCGGAGCCCTCCTCCGGCCCGTACTTCGCCCAAGGGGGCTATCCCCAGCAAGGAGGGTATCCCCAGATCGCGCAGCCGGCGACCGTGAGCGCCGCCCCCTACGCTCTCCCCCAGGGGGTGCCCGCCACGAGCCACGAGCCGGGGCCCTTCGATGTGTCGCCGCGCCCGGGAGGGACGGCGGTCGGAGGCGCGCCGTTCATGGAGCGGAGCGCGGCGCCGGGCGGCGGATTCAACGGCGGCCCAGCGCCCGGGTATGGCGGCGGCGCGCAGGGCTACATCCCCGGGACGGCGCCGATGGATCCGTTGCCGAGGATCTCGCAGAGCGCCTCGGCGCACGGCGCGCAGCGGCCCGCGCGGGGCGGGACTTCGCTGTTCGCCATCCTGCTGCTCGCCACGGGGATCACGGGCGCCGTCGTCGGCGGTCTGTACATCGCCAACGAGCTGAGCCGGAAGGAGCAGGCCGACGTGGCGCCGGCCCTGCCGACCCTCCAGCCGGCCAACACGGTGCCTTCGGATCCCAGCCCGCCCGCGACGACGCCCCCCGCCGTGACGCCCCCGGCGGTGACGCCACCTCCTGTCGAGCCGCCCGTGGTCGCCAAGCCGCAGCCCCGGCCGACCACGACGGCGAAGCCGCCGGCGACGCCGAGCACGACGGGAACGCCGCCGACCACGACGACGCCGACGACACGCCCCAGCGGGACGACGATCATCCCTCAGCTTCCCTGGGTCATCCCGTCGACGCTGCCGCCGTTCCCGTTCCCCGCGCCGACGAGCGCACAGCCGCCGGCCAACCCCCAGCCGAACACGACGAGCCCGCCGACGACGCCGACGACGAGCCCGCCCGACACGCCGTCGGACAGGCCTCGCCGGCGCGTGATCATCGTACCCAACAACTGACGCGCCAGGCGCGTACGGTAGGTAGGATGCGATCTCGATGAGCAACCAGAATAGCGGTCCGCCGCCGGGATGGCCTGCGCCCCCGAGCGGCATGTACGGCCCTGGCAAGACCGTGCCCGGCGAGCCTCCGCTCGCAGGGCCCAACTCGCCGCAGGGCGCCTTTCCCGTGCCGCCCGGCACCGCGCCGCACGATCCGAACGCCGCTGGCGCAGCCGTCCCGCGGACCCTCGTCGAAGGCGGGACCAACAGCGCGCCTCCCGGAATGCCCGGCCCGTACGGCGCTCCGGCTGGCCCGTACGGCGCGCCGCCACCTGGTGCACCGGGCCCGTACGGACCCGGTGCGACGGCGAATTACGGCGGGCCAGCTGGACCAGGAGGCGCTTACGGGGAGCCGCCCCAGCCTCCCAGCCCGTACGGCGGCTCGCCGTTCGGGGCCCCAGGTGGCCCCGGGGCCGCCGGTGCGCC
Source organism: Sorangium sp. So ce448 (assembly GCF_051520915.1). Lineage (NCBI taxonomy): Bacteria > Pseudomonadati > Myxococcota > Polyangiales > Polyangiaceae > Sorangium > Sorangium sp. So ce448. The sequence goes on along the minus strand of NZ_CP150343.1, from coordinate 3,863,830 downwards.
GGGGTTTCACGCCGGCGGCGCTCCCCAGCCGCCGGGCAGCGGCGCGCTCTACCCGGCGCCGATCCCCGCGCGTCCTCGTGCGAAGAGCTCCGGCGCAACGCTCGCGCTGATCGGCATCGGCGCGTTCGTTGTCATCGGCGGGCTGACGACCGTCTTCTTCGTGATGCGCAGCCGAGGATCGTCCGAAGATGCCGCGGCGCTGACGCCCATCGAGGCGCCCCCGGCGCCTGCGTCGGTCGCCGGCGATCCGGCGCCTCCCCCGCCGACGGCCGCCACACCCGCGGCGACCGCGCCGGAGCCGCCCGCGCCGGCCCCCGTGGCAACCCCGAAGCCGACGGCGCAAGCGCAACCCAAGCCGACGGCGACGAGCACCACCACTTCGTCGACCACCCAGACGGCCCCCACGGCGACGACCCCTGCGCCCACCGCCACGGGGACGACCCCTGCGCCCACCGCCACAGGGACGACCCCTGCGCCCACCGCCACGGGGACGACCCCTGCGCCGACCCCTTCTACGTCCTCGACGGGCCGTCGAAGGATCGTCCTACCAGGCAGCCGCTGACCCGTCCTGCGCCGCGCGCGGTTCTGCTGGCAGCCGCGCGGCGGGTCCGTGCCGAGGTTCCCCCAGCCCGCTTGACAGGGCGGTCACGGTGATCAGGTTCCGATGCCATGAGCAAATCCGGGATCGCCGCAGTGCTTTCGTTCCTTATTCCGGGCGTTGGGCAGCTCTACAACGGCGCGTTTCTGCGCTGCGTTTTCTGGCTGATCGTCACCCCCGGCCTGTGGATCGGCTCGGGCGGCTGGCTCGGCTGGATCTGCCACCTGATCTCCGCCTACACCGCGTACCAGTACGCGAAGCGCGCCGGCGGCTGAGCCGCGCTCCCCGGGACGGCGCGCCGGTTCGCCCGGCGCGCCCGCTCACGTAGCCTTCGCGAAGATCCGCTTCAGCACCTCGCCCGTCGCCGTCGGCTGACGCGCCACCTCCCGCGGGGTGCCCTCCGCCACGATGCGCCCGCCGCCGGCGCCGCCCTCCGGGCCGAGCTCCACCACGTGATCCGCGCACGCGATGACCGCCGGGTGGTGCTCGATGATCACCAGCGTGTCGCCGCGCTCGACGAGGCGATCGAGCACGCGGACCAGGCGCGTCACGTCCGCCAGATGCAAGCCGGTCGTGGGCTCATCGAGCACATAGAGCGTGGGCTTCGGCCGCGCGCCGGCCGTCAGCTCCGCCGCGAGCTTGAGCCGCTGCGCTTCGCCGCCCGAGAGCGTGTGCGACCCCTGGCCGATGTGGAGATAACCGACGCCGAGATCGCACATCGTCGAGAGCGGGGCGCGGATCTTCGGGTGGGACGCGAAGACCTCGACAGCCTCCTCCGCGGTGAGGTCCAGGAGCTCGCCGACGGACAGACCGAGGTAGCGCACGTCGAGCGTCGCCGGCTCGAAGCGCGCGCCGCCGCACGCCTCGCAAGGCGTGGTCACGTCCGGCAAGAACGACATCTCGTGCGCGATGACGCCCTGCCCCTCGCACGCGGGACACCGCCCGCCGGAGGCCGTGTTGAAGGAGAACCGCGCAGGGCCGTAGCCGCGCACCTGCGCGTCGGGGCAGGCAGCGTAGAGCTTGCGGACCTCGTCCCAGACGCCCAGGAACGTCGCGGGGATCGAGCGCGGCGTCCGCCCGATGGGCGACTGATCGACGGCCACCGCCCGCAGGATGCTCTTCGGCAGCCGCAGCGCCTTGTGCGGGCCCGGCTCGGGCGCCTCCAGCTTCAGCGCGCGGCGCGCGGCGGGGTAGAGCACCTTCTGGATCAGCGTGCTCTTCCCCGAGCCGGACACGCCGGCGACCACCGTCATCCGGCCCGCGGGGAGCCGGAGCGTGTCCCCCTGGAGGTTGTGCGCGCGGGCGCCGAGGAGCTCGATGTGCTCGCGCACGGGAGGGCGCGCCGGGCGCGCGCTGAGCAGCGCATCCTCGCCGGCGAGCGCCCGGGCGGTCGGCGAGTCGGGGTTCGCGAGCACCGCGCGCGACGGCCCCGCCGCGACGATCCGGCCACCTTTGCGCCCGCCCGAGGGGCCGAGGTCGATCAGGTGATCCGCCGCGCGGATCGTGTCGGCGTCGTGCTCCACCATGAGCACGGTGCTGCCCATCCCGGCGAGCCGCCGGAGGTTGCCGAGCAACCGGTCGGTGTCGCGCGGGTGCAGGCCGATGGTCGGCTCGTCGAGGACGTACAGCGCCCCGGTGAGGCCGCTGCCGAGCTGCGCCGCGAGCCGCAGGCGCTGCATCTCGCCGCCCGAGAGGGTGGCGGCGCGTCGATCGAGCGTGAGGTAGCCGAGGCCCACCTCGCAGACGAAGTCGAGCCGGCGGCAGAGCTCCTTGTGCGGCGCCTCGGCGATCAGCGCGCGGTCGCCCGTGAACTGTAGCCCCCTCGCCCACGCGGCCGCGGCCGCGACCGAGCGGCCCGACGCCTGGTGGTAACGCTCTCCCGCGAGCCGGACCGCCCGCGGGATCGGCGCGAGGCGCGAGCCGCCGCAGGCCTCGCACGGGTCGGGCGTCGCGAGCGCGTCGTCGTCGAAGTCCGAGGCGCCCGTCCCCTCGCATGACTCACACCGGCCCTGCTTCGTGTTGAAAGAGAACCAGCGGGGATCGAGCTCCGGGACACCGACGCCGCAGCGCGGGCAGGTGCGCGTCGTGGAGAGAAGCTGCTCGCCGCCGCGGCCGCCGACGAGCTTGACCGCCCCCCGCCCGAACGCGAGGGCGCGATCGAAGAGGGCGCGATCCAGGCCGTCCATGCGCCCCTCGTACATCACGAGGTCGATCGAGTGCTCGCGGCGCTTGTCGAGGCGAGGAGGGCTGTCGGTCGCGCACGGCTCGCCGTCGGCGAGCGCGCGGGTGATGCCGGCCCGGGCGGCCGCGGTGAACACGTCGAGGTACATCCCCTTGCGCGCCACGACGGCGGGGGCGAGGAGCGTCCGCGCGCCGCGCGTCGAGACGAGCGAGCGGTAGACGTCGTCCGGCGAGCGCGCCTCGATCGGCACGTCGCAGTCCGGGCAGCGCGCCTCGCCGACCTTGGCGTAGAGCAGCCGCAGGTAGTGCGCGATCTCGGTCACGGTCGCGACGGTCGAGTTGGCGCCGGAGCGCGTGGTGCGCTGCTCGAGCGCGATCGAGGGGGGGACGCCGGTGACGCGATCGACGTCCGGCCGCGGCAGCGTGGGGAGGAACTGGCGCGCGTACGGGGTCAGCGTCTCGAGGAAGCGCCGCTGGCCCTCGGCGAAGACCACGTCGAACGCAAGCGTGCTCTTGCCAGACCCGCTCGGGCCGGTGATGACGACGATCTCGCCGTGCGGGATCACGGTCGAGACCTCGGCGAGGTTGTGCTCGCGAGCGCCCTCGACCTCGATCCGACCCCGGTCGAGCGACGCGCGCGCGGGGCCGCCGCCGCGCTTGCCGGGCTTCGGCGCGGCAGGGGCCGCTGCCGTACCGCGCCGCGGGCGCCGAGCGCCGCCGTCGCCCCGCTGCGCGAACCACTCGGCCAGCGAGACGCCGGTCCGCGTCGCCGTCCGGGCGACCTCCTCGGGCGTCCCCTCGGCGACGACGCTCCCGCCCTCGCTGCCCGCGCCCGGGCCGAGATCGACGACCCAGTCCGCCGCGGCGATGACGTCGAGGTCGTGATCGACGACGAGCACGGAGGCGCCCTCGGCCACGAGCACGGAGAGCGCGGCGTTGAGGTGCGTCACCTCCGCGGGGTGCAGGCCGGCGCTCGGCTCGTCGAGGAGGAAGAGCGCGCCAGCGCAGGGCTCGCCGAGCGCGCGCGCGATCTTCAGCCGCTGCGCCTCACCGCCGGAGAGCGTGGAGAGCGGCTGGCCGAGCGTGAGGTAGCCGAGGCCGAGCTGCTTGAGCGGCGCGAGCGCCCGCCGGATCGCAGGCTGCCCCACGAAGACCTCGAACGCCTCGTCGATCGAGAGGTCGAGCACGTCGGCGACCGAGCGGCCGTCGAGCTTCACCTCGAGCACCTCGTCGCGGAACCGCTTGCCCTTGCAGGTCGGGCAGGTCAGCGACACGTCGGCGAGGAACTGCATCTCGATCGTCTCGCTCCCCTCACCCGCGCAGGCCTCGCAGCGCCCGAGCGCGACGTTGAACGAGAAGTGGCCAGGCCCGAGATCCCGCGCCGACGCCTCCGGCTGCTCGGCGAAGAGCGCGCGGATGCGGTTCCATGCGCCGGTGTAGGTCGCAGGATTGCCCCGCGAGGTGCGCCCCAGCGGCGCCTGGTCGACGAGCGTGACGGTGCGGATGTCGGCCGTGCCCTCGATACGCCTGTACAGGCCGGGCGCCTCGACGTCCTTGTAGCCGCGCGCCCTCGCGATGTGCCGGTAGAGCACGTCGTTCACCAGCGTGCTCTTGCCCGAGCCGCTCGGCCCCGTGATCGCCACGACGACGCCGAGCGGCACGTCGACCGTGACGTCGCGGAGGTTGTTCTCGCGCGCGCCGTGGATCGCGATCTTCCCGCTCGGCGCCCGGCGCTCCGCGCGGGCCGACGCCAGCGGGCCGCGCGCGGCGAGCCCGTCGGGCGGGCCGTCGAAGGTGACGCGCCCGCCCTGCTTGCCCGCGCCGGGGCCCAGCTCGACGACGCGATCGCTCGCCCGGATGACGAGCGGCTCGTGCTCGATGACGAGCACGGCGTTGCCCCGATCGGCGAGCTCGCGCATGGCCGCGATGAGCGGCGGGATGTCCGTCGGGTGCAGGCCGACCGTCGGCTCGTCGAGCACGAAGAGCGCGCCCGTCAGGGACGTGCCGAGCGCCGCGGTGAGCGCGACGCGCTGCGCCTCGCCGCCCGAGAGCGTGCGCGCCTGGCGGGCGAGCGAGAGGTAGCCTAGGCCGACCCGCTCGAGGTACCCGAGCCGCGCGATGAGCTCGCGGCGCGCCATCTCCCCCTGGCCTGTCTGGGGGCGCTCGGCCTCGAGGCGCGCCCGGGCGTCTCGGAGCTCGAGCTCGTGCCACGCGGCGAGATCCAGGCCACCGACGCGGTAGAGGAGCGACTCGGGGGCGAGCCGCTTGCCGTTGCACGCGCCGCACACGTCGTAGGTGCGGTAACGCGCGAGCAGCACGCGGACGTGCATCTTGTAGGTGCGCGTCTCGAGCCAGCGGAACCAGGCCTTCACGCCGGGGTACTTCCCCTGGGTCCACGAGCCCTCCCCCTCGAGCACGAGCGCGCGCTGCGCGTCGGAGAGGTCGCGCCACGGCTTGTCGGTGCGGATGCCATTCCGCTCGCAGAACGCGCGGAGCAGCTTCCGCTCCCACGTCGTCGAGCGGCCGTTCCAGGGCCGGATCGCGCCGCCTGCGATCGACTTCGAGGGGTCCGGGATCACCTTGTCGTAGTCGATGCCGAGGGTGCGGCCGAAGCCGCGGCACGAGGGGCACGCGCCGGTGGGGGACTGGTACGAGAACAGCCCGGGGCGCGGCGGATCGAAGGCGCGCGCACACGAGGGGCAGGCGAGCCCGCGCACGAGCCGGAGCCGCGTGGGCCCCGCCCCCTGGCCGCTCTGCTCGTCGGCCTTGCGCTGCAGGTGGAGCGAGGCGTCGCCCCCGCTGCCCTTCCACGCCTCCTCGATGGCGGCGCCGAGGCGCCGGCGCTCCCGGGGGGCGACCCGGACGCGATCGACGATGACCTCGACCTTGTCCGCGCCGCTCATCGCCTCGGACGGCGCCACGGTGTCGATGTCGCGCGCCTCGCCGCGGACGAGGAGGCGCCGGTAGCCGGCGGCGAGCAGCGACTCGCGCACGTCGAGGAACCGCTCGGTCCCGGCGACCGCGATCGGGTACGTGACGAGCGCGGTCGCCCCCTCGTGCGCGCTCGCGGCGAGGTCGGCCGCGCGCGCCGGGTCGGTCCGCGCGGCCGGCGCCTCGCAGGACGGGCAGACAGGCACCGCCTCGCGCGCGAAGAGCGCGCAGAAATACGGCTCGAGGTCGGCCATCGTGGCGACGGTCGACCGCGAGCTCTTGACCGGCGCGCGTCGATCGACGGCGACGCCGGCCGCCACCGGCTCGAGCGCGTCGATCGGCGGCCGCTCGAGCCGTTCGAGGAACTGACGAGCGTACGGGCTGAAGCTCTCGACGAACCGGCGCTGTCCCTCGGAATAGAGCGTGTCGAGCGCGAGCGACGATTTGCCAGCGCCCGAGACGCCGGCGATGGCCACGAGCTCGCCGGGCCGAAAATCGAGGTCGATGCCCTGGAGGTTGTGCGTGCGGGCGCCGCGGAGACAGATCGAGTGCATAGGACGCGCGGTAGGGTGAACCCGCGGGACGCCGTCCGGAGTGGACACGGCCGCGTGAAAACCGCGAGTGTTTAGCCCCCTTTCAGCCCATCGTCGCGGACGATCGTACGTGAACGGCGTGCCGACCCAGCGTGCTGCGGCATTGCGTTCTGCGTCGTCGGATTATCACGGTCCGTGGCGAGGGGTGCGCACGACGCTCGGGCGACCCGGCAAGCCGAGCGCGGCGGGTGCGCCCGGCAGGCGCGGCGGCTAGCCGTTGACGAGGAGGATCGAGAGGTAGCCGTAGTCGTTGCTGGTCCAGTTCGGGCTCAAGGTCTGGCCGCACATCCCGATGTTGTAGGTGCCCGCGGTGAGGCCGGTGATGACGGCGCTGAGCCCGAAGGGGACGCGGGTATTCGCGGGGACCCGGCCGCCGACCATCCCGAGGCCGACCGCCTGGACCTCGTCGAGCACCGTGCCAGACGGCCCGGAACGAACCCGCTGGTAGCACATGTAAAGCTTGAGGCTGTCCGCAGGCGAGCCGTCCGTGCCCAGGTACCGATGCCCGGTCGCATAGATCGACTGGCTCGTCGACGAGACCGCCACCAACGCTGTCGGCCCGAAAAAGTCGACCGGCCTCCCGGCCGGCAGCGCGGTGTGCGGGCCGACGCCCTGGACCGTCAACGTCAGCACGACCCCCTGGGGCCCGGTCGGACCAGCAGGGCCGGTAAACCCGCGTGGCCCCTGCGGACCGGTAGGGCCCGCTGGTCCTGTCGGACCGGTAGGGCCCACCGGTCCTGTCGGACCGATAGAGCCCGCCGGCCCGATGGGACCGGTAGGGCCCGCTGGCCCCATGGGACCCTCCGCTCCAATCGCGCCTACCGGGCCTTCTGGTCCCCTCGGGCCCATCGGCCCCTCGGGCCCGATCGCGCCTACCGGGCCTTCGGGTCCCCTCGGGCCCATTGGCCCCTCGGGCCCGATCGCGCCTACTGGACCTTCGGGTCCCCTCGGGCCCATTGGCCCCTCGGGCCCGATCGCGCCTACTGGACCTTCGGGTCCCCTCGGGCCCATCGGACCTTCTGGTCCCACCGGGCCCTCCGGTCCGGTCGCGCCCATCGGGCCCTCTGGTCCCATCGGACCTTCCGGTCCAATCGGGCCCTCCGGTCCGGTCGCGCCCATCGGGCCCTCTGGTCCCATCGGACCTTCCGGTCCAATCGGACCCTCCGGTCCGATTGCGCCCACTGGGCCTTCTGGCCCCATGGGCCCTGCCGCGCCTGCGGGCCCTGCCGGGCCCTCCGGCCCCCTAGGTCCAGCCACGCCTTCCGGCCCCGTGGCCCCGGTGGGGCCTGCAGCGCCCGTCGGCCCGATCGGCCCGGCTGGCCCTGTCGGACCAGCAGCACCCGCAGGCCCAGTCGCACCGACCCTCCCCTCCGGCCCCGTCGGTCCAGCCGGCCCCATTGCACCGGCCGGACCGATCGCTCCAGGCAACCCCTGCGGGCCCTGAAGCCCCGTCGGCGAGCCGACCCATTCGCCGTTCTCGTCGATCACGAGGACGCCGTTCACGATGATCCCGCGCTCGCCGAGCACCAGCGTGTTGCCGCTCGTGGTGTTGACCGTGACCGAGGTCGGCGTGATGTCGCCGTTCACATTTCCAGCGAGCAGCGCGTACGGCACGCTCGCGACCGTCGCGCGCGGCTCCAGCTCGACATCGTCGCCCACGGTGATGCCGAGGTACCGCTCGGCGCCGTCGAAGATCGCCTGCTCGAACGGGACGATCGCGCCGAGGCGCACCGAGAAGAAGCCGTCCTCGAACGTGATCGAGTGGACCTCGCTCCACAGGGGCGTCGAAGCGTCGCGCTCGTCGTAAAGGGCGAACACGACATCGAGCGTCGCGCTGATGGGCACATCGCGCTCGTCGTAGAGCCGGCCTTGGTGGGTGATGGTCGCCGGGACCGCCGCAGTCGCGGTCCCCGCGACCACGACCGCGCTCGCCGCCAGGGCGGATGCCATCATGCATCGCGCGATCATCGACGTCCTCATCGCCAGCTCCTCGTCATGGCAGGCTCCCGTCGGCTCCGATGAGCCCTCCTCGCATCCGCACCTTGGGTGAGGTCGACGTCCCCTGGTTCTGCGTCGGCTGCCCGAGCGTGAACACCATGCGGTAGCGCGAGCTCCTCGCGACCTCGCCAGCCGTCACCGTCTCGGTCGCCCCGACGCGCCTGGGAGTCGGCGCGCCGCCGCCCTGCCCGCCGCCGCCCTGTTCGCCGCCGCCCTGCCCATCGCCGCCCTGCCCGCTGCCGCCCTGCCCGCTGCCGCCCCACCCCCCATCGCCGTCCACGGTGCCGGAGTCCGTGGCGACGCCGCAGCTGCAGCTGCACCCGGGCATCAGCGCAGAGCTCACCACGATCGCCCCGAGCCAGGCCGAAAAGCGCAGTCCGCGGTTCACTGAGTCCTCCAGGCCGACGGCACGTCGTGCGAAAGGACCATTGGACGAGCGGCGGCGATCGGCGTCAAGCGATGACGCCGCCACCGCAGCGGGACACGCCACGCGAGCTGCGCCCCGCAGCGGGGCCGCGCGGGCGCCGCCCTGTGAAGCGGTGTGGACAGGCGGCGGCGCGCGCGCTATGCGACCGCGTGAGCCGCGCTGGCAAAGAGAAGGAGCGAGAGGGGGAGAAGCTCATCGTGCGCAACAAGCGCGCGACGTTCGACTACACCCTCGACGATCGGTTCGAGGCAGGGTTGGTGCTGCTCGGCAGCGAGGTGAAGATGCTCCGCGACGGCGCGGCCGAGCTCACCGACAGCTGGTGCGCCATCGAGAACGGGGAGGCGTTCCTGAAAGGGGTCAACATCCCTGTGATGCCCGGCGCCGCCTTCGGGCACGAGGCGAAGCGCCCGCGCAAGCTGCTGCTGCACGAGAGCGAGATCGAGGCGATCCGCAAGAGCGTGGAGCGGGAGGGCATGACCGTGATCGCGACCCGCCTCTACTTCAAGAACGGCCGCGTGAAGGCCGAGATCGCCCTCGCGAAGGGGAAGAAGACCGTCGACAAGCGCGAGAGCCTGAAAGAGAAGGACGCCACCCGCGAAGCCCGCGCGGCGATGGAGCGGGCCCGCGGCGGCGCCGCCCGCGCGCGGAGCGCCGGGCTGCGGAGGCCGGAATGACGTCGCACCTCACCTGGTCCAAGGGCGGCGAGGCAGAGCTCGTCGAGATCGACGGCGATCGCGTGCGGCTCCACTCGACCGCCTCCTCGGCGCCAGGAGCGCGCGTCGAGGGCTCGCTCCAGCCGACAGGGACGGCGATCCGGGTGAAGGTCGCCCGGTGCCGCCTGCGCACACCCACCGAGCCCAGCGGCGCGGCGCCCGGTGAGCGCACCTACGAGCTCGAAGGCCGGCTCATCGATGCGACGCGCGAGGTCCGCGCCGAGCTGGCGCGGCTCGTCGGCGGCGAACACACGGGCTGAACCACGACGTTCCGTCCTGCAACGAACGCCCAGGCTGTTCTGCAGCGGCTGCGCGCCGCGGCTCGTCCGGCGGCGAGTGTTGCGATGGCTCAGCGCGGCCCATACGCTGTCTTTCTATGAAAATTACGTCGCGCCCTCGTGTAATTCTGCGCCGCTGCTCGACGTATGACGTGGCGAAGATCCGCGGCATCGTGCGCAGCGGTCTCGAAGAGCTCTCGCTGCGCCCGCACGGCCGGACGCTCATCAAGCCCAACGTCGTCGCGTCGGGAGCGCACTTTCCGCACGCGTACACGCGGCCCGAGTTCATCGAGGGAGTGATCGGCGCGCTCAAGGATCGCGACGACGGGCGCGTGAGAGAGCTCGCCGTCGGAGAGCGGTGCGGCATCACGCTCCCGACCCGCATGACGTACGAGAGCGCGGGCTACTACCCGATGTTCCGCCGGACCGGGGTCAAGCACTACCACTTCGAGGAAGAGCAGCAGGTCGAGATCCCGCTCACGCACGAGGGCCGGCTGCGCGACTACGTGTTCACGCCGGAGCCCGTCGCGAAGGCCGACTTCTTCGTGAACTGCCCCAAGTTCAAGTCGCACCCCTGGACCACCGTGACCTTCTCGATGAAGAACTACATCGGGATCCAGGACGATCGGCACAGGCTCATCGATCACGATCACCGGCTGAACGAGAAGGTCGCCGATCTCCAGTACATCGTGCAGCCGCAGTTCATCGCGATCGACGCCATCACCGCGGGCGAGGGGCGGATGCTCACGCCCTCGCCGTTCGATCTGGGCCTCATCATCATGGGGAACAACCAGGTCGCGTTCGACTCGGTCTGCTGCCAGATCATCGGCGTCGATCCGAGGAGCGTCGAGCACATCCGCCTGGCGTCGGAGCGCGGCTTCGGCCCGATGGACCTCGGCGAGATCGAGATCACGGGGGACGTGACGCTCGAGGAGGCGAAGCACAAGGCCAAGGGGTTCAAGGTGGGCCTCGTCCGCGTCGAGAAGTACTTCGAGGGCACGAACATCACGGCCTACGCGGGCTCGCCGCCCGAGCCCGAGCGCACCGACTACTGCTGGGGCGGCTGTCCAGGGGCCATCGAGGAGGCGATCGAGATCCTGCGCGAGTACGACAAGGAGTGCGACGCGAAGATGCCGCGGATGCACGTCGTGTTCGGCGCCTACGAGGGCCCCATCGACGCGAAGCCGGGCGAGAAGGTGATCTTCATCGGCGACTGCGCGACGTACAAAGGGAAGATCGGCGATCAGCTGGTCAGCGTCGAGAGCCTGTACCGGGAGCGGAGCGCGCGGGACCCCTACACCGCGAAGCACGATGACGTCCTCGCGAAGATGGTGAAGGTGACGACGAAGCTCGCGATGGCCCGGAACGAGACCACCCTCCGGCTCGAGGGCTGCCCCGTGAGCGTGGCGGAGCAGGTGCTCACGCTGGTCACGCTGGGCAAGACGAAGAACCCGTACTTCGCCCCCGACCAGCTGCTCGATTTCAACAAGGCGTACGTCGCCTGGCGCGGGGCTTCGCTCGCGAAGCGGATCGCCGGCAAGCCCTACCAGGTCCACGGCGCCTGCTCGCGCGGCGACGCGGCGCCCGAGCTCCCGTCCGAGCCGCCTAGCTCGCAGGCCGCAGAGTGAGATCGAAGAGGACGTCGAGCTCGTCCCGCACCTTGAAGGCGCCGAGCGGCCCCTTCACCTCGCGCACGCCGAGCGCAGCCATCGACAGCTGACAGGTACCCGTCACCCCGATCGCGCCGTCGCCGCGATCGCGCGAGGAGAGCCGCGCCACAAGCGAGGCGCTCCCCGAGGCGACCTGGATGCGCACCTCGGCGCGGTCACGCGTGGCGCCCGAGGCGCGCACCGCCACGATCTCGGTCCCCGCGAGCACCTCGCCCCGCAGGCGCCGCTCGATGTCGCCGCGATCTCCCGCGGAAAGCGCGTCGGGATCGACGCGATCGCCGCGCAGGACCCCCGCGACGGAGAGCCTGGCCACGGGGACCTCGAGCTCGGCGGTCCATGACTCGCCGTCGAGCCGCGCGCGACCGCGCAGCTCGGACGCCGTGATCTCGAGGTCGTGCGCCAGGCGCGCGAGCATCCCCACGGCTCGGGTGTGGATCGTCAGGCGGGACGCGTTCGGATCGAGGTGCAGCTCACTCATCGGATGGAGCTCCTTTTCATCATCATGCAAGGGCGCGCCGGTCAGCGACGCTTGGAACGGCGGGGGCCGTCGGGCACGAGCACGTAACGGCTCGACGACGGCTCGGGCTGCCGGAGGAGCTCGGCTCGGAGCAGCGCCTCCGCGAGCCGCGCCTCGATGACCTCGTCCGTGACGCCAGGCTCGAGGGTCACCACCGCGGCCTGGATGTCGCGCGCCAGGGCGTCGAACTCCGCGCTGTCGAAGGCGTAGATGTCGTCGGGGAACAGAAGCGCGAGCGGCTTCCGCTCCACGGCCGTGTTCGTCAGCGCCGCCAGGTCGCTCTCGACGATGAGCATGACGCGAGCCCGCAGGCACATCCCCCTGCAGCGCGTCGCCAGCGCCTCGGACGAGCCGACGAGCAGGACCGATCGAGGCGCGTTGACCGCCTTGGTGGCCTCGTCGTCCCCGTGCTCCTGAGTCATTCCCCGAAGAGTACGTGAACGAGCGGATGAAGCCATCCCTCTTGAGCCGCTCACGCCATCGCGGTGGACGTCAAGCAGCCGGTCGGGGCAAGGCGAGCCGAGCTCCCGCGGCCCCGGCCCGCGCGCTACTCCCTGCAGCGAGCCGCCGCGGCGAGCGCGAGGACGAGGGCGCTCGACGCGAGCAAGGCGGCGCTCGCGGGCTGCCCGAGCCCGAGCGGCGACGGGCCGCCGAGGAGGTTGACGGCGTTGCCCCGGGGCAACAGTGCGCCGATCACCCCGGCCGAGCCACCGAGCAGGAGGTCGGCCGCGAGCGGCACGAAGCGGCCGAGGCCGCGCCGGAAAAAGGTCGCACCGAGCGAGAACCAGCCAGCGTAGGCGGCTCCGGTGAGCGCGCCGATCCACCCACTGACGAGCATGTCTCGGACGAATGGCGCAGCACCAGGGCCCTGGGCGGCGGCGACAACGACGACGGCGAGCAGCGCTCCCACGAGGGCGGAAGCGAGGGCCGTGGCCAGGGCGATGCCGAGCGCGACATGGTGGGACGAGGCGCCGAAGCGTGCCACCGGCCAGGCCGCGTCGCGCAGCGTGGTGCGATCGGCGGCGTCGGCGGCGAGGGCGAAGATCGTGAGCGGCGTGGCGAGGCGGAACGTGGAGAGCAGCGCCCGGTCCACGGCCCCGGAAGACCCGAACGCGATCTCGATGACCGCGGCCGCGACCGCGAGCGCGGCGCCGAGCCCGAACGCCAGCAGCGGACGCCGCGCGCGGAGGCGGCTCAGGGTCATCTCCATCCCGAGGCGGACGCCCGTCAGCGCGCGCCCGCCCCGCTCGGCCCCCCCTTCCGCGGGAGGAAGCGGCCGCGCTGCGGCGCTCGATGCGCTCTCACCCACCATCGTGGCGTCCTGTCTCCGTGGCGTGCGGCGAACCGTCGGCCCTCGGCGGGTCGGCCCCGATCCGTCCGCCGGCAGCGGCATCGCCGTGCGCCGCCAGCGGCACACCGGCGGGCGTGGAGGGACCGTCCGACGACCCGCTGAGCGGCGCTGCCGGGCCGAGCAGCGCCGGTGCGTCGAACGCCGCCACCGCAAACGGCCCCTCGGGCGCGCCCGGCAGCGGGGCGGCGCTCTCGATCGCAGGTGCGCCGAAGGGACGGCGCGAGCGAACGGCGGCCAGGTGCAGCGCGGTCGCCGCCCGCACGTCGTGCATCGACGGGGGCGGCGAGGAGATCGCGATGAGCGTGACGTCCTCCCTCGCGGCCGCGTCGAGGATCGCGAGCGCGGCCGCCTCCCTGTCCGCGGCCCGGATCCGCAGCGTCGACGACGCCTCCGCCGGCCCCTGCTCCCACGCGCCCGCGCGCACGGCGGGAGCGCTCGCAAGCGCCGCGGCGAGCGCGCGAGCGCCGGGCGCGCCGGGCGCCCGCTCGTGGACGAGCACGTGGATCTCGACCTCGGGCCGCCCCGCGCCCGGCAGGGCCGCGCCCGGGGCAGCGGCGAGGCGGTCGCCGGCGCCGGGCTCGGTGCGCGCGATGACGCCGCGATCGAGCACGTGGATGCGATCGGCGAGGGCGCTCGCGTCGGCGGTCGAGGACGTGACGAGCACGACGCAGGCGCCAGCTGCAGCGATGGCGCGCAGGCGCTCTCGGACCGGCTCCGGAGACGGCACGGCGACGTCGGCGAACGGCTCGACGAGGCAGAGCAGGAGCGGCCGCGGCACCCCGAGGGCGAGCGACAGCTCGACCGCCCGGGCCTCGGAGAAGCTCAGCGAGGCCGTGCTGCGGGCGAGGAGCGGCGCGACGCCGAGCGGCTCGAGGAGCGCCGCGGCGCCGCTCGCGGGCGCGCCGCGGGCCCGGAGCGCGACCGACATGAACGACGCCACCGACGCGCCGTCGGGCAGCTCCGGGGTGGCGGCCAGGACGCCGATCTGCGCCCGCGTCGCCGCGCTCCGGCACGGGTCGCGCCCCGCCACGAGGACGCGGCCGGCGAGGGGGGCTGCGCGCCCTGCGAGCACCTCCGCGAGGGCGAGCGTCCCGTCCTCCGGGGCGCCGAGCACCGCGTGCACGCCCGGGCCGAGGGCCAAGGACAGGCCCGAGAGGCCCCCCCGAGGGCGCCCCTCTTCGCCGGCGCCGTCGCGCGCGCGCACGCCCTCGAGCACCACGACAGGAGCGCCAGGGCTCATCCTGCTGGGCCTCCCGCCGAGCGGGCCGCGAAGGAGAGGAACGCGCCGAGCGCTCCCGGGATCGACCACCTCGAGTCGCCGGCGAGATCGGCGAGCCCCCAGGGGACGAGGGTCAGCACAAGGAACAGGGCGCGCCCTCGCGCCCCGGCGACGCGGCCGCTCGCCGCGGAGAGGCCGCCGAGCGTCACACCGGCGACCACGCCGAACAGGGCGAGCGCGGCGCCGTACGCGAGGTGCTGGAGGCCGAGCAGCAGCGAGCCGGAGAGGAGCGCCGCGAGCACCGAGAGCGCGGCCAGCGGGAGCGCGACGACGCGCGCGACCTCGAGCATCGCGGCGAGGCTGCGCACGCCGTGGAGCGAGGCCCGCGAGATCCCCCGCGCGGCGGCGAGCGCCTCGACGCCGTCGCGGCGGTCGGCCCCCGGGCGATCGTGCGCCGCGGCGAGGGCGATGGGGCCAGCGGCCGCCCACGCGAGCCCGCGCGCCGCGGACCCGAGCAGCGCCTCCAGCGAGGTCGTCCCGTCGTCCAGCCGGAGCACCAGCGCCGTGACGCCGCACCCGAGCGAGATGAGCGCCGCCATGGCGAGGCCGAGCCGCCCGCCGCGCGCGCCGCGGAGCCGCGCGCAGCCGAGCGCGACCGCTGCGCGCAGCGAGCGCCGCGCGGCCGCGCGCCGCCGCGCGGGATCGTCCGGACGCTTGCTCGGCGCGTCGCGCGGTTCGGGGTCGTGCGGGCGGGTCATCGGAGGAGCGTGTGGACGGCGCGGCGGCGACGCGCGCTGCTAGCGCTGCCCTTCCAGGCGCCCGGGCGCAAGGCGAATGTACCACCGGCCGGAGCGCGCCGCCGGAATGTGGTGCCGCCGCGCGCCAGCGCCACCCGTCGCGACCGCGAGCCCCGGCGCGCTCGTCGCGACGCCGAGGGGCCTCAGTCGTACGAGAGCCCGCGGCGGCCCTTGTGCTTGCGCTTGCGCTCCTTGTCGGCGACGCCGATCTTGCCCCACTCGTAGGTGATTCGACGGCGGAAGGCGCCCAGCGCATCGCCGCCGTACAGGAAGAGCTCGCGCGGCGAGTCCGTCTCGCCGATCGTGGGCTCCCAGAGATCCGACGGGACGAACGCGAGCAGCGCCGGCGCGCTCATGCGCATCCGGCTGATGAGGAGCCCGCACGTCGTTCCGTCGCCCGGGCGCGACCGCTTCGCGCGCTTGGTGCGGCTACGCGGCGCCCCGTTCACCCCGGCCGGCCGCGCGCAGCCGCCGCCGAGCACGAGCTCCTCGTTGCCCCGGGGGTGCCAGGTCCACATGCGCTCCACGCGGAACGCCCCCTCGGCCGACCCGACCCGGGGCGCGTTGCGCACCTCCTCCGGCGCGAGCGCCGCGAGCTGCGCCGCCGCGCGCGCATCGACGAGCGGCTCCAGCCGGAGCGGGCGATCGCGCGTCACCTCGAGCACCACCTCGAAGCTGTTCACCTCGCCGGCACAGCAGCGGACGCCGACCTCGGGGCGGCGCGTGTCCGGCTTGGCACCGCGCCCGTGGGCGCATCGCCCCACGAGCTCGCCCGTCGGCCCGTTGCCTCCGCGCAGCGTGACGAGCCCCGGCTTGCCGCTGTCCCGCTGCCACTGGCTCGAGGTCCAGGTCCACACGCCGCCATGGAGATCGTGCACCCCGAACGCGCTCACGCACCCGGCGTTCACCCCGTTGGGCGTCAGGACCCGGCTCTGCCCGGTCGCGCAGACCGGCGCCTTGTACGTGTCGCCGTACTCGTACGTGGTGTTGTCCGGCCCCTTGCAGGCCCGCTCGATCTCGAGCTCCGTGCAGAGGCGCTTGCCCTGCGCCTCGCACAGCGCGCGCGCCTCGTCCTGCGCGATGTTCGTGGTCGGGATCGCGCCGACCTCGTTGGGGTACGAGAAGATGTCGATGTAGAAGCCGTGCATCACGACCTGCGCGCCCGCCATCTCCTCGTCGGCGATGCGCGGCAGGCGGTCCGGCGGCGTGCCCGCGATGAGCACGCCCTTCGGGATCCACGCCATGCCGGGGCGCGGCTCCGGCTCGGTCTGGCTCACGTCCCAGGGCGGGGCGGCGTCGAGATCGGCGTCCGTGCCCTGCGGGGCGCCGCCGCGATCGCAGCCGGGAGAGGCCGCGAGGAGGCCGGCGAGCGAGGCGGCGACGGCGAGGGCCTTCCCCCCGGGCGCGCGGCCCTGTGCGCGGACGGAGCGCTGCTCGCCGAGGCCCACGGGCTCACTCGGCGTCGCGCTCGCGGAGGTTCAGCTCCTTCATCTTGAGCTGGAGCCCCTTGCGCGAGATCTTGAGGAGCCGCGCGGCGTGGGTGACGTTGCCGTGCGTCTGCTTGAGGGCGCGCTCGATGAGGTCGCGCTCGAGCTTGCTCATCGCCGCCTTCACCTGCTCCTTGAGGCCGTCGGGCGTCGACGGCGCGGCGGAGGTGTCCGCGGCGGCGGCCGCGAGCGGCAGCGTCGCGCCGGGCGCCGACGTGGCGCCGCCGCGGATCTCCTCCGGCAGGTCGTCGAGGCGGATGCGCGCGCCGTCGGCGAAGAGCAGCGCCCGCTCGACGACGTTCTCGAGCTCGCGGATGTTCCCCGGCCAGGCGTGCGAGGCCAGGCGCTCGAGCGCCTCGGGCTCGATGCTCTCGATGCTCTTCTTGAGGCGCGCGTTGAACTTCGCCACGAAGTGGGCGCAGAGGTGGGGGATGTCGCTCCTCCGGTCGCGCAGTGCGGGGAGCGCGATCGGGACGACGTTGAGCCGGTAGAAGAGGTCTTCCCGGAACGTGCCGGCCGCGATCTCCCGCTTGAGGTCGCGGTTGGTGGCGGCGACGAGCCGGACGTCGACGTGGATGGTCTTGATGCCCCCGACCCGCTCGAACTCGCTCTCCTGCAGGACGCGCAGGAGCTTCACCTGCATCTCGTTCGGGATCTCGCCGATCTCGTCGAGGAAGAGCGTCCCGCCGGAGGCGAGCTCGAAGCGCCCGGGCTTGGAGGCGACCGCGCCGGTGAAGGCCCCGCGCTCGTAGCCGAAGAGCTCCGACTCCATGAGGTCCTTCGGGATGGCCGCGCAGTTGACCTTGATGAACGGCCGGTCGCGACGGCCGGAGTTCTCGTGCAGCGCCCGCGCGACGAGCTCCTTCCCGGTGCCGCTCTCGCCGCTGATGAGCACCGTGGTCGGCGTGTCGGCGACCCGCTCGAGGATCGCGTAGAGCTCCTGGATGGGCGGGCTCTCGCCGATGATGCCGAAGCGATCGGAGCCCCCCCGGGGCTGCGCCGCGGAGACGTCCCGCGTCGCGTCCGCGCTCGCGAGATCGCGGGTGCGGAGCGCCTTCTTCACGACGACGCGCACCTCGTTCTGATCGAACGGCTTCGTGATGTAGTCGAACGCGCCCGTCTTGAGCGCCTCGACGGCGTTGTCGACGGTCCCGTGCGCCGTGAGCAGCACCACGGGCCGCGAGGGGTCGTCGCGGAGCGCGGCGCGGAGCAGGTCCATGCCGTCGACCTTGGGCATCCGGAGGTCGGTGATGACCAGATCGATGTGGTGCTCCTTCAGGAACGCGAGCCCCTCCTCGCCGTCTTCCGCGGTGTGGACCTCGTAGCCATCCCGGCCGAGCTGGGCGCTGAGGACCCGCCGGAGGTTCGCCTCGTCATCCACGACGAGGATCTGCTTCTTTTCGGGGAGCATCACCGGGCGAGACTAGCAGAACCGGAAACCAAGCGAGCGACGGGACCGTCCCTCGACGCTCCGGTCGGCCGGTCGGCCACCCACGCGCCGCGCGGGCGCGCCGGCGACGTTCCCTTCCCGCTCCCCGCGGCCGCCGCCTCGCTCGGCGCTCCTGTCCCGCTCCCCTGGCCGCCGCTTCGCTCGGCGTTCGCCATGCCGGTCGGCAGGCCGAACGCATTGCCTCGAGGTCCGTAATAGTTCCTTTTTCTCGCTGCCGGCGAAGCGGATCAGTATGCTGCGGCCACTTCTCGGAGGGCGGCTCGGATGCGTGTGCTTCGGACTTGGCTGGTCGGTCTCGGCGCGGGGATATTCCTCGCCGCGGGGTTGGCCTTAGCAGGAGATCCGGCCATCGAATACCCCGAGTGCTACCGCACGGCGACCCCCGCCGACCTGGAAGGCGCCAAGGGGGCGCACAAGGCCGCCACCCAGTTCTACGAGCGCGCTGACTACGATCGCGCCATCCAGTACTGGAAGGACGCTTACCAGCTCGACTGCTCGGCGCACGGCGTGCTGATCAACATCGCCAACGCCTACGAGAAGAAGGGCGAGCGGGCCGAGGCGGTCACGGCGCTGGAGACCTACCTGGCCCGCACGCCGGACGCGAGCGACGCGCAGACGATCCAGGACAAGATCCAGAACCTCAAGAACGCCCTCCGACCGGCGCCGAGCGCCAGCGCGAGCGCGTCCGCGTCGGCGCCGGCGGTGCTCCCGACGGCCCCCACCGCCTCGGCGATCCCGGAGCGCCCCAAGGAGGAGCCTCCGCCGCAGCCTCCTTACGGCTATTCGCCGTGGGTCGCGACGGGCGCCGGGGTCGTCACGCTGCTGGTCGGCGGGATCCTGACCTCGAGCGGCTTCGCGGACATCGGCGCGGCCGAGGACCGTTGCCCCTCGCGCAAGGGCTGCACGGAGGACGTGGCCGAGCGGGGCAATCAGGGGCGCACGCACGCGACGGTCGGCGGCGTGCTGCTCGGGTTGGGCGCCGCCGGCGTCGCCGGTGGCCTCATCTGGGAGCTCGGGTTCAACCAGCCCTGGCCCAGCAAGATCCAGCTGACGCCGGTCGCTGGACCGGGCGCGGCCGGGCTCGGCATGGCCGGCCGCTTCTGAGGGCCGGCTTCCCGGCGACCCGCTGCCTTTCGCCGGGCGCGACGGCGACGTGGTCGGGCGCCCCGACCGCACGGGACGGCGGGGCGGCAGAGGCTGGCACGCCGGCGCCGCCTCGCGAGCGGGCGCTCACCGGCGCATCGTCTACGCTCCTGTCGTGCGTCTCAGCTCCTACGCCCGCTCGCCCCTGACACGGCGCCGTCTGCACAGGATCGCGCTCCCCTGCGCGCTGCTCGCCGCGCTCACGGGTACGATGACGGCGGTGCTCGCCGATGGCGACGCCCCTGCGCCCGCGCTCTCGCGGGTCGGCCGTCTGCTCGTGCCCACGGCCGTCGCGGCGCCAGCGGCGCCCGCCGATTCCTCGGCGCCACCCAGCGTCGCGATCCTCGCGACGCCCCCGGGGGCGGCCCGGACCACGCTCCACATCGCGCCGATCGGCGGAGCCAAGGCCGGTCCCGCGCTCGCCACGCTCCGGCACCTGAGCGACGCCGTGGTCCGCGCCCGCGTCGTCCCGCGAACGCGGCTCGTTGTCGCGACCGCCGAGACGAGCCCGTCCAGCGACCGCTCGTTCAACGCGCGCCTCTTCCGGATCCAGCCGGGCGCAGAGCCCGTCGCGCTCTGCGACGGCGTGGTCCACGCGAGCCGCCCGCTCGTCACCGCCGAGGGGCGCGTCTTCGTCTCACGCGGCGTCGCCGGCCCGGAGCCGCAGCCCGACAACGACCCCGCGCAGCTCCGGGTCGACGCGCTCACCATCGACGAGGTCGACCTCGCCACCGGCGCGATCCGCACCGTGCACCGACACACGGGGCACCTCGCCTTCCTCGCCGGCGCGTGGAACGGCGAGCTCGTCCTCTACCGCGTCTCCCCGGCGAGGGCCGACATCGTCCTCGTGGACCCCGACTCCGGCGCGACGCGGGTGATCGCCCCGTCGATCCCGCCGTTCGCGCGCGATTTCTCGATCGACGCCGCGGCAGGCGCGCTCGTGTTCCAGGAGCGGCACGAGACCGACCCTGGCCTGTGGGTCATCGATCGGCTCGATCTCGCCCGGGGCAAGCGCACCCGGCTCGGGGCGAGCGCGAGCCACGCCCTCGCCCCGTACGCCTGGCCGGGCGGCGGGATCGCGTACACGCCCGAGCGCGCCGCCGGCTTGTCCGTCGTCGGCGCGCGCGCCGCGGTCCGCAGCCCGCTCGGCCCCGGCATCGACGCCATCCAGGCCGTCTCGCAGGACGCGGCGTGGGTGGCGGCGCTGCACACGAACCCGTCCGCGTTCGCCGTGCCCTTCGCGATCCGGGTGGAGAGCGGCGAGGTCGCCGCGATCCCCGCGCCCCCCGGGGCGCGCATCGCGGTCGCCGGCTTCACCGCCGCGAAGGAGGAGCCGTGACGGGCCGCCTTCTCCTGATCCCGGCGGCGCTCTCCGCGGCCGCGCTGGTCGCGCCGGCCGCGCGCGCCGCGTACTGCCCCTGCTTCACCGCGTCGAGCGCGTACAACGATCGCGGCTGCGCGATCGAGGCCGCGCCCGGGATCAACCCCTCCGTCGCGGAGTGGAACGCCATCTTCGACCGCGTCTCGCGGGGCCCCGAGGCCTGGGGCGACGCCGGCCCACCGGCCTTCAACCTCGGTCAGGGCTGCGATCTGCCCGAGGCGCGGCGCGACGTTCCCGCCACGTTCCCCTGCGAGCTGCTCAAGGCGATCGCCATGCAGGAGTCTGGGTGGCAGCAGTTCTGCGCGCCGGACCGGCCGATGGATCAGGCGGGGGAGAGCTCGCGGACGATCATCTCCTTCGACTGCGGCTACGGCGCCTCGCAGATCACGAGCGGCATGCGGCGCGGCGACAGCCCGGATTTCGATCCGCGCCGCGTGGCCGCGGAGCCGACCTACAACGCGGCCACCGGCACCCAGATCCTGGCCTCGAAGTGGAGGGCCACGCGCTGCGTCGGCGACCGGCAACCCGCGTTCATCGAGCACTGGTACAGCGCCGTGTGGGCCTACAACGGGCTCGCATACGTCAACAACCCGAACAACCCCAACTACGACGCGGGCCGCGGCGTCTACGACCCGGCGATCGGCGGCGCCGTTCCGTACCAGGAGCGGGTGTTCGGCTGGATGGAGCACACCGGGGGGCGCTGGGAGAGGACCGAGGTCGCCTACCCTGACCTGGGCGAGATCGGCGGCACAGGCGCGCCGCCCGCGCTCTCCGATCCCCGCTGCGCGTCGCCGACGGACTGCACGCGCAAACGTCCCCTCCATCTCACGCGCTGCGCGGACGACGGCGGCGAGACGGGCGGCGGCGGCGCTGGCGGCGATGGCAGCGATGGCGGCGCTGGCGGCGGTGGCAGCGGCGGCGGAAAAGACGGGAGCGGCGGTGAAGGCGGGGGCTCGGGCGGCCGCGGCGGCGCAGCCGGGAGCGGCGGCGACGCTGGTGACGCCGGCGGCGCGCCCCTCACGACCGCAGGCCACGGAGGCGCTGGAGCCCCGCTGGGCAACGACGACGACCACGACGACGAGACGACGGTCGGCATCTACGGCCGATGCTCCTGCGACGCGCCCGGGAACGGCGCGGCCGCGGGCGCGGCGTCCTGGCTGTCGCTCGGCGCCGGGGCGCTCGCTGTCGCATGGCGCCGGAGGCTTCCGAGGCGACGCCGCGCCGACTAACCTGGCCATCCATGCCGCCTCCGCTGGGATCCGACGAGCACATCGCGGCGTGGGCTGCCCGGCGCGGCCTCGCCTTCACCGCGCGCCCTGACGAGGCCTGGTTCCGCCGCTGGGAGCCCTACGACACGATCGCGCCGCCCTCCGCGTACCTCTCCGCGTGCACGTGGACGGTGAACCCCGGGCACGCGGTGATCGCCGAGCCCTGGTACGCCGAGGGCGAAGCCGAGCCCCTCGAGCGGACGCTGCTCGGCTTCGCGGCGCACCCGGCGCTCCAGCGCCGCGCCTCGATGCGCGTCGGCGAGCATTTCCTGACGCGCGTCGCCTTCATCGAGAGCCCTCCCCCACCCCGGGTCACCCTCGACGATGCGCTCTGGGACGCCCACGTGACGACCTTCGCCGCCTCCCAGCGCGAGGCCGCAGGCGCGTTCCATCCGCGGCTGCGCAAGCTCCTCGCCCGCCGCGGTTTCCAGGGGCACCTCGAGCTCCGCGCCGGCGGCCTCGTGGTCCACTGCGCCGGCCTGCGGCCCATCCCGGAGCACTACGAGCGGCTGCTCGGCGTCGTGCGCGAGCTCGTCAACGCGGCGATCCCGCGCGCCTGAGCGCGCACGAACGCGGCGATCGCGACGCCCGCGGGCCACCGCAGGGGCGGGGCCGGCCAGGCCCGCTGACCAGCCCCGCCGGCCAGCCCTGTCGACGCGTCCACCGCCCCGTTCTAGGCTCCCAGGCCATGGCCAAGGTCCTGGTCGTCGAGGATGAGCCGGCCATCGCCGAGTCGATCGCCTACTTCCTGCGCCGCGACGGGTTCGCGGCCACCGTCGCCACCACGCTCGCGGCCGCGGAGCGGGAGATCGACAAGGCCGACCTCATCATCCTCGATCTCATGCTCCCCGACGGCAGCGGCTTCGACCTGATCGGCCAGGCGCGGCGGAGCGCGGCACGCGCCGCGATCATCGTCCTGTCGAGCCGCGACAGCGAGGCCGACCGCGTCGCCGCGCTCGAGACCGGCGCCGACGACTACGTGACCAAGCCGTTCTCCCCCCGGGAGATCGTGGCGCGGGTGCGGGCCGTCCTGCGCCGCGCCGCGCGGCCCTCGCCGTCGGCCGCCGCGCCCGCGCCGCTGCCGCTCGTGGTCGACGAGTCCACGCGGCGCGCGTACGTGAGCGGCCAGAAGGTCGACCTCACCCGCGTCGAGTTCGATCTGCTCGCCTGCATGCTCGCCGCGCCGGGCAGGGTCTTCACGCGCGCGCAGCTCATCGATCGCGTCTGGGGCGACGGGTTCGCGATCACCGACCGGACCATCGACTCCCACGTGAAGGGGCTCCGGAAGAAGGTCGTCGAGGCCGGCGGCGACGCCGATCTCATCGAGACGGTGCGCGGCGTCGGCTACCGCGTCGCGGACAAGCCGGGCCCCGCGGAAGGCGGCGGCTGACGGATGCTGCGCCTCGTCGTCACCGCGGCGGCGGCGGTCTCGCTCATCCTGCTCGTCGCGCTGTTCGCCTCCCGCCTCGTCCGCGCCCGGACGGCGGGGATGAGCATCCGGATGCAGATCTTCATCGCGCTCGGCGGCATCGTCGGCGCGTTCGCGTTCGGGCTCGGGCTGCTCGTCATCGATCGCATCGAGGCGCGCGCGACGCTGCTCGCCGAGGGCAGCGCGCGCGACGAGGCGGCCGCGTTCGCCGCCGTCGCCGCGATGGAGATGGAGGTGCGCGGCGTCGATCTCGCGGCGGTGCGCGCGCTCGACGGCGAGGCCGAGGGCCCGACCGCCCAGAGCATCGCGCTGCTCGATCCCGAAGGCCGCGTGCTCCGGGCGCGCGGCGCCTCGCCGGGCGAGCCCGGGACCGTCTTCGTGACCGCGCCCATCCAGGTCCGCGGCCAGCGCGTCGGCAGCGTGCAGGTCGTGAAGCCGACCATCGTGGTGCAGCGGATGGTCGCCGACTTCGCCCCGCCGATCCTCGTGCTCAGCACGGTGCTCGGCGCCGCGGCGGCGATCTCGTCGTTCCTGATCGGCCGCACCATCGCGACGCCGATCGAGGCGCTCACCGAGTTCGCGGTGCGCGTGAGCGAGGGCGAGGTGCGCGCGGCGACGCCGCCGGCGCAGGGCCGCGAGGTCCAGCGGCTGACGCGCGCCATCGACTCGATGCGGCGCCAGATCGAGGGCCGCCCCTTCGTCGAGACGTTCGCCGCGGATCTCTCGCACGAGCTCAAGAACCCCGTCGCCGCGATCCGCGCGAGCGCCGAGGTGCTCTCCGAGGGCGCGCTCGACGACCCCGAGGAGGCCGCCCGCTTCGTCGCGCGCATCCGCGAGGCGACCACGCGGATCGAGGCGCTCCTCGGGGAGCTGCTGTCGCTGGCGCGCCTCGAGGCGCGCGGCGTGGAGCACGCCGCGGTGGTCGACCTGGTCGCGATCGCAGAGGCCGCCGCGGCGCGGGCGCGAGAGCGCGGCAGCCGCGTCGAGCTCGACGCGCCGAGCTCGGCGACGGTGCGCGGCGACGAGCAGTGGCTCTCGCGCGCCCTCGACAACCTGCTCGACAACGCGCGCACGCACGGCGACGCCGCGGCCCCCGTCCAGATCGCCGTGTCTCGCATGGGCGGACAGGTCGCGATCTCGATCCGCAACCGCGGCGAGATCGGGCGTCACGTCGCAGGCCGCCTTTTCCGCCGTTTCGTGACGACTCGCGCCGACCGGGGCGGCACCGGCCTGGGCCTCGCGATCGTCAAGGCGATCGCCGAGGCCCACAGCGGCTCGGCCGAGTGCACCCACCGCGGGCCGCCCGAGGTCGAGTTCAAGCTCTCGCTGCCGGGGGCTTGATCCTGTGAAAGGATGAGCTCTCTCGCCATGCCGCCCCTCCCGGCGCCCCTCTTGGTTTCCGGGAGGTTTCCTCGGTTTGACAGCGCGCCGGATCGGTGGTGCGAAGGCGCGGCGGTGGTCGTCGGGCGAGCGAGCGCGTGCGCGTGCGCGTGTGCGTGTGCGTGTCAAAGAGCTCGCGCACCCGTCAGCGGCCAGAGCGCCTTGAGCTCTCCCGCGCCATCCTCCACAGAACCTCCACGATCGCATCACCGTCGGCCCCCCCACCGCGCCCATGCTCGGCGCAGAGTCTTTCGTCGTCCCCACCCAGGAAAGCCCATGACGTCCAGCACTCTCCCCAAGCACGTCGCGATCATCCTCGATGGCAATGGCCGCTGGGCGGCGGCGCGGGGGCTCCCCCGCATGCAGGGGCACCAGCACGGGGCGAAGGCCGTGCGCCTCTCGGTGCGCGCCTGCCGCGATCGCGGGATCCCGTACCTCACGCTCTACGCGTTCAGCGTGGCGAACTGGTCGAGGCCCAAGGACGAGATCGACGCGCTGATGCGCATCTGCCAGGAGTTCGCCGAGGGGGAGCACGACGAGCTGATCCGTCGAGGGATCGCGGTTCAGGTGGTCGGCGATCTCGAGGACATCCCGACGCCGACGCGGCGCGCGATGGAGAAGCTCGTGGAGGACACCGCCGGGGGCACCGAGATGACCCTGGCGCTCGCGCTGAGCTACGGCGGTCGCCGCGACATGGCGAACGCCATGCGCGCGCTCGCGGTCCGCGCGCGGGCCGGGCTGGTCATCCCGGAGGAGATCAACGAGAAGTCGCTCCGGAACTTCCTGACGACCAGCTCGATGCCGGATCCCGATCTCATCATCCGCACCGGCGGAGAGAAGCGCCTCAGCGACTTCCTGCTCTTCGAGGCCGCGTACGCGGAGCTGTTCTTCACCGACACGCTCTGGCCCGATTTCACCGAGGCGACCTTCGAGGAGGCGGTCGCTACCTACAGCCGGCGACAGCGGCGTTACGGCCGGACCGGCGAGCAGGTCCGCCGCCTGGTCGCGTCGACCTGAGCGGACCTCACCGGGGCGCTCGCCGCGCCCACGGCGCTGGCGACGCTCGTAACGCTCGTAACGCTCGATTCCGCGTCCGCGATGCAGTACGAGAGATGAGCTTGTCGTCCAAGCGCCCGTAGCTCAGCTGGATAGAGCAGCGGCCTTCTAAGCCGCGGGTCGCAGGTTCGAATCCTGCCGGGCGTGCCGAACGTCCTCGGTGCGTCGCTTGACGGTGCTGCCCGGCGCGGACCACCATGTCCCTGACGCCATGGACAAGAGGGTCGTGCTCGTGCTGGGCGGTCTGGTGCTGGGCGCGGCCGTCGCGCTCGCGGCGGGGCGGGTGCGCGCCCAGGGGCTCATGCCGAACGTCCCCCCACCGCGGTGGGAGCAGGACTGCGAGCAGGCGCACGGCGTGGACGAGGCCCGCGCCATCGCGAAGGCGCGGGGCGAGGGCGGCTGGGAGCTCGTGGCGCTCGACGCCGGCGTGATGTGCTTCAAGCGGCCGGTCCCGGCGCCTCCGAAGCCGGCCGATCCCTGGCCGGGCTACTGACGCACCGCCGCTCCCCCGCCCGCCGTTCGAGGCGGAGGAGCGCCCGTGGCGGCGCAGCGACGGCCCTTCTCGGCCCGCGCGCTGCGTGTCAGCGTTCGGCATGATCGAACTCGGCGACCGGCGCTATGCGCTGCCCGCGCGCAAGACGGTGGTGTTCTGCGTCGATGGCTGCGGGCCGGAGTAC
Source organism: Sorangium sp. So ce448 (assembly GCF_051520915.1). Classification (NCBI taxonomy): domain Bacteria; kingdom Pseudomonadati; phylum Myxococcota; order Polyangiales; family Polyangiaceae; genus Sorangium; species Sorangium sp. So ce448. The sequence continues at coordinate 3,837,286 of NZ_CP150343.1, read as the reverse complement.
CTCGACCAGGCGCTCGCGGACGGGCTGATGCCGCGGCTCGCGGGCACGCTCGCCGCCGGCGGCCTGTACGTGCGCGGCCGAGGCCAGGTCCCGAGCTTCACGAACCCGAACAACGTGTCGATCGTGACCGGCCAGCCGGCGCGCGTGCACGGCATCTCGGGCAACACCTACCTCGACGCCGCCACGGGGGAGGAGGTGCCGATGAACGATCCTCGGTTCCTGCGCGTCCCGACGCTCTTCGAGAAGATGGAGCAGGCGGGCGTCAGGACCCTCTGCGTCACGGCCAAGGACAAGCTCCGCGCGCTCCTCGGCGCGTGCCGCGAGGGGGGCCCTCGCCCGATCTCGCTGTCGGCGGAGAAGGCGCACGAGCAGGCCATCCCGGAGCACGGGATCGGCTCGATCACCGCCGCGGTCGGCCGCGAGAACCCGTCGATCTACGACTGGGACATCTCCCATTACGCCATGGAGATGGGCCTCGCGCTGCACGAGCGGCTCTCGGCCACGCTGCTCTACGTGTCGCTGACCGACTACGTGCAACACAAGGAGCCGCCGCGCGGGCCGATGTCCGATCGGTTCTACGCCCGCTTCGACGCCCTCTTCGGCGAGTACCTCGACGCCGGCTTCGTCTGCGGCATCACCGCGGATCACGGCATGAACGACAAGACCACGCAGGACGGCTCGCCGAACGTGCGCTACCTGGACGACGCGCTGCGCGAGGCCGGCCTCTCGGGCTTCCGCGTGCTCCTGCCGATCACCGACCCGTACGTCGTGCACCACGGCGCGCTCGGGTCGTACGCGACCGTGTACATCGGCGCGCCCGACGACGGCGCGCGCGCCGCTCACGTCCTCGAGCGGCTCCCGGGCGTGGAGCTCGTCCTGACCCGGGAGGAGGCCGCGCGGCGCTTCGCGCTGCCGCCGGATCGGATCGGCGACCTCGTGGTCCTCGGCGATCGGAGCACGGTGCTCGGCAAGAGCGCGGCCTACCACGACCTCTCCGCCGTGCAGCGCGGGCTCAGGTCCCACGGCGGCCTGCACGAGGCGGAGGTGCCGATCCTCGCGAGCCACCCGCTCCGGCCCGGGGAGCGGGCCTGGCTCCTCGGCGCGGAAGCGGCCGATGACGCCGACGCGGGCGCTGCGCACGGCCGGCCGAGCGCACTGTCGAACGCGGACGTCTTCGATCTGGTGCTCAACCGACTCTCGACCGCCGTGGCCTAGCGCCGACGATCGAGCGCCTGAAGGGGGGACAGGGATGGGCTCGATGCTCTCAATCGATCGACCAGCGTTCCATTTTCCGTGCCTGATCGGGGGAAGACCGGTGAGCCGGGACGAGGTCATCCTCGTGCGCTACCCGTTCACGGGCGAGGTGATCGGCAGCGTGCCGAGGCTCGACGAGGGGGCGGTGCTGGAGGCGCTCGCGAGCGTGTCCTCCGGCCCGCCGCGGCTCTCTCGCCACGAGCGCAGCGAGATCCTGCTCCGCGCCGCGGCGCACATCGAGGCGCAGGCGGGGGCGGTGGCGCGGCTCATCACGTGGGAGAGCGGGCTCTGCCTCAAGGACACGGCCTACGAGGTGCGGCGCGCGCTCGACGTGCTCCGCTTCTCCGCGTACGAGGCGCTCCGCGACGACGGCCAGTGCCTCGCGTTCGACATCTCGGCGAACGGCAAGCCCCGGCGGGGGTACACGCTGCGCGAGCCGCTCCGCCTGGTGACGGCGATCACCCCGTTCAACCACCCGCTCAACCAGGTCGCCCACAAGGTCGCGCCGAGCGTCGCGAGCGGCAGCTCCATGGTGCTCAAGCCGTCGGAGAAGACGCCTCTCTCCGCGATCTACCTCGCGTCCGTGCTGCACGAGTCGGGCCTGCCGCCCGGCATGCTCAGCGTCGTGACCGGCGATCCGGCGGAGATCGGGCGCGCGCTCGTGACCCACCCCGCCGTGGAGCTCGTGAGCTTCACCGGCGGGGTCGAGATCGGCAAGCGCATCGCCGGCCTGCTCGGCTACCGGCGCGCGGTGCTCGAGCTCGGCGGCAACGACCCGCTCATCGTGCTCGACGACGCGGATCTCGACGAGGCCGTGCGGCTCGCGGCGTACGGCTGTTACAGGAACTCGGGGCAGCGCTGCACGGCGGTGAAGCGGCTCATCGTGAGCGAGCGCGTCGCCGACGAGTTCGCCGGCCGCCTCGCCGCCGCGTCGGCGCAGATCAAGGTGGGCGATCCGCTCGATCCGGCGACGGACATGGGGACGGTGATCTCCGAGGCCGCGGCGCGGCAGCTCGAGGCGGCGGCCGAGGACACGCTCGCGCGGGGCGCCCGGCTGCTGTTCGGCAACGATCGCCGCGGGGCCCTGTACGGCCCCACCGTGATGGATCATGTCCCGCGGGACGCCCCCTCCGTGCAGCACGAGACCTTCGGCCCGCACGCGCCCATCCTGCGGGTGAGGGACATCGACGAGGCGATCGCCGTGGCGAACGGGACGAGCTACGGCCTCTCCGCCGGCGTCTGCACGAACGACCTGGGGCGCGTCCACAGGCTCGTGCGGGAGCTCCGCTGCGGCACGGTGAACGTGCGCGAGGTGCCGGGGTACCGGTCCGAGCTGTCGCCGTTCGGAGGGATCAAGGACAGCGGCATCGGGATCAAGGAGGGCGTCGTCGAGGCGATGAAGGCGATGACCAACGTGAAGCTGTACACCGTCCCCTGGGAGTGAGGGGGCGCCGGCGCTTCCCCGTACCGCCTGGGCGCGCGCCGTTGTAAGCGGATCGGCATGAGCGGAGAGCCCCTATCGGAGCGAGAGTTCGACGACGTGGCCGATCGGTCGCTGCGCGCGCTGGATCGAGCGATCAACGAGATCCCCGACGGCGTCGAGGCCGACCTGCAGAGCGGCATCCTCACCCTGGAGTTCGAGGACGGCATCAAGTACGTCGTCAACAGCCACCGCGCGGCGCGGCAGATCTGGATGGCCGCCGAGCGGGCCGCGTGGCACTTCGACTACCGGCCGTCCGAGGACCGCTGGGTGGCCCAGAAGTCGGGCGAAGAGCTCTGGAGCACGCTCGAGGCCGTGCTGGCCCGGAAGCTCGGCCGCGCTGTGAAGCTCGCTCGCTGAGCCGCGCGGCCCGCGGGGCGAGGTGCATCACAGGGCGAAGCGGATGCCGAGCCCTCCGAGCAGGCCCGTCACGGAGGCGCCGACCCGGAGGTCGAAGGCGACGCGGTCCCACGGGCGAAGCGCGAGCCCGATCTCGGGCAGGACGAGCCACGGATAGACGAGCGGCCGCAGGCCTTGAGGCCGCCCCTTGGGACGGGTGAACCAGCTCGGCTCGACGTAGCCAGGGTAGTGATCCGCGTCGTAATCGAGCTGGTTGCAGTACCGGAAGCTCCCGACCGGGTTGTTGGGTCCGCGGCATTTCACATAGCGGTACGGGTCCCCCGGCACGAAGGAGCCCGGGTCGCCGGGCACGGCGTCGCCGGGATAGGCCTGGGTCCGGTAGAGGTCGCCCATGAACGTCCAGCCCACGCCAAGGCCGGCCCCGACGCGGAAGGCGAACAGCTCGTCCCGATCGAGCGGGATGTTCCAGACCAGTCGGACGCCCGCCTGGAGCGCCTGGAGATCGCTCTCGACGATCTCGTAGTCGGTGTCCGGGTGTCCCTTCGGCTTGAACGGCGTCTCGTCCATCCAGAAGCGCGCGTAGGCGACCGAGAACACGAGATCGAACCGCCGCCCGAGCCGCGTGGACAGCGAGATGTCTCCGCCGGGGACGAGGACGTCCCGCCCCCCTTCCCCGAGGAGCCCGAACATGAGCTGAGGGATGAAGAAGCCCTGGAAGCCTGCGCCGAGCCACATGTCGCGCTGCCTGCGCGAGCTGGGCGGCGTGGGCTCGGGCATCTCGACGGCGGGCTTCGGCCTCTCGTGGGCGCCCGTCGCGACATGCGGTGTGTCCTCGGCCGGCTTCTCGGCCGCGCGGGGCGGCTTCTTCGCGACCGGCTTCTCGGCCGCGCGAGGCGGCTTCTTCGCGACCGGCTTCTCGGCCGCGCGAGGCGGCTTCTTCGCGACCGGCTTTTTCGGCGGCTTCTTCTCCGGCGGCTTCTTCGCGACCGGCTTCTCCGCGACCGGCTTCTCCGGCGGCTCCTTCTCCGGCGGCTTCTCCGCGACCGGCTTCTCCGGCGGCTTCTCTGGTGGCTTCTTCGCGACCGGCTTCTCCGGCGGCTTCTTCCCCCCGGGCTTCGGCTTGAGGCGGAGCTTGATCTCGCGCCGCTGCTTCTCCTTGAGCGTGATCTTCTGCGACGTCTCCTCGTGACCCTCGGCCCTGGCGACGATCACCAGCACCTCGCCCGGATCGAACCGCTGAGGCGCCGACGGCTCGCTGATCACCTCCCCGTCGATCTCGACCACCAGCCCCTCGTACGGCTCCGCCGGCGTGACGACGAGCGTCGGGATGCGCGCATCGAGCTGAGCTGCCTTCTTCTTGGCCGATGTGATGGCCGCGACATCCCGCGCGTTGTAGCCGGGCGCCTTCTTCTCGCTCGCGACCTTGTGATAGATGTCGCTCGCCTTCAGCAGATCGCCCTGCTTGACGTAGCAGTCGGCGAGAGGAACCGCCGAGCTCGGGCGATGCCGCTGGCTCTCGGCGGACTCGAGCAGCGGGATCGCCCGCTTGCAGAAGCCGCCTCTGGCTGCGTTCATGCCCTGGTTCGCCTCCTTGTCGCCGGGTCCGGCGAACACCGGAGGGGCGAGCAGCACAGCCAGGAGGCCGAAGAGAGAAGCGATCGGAAGACGCAAGAGGCGCTCAGTCTACCACTGCCCCCGCGAGGCGCGCGGGACGGACCGGGCGCTGCGACGCTACGACCACGGATGTCGCGAACGGCGCGGCCCGAGGTGTAAGGAGCAGCGTCAGAGATCGCCCACATTGGCCCCTGCGTCGCCAGGCGGCTGGCTCGACGGAGCGAGCGGGGCCTGGACCGCCCACCGTCCGGGCAGATACCGCAAACCCGGGCGAAAGCGCGGGATGTCGTCAGGATCCGAGAGCGCTCCCCGGCGCGCCGAGCGCCGCAGACGAAAAGCTCGACGGATTCCGCTTTACACCTTCGACGCTGACCGAGAGCCCCTGTAAGCTCCCCCGGAATGGCTTCCGGCGCAGGTATCGAAGGACCGCACGGGCTGGGCGAGAGCACCAGCGCAGAGGGATCGGGCGGCGGTGTTTTGTCCGGGCCCGTGCGACGCACATTGAAGGCAGGCGAGATCCCGAACACGCTGATCGAGTGCACGCACTCGGTCGAGTGCGCGGGCTGTCCGCTCATCGCGGGTGACTACGCGGAGCAGCTCGGCACCAAGCGTGCTCGGGTCGTGTCCGCAGCCGCGCACTACCCATCGCTCGGGCTGCTCCAGACGAGCTCGGTCATCCCGGCCGATCCGATCACCGGCTATCGCGGTCGAGCGAAGCTCATCGTCGCCTCCTCCGGCGCGATCGGGCTGTACGGCCGCACGGGACACCACGAGGTCGTCGACATCCCGGGCTGCCGGGTCCTCACGCCCGCCCTCGCCGCGGTCACCTCGCGGCTGCGCGAGCTGATCGCGTCGCCGCCGCCGGAGGTCCGGCCGCTGCTCCTCCCGTACGACCCGGCGAGGGGCGGCGTGCTCCGCGCCCTCGATCTGCGCGAGGTCCACCTCGCGCCCGGGACGCCGCTCTTCGCGGAGGCGGGAGCGACAGAGGACAACCCGGCGTTCGTGCTTGTCACGTTCGTCCTGCAGCGCGAGCGCGCGTGCACGCGCGACGAGCTGCGGGAGGCCGGCCGCGCCATCCGCCCGATGCTCCCGCGCGTCATCGGCCTCGCCGCGAACTTCCACGACGCGGAGGCGCCGCAGATCCTCGGGCCGGAGACGATCGTGCTCGACGGCACCGCGCACGCGGAGGACCGGATCGGGCAGACCTACCACATCGCCGCGTTCGGCTCGTTCGTGCAGGCGCACCGCGCGCAGGCCGCGCGCGTGCACGCCCTCCTGCTCCGCGAGATCGCGTCGCTCGAGAACGACGGGCCCGTCATCGAGGGAGAGGCCGCGCTCGGCCCCGCCTCCCGGCGCAAGGAGCCGCCGCGCATCCTCGATCTGTACGGCGGCTCGGGCGCGATCTCGCTCGCCCTCGCGCAGGGCGGCAACCGGGTCCTGATGGTCGAGTCCTTCGCGCCCGCGGCGGCGAACGCCCGCGCCGCGGCCGAGGCCCAGGGCCTCAGCCAGCGCGTGGAGGTGCGCACCGGCGACGTCGCGGAGATCGTCAGCTCCCTGGTCAACAGCTCGGAGAAGTTCGACGGCATCGTGGTGAACCCGCCGCGCCGCGGCGTCTCCCCGACGGCGCGCGAGGCGATCGCGCGCCTCGGCGCGCCGCTGCTCGTCTACGTCTCGTGTGATCCCGACACGCTGGCGCGCGACCTCGATCACTTCTGCCGCCTCGGGTACTCGTCGACAGAGCTCACGCCGCTCGACATGATCCCGCTCACGGAGGAGATCGAGACGATCGCCGCCCTCCGCCGGACGCCCCCGCCCGCACCGAAGGTCATCTACGACGACGACGGCGTGCTGGTCGTCGAGAAGGGCCCCCACGAGCCGGTGGCCACGCAGCCGGAGTACCTCGGCTCGCTGCTCGCCCGGTGCGCCCGCATCCCGGGCAACACGACGACGCCCATCATCGTGCACCCGCTGGATCCGGGCACGAGCGGCCTGGTCATGCTCGCGCGGAGCGAGGAGGCGGCCCAGCGCTGGGGCGAGGCGCTCACCAAGACGGGGCGCCTCATCTACCTCGCCGCGGCCAAGGGCGTCACGCCGGGCAAGGGCGCGATCACCCGCGATCTCCGCGAAGGGACGCGCACGTACACGGCGCGCACGCGGTACCGCCGCCTCGCGGTCGCCTCGGGCCACTCGATCCTCCGCGTCATCCCGGACGGCGGGCGCACGCACCAGATCCGGCGGCACCTCGCCGCGATCGGGCACCCGATCCTCGGCGACGAGCGCTACGGCCACGTGCCCACGAACCGGTACTTCGAGGAGAAGCACGGTCTCGATCGCTCGTTCGTGCACCTCGTGCGCATCGAGATCGAGCACCCCCGCACCGGGGTGAAGATGATCATCGAGTCGACGCTGCCCGGCGATCTGCGCTCCGCGCTGGAGCGCTCGACCGGCCCCTCGGTCCTGCGCTTCCTCGAGCAGAAGCACGCCCTCGGCGAGCAGCGCGCCGTGCCCGTCCTGACGACCGCGAGCGACGAGCCCGCGCCGAGCAGCAGGATGATCCCGCTCCGCCCCGAGGACGCGGAGTCCGCGCCTCCTCCCTCCATCCGCAGCCCCGGGCCCATCTCGATCCGCGTCCCGGATCTGGACGAGTCGCCCCGGACCATCCGGCACCCCATCATCTCGACCGGCGACGAGGACTGAGCGGCGCGCACCGCCGCTCGGCCACCCCGGCGAGGCGGGTCCGCTCCTGTGCTCGACCCGCCCACCTTGGTGCGATGCGCTGCGAGCGGATCTGGTAGGCTTACCGGCCGCATGTCCACGTTTCCAGAAGACCGCCCTCGCATCCTCGTCGTGGACGACGAGAAGGTGATCCGCGACATGCTGGCCGACTTCCTCGGCATGGAGGGCTACTACGTCCGCACGGCGGAGGACGGCTCCAGCGCGCTGAACGAGCTCACGAAGGGTCACTACGACCTCGTGATCAGCGATCTCAAGATGCCGCGGATGGGCGGCATCGCGCTGCTGGACGAGATCGGCAAGACAGCGCCGAACGCGCTCACGGTCATCATGACGGGCTTCGGCACCGTCGAGACCGCGATCGACGCGATGAAGCGCGGCGCCTACGACTACGTGCTCAAGCCGTTCAAGCTGGACGAGGTGGTGCACGTCGTCCAGCGCGGGATCGAGAAGCAACGGATGGCCGCCGAGAACATCCGGCTGCGTGAGGCGGTGTCGCTCTACAAGGTGAGCGAGGCCATCGCGGCCAGCCTCTCGCTCGACCAGGTGCTGGAGACCGTCGCGGACAGCTGCCTCCACGAGGTGTGCGGCGATCTCATCTCGACCTGGCTCGACGACGGCGAGGGCGGCTTCTTCGAGCGCCAGCACCTCCGCGGCCCGTCCATCCCGGCGGACGCCGACCTCGGGCGGCTCGACCCCGCGCTGGTGCTCGAGCACTTCCGCCCCGACGCGCAGCTGCTCGAGCAGGGCATGAAGGGGCTCAGGTTCTTCGCGGCGGAGCCGGCGCTCCCGCTCCAGTCGCTCGTCGCCGTGCCGCTCCGCATCCAGAAGCGGCTCATGGGCTTCCTCGCCGTCGCGTCGTTCACGCGGACGAGGCGCTTCGACGAGGGGCAGCGCAAGCTGCTCAGCATCATCGGCTCGCGCGCCGCCGCGGCGATCGAGAACGCGCGCCTTTACCAGGATCTCCAGGCGACGTTCCAGCAGACGATCGAGGGCCTCGCCAAGGCGATCGACAAGATGGACCGCTACACCTCGGGCCACTCGGATCGGGTCGCCGTCTACGCCGTGCTGCTGGCGCAGCGGCTCGGCCTCGGCCCGCACGAGATCGAGATCGTCCGGCAGAGCGCGCTCATGCACGACATCGGCAAGATCGGGTGCGTGCTCAACCTGAACAAGCCGGGCAAGCTCACGAACGACGAGTACGAGGTATTCAAGCGGCACCCCGCCTACGGGCGCGACATCCTCGACCCGATCAAGTTCTTGCACCCGCTCATCCCCGGCGTGCACCTGCACCACGAGCGCTGGGACGGGCGCGGCTACCCGCTCCGGATGCGGGGCAACGAGATCCCGATCATCGCGCGCATCATCTCCGTGGCCGACACGTACGACGCCATGACGAGCGACCGCTCATACCGCCGCGCGCTCCCCCACGAGGTCGCGGTGACCGAGATCGAGCGGTGCTCGGGCTCGCAGTTCGACCCCGAGGTCGCGGCCACCTTCACGACGCACATCGAGGCCTACCGCGAGGAGCGGCGGGCGCGGGGCGAGAAGATCCCGGAGTAGCCATGCCGACCCACTCGCTCCGCGACCTCCTCCAGCCCGCGAACGGCCAGACGACGTCCGTCGAGGCGCCCCGGCCGAGGCGCGCGCGCGCCGTGTGGATCGGCCGGCGCCGCTACGCCCCGATCCACGATCTGCAGAAGCAGCTCGTCGAGGCGCGCGCGCAGGGGCGGATCGGCGACACGATCCTGCTCCTGGAGCACGATCCCGTGATCACGCTCGGCCCGCGAGCGAACCCCGAGAACGTGCTCCTCGACGCCCGCGCGCTGGACGAGCGCGACATCGACCTCGTCGCGACGGGGCGCGGGGGCGACGTCACCTACCACGGCCCCGGCCAGCTCGTGTGTTACCCGCTGCTCGATCTCAGGCCGGACCGCTGCGACGTGCGCAGGTACGTGCGCTCGCTCGCGGAGGTGATGATCCTGCTCGCGCGCGAGCACCACGTCGAGAGCGGCGTGGTCGACGGCATGATCGGCGTCTGGGTCGATCGCGCCGCCCCGGAGGCGTGGGGCGGCGCCGAGTGGGCGCGCGAGATCGCGAAGCTCGGCGCGATCGGCGTGCGCCTGTCGCGATGGCTCACGATGCACGGCTTCGCGTTCAACATCGCGGTGGACCTCAAGGCGTTCGAGCTGATCGTGCCCTGCGGCATCCGAGACCACGGCGTGACGTCGCTCCACCAGCTCACCGGGCGGAAGCTCACCGTCGCCGAGGTCGCCCTCGCCAGCGCGCCGCAGCTCGCCCGGGGGCTCGAGCTCGACGTCGCCTGCGTCGAGGATCTGTCGGCGGTCTCGGATCTCGCGGGCGCGCTCCTCGCCCCGGAGGCCGGCGCCGCCGAAGGCCGGAGCGCGCCCTAGCCGCGCACGCCGGCCTCCGGGGCGAGGAGCGCGCCGACGTCGCACGGCGCGCGCTCCGCGGGTGACGCCGGCTCCCGGGACGCGGGACACGCTGCGTCGCGGAGGCAGTGTCGCTCGGCCGTGCCGTGGGCTAAAAGCCGTCCCGTGTGCGCGCAGCCCACCCCACGGCCCCGTGAGCGCGACGGGAGCTCCCCGCTCCACCGCGACGCCTCGCCCGCGCGGCCGCCCTGGCGGCGTCCCCTCGCCCTGGCGCTCGCGGCGGCGGCCGTGACCGTACCCGCGCTCGTTCTCCTTGGCCCTGTCGCGGCCGTCCTCGTGGGCACGCGCACCGCCGCCGCCTGCCTCGCCTCGATCGAGGCGCCGCGCGGCCCGGCGCTGCCCGACTGCAGGCCCGAGATCCGCTGGTTCGCGCTGCCGTCACGGCTTCCCTGGACCTACAGGGCGGCGAGCGCGCTGGCCGAGGAGCTCGGCGTGCGCGCGGCGGTCGCCGACTACACCGACGCCGCGGTCGGCCGGCCGGATGGCGCGGCGCTCGCCGACGCGACCGAGGCGGTGGCGACGGCCCAGGCCACGGTCGCCGCCGGGACCGGGCGCGTCACGTTCGATGAGCTCGGGCCTGCCTGCGGCGCGCCGAGCCTCGGCCGCGAGGCGGCGAGGCTCGGCGATCGCCGCACGCTCCTCTCGCAGCCGGACCGCTGGACCGACTGGCACGTGCGCGTGCACACCCTCCGCGCGGCGCTCACCGAGGGCGACCTGCAGCGCGCTCTCGCGATCGCCAAGAAGTACGCGGCGATGGAGCCCCGCGACGAGGATCTGCGCACGACCACCGGCGCGATCCTCTGCCTCGGCGCGAGCGCCGAGGCGAAGCGCGGCATCGAGCTCCTGACGCTCACCCAGGACGACCGGGCATCGAGGCGCTACGCCGGCATGGCGCGCAACTGGGGCGAGGTCCGCGCCGTCCTCGTCGCCTGCGCCGCCCGGGCCGGCGTGGAGCCTCCGCCGATGCCAGAAGCCCCCGAGGCCGGCGTGGCCGACGCCGTGGAGGTGCGGCTCGCGCAGCGCGCCCGCCTCGCCGCCGCCCGGAAGGACGCCGCCGAGGCGACGCAGCGCGCGACGCGCGCGATCCGCGACCTGCTCGGCACCTCGGCCGCGCTCGATCCCGAGGCCCGCGGCGATCTGCTCGCCGTCGTGCTGGCGGAGGACGAGGCGCTCGACGCAGCCGAAGCCGCCGCGCTCGCGCGGCTGGACGACGATGGGGACGAGCCCGCGGCCGGAGAGGCAGGCCTCGACGGCGCCCCGGCGCGCTCGGGGCCCCGCGCGCCGACGGGGCTGCCTGCGAGCTCGCTGCGCGCGCTCGACTGGCTCCCGGAGCGCGGGCTCGCGAGGCCCGCGATCGCCGGGTCGTTGCGCGCGCGCGCCGCCGCGCGCGCCGCCGAGCTGGCCGCCGCCCCCCAGCTGTCGCCGTCCCAGGCCGACGCGCTGCGCGCCGCCGCGAGCGCGCTCGCGCTGCGCGCCGCCCGCGAGCTCGCGCTCGAAGGCGACGCGCCCCGGGCGGTCGACGCGCTGGATCGCCTTGGCCCGCTCGCCCCGGAGCTCGCGCCGGAGGCGGCCCGCGCGCTCGCGCGATCGAGCGCGTGGGCCCTCGTCGGCGAGCGCGATCGCGCGCTCGATCTCGTCGAGCGCGTCGACCTCGCCGCCGCGCCGCCAGCGCTCCGCGCTGCCGTGCTCCTGCAGCGCGCCGAGCTCCTCGCCTCGCGCGGGCGCCGGCGCGACGCCGCGCGCGCGGCCGTGCTCGCCGACGAGGAGGCCGCCGCCGCGCGCGCGGTGGACCCCGCCGGCGAGGCGATGCCTGCCCGCGCGGAGCTCGCCCTGCTCGACGCGCGATCGCGGTGGACCCGGCTCTCCCTCGCGCTCCCTCCGGGCGACTCGCCGCTCCGCCAGGGCAGCCCGCCCGCCCAGCTGCCCGCGGACCACGCCGCCGCCTGGCCGTGGGTCGGCTTCGCGAGCCTCGACGCGCCCTGGGCGCGCGACGGCCAGCCGGCGCTCTCGCGCGCGCTCGCCACCTGGAGCGCCGCGCGCGATGCGCCGCCGCCCGCGCGCCGCGCGCTCCGCTACGCCGCCCTCCGCCGGCGCGGCGACGCGCCGCCCGCGCTCGTCCCGTACGCCGCGCTGTCGGCCCAGCTGCTCGGCGACGGTGAGGGCGATCCCGAGGTGTGGCTCGACGCCTTCCTCGCGCTCGACGCCTCGCGCTTCTCGCTCCGGCGCTACGCCTTCGCCCGCGCCGAGGCGGCGCGATGGCGTGGAGATGAAGGCAGCGCGGCCGCGTGGCAACGCCGGTACGACGCCCTGCGCGCCGTGGCCTCCGACCCGGCCCGCGCCGAGATCGCGCGTTACCTCGGAATCTGACGCTGGCCGACGCTGACCGACGCTGGCCGACGCCGAGCCGCGCGGCGTGCCCGCGAAAAACCTGGAGATCCCGCGGCCGCACACCTGGCGGCGGAGGGGCTTCATTCCTACGCTACGGCCTGGCTCGCGAAGATCTGCTCGCGGGGGAGTCCTCATGTGTCCTCATTGCGGAAAGAACGCGCCCGTCATCCACCGCGGGCTCGCCGCGTACTGCACCGCGTGCGGTCGGGAGCGCCTGCCGTTCGCGGGCAAATCGGTCAGCCTGGCGGGGCAGCCGTCCAGGGTCGGCGGCGCGGTCGCCGGCGTGCTCGGCTGGCTGGTTCTCATCGGCGGGATCGCGCTGGCGCTCCTCCTCGGCCTGGGCGCGGCCGCCCTGTTCCCGGGGTCGATCGCCGGCCTCGCGATCGGCCTGCCGATCGGCTTCGTCGCCCTCGCCTTCGGCCTGCTCCTCCTGCTGGGCGGACGGAAGCTCTCCCGCTCCGGGGCGAAGGCCTCGCGCGACGCCCAGGTTCAGGCGATCTTCTCGCTCGCGTCGCACCGCCGCCGCCCGCTCACGGCGCAGGAGGTCGGCGTCGCGCTCGACCTGCCGGCCCCGGAGGCGGACGCCCTGCTCACCGAGCTCGCCAAGGAGCGGCCCGGCGACGTGGGCGTCGAGATCGGCGAGCGCGGCGAGATCCTCTACACCTTCCCCGGGATCTCGGGGGCGGCCGCCGTCCGCTTTCCGCGGCCGTCGCTCCGCATCGATCCGGGCGAGGGCGCGGCCGACCCCGCGGCGCGCATCTACGCCGACGAGCTCGAGGACGAGGACGCGGGGGCGTCGCGCGCCCCCCGTCGTCGCGAGCAGCTCCGCTGAACATGTCCTGCGGCGCGCGTGCTAGCCTCGGCCGCGCGCGCCCATCGAGCGCCCGGCGCGCGCCGTCGTCGCCCTCGATCCATGGTTCGTCGCGGGGGCGCTCCGGGCTGCTCGCCGCAACCGACCATGAGATGCCCCCCTGTCGCCCTGCTGACCTCCGCTGCGCTCGCGCTCCTCGCGCTCCTGGCCCCCTCGCGGACCGACGCCTTTGAACGGCAATGGCATGCCGGCGCCGGCGTCGGGTACGCGCTCCTCGCGGACGGCGGGACGTACCCGGGGATAGGCGGCAGCCTGCACCTCGCCTACGGGCTCACGGACGCCTTCAACGCGGTCGCCGAGGTCAACACCGCGTCCCACCCGGGGGGCGATCTCATGCTCCTCGGCGCATCCGCCGGCGCCACGTACGTCATCGATATTCTGCAGTGGGTCCCCTACGTCGGCCTCATGACCGGCGCATACGACAGTGTGCGCCTCGCGCCCTGCGGCTCGTCTGGCCAGCCGGGCTGCCACCGGGGGCAGTTCGGGGTCTCCATCCCGTTCGGCATCGACTACGCGTTCAATCGCGAGTTCGCCGCCGGCTTCGCCGGCAAGTACACGCTGCTCCTCCCTGGCGCGGGCGACGGTCCGGGGAGCTATTTCACGGCGTTCGCCCGCGCGGAGTTCCTCTGGGGATACTAGGGCGGGTGCAGGTATCGTGGGATGCGGGCTCAGCCGTTAGGCAGGCGAGCGAGGCGTACGAAAGTACGCCGCAGCGAGCCGAACGCGGCGGATGAGCCCGTAGCGCACGAAGATGCGCCCCGCTCTGGGCCGTGTGCGCCTGGAGAGAGGAGGAGCGGACCGTGGAACAGCTCTGGCAGCGCATTTCCGAGGGCCGGCACACGGCCTTGCTGAACATCGTCCCCGGGGATCCGCCGGCGCGGCTCGGGCTGCGGATCGTGCGCGTGCGCTGCGACGTCCCCGAGATGACGCTCGGGCCGCTGCGCGACGCGCGGACCCAGATCGAGCGCCTCGCCGGCGGGGCGCAGCCGACGCTCGATCAGGCGCGCAGCCGCGCCGCCTCGGGGCTCCGGCGCCGCCTCCTCGGCGACGTGCACGAGCTGATGGTGGACGCCGAGTTCATCGAGACCGCCAACCGCCTCGCGCAGCAGGCGGATCGCACGTGGGCCATCGTGTTCGACGCGGTCGAGCACGCCGACCCTGCCACGCTCGACGTGCTGCGCCGGGTGGTGTCCCGGCCCGACGCGCTCCGCGTCGCGCTGGTCCTCTCCTTCCGCCTGCACGCGCCGACCGGCCCCGCCGGCGGCCTGGTCGACGCGATGCGCGCCGCCTGCGGAGCCGACGCGCTCCTCCGGCCGGCCGACGGCGCGATCACGCTGACGAGCGCGACCACGCCGCCGCCGCCGCCGCCGCAGGTCGCGGTGCGCGAGCTGCCCGGCGAGGTGCTCCGGGTGCTCCGGGCCGGCGCGATCGTCGGCTCGGGGTTCGAGAGCGAGCTCGTCGCCGCGCTCCTCCGCGTCGACGCGCTCGACGTGCTCGAGGCGCTGCAGCGCGCCGCGGACGCGGGTGTTCCGGTCGAGGACCGCGGCGACGGGCGCTTCCATCTTCCGCAGGAGACCGTCGAGGCGCTCCGCGGCACGATCCTCCCGTCGCTCGCCCGCGTGTGGCACCGGCGGCTCGCGACGCTGCTCATCGAGGAGCGGACCGAGCCGGACGCCCCGGCCGCGCGCGAGCCGCGCGCCGCGTCGGGCGTCGTCGCGGCCGATCACCTGGCGACCCATGCCGCGGCGGCGCCAGCCCATGCCGCGGCGGCAGCTCATGCCGCCGCGCCGCCGACCCAGAGCGCGGCCATCCTCACGTCGACCGTCGAGCGGCACGTCATCGGCGGAGCGAACCTCGGCGTGCCTCGCGGCGACGACCCGACCACGAGGGCCGCCGCCGCGCAGGCGAAGGCCGGGGCGCCGCCGCTCTCGACCGCGCCGCCGTCCCCGTCGTTGCCGGCCATGGCGACGCCGCGCACGATGGCCGCCGCTTCGCCCGGCGCGCCCGTCGCCGGCGGGCCGACCCCCGAAGCAGGCGGCGCGTCGAACGTGGACGAGTGGGAGAAGACCGCCGACCCCACGCTCTCGGTGGCGCGCAGCGGGGTGCCGCGGGCGGCCGAGACGCTGAGGCCGCCGCCTGCCGTGGCCTATGCGAGCGGCGCGTCCATGAGCAACACGCGCCGCGCGCCGCCGCGCGTCACCCAGGACAGGCCCGCGCCGATGGCCTCCGCAGGGCCCGGCAATCCCGCGTGGCCCTACGCCGATCTGTTCCATCGCAGCCCCGAGAGCCGCCGCGTCTCGGAGCCGCCCGAGTCCATCATGTTCGACGCCCCGCCCGACTCGCTCGACGCGCCCATCCCGGGGCCGATGCGGGTGCCCCGCGATCTCGCGTCCCTCGGCGGCGCCTTCCCGGACGAGCCGAGCCGCTCGGCCCGTGGGGCCTCGCTGCGCGTCCCTGCCGCGCTGTCCGAGCGATCGTCTTCCGGCTCCCGCCACGCCTTCTCCTGGCGGGCGGCGGCCGACTCCGTCGCCGGGCGCGCCGCGGCCGAGTCCCTGCGCGCCGCGGCGCCGCTCGGCGCGTCCATGTACCCGGCGCCCGATCGCGCCGAGGCAGCGGGCGCCGCGAGCGCGGTGGCGCACGGCGCTGGGCGCCACCTCCACGACGTGCGCGCGGCGGCGCACCTGACCGAGGCGGGCGAGCACGAGGAAGCGGCGCAGCGCTACTGCGCGGCCGCGGTCGAGGCGGCGGCCATGGGAGCGTACGCCCAGGCCCTGAGCTACGGGCGGAAGGCGCTCTCGCTGCTCGACGGCATGCCGGCCACGCCCGCGCGCCGCCGGCTCCGCATCGGCGCGCTCGCGGGCATCGCCCGGGTGCAATGGCAGGCAGCCGGCCCGGACCCCGCCAGCACGCTCGCGGGCGCGCTCGAGGTGCTCGACGCCGCGCGCGCGCTCCTCGCGCAGGGCGACCCGCCGGAGCTGCACGCCGAGGTCGCCGCGCTCATCGCGAGCGTCTGTTACGACATCGGCGACGCGCGCTCGCTGGAGCGCGCCCTGGAGGAGCTCGCGACCGCGAGCCGCCTGCTGCTCGACGCCGGAGACGCGCTCGGCGCGGCCCGGCTGCTCAACGATCAGGCGGCGGTCCACGTGCGCATGGGCGATCCCGTCCGCGCGACGCACCTCCTGATCGAGTCGCGCCGGACCTTCGAGGAGCGGGCCCGGGTCGATCCGTCGGCGCGCGTCGAGCTCGCCGAGACCGACCACCTCTTCGCGCGGATCCCGCTCCACGTCCCCGCCCGCCCCGGGCGCGAGTCCGACGCGCTGTCGATGGGCCTCGACCACGCGCTCGCCGCGGAGCGCGCCTACAAGCAGCTCGGCGACGCCCGGGAGCTCGCCCGGGTGTGGGAGACGATCGGCCGGCTGGAGCTCCGCAACGGCCGCCTCGACCGCGCGACGCAGCGCCTGACCGCGGCGATCGAGGCCGAGGAGGCGCTCGGCGACCTGCTCGGCCTGGCCCGCTCGACGGCCGCGCTCGCGGAGGTGCTCTCGGCGAAGGGGTTGCACCGGGAGGCGCTGGCGGTGCTGGCCGAGTCGATGGTGATGAACCTCGAGAAGGGCTCGCCGCTCGGGCTCGCGTACAACCGCCGCGCCCTGAACGCGCTCGTCCCGAACATCTCGCTCCAGGGCGAGGAAGCCGAGGAGCTGCGGAAGCTCGCGGCGCAGCTGGCGGCGGCGGAAGCGGCCCTCGGCCGCGCGAGGCTACCGAGCGAGCCCGACTGAGGCGGGCCCGCGCCGCGCGGCCTTTGACCTTGCCGGCGTGCGCCCGCTCCGGCGAAATGCGCCGCATGTCGTCCTCCTCGACGCGGCGCGGGCGCCATGGCGCCGCGCGGCGCTCCTTGCTCGGCTTGCTCGGCTTGCTCGGCTCCCTCGCCCTCTCCGCGGCGTGCGCGCCGGCCCCGCCGGTCCCTCCGGCGGCTGCGCCTCGGCCTGTCGCGTCCGCGCCTCCGGCGCCGCCTTCGCCCGCCGGACCGCCACGGCCTGCGCCCGCGCCGGAGCGGCCCGGGTACGCGGGGCACGGCGCGGCGAGCGTCTCTCCGGAGATCCTGGCGCGCTACGCGCCGCCGCCGCTCCCGGACGACGTCTCGCGCCGGATCCAGGCCATGCTCGACGTGCGCTCTCCTTCCGGAGGCGTCCTCGGGCCGGATGGCAGGGCGCTCTACTTCACCTGGACGATCACGGGGACGAGGCAGGTCTTCCGGCTCGACGGGCCGCAGCGCTTCCCGCTGCAGCTGACAGGCGGCGAGGATCCGACGGTCGTTGCGGACGTCACGCCGGACGGCGCGCGCCTCGTCCTCTCGCGCGACCGGAAGGGCGAGGAGAACCCCGGGCTCTACCTACAGGACGCGAGGGGCGGCCCGCTCGTCGCCATCCAGCACATGCCCGGCGTGCAGACGCAGCTCCAGTTCGTCTCCGACGACGGGCGGCACGTTTACTATCGGGCCAACGACGTCAAGAAAGACGCGTACGTCATCTACAGGTACGACATCGCGTCGAGGCAGCGAGAGGTCGTGTTTGATCGCGAGGGCATCTGGCGCGCCGTGGACGCCACGGGCGACGGCCGCCTGCTGCTCGCGAAGGACGTGGGCTCCAACATGAGCGAGCTCTTCGAGTGGGCGCCTCTCGCGAAGGCCGCTCCGGGCGCCGACGCGTTGACTCCCCTCTTCGGGCAGGGCGAGCGCGAGGACTACAGGGCCCTTTATGGCGCGGCCCCCGGCGAGGTCCTCGTCCTCACGCCGCGCCTCGGGGAATATCGCCGGCTCTACAGCTGGAAGGCGGGGAAGCTCACGCCGATCTCGCCGGAGATCCCCTTCGACGTCAGCGCGTTCTCCATCGATCGGGCGAGGAGGCGGATCCTCTACACGGTGAACGAGCGGGGCTACACGCGGCTCCGCGCGCTCGACGCGAGGTCGCACCGCGAGATCAAGCTGCCCGCGCTCCCGGCGGCGGATCACGTGATCCCGGGCTCGACGACGCGGGACGGCCGTTTCACCACGCTGCTCCTGGAGACCTCGACGTCGCCGGCGACGGCGCATGTCCTCGACTGGACGACTGGCAAGCTTTCGCAGTGGCACGCTCCGAGCATGCCCGAGATGGCGCCGGGCGCGTTCTCGGCGGCCACGCTGGAGTCCTATCCGGCGCGCGACGGGGCGCAGATCCCGATGTTCGTGCGCCGCCCTGCCCGGTGCGAGCGGCCTTGTCCTGTGATCGTCCATTTCCACGGCGGCCCGGAGGTCCAGAGCAGGGCTGGGTTCAGCGCGCGGGCGCAGATCTTCGTGGACGCCGGGTTCGTGTTCGTCGAGCCGAACGTCCGCGGGAGCGACGGTTACGGCAAGACATGGCTGCACGCCGACGACGGCGCGAAGCGGCTCGACGTCATCACGGACATCGAGGACGCCGCGAAGTTCGTCAAGGCGAGCTTCGGCCACGAGGGCCGGCCGCCGAAGGTCGGCATCTTCGGCGGCAGCTATGGCGGCTATTCTTCGCTGATCGGCATGACCATGTTCGCCGGCGCCTACGACGCGGGCGCCGCCGTCGTCGGCATGAGCAACCTCGTGACGTTCCTCCAGAACACGGCGCCTTACCGGCGCATCCTCCGGATCTCCGAGTACGGTGATCCCGAGAAGGATCGGGACGCGTTGCTCAAGCTCTCGCCGATCACGCACCTCGATCGGGTGAAGGCGCCTCTGCTGATCGTGCAGGGCGTGTCGGATCCGCGGGTCCCTGCGGGCGAATCGGTGCAGATCCAGCAGGCGCTGGAGGCAAGGAAGATCCCGTCCGAGCTCATCCTGTTCGCCGACGAGGGGCACGGCGCGCAGAAGCGGGACAACCAGGTGCTCCAGTATGGGCACCTCGTGCGTTTCTTCCGGGCGCACCTCGGGGGCGGAGACGGCAGGTAAGGAGAGAAATGAACCGCCATGACGCCAAGATTCTTTCTCTCCTTGGCGTCCACGGTGTTCATGGCGGTTCTAAATTCTGCTCTCTTCGGGCGGTTTCAACCCGTCAAGCTCCGGAGTGAGCAGCGGAGTCGTCACGCGAGCGCAGACGCGCTGGCCTGTGGGCGTCGCGCTGTGCTGGTCCCGGCTGCGGCGCGAGGTGCGCGCGGGAGATCGCCGAAGATCTCCGGCATCAACGACGTCTTGCCGTGGAGCCGGAGCACACACTCCACGAGGAGCTTCGCCGCGCCGTAGGTGGTGAGCCACTCGTCGCGCGCGGCCTTCATCTCCGGGGTCATGGTGCGGCGCGCGAGCCGGGTCTTGCGCACGCTCCTGATGAGCGGCTCGAGGGCGTCCCGGGAGCGCTCGAGGCCGGCCGTCCACGCCTCCCGCTCGGGCAGCTGCCCCTCGTGCCGCTCGAGCACCTCGATCGCGTGGGTCAGCGCCGCGGCGAGCGCCGCGGGGCGGCGGCGCAGCACGGTGGCGAGCGACTGGCCCTGGAGGAGCTCGCGGGCCAGCGCGACCCCGTTGGGCCGCGAGGCGGCGTGCTCCACGATGCGGCGCAGCAGGCCGCGGCCCGCCGCGACCGGATTGGCCCGGCCGCCCCTCGAGCCGCGCGACGCGCTGGGAGGCACAGGAGCGGCCATCGCGTCCAGCTTCGCGTTGCGCAGGGCCTCGGTCGCGGCGTCGAGGCGCGCCGTGACGGTGCGCAGCGCCGTCCCGAACCCCGCGTCGACCGGCAGGACGAGCTTCTGGATCTGCAACGTGGTGAAGCGGCCGTACGTCTCGATGTCACGCTGGTAGATGTAGGGATCGGGCATGGGAGCGACTCCACCGCGCGCGGGCGCGTTCAGGGCGGGCGCCATGATACCTGTCGCCGGCGTTGACGAAAGGAGTCGACCTCGCGAGAGTGGGAACGGCGGGGCGGTCGACGACGGCGATGATCACGAAACAGCTCAAGAGCCTGCTGATGATCCCGTCGCCGAACGCGCCGCGACCCCGGCCTGGCGCGCCGACCTCCGCGGCAGCGGCGCGCGCCCCTTCGGACGCAGCCGGCGCTGCTCGCGCGGAGGCGCCTGCGCCGCCCGAGCCGAGCGAGGCGCACGCGCCGCGGCCGACCGGCGAGCCGGCCGCGAGCCGCGCGCCGGCGGTGCCGAGCTACCTGCGCGCAGCGACGGACGCGCCCTCGCCCTCGGCCGCGTCGATTTCGCCCGCCGCCGCGTCGCTCTCGCTCGTGCCGGAGGGGATGCGACACTTCAAGCTCCACGGGACGGAGGGCTCCTCGGACGCTCCCAGGGGCCCGGCGCTGCCCTTCAAGGTGGGCGACGCCTCGACGTCCACGGCGCATTCCGAGCCGCTCCGCTCGCCGCCTGCGCCGGTCGACGCAGCGTCGCTGGTGCCGCCGGGCATGCGGGGGTTCACCGAGCTCCGTGGCACACAGCCCACCTCCTCGGCCGCTTCCGGCGCGCCCGTGCTGCCGTTCGGCCCCCCTGCCTTGCCTGAGCCCGCGCGCCCCGCCCCGCCGACCGCGGTCCTGCCCGCCCTCCCTGCCCCGCCGGAGCCTGCGGATCCCGCCGCGGCGATTGCCCTGGTGCCGAAGGGCATGCGCGGCTTCACCAGCCTCAGCGGGACGCACCCGACGTCCGGAGCGCCCTCCGGCGCGCCGTTGCCGTTCGCGTCCGGCCCCCGCGCCGCGCCGGCCGCTCCCTCGAGCCCGGCGCCGGCGCTCTCGCTGGAGCAGTACGCGTCGCTCTGCGCCGATCTCGCCGCCTCTCCTGGCGACGCCGAGGCCCTCTTCGCGCGGTACGGGCTCGGCCGGCCGGAGGAGCGCGCCGCGGTGGACGCCTTCTGGCGCGATCGCCTCGCGCGCGACCCGGCCGCGCACCGGCGCTGGCAGGAGCTTTACTCGCAGCACCGTTCCCGCTCCGCTCCCGCCGGGGAGAGCCGCAACGAGCCGAGATGATCGCCGCGCGGCGTCGTCGCGCGCGCCAACCGAGGAGACCCGACCATGGCCATCGACGTGAGCCTGACGTTCCCCCGTTCCGGAGTCACCGGCTTCGAGGTCCACCAGATCGAGTACCGGGACGCGCTCAACGAGCTCTTCGAGCTGACGCTCGACGTGGTGAGCACCGATCCGGAGATCGATCTCTCCAGCGTGGTGGGCGAGGAGATCGTCGTCGAGCTGAGCACGGAGCCGTTCCTCAAGAAGGTTCACGGCATCGTGCGCCGGGTGCGGCAGGTCTCCGCGGAGCCCAGCGGCGTGTCGCGGTACGAGCTCGCCGTGGTCCCGCCCCTCTGGCTCGCCACGCGGAGCGCGGATCACCGCATCTTCCAGGGCCTCACGGCGGACGGCGTCTGCAAGGTCGTGGCGAGCGCGTACGGCGGCCGCATCCCGGCGCCGAGCTCGCTCGTCGCGTCGCCGGACCGGCCAGCGCGCGAGTACCGCGTCCAGTACGGGGAGACCGACTTCGATTTCATGTTCCGCGCGCTCGCGGAGGAGGGCCTCGTCTCGTACTTCGATCACGGGCCCGGCGGGAGCGACTGGGTCCTCTCCGAGGACACGGCGTTCACGGACGACGGCGCGCCCCGGGCGCCGTTCGTGCCGCCGGTCGACGCGGGCATGAACGCGGCGGGCCCGGCGGTCTCGTTCATCGCGATCACCTCGTCGATCGAGACGTCGATGGTCACGGTGCGGGACTACGACTTCAAGAAGCCGGAGTACGTCCTCGATCAGCGCGCCGAGACCTCGCAGCGGGCGTTCGTCCGCGAGGCGACGCTCGAGCGGTACGAGTTCTCGACGAACCGGTTCACGGCGGCCTCCGAGAAGCGGGGCGAGGCGCTGGCCAAGCAGTACCTGGAGGAGGCCCGATCGGAGCGGCGCACCTTCGAGTGCCACACGAGCTTCGCGCTCGGCGCCGGCGCCCGGTTCACCGTCGAGGGGCACCCGCGGGCCGACGTGAACGGTCAGCTGCTCGTGATCCGCTCCCGCTGCGCCGTGACCGAAGGCGCCGACGGCCGCCCGGTGCGCCGGAACGTCCTCGTCTGCGTCCCTGCCGGCGATCCGTGGCGCCCCGCGCGCCGCCCCAAGCCGCGCATCTTCGGCACGCAGACCGCCTTCGTCGTCGGCAACAAGGCCGGCGTCGACGAGATCGACGTCGACGAGCACGGCCGCGTCAAGGTCGAGTTCCGCTGGGATCGCCGCGATCTGCACGAGGGCAACCCCACCCGCTTCGTCCGCGTCTCTCAGGGCTGGGCGGGGCTCGACTACGGCTTCGTCATGCTCCCGCGCGTCAACGAGGAGGTCATCGTCGCCTACCTCGACGGCGACCCCGACGAGCCCGTCGTCGTCGGCCGCCTCCACAACGCCTGGAGCGTCGCCCCCCTCAAGCTCCCGGCCGAGAAGACGCGCTCGATCTGGAAGAGCAAGACCTCGCCCGGCGGCGAGGGATTCAACCAGATCATGATGGAGGACAAGAAGGGCGAAGAGCTGCTCGAGCTCCACGCCCACCGCGACAACCTCGTCACCGCCGGCGCCAACCAGACCGTGGACGTGGGCGGAGACCAGAAGGTCCACGTCGCAGGCAAGCGCGAGGACCACGTCGAGGGCGCGGTCAAGGAGGACTACGACACCTCGCTAACGACGACGATCGGCGGGAAGCAGGAGACGACCGCCAAGGACGTGATCGAGCGCTACGCCAGCCAGGACACCGAGATGGCGGGCAAGAAGCACACGAAGGCCGGCGCCGTGGACGAGGACTTCGCGAGCCTCAAGACGACGGTCGCGGCGCTGCACGAAGAGAAGTTCGGGACGATGAAGCTCGAGGGCGGGAAAGTCGGCTGGAACGTCGGAGCGCTCGGGTGGGAGACCGGGGAGCTCAAATGGACGCTCAGCGGCAGCGGCTACATCAAGGCGCCGAGCTTCGTCATCGACGCGCCGGAGTTCAAGGTCACCAACGCGGGGAGCCATAAGGAAACGAAGGGCTTCGTAGACACGGTGATTGCGAGCTGGAATGACAGGACTTGGCAGAAATTCGCGTTCATCGGCCTTGATGTAAAAGGGGTGATCGTCGAAACGAAGACCTTCGGCCGGAGCATTAATATCGGCATTCAAAAGCTGGATATCACCGGCTTCAAGATCGACTTCGCCGCCTTCAAGATGCAGAACAATGCCGTCAACATGAAGACCGTCGGCACCGTTGTCAAAAAGGAAGCTCTTCACTCGACGCTCGCGGGCATCTTCTCGATCGCATGAAGCCGCATCTCTCGACGAAGCGAGCCGCTCTCCACTGGTGACAGCCCAAACAAATCCAGGCAACTATTCCAGCACAGAAGGCACCGCCTCAACGTGAGTCCGATCAGTTCTTCCGGGCGCCATCCATGCGCGGATTTTACCACCCGCGCCGCCGAGCTCAGCGAAACGCTCGGCGCTGATGTGCCGTAGAACTGCGCGTGCCAGTACAATCTCCGGCTGATGCGGCGTCGTGAGAAGCACGCCGGCCTTGTGCTGCAAAGACCAAGGGTCTACCAGGCGGCCCACGACTTCGTGTTCGGGACGGCAGATAGTTCGGTACAGCCAGCGCCCTCGGAGCCACAAGGCGGCGATAATGGCAATCACCGTGAGGAGAGACGCGACGATCGCTTCGATTCGCCAATCAAATAGCGCCAAGAGGAGCCCGATGGGCCAGGGCATCCCCAGCACCGCGATGAGGATAGCCCAGAGCGCTGGTTCGCTAAACAGGTGGGTCCGCGCTGGCTCCCGCCGCGGATCGTCCACGACGTGCACCGCGAGCCACCACCGCTTCTTGATCCGCGGTGGGTGCAGCGCAGCCCAGACCGCATCCGGCAACGCGACCCGCGCCGAGCAGTAACCGCACGGCACGATCCGGCTCGACCCGTCCGCCACGAGCGGCCCTCCGCACTGGGTGCAGGCGACGTGCACCGGCTCGCGCTGCCGCTCCTCGGCCACCGCCGGCTCGTCGCTCACGAAGCCCAGCACAGGGCTGTTCTCCGGAAGCCACGGCGGCTTCGGCAAGATCGCCCGCCCCGCTCCGCACGCGGGGCAGACGCAGCCCCCCTGCGGCGCGAGGCGCATCGGCGTCTGGCAGCGCGAACACGGCGGGGCGTCGTGGCCGCGCTGCCACTCGACGTGCGGCCCCGGCGGCGGGCCGCCCTCGCCCCATACCGGGCCGTGGCGCAGGTACCCGTTCGCGAACTGCACAACGTCCTTCTCGACGCCGCCCAGCGCCTCGTCCCACACCGACGGCAGCAGCGCCGACTCCATGAGGCAGCTCGAGCAGCGGCACCGGTCGGTCAGCGTGTTGACCGCCATCGGCGCGCTGCAGTGGGGGCACGGGCTCAGGAGCTCGATGCCGGCAAACTCGACGGTCGCAGTGCTCATCCTATGCTGGGTCGACGGCGCCTCGGAGCGCGTTGCGTGCATCGTACACGAAGCGCTGCCCCGGAACACGGAGCGCTGCCCCGGCGCACGAAGCGCTGCCCCTGACACGCTCCGTGGCTTCCGTGGCTCCAGCCGTCAGCGCGATCGCAGCAGCCGCCGGCGCCTCGAGTTGGCCGAGCCGCCCTCTCGCAGCCTTGCCTTGGCGACCCGCGCCGTCGGGCGCTCTCCGGGCTCGCTGTCGCGCTGGCCGGCCTGCCGGCCCCTCGGACAGGCAGGCCCTCGACCGCTGCTCACGGGCAGCAGGTGAAGAGCGCGCTCGTGTCGTGCGCCTCGGGGCAGATCGCGGTGCCGGAGTTGTACCAGATGCGGAAGATGCGCTGCCCGGCGTCTGCGCACAGGACGCTGGCCTCGTCACCGAGCGTCGACTGCGCCACGCACACGTCCGCGTGGTCGATCTTGGTCGTCCAGCACAGGCGCGACGGAAGCGGCTCCGCCGCCGGGCAGCACGCATAGACGGCACCGGTCGTCTCGCTGGGCCCGCACCCAGCGACGCCCTGCTCGTAAGTGAATTCGGTGAGATCCGCGCCCTGGTTGCTGCACGTGATGTAAGCCTGATCCTTCAGATCGCCGTAGCCATGACAGGTGAGGCCATCGCCGAGCCGGCCTCGCCAGCACTCGGTCGGCTCACCGCCGACACACGTGTGCTCGACGCTGAGGTAGCCGCCGTCTCTGCACGGATCGAGCAGCTTGACGTCGCCGACGACGAGGCCCTGCGCGTCGCACGTCGCCTCGACCTTGCTCATCAAATCCTCCGCCGTCGGGCAGCTCGCCTCTTCCTGCGGACCCGTCGGCTTCTCGTGGGGCCCCGCGGTCGCCGCGCCGTCCGCCCCCTCGGCGCTGCTCTCGGCGCTTCGCTCGCCCTTTTGCCCAGCTGCCTCCGCCGGAGCGCTGGCGCCGTCTGTGCCTCTGCTCCACGCGGGGAGCTGGCCGCGCAACGGCGACGCGTGGACCGGCGGACGTTCCAGGGCGTCGACCCACCCCGGGCTCGACGGGAGCGCGACGGCCGGCGGCTGGGCGCGCGCGCGCGACGGCGAGGCTGGGGTGCGGCCTTCGGGGAGCTCGCTGCTTCGCTGGCCCTCGGGCGCGTCGCGCGCGTCCGGCGGCGCTGCCGAGCTGTGCGGCGCAGGGGGCGAGGGCTTCGGCGGCGGAGCGAGCCGGCGGGGCGGCTCCCGGAGGAGCGGGGCGAGGATCCGGGGCGGCGCCGGTGGGTGGCCCTCGGCCGGCGTGCGCTCCGGGACCCCGCCGTCCGCGCGGGAGCGATCGCCGACGATCCCGATCGCGGGATCGACCTCCGGGCTGCGCGCGGAGACCTCGGGGGTCGCGGTGCGCTGAAGGGCGGCGCCGAGGGCGACCGCGGCCGTTCCGGCGGCGAGGGCCAGCGCGAGCGGGCGCCCCACACGCCGGGCGAGGGACGGGCGCTCCCCGCGGAGCTGCGCGTTGAGGCGCGCCGTGAGCCGGGGCGATGGCGTCGCCGCCGCGAGCCGCGCATCGACCTCGTGCAGCAACGCGAGCAGGTCGCGGTCTCGCGTCATGGCGCCACCTCCCACCCGGCCTCGCGGAGCCGCGCGACGGCCCTTTGAATCAGCTTGCACACGTACCCTTTGGAGTGGCCAAGGACGCTCCCGATCTCCTCCTGCTCCTTGCCGTCGAGATAGAACATCGAGAACGCGACCTGCTCCTTGGGAGGCAACGTGCCCAGCGCCTCGAACGCCCGGCGCAGATCGTCGCGCGCGATGGCCACCTCTTCCAGCATCGGGCGCGGATCGGCCTCGTCCTGCCCGAGCAGCCAGCGGATGGGCGCGAGGTCGAGGAACCGGTCCCGCCGCAGGCGGTTCAGGCAGCGATTCGAGGTCGCCCGGTACAGCCATCCTTCGAGGTTGTCTCGATCGGTCAGCGTCGCGAGCGCCTTCATGAGATCGAGAAACACGTCCTGCGTGACATCCTCGGCCCAGGCCACGTTGCCGCGGCCGTAACGGAGGGCGAGGCGGTACACCAGGAGATGGTGGCGGCGGTACAGCGCCTCGGCGTCCAGCGCCGCTGCGCCCGAGGCCCGGACCCTGGACGCCGGGAGGTCCTGGGACGACATGGGGGCGATGTGCTCGGGCGGGTCGTACCGCTCGCCGTCCGCGGGACGGGGGAGCAGCTCCTCGGCCCCGGCCTGCGGGCCGAGCCGGGATCGCGCGGCGAGGTTCATGGGAGCCTCGGCGCGAGGGACCTGTCCGCCGCGATGCACCATGAGCCGACCACGCGCGCCGTCATCTGGCACTCTACACAACCGAGATCGCCGCCGGTTTCCTCTCGGCGCGCCGGCGGTGACGATCGAGCAGACCTGGTTCCGGGCGTACCTTCAAAATTCTACCGAGCCCTGGATCGTGCCACTCTCACGCCCCACGGTGATGAGCGCGCGCCACGGTCGCGACGTTCCGGATCCCCACTCTGCATCTGGCGACGCGGCGCTGGTTCTAAAGCTCCTGTCCTACGCAGCCGAGGCCCCCGCCGCACACGCTCCCATCCCTGCGTCGTGATGCTGGTTGCGCCCCCTGCATCACCCCCCCGGGAGCTCGCCCAAGAAATCGACGCCGTGGAGTTACGGCGCAGCGAGCAGAAACTCCCAGATCGTTCTCTGTGAATCCTCAGGAAGCGTGTGACCGAGCTCGTGCTGCCACCACCACGTCGGCTTGGTGCAGCCCTCGTAGGCGACGCACGAGCCCGAGCCCGCGGGCGAAGTGCCGGACCCGCATTGGTTCAACGCCACGAACTCGTCCCGGCTCTGGATGCCGGAGTCGAGCGGCTCGGCGTCGTCCGCCGCGCCGTGGACGATGAGAGCGCTCACCGGTCCGGCGCAGTTACCTGCGGGCGGCCCGCCCGCGGCGGAGACCAGCGCGCGCACCTGATCGCCCAGCGCGCAGCCCGCCTGGGCCGACATCCAGCCACCCCAGCTGAAGCCCACCAGGAACACGCGCGAACGATCGATACAGTGCGACGCCGCGGCCTCGTCGATGAGCGCCTTGGTGAACGCAACGTCGGAGGACGTGGTGCTGCGATTGTCCCATCCCACGGCATCGCCGTACCAATCCTGCGGCACGCCATCGGGGAACATCAGGACGGCTTGCCCCCCCGTGGTGTCGCGGAGGGCGAAGGTGGACACGTCTCCCTGACCCGTGCCGCTGTGCCCGTGAAAGCTGATGACGAGCGGCGCGGGCGTCGTCGTCGTCGCGGGAACGAGATAGTAGCGGCGGGTCGTGCCGCCCACCTCGATCGACCTGTAACCTTCGGTTGCCTGGCCCGGCGTCGCGCAGCCGTCGCTCGGGTCGCCGCCGCCAGCGCCCGTCGCCGGGCCGCTGCCGCCAGCGCCCGTCGCCGGGCCGCTGCCGCCGCTGCCGCCCGAGCTCGTCGAGCCGCCGGTCGACGTCCCTTGGCCGCTCGAGCTGCCGTTGCTACCGCCGCTGCCCTGGCTGCCGGAGCCGCCCGCCGCCCCCGAAGTCCCTCCGGAGGTGGAGCCCCCGCCGCCAGCCTCGCCGTCACTGGCGCTCGCGCCGCCGCTTCCGCCGCACGCGGCCACGCAACTGCCGACGAGGGCAGCCAGCGCGATCG
Source organism: Sorangium sp. So ce448 (assembly GCF_051520915.1). NCBI lineage: Bacteria > Pseudomonadati > Myxococcota > Polyangiales > Polyangiaceae > Sorangium > Sorangium sp. So ce448. The sequence goes on along the minus strand of NZ_CP150343.1, from coordinate 3,809,092 downwards.
CCGAAACGACGCCATCACCAAGCTGGTACTTCAAGAGCCACCTCGCCCCTTCCACACGCTGGACATGCCTCGCATCACCCGCAGGCTGTGGAGTGTACCACTGTCCATTCGATGGGGACCCTGAGGTGCAGGGCGGTCCGAGCTCGGCGCCCTGGGTCAGCTCCGTCGAGCCGAGGCGCTCAATCGCAGGCCAGGTTCGCGCAAGGGTCGCAAACAGCGGGCATGCAGTGGCCGCCGACCACGATATTCCTCGCGCAGAGCGCGTCCAGCACGCTGCCGAACGAGCTGTAACCGGGGTTCCCCGAGAGCGAGACCCGCGCGCAGCGGTCGAACACGACGTCGTTCAGCGGAGACGCGTCCTCGATCAGGTTGTCCGACAGATCCAGGATGCCGATGCGCTCTACGCCCAGGAGGGGCGTGAGGTCGGTGATGGAATCGGAGCGCGCCTCGATCCAGCTGAGACCCGCGAGCCCCGTGACCCAGCTCAGATCCGCGCCGCTCGCGCCGATCTCGCTGATCATCACCCCCCTCAGCTGCGGGTAGGTGGCGAGCAGGGACGTGTCCGCCAGCGGATTGCGAGCGAGCCCCAGGTGCTGCAGGGCGGGCACGCGCGCGGGGTCGAGCCCGGCGATCGACGCGATGTGATTGCCGCTCAGGTGCAGGTTCGCGAGGGCCGGAAGGACCGCTCCGAGGCTCACGTCCTCGACCTCCGCGTCATCCAGGATCAGCGTCGTCAGGGAGTGGAGGCCCGGCAGCGTCGCGAGGCTCGTCACCTTGGTGTCGGTGAAGTTCGCGTTGTCCAGCGCGGGAAACCTGGAGAGGCTCGAGAGCTCAGCGACGTCGGTGTGGTCGACCGAGAGGTGGAACAGGGCGTGTGTACCGTCCAGCCCTTCGAGGGCCTCGAGCGGATTGCCCGACAAGAGCAGGTTCTGAAGCTCCGGAAGGTCGTTGAGGTCTCTCGTCGACGACACCAGGTTGTCGCTCGCGTACAGCGTCATGAGCCCCCGGTGCCCGGAGAGCGCGCCCAGCGAGACGATCCGATTCCCGTCCAGGTGCAGGTTGTAGAGCCGCGGCAGGCGCGCGAGGACCGAGATGTCCTCGATCCGATTGCCCTGGAGGAACAGCTGCTCGACCGATCTGGCGCACTCGAGGCCGCTCAGGTCCTCGATGCCGAGGCCGGCGAGGAAGAGGATGTCAGGCGCGGCGACCGCCGCCCCCGGGATCGGCTCGCCGGCGCCGAGGCCGAGCTGCTCGCGCAAGCCCGCGGCGAGCGCTGGATCCGGCACGTCCAGGATACCGCTGCAGCCCTCCGGAGCCGGCCTGGGCTCGATGCTCGGGTCGCCCGGAGCGCCGCTCGACGCGTCCCCCGTGCCCTCCGCGCCCCCCGGAGGATCGTTCGACGCGCTCCGATCGTCGACGAGGGTGGCGCAGCCGGAGAGGGACAGGCACGTGGCCAAGACAAGGAAGCCCCGCGTTCTGGTGAGCATGAGGCGGATCCAGCAAACCCGGTGCCGCCACGGAACGCAGCCAACCCTCGAGGATCTCGCTCATCGCCCTGCCCGATGAGCCAGTCTGCGCCAATTCCCCTGTGCCACGTCGCAGCCTGCTCGCTCTATGCGCGCGGTCCTCGGCGGCGCGTCCCGTTCTGGCGCGGCGACCACGGCGATCGCTCGAATTTATCGGTTCATCTAGGATTTTATCTCATGGGATAGACACTGGACCGGCGAGAGACGTCAGCGGCCCTCGCTCTCGCCCGTTCCCCCGGGGTTTCTGCGGTCGGCGCCGGCCGAGACCGCCTTGGCATCCGCCCTGCAATACCCCCCAGCGTCCACGCCAGAGTAGCTCAGCGGTTAGAGCGCGAAAACAACTCCGGACGGTGTTCTCCGGCGCGATGAGCGCCGGCAGTGAGATCCGGGGTTACTTCCCTTCTCAGGACGAGGTCGCGGGTTCGAGTCCCGCCTCTGGCACCAGGGTGCAGCGCGGCAGTGAGCGTCACGGTTCCTTCGTTTTGACACGACCAACCCCGTGACCACCATCCTCCGCGCTGCGCCCGTTTTCTACGAGCTGGGCGCAGCTCGAATCTGCGCCCCGCTCTCGACCCCTCGCCGCGCGTGCGTCGAGGATGGAGGTGTCATCATGGCGTTCTTTCAGCATCTCAAGCGTCAGGACAAGCGCAGCGCCGACTCGCACCTGAACTGGATGGGCGGCCGCTCCTTCGATATCGCCGATCCGCTGAAGCGCCTCCGCCTCGCGGCCTCGTCGTGCTTCTTCGGCGAGCCGATGTACTACCACCTCGATCCCGCGGATCCGCGCCCGGCGAAGGCCGTGAACGCGGCGAAGGCCAAGGTGTCGGCGAAGGCGGCGAAGAAGGCGGCCGCCCGCGCGCGCCTCTCGGACGCCGAGGTGCGGCGCCTGCGCGAGACGCTCGGCGCGGTGGACCCGGCCGAGTGGCGCAAGCTCTCGCCGGCGGCGCTGATCGAGAAGGCCATCGACGAGGCGCTCGCGGCCGATCCGGAGGCGACGCTCGCCGAGGCGGCGCGGCTGCGCGAGGAGGAGCATATGCGCACGACGCCCCAGGTCATCCTGGTGCGCGCGGCGAACACCGCCTCCGTGCGCGGGACGGGCCTCGTGCGCAGCTACGCGCCGCGCATCCTGAAGCGAGCGGACGAGCCGGCGGTCGCCCTCGCGTACCAGCTCTACCGCTTCGGCAAGCCGGTGCCGAACGCGCTGAAGCGCGCGCTGCGCGACGCGCTCGAGCGCTTCGACGATCACGCCCTCGCGAAGTACCGGCTCGAGGGCAAGGGGAGCAAGACCGTGGACGTCATGAACCTCGTGCACCCGAAGAGCCCCAGCGTGGACCGCCTCGCGAAGGGCGCCCTCCGCGCGACGGGCCGCACCTGGGAGGCGATCGTCTCGGCGCGCGGCTCGAACCGGTGCGCGTGGCGCAAGGCGCTGCCGGTCATGGGCCACATGGCCCTGCTGCGCAACCTGCGCAACCTGATCGAGGCAGGCGTGCCGTTCGACCAGTTCCTGCCGAAGCTCGTCGAGACGGCCGCGGAGGGCAAGCAGCTGCCGTTCCGGTACTACAGCGCCTACCGCGCCGTGAAGGGCTGCGCGCCGGGCGCCGTGCTCGACGCGGTGGAGAAGTGCCTGAGCCGATCGCTCGGCCAGGTGCCGTACTTCCCCGGCCGCGTGATGGTGCTCTGCGACAACAGCGGCTCCGCGCAGGGCACGACCACGAGCAGCCTCGGGACGATGCAGATCTCCACGATCGCGAACCTCACGGGGGTCGTGGCCGGGATGCGCGCGAGCGACGGGCACCTCGGTGTGTTCGGCGACCGGCTGGAGAGCTTCGCGGTGCGCAAGCAGGAGAGCGTGTTCTCGCAGCTCGAGAAGGCGGAGCACATCGCCCGCACGATCGGGACGGCGACCGAGAACGGCGTGTGGCTCTTCTGGGATCGCGCGATCCGCGAGCGGCAGCGCTGGGACTCGGTGTTCGTGATGAGCGACATGCAGGCCGGCCACGGCGGCCTGTACGGTACGCGGCCGAAGGACTACGCGGACTTCGCCTGGAACGGGCACTACATCGACGTGGCGAAGCTCGTGGCGACGTACCGCGCGCGGGTGAACCGCGACGTGCGCGTGTTCCTGGTCCAGGTCGCCGGGTACCAGGACACGCTCGTGCCCGAGTTCTACGACCGCACGTACATCCTCGGCGGCTGGGGCGAGGGGCTGCTGCGCTTCGCCGCGGCGATGGCGAACGATTAGCTCCACGCAGAGGACTCCAGCGAGAGATCCGGGGAGAGATTTCAACGCAAAGGCGCAAAGACGCAAAGGCGCAATAGAGAACAAATACCTTGCCTTGCCTTGTTGCGTCTTTGCGCTCTTGGCGTCTTTGCGTCAAATCTCGCTCGGCTCGCGAGGCAGAGCCCTGGCAGGTTCTCTGACCCGCGGTACTAGGCGCGCGATCGTCGACGGAGGCGAGCGTTGACTGACGCGAGCCGCTCGGAGACAGTGCGCCGCGGCCCCGGGCGACGTCGTCCCCGGGGCCGTGGACCGCGCGCTGGCGGCGCGAACCCCTCCCCGATGAAGACGATCAAGCCCCAGAAGCTCGGCCTCCTCCACAGGGTCTTCGAGGACGGCAGCGACTGCTATCTGTCCGTCACGGTCCTCGCATTCTTCTCGTTCGGGCCGCCGGCAGCCCTGCTCTCCGAGATCGATCTCTGGAAGTTCACCGCGGCCGAGCTCGGCAAGGACGCGGTGCTCGACATGGGGATGCCCAAGCCGCGGGGAGAGCTCCTGATCTCGGGACGGGCGTACCCGCCCGGGGGCCGCGCGCCGGCCTGCGCGGTGCGAGCGCGGCTCGGCGCGGTGGACAAGACGCTCTACGCCATCGGCGACCGGATCTGGCGGCGCGGGGTGCCCACCGAGCCGGAGCCGTTCACCGAGATGCCCATCGCCTGGGAGCGCGCCTTCGGCGGCCCGGAGTTCGCTCAGAACCCCGTGGGCAAGGGGGCCCAGCCGGTCGAGACCGAACGGGGCGAGGTCCACCCGCTCCCGAACATCGAGCTGCCGAGGCCGGGCGCAGTTCGGCCTCGAAGGAGAGGAGGAGCTCGCCGTGGAGCCGGCCATCCCCGACATCGAGGAGCTGGGGCCCTTCGTCGAGGAGCTCGAGGCGCGCGCGGAGCGGGAGCAGGCCGAGGCGGAGGGCCGCCGGGCGAAGGCCGAGGCCGAGGCGCGCGCGGCCTACGCGGCGGCCGGGATGGACTACGACGCGCTCCAGGAAGAGGCGATGAAGCAGGCCGCCGGCCCGCCGAGGTTCTCGGCGAAGGCCGAGCGCGAGCGGCTGGAGGATCTCGCGATGCTGCTCGCGAACGCGGGGTACCCGAACGCCGAGCTCGAGGAGACGCTCGCGGATCCGGCCCTCGATCGGAAGCTCGCCCAGATGGAGGCGCAGGTGATCGAGGGATACCGGCAGACCGCGCACTTCGGCCCCGAGGCCGGCCGGCTCGCCGGCGAGGCCGCGCGGCGCCTCCGCGAGGAGGTGATCGAGGCGCACCGCGCGGGGCGCTCGCTCGCCGGGCGCGACCTGACCGGCGCGGATCTCTCGGGCCTCGATCTCCGGGGCGCGACGCTGACCGGCGCGCTGCTCGAGGGCGCGAGCCTCGCGGGCGCCGACCTCACGGGCGCCGACCTGGAGAAGGCGGTCCTCGCGCGCGCCGACCTCTCCCGCGCCGCGCTCCGGGGCGCGAAGCTCGAGGAGGCGAACCTGGGTCGGGCGAAGCTCGTGGGCGCCGATCTCTCCGGCGCGGACCTGTCGGGCGCGGTGCTCTACCAGGCAGATCTGACGGGCGCGTCGTTCCGCGGCGCGGAGCTCACGCTGGCCGACCTGTCCGAGGCGACGCTGCGCGACAACGATCTCTCCGACGCGCTGGCGCAGCTGCTCACGCTGCTCCGGGTCGACCTGGCGGGCTCGAAGCTCGCCGGCGCGGATCTCTCGCGGTCCACCTTCATCGAGTGCAAGCTCGGCGGCGTGGATCTCTCGGGCGCCCGGCTGATCTCGACGGCGTTCTTCTCGTCGGAGGGCCGAGGCGCCGTGCTCCGGGGCGCCTTCGCGGAGAACCTGCGCATGGTCAAGGAGTGCGACTTCGACGGCGCCGACTTCCACGGCGCCACGCTCACGGGCGCGAACCTCCGCGGGACGAGCCTCGCCGGCGCCGATTTCACCGAGGCGCGGATGAACGGCAGCGATCTCAGCGAGTGCGACCTGCGCGGCGCCAGGATGGCGTGGATCGCTGCGCGCGAAGCGCGGTTCGTCCGCGCCGACCTCGCGGACGCCGATCTGACGTGCGCCGATCTGATGCAGGGCGTCCTCCAGAAGGCGAAGCTCATGGGCGCGGACTTCACGCGGGCCAACCTCTTCCGCGCCGATCTTGCGAAGGTGCTCGGCGACGATCGGACGCGCTTCGAGGAGGCGAACCTCCGGGAGGTGCGCTTCGTGCCGCGGAGGCCGCGTGGACAGGGCTGAGCTGATCGCGAAGATCAAGGGCGGCGAGACGATCGAGGGCGCCTGCCTCGACGGCGAGGACCTCGGCGGCGCCGACCTCTCGGGCGGGCTCTTCGAGCAGGTGAGCTTCCGAGGGGCGCGCCTCGCCGGGGCCACGTTCAAGGAGTCGATCCTCACCGCGTGCGACCTCACGGGGGCGGATCTGACCGGCGCCGACCTGCACCACGTCGCGATGCACCGGTGCACGCTCGCGCAGGCGAAGCTCGCACGGACGACCTGGGCGGCGGCGCAGGTCGCCGAGTCCGATCTGTCGCTCGCCGATCTCTCCGAGGCGGACCTGGTCATCGCGGCGTTCGCGAACTCGCGCTTCGCGGGCGCGAGGCTCGCGCGCGCGAACCTGGATCGCACGGTGCTCGTCGACGCGAACGTGGAAGCGCTCGATCTCTCGGGCGCGCGGCTCGAGTTCACGCACCTGATCCGGGCGGACATGACGTCGGTGGCGCTGGCCGGAGCGCGCTGCCGGAGCGTCGTCTTCATCGGCGCCCGGTTCGCGGGCATGGACCTCTCAGGGCTCGACTTCACCCTGAGCCAGTTCACCGAGGCGGATCTCTCCGGGGCGAACCTGAGCGGCGCGAACCTCACGCAGTGCGGCTTCAAGGGCGCGAAGCTCACCGGCGCTCGGCTCGACGACGCCAGGGCGCCGAACGCGATCTTCGTCGAGGCCGATCTGACGGGCGCGAGCCTCCGCGGGGCGCAGCTGACGCAGGCGATCTTCGTGGACGCCGCGCTCGGTGGCGCCGACCTCGCGAGGGGCAGCCTCGAGCAGAGCATCTGGCACCGCGCGCGCTGCGAGCGCGCCCGCTTCCCTGGCGCGGAGCTCACGTACGCCGACTTCTCCCACGCCGACGTCCGAGGGGCGGATTTCACGGGGGCGGCGCTCTTCCGGGCGCGCTTCCACCGGACGCGGGACGAGGGGGCGATCTTCACGAGCCGTGCGCTCGCGCTGGGCGACGACGAGCCGCTCGCCGAGGCGGAGGCGTGGCAGGACAGGCTTCGAGGCAAGGCCGGCTGAGCCGGCGCGGGAGGCGCGGTGCGAAACAACGTTGCGAGGAAGATCGAGACGATCGAGCCCGAGGCCACGACCCAGGAGGCGGGGCGCGTGGTGCGCGCCGCGGGCGGCGCGTTCGTGGTGGCCACCGGCTCCGCCGAGGTCGAGGCGCGCCGCGCGGTGAGCTGCATGGTGGAGCCGGCGGCGGGCGACGTGGTGCTCGTCTCGGTGCTGCCGGAGCGCGGCGCCTACATCCTGGCGGTGCTGGAGCGGCAGGGGAGCGACCTCTGCGTGGTGCTGGATGGGGACCTGCACGTGAAGCTGCCGAGAGGGCGGTTCGTGCTCGGCGCCGCCGAGGGCGTGACGCTCGCGTCGGGCAAGGAGGTCGCGGTGGTGGCCGGCGAGGTGAAGGTCAACGCGCGCCGCGGCAGCGTCCTCGTGGAGAGCCTGTCGTACCTCGGGACGGCGGTGCAGGCCGAGATCGAGAAGGCGAAGGTGAAGGCGGCGGCGTTCGACGCGTCGTTCGAGCGGGTGACGCAGCGGCTGAAGCGGGTGTACCGCTTCGTCGAGGAGTTCGAGCAGCTCCGGGCGGAGCGCGTCGACTACGTGGCGAAGAAGAACATGAGCCTGCGCGGCGAGAACACGCTCGTGACGGCCGAGGAGCTGGTCAAGCTCGACGGCGCGCAGATCCACCTCGGCTGAGCCTCACGAGAGGAACGGGAGAAGAAGAACGATGTTTGCCAATTCGCAGATGATGGGCATCGACATGGGGCTCCCGGACGTGTGTTTGACGCCGACCCCGGCGCCGGTGCCCGTGCCCTACCCCAACATCGCCGCCGGGCCGATGGGCGTGCCGGCAGTGTACAACGTGCTCTTCATGGCCGCGCCGGCGCACAACCTGGCGACGACGATCCCGCTGACCAACGGGGACAACGCCGGCGTGGCGATGGGGGTCGCGTCGGGCACGGTAATGGGGCCGAGCCGCCACCTGACCGGCGCATTCTCGGTGCTGATCCGCGGGATGCCGGCGAGCAGGCTGACGAGCATGTCGCTCCAGAACAGCACGAACTGCCCCGGAGTGCGCGTCGTGCCGAGTCAGGTGAAGGTGCTGATGCTGGCGCCCTGAGGGGCCGGCGTGGCGACCGCGAGGGCCGTATCAGGGGCACATCGGATTGGCCCCTTATGACAGGCGCTCTGCGCTCCGCCGATGGGATGGAGCTTGTCCGCTACCGACGCCACAATGCGACGCGCCGCGAGCAGCCTCACCGACCGGGTGGGGGCCGCTCACGGCGAGCGCATCACGACGGTGGCACGGGTTCGATCAGGCCTTGCCGCCGAGCCCGAAGCCATCGTGCAGCGCACGGACGGCGAGCTCGGCATACTTCGTCGAGACGAGGCACGAGATCTTGATCTCGCTCGTGGAGATCGCCTGGATGTTGATCCCATCCGCCGCGAGCAGCTGGAACATCCGCGCCGCCACGCCCGCGTGCGTCCGCATCCCGAGGCCGACGATCGACACCTTCACGATGTCCTCCTCGTAACGGATGCTCACGGCGCGCACGGAGCTGGCGACCTTCTCCATCACGAGCTTCGCCCGCGGGAGATCCGCCTTGCCGACGGTGAACGTGACGTCGGCCTTCACCTCGCCGGACGTGCCGCGCGTCTCCAGGCCGTAGCTCGGCGCGTTCTGGATGATCATGTCGACGCTGATGTTCTCCTCGGCCAGCGCGCCGAAGATCTGCGCCACCACGCCCGGCTTGTCGTCGACGCCGACGAGCATGACCCGCGCCTCGTTCCGGTCGAGCGCCACGCCCGTCACCGTGACGCTCTCGAGAGACTGCTCCTCGCTGACGACCCACGTGCCCGGCACGTCCGAGAACGACGACCGCACATGCACCGGGACACCGTACTTCATCGCAACCTCCACGCTCCGTATCTGAAGGACCTTCGCTCCCAGCGAGGCGAGCTCCAGCATCTCTTCGTAGCTGATCCGCTCGATCTTCCGCGCCGTCTTGCAGATGTTCGGGTCCGTCGTGTAAACGCCGTCGACGTCCGTGTAGATCTCGCACTCGGCGCCCACCGCCGCCGCGATCGCCACGGCGCTCGTGTCGCTGCCGCCTCGCCCGAGCGTCGTGATGTTGCCCGCGTCGTCCACGCCCTGGAACCCGGCGACCACCGCGATCTTCCCCCCGGCCAGCGCCTCGTGCAGCCGCTGGGCGTCGATCGCCTTGATCCGCGCCTTCGTATAGGCGCTGTCCGTCAGGATCTTCAGCTGGTGGCCGAGGAAGCTCCGCGCCTTGCCCCCCTGCGCCTGGATCGCAATCGCCATCAGCGCGGCCGAGACCTGCTCGCCGGTCGCCGCGAGCGCGTCCATCTCCCGCGCGTCGGGCACGGGCGCGATGTCCGACGCCAGCTTGAGCAGCCGGTTCGTCTCGCCCGACATCGCGCTGACGATGACCACGACGTCATGACCGGCCTGCTGTGTGGCGAGCGCCCGCGCGGCCGCCCGCTGGATGCGCTCGATGGACCCGACGGACGTGCCGCCGAACTTCTGGACGATGAGGCTCACGCGAGGTGTGGCCAACTAGTCCAACACAGACGCCCAGGTCAAGGGTAAATTCGATAGCCGCGCGCGCCGGGCGAGCCCGTCCCACGCACGACACGTCGCGGAGCAGCCGCTACGACGCCGCCAAACCGGGGATAGCCCGGACAACCGTGCCCGGAGCAGCCCCGATCGCCGGGAATAAACCTCAGGTTCAGCCGCTTCGGGTCGGCGCTGTTGACAGAGATCCACCCGCCGCTACGATGGCGCCGCCTTTGGCCTGGGTAATGGGTGATCCAGGGTGCCACAACGGCGCGCCCGCCGGCCAGGTCGGGGGGGGATCGCCAGGGGCGAATGACGGAGCAGAGCGCTCCGCTTCTCAAGGAACCATCTAAGGAGGTCATTTTGGCTAGCGATGTGATGATCGAGGCGAGCTCGCTGACCAAGCGCTATGGGTCGCTGCGCGCGCTCGACAAGGTGAGCTTCGAGGTCCATCGCGGCGAGGTCGTCGGCTTCCTGGGACCGAACGGGGCCGGCAAGTCGACGACGATGCGCATCCTCACCTGCTTCCTCTCGGCGTCGGCCGGGACGGCGCGGGTCCACGGGTACGACGTCTTCGACGACCCGCTCGATGTCCGGCGCAAGCTCGGGTACCTGCCCCAGCGCGCCCCGCTCTACGGCGAGATGAACGTCTGGGAATACCTCTCGTTCGTCGCCGACATGCGCGGCCTCGATCAATCGCTCTTCAAGAAGCGGATGAAGGGGATCGTCGAGGTGTGCGGCCTCGCCCAGGTGCTCGGCAAGGACATCGGCACGCTCTCTCACGGCTATCGCCAGCGCGTCGGCCTCGGCCAGGCGCTCGTCCACGACCCCCCGATCCTCATCCTCGACGAGCCGACGAGCGATCTCGACCCGAACGAGAAGGCGGAGGTCATCCGCTACATCAAGGAGATCGGCAAGGAGCGGACGATCCTCCTCTCCACCCACAACCTCTCCGAGGTCGAGGCCGCCTGTGCCCGCGCCATCGTCGTCTCCAAGGGGCGCGTCGTCGCGGACGGCCCGCTCGACGAGATCCGCGCCAAGAGCGGCAAGGTCCGGTACATCGTCACCGTCCACGAGAAGAAGGTCTTCGAGGGCGGCGACGGTTACCGGTCGGGCGCGCGCAAGCCCCCGACGGCCCAGGAGGTCCAGGAGGCGCTCTCCGGTCTGCCCGGGGTCACCAGCGTCACCGAGCTGCCGACCGGCGACAGCGCCCACAGCTTCCAGCTCCTCGGCGCGCTCGGCGGCGACATCCGGCCCGAGCTCTTCCAGCTCGTCGTGCAGAAGGGCTGGCTCCTCCTCGAGATGCGGCGCGACTCGCAGAGCCTCGAGGACGTGTTCAAGGCGCTCACGCGCGGCGACGAGCGCAAGGACCGCGGCCGCAAGCTGATCACCGACGACCTCGACGACGAGGACGAGGCGAGCGCGCCGGCGGACGACGAGGACGACGAGGACGACGAGGACGAGGACGACGACAGCGCCGGCGACGAAGCCAAGGACGGCGGCGACGGCGGCGAGGACGAAGGCGCAGAGGAAGAAGCGCCCGCCAAGAAGAAGGGCTGAACGGTATGAGCACCACCCTGACCATCGCGAAGCGGGAGTTCCGCTCCAACTTCGATTCCCCCCTGGCCTATGTCGTGATCTGCTTCGGGCTGATCGCGCTCGGCGTCATCTTCTTCCTGATGAACGGCGGCTTCTGGCAGGCGGACCGCGCCTCGCTCGTGCAGCTGTTCAGCTGGGCGCCGATAGGGCTCTCCTTCCTCATCATCCCCGTCATCACGATGCGGCTCCTCGCCGAGGAGAAGCGGAGCGGGACGCTGGAGATGCTGATCACCCTGCCCGTGCAGGACCACGAGGTCGTCCTCGGTAAGTTCCTCGGCGCGTGGGGGCTCGTCCTCGTGCTCGTCTTCTCGACGATCCTCTACCCGCTGATGATGTTCGTGTGGCCCTGGCACCTCGGCGCGCTCGACAGCGGGCCGGTGCTCTCGGGGTACATCGGCCTCGTGCTGTACAGCGCGGCGGCGGTGTCGATCGGCCTCCTCATCTCGTCGCTGACCGACAGCCAGGTGATCGCGTTCTTCATCACCTTCCTGGTGCTCGGCTTCCTGCACGGCGTGGACAACCTCGCCGACTACGCCCCGTCGCTCATCCGCGACGTCCTCTCCTTCATCAGCTTCGACACCCGCCTCACGCCGTTCGCGCGCGGCATGGTGTCCACCCGAGACATCGTCTTCTTCCTCTCGATCACAGCGGGCAGCCTCATGGCCTCGTTCAGGGCGCTCGAGCGCAGGAAGTGGGCGTAAGGACCAACCATGGAACGGAAAGCCAAAGCCGCGACGCAGACAGGCTTCTACCTGGCCATCGTGGCCGCCATCCTCGTGGTGGCCAACGTCATCTCGTACGGCGCCTACAAGCGCTTCGACATGACGAAGACCGAGAGGTTCACCCTCTCGAAGGGCTCGGCCCACCTCGTCCGCGAGGGGCTCAAGCAGGACCTCCAGATCGACGTCTACGTGACCCGGGGGCTCCCGAAGCACGAGGCGTTCATCCAGGACCTCACCGACCTGATGAACGAGTACGAGCAGGCCTCGAACGGCAAGCTCCACTACGCGATCATCGAGGCGAAGACGGACGAGCAGCGCGCCGCCGCCAAGGAGGCGGGCCTGCAGGAGGCCGCCTTCGGCGAGGGGAGCGAGACCGGCCAGGATCAGGCCACGATCACCCGCGGGTTCATGGGCATCGCCTTCAAGTACGGCAGCGAGAAGGAGGCGATCCCGATGCTCTCGCCGGACCAGGCGCAGGGCCTCGAGTTCTGGATCACGAACACCATCCGCGAGATCCGCGACAAGGCGGACGCCATCGACACCAAGATCGGCGTCGTGACCGGCAAGGATGAGATCAAGCTGACGGACGCGAACCTCGTCGCGTCGCAGGGCGGCCGGGGCGGCGGCCCGTCGATGCGCGCGCTGCTCGAGCACCACTTCCCGTTCTACAAGTTCGAGGACGTCGACCTGAAGGGCGGCGACAGCGAGATCAACAAGGAGCTCGCCGGCCTCGTGATCACGCAGCCGGGCAAGGAGTTCACCGAGAAGGAGCTGCGCCGCATCGACCAGTTCATGATGCTCGGCAACAAGGCGCTCGCCGTGTTCGCCGGCGCGGTGAACCTCAAGGCGTCCGACCCGGCGATGAAGGCGTCGCTCAACACCTGGGGCCTCGAGAAGCTGCTCGACGGCTACGGCGTCGAGATGAAGAAGGAGGCGATCCTCGACTGGAGCCGCTCGATGGCCATCCCGGTGCAGACGCAGTCGGGCCAGATGATGTGGTTCCGCGCGCCGGGCATCCTCCAGCTCCAGGAGGACAGCCGCTTCGACGAGAAGGAGCAGATCCTCGACTCGTCGTTCCCCGGCTTCTTCCGCCTCCCCGAGCTCGCCTTCCCCTTCCCGTCGACCCTCGTGCCGCACCCGGAGAAGCAGCCTGAGGCGACGATGAAGGTCGTCGCGCGCTCGACGCCGAAGACGACGGTCGACGTGTCCGAGGCCATCGACATGAAGTTCTCGGCCGAATGGAAGCCGAAGGGCGAGTACGCGCAGCGCGCGATCGCCGTGACGGTCGAGGGCAAGCTCAAGAGCGCCTTCGGCGGCCAGGAGGGGCTCGGGATCAGCGCCCCCGCGGAGAGCGCGGACAAGGGCCGGATCCTCGTGCTCTCGGCGTCGCAGTTCCTCGCGAACCCGTTCGCCCGCTCCGGCAACCCGCCCCCCATGCCGCCGCAGATGGCGATGATGGGCGGGATGGGCGGCGACGAGGATCTCCTGATGCTCTCGCAGCCGTACGCGCAGAAGTACCTGACCGCCACCATCCTGGCGTTCAAGAACACCCTCGACTGGATGGCGGGGGACAGCACGCTGCTCGCCGCGACCGCGAAGATGTTCGGCGATACGAACCTGACCTACGCGGGCATCGAGAAGCCGAAGCAGGAGGCCACGGACGACGAGGCCACCCTGGCCAAGAAGGCCGAGGAGTACCGGGCGGAGCGCAAGACCGTGCAGCAGCGCGTGCAGTGGACGCTGACGCTCCTGCCGGCGGCGCTCTTCGCCGTGTTCGGCCTCATCCGGTGGCGGCGTCGCGAGAGCGCCCGCGAGAACATCACGCTCGACTGAGCCAGAGCCCCATCGGGTGAAAGAGCCATGAAGACCGAGCACAGAATCTACATCGCCCTCGCCGTCCTCGCGCTCCTCGGCCTCGGCGTGTACTTCACGCAGAAGAAGCAGAAGGACGAGCTCGCCGCGCACTCGGCGACCGCCGCCACGGCGGATCTGCCGAAGGTGGGCGTCTCGAAGGAAGACGTCGAGAAGGTCACGAAGATCTCGATCAAGAACGCCGACAAGTCCGACGTGACGATCGAGAAGAAGGGCGACACGTGGGAGGTCACGAAGCCCGTCAACGCCAAGGCGAACGCGGCGAACGTGCGGAGCCTCCTCGACAACCTGAAGGAGCTCAAGCTGAAGGAGGTCATCGACCGGACGAGCGGCACGTACCCTCAGTATGAGCTCACCGACGAGAAGGCGGTCCACGTCGTCGCGTACAAGGGCGAGGAGAAGGCGCTCGACCTGTACTTCGGCAAGAGCGGCTCGCGCGGGCAGATGGCGCGCGTCGACGGGCAGGACGGCGTCTACGTCGCGGGCGGCTACTCGAGCTACCTCTACACGCGGGAGCCGAAGAACTGGCGCGAGACGTCGATCCTCAAGTTCGAGGACGAGAACGCCATCCAGGTCTCGGTCGAGAACAAGAACGGCCTGTTCAGCTTCTCGAAGAACGGCGACAAGTGGGCCGGCACGTTCGCTCAGCGCGACAAGGGCGGCAAGCTGGGCGCGCCCTCCGCGAAGTGGGAGAAGTTCGACGAGGCCAAGCTGAAGGACCTGCTGCGCGCCTACAAGAACCTCGGCGCGGAGGACTTCGGCGACGAGAAGTCGGACACCGGGCTCGACGCGGCGGCCTCGAACGGCGGCATCATCACGATCAAGCTGAAGGACAACGCGGGCGACTTCACCGTCAAGGTGGGCAAGACCGCGAAGGGGTCGAGCCGCTACGCCACGAAGGAAGGCGGCGACGGCACGATCTACGTCCTGTCGTCGTGGTCGGCCGACTGGGCCCTCGCAGAGCCGAAGAGGTTCGAGAAGACCGAGAAGAAGGACGACAAGAAGGGCGAAGACGCCCATGAAGATGAGGCGGCGGGCCACATGGGCCTGGACGACGGCGAGTAGCAGGCGACGTCGCGTGTGAGAGCGGGAGGCGCTGGGAGACCAGCGCCTCCTTGCATTTTGTGCGCCCGCCTCCCGAAGCCGCGTCGGCGTCTCAGCCGGCAACCTCAACCTGGGTCGGTGCCGCCAACCTCAACCTGGGTCGGTGCCGCCAACCTCAACCTGGGTCGGTGCCGGAAACCTCAACCTGGGTCGGCGCAATCTGCCCGGTGTGGCTCCCACGCCACGCGAATCTCGATTCGCACTCAGGGGCCGATGTGACGAATATTCGACGCACTCTGCGCACGATTTTTCGTCACCTATGACCCTCGCGCCCGGTTCAATCAGAGGCGTTCACGGCGGAATCAAGCCCAAACCCTGGATTCCCGTGTTTTCTGTTTGCCCTGGCTCGATTTTCGCTTATGGCTGCGCTCACTCAGGCCCCCCGCTGTCCTTACAGGACGGATCACGACGTCCGGCCGACCTGAGCCGCCAGAGAGCCTATGCGCACGTTCGTCGAAGTCCTTCAGCAGAATTCGGTGCACGCCGACCGCGCAGTCACGTTCGTTCGCAGCTCCGGGGAGGAGCGGGCGATCAGCTACGCCGAGCTCTGGCTCGAGGCGAGGCGCCGAGCCTACGCGCTTCGCAAGCTCGGGCTCCGCAAGGGCGACCGCGTCGCGCTGATCCTGACGGAGGCCGACGAATTCGTCCTGACCTTCGTGGGCGCGCTGACGGCAGGCATCGTCGCCGTCCCGATGTACCCGCCGCAGTCGCTGGCCAAGCTCGAGGCGTACGGCGAGACGGTGCAGCACATCCTCGAGGCGTCAGGCGCCAGCGTGCTCGTCACGAACGAGCAGCTCAAGGAGATGATCGACGCCTACCTCGGGGCAAACGCAGAGAGCCGTGAGGCCCTGCCAGGCCTGCGTGTCGTCCTCGAGCGCGATCTGCGCGCTGGCGACGAGCTCGACGCGGCCGAGCCCTGGCGCGTGTCCCTCGACGACCTCGCGTTCCTGCAGTTCACGTCGGGGAGCACCTCGCGGCCGAAGGGCGTGATGGTGACCCACCGCAACCTGACGGTGAACAGCCACGCCATCATGTTCGACGGGCTGCGCTCCACGCCGGAAGATCGCGGCGTCAGCTGGCTGCCCCTCTACCACGACATGGGGCTCATCGGCTTCGTCATCGCGCCGCTCTACGCGCTCGTGCCGGTGATGTTCCTGCCGACGACGGCGTTCATCCGCCGCCCGTCGCTCTGGCTCGACGCGATCCACAGGTTCCGCGGCACGATCACCTTTGCCCCGAACTTCGCCTTCGCCCTCGCCACGCGCGCCGTCACCGACGCGCAGGCGGGCAACTGGGACCTCTCCTGCGTGCGCGCGCTCGGGTGCGGCGCCGAGCCGATCCAGGCCGACGTGCTCCGCGCGTTCCTCCGCCGCTTCAGCGAGCGGGGGCTCCGCCCGGAGAGCGTCCTTCCCTCGTACGGCATGGCCGAGGCCACGCTGGCGATCACGTTCAGCGACCTCAAGGCCCAGCTCACCACCGACCGCGTGGACGCGAAGGCGATGCAGGCCGGCAAGGCATGGCCCGCGAACGGCGGCGCGTCGCTGGAGCTCGTCTCCTGCGGTCGCCCCCTCCCCTGCCACGAGCTCATCATCGCGGGCCCCGACGGCTCGCCGCTCGGCCCGCGTGAGGTCGGGGAGATCTGGGTGCGCGGCCCGAGCGTCGCCGCCGGCTACTTCAACGAGCCAGAGGCGACCGAGGCGGCGTTCGGAGGGGGCTGGCTGCGGACAGGCGATCTCGGCTATACCGTCGCCGGCGAGGTGTACCTCTGCGGTCGCTCCAAGGACCTCATCATCCTGGGCGGCAAGAACTACTTCCCCCAGGACATCGAGCGCATCGCGTCCTCCGTCGAGGGGGTGCGCGACGGCCACTGCGTCGCGTTCTCGTGCCTCACCGCCGAGGGGGCCGAGCGCGCGATCGTCGTCGCCGAGGCCAAGCGGAGCGTGGCCGGCGTCGCGCAGGCGATCACCCAGGCCGTGCGCGCCCAGCTCGGCGTGCAGCTGTCCGAGGTCGCGTTGATCAAGCGGGGGACGCTGGCGAAGACGTCGAGCGGCAAGGTGCGGCGCCGCGAGATGAAGCGGCGCTTCGAGGCCGGCGAGCTCGAGGTCGCCTCGGACGTTGACGAGGGCGCGACGCCCTCACCCCATGGCGACGTGGTCCGCGCGAGCGGCCCTGTGTCGCGAACCGAAGGGGGCCGCGCGGGCGGCGCCCCGGCACGTGTCGAAGGAGTCATCGATGGGATCCAGTAAGGCCGAGGTCGAGGTCAGCTACGACGTCTCGAACGAGTTCTTCAGGCTCTGGCTCGACGAGCGCATGAACTACACCTGCGCCGTCTACGAGTCCCCCGAGCAGTCGCTCGAGGCCGCGCAGCTGAACAAGCTCCGGATCCTGTCGGACTTCGCCAAGGCGGGGCCCGGGAGGAAGGTGCTCGACATCGGCTGCGGCTGGGGCGCGGCGCTCGAGTACGTGGCCACGGCGCGCGGCGTGACGCGCGCGGTCGGCGTCACCCTGTCCACCGCGCAGGCCGCCGAGGTGAACGCGCGCAAGATCCCCGGCGTCGAGGTGATCGGCGGCGACTTCCGGACCTTCGCGACGGCCGAACGGTTCGACAGCCTCATCTCGATCTGCATGATCGATCACCTGTGCTCGCCGGAGGAGGCGCGCCAGGGCAAGGCGATCGACATCTATCGGGCTTACTTCAAGAAGGCCTGGGAGCTCACGAACAAGGGCGCCTGGTTCGGCCTCCAGACCATCCTCCGCAACCGGACGCCGCGGATGACGCCCTGGGGCGGGCTCCCCGCCGGCACGAGGAAAGAGCTGGAGGACATCTACTTCGTCACGAAGGAGATCTTCCCCGGCGGCCTGAACCCTCGGCTCGAGGACATCATCCAGGCGGCGAACCCCTACTGGGAGGTGATGCAGGTCAACACGCGGCGCGAGCACTACCAGCGCACCACCGCGGAGTGGCTCCGCCGCCTCAAGCTGAACGAGAAGACCATCCGGTCGACGTGGGGGGACAAGGTCTTCGACGACTACGATCGTTACCTGTCGACGTGCGTGAACGCGTTCGACAAGCACTACAGCTCCCTCGCTCAATACGAGCTTCGCAGGATCGACTGAACCATGACGGACAAGACCAATCTGCTCGAGATTTTCAAGACGGTTGCCGCCCGGGTGGACAAGCGCGAGTTCCCCAATGTCACCGCGACGTCTGTGATCACGGAGCTCGGCATCGACTCGCTCTCGATGATGCAGATCGTGGGAGAGATGGAGACCGAGCTCGGGATCATGATTCCGGACGAGGATCTGGTCGAGCTCATCACGGTGGGCGACCTCTGCAAGAAGGTCGGAGAGCGGCTGGAGGCGATCGTATGAGCCGGCTGGAGGAGAAGATCTTCCAGGAGTACATGACGTTCTTCGAGAAGGCGGAGCGCGAGCGCCGCTGGAACGTCTTCCAGGACATCCCGTGGGAGCGCGTGAACAAGGAGGCGAGCGAGGAGCTCGCCCTGTGCGCGGAGACCTTCTGCTCGGTCGAGATGTACCTGCCCGACTACGTGTCGAACGGCATCAACCTCGTGCGGAAGTACTTCGGCCAGGCGTGGTTCCAGGCCAACTGGGCGTATGAAGAGTCGAAGCACTCGCTCACGCTGATGCAGTACCTCCTGCGCTCGGGCAAGCGCACGGAGGAGCAGCTCAGCGATCTGCAGCACCAGATCTTCGCGAAGAAGTGGGACCTCCCGTTCCACACGCCGCGGCAGATGACGTTCTACGGCTGCGTGCAGGAGATGGCGACGTTCGTCATCTACGTGAAGCACCGGGAGCGGGCCGCGACGGAGGGCGACGAGTGCCTGCGGACGATCTACGACTACATCGCCCGCGACGAGATCGCCCATTGCCGCTTCTACCAGAGCGTCGTCAAGGTCCTGCTCGAGGAAGACCGGCCGGGGACGCTCACGGACATGGCGCACGTGTTCGCGAACTTCGAGATGCCGGGCGTCGGGATCGTCCCCGATTACGACTCGCGCATCCTGAAGATGCGCGAGGCCGGCGTCGACCGGAACGTGTTCATCCAGAAGGTCTACATGCCGATCCTCAAGTACCTCGGCGTGAACCGGCACGAGATGCTCGCCGCCCAGCGCACCGCGCTCGAGCTTCGCCGCGGCGGTGAGCGCCGTGACCCCTCGATCGAGGGCCTCGCAAGCGCTCCCAACCTGGACAACACTGCGCCCCAGGCGCTGTCCGCCTGAACCTTCCACCTCCCCCAACGAGCAAGAGCAGTCCGATGCGAAGGCGCGTCGTCGTGACCGGGATCGGCGCCGTTTGCCCGCTGGGCAACGACGTCGCGACCACCTGGCAAAACCTCCTCGCCGGCCGATCCGGCGTGGACTACATCCGCGATTTCCCCGTCGACAGGCTCCGCAGCGACATCGCAGCGAGCGTGAAGGGGTTCGATGTCGGGAGGTACCTGTCGCCCAAGGAGGCGGAGATCTATGGCCGCGTGACCCACTTCAGCCTCGCGGCCGCGGTGGAGGCGCTGCGCGAGGCCGGCATCGTGCCGATCGAGCGCGCCTCTGGCGCGGAGGACGAGGCGGCGGAGCGCGCGGGCGCGCGGGCACAGGGCGCGCCGCCGCTCGCCGCCGCGGCGCCGGCGAGCGGCATCGACCGGACCCGCGTCGGGTGCCTGATGTCCACGGGCATGGGGTCGGTCGAGATCTTCGAAGAGCAGGTCGGCAGGAGCGCGGCGCGCGGTCCGCGGGCCGTGTCGCCCTACTTCATCCCGGGGGTCATGCCGAACGGCGCGGCGGCGCTGATCTCCATGCGATACGGGCTCATGGGGCCGTCGTACAACCTCGCGAGCGCGTGCGCGACGGGCACGCACTCGATCGCGACCTCGGCCCTCATGATCGAGGCGGGCGAGGCCGACGTGATGGTCGCGGGGGGCGCCGAGGCCGCGACGCGGCTCAACACCGTCGCGGGGTTCGGCAATGCGAAGGCGCTCGCCAGGGCCGTCGACGGCGACCCGGCGCGCGCGAGCCGCCCGTTCGACCGGCGCCGCCAGGGCTTCGTGATGGGCGAGGGAGCAGGCGCGCTCGTGCTCGAGGAGGAGCAGCACGCGCTCGCGCGCGGCGCGAAGCCGCTCGCCGTCGTGGCCGGCTTCGGGATGACCACGGACGCGGAGCACCTCACGCGGCCGCACTCGGGGGGGCTCGGGCTCGCGCTCGCGCTGGAGCGCGCCCTCGCCAGGGCGGGCACGGCGCCGGAGGCGATCGGCTACATCAACCCGCACGCGACCTCGACGCCGCAGGGCGACGCCGCCGAGGTGCTCGCGCTGCGGCGCGTCTTCGGCGAGCGCCTCGCGCGCATCCCGGTCTCGGCGACCAAGTCGATGATCGGGCACCTGCTCGGCGGCGCCGGCGCCGTCGAGACGATCGCGGTCGTGTGCTCGCTGCGCGACCAGCTGCTGCACCCGTCGATCAACGTGGATGAGCTCGATCCGGAGTTCTCTCTGGACGTCGTGAGGGAGCGGCGGGCGGTCGATCTGCGTCACGCGGTGAAGTGCTCGGCGGGCTTCGGCGGGCACAACTGCGCGCTGGTGCTGGAGCGGGCGTAGCGCCGGCGACCGCGCCACGGCTGGCGGCCCCCCGCGCCCGGCTCTACGTGGGGCTCATGGCAGCCCACAAGAACAGGCTCGCGAGCGAGTCGTCGCCGTACCTCCTGCAGCACGCGCACAACCCGGTCGCGTGGTACCCGTGGGGCGCCGAGGCCCTCGATCTCGCTCGCCGAGAGGACAAGCCGATCCTCCTGTCCATCGGCTACGCCGCCTGCCACTGGTGCCACGTGATGGAGCGCGAGTCGTTCGAGGACGAGGCGATCGCCCGGCACATGAACGACCTGTTCGTGAACATCAAGGTCGACCGGGAAGAGCGGCCCGATCTCGACCACATCTACCAGCTCGTCGTGCAGCTCATGGGCCGGAGCGGCGGCTGGCCGCTGACGGTGTTCCTCACCCCGGACCAGCGCCCCTTCTTCGCGGGCACGTACTTCCCGCCGAAGGACGCGCTCGGCATGCCCGGCTTCCCGAAGGTGCTCGACAAGATCGCCGACGCCTTCAGGAACCGGCGCGACGACGTCGAGCAGCAGGCGCAGGAGATCACCGAGGCCATCGAGCGCGCTCAGCGCGCGCCGGCGCGCGCTGCAGGCGTCGTCGCGCCCGCGTCGTCCGATCTGCTCCGGCGCGCGTCGCGGCAGCTGCTTGCGCGCCTCGACCCCCGCCACGGCGGCGTCGGATCGCGGCCGAAGTTCCCGAACACGATGGCGCTCGACGTGCTGCTCCGCCGCGGCGTGCTGGAGGGCGATCGCGTCGCGGCGGAGGGCGTCGAGCTCACGCTGGACAGGATGCGGGACGGCGGCATCTGGGATCACCTGCGCGGCGGCTTCCACCGCTACTCGACGGACGAGCGCTGGCTCGTGCCCCACTTCGAGAAGATGCTCTACGACAACGCGCTCCTCCTGCGCCTCTACGCCGACGGGTTCCGGGCGTTCAAGAAGCCGATCTACGCCGAGACGGCGCGCGAGATCGTCGGCTACCTGTTCGCCGAGATGCGCGACCCGGAGGGCGGCTTCTACGCGTCGCAGGACGCCGACTCCGAGGGGCGCGAGGGCAAGTTCTTCGTGTGGACGCTCGATCAGCTCCGCGACGCCGTCGGCGAGGATCAGCTCGCGTACGACGTGGCCCGCCTCGTCTTCGGCATCAGCGAGGAGGGCAACTTCGAGGACAGCGGCGCGACGGTGCTCTCGCAGCACCGCACGCTCGAGCAGGCCGCGGCGGTCATCGATGACGGCGCGGGAGGAGGCTCCTCGACCCACCTCGATCGGTGCCGCGACGCGCTCGCGCGCGCCAGGGTCGCGATGCTCGCCGCGCGCGACGCGAGGCCTCGGCCGGCGCGCGACGACAAGGTGCTCGCGAGCTGGAACGGGCTGCTCATCGGGGCGCTCGCCGACGCCGGGCGCGCGCTGGACGAGCCCGCCTGGGTCGACGCCGCGGCGCGCGCGTTCGCGCTGCTCGAGCGGAAGCTCATCCGCGGCGGCCGCGTCGGCCGTTATCTCAAGGACGGCGCGCCTGCAGGCGCGAAGGGCGAGCACGGCGGCTCCGGGGCGGCCGTGGGCGACGTCCGGCCAGGGTTCCTCGACGACCAGGCGTACCTCGGGAACGCGGCCCTCGACCTGTACGAGGCCACCTCCGACCCGCGCTACGTCGACGTCGCGCGCGCGATCGCCGACGCGATGATCGCGCACCACTGGGACGAGGCCGCGCCCGGGTTCTTCTTCACGCCGGACGACGGCGACGCGCTGATCGCGCGCACGCAGGACATCTATGACCAGGCCGCGCCCTCGGCCGCCTCGATGGCGGCGCTCCTCTGCCTGCGCCTCTCCGAGATCGCCGACGAGCGTTACCTCTCACCGGCAGAGCGGCAGCTGGGCGTCCTCGCGCCGACGGCGCTCGAGAACGCCTTCGGTCTCGGCCAGACCGTGTGCGTGCTCGACCGCCTGACGCGCGGTGCAGTGACGGTCATGGTGGTCGGCGAGGCGGGCTCGGCGTCGGCGGCCGAGCTCGCGCGCGAGGCGTTCAAGGCGTACCTGCCGAACCGGGCGATCGTGCTCGTGGATCCGGCTCGGCCGGAGAGCGCCGCGGCGGTGAAGGTCGTCGCCGAGGGCAAGCCAGCGCGCCCTGACGGGGCGGTGGCCTACGCATGTCGCGGGCGGACGTGCTCGGCGCCCGTCACGACGGCGGCCGACCTCAAGGCGCTGCTGGCGTAACGTGGCACGCGCCGAGCTCGCACGGGCCGCGATCCGGGGCGCCTCCGCAGGTGCATCCGGACACCGGGCCCGGCGCGTGGGTCTGCGCGCATCCACGTCCGACGCCCTCGGCGCGGGCGTCGCTCGGAGCGCAGACCTCCACGTCGAGCCTCGAGTCGTCGTCGAAGTCCGTGACGAAGGTGCAGCTGCAGCGGTAGGGCTTGCCCTGCTCAGGGCGGCACGCCGACGAGAGCACCACGCATAGCAGGGCTCCCGCGCGCGCCGCCCGGATGGGCCACCTACGGCGTGACGGTGCCGCCACCCTTGTCGCCGCCAGCCTTGCTCCCGCCCGTGTTGCTCTCGCGGATGTGGAACTCGACGCGCCGGTTCTTCTGGCGCCCGGCCTCGGTGTTGTTGTCGTCGATCGGCCGCTTCGGACCAAAGCCCGCCGCCGTGAGCCGGGCGGGATCGATGCCGCCCCGCTCGATCAGGTACGTCCTGACCGAGTGAGCGCGATCGTTCGAGAGCTTCTCGTTGAGCTGGTCCGGGCCCCGGTTGTCGGTGTGGCCCTCGATCGCGACGAGCGTGATCTCGGGGTTCACCTTCAAGAGCCGGACGACCTCGTCCAGGATGCTGTAGCTGTTCTGCAGGATCCTCGCGCTGCCGGTCGCGAACTGCACCTGCTTCAAGATCTGGATCTCGCTCGACCCCGTGATGCGACGGATGAACTGCGGGCAGCCGTTCTTCGTCGGCTCGGGGCTCGGCTGGCCAGGCTCCTTGGGGCAGGCGTCCTTCGCGTCCGGGATGCTGTCCTCGTCGGCGTCATCCTCCGGGCACCCGTCGGCGTCGTTGATCTTGTCGAAATCCTCGGGCTGATCCGGGCACTTGTCGCTGGTGTCGGGGATGCCGTCGCCGTCGCGATCGGGCAGCGCCGGGCAGCCGTCGTCGGCGTTCGGCGGCTTGCCGTCCTCGGGATCGGTCGGGCAGAGATCGATGTCGTCCGGGAGCCCGTCCTTGTCCGTATCCGCGGCGCGCGGCGGGACCGCCTGGAAGCGCCTGCCAGGAGACACGGGCTCGACATCCTTGATGCCGAACGAGTAGCCGATGACCCCGACCATCCGGAAATCCGGCGCGTAGCCGCCCGACAGCCGCGTTCCGGCGCCGACCCCGAGCCACCCCTTCTTCCGCTGATCGAGCGCGAGCCGCCCCTCGGCCATCCACTCCAGCGGCGTGTTGTCGCCGCTGAACGTCGTGCCGCGGCCGAGGCCCGTCGATCCGAAGATCTGCGCGCCGAGCCGCAGCGCCCCGTTCCGCAGCGGGAGGAAGCCGCCGATCCCCCACCTCCACTCGTTCGTCACGGCGAAGTCGTTGAGCGATGAGTACGGACGGAAGTGCACCCCGGTGTTCAGGACGAAGAACATCGACTTGAGATCGATCTCACCCGAGAGCCCGATCATCGCGCTCGCGGCGTTGTCGCCCGAGAACGAGAGCTTGCTGCCGGTCGGCACCCACGCCGTCGCGTTGGCGCCCAGCTTGAAGAAGCGATCCTCGGTGCGGTACAGGATCGCCCGCCCGTCGAGCCGGATGTCCATGAGCGCGGCGGTCGACGGGCTCGCCGCGTCCTCTGCACCGGCGACGCTCGGGTCGTTCGTCGGGTTGCTCGTCTGGAGGGCGATGATCGGCAGCCCCACCTGGAACGAGAAGCGGTCGAGGAGCTCGACGCCCCCGTTGAAGTAGCCGATGAGCTGCGAGGACACCGGCGAGCCGTGTTCCCTGCTGAACCGCCCCGCGGCCTGCTCGTCATTCAGCATGTTCTCGACCCGGAAGGGATTGAGGCCGAGGCCGAGCCCGAACTGCCCGAAGAAGCGCGTCTCCGGCGCCACCTGCGGTCGCCAGAGCGCGATCGAGTCGTCGGGAGCGCCGGCCATGTAGAGCCGGTCCAGGTAGAACGTTCTCGTCTGGGCGCTCACAGGGAGCGCGCTCAAGAACAAGGCTCCCGCCGCAGCCGCCGTCAGCGCGCGTCGCTTGACGCCCCGTGCGGGCGCGTGCTGCTTTTCCCCCTCATGTCCTCCGGTGCGCGTCAAATTCCCTCCTGTGACCCGCTTTTGAACGACCGTTGCGGTCGATCGGAGGCTACACGCTAACCCAGGCCTCTAGAAAGGTGAGAGAGAACGGCGAACGTGGGCAAGGCGCGCAACCATCCGTCACCATGCGTCACCTCGTCGTCTGGTGTTGACCTGGGCCAAATGCCGTGCTTTCTTGCGCGCCCGCTTGACGTGCGGCCAGGTTGCCGCCGTTTGCGGTCCAGACCGAGGGACCACCAGCCATGAAGCGCACCTACCAGCCCCATAACACCCGCCGCGCCCGGACCCACGGCTTCCGTGCGCGTATGGCGACCGCCGGCGGTCGCAAGGTCATCAACAACCGCCGCCGCAAGGGCCGCGCCCGGCTCGCGCCCACCATCTACAAGAAGTAACGCGGCGGTGATGGCGCCAGCGCCCCCGCGCTCGTCGGCGTCCTCCTCCTCGTTCCCGCGCGAGCGCCGCATTCGCAGGCGGGCAGAATTCGTCCGCATCCAGAACGGTGGCCATCGCGCCAGCACCCGCCACCTGCTGATCCTCGTCGCGGCCCCCACCGAGGGCGCCGCTCGCGGCGGGGCCCCCCGCGGCACGAAGAGCGCTGCCGCGCCTGTCCCATCCAGGGCGCCTCGCCTGGGCCTCGTCGCCTCGCGCAAGGTGGGCGGCGCTGTGGCGCGCAACCGCGCGAAGCGCCTGCTCAGGGAGGCGTTCCGGAGATTCCCGGAGCTCTTCCCGGAGCGCGTCGACATCGTGGTGATCCTCCGCACTGGCGCCGGCTCGCTCGGCCTCGATGACGTCCTCGCGGAGCTTCGTGGCGTGGTCCCGGTGCTCCGCCGCCGGGCGAAGGAGGCGCTCACCGCCGCGTCGCGCGCGCGAACGGAGGTCATGGCCGAGCGCAGCGCAGGCGATCCGCCAGCGCCCGCGCCAGACCAGACCGACCCGAGCGACGGCTAGAAGATGGCGCGGCATACCTTGCGCCGTGGTGCGCTGGGCCCCAAGCTCCTCGCTCTCTCACGGCTCACCACATGCTGGCGACGCTCCTCCTCGCGCTGATCCGCGCCTACCAGATGACGCTCTCCAGGCTCATCGTGGCGTTGATGGGCCCGGTCTGTCGGTTCGAGCCCTCCTGCTCGCGCTACGCCGCCGCCTGCATCGTGGACCACGGGGCGCTCCGGGGGAGCTTGCTTTCGCTCAAGCGACTGTGTAGGTGTCACCCGTTTCATCCAGGCGGGTTCGACCCTCCGCCACCACCTCGTCTTCGCCGTGCCGCGGCTGCCCGGATGCCGCGTCAACGGGACGCTGACCCGCGGGATACGACACGCTGTTCGTCTACTGGCGCGGAGCTCGCCTCGCACGCCTCATCCCCTTGTCGAGCGGGTTTCAGCGGCCGGGTCACCCTCATGGACTAATCCCGCTCGGCCATCGACAAGGCCCCCTGCGGCACGGCGCCCGACACGCCGCGGAGCGAAGCCCGCACGGAGCGCCCCTGGGCAGCCTCGTGAGGCGTCACGAGACGCCCGCAGCGAAGGGCGCGGCTCGAGATCCTGGGATCGACGAAGGACTTCATGGAACGCAGCAATATCGCCAAATGGCTGTTCCTCGGCCTCGCCATCATCCTCTTCTTCCAGTTCGGCAAGCCGCTCCTCTTCGGCCAGGGCGCGCCGCAGCTGCAGCCGCTCGACGTCAACGACAGCACGGCCCCCGCCGAGCGCGCTCCCCCGGAGATGTGCGTCATCGACGGAGATCGCTTCAAGGCTGAGCTGTCGACGCACGGCGGGTCGCTCCGGCACCTCTGGATGACGGACCCGAAGTACACGACGGGGAACGGCGAGCGCAGGCCGATGGACCTGGTAACGACCTCGCTCGAGTCGCGGATGCCTCTCAGGACGGACCTGCACCTGCCTGGCGGCAGCGCGCCGCAGGTGCCGTTCGACGATCTCGACTGGAAGCTCTCGGCGCAGGACGGCAAGAGCTGCACGTTCACCTACGCCGACAGCGCGACGAGGCTCACCAAGGTCGTCGCGGCCACGGGGCGTCCCTTCGAGCTCTCGGTGCAGATGACGGTCGAGAACCTCGCGCAGGAGCCGCGCAAGCACCGGCTCGCCGTCGAGCAGACCGCGTGGCGGACCCAGAAGGAGACGGAGGGTCATCTCGGCCTGATCTCGGAGTGGATCACCGAGACGGTCGCCGCGACCGACCAGAAGACCGAGCGTCAGCACCCCGACGCCTTCGAGCCCGGCGACTTCAAGGACCCGGAGTTCACCGCCGAGCGCTGGCGGCGCACCCCGGGCAACGCGCGGTTCGCCGCCGTCTCGAGCAGCTACTTCAGCAAGATCGCGATCCCGCTGGAAGGGCCAGGGCAGCCCACGGCCGAGACGCAGATCGAGGACGTCTGGGATACATCGAAGTTCCAGGACAAAAGCAAGGACCCGAGCTACGGGCACATCTATCGCGCGCGGCTCGCCTATCCGGAGCACGAGCTCGCGCCCGGCGGCGCGGTGACCTACAAGCTCCTGTCCTTCACCGGGCCCAAGGAGCGCGAGTTGCTCGCCGCCGTGGACCACGGGGCGAGCGAGGTCATCAACCTCGGCTGGTTCTCGCCGATCGCGAAGCTCCTCGTCTCGTACCTCTATGTCCTCCACCGCGCCGTGGGCAGCTGGGGCTGGGCCATCGTCCTGCTCACCATGACGGTCCGGCTCCTGCTCTTCCCGCTGAGCATCCAGCAGATCAAGAGCGCCGCGGCGATGCGCAAGCTCAAGCCGGAGATGGATGAGATCAACGCGAGGTACAAGGACGACGCCGCCCAGCGCGGCCTCGCGATGCAGGAGCTCTGGCGCAAGAACAAGGTCGCGAACCCGGTCGTCGGATGCTTCCCGATGCTGCTCCAGATGCCGGTATGGTTCGCCCTCTACACCGCGCTCCAGACCGCGGTGGAGCTCTACCACACCCCGTTCGGCCCCGTGATTCCGGACCTGTCGGCCCCGGGAAAGTACTTCATCATTCCCATCGTCCTCGGCGGCTCGAGCTTCATCCAGCAGAAGCTCATGCCCCCGCAGGGCGACCCGGCGCAGCAGAAGATGATGATGTACCTGATGCCCGGCATCTTCACCGCGATGATGCTCTTCCTCCCGGCCGGCCTCGGCGTTTACATGTTGACGAACACCTGGCTCGGCATCGGGCAGCAGGTGCTCGTCGAGCGCTACTTGAAGGCGAAGAACGAACGGGCCGGCGGCATCCAGGTGCGAGAGGTCGCGAGCGCGGAGCCCCAATCCGCGATGAAGAAGACTCCGGGCGACGACGACAAGTCGGCCCCTGCTCTCGGAAAGGGAAAAGCACGTGTCCGTGGATAGTGAAGTTGCCGAAAGGGGAATCGACGCAGCGGACGTCGATGTCGATGCCGAGGCGCAGGGCGCTGGCGACGCGGCCGAGTTCGAGGAGGACGGGCGCGCCGACGTCGCGCTCGACTTCGTCATCGATGTGCTCGCGGCGATGGGCATGGACTGCACCGTCGACCTCCTCGAGAACGAGGAGGAGGATCCGCCCGAGGAGATCCGGCTCGAGATCGAGGGGAAGGACGCGGGCCGCGTGATCGGCAAGAAGGGGCAGACGCTCACCGCGCTGCAGTTCCTCGCCAACCGCGTGATCAACCGACCGGGCAAGAAGCGGCGTCACGTGATCATCGACGCCGAGGGCTACCGGCAGCGGCGCGAGGACACGCTCTCTTCCATGGCGCGCAGGCTGGGCAAGCAGGCGGTCGAGGAGGGCAAGATCATCACCTTCGAGCCGATGAACCCGCAGGACCGCCGCGTCGTCCACCTGGCGCTGGCGAAGTTCCCGGGCGTCGTCACCAAGAGCGACGGCGAGGGTGAGGCCCGCCGCGTGCAAATCATCCCCGTCCGCCGCTGAGGCAGTAGGCCCGGCACGAAGCGCGCGCATCAAGAACGAGTGCGCGACTGCGCCGCTGCCGGCGTTGACACCGGATCGCCCGCATGCATAATGCCGCACCTCTCCGGTACCCCCCGGGGAGGTGCGCGGACACGCGCTCGCGCCCATGTTCTCCCGGAACCGCAACCGGGTTCCATCTGCGTTCATCGCGTGAAGCACGAGGGCCGCGCGCGGCCCCCGCTCCGCCGGACGCAGTCAACGAACGGCGGCGGCCCAGCCCCCCTTGAGCACGGGCACGGGACCGCGAAGACGGATCCCCGACCCTTTGAAGGATTGACCGACCATGCAGACCTCGAACATCCTCGCGAAGATCGAAGCTCCCCTGTTCCGCGAGGGGATCCCGGATTTCCGGGTCGGCGATACGGTGCGCGTCCACTACAAGATCGTCGAGGGCGAGAAGGAGCGCATCCAGGTGTTCCAGGGTGTCGTTCTGAAGCGCCACCGCGCCGGGGTCCGGAGCACCTTCACCGTGCGCAAGGTGAGCTTCACGGTCGGCGTCGAGCGCATGTTCCTCCTCCACAGCCCCCGCATCGACAAGGTCGAGATCGTCTCGCGCGGCGTGGTCCGCCGTTCGCGGCTCTTCTACCTGCGCAACCTGGCAGGCAAGGCCGCTCGCGTCCGCGACGCAAAGGATTGATCCCGCGGGCCGGCACCCCGGCCGCGAGGAGAGCACTCCCGCAGAGCAGATGGCCAGGGGGACAGCCGGCTCCCTGGTTCGATTGTGCACTCAAGCATCCATGGCACAGCGCGGAAGCAGCTGCGCGCCGGGCGATGACGCCTGCATGCGCGCGCACGCACCGCGTTGCCGGCCTGTAGCAAGGGTTCCCGCATACTTCTTCCTTGATCCTCGGCCGAGCGGCCACGGTATGCTCGCGGCGGCGGTGCCCCAGCGCCGCGAAACCCGAGAAGGATCACCATGCTCTGTCCGCGTTGCGGTGCGCCCGCGACCCCCGCCGATAAATTCTGCGCTGTGTGCGCCTCGCCGCTCACCCCGTCCGGGCCTGGAGCGTTCGGGGCTCCTCCGCCGCCGCCGCCTCCTCCGCCGTTTCCTGCTCCGGGCTTCGGGGCGCCCCCCGAGCCTCCCCCGAACTATGGCTCGCCGAGCGGCGGTTTTGGTCCGCCCCCGCCGGCGCCTTTCGGGGCTCCTCCAGGCTCGCCTCCCGGGTTCCCGCCGGCGCCCGAGGGCGGCCCGGCCGGCTTCGGTCCGCCTCCGCCCTTCGGACCGCAGCCTGGTGGTTACGGGGCGCCCCAGCCGCCTCCTCCTGTGCCGCTGAAACCGCCGCCGTTCCCGCCGGAGCCGCCGATCTACGGCGCGCCGGGCGGCGGCTATGGCTCGGCCCCGAGCTTCCCGGAGCAGCAGGGCAGCTATCCCGGCCCTCCGCTCCCGCGGCCCGGCTTCGGCCCGCCCCCGCAGCCCGGGTTCGGTCCGCCCCCGCAGCCGCAGGGCGCGCGCTGCGTGCAGGGGCACGCGATCCCGGCGGGCGGCTCGTTCTGCATGGAGGGAGGCCACCCGATCGCCCTCGACGGCATCCAGATGAGCGGCGATCCCTTCAACCAGACGGCCTATGCGCCCAACCAGCAAGGAGCATCCGCGCCGCCGCCGATGCCGCAGGCGAGCGGCAGCGGAGCCTACGGCGAGCCGCCGCAGCCACAGCAAAACATCGCCCCACCGGGCCCGCCGCCCGCGTACATCCCGCCTCCTCCCGCGGTGCGCCCGCCGACGCCGGCGCCGCCGAGGGCCGCTGGGCAGGAGAGCCGCCGCACCCTCGCCGGCTTCCTCGTCAGCTTCCAGGACGACGCGCTCGGCAGGTTCTGGCCGCTCTGGCAAGGCAAGAACATCATCGGACGCGCCGAGACAGGGCAGAAGGTCGACATCGAGATAGCGCACGGGACGACCTCGACACATCACGCGACGGTCGAGATCGACGGCGGTCGACTCGTCCTCGCCGACCTCGGCTCCACCAACGGGACGTTCCACAACGAGGAGGCGATCGGCTTCCAGGGCCGGCGCGAGCTGCGCGATGGCGACAAGATCCGCTTCGGCGGGTTCAGCGTCATCCTGCTCAGCGTGGCAGCGCGGGCCTGACGGGCCCATCGCACGAGGAGAGGCGTTGCCGAGCCTGGCCCCCTTCCCCCGCGACGTTCGACCGGCACCTGGCGCCCCGGCCGGGCTGCGTGAAAACCAACCGGATAGCCGCCGCCTGCGCGCGGCGGCCGCCCCGCTCGCGCAGGGAGCGCTCCTCGGCTCCCTCGCGCCCGCTGGAGATCCCCACGCATGACTCCCTCTCATGACGCGACTCGCCCGATCCACACCATGAGCGCCTCCGCCCGTCGCGGCAGGCGCGAGGGCAAGGCCCTGCGCTGCGCGAGGCTCCTCGCGCTCGCGGCCGCTGTCCTCGCGCTCCTCGCCGGACAGCGCCGCGCCGAGGCCGCGCCCGAGGCGCACGTGCTCCGCATCGACCCGCGCGCGAGCACCGTGGACGGCTCGCCCGTGCTCACGACCGTGCTCGAGGTCGTGCAGAACAAGCGCCTCAGCGACCTCACCCGCAACTGCGCCGCGCTCACAGGCAACGCGAACCTCGACTGCGTCGCCGATGCGATTGAGCAGCCGTCGGCGCTCTACTCGTCGTTCGACTTCCCGGACAAGAACGCGATCCTCTCCGTCACGGTCGACGGCACGGATCTGCCGGCGAAGTTCGAGTCGAAGGCGCGGTGGGGCGACAGCGCCGGTCAACCGGGCGTCGGGACGGCGTGGCTCATCCTGATCGACGCCGCGTCGAGCATGGGCAACCGCTTCGACGAGGCGAAGGCTGTCGCGAGCGCGTTCGTCAACGCGATGCAGCCGAACGACATCGTCGACGTGATGTTCTTCAACGATCGCGGCATCGTCGAGGACTCGAAGTGGGTGAGCAACAAGCAGGCGGCGGCGCAGGCGATCGCCGGCGTCGCGCGCACCTATCCGACGCAGGGCCGCACGCGCCCGCTCTTCACGATCATCAAGAACGCCGCGACCGACGCGTTCAAGGAGCTCGGCAACGCAGGTCAGGGCGTCCAGGTGCCGATGCACCAGGCGATGGTGGTCCTCTCGAACGGCTCCGCCGGCGCTGATCCCAGCTCGACCGCCGCGGCGTCGAACCTCCTCCGCGAGTACCTGACGAAGGGGCGATTCCCCGAGAACAACGACGTCCTGCCGAAGACCCCGGTGCCCGTCATCTCGATCTGGTTCCCGAGCCAGCTCGTCGAGGAGTTCACGGCGAACGCCCGCGAGTTCATGGAGGGGATGGCGAACACCGAGATCGGCGGCTTCTTCAGCGTGGTGCGCGACGGCCAGCAGCGGCGCGCGGCCAACATCGTCAACGCGATCCGCACCCGCTTCAACAAGATGCACATCGTGAAGTGGCGGGTCTCGTGCGTCGCGCCGAGCATCACGCAGACGTTCAAGCTCGCCTTCATCAACACGGATCCGCCGATCGCGGGCGACGCAACCTTCCAGAACGTCCCCGTCGGCATCGATCCGACAGCGTGGCCGCTCGACATCGACCGCGACGCGACCGACCGCGCGGCGAAGAAGACGCCGATCTATCCCGGCGGCACGGTCAAGATCTTCGGCAACTTCTGCTGGGGTGGCAACGCGCAGCGGGCCGAGATCTACATGGTCCCGAAGAACCAGGCCGCGCCGCAGTCGCTGCAGGGCGGGAACCTCGAGGACGCGAAGAAGGCCCAGCGGACGCTGATCGAGGGCGGGATGCGTGGCAAGGCGATCTCGGCCGGCGACAGCGTCGTCGAGTTCGAGCTCCCGGACACCGACAAGTTCCTCGTCGGCAAGGGCGACCAGACGACGGCGCGCCTCATCATCTACGACAACCAGGCGCGGCGGACGAGCGCGGTCACTGCCGACAAGATCCTCACGCTGAAGGCGAAGGAGGCGCCGCTGCCGTACCTGCTCATCGGCGGCGTGACCTTCGGCGGCGTCGTCATCGTGCTGCTCCTCGTCTCCATCTTCCGCGGCGGCGGGAAGCGACGCGGCGGCACGGTGGCGGCCGCGCCCCCGAGGCCCATCGTGGCGGGGAGCGGGCCGCCTCCGCCCTACGCGCCGGCGCCGCCGCCTCCGGGCGACTTCGGCTATGGCGGCGGGCCGATGATGGGCCCTCCCATGGGCGGGGCCAGCCGGGCGACGCTCTCGGGCCCGGCGGGCATCTTCACCGTGCACCCCGGCGCCGAGGTGCGCGCCGGGCGCGACGGCGCCTCGTGCCTGATCGCGCTGTCGGAGCCGCGCGTGTCCGGCACCCATGCGAGCGTGAAGCTCGAGGCCGGCCAGCTGTTCGTGCGGGACGAGACCTCCAACAACGGGACCTACGTGAACGGCCAGCGCATCGCCGCGGCCGTGTGGACGCTCGTGCCACCCGGCGCGTCGTTGCGGTTCGGCCCCGTCGAGTTCAGCGTCCGTTTGGAGTAGCGTGTCCGGGGCCTGTTCTCGCGCCCCGAGCGACGCCCCCCCATGATGCCCCCGACCGAGTCCTCCCCGCACCTCAAGATCGAGTTCGCCCAGGCCAGCGATGCTGGCCGGGACCCGAACAAGCAGGTCAACGAGGATGCCTGCGGCTACGCCGAGACCAAGTTCGGTTACCTGTGCGTCCTGTGCGACGGCATGGGCGGACACTACGGCGGCAGCGAGGCGAGCCGCACCGCCATCCAGACCATCTTCGAGATGATCGAGCGCACGCCGGCCACCGTGGATCCGAGCGGGGCGCTCAAGGCCGCGATCGAGGAAGCGGGGCGCCGCGTCTACCAGCTGGGCGGGCCGCCGGAGAACCGCGTCCGGCCCGGCTCGACCGTCGTCGCGATGGTCCTCCACGATCGCGGCATCGACGTCGCGCACGTCGGCGACAGCCGCGCGTACGTGATCCGGAGCCACCAGATCTACCCCCTCACGCGCGACCACTCGATGGTGCAGGGGATGATCGACGCGGGCATGATCACGGAGGCGCAGGCGATCGGCCACCCCGACGCGAACAAGATCACGCGCGCGCTCGGGATGAGGCCGGAGGTGGAGGTCGAGGTTCGACCCGAGCCGATGGAGCTCTACCCGGGAGACGTGCTGATCCAGTCGAGCGACGGGCTCACCGACCTCGTGCTCCCCGGCGACATCCTCGGGTGCACGCGGCAAGCGCTCGCATCGGGCTCGGTCGATCACGCGTGCCGGATGCTCGTGCAGCTCGCGAACCACCGCGGCGGTCACGACAACATCACCGTCCAGATGGTCCGGGTGCTCGAGACGGGCAGCCGCTCGCTGACCATCGCGCACGGGCCACCAGGGGCGGCTGGCCCGGGCGACGGCGTCAATCCTGCGCGCGCTTCGCGCCCTCAGGAGACCGTCGCGATGACCCGGTCCGAGGCGGCGGCGATCGGCCAGCAGCTCGCCACGAGCACGCCGCTCCCCCACGGCCATGGCGCTCCTGCGGCCGCGAGCGGCGCGGCGGCGGGCATGGCGGCCGTGGGAAACGCGCCGGCGCCGTACCCGGCGTCCATCAACAACGCGATCACCGTGGTCCCGACGGGCTCCCCCGACACGCCGCGCCCTGCGTCCACCAGCGACGCGGTCACCGTGGTCCCGGCAGGCTCCACCGGCGCGCCTGGGCTGCGTCCAGCGTCCCCCCGCTCCGCGACGGCCGCGGCCTCGACGGGCTCCGACAACGCGCCGGCCGTCGCGCCGACGGCCACCGACAACGTGCCGGCCGTCGCACCTGGCGCTGCCCATGGCGCGCCGACGGCCACCGACAACGTGCCGGCCGTCGCACCTGGCGCTGCCCATGGCGCGCCGGCGCTTCGCCCCACCACCGTCGACAGCGCGCCGGCCGTCAGCCCCACGGCCACCGACGAGCTGCCTCCCGTGGCTCCGGCCGCTGCCCCCAGCGCGAAGGCCGTGAGCCCCACGGCGGCCGACGGCGGGTCGGCCATGACGCCCACGCCGATGGACTCCGCGCTGGCGCTGCCTCCAACCGTGCCGGGCGCCCTTCCCCCGGTGGCTTACCCGAACGCGCCCGACGCGCCCGCCGTGCTGTCTCCCCTTCCCCTGAGCGCTCCCGCGCAGCCTCCGATGGGCCGCGTCGCGGCCCTTCAGCCTGGTTCGTTCGGAGCGCCGCCTCACCCAGGCGCCGCTTACGGCGGTCCGCCCCACCCCGCCGTCCCTTACGGCGCACCGCATCCTCCTGGCGCCGCCTACGGCGCGCCGCCCCCTCCTGGCGTCCCGTACGGTACGCCGCACCATCCTGGCGCCGCGTACGGTGCACCGCCTCACGTCGGCGCCGCCTATGGTGCACCTCTTCACGCGACCGAGCAGGATGTTCCGCCGCCTTCGGTGGCCTTCCCGGGGCACAACCCAGCAGCGCCCGGTGGTCCCCCGGTCGCCGCCGCCTCGCCCCCCCACCTCGCGCCCGCGCCGCTGCATGCTCACGCGTACGCGGCGACCGGCCCGCGCCCCGCGCCAGCACCGAGCTTCTCCGGACCCGTCTCGTCCTCCGGGGCATCGAGCGTGCCGAGCACCGTGCGCGCCCCGCGCGGCGTCTACATCGCCCTCATCGCCTCGGCCTCGGCCGTGCTCCTCGTGCTGTTCGTCTTCCTGCTCTGGAGGCTCCTCGGCAGCTGAGCGCGGGGAGGAAAGGCGCGGAAAGGCGCGGAAAGGCGCGCAAAAACCGCCCCCACCCACCGCCCCGCACGGATCAGCGGAAACCGCGACCGAGACGAGGACGAGAACGAGGATGGAGGACGAGAACCGAGCTCGGCTCGCTCGACCCAGATGACCGCCGCGCAACGGCCCGGCTCGCGGAATGCGATTGAAGAAAGATCGGATTCCGGATTAGCCTAACTTTCCGGAGGTCCCTCCATGCCTGGCGACCAAGAGCTCGAGCACGGCGACGACATGGATGGCGCGCCTGAGGATCTGGAAGAAGAGGTGCCGGAGTCGACCCGTACACCCTCTCTCGAGGAGGCCCGCGCCGGCTTCATGCTGCTCGATCTGTGACCCGCTGAACCCCCTGTTCCCGGAAGTCACGACGCTCCGCGGCGACACGCCGTTCGTCCAGCGGGCGAGAGCCTCCCGACGAACGGCGCCCATCGCCGCGCGCGTGCAGAAGCGCGCTCCTCTCCCGCGAGCGGCACCGCGCCAGCGTGGCGCGAGGCGACGCACGGGACGCGCCTCTTCCCTTGCCCTCCCCGACGGCCTGTGGTGAAACGCGGCCCGCATGATCCCGGGGCTAGGCAAACAAAGCATCACGATCGGCAGCGCCCCCACCTGCGATGTGGTGCTCGTCGCTCCCGGCGTCCTGCCCGAGCACGCGCGCATCGTCAACCAGGGGGGTGGCAAGCTGCTCTTCTCCTGCGGGCAAGGGCCGGCGTCGGCGAACGGGCGGCCCATCTCGCCGGGAGAGCAGGTCCCGTTCGACTTCCGCACCCAGTTCGTGGTCGCGCAGACGCCGGTCCCGCTGAACCATCCGGCCATCACGCTGATGCTGGCGTCGCCGGGGAACCTCGCGCCCGCGCCCGGCCAGGTCGTGATCGGACGAGACCCCGGGCGCGCCTCCCTGGTGCTCCAGCACCCGAGCGTCTCGAGCCAGCACGCGACCGTGACGCTCGATCGCATGATGGTCATCGACCACAACTCGACGAGCGGCACGTACGTGGGCGCGCAGCGCATCGCCGCTGGCTCGCCGACGCCCATCGATCCGCAAGGCGCCATCGCCTTCGGGCCCGTCCCGGTCCAGATCAGCCTGCTCGTCCAGCTCGCGCAGGCCGCCCGGCAATCCGCGCTGCCGGCCGCCTCCGGCGCCCCGCCCGCGGCGAGCGTCCTGCCGCCGCAGCCTGCCGCTTCCGGTTACGCGCCGCCGCCGCAGCCCGGCGCCGGGGGTTACGCGCCGCAGCAGCAGCCCAGCGCCGGGGGTTACGCGCCACCAGGCGTCGCCGGCGGTTACGCGCCGCCGCAGCAGCCCGCGCACGCGGCGTCCTCGGTGCCCGCCGCCGGCGCGCCCGGGAGGAAGAACAAGACGGTCCTCGGCCAGCTCGACTTCTCCGGCGGCGGATCGAACGTCAAGAAGATCGGCCGCACGCCGGACAACGACATCGTGCTCGCCCACCCCCAGGTGTCGAGCCACCACGCGCTCCTGCACTCGATCAACGGGCAGCTCTACGTCGAGGATCGCGGCAGCGCGAACGGGACCTACGTCCGCGGCAACCGCATCGCGCCCGGCCAGAAGATCGCCGTGCAGAGCGGCGAGAAGATCTACATCGGGCCCATGCCCCTCCAGATCGAGATGGGGGGCGCGGGCGCCGTCGAGGTCGTCCAGGAGGAGTACTCCGCCGATCGGTGGGCAGGGCGCCCGCTCTACGAGATCGAGGCGTGGAGCCTCGCCCTCCAGGTGCCCGACCGGGACAACCCGAACGAGCAGAAGACCCTCCTCGACAACGTGTCGTTCAAGGCGCTGCCGGGCGACATGATCGCGCTCATGGGGCCGTCGGGCGCAGGCAAGACGACGCTCCTGCTCACGCTGAACGGCTACCTGCCGCCGACGAGCGGCGTCGTCCGCATCAACGGCGAGGACCTCTACAACATCTACGACACGCTCCGCGGATCCATCGGCTATGTGCCGCAGGACGATCTCGTCCACCCGGAGCTCACCGTCTTCGAGGCCGTCCGCTACAGCGCGAAGTTCCGCCTCCCGCCCGACTACACCGAGGCCGAGATCGACGCGCGCGTCGAGCAGACGATCAAGGATCTCGGCCTCGAGGGCGTCAAGAACCTCCAGATCGGCAAGCCCGAGAACAAGATCCTCTCGGGCGGGCAGCGCAAGCGCGTCAACATCGCGCTCGAGCTCGTGACCGATCCGGTCATCCTCTTCCTCGACGAGCCGACCTCGGGCCTCGCCGCCGACGACACGACCGCGCTGATCAGCCTGCTGCATGACCTCACGAAGGCCACCGGCAAGACGATCATCATGACGATCCACCAGCCGGCGAAGGACGAGTTCGAGAAGTTCAGCCACGCGCTCATCCTGGGCTACGGCGGCATCCCGATGTTCTTCGGGCCGACCCGGCCCGACGCGTACCGCTTCTTCGGCAGCTGGAAGGAGCGGCACGGACAGCAGAACGACGTCGACAACCCGCGTGACATGTTCGAGATGCTCGCGCTCCGCGAGCGGCCCATCTTCGATCAGCTCCGCGCGCGGGACCCGAACGCGTCGCGCGGCGACGCCAGGAAGCTCGCCGCCATCGAGTGGCGCAAGGAGTTCTTCAGCGACGGCAACCCGACGTACCGCCGGATGTACTCCGGCCGGCGCGAGATCGGCACCGGCCAGGGGCAGCGCGGCATCCCCGCCGGGCGCGCCACGACCAAGGGGCAGCTCGGCCTGCTCCTGTCGCGCTACTTCAAGGTGAAGAAGCGCGACATCGGCGGCACCCTGATCATGCTCCTCCAGGCCCCGATCATCGGCATCCTGCTCGCGATCGTCTTCGGCGGGCAGGAGAAGGCGATCCCGGCGTGGTGCCTCGGCGCGCTCCAGGAGCTCGGCCGCCGCGCCGGCGGCGCGGACAAGAGCACCGACGTCATCAAGGGCATGGAGGTCACCACCGACCACACCGCGGCGATCTTCTTCCTCGTCGTCGCCGCGGTCTGGTTCGGGACCTCGAACGCGGCGCGCGAGATCGTCAGCGAGCGGGCCATCTATCTCCGCGAGCGCATGGTCAACCTGGGGCTCGTCAACTACGTGCTCTCCAAGTACCTGCTGCTCGCCGGCTTCTGCCTCGTCCAGTGCACCGTCCTGCTCGCGATCGTGTTCTTCGCCCTCGGCTTCCACGGCGGAATGCAGGCGTTCGGCATGCAGCTCGCCGCGCTGACCGCCACCTCGCTCAGCGCCGTCGCGATGGGGCTCCTCCTCTCCACGGTGGTCGCCTCGTCCGAGGCGGCGATGGCGCTCACGCCGATCGCGCTCATCCCGCAGGTCGTCCTCGGCGGGCTCATGGTGCCGATGACGACCGTGCCGCACCTCCGGCCGCTCATGTACATCATCCCGGCGCGCTGGGGCTTCGAGGGGGCGATCGCGCCGGAGCGGCTCGCGACCGCGGAGGATCCAGCATGGGTCATCGATCTGCACCGCACCGACACGAGCGCCGCGGACTTCATCGAGGGCGGCAAGTTCAAGTGCGCCATCGCGCAGATGGCGGCGGACAACTACGCGGGCGCGTGGGGCTTCACCACGTACGATCAGACCTGGATGCCCTATGCGGTGCTCGCCGGAATGACCTTCATCATCCTCGTCACGCTCTGCGCGGTGCTGAAGCGGCGCGATCCGGTGTGACGTCGTGACCGCGCAGGAGCCCGTCGCTTCCATCCGCATCGTTGACCGGCGCCCGCGCGGCGATCGCAGGCCGGCCGCCGCGGCGCTCCTCTCGTCGCTGCTCGCCGCCCTCTCGCCCTCCCCGGCGCAGGCGCAGGCGCAGCAACAAGGCCAGGAGGGGCAGGCGCCCGAGGGCGGTGCGGCCGTGCCCCGAGGCCCGGGCGGCGCGATCGTCACGCCGCCTGCCTCCACGGCCGCGCCGGCGGGGAAGGCGACGCCGCCGCGGGCGCTCAACTACACGCCGCCGGAGTATCCGCCGGAGGCCGAGAAGCAGGGGCGCGAAGCGTCGGTGACCCTGCAGCTCGACATCGACCGCGACGGGCGCGTGAAGCACGCCGTCGTCGTCGAGAGCGCGGGGCACGGGTTCGACGAGTCGGCGCTGGCCGCGGCCCAGAAGCTCGAGTTCGAGCCCGCCCGCCGCGCCGACGGGACCCCCGCCCCGGCCCGCATCCTGTACCGCTACTCGTTCACCCTGAAGACCGCCTCGCCGCCGCCGGCCGCCGGCGAGCCCGCGAAGCCCGCCGAGAGCCTCCGCGGCACCGTGCTCGCCAGCGGGGGCGACGTCCCGCTCGCCGGCGCCACCGTCTCGGTCGCGCGCGTCGCCAGCGCGGGCGCGGGCGCGGGCTCGGCGACGACCGCCGCGCCGCCGGAGCTCACGACCGACGAGGGCGGCGCCTTCGCCTTCGCCGCGCTGCCGCCGGGGCGCTACCAGGTCACCATCGCGGCGCCCGGCTTCGAGCCGCTCTCCGTCGAGGAGGCGCTCGCCCCCGGGGAGCAGCTCGAGGTGAAGTACCGGCTCCTGCCGCAAGGCGACGGCCTCGAGGTCACGGTCCGCGGCAAGCGGCCGCCGCGCGAGGTCACGAAGCGCACGATCGAGCAGCGCGAGATCAACCGGATCCCCGGCACGAACGGCGACGCCCTGCGCTCGCTGCAGAACCTGCCGGGCGTCGCCCGCCCGCCCAGCATCGCGGGGCTGCTCATCGTCCGCGGATCCGGCCCGCAGGACACGCAGACCTTCGTCGACGGCACGCAGGTGCCGCTCATCTACCACTTCGGCGGCCTCTCCTCGGTCGTGCCGACCGAGATGCTGGATCGGATCGACTTCTACCCCGGCAACTTCAGCGCCAAGTACGGCCGGGTGCAGGGCGGCATCGTCGACGTCGCGCTCCGCTCGCCCAAGGAGGACGGCAAGCTCCACGGCCTGGCGCAGATGGACCTCATCGACGCGCGCGTCCTGCTCGAGGGCCCCGTGCCGTTCCTCGAGAACACCCGCTTCATGGTGGCAGGACGGCGGAGCTACATCGGCGAGTCGTTCGGCCCCGTGCTCGAGGCCGCGGGCGCAGGCGTCACGCAGGCGCCGGTCTATTACGACTACCAGGTCCTCCTCGAGACCGAGCCCACGCCCTCCGCGCGGCTCCGCCTCACGTTCTTCGGCTCCGACGACGCCCTCGAGCTGCTGCTCAGCGACCCGGCGCCCAACGAGCCGGCCCTCTCCGGCAACGTCGGGCTGCACACGGCGTTTCAGCGGCTCCAGCTCCGCTACGATCACGAGCTCACCGACAAGGACCGGCTCGACGGCGTGCTCGCGATCGCGCGCGACGACGCCGATTTCGGGATCGGGCCGATCTACTTCCAGCTCGATCTCAAGACGATCTCCGGCCGCCTCGAGTACGCGCGGCGTATCTCGAAGGGCACGGTGTTCAACGCGGGGCTCGACGTCTTCGCCGGCCTCTACGCCGTGAACCTCCGCGCTCCCGGGCCGAACCGCCCCGGCGAGCCGCCGAACCAGCCGTTCTCGACGCGCACCCTCCAGGAGGTCTCGCGCGACGGCGAGTTCTTCTACCCCGCGGCGTACGCCGAGCTCGAGCTCGCACCGACCCCTCGGGCGAAGATCGTCCCGGGCCTGCGCGTCGACTACCAGGACCTGAACCAGCAGGTCACCGTGAGCCCGCGCGTGAACGGGCGCTTCGACGTCGTCCCCGGGTTCCCGCGGACCACGGTGAAGGGCGGCCTCGGGGTGTTCCATCAGCCGCCGCAGTTCCAGGAGGTGATCCCGCCGCTCGGCAACCCCGGCCTGAAGTCG
The DNA here is from genome assembly GCF_051520915.1 of Sorangium sp. So ce448. NCBI lineage: Bacteria > Pseudomonadati > Myxococcota > Polyangiales > Polyangiaceae > Sorangium > Sorangium sp. So ce448. Next base: position 3,767,871 of record NZ_CP150343.1, on the reverse strand, counting down.
ACCCGCGCGCTGCACTACGCGGCCGGCGTCGAGCAGGAGCTGACCCGGCACATCGAGGCGTCGGCGGAGGGGTTCTACAAGCAGCTCGACGAGCTCGTCGTCGGCGTGAACCGACCCGGGTCGATCCAGCTCGACTACCAGAACGTCGGATCGGGCAGGGTCATCGGCGGTGAGTTCCTGCTCAAGTACAAGCCCGACGATCGCTTCTTCGGCTGGGCCGCGTACACGCTGTCCCGCAGCACGCGGGTGCCGGAGCCCGGCGAGCCGGAGCGGCTCGTCCCGTTCGATCAGACCCACATCCTGACGGTGCTCGGCAGCTACCGCCTGGGCGACGGCTGGGAGTTCGGCGCCCGGTTCCGCCTCGTCTCCGGCAACCTGGTCACGCCCAACGTGTGCAACGTCAACGAGCAGAGCTGCGACCCGTACCGCACCAACGCGCTCTTCTACGCGCCCACCGGGACGTATACGCCCATCCCGTTCTCCGGCCCGAACAGCGAGCGGCTCCCGGCGTTCCACCAGCTCGACCTGCGCCTGGACAAGACGTGGAAGTTCAAGACCTGGCGGCTCTCGGCCTACCTCGACGTGCAGAACGTCTACAACAACGCGAACAGCGAGGCGATTCAGTACAACTACAACTTCACAGCCCGACAGTACGTCACGGGGCTGCCCATCCTGCCGAGCTTCGGGATGCGAGGAGAGTTCTGAGATGCGCGGGGCGCAGGTGATGAACGGCGCGCCGAAGCGCGAGCGTCCCGAGCGCCGCGGGTGCCGGTGGCGGCGCGCGGTGCTGGGGACGCTCGCGCTCGCGGCGATCGCGTCGCCGGCGATCGCATCGGGGTGCGTCGCGGGCTTCGATCCGCCGAGCCTCGTGAGCGGGCTCCGCGTCCTCGCGGTGGTCGCCGACAAGCCGTACGCCAACCCCGGCGACCAGGTCACCTTCCGGATCCACTACCAGGACGGGCTGGGCGGCCCCGAGGACGGGTCGCGCCCTGTCTCGGTCTACTGGTTCGGCGGGTGCGAGAACCCCGTCGGGGACGACTACTACGGCTGCTACGCGCAGCTCGAAGGCATCGCCTCCGAGATGGAGGCGTGGGTGGAGCGAGGCGACCCGACGGTCCCGCTGCCCGACCTCAACGGCGTGCGCCCCGGCTTCGGGGACACGTACACGATCACGATCAGCGACGACATCCTCACCGGCCGCAATCCGCCCACCACCGGGGGTCCGGCCTTCGGGAGCGCGTTCGTCTTCTTCGTCGCCTGCACCGGGGAGCTCGGCCTCGTGGAGGACCAGGGCACCGGCCGCGCCGGGACGTTCCCCGCCGCCTGCTTCAGCGGCGGGCGCCGGCTCGGCCCGGACAGCTTCGTGCCCGGCTACACGCAGATCTACGCCTTCGAGGGGGGTCGCGAGAACGCGAACCCGGAGGTGCAGGGGCTCACGCTCGACGGCGAGCCCCTGCCAGAGGACTTCGCCGACATCCCCACCGTCCAGCGCTGCCGCGTGAGCGCGGAGGCGCGGCGCGAAGCCGGCTGCAGCGCGGAGGATCCGTTCGTCGAGTGCGATGCCTACGAGCTCGAGGCGATCGTCGACCCCGACACGGTGGCGGAGGACGATCCCAGCGCGCAGCAGCAGGCGCTGAAGGAGATCGTCTGGGTCGACTACTTCGCCGATCTGGGCGATCTCGACGGGAGCATCAAGCTCGTGAGCGACGCGAACGACGGGTACATCGGCGATCACGCCGTGAGATGGATCCCGCCCGCCGAGCCGGGCGTCGCCACGCTCACCGCGGTCCTGCGCGACGCGCGCGGCGGCTCGTCCGTGGTGCAGCGCCTCGTCCGCGTCGAGTGACGGCGGCCCCGCGGCCCCCCGCGGCGATCAGCCGCAGCCCGCTTCGATCTGCGAGAGCTGGTCGATGAGCTGCGCGGGGTCACGGGCGGCGCACAGCGCATCGGCGGCCCCGAGCCTGGCGAGCCTGGCCGCCTGGGCGAGCAGCTCGAGGTGCGCGCGGCCCCCCTCGGCACAGACGAGGACAACGAACAACCGGAGCGGCGCCCCGCCCGGCGTCGGCACCGCGAGCGGCTCGGCCAGCGTCGCGAGCACGGCCGCCAGGCTCGCGCCGGGGACGATCGCGTGCGGGACCGCGACGCCGTTGCCGAGCGCCGTGGACGACTCGCGCTCGCGCCGCAGGATCTCCTGCGCGAGCGCGCTCGCCGCGAGCACGCTGCCGGGGGGCGCGAGCCGGGACGCCGCGACGTCGATGACGTCCTCGATGTCCGCGCACGAGAGGTGCAGCACGACGCGCTCGGGCGTGAGCAGCTCGCAGAGCCGCCGCGGGGGCCGCCCCCCGAAGGCCGCGCTCGCCGGGAACTCGGCGTCGATGAACGCCTTGATGCGCGCGAGTTGCGGGCCGCTGAGGTTGCGCCGCGCGAGCTCCACGCAGAGCGCCTTCGCGGACGGGACGCGGTCGAGGTAGCGGGAGACGAGCGGCTCGACCTGGTGGCCTAGCTCGAGGAGCACCGCCGGCGGGAGCTCGAGCGCGCCCGCGATCGCCGTGAGCCGGTCGGGCGTGGGGATGGCGTCGTGCCCGTGCTCGACGCGGCTCAGGTAGGCGCTGGAGACGCCGATGCGGTGCGCGAGCGCGCGCAGGCTCAGGCCCGCCTCGACGCGGAGGAGCCGCAGCGCGGCCCCGAACTCGGCGACCGCGCGGGCGCGCGCGGCGCCGTCAGCGTCGGACATCGCTGGCATGGGCTTCAGGAGCGATCGGGCTCGACCGCGAGGGCGGTCGGGAGGACTTTCGGGACGGGCGCCGTGGCTGGGGCGGACACGGCGGCGGGCTCGTAGTGGCGCACGACGAGCAGCGAGGTCGGGCACCCCTGGATGATGTGCTCGGCGCGGATGCCGAACCGGCGCTGCGCGAGGCCCCACTCGGGCCCGACGCCGACGAGGACGAGATCGTAGCCGCGCTTCGCCTCCTCGAGGGCCGCGTCCGCGGGAGAGTCGTGCTCCACCACCTTGAGAAGCACCTTGGACTTCTGCAGCGCGCCGCCCTCCTCGCCCTCGAACACCTCGTCGACCGTCTGCTGCGCGCCGAGCGCGTCGTCGGACCTGCGCTTCGGCTTGACCACGTGGAGGATGGTGACGTCGGCGCCGACCTGCTGCGCGAGCCGGCGGGCGAGCGAGAGCGCCGCCTTGTCGTGCAACGTGCCATGGAAGGGCACGAGCAGCTTGCGGACCGCGGCGAGCCCGCGATCGATGAGCACGCCGACGTCGGTGTGGGCGCCGCGCATGACCTCGTAGACGGTGCCGCCGAGCACGGTCTGGCTGAGGAGCGGCTTGTGCCATCCGACCAGCACGAGGTCGGCCTGCTTCACGTCGGCGACGTTGCAGATGTCGTGGCTCGGCTTGGGCGAGACGAAGGAGAGCGGCCGGACCTCGGCGCCCAGCTCCTTGGCCCGCGACAGGAGCGGCGCGAGCGCGGCCGCCCCCTGCCGCTCGGGCCCCTGATCGAGGTAGAACGAGCCGCGATCGGTCGGCGGGATGAGGCGCAGGGCGTAGAGGCGCCTCGCCTCGGGGCCCGTGCCGGCGAGGGCGCTCGCGAGCGTCACCATGCCGGGGCCGGAGCGCTCGTAGGAGACGCACATGAGCACGGTGAACACGTCCGCCGCGGCGGGGAGCGGCGTGCGCTCCGGCACGTCGGCGAGCTCCTTGACGAGCTCCTCCGGCGGGTAGATCCAGCGCAGGAGCGGCGTGGTCATGAAGGTGGTGACCAGCGCCATGAGCACCATCATCGTGAACAGCTTGGGCGAGATGATGCCCAGATCGAGCCCGAGGTTCAGGACGATGAGCTCCATCAAGCCGCGGGTGTTCATGAGGATGCCGAGCGCGCTGGCCTCCCGCCAGCTCTGGCCGGTGAAGCGGGCGGCCACGGCGCTGCCGCCGAACTTGCCGACGCAGGCGATCACGATGATGAGGCCGCACATCATCCAGCCGTCGGCCGAGTTGAGCAGCCCGATGTGCGTGCGCAGGCCGCTGTAGGCGAAGAACAGCGGGAGCAGGAAGACCACCGCGAAGTCCTCGAGCTTCTCGGCGAGGCTCTGCGCGAAGCCGGTGCCCTTCGGCATGATCGCGCCGAGCATGAAGGCCCCGAACAGCGGGTGGATGCCGATCATCTCGGTCATCCAGCTCGAGACGATGAGCAGGAGGAGCGTGACGGCGACGAGGTCCTGCGAGAGCCCTTCCTTGCTGGAGCCACGCTCGCCGAGCCGGGCGAGGAAGGGGCGGACCACGAACAGCATGCCGGCGATGTAGGCGACGGCGAAGACGGTGGTCCAGACAGCGCCCACGAGCCCCGTGGCGCGCGCGATCGAGACGACGAACGCGAGGATGCACCAAGCGGTCACGTCGTCGACGGCGGCGCACGTGATGGTGAGGGCGCCGACCTTCGTGCCCAGCAGGCGCCGCTCGGTGAGGATGCGCGCGAGCACCGGGAACGCCGTGATGCTCATGGCCACGCCCATGAACAGCGTGAACGACGAGAACGGGACGGAGCTGTCGGAGAGCCGCGGGTACAGGTAGAGCGCGAGGAGCCCACCCAGCGCGAACGGCACGACGATGCTCGTGTGGCTGATGATGACCGAAGCGTGGCCGCGACCGCGCAAGAGCTTCGGGTCGAGCTCCAGCCCGATGAGGAACATGAAGACGATGAGGCCGACCTCGCTCACCAGCTTGAGGAGCGGCAGCGAATCGTTTGCGAACAGGACCGCCGACGTCTCGGGGAAGAGCCAGCCGAACAGCGACGGGCCGAGCAGGATGCCCGCCGTGACCTCGGCGATGACCATCGGCTGCTCCATCCGGCGGGCCACCAGGCCCACGAGCCGCGCGCAGGCGATGATCAAGAACGCCTGGATGAGGAAGCGGCTCAGCGAGTTGTGGATCAGAGTCTCCATGGGGAGCGCTCCCTCCTGGTGGTAAGTGTTAAGTTATCGCTTATCAGCGGGCTGTCTCGGCTGTCAAGAAAAGGGATGCGCAGCGTCAAGCGGCCTGAACAGGACGTCGGAGGCGCGCAGACAGCGCGTCAGGCAGGCCGAGCGGGCGAGCAGGTGCACCGCGCGAGCGGGCGAGCGAGCCTAGACGGACCAGCTCGTCGCCGGGTGCCTCTCGCGGGCGGTTGTTGAGCGAAGGAGGAGCGCGCCCTGGCGGAGGCGGCGGCGGCTACCAATCGGTCGGCATGTAGTCTTTGAAGAACTGGCCGTACGCGTGCTGGCCGCTGAGCAGTCCGGAGAAGATAGGATCGCAGATGCGGGCGGCGCCGTCGACGATATCGAGCGGCGGATGAAAGCCGTGCTCCTCGAGCTTGCGGGCGGCGAGCGCCGCGGGGTCCTCGTCGGTGACCCACCCGGTATCGACGCTGTTCATGAAGATGCCGTCCTTCACATAATCGGGCGCGGACGTGCGCGTCATCATGTTGAGCGCGGCTTTGGCCATGTTGGTGTGAGGGTGCCTGTCCGTCTTGTAACGGCGGTAGAACTGCCCCTCCATCGCCGAGACGTTGACGATGTGCCTGTCGAACGTGGGCCCTCGCATCATGAGCGGCTTCAGCCGGGAGTTCAGCACGAAGGGGGCGACCGCGTTGACGAGCTGCACCTCGAGCATCTCGACGGTCGGGACCTCGGCGAGGGTGAGCCGCCAGCTGTTCAGCGTCCGGAGATCGACCTGCTGGAGATCGGCGTCGTAGCGCCCCTGGGGGAAGAGCAGCTCGTCGAGGCGCTCATCGCCCGGAGCCGGGATCTGGGAGAGCAAGGCGGGCTCGCGCAGGCCCGCGGTGGGGTCGGCGCCGGCAACGAGGGGGAGCGTGCCGCACGCGCGGAGCGCGTCGTACTCGCGGAGCGGGGGCTGAGCGCCCTGCGGGAGGGAGCGGACGGGCGCGGTCTCGCCCTCGATGAGGTGGCCGTAGAAGCCCGGCGGTCGCCGCACGGTCTGACACGCGTTGTTGATGATGAAATCGAGCCGGTCGAGCGTGTGGAGGAGGTGGCGCGTGAAGAGCTCGACGCTCGGCGTGTGTCGGAGGTCGAGGCCGTAGATCGCGACCCGTGATCCCCAGGCGTCGAAGTCGCGCTCCGCCGAGAAGCGGCGAGCCGCGTCGTGCGGGAAGCGGGTCGTGACGATGACCCGCGCGCCGGCGCGGAGGAGCATGATCGCCGCCTGATAACCGATCTTGACGCGCGCGCCCGTGACGAGCGCGACGCGGCCGTCGAGCGGCGCGGTCTGGCTGCGTTTGCGGTAGTTGAAGTCGCCGCACGCGGCGCACATCGCGTCGTAGAAGAAGTGGACTTTGCGGAACTCGGCCTTGCAGACGTAACACTTGCGCGGCCGCGCGAGCTCCGGCGCGCCCGGCTCGACCGGCGGCCCGGGCTCCTCGGTGGCCTCGGGCGGCGCCACGGGCTCCTCGGCGGGGTCGGCCCACGACAGCGGGGGCGCGGCCGGGGCGAGCGCGTCCGGCGTGCGGAACACCGGCTCTCGACGGGCGACGCGGATGCCGACCGCATCGAGCAGGGCGGCGTCGGCGGACTTCTGCGCGTGCCGGTCGCGCTTGCGGAACGCCCTGGCGAGCTCTCGCTGCTCGGCGCGCTCGGGGCGCGAGACGCGGCCGGCGGCCAGGAGAAGGCGGCGGCGGTCCTCGGAGCTGATGGCGGCGAGCTGCGCGCGATCGATGGCCAAGGCCTCCAGCACCTTGAGGCAAGCGTCGAGATCGGCGGCAGTGAACGGCCGGCCTGCGCCGGCGGCTTCGCGGTCGGGACTCATCGAAGCGTGCGTGCATAGCACGCGGGAGACCGCGCGCGAACCGCAGCGGCGCTTCGGGCCCTGCCGGCATCACGAACCACGCACCACGCACCACGCCTGGCCCAGCCCAGCCGCGCTCCACCCCCTGGCCGCGCCGCGCGCGCCGTGCCCAGAGCCCCGTGGACGAGTCGCGCGAGCCGCGTCCTGTTCGCCTGCTGAGGATTGTACACTACGTCCGCACATCCCCCTGAGCGCTCGGAAACTCCAGCAGAGGACCTTATGCTCGAGTCGCCACACAGTCTGTTCGCGACGGAATTCATGCCCCATGGCCATTGCTACTTCTGGCAGCCGGGCATGGTCTGGCTGCAGGTCATCACCAACCTGGCGATCGGCTTCGCCTATCTCTCGATCTCCCTGACCCTCGCGCATCTGGTCCGGCGCATCCGGGACATCCCCTTCCAGTGGGTGTACCTCGCGTTCGGCACCTTCATCGTTGCCTGTGGGTTCACGCACTTCATGGATGTGTGGGTCATCTGGCAGCCGTTGTACTGGCTGGATGGGGCCCTCCGGGCCATCACGGCGATCACCTCCGTCGGCACCGCGATCCTGCTCTTTCCGCTGCTCCCCAGGGTGGTCGCGATGGCGGGCGCGGCGCGCACCACACGCGAGGACGAGCTCCGCAAGGAAGAGCTGAACCGCCAGCTCTCGGCGCTCTACGAGAACACACGGGAGGCGCTCGCGGAGGCCATTCCCCAGCTCGTATGGACCGCGACGCCGGACGGGGAGTTCGACTATGTCAACCGGCGCTTCGCGGAGTACGTCGGCGAGCGTCTGCCCAGCGGCGCGGCCTGGACGGCCGCCATCCACCCCGAGGACGCGGATCGGGTCGTGGCGCGCTGGAAGGAGAGCTTCGCCAGCGGAGACGCCTACGAGATCGAGTACCGGATCCGGCGCAGCGACGGGGTCTACCGCTGGTTCCTCGTGCGCGGGTTGCCCCTGCACGATACGACAAGGCGGATCGTGAAGTGGTTCGGCACCTGCACCGACATCCAGGAGCAGAAGATCGCGGCCGAGGAGCGCGAGGTGATGCTCCAGCAGGCGCGAGAGGCCGTGAGGGCGAGAGAGATCTTCCTCGCCGTCGCGGCCCATGAGCTCAAGACACCGATCACGCCGCTGCGCGCCGAGGTGGAGAGCGTGCTTCGCGCGGCGCGCGCCGCGCGCGCAGACCGCCTCACGCCCGAGCGCCTGGTCATCAAGCTATCGGTCGTGGAGCGGCAGATCGATCGCCTGGAGCGGCTCGTCTCCGACCTGCTCGACGTCTCGCGCATCGCCGCTGGACGGATCGAGCTTCAGATACAGGAGGTCGACCTCGCGGAGGTCGTGTGCGAGGTGGTCGAGCAGCACAAATACGACCTCGCCAGGAACTCGATGTCGCTCCAGCTCGCCGCCGACGCCACGGGCGGCTGGGATCGCAGGCGCCTCGACCAGGTGGTGAACAACCTCCTCACCAATGCGCTCAAGTACGGCCGTGGACGTCCGATCACGATCACCGTGTGGTCAAGCGATGTCCGCGCGTGGCTCACGATCACGGACCAGGGCATCGGCATCGCGCCCGAGCACCAGGCCATCATCTTCAACCAGTTCGAGCGCGCGGTCTCGGAGCGGCACTACGGCGGGCTCGGGCTCGGGCTGTGGATCGTGCGGCAGGTCGTCGGGGCCATGGGTGGGACGGTGTCCGTCGCGAGTGAACCTGACGTCGGCTCGACCTTCACTGTCGAGTTGCCTCGACAACGTGGGAACCTCGATGACACCGAGACCAAATCTCCTTAAGCTGACACGATGAAGCACATCCTGTTGGTGGAGGACAACGAGGATATTCAGATCTCGCTCCGCGACGCGCTGGAGGAAGACGGTGCTTACAGCGTCATGACGGCTGGAAACGGAGCGGAGGCGCTCGCGCTGCTCGAGCGCGGCGAGCGGCCGAGTATGATGCTCATCGACCTGTTGATGCCCGTCATGGACGGTGTGGAGTTGATCGACCGGATGCGGCGCGACGCGCGGTTCGCGGGCATCCCGGTCGTCGTCCTGTCGGCCGCGTCGATCACGTCCCCGCCGCCCGGAACACCGTTGCTCAGGAAGCCGATCCGCTACGAGGCCCTCCTTGGAGCGGTCCAGAAGGCGTGCGGGTGCTGAGAGCGGTGCGCTCGCGCACAGAGGACGTTACTTGCCGGCGGGCGCGTAGGGGCAGGGAGCGCCGCCTTCTCCGGTCTCGGCGAGGGCGCCCGTCGAAGGATCGATGGTGAGCGTGGTCGGGAACGGGTGAGCGCCAGGCCCCTGCGACCCTTCGGAGACCGAGAGCAGGAGCGTCCTGTCGGCGCGCTTGAACGCCCCCTTGCGATGGACGATGCCCGACCAGACGCACGCCACGTTCGGCGGGCAGGGAGAGACGCGATCCTCGGCGACGAAGCTGCCGTCTTTCGCGAGGGAGAGCCGGCGCTCGTACTTGCGCGGACCGCACGCGGCGGAGCTCCACGTGCCGAACAGCGCTTCCTCGCCGGGCGCGGTCCGCGCTGTCGTGGCCGGCGCCTGGGTCGTCGCGGTGACCGTGGCCGAAGCTTGCGGCGCGGGCGTGCCCGGCGCCGCGGTGGACAGCGGCTCCGGGGGCTCCACGGGGGATGACGGCTCGGGCGCCGGCTCGCGCGGACCGTTGACGGTGCACGCAGCGAGCGGCGCCAGCAGCGCGGCGAGGGGCAGGATGAATGTTCGCATCACACCCGCTCATCCCATGGAGGCTCAACACGCGCAACGCGTGCGCCGCCCGAGGCCACGGCGATGCGCCCGCCCCGCGAGCGACGGCACGGCGGGGAGCGCTGCGCGGAAGGCCGCGATCGATGTGCGCTACCCCAGCAGCGCGAGCAGATCCTCCCGCGTCAGCGAGGCCGCCCTGTCCGCCTCGCCCAGCGCGGCGCCCGCGATCGCGCGCTTCCGCTCCTGCAGCGCGAGGATCCCCTCCTCCACCGTGTCCTTGGCGACGAGCCGGTGGACCATCACCGGCCGGTGCTGTCCGATGCGGTGGGCCCGATCGGCCGCCTGATCTTCGACCGCCGGGTTCCACCAGGGATCGAGCAGGAAGACGTGATCCGCCGCGGTCAGGTTCAGGCCGGTGCCGCCCGCCTTGAGCGAGATGAGCATCACCGGCGGGCCGCCCGGCGACTGGAACTCGTTGACCACCCCGGCGCGGTCGCGTGTCCCGCCGTCGAGGCGGCTCCACGGGATCCCCGCCGCGTTGAGGTGCGGCTCGACGAGGTCGAGCAGCGAGGTCCACTGCGAGAACACGAGCGCCTTGTGGCCGTCCGCGACGCACTCCTCGAGCGCCTCGATCAGCCGCGTCACCTTGGAGGAGGGCGCGCTCCGCGCCGCCGGCGCCGCGCCGCCGGCGCTCGATCCCGGGATCAGCGCCGGATGGCAGGCCGCCTGGCGCAGGCGGAGCAGCGCCTCCAGCGCCGCCATGACGCTCGCTCCCTCCGCGAGCTTCTCCACCACGTCCTTGCGGGTGGCCGCGCGCACCGCATCGTAGAGCTCGCGCTCTGCCTCCTCGAGCTCGCAGTAGAGCACCATCTCCGACCGCGGCGGCAGCTCCGGCGCGACCTCGCCCTTCAGCCGCCGCAGCACGAAGGGGCGGATCTTCTGCCGCAGCTCGGCCGCGGCGCCCTGCACGCCCTCGGCGATCGGCCGGCCGTAGCGCTCCTGGAAGGCGCTCCGCCCGCCGAGCAGGCCGCGGTTCGTGAAGTGGAGCAGGCTCCAGAGCTCCTCGAGCCGGTTCTCGACCGGCGTGCCGCTCAGCGCCACGCGCAGCTCGGCGCGGAGCGCGAACGCCGCGCGCGCCGCCTGGCTGTCGGGGTTCTTGATCGCCTGCGCCTCGTCGAGCACCACCGCCTCCCAGGCCTGCGCCGCGAGCAGCTCGGCGTCGTTGCGGAGCACGGCGTAGGTCGTCAGCGTGACGTCGGCCGCGGGATCGAGCGCGCGCCGCGTGCCGTGGTAGATCGCGAACCGGAGGCCCGGGCGGAAGCGCCGGATCTCGTCGGCCCAGTTGTGGACGACGCTGCGCGGGCACACGACGAGCGTCCGCCCGCGCAGCGAGCAGAGCGTCTGCAGCGTCTTGCCGAGCCCCATGTCGTCGGCGAGCACCGCGCCGAGGCCGGCGTCTCGCAGGAACGACAGCCAGTCGACGCCGCGTCGCTGGTAGGGGCGCAGCGTCGCGGTCAGGTCGGAGGGCAGCGGCGCCTCCGGGAGCGACGCGAAGCCGTCGAGCAGCGGCATGAGCCTGTCGAAGCCCGACGGGCGCGGGTACTCGATCTCGTCGCACAGCGCGGCCAGCGCCGGGAGCGCCGCGGGCGGCACCTCCTTGTCTTCGCGCCGCGCCGCGAGCAGATCGGCGACGCGCGCGCCGTACCTGTCGAGCCACGCCGAGGGCAGCGGCGCCCACCCGCCGCCGAGGAGCGGCACGAGCGGCAGGCCGTCCTGCCACGCGCGGATCACGGCCGTCGCGTCCGCGCGCTTCGGGGGCGCGCCGGCGCCGTCGCCTTCGTCGCCCGCGCCGTCGTCGCGCCCCGCCGAGAGCTCGAACTCGACGTCGAAGGCCCGGTCCTGGATGACGAAGCGCGGGACGAGCGCGGCCTTGCCGAAGATCTCGCCGCGCGCGTCGGCGAAGGCGCGGGTGTCCCACGACTCGAGGCGCGAGGCGAAGCGGATCGCCTCGACGCCGTCGAAGTCGACCCGGCGGCCCGGGATGAGGTGGAGCTCGTCGCGCAGCCGGATCAGCAACATGCGCTCCGCGGGCTCGTCGCGGACGGGCACGGCGCCGGACAGGTGCACGAGCCGGCCGTTCTCGATGCGCGCCTCCGGCGGGTCGCCGTAGACGAGGCTGGGCACGACGGAGAGCGTGTGATCCTTCTGGCTGAGCTCCAGGAGGATCCGCGGCCTGGACGCGCCGCCCGCGCGGGGCAGGCGCTGGCTCTGGATCGTGACCGGGACGCGCTTGGTCAGCTCCGGCAGGACGTCGGTCACCAGCTTGCCCAGGTCCCCGCGCGGGAACACCCGCCGGAGCGGCAGCCGCTCGAGCTTCGGCCCCGTGAGGTCCATCTCCCGGAGCAGGTGCAGCGTGCCGCCGCACCGCACGACGCCCGACGCGATCACCTCGTCGACGCGCGGGTCCCGCTCCACGACGAGCGCCGCGCCATCGTCGTGATCGCGCACCGCCGCGCGAGGGCCGATCGCCTCGCTGGAGACGCGCACGGGCGCGCCGTCGAGCTCCACGTCCGCGACGCCCGCCAGCGCCGCGAAGAGCTCGGGCTGGCGATCCGAGGGGAAGTAGCCGTGCTGCTTCATGCCGACGAGGCGGTCGATCGCCAGGTCCTCGTGCGTCGGGTAGAGCTCGGGCAGCCTCGGCCCCGGCCGCTCCGGGCTCGCTGGAGCCCGCACGGCGCGGCCAGCGAGGCTGGCGAGCGAGACCCGGAGCGGCTCCTCGGCGCCGCTCGCGTGCACGATCATCCGCTCGAGCGCGAGCACGAGCCCCTTGCGCCGGAGCCGGTACCGCAGCCGCGCCGGCGGCGCAGCCGCGGCGGTCGCGCCGCCTTGCGCGGCCGGCTGGCCCTGCGCCGCTGGCTGGCCCTGCGCCGCTGGCTGGCCCTGCGCAGCCGGCTGGCCCTGCGCCGCTGGCTGGCCCTGCGCAGCCGGCTGGCCTTGCGCGACCGGTTGCGAGAGTGACAGCGTCGCCGCGACAGCGTGCGCGCAGGGGTCGATTTTTCCACCGCAGTCGCACGTCCACTCGGCGTCCGCTGGGTAGAGGGTGACGGTTGGTGCAACGGGCTGCCCGGCCGCCTTGATGCGGACCACGATGGCATCGCCGCGATCCTCCCGTCCGAAGGCAGCGCCCTCACGGGCGAGCTTGACGCCCTGGGACCAGAGGCCCGGAAGACAGGCTTTCCTGATGGCTTCGAGAAGACCCTGCACTGAGACTCCAGACACCGACGGCTGGCCGCGGTAGCTCGCGCGCTCTCCCGGGACCAGCGCCACTTCTTGGGATGTTCACAGAAAGACGAAGATGACGGAAAGAGGTTCAGGCGTCTTCTTCCTCTTCTTCGGCTGCCTCGTCTTCCAGTTTCCGGGAGCTTGCCCGGCATGAGCGGGGCGCTGCTGTAGCAGGTATCCGCGCGGCATCACGCGGCGAGCTTCACCGGCGCGTCAGGTGCTCGCGGTAGCGCGTCGTGAGCTCCATCCAGCGCAACGTGAGGATCGGCTCGCGCTCGAGCCGATCCTGCCAGCTGCGATCGACGGCTTTCCACAGGTCGCGGTCGGCGATGCCGTGGCGCAGGAGCGCCTGGTCGAACGACGAGGCCGCTCCGATCGACGACTCGGCGCAGAGGACCGCGTACTGCTGAAGGCTGAGCGAGGGCAGCGCGCTCCGCGCGCCCGGAACGTCGCTCCGCGAGGCGGGCGCAGGGGCCGCGACGCTCGGCGTCGCCACCGCGGACGCGGCCGGCACGGCGCCGCTCGCGTCGAGCTCGCCGGGAGATCGCCGGAGGGTGACCCCCGGCCCCGCGTTGCCGCCATCGAGCTCCAGCGGCTCGGCCTCCGGCGGGAGCTTGATCGAGGGCAGCGGCAGGGCCCGCGGCACCTCGACGGTCTCGTCGGCCTCGCCCTCCGAGGGGGAGCGTTTTCCGCTCGACATGGGGACGATCACCGACTGCGGCGGCGAGGCCGCGCGCCGCGGCGGCGCGGAGGAGGCGCTCCCCCGGCCGCCTCGCCGTGAGCCGGCGCGCTCGCCGTCGGGCGCCGCGAACGACAGCACCGGACCGGCGTCGGTGATCTCCATCTGCAGGATGATCTCACCCGTCCTTCCGCGGACGACGAGCCGATCGCCCGCCGACGTCACCTCCATCTCGTAGCGCCGCCCGGAGGAGAGCGAGACGGTCGCCGAGGGGACCGGCGCGCCGCTCGCTGCCCCCCGCGAGCCCATCTCTTCTTCCTGAGGACGGAGCCCGGCCTGATGCAGCCCGCGCTCGCTATCGGGTGGATCCGCACTCATCAGGATCGGAGCCTAACGCAGCAAGCGCACGCCCCGCGAGCGCTTTCGACGCTTGCTTCAAGCGTCTGAGCCCGGTCCCAGTGCGCCGCCTGGGACACGCGGCTCGCCTTCCTGCGATCGGGCGCGGGCGCATCCGAGCTGAACCGACCCCCTCCGACGCGGTGCGCCTGGTCGCCTTGGCTCGCGCCTGAGCGCCGCGACCTGCGCTCGGTCGCGCAGGGTCGCGCAGGAGCGCGCTCGGTCACCCAGGGGTTGGGTCGAGGGTGCACTCCGACACAGAGCGCTTACGTGGCCCGGCGTGTCTTCATTTCACGAGGTGCGTCGCTGCGCTCAAGCCCGGGCTGCGCTGACAAAAATCGCCGCCGTTGGCGTTCTCTTGGAATTTGCCGGCGCTGAGCGCAATGCGTCCAGCGAGGTCATTCCTGGTGTATTCCGGTCCATCTTCGCTTGGAACGGTCGCCTCTGTAGTAAAGCCGGCTGCGAGCTCTTCCCGACAGGAGGTCTATGAAGACTACCGTTCTCGCGCTTGCGCTGCTGTTCACCGTGTGCCTTCCAGGCTGCTTCTACACCAAAGTAACTTACGAGACATGCGACACCGAGTGTGAGGACGTGCCCAACCAGGAGGCATGTCTAGCGGAATGCGGGACGTGCGTGGATCAATGTGAAAGCGAGCCCTACGGACCCGAACGCTGGGATTGCATCGCGGAATGTCGGACATGCGCGAAAGTGTGTAGAAACCAGCCCGACCGCGACGCGTGCATCTCGGCATGCGACGACACGTGCAGCGGCGACCAGTGTGTCCAGCCGGCTCCGGAGGGCTTCTATGGCCCGGCGCTGCTCTGGGTCGGCAGGACGGTGGACGAGCCGAACTGCCCCGGCAGCGCCCCGATCGGTGTGTACAGGGGGTACGAGACCCCTGACTTCCCCTTCGCGTGCAGCCCATGTCGGTGCGGCGAGCCAGCCTGCGCCTTGCCCGACGATCTCCGGACGGCCGCCTCGCTGAAGTGCGGTGGCCCGGCGGTCTCGGTGCATGAGCCCCGGGACATGCTGAACGGCACCTGCGTGGTGCCCAGCGACGCCCAGGTGAACGATCAACAATCGATCGTCCTCGGCGCGACCCGGGTGACGCCTTGCGAAGCCAGCATCGAGCCCCCCCCGGTGCCACAGTTCACCTTGCGGTGGTCTCGTTCCGGCGTGGCGTGCGGAGGCGTCCCGCGGGAACCCACGTGCGCCTCTCCGTCGGAGACGTGCGTGTCGCCCGATCAGGGGCGCGGCTTCGCTCAGTGCATCATGTACCTCGGCGAGGGCGAGGTGACCTGCCCGGAAGATTACCCGGAGGACGTCGTCCTCTACGACGGCATGAGGGACGAACGCCACTGCACGCCGTGTGAGTGCGGTCCTCCGACAGACAGCGAGTGTTCCCTGGCGCTCCTTTCCTTCCGGGACGGCGCGTGCGGCGAGCTGATCACCGCCGGCACCGCTTCGAGCCATGCCCCGGGCTGCGTCGCTGCAATCCCCGGGAAAACGCCCAAGAGCATGAAGGCTATCTGGCAGGTCAACCAGCCTGGAAGCTGCGAGCCGAGCGGCGGAGAGCTGCGAGGCGAAATCGTCCTCACCGGTCCGAGCACGTTTTGCTGCCAGACACGTCCAGGCGAGAACGGGTGACGGTCACGCACCGCAAAGGGCGGCGCAGCGCCGCCCGAGCCACACGATTCGGGCTTCTCCTGAACCACGGTCGGGCTTGACCAGAACCTGCGATGTCAGGCAAAGGCGCCAAGTAGATGGATCCGTGGGCATGACGGAAAAATCTCTCGATAGGGAGAAATTGACGAGCCAAAACACAATGCGACCCGCGCGCTCGAGAGCGCACACAAAAGCCTTTACGTGCGCTCCAAAGTCAGTATCTACAGGATCACGACGTGGGAGCGGCGACGTCGAGCCGGCCTCCGTCACGCGGCAGAGGTGCACTGTCCTACGGGCGCCGGAGACGTTGAAGAGGGGGGCCACATGGCGGGGTGTTGCGGCCGGACGGGAGACAGCGGCGTGCATCGGGTCGAGGTGTCCACTCCGCTCCGTACCGCACCGATCCCGCCCTAGCCGGGACGCCGATGCGACGCGCCGGTTGTGCCGCCGTGCTCGTTGTCTTGATGGCGACGACCCCGGTGCACGCGGATACGCCTCGGTCTGAATCGGGACGGGAGACTCAGGAGGACGACCACATGTTCCGCGGCGAGATCTCCGCGTCACCGCTGCTCGCGGTGGGCCTCCTGCCCGCGCTCAGCGGAGGGGCCTCTTTCGCCACGGCGTTCCGCTGGCCCAGCCTGTCGATCGGCGTCGAGGCGCGGATGTTCACCTCCCTGGCGGACACCTTCGCGGACGGCGTCCTGGTCCATGCGAGCCTTGCGATGCCGACGCTCGACATCTGCGGTCATCGAGGGGTCCTGTCGGTGTGCGCCGTCTTCGACGCCGGCGAGCTGCGGATCACGAGCGACCCCGGCGTCAGCATTCAAGCGCGCCAGCCCTGGGTCAGCTCGGTCGGCCTGCGGGTCGCGGGCGACTGGCGCTTCTCCGAGCAGCTGTTCCTGCGCGGGTTCGCCGAGCTGCACACGAACCACAGCCGTCCGTCCCTCTGGGTGAACAACAGAGAGGTATGGCGGGTCCCTCCGCTCTCCGGCGTGGTCGGCGTGGGGCTCGTGCTCCCCGTGGATGCCTTCTGAGCGAGTCACCCAGGCCGCCCCCTGGACGGGAATGCGGCCGATGACACCTGGCCTGAACAAGCGGTCACCACACCGCCATGAGCACCATGTCAGCAGCATCAGCAAGAGACACCGGGGCTGGCGCGGCAACGCACGACCGACCCGGCTCCGCGCGTCGGCGATTCCTGGCCGGACTTCGGGCAGGCGGAACCAGCGTCAGAGCGCCGTGGTGGCTCGTCGCTGCGGCCGCGGCCCTGCTGTGGCCCTGGCGCGCCGGCGCCGCGCCGCCCCGCGCCGCAGTGCAGCTCGAGTACCGGCGCGCGCCAGGGGCCGAGCGCTGCCCGGGCGAGGCGCTCCTGCGCGAGGAGATGGCCAGGCAGCTCGGCTATGACCCGGTGGAGCCCGAGGCGGCCGCGCAGGCCAAAGCCCTTGTCTTCCGCGGTCCAGGGAGGGAGATACACGCGACCATGGATCTCTACGACGCGGATGGATCGATCGCATGGTCTCGGCACCTGGTCGTCTATCACGACGACTGCAAAGAGCTTGTCATGAACATGGCGCTCTCGCTCCGGGTCGCGCTCGACCCGAGCCTCCACGTGCCGCCCGCCGCGCCCCCGCCGCCGCCCTCCCCTGCCCCGCCCCCGCCCGACGCCGCTGCCGCCGCGCCCGCGCGGCGGGCGTGGCCCGACGTCAGGGTCGGCCTTGCGGGGTCCGCGGTGTTCGGAACCCTGCAGGGGACGACCGCCGGGACGGCGCTCCATGTCTCGCTCCGCTATCCATCCTTCACCCTCGGCCTGGAAGGCCACGTTCAATGGCCGGTCACGATTCAGCTCGACGAGGCGACGAGCATCTCGACCTGGCTGGCGGCGGCCAACGTGATGCCGTGTTCGCAGCGCCGTCACCTCTTCGCTTGTGCCGTCGCGTCGGTCGGGGTCGTGACCACTTCCAGCACCGACGCCAGGCTCATCGACACCTCGTCGCTCTGGCTCGCCACAGGGCCGCGCGCGGGCATCGAGATGCCGATCTCCGATCGGCTCGCCATCCAGTTCTATGGTGACATCGTGCTCCGCCTCTCGGAGTTCCGCGTCGAGAGCCAGGAAGGTGTGCTCTGGACCCCGCCCGCCTACGGCGGGCTCGTGGGCCTCCGCCTGGACGTCAATCTCGATCCGCGGAGCGAGGCGCCCGCGCGTCGCGCTGCCCTCCCTCGGGGTGCCGAGGCAGCGCATTGACAAGCTTCGCGACGACGCCGTCGCCACGCTCGAGGGGGGAACAGAGATGGGGTCACCGTCACGCAAGAGCACATCCGCAGAGCCTTCCCACGCCCGCATGGCGGAGATCGCCGACGAGCACTTCTCGTTCATCGCCCGCTACCTCGCCCGCCTCGGGGTTCGCGCGCAGGACATCGAGGACGTCGCTCAGGAGGTCCTCGCCGGCGCCTACCGTGCGCTGCCGCGGTTCGACCCGAGCCGGGGCACCGTGCGGTCGTGGCTCATGGGCATCGCGACCCACCAGGCGTCGAACCATTTCCGACGGGCTCACCGCCGCCACGAGCGCCTCCGGCCGTTCGACGATCTCGCGGCGCTGCCTGACGTCACCCCCGACTCCGAGCAGCACGCCATCGCGAGGGACCGGCGCTGCGTGCTCGACAAGCTGCTCCAGGAGATGCCCATGGAGCGCCGCTGCGTGTTCGTCGCCCATGAGCTCGAGGAGATCGACATGGCCGAGATCGCCCAGCAGCTGTCGATCCCCCTGAGCACCGCGTGGAGCCGGCACCGGCTCGCCTGGGTCGACATCGAGGCGGCGATGCGTCGTTGGCAGGCGCGGCAGCGCGGCCGCGGCCTCGCGCTCATCCCCTTCAGCGCCGGCGCGCTCGTCCAGGAGGCGCGCACGGGAGGCGAGGGCGCGCCGACGTTGCTCACGAGGCTGTACCGCAGCGTCCGCGGGGTGTTCTCTCCGTGGCCATGGAAGCTCCCGATCGAGGGCAGCGCGCCGACGCGGACAGGCTCGCTCCATATCGCAGCGAGCATCGCAGTCCCGCTGGCGAGCGCCGCCGCCGTCATCGCGCTCACCCTCGGCGCGCTGCGCGCCGCCTCCACGCCGGCCGCCGCCGGAACGCGCGCCGCGACCGGGCTCGCCATGGCGGTCATCCGGACGCCGCCGCCCCCGCCCGCGCCGCCGCCGCCATCCCCGGCCGCGCTATCGCTGCCTTCCCCGGCCGCGCTATCGCTGCCTTCCCCGGCCGCGCTATCGCTGCCTTCCCCGGCCGCGCCGCTGCCGCCGCCCGGCGCAGCAGTAGCGTCGGACGCTCCGCAGGGCGGCCGGATCGCGGGCGCCGGGAACTCGCGAGCGACCAGCGCGGCGCTGCCCGCGCAGAAGGCCGCGCCCCGTCCGTCGGGCCGAGCGACCTTGCCCTCCGCGGGACCGTCTGGGGCGTCGAACGATCAGGAGATCGCCGCGGAGCGCACCCTCATCGACGGCGCGATCACGGCGCTGTCGCGCGGTCGTTATGCGGAGGCGAAGCGCCGCCTGATCGAGCACCGGATGAGGTTCCCAGCTGGCCGCCTCACCGCCGAGAGGAACGCGGCGCTGCGCGCGCTCCGCGCGAGGACGGCTGCAGCCGGGCCCCGCCCGCTTCTATAGAGCACTGCTCGGATGGCAAGGCTTTGAACCGCCGAGGACACCGAGAGAGCGTGGAGCTCTGGCCCCTCTCGACCTCTCGTCCGCCTCTTCTCTCCGAGCCGCCGCAGCACGCGCAACCGAGAGCTCGTCGAGAGCGATTCCCCCGTTCAGTTCCCAACGACTTCAGTGCTGCTCCCCTGCACAGGATACCTTCACCAGCGCAGCCGCCGCAGAGCCCTGCTCTCCCGTCCTCGGCGCCTGGGGGCGAGATGCAGGGGATCGCGCGCGCACAGAAGATCATTTTTCAGAGCCGATGGCTTTTTTTTGAGATGGGAGATCAGCTCCTCCTAATTAAGCGAGCATGGGACAACCGCATCGCACTCTCGCACCGTCGATGCCGCTGGATAGACAGCGGGCCTTCGTCCGGCTCTTTCGGGGGAAGACCTACGACTCCGTATGGAATTGGCTTAGGCGGCTCGGGGTCCCACGCCGTGATCGGCGAGACATCCTCCAGGATGTGTTCCTCGCCGGATACCAGAGCTTCCCGTCGTACGACCCGCTCCGCGCGCGACCGGAGCGGTGGCTCAACAGGATCACGGTCCACGTGGCCGCCCACTACCGCGACCGCGCGCACCACCGGCGCGAAGAGCTGTCCTCCGGCCACGCCCCGCGCCGCGTCGCCGACGAGCGCCCGAACGCCGAGGAGCAGATCGACGCAGAGCAGACGCGCTCCCTCATCCTCTCGCGGCTCAGATCGCTGCAGGCCGAGGAGCAGCAGATCCTCATCGCGCACGACATCGAAGGCGTGCCGATGGCGACGGTCGCCGAACAACACGGGATCCCGCTGTCGACGGCGTACAAGTGGCGCACGCGCGCGCTCGCGTCCCTGCGCGCGCTGCTCGAGGAGCCCCGCGCGGAGCGCAGGCAGCGCCGACCGCCGCGACCGACCGCGAGCGACGTCACCGAGGCGGCGCGCTCGGCGAGCGCCGCACGCTCGGTGAACCCCCCACGCCGGACGGCGCTTGCGGAGCGACCCGTCCGCTCGCCCACAGCGGGCACGAAGCGGCCGGCGGCGCACTGCCGCGCGCAGCCGAAGGGCACCCCGTTCCTGCGGCGACCGGGCGGGGAGCGGGCGCACTCGCCAGCGCGCTTATGACCGGCGGAGGCCGCCAGCGCGTTCGGGCCAGCGCTCGCGCGAACGCCAGCGTCCCCCCGGATCCGACGGCCCCCCGTGACCCGATAGCCCGCCCGCGCCTGCGAGACAAATCTTCAGGCCGATCGCAAGCCGTACGGGAGGGAGTACGGGGCGCCGTACAGCGACCAGAAAGCGCCTCCGGCCCACGCGCGGGTAGTCGGGGCGTATGTCGTCGCGCTATGCTGGAGCCTCAACGATGTACTACTCGACCGACGACCTTCGTATTGCAGGGCTCAGGCCCTTGATCCCCCCCGCGATCCTTATCGAAGAGATCCCCGTCAGCCCCGCGGCCTCCGAGACCGTGGCCTTCACGCGCAAGGCCGCCGAGCGCGTGATCTCGGGCGACGACGACCGGATCATCGTGGTGGTGGGCCCCTGCTCCATCCACGACCCCAAGGCCGCCCTGGAGTACGCCGCGCAGCTCCGGGAGGCGCGCGACCGGCTGAGCGACGATCTGCTCGTGGTCATGCGCGTGTACTTCGAGAAGCCGCGCACCACGGTCGGCTGGAAGGGGCTGATCAACGATCCCGACCTCGACGGGAGCTTCTCGATCAACAAGGGGCTCCGCGTCGCCCGCGGGCTGCTCCGCGACATCGCCGAGCTCGGGCTGGCGAGCGCGACCGAGTTCCTGGACACGATCTCGCCGCAGTTCATCGCGGATTTCATCTCCTGGGGCGCGATCGGCGCGCGCACGACCGAGAGCCAGATCCACCGCGAGCTCGCCTCCGGGCTCTCGTGCCCCGTGGGCTTCAAGAACAGCACCGAGGGCGACGTCCAGATCGCGGTCGACGCCGTGCGGGCCGCGCGCGAGGCGCACCATTTCCTCTCCGTGACGAAGCAGGGGATCTCGGCGATCGTGGCGACGCGCGGCAACGCGTCGTGTCACGTGATCCTGCGCGGCTCGCAGCGCGGGCCCAACTACGCGGCCGAGCACGTCCGCGAGGCGGCCGACCGCCTGACCAAGGCAGGCCTGCCGCGCCGGCTGATGGTCGACTGCAGCCACGGCAACAGCCAGAAGGATCCGTCGCGCCAGAGGATCGTGGCCGAGAGCCTGGCCGACCAGCTGCGCTCGGGCTCGCGGGACATCCTCGGCGTGATGATCGAGAGCCACCTCGTGGGAGGCCGGCAGGATCTCGCGCCGGGCAAGCTCCCCACCTACGGCCAGAGCATCACCGACGCCTGCCTCGGCTGGAACGACACCGTTCCGGTGCTCGAGCTGCTCGCGCAGGCGGTGCGGGACCGGCGAGCCAGCAAGGCGGCGTGAGCCCTCCGCGCAGCGCCTGCGGCCGTGCGTGACGGCGGCCGTGCGTGACGGCGGCCGTGCGTGACGGCGCCGCGCCTGGCGACGCGCCGACCGCCGCGCCTGGCGGATCCCTTCAGAAAATTTCATCATGAGCGTAATTCACGGCCCGCGGCACGCTGCAGCCACGGCCGCCTGGGTTTCGTGCGCCGCGGGCCCGGCGCCGCTGCCGTCCGGGCGAGCGACACGCTATGCCTGCACCCGGGAACGCCGCGGAGGGAGCCTCCATTCTCTCGGAAATCCTCATCATCCTGGCCCTCGTGCTCGTGAACGGCGTCTTCTCGGGCGCCGAGATCGCGATCGTCACGGTCCGCAAGACGCGGCTCGACCAGCTCGTGCAGTCGGGGAGCCGCCGGGCGTGGGCGGTGAAGCGCTTGCGGGGCAACCCGGAGCGCTTCCTCGCCACCGTGCAGATCGGCATCACCGTCGTCGGCGCGACCGCGAGCGCCTTCGGCGGGTCGACCCTCGCGAAGGACCTCGCGCCGGTCCTCCGCGCGGTGCCGTGGGTCGGGGACGCGGCGGACGAGCTCGCGTTCGCCGCGGTGGTCGCGCTCGTCTCCTTCCTGTCGCTCGTCCTCGGCGAGCTCGTCCCGAAGTCGCTCGCGCTCCGCGCCTCCGAGCGGTACGCGATGCTCGTCGGCCCGCCGCTCCGCGGGCTCTCGTCGCTCGCCCGCCCGCTCGTCTGGCTGCTCACCGCCAGCTCCAACCTGGTGCTGAGGCTCTTCGGCGACCGCACGAACTTCGTCGAGGCGCGCCTCTCCCCCGAGGAGATCCAGCAGATCGTCGACGAGGCCGCCGAGGCGGGCTCGGTCGACAAGCGCGCCGGCGAGATCGCGTCCCGCGCCATCGATTTCGCCTGGCTCACCGCGCTCCAGGTGATGCTCCCCCGCGGCCGCGTCGTGGCGCTCCCGCGCGACGCGGCCGCCCCGGAGGTGCAGCGCGCCGTGCTGGAGCACGGCCACACGCGGATGCCGGTCTACGAGGGGTCGAACGACAACGTGATCGGCTACGTCACGATGCCGGAGGTGCTCGCGCTCCTGTGGGGCGACGGGCAGTTCTCGCTGGAGAGCATCCTGCGCCCGGCGTACTTCGTCGTCGGGTCGATGCCGGCCGTCGATCTCCTCGCCGAGCTGAAGCGGCGCCGGCTCCAGCTCGCCGTGGTCGTGGACGAGCAGGGCGGCATGATCGGCATCATCACGATGGAGGACCTCGTCGAGGAGCTCGTCGGCGAGATCTTCGCCGAGAACGAGGCGCACCCGCCCCACGCAGAGACGATCCGGCGCGAGCCGGACGGGTCGGCGCTCGTGCCCGGCGACATGCCGGTCCACGAGGTCAGCCGGCAGCTCGCGATCGCGCTGCCGGACGACGTCCGCTGGTCGACGGTCGCGGGGCTCTGCCTTGGGCTCGCCCGGCGCATCCCCGCGCCCGGCGACGTCGTGACGACCCCGGACGGGGCGGAGCTCCACATCGTCGACGCGAGCCCGCGGCAGATCCGCACGGTGCGGGTCCGCATCCCGCCCGCGCATCCGAGCGAGCCCGAGGACGACGAGCGGCGCGGCGACGGCTGAACCGGCGCGACCCGTCAGGACGCAGGGACGGGCGCGCCCGGGGCCTCCGCTGGAAGTGGTCGACCACCACGTAGCGCCGGGCGAGGAGGCCGAAGACGACGGCCGCGATCGGGATGAGCGCCGCGAAGAAGAGGTATTGAAGCGCGCCCGTGAACACGTCGAGCGCCGCGGCGCCGGCGACCCGGTCGCGCCCTGTCCGGAACACGAGCGTCGCGATGAACATGAGCGCGCCCGGGATCCCGAAAGCCACCCTCGGCCCCCACCACTCCAGCGTCTTCGGGGTAATAGCAGGCGCTCACGAACAGGTGGTCATTGGCCTCGGCCACATGCTCGTGGATCAACATGGTGTTGATCATGAAGAACGTTAAGGTGTTCTTCATCCCGTAAAAGCTGAAGCGCTCGCGCCGCTCGTTTCCGATGATGTACTTGATCCGAGGGGGAAATCGGTCGGTGACAGGAGCGGTTGCGTCATGGCAGGCCCTCGCGCGCGCCATCCATCCGTGGACCGCCTCCCGCGCCAGGGCAATCCGCGCTGCCTCCCTTCCCTCCGGAGAGCGCCGGCGCGGGCTGGCGGCCTGGTCACGCGCCGCCAGGCCAGGCCAGGCCAGCCCGAGCAGCGCACCCTGTGGTCAAGGTGTGTGACGGTGGCAAAATGGGGCGCGCGCGAGCGCCGGCGCAGACGACGACCGACGATCCACGCGCTGGATTCAGGCTGCAAGGATTGACATCCTGGAAGGCCATCGTCGTATCCTCCCGGTAGCTCCGCGTTACGACCCCCGTCGTCGGCGACTCTGCCGAGGGAAGGTTCATGGAAAAGCTCAAATCGCGCTTCAGGCTCGCGCCGACGTATACCCTGCTCTGGCTCGCTGCGGCGGCGCTCGCCTCGGTGGCATCGTGTTCGGACGGCGGCCCCAGCACGAGCGCGTGCGTCGCGCCGGAGACGGAGTGCGACGGCAACTGTATCAACACGGGCACGAGCACGAGCCACTGCGGCGCGTGCGGCACGGCGTGCGGCAGCGATCAGACCTGCCGCGACGGCGAGTGCGTGGACGTGGCCGCGTGCGACGACGGCCTCGCGTCGTGCGGCGACAGCTGCGTCGACACCCAGAGCGACGAGGCGAACTGCGGCCGCTGTAACAACGCCTGCGACGAGGGGCAGACCTGCGAGGCCGGCGCGTGCCAGGACGAGGGCGGCTGCCCCGCGGGGCGCACCGAGTGCGGCGGCACGTGCGTCGACGTCACGTCCGATCCGGACAACTGCGGCGAGTGCGGCGCCGCGTGCACGGACGGCCAGACCTGCGAGTCCGGCGAGTGCCAGGACGGCG
Organism: Sorangium sp. So ce448; assembly: GCF_051520915.1. Lineage (NCBI taxonomy): Bacteria > Pseudomonadati > Myxococcota > Polyangiales > Polyangiaceae > Sorangium > Sorangium sp. So ce448. The sequence goes on along the minus strand of NZ_CP150343.1, from coordinate 3,743,303 downwards.
AGTGCTCGACGGGGCTCACCGACTGCGACGGCGCCTGCGTCAACCTCCGGAACGACGCCGGGAATTGCGGCGCGTGCGGCACCATGTGCACGAACGACCAGACGTGCGTCGCCGGCGAATGCCGGGACGGCTGCGGCTCCGGGCTCACGGCCTGCCGCGGCGTCGATGTCTGCGTCGACCTCCAGACCAACGCCGATCATTGCGGCGAGTGCGGCGCCGCGTGCAACGCCTCGCAGGTCTGCCAGGCCGGGGCGTGCGCGTGCACGGTGAGCCCCGGCAACGATCTCGGCAGCGCCGTGCCGCAGATCGTCAACGGCACGACCGCGGGCCAGGCGAACACGTATTCCCCGACGTGCTCCGCCACGAGCGCGGGCGAGCGCATCTACTCGTTCACCGCGGCGACCGCGGGCGTCTACTCGTTCGACAGCACGAACTCCGGCTACAGCGTCGTCCTCGCCCTCCTCGACGCGACGGGCTGCTCCGAGCTCGCGTGCAGCGCCGACCCGAGCGCGGTCATCACGGCCGACCTGGCCATGGGCCAGACCGTCTACATCGTGGTCGACGGCGCGGAGGGCCAGGCGGGCACCTTCGAGCTGAGCGTGACGCGGGCGAGCGCGCCGAGCTGCCCGGCGGGGACCCTCGCCTCGTCGGTGCCGCAGACGATCACCGGCAGCACGATCGGCCGACCCAACAGCGTGCGGCCGACCGTGACGCCGGCCTGCCGCCAATCGGGCAGCCCCGACGCGGGATACGCGTTCACGGCGCCGGTCGCGGGCGACTACACCTTCGATACGTTCGGATCGGCGTTCGACACGATGCTCCACGTGCACGACGCGACCTGCGGGGGGACTCAGCTCGCGTGCAACGACGACACGGACGTCGCGCAGTCGGAGGTCACGGTGACGCTCGCGGCGGGTCAGACCGTCGTGATCGTGGTGGACGGCTCGAACGACACCAGCGACGGCGCGTTCACGCTCCACGTGAAGCGGGCCGTCCCGCCGCCGGTATGCGACGGCTCGGGCACCTGCGGCGACGGCAGCTCGGGGTGCATCCGGTGCGCGTTCGAGAGCAGCTGCGAGGACGAGCTCTCGGCGTGCACGGCAAGCACGCTGTGCCTGGAGTACATAAGCTGCTTCCGTACGTGCGACACGGCCGCCTGCAAGGAGGCCTGCAGGACGGCAGACCCGGCCAGCGCGGCCCTCTACGACGCGATGCTCCAGTGCGCCCTCTGCGACGTGTGCCGGAACGATTGCAGCGGCTCGCCGGAGGTCGTGTGCCGCTGAGCGGGCGGGTGAAATAGAAACGCTGCGTCGCCCGTGTTACGAACGGGATGATGCAGCGCATCCTCCACGGCCACTTCTGGACGGTCGCTCCCTGGCTCAAGCATCAGATTCGCGCCCCGCGGCTCGCGCCGTCTTCCCCCTTCTCGGTCCACGTCGATGAGACTCCTGCCGGGCCCGTCCGGCTGCTCGGCAGGGTCCGCCATCGAGATGACGCGGGCTCGATCCTCGTCGTCGTCCACGGGCTCGGCGGTACGAGCGAGAGTTATTATGTGGTCGAGGCCGCCCTGACGGCCGAGCGCGCCGGGCTCGCCTGCCTGCGCATCAACCTGCGCGGCGCCGGGGGCGACGGAGACGACATCTACCACGCTGGCCTGTTCTCCGATCTCCACGCCGCCATCACCTCCCCCGAGCTCGACCGGTACGAGCGCGTGCTCGTGCTCGGCTACTCGCTTGGCGGGCATATCGCCCTCCGTTACGCGGCGTCGGGCTCGCTCGACGGGCGCGTCCACGCCGTGGCGGCCGTCTGCCCGCCGCTCGACCTGGAGCGAGCCGTGGCCGCCATCGATCAGCCCGAACGGTGGGTTTACCGCAGGCACGTGATGGCCGGGCTGAAGGAGATGTACACCGCCGTCGCCTCGCGCCGCGCCGTGCCCGTGCCCCTCGACGAGGCGCTCGCCATTCGCACGATCCGCGAATGGGACCGGCGCATCATGACGCGACGCTTCGGCTACCAGAGCGCGGAGGCCTACTATGCGAGCGAGAGCGCCGCCCCGCGCCTCCGCGACATCGACGTCCCGTCGCTGATCGTCGCGGCGGAGGCCGATCCGATGGTGCCGCTCGACACGGTGCGGCCGGCGATCGAGGCCTGCCCGCGCTCGCCGCTGCTCGACGTGCAGTGGCTCCGGCACGGCGGGCACGTGGGCTTCCCGCGGACGCTGAGCCTCGGGTTCGGGGCGGCGCCGGGCCTCGAGTCCCAGGTCATCCACTGGCTCACGAGGCATTGAGCGCGTGCGCGGCCGCGGCGCGGCGGCGTCACCCGCGCGGCGCGGCGGGCGTCAGCGCGTAGACGTCGACGTCCACGCCCGGGCTATAGAGCACGTGCGGCGCTCCCGCCGGGGCGGGCAGGCCGGCCGCGGCGACGACGCTCTCCTCGACGTGGGTCACCTCGGCCCGGCGGAGCGGATAGGGCGCGTGGTGCACCTGCCCGATCCTGAGCGCGCCGCCGCTCGCGGCGAACAGCAGGTAACGCTCGGCCAGGAAGTGCTCGAAGGTCCCCGGCGCCGCGGCGCCGCCGTCGATCGCCGCGCCGACGCGATAACGCGCCTCGAAGCGCGCGGGCACGGGGCCCGGCCAGCGCCGCTCGCTGCGGTAACGGACCTCCCCGTCCCTCGATTCGAGTTCCATCGAGGCGTGGTGATAGGGCAGGTGCCAGCCGACCCGGGCCGCGACGACCGCGATCGCCTTGGCCGCGTCCAGGCTGAAGAACCAGACGCCCGGCGCTCGCCCCTCCTGGTGAACGTAGGTGCGGACGTTGAGCTCGTGGAAGTTCGAGATCCCGGGCACGCTCGGCGACCACCAGGGGCTGACGTCGCGCATGGTGAAGGCGACGACGCCGACGTAGGCCCTGCCCTCGAAGGTGTCGAGTTCGAGCGCAGGCGGCACGACGGCGCGCAGCGCGGCGATCGGCGTCTCCCAGTGCAGGAAGAGCAGCTCTCTCCAGCGCTGGAAGCCTGCCGGGCGGCCAGGGGGGCGGAGCGTGGGGGCGATTCGATCCACGGCGACCTCATCATAGGACGGCGCGGTCAGAAGATCTCCTCTCGCGGCGGGCAATGGCATGGGGATATCCTGCGCGCGGGCCGAACGGGTACGGAGCGGAGGCAGGATGAAGAAGCTCATCAATGCGCCGGACGATCTCGTCGATGAGGCGCTCGAGGGGATGGCGCTCGCGCACGCCGAGCTCCTCCGGGTGAACGCCGCGCCGCGCTTCGTCACGCGCGCGGAGGCGAAGGGCAAGGGAAAGGTCGCGCTCCTCTCCGGCGGCGGCAGCGGGCACGAGCCGCTGCACGCCGGGTTCGTCGGGCGCGGCATGCTCGACGCCGCCTGCCCCGGCGCCGTGTTCACGAGCCCGACGCCCGACCAGATCTTCGAAGCGACCCGGGCAGTCGACGGCGACGCCGGCGTGCTCCACATCATCAAGAACTACACCGGTGACGTGATGAACTTCGAGATGGCCGCCGAGCTCGCGCGCGAGGCGGGAATCCCGGTGGAGGGCGTGCTCGTGAACGACGACGTGGCGGTCGAGGACAGCCTGTACACGGCCGGACGGCGCGGCGTGGGGACGACCGTCCTCGTCGAGAAGATCTGCGGCGGCGCCGCCGAGGCGGGCCGCCCGCTCGAGGAGGTGGCGGCGCTCGGCCGACGGGTCAACGCGCGCGGCCGCAGCATGGGGGTCGCGCTCTCCGCCTGCACGGTGCCGCACGCCGGCAAGCCGTCGTTCGAGCTCGGCCCGGGCGAGATGGAGGTCGGCATCGGCATCCACGGTGAGCCCGGCCGGCGGCGGGCCAAGCTGGAGCCGGCCGACCGGGTGGCCGAGATGCTGATGCAGCCGATCCTCGACGACCTGCCGTTCGAGCCGGGCGACGACGTGCTGCTGTTCGTCAACGGCATGGGCGGGACGCCGCTCCTCGAGCTCTACGTCGTGTACCGCAAGGCGCGCGCGATCGCGCAGGGCCGCGGCCTCAAGGTCGCGCGCACCCTCGTAGGGTCGTACATCACGTCGCTCGAGATGGCCGGCGCGTCGGCGACCCTGCTCAAGCTCGACGACGAGATGCTCCGCTGGTGGGACGCGCCGGTGCACACGCCGGCGCTGCGCTGGGGGGCCTGAGCCATGGACGCCTTGAACGGCGCGCACATCGCGGCGTGGATCGAGCGCGCGGCCGACGTCATGGAGCGCGAGAAGGTGCTCCTGACCGAGCTCGACGCGGCGATCGGCGACAGCGACCACGGCACCAACATGGCGCGCGGCTTCACGGCGGCGCGCGTCCGGCTCGGCAGCCTCGATCACGGCGACGTCGGCGCGCTGCTGAAGGGCGTCGGGATGATCTTGCTGTCGACCGTCGGCGGGGCGAGCGGCCCGCTCTACGGCACGCTGTTCCGCGACGCGGGCCAGCGGGCGGCCGGCGCCGCGGCGCTCGATCTCGCGGCCCTGGCCGGGTGCCTCGAGGCGGGCCTCGACGGCGTGAGGCGGCGAGGCAAGGCGTCGCCCGGCGACAAGACGATGGTCGACGCGCTCTCCCCTGCGGTCGACGCGCTCAAGGCCGCGCTGAGCGCGCCGGCGCCCACGGGCGAGCCGGCGCGCTCCCCGCTCATGGACGGGCTCGCTCGCGCCGCCGAGGCGGCGCAGGCCGGCGCGCTCGCGACCGTGCCGCTCATCGCTCGCAAGGGCCGGGCGAGCTACCTCGGTGAGCGCAGCGCTGGGCACCAGGACCCCGGCGCCGCGTCGTGTTCGCTCTTGCTGCGGAGCCTGGCCGCGACGGCAGGCGTATGAGCGGGGCGGCGGGCCGCGTCGGGCTCGTCCTGGTCTCGCACAGCCGGGAGCTCGCCGAGGCCACCGAGGCGCTGGCCCGCCAGATGACCGGCGAAGCGGTCGCCATCGCGTGCGCGGCGGGCGCGGGCGACGGCGGCGCGGAGCTCGGCACCGACGCGACCGCGATCGCCGCGGCGCTCGAGCGCGTCTGCGGGCCGGCCGGCGCCGTCGTGCTGATGGACATCGGCGGCGCGATCCTGAGCGCCGAGACGGCGCTCGAGCTCATCGATCCGGCCATCGCCGCGCGCACGCGCCTCTCCGGCGGGCCGATCGTGGAAGGGGCGGTCGCGGCGGCCGTGCGGGCCGCGGCGGGCGGCACGCTCGATCAGGTCGCCGCGGAGGCGCGGCAGGCGCTCGTTCCCAAGGCCGAGCAGCTCGGCGAGGCGGAGCGCCCCGCGGCGGCGTCGGCGGCCGCGACCGATGCGGCCGCGCCGGCCGCGGCGGTCGAGCTCGCGATCACCGATCCGGGCGGCCTGCACGCGCGCCCTGCCGCGCGGCTCATCACGCGCGCGGTGGCCTTCGACGCGGCGATCACCCTGGAGAACGTGACGGCCGCGCGCGGTCCGGTGCCGGCCTCGAGCCTGATCGCGCTCGCGTCCCTCGGGGCGCGCCGGGGCGACGTGCTGCGCGTGCGCGCGACCGGGCGGCAGGCGGTCGAGGCGGTCGAGGCGCTCGCTGCGCTCCTGCAGCGCGACGCGCCGGCGGCCGCGCCCACGGCGCCCCCCGCGTCGTGCCACGCGATCCCCGTCGCGCCCGGCGTCGCGCTCGGCCCCATGGTCCGGCTGGTGCGGTCGATGCCGGAGGTCCCCGAGACGACGGTCGACGATCCTGCAGCCGAGGCCGAGCGGCTTCGGCGGGCGCTCGTTCTGGCAGCGCAGGACCTCGGCAGCGCGCTGCGCGGCACCGACATCCTCGACGCGCATCAGGCGCTGCTCTGCGACCCGGCGCTCGTCGACGAGGCGATCGCCCGGATCGAGCGGGAGCGCTGCAACGCCGCCTGGGCCTTCCGCCAGGCGATCCACGCGGCGGCCGCGATCTACCGGCGGCTCGACGACCCGTACCTGCGGGCGCGCGAGGCCGACGTTCACGACGTGGGCGACGCCGTGGTGCGCGCCCTGCTCGGCGGCGCCGCGGCGGTGCTGCCCGACGGGCCGCCGGCCGTCGTCGTGGCCGAGGACCTCACGCCGTCGGAGGCCGCGCGGCTCGATACGAGGCGGGTGCTCGGCGTCATCGACCGGCGCGGCGGTCCCACCTCGCACGCGGCCATCCTGCTGCGGAGCGCCGGCATCCCCGCGGTCGCCGGGGCCGCGGCGCTGGTGCCGGACGCGGGCGGCGCGCGCGCCGGCCTCGACGGGACGACCGGCGAGGTGTGGCTCGACCCGGATCCCGCGACCACGATCGAGCTCGAGCGGCGGCAGGCGGCCCTCCGCGCGTCACGGCGGCCGCCAGGCGCCCGGGACGGCCGGTTGCGCCTCGCCTGCGGCCGCGAGGTCGAGCTCTGGGCGAACGTGGCCGGCCCCTCGGACGCGCGCGCCGCGCGCGCGGCAGGCGCCCTCGGGATCGGGCTCCTGCGCACCGAGATGCTGTTCCTGGACCGCGTGGACGAGCCTGGCGAGGACGAGCAGGCGGAGCTGCTCGCGGAGATCTTCGCGGCGTTCGCCGGCGCTCCGATCGTGGTCCGCACGCTCGACGCCGGCGGGGACAAGGCGCTGCCGTACCTCGAGCTCGACGCGGAGGCGAACCCCAGCCTGGGCGTCCGCGGCGTCCGCCTCTCCCTCGCGCGGCCGGCGCTGCTCGAGGCGCAGCTCCGCGCGATCCTTGTCGCGGGGCGCGGCCATGACATCCGGGTGCTGGTCCCGATGGTCTCGACCGCCGCGGAGGTGAGCGCCGTGCGCGCCGCGCTGGAGCGCGCGCACGAGGCGCTCGCGGCGACGGGCGCGGCGCACCGCTGGCCCGTGGCCACGGGCATCATGGTCGAGGTGCCGTCGGCGGCGCTCATGGCCGAGCGCCTCGCGCGCCAGGCCGACTTCTTCAGCATCGGGACCAACGATCTGACGCAGCACACGCTGGCGGCCGAGCGCGGTCACCCGCGGCTGCACGCGCTCGCGGATCCGGCGCACCCGGCCGTGCTGCGGCTCGTGCGCGGGGTGGTGGAGGCGGGGCACGCCGCGAAGCGGCCGGTCTCGGTGTGCGGCGAGGCCGCCGGCGATCCCGGCGTCGCGCCGCTCCTCGTCGGGCTCGGGATCACGCGCCTCAGCATGTGCGCCTCCGCGTTCGACGCGGTGGAGGACGCGCTCGCCGGCGCCTCGTTCGCCGATCTCGCCGCCGTCGCCGAGGAGGCGCTCGCGGTCGACGACGCGGCGGCGGCCCGCGCAGCCCGCGCGGCGGCGCGGCGTCCGGGCTGACGTCGGTGCGGTGACGGAGCGGGCAGACGCCTGGCCAGGAACAGCCAGACGTCTGGTCAGTCCGGCGCCCGACCTCGCGAGCGCTCCGGGCTGCGACCGTCGATACGCCGCTCGCTACAGCGCCCCCGCCGGCGCGGCGCCCTCGTGCGCGGAGCGCGCGGCGGTGTCGCCCGAGGGCTGATTTGCCCGCGCCGGGTGTCCCAGCAGGCACACGCCTTCTTCGGGCAGCTCCGTCGCCGCATCGCACGCCGCGAGCTCCCAGCCGGTCGCCTGTTCGGCGTCGGTCCCGGTGAGGTCGGCACCTCGGAGGTTGGCAGCGGTCAGATCGGCGGTCCCGAAGGTCGACTCCATCAGCGCGGCGCCCGAGAGGTCGGCCCCGGCGAGGCGCGCGCTCCGGAAGCTGCTCTGGCTGAGATCGGCGCGGGAGAGATCGAGTCCCGACAGATCCAGCCCGTCGAAGCTGCGGTGACCGCTCCGCGCGAGGAGGCGTACGGCGGTGGACCGTTGCGCGGCGTCGCCCGAGGCGAGCGTGGCGCGCAGCCGGAAGACCGCGAGGCGCGACGGATCGAGGCCGTAGACGAGCGTCGCGGCGAACGCGGCGAGCACGAGGCGGGCGCCCAGGGAGCGCAGGGCGTTGCGTTCTGTGCCGACAAGAGGCAGCGCGAACGTCAAGAGCGCCGCGCCCAGCGCGCTGCCGGCGTGCGCTGCCAGGAGGAGGCCGCGCGGAGGGATCTTCGCCAGAGCGACGGCGGCCACGAGGACGAGGAGCAATGCGCCGCCGGCGAGCGCGAGGCGCAGCTCGGTCGACCGCGCGAGCTGGGGCGCGTCCGGCGCCCTCCGAGGGCCACCGGACACGGCGGCGCGGCGGACCGCCGGAGGCTCGCGCTCACCGGCAGCGCGGCGCGAGGCGCTGGCAGCCACGCCCTGGCGGGGAACGTCGGTCGCGGTGGGTATCCGCTGCGACTCGGGTATCCGCTGCGACTCGGGTATCCGCTGCGACTCGGGTGGCGCCGAGATCCGTTGCGATGACCACGCCGCCTCCATCCGCCGCGAGTCCGGCGCCGCATCCATCCGCCGCGAGTCCGGCGCCGCATCCCCCCGCCGCGAGTCCGGCGCCGCATCCCCCCGCCGCGAGTCCGGCGCCGCATCCCCCCGCCGCGAGTCCGGCGCCGCATCCCCCCGCCGCGAGTCCGGCGCCGCCTCCATTCGCCGCGAGTCCGGCGCCGCCGGGCGACGGCTCCGCGCTGCGCTCTCGGGGACCGCGTCGGCGCTCGCGAGGGCGTCGCGCAGCGGCGAAGGGAACGACGCGACGTCGTCGAACGACGCGCCCGCGCTCGCCAGCGCCAGGATGGCCTCCTCGTCGAAGCCGGATCGCGCGCACGCCGACGGATCGACGCGCGCGCCCACGAGCGAGCCCGCCGAGGAGAACGAGCGCGGGAGCTTGGCCCCGCGCAGGTCCGCGGCCGCGAGCAGCGCCCCGCCGAGCAGCGCCCCCGAGAGATCGGCCCAGCGCAGGTCGGCCCCGGTGAGGTCGGCGTTGACGAGCGACGCGGCGTCGAGCCGCGCCCCCCCGAGGTTCGCGCCGGTGAGCTTGGCCCCGTCGAGGCGCGCGCCCGCGAGGTTCGCGCCCTGAAGGTCGGCGCAGCGCAGGTGCGCGGCCGCGAGGTCCGCGCCGGGGAGCTCGATGGCGGTGCTCTCGCCGCCGCGGCGCGACGAGAGGGCACCGAAGAGCGTGTGGAGAGCTGCGGTGTCCATGGCGGCGCCGCCTACTCGTCCGGGTCGATGGTGCCGATCGTGCTGGCGAACACCACCTGCCCGTCCTTCATGTAGCCGTCCAGCGCGAACCACGCGTGAATATTGTCCCCGTCGAGGTCGCCTCGCGCATAGGCGGCCCACCTGCGATCCTCCGGCACATCCGCCGGAAAGTGGTTGACGGAGACGGGCATCGGAGAGCCGCCGAGTCGATATCGATACTGGTACGACTGAGGGTGGCTGATCGAGAACGCGAGGCACTTCCAGCCAACGGTCGGGCTGCCGGTGTTGTAGTCAACATTCGGGCTGGGGTCGGGCCGATATTTCTTCCCCTGGACACGAGAGAACCCGTTGGGCACCGTGACCGCATCGCTGCAGAGCGGCTGGGTCGCCGTGGTGCCCGACATCGCCTGGAGGCGCTCGGCCGAACCGACGACCGCCCTGGCGATGCCGCCGATCGTCTGCTTGGCCTCGGCCGATTTGGCGAACACGAGGTACTTGGACACCCCCTGGGTCCCCAGGGCGGCCAGGATCGCCACGACCCCGCCCGCGACCATCACCTCGACGAGCGAGAAACCTCGTTGACCTCGCCCTCGAGCCGCCCACTCCACGCCAGGTCGAAAATTTCTTGCCACGATACAACTATATACCGGGGCTGTTCATCGATAAACAAGCACAACCCAGAGCGCTCCGGGCCATGGAACGCTGTTTGGTCGGGGGTTGTGGGGAGTGTGGTCGTGCGGGCAACGCGACTCCCACGTAGGCCACGGAAGAAGCGATGTGGCTGCGCGGTGAGCGCGGGTGGGCGGTGAGCTCAGGCGCGCGGGCCAGCGGTCTTGGGCGGCGGATCCCCGGCGAGGAACGCTTCCAGCGCATCGGCGATGCGCTCGCCGGTCTTGCCGTCCCATCCCTCAGGCACGGAGCCTCGCTTGGCGCGGCCGTCGAGGATGGCGTCCACCTCGCGCGCGATGAGCGCGGCGTCGAGCCCGACGACGATGTTCGTGCCCTGCGTCACGGTGATGGGCCGCTCGGTGCCCTGACGCATCGTGAGGCACGGGATCCCGAGCGCGGTCGTCTCTTCCTGGATGCCGCCGGAGTCGGTGGCGACGAGCAGCGCATTGCCCATCACGGTCACGAAATCGTCGTATCCGAGCGGCTCCATGATCCGGAGCCCCTTCGTCTCGCGGAGGCGCGCCGAGAGCCCGAACGACTCGGCGCGGGCGACGGTGCGCGGGTGGACGGGGAACACGGTCGGCAGGCGCTGCGCGATCGCCTCGAGCGCGTCGAGCGTCTCGGCGAGCCGCTCGGCGCTGTCGACGTTGGCCGGGCGGTGGAGCGTCGCGATCGCGTACTTCTTCGGCTCGAGCCCGAAGCGCGAGAGCGCGTCCGTCTGGCGCTTGAGGGCGTAGTGGACCGAGTCGATCATCACGTTGCCGACGAACCGGATTCGCTCGGGCGGGATGCCCTCCGCGAGCAGGTTGGGGTGGGCGTCGTGAGAGGGGGTGAGCAGGAGATCGGAGAGCTGGTCGGTGAGGATGCGGTTGATCTCCTCGGGCATCGTCCAGTCGCGCGAGCGCAGCCCGGACTCCACGTGGACGACGGGAATTCCGAGCTTGGACGCCGCGAGCGCGCCCGCGAGCGTGCTGGTGACGTCCCCGACGACGACAACCACCTTGGGCCGGTGCTCGATCATGTCGGCCTCGGCGCCGACGAGGACCGCCGCGGTCTGCTGGGCGTGCGAGCCGCCGCCTGCCTTGAGCGTGTGATCCGGCGTCGGCAGGCCGAGATCCCGGAAGAACACATCGCTCATCGTCGTGTCGAAGTGCTGCCCCGTGTGGAGCAGCCGCATCGGTAGACGGCGCGCCTTGAGGGCGCGGCAGATGGGGGCGAGCTTCATGAAGTTCGGGCGCGTCGCGGCGACGAGGTAGATCATCTCGACCGAGGATGATGCCGTGGTACTCGGCGCAGCACCAGCGTTTTAACGGAGCCGCGGGCGCGGCCGGCGCTCGGTATCTTCACCATCCTCGCTGCTTACAATGACGATTACGATTGCGATACCTAGGCGCCGCGGTTGGCCATCGCGCCCGCGACGCCGCCCACGTCGGACGCGTCGGACCTGCGCTCGCGCTCCGCCGAGCGCCGCGCCCGGCGTGTGCGCCACCACCGCTCGGCGCTCATCACCGGCAAGATCGACATCGCCACCAGCGTCGACTTCACCCACGCGTCGAGCGAGAGCGGCGCCGAGCCGAACAGCGTGTGCATGAACGGCGCGTAGACGAAGCAGAGCTGCAGCGCGAGCAGCGCGCCGATCCCGACGTAGACCCAGGGATTCGAGAAGAGCCCGATCTTCAGCATCGAGTCGCGCAGCGACCGGCAGTTGAGCACGTAGAAGATCTGGAACAGCACGACCGTCGTGACCGCCGCGGTCTGGGCCTCGCGGTAGGCGATCTCCGAGACGACGCCGCCGCGCACCTCCGTGATGTACTCGTAAAAGAACAGCCCGATCGCCCCGGCCGTCATGAGGACCGCGACGATCGCCGTACGCACGAGCACGAACCGGCTCAGGATCGGCTCGTCCGGATCCCGGGGCGGGCGGCTCATCACGTCCTTCTCCATCGCCTCGAACGCAAGCGGCAGGGAGAGCGCGACCGTGGCGACCAGGTTGACCCAGAGGATCTGGACGGCCGTGATCGGCATGAGCGGCGCGCCCCCGACGATCGGGAAGCTCATCACCGCCACGAGCAGGATCAGCGCCTCGCCCAGGTTCGTCGGCAGCACGAACGCGAGCGCCTTGACCAGGTTGTCATAGACGCGGCGCCCCTCCTCGACCGCCGCGCGGATGCTCGCGAAGTTGTCGTCCGTCAGCACGACGTCGGCGGACTCCTTCGACACAGCGGTCCCCGTGATCCCCATGGCCACGCCGATGTCCGCCTGCTTGAGCGCGGGCGCGTCGTTCACGCCGTCGCCGGTCATCGCGACGACCTTCCCCTCGGCCTGCAGCGCCTTCACCAGGCGGAGCTTGTGCTCCGGCGCGACGCGCGCGAACACGTGCGTGGACGTCGCCGCCGCGCGCAGCTCGCCCTCCGAGAGCCGCGAGAGCTCCGTTCCGTTCATCGCGCGCGCCCCGTCGGGCACGAGCCCGAGCTGCCCGCCGATCGCCCGCGCGGTCGCCAGGTGATCGCCCGTGATCATCTTCACGGTGATCCCGGCCGCGTGGCACGCCTTGATCGCGTCGATCGCCTCGGGACGCGGCGGGTCGATCATCCCCTCCAGGCCGAGGAGCTCGAACCCCTCCGGGAGGTGCTCCTCGTCGAGCGAGGCCACGTCGCGGCCCGCCGGCCGCGACGCCACGGCGAGCACGCGCATGCCCTGCGCCGCCATCTGCTCGACCTGCGCCATCGCCTGGGCCCGCCCCGCCTCGCCGATCGCGGCGCGGCCGAGCACCGCCTCGGGCGCCCCCTTCATGAAGATCACCCGGTCTCCGCCGGGGGCCTCGTGGAGCGTCGCCATGAGCTGCCGCTCCGACGAGAACGGGACGACATCGACGCGGCGGTGCTCCCGCCGCGTCCCCTCGACGTCCACGCCGAGCTTCTGGGCCGCGACGACGAGCGCGCCCTCGGTCGGGTCGCCCTCGATGCCGCAGGCGTCCCCCTCGCGCGTCATGCGGGCGTCGTTGCAGAGCAGCCCCGCGCGGAGCAGCGCGCGCACCGCCTCGGGCACCTCGCCGACCGGCGCGCCGTCGCGGCGGAGCTCGCCTTCGGGCGCGTAGCCGACGCCGGTCACCTCGAGCGCGGCTCCGGCCTGCTCGAGCGCCGCCTCCCCTTGCGCGCCGGCGGCGGGCGTCCACAGGGCCCGGACCGTCATCTCGTTCCGCGTCAGCGTCCCGGTCTTGTCCGAGCAGATGACGCCCGTGCTGCCCAGCGTCTCGACCGCGGGCAGCTTCCGGATCACCGCGCGGCGCCGAGCCATCCGCTGCACGCCGATGGCGAGCGAGATGGTGATGATCGCGGGCAGCCCCTCCGGGATCGCGGCGACCGCGAGCGAGATGCCCGCGAGCATCGCGTCGACCGGCGGGTAGCCACGGAGCAGCGCGACCCCGACGATGAGCAGCGCGACCGCGACGATCGCGATGGTCAGCACGCGGCCGACCTTGGCCATGGAGCGCGTGAGCGGCGTCTCGATCTCGGTCGCCTCGTGGAGCATCGAGGAGATGCGGCCGAGCTCGGTCGCGGCGCCCGTGGCGACGACCACCGCGGTGGCCGCGCCGCTGGTCACGAGCGTCCCGCCGAAGGCGAGGTTCTTGCGGTCGCCGACGCCGGCGTCCTCGGGGACCGCGGCGACGTGTTTGTCCGACGGCACCGACTCCCCGGTGAGCGCCGACTCGTCCACGTGGAGGTTCTTCACCGAGAGCAGCCGGGCGTCGGCGGGGACCTTGTCGCCGGCGTCGAGCACCACCACGTCGCCGGGGACCACGTCGGCGGCGGGGATCACGCTCCGCTGGCCGCCGCGCACGACCGTGGCCGTCTGGGGCACCATGTCGACGAGCGCCTCGATCGCCTTGCCCGCGCGGAGCTCCTGGACGAAGCCGATCGCCGTGTTGAGCACCACGACCGCCAGCACGACCGCGCCGTCGATCGCCTCGCCCATGGCCATCGCGAGGGCCGCCGACGCGAGCAACACGTAGATGAGCGGGTCGTTGATCTGACGGAAGAGCAGCTTGAGCGGGCCGTCGCCCTTCGCGCGCTGGATCACGTTGGGCCCGACATCCTTGAGCCGCCTGGCGGCCTCGTCACCCGCGAGGCCGGCCTCGGCGCTCTCGATCCTGGAGAGCACATCGGGGGCAGGCAGGCTGTGCCAGGCGATCGCGACCGACGGGGGGAGGACGCGTTGGGACATGGAGTCATCTCCTGCGGTGGCAGCCGCGCTGTGCGCGCTGTTCCGACCGGCTGTGGCTGCTCATCACGTGCTCTGCACGTGGCTGGCGCTTGGTTTCCCCTGCCATTTGGCATGTCTCATGCCAGACCATGCCAGGGTGGAACCGGGCTGTTCAGCGCCCTGAGCAGCACGCATGCCGACGTTCCGCGGGACCTTTTCACCCGGGTGGGGAATTTTGTCTCGCCCGCGCGCGGAACATTCGACCGGCGAGCACGCTGGCGTCACCCACGACGACCAGCGCGTCGTGGGTAGTCGTGGGTGACCGAGCACCGGCGCGACGCTTTACGCGGGCGGGGCCTTCCTGTACACGCGCCGCGTGCGTCTGACCGTGCTCCTCCACGGCGATCCAAGGGCCCCGCAGCAGGCCCGCCTCGGCGCCGCGCTCGCCGCCCGGGGCCACCGGGTCATCGTCTGCGACGCGCCCGGGGTCGCGGCCGCCATCCAGCGCGAGTACGGGGAGCGCTGCGAGGAGCTGAGGCTCGTTTCTTCCCTGATCCCACAGGCGATCCGGCGCCTCTGGGCGCGTCGGCGCGTGCGCGAGCTCGGCGTCGACGTGGTGCACCTGAACTTCCTGCGCCCCTGGCACGACCTCTGGTCGAGGATGCGGGGGGGCCCGCCGATCGTCGCCACGGCGTGGGGATCCGACATCAACCCGGAGGTGCTCCACAAGTCGCGGCGGACGGTCCGGAGGGTCGACCACGTGCTGTCCCACGCCTCGGCCGTCAGCGCCGACAGCGTGCCCCTGCTGGCGAGGGCGCGGGCGCGCATGGGTGAGCGCGCCGGCGCCGTCCCCTGCGAGATCGTGCTCTGGGGCGTGGATCTCGCGACGTACGAGCGGCAAAGGTCGCTCGCCGGGGCGGCGCGCTTCCGGCGCGCGCTCGGGATCGAGCCCGGAAAACGCGTCCTCCTGAGCCCGCGGCAGACGAAGCCGCACTACCACGTCGATCGTATCCTCCGCGCCTTCGCCGCGAGCCGCTGGGCGAAAGAGGGCGTCCTCGTGATCAAGCTGCACGGCCGATCCGAGGAGCTCCCGTACGTGCAGACGCTCACGTCGATGATGCGCGAGCTCGGCGTCAGCGACAGCGTGAGGTTCGCCGAGCCGTGCCTGTACAGCGAGCTCCCTGGCCTCTACGTGATGGCCGACGCGGCGGTCTCGCTGCTGGAGGTCGACGGCGTGCCGTCCACGTTCTGCGAGCTCGCGGCGCTCGGCGTGCCGATCGTCGCGAGCGATCTGCCGGCCTACGAGGGCGTGCTCGCTCACGATCGCGCGCTCCTGGTCCCCGCCGCGGACCACGCGGCGCTCGTCGCGGCGCTCGACCGGCTGCTCGACGAGCCCGAGCTCGGACCGCGCCTCGCGGAGCGCGGGCGCGCGTGGGCGGTGGAGCGCGCGGACTGGCAGCGGTGCGTCGACCAGTTCGAGGCGCTCTACCGCGCCGCCGTCGCCGCCGCCGCGGCGACCTCGGGCCAGCACGCGTAGCGGCCGGCGCGCGCGGCGCTCAGCGCGCCTGCGCCCCGCGCCGCCCCTCGGCGAGGCGCTCGAACAGCGCGACGATCTCGGCGACCTGCGTCTGCCGCGTGAGCTTCGCGATCTCGTCCTCGCGCCGGGCGGGCAGCTCCCCGCGGCGGAAGCGATCGTAGGCGCGCTCGATCGCCAGCGCCCCCAGCTCGACGTCGTCCGTGGGGACCGCCTCCCCCGCCCCCGTCCGCGACAGCACGAGCGCCGCGTCGGTCCCGGGCACCACGAAGGCGAGCACCGGCGGGCCTGCGGCGATGTACTCGTACAGCTTGCCGGGCGTCGAGAGCGGATCCAGCGCGCACAGCACGAGCGCGTCGGCGTCCCGGTAGCGGGCCACGATCTGGTCGTGCGGCACCGGCGCCTCGATCCGGAGGTGCGGCCGGAGGTGCGGGTACTTCCTGCCCTCCCGCTCCGCCCACGCGACCGCGCGGCTCACGATGGAGAGCTCGAAGCCCGGCAAGGCGCGCCGCGACAGGAGCCGCTCGGCCGCGCGGAACACCGAGGCGAGGTTGTAGTCGCCGTACATGTTGCCCGCGAACAGGAGGCGGAAGCGGCCGCCCCGGTCCGGCCGGGGCGCGTACGACTCGGCAAAATCCTCCGCGTCGAAGCCGTTCCGCACGAGGCGCACCTTGCCCTCGGGGACGCCGCGCCGCTCGACGAGCAGCGAGCGGAACGGGTCCGCCGTGACCAGCACCGCGTCGGCGCCCGCGAAGATGCGCTCCTCGACGCGCCGATCCACGCGCTGGCGCATCCGGGCGATCGGGCCCTCTCCGCGGTAGAGCGGCAGGAAGTTGTTGTCGGTCCACGGGTCCCGGAAATCGGCCACCCAGGGGACGCCGAGCGCGCGCCGCGCGCGGTCCCCGAGGAGGTGGGCCGTGAAGGGCGCCGACGTGCTGAACACGAGATCGAACCGCTCCTCACGGAGGATCGTCGAGAGCCGCCGCAGGGCGAAGGGAAACCAGCCGAGGTAGGCGTCGACCGGCAGGGCGCCGAAGAGCGTTCCGAAGCCGACCGCGGCGCGCGTGCGCTCCACGCGGACCCCCTGCGGGACCTTGGAGAGGAGCGAGCGATCGATCGCGGTCGTGCCGCGCTCGCCGGACGCGAGCACCACCGGCTCCCACCCGAGGGAGGGGGCAATCCGGCTGAGGTGCAGCGCGCGCTGCACGCCCGCGCCGCCGTGCGGAGGGTAGAAGTAACTGATCAACAGGAAGCGGCGCTGCGGCATGTCGGAACCGCGCGCGTGATAACACACGGCCCCGCCCGATGGCGCCGCTCTCGAGGTGCCACGCCCCGGCTCGCCACTTTGCCGTGGCGCCCCGACGCGCCGGGGGCCAGCCGGGCCTCCGCCGCGGAGCGCTGCCCGACCCCTCGATCCGGTGGATCAGCCGCGCATATAGGCGAAGGTCCCGTCGATGTTGAACAGCCGCGTCGCCTGGACGAGCTCGGTCACGGTCACGCCCACGCGCGGCAGGAGCCGCTCCGCGACGCCGCGGCTCAGGAGATCTTTGCGGAAGTAGCGCATCTTTCGTGGGGCGACGTACCCCTCGAGCTCCGCGAACGTGAGGCGCTGGTACTCGGGCGTGCCGGGCACGTGGCGCCGCGAGATCACGTCGTAGAAGAAGAAGATGCCGCCCGGCTTGAGCTGGGCGATCGCCTTGTCCATGAGGCGCCGCTTGAGCTCTGCGTTGGTCACCGACGACAGCACGGCGAGCATCATCACCATGTCGAACGGCCCGCCGACATCGGCCTTCAGGAAATCGCCCGCCATGAAGCGGATGCCGGCGAAGCGCGATCGCGCGACGTCGGTGCGCTGCGCGATGAGATCGATGCCGGTGAGGCGCGAGGGGTCCGCGCCCAGCTCGACCAGCCACGCCAGGTTGGAGCCCGCTCCGCAGCCCACGTCGAGCACCGACATCTCGCGCAGCGCCTCGGGCGTGCGCACGCCGCACGCGACGAGCGCGTCTCGCATACGGCGCTGCCGCTGGCGCGCGACGAGGTACGGGTACGCATTGAGCAGGCTCGCCCAGGGGTTCGCCGGCAGGAAGCGCTCGGCGTAGTACCGGTTGATCGCCTCGAGATCCCGCTCGAAGCCGCCGCCCTCCCCGTCCTGGAGAAGTTGATCAGGCATCGCGGCACGCATGCCACGGCGGCCACCGCGCAGGCAAGGATGTGCTACCGAGCCGCCATGCAGCACCAGCAGCCGGCCCGGGTCGATCCAGGCGCGCCGTCGAGCGCGCCGCAGGCCGCCCGGGAGGCGCCGGGGCCAGCCGAGGCGCAGGGGACGTCGCTCGCCGACCGGATCGGGATGATCGTCGGAGGGCAGTTCGTGAGCACCCTCATCATCCTCGTGCAGGGTGTCCTCGTCGTGCGCCTGCTCGGCAAGGCCGAATACGGCACGCTCGCGTTCTCGACGATGCTGTTCATGACGGGGCGCGATCTCGCGCAGCTCTACCTGCCGGAGTCGTTCCTCTACTTTGCGCCGAAGGTGACCCGCGCCGAGCTCCGTGGGCTGGTGCGGCAGAGCATGCTGCTCTTGCTCGGCCTCGGAGCGCTCTCCGCGCTCGCGTTCTCGGCCTTCGCCCTGGTCCCCAGCGTCTTCCTCGACGGCCGCGAGGGCGTCACGCAGCTCCTCCTGCTCATCGGCCTCATGAGCATGATCGCCTATCCGGCGAGCGTCTTCGGCCCGCTCTTCATCGCCACGAACAACCACCGCAAGTCCGCGGGCGTCGCGCTGGTCGTCACGCTCTCGAACGCCGCGGGCGCGATCGTCCCTGCGGCGTTCGGGTGCTCGATCGCCTGGATCTTGGCCGCCCAGTGCGCGGCCCAGGCCCTCCGGCTCTGGCTCTCTTACCGGCTCTATGCGCGGCTGTTCCAGGACGTCGCCGCGGCTCCGTTCCCGGGCGGCGTCAAGGCGCAGCTCGCCTACGCGTTCCCGCTCTCGGTGACGCGCTTCGCCGGCCTCTTCAACCAGAAGCTCGACAAGTTCGTCATCGGCCTCTTCTTCAGCGCGGGGCTCTACGCGGAGTTCGCCGTCGGCGCGCAGGAGCTCCCGCTCGTCAGCGTCCTCGCCTACTCCGTCGCCTCGACGATGCTCCCCGACCTCGTCGCCCGCGTCGAGAACGCGCGGACGCCCGCGGAGGGCGCGAGGGCGGCGATCGACCTGTGGCACTCGGGCATCCGCAAGACGACGCTGATCATGCTCCCGGTCGCGGCGTTCCTCCTCCTCCTCGCCGAGCCGCTCATGCGCACCATCTACGGCGACGCCTACGCCGGCGCCGCCGTCCCGTTTCGCATCTACTCCGCGCTCCTGCCGCTGCGCGTGACGGCGTACGCGATCCCGCTGATGGCGTTCGGAAAGACGTCGATGATCCTGCGTGTCCAGGTGCTGTCGATGGTGTTCAACGCCGCGGCGAACCTGGCCCTCCTGCCCACGATCGGGATGGTCGGCGCGCCGCTCTCGGCCGTCCTGACCCAGGTGGTCGTGATCACCTCGACCGTGGTCTGCATCGCGCGCTTCTCCGGCGTCGGCCTCCGCGGCGTCTTCCCGTGGGGCCACTACGGGCGCGTCGCGGCCACCACGATCGTGGCCGCCGCGCCGCTCGCCGCGTTCCTGCTCACGGGCGCGGCCGACAGGCGCCCCGCGCTCTGCCTCGCGCTCGGCGCCCCGCTCTATCTAGGGCTCTACCTCGTGGCCGCGCGGATCACCGGCCTGCTCGCCCCCGAGGACCGGGCGTTCGTCGCGCGCTGGCTCCGCCTCGATCCGCTGCGCGGCCGCCACGGCTGATGCGCCCGCGCACGTCGCACCCTCGCTGTCTCGGGCGGCGACACGAGGGCTGCGGACGCGGAATCCGCGCATGCCGCTTCAAAGCGCGGCTCGGCTGGAAGGCCTCGCCTGGAACGCGGGAAATGCTTGATAATCTTCCGATCGTCCATCGCGTGGCGCCCGCCTTCGGGTGGATTTCCCGCCGAGCGGTGTTCTAGGCTTACTTGCCGGCCTCATCGGCGCCTTGTGCGATGGAGACGACCATGAGCGAAGACCAGGAAGCAGGGCTCGTCCTCCGGGTCATCTCGGGCCCCCTGGCCGGGCAGACGGCGCGTATCCCTGGCGACCGTCCGCTGCTCGTCGGCCGCGCGCCCGAGTCGGATCTCTCGATCACGAGCGACGGAGAGCTCTCTGCCCTGCATTTCTCGGTGGAGCAGATCGACGGCAGCTATCTCCTCCGCGACCTGGGGAGCCGCAACGGGACGCAGGTCAACCGGGAGCGGGCGCGCGAGGTGTCGCTCCGGGACGGCGACGAGATCCGCGCGGGGGGGACCCTCTTCGCGGTGGCGCGCCGCGAGGTGAACCGCCGCTACGCGCCGACCGAGCCCGCGCCGCCCTCGCGCCGCGCGCGCAGGGCCGCGGTGCTCGCGACCGGGGCGCCGTTCGCCGCGTCGGCGCGGGCGCGGCTCCGGCAGGAGCGCTCGCCCCTCTTCGCGGTGGTCGACGCCGCCCGCGACCCGCGCATCCGGCTGCTGCTCGGCGAGGCGGGCGAGCAGACCGCCTCGCTCTACACCGGCTTCCAGGGCGAGATCCTCGCGGACGTCGGCCCCACGCTCGTGCACCTCCCGCACGGGTCCAGGCTGCTCGACGCGCTGGTCGACGGCGGCTGGGGCGACTGCTGGGGCGTCTTCCTCACGAGCGACCGCCCGTTCGGCGACGTGCGGAAGCACCTCCGCCGATTTCTCCTCGTCGAGAACGGGACAGGCAAGCAGCAGTACTTCCGGTTCTACGACCCGCGCGTGCTCCGCGGCTTCCTGCCCACGTGTGGTCCTCGAAAGATCGAGGCGCTGTTCGAGGAGGTCGAGGCCTTCGCCATGGAGGCCGAGGACCCGGGGAAGCTGCTCCGCTTCACCGCCCGGGGCGGCAAGGCGCTGCGCGAGGAGGCGGCGCTGGAACGCGAAGGCTGAAGGCGCGCGCCGGGGCCGGCGCGGATCAGCGCGGCGGCGCGCCCGCGGCGCTGCCTGGGTCCTGGGCGGGCAGGTCCCAGGCGATGAGGCGCAGGAGCTCCGCCACGCTGAAGGCTTGCGCGAAGCTGCCACCAGGGTGGTGCGGCGGCTCGCCGGACGCGACCTCGGGCACCTGGCCGAGCGCGATCTCGTTCGCGGCCGCGGAGGCCGCGAGCCGGTGCAGCAGCGGGATCACGTGCTCGCCGAGCGTGGAGAAGCGCCGGGCAGCGCGCGCGTAGAACCCGAGCAGGAACGGCCAGGCCGTGCCCTGGTGGTAGGCGCTGTCGCGCGCCTCGGGGCCTCCCTGGTACCGGGGCGCGTAGGCCGGATCGGCCGGCGAGAGCGTGCGCACGCCGGCGGGGGTCACGAGTTCCAGGCGGACCCGATCGAGCAGCGACGCGGCCCGCTCGGGCGTGAAGCAGGCGGGATCCACGGCGACGGCGATCAGCGCGTTGGGGCGGATCGACGCGTCGCGGAACGCGCCCTCCCCCGCCGCGTGCTCCGAGATGACGTCGTACGGGTAGCCGGTCGCCTCGCACCAGAAGCGGGCGGCGAAGCCCCGGCGCGCTGCGCTCGCGGCCGCCTCCGCCCGCCCCGCGAGGCGGGCGTCGCCGGCGGCCCGCGCGAGGCGCGCGAGCGTCTCCGAGCCCTTCGCCCACAGCGCCGTGAGCTCGACCGGGCAACCGGCGCGCGGGGTGACCGCGCGGCCCGCGACGCGCGCGTCCATCCACGTGAGCCCATCGACGGCGCCCTCGCCCAGACGCCCGGCGGCGAAGAGGCCGTCGGCCGTGACGTGGATCCCGTTCCGGGTCCCGCGCACGGCGGACTCGAAGGCGTCGCGGAGCGCGCCGAGCAGCTCGCCCGCCACGAACGGGTGCGTGTCGCCGACCACGTCCGCGAGCAGGCGAGCCGCCTCGAACAGCCAGAGGGTCGCGTCGGCCGCGTGGAAGTCCGCCGGCTCGCCCGCGTCGGGGAGCCGGTTCGGCACGAGGCCGTCCTGCATCGCGTCGATCATCGCGCGGAGGACGCGGATCGCGGCCTCGGTCTTGCGCGGCACGAGGTAGAGGCCGGGCAGGGAGATCAGCGCGTCGCGGCCCCACACCTCGAACCAGGGGTAGCCCGCGATGACGCTGGGCCGCGCGGCCGCGTCGGCGCGGAACGCCTCGGCCGCGATGGAGAGCTTCCGCTCCAGGAGCGGGCGCCGGGGCCCCGGGTCCTCGGCGCGGATCGCCGCGCTCGCCGCCGCGAGGAGGTTCTCCGGCTCGTCGTCGGGCAGCGCGCCCACCGCCACGAGCAGGTGAACGGGCTCGGCGCCGATCACCGTCTCGAAATGGCCCGGCGTCCAGAGATCCTCGAGGAAGTCGAGGCCCCGATCCTGCTCGCCGAGGTACTCGAAGCGTCGCCACCAGTCCTGCGAGCCGACGAACGTGCCCTGGTAGCGGAAGCAGATCCTCGGCAGCGCGCGGTTCGGCTGCACCCGGACCTCGCCCATCACGGGGCGGTCTCGCCCCGAGCCGGGCTCGCCGCGCGCCGCCCCTGCGCGCAGCTCGACCTTCTGGGAGATCCCGCCGTTCTCGCGGAGCAGCTGGTGAATGTGGCGGGCGGCGAGGAGCGGGCGCAGCGTCAACATCACCGGATCCGCCCCGCTCCAGGCATAACGGAGGACGGCGGCGTTCTCGCCGCGCACGAGGCCGAGCGTCACCTCGAGCTCGCCGCCCGGGACGGCGTACGCCCAGCGCGGGAGCGGATCCTGATCGAAGCGCTCGAGGTAGAACGAGCTGCTCTCCGGATCGATGCCCGGGAACTGGTGCTTGGCGAGGTCCCACCGCGGCCACGAGGCGCGGCGCTCGAACGGCGCGCCCTGCTGCCGGACCGGGCGAACGCAGACGTCGACGTGCGAGAGCATGACGTGCCGGCGCCGCGGAGGGTCGAGGGCCGCGACGAGCAGGCCGTGGTAACGGCGGGTGTGCATGCCGGCGATCGTCGAGCTCGCGTAGGCCCCCGCGCCGTTCGTGTGCAGCCACTCCTTGCGCGCGATCGAGAACTGGCCCCGCACCTCGACGTGCGGCCACGGCGAGGCGTGCTCGAGCGCGGCGCCCTGGCCGCGGGGCGCCGCGGGCGTGGACGACAGCGCGTCGTGGGTCGGGGAATTCCGCCGGGATCCGTCCGAGCTCATCGACCGCCGGTTGCCTTCCTGAGCGAGTCCTCGGCGGCGGCGCGCATCACCTCGACCGGCGCCGGGAGGCCGGTCCAGAGCGTGAAGGACTGCGCCGCCTGGCCGACCAGCATCCCGAGCCCGCCTTCGGCGCGGAGCCCTCTCTCGCGCGCCGTCCGGAGGAAGGGCGTCACCGGGGGGTTGTAGACGAGGTCGTAGAGGCACACGCTCGGCGAGAGCGCGTCCCACGGGATGATGCCCGTGACCTCCTCCCCGGGCGGCCCCCCGAGCATGCCGGCGCTCGTGGCCTGGATGATCAGGTCGGCGGCGACGGTGAACTCGCTCCAGTTGAGCCGCAGCGCCACGGAGGACTTGCTGCTGATCGACCTGTCGGTCGGGATCGGCCAGGGCGCGGTGAGCGCGCCGAGCTCGGACGCGCGCTGCCCCGCGGGCGACTCGAGCATCGCCTCGGTGCTGGTCCACGAGCGGGTGGTCACGCTGATGAGGTGATAGCCGAGCAGCTTGCACGCGGCGATCGCCGCGAACGCCGCGCCGCCCGCGCCGATGATCACCGCGCGCTGGCGCGGGCTCGAGCGCGCGCCGTACGGCCCCTCCGGATCGTCCCCGCGGGGCGGGGCGGATCCCAGGAGCAGCGCGAGCTCGTCGCGGAGCGCGACCACGTCGGTGTTGTACGCCGTCACGCGGCGCGCCTCCGTCGCGCAGAGGACGTTCGCGGCGCCGACGTCGGCCGCGCTCGCGTCCACGTCGTCCACCATCGACATGATCGCGCGCTTGTGCGGGATCGTGACGTTCGCGCCGGCGATAAGGCCGCTCCGGATGTCGCTGACGAAGCGCGCGAGCTCCGCGCCGGTGGGCACGTCGAAAGCGCTGTAGATGTGCGGCAGGTGGTGCGCCCGAAACGCGGCCGAGTGCATCGCCGGCGAGACCGAGTGGCCCACCGGGTGCCCCACGAGACCGAACCTTCGCCGCTCAGCGTTCGACATGGTGCCTCTCCTCAGAGCCGGCCTCCGCGCCGCCCTGCCCCACCGAGACCTGGCCGACAGCGCCCGCGCGACCGAGGGTCGGGGCGTGCTCCTCGGCCGCGAAGCCGAGCCCGAGCTGCTCGCACGGGGGCGCGCCGGGCTGCGTCCTCTTGCGCCTCGGCGCGCGGCCGGACGCGGCGCGCGGGCCGCCGCCCTGGCGCGCAGGCGGCGCGGGCGCCGCCGCTGCCGCCGCTGCTGCGGCCGGCGCCGGCGCGTGGCCCGCGACGAGCGGCTCGTCCGGACCTGCCGTGACGACGACCCGCGCGAGGAGCGCGCCGTGGTGCACGCGCACCGCGATCGGATCGCCCGGCGCGACCTCGCGGTGATCGCGGACCGCGCGCCCCGACGCGTCCGTCGCGATGGCGTAACCGCGCGCGAGCACGCGGAGCGGCGACATCGCCTCGAGCCGGGCCACGTCGCCCGCGAAGCCCTCCCGCAGGAGGGCGACGTGGCGGTGCGCGGCGGCGGCGAGGCGCACCGACAGCGGCCTGAGCGCCCCGCGGGCGCCCGCGAGCACCGCGCGCGGGTGGCGCGCGGCGAGCCTCCGCTCGAAGCGCTGGAGCGCGGCGCCGTCCTCGACGAGGATGCGTTCCATGCGGCGCCGGAGCCTCGCCATGGCGTCGTCGATGCGCTGCTGGGGCTCCGCCAGGATCTGCGCGGGCGAGCCGAGCCGGGCGCGCTGCCGGTCGAGATCGGCCCGAGCGCCCCGGAGGCGGTGGGCGAGCGCGCGGCGCATGCGGGCCTCGAGGTGCTCCAGCGCCGCGCGCCGGGCGGCCGCGTCCGCGACGAGCATCTCTGCGGCCTGCGAGGGCGTGGCGGCGCGCGCGTCGGCGGCGAGGTCGGTCAGCGCGACGTCGATCTCGTGCCCGACGGCGCTCACGATCGGCACGCGCGCGGCCGCGACCTTCCGGACGACGATCTCCTCGTTGAACGCGCTGAGGTCGTCGGCCGAGCCGCCCCCGCGCCCCACGATGATCACCTCGATGCCCGGGAACTCCTCGAGCAGCGCGATCGCGCGCACGATCCGCTGCCCTGCGCCGGCGCCCTGCACCGGCGTGCGCGCCAGGATCAGCCGCGCGCCGCCGCGGCGGAACGCGACGGTCACGATGTCGTGGATCGCCGCGCCGTCGCCGCTCGTGACGACGCCGATGATCTGCGGATCGACGGGCAGCTTGCGCTTGCGCTCCGGCGCGAAGAGCCCCTCGGCGGCGAGCTTCTCCTTGAGGCGGAAGAGCGCCTCCAGGAGCGCGCCGCGGCCTGCGAGGCGCGCGTCGTCCGCGGAGAACTGGAGCCGGCCCCGAGGCACGTAGACCGTGGCGCGGCCCGTGAGCACGACGCGCGCGCCGTCGGCGAGCAGCTTCCGCGCGCGCGGCGCCGCGGTCCTGTACATCACGCAGTCGATGGCCGCCTCTTCGCTCTCGTCCTTGAGCGTGAAGTAGGCGTGGCCGCTGCCCACGACGCGCAGGCCCGAGATCTCGCCCTCGACGCGTACGTCCGCGGTCGACCCCTCGAGGATCCGCTTCAGCCGGCGATCCAGCTCCGCGACCGAGACCACCTCCGGCTCGGCGCCCCGCTGGCGGCGCGAGGGCGGCGAGCCCGTGAGCTCGCGAGGCTCGGCGACGGGAAGGGCCGCGAACGAGAGCTCGGGCGGGATATCGCGGCGCTGCACAGGGCAGACGTACCCTTTTGCTCGGCCTGTGGAAAGACTCTCGCGGGCCTGATCCCGCGTCAGGCGAGCCCGCCGTCGGGCGCGCGACGAGGCTCGGCGCGGAGCGGCGGAGAGACGGGCCGTTCGCGGAGGCGATTTCGTGTGAGAGGGCCGGCTCGTGATCCGCGAGGTCCTCTTCCCCAACCGCGGAGAGATCGCGGTGTGAGTCCTCCGATCGCTGCATGAGGCCGGCCTCCGGGGCATCGCCGTCCGCAGCGACGCAGGCGGCGACAACCTCCATGTCCGCCTCGCGAGCGCGTCGTACGCCATCGGCCCCGCGCCTGTGGCCGAGAGCTACCTCCGCTTCGACCGGAGCCGCCGCGTCACCAGGCGTTCCGGGGCGAGCGCTATCCATACTCGGGTACGGAAAACCGCGAGTTCGAGGAAGCATGCGAGCGGACCTCGTCGGGTACCTCGTCGCCGAGGAGGGGTCGCCACGCGGCGTGACACGTCGCAGCGCGCGCCATCCGCGACCCGCCGGGGACGTCCTCGGCAGGTCGTAACCGGTCGTAACCGGTCGTAACAGGTCGCAACAGAGCGGGTCGTCAACAACGCGCAGCACCCTACGCAGCGCGTTGTCCCAAAGTCCCCTCGCTCCGGCCTCGGTCAATGCTATTCTACCGCCAACTTTCGGCCGGGGTGGAGGTGCGATGGGACGCGAGGCGAAGGGCCAGAAGGACCCGCTTGGGTCCGTCGCGATGGTCCCGTCGATCGAGGTCCGAGCCCACGAGCCTCCCTCTGCGACAGGCAGGCCGGCGACGCAGCGCGCGGGCGAGCCGGCGAGCGATGCCGCCGTGACGCCTTTCCCACAGACCCGGTGGTTCGACGCGACCGCTCCCGATGTGACGCCGGCGGGCGGCGCGGACACCCGGCGGCGCTGGGCGATCCCGCTCTTCCTGGCCGCGCTCGTGCTGGTCGTGACCGCGCGCGGCCTGATATTCCGTGCGCTGTTGCCGGTCGCCCTCGTGACGGCGGCGGTCACGCTGCTCGCGCGGGGACGGCGGCAGCTCGTGCCCCCTCCGCAGGTGAGCCGGCGCGGGCTGAGCCTCGAGGGCGAGCAGCTGCTCCTTCGAAGCCAGGGCAGCGCTGCTCCTCACGTGCTGCTCACCACCCGCGAGCGGTTCGGCGTCACGCTCCTCGCGACGCCGCGCCGGGATCGTATCGTCGCCCTGCTCAGCTCCAGCGCAGGGATGTCCTCCATCGGGGCCGGCTTCGACGGCGCCTCGAGGCGCACCTTCGCCGCGCTGCTCGACCACGCGTCCGTCGTGGGCTCCGACGAGGTCGGGCTCGAGGCGATCGGCCCGGACGGCGAGCCGATCTCGCTCAGCCCCGCGGCGCTCGCCGCGCTCCTCGAGGAGCTGACGCTGCGCTCTCCCGGGTGCCTCGATCGCTTCCTCCTGACCGACGCGCGCGGCGCCGCCCTCGGCCTCGACAGCCGGGAGCTCCGCGCCGGCGGTCGCGTCTTCGATCTGACGGCGCCGCTCGAGTGGCGCGCGTTCGTGTTCCAGGAGGCGCTCGGGCAGGCGATCGCGGTGTACCAGGGAACGTGGGTACGCCAGGGTACCAACGAGATCTCCCTCGTCTGTCTGCTCCCCGCGATGACGCCGCCGCTCGACGGGCTGGGGGCATCGCTCGGCCCGCTCGATCGCGGCGCGCTCCGCGACCTCCGGCTGATGCAGGGCATACCGGAGAGCCCGCCGCCCGCCGATCAGCGCGTCGCCATCGATCGCCTGCTGATGGTCCCGATCCGATCCGCGCTGGACAAGGCGCCCCGACCCGCCGCGCAGGCGCCGCGCGCGCGCGCATAACTCATCCACGGTGAACCCAGCACCAGGGTTGTCCTGATGGGTCGACGAGACGGCGCGCCAGGGCTGCCCTGACGGAGCGAGGAGACAGCGCGCGGGCGTCGTGCTTCGCTTGACTCCCGCGCGCGGGCACGGGTAAACCGCGCTTGGTATCCAGGCGATTTCGAGTCACCACGTCCCACACGACATCCGGAGGCGATCCATGGCCGTCGATATCCAGAAACTGTTCAACGAGGAGCTGCCCGCTGCGCTGGTGAAGCATTCGGACGCGGCCAAGCAGATCGGCGGGAAGTACCAGATCAACGTGACGGGTGAGGGCGGCGGCGAGTGGCTGATCGACCTGTCCGACAGCGGGCCCAAGCTCTCCTCGGGCAACCCTGGCAACGCGGATGTCACGATCTCGCTCAGCAGCGAGGATTTCCAGAAGCT
Organism: Sorangium sp. So ce448; assembly: GCF_051520915.1. Lineage (NCBI taxonomy): Bacteria > Pseudomonadati > Myxococcota > Polyangiales > Polyangiaceae > Sorangium > Sorangium sp. So ce448. Next base: position 3,715,697 of record NZ_CP150343.1, on the reverse strand, counting down.
GCACGAGAACCCGCAGGCCAACTCGATGCAGCTCTTCTTCGCGGGCAAGCTGAAGGTCACGGGCAACCAGATGCTCGCGATGAAGCTCCCGAAGCTGTTCCAGCTCAACGCGGGCTGATCCGGGCGCCGGCGGGGGGCGAGCCCACCTGCGCCGCCGCGCGCGGCGCGGGCGAACGGCTCACTGGGCGAACGGCCCACGGGTGGATCGCGGCCCGTGCGTCCACCCCAGCCAACCTCGGGTGACTTCTGCGCGCGGCGCGCCCTTCGCCCATCATTCCTCGATCGCTCGATCCCTCGACGGATCTCGCGCAACGACAGCAAAGCCGCCGTGCGCCCGCTCACCGACACGCGTGTCCTCGATCTTTCGAGGCTCTTGCCAGGCCCCTTCGCGACCCTCGTACTCGCGGATCTCGGCGCCACGGTGGACAAGATCGAGGACGTCGCTGGCGGGGACTTCCTGCGCCAGCTCCCCCCGCAGATCGCCGGAGAATCCGCGGCGTTCCAGCTCTTGAACCGCGGCAAGCGCAGCGCCCTGCTCGACCTGAAGACGCCTGAGGGTCGCGGGGCCTTCCGCCGGCTCGTCGCCAGCTACGACGTGCTCTTCGACCAGTTCCGCCCAGGGGTGCTCGATCGGCTGGGACTCGGTCACGCGGCGCTGCGCGCGGACAACCCGCGGCTCATCGTCTGCGCGCTGACCGGCTACGGTCAGACGGGCACCCTGGCGGCGCGCGCGGGGCACGATCTGAACTACATCGCGCGCGCGGGGGTCCTCGGCGCACAGGGGCCCGCCGAGGGGCCGCCGCAGGTACCGGGCTTCCAGATCGCCGACATGAGCGGCGGGATGTGGTGCGTGATCGCCGTCCTCGCCGCGTTGCGCGAGCGGGAGCGGACCGGGCAGGGCGCGGTGCTCGACATCGCCATGACCGACGGCGTGCTCGGCTTCGCCCTTCCCACGCTCGCCGCCGCGCTCGCGAGCGGAGGAGAAGCGGCCAGGGGAACGGCGCGCGCGGCGGGCGGCGAGCCGCTCACCGGCGGGCTCGCGCCGTACAACACCTACCTCTCGAAGGACGGGCACGCGATGGCCCTCGCCGCGCTGGAGCCGAAGTTCTGGGCCACGTTCTGCGAGGGCGCCGGGCTCGAGCCCGACCCGAGCGCGCTCGTCCCCGGGCCGCACCAGGCCGAGCTCAAGCGCAAGCTGGCCGCCGTCGTTCGGGAGAGGACGCGCGCCGAGTGGGAGACCTTCGCCGCCGAGCGCGACTGCTGCCTCGAGCCGGTCCTCGATCCCCGGAGCGCCGCGGCGGATCCCCACCTCGCCTCGCGCGATCTCCTGTTCGAGATCGCCTCGCCACGCGGTCGGATCCCCCAGCTGAGGACGCCGGTGACGCCGGCGGGCGTCGCGTTCACGCCGGCGCCTCGCGCCGGCGAGCACACGCGCGCCGTGCTCCGCGACGCGGGCTTCTCGGAAGAGGAGATCGACGCGCTGATCCGCGCTGGCGCGGCGCGGGAGGCACGCTGACGGCCGCCGTTCGCGAGCGCGCCGCGCGCGACGCTGAACGCGCCGCGCGCCACGCTGAAGATGCGCGCGGCGCGCCGGCAGCGGCGACCGAGCTCCTGCTTCGCGTCAGATCTTCTTCAGCTCGTCGACGAACTCCCAGTCGGCGATGAGGTGCTTCTTGAGCATCAGCGACAGGAGCGCGGCGAACATCGCCTCCCAGCGCACGTTGTTGCCGAGGATCTCGCTCGCGTCGGCGCCGTGCGACACCGCGCGCAGCGCGGAAACCAGATCGCGCGCGGTGAGGCCCGAATCGTCCGCCGTGGGCGGAGGAGGCGGCTCCGACTGCGCGGTGGCGCGGGGGGATGGGGCTTCTTTCCGCTGCTGCGGTTGCTGCTGCTGGGATTTGGACCCGCGCGCGGGGAGCGTGATCGTCGTCCCGTCGAGGAGGGTGAGCGAGACCATCCGCCGGCGACCGCGGCCTTGCGGCGCGGGGATGTTGCGCACCTCGCGCTCGCTCGGGGGCTCGTCGCCGTAGTCGGGCACGCTCTCCGGGACGGTGCGCGCCGCAACGCTGGCGCGCCCGAGCACCGCGCCGAGGAGGGCCGCGGCTGGCGTGCTCGACGCTGGCGCCCCGTCCATGCTCGGCGCCGCGTCGCCGGCGGACGCCGCGACGGGCCCGGGCGCGGAGCTCGGGCGCATCGTCTTCCGGCGCTCCGGCTGCGCTGCCTGCGCCTGCGCCGCCTGCGTGGACTGCGTCTGCGCCGCCTGCGTGAACTGCGCCTGCGCTGGCTGCGCAGGTTGCGCGGGCTGCGCGGCTCGTGCTGCCTGCGCCGCCGCGAGCAGCTCGGGCGTCGGCGCGACCTTCAACGTCGGCCGCGAGCGCTCGTCCGGTCGGCCGCGGATCTGCCGCTCCTCCGGGGAGCTGCGGACTTCCTTGGCCACGGGGCGAGGCGCTTCCCACGCCAGCTCGTCATCCATGACGCCCACGTCGGAGGGGTCGACATCGGAGGTCTCGATCGCCGGCCCCGCGTCCTCGACCAGCCGCGCCCCGGATCGCATCGCGGGCCTGGTGAGCAGCAAGGGCTCCGGCGTCGACGTCGGCATCGGTGTCGACGTCGACGATGGCTCATCGGCAAGGCGCGCCGTCTCGGGTGCTCCGGAGAGCTCGGACGAAGGCGGCGGGTCGGCGGGGCGCGCCCGCGACTGCGGCTCGCTCACCTGGGCCTGCTTCGCCGCGGGCGCGGGCGGCGGCGCCGAGCGGGCGCGCGCTCCGTAATAGACCCGGATCGCGTTCCGGATGTCGCTCGGCGGAGCGATCATCGCGCGCACGGGCAGGCCGGAGAACGCCATGCACTCCTTCATGCCGTCCTCGTTCGTCGGATCGTCCATCGCGACGTACAGGGTCTCGCCCTGGTTGCGGACGTGGCGAACGTAGATCGGGACGAGGCAGTAGCGCTCGGCCACGTCGTGCGGGACGAGGTTGAGCAGCTGCCGCGAGAACTCGATGTGCAGGAGCGACACCCAGGGGACAGCGAGCTGGTGCGACAGGATCTGCGTCAGCTGGGTTTCGTTGATGAGCCCTTGCTCGACAAGGAGCGTCCCGAGCCGCCGGCCATCCGTGCGCTGCTGCTCCAGGGTCCTCTCGAGGGCGTCCTGGGTGATCATCCGCGCGTCGACCAGGAGCTGACCGAGACGTAGGCGAGGCGTAACCATCGCGCCCGAGGTTACCCCAAGAAGGATCCAGGACCTAACAGACGGCTGGACGAGCCCCACCGCCCCCTCCAGACGGCGCCCCCGCGGGCCGAGGGAGACCTCGACTCCAATCGCTATCCCGAACGTGGTAAGGTCCCGCGCGTGTCCACAGTGGTCTGCCCGCAATGCGCGAATCCGTGCGAGCAGGCGCACAAATTCTGCCCGGTGTGCGGCTTCCCGATCTCGGAGTTCAACCGGACGTCCGACGATCCGCTGATCGGCACGACGCTCCCTGGCAACTACGTGATCCTGGAGCTCGTCGGGGTGGGCGGCATGGGCCGCGTGTACAGGGCCGAGCAGAAGGCCCTGGGGCGCACCGTGGCCGTCAAGATCATCCATCCCCACCTGCTCGGCGACGAGAGCGCGTCGGTCCGGTTCATCACCGAGGCGCGCGCCGCCAGCCGCCTCAACCACCCGAACTCGGTCGGGGTCATCGACTTCGGTAAGAACGGCGGGCAGCTCTACCTCGTCATGGAGTTCCTGCGCGGGCGCGACCTCGCCCGCGTCGTCTACGAGGACGGCCCGCTCCCGTTCCGCCGCATCGTCGACATCCTCTGCCAGGTGCTCGCGGCGCTCGCCGAGGCGCACCACCTCGGCATCATCCACCGCGATCTCAAGCCCGAGAACATCGTGCTCGAGCCGATGCGCTCGGGCGGCGACTTCGTGAAGGTCGTCGACTTCGGCCTCGCGAAGCTGAAGGGGGAGGTCGCGACGACGAACATCACGAGCCCGGGCATCGTCTGCGGGACCCCGGACTACATGGCCCCCGAGCAGGGGCGCGGCGATCCGATCGACGCGCGGAGCGACCTCTACGCGTGCGGCGTCATCCTGTTCCAGCTGCTGACCGGCCGGCTCCCGTTCGAGGCGGAATCGCCGACGCAGGTGGTGCTGATGCACCTCTCCTTGCCGCCGCCCGATCCCGCCCTGCTCGCGCCGGAGCGCGAGATCCCCGAGCCGCTCGTCGAGGTCACGCTCCGGGCGCTCGAGAAGGACGCCGCGCGGCGCTACCAGTCGGCGGACGAGTTCGCGGCGGCGCTGCGCGCGGCGCTCGGGACGTTCGACACCCCCTCGGGGCGCTTCTCGTTCGCCGACGCGACGGTCATCTGCGGCTCGTGCCGGGCCATCGTGCCGCGCGGCCAGAAGTTCTGCGGCGAGTGCGGCGCCAGGATCGCGCAGGCGCACTCGCCCGCCCCTGCGCCGCGAGCGGCGCCCCAGGCGGCCCGGCGCGATCGCGCCCCCTCGGCTCCCACGCTCCCGCTCCCGTTCGCGGCGCGCGAGGACGACCTCGCGTGGCTCGACAGCTGCCTCGCCGACGTCGAGGGCTCGGTCGTCGCCGCGCGCATCGTCGGTGAGCACGGCGTCGGCAAGACCCGGCTCCTCCGCGAGTTCCTCGACGTCGCCGCGAGCCGGGGCGACATCGTCATCCAGACCGGCCCGGACCCGTGGGGCGCGGAGGTCGGCTACTACGCGCTGCGCTGGGCGATCGCCGGGCTCGCCGAGCTCCCGCCCGACGGCGGCAACGCGTCGAACTGGAGCGGCGCGACGCCGGAAGCGCGGCGCGGGCTGCTCGAGATCTTCGGCAAGGGCGACCGCGGGAGCGACGTGCGCAGGCACGCCTGGAACAAGCCGACGGCGGGGGGCCTGTCGCCCGACGATCGCCGCTTCATCGCCGCGGAGGCCCTGCGCTGGGCGCTCTCTCGCGCGCAGCAGACCGCCTTCCCGCACCGGGTCCTGCTCGCGATCGACGACCTGCACGCCGTCGACGGCGCGAGCCGGAACGCGTTCGCCGACGTGATCGCGGAGCCGCCGCTCGCGGCGCTGCTCATCGTCGCCAGCCACACGCCGGGCTTCGAGCCCGAGTGGGGCGGCGCCGTGCGCGCGCTCGGCGGCCTGCCGAAGGACATCGCGCTCTCGCTCCTCCGCAGCAGCGTGGGCCTGGACCACCGCGCCGCCCGCAAGACGCCGCCGAGCATGGGCGGCCTGCGGCTGTCGCCGCGGCGCCACCCGTCGGACGGCGCGGCCGATCAAACCCCGCTGGCCCTGCCGCCGAGCGCGGCGAGCCCGGCCGTCCTCGGCGGCGAGGCCGCGACGGTGCCGCCGCTCTACATCGACCAGCTGGTCCGCTACACGCTCGAGGGGGGCAGCGATCCGCCCGCGCGGATGGCCGACCTCGTCGCCGCGCGGATCGAGCGGCTGCCGCAGGACGCGCGCCGCACGCTGCAGGCGCTCGCCGTCATCGGCGACGCGGCGGACCGGGCCACGCTGCAGCGCCTGCTCCCGGACATCCGCGCCTTCGACGACCTGCTCGGCAAGCTCGCGGCGGCGGGCATGATCGAGGAGCACTCGAGCGGCATCCGCACGGCGCACCCGCTGCTCCGCGACGTGACGCTCGCGACGATCCCGGCCGGCGTCCGGCGCGATCTGCACGCCAAGGCGACGTTCGACAGCGCGGGCGACCCGCTCGCGCTGCCGCTCGAGGTGCAGGCGATCCACGCCTACCACGCGCAGAACGCGTTCGTCGCGCTGATGCTGCTCGAGCAGGCGGCGGACCGCTCCGCCGCGCGCGGGGACAGCGCCGGCAGCGTGCTCGCGCTGCGCCGCGGCCTCGATCTGGCGCGGCGGGAGATCTTCCGGGGCGAGCTCGACGATCCGGTGCGCGCCGTCCTGATCTTCAGCCGGAAGCTCGGCGAGGCGCTCGCGCGCGCCGGTGATCTGACCGACGCCGACGGCGTGCTGCGCGAGGCGCTCGACCTCGCCGGCCCAGGCGGGCCTGATCGCGCGCTCGTCCTGGGCGCGCTGGCGCACGTGGCGCACCAGCGCGATCGCACGGGCGAGGCGTCGATGTACCTCCGCGAGGCGATGGACCTCGCCCGGCAGGGCGCCGACAGCGACGTGGTGCAGTCGCTCGACAAGATGCGGCGCGAGTGGATGACGCGCTGAGCGAGAGACGGTGAACGACGAGGAACGATCGCGAGGGGCCGGATCACCGGCGAACGCAGCGGCGTCGCCGCCGCGCGCGCCGTTCATCGCGCGGTGGGACCTCGACAAGACCTACCTCCGGACCGACTTCGACACGCTGCGCGACCTCGTGCGGACCGCGATCGAGCGGCCGGATCAGAAGCGCACCGTGCCGGGCGCGGGGTCGCTCCTGCGCGAACTCGGCCGCGCGGGCGTCGAGACCCACATCCTCTCGGGCAGCCCGGAGCAGCTCCGCTCCCGCATCGAGCAGAAGCTGCGGCTCGACGGCGCGCGCTGGGCGTCGCTCACGCTGAAGCCCAACCTGCAGAACATCCTCCGGCTGCGCTTCCGCGCGCTGCGCGGGCAGCTCGGCTACAAGCTGCCCGCGCTGCTCCAGCGGCGCTGCGAGCTCGCGGATCAGCGCGACCAGAGCGGCGCGCTGATCCGCGAGGTGCTGCTCGGGGACGACGCGGAGGCCGACGCGTTCGTCTACTCGCTGTACGCGGACGTCTGCGAGGGCCGGGTCACCCCGCTGGAGCTCGGCGAGGTGATGCGGCTCGGGCACGCGTACGACGACACCATCGTCGATGCGATCCGGTTCGCGAGCTATGTCGAGAAGGGCCCCGTCGTCGAGCGCATCCTGATCCACCTCGACCGCCAGTCCTCGCCCTCGGATTTCCGGATCTTCGGCGACCGGGTCGTCCCCTTCTACAACTACCTTCAGGCGGCGTTCGTCCTCCACGAGGACAGCCGGATCGCGGCGCACGCGGTGCTCCGCGTCGCGCAGTCGCTGGTCGTCGCCCACAACTTCGACAGCGTCGCGCTCGCGCGGAGCTACGTCGATCTGTCGCGCCGCGGGCACGTCTCCGGCAAGGGCATCGCGTCCCTCGCGGCCGCCTACGGCGAGCTCGCGCAGCGCAGGGCCGCGGGCGCGAGTGATCTCGGCGCGATGGTCGCGGAGCTCACGCGGCTCTGCAGCGATCTGCGCCCCGCCGTGAGCCGGCCGCACGCTGACATCGACTACCGCGCGCTCGCCGCCGGCCACAACCGCCGCTCGAAGCGCGGCCGCTGACAGCGGGCGTGCGAGGTGGCCGCGCCGGCCCCGGCGTCGGCGGGGCACCGCCACGGCGACGCCCTCGCGCTCACAGCCAGGCGTTGTTGAGGATCTCGCCGACGCCGCCGGCGCCCGGGACGATGTACTGGATGCTGTTCAGGCCGCGCTCCTCGTCCCAGTGCGTGCCCGGCTCGGTCTTGAGGACGCGCGCCGGCGAGAGGCCGCGATCGAGCCGGAGCGCGTAGATGATGGCGTCCGGGTGAGCCTCGGTGACGCGGCGGATGTACTCGGGCGTGACGATGAGGTGCATGGCGATGCACTTGGCCGGCCGCCCCTCGAGCGCGGTCTTGTAGTACGTCATGGCGCTGACCATGGACGAGCCGGTGGCGCCCATCGGGTCGGGGAAGAGCACGTGACGCCCCTCGACGTCGCGGCCGATCTTGGCGTCGTGCCAGGTCGCGCCGACGACCTCGCCCTGCTCGTTCGTCTGCCGGCTCATGAACAGGTGATCCTGCCGGACCAGCGCGGGGTCGAGGACCTCGTTCAAGAGCTCGTAGACGACCTGAGAGGGCATCGTCCCGGCGCGCGCGATGCCCACGGTGACGGCCTTGGTCGCGCGCGACAGCGCGGCGCCGCGATACACGGCCTCCGGGTGGGAGGAGATCATCCGGGTCGGGATGTCGACGCGCGCGCGCCCCAGCTCGGCGGCGAGGACGGCACGCGCCAGGTTCTGGTAGAGAACGCCGACGAGACGCCCGACGTCGGGCTGGACCGTCTCCGGGGAGCAGGCTCGAGCCAGCAGAGTCCATGAGAGCGGGTCATCGAGCAGGTGCACGCCCGGACCGTACCGGTGGGCGATTTCGGGGGGCCGGAATCGACTCTCAGCGTACGCAACGTCGACCATCGTTTTTCTGTTACACTACCTGGCCCGGCGCGGGGTATTCCTCCGGGTGCGCGCCGGTGCTCTCCCCGGGAGCGGAGTGGTTTCGAAGCGATGAGGGCGCCCGCCCAGCGGGCTGTCCCGGTGGACTTGCAAAGGAAGGGATGTTCGGTGGATAGCGACCTTGCCGAGTCGGTTACGGCGCTCAAGGATGCCTTTGTCCGAAGAGGCATCCCTGCGAGGTTCGGAAAGGCGGCTCCAGCGGCGGTGGAAGAGCTGCGCAAGACGCTGCGGGTGCCCGCGAGGTACCGCGCTTTCCTGCAGGAGGCCGACCCGCTCGACGTCGAGACGGTGACTCCGGTCGAGCGTGTGCGCCTCATCCCCTCCGAGAAGCTCGCGGCCGAGCAGCAAGCGAACGGCGGCGACAGCTCCCTCCCGGGCTGGCGCAAGAGCTGGATCCTCATCGCTCGCAGCGCCCTGCTGGGAGATCCCTATTTCCTCGACATCTCGAAGCTCGACGCCGAGGGGGACTGCCCCGTGTTCACCTGTATGACGGGGACCGAGTCGCTCAAGCCGGAGCTCTGTGCGTCGAGCTTCCAGCAGTTCCTGCGCATCCTCGCTACCGCGATGGAGGTCGCGTCCGGCTTCGGAGAGAGCGGCCTCGACGACGAAGACGAGGCCATCTTCCGCGAGGCGCTCGCCCCGAAGATCAAGACCATCGACTCCGCGGCGCTCCGCGCGGGCCACTGGACCTGACGTAGCCTCCACGGCGCGCTGCTCGCCGGGCGCGCCGCGGATCGAGCTGACAGCGCCATGGCCAGGTGCCTTTCATGCAACGCCGAGAACCCGGGCTCCGCCCGGTTCTGTGTGGCGTGCGGCGCGTCGATGACCGCGAAGGAGGCGGGCGTCGGCGCGGCGACCTCGGCGCCTCCTGCGCCCGGCCCGCCGACGACAGTCCCTGGGCAGCCGCTGCTGGGCGCGCTGGTGCCCGAGGAGCCGGCGCACAGGGCCAGCCTCTCGGCCCTCGCGGCCGGCGGCGCGAGCGGGCCCGCGGCGAACGTCCCCGCGCCTCATGTCGTCCCCGCGCCGCTGGCGGGCTCGCTGCCGCGGCGCGGCCCGGGCGGCCACCTGCCGGCGGGGACGCTCGTCGATCAGAAGTACGTGGTCGAGCGGGTGCTCGGCGAGGGCGGCATGGGCGTCGTCTACCTCGCTCGGGACGTCCACACCGGCCTGCACGTGGTGCTGAAGGCGGTGCGCCAGGAGCTCGGGCACCGGCCGGACGTGCGCGCGAGGACGCTCGCCGAGGGCCGCGCGCTCGCGCAGATCGATCATCCGAACGTCGTCCACCTGAAGGCGGTGGTGGCGGAGCGAGACGACCTCTGGCTCGTCATGCAGTACATCGACGGCGAGAGCCTGGAGCAGACGCTCGCCAGGTACGCCGAGGAGCGCCGGCGGATGCCCCTGCCCGAAGCGCTCTCGATCTTCCGCCAGATCGCCTCCGGCATCGCGGCCGCGCACCGCGAGGGGGTGATCCACCGCGATCTCAAGCCGGCGAACGTGCTCATCCGCGGCAAGGACGGCGTCGCGAAGGTCACCGACTTCGGCATCGCCAAGGCCGAGGCGGACGCGCTCGCGGGGCGCGGGCTGACCAAGGGGATCATCGGGTCGCTCTATTACATGTCGCCGGAGCAGGTCCTCGGGCGCCGCGACCTCGACAAGCGGGTGGACATCTACGCGCTGGGCGTCGTGCTCTACGAGATGCTGGTGGGGCAGGTGCCGTTCGACGCCGAGAGCGACATCGAGATCATGCGGCAGCACGCGGAGGTGCCGCTCCCCCTGGTCAGCGCCGTGCGTCACGATGTCCCTCCGGCGCTCGACGCCTTCCTCCAGAAGGCGTGCGCCAAGGAACGGGCGGATCGCTTTGCCAGCTGCGAGGAGCTGCTCGCTGCGCTCGACGCGATCGCCCACCCTGCGCCGGCCGCGACCGCCGCGCCGCTCGGCGCGTCGAGCCGCCCGCCGCCGCCCGCGGCCACGACGCTCGACGAGGTCCGCGAGGCTCCGCGATCGCCGTCGGGCGCTGCGCTGGCCAGTGGGCCTGCGGGGTCGCAGCGCGCACGCGGCTCGTGGCTCGCGATCGGCGCCGGGGCCCTCGTGATGTTCGGCGGCGCCGCCGCGCTGCTCGGGCTGGGCGTGCTCGACAGGCCGCGCGATGGTCGCCGGCGGGCCGTCTCGTCGAGGGAGCAGCGCCCGGCGGCCAGCGCGAGCAGCACCACCCCGGCGGCGAGCGCGGAGCAGCCGCAGCCGTCGCCGCTCGCCGGCCTGACCGGGCTGTGGGTCGGCAACGGGCGCGAGCTCGAGGCCGTCCTTGCCGGCGAGTCGCTCGAGTTCCGGGTCCGCCGCCCGGAGCAGTTCGCGCCCCAGGACTATGCCGAGGGCGAGGCCCGCTTCTCCCTGCGCGAGATCCCCGGCGAGACCGGGGTGTTCGCCGTCGAGGACCGGCTCCGCTTCATCGCCCCCGAGTCGCGCAAGTTCGATCCGGCCCGCTCCAGGGGCACCTGCCAGGACGTCCGCAGCGCGGTGGAGGGCCACCCCCTGCGAGCGAGCTTCGACGGGGCCCGCCTGAGCGTCGAGTTCGCGAAGATCGAGCCCTCCACGAGCAACTTCGTGGTGGAGCGCGGCAAGGTCGTCAGCTGCGTCGGCCTCAGCGCCCTACCCGCCACGCGCGTCGTGAGCACGCTGTCGCGGATGTAGCCCGACAGGCCTCGCTAAAGTCCACCAACGGCGGGCACCGGCTGCGGCTTTCCGGCGTGGATGACCGCGCAGCGGACGGTGGTCGACGACGTCGGCGCGCTCGCACGCCCGCCACCCAGGACGAGCGTGCCGAAGATGTTGCGCGCCGCCGCATCGACCTCCGCGGCGCCGCGCGGCGGCACCGGGTTCCCGCTCGCGTCGAACACCGTCACCGCCTGCACGACGCCGCGGGCGATCTCGCCGTCCGGGAAGGACATCATCACCGTGGCGCGGACGTAGGCCGAGGCCCCCTCGACGATCCCGAAGCTGTACGGCTTCTTCGCGAAAGCGCCGCAGAAGCCGCTCGTGCCCATGCCGCCGTCGGGTCCGTAGTTCGCCGACGCCCACTGCCCGACGTTGACCGTGAGCCCGCTCTCACCCGAGCCCTGCGCGTACTGGACGCACTGGGCGAGCGCGGGATCCCACATCGCGCCCGTTGGGCAGCGCCCTACCTTCGCGCACGCCTGCCCGGTCCAGACCTCGTCGCGCGCGCAGGTCTGCGAGAGCGGTACGCACGCGGCGGTCGGACCGTCGACGATGAGCTCCTGGCCGGGCGGGCATCCGAGCTTCTGCCCGGCGCCGACCGCGACGCCGATGTTGGTCGCCACCTGCTCGCGCGACACACAGTAGCCCGTGCTCTGGTCGATCTCGTCGCCAGGCCGGCAGCGATCGGGAGCGCACCCGCCGGCCTCGTAGTGGCGACCCACGCCGCAGTAGGCGTTCGCCGCCTGGGGCGTGAGGCACTGTCCCGCGACCGAGAGGTAACCCTTCAGGCATCGGCAGCGGTTCTGCTTCGTGTCGAAGCCGGCGCCGTCGCTGCACGACGAGATCGAGCAGCGGCAGCTGCTGCCCTGGCAGATCTTGAGGAAGCAGGAGTTCTCCGGGCAACCGACGAGCACGGCAGGCGCCAGCGCGAGGAGCACGACCGAGAGCGCGGTGGAGGCGAGGCCAAACGAGCCGGACCGCATCGGGCGACCCTACTCGATCCGCTCGGGCCGGGGAACTCAGGGAGCGACGCGCGGCAGCCGCCGCGATGCGCTGCCGCGGCCGCGACGCGCGCCGCGATCGCAGCCGCGCGGCCGACGTACCAGCGGCCGGGGTGGTGTGGTACGGGGTGTCGCCGTCGACGCGGAGATTCCACCGCGCCGGTCCATATCAAGCCATGCTGCCCATCTACATCGAAGGTTCGCCTCAGTTCGAGTCCACCCTGTCAGCCCTGCGCACCCGCGGCACGGGCGACCTCGCGAACGTCACGCCGGCCGTGACCGAGATCATCGACAACGTGCGGCGTGGGGGGACGTCCGCCGTGCTCGGCTACATCGAGAAGTTCGAGCGGAGGACGTCGAAGGCGCTCGTCCGCCACGCAGGCCCCGAGGCGGAGGGCGGCTTCGGCGGAGCCGAGGCGCTCGCGAGGCTCTCGCCGGAGGTCCGCGCCGCGCTCGAGACCGCGGCAGCGAGGATCGCGCGTTACCATGAGCGGCAGCGCGACGCGGGCGACCTCGGTCCGGCGAACGTGACGGCGAACGGGCCCGCGCTGCAGGCCGGCTTCAGCTACGAGGAGGAGGGCGTCCTGCTGGGCATGCGCGTGCGCCCGCTGCGCCGGGTCGGCGTCTACGCGCCGGGCGGCAAGGCCCGCTACCCCTCCAGCGTGCTCATGTCGGCCATCCCCGCGCGCATCGCCGGCGTCCAGGAGATCGTCCTCGCGAGCCCGTCGGCCGACGACGCCACGCTCGCCGCGGCGCACCTCTCCGGCGTGACGACCCTGCTCGACTCGGGCGGCGCGCAGGCGATCGCGGCCATGGCCTACGGGCTCCCGGAGCTCGCGGCGGTCGACAAGATCGTGGGGCCCGGCAACGCCTACGTCGCCTGCGCGAAGAAGCTGGTCTTCGGGGATGTGTCGATCGACGGCATCACCGGGCCGAGCGAGATCCTCGCGCTCGCCGACGAATCCGCGGATCCCCGGCTCGTCGCCGCCGATCTCCTCTCGCAGGCCGAGCATGACGAGGCGTCCTACGCCCTGCTCGCGACGACCTCCGCGAAGCTGGCGGAGGCGGTCGCGCGCGAGCTCGACGCGGCGCTCCCCGAGCTCACGCGTCGCGCGATCGTGCAGGCGTCGCTCTCGACGCACGCGGCGGCGCTGGTCGTCGGCTCGCGCGCTCGCCTCGCCGAGATCGCCGATCAGCTCGCGGTCGAGCACGTGGCCTTCCACGTCGCCGACGCCGAGGGGTTGTTCTCGGAGATCGGCACGCTCGGCGCCGCGCTGCTCGGCGACCTCACCCCGGTCGCCGCGGGGGACTACCTCGCGGGGCCGTCCCACGTCCTCCCGACCGGCGGCTCAGCCCGCTTCGGCGCGCCGCTCGGGGTCTACGACTTCGTGACGCGCGCGAGCCTCATCCGGTACTCGGGCGCGGCGCTCCGGGCGCAAGGCCCGATCATCGAGAAGCTGGCCCTCGCCGAGGGCCTGCAGGCCCACGCCCGCGCCGTGTCGCTCCGCCTCGCGAGCAAGGCGCTCGACCCCGCGAAGCGCGGCACGTCGCAGTCCTGACGCCGCGCTGTCGCCCGGCGCGCCGCGCCCTCGGGAGCGCGGCGCGCGAGGACGCGCTGTCGACCGCGCTCCCCTGATCTACCGATCTCGGTTCAGCCGAGCGCAGCGCGCGCCGCCGCGTTCGGCCGCCTTGCGCGGCCTCGCGACGCCATGCGCTCCCGCCAGGCTCACTCGGCGCGGAGGTAGCCCGCGTTGATCATCTTCAACACGGACTGCGCGGTCTCCAGATCCGTCGCGGGGCTCTTGTTGAGGACCATCGCGAGGTGCCCGTGGTTGTAGACGACCTGGAGGACGTCGAGATCGACGGGCGAGAGATCGCGGAGCTGCGGCTTGAGCGGCTGGGGGATGATCAGCCGCGCCGACAGGTCCGGAAGCTGGTGGCGGATGTTGTTCAGCTCGTCGATCTGCCGGAGCCCCTCCATGAGGAGCTCCTGCACCGTCGCGCTGATCTCGCCGGTCATGACCCGCTCCTCGGCCGCCTCGAGGTCGAACGTCCCGCCGACCCAGGTGAGGATCCGGTAGACGCTCTTCAGCGGCGGGACGTCGGTCAGATCGTTGATGGTCGCAAAGGTCACGATGCCCTTGCGCAGGTAGATCTTGCCGACGTCGTCGTCGGAGCGGACCACGAGGACGCCGCTCTTCTTCGATGTGCCGAAGAGCTGCAGCAGATCCGGGAGCGGGATCTCGTCGATCGACCCGGACATCGACCGGGTCTGACCGCTCCTCAGCGATGGCTCGTCCATCCGTTTCCGCGCCGGCGGCGCGCCAGGGTCGGTGGAGACGACCTTGAGGATGCTGGTGCCGATGAGCACCCGATCGCCCTCCTTCAGGGTCGTCTTCTTGATCTTCTCGCCGTTGACGAACGTTCCGTTCGTCGAGCCGAGATCCTCGATCACAATCGACTGTTCGGTGCAGGCAATCCGGGCATGGCGCCGGGAGACCATGTCCTCTACGAGGACCATGTCGAGGTCGCTGGAGCGACCTACGACGATCTCCTGCTGCTCCCCGAGGGGGAATTCGCCGCCTTGGTACTTCCCGGAGATGAAGCGCAACGCTAGTTGCCGCGTTGCCGACACCTTGGGAGCGTGGTTATCCATCGCAGGGAGTAAAAACCTTCGAGCGCTTACGAGAGCGCCAGCAGGGGGCAAAGCTTAGTTTCACCGAGCAAAGGTGGTCAAGAGATCCGGTCCGTTCTTTCAAATGAGTCGGCTCGTTCGATCCTGACGCGACGCGCTGGCCCCCCTCCCTCGGCCGCCACAGAGGCGCGCCGCGGGGGTACGGGCCGACGTCCTCGGCGCACGCAAGTGTATCCGATTTGAGGGAAAGAGGGCGTTCGACTCCATCGAAACGCTCGGCACCGCCGGTTGCCGGGTCCCCTACCGGGCCGGTGCGCCGGGCCGGCTCAGCGAGGAATCCCGCGGTCGCTCGGCTCATTGCCCTTGCTTTCGTGCCCGGCATGTTGAACGGCCTCGGCGTGAGCTCTGAAGCGACGCGACCCACCCTCTCCGCAGGCGATCCGCTGGGCACGCACCGCGTGCTCGATCCACCGGGGGCCATGCCGCAGCCGGCAGAGCGGCTGGACGCCGACGCTTCGCGCCACTTCGAGACCGAGATCGTCGTCGAGGTGCAGACGCTGAACATCGACGCCGCGAGCTTCCGCCAGATGGAGGAGGCCTCCGGCGGCAGCCCGGACGGCGTCGCGCAGCTCGTCCTCGAGACGGTGGCGCGCCGGGGCAAGCAGCACAACCCGGTCACCGGCTCGGGCGGGATGCTGCTCGGCGTCGTGCGTCGGGTCGGCTCGCTCGCCGAGCACCGCGGCGTCGCCGTCGGCGATCGCATCGCGACGCTCGCGTCGCTCTCGCTCACGCCGCTCTCGCTCCGCCGGATCCTCGCCGTGCGGCCCGCGTCCGCGCAGATCGACGTCGAGGGCACCGCGATCCTCTTCGGGTCGGCGCCGCTCGCCCGGATGCCGACCGACATGCCCGAGCGGCTCGCCCTCGCGCTGCTCGACGTCGCCGGCGCGGCGCCTCAGGTGGCGCGCCTCGCCGGCCCGCGCGACAGCGTGGTGGTGCTCGGCGCGGGCGGAAAATCGGGCCTCCTTTGCGCGGCCGAGGCGCGGCGCTGCGTCGGCCGCGCCGGGCGCGTCATCGGGATCGAGGCGTCGCCGGGGCTCGCCGCCGATCTGCGCTCGCTCGCGATCTGCGACCACGTCGCGGTCCTCGACGCGCGCGACCCCCTCGCCGTGCGCGACGCCGTGCTGCCGTTCACCGGCGACGCGGGCGCTGACCTCACGCTCTCGTGCGTGAACGTCCCGGGCGTGGAGCTCAGCGCGATCGTCGCCACGCGCGATCGCGGCAAGACGTACTTCTTCGCGATGAGCACGAGCTTCACCGCCGCCGCCCTGGGGGCCGAGGGGATCGGCAAGGACGTGGATCTCTACATCGGCAACGGCTACGCGCACGGACACGCCGAGCACACGCTCGCGCTCGTGCGCGAGCATCCCGCGCTCGAGCGGCTCATGACCTCGCGCTACGGCTGAGCGCCCCGCACGACGCAACGCGACGCGCGGAGCGCGCACGCGCCCAGACGACGCGGGCGCCTCCGGGGTCACCGTCCTCAGCCGGGCCGCTCCTGAGGGGCCGGCTCGGCGGGCGAAAGCGCCGCGGGCGACGGCTGCTGCGCGCTCAGCTTGTCGACGGCGGCGGGGAGGATCACGGCGAAGGTGCTCCCCTTCCCCTCGTACGACCGGACCTCGATGCGGCCGCCGGCGCTCTGCGCGATGCGCTGGCTGATGGACAGGCCGAGCCCGGTCCCCTTGTCCTTCGTCGTGAAGAACGGCAGGAAGATGTTCGCGAGCACCTTCTGGGAGATCCCGGGGCCGTTGTCGGTGACGTTGAGCTCGACGAACGGCTCGTCCGAGCCCGAGCCGGGCCGCGTCCCTCGGCCGAAGCGGACGCGCGTCGAGATCACCACCTTACCCCGGCCCTTCATGGCCTGAACGGCGTTGCGGAACAGGTTCATCAGCACCTGCCGCAGCTGCTCTGGATCGATGGCGACGCGGGGGAGATCGGGATCGAGCGTGACCTCGACCTCGAGCTGGTCGTTCCTGCGCTCGATCGAGAGCACCTGCAGGGTGCGGCGCACGATCGCGTTCACGTCGGTCGGGACGACCGAGCCCTGCGCCGGCCGCGCGAGATCGAGCACCGAGCCCACGACGCGATCGAGCCGATCGACCTCCTCGAGGATGATCCCGAGGAACTCGCGCGACGCCGCGTCGATCTGCGCCTCCGGCACGGGGTCGGCGAGCAGCTGCGCCGCCCCCTTGATCGCGCCGAGCGGGTTCCTGATCTCGTGCGCGAGCCCGGCCGCCATCTGGCCGAGGAGCGCGAGCCGGTCGCGCTCCTTCATCTGCGCGTAGAGCCGCGAGTTCTCCAGGACGACGCCGATCTGCGCGGCGAGCGTCTCGAGCAGGGTCAGCTCCTCGGGGGAGAACGCGTCGCGCACGCGCGTGTCCGCCACGACCAGGAGCCCGATCGGCTCGCCCTGCTCGTCGCGCGCGCACAGCACCACGCCCGAGCAGAGGCTGCCGAGCACCTCGGCCGCCGCGAGCACCGCGTCCTCGGGGACCTGGGGCCGCACCTCCGTCCGCCGCGCGAAGTTGCCGTCGTCGTCCGCGTCGCTCTGGCTGCGGCGCGCCCGCCGCTCGCGCGCCTCCCGCTCCAGCTCCTCCATCGCGAGCGGCCCGCGGTCGAGGCGATCGAGCAGCGCCCTCGCGGTCGCCACCTCGATCCGCTCGGGGACCCGCGGCCCGAGCGAGGCGAGCCGGTCGAAGCCCGTCCCGTCCTGATCGCGCAGGTAGAGCGCCGCCGCCGTGACCCGGCGCGACTGCTCGAGCGCGCTCATCACGATCGAGCCCATCTCGTCCACCTCGAGCGTGTGCACGAGGCGCCGCCGGGCCTCCGCGAGCGAGCGGTCGAGATCGAACCGCTCCCGCAAGAAGAGGCGCTGGAGCTGCTCCTCGACGCGCTCCCGCAGCGGGTCGAACAGCACCAGGATGACGATCGCGGCGAGCACCGCGTTCAGGTACATCGTGTTGAAGCCGCCGATGAACGTGAGCAGGAGATAGAAGATCAGCGCGATCAGGAACGCGACCGCCGTGGCGACGAGCAGGCGCGCGAGCATCTCGTAGGCGTCGAGCAGGCGCTCGTGACGGAGGGCCTGGGCGAGGACGAACAGGAACACGATCGAGAGCGCCGCGCCCACGGGCGGCGGCTCCGCGCCGAGAAACCAGGCGAAGTCGGCGACGCTGGCGAGCCCGGCGAGCGCGCCGATCACCACGAGGAACCGCACGCGGCGCTGCGTCGCGCGCGAGGAGCTCTGCTTGCCGCGCTGGCCGAGCGTGTACAGCCCCGCTGTGAGCAGCGCGAAGACGTAGAGGAAAATGCAGCCGCGCGTGAGCCAGTCGAGCCACGAGCCCGGCTCCCGGCTCACCAGCACGAGGACGAACAGCGGGATGACGAGCACCCCCGCGAACCGGAGCAGCCGCGAGCGCCGATCCGGGTCATGGGGGATCATCGCCTCGAAGAGCTGCAGCGCGAACTGCGGTAGCAGCACGGCGAGGATCGCCGTGAAGCGCTCCCAGATCGAGGCCTGGAAGAAGCCGAAGAGCGACTGCGAGAGGTACCAGAGCCCGACGTCGGCGGCGAACGCGGCGAAGAAGAGGTGGACGCGGCGGACGCGACCTCGCAGCAGCGTCGACGCCGCGATGGCGAGGGCGAGGGCCCCGCAGACCAGGGTCGTCCGTGTGCGGAGATCGATCCCGAGCGGCGCCACGCGCGAAGGCTACCGCGGCGAGCCGCGCGGCGACCGCAAAACGCGCCGGGGAGCGGGGCCGGGCGGCGCCGGGGCGCGGACGCGCTCAGGCCGCCCGGGCGCGCGGCTCAGCGCGTCCCGTCGCTCTCGGAGGGAGCGGTGTCGTGTCTGTCCGCGCTGCTGGGGCTCCAGGGAAGCGGGTCCGGGTTGCAGCGCTCCTGCGATCGCACCTCGATCGTCCTGGGCGCGCCGTCACCGCTGGACGGCGGCGCAACGTCGCGGGGCGGGAGCGACGCAGGCGTGACGAAGTCGGTGACGGGTACGACGACATCGCCGTCGATGCCATCGCTCGATCCGGACGCTTCTTCGGAGATCATCGGGTCGAGATCGCTCCACGCTTCGGCGCTCTGCTCCTCGTGCTCTGGGGACGCGATCGCGCAGCCCGCCAGCAGCAGAGGCGCCGCGAAGCCCCCCGAGAGCCAACTCCTCCAGCAACCTCGCATCACTTCAATCCTCCGAAGTCCCGCCAAAGCCATACTGTTTGACAAGCTGGGAAAGCCGCGGGCGCTTCATGCCCAGGAGCACGGCGGCGCGTGTGATGTTCCCACGACTTTCGTCGAGCGCCCTGGCAACGCACTCGCGCTCGATCTCGCGCTTCATGTCGCTGAGGCTGACCCCTCCCCGGACATGAGCGTACGCGAGCTCCAGCGGCGTGCGATCCACAGGCATCGACGGGGGATGTGCGACCAGCGTCGCCTGATCGGGCGCCGACGCGCGTGGCCCGCTGGACGGCTCTCTGGGCGCGTCTCTGGACGACTCTCTCGACGATTCTTTCAACGATTCTTTCAACGATTCTCTCGACGATTCTCTCGACGATTCTAAAGCAGGGTGCATGCCAGCCCTCGGCGTCATCGGAGCGCTCACGAGCTCCGCGGCGTCGAGCTCCCGCAGCCCTTCGACGTTCGTCGTGAAATCCTCGAGATCGATCACCTCGCTGTCCGCGAAGATCGCCGCGGCGCGCAGGGCGTTCTCGAGCTCGCGCACGTTGCCCGGCCAGGAGTGCCGCGACAGCGCCTCGATGGCCCGGCTGGACAGGCGCTTCGGCGCCACGCCACGCTCGCCGCCGATCCTCTCCAGGATCGCGGCCGCGATCGCGGGCAGATCCCGCGGCCGATGGCGCAGCGCGGGGACCTCCAGGACGACCTGCCGGAGCCGGTAATAGAGATCTTCCCGGAACTCGCCCCGGGCAACCATCGCACGCAGGTCGCGGTGGGTCGCGCAGAGGATCCGTACGTTCGCGCGCAGCGGCGTGACACCCCCGACCCGCTCGAAGGTCTTGTCCTGCAGGACGCGGAGCAGCGCGACCTGCGTGCGCGGCGAGATGTCCCCGATCTCGTCCAGGAAGAGCGTCCCCCCCTCGGCGAGCTCGAAGCGCCCGCGGCGGCGCGACGCCGCGCCGGTGAACGACCCCTTCTCGTGGCCGAACAGCTCCGAGAGCAGCAGCGTCTCGACCAGGGCGGCGCAGTTGACCTTGATCAGCGGGCCCGCGCGCCGCGCGCTCACCTCGTGGATCGCCTCGGCGACGAGCTCCTTCCCGGTGCCGCTCTCGCCGTGGATCAACACGGTCGCGTCGCTCGCGCCGACCTTCTCGATCTGG
The DNA here is from genome assembly GCF_051520915.1 of Sorangium sp. So ce448. NCBI lineage: Bacteria > Pseudomonadati > Myxococcota > Polyangiales > Polyangiaceae > Sorangium > Sorangium sp. So ce448. Next base: position 3,695,754 of record NZ_CP150343.1, on the reverse strand, counting down.
TGGATGAGGCTGAGCAGCGCCGGCGTCGTCCCGACCATCCGCTTGATCGCGGGGCCCGCGCTCGCCGGCCGCGGGGCGCGAGCCGCCCCCCTGGCGCACCCCGCGCACGCGCTGGAGCCGCAGAGCTCGCAGCCCCTCGGCTCCGCCTCGGCGGCGCTGCGCGCGCACGCCTCCAGCCGGGCGAGCTCGGCGAAGCTCCGGCGCGCGAGGAACTTGCGCGAGATCTCGGGCGGGAGCGACTCGGCGATGCGATCGCGGAGGTCGATCGCCGCCTCCAGGTGCGAGCGCGCCGCCATGGGCTCGTCCTCGGGGGCGCGCGACGCGCGGTCCCCGGCGGACGACGCGTGGTGAAGGAGCACGTGCGCCTCCAGGGCGCACTCGTGGCTGTGGGCCCGGCGCGACAGCGCGAGCGCCTCCGCGGCGATCTGCCCGAACGGCGCGCCGGCGGCGCGCGAGCACATCGCCTCGAGGAGGGCGATCTCGGCGCGGTGCCGGTCGGAGGTCGCCTCGGCGCGCGCCCGCTGGATCATCTGGCCGGCCTGCAGGAGGTCGCCGTCGTGCAGCGCGATGCGCGCGGCGATCGCGTAGCACTCGCCGAGCTTCGAGCCGGCGCCGCAGGCGAAGGCGGCCGTGAGCTCGGACCAGGCGTCCACCGTGCGGCGGCACTCGAGGTGGATCTGCGCCGCGACGTAGGCGACGTGCGTGATCCGAACGCCAGGGATGACGTGGCCGCAGGCCTTCCGCGCGAACGCGAGCGCCTGCTCGGCCTCCTCGATCAGCCCGAGCTGTAGCCGGATCTCGGCGAGGTTCGTGATGAGGTTCACGAGCGCGACCTTGTCGCCGATCCTCCGGAAGATCTCGATCGCGCGCTCGAAGAGGCGCAAGGCCTCCGGGTACTCGTGCTTCAGGTGGGCGATGACCGCGAGGTTCGTGAGCGCATAGCCGGTCGCCGCGCGCTCGCCGCGCCGCTCGCCCTCCTCGAGCACGCCGGCCAGCATCGTGCGCGCCTCGTCGAGGCGCCCGCTGGAGAGCAGCGCGATGGCGCGGTTCAGCCGGGCGCGCAGCTCGCTCACGTGCTCGCCCGCGCACGCCGCCTCCCACGCGTCGGCCGCGAAGTGCAGCTCCGCCTCGGCCCAGGCCTGCTGCGCGAGGAGCAGCTTGCCGAGGATGTTGCGCGCCTGGAGGCGCGTCGCGATCTCCCCCGCGCCGGCGAGCCCTTCCTCGGCGCGCGCCTTGGCCGCCGCGAGGTCGCCCGTCTTGCAGCAGAGCTCCGCCATCTCCACGGCGCCGCGCACCCGCTCCTCGGGCGTGGCGGCGAGCGAGAGCGCCCGCGAGAGCACCATCGCGGCGGTCGTGAGGTCGCCGCGCGCGCTCGTCGCGCGGCCGCGCACGAGCAGCGCGGCGAACGTCTCCCGCTCGCGCTGGGCCGCGGAGGAGAAGTCGATGGCGAACTCGATGTCGCCGAGCCGGAGCGCGAGCTCCGCCGCGCGGAGCAGCCGCTCGCCCGACGCCGCGCTCCCGCCGGAGAGCGCCCGCATCGTCCGGGCCCAGCGCTGCCAGAAATCGGCGCGCGCCGACGGCTCGCCGACCGAGGAGATCGCGAGCATCGCCGCGGCCTCGGCGCGGTCGTCCTGGCCCAGCGAGGCGAGGAGCTCGCTCGCGCGCGAGAGGCTCCACGGGTCGGACGACTGCTCCTCGAGCGCCGCCGCGATCGCGAACACATCCTCGCGGTCGACGTTGGCCGGGTCGACGACCGCGCGCCGCGCGGCGACCCACCCTCGATCGTCGACCTCGATCAGACCGAGGGCGGCGAGCTCCTGGGCGACCCCCTGGCACGCCGCGTCCCCCGGCCCGGGCTCCGCGCGCCGCGCCGCGAGCTGGCGGAGCTGCGCGAACGGCCAGGGCCGCTGGCCCAGCGCGAGCCGATCGAGCAGGCGCGCGGCCTCGCGGCTGGGCGGCTGCCGCGCGGGGCGCTGCTCGGGCGGCGCGGCCAGCACGGCGGAGCACCAGCCCTCCAGCGCGTCGAGCCGCTCGATCTTGGCGACGACCCGGCGCTCCGCGTCCGCCGCGAACGCGTCCCAGAAGCGGTGCAGATCGTCCGGCGACGCGATGCCGTCGATCGTGAGCGCGCTCGTCCAGGGCCGCGTCGCGCCGTCGCTGCACACGATGACCAGCGCGGAGCACGACCCCTCCGCGATGAGGCGCGTGACCTCATCCAGCACCAGGCTCCCCCAGCTGGTGGCCTCTCCCTCGGCGACCAGCAGGATCGCGCCTTGCGCGGCGGCGCTGATGCCCTGCGCGGCCGCGGCCGGATCGGCGGAGGTGACAGCGCAGCGAAGCGCGAGATCGCGCCAGGGATCCCGATCCGCGGCGTGCGCGGCCGAGATCAGCGAGCGTCCAACACCTCGAGCGCGGCGCGCGAGGTGGGAACAAACGGCGTCCAGGACCGGCCGCTGTCCATGGACGTGGAGCACCCCACGCGACGCGGCATCACGGACGCGCTCATCGAGCGCCCGGAACCCCCCGGAGTCGCTCGTGATGACAGAAGAAACGCGGGCTGCGGCAACGGATCCCAAGGCAACAAAAGCGTACCTCTCCGCCGGACCTCGCATCAATGGATCCCGCCGTTGAAGATAATGAAGCGCTTACCTCATCATAAGAAAATTACAGTTCTATTGCTGTGTTCCGTCCAGGACCCGCTGGATGGCGTCGAACGCATCCGCAGGTGCTTCGCCCAGGACGCGGGCCAGCGGGAGCTGCGTCGCGGCGGCGGCGACGTAGAACGGTACGAGGTGCGGCGCGAGCCGACAGAGCGCTTCGAGGTGCCGCGCGACGCCGGCCGCGTCGCCGCGGCGCACCGGCCCCGTCAGCGCGTCGGGCACGCCGAGGACCTCGACGTTGTCCGCGACCGTGCGGAGCAGCGGGCCGAGCATCTCGGCCGCCGTCCTCCGATCGATGCCCGCGCGCTCGAGCAGGTCGACGCCGGCGGCGGCGAGCGCGGCAGCGCCGTTGGCGACCAGGCCCGCCGCCGCGTGGTAGGCGACGCGGTCGAGACCGGAGAACGTGCGCGGCGTCATGCCGAGGCACACCCCGAGCGAGCGAGCGGCGCGCACGGCGGTCGGATCGCCGTCGATGTGGAGCTGGCCACGCTCGAGGAAGGGCGCGAACGAGGGCGAGGCGAACGAGATCATCGGGTGCATCTGGGCGACCGAGACGCGGCCGCCTCGCACCGCCGCGAGCGCCTCCGGGCCGAGCGCGCCTGCGCAGTGGACCACCGCGACGTCCCTGTGGCCGACGAGCCCGCGGTCGCGCAGCGCCTCGGCGCACGGCGCGATATCCCGATCGCGCACGGCGAGGATCACGAAGTTCGCCTCGATGCGCTCCGACGGCAGGCCGTCCCGCGCCGGCCGGAGGGTCACCCGTAGCCCCGCGTCGCGGATCGCGCGCGCGAGCCCGCGGCCCACCTTGCCGCCGCCGTAGATGAACACCTCCAGGAGGGCGTTGTCCTCCGGGTGCACCGGCGACGGGCGCGTGCTGTCCATCTCGCTCATGGGTCGCTCCCGTAAAGGCGGTGCGCGAGCACGTAGTCCAGCACGGCGCGCGGCACGCGCTGGTGGACGGCCTCATGATCGCCCGCCGCGAGCGCCCGGCGGATGTCGCTGCTCGAGATCCGAGGGAGCTCCACGTCCGCGGGGCGCAGGTGAGGACGAGCATCGGCCTGCCCCGCATCGAGGCGCTCCGCGGCGGGCGCGACGACGCCGGAGCGGCCGAGGACGATCGGCGGGGCGAGCTGCTCGATGCGGTCGAAGCGATGCCACCTCGGTAGATCGGGGAGCACGTCGGCGCCCACGAGCAGGCGCATCGCCCAGTCCGGGTGCGCCTCGGCGAGGTGCTCCAGCGTGCGCAGCGTGAGGCTCTCGCCGCCGAGATCGCGCTCGACGGGTGACACCGACACGCCCGGGAGCCACCCGAGCGCGAGGTGGCACATCGCCAGACGATGCTCGAACGGCACGAGCTCCTTCGAGAAGGGGTGGCGGTAGACAGGGACGACGAGCACCTCGTCGATCGGCGCGATGGAGATCGCGTAGGTGGCCGCGAGGACATGCGCGACGTGGGGCGGGTTGAAGCTGCCCCCGAAGATGGCGACGCGGCGCGCCTCGGGCGCGCGCGCGGCCGGGGCGCGGGCGGGCGCATCAACCGTGCGAGCCACCTTGAACCCTCAGCCTGGGGCCGGCGGCGGACGGGCCCACGAGCTCGCGCGCCGTCACCGCGCCGCTCGCGTTCATCACCTCGATCCGCACGCCGCCCTGCCCGTCGTCGAGGAGCGCCGTGCCGCCGTCGGAGCCGATCGGCCCCGGAGAGAAGAACGTCCGCGAGCCGACCTTCTTGATGAGCGGCTCCGGGCTCTTGCCGAAGACCAGGAGCGACGCCGCCACGATGTCCTCCTCGTCGAGCGCGGCCTTGTCGAACACGAAGAGCGCGACGCGCCCGTCCAGGATCTCGATGGTGCGCCGGCCCGACGGCAGGCTCATCAGCACCCGGAGGCGCATCCGAGCGCGCTCGGACGCCACGAAGGCGTCGATCTGGTCCGGGGTCGCGGCCGCGCACCGAGCGGCTCGATCGAACAGCGCGCCCTCGGTGGGGTCCGCGCCGACCAGGCGCTGCGCCCAGCCCACGACGACCCGGTCGAGCGCGTCATCCTCGGCGACGTAGATGACCCGCTCGGCGTGGCCTTCGTCGAGCAGGTGCTGCGCGCCGCGAGCGAGCGCGGGCAGATCACCCTGAGCAGGGCCGAGGACGCCGAGGCGCATCGAGGACAGCATAGATCACCGCGCGAAGGTGAGGACACCTTCTCCACTCCGCCCGCTCTGCGCGCTACCCGCGCCTCGGCTGCCTCCCATTGCCTCCCCTTGCCTCCCATGATTCCCGCGCCTCCCGTGCCTCCCGTGCCTCCCGCACCTCCCGTGATTGTGCGCCTCCGCGCGCCGGGCTCATGCCGCCGGCGATCGTCTGTCTTTCCCTGCTCCGGCCTCTCTCCGTCTCTCTCCTCCCGCTTGCTCCGGCGCCCTCCTCTGCCGGCGCGGCGCGCGTCTGCTAGCGTCCGCCCATGTTTCGGCGAGCTCGCGCGCTCCAGCATCCGGTCACCATCACCCTCGACGGGGCGGACGTCCCGGCGGAGCGGGGAGAGCCCCTGGCCGTGGCGCTGATCGCCTCCGGGCGCGTGACGCTCGCGCGGAGCCCGAAGCTGCACCGTCCCAGGGCGCCGACCTGCCTGCGCGGAGGCTGCGACGGCTGCCTCGCGCGGGTCGATGGCGTGCCCAACGTGATGACCTGCCTGCGGCCGGCGGCCGGTGGAGAGCGCATCGAGGTGCAGAACGTCGTGGGCTCGCGGCAGGCGGACCTGCTCCAGGTGACCGACTGGTTCTTCCCGCAAGGGTTCGACCACCACCACCTGATGGCGGGCGTCCCCGGCCTGTCCGGGATCATGCAGTCGATCGCGCGCAAGCTGGCGGGGCTCGGGCAGCTGCCGAGCGCGGCGCTCCCCCCCGAGCGCGCCGCGCGGCTCGACGTGGACGCGGCCGTGATCGGCGCCGGGCCCGCAGGCGTGGCGGCCGCGTCGGCGCTCTCGGCGCGCGGCGTCCGCGTGGCGCTGGTCGACGACGGGCTCGCCCCCGGCGGGTCGCTCGCCGGCGCGCCGCGCCGCGCGGCGGAGCTCCTCGCGCGATACCCGCTCGACGGCGTCCGCGTGCTCCGCCGTCACGTGGCCGCCGGCGTTTACCTCGGCGAGCTCCTGGTCGCCGGCGACGCGGGCGCGACCGTGATCAGGGCGCCCGCCAAGGTCTTCGCCACCGGGGCGCACGACGGCGTCGCCGCGTTCCCGAACAACGATCTGCCCGGGGTCTTCTCGGCGCGCGCGCTCTGCCGGCTCCTCGCGTGCGGCGTCGAGCCGACCGGCCCCGTCGCGCTCGCGGGCGAGGGCCTCTGGGCCGACGAGCTCGCGAGCGCCCTCGGCGACCGCATCGCGGTCCGGATCCCGCTCGCCGCGCTCGCCGCGGTGAACGGGATCTCGCAGGTGAAGAGCGTGACGGTGCGCGACGCGCCGTTCACCCCCGCCAGCCCGACGGGCGACGTCCGGGTCGTGGCCGTCGCGGTGGACGCGCCGGCCGCGCCCGCGTTCGAGGTCGCCGCTCAGGCGGGCGCGCGCGTCGAGATCGACCCGCGCGCGGGGTACGCTGTGCAGGTGGACGCGCGCGGCAAGGCCGGCGACGGCGTGTGGGCGATCGGCGAGTGCACAGGCGCCTCGCTCGATCTCGCTGGCATCGAGCGGGCCGCGACGATCCTCGCCGACGACGTGCTCGCGGCGCGCGGCGCGCCCGCGTGAGCCAGCGGGCGCGCACGTCGAGATCGATCCGCGGCGGCTCAGCCCTCGATGATCAGATCGAAGAGGCCGAGCCCGCCCGCGAGGAACACGACGTCGAACACGCCCATGAGCGCCACGTAGTCGGTGAGCTCGCCGATCGACGCGCCGCCGAAGAGCTCCCGCGTCCCCGCGACCGCGGCGAGCAAGGTGGGCGCGAGCAGAGGGAAGAGCACGCTCGCGAGCACGAGGTCGCGGGCGCGGGTGCGCACGGTCATGGCCCCGAAGAGGGTGCCGCTCGCGGCGATGCCCGGCGTCGCCGCGAGGCAGAAGAGCGCGAGCCCCGGGCCCGTCTTCACGAGATCCACCGCGAAGAGGAGCGCCGCGACCGGGATGATGATCACCTCGACCGCGATCACGAACGCGCAGAGCCCGAGCGCCTTGCCGGCGAAGAGCGCGCTCCTCGCGATGGGCAGCACGAGCAGGCCCGAGAGCGCGCCGTCCTCGCGCTCCCGCTGCCACGTGCGGCTCAGCGCGAGCACCGAGGCGAACGCCACGCTCACCCAGATGACCCCGGGCGCGACCCGCTCGGCCGCGTCCTGGCCCGCGTAGAACGCGAGCGACGCGATCACGGCGACGAGCACCGCGAAGAACCCGCTCGTGGTGACGATCTCGCCCGTGGCGAGCTCGATCGCGAGGTCCTTCCTCGCGACGAGCGCCGCCTGGCGCGCCCACCCGGGCCGGCGCCGGGGGAGCGACGCGCGGACCGCGGGCGCCGTGCTCTCCGACATCACGTCGCGGAGGTGAGGCTCAGGTACGTCTGGTCCTTGAGCCCCCGCTCGTAGTCGGCGAGGAGGCGCATGCCCTCGGTCGGCTTGAGCAGGTCCTGCTTGATCGCGCCGTCCACCTGGGCCTTCACCTTCCCCACGAGATCGCGGTTGTCGTACTGGGTCAGCGCCAGCACCTCGTGGATCTTGTTCCCGGCGATCGTCTCCTCAATGTAGTACCCGCTCTCCTCGTCCTCATCGAGGAAGACGTGCACCTCGTTGACCCGGCCGAAGAGGTTGTGGATGTCGCCCATGATGTCCTGGTACGCGCCGGTCAAGAAGATGCCGACGTAGTACGGCTGATCGCCCGAGATCGGGTGCAGCGGGAGCGTGTCCTTCACGTCGTTGAGATCGATGAACTTGCTCACCTTGCCGTCGGAGTCGCAGGTGATGTCGACGAGCGTGCTGTCGGCCGCGGGGCGCTCGTTCAGCCGGTGGATCGGCACGATCGGGAAGAGCGCGCCGAGCGCCCAGTGATCGAGCAGCGACTGGAACACCGAGAAGTTGCAGATGTACTGGTCGGCGAGCTGCTTGCGGAGCTCGCCGAGATCGTCCGGCACCTCCTCCGGCTCGAGCGACGACGCGATCTTCTGCATGGCCTCGGCGATCTCCCAGAAGAGGATCTCGACCCGGGCCTTCACGTCGAGGTTGAGGAGGCCGAGCTCGAACATCTTCTGCGCCTCCTCCTTGATCTGGAGGAGGTCGTGCCACGACTCGCCGAGGTTCGGCCCGGAGATGTTGTCCTTGATGTAGAGGAGGTTCTGGATGAGCTTGTGCTCCTCGGTCTGGATGTCGATCGGCGACATCGGCGTCTTCTCGATCGAGCCGAACGCCTGGACGACCAGCACCGAGTGGTGCGCGACGATCGCTCGCCCGGACTCCGAGACGATGTTGGGGTGAGGCACCCGCTCCTCGTCGCAGATGTCGGCGATGTTGTGCACGATGTCGCGCGCGTACTCCTCGACCGAGTAGTTCATCGAGGAGTGGAAGGTCGAGCGCGAGCCGTCGTAATCGATGGCGAGCCCGCCGCCGACGTCGATGTACTCGATGCGCTGCCCCATCTTGCGGAGCTTCGCGTAGTAGCGCGTCGCCTCGCGCACGGCGCGCTTGATGATCAGGATGTCCGGCACCTGCGAGCCGATATGGAAGTGGAGGAGCTTGAACGAGGAGCTCATGCCCGCCTCGTCCATGATCCTGATCGCCGCGAGGATCTCGGCGGTGGAGAGCCCGAACTTCGCGTTCTCTCCGCCCGACGTCTTCCACTTGCCCGCGCCCTCGGTGAGCAGCCGCACCCGGAGCCCGATCATCGGCTCGACGTTCATCTCCTTGGCGACGCGGGTGATCATCCGCACCTCGGAGAGCTTCTCCGCGATGAGGATCACCTTCTTGCCGAGCTTGCGCCCGATCAGCGCCGTCCGGATGAAGTTGTCGTCCTTGTAGCCGTTGCAGACGATCAGCGACTCGGGGTCGGTATGGACCGACAGGCCGGCGAACACCTCGGGCTTGGAGCCGACCTCGACGCCGTAGTGGTAGGTCTTTCCCGCGTCGAGGATCTCCTCCACGACCTCCCGGAGCTGGTTCACCTTGATCGGGAACACGCCGCGGTAGGTCCCGCGGAACTTGCTCTCGGCGATCGCCCTGTTGAAGGCCTCGTTGAGCGCCCGCACCCGGTGATGGAGGAGATCCTGGAAGCGGATGAGCAGCGGCGTGCGGAGCCCTTGCTCGAGCGCCGCGTCGACGACGTCGCGGATCGCGATCTTGCTGCCGCGCTCCTGGAGCGGCGCGACCGTGAGGTTGCCGTCCGGGCTCACGTCGAAGTAGCCACGACCCCAGCGGTCGATCATGTAGAGCGACTTGGCGTCTTCGGTCGTCCAGACGTCGGTCTCGGTCTCGTGCGCGCTGCTCACGGTCGTTCTCCTTGGCGGGGGCCGCGGCCGGCGGCACCCACACCTTCTCTGGGAGTGCCCCCACGAGGGGGCTTCTGGCTCATCAGGGGGACGTCAGATCGTCGGTCCGACGCAGGACGGCGGGACGCCGCGCGCTGGCGACGCGGCTCATTACGATAGGAACGCCTGACCTTCAAGGGCAGGCAGCCCGGTCACAACCGGCGGGAGGGGGGCTCCGAGCAGCGCGCGCTCAGGCCTGGGCCTTCGAGGCCGCCTTCGCCCGCTTCGAGGCCGACTGGTAGAGATCGTAGAGGCGCGGGACGGGGTACGCCTCGAGGCGCTTCCTGTACCCCTGGTCCTTCGACCGGTTCAGGACGGTCAACGTCTCGTCGATGAGCTTCGCCCGCGTCCCGAACTTCTCCTTTACAACGCTGAACGTCGCGTGGAGGCGGAGGAGCTTGGCGTTCGAGACGTGATCCAGGCCCTTCGTGCCGCCCCGATCGGAGCTGACGCGCCCGAGCCAGAGGTCCTCGGTCGCGAACCCTTTCACGGCCTCGACGAGCTTCGCCTTGTCGCCGAAGCGCTCCTTCACGATCGCAAGCGGATTTTTGCTGGCCATTGCTGAGACTCCCACGGGCAGGCGAGGCCTGCGCCGGACATGCGCGAGATGACTCGCGCGGCTTTGAAGAGGGGCGCGATCTAGCAGAGCAGGGCGGGGCGCCGCAAGGCCGCGCTGCGGAGGGGCGGCGCCGGCGGCGGTCGAGATCCCGCGTCGCCCGAGTGTCGCCGCTGTGCTGGGCCGCGGATCGTGGTACACGGCGCGCCGATGCTCAACCTGGGGAGCTGGCTCGTGGCGCACGTCGACCGGCTCCGACCGTTGAAGCCGCCCCTCTCGGACGTCAGCTCGCCCCTCGCCGCACCCTCGTCGGCCCTGGGGAGCACCGTCCTCAAGGCCCTGTTCCCGGTCGTCGCGTTCATCGCGCTCGCGCCCGTCCTCTGGCTCTTCTTCCGGCGCACCTGGCGGGAGCTCGACGTCGAGGCCCACGAGCACCAGCGGCGCACCCTCGCCGCCGGCGGCTACGACCGCCGCCCCGCGGTCCTGTTCACCATCACCGCGGTCGTGCTCATGCTGCAGCAGTACTACGGCGGCCGCGCCGTCTACGACGAGCACATCCGGCCGTGGCTGCGCGAGCTCGAGCTCGCCCAGACGCTCTCGCCGGCCGGGACGCTGCTGCCCATCTCGATCCGCCGCTACGACGAGCTCTACGGCTACGTCTGGTGGTCGTTCACCCGCGTCTTCGGCTACGTCGCCATCCCGATGGTCGCGTGGAAGGCCTGCTTCCCGAAGGACAGCCTGCTCGACATGGGGCTGCGCGTCCGGGGGCTCGCGAAGCACGCGTGGATCTACCTGCTCTGCCTCGCCGTCGTCGTCCCGGCGGTGTTCGTCGTCGCGAGCGCGCCCGACTTCGGGACCTATTACCCGTTCTACAAGCAGTCCTCCCGCTCCTGGTTCGACCTCATCGCCTGGGAGACGATGTATTTCGCCCAGTTCTTCGCGCTGGAGATCTTCTTCCGCGGCTTCTGGCTCGCCGGCCTGCGGCACACGCTGGGCTCCGGCGCGATCTTCGCGATGATCGTGCCCTACTGCATGATCCACTTCGGCAAGCCGTACCTGGAGGCCGCCGGCGCCGTGGTCGCCGGGATCGCGCTCGGCTCGCTTGCGATGCGCACGAAGAGCATCTACTCGGGCTTCCTGGTCCACGTCACGATCGCGCTGCTCATGGACCTCGTCGCGCTGTCGAACCGCGGCGCGCTGCCGCGATCGTTCTGGGGGACGTGACGTCGTCTGACGTCGTCTGACGTCTTCGCACGTCTTCGCGGCCGGCCGGCGGCGCGCCCGATGACGCCCCCTCACGCCTTGGCTCAGCCGAGCGTCCGGGTCAGCTTGCGCATGATCTCTGCCCGGCTGCGGTCACGGATCCCGCGCCGGTAGAGCGCCTCCAGGCCGCCGGCGGCCGCGCGCACAGCGTCGCGGTGCTCGCCGTCCCAGGGGAGCACCGCGAGCCTCCGCCAGAGGATCTTCTCGAGGAGCCGGGGCTTGCGCCTGGCCAGCGCGCCGCTCGCTAGCTCGATGACCCGAGCCGAGGTCGGATCGGCGCGCATCGCGCGCACGAAGAACCCCACGGCCGCCGTGACGCGGCGGCCGCCGTGCATCGCTTGAACGCCAGCGTCGCACAGGGCCTCGGCCCGCTCGCGCGGGGTCGCGGCGCGCCGCGCGCGCTCCCGCGCGGCCTGCACCTCGGCGCTCAGCGCGTCCCGACGCCGCCGGGCAGGGCGCATCTTGACGATGAGGAACAGGATGAAGAGGGCCGCAACCCCCGCGAGCACATGCCGCCAGCCGATCTCCATGGCGCCCGCCTTACTACAGCGCCCGGGACGTGCTCACCAGACCGAGCTTCCACGACGGGGGAGCGGCGCGCCGGATCGCCTCACGACGGCGTCCTCGGGATGACGGCGCGTGCCCGGAGCGTTGCTCTCCAATCCAGCTTCAGCTTCCTCCGATTCCACCGGCACGATTTCCGCCGATACGGTGCGGTTTGCGCGAGCGGACGATCGCAACCTATGCTGAACCGAGAGATGCCTGCCCCGTCGACCTCCGGGCCTTCCCTTCGCGTGCCCCTGCGCGCCCTCGCCGCCGCGCTCGGTCTCGCCGTCCTCGCGCTGCACCCGGGCAGCGCGCTCGCCGACATCTTCACGTACACCGACGCGGATGGAACGGTGCACTTCGCGAACCGCCCCACCGGCGACGCGCGGTTCAAGCTGTACATCAAGGGCGACGGGCGCCGCTCTTCGACGACGCGCACAGGGGTGACGCCCGTCGCGCCGAGCGACAAATCGCTCGAGCGCTTCAGCCGCTACGACGCGTGGATCCGGCAGGCCGCCGCGCTCTATCAGATCCCCGAGGAGCTCGTCCGCGCGGTGATCAAGTGCGAGAGCGACTACGATCCACGGGCCGTCTCGCCCGTCGGCGCGCAGGGGCTGATGCAGCTGATGCCAGAGACCGCGCTCCGCATGCAGGTGCGCGACGCGTTCGACGCGCGCGAGAACATCTTCGGTGGAACGCGGTACCTGCGCATCCTGGCCAACCTCTTCAACGGAGATCTCGATCTCACCATCGCCGGCTACAACGCCGGTGAAGGGGCGGTCATGAGGCACGGCGGCATCCCGCCGTACGAAGAGACCCAGGCCTACGTGACGCGCGTCCGGACCTACTACGCGCGCTACCGCACCACCCGGGACACCACGGTCGCATCGATCGAACCCTGACCGGCTCGCGCGCCCGCCAATCGCGCCCGCGCGCCCGCGAACAGCGAGCGCGCTCGCCAACCCCCCGCCCGCCCGCCAGAGGCGCCGCGCGGCGACAAGCGGCGCACATCGCCCCCGACGGGGTACCGCGATGCTACGCTCCCAGGAACCGCTGCCGCAGCCTCTCCCGGGCAGGCCCCGAGACGCGCAGGCGCAGGCACGCGGCCATCCCTCGACGCTCTCTTTGCTCCGCGCGAGCAAGGGTCCACGACATGACGACCACCTCGAGCCTCATCGAACTCAGCAAGCGAAGCCACGACATCGCGCCCCTCAAGCCGCCGGTGGACCCGGCGTCCCTCCACCACGCGAACCTGCTCGAGCTGCCCGATTTCCGGAGGATCCCGGCCTACGCCGACGTGACCGACGAGCAGTTCATGGACCACCGGTGGCAGGCGAAGAAGTCGATCACCCGCCCCGACAAGCTGCTCGACACGCTGCGCGGGATGGTGTCGGACGACTTCATCCGGGACGCGACCGAGGGCTTCGCGCGCGCGCCGATGAGCGTCCGGGTCTCGCCGTACATGCTCTCTCTGATCGACTGGAACGATCCGTACGGCGATCCGCTCCGTACGCAGTTCATCCCGCTGGCCTCGCGCTTCCTGCCGGATCACCCGAAGCTCGGGCTCGACTCGCTGCACGAGCGCGCGGACGCGCCCGTCCCCGGGCTGACGCACCGGTACGCCGACAAGGCGCTCTTCCTGCCGCTCGACACGTGCCCCGTGTACTGCCGCTTCTGTACGCGCAGCTACGCGGTGGGGATCGACACGGAGGAGGTCGAGAAGACCCACTTCAAGGTCGACGAGGAGCGCTGGAAGCGAGCGTACGCGTACATCGCGTCGCGCCCCGAGCTGGAGGACATCGTCGTCTCCGGCGGCGACGCGTACAACCTGCGGCCGGAGCAGCTCGGCGCGATCGGCGAGACGCTCCTCAGGATGCCGAACATCCAGCGCATCCGCCTCGCCACGAAGGGCCCGGCCGTGATGCCGCAGAAGATCCTGACCGACGACGAGTGGATCGACGCGGTCACGCGCACGGTCGAGCTCGGCCGGAAGCTGCACAAGGAGGTCGTGATCCACACGCACTTCAACCACCCGAACGAGATCACGGGCGTCACCCGCGACGCGATGAACAAGCTCTTCGAGCGGGGGATCACGGTCAGGAACCAGTCCGTGCTGCAGCGCGGGGTGAACGATACGCCCGAGACGATGAAGCTGCTCGTGAAGCGCCTGGGGCACGTGCACGTGCACCCCTATTACGTCTACATCCACGACCTCGTCCGCGGCGTGGAGGACCTCCGGACCACGCTGGCGACCGGGCTCACGATCGAGAAGTACGTGCGCGGCTCGACCGCCGGGTTCAACACGCCGACGTTCGTCGTCGACGCGCCCGGCGGCGGGGGCAAGCGCGACGCGCACTCGTTCGAGCACTACGACCGCACGACCGGGATCTCGGTGTTCGAGGCGCCGAGCGTCAAGCCGGGGCAGCGGTACACGTACTTCGATCCGATCGATCAGCTCCCGCCCGAGGGGCGCGCCCGCTGGGCGGACCCGGCGGAGCACCAGAGGATGATCGACGAGGCGCTCCAGGCCTCGCGCTGAGGCGGGCCAGCTCCGTGGCTCAGGGATCCCACCCGGGATCGCTGGACCGCGGAGCTAGGCCTCGGCCGGCGGCTCCTCGTAGCGAGCGAGCGCGCCGGCGAGCTCGCGCTTCACGCGGTCCACGAGGTCGGCCGGCTCGACGACGCGCGCGGTCTCGCCGAAGCCGAGGACCCACGTCGCGAGCTCCGTCATGTCGCCGATGAGCATCGTGAGCCGCACGCCGCCGCCGGACAGCGGCGTGATCTCCTGAGACGGATGCACCTTGCGCGTCCGCACGAACTCGGTGACGCGCTCGTCGAAGTCGATCACGACGCGCCGGGGCTCGCCCCCGCGCCAGATGCCGAACTGGCCCTGGAAGTAGTCGTCGATGGAGAAATCCGGGGGCAGCTCGAACCGCTCGGTGACCGCGCACTCCGTGTCGCGCATGCGATCGAGCAGGAACGTGCGCACCTCGCCGCGCCCCACGTGGAGGCCCACGCAGTAGATCGCGTCCTTGTAGAGGACGAGCGCGTAGGGGTGGATGAGCACCCGCTCCTCACGCCCGTCCCGCGAGCGGCGGTAGCGGCACCGCAGGGGGCGCAGATCGGCGACGGACTGGAACAGGTCGTCGAGCTCCTCGGTGCGCGCGGCGTAGTCCTTCGGGGCGAACGGGAGATAGAGGAAGCGCTCCTCCAGCCGCGCGTCGGCCACGCCGGCGTTCGGCCCTCGCCCGGGCCTGCGCGCGACGCCGAGGAGGCGCTGCGCGGCGAGGTCGATCTCCTCGAACAGGGTCGAGCCGCGCATCGGCTCGAACAGCCGGCGGGCGGCGAGCAGGGCGTACGCCTGCGTCCGCCGCACCTCGACGCGCCGGGGCGCCTCGCTCGGAGATAGACGCCAGAGGCGAGGGCCCCCGGGGCGCGTGGCGACCGACACGAGATCGAGCTCGCGCTTGACCTCGACAAGGTAGCGCCGGAGCGAGCGCGGCGTGACGTTGAGCTCGCGCGCGAGATCGTAGATCGTCAGGCCAGCAGGGTGCTTCTGCAGCAGGCTGCGCAGCGAGTCGAGCCGCCGGTGCTGGGTGAACGGGCCGCGCGGCCGGCCGCGCTGCGCGCCGCCCGGCGCGTCGTCATCGTCGTCGTCGTCGTCGTCCGGCGGAGGAGGCCTCTTCGAGGCGGCCGCAGGAGCACCCGCGTCCGCCCGCGGCAGGGCCGCTGGAGGGCGCACGCTCGGCGCGGACTGGGCCGCTGGAGGGCGCACGCTCGGCGCGGACTGGGCCGCTGGAGGGCGCACGCTCGGGGCCGCCGTGCTCGACCTGACGTCGAGGGCCGCGTCCCCCGTGAGCCGCGGCGCCGCGCCCGCGCGCGGCTTCGAGGGCGGCGTCGCGCCGCTCGAGAACGGGTCGGCGGTCTGGCCGACGCGCGGGCGCGAACCAGCCGCTGCCCCGCTCGATTTGCCGGCCCCTCGCGCGCGGGTGGACGACGAGGTGGCAGGCGCATGGGCACCCCCAGGGCCTGTGCGAACAGCGCGCGCCATCAGCTCAGCGCTGTATCGCATCACCCCATCCCGTCCAAGATGTTTGTCCCGCGCCCTGCCGACCGAGCAGCGATCACCGACCGGGCGCGCGGCGGCGACGCTCGCCGCTCGCGGCGCTCAGCGCTCGCCACGGCGCCGTGAGCCCGCGAAAATGTCGTTCGGTTACGGGAATTTCGCCGCAGCGAGCCGCGGGGACGCAGCGGCGAGCGGCGCGGGCCGGAGCGGATACGCCTCGCCGCCGGCGGGCGGCTCACCAGGGACGATCGCGCATCGTCTTCTTGTACTGCTCCTTGTAGAGGTCGTGGCACTGCTTGCAGCTCGCCTTCGCGCCATCGACGTCGCCGGCCTTCGCCTTCGCGATGCCGGCCTTCGTGATCGCCACCCAGCTGCCCATGCCGGGCGGCGGCTTGCTGGCCACGTACTGCAGCGCCGTCGCGATCTTCGCGGCGTCGCCGCTCGAGGTCGCGGAGGCCATCGTGCTCTTCATCCAGGCCTGCATCGGACAGAGCTTCTGGCCCTTCGCCCCGCACTCGAACTTCTTCTCGCCCGCCTGCGCAGCGCCGGTCGACGCTGGCCCCGCGGCCGCGGCGGCAGACGCAGCGGCCGTCGCCTTCGGCGCGGCCGTCTCCGCCGGCTCGGCGGTCGCCGCTGCCGTCTCCGCCGGAGCGGCCGTCGGCTCGGCGGTCGCCGCGGCCGGCACGGCCGCCGTCGCCGCCGGCGCGGCCGTCGTCGCCGCAGGGGCGGCGCTCTCGGTCGGCTTGCCCTCGGCCACCGCTCCGGGGGCCGTCGCGTCGCTCCCCTTGCTATCGCAACCGAGCGTGGCGAAAGACAGGCTCGCGAGCAACAGCGCGAGCGGCGTGATCGTTCTCCTCATGCAGTCTCCTTGGGTGATGAACGGAAGCGCTCATGACGAGCGCGAGGCCGAGGGATGCGTGCCGCGGTCCTCTGTGCGCCGCGCAGTGTAATCGGGTCGCCGTCCGTCCGCTGCGGTCGCGCGCCTCGGTCGGGGCGCCCTGCGCGGCGCTTCACTCGCGCGTGCCGGGCGTCGACGCAAACGTCGACCACTGGAAGTTGTCGAGGAGGGCCACGGAATCGTTCCAGGGATCGCCGGTGTCCCAAAGTACGAAGCGCAGCTCCATGACCTCACCTGGGGTGACATTGCCGCTCATGACCAGCCATCCGGTCCCGCCGCCCGCGCGCTCGCTCGATCCGCACCAGCCAGGGTCACCGCTGACGTGGGCGGGCGGCCTGGTGGCATCGAACCCCGTCCCGCGGAGCTGGGTGATGCTCGTGCAGGAGGTCGTCGTGCCGGGGGTGGCGCCGCCGCCGCACCCGGTCGGACCGTTCACGCACTGGGTGAAGAGCCCGGTGCCGCCAAACGCGAGGTTCGTGCCCAGCGGGTAGACCGGCGCCCCGGCGGGCGGCGGGTCATAGAAGGCGAGGTTCCCGTCCGCCGGGTTCGCCGTCTCGCCTGGAAAGGGCTCGAACGTCGAGTCGAGGAGCGCCAGAAAGAAGTCGTTGAAGCGGCTGCACACCCACTCCGGATACTCGGACGAGAGGAAGAACGTCGAGACGCTGAACGCGCTCGCGTTCGTCGGCACGCGGACGCGCAGCTTCAGCATCACGGGATCGTAGACCGTAGCGCCGCCCTGCGGGTCAGGGCACCCGGGCGCGTTCGGGAGGTTGTCGCCGTTCGCGTCGAGCCAGTCCGCGGGCACCCTGCTCGACGTCCCCATGTCCTGGCCGCCCTGGAACGGGGCGAAGCTCGGCCTCGTGTTGTTCGGCGCCGCCTCGGCCGCGGCGACGCCGGTCGAGAGCACCGCGAGCCGCGCGCCCCGGAGCGGCGCGATGCCGGAGCCGAAGCCCTGGCGGATCGATCGCTGGGCCGCGGCCGGCGCGCTTGCGCCGTCGGCACGGTGGAAGCTCGCGGAGAGGACACCCCACGTGCGCCGCGAGCGCGACGGCGGGCTCGCCGTCGTGGTGACGCAGAGGTCGATCGCCTTCGCATAATCGAGCGCGGTCGGCGAGTCGCTCGCGAGCCCGGCGTCGCAAGGCGCGGTGTTGTCTGCCACGCCGTCGCAGTCGTCGTCGATCCCGTTGCCCGCCACCTCGAACGCGCCGCGGTTCACGAGGGCCGGGGTGCCGCACCCGTCCGACGGGGAGTCGCAGCAATCGCCATCGCAGATCGTCCACCCGTCTCCGTCCTGATCAGGTGGGTTGTCGACGGTGCCGTCGCAGTCGTTGTCGACATCGTCGGCGCACACGTCGAGCGCCGGCAAAACCTGGTGGAGGCACGGCCCCCACGAGAGGCCGCTCGGCCTGCACGTGGAGACCCCGGGGGCGCAGGCGGCGACCCCCTCGGTGCCCGGCGGTCCCTCGTAACACACCCTCGTGTCGCCCGGCGTGCACGAGCAGCGCCCGCGCTCCGCTTCGTCGTGCTCGCACCCGTCCGCCGGGTCGTGGTTGCAGTCGAGGAACCCGTCCTCGCAGGCGGTGAGCGCGCACGCGCCCGAGACGCAGGCGATCCCGGCGTGCGAGAGCTCCGGACAGGCGCGACCGCAGGCGCCGCAGCTCAGCGCGTCCGTCTGGAGATCGCGACAGACACCATCGCAGCACGCCGCGCCGCTCTCACACGGGTGCGCCGCCGAGCAGCCCTGAACGCACTCGCCCTCTCCGGTGCACAGCGCGCCCAGGGGGCAGTCGCCGTCGACGATGCAGGCAACACAGGCGTGCTTCGCGGGATCGCAGGTGAGCGGAGCTGCGCAGTCGGACTCGGCTTCACAGCCAGAAAGGCAGCGCTTCGCCTCGGGATCGCAGTACTGACCGGGCGGGCACGCCAGAGGGCCAGGCAGACAGGCCACGCAGTCGCCCGTCTCCGGGTCGCACAGCGGGGCGCTCGGGTCCGCGGCGCAGTCGGCCGGACAGCCGGAAGCGCCCTCGCCTCCGGCGCCCCGCGGGATGTCGGGGCCTGCCGCGCCGGCGCAGGACGGCGCCACGCCGGACGCCAGCGCGAGGCCGACCACGGCGGCGAGCCCTCCGCTCCAGGCCAGAGGGCGGCGACGGACTGCGCGGGTTCTTGTCGACATCGGCAAGCGGCTCCCCTCCTCGGCGCGACGCACCCGAGGGGTGGCCGACCACGAGGATCGTAGACTACCCGGTCGGTGGCGTCGCTCAACGCGTGTGCTCGTAGAGCGTGAAGGCGCCATCGCGCTCGATCCGGCGAAACGAGGGGTGCGCCGCGGTGAACACCGGCTTATCGGGCCGCTCGTTCCGGAGGATCACGTAATCGTACGCGACGCCATGGACATCCGGCTTGAACCACTCACCGCGGTTCGACGGCGGCGCGGGGAGGCGACGCTTCAGCGTGAAGGGGAAACCCACGTTGTGCCAGCCGTCCGCGCTGAAGCCCCCGTGCATGATCTGCACCCACGACGAGAAGTGGTTCGTGCCCTCGATGATCAGCGATTCATCGGTCCGTGGGGGCAAGGTCAAGAAGAGGACCTCGGCGCCCGGCGGGATCCGCTCCACCATCCGGGCGAACGGCGCGACCCGCTCGTCGAAGCGCGCGTATTTCTCCGAGAGGTGGAGCGGCAGCACGAGCGCGGCCGCCACGGCGGGGGCCATCAGGAGGCGCGAGCGGCCCTGGAGCGGCGCCGTGATGGCCAGGAAGCCGAAGAAGCAGATGAACGGCGAGAAGCGCCCGCTCACGAACCACCAGTCGAAGGGGCGAGCCAGGTGAAGCGGCACGAGGAAATAGCAGATCGCCATCGCAGCGCAGAGGGCGAGAGAGCGATGGCGATGCAGACGGTCGAGGAACGAGCCGGCAGGCGGGCCTGGCTCGCGCGCGGGAAGGCCGCGGCCAAGGAGGAAGCGCCGGGCGACGCGCGCGACGCCAGAGAGGCCCAGCAGCGACGCCACCGCGAGGAGCACCCAGAAGACCCGGGTGTCGAGATCGCCCGATACCGAGTCGAGCGTGTACTCGGGGAACGATCGGAGCATCTCGTGCCATGGCACCCAGACGCCCTGGAACCGCGGGCCGCTCCGCAGATCGACCATGGGGCTCTTGAAGGCGGCGAGCTGCCACAGGACGAGCGCGACGGCGGGCGCGAAGAGCGGCAGCGCGACGGCGATCCGCGACCACCGGGGCACGTGGCAGAGCAACAGCACGGCGACGCAGACGTAGTAGCCGAAGAGGATGAGCGGATGGCTGAGGCCGCAGCCGACGCTGAGCAGCGCGACGGCGGCCCCGCGCAAGGGGCTCGGCCGATCGAGGTAGACGTCGAGCGCGAGCACGCCGGCGAGCAGCAGCGCGACGCCGACGAGGAACGGCAGGAAGCCGCACGCCCAGGAGAGGGTGAAGGCCAGCGGGAAGGTGAGGACCGAGAGCCAGGGGCTGCGCCGCGTCCGGAGCGCCCAGCCGAGCGCCGCCGCGGGGATGGCGAGCACATAACCGGAGAGCACGACGCGATTCGCGTTCTCGAGGCCGACGCCATAGGCGATCAGGTGCGTCAGGATGTGATAGGCGCCGTAGGGGGCCGGACGGAGGCTGAGCTCGTAGAAGTCCCTGAAGCGCGTCCACGGCTCATCGAAGCTGTGCCAGATATGGACGGCCGCGAGGTGGTTCGGCAGATCGAGCAGCGGCAGGAACCGCACTCGCCATATCGGCACGATGGCTGCGACGGCGAGGAGCACGAACGTCGCCACGAACGCCCTGTCGCAGGGCCAGCGATCCCCGCTCCCGACCGCGGGAGGCGCCTCCGCGCCGGGAGGTCGGGGCGGCGGAGCGGCGGGCGCGCCGGCCCGGGGCGTGGGATCGCTGTCGGGCGGGCTCGAAACGGGCATTTCCATGAGAAGTGTGGCGCTCCCCTTCCCTGCGCTGCTGCGCGAGGAGCGGGCAGGCCGCGAGCGTTAGCACAGCGCGCCGCGCGGATTGCAGCGCCGCGTGTCTTCCTCTAGTTTCCCGGGCACCTCGCCGGGTGGACACGGCACGAGGTGACGACCACTGGCCAGCCGGAGCGGCAGGGGCGCTCCACGCAGCCCTCCAGGAGACCCGAATCCATGAGGCACCTCGCTCGCGTCGCAGGCGGCGCTGCAGTCCTGCTCGCCGCCGCCACGCCGCGCGCGCAGGAGCCCGAGCCCGCCGCCGCGGTCGTGAGCTCGGGCGACGCGCAGGCAGAAGGGGTCGAGGTGGCCGCCGAGCCGGAAGGCGCAGCGGCGCCGGCCGCTCGGGCGAGCGCGCAGGCGCGGGAGCCGGGGGCGCGCGAGGCGCCAGCGCCCGCGTCTCCGGCGCCCGCGAGCGGCGACCGCGGCGACCTCTTGCCGCCGGGCTTCCGGGAGCGGGTGCGGGTCGCGCTCGGGCCGCTCGAGATCGCGCCGATCGCGCTGCTCGCGCTGCAAGCCGCGCCCTACGTGGGCGACGACGCCCTGAGCCAGGCCGGCGACAGCGCCGAGCAGCCCGGCTTCCGCCTGCGCCGGGTCCGCGCCGGGCTGCGCGGCGACGTCGCGGGGCTCGTGCGGTTCGCCATCTCGACGGAGCTCGCCGGGGACGACGCGGGGACGGCGCGCATCCACGAGGCGTGGGCCGGCGTCACGGCGGCGCGCGCGCTCGAGGTGATCGCGGGCGCGCGCACCGTACCCTTCTCTCGCTCGGCGATGACCGGCGCCGGCGATGGCGCCCTCGCCGAGCGGCCGCTCGCCGTCCGCGCGATCGCCCCGTTCACGCAGGTCGGGATCCAGGCCGAAGGGCATTTCCAGGACCGCGCCTTCAGCTGTCACGCGGGCGTCTACAACGCCTTCCAGCGCTCGGATCAGTTCTACGCAGGTCCCTCCGAGAGCCTCGCCCCCCTCGGCAACCGCTTCGAGGGGATCGCCGTCGCCGGGCGGGTCGCCACCGAGCCGCGGGGCCCGCTCGGCCGTACGCTCCAGGACGTCGCCCGCTCGCCTTTCCGCCTCGGGGTCGGCGCCGACGGCTTCTTCAGCGACGGCGGCGCGCGCACGCTCTATGGCGCGAGCGCCGATGTCCTGGTGCACGCCGCGGGGCTTCACGCGCTCGGCGAGGTGCTCTGGACCGGGGCGAGCCCCAAGGCGGTGCCCACCCAGCCGATCGCGCAGATCACCTCTGTCTCGTCGCTCGCGCTCGTCTTCGAGGCAGGCTACATGCTCATCGCCCGGAAGCTCGGTGTCTCGGGTCGCGTGGAGTGGATCGACCCCAACCTGGATATCGACGATGAAGGGGACAACGTCGTGCTCACCGGCGGCGCGAGCTACCACGCATACGACGATCTGGTGAAGGCGCAGATCGAGGTCACGCACCGGGAGGAGCTCGGCGGGCTGTCGCTCTCGAACGACGTGCTCCTCCTGCAACTCCAGCTCTCGCTGTAGGAGAGATCTCTGTGCGGCCAACCCTCCGCTGGCTCACCCGGGTAGCGCTCGTCCCGCTCGCCGCCGCCGCGCTCGCCGCCCCCGCGCTGCCGAGCTGCGGGGGCGATCGGCTGCTCCGCGCCAAGCGGATAGAGCAGCGCGCCGAGCTCGTCGGCGGCCCTGTGGCGATGGCGGACATCGGCGACTTCCTCCTCGAGAACGACCAGATCCGCGTGGCGATCCTGGGCGGGCGGGACTCGCCTGGGCCGGGGATCTTCGGCGGGGCCATCGTCGACGTCGACCGGCGGCGCGGCCGGATCGGCGAGGAGGGCGGACAGGGGCGGGACCGGTTCGCGGAGATGTTCTCGCTCGCCAACCTCATCGTGCCCGACCCGACGGCGACCGACGTCTCCGTGCTCGCGGACGGCTCCGACGGCGCGGAGGCCGGGATCCGCGTCGAGGGAGACGGCGAGTTCCTGTTCGAGGCGATAGGCCTGCTCCGGGCGCAGGAGGATCTGCTCGGCCTCTTCTTCCCCGGCGTCCGCTCCAGGATCCGCTTCCGGACAGACTACCTCCTTCACCCGGGCGATCGGTTCGTGACGGTGCGCACGGTCCTCCTGCTCGACGACAGGCCGCCGCCCGGCTGCGAGCCCCAGAGGAGCTGCGAGCCGTGCCCGGACGGGTATCGGCAGGATCCGGGCGGCTGCCTGACCTGCGCGTGCAGCGACGTCCTGCCGCTGGACAACGCCACGGCCCCGGTCTCGGTGTTCGGCGGCGTCCTCGGCGATCCGCCGGAGGCTGCGCAGGAGGCGTCGTCGCGCCGCGCCGGCATCGTCGCCGGAGATTTCGTGTTCTTCGGCAACCAGAACGACGTCTTCGCGCCCGGGGCGGGCTTCGACGAGGACACGGCGGTCCAGGACGCGTGGAACGCGGGGCGGAACTCCTTCCAGGCGCCGCTCACCTTCGATTTCGTGGCCGCGGCGGGCGGGGACGTCAGCTACGGCTACTTCACGAAGGCAGCGGAGGGCGCCGCGCCATCGGTGGTCAACGTGCCCCTCTTCGCGAGCGCGGCGACGGCGTTCGTGTCCGCCAGCCGATCGTGCCTGTTCAGCGAGGAGGACGACGCGGCGTGCGACGCCCACCGCGCGTTCAGCTACGAGCGCTACCTCGCCGTGGGCGACGGCGACGTCTCGAGCGTGACCGGCGTGATGCACCGGCTCCGCGGGACCGCGACGGGCGCGGTCAGCGGCCACGTGCTGTGGGAGGACACCCTCGAGGGCGCGCCGGACGCCCGGGTGTTCGTCTTCGCCGATCCCGATCCCGCGCGGCCCTTCGCCTCGCTGGACGAGCTCGTGGCGGCCAACCGGGAGGCGCGCGGCGACGTGGGCCTCGTCGACGAGATCGACGCGGATCTCGGCCTCGACCCGTCCGAGGACGGCGATTTCCGCGGCGCCCTGCCGCCCGGCAGCTACCTGCTCGTGGCGAGGAACGCTGCGGGGACGGCGATGTCGGCGCCCATCCGGGTGAGCCTGCGGGCCGGACAGGAGGTCGAGGTGTCGCCGCGCCTCCCCGCGCCGGCGAGGGTGCGCTACCGCGTCGCGGACGAGGCGGGCCAGCGGGTGCCGGCCAAGCTCGCCTTCGCCTCGCTCGACGAGGCGGGGCGGAGGCTCCCGGGCGACGGCCGGCGCAGGGTCTACCTCGGCGACGGCCGGCTCGGGAACGGCAACCGCGCCGTCGAGATCACGGCCACCGGCGAGGGAGAGGTCGAGATCGAGCCCGGGCGATACCAGATCACGGTGTCGCGCGGCATCGAGTACGGCATCTACGTGGAGCGCGACGTCACGCTCGCGCCGGGCCGCACGTTGCATCTCGACGCCACGCTCGTGCGCGAGGTCGACACGAGCGGGTGGATGTCGGCCGACATGCACCTCCACTCCGAGCCGAGCTTCGACAGCGGCATGGCGCTGTCGCGGCGGGTGGCCACGGTGGCGGCGGAGGGCGTGGAGCTCGCTGTGTCGACCGACCACGACGTCGAGACCGACTACCAGCCGACAGCGCGCGCGCTCGGGCTCGCGCCTCACCTCGCCACGGCGATCGGGGCGGAGATCACCACGCTGGAGCAGGGGCATTTCATCGGGTTCCCGCTCGGGTACGACGAGCTCGACGTCCCGGGCCACGGAGCGCACGACTGGACGTGCGAGCCCGGCGGGGCGATCCTCGACGCCATCCGGGCCTCCGGCGACGGCACCGTGGCGCCGCTGACGATCGTCGCGCACCCGCGCGACGGCTTCTTCGGCTACATCGACCAGCTCGGCGTCGACACCTACACGATGGGCCGGACGCCGACGTTCCTCGAGGAGAACAACCCCGTCTTCCGGACCGCGAGCTGCGCGTTCGACGCGATGGAGGTCATCAACGGCAAGCGGTTCGATCTGGTGCGCACGCCGAGCGTGGCCGAGGTCGTCGACTGGAACCGCTGCCTCGCGCGGCTGAACGCCGCCGGGAGCGCCGCCGAGATCGAGGCGGCGTGCCCCGAGGTGGCGGGCTGGCTGCGCGCGCCGTGCGCGGCGACGTCCGCGGCGGGCGGCGCCCCCGGCGCAGGCGCGTCTGCCGCCGCTATCGCGCTCTCGGTCTCCGACTCCGATTGCAAGCGCCGCGCCCGCACCGAGCTCGCGTGGGCGCTGATGAAGCGCATCCTCGCCCGAACACCCGACGAGCAGGCGAACGACTGGGGCTTCTCCGGAACGACCTCCGACAGCCAGGAGCTCTGCGGGCCCGCGGCGCTCGGCGGCGATCCGGTCCCCGAGGACGCGCGCGACGCGCCGTGCACGTACCGCGCGGGCCAGGTGGACGACTACTTCCGCTACCTCGAGCGGGGCTTCGCCCCGGCGCAGATCGCCAGCAGCGACAGCCACGACGGGTCGAAGGAGCCGGGCTTCCCGCGGACCTATTTCCGGAGCGCGACCGACTCCCCCGCCGCCCTCGAGACGCCGGCCGCGGTCGAGAGCCTGCGGGGCGCGCACGCCTTCGCGACGTACGGCCCCTTCATCCGCGCGACGATCCGCGGCAAGACGTACGGTGAGGTGGCGGCGGCGAGCGCCGGGGAGTCGCTCGAGCTCCTGTTCGATGTCCAGACGGCGAGCTGGTTCGGCGTCGATCGGGTGGAGATCTACCTGAACGGCGGGATGGTCCGCTTGCTGGAGCCGGCCATGCCGCCGAGCGCGATCGTGGACGTGCGCGGCAAGGTCACCTTCACGGCGCCGGATCGCGACTCGTGGGTGGTGATCATCGCCATGGGGCTCGAGGACAGGAACCTCATGAGCCCTGTCTCCCTGGACGTCCCCTTCGGTGAGATCCAGCTCTCCCGGCTGGCCGGCGACGCGTTCGGCAGGATCCCCGCGCTCAGCGCCCTGTTCGCGCCCACGCCGACGGTGCCCGACTGGTCGCCGGTCCCGCCCTACGCGATCACCAACCCGATATACATCGATGTCGATGGCAACGGCCGCTACGACGCCCCGCTGGCGAGGCCCGACTTCTGCTCTCGTCCCTGCGATCCCGGCGTCCTCGATCCGGAGCAGTGTCCCGCGGAGCAGGTTTGCCTGACGGAAGAGGCGGTCTGCGGCTTTCCGATCCCCGGCAAGTGCGACCACAGTCGCCCGGCGCTCGCGCACCGCGACGACTGAACGCCGATCCCCGGGAGCGCGCTTGCGTGGGACGCGCCCGCGTGGCCGGGCCGAATCCGGCCGGCTCGCAGGAGATGACGTTTGCGTGCACACGCCGGGGCACGTGCACGCAAACGTCGCTTGATCTCGGGGGGAGGAGCGGCCAGCCGCTCCGGCTGGAGCTTACCGGCCCTCGATCGACTGCGACTTGATATGGAACTCGACGCGCCGGTTGCGCTGCCGGCCTTCCGGCGTGTCGTTGGACAGGAGCGGCCGGCGGGAGCCATAGCCGACGGAGGTGAGCCGCTCCGACTGAACGCCCTTGTTGATCAGGTAGACCCTGACCGCGATGGCGCGGTTGTGCGCGAGCCGGTCGTTGTAGTCGATGGTGCCCTGGTTGTCGGTGTGCCCCTCGATGCTGAGCAGCTTGATCTCGGGGTTCGCCTTGAGCAGGCGCACGACCTCGTCGAGGATCGGATAGCTCTGCGGGAGGATCCTGGAGCTGTCGAACTCGAACTCGACCTGCTTCATGATCTCGATCTCGGCGGAGCCCGTGATCCTGCGGATGTAGAACGGGCAGCCGTTCTTCTCCGGGTCTTCGACGACGACCTGCCCCGGCTCCTTCGGGCATTTGTCCTGCGCGTCGGGGATGCCGTCCTGATCCGCGTCCTCCTCGGGGCAGCCGTCGCGATCGTCGATGCCGTCCTTGTCCTCGGGGTCGTCCGGGCACTTGTCGACGACGTCCGGGATGCCGTCGCCGTCGCGGTCGGGCATGTCCGGACATCCGTCGCTCGGCTTGGGCTGCTTGCCGTCCTCGGGGTCCTCCGGGCAGAGGTCGATGACGTCGGGGTAGCCGTCGCCGTCGGCGTCCTTCTCCGCCGTGATCACGTAGTTGAAGCCGGGCGAGCGGGCGTCGGAGTCGGCGATGCCGAACGAGCCGCCGACGAGGGCGACCCCCCGGAAATCGGGCGCGTAGCCGCCGCTCATGCGGGTGCCGACGCCGGCGCCGACGTAGACCGCCTTGTCCTTGGTGAGGAACATCTTGCTGTTGAGCTGCCACTCGATGGGCGAGGCATCGAGCTCGCCCGCGGTCTCCTTGAGGAGGCCGAACGAGCCGAAGATCTCGGCCCCGAGGCGGAGCTTGCCGTCGAGGAGCGGGACGTAGCCGCCGACGCCGTACGTGAGCTCGCTGCCGACGACGAGCTCGTGGAGCTGCACGCGCGGCCGGATGGCGACGCCGGTGTTCAGGGTGACGAAGAAATCCTTGAAGTCGTACTCGGCGCCGAGGCCGAACGAGCTGCTCACGCCCCGGTCGCCGGCGAAGGAGTAGTTGTTGCCGATGGGCACGAAGACCGCGCCGGTGAGGCCCAGCCGGAAGCGGCGCTCGTCGAGCTCCAGGGCGACGAAGCGCGCGTCGATCCGGAGGTCCATCGGGGTGGCGGTCTTCAGGTCGACGCTCTGGTTGAGGCCGAGCTCGCGGTGGTAGGTCTGGTTGCCGTCCTGGAACAGGACGATGGGGAACCCGACCTGCAGGGCGCCGCGGCCGAGGATCTCGACGCCCGCGTTCAGGTACGTGATGAGCTGGGAGGTGACGGGCCCGTCGCCCTCGAGCCGCTCCTCAAGGGCGAGGTTGTCAACGTAGTTGTCGTCGCGGAGCGGGTGGACTGACACCCCCAGCCCGAGCTGCCCGAAGAAGCGCGTCCGTTCCCCCATGTGCGGGCGCCAGACGCCGATCCCGTCGTCGGGGGCGCCGGCCATCCTGAGGCGATCGAGGTAGAAGGTCCGGTCCTGCGCGCGGGCGGCGGAGGGCGCCAGCGCGGCGAGGGCCGGTGCGGCCAGGGCCGCTGCGGTCAGCGCGCAGCGAAGGCGCGACGGGCGTCGCGGCGCACGGCCCGGCAGGTTTCGTCGATCCATCACGGTGAGCTGTCCTCCAAGCAACGCTCGAAAAACGAGGTTGACGCGGGCGTTCCGCCGCATGCGGGCCGGCGTCCGGGCGGGAGCCTACTCGGGCCGGGGGAGGATGTCTCCTGGGTCGAACCAGGAGGTGCGAGAACCGCCGCGGAAGCGGGCGGCTGTGTCCAGGGCGCGCGGGGTTGGGGCGGCGGGCTTGGCGCGCAGAGCTTCCGCGTCCTCGGTACGGTGTGTAGCGTGGGCCGCGTGGCGACGGAGAAAAAGCGGCGAGCGGGCCACGGTGCGGGCGCGCGGATGGCTCCGCTGGCGATTGCGGCCGGGATGACGAGCTGCGGCCTGGCGCTCGGGCTTGACGACTTCAAGGACGCGCCGCGGGCGTATGCTGGGGGAGGCGGAGCCGGCGGCGACAGCGCCTCGAGCTCGGGCGCCGGGGGCTGCGCGCACGGCGAGCGCGACTGCGTCGGCGATACGCCCCGGCAGTGTGCAGACGGGGAGTGGGTTCACCAGCGGCCTTGCAGCGGAGAGACGCCAGTCTGAGCAAAGGGCCGATGGAGTGATCAGACGAGTCCAGGAGCCGCTCCGGAGCCTGAACACAGGTAGCTACGCACCGAGCGGGTCGACCCCGAAGCGCTGAGCAACCAGCAGCGAGAGGCCATCGCTGGTCCAGCAGTTACAGCGTCACCATTTCGTCACCGCCACGCCAAAGGGCCGGCTAGAGTCATGAGGCTGCGACACTGACGCGTCTGCCTCCGGAGTAGCCACGAGATCCGACCTTCCGAAGTATATATACGCGACACTGGCAAACGGAGCCCCTGCCGTGAGATCCGCGTAGCCGTCGCCGTTCACATCGCCGGACGAGCCCAGAACGCTACCAAAGCCCCGCTGCGTGTCACCAGGCCTGTACATCGCAACATCTGGCACACCATCAAACGCTGCCCCAGGGCCGCCCTCGTACACATACACGACACCTGGACGAGATGCAGCGTCAGACGACCCCACAGCCACTTCGTCAAAGCCATCCATGTTCATGTCGCCCGCCGAGGCCACAGCAGTACCAAAGCGAGTACGGGATCCCCCGACAAGCGTGACATCCGGGGTAGAGGCTATGCCTTCGGGGCCGCCCCAATAGAGGTATGCGCGATCGGCCGTTGAAGACCCAACGATAACATCTCCGAAGCCGTCACCGTTAACATCACCCGCCGCGGCGATCGACGAAAAGAACTCGGGATCGTCAGGGGGCGCCTCAAGCTCGACGGCCGGCGAGACATCGAACCCTTGACCTGGATGCCCGAAATACAGGCGAATGACGCGAAGTCCATGAGCTGCGACCGCCAGGATCACATCTGAGAATTCATCACCGTTGACGTCTCCCGCGGCCGACACGATTACCCCGGACAGTTGTGTGCCCGCATCAACGTCGGCCTCCAAAATTACGGGGTTCGACAGATTCTCGATCCCCGATGGTCCACCAAAATAGAGATACCCGGAGGGAGGATCTTCCCTGCTGACGATCACATCACCGAAACCATCAGCGTTGACGTCACCGGCGGAGGCGAGGTAAGTCCCCGCAGCAGGAAGCGTTGCGATGATCTCTCCGCGAAAGGTGTCACGACCGCTCCCCCGGTAGATGATCGCCTTGCCGGATTCCCCACGGGGAGCTCCTACGACGACATCGGCGTAGCCATCTCCATCGACATCCCCTGCACACGCAAGAGAAGCGCCGAAGCCATCCCCCGCCCCATCGGGGCTGAAAACTACCCCGCTGGGCTGCCCACCAAACTGAGACTCAGCCGCCCCGTAGTAGAAATAGGTCGCACCTGCCGTCGTGGTCAGACCGACCGCGCCCACCGCGACGTCATCGAACCCATCGGCATTGAAATCGCATTTGGTTCGGCCAACGTTAATCCAGCGAGCAGGAGAAAAATCCGAGCACCGCCGCTGCGAGCAAGCGCGCACATGCCAGTAGTAACGCTGGCCGGCAGGAGGAAGCAGCGACCCCTCCAAGTCCGCCTCCGGCCTGTGTACGACCTCTTCAGTAACGACCGACACGGCGTGAGTCATCGCCGGATCGCTGCTGTACTGCAATTCGTACTCGATGGGCACGTCGCCCGCCACCGTCGAGGCCTCCCACACGAACGTGGGCCGCCTGGACCCATTCTTCCGCATGGTGCCTACATATGCATCATTTAGCGGAAGCCGGAGGATCGGCATTGTCGGTGCCTCAAACGTCCCTGCTCCACCACCGGAACCACCGGATCCTTGCATCGCGCCGCCGCCGGTGCCCGTTGCGCCGCCGCCGGTGCCCGTTGATGAGCGGTCGGCATCAGAGAACTCATCCAGGCCGAGGATCGTACCGCATCCGGACACGGAGATGATTACCGCGATCGATAGGCTCATCGAGAACAGATGGCCATCGCGCCTGCGTGCTTCCATAGAAATCAAGGAGGAACACAGTCCCCTGTATTGCGCAAGCAGAAGAAGCAGGCGCCATCCCAGTTTTCACAGAATGAATGTGTCCGACGCTCTTGGCTCGAGCAGAAAGGGCTGCTTGCTCGGCCAACTGACAATCGCTCGGCGGTCGTACGTTGTAGAATGAAACGATCGCTGATGCCGATGCAGGCTGGGTACACCTGCCACGACTAGTTTGCCGTCGGAGGTATCTCGACGTCGTTGATCGGAAGGAACCCAGCACCGGCGGGGTAAGCGTAGGACACACGGTAATTCTGCTGGATTGCTCCCCACCCCCAGACCGTGACCCCGAACGGAAGATCGCTCCGCATCTCGTGCCGGCCGTTCACGCAGCCGCCGACCGGCTCGAAGTTCCCCGTCGTGAGGTCGACGATGGTGTACTCGTAGTCGCCGATAGGCTTCCATCCGCTGAGCGTGCCCACGCAATCCAGAGCCACGTCGGCAAAATTGCCATTCAGCTTCGACCGGGTACGGGTGACGACGAGGCTCGTCTCCGGGTAGGTCGGATCTGTAAAGAACACGTAATAATCCAGGAACTGAGACGGCGGAACCACATTGATCCAGTCTGGATCGCCGATCGTCATGTACGCGTCCCCGCCCGTCATATATTGACCAACATAGAACGGAGCGTTCACCCCCTGGCTCTTGACGACGAACGGCTCACCGGATTCAAATTGATATACCTCGCCGAGATTGACGACATCCGGAGCGCCCTCCGGCTTGGACGGCTTCCAGGTGAGCTCCGTACCGTCGACCATGCCCACGATTCGCCAGGGGGGAGACTCTTCGCGATCCGCGATGCGGTTCCGATAGCGAACCCCCACATACTCGTTGCCAGTGGCCCTGACAGGCGCTATCTGCTGCTGTCCTGAATCGCAATCGCCGGTGGTGTTCGGCACGACCATGCAAGCATGGGCGCCGAAGACGCCCACAGGTTTGGTCGATTCGATGGGGCTCCCGGTCAACTCCTCTTTCTGAGTTATCTGCAGGAATTCGCCGGCGTTCAACGTGTACGTCTTCGCTACCCCGCTGCTGGCAGGTTCGACGTTCGTGCCACCCACGACGTCGACCTTCGGCAGGATGGTCACGTCGGTACCGTTCTGGTGGGCGACGATAGCCAGCGATGGGTACGCGCCCGCGTAGTCCTCTGGTGACACTGACTCCGACTCCGAGTACCCATTGATCGCAACATAGTTCGTTGCCCAGGCGCTCGTAGGCAGAAGCAACGTCGCTGAGGTAAAGGCCGCCTTCCCACCACCATAGGGAAGCATCTGATAAGCTACGACGGGATAGTCCGTCGTGATGTGGAACGCGCTTCCGCGTCCGGTCCCTGCCACACCGCTGTCCAGATTGAGGGCTCCCTCCATGGGACAGTCTTCAACGCTCGCCGCGGCAGACTTCCTTGAAAGGAAAAGGACCGCGACCTGCCCGACAGCAAGCCCGTCGTTCGCATTGTATTTTTGGTAATCTACCTTGCTCTCGACCTCATTCCACGTCGGAATGTAGGCAAAGTTTTCGACCGGAAGCTGCTGTCCGTCGCGTTCAACGTTGATCTTGACCGGCAACTCCCATGTGTTCGCGAGCATCGCGGCGAAGCACGCGCCCTTGGTGGTCGGCATCAGGGCCGTCTTCAACGCCCAGTAGTCGCATCCATACGAGCTCTTCGACCTCTCCGCCGCCTCGCACGGGTTGGGCACGCACTCGGCGTTGACGCAGCCCTCCTTTGGGCCGCAAGTCTCCAGCGCAACGCCATTGCAGCTGATGACCTTCTTCAGATCATTGGAGCACGTCGAATCGCACCGACCCCCCTCCCCGAAGGTCCCCGTGCTCCCCCCCTCCCCGCCCGCGCCGCCGGTGCCGGCGCCGCCGCCGGTCCCGGTGGGGCCCGAGCCGGAGCCGGTGAGCGCGTGACTGTACGAGTCTGTGCACGCGGCGAACGAGCCCGTCACACCGGCTGTCGCTGCAAGTAACCCCACAATCGCGTGTCGACGGTATCTAGCCATGTTCGCCATCTCTACAGGGCTCCTTCCCCCACAAGCATCCTGAAACTTCGCGCCTTCGAGCGTAACACGGTTCGACCGCCGTGGGGAGGCTCGCGAAAGCGTTCGCATTTTTTCGAGGGCGCCGCGAGAGCGGGTTGCAGGTCCCAGGAAGGCAATGGGCGACCGGCATCGCGCCATCGCCCCCTAGCGCCCGGACGGACACAGAGCCACTGTTCAGCCAGCCGTCCTCACGCCTCTCCTGCAGGTAGGTCGAGGTGGTGCATCAAATTTGGCCACCGCGACTTCCACGTACGTCGGCCCCACTCCCGCTCAATGGTCGTCGTCGCCGTCCGACGCAGCCCCCGCCCGGCCGCTGCCGAAGACGCGGAAGAGCACGTACAGCGATGGGAACAGCAGCACGGATCCGACGCCCAGCACCCAGACAAGCAATCGCAGGGTCCTCGGGTTCGCCGCCGCGCCTTCGAGCGTCACGTCCGGCACCACCAGGAACGGGTACTGCGAGGCCGCCCAGCCGAGCAGGATGAGCGTGACCTGCGCCGCCGCCGCGAAGCGCGCCAGACGGAAACGGCGGGTCCACAACGCGAAGAACGCCGCGGTGGCCGCGAGGCCCGTCGTGACGTGGAGCGGCCACGTGATCGGATGATCCGTCAGCCCCTCTCGAATGCGCGGCGCGCCCTGGAACGACGCCGCGAACGACGCCAGCGCGAGCGCCGCCACAACGCAGCCCGCGGCGAGCGCGCGCCGCCGGAAATCGTCGACCAGCGCAGGCTCGTTCGCCTCGTTGGTCAGGTAGACCGCCGCCAGGAACGCGAACAGCGCCAGCGCGAACAGCCCCACCACGAACGGAAACAGGGAGAGCCACGGCGCGAAGAAGCCGCTCGTCACCACCCCCGACGCCACCCGGATCCGCCCGGACGCCACGGCGCCCACGATCATGCCGAGCAGCACCGGCGCGATGACGCTCGCGAGCGAGAAGACGAAACCCCAGCGCTTCTGCCGCCGATCCCCCCGCGAATCGTAGCTGCGGAAGCTGAACGCCGAGCCGCGAAACACGACGCCCACGAGGAACAGCGTGAGGGGGACGTGCAGCGCGATCGAGATCGCCGCGAACGCGGGAGGAAACGCGGTGAAGAGCAGCACAACGACCAGGATGAGCCACACGTGGTTGGCCTCCCAGATCGGGCCGATGACCCGCTCGATGAGGGCGCGCTGCTCCCGCTTCCGCGGGCCGGAGGCGAGCAGATCCCACACGCCGCCGCCGAAATCGGCGCCCCCGAGCAGCGCGTACAGCACGAGCGCCGCCATCATCACCCCGCCGATGAACCACTCAGTGCGCATCGGCCTCGCCTCCCCCGGACGCGCCCGTCGCGCGGTCGCCGCCAGTCCCCCCGAGCGGCGCGCCGCCGCCGCCCGTCACCCCGAGCGGCGCCGCGCGGAGCTGGCGCACGAGCAGGTAGACCACCACCACGCCGAGAAAGACATAGAGCGCCGTGAACGTCCAGAAGGGCGCCGCGAGGTGCGGGAACGGGGTCACCGCGTCGCGCGTGCGCATCGCGCCCCGCACGATCCACGGCTGGCGACCGAGCTCCGTCACCAGCCAGCCCGCCTCCATCGCCACGATGCCGAGCGGGCTCGCCAGGATCGCCGCCCAGAGGAAGGGGCGCTGATCCGGGATCCCCCGGCGGCGCCACGCGAGCACCGCGCCGACCACCGCGAGCAGCGCCATCGCGGAGCCCGCGCCCACCATCACCTGAAACGACAGGTGCGTCGCGGTGACCGGCGGCCACTCGTCCCGCGGGACCGCATCCAGCCCGGGCACCACCGCGTCAGGATCCGCGTGCAGGAACACCGAGAGCCCCGCCGGGATCTCGATCGCGTAGTCGACCTCGCCCCGCTCCACGTCGGGCAGGCCGCCGACGAGGAGCGGCGCGCGGGCCGAGGTCTCGAAGTGCGCCTCCATCGCCGCGAGCTTGGCGGGCTGCCCCGTCCCGACCTCCACCGCCGCGTAGTGACCGACGAGCGGCTGCGCCAGCGCCGTCACCCCGGCGACCGCGAACGTCACCGCGAACGCCTTGCGGAACAGCGGGCTCGACGGGTGCCGCAGGAGCACCAGCGCGTGGATCCCCGTCATCACGAACGCCGTCGCCTGATAACACGCGAGGATGCCGTGCAGCGTCTCGTGCTTCCACGGCGGGCTGAACATCGCCGCGACCGGGTCGATGTCCGCCGGGCGCCCGTCGACCATCGTGAACCCGGCAGGGTGGTTCATGCACGCGTTCACCAGGATCACGAAGAACGCCGACAGCGCGCCGCTCAGCGCGACCAGCGCGCCCGAGAGGAGGTGCAGCCTCGGCGAGAGCTTGCCGCGCCCGTAGAGGTAGATGCCGAGGAAGATCGCCTCCGTGAAGAACGCGAACCCCTCGAGCGAGAACGGGAGCCCTATCACCTCTCCGAACGTCCCCATGAAGCTCGGCCACAGGAGCCCGAGCTCGAACGAGAGCACCGTCCCCGACACGGCGCCCACCGCGAACAGGATCGCCGTCCCCTTCGCCATGCGCTTCGAGAACTCGAGGTAGTCTCGATCGCCCGTCCGGTGCCAGAGCGCGTCCGCGATGACCATGATCAGCGGCAGCGCCACCCCGGCGGCGGCGAAGATCATGTGAAATGCCAGCGACAGGCCCATCTGGGCCCGGGCATAGAGGAGGCTGTTCATGAGGCCCTTTGCGGCTCCCTTCTCCCGCGCGACCGCTCCCTGTGCCGTGTCCGCTCTCCTGCGGGGACGGTCCGCGCGCTCCCGCCGACCATAGGGGGGCCCGCGCCAGGGACAAATAGGGGCGAACCCGGGTAAGCTCGACGCCGATGCAGACCCTTGTCGAGCTCGTCGCGAAGAAGCGCGACGGCGGGCGCCTGTCCGAGGACGAGATCGCGCGGATCATCCGCGCCCTCAGCGACGGCGAGCTCGCCGATTACCAGATGGCCGCGCTGCTCATGGCGATCTTCTTCCGCGGCATGGACGACGCGGAGACCGTCGCGCTCACGCGCGCGATGCTCCACTCGGGCGACGTGCTCGATCTGTCGAGCGTACCCGGACGGAAGGTCGACAAGCACTCGACCGGCGGCGTCGGCGACAAGGTCTCGATCTGCCTCGCCCCCCTCGTCGCCGCCTGCGGCGTCCCCGTCCCGATGGTGTCCGGCCGCGGCCTCGGCCACACCGGAGGCACCCTCGACAAGCTCGAGGCGATCCCGGGGTTCGACGTCGCGCTCGACGTCGACGCGTTCGCGCGCATCGTCCGCGAGGTGGGGACGTGCATGATCGGGCAGACCGCGCGGATCGCGCCCGCGGACAAGCGCATCTACGCGCTGCGCGACGTGACCGCCACGGTCGAGTCGATCCCGCTCATCGTCGCCAGCATCCTCTCGAAGAAGCTCGCGGAGGGCATCGACGCGCTCGTGCTCGACGTCAAGGTCGGGCGCGGCGCGTTCATGAAGACCCTCGGCGACGCCCGCGCCCTCGCGACCGCGCTCGTGCGCGTCGGGACGGCGGCCGGCAAGCGCGTCTCCGCGCTGCTCACCGACATGAGCGCTCCGCTCGGGCGCGCCGTCGGCAACGCCATCGAGACCCGCGAGGCGATCGAGGTGCTGCACGGCCGCGGGCCGGGCGACCTCGTCGCGTGCACGCTCGCCCTCGGCGAGGAGATGCTGATCGCCGGCGGCGCGGCGGCGAGCGCGGCCGAGGCGCGGCCGAAGCTCGAGGCCGCCATCGCGAGCGGCGCGGCGGCCGAGGTCCTCGCGCGGATGATCGCGGCGCAAAAGGGCGATCCGGCCGTGGTGCAGGACGCCGGCCGGCTGCCCAGCGCCCCCGTCGTGGTCGAGGTCGCCGCGCAGGACGAGGGGTACGTCGCCGCCGTCGATCCGCTGGAGATCGGCCTGTCGGCGGTCGCGCTCGGCGCCGGGCGGACGCGCGCGGACCAGCGCGTGGACCCCGCCGTGGGGATCGAGCTCGCCGCGGTGCGCGGCGATCGCGTGGACCGCGGCGCGCCCCTCGCCCGCATCCACGCGCGCCGGGCGGACGACGCGCGGGCCGCGGCCGATCGCGTCCGCGCCGCCTTCCGGATCGGCCCGGCGCCCGCCGAGGCGCCCGCGCTCGTGCTGGAGCGGATCGAGGCATAGCCGCGCGCGGGCGCTCGCGGCGGCTCGCCGGCGGCGCGGGGCCCCACTAAGCTGCCGGCATGCGGACCCCGAGGCGCGACCTCACCACGCTCGGCTACCGGCGGATCATCCAGCTCCTCGTCTACCTGGTGATCATCCCCGGCGTGCTCCTGTCGGGCGTCGGCTTCCTCCTGCTCGTCCTCGGCGAGGCCCAGTACAACCTCATCATGGGGATCATCGTCCTCACGTTCTGCGGGACGCTCGCGACCGGGGTCATCCTCGTGTGGGTCTTCCTCCGGCGCGAGCGCAACCTGTCCGAGCTCCAGGCCGATTTCGTGTCCAAGGTCTCGCACGAGCTGCGCACCCCGCTCACGTCGATCCGGATGTTCACCGAGACCCTCACGCTCCGGCGCGGCGACACGATCAGCGAGGATCGCTGCATCGAGGCGCTCACCAAGGAGAGCGCCCGCCTCCAGCAGCTCATCGATCGGCTGCTCGACTGGGGGCGGATGGAGAGCGGCCGGCGCGTCTACGAGCTCTCGGAGCACCACCTCGGGGAGATCGCCGACGAGGCGATCCACGCCTTCGAGCCGACGCGCGAGAAGCGGAGCGTCGACCTCGACGTCTCCATCGACGCGAACCTCCCGCCCGTGCTCTGCGATCGCAGCGCGCTCGTCGACGCGATCGTGAACCTCCTGTCGAACGCCTACAAGTACGGCGGCCAGCCGAGGAAGATCAGCGTCTCCGCCCACGTCCTCA
This sequence comes from Sorangium sp. So ce448, assembly GCF_051520915.1. Lineage (NCBI taxonomy): Bacteria > Pseudomonadati > Myxococcota > Polyangiales > Polyangiaceae > Sorangium > Sorangium sp. So ce448. Next base: position 3,658,894 of record NZ_CP150343.1, on the reverse strand, counting down.
AGCGGTCGGCGCTGCTCACGGTCCGCGACAACGGCAAGGGCATCGCACGCGCGGAGCACAAGCGGATCTTCGAGAAGTTCTACCGGGTCGACGATCTCCTGGCCCGGCAGCAGGAGGGCTCGGGGCTCGGGCTGTCGATCGTCAAGCATGTCATCCGGGCGCACGGCGGCAAGATCCTCGTCGACAGCGAGCCCGGGAAGGGCAGCACGTTCACCCTCGTGCTCCCGCTCCGGAGCGCGCCCAAGGCGAGCGCCGAGCGACGCGCTCCAAATGCCGCGCACGCGGCGCCCGCGGTCGCCGCGGCGCACAACGACGCGTCGGATCACGGCGCCGACGCGAGCGCGCCGCCGTAGCGCGGCCGCCGCCGGTCAGGACATGAACATGCTAGAGGACCTCCTCAGCATGACCCGAACCCCTCAGACACCGGCGCGGACCGTCCTGCTCGTGGAGGACGACCCCAGCATCGCGATGGGTCTCGAGATGAACCTGACCGCCGAGGGCTACCGCGTCCTCGTGGCCGAGGACGGGGAGCGCGGGCTCGCGCTGGCCCGCGGCGGCGGGATCGATCTCATCATCATCGACGTCATGCTCCCCCGGCTGAACGGCTTCGAGCTGCTCCGCATGCTCCGGAACGAGCGGCGCACCCTGCCGGCGATCATGCTGTCCGCGCGCGGCGCCGAGATGGACAAGGTGATGGGCCTCGAGCTCGGCGCCGAGGACTACATCACGAAGCCGTTCAGCCTGGCCGAGCTGCTCGCCCGCGTGAAGGCCGTGCTCCGGCGCGACGCGATCGCGCGCGCCGACGGGGCGCAGCTGCGCGCCGGCGACATCGTGATCAACGCGGCGACGCGCGAGGTCCGCCGCGGCGACGCGCTGATCGAGCTCACGGCGACCGAGTTCGACGTGCTGCTCTGCCTCGCCGAGGTGGGCGGCAGGGTCCTGTCGAGGGAGCAGATCCAGGCCAAGGTCTGGGGCCCGACGCACCACGGGACCCCGCGCACCATCGACAATTTCATCCTCCAGCTCCGCAACAAGCTGGAAGAGAACGCGACGACGCCGCGCCACCTGCTGACGGTGCGCGGTGTCGGCTACCGCTTCGTCCCCTAGAGCGACGGTCACCCGCTTCGGATACGGGCCCACCTCGACGTTTTCGGTGCTCAGCGCACAGGAGTGCGCTTGCGCGCCGAAAACGCCGATCTGGGCCCGTCTCCTGTGCGGGAGACCGTCGCTCTGTTCGGCATACGGGCGGAAACCGCTGAAGGCGGCGCCGCGTGGCGGGCGGGAAGGCCGAGCCCGCGGCGGTCGGAGGGCGAGCGCTCCGGGGGCGCGCCCCGTCAGGGCGCTTGGCAGAACTTGTTGATGTTGTCGACGAGGGGATCTTCCTGCTTGATCGCCTTCTCGATCGACGCCTGGGCGGCGTTGCTCTTCTCCGCGTCGTTGGCGTCCGCCGCGGTCGCGAGATCGCGCGCCGCCTTGGCGACGTCCTTCGCCATGGCCTGGTACTCGCCCGAGAACTTCTGCAGCTCCGGGGTGGTCAGCTTCACCTGCGCCGCGTCGGCCGCCACCTTGTCCATCGCGTCGGCCATCGCCTTCAGCTCGCTCGACCCGCCCTGGTCGGTGCCGGCCTTGGTGCCTTTCTCGATGCTCTGAACGCCCTTGTTGATGACCTCGATGAGCGCGTTGCACTCCGAGACCTTGTTCTGGCCGCAGCCGCCAGCGCCGGCGACGAGCCCGAGCGCCGCGACGAGCGCTGCGAGGGTGACCTGGGTGCGCATTCTGCTGTGTCTCCTCATGTGGTGAGCGAGGCGGGTCCGCCCATCCCTAAACGCCTAGGCATGAACCCACATTTTGCGGGTACGTTTCAACATGGAATCGGCGATCCGCGTCCACGGCCGCCGCGTGGGTCAGGACCGCACCCGCCAGTTCCCCTGGAAAGTTCGGCCGATGTCGTCGGCTGTCGGATCGGTGATGATGAGCTCCGGCCGCCCGCCTTGCGCGAACACGATCGTGTTCTGCCGGAAGACGCGGCCGAAGGCGATCGCCTCGTCCCGGTCCATGCCGTGGACGAGCCACGCCGGCTCGCGCCAGATGCCCTCCGGCTCCGCCTCGGAGCCGACGCACGGCTCCACCCGGTAACAGCCGAGGATCAGGAGATCGCGGAGGACGTGGTGGCGCTGATCGTTGACCCGGCGCGGGATGAGCATCGAGCGCGGGTTGTAGGCGGTGAGCACCGCGAACTTGCGGGTCAGGAGCTCGGGAAGCCCGGCCTGATCCTGGACGATCTCGCCGTCCAGCGAGACGCGCAGCGTCCCCGCCGGGGTGGGGAACTCGTAGATGGTCGAGAAATACGACCGGAGGAGCGTCTGATCCATCGTGCAGCGGTGGGTGTGAGGGGGCCGCGGCGCTCGGCGCACCGGGTGCGTCGCCTTGCAGAGGGGCCCGTGGCGTGAGCGCCCGGGCCGCCGGGCGCGACGGCGCAGGGTTACCAGAGACGCGCGGCTCTGGCTACTCGCCGGCGCCGCTCGTCGCCAGACCACGCCAGACCACGCCAGAGCCCGGCGCGCGCTTCCCCTGCCCCGCCCGGTGCGCTAAGCGTTCCGCGCGATCGACCGGCCTGCCCGCGCGCACCGCGCCGGCGGCCCTGACCCCCTGCGCCCGATGCCACGATGATCGAGGTCGAGCACCTCTCCAAGTCCTACGGCCCCCACCAGGCGGTGAGCGACCTCTCGTTCCAGGTGAACCAGGGGGAGATCGTCGGATTCCTCGGGCCGAACGGCGCAGGCAAGAGCACGACCCTCCGCATCCTCGCGGGGTTCCTCGGCGCGACGTCCGGCCGGGTGCGGATCGCCGGCCACGACATCACCGAGGAGCCGATGCGCGCGCGGGCCTCGCTCGGGTACATGCCCGAGACCTCGCCGCTCTACCCGGAGATGCGCGTCTCGGAGTACCTCGCGTTCCGCGCCGAGCTGAAGCTCGTGCCGCGGCGCGCGCGCGGCGAAGCCGTCGCGCGCGCCCTCCGCGACGCGCGCGTCGAGGACGTCGCGAGCGTCCTGATCGGCCACCTCTCGAAGGGCTACCGCCAGCGGGTCGGCCTCGCGGACGCGCTCGTCGGCGACCCGCCGCTGCTCATCCTGGACGAGCCGACGGCTGGCCTCGATCCGAACCAGATCCGCGAGGTGCGCGCGCTCGTGCGCCGGCTCGGCCGTGACCGCACGGTGCTCCTCTCGACACACATCCTCTCCGAGGTCGAGGCGACGTGCACACGGGCGCTCGTGATCGCCCGCGGGAGGCTCGTGGCGGAGGGCTCGATCGACGAGATCCGCGCGATGCGCCGGTCGTCCGGCGCGCGCGTCGTCGTGCGCGGGACGGCGGACGCGGCGCTCGCGGTGGCGCGCGGCGCGGCGCAGGTCCGCTCGGCCGAGGCGGAGGACGCCGGCGAAGCGGCGCGGCTCACGGTCGAGTTCGACGCCGGCGCCGACGCGGGCGAGGCCGCCGAGCGCCTCGTCGCCGCGCTGGTCGCCGCGGGCCTCGGGGTGCGCGAGCTCGTCCCCTGGGCCCCTTCGCTGGAGCAGGTCTTCTCCGAGCTGACCGCGGCCGACGACGCCGGCGCGCGGGGCGGCGCCGGAGAGCCGGCCAGATCCGGGGCGGAGGGCGGCGAGGCGCCTCGGCCGGCGGCCGGGAACCGGAAGAAGAAGGGCAGCGCGGCCCGGCGCGGCGAGGGCGGCGCGAAGGAGCAGCGGTGAGGGGCTTCTGGCCGATCTTCAAGCGGGAGCTCTTCTCGCTCTTCGTGACGCCGCTCGCGTGGGTGCTGATCACCACGTTCCTGCTGGTGCAGGGCGTGCACTTTTTCCTGATCGCGACGCAGTTCGCCGGCGAGGTGGAGCTCTCCGCCGACACGGGCCCGGTGCAGGTCTTCTTCGGCCAGACGATCCTGATCTACCTGCCGCTGCTCTTCGTCTGCCCGCTGCTCACGATGCGGCTCTTCGCGGAGGAGCGCAGGAGCGGCACCATCGAGGCGCTCCTCACGGCGCCGGTCGGCTCCGCCGGCGTGGTGCTGGCGAAGTACGCCGCGGCCCTCGTGACGTACGTCGCGATGTGGGCGCCGACGCTGCTCTACGTCGTCCTCATCGGCAGGACCGGCGAGCTCGACTGGCGGGTCGTGGGGTCGAGCTACCTCGCCGTCTTCGCGGTCGGCGCCGGCTACCTCGCGATCGGGACGATGACCAGCGCGCTCACGAAGAGCCAGCTCATGGCCGCGGTGCTCAGCACGATGGCGGTGATGGGCATGTTCATCCTCGGCATCGGCGAGTTCATCTTCCCGGACGGCCCGGCCCACGACCTCTGCGCTTACGTCTCGGTGTGGACGCAGATGAACGACTTCTCCCGCGGGATCGTCGATCTGCGCCGCCTCGTGTTCGACGGGACGGTGGTCGCGCTGCCGCTGTTCGTGACCGTGCGCGCGGTGGACGCGTGGAGGTGGGGCTGATGTCCGGGGAGCGGCCCGCGCAAGCTGGGGCTCCGCCGCCGGGCACCTCGCTCGGCGAGAAGCTCTCGACGAGCGTCGGGATCATCGCGGCGATGGTGCTCGCGGTGCTGGTCAACTTGCTCGTCGCCCGCCACTACAGGCGCTGGGACTGGACGCAGGGCGGCCTGTACACGCTGAGCGACGCGACCGTCTCGACGCTGCGCTCGATCGAGGAGCCGATCCGCGTCTACGTCCTGCTCTCGGAGGGCGACCCCCTGACGCTCTCGGTGCGGCACCTGCTCGACGCGTACCGGGCCGAGAACCCGCGGATCGAGGTCCAGGTGACCGATCCCGACCGGCGCCCGGCGGAGTTCCTGGCGGTGCAGCAGCGCTACGGCGTCGTCGCGGGCAAGACGGACGACGGGCGCATCGTCACGGACGCGGCGATCATCGTCGCGCGCGGCGATCGGCCCCATTTCCTGACGGCGAGCGACCTGGTCGAGGTCGAGGGCGAGGACGACCTGCGGTCGCGCCCGCGGCTCGAGCAGGCGCTCACCGGCGCGCTCAGGAGCGTCCTGCGCAGCGAGCGGCCGCTGATCTGCTTCGCGGCCGGGCACGGCGAGAAGTCGATCGAGGCCGGCGGCGCCGGCGGGCTCGCGGCGCTGAAGGACCGGCTCAACAAGAACAACTACGAGGTCGTGGCGCTCGGCGGCGGCCGCGGCGCGGATGGGCACGGCCACGACGAGGAGGAGGAGGCTTTCGCCGCGCCGCCGGAGCCCGCGCCGGAGGTCGATCTCGACCGCTGCCGGGTGCTCGTCCTCGCCGGGCCGAGCCAGCCGGTGCCGGCCAGCGACGTGGCCCGCTACCGCGCGTTCATCGAGAAGGGCGGCAGCGCGCTGATCGCGCTCGGGCCCGTGCCGGACGAGAGCGATCAGCGGTACGTGGACCTCGGGCTCTCGGGCCTGCTCGCCGTGGCAGGGGTCGAGCTCCGGTCGGATTTCGTGTTCGAGCTCGACCCGAAGCTCCGGTCGACGCAGGGCTTCGGCGAGACCTTCGCGCCGATCATCAGGCCGCACCCGATCACCGAGGGGCTCATCAAGGCGGCCGATCTCGGGCTCGGCCCGGTGCTCACGGTGGCGAGCTCGCTCGCGCCCACGGCGAGCGGGCCGGTGGTCCCGGCGCCTCTGCTCGTGACGAGCGACCAGGCCTTCGGCATGGTCGATTTCTTCAGCTGGGCCCGGGATCCGTCCGAGCCGAAGCCGCGTGACGGCGATCACCCGGGTCCGCTCACGGTCGCGTGCGCCTCGGAGCTGCCGAAGCCCGCGGGGTCCAGCGCAGCGCACGGGCCGCGCGTCGTGGTGGTCGGCTCGCCCGGCGTGCTCTACGGCGCGAACTGGCAGAGCCCCGAGCTCCGCGGGACAGCCGTGCTCGTCGAGAGCGCGCTGTCCTGGCTCGCGGCGAGCCCGCCCATGCTCGACATCCCGGACAAGCCGGCGTTCACGGCGGGCCTGCGGATCAGCGAGGACTCGCTCGCCGGGATCTTCCGCTACGTCATCGTGTACATGCCGCTCGCCGCGGCCCTGCTCGGCCTCGCCGTGTACCTGGCGCGGCGCGGCTCCGAGCGCCGCCCCGGCGACAAGGGGGGCCCCGGCGCGCCGGCCGGACGCGGCGCGCGCGGCGCGTCGGCCGAGGCCGAGCGCGAAGGATCGCCGTGATGCGGCCGCTGCGCCGGCACGCGACGACGCTGATCCTGGTCGCGCTCGCCGCCGCGGCGGCCGTCGCGCTGCTCGTCCTCGACCGGGGCTCGGTGTCCACCGACGAGGCCGAGCGCCGCAAGAAGCACCTGATCGAGGCGTGGCGGCCCGACGAGATCACCGAGCTCACCGTGACGATGGCCGCGCCCGGCGCGCCGCGGACCGCGCGGCTCACCCGCGGCGAGGTCGACGACGCCGGCCAGCGCCCCTGGAACGTCGAGATCGACGGGCAGCGCTACCCGGCCGACGAGCCCACGGTCGACCAGCTCCTCGGCACGCTGGAGTTCGCGACCGCGGAGCGGCGCGTCTCCGCGGAGGCGAGCGACCCGGCCGCCCTCGGCCTGGCCTCGCCCAGGCTCTCGATCGCGCTCGCGATGGGCCCGCGCCGCGAGCGCCTGCTGCTCGGCGGCGGCTCCCCGACGCCGCCCGGCGCGGTCTACGCCGAGGTCGCGGGCCGAGGCGTCTTCGTCATCACGAAGCAGCTCGCCTCGGCCCTCGACGTGGCGCCGGATCGCTTCCGCTCGCGGAGCTTCGTCCCCTACGTCGCCGCGGAGCTCTCGGGCCTCACGCTCGACGGCGACGGCGGATCGCGGCGGTTCTCGCGCGCCCCCTGGGGCGGCGGCCGCGGGGCCGGCTTCCGCTTCGCGGAGGGCTCGCCCGAGGGCAGCGGCGTCCGGGTCAGCGCGCCGGCGCTCGACCTCGTGCTCTCGGCGCTCGGCCGCATGCAGGCCGAGGATTTCCTCTCCGAGGAGGAAGCGCAGCAGGCCGCGGCGTCCGGCGGCCCCCGGGTCACGCTGACGCTGGAGCCGAGCGATCCCGCGGCGAAGCGCGGCGTGATCGACGTGGGCGGCGCCTGCCCGGGTCGGCCCGACCACGTCGTCGCGGCGCGGCGCGAGCCCGCGCGCGCGGTGGCCTGCGTGCCCGCGAGCGTGCTCGAGCCGCTCACCGAGGAGGCGTCGCGCTTCGTCGATCACGCGCTGGTCGCCGCGCCGCTCGACGAGGTCGCCGAGGTGAAGCTCGCCGCCGGCGAGCGTTCGCTGGAGCTCGCGCGTGCGGGCGGCGAGTGGCACCTGCGGGCCCCGCAGGACCGGCCTGTCCCCACGGAGACGGGCCGCGCCCTGGTCCAGGCGATCCTCGACGTCCGCGCCACGCGCCTCCTGCCCGGGGCGAGCGATCTCGCGGCGCTCGGCCTCGCCTCGCCTCGGACCACCCTCCGCGTCGTCTCGACGCCGCCGGGCGCGGTCGCCGAGGGCGAGCCGCAGGAGCGGATCGAGACGCTCGAGATCGGCGCCGAGCAGGCCGGCGTGGTGCACGTCCGGCGGCTCGAGGACGGCGCGATCGCCGAGATCCCGGCCCTGGCCGCCGGCGCGCTCCTCCCTTCCGAGGTGTCGCTGCGCTCCATGAAGGTGTTCGATTTCACCCCCGATCAGGTCATCGCGCTGCGGATCGAGCGCCCCGGCCTGGTCCAGCGGCTCCGCCGGACGGGCGAGGGCGCCTGGCGGCTCGTCGAGCCGACCGGCGAGGGCCTCGCGGCCGACAGCGGGCTGGCGGACGAGCTCGCCGAGCTGCTCGCCGGCCTCCAGGCCGAGCGCTGGATCGCCGAGGATGCTGGCCCGAGCTACGGGCTCGGCGCGCCCCGGCTCGTGGTCGAGGCCGAGCTCGACCCCGCTCCGGAGCCCGGCGGTGGAAGCACCGGCGCGGCGACGCGCGCGGCCCGGGTGGCGCTCGGTGCACGCGCTGGCGCGGGCTCCTTCGCGCGCGCCGGGGACGGCGCTGCGGTGTTCGTCGCGCCGCCGGCGCTGGAGGCCGCGGCCGGTCGCCTGCTGCTCCGCCGCGACGTCTTCCTCGTCCCGCCGCACGAGATCGCGCGGGTGACGCTGGCCCCTCGGGGCGCGAAGCCGGTCGTGATCGAGCGCTCGCCGGAGGGCTTCACGATCGCGGGAGCGGCCGTTCAGGCGAGCGCCGCCGCGCTGGCCGCGAGCGTCCGGGACGCGCTGGCCGATCTTCGGGCCGAAAGCGCCGTCGCGCTGGGCGAGCCGGAGCGGCACCATGGCCTCAGCCCGCCGCGCCTCCGGGTCACCGTCGAGCTTTCCCGGCCGCAGGCCGCCCCGGGGGAGGAAAGCGCCGCCGTCCCGCCGCGGGCGCCGACGGGGTCGTTCACGATCGCGATCGGCGCCGGCGACGCCTTCCGCGGCACGAACGTCGTCTACGCCCGGCGCGACGGCGTGCGCGCGGTCTACGCCATCGCGCAGTCCCGGGTGCGACCGCTCCTCGAGGCGGCGGGCATCGCGGGCGACTGAGCGGTCCGCGGCCCGATCGAACGGACTATTTCGTTCTGATGGCTCACCTGTGCTAGGCGACGTGCTGGACATGGCGAAGGCGGACATGGCGAAGAGGCAGCGCCCGCTGACGGTCGACATCCCCCGTCCCGGCGATGAGCAGCCGGTCTGGTCGCGGGTGGGGGTGATCGCGCTGGTGGGGTTTGTCGTCGGCGTCGCGTGGCCCAAGCTCGCCGGCGTCCGCATCGGCCCGACCGTGCCTTCCGACGTCAAGGCGACGGCCGAGGCCACGGCGGCGCCGGCGTCCCCTCCCCCCGCGGCAGCGGCGCCCGGGACCGCGGAGCCCGAGGCCAAGCCCCCCGAGGCCGCCGCGAAGAACCAGCAGCAGGTCGTGGTCGGCCCCGGCAGGATCACGCGTTGCTCCGACAAGAAGAACAAGAAGGTCGAGGACTGCGGAGAGCTCCAGTTCGATCCGATCGCGCTGCCCCGGCTGAAGGAGCTCGCCCAGTGCCCGGCGGCGCTCGGCGTGGACGGCAAGCTCCCGATCGGCTTCGAGCTCAACTTCGAGAAGAAGGAGGTCCAGGTCGTCAAGGGGAAGAAGACGAGCCTGCCGGCCTCGACGGTCAGCGGCATTCTCCAGTGCGCAGCGCGGGAGTTCTCGAACGTGTCCCTCGAGGAAGTCCCGCACAAGTACCGCCGGTACTCCCTCGTTTACACTGCCACCTTCTATCCCCCGGGCGCGCAGTCCGACACCGCCAAGGCGGAGGCCGGCGGCGGCGAACAGGAGCAGGCCGCCGGCACGACCACGAGCGAGACCGCCGTGAGCGGCCTGGCCACGGTGAGCTGGGATACTGCGCTCGTCCGCGGCGCGCCCAAGGAGGGTGATGTGGTGATGCGGCTGGTGCGTGGCACTCGGGTCAAGCTCGTTGGCCGGCAGAACGATTGGTACAAGATCGAGCACCGCGGCAAGACGGGGTGGATGTACCGCGGCGCCATCGGCCTGTAACCGGGGGCCGCGAGCGTCGGCCTGAGGGGAGACGCGCAGGCGGCTTCAGGCGCGGATTCCAGGGCCGCACCCGGGCGAGGGCGCGTCGGTTCGCGTAGAATGGTTGGGGCCGATGACGCGCAAGTTCTCGCTCCCCCTGCTCCACCTCGCCCGCGCCGACCGCGCGACGGCGCCTGCGTCGGCCACGCCCACGGTGGACGCGGTGCGTGAGCGCCTCGGCGGGCGCGCGTCGACCGAGCCCGGCGTGGGCGAGCTGGTCCTGTTGACCACCGCCACGGGCAAGGCGCTCCCCGGCGTGGTCCTGTACAGGGGTGGCACCACCGTCGATGTGTGGATTGACACCACCACAACGGCATCATCCACCCCGGACGAAGCGCGAGGCCTGGGCCTCGCGAACCCCGTGACCCGCCGGGGCGTTGTTCACCGAGCGCGCCCTGTCGACCTCACGCCGTTGCGCGTCGCTGCGCCCGAGTCGCTGATCGCCATCGCGGCCGACGCGCGCGTCTTCGCGGCCCTGAGCGAGGGCCAGCGCATCCGGTTTCAAGACGGCGGCGATCTCGCCGAAGGCACGCTGGTGGAGAAGTGCCGCTTCGGCGGCCTGGTGCGGCGCGACGATGGCACCCTCCTCGGCGTCGGCTTTCGCCGGCTCTGGCCGGCGCAGTCCGAAGGAGCGAGACGGGGCCAGCGGAACTGAGAGGGAGAGGGAGACGGTATCGCACACTGGCCAGCTCCCTGGCGCACGTGCGGCTTGTGCCTCCTCCGCGGACGCGATAAGAGGGCCACCGTCATCGTAGCTCGCGCGCTGCGCGTCCAGGTCGGAGGATACCCCTTGAAGCTCGCCCCCTCGTTCACGATCGCCCTCGCGCTCGCCATGCTTCCGGGCTGTGGTGCTTCGCTGTCCGGCCTGTGCGACGACAAGTGCGATTGCACTGGCTCGTGCAGCGAAAGAGACCAGGTGGAGTGCGTGGACGCCCTCGAGGACGCCGAGAGATCCGCGGAGTACGACGGCTGCGAGGACCAGTTCGACGAGGCCATCTCCTGCATCGACGATGAGTTCGTGTGCGACGGCAGAGACGTCGCCATCGCCGGGTGTAACACGGTGATAGAGAACCTGCGCGAGTGCGCCGGACTGCCCGTGTCCGCCGCCGTCGTGGCCCAGTTCTTCTTCTGATCGACGGCCGGCGCCGAACCTGTCACGCGCGCCCGCGTGGCTGCTCTGCGCCCCTCGTGACAGGGCACCTCGCGCGAGGTGCGCTCGCGGTTGCGTTGCGGCAGGCCTCGCGCGGCGCCTACCGTCGCATCTTCCTGCCAGCTGCTCCCGCGCGCGGAGGGCCTTTCCGGTCGCCAGGGTTCGATCGAAGCAGCGCCCGGCGCGCGCCGAGAGGGCGAGATCGCTTATTCGCCGAGGTGGGTGCGGACCTTCGTGAGCAGCATATTGCTGTCGAAAGGCTTGATGAGGTAGTCGGTACACCCGTTCGCGAAGCCGATCTTGATGCTCGTCTGATCGCTCCTCGTCGTCATCATGATGATCGGCACGGTCTTCGTCGCATCGAACGCGCGGAGCCACCTGCAGGCCTGGAAGCCGTCCATCGCCGGCATGACGACGTCCATCAGGATGAGATCGGGGCGCTCCGCGATCGCCTTCGCGATGGCCTCCTTGCCGTTGCGCGCGATGACGATGTCGTAGTCGTCCACCCCGAGCGTCAGCTGCTGTGACAGCAGCGAAGTCAGCGAGTCGTCGACGACGAGGATCTTCTTCTTTCGAGCGGTCTCGCTGGCCTGGCTACTTGGCGCGGACGGCCGGCTCCGCGGCGCCGAGTCGGAAGCGGAGGCCGTTTCCGGAGAGCTCTTTCGCGAGGAGTCGACACGACGATCGGCCATGAGGGAGCCTCCATGAGGAGGCGCCGTTCCCTGGGGCGCCTCCCGAGTGTTCAGGTTGCAACGAGTGATCCCCCTGTCACCTTATCAGGATCGCTACCGCACCGGAACCAAGTTCCACTGTCACCCGATGTGGCCAAACCCGCGAAAGTACTCCTGAACAGACCGCTGCGCGCTCACCCGCAGCGAGCCGCCGAGGCCAGCTGGCGAGAGGAGGAGTTACTCGCAAACCTGCGAACCCACGACAAGCGGCTGCGCCGTGCAGAACGGCTGCTCACGCTAGCGTGTGAGGACGGTACGGCGGCGTTTGCTCGCCGGTCTAAGCAAGAGAACGGTAGTGCCCAGGGACGGAATCGAACCGCCCACACGAGGATTTTCAATCCTCTGCTCTACCAACTGAGCTACCTGGGCTTGCTGCGGGCCCCGCGCTTACGCCGGAAGCGTCGGTCACGGGCGGGCTACGTTACGCGGATGTAGCTGAATGTCAAGGATTTCTTCTGCGCTCCGCCGCGCTCCCCGTGGGCCGCCCGCCTGCGGCGGGCGCGGAGCGGAGCGATCACCCGGCCGTGTCGTCGGGCGCGATGTGCTGGTCGTGCTCGTGCCAGCTCGCGGAGCGATCGAGCAGCCGGAAGGCGGCCGCGAGCCACGAGGCGCGCAGGTAGGCCGCGGCGGCGAGCGCCGCGAGCTGCGCGGCGAACGCGGCCGCGACGCGCGGGCCGGAGCTGACCCCGGCGAGGTGCATGCCCCACGCCCCGCCGGCGAGCGCGACGACCGCGAGGGCGCCCCGGTACGCACAGGCCCAGACGGCCGCGAGCGGAGCACCACGCAGCGCGTCGAGCCCTCTGGAGACGGCGGTATAGAAGCCACGCAGCTCGCCGACCACGGCGACCCGCGCGAGATCGTGGAGCAGGCCGATGGCCGCGACCGGTACCAGCGCGACGACGGCGACGGCAATCGCCGCAAGATCGCGGCCGCGCGGCAGGATCGGGAGCTCCGCGCAGAGCTTCGTCCCGGGGAGCAGGACGAGCGCCGCAGCGGCGACCTGCGCCGCGAGCGCGACGCCCCAGAGCAGCGCGAGCGGGCCCAGGGCGCGCGCCGCGCGGCCTCCCAGGTCCTGCGCAGAGAGCGGTCCCTTCTGGCTCAGCGCGGCGAGGAGCACCGCGAGCGGGAGCAGCCCGAGCGCGGCGGCCAGCAGGGTTCCCAGGCCGAGCTGCGTGGCGAGGGCAGCGGCGGCGTGCGCCGAGAGACGCGCGAGCTCGCTGAGCATCAGGCCGCCGGGATCGAAGAGGATCGCGTCGCCGCGCGGGTATCCGCCGACGATCTCGGCCACGAAGACGGACAGCGGCGCCGCGACCACGAGCGAGGCGAGCGCCCGGTAGCCGAAGTACAGCGCGACCGCGGCTGGCCGCTCGTGCGCGGCGGGGCGCCCCACCGCGCGCCGCGTGCGCCCGGGCTCGGCCACCGCGGCCCCCTGCGAGCCCGGATCGCTCGCGCCCCGCTCCGCCGGCGCGCTCATGGTCCGAGGAGCGTGAGCGCGAGCCCCACGGCGAAGCTCGCGCGCGAGAGCACGCCGGGCGCGAGGAGGTCGGGGCGCGCTCGGCGCGCGTTGTTCGCGAGGTCCTCGTCGAGCAGCACCCGGTGATCGGGGTCGATCACCACCGCGGCGAGCGGAGAGGCGCCGGCGTAAGGGATCGCGGCGGTGCTCTCGCGCGCATCCCACCGCGCCCGCTGCACGCTCCCGTCCTCGCCGTGCAGCGCGACGTCGACGGGGAGCACGAGCGAGCCGCGGCGCCGCACGACGGCGCGACCGCGGTAGCCCGCCGCCTCGATCCCGGCCTCGGCCGCCGCGGGCGCCGCGCTGTCCGCGGGCCATGCGTCGAACGCCTCGACGGTGTAGTCGACCCACGCGCGCTCGAAGAGCCCGGCTCGGAGAGCCTCGGCCGCCTCGTCGCCCACCTCCCGCCGCACCGCGTCGAGCAGCGCCTCGGGGCCGGGGTGCCGGAACCGGTTCTCGCGTGCGTAGCGGCCGACGGCGCGCTGCACGAGGTCCTCGCCGTACACGCCGGCGAGGGTCGCGAGGAGCACCGCGGGCCTCCCGTACACGAGCCCGAGATAGTCCTTTCCGTCGACGAAGCCCGCGGCCGGCTGGGCGACGGCGCCGTTGTGGCCCGACGTGAGCGCGTCGGCGCGGTACTGCGCGCGGAGGTCGATCTCGAGCCCGAGCAGGCGCGCCCACGAGCCGTCGCCGTAGCGCGCGCGCAGCGCGTCCGCTTCCGCGTAGGTGGTGAGGCCCTCGTCGAGGAACGGGTAGCGGTGCTCGTTCGTCGCGACGAGGCCGTAGAACCACTGGTGCGCGAGCTCGTGCACCGTGACCGCCTCGACGAAGCGCACGCCCACGGCGGGCCAGAGCCAGCTGCCGCCGGTCGTGATGAGCGTCGGATATTCCATGCCGCCCGCCTCCTCGGCGCCCTCCGGCGGGTGCACGATCGTGAGCGTCCCGTACGGGTAGCGGCCGAACGCCGCGCCGAAGCGCTCGAGGCCGAACCGGACCAGGTCGACCTCCAGCGCCGCCTCGCGCTCGCTCCCTTCGGGGAAGAGGCACCGGATCGCGACGCCGTCGCCGGTCGTGGCGCGCAGCTCGCGGAAGCGGTCCCACGCGGCGAACGCGAAGTCGTGCACGTCCTCCTGGACGAACCGGCGGACCGCTCGCCCGTCGGCCCGCCGCTCCTCCACGAGCCGGCCGGTCGCCCCGACCGCGAAGCGCTCGGGGACGTCGACCGTCACGTCGTACGCCCCGAAGTCGGCGTAGAACTCCGAGAGCCGGTGGTAAGGGAAGTGCGCCCAGCGCCCGTCGGGCTCGAGGCGCGCGATCTTCGGGAACCACTGCCCCACCATGTGGAAGCTCCCGTGGTGACCCGTCCTGAGCGCGAGCGATGGGAGGTCCGCGTCCCACGCGAGATCGATCGTGATCGCCTCGCCCGGCGCCACGGCCCGCGGCAGCTCCACCCGGATGTCGGTCTCGTCGTCGGGATCGCCGGGCGTCGTGGGCTTCCCGCGGGGCCACACGTCCGCGCCTTCCATCTCGCGAACCGCGAAGCGGGTCACCCGGATATGCCCGTAATCATAGAGCAGTTCGCCGCCGCGAAAGCCGTCGATGGACGAGCGGAGGAACACGGTGCGCGGGTCCTTGAAGGCGTTCAGGTAGAGGTGGACGAACAGCTCGCGCTGCGGCTCGCGCGACGCGTTCCGCCAGACCAGCGTGCCCTCGCCGTGCATCGTGTGCTCCGCCGGATCGAGGCTCGCGCGCAGCGTGTAGCTCGCGATCGGGTCGGCGTGGGCGAGCTCGGCGGCCGGCGGAGGCGCGGGCGCCGGATGTGCCAGCGCCGTCGCGGCGCTCGCGCCGGAGGGAGCGGCCGGCGACCGCCAAGCCGGAGCGTCGGGCTCGATCGGCTGGACCGTCGAGAGGAGCGACGCGCCCATGCGGCCGGCGAGCAGCGCGAGGAGGAGACCGACAGCGGCCTGGAGAGCCGTGCGCACCGGTGCAACCTAGCGAGCTTGCGGCATCGCGGAAAGGCGGGTCTGGGGTCGCGGCGGTCCGCTCGGAGCGATGAGGCGACGCCGCGACGTCAGGCGAGGCCGGCGCCTAGACGCTGCAGACGATGCCCTCCTGCACGAGCTCGTACAGGAGCCGCAAGGCCTCGAGCGACTGCATGCCCGACACGTCGAGGATCTCGTCGATCGAGCTGTAGCCGTCGATGCACGAGAGAAGAAAGCCCGCGCGGTGATCGAGGTTCAGCGAGCGGAGCTGATCCGGCGACACCGCGAGCCGCAGCACCCGCGAGCCGTCCCCGAGGCGCGACTGGTACATCTGCCGGAGCGTCTCGACGCAGCTGTCCGCGTACTGCCGCGCCATCCGGTCCTTCGGGTTCTCCTCGAGCAGGCCCTCCGCGAGGATGAGCGCACCGCCGAAATCGCCCTGATCGAACCGGTGCTGCATCTGCTCCCGCGGCCCCTGGGCGCTCAGCTGGGGCTCGGTCGCGCGTGAATGAACCCCCTTGTCCGCCTTCGCGACGGCCGCAGGCGCGCGCTCGGTCTCGGATCGGCGCGGAGCGCGCGCCGCGCCCTGCGCCTCGCCCGAGACCCTGTACGAGGTCGAACCGGCGAGCGCCCCCGTCCCGCCGCGGAACGCGGGCTCGTCGTCCTCCACGAGCAGGCCGTAACGGAGCGTGCCGGGCGGCGGCGTGATCGGCGGCTCGTCCATCGGAGGGCCCGGCTCCTCGAACCCCAGATCGAGGCGGAAATCGATGCCCAGCGGCCCGCCGTCGTCCGGACGAGGCACGCGCCCCTTCGCCGCCGGGGGGACGTGGACGTCCCGCGCATCGACCGGCGGGCCACCGAAGACGTCGATCTCGCCGAAGCTGCGCGGGTACGACGGGCTCGGCTCGCGCAGGAGATCGTCGTCGAGCTCCGACCCGAAGTCGCGCTCGGCGTCGAGCGATCCGAACCCCATCCGCCCGCCGGGCCGCGACGGGACCCCGGGCTCGTCGCACTCCAGGCCGAGCCTCGCGGTCTCTCGGCCGGGAGCGCCGTGTTTGCCCGAGAACGAGGAGCCGGGCGGCGGCTCCCAGGGGATCGTCCTGCGCGGCGGCGGGACGGGCGGATACCCCTCCGGCGGAAAGGCCTCCGGAGGGCGGTGCCGCTGGGCGGTGATCTCGGAGCTCGAGTGAGAGCGGCGGGTCATCATCTTTGCCACGTAGTCGCTGACCGGGATCGGCGGCGGGAGCGTGATCTTGCCCTCGCCGTCCGGCTGCAGAGGCGTGCCGGCGGGCGGGGTTTCCATGCGGGGTGAGCCCCTCTCCTCGCGGGCGAGCTCGGCGAGCGCGAGGAGCTCCTCCGAGGCGACCGGTTGGGTGTCCTCGAGCTCGTCCACCTCGTCGAGCCCCCAGGAGGAGTCCAGGGTCTTGGAGTCAGGCGGCACCGACCGCATCGTCTTCCCTCATCGCGGCCATCCCTCACCCCTGTGGCCTGGCTACGACACCCTTGAACATCCGGTGGGTGCGCGAGAGCGCCTCCATCTGCTCCTTGACCGCGGCAGCGTCGCGCCGGCCGATGGCCTGACGCGAGCGCTCCACGATCCCGCGCGCCTTGCCGATGGCGTCGCGGCCGAAGTCGCTGGACGCCACGATCTGCTCGACCTGCGGGAACATCCGCTCGATCTCTGCGATGAGCTTCTCGGCCTCCTGCCGGACGCCCTCGAACTGGTCGCTCGCGCGGCGATCGACGAGGTACTCCTTCGCCGCCTCCATCATCTCGCCGACCTCCTCCTTCGTGAGGCCGCTCGACGCGGTGACCTGGATCGACTGCTGCTGGCCCGTCTCCAGATCCTTCGCGCTCACCGAGACGATGCCGTCGCTGTTGATCTCGAACGTGACCTCGATCTCGACCTGCCCCTTCGGCGCACGGCGCAGGCCGGTGAGGATGAACTCGCCGAGCAGCTCGTTGTCCGTCGCCTTCTGGTGCTCGCCTTGCATGACCAGGATCTTGACGGCGGTCTGGTTGTCGCGGCTCGTCGTGAAGATCTTCGATCGGCTCGTGGGCACCGTGGTGTTCTGCGGGATGAGCTCCTCGAAGTTCGACCCGAACGTCATGATGCCGAGCGCGTGCGGCGTGACGTCGAGCAGGATCATCTGCTTCGTCTCGTCCACGAGCGCGGCGCCCTGCACCGCCGCGCCGAGCGCGACCACCTCGTCGGGGTGCACCCCCTTGCACGGCTCGCGCTCGAAGAAGTCGCGGACGGCCTCCTGCACCCTCGGCATGCGCGTCATGCCGCCGACGAGCACGACGTCCTCGATCTCGTCGCGGTCGAGCCGCGCGTCCTCGAGCGTCTGGCTGCAGATCTCGATGCACCGCTCGACGAGGTCCTCGCACAGCTCCTGCAGCGTGGCCCGCGAGAGCGTCCGCTGGAGGTGCAGCGCCTCGTTCCGCGCACTCGAGATGATGAACGGCAGGTTGATCTCGGTCTCCAGGACGCTGGACAGCTCGCACTTCGCCTTCTCGGCCGCGTCCTTGAGCCGCTGGAGCGCCATCCGGTCCTGCCGCAGATCGACGTCGTGCTGCTCCTTGAAGCCCTGCACAAGCCAGTCGATGACGCGCGCGTCGAAGTCCTCGCCGCCGAGGAACGTGTCCCCCGCCGTGGCGATGACCTTGAAGACCCCGCCCGCGCCGATCTCGAGCACGGAGATGTCGAACGTGCCGCCGCCGAGGTCGAAGACGGCGATCGTCTTCTCGACGTTCTTGCCGAACCCGTACGCGAGCGCTGCAGCCGTCGGCTCGTTGACGATGCGGATGACGTCGAGCCCCGCGATCTGGCCCGCGTCCTTCGTCGCTTGCCGCTGGTTGTCGTTGAAGTAGGCGGGGACCGTGATGACCGCCTTCGAGACCGGTTCGTTGAGGTAGTCCTCCGCGAACAGCTTCATCTCCTGGAGGACCATCGCGCTGATCTCGGGGACCGAGTACGTCTTGTCGCGCAGCTGGATGCGGACGTCGCCGTGCGGCCCCTCGACGATCTTGTACGAGGCGGTCAGGATCGCGTTCTTCACCTGCGGGGACGACCACTTCCGGCCGATCAGCCGCTTCGCGGCGTAGACCGTGTTCTCGGCGTTGGTGATCGCCTGCCGCTTCGCGATGTGCCCGCAGAGCCGCTTGCCGGCCTCGGTGATCGCGACCATGGACGGCGTCGTCTTGTACCCACCGCGATTCGGGATGACGGTCGGGACGCCCTCCTCGACGATGGCAACGCACGAGTTCGTGGTGCCAAGGTCAATGCCGATGACACGCTCCATCGATGCCGCTGCTCCTCTTGTGATCTTCGGCCCGAACGGCCGCTGAGGCCACGATGCTAGACCGTTTCGCGGAGCCGAGCGGGCCAATCGTGCGCCGCCCATGCGGAAGGCGCCGCCCCGGGCCTGCCCGAGGCCGGCGCGCCTTCTGCAAGGGCCGGCGCTAGACTTGCTTCCCCTGCTGTTTGGCCTGCTCGCGCGCCTGCGCGACGAGACCGCGCAGCCTACCATCGTTCCCTGCGAGCTCGGCGGCGCGCTCGAGCTCGCCGGCCGCGCTCTTCGCGAGCCCCGCGGCCGCGTACGACAGCGCGAGCGTGATCCGGTACTCCACGGAGGTCGGCACGAGTTCCACCGCCCGCCGCGCAAACTCCACCGCCCGCCGCGAGCTCTCCCCGGCGTGGAGCGTCGCGTGCGCGACCCGCTCGTGCGCGCCGGCGTCGTCCGGGCGGCCGTTGCACACCTTCACGTAGCTCAGCGCCGCCTCGACCCAGCGGCCGTTCTGTGCCTCGTACTCGGCCTGCTTGAGGTACCCGTCCGCCAGCGCCACCGCCGCGAGGCGCTCCACCTCGGCCGACGCCGTCTGGAGCTCGGCGTCCTCCGGAGCCAGCGACGCGGCGATCCGGTAGGCGTTGGCCGCGCTCGCGAACTCGCTCCGATCGAGCGCGGCCCGAGCCACGTCGGAGTACCGCGCGATCTGGCTCCGGAGCGCCTCGTTGCGGGCGTTCTCGTACCGCGCCTTGAGCGCCTCGACCGCCCGAATCGACTCCGGCGAACGCACGCCGGAAGGGGTCTTCGGCGGCGCCGCAGGGGCGCCTGCCGAGGCAGCCGGCGCGGTGGCCGCTCGAGGCGCAGCGATCGCCGCGGACGGCGCGGTGGCCCCTCGAGGCGCAGCGGTCGCAACTGCCGGCGCGGTGGCCACCCGAGGCGCAGCGGTCACCGCGGCCGGCGCTGTAGCCGCCCCGGACGCAGCGGCCGCCGACGCAGAGGGCGCCCCCGGCGGAGCGCGCCTCAATCCTCCCGTGAGCTTGCGCGCGAACGTCTCACGCCGGTCCTTGGCGGTGGGAGCAGGCGCGACAGGCGAGGCCGGCGCTGCGCTCCGCGCCGGCGCGCCTCCGTTGTCGGGCGAGCCTCCTCCTGGGGACGGCTGCGCCGGCGACGGCTGAACCGGCGCGGCGGCACCGGAGGACACAGCGGACGCGCCCTGCCCTGCGGGCGCGCGCTCGGAGGAATAACGCCCGGGCGACGCGCCCATGTCGCGCGGATCGGCGAAGGCGGCGCGCACCGTGGCGTCGACGGCGGTCGTTATCGTGGCGATGTCGCGCGGCGTCTGCTCGATCAGCGCCGCCATCGTCCGGTTCTTGTGGGTCTGCTCGAGGTACGCGTCGTACTCGGCGCGCCGCTGCTTCGACGTCAGCGTGTCGTGCGCCAGCGTGATGCGCGTGAAGATGGCCTCGATCTTCGGCTTGTAGGAGCCGAGCTGCTTCCGGAAGTAGGTGTCCGGATGGAACTCCGGCGCGAGCTGGTAGTAGGCGCTCTTGATCTGCTTCTTGTCGGCCTGATCCGCGACGCCGAGCAGCGCGTAATAGCTGAGATCCTCGAGGCGGTAGTAGAGGTCGAGGATCCGCCGCTTCCTGTCGGGGGCGAGCTCGACCGGCTCGTCGAGCTCGGCAGGATCGTAGAGCGGCAGGGACTCCATCTGCTGCAGCGCGTCCCGGCCGAGCGGAGCGGCCTCGGACCCGGACGGCATCGTCTTCTCCGGATCCACCGCGGCCGCGCGCCGCGCGGCGTCCCGCGGCGGCGGCTGTCCGGAGGGCTCCCCGTCAAGGAGGATCGCGCCGAGGTCGCGCAAGCGGCGCAGCGCCTCGACGGTGTCGCCGTGCGACATTCCCGTGATCAAGGACAGATCCCGATCCGTCAGGACGCCGTCGATGCGGGACAGGAGGAACGCCTCCGCGGGTTTCAGCGGGAGCGATTTGAGATCGTACCCGGGCTTCGGCCTTGGAACACGGAACGTCATCGGGTCGAGCGGCGGCCCCCTCCCGCTCGAGTCTAGCGACGAACGCGCGCCCGTCGCAATTGCAGACCACGGCGAGCGCGCCCTTCAGCGCGGCTTTTCCCCGGGGCCCGTCAGGGCCTCGGTGATCACCTGGTCCTGGATCGAGATCGCCCGCTCCAGCAGCCCGACCGCCCGCGCGCGGGCCTGCGTCGCCGCCTCGCGATCCCCCTTCGCTTCGAGCGCCTTCGCGCGGCGCTCCTCGACCACGCCAGCGACCTCGTAGAGGTGGCCCTGATAATGAGAAGGCGCCGGCGCCAACCGGAGGCCCGCGTCGATATCGCGGGCCGCGGCGTCGAACTCGCCGGCCTCGCTCCGGAGCTCCGCCAGCCGGGCGTAGGTATCCGCCGTCACCTCGGCGACCTCCGGCGGCGCCCCCGGCGGCCTCGGCGCGGCGATGATCCCCTCCAGGGCGCGGAGCGCAGCGGCGCGATCGCCCGCACCGAGCGCGACGTCGGCGGCATGGTGCGCCGCGCGCGCCCTGGAGAGGAAGGCGAGGAGCGTGGGATCGACGACCTGGGCGGGGGCGCACGCGCACGCCGGATCGCCCGGGCCCCCGGCAGCGCGCGCCCGCTCGTCGCCCGGGGCGCAGCCGAGGTGCGCCGCCGCGAAGAGCCCCAGGCAGACGGCGACGAGGTGCGAGCCCCGCATCAGCGCACCCCCCACGCCGCGTAGCGGTTCTGGCGCAGATCGGACGCGCGCGCGGCGGCGATGCGATCGATCCGCTCCGTCTGACCGCCCTCCCGCGGAAAGGGCGCGGCCGGATCGAAGAGCGCGGCGGTCGAGCGCGCCTCGATCAGCAGGGGCCGCGCGGCGAGCGCCGCGGCAGGAGCAGCGCCCGCGGGCGCGCGCGCGACGGAGGCGCGCTCTTCCCTGATCTGGCCGACGATCAGCGCCACGGCCGCCGCGGCCGCGGCGAGGGTCGAGAGCGCCGCCATCGTCACCGGCGCGATGCGCCGGGGGCCGCGCGGGGGCGAGGCGCGGAAGGCCTGGTCGACGAGCGCGCGCCCCGGGAGCTCCGAGAGCGCCGCCGGACGCCACGCGGCCCGGAGCGCAACGGCGAGCTCCGCGAGCTCGTCGCGCGCGTCAGGCGAGCCGAGCGCCCCCTCGCCGCCGGAGCCGCCGCCCCGCCCCGGCCCGCTGCCGGAAGCGGCGCGGGGCTCCAGCGCCTCCCGCAGGCGCTCGGCGGCGCGCAGCTCGACCTTGGTCGGCGGCGCGCCCTCGTCGCCGAGCGCGCGCGCGAGCAGCGCCTCGTGATCCGCCCTGTCGAGCCCGGCCGGGCGGGCCGCCGCCCTGAGCGCGTCCGCGAGCGGGACCTCGCCGCGATCGAGCGCCTCCGCGAGCGCGCGCGCCGCGCGCAACTCGTCGTCGGACGCAGGCGCGAGGGGCTCCGGGCCGGGCACGACGAGCGCGAGCCGCCGGCCGCGATCCGCGCCGGCGCGGCGCTCCAGAGGCCCGTCGCCGGCGGGCGGCGAGCGCGGATCCGAGGGCAGCCGCGGCTTCATCGCGCTCCGTCCTTGCGCTCCGCGCGCGGCGCGGCGAGCGCCTTCTTCAGCGCGGTCATGGCGCGGTGCAGGACGACATCGAACGTCGCCACGCTGACCCCGAGCGCGAGGGCCACCTCGTCGCGGGGCCGCTCGTCGAGCACCCGTAGCCGGATCGCCTCGGCGTAACGGGGGTTGAGGCGCCCGAGCGCGTCCTCGACGCGCGCCCGCGCGTCGGCGAGATCGCGCTTCTCGCAGAGCTCGGCCTCTCCACGCGCGGTGAGGTCGGTCTCCGCGGCGTCGATCTCGCGCTGAAGATCCTCGGGCTCGAAGAGCGCCTCACGGCGGCGCGCGCGGAGCATGTCGAGCGCGATGCGCAGCGCGATGACGCGGAGCCACGGATAAATGCCGCAGCTCTGCCACTGGAACTGGTAGAACCGCTCGATCACGCGCGCATACGTCTCGGCCAGAGCGTCCTGCGCGGCCGCGTCGGAGCCGAGGCGGGGCAACAGCACCGCGCGGTACAGCGCTGGCCCGTATTTGCGGAGCAGCTGCCCGAGCGCGAGGCGATCGCCCTGCGCCGCGCGCTCGCACAGCAGGCGCTCCGCCTCGAGATCGGGCCTCGCTGCTGCCACCGCCGTCACAGCGGCGACGATACCCGGACGCAGAACGGAGCGCACCGGTGTCCGCCTCGCGCCCCTCTCGGACCGGCGCGCCCCGCGGTCCTGGAGCGCCTGCGCGCCGCCGGCGAGCCGCCGCGCGCCCCCCGCGAGGAGGGCGCGCGGCGGCTCGCCAGCGACAGGCGGAACCGAGCGCGGGAGGACCACGGCATTCACCCCTCGACAACGGGCCAAACCCGTGGACCTTACGGCCAGGAGCCGCCACATTGTGCGGGCCTCCACGCCGGGCGTCCGGCGTGAAAGGAGCCCAGGTGACCCTCGATACAGCGTTCAGGTCTCCCCCACACCCCGGCGTCGGGCAGCGCTTCGGGACCGCCCTGTGACGGCCGGGCCGTCCGACGAACGGAGGCGCTCGCTGCACTGCGCGCGCTGCGGCGCCCTCAACGGCGGCGACTTCAGCCGCTGCATCCGCTGCGGCGCGCCGCTCCTCGCGCCTCCTGCCCACGCCGCGCCGACCCGAGGGCGCCTCGACGGGCGAAGCCTGCTCGCGACCAAGATCCTGGGCGGGCTCACGGCGTTCGTGTTCGTCGGCCAGCTGATGGCCGCGCACTCGCGCGATCTCGGCCTCCTCTCGGCGTGGGACACGTCGAGCTACCTCCGCTTCGGCGCGCTCCTCCTCGCGCCAGGCGTGCCCTTCGAGCCGTTCCGGCTGCTCTCCGCGGTCTTCGTCCACATGGGCGTCCTCCACTTCGGCATGAACATGGTGACGCTCGGCATGCTCGCCCGCGCCGCCGAGCCCGCCGTCGGCTCGGCGCGGTTCGCCATCGCGTACGTGCTCACGGGCCTGTTCGGCTTCGGCGCGAGCGCCGCATGGAACCTCTTCGTGCAGCCCGAGGTCGTGTGCACCGCGGGCGCGAGCGGCGCCGTGTTCGGCGTGATGGGCCTCCTGCTCGGCTGGCTGCTCCGCCGCCGCGACCCGCGATGGAAGGACCTCGCGCTCCAGGCCGTGTTCTACATCGTCCTCTTCGGCTTCGTCGTGAACGCGTCGAGCACGGGCGTCCGCATCAACAACGCCGCGCACATCGGGGGCCTTGTGAGCGGCGCGCTGCTCGGGCTGAGCTACGCGGGCCCCGCGCGGGGCCGGTACGAGGGCGTGATGAACGCCGGCGCGCTCGCCAGCGTGCTCGCCTGCCTTGCCGCGCTCGCGCTCGCCCAGCGCTCGCCGGTCTGGCGCGCCGTGGAGTCGCTCGACGGGAACGCGCGGCAGGAGGCGCCCGGGCCCGCGCTGCACGGCCAGGCCAAGGGGTTTCCCGAGGACACGCTCGTGGCGCTCGGGGCTCGACCGGCGGGCTCGCTCGTGCCGGGGGCGCCTGACGCGACGTGACGCTGATTGCGGCGCACGGCTCGAACGTCTAAGCGCCATCCTCGCATTCACGTGGGGGCGGGCCAATCCGTCCGTTCCCTCTCAGGAGACGTCATGGTCCGAACCTCATCGCACATCGCCTCGTGCGTGCTTGCCGCGTCTCTCCTCAGCGGCTGCCATGTCACCATCCAGAGCGGCAACACGCCGGCAGAGGCCTCGCCGCCGCCCCCGCCGCCCGCCAAGAAGGCCTCCCGATCGCGCAAGCCGGCCAAGCCCGACCCGGAGCCCGAGCGGCGCAGGGCCCCGAAGTGGCGCCTGCCCACGAACAACGCGCCGCGCCTCACCGCCCCGAACGCGTTCGGCAACGGGGAGGGCGGTGCCTTCCGGGGGCTCGCGTACGTGATCCCCGAGAACACCCAGAAGCTCCCGACCTTCGACGGGCTCGTGCCGTTCGCCGTGCTGTTCACGGACAAGTTCGAGGTGAAGTCGCAGGACTTCACCGGCGGCTTCCCGGGCGCGCTCGCGCAGAACGAGTGGTTCGCGATCCGGTTCGAGGGCGAGTTCAAGGCGCCCCAGGAAGGCGTGTTCCAGCTCAGGCTCACCTCGGACGACGGCGCGGTCCTCTACATCGACGACAAGCGCGTGGTCGCGAACGACGGAGTCCACAGCGCGAAGACCGTGGACGGCGAGGCCCGCCTCACGGAGGGGACGCACCGGCTGCGGCTCGACTACTTCCAGGCGCAGCGGGGCCAGGTCGCGCTCATGCTCCAGATCGGCCAGAAGGACAAGTTCGAGCCGCTGGTCGGCCTCCGCTGACGGCGCGCCGCGCCGGCCGCCCCTGCCGCACCCCGCCCTGGCGGGCACGCGGGGCGCGCGGCCGGTTTTCATGTGCCCGCGCACACCGCGGCGCCCTCGTTCGCCTTTTCGTGTATCGTCGCCGCCGCCCATGGCGTCGGTGAACCCACTGTCGCGCGAGCTCGTCTTCAAGATCGTCTATTACGGGCCCGGTCTGGGCGGCAAGACGACCACGCTGGAGTACTTGCACGCCACGGCGAAGCCCGAGTACCGCGGCAAGCTCGTCTCCCTCGCGACGCCGGTCGATCGAACGCTCTACTTCGACTTCTTGCCGGTCCGGCTCCCGCAGCTGCGCGGGATGAACGTGAGGCTCCAGCTCTTCACGGTGCCAGGGCAGGTCTATTTCAACGCGACCCGAAAGCTGGTGCTCACGGGGGCCGACGGGATCGTGTTCGTCAGCGATTCGCAGGCCGTTCGCGCCGACGCCAACATGGAGAGCATGGAGAACCTGCGCGAGAACCTCGCCGAGCAGGGGCGGGCGCTGGAGCACCTCCCGCACATTTTCCAGCACAACAAGCGCGATTTGCCCGACTTGCTGCCGCTCTCGGAGCTCGACGCGATGTTGAACCCGTCCCGCGTCTTCTCGCTGGCCACGTCGGCGAAGACGGGGCTCGGCCTCTACGAGGGGCTCGAGGAGATCAGCGCCGCTGTCCTGCGCGCCTTCGAGAGCCGCCTGCCCGACGCGATGGGGCGCGGTCTGGGCGGGTTCGACGCGATCGAGGGCGGGCTCGCCACCGCGCTGCGCGACGCGTCGCCGCCGCCGTCGGCGCCGCTCGACGCGGTGATCTCGCGGCTCGCGCCGCCCAGCAAGCCGTGGTCGACGATGCCACCGGACTCGACGATCGGCGATCCGAGCGAGGGTGCGGCCGCGCCCGGCGTGGCCGCATCACCTGGCGGCGAGCTCGCGCCGCGCAGCGCCGGCGTCAGGGATCCGGTGAGCCGCGGGCTCCCGCCGTCGCTGCGGCTCGCCGCCCGGAGGCTAGCCGCGCCGGCGGACGCCCCGGCGACCGCGCGCGCGGACGGCCCGTCCGCGGCGACGAGGCACCTCGCCCAGCCGGCCCTCTCGTTCGTCGCGCTCTGGCCGACCGCCGAGCGGGAGGCGATCGCGGAGATCGAGGCGACGATCGCCGCGGAGCGGTATGCCCTCGCGCTCGAGCGATGCGACGCGCTCGTCGCTGGGATCTTCGACAAAGCGGCGGAGCTCGCGGGCTCGAGCGGCACGGCGCGCGATCCAGCGACGGTGCCAGCGCTGCTCGGCCTGGACGGGCGCCGCTACCTCGGCTTTCGTGCCGTGGTCCGCAGGGCGCGCGCGGGCGGCGAGATCACCGAGCGTGACGCGCTCAAGGCCTTCGCGTTCGTCCTCGAGGCGCGGCTCGCCGAAAGCGCGATCTGACGCGGTCCCTACGGCGGGAGCGCGCCCGCCGCGCCCTCAGAGCCGGTCGAGCGAGGCGACGCCGGAGTAGCGGCGCATCGACACGCTCATGAGGAGCGAGATCGCCACCATCACCGTGGTCACGCTCGATCCGCCGTACGAGAACAGGGGCAGCGTGACACCGACGACGGGCAGCACGCCCGACGTCATGCCGAGGTTGATGACCGCGTGCCAGAAGATGATCGCCGCGCAGCCGACGCCGAGCACCGCGCCGAAGCGATCCTTCGCCATCGACGCGATGCGGATCCCCCACACGACGAGGAACGCGTAGAGGCACACGAGGACGATGCACCCGACGAACCCCCATTCCTCGGCGAAGACAGGGAACGGGAAGTCCGTGAACTGATCCGGCAGGAAGAGGAACTGGTTCTGGGTGCCCCGCAGGTACCCGCTGCCGAACAGACCGCCGTTGCCGATCGCGACGCGCGAGTGGTGGGCGTGCCAGCCGCGGTGCAGGAGATCCTCCTCGGGGTTGAGGAACACGAGCACGCGCGCGCGCTGGTAGTCGAGCAGCACGTACTCCCAGATGATCGGGATCGCCACCGCGATGGACACGACGAACAGCGCGGCGCTCCTCCACCGCACGCGCGTGACCGCCGCGATCGTCAGGAAGACGAACACGAGGATGAGCGCCGTCCCCAGATCGGGCTGCTTGAGCACGAGGAGCGCAGGGACCGCCGTCAACGCCGCCGGGATCGCCAGATCGCGGAGGGTGCGGCCCTCGTTGCGCGGATCGTCGTGCAGGAACTTCGCCAGCGCGATGACCAGGAACACCTTCATGAACTCGCTGGGCTGGAACCGGAACGCGCCGAACTCGATCCACCGGGCGGAGCCGCGCACGTCGCGCGCGAGCACGAAGACGAGCGCCAGCGAGAAGACGCCGAACGTGTAGAGCACGTAGCCGAGGCGCTCGAGGTGCCGGTAGTCGAGCGCGATCAGCACGCCGCCGATGATGCCGCCCATGAACAGCCAGTACACCTGGCTGATGTAGAGCTCCGCGCGCGCGCCGGAGTAGACGCTCGTCGCGCTGTAGAGGTTGACGACGCCGAGCACCGCGATGGCCACCGCGGCGATGAAGAGCGGCCAGTCGAAATGATCGCGATCGCGCGCAGAGAGAGAGTCACCCCGGATCATGGCGTGCGCCCCGACGCGGCGGGCGCGCGGCCCGCGCTGCTCTTGCCCGCGCGCGGCCCCTCGCTCGGGCCGCCGCGGCGCTCCTTCGCGAGCTCCTGGTACGCGCGGACCACCTCGAAGGCGACCGGCGCCGCGTGCTTGCCGCCCGTGCCGCCGTGCTCGACGAGCACGACCACGGCGACCTCGGGCGAGCGCGTCGGCGCGTAGCCGGCGAACCAGGCGTGCTCGCGGTTGAAGTACCAGACCCGCTCGGCCTCGACGCCGCGGGTGAGCCGGTGCGAGACCTGCGCCGTCCCCGTCTTGCCCGCCATCTCCACGCCCGCGACGCGCGCCTTGAACGCCGTGCCGCCCTCCTCGTTCACGCCGGCGACCATCGCGCGGTGCACGAGGGAGAGGTTCTCCGGCCGGATGTCGATCTGGCGGCGCACGCGCGGCGTGAACTCCTGGACGACCGTGCCGGCGCTCGTCTCGACGGCCCGCACGATCTGCGGCTGGTACAGCGTGCCGCCGTTCGCGAGCGCCGCGTACGCGAGCGCGAGCTGGAGCACCGTGACCGTCGTCGCGCCCTGGCCGATCGCCGCGTTCAGGCCGAACCCGAGGCGGAACTGGCCCTTGTTCCGGAGCGTCATCCACGCCCGGGTGGGCATCCTGCCCCCCGCCTCGGCGTTGATGCCGAGCCCCGTCCGCGCGCCGAGCCCGTAGCGCTGGCCCATCTCCGCGATGACGTCCATGCCGACGCCGTACTCCGCCGCGAGCCGGTAGAAGTAGACGTTGCACGACTCGGCGATCGCCTGCTGCATCGCGACCGGCCCGTGCACGTGCGTGCACCGGAAGGTGCGCTTGCCGAACGTCAGCGCGCCCCGGCACCGCGAGGACTGGCGGGGATCGATGAGCCCCTTCTCGAGCGCCGCCAGCGCGGTGAACGGCTTGAACGTCGAGCCGGGGGGGTAGGCCCCGGACAGCGTCTTGTCGAGCGCGGGCTTCAGCGGATCCGAGTAGAGCCTCCGGAACGCGTCGCGGATGACCTGCTTCCCCGAGCCGCCGGAGAGCGCGTTCGGGTTGTAGCCGGGCTTCGAGTACAACCCGAGGATCCGCCCGGTGCGCACGTCGATGACCGCGACGCCGCCGGCGAGCTCGCCGCGCATCGCCTTGTCGATCGCCTTCTGGATGTCGGCGTCGAGCGTCAGCCGGAGATCGCGGCCGGGGATCGGGTCCACCCGCCGCGGCTCCTCGATGATCCCGTCGCCGCCCGTCCTGCGCCGCCCCTTGGCGTCGACGAGCACCTTCTCCCAGCCGCGCGTGCCGCGCAGGTAGCTCTCCCACGCGCGTTCGATGCCGGTGACGCCGATGCGATCGCCCTCGATGTACCCGACGCTGCGGAGCGACGCGAGCCGCTCGGCGTCCACCTCGGCCATGTAGCCGAGGACGTGCGAGCCGACCTCCTCGTACGGGTAGTAGCGCACCGGGACGGGCACCACGTCGACCCCCGGCAGCTCGGCGTCGTGCGTCGCCAAGGTCGCCACGGCGTCGCGCGAGATGTCCTCTTTGAGCAGGATTTGCTGGTTCTTTCGCGGGCCCTCGTCGGCGCGGATCGAGGTGATCAGCGCCTCCAGCCGCGCGCGCTCCTCGATCCCGATGCCGAGGTACTCGACGAGCTTCGGCCAGATCGTCTCCATGTCGAGGCGCCGCGGGACGACGTAGACGTTGTACGACGGCCGGCTCGCCGCGAGCACCTTGCCGTTCTTGTCCCGGATGATCCCGCGCGTGGTCGCGAGCGTCACGCGCCGAACGATGTTCTCGCGAGCGATGGCCTTGTTCTCGTCGACCTCGAGGATCTGCAGGTAGAACAGGCGCCCGAGGAGCACCATGAATCCGACGGCCATGCCGAGCGCGATCCACCGGAAGCGCCGGCGGAACTCGCTCACGTCGGAGCGCTGGACGAGCAGGCTCACCGCGGGCTCTCCCCTGGCCGCGGGACGTTGATCGTCGCCTGGTGCACGCGCTCCGCCAGCCGGAAGACGAACGGCGCGAACAGCGCCGTCGAGACGGCGTGCGGCGCGACGAGCCGGGCGAGCGCGCGGGTGCGCGCCGCGTCGCCCCCGAAGATGGCGGTGAGGATCACGATGAGCACCCCCTCGACGAGGCCGAAGACGAAGGCCAGCGCGATCTTCGTGAGGAGCGTCTGCGCCGAGAGCCGCACGCCGGCCGCCCGCGAGACGACGAAGGTCGCGACGGTGATGAAGGTGAACAGGCCGACCGGCGCGCCGGTGAAGAGATCGAGCAGGTACCCGAGCAGGAACGCGAGCGCGGCGCCCCGCGCGATCGAGTACTCGTGCACCCCCATGAACACGACGAGCGGCAGGAGCAGGCTCGGCGTGGAGCCCGGGATGTTCAGCTTGCCGATGAGCCGGAACAGGTTCGACTGAAGGATCAACAGGGCGGCCCCCATCGCCAGGAACGCGGAGTTTCTCATCGCGTCACCTCCGCTGCGCCTGGGGGGGCGTCTCCTCCGGAGGTGTCGTCGTCACGATGAGCACCTCCTCCAGCCGGGAGAAATCGACCGCCGGCGCGACGTACACCTGCTGGTAGATGCCGAAGTCGCGACGGACGACCTGCGTCACGGTCCCGACCGGGATCCCCTTCGGGAAGCGCCGGCCGACGCCGCTCGTCACGAGCAGATCGCCGACCTCGATCTCGTCGGTGCGCTGCACGTACTCGACGCTGCAGGAGTACTTGCTCTCGTCGCCCGTGCCGCGGACGAAGCCGCGCGCGCCGGTGCGCTCGACCACCACGTCGACGCCGCTGCCCCCGTCGACGACGAGCCGCACGTCGACCGTGTCGCCGGCGCTCTTCAGCGTGGTGCCGACGACGCCGTCCGCGGAGAGGACCGGCAAGTTGGAGCCGATGTCCCGCGCCTCGCGATCGAGCGTGACGCGGACCACCCGGAAGAAATCGTTCGTGCTCTTGCCGACGACCTGGGCGCTCACCACGTCGGTCCGGAGGCTCTGGCGCAGGTCGAGCAGCCTGCGCAGGCGGCGGTTCTCTTCCTCGAGCGCCTCGAGCTTCCGCACCCGCTCTCGGAGGCGGGCGATCTGCGAGGCCTGCCTGGCGTTGTCTTCCTTGACGTCGACCAGGTAGATGTAGTCGCCCCAGAGGTTCGAGATCCCGCGCGCCAGCGTCGCGGCCGCGTACTGGATCGGCGCCGCGATGCTGATGATGATCCGGTCGGCCCCCGTGTTCTGCTTGGGGTCGCGCATGCTGGCGCGCAGGAACCAGAACGGCACCGCGAGCGCCAACAGCACGATCACGAAGTCGCGGTAGCGTTTGAGGTTCACCGTGGCTCCCGGACCCAGGTAGTACGAGGCGCCCCGCGAGGCCACCCCTCTCGACGCCGCGCGCGGCGCCCACCCCGGCGCGGGGCGGCTCGCCGCGCGCCGCAAACACCCCCGCCGGCGTGCTCACGGGCGGGACACGAAGACGACCCTCAGCTGATCGTGACCTCTTTCAAGAGCTCGAGGTGATCCAGCGCCTTGCCGCTGCCGAGCACCACGGCGCTGATCGGGTCGTCGCACACCATCACGGGCAACCCCGTCTCCTCGCGGAGGAGCACGTCGAGGTTCTTGAGGAGCGAGCCGCCGCCGGTGAGCACGATGCCCTTGTCGACGATGTCGGCCGCCAGCTCGGGCGGCGTGCGCTCCAGCGCGATGAGCACGGCGTCCACGATGGCGTTCGTCGGCTCGCTCAGCGAGTCGCGGATCTCGTCGGAGTTGACGACGACCGTCTTCGGGATGCCCGCGACCATGTCGCGCCCCTTGACCTCCATCGTGAGCTGCTGCTCGAGCGGGTACGCGTTGCCGATCGTGATCTTGATGCGCTCCGCGGTCTGCTCGCCGATGGCCATGTTGTACTTGCGCTTCATGTAGGCCATGATCGACTCGTCCATCTTGTCGCCGCCGACGCGAACGCTCTGCGAGTAGACGATGCCGGCGAGGGAGATCACGGCGACCTCGGTCGTGCCGCCGCCGATGTCGACGACCATGTTGCCGCTCGGCTCGGTGATCGGCAGCCCGGCGCCGATCGCGGCCGCCATCGGCTCTTCGATGAGGTAGACCTCGCGCGCGCCGGCGCCCTCGGCGCTCTCCTTCACCGCCCGCTTCTCGACCTCGGTGATGCCGAACGGGACGCAGATGATGATGCGCGGCTTGACGAGCGTGCGGCGGTTGTGCGCGCGCGCGATGAAGTACCGGAGCATCGCCTCGGTGATCTCGAAGTCGGCGATGACGCCGTCGCGCAGCGGTCGCACCGCCTGGATGTTGCCGGGGGTGCGACCGAGCATCTCCTTCGCCTCGCGGCCGACGGCGAGCACCTTCTTGCCGCCGCGAGCATCGCGCTGGACGGCGACCACCGAGGGCTCGCAGGACACGATCCCCTTGCCCTTCACGTAGATGAGGGTGGTTGCGGTGCCGAGATCGATCGCGAGATCGTTCGAGAACAGGCCGTAGAGCCAGTCGAAGATCATCGCTTCGCCCTAGAAAGGAAAAAGGTTAAGCCGAGCACCGCAGAGGATGCAGCAGCCCGACCAGGCGCCCGCTTGCGCGGGCCCGGCGGCGGCGGCCAGCGGTGCAGCGTGGCCTAGCCCTTCGAGATCTTGCCTTCTTTGTGCTCGGTGTGCTTGCGCTCGGTCGGGCAGAACTTCTTGATGACGAACTTGTCCGTCATCGTCCGCTTGTTCTTCGTCGTGTGGTAGTTCGCGCGGCCACAGTTGCCGCACGTCAGCTTGATGATGTCGCGCATCGGAGGTCTCCGAAGACAGGGCCGACCTGTTTCCACAGGCGGCCCTGGTTGAACCTAGGCACGGGCAGCACGGGAAGCGCTAGCACCGCAACCGGCAGGGGGCACCAGAGGACGTGTGTCGGATCAGCGACGCCCGACCGCCCGTCTGGAGGGCGCTACCCTACGAGAAACGATGCAGTTGTCAACCGGGAGCGCTCATTCGTCGTCCCAGTCGTCACCGGTGCGGCCGCGATCCCAGTTCTTGTTGTTGCTGCGCCGGCCGCCACCACCAGCGCCGCCACCGGCCCCGGGAGGACCGTCCCCGTCGTGAGCGCCGCGCCGCCGGCGATCATCGAACGTCTTGCGCGCAGGCGGCGGAGGAGCTCCGCCACCACCACCACCACCGCCGAAGCCGCCGCCGCCGCCGCCGCCGCCGCCGGCGAAGCCGCCGCCTCCGCCGGCGAAGCCGCCGCCACCACCGCCGAAGCCGCCGCCACCACCGCCGAAGCCGCCCGGACGGTCCTCGCGCGCCGGCCGCTCACCCTTCGGGTGAGCGAGGTTGACGACGAGCCGCCGGCCACGCACGTCCACGCCGCGCAGGGCATCGATCGCGCCGCGCGCCGCCTCGGCGCTCGCCATCGTCACGAAGCCGAACCCGCGCTTGCGACCGTCAGGATCCATGGGGAGGTGGACCCGCACCACCGGACCGGCGCCGGTCGAGCCGATGAGCCCCTCGACTTCCTCGACGCTCGCGTCGTAGGGGAGATTGCCGACGTAGAGGGTGCGATCGGGCGCTGCAGCGAGCCCGCCGCCGCCCATACCGCCACCGCCGCCAGGGCCACCTGGACCGCCGCCGCCGGGGCCACCGCCGGGGCCCATCGGGCGCCCCTCGCGCCGCGGCGGCTCGGCCTGGAAGGGGCGGACCGAGATGGACTTGCCGCCCTGAAATGAACCGTCGAGCGACTCGCGCGCGGCGTTGGCTTCGCCGGTCGTCGAGAGTGTGACGAAACCGAACCCGCGCGGACGACCCGTCGCGCGATCTTTCGGAAGACTGACCTCGACGACGTTGCCGCCGGTGGCCTCGAAGAGCTGCCGCAAAACGTCTTCGGTGATGGAGTCGGGCAAGCCCGCCACGAACAACTTACGCGAATCTTCAGCCATTGTAGAAAAACCTGGGGTTGGCCCCTGCGTTCCCTCTTATTTGGTCCACTCGCTCCGTGATCGATGTCGATGACACGGAGCCTTTCGCGAGCGCGCCTCTCGATCGCCCCTGCCGCCCCTCCGTCGGCGGAAGGAGCGACCGAGCTAATCGAGCGAAGGTCGGCGGGCCGACCCTCTGGTGCAAACTCCACCCCACGATATCTGGCGCCCCTGGCGCGTCAAGGGACCCGCCACGGGCGGGCGAGCCAAATGAAGGCCAGGAGGGAGCCGTCGGTGGCCCTCCGCGCCCCTCCGCGCCCCCTCCGCGCCTTCACCCCTCAGGCGAGCGCCGGTCCGGAGGCCCGGGGCGCCGGTCCAGGCGACCAGAGACCCCGCAGCGCGCGCTCCGTCACAGGCGGGCGTCGCCAGACCGGCGCTCGGGAAAACCGGCGCTCGGGAGGGCCGAGCGGTCCAGCGCCGCCCGGCGAATGAGCGCATCGCGCGGCGTGGATCTGCCCGAAATCCGAGACGACCGGTCCAAGGTGCCCAGGTGCGGGGTCACCTTTCGGCCCGGGTGCGGGAGGCCCGAGGCGCCTCGGCCTCATCGTCCTCGTCGGACGGATCATCGTCCGCGACGCGCGAAGCGCCGTCCAGCGGGCTCGCCCCGGCGCTCGACGGCTCGCCGCGCGCCGCCATGCGCAGGAAATAGAGCCCCACCGCGAACAGACCGAAGCATGCCCACTGCGCGGGAGTGAGACCGGCATAGCGCGGATCGCCGCCGACGACCGTGCCCTCCCGCTCGCGCAGGAAATCGAGCGCGAACCGCACCGGAGCGTACGCGGTGCACATGATCCCGGTGTAGAAACCGAGCGGACGATGGGGGTTCCGGCGCCAGAGCAACGCGAACGCGATCGCGAGCGGGATCGCGAGCACACACTCATATAGGCCGAGATCGAACCGGCCGACGTGTCCCGTCCCGAGCGGGTACTGGACCGCGAACCATGCGTCGGAAATACGGCCCGGATGATCGTGGACCGACGCGCAGCCCGCGCGCCCGAACACCCACGCGAGCGGAAACGCGCTGTTGACGACCTCGCAGTAGGGCATGATCCGCTCGCGGCGATAGAAGCGCCACGCGAAGGCGCCGGTCAGCGCGCCGGTGAAGCCGCCGAAGCTCGACAGGCCGTCCCAGAGCGCGAAGAGGTAGAGAGGATCTCGGGCGACGCGCTGCGGGTGATAGAAGATCGCGTCGAGGACGTGCCCGCCGATGAACCCGGCCGCCACGACCCAGAAGATGAACTCGCTCATCTTCTTCTCGTCGAGGCGCCGCTCGCGCGCGTGCCGCGTGGCGACCACGGCGCCGATGTAGACGCCGAGCGCCACCAGCGTGCCGAACGGCTTGATCGAGGGCGGCTTCGCCGGATCGATGAGCTGCCCCACGAGCGGGATGTGCTCCAGGAAAGCGAGCGGGATCTCGGGGAGCTCGATGTACGGGATCAGAGGGCCTGACACGTCGCTCCCCTAGCGCAGCGACGAGGCGAAAGCCATCCGCCGTCGATGACGTCGGAGCGACAAGGCCGCGCCACGCGCGCCGGGGCGCGCTGAGCGGGGCGGGGGCGCCAGGGACGCAGCGAGGCCGCCTTCGCCCGGTCGAGCAACGCGCCGCCGCGCCACGAGGCCACCGCGCCCGCGCGAAGTCCGCCGCGACGCCGCGCCGGTGTCGTCAAGAGTTCGCCAACCCCGGGGGACAGGCGTAAACCTGCCGCATGAGCCGCTCCCCCGTGCGCGTCGCCACGCTGACGCTCAGTGACACCCGGACCCTCGACGATGACGAGGGCGGACAGCTCCTCGGCGAGCTCCTGAAGCGCGCCGGCTTCTCCGTGACCTCCCACGCCGTCATCCGCGAAGAGCCCGAGCTGCTGCGAGGGGCGATCGTTCAGATCGCGGACGCAGGCTCGGCCGACGCGGTCGTCACCACAGGCGGGACCGGGATCGCCCCGCGCGACCGGACCCTCGAGGCGCTCGCGCCGCTCTTCGAGAAGACGCTCGACGGCTTCGGCGAGGCGTTCCGGCGCCTGAGCTGGGACGCGATCGGGCCGAACGCCATCCTGTCGCGCGCCGCGGCCGGCGTCGCGCGAGGGCTCGTGGTGATCGCGCTGCCCGGCAGCCCGAAGGCGGTGGAGCTCGCCGTCACGCAGATCATCGGCCCCGTCCTCGCGCACGCGGTCACGCTGGCGTCCGGCAAGGGCGGACACCACCACCGGCCCCCGCAGCCCGTGCAGGGCGAGGAGCAGCGCCGATGATCTCATTCGAAGAGGCGCTCGATCGGCTGCTCGCGACCGCTGCCCCGGTCGGCCCCGAGCGGGTGCCGCTCGACGACGCGGCTGGGCGCGTGCTCGCCGAGGACATCGCGGCCGCCGACGCGATGCCGGCCTTCGACTACAGCGCGATGGACGGCTACGCCATCGCCTCGGCCGACCTCGCGGGCAGCGGGCCCTTCAGGCTGCCCGTCCGCGGCGAGAGCGCGGCCGGCCGCCCGCTGCCGGCGCTCCACCCGGGCACGGCGTGTCGGATCTTCACCGGCGCGCGGCTGCCGCCCGGCGCCGACACGATCGCGCCGCAGGAGGACGCCGCGCGCAGCGGCGACGAGATCACCCTGCAGGAAGCGCCGCGGGCGGGCGCCTGGGTGCGCCGCCGGGGCGCGGACCTCGCGGAGGGCGCCGTCCCGCTGCGCAGCGGAGCGCGGCTCACCCCGGGAAAGGTCGCACTCGCGGCCGCGCTCGATCGCCCAAGCGTCCTCGTCGCGCGCCGCCCCGTGGTCACGGTGATGTGCTCCGGCGACGAGCTGCGCGCGCCCGGCTCGCCCGGCCCCGCGGGCACGATCCCGGAGTCGAACAGCTACTTCATCGCCGCGACCGCGCGCGCGGCCGGCGCTGCAGTCCGCATCGCGCCGTTCGTCCCCGACGACGCGGCGCGCGCCGCCGAGGCGGTGTCGACGGCGCTGCGCGGGTCCGATCTCGTGGTGACCGTCGGCGGCGTGAGCGTCGGCGACCACGACATCGTCCGCCCCGCGCTCGAGGCGGCCGGCGTGTCGCTCGATTTCTGGCGCGTCGCCATCAAGCCGGGCAAGCCGCTCGCGGTGGGGCGCGCCGAGCTCTCGCGGTGCGGCGTCGTCCACGTGCTCGGGCTGCCAGGCAATCCGGCCTCGGCCTCGCTCACGTTCGTCCTCTTCGGCGTGCCGCTGCTCCGCGCGCTCCAGGGCGACGCGGCGCCGCGGCCGCCCCGGGTGATCGTCCGCGCGGACAGCGCGCTCAGGCGCCAGGCCGGTCGCGCCGAGTTCCTCCGCACCCGCCTCGACGCCTCGAGCGGCGAGCTCGTCGCCCGCATCGCCGCGAACCAGGCGTCGGGCGCCGTCACGAGCTTCGCCGAGGCCGACGCGCTCGTCCTCGTGCCGGCCGATCGGGAGCGCATCGACGAGGGCGATCGCCTCGAGGCCATCCGCCTCGCGGAGATCTGACAGCGCGCCGCGCAATGCCGCGCATTGCCCGCAGCGCGCGGCATTGCCTCCAGCGCACGGCATTGCCACGCGGCCGGCGTATTTACGTCACGAACCAGCGCTCCATCACGCCTCGCTCGGGCGGAGGGCTCACCTTGACCCTCGCGCGGGGGCGCCGGAAGATGGCGGAGCCATGCTCATCCTCGGGATCAACGCCTACCACGGCGATGCGTCGGCAGCCCTGCTCGTCGACGGCCAGCTCGTCGCGGCGGCGGAGGAGGAGCGGTTCAGCAGGATCAAGCACTGCGCGGGCTTCCCGCGGCTGGCGGTCGAGTACTGCCTCGGCGCCGCCGGCGCGCGGGTCGAGGACATCGATCACATCGCGATCAGCCGCGACACGAGGGCGCACCTCGGCGACAAGCTCCTCTACGCGCTGACGCGGCGCTCGCCGGCGGGGCTCCTCAAGGGCTCGCTCGGCGCGAGCGACCCGAAGGTGCACCTCGGCGCCGCGCTCGGCGTCGACCCGAAGCGCATCCGCGCCGCGTCGCACAGCGTCGAGCACCACCGCGCGCACCTCGCCTCCGCGTTCTTCCCCTCGGGCTTCGACGAGGCGGCGGTCCTGTCCATCGACGCCTTCGGCGACTTCGTCAGCACGATGTGGGCGCGCGGCCGCGGCAACAAGCTGGAGATCCTCCGGCACGTCGGCTTCCCCCACTCGCTCGGGCTGTTCTACTCGGGCCTGACGCAGTACCTCGGGTTCCCCAAGTTCGGCGACGAGTACAAGGTCATGGGGCTGTCGGCCTACGGCCAGCCGGATCTGCTCGACAAGCTGCGGCAGGTGGTGCGCGTCAAGGACGGGGCGTTCGAGCTGGGGCTCGAGTACTTCCAGCACCACACGAAGGGCATCGCGATGACCTGGGAGGGCGAGCCCCGCTACGGCCCCATCCACTCCGAGCGCCTGATCGACCTGCTCGGCCCCGCCCGCAGCCCGAAGAGCGGGATGGAAGATCGCTTCATGGCGGTCGCCGCCTCGACGCAGGCGGCGTTCGAGGAGGTCTACTTCGAGCTGCTCGCGACGGCGAAGCACCTCACCGGCTCGCCGCGCCTCGCCCTCGCGGGCGGCTGCGCCTACAACAGCGTGGCCGCCGGGAAGATCCGGCCGAAGGGGCTGTTCGACGACGTCTTCATCCAGCCCGCGGCCGGCGACGCGGGCACGTCGTTCGGCGCGGCGCTCTACGTCCACCACCACAAGCTCGACAACCCGCGCGGCTTCCACCAGACGCACAGCTACTTCGGCCCGGCCTTCTCGCAGGAGACCATCGACGAGCTGCTCCGGAAGGAGCAGGTCGCGTTCGAGACCCTCCCCGACGAGGACCTGATCCCCCGCGTCGCCAGGGCGATCAGCGAGGGCAAGGTGGTCGGCTGGTTCCAGGGGCGGATGGAGTACGGCCCGCGCGCGCTCGGCAACCGCAGCATCCTCTGCGACCCGCGGCGGCCGGACATCAAGGACGCGATGAACGAGCGGATCAAGCGCCGCGAGATGTTCCGCCCCTTCGCGCCGGCGCTGCCCCTCGAGCGCGTCGGCGACTACTTCGAGCAGACCTCGCCGGACCCGTTCATGGTCAAGGTCTACAAGATCAAGCCCGAGCGCCGCGCCGAGATCCCCGCCGTGACCCACGTCGACGGCACGGGGCGCCTCCAGACGGTGACCGCCCAGGAGAACCCGCGCTACCACGCGCTCCTCAGCGAGTTCGGCCGGCAGACGGGCACGCCCGTCCTCCTGAACACCTCCTTCAACGCGAGCGAGCCGATCGTTTGCACCCCAAAGGAAGCGCTCGACTGCTTCCTCCGGACCAAGATGGACGTGCTCGTGCTCGAGCGGGCCTACCTCGAGCGCGCGCCGGCCCTCTAGGCAGACCGCGCGCGCTCCGGGGAGGCCGCGAAAAGCCCGCCGGAAGCGGCCGTGGAGGCGCGGCCGAAAGTTCGTGGTTGACGTGGAGCGAGGGGACGGCAAATGGGCGTCCCCGGCATGTGGAAGAACGGGACGCAGGGCGCCCTGCCCCACCTCGACGGAGCGCCGGTGCAACCGGCTCCGACGACCGGGGGTGCTTGGACGCCTTGCCTCGAGCATGATGCCGGCCCGCCGCGCGGCGTGCGCGCGGACCTGGTACCCCATGGGCCCACGGCGCTGCATGCGCTCACGGCCCCTCCTGCGTAAGGGTCCGCGCCGCGGCGGCCCAGGCGGTCAAAGAGGATGGATGCGAATCGGATGAAGCTCGTACTCGAAGACGGCACGACCATGACGGGCCGGTGCTTCGGCGCCCCGCGCGCGGTGAGCGGCGAGGTCGTCTTCAACACCGGCATGACGGGGTACGTCGAGACGCTCACGGATCCCTCGTACAGAGGTCAGATCCTGACGATCACGTACCCGCTCGTGGGCAGCTACGGCGTGCCCGCGCCGCGCAAAGCAGGCAGCGTCGACGGGCCCTACGAGGCCGACCGCATCCAGGTGCAGGGGCTCGTGGTCCAGAGCTACGTGGAGCGCTACAGCCACCACGCCGCGGTCCGCTCGCTCGGCGCCTGGCTGGCCAGCGAGGGCATCCCGGCGATCACGGGGATCGACACGCGCACGCTGACGCGGCGGCTCCGGGAGGTCGGGACGATGAAGGGCTGGCTGTGCCCGGCCGAGATGGACCTGGAGCGGGTGAAGCGCTCGGCCGAGGCCGTGGACATGCGCGAGGAGGTGTTCCGCCTCGTCTCGCCCCGCGAGCCCATCACGTACGAGGGCGGCCCCCTGAAGGTGCTCCTCATCGACGCGGGCGCGAAGGACAACATCGTCCGCTCGCTCCTGCGGCGCGGGGTCACCGTCATCCGCGCCCCGTACCACGCGCCCATCGCCGAGCTCGCCGAGAGCGCCGACGGCGTCCTCATCGGCAACGGCCCCGGCGACCCGAAGGACCTCGGCCAGCTCGTCGCCGCGGTGCGCGGCCTGCTCGGGACCTACACGAAGCCGCTCTTCGGCATCTGCCTCGGCAACCAGATCCTCGCGCTGGCCGCCGGCGGCGACACCTTCAAGCTGCCGTACGGCCACCGCGGCGTGAACCAGCCGGTGCAGGACCTCCTGAGCCGCCGCTGTTACGTCACGAGCCAGAACCACGGGTACGCGGTGAAGCACGAGTCGCTGCCCGCCGAGTGGGAGCCCTGGTTCGTCAACATCAACGACGGCACCAACGAGGGCATCCGCTCGCGGCTCCGCCCCTTCTTCAGCGTCCAGTTCCACCCCGAGGCGACGCCCGGGCCCGAGGACGCGGGCTACCTGTTCGACGACTTCCTCCGCCTCTGCGGCGCGATGAAGGGGTCCTCCGATTCGCGACTCAAGACCGCGGGGGCCGCTGCCGCGGA
The DNA here is from genome assembly GCF_051520915.1 of Sorangium sp. So ce448. Taxonomy (NCBI): domain Bacteria; kingdom Pseudomonadati; phylum Myxococcota; order Polyangiales; family Polyangiaceae; genus Sorangium; species Sorangium sp. So ce448. The sequence goes on along the minus strand of NZ_CP150343.1, from coordinate 3,618,921 downwards.
GCCCCGCGCCACCCCCACCGCAGGAAGGAGCTGAGCCATGTACGGCGCGTATCTCCCCAAGAAACCCCGGCGCGTCCTCGTGCTCGGCTCCGGCGCGCTCCAGATCGGTCAGGCCGGCGAGTTCGACTACTCGGGATCGCAGGCGATCAAGGCCCTCAAGGAAGAGGGGATCGCCACCGTCCTCGTGAACCCCAACATCGCCACCATCCAGACGAGCGAGGGGCTCGCCGACCGCATCCACCTCTGCGCGGTCACCCCGGAGTTCGTCGAGCGGATCATCGTGAAGGAGGAGGTCGACGCGATCGCCCTCTCCTTCGGCGGGCAGACGGCGCTCAACTGCGGGCTCGAGCTCCACGACTCGGGCATCCTCGACAAGTACGGCGTGCGGGTGCTCGGCACGCCGATCAAGGCGATCCGCGACACCGAGGACCGGCGGCTCTTCATCGAGCGCCTCGACGAGATCGGCGTGAAGACCGCCCGCAGCCGCGCCTGCCGCTCGGCGGCCGAGGCCATGGTGGCGGCGCGCGAGATCGGGTTCCCCGTGATGCTCCGCGGCGGCTACGCGCTCGGCGGCAAGGGCAGCGGCATCGTCGAGAGCGAGCGCGACCTCGAGGACGCCGTGCGCCGCGGCTTCGCCGGCGGCGTGCCCCAGGTGCTCGTCGAGGAGTGCCTCCGCGGCTGGAAGGAGATCGAGTACGAGGTCGTCCGCGACGGGCGCGACAACTGCATCACCGTCTGCAACATGGAGAACCTCGACCCGATGGGGATCCATACCGGGGAGTCGATCGTCGTCGCCCCGTCGCAGACGCTGAACGACGAGGAGTACCAGCTCCTCCGCTCGGTCGCGCTGAAGACGATCCGCCACCTCGGCATCGTGGGCGAGTGCAACATCCAGTACGCGCTCGACCCGCACAGCGCCGATTACCGGGTCATCGAGGTGAACGCGCGCCTCTCCCGGTCGAGCGCCCTCGCCAGCAAGGCGACGGGCTACCCGCTCGCCTACGTCGCCGCGAAGATCGCCGTCGGCTACACCATGCCGGAGATCGCCAACGCGATCACCCGCAGGACGACCGCGTTCTTCGAGCCGGCGCTCGACTACCTCGTCTGCAAGGTCCCGCGCTGGGACCTCGGCAAGTTCCGCGGCGCCTCGATGCGGATCGGCAGCGAGATGAAGAGCGTCGGCGAGGTCATGGCCATCGGCAGGACGTTCCCCGAGGTCATCCAGAAGGCGCTCCGCATGCTCGACATCGGGGTGAAGGGGCTCGACCCCGACGCGTTCACCTTCAAGGACCTCCGCGACGAGCTGCAGAACGCGACGCCGCTCCGGATCTTCGCCGTGGCCCGCGCGCTCCAGGAGGGGATGTCGGTCGACGAGATCCACAACCTCACCAAGATCGACCGGTGGTTCTTGAACCAGATCGAGCCGATCGTCCGGATGCACCGGGACCTGAAGACGCTCAAGGTCGCCGTCCCCGCGCAGTCCGACAAGGCCGCGCAGGAGCCGGCGCTCGAGGAGGCGACGCTCCGGGAGGCGAAGCAGCTCGGCTTCAGCGACCGGATGATCGGCACGCTGACCGGCGCGCCGCGGGGCTCGATCCGGGAGGCCAGGAAGCGGCACGGCGTCGTGCCGCACCTCGCGCAGATCGACACGCTCGCGGCCGAGTTCCCCGCCGAGACGAACTACCTCTATTCGAGCTACCACGCGTCGGCCACGGACGTCGCGCCGTCCTGGCGGAAGAAGATCATGGTGCTCGGCTCCGGCGCCTACCGCATCGGATCGAGCGTCGAGTTCGACTGGTGCTGCGTCAACGCGATCCGCGCGGCCTCGGAGCTCGGCTACGAGACCATGATGCTGAACTACAACCCGGAGACGGTCAGCACCGACTACGACACGTGCGACAAGCTGGTCTTCGACGAGATCAGCTTCGAGACGGTGCTCGACATCTACGAGCGGGAGCAGCCCTACGGCATCGTGGTCAGCATGGGCGGGCAGGTCCCGAACAACCTGGCGCTCCGGCTGCACGAGGCGGGGGCGCGCATCCTCGGCACGAGCCCGGGGAGCATCGACACCGCCGAGGACCGGAAGAAGTTCAGCGATCTGCTGGACCGGCTGGAGATCGACCAGCCGCGCTGGGCGCACGTCGTCGACGCGGGCCAGGCGGGCGAGATCGTGAACAAGCTCGGCGGCTTCCCTGTCCTCGTCCGGCCGAGCTACGTGCTGAGCGGCGCGGCCATGAGCGTGGCGCACGAGCCCAACGAGCTCGATCGCATCCTCGCCCGGGCCAAGGCCGTCTCCCCCGCCTACCCCGTTGTCGTGTCCAAGTTCGAGACCCACGCCCGCGAGGTGGAGATCGACGCGGTCGCCGACCGCGGGGAGATCATCCTCTGGGCGATCAGCGAGCACATCGAGAACGCCGGCGTCCACAGCGGCGACGCGACGCTCGTCCTGCCCCCGCAGTCGCTCTACATCGCGACGATCCGCAGGATCAAGCAGATCGCCCAGCAGGTGGCGCGGTCGCTCTCGATCACCGGGCCGTTCAACATGCAGTTCTTGGCCAAGCACAACACGGTCAAGGTGATCGAGTGCAACCTGCGCGCGTCGCGGAGCTTCCCCTTCGTGTCGAAGGTCACGGGGAACAACTTCGTCCGGGAGGCGATGCGCAGGATGCTCGGCGTGTCGCAGCCGGTCGAGAACCGCGGGCTCGACCTCGATTACGTCGGGGTGAAGGCGCCGATGTTCTCGTTCTCGCGCCTCGTGGGGGCCGATCCGATGCTCGGCGTCGAGATGGCGAGCACCGGCGAGGTCGGCTGCTTCGGCGACGACATGCACGAGGCGCTCCTGCACTCGCTGCTCGCGACCGGCTTCAGGTTCCCCAAGAAGGGCGTGTTGCTGTCGCTCGGGCCGCTCGAGGACAAGTACTGGTTCGCCGACGAGGCCCGCGTCATCGCCGAGCACCTGAAGCTCCCCATCTTCGCGACGCCGGGCACGGCCGAGGCGCTCCGGGCGCTCGGGCTCGAGTGCACGAGCCTCGCGAAGCAGCCCGACGAGGGGGAGACGGCGATGAGCGCCATCGAGCAGGGGAAGGTGGATCTCGTGATCAACATCCCCCGCGAGTACGACCAGCTCGGCCGCCCGGACGGCTACCTGATCCGGCGGCGCGCTGTCGACGCGAACATCCCGCTCCTCACGGACCTCCAGCTCGCGCGGGCGGTCATCGGGGCGATGCGCGCGAAGAGGATCGAGGATCTGCGGACTCTGTCCTACGACGAGTACCTCGCGCGGAGCCCGGTGGCGCTCAGGTGACCTGAAGCGCTGGCGCGGCGAAGAGCGGCTCCGGGTGGCTCGGGAGGTTGTACCGAGCCGCCCGGCCCCGCGACGGGCACTCCCCCATGGGGCCGGCTGCCCTCCCGAGAGCAGAATCAAGACCGGCCCTCTCCGCGCCCCGCGACGGATGCCCCCGCACGGGGCCTGCCGACTCCATCAGAGCAGAGGTGGGTGCACGAACCCAGACGGCAGGCTCGCCCTCAGTCGTTCGTGACGATGAACCAGCCGTTCACCATGCCGTTGCCGGTCGACGTGGTCGATCCCAGGATCGCGCTGGTCCCCTCATTGCGGACGCACATGCCGACATTCCACTCGCCCTCCGGCAGCACCGTCGTGGCAGAGACCGAGTAGGTTGTGCGGGTCGGCGTGAAGTAGTGGCTCGCGAAGGTGCCGCCGAAGAAGTTGACGATCTCGCCGGTGCCGCGCCGCTGGTAACAGAGGCCGAGCGGGGCGACGAACGCAGCGCGTGACGGCTGCAGCCCGAGCGGCGCAGAGGCCGATCCGGTCACGCGCTGGTTGCCGGTGATGGTCACCGACCCCGGGGGGCCGACGAAGACATAGGCGGCGCTGCCACCCTCAAAAAGGGGAGCCATGTTGCCCGCAATCGCGATCGTCAGGACCACACCCGTCGGCCCCTGAGGCCCTGTTGCGCCCACTGGCCCGGTCGGTCCCTCGGGTCCCATCGGTCCCTCGGGTCCCATTGGCCCTTCGGGTCCCATCGGCCCCTCCGGTCCAATGGGCCCTTCGGGTCCCATTGGCCCTTCGGGTCCCATCGGTCCCATCGGCCCCTCGGGCCCCATCGGCCCCTCGGGCCCCATCGGCCCCCTCTCGCCGGGCAGGCCAGCCGGCCCCTCGGGCCCTGTCGCGCCCACGGGCCCCTCAGGCCCCTTCGGCCCTGTCGGTCCCTGGGGCCCTGTCGAACCCTGGGGCCCTGTCGGTCCCTCCGGCCCTGTCGGTCCCTGGGGCCCTGTCGGTCCCTCCGGCCCTGTCGGTCCCTGGGGCCCTGTCGGACCCGCCGGTCCCATCGGCCCCGCGATTCCGCTCGAGTTGCCCACCCAGTTGCCGCTCTCGTCGATGACGACCCTGCCGCCGATCTTCACCAGCTTCGGCGTGATCTCACCAACAGCGTTGTTCGCGACCATCGCATACGGGACGCTCCCGATCGAAGCGCGGGGCTCCATCTCCTGATCGTCCCCGACCGTGATTCCGATGTAGCGAACCGAGCCGTCAAAGACCTTCGCGGATTGCTCCTCGGTGAAGTCGAGCACGGTGGAGAAAAAGCCTTCGTCGAACGAGAGCGCGATCACCTCGCTCCAGAGCGGCTCGTCGTCGTCCTCGGCGGCATAGATGGCGAACGTCACCGAGAGGACGTCATTGACCGGCTCGCCGTTGGCCGTGAAGAGCCGCCCCTGATGCGAGATCTGCATCGGCACGGCGGCGGCCGCGCCGCGCACGAGGCCGACGGAGGCGGCGAGAAGAACACCCATCGCGAGGACACGCCGTCCCATCCCGTTCATGGCACGCTCCCGTTCGCCCCGACCAGACCGCCCTGCACGCGGTAACTCGGTGAGGTCGTCTTTCCCTGATTCTGCGTCGGCTGACCGAGCGTGAAGACCATGCGATAGCTCGGACTCCTCACGACCTTCCCCGCGCTGACCATCTCGCCCGCGGCGATGCCCCGATCCCCCACCTCGGGACGCCCACCTGCCCCACCTCCGCCCGCCGAAGCCACAGGATCGCCTGCACCGGCCCCGCCGGCCCCCCCGAGACCCTCACCCCCCGACCCGGCCCCAGGCACGGACACGTCGGGACTGCCACAGCTACAGCCAGGAGACACGGCGAGCGATGCAACAGTCAGGCCTAGCCACACCGGGAATTGCAGTCGCGCCATCAACGTGTTCCCCTCTGCTTCCGGGGCTTACGATCCGGACCAGGAAGGTACGCGCCCGGCCACCAAGGTTCAATCTATTCCCGAGCCATTGTGATACATCGCCGCTTTACGTCGGGGTCGACAGGCGGCGCCACGGGCTCGAAAGCGCGCCGACACGCTCACGCCGCGATCGCAGGGCGATGTCCGAGGCGAGCTGAACGCCGAGAATCCTGGCCCCGCCGGCGGAATGCCCTCGTCCCACCCTCTCCTGCCCTCCGCGCGAGCGCGCGGTAGCAGCTCCCGCCAAGCGCTGCCCCCGCGCTCCGAGCCGATGGGCCCGCCTTCAGCCGCGCCCGGAGCGCCGCGACCGGCGGTGCGTCCGCGGCGCGCACATGCCTCTCCACAGCGGTATCCGCCCCACCTCGCCCACGTGCCGAGCGGCGGTCACCCGCACAGGAGACGGGCCCAGATCGGCGTTTTCGGCGCGCAAGCGCACTCCGGTGCGCTGAGCACCGAAAACGCCGAGATGGGCCCGTATCCGAAGCGGGTGACCGTCGCTCTAAAGATCGTCGCAGACCGGGGCCGCCTCGCCAGGCCCCTCGCCTGCGACGCCCGGCTGGCCCTGCGCCCCGCCGCCGCTGTGCAGCTCCTCCGAGATCGCCCCGGGGTTGAACGTCATGAACCACCGGAGCGACCACCAGAGCAGGTTGAACCAGGCCGGCACAGGCAGCCTGCGCGTCGCCCCGACCTCGGCGAGCCCCGCCGCCGCGAAGACGACCGGCAAGATGGTGCCCAGATCCGCGCGGTAATCCATCGCCTCGCGCACGTCGGCGTTGATCCCGGCAAAGGCGTGCGCGACCGCGCGGGCGACGCGCGTCGGACCAGGGTGCCCCTCGGGCCGCGGCGCGCCGAGCGGGTGGCCGTCGTCCTCGCGCGCCCCGTCGACCAGCCCGGCGAGCCGGGCGCGGAGCCGCTCCGGATCGAGCCCGCCCTCGGAGCGCTCGACGATCACCGAGCCCGTCATCGGACGGATCGAGACGACCTCGCAGGCCGGATCGGCCGCGAGCTGCTCCGCGATCCGCTCGCACACCCGACGATGGCCGGCCAGCGCCGGCGCGCGCAGGCGGACGCGCCGCTCCAGGGCGTGGACGACGAGGACCGCCGGCGACGTCATGACGACGGCTCGCCGTGGAGCTCCGAGGCGCCGTTGCTCTTGCGCGCAGCCCGCTCACCGCGCGCCCCGCCCGCGGCCTTCTGCCGCACACGCTCGGTGACCTCGGCGAAGAGATCCTCGACGTGCTCCCGCTGGCGCTCTAGCAAGCCAAGGCCCAGCCTGCTCAGGTGGAGCCCGAGCGCCGCGATCTCGACGACCACCGGCCGGAGGTGCTGCTTCTTGCCCATCAGGAGGACGGCCGTGCCGACCCCCAGGGCGAACGACGGTGGATGGAACTTCATGATGCCATGTCTCCCTTGCGCAGCCCGGCGACGCGCGCGGCGCGCACGCCTTGCTTGCGTCTCGCGGCCGCCCCCGCATCCTCGCCTGCGCCCTGGTCCGTTTCCGCTTCCGCTCTCGCGTCTGCTGCTTCCGCTTCTGCTGACGCGTCCGATTCGGCTTCTGACTCCGAGCCCGACTCCGATTCCGACTCCGACTCCGACTCCGATTCCGATTCCGACTCCAATTCCGCTTCCGCTTCCGCTTCCACGCGCCTGCCGTTGACGATCACGATCTCCCGGCCAGCGCTCGCGGAGCGCCCCAGAGGACCGCGGAGCAGCGCGGGAAGCGCGCCCACGGCCACGGCGAGCGCGAGCTCCCCGGCGCGGAGGCGCTGCGCCCCCAGCAGGCGGCCCAGGGACCTGGAGCCGAGCGCGAGCGCCTGGAGCGCGGACGTGGCGGCGAGCGCGCGGGCCACGTGCGGGCTGTCCCGGCGGAGCGCGGCCGCCGCAGCGCCCTCCCCGGCGCCGGCGCGGCAGGCCAGGATGTGGAGCAGCTGCGCGGTCACCAGCGCCGTGAACGCCCTCGTCCCCGCGGTGGCCCGGCCGCCGAGCGCGTACGCCGACAGCGACGCGCCGGACATCGCGGCCGCGTCGACGCCCAGCGCGCGGAGATCGGCCGCGCCGAGCAGCCGCGCCGCAGGGTCGCGCGGGGGGCGCCGCATGACGCCGGCCTCGGCCGGCTCGAGCGCGAGCGCGAGCGCCGGCGCCACGTCGGTGAGCAGGTTGATCCAGAGCAGCTGCAGCGGCGTGAGCGGCGAGGCGCCGCAGAGGGCGCCGACGAGCATCGTGAGGACCTCGCTCGCGTTCGTCGCGACGAAGTAGGCGATCGCCCGGCGGACGTTGTCGTGCAGCCGCCGCCCCTCGCGGACCGCCTCGGTGAGGCTCGGCAGATCGTCCTCGGCGAGGACCACGTCGGCCACGGCCCGCGCGATGTCGGTGCCGCGCTTGCCCATGGCCACGCCGACGTCGGCCGCCTTGAGCGCGGGCCCGTCGTTCACGCCGTCGCCCGTCATCGCCACGATCGCGCCGCCCTGCTGGAGCGCCCGCACGATGTCGAGCTTGGCCTCCGGGGTGACCCGGCTGTGCACGGCGTCCGGCGGGATGCCGAGCTCGACGCCGATCGCGCGCGCGGTCCGCTCCTGGTCGCCCGTGAGCATCAGGGTGCGGATGCCGGCGCCGGAGAGGGCCTCGAGCGCCTCCCGCACGCCGGGGCGCGGCGGGTCGCGGAGGCCGACGAGGCCGGCAAACTCGAGCGGAGCGTCGTTGTCCGGCCGGCCGTTCTGCCGCCACGCGAGCGCGAGCACGCGCAGCCCCCGTGAGGCCATCGCGTCGTTGTGCCGGAGCACCTCGCCGCGCTCGTCGCCGGCCCCCTCGCGCGGCGGCGGCGCGTCGCAGCGCGCGACGACCTGCTCGGGGGCGCCCTTCACGAGCTCGATGTGCCCGAGCTCCGGGTGGTCGTGGACCGTCACCATGAACGCCCGCTCGGCCGAGCGCCGCGCCTCGCTCACGCGCCGCGCCGCGAGGCGCCGCGCCGACACGGGGTAGCCGGCGGCGAGCGCGAACTCCACGAGGGCGCGCTCGGTGCCGCTGCCCTGGACGACCTTGCCCGCCTCGCTCAGCTCGACGTCGGCGTTGAGGGCGGCGATGCGCGCGAGCGCGTGCACGCGCGGGGCGGCGGCGTCGACCTCGCGCCCGTCCTCACCGATCAGCGCGATCCCGCGCCCAGGCCCCGCGCCGCCGCCGCGGCGCGGGGCGCGCTCCACCCGCAGGGCGCCCTCGCCCGGGAGGAAGATCTCGGCCACCTGCATCCGGTTCTCGGTGAGCGTGCCTGTCTTGTCGGCGCAGACGACGCTCACCGCGCCGAGCGTCTCGGCGGCGGCGAGGCGGCGGATCACGATGCCGGAGCCGCGCAGGCGGCGGCTCGCGAGCGCGAGCGCCGTGGTGCCCACGGTGGGGAACCCCTCGGGGATGGCGGCGACGCCGAGCGCGACGGCGCTCCGCAAGAGCGCCCGGAGCGGCCTCCGGCGCGCGAGGCCGACGACCATCACCGCCGACGAGCTCGCGAGCGCGAAGGTCGCGAGGCGCCGGCCGATCCAGGCGAGCTCCTGCTCGAGCGGCGGGGTGCGCTCGGACTCGCGGGAGAGCGCGCGCTGGATGTCGCCGAGCGCGGTCCACCGGCCCGTCGCGACGACCACCGCCGCCCCCTCGCCCGAAGCGATCGTGGTGCCGGCGTACACCATGCCGCGGCGCTCGGCGAGCGGCGCGCCGCCGTCGACCCTCGCGGCGCACTTCTCGGCGGGCTCGCTCTCGCCGGTCAGCGTGCTCTCGTCGGCGGCGAGGCCGTGCGCGTCGACGACGCGCGCGTCCGCCGCGACCGGCTCGCCGGCGCGCAGCGCGAGCACGTCGCCCGGCACGATCTCCGACGCGGCGAGCCGCTGCTCGCGCCCGTCGCGCACGACGCGCGCCCACCCGACGCGGAGGTCGCCCCACGCGTGCAGGAGCTCCTCGGCGCGCGACTCCGTGTACGTGCCGATCGCGGCGTTCGCGCCGACGACGAGGAGGACGGCGCCGGCGTCGATCATGTCGCCGAGCGCGAGCGACAGGCCCGCCGCGCCGAGGAGCATCGCCGTGGGCACCGTGAAGACCTGCCCGGCGAGGATCTCGATCGACGAGCGGGTCGCGACGCCGGCGAGCTCGTTCGGGCCGACCGCGCGGAGGCGGCGGCGCGCCTCGGCGCCGGGGAGCCCCTCGCGCGGATCGACGCCGAGCGCGCGGGCGACCTCGCCCGCGTCCTCCGCGTGGGCGCAGAGCACCACGTCGACGCGGCCGGCGCGCTCGCCTCCGCCCTGCCCGGCCGGCGCGCCCTCACCCTGCCCGGCCGGCGCGCCCTCACCCTGCCCGGCCGGCGCGCCCTCACCCTGCCCGGCCGGCGCGCCCTCACCCTGCCCGGCCGGCGCGCCCTCACCCTGCCCGGCCGGCGCGCCCTCACCCTGCCCGGCCGGCGCGCCCTCACCCTGCCCGGCCGGCGCGCCCTGGCTCCCCCAGGCCCGCGCCTGCCACGCACGGCGCTCGCCCTCGCCCGCCGTACCCTCGCGCGGGCGCGCGTAGCGGCGCGCCGCGCGCACGAGCGCGCCCACGCCCTCGGCCATGGCCCGCACGGCGCGGCGCGCGGACGGCGGCGGCGGGGCGCCGGGCGCGGCGTGGGCGCCGAGCACGAGCGCGGCCTCGTCGGCCGCGTCCTCCCCCACGCGCACGAGCACCCGCCCGGTGCGCGCGCTCGCCCGCGCGGACACGACGCCGGGGATCGCCGCGAGGTCGCGCTCGATGCGCGCGGCGCGCGCAGCGTCTCCGAAGAGGCCGGCCACCTCCGCGCGCACCCGCGCGATCCCGGCGGGCCCGTGCAGATCGCGCCCAGGCGTGCGATCCGCGCGAGCGCGCCGCCGCGCGCCGCCGCCGCGGCCCCTGCGCCCGCCACGAAGATCGATCCAGCCCGTGCCCCGACGCTCCATGATCCTCCGCGCTGAGGCGGAGGCCTTTTCAAAGGTCGAGCCAGCGCCTGTGTGCGAGCGAGCCACATCGAGCCGCCGGGCCGGCGCGGCGGCGCGCCCGCGCCCTCGTTGCCGTCACGCCCGCGCCCTCGTTGCCGTCACGCCCGCGTCGCCACGGAGGCCAGGAGGCTCTGCAGCGAGCCCGGATCGATCGGCTTGACGAAGTGCATATCGAAGCCAGCCTCGCGGACCCGGCGCTGGTCCCGCTCCTGGCCATAACCCGTCAGCGCGATCATCAGCGACGGGGCGACGTCCGCGCTCCCCTTCAGGGTCCTCGCCACGCCGCAGCCGTCCATCCCGCCGGGCAGGCCGATGTCGCACAGGATGACCTCCGGCCGGAACGAGCGGGCCGCTTCGACCCCCGCGGCCCCCGACAGGGCCACCTCGACCTGATGGCCGCTCATCGCGAGGAGCGCCTGCAGCATCTCGGCGGCGTCCTCGTTGTCCTCGATGATCAGGACGCGCAGCGACCTCACAGCGCCCGCTGACCTCGAGTCCGGCCCCGGCGGCGGCCCGGCGCGCTCCGGGGACGCCTCGGGCTCGCACGCGAGCGGCAGGCGGAGGACGATCTCCGTCCCGTGGCCGGCGCCCGCGCTCTCGGCCGACGCCGTGCCGCCATGGAGTTCGGCAAGACCTTTTACGAGCGCCAGCCCCAGCCCTAGCCCACCCCGGTTGCGGTCCAGGCTGCGCTCGGCCTGGCTGAACGGCTCGAACATGCACGCCAGCGTCGCCGGCTCCACGCCGATGCCAGTGTCGCGGACGCGGATCACGGCGGAGCCGTCCGACGTCGCCGACAGCGCGACCGTCACCCGACCGCCGGCGTCGGTGAACTTGTTGGCGTTGTGCAGCACGTTGCTGACCGCCTGCGAAAGGCGCGTGGGATCGCCGGAGACCCAGAGGGGCTCGGCCTGGAGCTCCAGCTGGAGCTCCAGGCCGCTCGCCTCCAGCGTGCTGCGGTAGTCCTCCGCGGTCTGCCGGAGCAGTCGGGGCAGGTCGCAGCGCTCCTTCCGCAGCTGGATCCTCCCGCGCGCCACGCGCGACACGTCGAGCAGGTCATCCACAAGCCGGGCCATGTGCGCCACCTGCCGCTCGATCACGCCGCACGCCCGCAGGAGCGACGGCTGCTTCATCCCGGCGCTGCGCAGGATCTCCACCGCATTGCGGATGGGCCCGAGCGGATTGCGCAGCTCGTGCGCCAGCATCGCCAGGAAAGCGTCCTTGCGCTGATCCGCTTCCCTCAGCGTCGCCTCCCAGGCGTCGCCGGCCCGCTTTCGCTCGGTGATGTCGTGGGCGATGGAGACCAGGAGCCGTCGGCCCGCCGCGTCCTTCCCCAGCGGCGCCGCGCTGAAGACCCACGTGCGCCTGGCGCCGCTCGCCGTGATGATGGTGAGCTCGTTCTCGTCCGAGGCCTCCTCGAGATCGAACAGGGACGCCACCCTGGCGCGGACGGCGGCCCCCGTCGCCCCGTACGCCCTGTCGTACCACGCCGTCACGGTGGGGATCTGCTCGTGCGTGTACCCGCTGATGTCCGTCCATGCGCGGTTGACGCAGACGACATGCCCGTCCTCGGCGTGGATCATGATGGGGAACGGGGTCTCCATGATGGCCCGACGCAGCCCCTCCTCCCGCTCCTGCAGCTGGAGCTCCGCCTCCTTGCGCTCGGTGATGTCGATGATCGAGCCGACGTAGCCGAGGAACTCGCCGCCCGGGCCGAGCCGCGGAGCGGCCGAGTCGATGCACCAGCGGTACACGCCATCGCGGCGGCGCACGCGGAAATCCATCCTGTAGGCGTCGCGCCGCTCGTGGGCTCGCAGGAACGCCTCCTCGGCCGCCGACCGGTCCTCGGGGTGCACTGCCTCGAGCCAGCCGGCGCCCAGGGCGGCCGACTCGGTCTGGCCCGAGAAGTCCAGCCAGCCCCGGCTCGCGTAGCTGCAGCCACCGTCGGCGCCCGTCATCCAGCTCATGACGGGCGCGTGATCGGCCATGTTGCGGAAGCACGCCTCGCTGTCGCGCAGGGCCTCGTCGGCGCGCCGCTTGGCGGTGCTCTCGCGCCCGGTCTCCAGGACGAGCCGCCGGCGCTCCGCCCCTTCGACGAGCCGCAGGCGGCTCTCGACCAGGATCTCCCGGCCGTCGCGGGTCGTGCGCCGGATCTCGCCGTCCCAGAGGCCGTCGCGCGCGAGCGCCGCCTCGATCTGCGCGAGCGGCGCCGGCAGGACGGTGCGCAGGAGATCGTGGCTCGACCGTCCGAGGGCGTCGCGCGCCTGGAAGCCGTAGAGCTGCTCGGCCCCGGCGCCGAAGTACACGATGGCGCTCTCGCCGCCGAGCTCCCACGCGAGGGCCGCCTCGCCGAGCCCATCCAGGAGGGCCGCCTTCAGCTGCAGCTCCGCCGCGACCTGCCCCCTGCCGCCGCGGCCGTCTTCAGGCGGGGCCGCGTACGGGACCGGCGAGGGGGCGCAGAGGAGGGGGCGCACCGCCTGGTCAGCCAACCCGCAGCAGCCCTCCGACCGCACCGTCAGCAGGCATCTCCGTCGAGCGCGCCGGCTCGAAACCCAGGCCAGATGTCCCCGATGAGCACACTCAGCATTTGTCCGCCTCGAGCGCATGCTGCAAGCGGCGCGAGCGTGAATCGTCACGCGAGATCCGAGGAATACCAGGCGATCTGCGCGTGCCTGGCGAGCGCGAGCGGGCGGCGCGCTGGTCGATCGCCAGCCGCGCCGCTAGCCGCGGCCGAACCGCTCCACGAACCGCCGGTGCGCCTCGAGATCGGGGCCCTCGCCGCCGACGAGCTCCTTCTCGCGGTAGCCCGTCGCCACCGACAACACGTCGATCCGCCGCCCCTCGGCCCTGAACCGCACCCGCCACGACGTCACGGCGAGGCGCATCGCGTCCCCGTCGGCGCGGATCCGGCGGTAGGGGTGCGGCTGCGGGCCGAGCGCGAGCACCCGGTCCACGCGCTCCCGCAGCGCGAAGCCGTGCGCCTCCTCGATCCACGCGGCCTGCTCGGCGGCGCGCGCGCCCCACGCGACGTCGAAGCCGGGCTCGGGGTCGACGGGCGCCCCGCCGCCCGGCTCCTCCGCGAGCGGCGTGAGCCAGCCGGTGCGCGCGTGCGGGTGGGCGTCCGCGTACGGCACGTAGGGCTTGAGATCGAGCACCGGCGTGCCGTCGACCATGTCCACGCCGCCGACGCGCAGGGTGAGCCCGTCCACCGCGAGGAGCCTCACCGCGCTGAGGCCGATGGGGTTCGGGCGGTGCGGCGAGCGCGTCGACAGCACGCCGCGCCGCTTGCCGGCGCTCCGCGGGGGCAGCACCTTCGGGCGCCAGCCCTCGTTGAGGTGGAACCAGAAGACCACCCAGAGGTAGTCCCACCCCTCGATGTCCGAGAGCGCGTGCTCCAGCCCGAGGCCCGGCACGAGCTCGATGGTCCCCTCCGCGCCGCCCGCCGCGTGGGGCTGCCGCGGCGCGCTCACCTTGTCGGAGAACGGCGTGCGCACCACGCCGATGGGCGTGAACGTGACGGGCTTCAGCATGGCGCCCCGGAGGCGTCGGGGACCTCGACGATCAGGACCGACGGCCCCTCGAGCTCCACCCGGCCGCGCTCGATCGGGGGCCGCCGCGCCGCGCCGCCGAACCGCGGCTCCTCGCTGAACGCGAGCGCGCGCGCCTCCGGGCGGCCGAGGTCGAGCGAGAGCGCGCCCCGGAGCGCGCAGAGCGCGATCACGGCGGCCCCGCCGCCGCGGCGCTCGATGCAGATCGCGTCCGGCGAGAGCGCGTCGGCCGAGAAGGCGCCGCGCGCGCGGCTCTGCAGCGCGGGGTGCGAGGCGCGGAGGCGGAGGAGCTCGCGGTACCACGCGAGCACGCCGGCGTGCTCGGGCCGCTGCCGCTCGGCGTGGTCGAGCTTCGAGCGCTGGAACGTCCGCGGATCCTGAGGATCCGGCACCTCCGCGCCCGCGAACGCCGCGAAGTACTGGAACTCGCGCCGGCGGCCCTCGGTCACGAGCCGGCCGAGCTCGGCCTCGTGATCGGTGAAGTACTGGAACGGCGTCCGCGCGTTCCACTCCTGGCCCATGAACAGCAGCGGCGTGTACGGCGTGAGCAGGAGCAGCGCCGACATCGTCCGGAAGGCCGCCGGGCTCACCTTGTCCCCGAGCCGATCGCCGACGGCGCGGTTGCCGATCTGATCGTGGTTCTGGATGCAGTGGACGAAGCGCGGCGGCGGCACCGGATCGGCGGGCGTGCCCCGCGGCTTGCCCGCGTGCTTCGAGATCTGCCCCTCGTAGAGCCACCCCTTGCGGATCGTCGCCGCGATGTCCTCCGCGGTGCCCGTGTGATCCTCGAAGTAGCCGTCGCGATCCCCGGCGAACAGGACGCGCAGCTCGTGGTGGAAATCGTCGGACCACACCGCGTCGAGGCCGTACCCGCCCTGCTCGACGGGCGTCACGAGGCGCGCGTCGTTGTGGCTGTCCTCGGCGATCACGAGGACGCGCCGCCCCTCGCCGGCCGCCCGCGCGCGCTCGCCGATCTCCCGGAGGATGTGGGGCTCGGAGTCGTCGACGATCGCGTGGGTCGCGTCGAGGCGGAGGCCGTCGATGTGGAAGTCGCGGATCCACATCTCGACGTTCTCGAGGACGAGCGCGCGGACCTGCTCGGCGCCCGCGCCGTCGTAGTTCACCGCGTCCCCCCAGGGCGTCTTGTGCCGATCGGTGAAGTAGCGCATCGCGTACGCGCGGAGGTAGTTCCCGTCGGGGCCGAAGTGGTTGTAGACGCAGTCGAGGATGACGCCGATCCCCGCGGCGTGGGCCGCGTCGACGAGGCGGCGCAGGCCGGCCGGGCCGCCATAGGCCGCGAGCGGCGCGAAGAGGTCGACCCCGTCGTAGCCCCACCCGCGCTCGCCCGGGAAGCTCGCGACCGGCATGAGCTCGATCGCCGTGATCCCGAGCTCCCGGAGATCGGCGAGCCGACCGATGAGCGCGTCGAACGTGCCCTCCGGGGTCGCCGCGCCGACGTGGACCTCGTAGAGGACGAGCTCCTCGAGCGCGACGCCCCGCCACCCCGCGTCGGTCCACGCGAACGAGGGGTCAAAGACCGCCGACGGGCCGTGGACCCCGAGCGGCTGCGCGCGGGAGTACGGGTCCGGGAACGGACCCTCGCCGTCGATCCGCACCTTGTAGAGCGCGCCGGCCCCGAGGCCCGGCGCCGTCGCCTCGAAGTAGCCGTCGCCGGTCGGGGCCGCAGGCAGCGCGCCCGTGACCTCCTGGCCGTCGGCCCCGTAGGTGACGATCTCGATCCGATCGTGGTCGGGCGCCCAGACGCGGAAGCGGACCGCGCCGCCCTCGAGCCATGCGCCCATCGTGCGCTTCGCCTTCATGTCACTGGCCTCGCTGCGCCGCCCGAAGGAGCAGGGCGACGGGGAAATCGGAGAGCACGCGGTCGAGCGGGAGCGACGCGCCGTCGCCCGGCTCGGGCGGCGCGTCCGAGCCGCGCGGCGGAGCGGCGGACGGCGACGCCTCGAGCTCGGCGCCGGTGAAGAGATCCGTGTAGAGGCCGGGCTCCACGTCGACCGAGGTGCCGGCCCACGCCGCGCCGATCGGCGGGGAGCAGGCGCCGCCGAGCAGCCGCGCGGTGAACCGGGGCGCGACGACGACGATCGAGCACCCGTCCGGCGCGCGGCGCGCGAAGGAGACGACGTGGGCCTCGCGCTCGCCGCTCACGGCGCGCGGCACATAGTCCCCGTCGGCCCCGAAGAGCGCCGGGTGGCGCCGGCGCAGCTCGAGCGCGACGTGCGTGACGAACAGCTTGACCCGGCCGTCGCGCGCCTCGGCGCAGAGGTCGCGCGCGAGCGCGCGGCCCTCGCCGCGGGGCCGCCAGCGCGCGCGGATCTCCGCGAGCGCCCGCTCGCGCACGGCGTAGTCGACCGGGCGCCGGTTGTCCGGGTCGACGAGGCTGAAGTCCCACACCTCGTTGCCCTGGTAGATGTCGGGCACGCCCGGCGAGGTGAGCTTCAGGAGCGTCTGCGAGAGCGAGCCCCACATGCCGTGGTACGCGACGACGCGCGCGAGCGGCAGGAGCGCGCCCACGACCTCCGCGGACGAGAGCGCCTTGCGGACGAACGCCTCGACGGCGGCGTCGTACTCGGGCTGCGCGTCGATCCACGACGTGTTGACCTTCGCCTCCTTCGTGGCCTTGCGCATGTAGTCCACGAGGCGGTCGGCGTACGCCGAGAGCGCGTCGCCCTCGGGCGCGCGCGGGTCGTCGGCAGGGCCGAGCAGCGGCTCGATCGGCAGGCTGCCGAGGAGGGTCTGGTAGAAGAGGTACTCCTCGTTGCTGTCCGGCGCGAGGCGGCCCTCGATCTCGGCCTTGAGCGGCGCGGCGGCGGCGGCGGCGCGGTGGAGCGCCTCCTCCCAGGCCGACGGCAGCTCCGAGAGCACGCTGATGCGCGCCCGCACGTCCTCGCTCCGCTTCGTGTCGTGCGTCGACGTCGCGAGCATCGAGTACGGCCACGCCCTGTGCCGCTGCACGTTGCCGCGGTGGAACGCGAGGACGCTCGATCCGTAGCGCTCGGGCTCGCCCCCGACCTCGTTCAGCGACACGAGCCGGTTGTAGATGTAGAACGACGTGTCCTCGAGCCCCTTGGCCATCACCGGCCCGGTGAGCTGCTGGAACTTCATCACGAAGTCGCAGAAGAGGTGCCGGTCCTCCTCGCGGAAGAGATCCGTGCCGTCGAGCATGAGGACCGAGCGCACGAACGTGAAGATGGATCCCTCCATCGTCGGGTTCTGCCGGCGCGCGAGGGCGACGGCGCGGCCGATGGCGACGCGGTCGTGATCGGAGATCGCCGGCGTCCGGTCGTTGATGTAGGTGCGGTAGACCGGGAAGCACGCGATGACCTCGCGCAGCGCCTCGTTGAGCGAGCCCAGGGTGAAGTCGCGGAAGCGGCGGTCGCGCTCGGTGAGCCGGTTCAGGGCGTGGGTGAGCACGTTGAGCTCGCTCGCCAGGGCCGTCCGGAGGATCACCTTCTTCTTCTCGTAGACGAGCGCCTCGAACGGCATGTGCTCGCCGATGAACCGCTCGTAGATCGCGGTCATCTGCACCTCGCTCGAGGCGTCGACGAAGAGCTCGCCCACCAGCGCGGTGAAGTCGTAGCCGCTCGTCCCGTGGACGGGCCAGGCCTCGGGCAGCGTCTCGCCGCGCGCGAGGATCTTCTCGACGACGACGTAGAGCGGCGTGTTCAGCGAGCCGCGCGCGCCGCGCTCCGAGAGGGCAGCGCGGAGGGCCGGCTCCAGCCGGGCGAAGCGGGCTTCGGGGCGGCGGCGCGGGTCGAGGAGGCTCTTCTGCTCGGGCTCGTCCGAGGCCTCGGCGAGGAAGCGGCGCCGGCAGCGCTCGATCAGGTAGCCCTGCTGGAGATCCTCGAAGTAGCCGATCGGGTCCCAGAGGCCGTCGGGGTGGTCGATGCGCAGCCCCGTGACCTGACCCCGCTCGCAGAGCTCGAAGACGAGGCGGTGCGCCTCGGCGAACACCGGCCGGTGCTCCATCCGGATCGCGGCGAGGTCGTTGATGTCGAAGAACCGGCGGTAGTTGATCTCCTCGGCGGCGGTGCGCCAGAAGCTGAGGCGGTAGGCCTGCTCCTCGAGCAGCGCCTCGATCGGGTCGAAGCTCCGCGGATCGCCCGGCTTGCCGTTGATGCGCAGGACGCCCTCGGCCACCGACGCCGCGACGTCGGGCGAGTCCGCGACGAGCGACGCGAGCCGCCGCCTGAGGATCTCCTTCTCCCGGCGCCGCTCGATCACCTTGGCCCGCTGCGTCTCGGTCCGCGGCGGCATGTTGCGGAGCCCGGTCAGGATGCTCTGCAGCTCGAGGAGCGCGTCATGCTCCTCGCCGAGCGCGGCGACGAGCCCGGGCACGAGCGGCCCGATGATCATGCCGTACGTCCGCGGGTTCACCGGGAAGACGTGATCGAAGTACCGGAGGACGAACGCGCCGCTGTCGAACTCGATCTTGAGCTCGCCGCGCTCGAGCACGCGCCCGAAGTGGTCGCCGAGCACGGGGAGCAGCACCTTCTGCTTGAGCTCCGTCTTGAGCGGCGCCCAGTCGATGTCGAAGAACGGCGCGTAGAGCGAGCTCGGGCCGTTCTGGAGGACGTCGTTCCACCAGGCGTTGTCGGAGGTGCCGACGCCCATGTGGTTGGGGACGAAGTCGAGCAGCAGGCCCATGCCGTGCGCCGCGAGCTCGCCGGTGAGCCGGTCGAGGCCTTCGCGCTCGCCGATCGCCGGGTTGAGCGCGTTGTGGTCGACGAGGTCGTAGCCGTGCATGCTCTCCGGCCGCGCCTTGAAGAACGGCGACGAGTAGAGATCGCTGACGCCGAGGGCGTCGAGGTAGACGACGACCTGGCGCGCCTGCTCGAAGGTAAAGTCCTTGTTGAGCTGCACGCGGTAGGTGGCGCGCGGCAGGCGAGGCGCCACGCCCTCGCACGCCGCGTCGGCGAGCCGCGCTGCATTCGCCTGCAGGTTGGCGCCGTCCACATGGCCGCTCGTCTGCTGTTCGTCCGACGTTCCGGTCATCCCTCGGTTGCCTCCGGCGGCAGAATCTACTGCGAACGAAGCGATGAGCACCCGCGGATCGGCGCAGCTCGCGCGGCTCCTGTCGTTTCGGCGTGCGGCACGCAGGAATGGCCTGATGCGCCTACGGGGAACGCAGCAGCGCTGGCATCAGGCATGGAGGGGTGACGGGCTCAGCCGCTGTCGGGCGCGCGCCAGGCTCAGCCGTCGTCGGAGGAGTCGCCGTCAGCGCGCTGCGCTCCCCAGGGGAACGCGGAACCCCCTCATCGCCGCCGTTCTCCTTTGCTGTTCCACCCCTTCGTGCATGGCCGCACCGATACCCGACTAGCAAGCGGCGTTCAGGCGGCCGACTGCATGTTTCCGGAGCCGCCCCCGCGGACATCACGGCGCGCGCATTCCCGCTCCGGTGTCCGTTTGCACCGCCCGAGCGCGCTCGTCGCGTGTCCCTGGAGCCCGCCGTCGAGATGGCTCGATCGGCGCATGCGCGGCGGCGCGCGGCCGGAGGCGCGCGCTCGGGAAACGATATGTTGCCAAATGCCCGTACTCGCGGGCGGAGTGAGACAACAACTGTTTCCGTCATGAAGAATCAGGAGATGTATTGATGACCAGCTCTTGGAGATTCGTCGCGCACTCGGAGGCGCGGCGCAGGGCGCTCGGGTTCGCGAAACAGGCAGCGTCCGCAGACTGCTCGGTCCTGATCGTCGGGCCGACCGGAGCGGGGAAAGACATCCTCGCGCGCGACATCCATCAGCACAGCAAGCGTTCGAAGCACCGACTCATCACCATCAACTGCGCGGCCCTCACGCAAACGCTGTTCGAGAGCGAGCTGTTCGGCCACGCGCGCGGCGCGTACACGGGGGCGACCGTCTCGAAGCGCGGCGTCGTGGAGCTCGCGTCCGGAGGCAGCCTGTTCCTCGACGAGATCGGCGAGCTGCCGGCGGAGGCGCAGGCGAAGCTCCTCCGCTTCCTCGCGGACGGCTCGTTCTGGCCCGTGGGCGGCAGCGAGGAGAGGAGCGTCGACGTCCGCGTCCTCGCCGCCACGAACCGGGACCTCGCCGCCGGGCTCGACAAGACGTTTCGAGCCGACCTGTTCTTCCGGCTCAGCGTGCTCACCATCGTCGTGCCGCCGCCCAGCCGGGAGGACCTGCGCAGCCTCTCGAGGGTCCTCGCCCTGGAGCTCGGCGAGCGCTACCGCACGGTCCTTCCCGCGCGCGAGGTGAGCGCCGTCGGCGACCTCGCGAGCAACGGAGTGTACAGGGGCAACGTCCGCGAGCTCCGCAACGCCGTCGAGCGGTACTTCCTGGTGCGAGACCCGGAGCGGAGCGTCGAGCAAAACTGGCGGGCCGCGTGCGCGCTCGACCTCCTGGCCCAGCAAGGCGCGCCCCCCCACGACGACACAGCGGCGATATCGCAGGTGCACCCACAAGAGGTCGAGAAGCTCTACGACCTCCTCTTCCTGACGTGGGCCAGGGAGACGAGAAATGCGCGCGAGCTGTCGCGGCGAATCGATCGCTCGTTGCCGTACGTTTACAGCCGCCTCGCGAAGCTCGGTATCAAGCCGAAGGACCTCCAGAGCGCCGAGATCCTCGAGCGGGCGTCGGCGAGGATCCGCGCCGCGCTCGCCCCCTATCGCTCCACATTTCTCCAGCTTCTTAAAGAATCTTAACAAAACGGATCACCCCCTCCCGAGGGCGCCGCCGGAACCGTCGCGCCGTTCGATGGAACGACCCTTGCGAAACGGCTGAGACGGAACCCGGGAGGGCGGTGGACGTCCCGACCGAGAAGGATGGAGGAGCGCATGCTGACTCTGGGCCTCGCAGGGGGCTTGGATCCCGTCTACGACTGCCGCTACGACTCGCCGCAATTCTTCACGTACGACGCGGCGGCCGTGCTGGTCGAGGACGGGCAGGTGGTGGCCGCCATCGAGGAAGAGCGGCTGAACCGCGTCCGGCGGACGAACAAGTTCCCGTTCGACGCGCTGCGCGCCTGCCTGAGACAGCGAGGCGTCGCGCTCTCGGACGTGGACCGGATCGCCTATTATTCAGGCGAGGAGACGGCCAATCTGCTCGTCGGGCGCCTGCGCGCGGCGTTCCCGGAGCTCGCCGGCGTGCCGGACGCGCGCGGGCTGCTGCACGCGGCCATCCAGCGGGAGATGAGGTGCGCGATCGATCCGGCGCGGCTCGTCTTCGTGCCGCACATGATGACGCACGCGGTGAGCGCCATCGCGATGTCGGGCTTCGATCAGGCGCTCGTCTACGTCATCGACAACGAGGGCGGGGTCCTCGCCGGGACGTCGGCGAGCGGGAGCCGGTCGTGCCTCACGTCGCTCGCGGCCTTCTCACCGCAGAAGTCGCTCGGCGAGCTGTGCCATCGCACGATCCGCGCGCTCGGATACAGCCCGTTCGAGGAGGCCGAGGCGATGGAGCTCGCCCCGCAAGGCGACCCCGCCGCGCTCCGCGGCGCGATGCGCGAGGTGTACAGGCTGCTGCCGGACGGCGACTACGATCTCGCCTTCCAGAACCTCGCGGCCGTGCTCTCGAGGGCGCCGGGCAGGCTGCGCGGCGATCCGGTGGAGCAGGCGCACAAGGACGTGATCGCCGCGCTGGAAGAGGCGATCTCCGAGATCGTGCTCCACGTGCTGCGCCACCACCGCACGAAGAGCGGGCTCCGGCGGCTGTGCCTGGCCGGCGGGGGGGCGCAGATCTGCGCCGTCAACTCGCGCGTCCTCGCGAGCGGCCTGTTCGACGAGGTGTTCGTGCAGCCCGCGGCGCACGACGCGGGCTGCGCCCTCGGGGCCGCGCTCTTCGCGGGCGACGCGCCGCCGCGCCGCGCCCCGCTCGACCACGTGGCCTGGGGCACGGACATCGGGAACGCGGACGCGGTGATCCCGGCGCTCAGGCGCTGGGGCGCGCTCGTGACGGCGGAGCGCCCGGCCGATCCGGCCCGCGAGGCCGCGGAGCTGATCGCCGGCGGCGCCGCCGTGGGCTGGGCGAACGGCCGCTCGGAGATGGGGCTCGTGGCGCTCGGGCGCCGCGCGATCGTCGCCGATCCGCGGGACGAGCGGCGGCGGGAGGCGCTGAACGAGCTGAAGCGGCGCGCGCCGCACAGACCGCTGTCGGTCGCGATGCTCGCCGAGGACGCGGCCGAGTGCCTGATGCTGCCGTGCCCGGCCGAGCAGCTGCGCTGGAAGAGCTTCGCCCTCCGCGTGAGGCGCGAGCGCAGCGCGGCGCTCGCCGCGGCGCTGCACGCGGACGGCACGGTGCGCGCGCAGGTGGTGCTGAAGGAGGCGGATCCGCGGCTGTTCGCGCTGCTCTGCGCGTTCAAGGAGATCTCCGGGGTCGGGGCGCTGCTCGCGACGTCGCTCGATCAGGGGGCGGAGCCGCCCGCCGAGACCGTCGACGACGTTGTCGCGCTGCTCCTCACGAGCCGCCTCGAGGCCGCCTTCGTGGACGACGTGCTCGTCCGCGAGAAGGCCCCGTCGCTGGAGGCCAAACTCGGCATGATCGTGGAGATCC
Source organism: Sorangium sp. So ce448 (assembly GCF_051520915.1). NCBI lineage: Bacteria > Pseudomonadati > Myxococcota > Polyangiales > Polyangiaceae > Sorangium > Sorangium sp. So ce448. The sequence continues at coordinate 3,596,617 of NZ_CP150343.1, read as the reverse complement.
CGCGCTCGACCCAGGTGTGCCGCACGCGCGGGTGGCTCGACGGCGCGCGCATCGGCGACGCGTGGGAGCTGCGGACGAGCTACGACCGCGGGATCCGCCGGAAGATCTCGCGCCCCGCGTACGAGGCGCTGGTGAAGGCCGACGGGAGCCGGCCGCTGTCGTCGCTGCTCGACGGCGCGGGGGCCGACGTCGCGGGCGAGCTCTGGGCCCTCTGGACGGAGCGGCTCGTCCGGCTCGCGCCGGCCGAGCGCGGGTGAAGAGCGAACCAGACGCGCATGAAGGGCGCGCGCCGGCCTGACGGACGTGCAGTGAGCGCGCCGGCCGGGCGCACAGGGAAGAGACGACGCGGGCCGGTGGCCGCGGGGCTCGGGACACGACGGGTGCAAGGAGAAGAGCGCTGTGAGCTCGGATGACATGACCATGAGCGCTGGACGCAAGGCGCGCCCGAGGATCGACCTCGATCGGCAGACGCAGCTCGCGGCAGAGGCGCTGAAGAAGGCGCTCGCGGACCGGGATCTGCCGGCCTTCTACCGGGTGTTCCGGTCGACGGATCTGCCCTTTCTGGGGCGCATCTACGAGGGAGACGCGGCAGGCCTGTTCCGCGCGTGCGCGCACGTGCTGCACCGGCTCGGGGGGATCTCCCCCGCTGTCGCGCTCGCGGTGGAGAACCATTTCTACGTGACCTCCGCGATAGCCACCTTCCCCATCGCGGACGACGCGCGGCTCGACGCGCGGCGGCGCGCGCTGCTCTCGGAGGTCGTCGAGGGGCGCCGGCTCGTCGCCAACACGAACTCGCGGGTGCACGCGGATCGCGTGAACGCGGTGGGGACGCGGGCGCGGAAGGTGCCCGGAGGCCACGTGGTGAGCGGCGCCGCGTCGTACACGTCCCTCGCGACCGAGGGAGATCTCCTGATCTTCACGACGGCGCTGGAGGAGGGCTTCCCCGCGGTCTTCATGACGCGGCCGCGGGGCAACCCGGCCGTCGAGATAGGCCCGTACCTGTTCCCGGACGCGATGCTCGACTCCGATACACGCCGGATCGTGTTCCACGATCTCTTCGTGCCGGACGAGGACCTCCTGCTCGGCGGCCCCGGGCCGGAGGTGGTGCAGCTCCTCCTGTTCGAGATGGTGTGGCACCAGGTGCTGATTCCATCGCTGTACCTCGGCGCCGCGGCGCAGGCGATCGACGAGTCGCGCCGGTTCCTCCGCGCGGTGCGCGGCCGGGACGGGGCGCCGCTCGCCGAGCTGGACGGCATGGTCGTGGATATCGGCCGCCTCGTGATCCGCTACCGCGCCGCGTGCGCGGCGGTCCGCGAGGCGGGCGAGGCGATGGGCAAGATCGCCTCCGCGAGGGACCGCGCCGAGCGGCTGCCGGGGCTCTACGAGCTCGCCGGGGCCGCGAAGTACACGGGGACACGGTGCGCCGAGGAGACCGTCGCGGCGGCGCGCGGCATCGTCGGCGCGCGCGCGTACGCGGGGGACGGCGCCCTGGAGCGCCTGTGCAAGGAGGTCGTCTTCGGCCCGCTCGGGCCGGAGGTGAACGCCGTCATCGAGCGCGCCCACGGGCGACGAGCGCTCGGAGAGGGCGAGTTCGACGGCGCGGCGTCGTCGCCGTGGCTCGATGGCGCGATGAGCGCGAGCGGCAAGGAGGAGACATGCTGACGCTGGGCCTTTCCGGCGGGTTGAGCTTCGCCCACGAGGAGATGTACGATATCCCGAAGAGCTTCACGCACGACGGCGCGGCCGTGCTCGTCGACGGCGGGGAGGTCATCGCGGGGATCGAGGAGGAGCGGCTCAACCGCATCAAGCACTCCAACAAGTTCCCCATCGAGGCGATCCGCTTCTGCCTCGCCCGGGGCGGCGTCGACATCGATCGTGTGGACCGGATCGCGTTCTACGCGAGCGAGGAGTACTGCAATGCGCTCCTCGGGCGGGTGCGGCTCCTGACGGGGGGCGCGCTGCCGCGGATCGACGCGCGCACGCTGCTCGCGGCGAAGCTCGGCCAGGGCCTGGGGCGCCCGATCGACCGCGACAAGATCGTGTTCGTGCCGCACCACCAGGCGCACGCGGCGAGCACGTACCTGCTGTCGGGGTACGACGACAGCCTGATCGTGGCGATCGACGGGTCGGGAGACTTCCTGTCCGGGCTCGTGGCCGTGGGCTCGGGCGACAGGATCGACGTGCTGAAGACGATCCCGGAGTCGAAGTCGCTCGGGAACTTCTATGTCTCCGTCATCGCGCTCCTCGGATACGGGGTGTTCGACGAGTACAAGGTGATGGGGCTCGCGCCCTACGGCGATCCGGCGAGGTACCGCGCGCTGATGAGCTCGCTCTACACGCTCTTGCCGGACGGAGATTACGAGATCCACCGCGACCGCGTGGGCGCGCTGGCGCAGGCGATCGAGGTGCGCAGGAAGGGCGGGCCCTTCACCCAGCAGCACCGGGACGTCGCGGCGTCGCTGCAGGAGGCGCTGGAGGCGCTCGCGCTGCACGTGATCCGCCACGAGCGCGAGGCCACGGGCAAGACGCGGCTCTGCCTGGCGGGCGGGGTCGCGCACAACTGCACGATGAACGGGAAGATCCTCTATTCGGGGATGTTCGAGCGCGTCTTCGTGCAGCCGGCGGCGCACGACGCGGGCTGCGCGCTCGGGGCGGCGCTGCACACGACGCTCGCCGCCGGAGCGCTGAAGTCGCGGCGGCGGATCGAGCACGTGTTCTGGGGCCGCGACGTGGGCGGCGAGGCCGAGATCGAGCGCGAGCTCTCGGGGTGGTCCCGCTTCCTCCGCCACGAGCGCGCCGAGGATCTGCCGGGGCGCGTCGCCGAGGTGATCGCCGCCGGGGCCGCCGTCGGCTGGGCGCAGGGAGGATCGGAGTTCGGGCCGCGGGCGCTCGGGCACAGGAGCATCCTGGCCGACCCGAGGCCGGCCGCGAACAAGGACCTCGTGAACGCCATGGTCAAGAAGCGCGAGGCGTACCGGCCGTTCGCGCCGGCCGTCCTGGCGGAGGACGCGCGCGAGTACTTCGAGCTCCCCCCCGGTGAGGGCGAGTTCCCGTTCATGATCTTCGTGCTGAAGGTCCGAGAGGACAAGCGGAGCGTCCTCGGGGCGACGACGCACGTGGACGGCACGGCGCGCGTCCAGACGGTGGCGCGGGGCTCGAACCCGCATTTCTGGGGCGTCCTCAAGGCGTTCAAGGACAGGACGGGCGTGCCGGTGCTGCTCAACACCTCGTTCAACAACAACGTGGAGCCGATCGTCGACTCCGCGCACGACGTGGTAACGAGCTTCCTGACCACCGGGCTCAACTACCTCGCGATCGGCGGCTTCTTCGTCGAGAAGCGCGCGTGGACGTGGGAGGACGTGGCGACGCTCGCGGTCGACATCCCGAGGCACGTCCGCGTGGACCAGATCCGCCGCTACGTGGCGATGGATCGCGCGGCCACGGCCTTCGAGCTGCGGAACACGTACGACGCCGGCGTGCGGGTGAGCGTGTCGGCCGACCTGGGCGAGGCGCTGATGCGCGCGGACGGGGCGCGCTCCCTGGCCGAGCTGCTCGCGGACGCCGGCGTGGACGAGCCCGCGCGCGCGCAGAAGGCGGCCCAGGAGCTCGAGGGGCTCTGGGCGGAGCGGCTCGTCTCCCTGCGCCCGCGAGGAGCCTAGAGCGAGAGCGCCTGTCCGTCGTCTCGTGATGATTCTTTGGCGCGAGCGCCCTGTCCGCTCGCGCGTCGCCTGTCCGCTGTCTTGAGGGTGGTGAAGCTTGCATGCTTAAACAAGAGCAACTCCTGGCGCGGGCGGCCACGCTCGTCAGCATGCTCCGTGAGACGCCGGTCGTGAAGCTCGAGCACGAGCGGCTCGATCTCTCCGTGAAGCTCGAGTACTGCAACGCGGTCGGGAGCATCAAGGACCGCCCCGCGCTCTGGATCCTGAAGACGGCGATCGAGCGCGGCGAGGTCGACCCGCGGACGACGATCGTGGAGTCGTCGTCAGGCAACTTCGCGATCGCGCTCGCCGCGTACGCTCAGCTCCTCGGGCTCGACTACATCCCCGTGATCGATCCCCACATCTCCGCGGTGAACGAGCACGTGCTCCGCTCGCTCTGCGCGAAGGTCGTGAAGGTGGAGGAGCGCGACGACACCGGGGGATTCCTGAAGACGCGGCTCGCCCGGGTGCAGTCGATCTGCGCCGAGCTCCCGAGCTCTTACTGGCCCAACCAGTACAAGAACCCTGACGGGATGATGGCCCATTTCCACACGACGGGGCGGGAGATCTGCGAGGCGTTCACGGCCCTCGATTTCGTGTTCGTCGCCGTGAGCTCGGCGGGGACGATCGCGGGGCTCTCGCGGCGCCTGAAGGAGCACTTCCAGGGCGTGAAGATCGTCGCGGTGGACGCCGAGGGCTCGGTGATCTTCGGCGGCCCGCCGCGGCCGCGGCGCATCCCTGGGATCGGCGCGGGGGTCGTTCCGGATCTGCTCCGCGAGGCGCTGATCGACGACGTGGTGATCGTGCCCGAGGTCGAGTCGATCGCCGCGTGCCGGACCCTCCTCGACCGCCACAAGCTGCTCGTCGGCGGCTCGACGGGGACGGTCTACGCCGCGATCCAGCGCTATTTCAGCAAGGCGACCGGCCTCGTGAGGCCGAAGGTCCTGTTCCTCTGCGCGGACCGCGGCGTGCCTTATCTGGACACTGTTTACAACCCTGCTTGGGCGTCGCGTTACGCCGAGGGATGAGCGATGCGCTTTGGTGTGGTATCTGGCAATGTCATCCGCCGCCTCATCGAGGAGAGCCCCGAAGAGTGCGTCAAGGCGGTCGAGGACGTGTACCTCGCAGGCCACCGGGGAGAGGTGGTCTGTCCCAACAGCTATTTCCTCCGCTTCCCCGACCGGCCGGACGCGCGGATCATCGCGCTTCCGGCCCACCTCGGCGGTGGTGAGCCCGTGTCTGGGATCAAGTGGATCGCCAGCTATCCGGCGAACATCCGGCAAGGCATCCCCCGGGCGTCGGCGGTGATCGTCCTCAACCGGGCGGACAACGGCTATCCGTTCGCGTGCCTGGAAGGCTCGATCATCTCGGCGGCGCGCACCGCGGCGTCGGCGGTCTCGGCCGCGGGGGCGCTCTCCGGAGGGCGGCGCGCGGGCACGCTCGGCATCGTCGGGACGGGGCTCATCGCGCGGTACGTGGTGTCCTTCCTGTCGCGCCTCGGCTGGGAGATCCCGGAGGTGCTCCTGTTCGACACGAACCCCGCGGAGCCGGAGCGGTTCCGCGAGGTCGCCTTCGCGCCGGAGCGGCGCCGCGACGTCCATGTGGCAAAGGACCTGGAGTCGGTGGTGCGGCGGAGCGATCTCCTCGTCTTCACGACCTCGGCCGCCACGCCGCACGTCCACGACCCGGCCTGGTTCTCGCACGCGCCGGTGGTGCTGCACCTGTCCCTGCGCGACCTGTCGCCGCGCATCGTCCTCTCCTCGTTCAACGTGGTGGACAGCGTCGAACACGTGATGAGCGCCGGGACGTCGCTGCACCTCGCAGAGCAGGAGTCCGGCGGGCGCGAGTTCGTCACAGGAACGCTCGCCGAGGTGCTCCTCGGGCAGCGCGCGGCGCCGCGGACGAAGCCGATCGTGTTCTCGCCGTTCGGCATGGGGACGCTCGACCTCGCCGTGGCGAGGTGGGCTTACGCGCGCGCCGAGGCGGCAGGCGACGTGGTGTGGATCGACGACTTCTTCGACATGACGCGCTGACGCCGGGCGGACTTCGCAGAGCGCGACAGGGCGCTGGAGAGCTTCGATGAACGGTGATGTGTTGTTGGGCGATCTGGATCGCTGCGAGACCCTCGTGGATCTCCTCCGGCTGCGCGCGGAGGCCCAGGGCGACGCCCTCGCCTTTCGGTTCCTGACCACCGGAGACGTGGACGGCGGATCCGAGGAGTGGACGTTTCGAGATCTCCACCTCCGCGCGATGGGCATCGCCGCGTCGCTGCAGGCGGCGGGGGCCGCCGCGGACCGCGCGCTGCTCCTCTACGCGCCCGGGCTCGACTTCATCGCGGCGTTCATGGGCTGCGTCTACGCCGGCGTCGTCGCCGTCCCGACGTACCCGCCGAACCCGGCGCAGCTGGATCGCACCCTGCCGCGCCTCCGCGCGATCGCCCGCGACGCCGGCGCGAGGTTCGTGCTGACGACCGGGCTGATCGCCTCCCTCTCGGAGGCCCTCCGGGCGCAGGCGCCCGAGCTCTCGGAGCTCCGCTGGATCGCGACGGACGCGCTCGAGCCCGGGGCGGCCTCGGCGTGGCGCGCGCCGGACATCTCGGGGGAGACGCTCGCGTTCCTCCAGTACACGTCGGGCTCCACCGGGCACCCCAAGGGGGTGATGGTGAGCCACGCGAACGTGATCGCCAACGAGCGCGCCATCCGCGCCGGCTTCGAGCACGACGCGGGCTCGTCGGGCGTGGGGTGGCTGCCGCTCTTCCACGACATGGGGCTCATCGGGAACGTGCTGCAGCCGATCTTCGTCGGCTTTCCGTGCACGCACATGTCGCCGCTCGCCTTCCTGGAGAGGCCGCTCCGGTGGCTCAAGGCGATCTCCCATTTCCGCGCCACGACGAGCGGCGGGCCGAACTTCGCGTACGACCTCTGCGCGCGCAAGGCGACCCGCGAGGATCTGGCGGCGCTCGACCTCCGTTCGTGGACGGTGGCGTTCAACGGCGCGGAGCCGATCCGAGCCGAGACGCTGGACCGGTTCGCGGCGGCGTTCGCGCCCTGCGGCTTCCGCCGGGAGGCGTTCTACCCATGCTACGGGCTCGCGGAGGCGACGCTGTTCGCCTCCGGGGGCCTCCGCGACGCGCCGCCCGCCGGCGTGAGCGTCGACGCGGGCGCGCTCGCGCGAGGGGTCTCGCTCCCGGTGGAGCCGGCCGCGGCGGGGGCGCGGCGGCTCGTGTCGTCCGGGGCGCCGCGGGCGCGCGTCGCCGTCGTTTCGCCGGAGCGCGGAGAGCGCGTCGCGGACGGGCAGATCGGCGAGATCTGGATCGCCGGCCCGAGCGTCGCGGGGGGGTACTGGGGCCGCGCCGAGGAGACAGCGCGCGCGTTCGGCGCGCGCCTCCAGGGCGACGGCGAGGCGTCGTACCTGCGGACGGGGGATCTCGGCTTCCTCTCGGGAGGCGAGCTGTTCGTCACCGGGCGCATCAAGGACCTCATCGTCATCCGGGGGCGAAACCTGTACCCCGACGACATCGAGCGGACCGTGGAGGCGGCGCACCCGCGCGTTCGCCCGGGCTGCTGCGCGGCGTTCTCGATCGAGGTCGGCGGTGAAGAGCGGCTCGGCGTCGCGGCCGAGCTCGACGGCCGCGGCGGCGACCCGCCGCCGGACGTCGTGGAGGCGCTGCGATCGGCGGTCGCAAGGGAGCACGACGTGCAGCCGCACGCGGTGCTGCTGCTCCGCCCCCGGACCCTGCCGAAGACGTCGAGCGGCAAGGTCCAGCGGCACGCGTGCGCCCAGGGCTTCCGCGAGGGGACGCTCGACACGCTCGCGGTGTCCGTGGCGCAGGAGGCGCCGGCGCCGGCGCCCGCGGGGGCCGAGGGCGCGCGCGCGGCGGCCGATACGGCGCGGGTGCTGCGCCTCGCGCTGCGCGCGGTGCCCGCCCCGGGGAGGGTGGGCCTGCTCGTCGAGGTGGTGCGCGAGGAGCTCGCCCGGCTCGCGCGGGTGGACCTCGGGAGCGTCACCCCGGCCTCGAAGCTGATGGCGCTGGGGCTCGACTCGCTCGCGAGCGTCGAGCTCCAGGCGCGCTTCGAGGAGCTGCTCGGCGCCGCGGTGCCGCCGCAGCTGCTCTGGCAGACGACGACGGTCGAGGAGCTCTCGGCGGCGCTCTCGGCGGCGGTCGACGCGCCGGCCGCCGGGCCGGCCCCCGCGCCCGCCGCGGCGGACGGCGAGCCGGCGGAGCTCTCGTCGCACCAGCTCCGCCTGTGGTTCTTCTGCCGCTTCGCGCCGGAGAGCCCGCTCTACCACGTGGTGTTCGGCGCGCGGATCGTCGGGGCGCTCGACGAGGCGCGGCTCGAGGAGAGCCTCGCGGCCGTCGTCCGCCGGCACCCGGCGCTGCGCACGGTGTTCCGCGAGATCGCCGGGGAGCCCCGGCAGATCGTGCTGCCGGAGGTGGCGGTGCCCCTCGCGCGCGCGCGGGTCGTCGACGACGCCGCGCGCGCGGAGGAGCGCCTCCGCGAGCTCGCCGCTTCGTGGGGCCAGGCGCCGTTCGCGCTCGAGGAGGGGCCGCTCCTCCGGGTGTGCCTGGTCTCGCTCGGCGAGCGCCACCACGTGCTCCTCTTCGCGCAGCACCACCTCGTGACCGACGGCCGGTCGATCGAGGTGCTCGTGCGCGATCTCGCCGCGAGCTACGCCGCGCGCGGCGCCGGCCGCGCGGACGCGCCGCCGCACGCGTACGGGTACGCCGACTACGCGCGCGCGCAGCGGGCCGCGCTCGCGCGCATGGACGCGGCGCGGGCCTACTGGAAGGCGAAGCTCGAGGGCCTGCCACGGCTCGAGCTGGGCGCCGAGCGCCGGCGAGCGGCGGCGTCGCCGTTCGCGGGCGGGACGGTCCGCTTCGCGCTCTCGGCGCCGCACGTCGAGGCGGCGCTCGCCGTCGCCCGGGCGGAGAACGCGACGCTCTTCGTCGCGCTGGCCTCCGTCTACGCGGCGCTGCTCCACCGCACGACCGGGCAGGAGGACCTCGGGATCGGCGTCGTCATCGCCAACCGGAGCCGCCCCGAGCACCAGGGGGTCGTCGGCTTCTTCGCGAACACGGTCGTCCTGCGCGTGGATCTCGGCGGGAGGCCGACGTACCGCGAGCTCGTCCGCCGCGTGCGCCGGACGATGGCCGAGGCGATGGAGCACGCCGAGCTGCCGTTCGACGAGGTCGCGCGCGCCGCGGCCCCGGCAGCGGGGCGAGACGGGGAGCGGGACGCGCTGATCCAGGCGAGCTTCGTGCTGGAGAGCGCCTCGGAGCCGCCGGCGGAGGTCGAGGGGGCGCTGTGGCGGCCCGTGCTCTGGGCCCCCGACGGGGCCGTGGAGGGGACGGCGAAGTTCGATCTGGGGCTGAGCGTGGCGCGCCTCCACGGCGAGCTCGCCGCCGCGCTGGAGTTCCGCGCGGACCGCTTCGCGCGCGACGAGATCGAGCGCATGACGGGCCACCTCGGGGAGCTCCTTCGCTCGGCCGGGGCGGAGCCGGACCGCCCGATCGACGAGCTCCGGCTGCTCCCGCCCGAGGAGGAGCGCTACCTGCTCGCGGGCTGCAACGACACCGCGGCGGAGTTCCCTCGGGACGCGTGCTTCCACGATCTCTTCCGGGAGCAGGCCTCCCGGACGCCGGAGCGGATCGCCGTCGCGTGCGGCGAGCAGCGGCTCTCGTACGCGGAGCTCGACCGCGCCACCGACCGCGTGGCGCGGGCGCTCTCGGCGCGCGGCGTCGGGCCCGATCGCCTTGTCGCCCTGCTGACGCGGCGCGACCTCGACTTCATGCTGCTCGCGCTCGGCGCCTTCAAGGCGGCCGGCGCGTACGTGCCGCTCGATCCCGCGCACCCGGCGCGGCGCAACGCCGACATCCTGGCGCGCGCGGGAGGCCCTCCCCTCCTCGTGGGTGCCGCGATCCCGGGCGCGCTGCTGGACGAGATCGCCGCGGCAGGCGCCGGGGCGCTCGAGGTGCTCCCGGCCGCCGCGCTGCTCGCCGACGCCGCGGCGGAGCGCGGGGCGCTTCCGGCCGCGCGCGCGGAGCACCTCGCCTACGTCATCTTCACGTCCGGATCGACCGGCGCGCCCAAGGGCGCGATGGTCGAGCACCGGGGGATGCTCAACCACCTCTTCGCGAAGGTGCGTTCCCTCGGGATCGGGCCCGCGGACGTCGTCGCGCAGACCGCGCCGATCACCTTCGACATCTCGGTGTGGCAGCTGCTCTCCCCGCTGCTCGCGGGCGGGACGTGCCGCCTCGTGCCGGACGAGATCGCGACCGACCCTGTGCGGCTGCTCGACGCCGTGGGGGAGCTCGGCATCACCGTCCTGGAGATCGTGCCGTCGCTCCTGCGCGGGGCGCTCGACGAGCTCGAGGCGCGCCCGGCGTGGCGGCCGCGCCTCGACGGCCTGCGGTGGCTCGTGCTCACCGGTGAGGCGCTCCCCCCCGATCTCGCGCGCAGGTGGCTCGCGCTCTACCCGCGGATCCCGCTGATGAACGCCTACGGCCCGACGGAGTGCTCGGACGACGTGGCCCAGCACGTCATCACCGAGCCCCCTGCGGAGGACGCGGCGTACGTGCCGATCGGCAGCGCGATCCAGAACACGCAGCTCTACGTGCTGGATCGACGGCGGCAGCCCGTGCCGCTCGGCGTCGCCGGCGAGCTGTACGTGGGCGGCGACGGGGTCGGCCGGGGGTATCTCCTCGACCCGGAGCGCACGGCGGCGGCGTTCCTTACGAATCCGTTCTCCACCGCGGCGGGCGCGCGCCTGTACCGGACGGGCGATCTGGTGCGCCGGCTGCCCGGCGGCGAGCTCGTGTTCCTGGGGCGCATCGACCACCAGATCAAGCTCCGCGGCTTCCGCATCGAGCTCGGCGAGATCGAGGCGGTCATCGCGCGGTGCGCCGGGATCCGCGATGTCGTCGTCATCACGCGCGCGGACGCTCCGGGGGATCCGCGGCTCGTCGCGTACGTGGTCCCCGAGGCGCCGTCCCTCGACCCGGGTGCCCTCAAGGACCAGCTCTCGTCGCGCCTGCCGGGCTACATGATCCCGGCCGCGATCGTCGCCCTCGACGCCCTCCCGCTGAGCGCGAACGGCAAGGTGGACCGCAAGGCGCTGCCCGCGCCCGCGTGGAACGCCCCGGGCGAGCTCGCGGCGCAGACGGCGCCGCGCACCGGCCTGGAGCAGGCGATCGGCGACGTGTGGCGCGCCGTCCTCGGCCTCGATCGGGTCGGCGTCCACGACGACTTCTTCGCGATCGGCGGGCACTCCCTCTCGGCCACGCGCGCGGCGGCCCGCCTGCGCGACCTGCTCGGCGTCGACGTCGGCGTCCGGTCGCTCTTCGAGGCGCCGACCATCGCCCGGCTCGCCGCGCACATCGAGCGGTCGACGCCGATCCGCCGCGAGGCGCGCCGGGCGCCGGCGCCCCTCGCGCCGGCGCCGCGCGTCGGCGAGGAGGCGCCGCTGTCCTTCGCGCAGCAGCGGCTGTGGTTCCTGGATCAGCTCGAGCCCGAGAGCGCCACGTACAACGTGCCCGCGGCGCTCCGCCTGCGCGGCGCGCTCGACCTCACGGCGCTCTCGCGCGCGATCGCCGAGGTCGTGCGGCGGCACGAGGTGCTGCGCGCGACGATCCACGCGGTCGACGGCCGCCCTGTCCAGCGCTTCCAGGGCGCTCGCGAGACGCCGAATGCGTGGCCCCTCCCCCTCGTCGACCTCTCGGAGGTCCCCGCGAGCGATCGGGAGACGACTTTACAAAGCGACGCATCGCGAGAAGCAGCGAGGCCGTTCGACCTGGAGCAGGGGCCGCTCCTGCGCGCGGCGCTCTTCCGGCTCGCGCCCGACGAGCACGTGCTGGTCGTCACGCTCCACCACATCGCCTCGGACGGGTGGTCGCTCGGCGTGCTCGCGCACGAGCTCACGGCGGCGTACACCGCGTTCGCGAGAGACGCGGCGCCGGCGCTCCGCCCGCTGCCGGTCCAGTACGCCGACTACGCCGCCTGGCAGCGGCAGGAGCTCGCCCCCGAGGTGCTGGACGCCGAGCGGGAGATCTGGCGCCGGAGGCTCGACGGCGCGCCGCCGCTCGATCTCCCGACGGACCGCCCCCGCCCCGCGGCGCGCTCGTCGCGCGGGCGCACGCACCGGTTCGCGCTGCCGCAGGACCTCGCAGCCGCGCTCCGGCGCCGGAGCCAGGAGCTCGGGGCCACGCTGTTCATGACGCTCCTCGCCGCCTTCGAGGCGCTGCTCCACCGGTACAGCGGCCAGCAGGACTTCTGCGTCGGCACGCCGGTGGCCGGCCGCGGGCGGACCGAGCTCGAGCCGCTCATCGGGCTGTTCGTCAACACCCTTGTCCTGCGCGCGCGGCTCGACGGCGACCCGACCTTCGCGGAGCTCGTCGGCCGCGTGAAGGCGGACGCGCTCGAGGCGTACGCCCACCAGGATCTGCCGTTCGAGGCCGTCGTCGACGCGCTCGCCGTGGAGCGGGATCTCAGCCGGAACCCGCTGTTCCAGGTGATGTTCGCGCTCCAGAACGTGCCACCGCCCGCGCTGACGCTGCCGGGCGTCGAGGCCTCGCCGGTCCCGCTCGACGTGGAGCGGGCGCGGTTCGATCTCACGCTCTTCCTCACCGAGTCGGGCGACGCGATCGAGGGCGCCCTCGAGTTCGATCTCGATCTGTTCGACCCCGGGACCGCCGCGCGGCTCGCGGGGCACTACGAGACGATCCTCCGCGCCGTGGCCTCGGACCCGGGGGCGCGGGTCGCCGAGCTCCCGCTGCTCACGGCGAGCGAGCGGCGCGAGCTCCTCATCGCGTGGAACGCGACGAGCGCGCCGACGCCGCCCGCCGCGTGCCTGCACGAGCTCTTCGACGCGCAGGCAGAGCGGTCGCCCGGGGCCGTGGCCGTGGCGTCCGAGGCCGGCGAGCTCACGTACCGCGAGCTCCGCCGCCGCGCCGACGCGCTCGCCCTGCGGCTGCGCGCGCTCGGCGTGCGGCCGGAGACGCGCGTGGGCCTGTGCGTGCGGCGGACGCTCGACATGGTCGTGGCCCTCTGGGCCATCTTCAAGGCCGGCGGCGTCCACGTGCCGCTCGACCCGGGCTACCCGCGGCAGCGGCTGCAGGTGATCCTGGAGGACGCGGCGGCGCACCTGCTCGTGACCGAGAGCGCGCTGTCGGGGCTCGTGCCGGCAGGGTCGGCCGAGGTGCTCCTGCTCGACGAGATCGTCGCGGGCGCGGACGACGTGGGGGACGCGCAGGGCGGGGCGCGCGACGCGCTGCCGGCGGGGCGGCCGGACCAGGCAGCGTACCTCATCTACACCTCCGGCTCGACGGGCCGGCCCAAGGCCGTCGTGATCGAGCACCGCCAGGCCGTCGCGCTCGCGTGGTGGGCCAGGCGGACGTTCTCGGACCAGGAGCTCGCGGGCGTGCTCGCGTCCACGTCCACCTGCTTCGATCTCTCGGTCTTCGAGCTCGTCGTCCCGCTCTGCTGGGGCGGCAAGATCGTCCTCGCCGACGACGCGCTCGCGCTGCCCGCGCACCGGCGCCGCGACGAGGTCACGCTCGTCAACACGGTGCCCTCCGCCGCGGCGGCGCTCCTCGCGGTGTCGGGCATCCCCGGGTCGGTGCGGACCGTGTGCCTCGCCGGCGAGCCGCTCCGCGCCTCGCTCGCGCGCGACGTGCTCGCGCTGCCGCACGTCGAGCGGCTCCTGAACCTCTACGGCCCCAGCGAGACAACGACGTACTCGACAGGCGCGACCGTGACCGCCGCGGCGCGCCCGACGATCGGCAGGCCCATCGACCACACCCAGGTCTACGTGCTCGACGCGCGGCTGCAGCCGGTGCCCGTCGGCGTCGCCGGGGAGCTCTACATCGCCGGCGCGGGCGTCGCGCGCGGCTACCTGGGGCGCGACGAGCTGACGGCCGAGCGGTTCGTCCCCTGCCCGCTCGAGGAGGCCCGCGGCGCGCGGATGTACCGCACCGGCGACCGCGCGCGCTGGCTCGCGAGCGGAGAGCTCGAGTACCTCGGGCGGCTCGATCATCAGGTGAAGATCCGCGGCTTCCGCGTCGAGCCGGCGGAGACCGAGGCCGCGCTCGCCGCGCACCCGGACGTGCGCGAGGCGCTCGTGCTCGCGCGGGACGACGGCCCCTCGGGCCGCTGGCTCGTCGCCTACCTCCTCGTCCGGCGGCCGGTGGACGCGCAGGCGCTGCGGGCGCTCGTCGCCGAGCGGCTGCCGGAGCCGTTCGTCCCGTCCGCCTTCGTCGAGCTCGACGCCTGGCCGCTGAACGCCAACGGCAAGGTGGACAGGAAGGCGCTCCCGGCGCCCAGTCGACCGGAGATCGCGCCGGACATCGCAGGCGAGGCGCGGCGCGCGCCGGCGACGCCGACCGAGCAGGCCCTCGCGGGCGTCTGGGGCGAGGTGCTCGGCCGCGGCGGCATCGGGACGGCGGACGACTTCTTCGCGCTCGGAGGGCACTCCCTCCTCGCGGTCCAGGTCATCGCGCGCGCGCGGCGGCTGTTCGGCGTCGATCTGCCGCTGCGCGCCGCCTTCGACGCGCCGACGGTCGCGGCCCTCGCCGAGCGCATCGATCGGGCGAGGCTGGACGGGCGCCGCGGCGCGCCCGAGCCGCTCCGCCCCGCGCCCCGGGGCGGCGACGCGCCGCTGTCCCACGCCCAGCAGCGCCTCTGGTTCATCGAGGCGCTCCAGCCGGGAACGGCGGTCTACAACATGCCGATCGGGGTGCTGCTCCGCGGGCCGCTCGACCGCGCCGCCCTGGAGCGGAGCCTCGATCGGGTGGTCGCGCGCCACGAGGCGCTGCGCACCCGGATCGAGGCGCGCGACGGCCAGCCGTTCCAGGTCGTGCTCCCCGAGGCGCGCCTCGAGCTGCGGCTCGTCGACCTGTCCGCCGTCCCCCGGCGCGAGCGGGACCGGGCGGCGCAGCGCGCCGCGGAGGACGAGGCGCGGCGGCCGTTCGATCTCGCCTCGGGCCTGCCGATCCGCGCGGCGCTGATCCGCCTCTCCGACGAGGCGCACGTGCTGCTCCTCACGGCGCACCACATCGCCTGCGACGGCGGCTCGATCCCCGTCCTCTTCCGCGACCTGTCCGCCTTCTACGAGGCCGCGCGGGCCGGCCACGCGCCGGATCTGCCGCCCCTCCCTGTGCAGTACGCCGACGTCGCGATCTGGCAGCGCGCCCAGGCCGACGCGTGGCGGGGGCAGCTCGAGTACTGGAAGCGGCAGCTGTCCGACCTGGAGCCGCTCGAGCTCCCCACCGACAGGCCGCGCGGCAGCGCCCTCTCCCACCGCGGCGACACCGTCCCGGTGAGCCTGCCCGCGCCGCTCGTCGAGGCCCTCCGCGCGCTCGGCAGGCGCGAGGGCGCGACGATGTTCATGGTGCTCCTCGCCGGCTTCGTCGCCCTCCTGCACCGCTACACGGGCCGCGCCGGCGTGGCCGTCGGCTCGCCGGTCAGCGGCCGCACGCAGGTCGAGATGGAGCCGCTCGTCGGCTTCTTCGTCAACCTGCTCGTCCTGCGCGTCCGCCTCGACGACGACCCCACGTTCGTCGAGCTCGTGCGGCGGGTCCGGCAGGCGACGCTCGAGGCCCAGGAGCACCAGGACGTCCCGTTCGAGCAGGTCGTGGACGCCCTTCAGGTGAAGCGCGACCTCGGCCGCACCCCGCTCTTCCAGGCGGCCTTCGCGTTCCAGGGCGCGCCGGAGCGCCCGCGGAGGCTCGGCGAGCTCGACGCCTCGCCGTTCGAGGTCGATACCGCGACCGCGAAGTTCGACCTCCTGCTCGCGCTCGAGGAGGACGACAAGGCCGTCTCCGGCGGCATCGAGTTCAGCGCCGACCTGTTCGACAGGGCCACGATCGAGCGCTGGCGGGGCCACCTCGAGGCCCTGCTCGCGGCGAGCGCCGCGCAGCCCGAGCTGCGCGTCGGCGACCTGCCGCTGCTCGGGCGCGACGAGCGCGACCTCGTGCTGCACGCGTTCAGCGGGGGCCGATCGGCGCAGCCCGCCCCGGAGGCCGCGTGCGCGCAGCGCCTGTTCGAGGCGCAGGCCAGGGAGGCGCCCGGGCGTGCCGCGCTCCTCTTCGAGGGCGCGGCGGTGAGCTACGGCGAGCTCGACCGCCGGGCCAACCAGCTCGCGCACCACCTCCGCGCCCGCGGCGTGCGGCGCGGCGCGCTGGTCGGCGTGTGCCTGCCGCGCTCGCCCAACATGATCGTCGCGCTCCTCGCGGTGCTGAAGGCCGGCGGCGCGTACGTGCCGCTCGACCCGACCTACCCGCGCGATCGGCTCGCCTTCATGATCGAGGACGCGCGCCCCGCGCTGCTCATCGCCGAGCCGGAGCTCCTCGCCGCCCTGCCCGCGGCGCTGCCGCCGGTCGTGCGGCTCGGGGAGAGCGAGCCCGCCTTTCCGCACGAGCGGAGCGACGCCCCCGACGCCGGGTCGCTCCCCGAGGACCTCGCGTACGTCATCTACACCTCCGGCTCGACAGGGCGCCCGAAGGGGGTGCTCATCGAGCACCGCTCGCTCTCCGCCTTCGCCGTGGCGCAGCGCAAGCTGCTCGGCGTCGAGCCGGGGACCCGCGTCCTCCAGTTCACCCGGCTGAGCTTCGACGTCTCCGTGATGGAGATCTTCGTGCCGCTCTCCGCGGGCGGCGTCGTGTGCCTCGCGCGCGCCGAGGCGCTCATGCCCGGGCCCGGGCTCGTCGACCTCCTGCGCGAGCAGCGGATCGAGGTGGCGTCGCTGACCCCCTCGGCGCTCATGGCGGTCGGCTTCGACACGCTCCCGGACCTGCGCGTGCTGTGCGTGGCCGGCGAGGTGTGCCCCGCGGAGCTGCCGCGGCGGTGGGCGCGCGGCCGGCGGTTCGTCAACGGATACGGCCCCACCGAGGCGACGGTGCTCGCGACCGCGGCCGAGTACGCGCCCGACGTCGCGCGGCCCACGATCGGCCGCCCGCTGCCGAACACGCAAACGTACGTGCTCGACCCCCGCGGCCAGCCGGCGCCCGTCGGTATCCCCGGCGAGCTCCACATCGGCGGGATCGGCCTCGCGCGGGGCTACCTCAACCGCGACGACCTCACCGCGGCGCGCTTCGTGCGCGCGGCGTTCCCCGAGGCGCAGGGGGCGCGGCTCTACCGCACGGGCGATCTCGTGCGATGGCTGCCGAGCGGCGAGATCGACTTCCTCGGCCGGCTCGACGAGCAGGTCAAGATCCGGGGCTTCCGGATCGAGCTCGGCGAGATCGAGGCGGTGCTCGCGTCGCACCCCGACGTGACCGAGGCGGCGGTGGTCACCCGGGAGCACGCCCCGGGCGACGTGCGGCTCGCGGCCTTCTTCATCCCGCGCGGCGGGCGCGCCGCGGCGAGCGACGCGCTGCGCGGGTACCTGTCCGATCGGCTGCCCGACTACATGGTCCCGCCGGTGATCGCGCCGGTCGAGCGGTGGCCGCAGACCCCGAGCGGCAAGATCGATCGCCGGGCGCTCGCCGCCTCCGTGCCCGCGGCGCTCGCGGCGCTCGCGGGCGGAGCGCGCGTCCCGCCGAGGACGGGGCTCGAGCTGGAGCTCTGCGCGCTGTTCGAGGAGCTCCTCGGCGAGGGCGGCGTCGGCGTGACCGACGACTTCTTCTCGCTCGGCGGGCACTCGCTGCTCGCGGTGCGGCTCATGGCCGAGATCCGCGGGCGATTCGGCCGCGATCTGCCGCTCACCAGCCTGTTCCGCGCGCCGACCGTGGAGGGCCTCGCGGCGCTCCTGCGCGAGGATCGGGGAGCGCCGCGGGGCCGCGCCTCCGTCGTGGTCCCGCTCCACGAAGGGGGCGCCCGCGCGCCGCTCTTCTTCGTCCACCCCATCGGCGGCAACGTCCTCTGCTACGCGGATCTCGCGCGCGAGCTCGGGCGGGATCGGCCCTTCTACGGCATCCAGGCGTTCGGCCTGGAGACCCCCCCGCGGCCGCTCGCCAGCGTCGGCGAGATGGCCGAGGCGTACTGCGAGGAGCTCCGCCGCGTCCAGCCCGAGGGGCCGTACCTGCTCGGCGGCTGGTCGATGGGCGGCGTGGTGGCGTTCGAGATGGCGCGCGTCCTCGAGGGCGGCGGGCGCAGTGTGGCCGCCGTCGTCCTCCTGGACGCGTACCTCCCCCCGTTCGACGAGCCCGGCGACGACGTCCCGCCGATCGCGCAGTTCGCCTCGGATCTCGCGCGGATCGCGGGCGCGCCGGCCACCGCGGCGCTCGCCTGGCCGGACGGCGCCGCGGCCGACGCCGCGTGGCTGCTGGAGCGCGCGCAGGAGCTCGGCGCGCTGCCCCGCGGGACGACGCTCGGCGAGCTGGAAGCGCTGCTCGACGCGTTCCAGCGGAACGCGGCGCTGCTCGCGCGCTACGCCCCTGGCGAGGTCTCGGCCCGCGTGGAGCTCTTCCGCGCCGAGGCCTCACCGCGGAGGGATCCGCGGCCCGCGTGGGCGAAGTGGGCCCCCGGCCTGCGGAGCCACGTCGCGGCCGGCGACCACTACACGCTGCTCCGAAGACCGCACGTCGGCGCGCTCGCCGAGCGCATCCGGGCCGCGCTGCTCGAGGCGGACCCCGGCGCGCCGCCCAAAGGCGCCGGAGCCGTCCGGCCGCCGGGGTGATCGGCGCTCTTGCCGCCGCGCTTCACCGCCCTGCCGCGCTCGTTGCAAGGCAAGGGCCTTTGACTGACTCGTCTCGAATCCATCAACCGAATCCAAGAGGACCATCATGCCCAACATCGCAGTGCTCACCAACGACCTTCAGTACGAGTTCATCGACAAGATGCCGGGAGGTCGCGAGCTCCTCTCCAGGGTGGCGCCGCAGTTCAACATGTTCCTCGGCGCCATCCGCGCCCTGGGGCACGTCGTCGTCCACCTCCAGCTCATCAACGATCCGGCCGATCCGCAGATCCAGCGCCGCTTCCGCGGCAAGGAGATCCCGGCGATCAAGGGCACTCCCAACGCCGAGCTGATCAAGGACTTCGTCCATCCGTCCGACATCGTGATGGTCAAGCACCGCGACAGCGGGTTCTACGAGACGCCTCTCGACGACAAGCTGAAGGAGCTCGGCGTCAAGACGATCCTCGTCACGGGCATCCAGACCCAGATCTGCGTGCAGACCACGGCGGCGGACGGCTTCTTCCGCGGGTACAAGGTGTGGGTCCCCGAGGATGGCGTGTTCTCCCTCAAGGAGGAGGACAAGAAGCGCTCCCTCGAATGGATGGCGTCGTACTGCGCGGCGATCGCCCCCGGCGCGGAGATCATCAAGCGCCTGCGCCAGAGCGACGACCTGCCGAGCCGGGAAGAGCTGCTCGGCTGACAAGGCACGACGAGGCCGCGCAGCCGGGCGGCCTCGTCTCTTTCACCACCTCACCGCAGCTCTGCGGTGCCAACGCTGGAGCCTCACATGACGAAAGAACACGCGAAAGAGAACGAAGAGGTCGTCCTCGACCACGGGACGGGCGCCCGCCTGAGCCGGGAGCTCGTCGAGCGCATCGCCGCGACGCTCGGCGACACGTACATCGGCGCGATGGAGGACAGCGCGATCCTGGAGGTCCCCACCGGCCGGATCGCCGTCACCACGGACTCGTTCGTGGTCACGCCGCTGTTCTTCGGCAACGGCGATATCGGCAAGGTCGCCGTCTGCGGCACCGTCAACGATCTCGCGGTCAGCGGCGCGAGGCCCCTCTACCTGACCCTGGGCCTCATCATCGAGGCGGGCTTCCCGATCCCCTTGCTCCTCCGCGCCCTCGAGTCGGCGCGCGACGCGGCGAGGGAGGCCGGCGTGAAGATCGTCGCCGGCGACACGAAGGTCGTCGGCAAGGGCGAGGCCGACCGGCTCTTCATGAACACGGCCGGCGTGGGCGTCTTCGAGCGCCCGCCGCTCGTGAGCCGCGCCGTGCGGCCCGGCAACAAGATCATCGTGAGCGGGTATCTCGGCAACCACTCCATCCACCTGCTCTCGGTGCGCGAGGGGCTCGGCTTCGAGAAGCGGGTGCAGAGCGACTGCGCGCCGCTCAACGGGCTCATCGACGCGGTCCTCAAGGGCGTGCCCCAGGGCGCCGTGGCGGCGATCCGCGACGTGACGCGCGGCGGCCTGTGCGCCGTCCTCCACGAGTTCGCCCGCGCGTCGGGCGCCGAGCTCTCCTTCGCGCGCGCGGCGCTGCCCGTGCTGCCGGAGGCCGTCATGGCGGCCGACATGCTCGGCATCAACCTCATCCACCTCGCCAACGAGGGGTGCCTCTGCCTGTTCGTGGAGGCGGACAAGGCGGGGGACGTGCTCGGGATCCTCCGCGCGCACCCCTACGGCCGCAACGCGGCGGTCATCGGGGAGGTCAAGGCCGCGGCGGAGCCCGTCGTGTCCATGACCGAGCCCGATGGGACTCAAACCCTGCTCGAGGAGCTTTATGGAGCCGAACTCCCCCGACTCTGCTGACGCGCGGCCGGTGATCGTGACCCGCCGATTCCGGGTCTCGGGCATCGTCCAGGGGGTCGGCTTCCGGCCCTTCGTGCACCGGCTCGCCCGCGCCGTCGGGGCGCGCGGCTGGGTCCTCAACGACTCCCGCGGCGTGCTGCTCGAGCTGCAGGCCGGCGACGAGGCGATCCAGGCGTTCCTGCGCGCGCTCGTCGAGTCGCCGCCGCCGCTCGCCCGGATCACGGGCGTCCGCGAGGAGGCGCTCGCCGAGCCCGCCCCTCGATACGACGACTTCCAGATCCGCGGCAGCGTGGATCTGCGCAGCACCGACACGCTCATTCCGCCCGACTCGGACGTCTGCGCCGACTGCCTGCGGGAGCTCAGGGACCCTTCGAACCGCCGTCACCGCTACCCGTTCATCAACTGCACGCATTGCGGGCCGCGCTACTCGATCATCTGCGACATGCCGTACGACCGGCCGCAGACGACGATGAAGAGCTTCCCGATGTGCCCCGCCTGCGCGGGCGAGTACGAGGACATCGAGGATCGGCGCTACCACGCGCAGCCGAACGCGTGCCCCGTATGCGGCCCCCGGCTCACGCTCACCGATCGGCTCGGCGCGCCGATCGAGGCGGACGATCCGGTGCGCTTCGCCATCGAGCGGCTCCGCGAGGGCGCGCTCTTCGCGGTGAAGAGCCTCGGCGGCTTCCACCTCGTGGCGGACGCGCGCAACGAGGCGGCGGTGCGGGAGCTGCGCCGGCGCAAGCGCCGCGACGCCAAGCCGTTCGCGATCATGGTGGCCGACGCCGAGGCGGCGAGCCGCCATGTCTCCCTCAGCGACCCGGAGCGGGCGCTGCTCGAGAGCCGGCAGCGCCCCATCGTCCTCCTGCGCAGGCGGCCAGGCGCCCTGTCCGAGGCGATCGCCCCGAGGAACCCGAGCTTCGGCGTCATGCTGCCCTCGACGCCCCTGCACTACCTCCTGCTCGAGGACCCGGCGCTCGACGTCCTCGTCATGACGAGCGGGAACCTCTCCGGACACCCCATCGCGTTCGACAACGACACGGCGCTCTCGCAGCTCCGCGACATCGCGGATTACTTCGTGCTGCACGACCGCGATATCCGCACCCGCGTCGACGACTCCGTCGTCCGGCTCACGGAGGCGGAGGGGCTCGACGCGCCGCTCGTCTCGTTCATCCGCCGCTCGCGCGGCTATGCGCCGTATCCCATCCACCTCCCGCAGGACGTCGGCGCCGTCGTCGCCCTCGGCGGCGAGCTGAAGACCACCGTCGCCGTCGGCAAGGACAACCAGGTCTTCATCAGCCAGCACATCGGCGATCTCAAGAACGACGCGACGTTCGGCGCGCACATCGACTGTTCGTCGCACGTCCAGCGGCTGCTGTCCGTGCAGACGGACACCGTCGCTTGCGATATGCACCCGGCGTTCCGCTCCACGCGGGCGGCGAAGCGCCAGGCCGGCGCGGACGTCGCGACGGTGCAGCACCACCACGCCCACATGGCCGCCTGCATGGCCGAGAACGGGCTGAACGAGCGGGTGATCGGCGTCATCTTCGACGGCTCCGGCTACGGCCTCGACGACAGCATCTGGGGCGGCGAGTTCCTGGTCGGCGACTACCGTGAATTCGTGCGCGCCGGCCACCTCCGGCCGATGTACCTCCTCGGCGGCGACAAGGCGGTCAAGGAGCCCATCCGCGTCGCGATCTCGCTGCTCGTGGAGACGTTCGGGGACGAGCTCGGCGGGATCCGCGTCCCGGCGCTCATGGACGTCGCGGAGGAGCGCCGCGACGTCTTCGTGAAGATGGCGCAGCGGAGGCTGAACGCGACGGCCACGACGAGCATGGGCCGGCTGTTCGACGGCGTGTCTTCGCTCCTCCGCATCTGCCACGAGGTCGAGTACGAGGCGCAGGCCGCCATCGAGATGGAGGCGCTGCTCGACAGGGACTTCCGGACGGCGCCACCGCTCCAGTACGGGATAGACGAGCGGGACGGCCGCCTCGTGGTCGACTACCGGCCTCTCGTCCGGGATCTCCTGCGCGCGCTCGACGAGCCGGACGCCACGCCCGCGCACCTCAGCCGCCGGTTCCACTCGACGATCGTGGATGTGATCGCCGCAATGTGCCTGCGCCTGGCGGACAAGTTCGACGTGCGCCGCGTGGTCATGAGCGGCGGAGTCTTCATGAACGAGTTCGTCCTGATCAACGCGCTCCGACGCCTGAAGAGCGAGGGGCTCACCCCGTATTGCCACCGGCTGGTCCCGCCGAACGACGGCGGAATATCGCTCGGCCAGATCCTCGTCGCGGCCGCCCGCGGCCCGTCGGCGCGAGGGGAGCGCCCCACCACCACCGAGCATCCATGAAGCTCCTCGCGTTCGTCGCCGGCTACTCCCGGCGGATCCTCGTCCTCGCGATCCTCGCGGGGACGCTCTGCGGCGCCTGCAACACGGCGCTCCTCGTGCTGATCAACGAGGCGCTGCAGCGCAAGCGCGGCGCGGTGATGTGGAGCTTCGCCGCGGTGTGTTTGCTGCTCCCGTTCGCCCGCTACCACTCGGAGATCCTGCTCACGCGCCTCAGCCAGGGGGCGCTCTTCGATCTCCGGGTGAAGATCTGCCGGAAGATCCTCGGCGCGCCGCTCCGCCAGATCGAGGAGATCGGCCCGTCACGGGCGCTCACCGCCCTCACGGACGACGTCCCCGTGATCACCACGGCGCTGATGCAGATCCCGATCGTCTGCATCAACCTGGTCATCGTGGTCGGAGGCCTGCTCTACATGGGGTGGATGTCTCCTGTCATGCTGGCCTCGGTGCTGGCGCTCATCGTCCTCGGGATCGTCGGGTATCAGCTCCCGATGAGCCGCGCGACACGGCACTTCCGCCGCGCGCGCGAGGCGACCGAGGAGCTGATGAAGACCTTCCGCGCGCTCACGCGCGGCGTGAAGGAGCTGAAGCTCCACGCGCGGCGCCGCGAGGCGTTCCTCGCGACGTCGCTCGAGGGGGAGGCCGGCGTCGTCCAGGCGAGCAACCTGCGCGGCATGGTCGCGCTCACCGCCGCGAACGGGTGGGGCCAGGCGATGGTGTTCACCATCATCGGCGTGACGCTCTTCGTCGTGCCGCTCTTCCAGGAGGCGAGCGCCGAGGCGTCGATCGGCTACGCCCTCGTCCTCCTCTACCTGATGACGCCCATGCAGGTCCTCATCGGCGCGCTCCCGGCCCTGAGCCGCGCGGGCATCGCCGTGCAGAAGGTCGAGGACCTCGGCGCGAGCCTCAGGGTCGAGGCGAGCGAGGCAGAGGCAGGGGCCCCGCTCCCCGAGAGGTGGAAGCGGCTGGAGCTCGCCGGGGTCACGCACGCCTACAGGTCCGAGGGAAAGGACGACACCTTCACGCTGGGCCCCATCCACCTCAGCGTGCGGCGCGGAGAGCTGATCTTCCTCGTCGGGGGCAACGGCAGCGGCAAGACGACCCTCGCGAAGCTGATCGCGGGCCTTTACGCGCCCGAGTCGGGCCAGATCCGGCTCGACGGCGAGGCGATCACCGACCGGAACCGGCAGGCGTACCGGGAGCTCTTCTCGGTGGTGTTCTTCGATTTCCACCTGTTCGAGAGCCTGATCGGGCTCGACTCTCCCGAGCTCACCCAGCGCGCGCGGGGTTACCTCTCTCGCCTGCAGCTCGATCACAAGGTGTCTGTCGAGGGGGGTGTCCTCTCCACGACGTCGCTGTCGCAGGGACAGAGAAAGCGCCTCGCGCTGCTCACGGCCTACCTGGAAGACCGGCCGGTCTACCTGTTCGACGAGTGGGCGGCGGACCAGGATCCTGTGTTCAAGGACGTCTTCTACCGCCAGATCCTCCCGGAGCTCAGGGCCAGCGGCAAGACGATCCTCGTCATCAGCCACGACGACAAGTACTTCGGGCTGGCGGATCGCGTCCTCAAGATGGACTTCGGTCAGCTCGTGGGCGACGCACAGGTTACCGTGAGATCGGACGAGACATACGCCAGCGCCTGAGTTAGAAACCGGCGCGTTCGTCGTCCGACGGCGAGCCGACGGGAGGTGTCATGGAACCGCTGGTGCTGTATCTTGGTACGAAGACGTATTCGACCTGGTCGCTCCGCGCCTGGCTCGCGCTGAAGCACACCGGCGCTTCGTTCACGGAGGAGGTCATCGCCCTGTACCAGGCGGGGTCACGCGAGGCGCTCCTCCGGCGCTCCCCCTCGGGGCGCGTGCCAGCGCTGCGGCACGGCGACCTTGTCCTCTGGGACTCCCTCGCGATCTGCGAGTATGTCGCCGAGCTCTTCCCCGAGGCGCGGCTGTGGCCGAGCGATCGTGCGGCGCGCGCGCTCGCCCGGTCGGTGTCGAGCGAGATGCACTCCGGGTTCACGGCGCTCCGCAACGCGATGTCCATGGATCTCCGCCGGGAGATCGCGCCGATCGCGCGCGACGCCGCCGTGGACGCGGACATCGACCGTGTGACGTCGATCTGGACCGAGTGCCGGCGGGCCCATGGCCAGAAGGGGGAGTACCTCTTCGGGCATTTCACGATCGCCGACGCCATGTTCGCGCCGGTGGTCACGCGCTTCCGCACGTACGCCGTCCCGCTCGCGGGCGCCGCGGCAGCGTACGCCGAGACGATGTGGCGGCACCCTGGCCTCGCGGAGTGGGTCGCGGCTGCACAGACGGAGTCGCTGGCCGGCTAGCACCCGTCGCCGGATCAGCTCGAGGACGTCGAGGCTGAACCGCGACGATCGCACGAGGCGGCAGACGATCCCTCCAGCGCCGCCCAGCGCGGCTGCGCTCCTCCGGCGCCGGTGAGCTCCGCCGCGCTCGATGTCCCGTCCGAGCGCACCTTCGAGCGCTGGTCCGCCGCCACGTGCGGTATCCAGGGCGCAACGAACGGCGGCGACTCCACCCTCGACGAAGGCTGACGTCACAGCGGCGCTCCTTAGACTGGATTGCGGTCCATCCCGACAGGTGTGTTGATGTCGCGTCGCCTACCCTGGCGGGCGTTGCGATGGCGCTCTCGCCGCGGCTGTTCGCGACGATGCGTCGTTTCAAGGAGGCAATTCATGCCCGCGAACCGCTCTGCGCCCGCCGCGATCGCGCTCCTGTCGCTGCTCGCTCTCCCTGCCTGCTCTGCCGAGGCTCCGCCTGCCCGCACCGAGGATCCGCCCGCCGCTGCCCCGCTCTCGCACGGCGATGCCTCGGACGACCGTTGCCTGCGCTTCCCGCGCACGGTGAGCGGCTTCGATACGCCGGAGAGCGCCTATTGGGACGAGGGAACGGACGCATGGTACATCGCCAACATGGCCGGCGAGCCTGACGAGATGCTCGACAGGCCCAGGTTCAAGGACGGTGTCGGCTGGATCAGCAAGCTCGACCGGTGCGGGAACGTCGTGGAGGCGCAGTGGGTCTCGGGGCTCAACGCGCCCAAGGGCATCCGCGTCTCGCGGGGCAAGCTTTACACGTCCGACATGGATGAGCTCTTGATCATCGATCTCGCCACCAAGCACGTGCGCAAGATCCCGGCGCTCGGCGCGATCTTCCTCAACGATCTCGCGATCGCCGAGGATGGCACCGTCTATGTGAGCGATAGCTTCACCCGCACCGTGTGGCGCTGCAAGGACGAGCGATGCGCTCCGTTCTTCTGGTCCCCGCTCCTCGACGTTCCAAACGGCCTGCTCGTGGACGGCGACAAGCTGGCGATCGTCACGCTCGGCGCGTTCAAGGTTCCTTCGTCGCTGGGCAAGGTCTGGATGCTCGATCTCGAGAGCAAGGAGCTCACGCGGTTCGGGACGCTCGAGGCAAAGCTGGACGGCATCGAGCGATACGGCGGGGGATACCTCGTCTCGGTGAACGCGCCCCCGGCCATCTACTGGGTCACGTCGACGAGCTCGACCCTGGTGCGTGATTTCAGGGACGACGGGCTCACCGCCATCAACGATCTCGGGCTCGATCCGACCCGGAGAGTGGTCGCAGCACCGGCCTTCTTCCAGGATACGGTGACGTTGTTCCGGCTGCCGAGGAACCTTCAGCCGCGCTGAGCTCGGTCCGGCAGACAGATCCGAGCGACGACGTGCCCGCCTCGGCGTATTTCCTCCAGACCACAGCTCGCCATGAGCTCGTAGGTGACCCGCCCGAACACGAGCTCTCCTCCGCCGCGCGCGTTCTCCGCGGTGAACGCGCGCCACTCCGCGTCCGCCTTGTGTGCCCAGCTCATGTCGCCGTGGCCGTCCGAGAAATAACCGTCCAGCGAGATCTGGTTGAAGACGGTGAGCTTGCGCATGCTGTTCCTCCTGGTGTCCGCGTCTGCGTTAGTCCTACTCTAGGACCATTTGGTCCTCTTTCGCAAGTACTGCGCAAGTGCTGTAGCATGCGGCCGCCATGACCGGTCTGAGAAGCTACGGGGATCCCTGCGGCATCGCGCGAGCGCTCGATCTCGTCGGCGAGCGGTGGGCGCTCCTCATCGTGCGCGAGCTCCTGCTCGGTCCGAAGCGGTTCACGGACCTCCGCGACGGCCTGGCCGGCGCGAGCCCCAACGTGCTGTCGCAGCGGCTCCGCGAGCTCGAGGGCGGCGGCGTCGTGCGGCGGCACAAGGTCGGCGCGCCGACCTACGAGCTCACGGACTGGGGCCGCGAGCTCCATCCGCTGCTCGTGCAGCTCGGCCGCTGGGGCGCGCGATCGCCCGTCCGGCCCGCGGGCGCCCTGAGCGTCGATGCGCTGATGATCGCGCTCGAGGCGACGTTCGTCGCGGGCGAGGCCGCCGATCTCCGCGCGACCTACGAGCTACGGCTCGGCGAGGAGCGGTTCTCGATCGAGGTCGATCGCGCGACCATCACCCTCGCGCGGGGCGCTCCGCGCACGCCGGACGCCGTGATCGCGACCGACCCCGCCACGTTGCGGGCGGTCGTCTTCGGGGATCAGAAGCTCGCGGACGCGCCGGTAGAGCTCCAGGGCGACAGGCGCATCGCTCGAACGTTCTTCCGCCTCTTCGCTCGGCCGCGGTCGACCCCCGGCAGCACGCCCGCTGGCTGACAGATCCACCCGGCGATCACGGCGCGCCGGAGGCCCCCGCGCGGATCCCCCAGCGGGCGCCGAGGTGCCCTTCGCGGTCGACGCTCAGAAGATCGCGCTCTTGCCCGTGCCTGCGTCGGTCGTCCGCTTTCGTGAGGGCGCCTTGCCGGTGCTCGCCGGCGCGCCGGACGCGCGGACGGGGCGCGCCGCGCTCGGCCGCGGCGCGGGCACAGGAGGTGCCGAGACGGGGCGCGCCGCGGCTGACCGCGACGTGGACGCCGGAGACGTCGGGACGGGGCGCGCCGCGGCTGGAGGCGGTGCGGGCTCCGGAGGCGGCGCCACGTGGGACGACGCTGTCGCGGGCCCGGCCGCGGGGACCGTCGAGGTCGTGCCCGCCTGGGGCGCCGCGGGCGCCTGCGCCACGAGAGCGCCGCGGGTGGCGGCAAGCACCTCGCCGCTGATCGCCCGCAGCTCGGCGGCGGCCTCCAGGCGCTGCGCGGGCAGCGCGGTGGTGAGCGAGAGCCCCAGCCCGAGCGCCACGACGAGGCCAGCCGCCGCGAGGTGCAGCCCGGTCCGCCGCGCCGGCGCAGCGGGCGCCGGCGCGAGCGGCGCAGCCGAGGGGCCGACCGCGGCCACGAAGGCGGAGATCATCGGCTCGATGGAGGGGAATCGCTCCGCCGGATCCAGCGCGAAGGCGCGCGCGAACCACGTCTCCAGCTCCGGCGGCGCGCCGGGGCACAGCGTCGACAGCGGCGGGCGCGCGCTCTCCAGGATGGAGGCGAGCACATCGGCGATGGTTCGGCCGGCGAACGGCTGCTCGCCGGTGAGCGCCACGTGCGCGACCACCGCGAGGGCCCACATGTCGAGCTGCGGGTCCGCGTGCCCGTCGCACGTGTGCTCCGGGCTGAGGTAGCCCGGCGTGCCCAGCACCACGCCCTCCGCGGTCTGACGGGGGAAATCGGCCGCCAGATCCTGGCGGATCCACTTGGCGATCCCGAAGTCGGCGACCTTGGCGCGCAGGCGCCCGTCGCGCCCCTCGCGGAGCAGGATGTTCGACGGCTTGATGTCGCGGTGCACGATCCCGAGGCCGTGCGCCACGGAGAGGGCCTCTCCGATCTGACGGAGGAGCGCGGCCAGCTCGGCCGCGGGCACCGGCCCTCGCTCGTGGATCAGCTGCCGGAGGGACCGGCCGCGCACGTACTCCATGACGAGGTACGGGCCCGCCTCGGAATCCTCACCGGCGTCGTGCACCGTGACGATGAAATCGGTCTTCCGCCCGAGCTGGGCCGCGACCTGGGCCTCGAAGCGAAAGCGCTCCATCGCGTCGATGGCCAGGTTCTGGCGGGGGAGCACGAGGAACTTGAGCGCGACATCGAAGCGCCGGACGCTGTCGTGCGCGCGCCACACCTCGCCCATCGCGCCCTGGCCGAGCGGATGCACGAGCCGGTACCGCCCGGCCACGACGCGGCCCGGAAGGAGCGCGGGGCGCGCCTCGTCCCGCCCTGCGCCGCCCGCAGCCGGAGGACCGAGCGGCGCAGGCTGCCCGCCCAGCGTGGTCGCGTCGCGCGCGGCGTCTCTCGCCGCGGAATCGGGCGGTCGACCCAGGGAGGGCGGCTGCAACACGCCGGTGATCTTCGTGCCGCCGCCGTTCCCCGGACCGGTCGATGCGTCCATGGGACAACGACCTGAGGAGAGAGGCGACGACATGATCTCAGCGTATCGCGAATGCGGATGCCTTTGAACGGCGAACCCCCCGCCCTCCTCGCGCACGTGCGCCTGTTGGCCCACGCGGCAGCGTCGCGAGGCGCAGCGCTGCTGTACTTGTTGATGGTCGGCGCCGAGGGTACGCGCAGAGGTCCAGGGTAAGCCTTGCGAGCTTGTATGCCTGCTCGTGCGACCTCAGCCAGCCGCACAGCGTCGGGACGACTACGCCCGCTGCGCCTTCACCCGCTTGACCTTCTTCTTCTCCTTGCGCTCCAGGAGCCGCAGCACCGCCACGGACCGGTCGACGAGCAGGTAGCGCTCGCCCCCTGCCCTCGCGGGCACCGTGCGCGCCGGCTCCCCGGCGGTGCGGGTGTCGATGAGCACCTCCCACCGCTCGCCGAACTCGATCGCGGGCAGCACGAACTCCAGCGGCGAGTGGTTCGCGTTGATGAGCACGAGCAGCGTGTCGCCGGAGATCGGCTCGGCGCGCGGACCGAGCGCCGAGAGGGCGTCGCCCCCGAGCAGGTAGCCGACCGCCCGGGCGTTCGGGTGGGTCCAGTCCTCCGGCGTCATCTCGGCGCCGTCCGGGCGGAACCACACGATGTCCTTGAGCCCGCTCCCGTGCACGTAGCCGCCCGAGAAGAACATCCGCCGGCGCAGCACGGGCTGGCTGCGGCGCAGGGCGATGAGGCGGCACGTGAACTCGAAGAGCTGCTTCCGCCGCTCGTCGAGGTCCCAGTCGTGCCAGGAGAGCTCGTTGTCCTGGCAGTAGGCGTTGTTGTTGCCGAGCTGCGTCTTTCCGATCTCGTCGCCGGCGTTGATCATCGGCACCCCCTGCGAGAGGAGGAGCGTCGCGAGGAGGTTGCGCTTCTGGCGCTCGCGCAGCTCGACGACCGCGGGGTCGCTGGAGGGGCCCTCGACGCCGTGGTTGTAGCTGTGGTTGTTGTTCGTGCCGTCCCGGTTGCCCTCGCCGTTCGCCTCGTTGTGCTTCTCGTTGTACGAGACGAGATCGTTCAGCGTGAAGCCGTCGTGCGCCGTCACGAAGTTGATGCTCGCGTAAGGGCGGCGCCCGCTGGACGCGTACAGATCGCTCGACCCGGTGAGCCGATAGCCGAGGTCGGCCGCCAGCAGATCCCCCTTCCAGAAGCGGCGCACCGAGTCGCGGTAACGATCGTTCCACTCCGTCCAGAGGACCGGGAAGTTGCCGACCTGATAGCCGCCCTCGCCCACGTCCCACGGCTCCGAGATGAGCTTCGTGCGCGAGAGGACCGGATCCTGATGGATGATGTCGAAGAACGAGCTCAGGCGGTCGAAGTCATGGTGACCGCGGGCGAGGGCCGACGCGAGATCGAAGCGGAAGCCGTCGACGTGCATCTCGGTCACCCAGTACCGCAGGCTGTCCATCACCAGCTGGAGCGTCTGGTAATGGCGCGTGTTCACCGTGTTCCCGCAGCCCGTGAAGTCCATGTAGTAGCGCGGGTTGTGCGGCACGAGCCGGTAGTAGGTCCAGTTGTCGATCCCCTTCAGGGAGAGCGTCGGGCCGAGGTGGTTCCCCTCCGCGGTGTGGTTGTACACGACGTCGAGGATCACCTCGATGCCGGCCGCGTGGAGCGCCTTCACCATCGCCTTGAACTCGGTCACCTGCTGGCCGAGCCGCCCGCTCGACGAGTAGCGGCCCGCGGGCGCGAGGTATGCGAGCGTGTTGTAACCCCAGTAGTTGACGAGGCCGCGCTCCCAGATCTCGCGCTCGCTCGCCATCTCGTGCACGGGGAGCAGCTCGATCGCCGTCACGCCGAGCTTCTTGAAGTGGGCGATCGCCGCCTCGGAGGCGAGCCCGGCGTAGGTGCCGCGCAGCTCCTTCGGGATGCCCGGGTGCCGCTGGGTGAAGCCCTTGACGTGGACCTCGTAGATGATCGTGTCCTGCCAGCGCGTCGCCGGCGGCCGGTCGCCGTCCCACGCGAAGCGGTGGTCGACGACGACGGACTTCGGCGCGCCCCAGGCGCTGTCGCGGTGGCAGATCTCCAGATCGTCGAGCGGAGCCGGCGGGGCCTGCGGGGGCGGCGGCGTGGAGTCCTTCCCGCGCGCCTCGGCGGCGCGGCGATCGCTCGCCGTCTTGCCGCCGCGCCCGCCCTCGCCCTTCTCGGGCGCCGCGCCGTCCCGGCCCGCCTCCTTGGGCCGGCCGGCGCCTCCCTCGCCGCGCTCGGGGTGCCCCCCGCGGTCGTAGGCGAAGAGCGGCGCCTTCCAGTTCGGCTCGCTGGAGAGCGCGTACGCGTAGGGATCGACGAGGAGCTTCGCCGGGTTGAAGCGCTGCCCGGAGCGCGGGTCGTAGGGCCCGTGCACCCGGTAGCCGTAGAGCTGGCCGGGCTTGAGCCCCGGCACGTAGCCATGGAAGACGTGGGCCGTCCGCTCGGGGAGCTCGATGCGCTCGCGCTCCACGACGTCGTCGACGGCCTCGAAGAGGCAGAGCTCGACCTTGGTGGCGGACTGGGAGAAGAGCGTGAAGTTGACCCCCTCGCCGTCAAAGACGGCGCCGAGTGGGGTGGGCGTGCCGGGCCATATGCGTCTGGTCATCTGAAAAACCTGTGAAGCCGCCCTATTCGCGAGATCGGCGCCGCTGTCGAGACACAAGCGCGCGCGGCCTGATTTTTCGGTCGCCGCCCCCGGGATCTCCCGCCCCCCGGCTGCTCGGCGGGCCCGCCCCCGCGCCGCGCGCGACGTCGCGGCCCTCCTCGCGAGCTCGGCAGCGGCCGCGGCCTCGATGGCGGCGCGGCGGAGGCGCTACCGCACGGTCGCAGAAGGAGCATCCAGGGCGGCGCGACCCGCGATAGACTTCGCCCCCGAACGCCTGGAGCCAAGCGAAAAACGCCCATGTCTTCCCCCTCTGCAGAAAATAAGTCCCAGAGCTCACCGTCCCCTTCCGGTCCCGGTTCCGACGCGCGCCGCCGCATCGCCGGCGTGACGGTGCCGCTCTTCTCCCTGCGCAGCGATCGCTCGTGGGGCATCGGCGAGATCGGCGATCTCCCCGAGTTCGCCGCGTGGATGCGCGCCGCGGGCCTGCGCCTCGTGCAGCTCTTGCCGCTCGGCGAGGTGTCGGGGGGCGAGACGTCGCCGTACATGGCGCTCTCCGCGTTCGGGATCGATCCGATGTTCATCTCGCTGTCCGCCGTGCCCGAGCTCCCGGCGGAGCGGCTCGGCGAGGCGCTCGGCGACGACCTCGGGGCGCTCGATCGCGCGCGGAACAGCGCGCGCGTCGACTACGATCTCGTGCGCCGCGTGAAGGGGCGGGCGCTGCGCTTCGCCTTCGACGTGTTCGAGCGCGAGCACCACGCGAAGCAGACGCCGCGCGCGGCCGAGCTCGGCGAGTTCGTGAAGCGGCAGTCGGACTGGCTGCCCGACTACGCGCAGTTCCGCGCGTTCAAGGACGCCTTCGAGGGCAGGGCGTGGTGGGACTGGCCCGAGGCGATCCGCGAGCGCAGGCCGGAGGCGCTCGAGGCGCTGCGGCGCGAGCGCGCGCGGGACATCCTCTATTACGAGTACGTCCAGTGGCTCGCGCACGCGCAGTGGGAGGCGGCGCGCGCGGATCTCCGGGGCAAGGGCGTGGAGATCATGGGGGATCTCCCGTTCATGGTGTCGCGCGACAGCGCCGACGTGTGGGCGCACCAGGGCGAGTTCCGGCACGACATGACGGTCGGCGCGCCGCCCGACCAGTTCGACACGGAGGGGCAGCGGTGGGGGCTCCCGCCGTATTTCTGGGCCCGGATGCGCGAGAACGACTTCGCGTGGCTCAGGCGGCGCTGCCGCTACACGGGGCTGCTCTACGACCGGTTCCGCATCGATCACCTGGTCGG
Organism: Sorangium sp. So ce448; assembly: GCF_051520915.1. NCBI lineage: Bacteria > Pseudomonadati > Myxococcota > Polyangiales > Polyangiaceae > Sorangium > Sorangium sp. So ce448. The sequence goes on along the minus strand of NZ_CP150343.1, from coordinate 3,563,945 downwards.
CTTCTACCGGACGTACATCTTCCCGGAGCAAGGGCAAACGCCCCCGGGGGGGGAGCGGCCCAGGGCGACCTTCGATCCCGCGGAGGAGGCGGAGCAGCGCGACCACGGCAATCGGGTCGTGCGGGCGATGCTGGCGGGGGCGGCGGAGACCGGGGCGCAGCTCGTGGCGGAGGATCTCGGCGCGGTGCCGGGGTGGGTCCGGGAGTCGCTCTCGGAGCTCGGGGTGCCCGGCTACAAGGTGCTGATCTGGGAGAAGAACGACGTCGTGTTCCGCGATCCGGCGACGTATCCGGCGCTCTCGGTGGCCTGCTTCGGGACGCACGACACCGACTCCGTGGTCGTGTGGTGGGAGTCGCGGGACGACCGGGAGCGCGCCGGGGTCCTCGAGCTGCCGCAGCTCGCGCCGCGCCGGCAAGAGCTCGGCCCGCAGTTCACGAAGGAGACCCACCGCGCGCTGCTCGACCTGATCCTCGGCTCGACGAGCGAGCTCGTGCTGCTGCTCCTCCAGGACGTGCTCGCCACGCGCGATCGGATCAACGTCCCGGGGACCGTGGGGCCGCAGAACTGGTCGATCCGGCTGCCGGCGCCGCCCGCTGCGCTCGATCGCGATCCCGAGGTGCGGGCCGCGCTCGATCGCGTGCGCGAGAGCATCGAGTCCAGCGGGCGCGGATAACGCGTCATCTCCCGCCGTCTCAGGGCCCCTCGGGCCCACCGGCGATATAGTCTCACTGCAAATCCATCGACCCGCTGTAGGAGCGAGTCCGCCGGCACGCTGACCGCGGAGGCGCCCACGCGCTGACTCGCTGCGTCGTCGCGGTATGTTTCGTGCTGTCGCGAAGTATATGCCGGCGAAACATTCCGGAAAACTGCGTTCTCTTAGTGTCGCCGTCGAGGAGGCCACCAGTGAACGAAATCAACGCCTCGGACACCACCTGGCTCCTGGTCTCGTCGGCAATGGTTCTGCTGATGACGCCAGCGCTGGCCCTGTTTTACGGGGGCATGGTCCGAACGAAGAACACGCTCAGCACATTCATGCACAGCTTTTTCGCCATGGGGATCGTGACCCTGGCGTGGGTGACGCTCGGGTACTCGATGGCGTTCGCCGAATCCAAGGGCGGGTTCATTGGCGGCTTCGACTACGCGTTCCTGAACAACGTTGGCACCGAGCCGCGCGCCGGGACGACGGTGCCTCACCTCCTGTTCATGGCGTTCCAGATGATGTTCGCCATCATCACGCCGGCGCTGATCTCGGGCGCCTATGCGGAGCGCATCAAGTTCTCGTCGTATGTGGTGTTCACGCTGCTCTGGTCGCTCCTCGTCTACAGCCCGATCTGCCACTGGGTCTGGAACCCGGGCGGGTGGCTCCTCGCGCGCGGCGCGCTCGACTTCGCCGGCGGCACCGTCGTTCACCTGGCCTCGGGCGCGAGCGCGCTCGTGATGGCGATCATGCTCGGCAAGCGCAAGGGCTACCCGACGCGCAAGATCGTGCCGCACAACCTCACCATGACGCTGCTCGGCGCCGGACTCCTGTGGTTCGGCTGGTTCGGCTTCAACGGCGGCTCCTCGCTCGCGGCGAACGGGCTCGCCTCGGTGGCGTTCGTGAACACGCACATCGCCGCGGCGATCGCGGCGCTCGCGTGGGCCCTGATCGAGGCCGTGCGCTTCGGAAAGCCGTCGCTCCTCGGCGTGGCGTCGGGGCTCGTCGCGGGCCTCGTCGCCATCACCCCGGCGGCGGGCTTCGTCGGCCCGATGGCGTCTGTCGCGATCGGGCTCGCGGCGGGCGCGGTGTGCTACGGCGCCGTGATGCTGAAGGGCAAGCTGGGTTATGACGACAGCCTGGACGCGTTCGGCATCCACGGCGTGGGCGGGCTGCTCGGCGCCCTGCTCACCGGCGTGTTCGCCTCCAAGGTGTGGAATTCGGCCGGCCAGGACGGCCTGATCAAGGGCAACTCGGCGCTTCTCACCGAGCAGGCGATCGCGGCCGCGGTCGCGGCGGCTTACGCGGCGGTGGTCACCTTCGTTCTCGTGAAGGGGATCAGCGCGGTGATGGGCTTCCGGGTCGACGAGGAGATCGAGGACGAGGGCCTCGACGTCGCCCTCCACGGCGAAGAGGCCTACTCGCTCGGCGAGGGCGGCGCTCACGCCGTCGAGAGCGAGCCCCCGGCCAGGCCGGCGCCGGCGCCTGTGCTCGCGCGCGAAGGCGCCTGATCCAGCGCAGCGGAGGCTCGTTTGCGGAGGCCGCCTGGCGGGTGCCAGGCGGCCTTCGTCGTTTTGTCCCCTTGGCCCCCTGCCCTTCCCGGCAGGGAACGGTCACCTGCACGTGAAGGCGGGCTCGCCGGTCTCCTCGCAGCCGTGCTCGCACGTGACCTTGGCGCACCCGCAGCGGCGCAGCCCTCCGCGGTCGCCGTCGGCGCGCTGACCGCAGTCCTCGCTCAACGTGCGGCACTCGTCCTGACAGCGCTCCTTCTGGGCGGGCGACGGCGCGCAATCGACGACCGCCGCCCCGCCGGACGAGCCCGCTCTGCTGCACAGCTCGACGGACGCGACCTGCTCCAGCAGCGGGATGATCCCCCCGATCATGCATTGAGCGTGAGGCTCGCAGACGTGGTCGCGCAGCACCGCCATCACGCGGACGCGCTGCCCGGTCAGCGCGCGCCACTCGGGGCCGAGCCAGCGCTCGGCGTCCTCGCTCGACATCATCCTCCCGGCGATGAGGGGCTGCGAGCCCTTCGTCAGCTCCAGCGTACCGACCCAGCGCTCGCGCGCCGGTGCGTCGCCAGATGGCGCCCCCGCTGTCGGCGGAGACGCCGGCGGCGTGCCGGCGGGCGCGGCGCTCGCGGCGGGCGCCGGCGCAGCGGCCCGCGCCGGTGAGGCGACCCGCGCCGCCGGCGCCGTCGAGGAGGGAGCGCTCTCCGCGCAGCCCATCGCCCAGGCGCAGCACGCCCCGGCCAGCGCCCGGGGAAGCCATCGCCGCGATCCCGCCGAGACGGGGCGGAGCCGCGGGGAGCGCACCGGGTTCGTGGAAGGCACAGGGCATTTTTACCATACGCCGGCGTGCCTGCGCGCCAGGGCGCGGCGGTCCGGCGGAGCGGCCGCCCGCCGGCCGCTGCTTGGCGCCCGCGGCGCGTCAGCTCGCGGCGCGCAGCCACTGCCGGGAGAGATCGAGCACGCGCGCGTTCTCGGGGATGTCGAGGAAGCTCGGGCGGTGCGCCGCGGGCAGCGCCTCTGCCCGCGCGAGAAGCCGCTCGCGCGCGCCGGCGATGACCGCGGACGCGCGCTCCCGATCGCCCGCCGCGTGAAGCGCCTCCGCGTGGACGAGCTCGGCCAGCGTGCTCTTGTACCCCGGCGCGCTCCAGCGCTCGTGGGCCGACGCGACCTCCCGCGCCGTGGCGAGCGCGTCCGCGGCGCGGCCCGCGGCGAGCAGGATCGAGGACAGCAGCGCCTTCGCCCCCACCTGCTCCAGCGGGAACGACGCGAGGAGCTCGATCGCGGCCAGCGCCTCGCGCTCCGCGGCCTCGAGGTCTGCCTCGCGGCGGAGCAGGCTCGCGAGCGCCCAGCGCGCGAACCCTTGCTGCAGCGGGGTGCGCCGCTCGATCCCCACCCCCAGCATCCTCCCCGTCTCGGCGCGCGCGCGGTCGAGCGCGCCGAGGTCGATCTGCACCTCGATGCACAGGAACGTCCGGAGCCACGAGACCGGCCCGAGCTCTTCCCCCGCGGGCATCGTCTCGCCGAGCTCGCGCTCCGCCCGCCGGAGATCGCCGAGCAGCAGGGCGTTCATCCCGATCGCCACCTGCCCGACGATCGAGCCGCGCCAGTACCCCGCCTGCACGAAGCTCGCGCGCGCCGCCTCGGCCATGCACAGGCCCGTCCACAGGTCCCCGTCCCTCCACGCCTCGTGGAACGCCATCGCGGTCTGCTGCCACCCGCGCGCGACGGGGTCCCGCTCCGCGACCGGCTCGGTCACCTCGCGCACCCGCCTGGTCAGCGCGTCGGCGAGCCTGAACTCGCCCAGCTGCGCCGCGTAGTAGCTCCCGGCCGCGAGCGCGAACGCCGCCGAGGCGACCCCCTCCGGGGAGAGCTCGACCGCCTGCAGCGTGCGCACCGTCGTCATGAGCTCGTCGAGCCTGCCGAGGTGGATGTCCGCGGTCATCTTCGCGGGCACCGTCCTCACCCAGGGCATGCTCCCTGGCGTCAGGAGGCGCTGCGCCTCGTCGAGGTACAGGAAGGCCTGGTCCCATTCGCTGCGCCACGCGTGGACCTCCGAGAGCACGCCGAGCAAGCTGAGGTGCACCGCGTCCGGCGCGCCGCACTCGAGCCCTCGCCGGGCGCGCGCGATCGCCGCGTCCGGATCGCTCCCCCGGAGCGCCTGCTCGGCGGCGCGCAGGTAGAAGCTCCCGGCGCGCGGAAGGTCCAGCCCGCGCTCGAGGTGCTCGGCGAGCATCGCGGGATCGCTCGCGCCTCGCTCCTCCAGGAAGGCGGCCGCGAGCCGGTGCCCGAGGACGCGATCCGTCTCGGTGAGCATCTCGTAGGCCCCCTCCCGCAGGAGCGCGTGGCGGAACATGAACTCCTCGTCCCCCGGAAAGCGGCTCTCCTTGCGGCGGACGATCACCTCCCCGTCGACCAGCTCCGCGAGCACGTCGTGCGGCGAGACCCACGGCGCCGCGCTCCCGAGGAGGGCGCCGACGCCGCCGCGCCAGAGTGGCGGAACTTTTAGTACACACAGGAGAGGCCGAAATTGCGGCCAAAACCGGCGATTTGCACAGCCGGGCGGGCTGGAGCATGATCATCCTTTCGGACAGGTGAAACAAATGAAAGACGCAACCCCCAACGCCGCGATCCGGCGGACGCTCGGCTACCCGCGCGTCAGCACGAGGGAGCAAGAGATCGCAGGCGTCTCCCTGGACGCCCAGGCCGAGAGGATCGGCAGCTACTGCCGGCTCCATTCGCTGCCGGAGCCGATCCTGTTCCCGGAGGTGGAGAGCGGTGGCGAGGAGAACGAGGCGAACCGGAAGAAGGTTGCCGCGCTCCTGGCGGACGTCCGCCGGGGGGACATGGTCGTCGTGACGGACATCGACCGCTTCGGGCGCGACGTCGTCTTCATTGTCAAGAACGTTCGTCAGATCATGCGCAAGGGCGCCGTGTTCGTCGCCATTGACAAGGGCTTCGATTCGCGCTCGCCGATGGCAGAGGACACGCTCGCCAACTGGGCGGTCGGGGCGGAGCAGGAGCGCCGTCGGATCAAGGAGCGAACCGAAGGGGGGCGGAAGCACCTGCGCGCCCAAGGGCACTTCGTCGAAGGGCATCCGCCGTTCGGCTACGAACGCCAGCCGAAGCCCAAAGGGACGAAAACGCCGCTCCCCCTCCGCGTGGTTCCGGAACACGCCGCAGTGGTGCGTCGCATGTTCGCGCTCTGCCTTGAAGGCTATAGCGTATTCGCGACCGCTAAACGGCTCCGTCAAGAGTACGGCAGCATCAAAGCGTTCGGGCGCGCCTGGGTTGTTACCGCGCTGCGCAACCGAACCTACACGGGCCGTGTCGCAAAGACCAGCGTGCGGCCGAGCGCCACGCGCGGCGTCGTGCAACTTCCGGCCGAGTGGATCCCTGCACATGAGGCGATCATCGACGATGAGACATTCAACAACGCTCAGCTTGCGCTGAGAGGCCGGCGCCGCGGGAGGAAACCCCAGGACGCGTCTGCGACAGCCAACTACCTGCTTCGCGGCTTCTGCCGTTGCGCGGAATGCGGCGGTAGCGTCGCTGCCCGTCCGGTGGACCGCAGCGGCCGACACAAGGTGGGCTACTACGTCTGCCGTGGCCATGTGGAGCAGAAGGAGAAAGGCGTCCGATGCAAGCTCAGCGCATGGCTTCGCCAGCCGGACGCGGACGCCGCCGCAAGCGAGCAATTCTTGACGTTTGCCCGCTCGCTCCTCACTTCGCTAACTAGACCGCCGCGTCAGATCGAGAAGCCAGACTTTGCCGCCCAGCGCCGCGAGATCAAGATGTCGCGACAGCGAGTCGTGGAATTTGTCGCAAAGGGTCTCTTCACCGTCGATGACGTGAAGATGGAACTGAATCGGCTCGACGACGCGCTTGCAGCGATCGAGGCAAAGGAAGCCGAGTTCAAGGAGACGGCAGGCAACGATACCGTCGAGACTCGGAAGCACGCACACGCCTATGTCCAGCAGATAGTCGACGAGTGGAATGTTTTGCCGCTAGACATCCAACGAGCACTGATCCGCTCGTTCTCCTCCAAAGTCGAGGCAACGAAGGACAAGCAGGTCAGGACCGCATGGCGGGATCCATCTCAGATATCAGCGGCGCATGGAGCGCAGGAATTGCCAGCTCTCCGCCCTGCGCCGAACGTTGCTGCGCTGCCAGCCCCCTCGCCCATCGCCTCGCTGTCGCCGATCGTCGCTGCGCTCCCTGCACCGACCATGTCGGCGCGTGACTGCCTCGGCTCGCCGGAACCTGCCGTCGCTCCGGTCGAGCGTCGGCAGAGCTGACGCGCCGCTCGGCGGGTGGCAAGTCGCAGGCGGGCTGGCCGCACGACCGGCTGGACGAGTTGCTGCCCGACGCTTCGGCAAGATCGTCGAGTTCTGCTCCGACCGCCGCCGACGAGCCCTGAACGAAGCGAACCTCATTCTCCAACGCGGGAGCAGATCAACTCACCCGGCGTCCCCCCGTGCCCACGACGGCCGCGGGTCGGCGCCGTCCCTCGTCCAGCATCGTCGACCCTGGCGGGAGCCGCAAGGGACCACGCCCATGGCGATGGACGGGCCGTTACGGCCGCAGTACTAATCCTCAACCTCACGAACCGCAATCCCGGTCTGCAAAAAGTACTCCCACTGCCTGATTTCCGCCTCGAGCCCTCGGTACGCGTGCGCAAGTACGCTCCGGCGCTCTTCGAGATCATAAGGAATGTATGGATGGCGAATGTGTCTTACCCACGCGTCACCAAGGCAGCTGAGCGGCGGCACAACGCTCGCGGCTTTATCGTTAACCCAAACAGCCACCGCCGCAGGCGTCACACGTGCGTCTGAGAGCACCTCCGCAACGTGAGGGTCGAGGTGAGGTCCGGTACCCGTCCACACCGCAGACCATCTCTCGTTCAGTTGGCAGTAATTAACGTCCTCTTTGGCTGCGGAAAGCTCATCCATTACATCAGCCTGAGACGCGCTCGAAACCGACCGGTACACACCGCGCGAACTCGGCCGCAGTGCTGAAACGGAGTCGAACCAAGTAACCGGGGGCTCCCAGTCGTCATCGCGCACGTGGTCAAGCGCCAGTGCAGAACGCACCCATTGCGACAAGTGTCCGACCGGGGTGCCGAGGTACCCGCCAGCATCAAAATGCACTAGAACCAGGTCTTTTTCCGACAGGCGCTGCAAAAGTGATCTTCCAGGCACCGCATTCTCTTTGTGAGGTAGGCCTCCAGCAAGGAACCACAGGTAGTTGGCACGTAATCTAGTGAGAATCTCCACCTCGGCAAGAGAAACACCGTGTTGGGCAAACGCTATGGGGCACTCGGAGCGGCTTCCAAAAGGCCGCCATAGATCATTCAAGGCGTTCCAGCGCTCCGGCGAGCGTTTACACAGAGACACGATGGCGTCACGACGAGACGTCGGCAAAAATGTAATCAACAGCGCCAACATGCTTCTACACACCGGCTCCACAAGTTCGTCGTCCAAATTCTGATCCCAGCCAGCCGGCTCAGTGCGCAGCACATTGACCGGGAAGTTGGCAGCGCTGTCAAAAACAGACAAATGTGGACGCTTTAGAGAAGCAGCACCAGCGGGCACCATTGCCGACCGACCACGAACCCGATCGTAAAGATAACCCGTCATAGCTGGCTTGATGTCGTCTTCGTGTGGTGAGTAGACCTTGAATCCGTTTAGATAGAGAGGAAACCCACTCAGCCATGACCACTGAACATCGTCGTACCCGGACACCTTCGCAAGTCGGGCCCAGTGTGGCGGGGTCGGCTCTCCAGCACTAGATAGACACTCAGACTGTTCAAGCCAAGTGATCTTTCCCACGGTCAGTGGCCGAAGATGTGGCATTCTTTCGCGTTCGTGGCTATGAGCTGCCTTGATTCCGCGAACAACGCGTGGACGATCGAGACAGTACCAGTCCCAGGATTTTTCCTCCTGGATCAACGTCTCTACCACCCGAGCTTCGTGCACTCGGATCCTTATCGTGGTACCCACCGGACACTCGCAATATCGCAACTCCACCTCAAAGTCCGTTACCCGGCAATTGAAACGGACTCCGTACTCTGCCTCAACGTGACGCGTTGTGACCTCAATTTCTTCCCCGAGCAGAAATGCGGCAAGTACTCCGACGCCAAACCGGCCGGTACGAAAAATGCGCGAGCTGCCGTCCTTACGGTCGTGCAGCCGATGCCAAGCGTCGCTGTTGCGGAAACTGGCGCCCGCGGTGAAGAAGTACTCTGTGATGACTTCAGGCGTCATACCGATACCGCGATCACTGATTGTAAACCAGCCAGTACCGTCCTCCAACTCTTCGAGAACGGCGATCACGTCGACTTTGTCTTCGAGTTTGGACACTTCGTCCTTGAGCGTACCGTTTTGTTCCGCGTAATCAGCGAGTTCACGGCAAGCATCAACCGAATTCTGTATCAGCTCCCGGACTCCGTAGGCTGGATGATGCCCATAAAGAGGTCCGACTAGCAACTTAAGCAATTCACCGCTCGCTGTGCGAAAGTGCGTGCGAACTGGAACAAAGTCCACTCTCTTGGCGAGGTCTCCCACGTCGTCAATCGACGTGCGCAAACGCCGGACTCGCAGCCCGAGGCGGCTAAATGTTTGGTGACCGCCGTAGACCTCACCGATGACGGACCATGACTGATCGAGTTCGCGCTGGATGTCGTCAAACAGACGACGAAGTCCGAGATACGTGTGTACGTCTGATGGTTCCGCGTCGACTGAGAGAGCTTCTGGATCGTTCTCGTGCTCAGCGACATGGGGCACTGCAAGGTGCTTCAGCCACTCACTCCGGGAAAGAGGACTACGGAGGCTCCGTATCTTCAACACCGTTTCTGGTGCCCGTTGAGCGTCAATCTGGAGGTAGTCGGCGACACGCAACACGGCCATGAGGAACGGTACGTGAACGCCTCTAAACTCCTTCTTTCGCTCCCTGGGCAAGAGGTCGACGCAGCGCCTGAGATCCATGTTGTGACTGCGGGCCACGAAGCCGGCTGTGTCACGCAGCCACGGTGGCATCTCGGCGAAAACTAGGGAGGAACGGTCGGTGGGACCAGGCACACCAACGAGGGCAATTTCATGCGCTAAACGCGCGTGGTGACGGCGAAGAAACTCACCAATCAGGGCGCGGTGGCGCGACGTCCACTCGCGGGGATCGCGCAGAAGGCGCAGATCGGGCAGCCGCGGCTCGTCGAATACCTGGACGAGCTTCTGCTCACCAAACCGAGATGCTTCCTGCACGAAGGCGGTCCACAGTTCGGGCCAGGGGCGGTCCTGGAGCTTGTCCAGAATGTAAGGAGAGCACGGCGCCCAGTCTAAAGAAGGATTAATCAAGCGAAGGAACCCGTCCTCGCTCAGGTGCATGGCGCAGTCGTGGAGAAGAATGCCGAGAACGAGCACCGCGGCGTCCGGTGGAGTAAGTACTCTCCACGCGTGGTCGACTATAAGCCACTCGGCGCTGTTCATTACGGCTTCAACGTGATCGGGACCGTGGTCGGTGTAACCTTCGAAGAATACGAGCTTGTTGTCCTTGAGCCAGATCTCAAAACGATCAAGGGTTTGTTCGACGGCGCCGTGTAACTCGCCACGCCCTAGCTTGCGACTGAGTCGGTTCGGGATCTTCATCGCGCTCTCTCCCGAAGGCTACCACGGACAGAAGCCGCGCACGCCGCTCTACGTACCCGTCTAGCAACGCCTCCGCGGTCCGTAGGCTCGACCTGGCGGCGCCCAGCCCGCAAGCTCGACCTGGCGGGCGCTCAGCCGCCGGAACAGCTCGCTAGTCTTGCCCGATCCGACAACGCTAACGAGCAGGTGCTGCGCAACCGGCGCCACGCAGGTCTCGACCCCTCTGACATGAGCGACCCGCGAGACCTGCTGCCATCGCCCACGCCGCCCTCGCCGAACCCGTCGAGGTGCTGGGTCTGCACCACCCGAGAGCGCCGAGGCTGCTGCTCGAGGTGGTCTACGACGGCGGCGGCGTCCTCGTCACGTCCTGGCGCTGCGGCGCTTGGTGGGCTCTCATCGAGCTGGGCGAGGCATGACCGGCGCTAATTTCGTCAGGCTCCCGCCCGGCGCCGCTGCGCCGGTACCCGCTTCTTCGACGCTGCCGCTCCTTTCCGCGGTTTCTGGCGCTTCTTCTGCACCTCCACCGCGCATTGATGCGCGCTGCAGCCCGGCGCACTCGATCCAGCCGCGTCGGCGGGATCAGCGCTTCGAACATGAGCCGCGTCTTGACCGGGTCCACCGATCACCGTTTGCGGCGCGACGGCGCGCGCTTCTTCGGCGCCTTCGTGGGCTTCCTCGTCCTGAGGAGGCGTTTCACCTCCCGCACCTGGCGCTCCAGGGCGGACTCCGCCCTCCCCGGGCGGCAGACGTAGGTCACTCCCCGGGCCACGCGCCGGGCGCGCGTGGGCGTCGTCGCGCGTGTCTTCCGCGGAGCTCGCTTCCTCGCCGGCTTCGGCGCCGCGGGGGCCGCGTGTGCGGTTTGGGTGCGCACCGTCGCAGTGCCCGCCGTCGGCACCACCTCCACGGCCCTTCGCGTGGTCGCCCTCCGCGTGGCGCTCCGCGAGGACGTGCTCCGCTTGGGCGTGCGCCTCGGCCTGGCCTTGGTCGTCGTTGGGCGCTCCGCCGAGCTCCTCGGCGCCGCCGACCGCCCGGCGCGCGACCTGCTGCCCACGAGCATCAGCCCGCGACCCGGGGCTCCAGGCGTTCCCGCCGGCAGGAGCAGAGGCGTCGGGCGCCCGGGCGGCAGGCGGAACGGCCGCGCCGGGAGCTCGTTCACCTCGGCCTGCACGACAATCGTGCGTCCGCGCCCTGCCTTGCCTTTGCCCTTCCGGCGGCGTTTCGCCCCGAACTGCTTCTTCATGAGGCCTCCTCGGCTCAGCTGACCCCTTCGAACCAGGGCCGCACGAGGGCAGCCCACACCTTCGGCGCGAGCTCGGTGGCGTGTCCCGCGTGTCTGTAGCGGGCACCGTAGTCGAGCAGGTGCACGCCGCCGCCTGCCCAGCTCCGCTCGGGCGCGGGCAGGCCCGCGACGGCGCCCTCCTCCGGCCGCACTCGGCTCCCTAGCTCGCGCGCGACCGCGGCGAAGTTCTGGGCCCCGGTCGGGTGCTGCTTGTTCGGCGCGCTGGTCGCTGTGGACACGAACAGGCGCGCACCGCCCGCCGCCTCGGCCGCGTAGTCCACGAATGACGTGATCGGCGCGGCGAGCGCCTGCGCGCGGTCGGTCCATTTATAGTACGGGTCGACGTGTCTCCTGCATCGCATCCTGGAGCTCAGTGCGAGCGGCGGCGACCGGGGCCTTCAGTTAAATCGTGGTCGAGGAGAGCCGCAGGGTACACCTCGCCGATGCGCGCCAGGTTACGCGAGAAAATCTGCACGGATGGGTGCGTCAGCCCGAGCGCCTTCGTGGCGATCGAGACCGCGCGCTCGATCTGCTGCCACGCGCCTGGGATATCGCCAAGGGCCTGCAGCACGCGGCCGAGGTTGTTCACGATGCTCGCGATGACCGGATGAGCCGGGCCGTAGGTCGCCTCCGCAATACTGAGCGCCCGCTCGAGTTGCTCGCGCGCTGCGGCTAGCTGGCCGAGCGATTGCAGTACGCTTCCGAGATTGTTGCAGCCGATCGCCACCGCCGGGTGAGCCGGGCCATAGGTCACCTCCGCCATCTTCACCACGCGCGCGAAATGGGCGCGCGCGCCCTCGAGGTCGCCGAGATCGCGCAGCACGCTGCCGAGGTTGTTGATGTCGCGCGCCACGTCCGGGTGATCCGGCCCGTAGGTGTCCTCGACGATCGCCAGCGCGCGCTCGAAGTCGGCGCGCGCCCCGGCGAGATCGCCGAGGTCGCGCAGCACGCGCCCGCGGTTGTTCAGCGCCAGGGCGAAGCGCGGGTGGTAGGTGCCGTAGCTATGCTCGTCGATCTTGAGCGCCTCCGCGAACTGCTCGCGCGCCCCCTTGAGGTCGCCGAGGTCGTGGAGCAGCCGGCCGAGGTTCGTGCGCCCGATCGCGACCGTCGGGTGGTCCGGGCCGTAGGCGCGGATGTCGATCGCGAGCGCCCGCTCGAGGTACACGCGCGCGCCCGCGAAGTCCCCAGTGTCGCGGAGGAGCGCGCCCAAGTTGTTGAGCCGTATCGCGACGCTTGGGTCGTCGGGGCCGTACGTCGCCTCGTCGATGGCGAGGGCGCGCTGCAGGTGCTTACGCGCAGTCGGCAGGTCGCCTTGATCCATGATCACGCTTCCGAGATCGTTGACGTCGCGGGCCACGTCTGGGTGGTCGGGGCCGAAGTGCGCAAGGTCGATCGTCAGCGCTCGCTCCAGGTGGGCCCGCGCGCCGCCTAGATCGCCGAGGTCGTGGAGGACGCTGCCGAGGCTGCGCAGCACGGCTGCGACCTTCGGGTCGTCGTTGCCGAACACCGCCTCGTGGAGTGCGAGGGCTCGCTGCAGGTACCCCTTCGCCTCCGCGAACGCCGCTCGCCCTTGCAGGTACACGGCGAACCGGGCGAGGAGCCGCCCGCGCACATCTTTCGCGACATCGTAGATCTCAGCTTGGCGAGTCACGGCCTTTGCGTGTGGAAGCCACAACTCACACCAGGGCCAGGTTTCCACCTCGTCGCTGCTTTCTGGGAACCCGTCATTAACGATGCGTAACGCTATCTCAAGGTCGGCAACCGCTTCACCAGAGCCAACTACGGTCTTCACGACCTCTTGGACCAGCCTATGCATCGACATGTAGTCGACATGTTCATCGATCTTAGCCAGGCCAAGCCCGTCAAGTATTGCGAGCGCCTTAGCCGCGTCCACCGAGTCGAGAGACAGCGCCGCCACTAAAGGCTCAACAGCGATATGATCCGGCGCCAAGTACGCAGCGACATCGAGAAGCTGTCGCTCGGGCGAACCAGGTTTGCAGCGATCAATTGAAAGCCTGAGTGCGGCCAATACACTGCGTGGGTAGTCGCTGCGCGGCTCCTCTTGGTTCAGCAGTGACGACGGGTGCAATTCTAGATACCGCTCGTACTTAACCCAGGAGTATGCCCACTGCTCTACAGCTCTAGCCGACATCTCCACGGCGACGGCGAGACCACCAAGTAGGCCGCACACGACACGGCCCATAGCCTGTGCTTCCTCCGAGTTCGCTGGCTCTCCGGCACGCAACACGGCGAGTGATTTGGCATCGTCGCAGGACAGGACGTCGAGTGGAACAGGGCGACCGATCGCCACGCGTTCGTCTCGTGTGGTCACCAGAACGTGAACTGAGCCAGCGGGCAAGAACCTCTTCCAGGCAAGATCTACAAGATTATCCAGTACCAATAACGACGGACTTTGCTGGTTCTGAAGCGCTACCCGCACGACAGCCGCGATTCGATCCCGTGCGTCCGGAAGATCGCGCAGCATCACTTGCAGCGTCGGAGGTCCCACCGTTCGGAGCTCGTCCGCGAGCGCAACGATGCTGGTCAGCGGATCGTCCTCGGCGTTAATCCACCAGATTCCACCGGGGTATCGATCCGCGTTGCGGTACGCATACTCGATAGCGAGCGTTGTTTTGCCGATTCCGCCAAGTCCGTACACGGATGCGTGCCGACTCTGGACGACGCTAGCTTCGCGCTCACGAGCGAGCAGCCCCTCGAGTTCCTTGAGCTCGGCAGCTCTACCTACAAAGTTGCGGAGCTGCGTCGGCAGGTTATTCGGCGGCATACGCGGAGTCACCGGACATTGGCTCTGTGACTCCAGCTTGATGCTCGACCGTCGGAGCTGCTCTGCCGCGTCGTGGTGAAAACAGGAATCGACAGCGGCACGGCCAGAGTGCTGGTGAGGGAGCTCAACGCCGAGCCCTGGGTGGCCCCCGATCACGGCTGACGTCGAGGCACATGGCAGCGCCGCGCTCGGCCCCAGGCTGCGGAGGATCCGCGCGACCTCCGCGTGGTCGCCGGCCTCGTTCTCGTAGATGAGAAGCCGGATGCCCGACTCCTCGAGCAGCCGGCGGCGGAACGGGGGCACGCCCTTCGGGAGCAGCGCGAAATGCGTGGACGGCTGCCCGCCGGAGAGCGCGCGCACGCGGGAGAGCGTCTCGTCGATGTTGTCGTCGGCGAGCCCGAAGCCCACGAACAGGATGGAGTGGGTGCGGTACAGGGCGCCGAACGCGTCCTGCAAGAGCGGCGAGCCGAAGATCGCGCGGTCGTACTGGTCGCGCGAGAACACCCACGTGTCCCACGCGCGCAGCGTCCCGTGCAGCTTGAGAATGTAGTGGCTGTCCATGGCGAGGTCGCCGGTCGGCCGGTCCACGGGGCGCCACTCGCCCGCGAATGCGCGCTCCAGGAACCGGTCGATGTTGGTGGTGAGCACCGCCTTCAGCTTCGGCCTGAGCGCGGCGATCGCCAGCGCCGCCTCGGGGATGTCGCGGCCGCGGTCGTCGAGCGCCTTGTCGACGCTCGCGTTGAAGTCCTGCGGCCCGAGGGCGAGCTTCGCCGCGGAGAGCGCGTGGATCAGCTGGTTCGACGCGATGTAGTGCTGGATCTCCTCCAGCGCGGCGGCGTCCGCGCCCTTCGTCCGCGCGCGGCCGAGGAACTGCTCGGCGAGCTGCTTCCAGGTGGGCATGCCCGCCGCGGCCGAGACGCCCGCCCCGGCGAAGGCGATGAGGTTCCCTGACGTGTAGCGCTCGCGCAGCTGCTCGAGGATCTCGTCATCCATCGGCCATCACGATACCGCGGATCGTGCGCGACGCTGCGGGTATCCGGTCCGGACCTCGCCGGCGCGGATCTCGTGCCTACCGATAGGATGGAGATCGGAGGCGCGACTCAAGACACAAGCTCGACCCGCCATACGAGGGAAGGAAGCTCCTTCTCCAGTTCCAGCTTGATTTGTTCAGCCTCTGCCTCGGTCTCGACGACGCCGATCCGCCCTCCTCGAAGGTAAACCGTGCCATCGGTTTGGGGCTCGCGGATCTGTTCACGATCCGTGCTGTGGCCCAGCCGGTGCAGCACCTCCAAGTACGTCGCCATCTCTGCATCCCGCAGCGTTCCGTTCGGGTCTGTCGTGACGTGATAGCGCATGGCCCCCACCTAGCGCCGAAACGGTCGGATGTCCAAGCGGCGTCTTCAGCGGGGGCAACGGCCGTCAGCAGCGACGTGGAAGGAAGCGCGTCAGCTGCACTCCTACCCGTGGCGCTGCCAGGCGCGGGCCAGTCAATTCCGCGGATAGCGTTCTGGTCTCCGCAGGCGCGCCAGAGCAGCAGCGTCGCACGCGAGCACCCGCTTCAGCTGCGTCGGAGCGACCCGTGCGTGGTTCACCATCACCTCGTGCGGCGCGAGGATGCGCGCTTCCTCCGCGCCTTCTTGGGCTTCCTCGTCCCGAGAAAACGCTCCATCTCCCTCACCTCGCGCTCCAGGGCGGACTCCGCCCTCGCCGGACGACAGACGTACGTCACGCCCTACGTCACCTGCCGCCGGAGCTTCGGCGCCGTCGTGCGCTTCTTCCGAAGGGCGCGCTTCTTGGCCGGCCTCGGCGCTACAGCGCCCGCGCGTGCGGTCCGGGTGGGCACGGGCACCGTCGCGACACGCGCCGTCGGCGCCACCTCGGTGGCGCCCCGCGTAGTCGCCTTCCGCGGAGCGCTGCGCTTCGGTGTCGACCTCCGGTTGGGCGTGCGCCTCGGCCGCACGGTCATCGTCGTCGCGCGCTCGGTCGTGCTCCTCGGCGCTGCCGAACGACCCGCGAGCGGCCTGGTGCCCATCCGCACCAGCCCGCGGCCCGTCGCTCCAGGCGTTCCCGCCGGCAGGAGCAGCGGCGTCGGGCGTCCTGGCGGCAGGCGGAACGGCCGCGCCGGGCGCTCGTTCACCTCGGCCTGCACCACGAGCGTACGCCCGCGCCCTCCCTTGCGGCGGCGTTTCCCCCTCCTCCCCCGTCAAACATCGGCAACTGATCCTCCATGATGCCTCCTCGGCTCAGTTTACCCTTTCGAACCAGGGCCGTACGAGGGCGGCCCACACCTTCGGCGCGAGTTCGGTGGCGTGCCCCGCGTGGCTGTAGCGGGCGCCGTAGTCGAACAGGTGCACCCCGCTGCCTCCCCAGCGGCGCTCGGGCGCGGGTAGGCCCGCCAAGGCACCCTCGTCCAAGCGCACCTGGCTTCCGAGCTCACGGGCGACCGCGGCCAAGGTCTGCGCCCCGGTCGGGTGCTGCTTGTTCGGCGCGCTGCTCGCCGTGGCCACGAACAGTCGTGCGCCGCCCGCCGCCTCGGCCGCGTAGTCCACGAGCGACCCGATCGGCGCCGCGAGCGCCTGCGCGCGCTCGGTCCACTCGGTCGTGTAGGTCGCGTCCGCGAGCACCACGGCCGCGACCTCGGCCCGGTCGCGCGGGTCGGCGAGCAGGCGCTTGACAATGTGCCCCCCGGCGCTGCAGGCCGCGAGCACAAGCGGCCCCGCCGGTAGCCCGAGCGCGCGCCGGCAGCCCGGGAGGCGCCCCCCGTCGCCGTCGAGCCAGCTGTCCCCGATCTGGCTGCACGAGGGCGACCCATCGCCCGTACACGTCCGGTGCACCACGGGCACGCCGGTGAGCTCCGCACCGGCGACCTGCGGCGCGCACGGGCCCAAGCCATGCGATGGCGACCGGGCGCGGCCGCGCATGGACAGAGCTCGCGCCGCCGGGCGGCTCGGCCGCGCACGGCGCATCGTGGCCCCGACGCATCGCGATGACGGCCCCGATCACGCCCGTCGCGAACGCGATCCCGCCCACGGCGACCTCGATCCGGTGGCGCGCGAGCTTGTGTGCCGTCGCAGACGAGGCGACCAAGGCGCGGAAGCGACGCGCCCAGGTCTCGCTCACGCGCCTCGCGGGGCGCGCGCGGCGGGGGCAGCGGGGCGAAGCGCGTCACCGCGGCCTCCGCTTGCGCCGCGTGGCTTCGGCGAGCCGGTGGACCCCGTAGAGGGCGAGCCCACCCGCCGCCGCCCCGGCGCCGAGCTGTACGCCCCGCGGAAGCTCCTGGAACGCCCGTACCGCGCCCTGCGCCATCTCGGGGAGGGTGTTCACCGATGACCGACGACGGCAGCCCCACGGCCGTAGCGGCGCGGTCGACGGCCGCTGCTTCCCGTCAGAGGCCCCGTCGCGTCCTCGACGTCCGGGGCGCGCACCTGCGGACCGCCGCCCGTGTAGCCCTTCTCGCGCGTAGCTCTCGGCCACCTGGAGGTCGGCCGACATGGCCGAGAGCGTGCTCGTGTCCTCGTCGCCGGCCTCCCAACTCGCCGAGAACTCCCGCCAGGCGTCGAGCTGCCGGCGCACGTTCGGGAGCGTGTCCCCCACGCCCCAGGCGAGGAGCGCGTCCCAGCGCCGCCGGAGCTCCGCGTAGGTCGCCCTCGCCTGCTTCAAGACCCACCATACGCCAACGTCGTCCTTTTCGTCCTTGCTCATCGCAGCACCTCCACGAGCCACGGCGGCAACGCGCCGCCGAGAAGCAGTTCCGAGCCCCGCGCGAGCTCGTCCAGCAGGTCGACCTCGTCGCCGTCTCGGGTCGCTTTGCGGTGCACCGGCGCCCAGAGCTGCGACCAATCCTTGTGGGCATCGTCGTGCACGCGGCCCGGCGTCTGCCAGACGCCGCCGTACTCTCGCCGCAGGCCGTAGCTCACCGCCTGCCGCTCTCCGAGCCCCGGGCTCGCAGCCCCGAGTTATTCAGCAAGCGCGACTTCAAGATCGATCTGCGCGCCAAGACAATCACGTGTCCAGCCGCGCAGATCGAGGTGTTCCAACCGAGCGATACGGTCGAGTTCAATCCTGACGAGTGTGGTGCGTGCCCCCTCCGAGCCAAGTGCACGCAAGCTGCGTCAGGGCGAGGCGGACCGTGTCCATCGCCGAGGATGAAGCTCTGGAGAGCAAGTTCCGGAGGTTGCAGCAGACCGGGCCAGGACGCGCCGTGCTCCTGGAGCGGACAGCTGTGGAGCATGCGCTCGCCCACATCGCGGCGCGGAAGGGGTACAGCGCGCGCTACATCGGCACCAGGAGAAATCTGTTCGACCTCCGGCGCGCCGCAGCCATCCAGAATCTTGTGGCGGCCCAGCGGCTTATCCACGAGGCTGGATAACATGTCGAAATTAGACGATTTTCAACATGGTCGGCGTTCTAGTAGTACAGCCGCACGTCGGTGAACGCCGAACGTGCTGGGCTTCACTTGTGTGCGGACGAGCCAAGCGTCACGATCGCCCGCCCGCCCATCGAAATCCGCGGAGAGCCCGCGACGTGCGGCTGTAGTACTAGCCGGCAACGAGATCCTCGAGCATGAGCTCGGGGGGCCACCGTCGCCCACCCCGGGCGAGCGCGACGCCGTCGCAGAGATCGAGGCGGACGTCGGCGCGCGTTGCGCCGTCGGCCTCGTCCAGCCGGCCGAGCGCGGCGCCATACCGGCGCTGTGACAGCACTCCTTGACGCACCTGGAGCTGCACGACGTCGCCCGTGCGCCAGCGTCGCCCGCTCCCTGAATAGGATCGGCGAGCGGGCGCGGTAGCGCATGCACGGGAGAGGTACGCGGCGAAAGTCCAACGCGACGCCGCTTCATGTGCTCGACCGGCACGCTTCCCGCCGGGCAGCCCCTCACCGTAGACGAGCCTGCTGATCGCCCGGACGTGGGCTTGGCACCGCGGGCGTCCCGCGCTCCGCGGCCTCCCACGCGGCTCGCAGGCTGCTTTCGAGTTTTCCTCCCCCCTCCATCGGCGGTCCCATTCGCTTCAGCGCCTCCAGGCGCACAGCCTCCAGCCTCGACCGGCGCGGCGCGGTCGCCCGGCGCTTCTCCACGAGCTCACCGAGCACCTGCTCCGCGCGCTCCCACTGCGCCGCCGCCCCCGGCGCGTGCGCGATCCTTCGCACGGCGTTCCTGGGCGCTTCAAGCAGATCACAGAGGTTGCCGATCTCGGGGTGCAGCCGTGCGATCGCACGCAGGTGGCACCGGGTCTGCTTGTTCATCTGGAAACACTCTTCCAGGACGTGGCTCGGCGCGCGGACAACTCCGCACGCGAGCTCGTACCAGCGCCGCGAGCTCATGCGTCTACAAAAGCACCGAACCACAAACCTGCCAGAGCGAAGCCTTCATTTTCCGTTCAACTTTAAAGAGCGTTAAAGCACAGTACCAGAGTCGGCTCCTGGGGAGGACGACGGCATTAAAGTCTGATGTAGCGTGCGACCAAGAGGACGCCGGTTCTCACGTGGCATTGTGACCTGACTGGCATTCGCTGGGGCCCGATCACGTGACCTCGGTGTGCTGGGTGACCCCCCCGGCCGGTCCCACGGCCCGGCCGTCGAGCGGGGCCAGCTCGCCCGGCGCCGCGGTCGCGAGCCGCGCTGGCATCCACCTGGGCGAGCTCCGCCTGGCGCCTGCGCCAGCCTCCCGCCTGGACGAGCTCCTCGGCCTCGTGCGCCGAGTTCGCGCCCCGCGTCATTCCGCCCCGCGGTCGTGCCCGTCGCGCGTCGCCCTGTGGCACGCGTACGCAACAAAACGGAGGTGGGCGGCTCGCCGGAGGCCCTCAGCCGACCCCGCGCAAAATTACCAAATCGACCCCTTCGCGACCCCCCCAAATTGGCCCCTCGGGCGCTCCCTCGAACCGGTCTAACTGCGCGTCACCAGAGCGGTTTCCACACCTGACCAGATCCCGGTAACTCGCGACGAGATACCGGATCGTCAGAATTACCATTTCGGGCCTCCTCACGGGCTCTCGTTCAGGCTCCGTCCCGAACCCGAAACGCACAACAACCGAGGTTTGTATATGGCAGGAGCAGCTACCCTCGCGCTCTGGCGGCCCCCGACGCGCGGTCGGGCCGCGCTGGCGGGCGACGCTGCTGCACGGGCGGCATCGTGCGCAGCCCCAGGCGTTCGGCCGTCAGCGTGCGGTGACCGCGACCTGCCCCACGGCGCGCTCCGACGAGCCGCCCGCGCGCGGCACGGCCACGCATCGGCGACGTCGTGTAGCTCCAGCCGCGTGGTCGCCAACACTCCGCCAACGCCGTCGAGCGCCGTCCTGCCCACGGCGTCACGCCGAGCCGGAGGCGGACAACGCTGGCGCACGGACGGCGACATCGCCACGCCAGCGGGCCGGCGTCGCGGCGGTCGGCGCGCGCCTCCGTGACGCCGCCCACGCTCCCCGCGCCCGTGACGGGCGCGAGGCCAAGCGCCAGCGGCGGCCCTTCACGTCAGACCGGGCAGACCGGACGATGGCGCGCGCGATCGGCCAGCTTGGCGCCTCCGACTGTCTCCCGAGAAAATGTCTCCCAGGGCGCCTCGCACGCGGACGTCCACGCGCGCCGATCCGGGCCGCGCATGGCGACGCTGAACGCCGGCGCCACGTTGGGGCCCTGCACCCGTCGATCGCGTACGAGACCATGGGGCTGCCGGTCGACGTCGCAGGCTCGCCGAGCTCCCTCGCGTCCGCTCGGCTTCAACTGCGCACGGTGAACACCATCTCTTGTGGGAATGGAATCCAGCGCGACCCCTTGCATGTGCGCGTAAAACCCACACGATGCCGATTCGCCGCGCTCGGCTCGCGCATCGTGATCAGAGGCGCACGCCTGGAGCGGCACGACGTCGTCCGGGCGCCAGCGTCGCCCGCGAGCGCGGCCCGATGGCGGCACCGCGGGCCTTTTGCGTCGACACCACGACGACGCGGGTTCGTCGGCAGCTAGATCGGGACCTCGTCATCTCTCAGAAGCCCATCAATCTTGCTCAGCAGTTCTCGCTTGACCCGCTGCCGGTTCAGTTCGTCTTCGTAACCGGCCTTGACAGATGATACCTTGGCGACGCCCTTCAGCATCATCATAGCGTCGATCATTCGCTCCGCCTCGTCGTCATCCAGGTCGCGCCGGAAGTGAACAACCAGGCCCTTGACGCTCATTGCAGTCCCACTCCCCGCGAAGAGATCTCGCCGGCTTCCCGAAGCATAAGGATATTACGCAACTCACCCATGGCCCGTGCGCGTCGCCTGTAAAGCGTCGAGAGGGGCAGCCCGGCATCTTGGGCGATCTGGGCCATCGAAACTCCGCCCAAATCGTGTGCCACGAGAACGAGTCGCAGCACCGGATCGAGCTCATTCACTGCATCCATGGTGCTGGCCCTGACGTTGTCGGACTCCATCACAGCAGCAGCATCCGGCGCTGGATCAAGCACCTCGATCGAACTGACCAATTCCTCCCTCCGCGTTCGCGCACGCTCGTGGTAGTGGGAGGCAACGTGTACGGTGATCGCGTTCAACCAGCGCTCCGGCCTGCCGCGTTTCGGATCGAACCTGGGCCAGCTCTCGCAGGCGTTGAGCCAGACCTGGCCCGCGACGTCGCCACGCTGGCACTGAGGGACCCCCATCCTCTCCAACCAGAGCAACACCGCACGAACCAGCATCGGGCAAAACAAGCGCGCGTACGCCGCAGCGCGCTTTCCTTCATCCGGACAATCCATGACTTTACCCCCCCTTGCGAAATCGCACCCTATGATGAATGCGAGGCACGGCTGCGCTCACCCATGGCTCCCTACTCCCGGAAGTGTCGTGTTCAGCGGAGAGCGCTCTAGGTCCTCCCAATCGGAAATGTTCGCGGAACCCGGCCCGCCTTCGTCACGCTGTAGCGGGAAGCTCGTCAGCGTGGCAGCGCGCCGGGCGGGCTCAGTCCCCGTGGCGGCGCGGACAGGGAGCGGCGACCTAAGGCGCAACTGCGGCGGCGGCGGGAGCTTCGCGCGCGGGCTCATGGCCGCGAGCTCGGGCGACGGCACCACAGGCGGAGGAACGTCGAGCGCGCGGGGAGGTATCGGCGGCGCCGGCGACGACGCGGGACGCGCCGAGCTCTCGCGCTTGGTGACGGGCTCGCCGACCTGGATCACCACGGTCTCCTCTGCGTCCGTCCGGTAGTCGTCGTGCAGCTGCCACAGGCGCTCCCAGTACCGCGCCGGCGTGCCGGTGAAGGTCTCCAGCTGCCGCGCGAGGCCGGGCGTCATGGGAAGGTCGCTCCTCATCAGCCGCTCCACCTCCCTCGGTTCCAACCCCGTGCTTTCGGCCAGCTTTCTCCTCCACGAAGGCGTCGTCGCGCAGAACGACTCGAGGACCCTTCCCGGCCAGGGGACGGGGCGCCCTCGGGCGTCTCTCAGCTCCGCGAGCGCCGCGTCGACGTGACAGTCCAGAAGGCGCCGGTATCGATCCCGGTCCCCCACGGCCTGCTCCTTCGCATCGGTGAGGGCTGCCTCCTCGTCATCATGCGCGTGCTCGCGCGCCTCGCGAAGCCCGCGCTCTCGTCCCAGCGCTTCGCGCGCGGTGACCGCGAAGCCGATCGCGACGCACGCGATCATCGCGAGCCCGAGCGGCGACACGAGCCACATCGCCCCCAGCATGTCCTCCATAGCAATTCTCCTCCTGGACGTAAGCATTCCTACGCAAGACAGATCTCGGCCCTGTGCTGTCCGGTCTGAAGACACCATCAGCGTCACCATCAGCTCGCCGTCGATCGACGGCTGACGATTCAGCGAATGTGCCTGAACAGCGCTTCGCGCTCCGCTGCGAGCCGACCGCGCGGAAACTCCCGCGCATGGGCTTCGAGCAGCAGGCGCGCCTCGTGATCGCCCTCTCCGTCGTTGTCCTCAATGGCCCTTCGGGCCTGGCTGATCAGGCGCATCTCGCGTGCGGTGACCGCTGGCCACACGGGGCGCCCCGGGGACGAGATACGAGGTGCTGTCGCCACAGAGGGCGCGGGCGTGCTGCTCGCCACAGCCTCAGCGCGCACGCTGCCTGTTGCCGCCGGCGACGAGCTCTCGTGCGCGGCGGGCGCGGCAGCGGAATGCGCGCTGGCACGTGAGCCTTGCGCCGTGACGTCGTCTGGTGCGGGCGCGCGCCCCGGTGCGCGGAATGCCGCCGGGTGCAGCCACGATTCCGCGCTGGGCAGCGGCGGCACCGCCGAGAGGAGCGCGCCGGTCAACACGACGAACGCACCCTGCATGACGATCCTTACGCCCAGCCGGCGCAGCCAGGCCGTCCACGACGCACGGCGGTCCAGCCCGAGCACCAGCGGGACGCAGGCGCTCTCGTCCCTACCGTGCGCGGGTTGCTGGGCCGTCCACCGCTTGAAAGCCGCAACGAGTCGATCCCAAGCCCGGCGGTGCTGCGCCCTCACCGTATCCAACGGGACGTTCAGCTCGGCGGCGATCGTGGAGAGCGGTGTCCCCTCCAGCTCGTGCTTGACCAAGAGATCCCGGTCCTTGGGGCCGACCCGGTCGAGCAAGTCCCGGGCCAGCTCTTCCTGCTGTCGCAAGCGCAGCAGTTCCTCCGGCGTGGGGCATTCGTCTCGGGGATCGCGCTCCTCGAACGACGTCAGCACCTCTCCGCGGCGGCGCTCGTTCCGTCTGTGCTTCCGTGCCTCGTTGAGGGCGATCGTGACGAAGTACCGCGCCGGATCGCCGCTCAGCTCGACCCGCCTCGCCACTTCCAATCCCCGCAGCAGCGCGTTCTGCGCGACGTCCTCGGCGTCGCGCGCCGGCACGCCGTGAAGCCTGGCCAGGCGCCGGAAGCGGTTGAAGCTGAGGAGATGGGTCGCTGGCTTGCCCACGGTAGGTAGCATCCCTGAGCCGCTCGAAACGGTGCAGGAAAGTGCAAGGAGCGGCAACTTTGGTAGCACCAGGTAGCACTGATACATGCGTTCAGGTGCTCGAGTCTTTGCTACGCTGCCGCGAACAGGCGATCGCATTGCCGCACCCGAACGCAATTTGCCACTGCCAGGGTCACTTTGCATCGATTCGCTCCCGTTGACGCCGCGCGGCTGGCGCGAGTACCGTCCAACCATGCGATGTTCCGCACGCGCTCTGCTCTTCTCTGCGCTCCTCGCCGCAACCGGCGCTGCGAGCTCGGCCAGCGCAGAGGACGCCTATCCGGAGTCAGGACCACGTGACGGCGCAACGGTGAAGGACCATGTTCGCCGCGGTCGCAGGGCGCGCAACGCCGGGCAGTGGACCGAGGCATACGCATCCTACAAGGCCGCCTTCGAGGCAGCAGACCCGGCGTCCAGCACGGAGCGAGAGCGCGCGGAGCTCGCCGGCGAGCTTGGCCTCTGCGAGCTCGCGCTGCGCAAGTACCGCGATGCCGCCGAGCACCTGGCCTTTAGCCTCGAGCAGCGCACGGCGCTGCCGCTCGCGCTTCAGCTGCGATTCGAGAAAGGAGAGCGCGAGGCAACATCGCACGTCGCGACACTCGTGCTCTCGGTCGATCCGCCGGATGCCGAGGTGCTCGTCGACGGCAAGTGGGTAGGCCGGGTCGCGCGGACGTACAAGCTGTTCTTGGAGCCCGGCCAGCGCATCGTGCGGGCCAGCGCCCCGGGCCGCCTGGATGGGTTCCATGAGTTCGGGGCTGTGGCCGCAACGGCGTACAACGTCAGAATGCCGCTGGCGCGTATGGCGGTGAGCCAAGCTCCGGAGAGCGCGCCGGGGTCACCGAAGGAAACGCCGAAGACCAGGCGCTCTTCACCCGTCGTGCGCGCGCAGGCCCCCAGCCCGTGGGCTTCCTGGCCGGGGACGCTGCGTATCGCGGGAATCACCGCCACGACGGCCACCCTGTCGGCGGGCGCCGTCCTGATGATCAGGGCCAGCACGCTGGATGGTGACGCGAGCGAGCAACGCGACGGGCTCACGCGTGGTCGGACGTCCAGCTCGTCGATGTGCTGGCAAGCGTCCCAGCGCTCCTCGTGCGGCGCCCTGCGCCGCCTCCTCGACGAGCGCAACCTCTCCGACGGCTTGGGCACGGCCCTGCTCATCACGGGGGGTGTCCTCGGCGCAGCGACGGCCGCGTCCTTCTTCACCGACTTCTCCTTCCTGGGGCGCTCGCCGGCTCAGGAGCGGATCCACGTCTCGCCCGTGGCGACCGGGCGCGAGACCGGCGTGAGGATCGAGGGACGGTGGTGAGGTCAGGCGGGGCGGTGGAGATGCGTTCGCAGGGCGGCCGAAGCGCTCGAGCTTCCGTTTTCGCCGTGGTGCTGTGCGCGTGGAGCGCGGGCGCGTCGACCGCGTGCCGTTATTCCGATGCTTGCTGGGAAGGGCTGGACTGCGCCCCCGATCCGGAGCCTCCGCCCGACCCCTGCGCAGGAGCGCCTGGTACCGCGCCGGCGCTGGACGACTGCGGGGTGTTCGTCAGCGCGTCGTCGGGTGACGACAGGCACCCCGGAACGAAGGACGCGCCGGTGAAGACCCTGCAACACGCGATCGGGCTCGCCGCGCACGGACGAGGCCACGACGAGGAGCCGACCCGGCGCGTGTACGCGTGCGGCGGGTCGTTCGAGGAGGCGATCACGCTGCCCTCGGGGGTCGACATCTGGGGCGCCCGCCGGTGTGACGGCGGCGACTGGTCGTATGAGGGGTCGTTCGACGGACCGGATCACCCGACGATCATCGCTCCACCGGGGGGGATCCCTCTGCGGGTCCTCGGGGGGAACGACGCGGTCATCGCAGGGGACGACGCGACGTCCGTGATCTTCGGCGTGCGCGCCGTGGCGGCCGACGCCTCCGCGCGCGATGGGAAGTCGTCGATCGCGATGATCTTGAGCCAGGGGGCCAAGGCGAAGGTGGTGTCGAGCGATGTCATCGCGGGCGACGGCAAGGATGGGGAGCCGGGCAAGGACGCGCCGAGCTATCGAGCGATGGATGGCGTGGAGGGGAACGCTGGCGTGTCCGCGTGTACCGCGGACGCCGCCGTGGGCGCCCTGCCGGTTGTCAACTTCTGCGACGACGGCATCGAGTCGACGGGCGGATACGGCGGCGACGGCGGGCTTGACGTCGGCCGCGATGGCGCGCCAGGCAAGCCGGAGCCCGGGGAGAATCCGGATGGCAAAGGCCTTGCCGGGGCCGGCGCGGGCAGCCGTCCGTGCACGAGGGGGACAGACGGCGCGCTCGGTGCCAGCAGTGGCCGCGCCGACGGTGCGGTAGGCGAAGGCAACCTCGACATCCACGGATGGGTCGGCGTCCAGGGTAGGGATGGGAAGAAGGGCGGCGCCGGCCAAGGGGGGGGCGGCGGTGGCGGGAGCAAATCGCGCGGACCCATGCTTGCGTGCCCTGTAGGCCGCCCGCAAAGCGGTGCGGCAGGCGGCTCGGGCGGAAGCGGGGGTTGCGGCGGCGAGGGAGGTCGGGGCGGCGGCTATGGCGGCGCGAGCATCGCCATCGTTGCGCTGGAGGACTCGGAGTTGGAACTCGACGCCACGAAGGTTGTCGCGGGCAATGGCGGCAACGGCGGGGTCGGCGGAACGGGCCAACCAGGCGGCATCGGGCGGTTTGGCGGGCACGGTGGCCAGGGCTTGACTGGAACCAACATGTGGAGCGCGTGCGAGGGCGGCCTCGGCGGGGACGGTGGCCGCGGCGGTGATGCCGGCGGTGGGCTCGGCGGCGCTGCCATCGGAATCGCGTACGTGGTCCCCCATCTGTCCATCCTGCCCGGCACGATCTTCGAGGTTGGACAGCCCGGAAGAGGCGGCCCCGCAGGCAACGCCAGTATGGATGACGAGGTGGGGCGAGGCGCGACCGGCCCATACGGTCATCTCTATCCTTTCGGTGCACCGAGCGAGCCGCCCCGTTGAGTCGCCCATCGCGACGCAGCGGTCGAGGAATGCCGATGACATCAAAACGCGCGATTGTCCCGCTCCTTGCTCTCTCTCTCGCTGCGATTGCCTGCGAGAGCGCGCCAGGCCCCATCGATGCCGGTGGACCGCCGTGTGCGCTCACATCGTCGTGCCAAGACGAACCGCCGCCGGAATCCGTCTGTCTCGAACACCTTGCGGCCGATCGGTTCGAGGACGGCTGTGGGATATTTGTCAACACTTTTTTCTATGGCGGTGATGATGCGAATCCGGGCACCAAGGTCAAGCCGGTTGGCTCTCTCCGGCGCGCGATTGATCTTGCACGCATCGGCCGAGGAAGGGTGTTCGCGTGCAACGACACCTTCGAAGAAGCCGTCGTCCTACCGTCAGGTGTGGACCTCTACGGAGGCCTTAATTGCCAAACATTTGAACGCTTTAAGGAGAATATCAAGACCGGCCTCATCGCCCGCGAGAGGCCATTCGCCATTGTTCTGACCGTCGAGCCGGCGGGCGCCGGCGACACCGGGGCGGCAGATGGAGTCTCGAGGATCGACCATGTGACCCTCCTGAGCGAAACCTATATCGGGATGCTCGTTCGGTCGGGTACCGCGGTGGAGCTCACCCGGAGCGAGATCGGCACATCCTATGGAAACGGGGGTCGCCCTGGCGAGAGGTGGCCCGGGCTGAATCAGGCACCCGACGGGCCGCACGGCATCTACGGCGGGGATGCCTGCACGGCAGCCACCGTCGCCGGCGGGCCCGCGGTGGTGAACCCGTGTGAGGGAGGGATCCCGAGCGTGGGTGGCAAGGGAGGCGACGGGCGCGTCGACGGCGCTGGAGATGGGGAGGATGGCGAGCCCGCACCCGCGCCGGACCCCGGCCACGCTGGGCAAGGAGGACGCGGCAACCGCGAAGACGTTGGTTGCGACAGCGGCGTCAGCGGGAACAGCGGCAGGTGGGGCGCCATCGGCGCACCTGGCGAGGGCATCGGGCGGCTCACTGAGACCGGATGGGAGGGCGACAGGGCAGCCGAGGGCATCCGCGGCATGCCGGGCCAGGGCGGCGGCGGAGGCGGCGGGCGTCGCGGCGGACTCGCCGTGTGCGACGTGGCCTCCAAGGGAGGCGCCGGCGGCGGCTCCGGAGGCGCGGGGGGTTGCGGCGGTCGAGGCGGCCGAGGGGGCGGGAACGGCCAGCCCACCATCGGCATCGCCGTGCTTCATGCCAAGCTGACGGTGCGGGACAGCCTGCTCAAGACGCTCGACGCCGGGCCGGGTGGGGACGGAGGGGCGCCAGAGCGAGGCGGCGAAGGAGGCCGAGGCGCACCGGGCGGGGCGGTGGGGGACGGCACATGGTCGTGTGGCGGCGGCGAGGGAGGCCGAGGCGGCGACGGCGGCTACGGCGGACCCGGCCGCGGCGGCGACTCGATCGGCATCGCCTACCTCGACGAGGACCAGCTCACGCTCGAGCGAGTCACGTACGAGCTGGGACCGCCGGGCAAGGGCGGCGTGAGCTGGGATTGGTCTGGTGAAGAGATCCGAGGGGAGGACGGCACCCGGGTCGAGACGCTGCGTTTCCCTGAATAGGATCACGACACTTCAGGCGAACCCTGCAAACGGTGTGAAGCGCATACGCCTCGGGCGATCCGCCATGGCGTGATCGCGGGAACCATCGCCGCGCTCCAGCCGATTGCGGCGACGGCCACTGCCGACCGGAAGGACAAGGGAGCGGGCCCCTCCGGGGTGCGGGCGGCCTACCGCTTCAGCGACGGCGCGTGAAGCCGAGGACGAGCGCCGCGCCCATGCCGACGAGCACGAGCAGGGCCACGGCGACCCACACCCAATCCCGGGGCTCCGCGCTGAAGTAGACAGCCCCCGCGCCGCACCCGGGAGAACACGCTCTTTTCATCATGCACCCATCCTTTTCATCAACCACCGCCGCCGGTCCGCCGGAAGGTGCGGACCACGCCGCGATATTCCTTGACGCCGCGGCCCCGCTATCTGCTCCGGCGCCATGGTCGACGCCGGCGTCATCGCGCGCCCGCGGGCGTCGACCTCGACGCGCGCGGCCGCTCCGCAAACCGTGGCGCCGAATGCGGTCACGTGGACGGCAGCCGCCCGGGGCTGTGGTTACGGATCCACCCAAGTCCAGACGTCCGAGAAGAGGCACACGTAGATCGTCGCCTCGCCCATCATCACCCCGTCCATGTCCACATCCGGCACCACTTCGTTCCCGAGCTCCGGCGGGATCGGCTGGTAGCCGGGGTAGGTGGCCTCGATCTCTTCTGCGACCGCCGCCGGTATCTCGTCGGGCTCGCCCCTGCTGTGGATTCCATAATAAGGCCCGAGAAGGCTCACGTGGAAGCTGAGCGAAGCCCTGCTGCTGAGCGAAGGAGCGGGCTCGAAGTCCTTGGGGCGATAGATGCGGGCCGAGTACGCCGGGTCGATCCCCCCCGCAAACAGGTTGAGCGACTCGTTTTGAAGGTCGTATCGTTCGTACATACGGTGGATCATCGCTTCCCACCTCGGGTACTCCGCTCGCCCGCGGTTTGCGGCTTCCACCAGGCGGCCGTGCTCCTCCGTGTCCTCGTAGACGGGCTCGCCCGGAGGCACATAGATGCGCATGATTTGTTGCACACCCCGCGGGTAGAATCGGTAGATAACGTCGAGCAGCTCGGAGCGAGTTGTCTTCATGGACTCGTCACCGACGCGCCGAGTAGCGGGTACTTGGATTTGAACGCGGCTTTTGCCTGAGTGGCAAATCTTGTGCAAAAGATCCCTGGCGGCAGGTTGTAGTCCATGACGTTGGCAACATCCTCCGTGATCTCTTCGCTGAGGCTGGCTGCACGAAGTGGATCGATTTTCCCCATAAACTCAGTCCGGATCGGCATTTTGATGGTGACAGCGCAGGACCACTCGGTGGTGCCGCCTGAAAATACGTGCTTGAAATTCAGGTTTGTCTTGGCCTGTTGCCACCCGCCCGCCTTCCCCCGGCCGTCATCCTCGACAATGGTAACAAACGTAAAGAACGACGAATCGAAATCTACCCAGACGAAGTGGGCCATCCCAGGCTTCGGACACTTCGAGCTGCATGCACCGCTACAGCTCAAGAAGGTCGCTCCGGCTCCCGCTACATCGCCGGCTCCGGGGCACGCGTCTGGCGGGCTCTCCGGGCGGTATGTCGTTGGGGTCTCCGAGCTGTCGCTCGGTCTCTCCTCTTCGTCTTCGAGCTCCCACTCGTTGCACGCGATCTTGCGCTCGCCGCCGCCTTGGGGGTCGGCCCCGAAGTCACCGGATGCGGAGGAGGTGAAGACGGGGCGTGGCTCGGAGCCCGGACCGGCCCCTGCACCCGAAGTTCCTTCCCCGACAGGATAGCAGTCGCCGAACGTCATGTTGCACGCCGCCAGCGCCCAAACCGCGATAGTCAAGATCAAAAATAGAACTTTTCTCACGTTCATTTCTCACTCCATCGAAGCACAGGACCAGCAACAATGACGACGGACACATAGCCCGGGAGCACCAGACTGCCCCGACCGACCCAATCCACGTTGACGCTCGCCGACACCCCCAGCGGTCCGGCGACGTACGTGTTGGTCTGCGCGTGGCCGCCCACGGCCAAGCCACCGACGCGTCCGCACAGGGTGACGCCGCACGCCGGCATGAGGTAGAACGCGACAGACGGCCCCGCGCTGACGTTGCCGTCCTTCCACGCGTACCCGATGTCCACCGAGGTCTGGTTGTAGATCCCGAGCCCGTCCTCCTGGATCGGGGGTAGGATCGTGCACAGGTCGTGCACCGTGAACAGGATGTCTCGCTGGATGGGCCAAGATATGCCCGCGTGCGGCCCCACCGCGAGGCGCGGAACGGTACCGGCCTGGAGCCACCCGAGACTCACACCAGCGCTCAGCTCGGAGGCGTCTCCTTGCGTCGGTACGACGACGAGCAGCGGGATGATCAGGATCGCCCATGGGATCCGCCGCCTTCTTGTGCCCATCGTCCCCTTCCCGTCTTCCGCAACTCGTAAGCAACGTGCCGACGCGGGGCATTCTTCTGATCAGAGGATCGGCGTCAAACGGAATCTAGGCGAGCACACTACACTGGCCAGGGGTCGTACCGTCCAGAGCGTGCGCCAGCGAGCAGCTACCCGTGCGGCGCCAGCGCGTGTCGACGTGCTGGCGCCAGCTGCCTGGCCGCGCCGCCGCGGGTGCGGGCGACCGGCCACGCGCCCCGCGCTGCACGATGTCGGCTGCAAGCCCGACCCAGCGCGGCACCGTGCCCAGGCAGCGGTGACCGCGCGCCGTGACGCCCACGCGCGTGGCACCATGCGACGTCGCTCGCGCGGCCGCGCTGCCCGCGAGCGCGGCGCCTGGCGATGGCCTGCACGGTCAACGATGACGACGCGCTAGCGCTCACGCGCCTGGAGCCGCACGACGTCGCGCTCGCGTCCGTGCCGGCCGCGAGCACCGCACGTCGCAGCGCCATCGGCGGGCGGCCACGAGACCGGCTACGAATCGGCCGATAGGGCTCCGCAGGCCCCGCAGCCCCGACCATTCCGCGGCCCTCGCCACTGCTGTATCCGTTCGGCGACCTGCATGCTGTCCTGAGGCCCAAACGCTGCGTAAAACCCTGCGCCGGAGGTGTCGATGGACGAAAGCAGAAGCACCTGGCGCGATCGAGTGACGCGCTGGCACAAGAGCGGGCACTCAGCCCGCGTGTTCGCGGAGCAGGAGGGCGTCAACGCCGGGACGCTCTACTCCTGGAGCCGCCGACTGGGGATGAAGCGGAGCGAGTGCCGGCAGCGCCCAGACGCGGCGAAGCTGCCTTCATTCCTCCCGGTGGTGGTAGCCTCCCCGGAGGCGACGGCGCTCTCCTCGGGCGCACCGCTTGAGGTCGTCCTGCCCGACGGCGCGGTCGTCCGCGTCCCGCCGTCGTTCGACGAGGTTACGCTGGCGCGCGTTGTTCGTGCGCTCGGGGGGGCGCGATGATCCCTGGCCGCGTCTCGATCTACGTTGCCACCGAGCCGCTCGATCTGCGGCGCTCGTTCGATGGTCTCGCTGCCGTCGTGCGCGAGGTGCTGCGACAGGACCCGCTCTCCGGAGCCCTGTTCCTCTTTTTCAACCGGGCGGCCGACCGCTGCAAGGCCCTTTGGTGGGACCGCAGCGGGTACTGTCTACTTTACAAAAGGCTTGAGCGCGGGGCATTCCGAGCCCCGCGTGCCGTCACTCCGGGAGCCACGAGCGTCATCATCGACGCCGCCGAGCTCGCGAAGATCCTTGAAGGCATCGCCCTTGCGCCTTCGAAGTTGCGGAGAGCGGTCCCGTTCGCCGAGACCGCATCGCCTCCGGCGCTCTGATCCCACCTGACAGCTTCGCACGCTCCCGGGTAGCACCCACGGTTGCATTGCATCGAGCGGCGGAAATTTTCCTCAACAAGCCCCTTCAAAAAGCAGGAGCTCACGAGTACTTACAGCGCCGTGAGCAAGCCGGTCGAAGAGCAGATTCGCGAGCTCAAGGACAAGCTCGCACGCGCTGCCCACGAGCGGGACGAGTACCGCAAGCTCTACGAGCTCGCCAGCATCGAGCTGGAGCGGTTTCGCCGGCACATCTTCGGCCAGAAGGCCGAGCACGTCGACCCAGCGCAGATGCAGCTCGCCTTCGACGCGATCTTGCAGATGCTCGCGGGCGCCGGTGCGCAGCCGGACGCGGGCGCGACCGGCTCGCCAGACGGGCGCGATGGCGCGGCGCCGAACGGCTCCTCCGGAAGCGGGGACAAGGGGCGTCAAGCCCGCCCGCACGGGCGGCAACGCCTGCCCGAGCATCTGCCGGTCGAGCGGATCGAGCTGTTGCCGCCGGAGGCGCAGGACGAGCGCGCAACCGCGCTTGTCCGCATCGGCGAGGAGGTATCGGAGACGCTCGAGTGGCGGCCCGCGAGCTTCGTGCGGCTGCAGATCGTGAGGCCGAAGTTCGCGGTCAAAGGTGAGCCCGAGCAAGGCATCACGATCGCCGACGTCCCCGACAGCCCTGTTCCGCGCAGCCTCGCCGGTCCGGGTTTGCTCGCGCACGTGCTGGTGAGCAAGTACGCGGATCACTTGCCGCTTCACCGGCTGGAGAAGATGTTCGAGCGCTGGGGCCTTCACCTCTCGCGCTCGACGCTGTGCGGCTGGGTCGAATCGTGCGCCAACAAGCTCGCGATCCTTGTCGGGGCGATGGCCAAGGACGCCCTGAACGCGCACTGTATCGCCATCGATGCCACCGGCGTGCTCGTGCAAGCAAAGGACAAGTGCCGGCGGGGCCACTTCTGGGTCTTGGTGGCGGACCGAGAGCACGTCCTGTTCCGATTCACGCCGCACCACAACCAGGATGGCCCGAAGGAGTTCCTTCGCGGCTACAAGGGCTATGTCCAGGCCGACGCCTCGAATGTCTACGAGCAGCTCTTCCGCACCGAGCAGGTGACCGAGGTCGGTTGCTGGGCGCATTGCCGGCGGAAGTTCTTCGAGGCGATGACCTCCGACCGGGAGCGCGCGACGGTAGCCATCGGCTTCATTCGCAAGCTCTACGCGATCGACAAGGCGACGAAGGAGCTGCCTCCGAGCCGTCGAACCGAGCAGCGCCGAACGGATGCCGAGCCCGTGCTCGTGGCCTTCCGCGTGTGGCTTGAGACAGAGGACCTGCTCGTCCTGCCGAGGAGCCCCATCGCTGGCGCCATCGGCTATGCGCTCAACCAATGGACCGCGCTCAATCGCTTCCTCGAGGATGGTCGGCTCCGCCTGGACAACAACCGGAGCGAGCTTGAGCTCCGCCGTGAGGCCGTGGGCAGGAAGAACTGGATCTTCGTGGGCAGCAAGGACGGTGCCGAGTGGAACGCCACCATCGTGTCGCTCATCGCCTCCTGTGCGCTGCACGGTATCGAGCCCTGGGCCTACTTGCGCGACGTGCTGATCCTGCTGCCCACCTGGCCGCCTGAGCGGATCATCGAGCTCGCTCCCAAGTCCTGGAAGCAGACCCTCGAGAACGCCGACGCTCGGCAGCGGCTCGCGGCCAGTCCGTGGCCCCGGGCGCCGGCCGCGGCGCCCAGCTGATCGCAGCTCAGCGTCGCCGTCCGATGTGGCGGGCACGGACGCCACCTTGCCGCCCGCCGGGCGCGCCGCTCGCCGGCTTTGGCGCGCTGGCGACGCCTCGTCGATGCTCGCGCGGTCGACGCGTGGCTTCCGGCGCCTTGTCGACGACTCGGCCGAGGCATCGGTGGCACGTGGCTTCGCCGCGGCGCGCTTGCGGGCGACGTGCACGCGGGCGGCGACCTCGGCGTCGACCGCCGCTTCCTCCGCTCGCTGCTGGGTCCAGCCACCCTTCCTCGCAGGCCGCTCTTGCTCTCGCATCGCGCCGCGAATCTACGGCGACGGCGCGCACCACGCGAGGATGGGGTCTACAGAACGCATACCCACTGCTCGAGGGCTTCGCCGCGGTGGTGGTGCGCAGGTGCGCAGGCGGCTACGCGGCGGGAGTGTTCGCCAACCAGCTGGTCGACGAACGGCCAGCCACGAGCACCCGACGTGGCCTCGCCCTGCGTGGGCGCTCCGCGCTGGCCAGGGCATCGACAGCCCCGAGCTCCCCGGCGTCCTCGCCGACGCTGCGGCCGCTCCGCGCTTGACCAGGCCGCGGCACCGACCCGCGGAAGCCGCGGACGGGGGCTGGCCGCCCGCCTGTCGCACGACATCCCAGAAAGAAGCCGACGATGCAGGCGATCCTTGCCGAGCGCAGCATCATCCTCGCCGCGGTCGCCGGCATCCCGAAGCGGGACCACGCCGAAGTGGAGCAGGCCGTCATCATCAGCACCTGGAGCGCGCTGAAGCGCTGCCGGTACCGACCCGACGCGAAGGACACGCCCCGGGACGCGCTCCGCAAGCTCATGCATGGGGTCGCCTGGCGCCAAGCGGCGAAGTACCTGGACTCGGCGTATGTGCGGCGCTTCATCCTGGATCCGCAGCCGCTCTTAGCAGGCTCCGCGGCGTCGTTGGACCGAGCTTGGATGCGCAGCTCGAAGCGCGCCATCTGCTTCGGGCGCCCGACGAGCTGCTCGTGCGCCACCGTGAGCTCCTGCTGGCCGCCGACCAGCCGAGACCCTCTCCGCGTACGCCAGGCAACGCTGGACGAGCCCGTTCACGGCCGCATCCCAGATCCTCGACGCCATCGAGCGGTACTTCGTCCGGCGCGAAGGGTAGCCCGCCGCGACAGCGCACGCCCGGCGAGGTCCCGCGTGGCACACACTGCGATCGCGGATGGATGCTGGCGGCCGCATTCTGTTTGCACCGGCCATCGCTACCCGCTTGACGGGCGCCTCAAACTCTGGGAGTCGACGGACTAGGCGCTCGCTCGAGCCGCCACGGAGGACGTGCGATGAATCGGAACCAGAGACGAGCAGCCAAGGCGCAGTCAGGCGCAAAGGGCACCCCAGCCACGGCGGATGCGAAGCGCATGTCATTGATGCAACGGCACGAAGACGAGATCCGGCGCTCGCACGAGGCAGCTCGCTCGACTCATGGAGACGATGTCGTCGTTGTCGTCGCGGATCCCAGCGATCCGCTAGGTCGGATCGTCTCCAGCCGCGTCAAAAGCGATGCGGAACTCGACGCACTTATTGCGTCTGGAGCCCGCAACGGACAACGACCGACCGTCATCTTCACAACGAGCCGCGATGACTTTGCTCAGCTCGCCGAAGAGCGCGCTCCTCTGATCGCTCGCGATCTGCGAGCATGGTCGCCCGACACGGGCAGGATCCTCGTGATGTGCTTTGCGGCCGGTGGCATCAAAGTCGCGGAGCTCGGAACGGGCTACGAAGCCGGCGCCCAACGCCTCCGAGCGGAAATCCTCCAGCAAAGCGAGTACGGAATTTACCGAGCCAGAGAGGAAAGTGTAGAGGCCGGAAAGGCGGATGTCGTGGTCCTCGTCGCCGACGTGCGCGACCCAACGGGGCGAAGCGTGGCACTGTCGAGCGGCGAGACAACCGCCTCCATCGAAGCGATGATTGCCTCCGCAGCCGCAAAGCGTGGCCTCCCCGTTCTGATCGTCGGTAAGCAGCGCGACGTTGTGACTCGAGCAGTGCAAAAAAACCTTCCGCATCTCGTTGCGATCCTTGAGAACTGGTGGCCCAAAGGAGGCGAGTTCCCGGTAATTTGCTTCGCTTCAGGTGGGGAAACGGTGGCGATGCTCCCGGATATCAAACTGGCCCCACCAGGAAGTGCATGATTCGGGTATTTGCCAGCAGAGCGGCGCGGTGCTTGGGCGCTGCGATGACCTGACCTTTCGCTCACGAGCACGCGTGCTGCCCGACGACGCGGTTGCCGTCGATCAGGCGCGCCTCGACGTCGGTCGCGACCAGCCGCAGCGTCGTGTCCGCGGCCTCAGAAGGGACCGAGTAGCGGTTGCCGTCGAAGGAAAGCGGGGGGACTATTCCGCCGTGCCGAGCAGAAGCGCGTGTTGCTAGGACAGCGCGCCGCCTTGGGTCACGTCCTCGCGAGATTAACTCTAGCTATCGTCGTCATCTACCCACGACTTGGCGCGGCGCGCCACCCCAGTCACCCGATCCACCCACGTGACATACCTGCGTGTCGTCTTCGCCTGATCGGGGTCGGTATCCGGCAAATCCGGCATCTCCTCGAGATAGGGCAGCGTTGGATACCCGAGCTCCACGGACAGCTCGTCCAGGGTGACCTCCGAGCCGTCGTTCAGGGGAACGTCGCCTCGAACGACATACTTAAGGATCCAGGAAAGCGGCGGCTCCCGCATCTCCGGTCGAGCGGCGAGCTCGGTGAGCAGCGCCCTGTCCTCCTCGCTCGACCGTCTCGCCACATGCCTGGCGAACGCAGGCCAGAGCGAATCGTAGTGCGGTGTGATCGCCCTCGTAAGGGCATCGAAGCTCATGAGCTTGGCGGAGTCAGCGGGGTCCTTCGAGAGCTGGTACGCGGAGCCGAGCAGCGTCGGTAGCGCAGCCCCGAGCTCACCCGAGATGAGCTCTACCTTGGTCGACATGAACCCCTGGGCTCCGACGAGGCGCTGGTAGCCAGCGAACCAGGGCTCTTCCGGATCGAGCTCCAGCTGCCGTGCCGCCGCCCTGTCGTTGAATGTTTCCATGACCTGGACAGTGAGGTCGAGCGGCCTGGGGCTGGGTCTTCGTCCGTACGTCTGCACGAAGATCGCGGGGCCCTCGCGGAGCAGCGACCCCGCGAGGGTACGCAAGCTGAATCCTGATCTGGAGCTCCAGGGCTGCATTGGCTTCCCTTGGGCTCGCGCTTCGGCGAACACGTCTCCCATGACTTTCCTCAGCGCGCCTATGCCCTTGGTCGCTTCGTTCTCCTCGTCAGAGTACTTGGCAGCGACGCTCTCGACGCCTGCGAGCAGCCCGATGAAATGACGCTGCACCGCGTCCAGCGTAGGGCTCGGCTCAGGCGGATGCAGTACATACGAGGCGAGGCAGCGCAGGCCGCGCCGATCCGCTCCCGCCGCCGCGGCGAGCAGGAGGTGCCGCGCCGCTGTCCGGCGGACCGATGGCCACAGCGCATGGAGCAGCAAGATCTCGGGTTGCCTGTTCAACCCCATGACCTCCGGGTCAACCTCGCATAGGATCCTGCACGCCGGGACCGCGCGCGCCGTGGCCACGACGCCCGTCCGGAACACCTCCATCACATCCCGGGCGACCGTCCCTTCCTGCGGTGGGGGCGTGTCGAGGTCGATCCTGCAGCGCCGCGCGGTCTGATGGATGCGAATTCGAGCCAGGAGGTGACCCCGCTCAGCCTCCTCGCTAAGGCGCGCCTTGAGGGCGCTCCTCCACGTGTGCTGCCGGCTACCTGCCCAGGCCGTCATGCACAGGTTCAGCGTGGAGGTCTGCGTGGAGCTGGCACGGAACACGAAATCGTCGAGCCAGCGTCGAAACGCTCTCTCGTCCCCCACGCCGTTGGCGAGCATCATCCCTGCGAGCGAGCGCCTGTCATGCAGGACAGCATTGTCCAGGAGGGCGGCGAGGAGCGGTCGGCTCCTCTCCTGGTTCGTTCCATGGAGCATGGAGGCCCAGAGAAGCAGCGTCTCCCACGCGTCGGGGTGCTCGGACATTTCCAAGAACGCGCGCACCCGATCCTCGTCTCCTTCGATGCTCTGGTTCAGGTGCCATGCGGTGAGGTACTCTTGAAAGCAGAGGTGCGTGAAAGAGAGGGTCCCTGCCTGGTGCAGGAGCAGCCCGGCCGGCCCCGCGAGCCAGGCGAGGAACTCGCGCCGCCTCTCCTGCTGCGAACTCGCCGCTCCGGCGTCTGCCGGCCACGCGCCGGGTAAGAGGGCCTCCATCTGCTCTATCGAGCAGGCGATTGCCGCGGGCGCGCCCCCGTCGCTATCGCTCAGACTCTTGAGGTTCGCGGCGAGCGCGGCGACGACCCACTTTCGTTCCTCCTTGTCCGCGGGGCGCCACTGGGACCGGAGGTGGACGGCGCCGTCGGCGATCTTGCGGTCCGGCAAGGCGTTGAGTAGGCGATCGATGCACAGCTCGTAGAGCAGGTGCCGTTTGTCGGGGAGCGCATGCGCTTGGTTGACCTGAAGCATCAGCGTTAGCAGGAGCGGCGTCCTCGCGAGCTCCGCCGCCGCCGGGGAGTCGCGGAGCGCTTGCAAGAAGCACGCTGTCTCGGTGCTCGCGTTGCGCTCGCCGGACATGCCGAAGGACTCGAAGAACCTGTGGGCGAACCCGCGAATATCCTGGGTTGACAGCGGACTCAGCTCGAGCCGCTCGAAGCCGTCCGCCTCGGAGGGGACGCCCTCTCCGTAGCCGCGGCTCGTCACGATCACCCGGACGCGCGGATACTGGCTCAGAAACCCGGAGAGCTTGCCGTTGAGCTCACCCCCGAGGTGGCCGAGCTCGTCCCATCCATCGAGGAGGAGGATCGGCGCGGGAGCCCCTCGCTCGCCGAGGAGCTCTCTCCAGCGGCCCTTCCACCCCTCGACGCCGTACTGCGCGCCGCAGTCGTCGATGAAAGCGTCGAGCGAGCGCGGCTCGCCCACGCAGTCAGGCCTCTGCCACTGCATGCCGAGGCGGTGCAGGACCACCATGATGGGCAGGGTGCTCTCCGTCCTGAGGAGCGTCTGGAACACCCAGCGCAGCCAGGTCGTTTTGCCGGTGCCTCCTGCACCCTCGACCAGGATCCGTGGCTTGCTGTTGATGAGGTTGCGCAGCTCGTCGGCGGCGTCGGATCGCTTCTGTCCTCCGTCTCCGGCCTCGCCGAGTCGCAGCGGGTGATACGCGTCCTCGAACCTAACGTCCGCGGCCGCCACCAGATCGGGCGTCGCGGCGCGGAACGCTGGCTCCCGGGGC
The DNA here is from genome assembly GCF_051520915.1 of Sorangium sp. So ce448. Taxonomy (NCBI): domain Bacteria; kingdom Pseudomonadati; phylum Myxococcota; order Polyangiales; family Polyangiaceae; genus Sorangium; species Sorangium sp. So ce448. Next base: position 3,524,837 of record NZ_CP150343.1, on the reverse strand, counting down.
CATCGTTCGTAGATGGGCTGGAGCCTCCGCCGGTAGGACCCGAGGAGCTCGTCGAACGCGTTGGGCGCGGCGGCCCTGGTCGCGCCGCCGCGCTTCGCAGGGGCCGATTCCTTCAGACGGAGCTCCATCGATCCGTCGTCCGAGAGCTCCATCGCGGGGTCCGCCTGCAGCCGGTAGTGCCCCAGGCTCTTCCGCATCGCCCGCCTCGGCCAGTGACGCAGAGCGGTCGCCTCCTCGTGGATCTCGAGCCGGCCTGCGCTGTAGCCGTAGATGCGCTGTTCGCCGCCGTTGCTGAGCTTCTCAAGGCCGAACAGGGAGGCTCCCTGGAGCCGGCATTGGAAGGGGGAGCCGTCGCGCGAGGACAGCTCGCTCTGAGGCTCATGCATGTGCCCGAAGAGGTGCGCGGTGAACCGGCCCGGCGGCGCGATGTCGCTCGTGAAGCGGCGCTCATCGTGCAGCCAGCCGACCGGATGGTGCGTCAGGAGAAGCACCTCTCTCTTGTCCTCGAGCCACTTGGTCGTGTCGCCCCCGCACGCCGCGTGGAGCTGGCGGATGTCGAGATCGAGCTTCTTCTCGTAACTCTCGCCGGTCAGCTGCAGGAAGCTCGAGTTCAGCCCGACGACGCCCAGGCGCACGCCTTCTCGCTCGATCGTCGTGGAGAAGTCGCCCGGCAGAATGCCGTGCGTCACCGCCACCGGGAGCCGCTCGGAACGCCTGCGCCAGAACTCCGCGAACGGCGCGAACGCCTCGACGACGACCTTCCGGTAGTCGCTGTCCTCGCCTTTCCAGAAATCGGCGCGAATGTCGTCCTCCTCGGCCCAGCGCTTCAGGGCCTTCACGGCGGGAGCGATCGATCTCGGCCTCACCAGGTCGTGATTGCCAGGGACCGCGAGGAGCACCGGCTCCGAGCCGAGCTTGCGCAGATAGCTGAGCAGGTCGTCAAGGAGGGCGTCAAGGCGGCCAAACTCACCGCGCGAGCCCTGCTGCGTCAGGTCTCCAGTGAAGAGGAGGAGATGCCAGGGGCCGGAGTGCTCGTGGATCGTAGCCAGATCGCGATAGAGGATCTCACGTACGTTCGGCCAGTGCGAGAGCTGCTCGGACATACCATAATGGAGATCGGACAGGTGAAGCCAGTTGAAACGCGCCACGAAGAGCTCCTTCCGACGCCGCTCGCAGGCGGTGGCATGGCGAGCCTACCATGCTCCGACGTGGCCAGCGCAGGATGCCGCCTGCCCGGAGGCCCGGCCGGCGAGCGATGCAGCTGCCCCGTACGTAGGGGGGAGGAGCTCAGCCGATCCTCGGTCTCCACGCTCCAGCTCATTCGGTCGGCGACGGGGGAAGGCAGAACGATCCGAGGATGTCAAGGCCGAGTCGCCACGCTCACCTCAGGTGACAGAAGGGCTCGGCTGCAACGTAGCACGCACCGACGGCGGCAGCATCAGCACGACGTCTCCTCGACGGCGACGGCGACGGCGACGGCGACGGCGACGGCGAGGACCTGTCAGCCCGCAGCTTCCAACGCCACCAGTACAGCTGCGTCGACTTGTACCCTTCGCGCCGCGCGAACTTCTCGGCACTCAGCGTGCTCCGGTCCCATCGCTCCACCCGCTCGGCCCACTCCGCTCTCGCTTCCTACTTCGCGATGGGGGCAGGTAACCGGCCCCGACGGACTGGTTATGCTGGCCTTGGTCGGGCGCTACCTGCGCGCCGCCGGGGAGTTCTGGCGACGTCATCGGCAGGCCGGCCGCAGCGCCCTCCAACGGCGGCATGGGCCGGCAAGCTGCGAGCGGGCTGTCCGCGCGACCGGCTCGATGAACTGCTACCCGACGCCTGGACGAGAGCGTCGCTCGTCGCTCCGGCAGCCGGAGACGCCGAGGCATCCTGAATCCGACGCGGGCCTCAAGCTTCGGCGCGAGCAGACGCCACGCGGGGCACCAGCCCAGGCCCACCCGGGCCGCGGGCTGACGTTGCCCCGCTTCCACTCTCGTAGACCCCGGCGAGCGCTTCAAGTAACCACGCCCATGGCGATGGTCGGGCGGTTAAGTGGCGGGCGAAGGAGAATAACGGCAACGATGCGGATCGGCTGCTGGAGTGCCTGGCGCGGTTCGAGATCGACTGGAGCGAGGTGGCGCGGGAGGGCAGGCAGAGCAGAGTGTTAGCCGAGCCGTCCTGTGCCCGGAGAGCGTGCTTGTCGTGCGGAATGCCTAAGCAGAATGAAGGCCAGACAACTTTCCGCGACTCTCCAGTAACCAAGGCCGACGTTGGCCTACCGATCAAAGGTGCAGATCCCGGTGGTCTGGGCCGGAAGATTCGTCGGCAGCGACGAGAGGTCCCTGATAATCCGTTGAAATTACACGATTTTTTCCTACCCGAGCCTCGAGCTCTTGCCACGCGAGCACGTTCTTCGTAACAGTAGAGAGATTCCGACCGACCTCGACGCATTACGGACCCAATGAGCAAATCCAGTAGGACGCAAAAAAGCACTGCTCTCGCGCTTGCGCGCGAACTGATTTCGGTGCCGAACCGCCTTCGGCGGAACCCCGAACTGATTGATGCGATGTCCAGGCTTTTGGTCCCACGGCGTTCCGGTGACCGCGAGGACGCGATCAAGGACTTAACCACCTTACTGCATCGAAAGCAGATCGAGTGGGAGGCCGAGGGGGTCGAGGAGGCTGCGAAGGGATTCGCCGGTTTGCTGCTTCAGAAACATCCGGAGATCGAACAGCATGCTACCGGAGTCGTGCATTTGGGCTCACTTGCGCCTCTTGCTCGACTGCCGGCCAGCCGATGGGATTACGTCCGTCTACTGGTTAAAACGTTGCTACAGATAAAGCAGCGCCAGCCTGGCCTTGGTCTTGGCAGCAGCAACTTCGGTCTATCTCATGGGAAGAATTCCCTGTCTGGTCTCGAGATTGCGCAGGCTTGGGCGTTGCTCGCGAACTACGGTCACCTCTTCGGTACTTTTGCGACAGAGCGGGGGCTGATGTATGCGCTAGATTCTGACCACTCTTGTGAAAGGGATTTCTTAAGACAGGTAGATGCGGAGGTGCGGGGGCCGGTCGAAGAGGTCATCAGACGGCGAGACTTCTATCGAGCCCACGTTGCCATCGGAGCCTGGCGAGTATCACATTGGCCCGCATCGTCGATTCGATCCACTTCGCTACTGCTGCTTTCGCGCCTCTTAGCACATAGCTCAGAGCGTAGCTGGGGCAAGCTCATGTGGGCGTTTACGCGCGCCCGTCAGCTCACGTATACCAGACTACACAGCATGATTGGTGGGGAGATTGCAACTTCTCCTATTCCGGTTGCAACCGCTGTTCGCGAGCTAAGGGGGTTTTCGGATATTGGTTTCCTTGATGCGGAGCACGAGCCAGCTAGCGCAGTTGTTGGCTTGGTCGATGCGCTGGATCGGTTTTATGCCGATGTGTTCTTTGCGTCACCCACGGCAAGCGAGCGCGTGCTGTCACATCTGAAGGATTTTAAGAACTGGTGGCGATCACGGTCAAACGACACGCTCCAGGCTCGCCTCGAAGGCCTAGCACATCAACCCTCAGATTGGCCAAACTCCGAACCTAGACAGCGAAAACACTTCGTTCGGCTACAGATTCCGGATGCGGGAATCGGTTGGGTTGCTGAAGTCAAACACTGGCTCGAATCCCGCGATGCTTGGCAGGACGCCAACTTCCTCCTGACACCATCGAAGAGAGCGAATGCGGGTTGCAGCCTTGTGGACGTATACACGTCGGGGCTTCCTCGGCTAGAGCTGATCGCCCATCTGGCGCGACTACTCGCGGAGCGTAATGAGTCTACTTGGACTGCATACGTTGTGACGGATACGCATCGCAGCCTATGGCGATCCATTGCGGCTTTCGCGCTGAGCTTGTTTCAGTTTTTGCTGCGACCTGGGTGTCGCGCACAGCTTGAACCGCTGCCTGCCAAGGACGGAGTGGGACTGGCAATAGCGGCAAAATCAGTTTCCTCTGGATGTGGGCGTCTGGCTGACTTTGCACGTCGGGTCCAAGATGATGGTCGGCGAGTCGAACTCGATGCCCTGCACGACGCGTCGCTCCAATATGGTGATGGGCAGGGAACTTGGCTGGCGTTCTTGGGTCGACTGAGAATTCTAGATGAGGAGACAGGGAAACCTTTGCAGGAACTCGACGGAGTTGCGGCGTTTATTAGCAACGCATGCATCGACTGGCACTTTGTTGAGCACAAGGATGGGGGCGCATCGGGGATGCGCTCGCAGTTGAACGATTTGGGCGAGTACTTGGCCTTTCCCGTGCCCCCATCTAGTTTCATCGATGTGCAGCGCGGCAAAGCCGCACAAACAATAGTGAAGTGGGGCGGTCCAGCCAACGTGCACGTACGACAGGCAGACAAGCGAGGCACGAGAGAGTGATCACGCTACTTCGTTGTGAGCCGACGTACGGGTGCCCGGACGCTCAAGGGTTCGCTCGCAGCGCTCGACGTCGCCGGGCGGCGGCCGCGCCACTTTATCGCCCCCGGCGTGCCCCGGCGGCCGCGTCGCACAAGCGATGGGAGGACGGAGCCCTCGGGCGCGGGATCCGAGTACCGGGTCGGCGATGGCCATCGGGTGCATGAGCGCGCCATCGTCCTTCTTGCTCCTTGAGGCGCGCAGCGGACGCGCATCGGGTCGGCCGGCGCTGCCGACCCTCTGGCGCGGGTCAGCGCGCCGGGACCGTACCTCCGACGGCGCGGAGACGAACGAAGCCGGAAGCACGGTCGGCAGCATCAGGACCAATCGGGAGCCCACGTGGCGGCGCTATCAAAATCTGCTCGTCCGTGCACACCCACGGCGCAAGGTGCGTTCCGCTGGCGTCCACAGCGTTGATGAAGTTCAGGTCCTTGGTCACGATGATCCTGCCGGCGGCCAGATGCGTCCAGCGACGGCTCGATCGGCGTCTCTTCGCGCGAGCGTCGCTGGAGTCTAGGGGCAGCATTTGAGAAACGCCGCAGCTCAGCTTCGGGATCCCTGTCTTTCCGGTCCCTCAGCTTACGGAGCGCCGTCGCCCAGCTCTCGGCAAACGCGAAGGCAGACACGCGCAAGTCGAAGCCAGCGAGGCGGAGCGCGCGGAGCCTCTCGTCGTTCGCATAGCGGAACGGACCGGAGTCGAGGCTCAGGATCGGGCGACTCATCCTTGGGATCCTAGCGCCGGTGGAGCCGGCCGACCCGTGGCTCGTTGTTCCGCGACGAGGCGATAGATGGCGTCGAAGAGCCCGGAGCCCGCCGCGTCGTGCTGCCCGCAGCGCCGTGGGCGGTGACCATGGTGGTCAGCTTATCCCGGGTCATGCCGTCGTGCCGCGCTGGTCACTTGATCTCAGGCACGCACACCGTCGCGCCAACCACGACACCAAGCGCAGATAGCGCAGCGATGCCGTCCATCGCCTTGGGTTTGCGGGAGCTGCTCGATGTCCTCGACCGGAGCCGCGTTGCCTTCCACGCAGCGCTGGGTCTCGCGCGTGTCGCGCCACGACGACCGGCGTCGATCTCCTTGCACCGCCTTGACGGCTGCGTCGTAGCCCGCGCGGTACGCGTGCTTGATGCAGACGTGCCGGTGCGCGCCGGCTTGCGTCCAGTGGAGTTCGCTCTCGATGCCGTCAGGGATCAGTACGTCGCAGTCGTGCGGAGGGTTCCGCGTGCTCATTGTTGCTCCTCCTCGTTCAGCGCCCCATCGACGACCCGGAGCGCGGGCGTCTTCGTGGGGCTTCGTCTTCATGGTCACCACCGAGATCGCTGCGGCGAGTAGGCTGAAGCGTCTGCGCCTCGTCGTTGCCGATCGCCTTCGGCATGGCGCCGGAAGCGGGAGGGCTATACGCAGTCGCTCACCGCCGCCGATCGGTGACCCACGCGTCGCGCTCGGTCAAGCGCCACAGCAGCTCGACCAGCAGCGCGTACGTGACCGGCGCGCTGTCGGGCGGGTCCTCTCCAGGCGCAGGCGCCGGGCGCCGCCCCGGCGGGTTCCACCGGAAGTCCCCGTCTGCGCCACGCGCTGCGCCGTATGCTCCCGGCGCCGGCCAAAGGGCATCCGGGGATGCAACCTCACGCCGCTGCGCAGCGGCAGCAACCCTGCCCCGGGATTGCCCCTGGCCGGACGCATGCCCCCGACGACCCGCTCGCCCCAAGACCGCACCGGCGCGCCATTTCCCGCCCCGTGCGCGCCGTCTCCGACCTGCAGCGCTTGCGGGCAGCCCCTGCCGGGCACAGCCATCAACACATTGAAATTGCTTGTGATTATTTTTGCGTCTCCGAATTGTTTCCCCCTTGCAGAAGACGTCGCCGAACACGCTCGCCGCGCGCAGCACCTTGCGCGCCTCGCCGTCCAGCGCCCCGAGCCGCGCCTGGACCATCGCCAGCACCGTCTCTGGCAGCGCGTCGTCCATCCCCTCGGCCACGGCGCGGATCAGCTCCTCGAGGTAGAACGCGTGGCCATCCGCGTGCGCCACGAGGCGCGCCACGGTCTCCGCGTCCACGTCGTCGCCGAGCGCGTGGCGGACCAGGCGCTCGCAGGCCTTCCGCGGCAGCCGCGTCAGGTGGATCACGTTGAGCGCGCGCCCGCTCCAGAGCGCCGGGAACATCTCGTGGACCTCGGGGCGCGCGAGCCCGAGCACGAAGAACGGCTGCTCGCCGAGCGAGCCGAGCGCCGCGTCGACGAAGCGCACGGTCGGCAGATCGCCCCAGTGCAGGTCCTCGAGCACGAGCACGACGGGGCGCGCCGACGTCTCGGCGGCGAGGAAGTCCTCCCAGGCGCGGCGCATCTGCCGCCCCATCGTCTCCGCGTCCCCCCGGGCCGCGGAGAGCAGCGCGCTCTCCTCGCCCTCGAGCTCGACGCCGGCGATCTCCCCGAGGAACACGGCCACGCGCTCGCGATCGGGGCCGGGGACGTGCCGCGCCACGCGCCCGAGGAGCTTCTGCTTGCGGACCGCGGCGGCCTCGCCGTCCTGGATGCGGCACGCGCAGCGGATCGCCTGCCCGAGCAGGCCGAACGCGGAGCCCACGCGCAGCGGATCGCCGCACGCGGTCCAGATCTCGACGTGCTCGTCGTGCGCGCGGACCGCGCGCGTGAACTCGTGGGCGATCCTGGATTTGCCGATGCCGGGGGGCGCCGTCACGAGGACGGCGCGGGCGATCGGCGCCTCGGCGCACTCGGTGAAGAGCGTCGTCAGCGTGAGCAGCTCGCGCTCCCGCCCGACGAACGCGCACGCCTTGCCGAGCAGCGTCCCGGCGCTCCCCGCGACGTCGCGCTCGCCGTGCAGCTCCCTCCGCTCGCCCTCGCCGGACACCTCGAACCGCGCGCCGAGCAGCCGCGCCGTCACGTCGTCGATCGCGATGGACGGCCCGCGCGGGTCGGGCTGCCGCGCGTGGGCCCGCCTCGCCTCGCACGCGTCGAGCAGCCGCGCGGCCCTGTCGATCGCCTCCCCCACCGGCCGCTGCCTCGCCAGCTGCGCCCGGCCCGTCGAGAGCGCCATCGGCCGGGTCGGGGCCACCTTCCGGAGCGCCAGCGCGCAGCGCGCCGCCCGCGACGCCTGGTCGGTCGCGTCCCTGCCCGCGACGATGGCGACCACGGCGGAGCCGTCGGCGAGCGCTTCCATGTGCCCTCCGTGCGCCTCCACGACCTTCCGCAGCTGCGCCCCCACGGTCACATCGAGCGTCTGATCGAGCGGCGCGGTGTCGGCCGTGGCCGGCGTGGCCTCCCTCCCCACGACCAGCACGGAGAGCAGCCGCCGCTCCCTCGAGGTGAGCGCCTCGGGGCGCTCGAACTCGGCCCCGCGCGCCGAGGCCCCGGCGGCCCGCAGGGTGCTCAGGATCACGGCGGCGGTCGCGCCGTCGGCGATGCGCTCCGCCGGGTCCTTCGCGAGCATCAGGTGGACGATCGCGTCGAGCTGGGCGGGGACCTCGGGGCGGAGCGAGCGTATCGAGGGGACCTCGCCGAACAGGATCTTCGCGAGGATCGCGGGGAGGTTCTCGCCGACGAACACGGGGGCGCCCACGAGACACTCGAAGAGCACGCAGCCGAGGGCGAACACGTCGGCGCGCGGCGTGAGCGCGCTGTGCCCGACGCGCGCCTGCTCCGGGGCCATGTACGCCGGCGTCCCGACGGTGACCCCCGTCAGCGTCATCGGCGTCGCGTCGAGCCGCCGCGCGATCCCGAAGTCCAGGATCTTCACCTGCTCGATCTGGCCGCCCACGAGGAACAGATTGCTCGGCTTGAGATCGCGGTGGACGATCTCGCGGGCGTGCGCCTCCGCCAGCGCCTCGGCGGCCTTCACGCCGAGCGTCAGCGTCTCTTCGACGGTCAGGCGGCCGCGCGGGAGGCGCCGCGAGAGGTCCTCTCCTTCGAGCCATTCCATGGCGAGATAGGACCTCCCCGAGGAAGTCCTCCCGTGGGCCACGTGCCGCACGATCCCAGGGTGCGAGAGCTCCGACAGGAACCTTGCCTCCCGGTCGAACCGCGCCTCGTGCGCGCCCGCCCCGAGCACCACCTTGAGAGCGACGGTGGCGCCGGACACCCGATCGAGCGCCCGGTAAACCTCCCCCATGCCGCCGGAGCCGGCGAGCGCGAGCAGCTCGAACCGCTCCCCGACGACGTCGCCGACGCGCATGAGTCGAGTATCGCCCGGCGGCGGATCTCCTGTCCAGCGCGGGCGGGGCCCAGGTAGACACGGCACATCGTCGAAGAGCTCGCAACATCTCGCAACCTCTCGCGATGTCCCGCACATGTCGCGCGCTCGACAGGCACCGTGGGAGACGACATGCACGTTCGAGACGTGCTCAGCCCCAGACGAGACCAGCGCGGGCGGCGCGCAGTGGGTAAGGCGGTCCATGGCGCTGCGCGCGCGCTCAGCGCGACGCGCGGAGCGTCACTCCGCTCCTCCGCGACGCCCCGTATCCGAGGTCGCGTTGCGCGACGAACGCGGCGTCGCTTCCGCCGCGTCATTCCGTCTCGTGCGGAGCGCTGGGACTCCTATCGACGCGAGGTCCTCGAGCGCCGACGCCAGCGACTGGTGGCTGGACAGATCGCCGAGGTGGATATCGAGGGCGACGAGGCGCATCGCGAGCTCGGGCCGCACGCCGACGAGGTGGACGCGGGCGCCGAGCAGGGAGGCCGCGCGCTGCGTCTGCCCGAGCGCGTGGGCCACCTGGGCGTCGATGCTCGGGACGCCCGTGATATCGAGCAGCACGCAGCGCGCCCCGTGTCGGCCCACCCCATCGACCACCCGCTCGAGCATCTGCCGGGCGCGATCTCCGTCGAGCTCGCCGACGAGCGGGACGAGCAGCACGCCGGGCAGGAGCGGGATGAGCGGGCAGCCGAGCTCGCGCACCGCGGCCGAGAGGGTGCGCTCGCGCTGATAAGCCTCCTGGAGGCTCGCGTGCTGCTCGGAGAGCGACTGCACGAGCGCGTCCCGCTCGAGGGCGGCGCCGAGGAGCGCCCCCCAGATGGCGATGGTGCCCTCGTCGCCGGCGACCTCGATCGAGCTCGGGCCGACGATCGCGAGGACCCCCCAGTCGTGGCGGAGCGTGCGGATCGGCAGGAGCGTCACCATGAACGGGCCGCCGGCGGTCGACGCTGGCAAGCGCTCGGCGGGCGGGAAATCCTCCCGCGCGCAGACGGCGCCGAGCGAGGGAGTCGGGCTGCCATCGCGGCTGTAGGCGCCGGCGATGACGAGGCGCGCGCGGGTCGCCGGGTCTTCCCAGAGCGCGAGGCAGCCCCAGACGGCGGCGGTCGAGTCGAGCCAGGAGAGCGAGCGCGAGTCTTCCTGGGTGCCGCCGAGCAGCGCGAGGCTCACCTCGTGATCGGACCGCGTGAGCGCCCCGAGCTCGTCGACGAACTGCCGCTCCGTCTCGACGCGAGCCAGCATGAGCGAGAGGCGCAGCCGCTCCTGGAACTCCTCGGCTCGCTCCTCCGCGGACTCCGCTGCTTCCCTGTCCAGGCGCGCGCGGCGTCGCTTTCCGGATCGGCCGAGGAGGCGGGCGATCCCCATGAGGCTCTCCACGTCAGGCGTGAGGCGGACGGCCTGCTGACAGGCCTCGTCGATCTCGGCCGCGGGCGGGGGCGCGGCGCCCTCGAGCGCCGCGGCATATCCAGCGATCACGGCGGAGACGCCGGGCCAAACGGCCGTCGGGGGCGTCTCGGGAGGCAGCGGCAGGCGGAGGAGCAGCTCGACCATCTGCCGCTCGATGGAGCCGGGGTCGTCGTCGGGCGCCGCGCCCTTCCTGTGGAGCAAGCCAAGGAGCGGGTCGCACCCGCACGTCCGCCGCCTGACGAACGTGGTTGGCGCGAGCACGGGCCCGGACGGCACGACCTGGCCTGCGAGCCGCGCCAGCACGAGCTCGTACGCGAGCGCTCCGAGTGCGTCGAAGCGCTGGCGCACGGTCGTCAGCGGAGGGGTCGACCACTGCGCATCGGTGATGTCGTCGAAGCCGATGATCGCCAGATCGTCGGGGATGCGGTATCCGGCGGCCTGGAGGGCCGACATCATCCCGAGCGCGTTCTTGTCCGTGGCGACGACCGCGGCCGTGAGCTCTCCCCTGCGCGCGATGAGCGCCTCTGCGGCGCGCTGGCCGCCGGAGTGCCAGTTGTTCTCGGCGTCGAAGACGAGGCCGGGATCGAAGGGGATCCCGCTCTCGATGAGCGTCTCCATGTACCCGTCGAAGCGCGCGCGGATGTCGTCCTGATCCATGCAACCGACGAACGCGATACGACGGTGTCCGTGCTCGATCAGGTGGCGCACCGCGCTCCGGACGCCCTCGCGGTTGTCCGGCATGACGGTAGGACAGCCCGCCTCGGGGGCGCAGGAGCTGACCGTGACGAGCGGGAGACCCGCCTGCGCGAGGCGCTCGATGCCATCCGTGGCGAGCACGACGATCCACCCGTCCACCTGGTCCCGGGCGAGCGAGGGCGCCTGGACGTACGCCGGCGTGCCGCGCACCACCAAGACACGATGGCCGCGCTCCTGCGCCGCCTGGTGGATCCCCCTGAGGACCGACGTGAAATAGAAGCCGTCGAGGAAGGGCGTGAGGACGCCGATGGTGGTCGGGCGGGAGTGCATGGGCTGCGGGCTCGCGAATGGATGAATACCGGATCTCCGTCTCGCTCACCGACGGCGTTCACCGCCGCCCGCCAGAAATTCCTGTGACTCTCGAATCGTCCGGGTGTACAGCATCGCCGATCCGTTTGGCCCTCGATCGAACCCTTCTCGCCGTCATGGCGCGCCCCCCGTACGAGCCCGCGTCTTTCCCCGGAGAGGGATCGATCGGGCGAGAGGAAGGGAGCGGACGGTGAGCGCGCCGGCCGCACGAGCGCTCGTCTCGGCGCTGGGCGCCTGCGCGGCGCTCACGCTCACCGGCGTACCGTGCGCGCGGGCGGAGTGCGATCGCGCGGCCGCGGACGTGTCCTGGGTGCGCCTCGCGGGCGCGGAGGGGCGGTGCCCGTCGGCGTCCCGGTTCCGCGCCGAGATCTCGCGGCGTCTCGGGCGGGAGCTCGTCACGACGGGCAAGGCCGCCTCGATCGAGGCCGTGGTGCAGGGGCAGCCCGGGGCCTGGTCGGCCACGATCCGGACCGAGCTGTGCGACGGCGCCCCGCCGACGGTCCGCGAGCTCTCCGACGACCGGCAAAGCTGCGACGGGATCGTGGCCGCCGCGGCGGTGCACATCCTGCTCGCGACCGATCCCGAGGCCGGCCTCGCCCCCCCGACCGCCGAGGCGCCGCGCCCCCCGCAGGCCCCCGAGGCGCCGCGTCCCCCGCCGCTGCCCGCGCGCCCTCCGGCGGCGGAGCGGGCCCCGGAGCCGCCGTTCCCCTGGCCGGCGGAGGCCGAGGAGACGCCGCCCCCGGCCGAGGGCCCGCCGCCGCCCCGGCTCTCGATCTCCTGGCGCGGGTTCGCCTCCACGGGCATCGTCCCCTCGCCCGGGTTCGGCGTCGCCCTGTCGGGCGAGTGGTCGATCCTGCCGCGGTGGACGCTCGAGACAGGCGCGCTGTGGCTCCCGGAGCAGCACGCGGCCCAGCGGACGTTCGCCTTCGGGCTCACGGCGGGCTGGCTCGGCGCGTGCATCGAAATGGTCCGGAGCCGCTCGGTCGCCTTCGGGCTCTGCGGCCGGGCGGTGGCGGGCGCCATCTACGCCGTCATCCAGGGGGACGACGAGGTCCCCCAGACGATCCTGCCGACCGACGTCGGCTCCCGCGCGTGGCTCAGCCTCGGGGCCGGCACGCGGCTCGGCGTCCGTGTCCTCGGGCCGCTGCGGATCGAGACAGGCATCGACCTCTTCGTTCCATTGACACGGTACGATTTCCAGCTCGAGGGCGGGCTGCCGACGGGCCTGGAGCAGGCCGCGCTCGCCGCCGCGGTGTTCGGGGGGGTCGGCCTCACATTTTGATGAAGGAGCCCCGGGCTGCCGGCATTCAGTTCTCCGTGGAGCAGTGCTTACGAGCCGACGTCCTGCGCGACGCCAAGCAGCCGCCGCGGAGCCTCGTCGCCCTGCACGCGGAGCACGGCAACTTCGTCTGGGCGACCCTCCAGCGGTTCGGCATCCAGCACCCTGACCTGGAGGATGCCTTCCAGGACGTCTTCGTCGTCGTCCAGCAGCGGCTCCCGTCCTTCGACTGGGCTTGCCCGATCACGACCTGGCTCTTCGCCATCTCCCGCCGCGTCGCCTCGTCTCACCGCCGCCGCGCCCACACGCGCCGCGAGCGGCTCGGCGAGGTGGTGGACGACGTGCCGGACTCCGCGCGCGGCCCGGAAGAGATCACCTCCAGCCGCGAGGCGCGTCAGCAGCTGGAGGGCATCCTCGAGGCCATGGATCTCGATCGCCGCGCCGTGTTCGTCATGTTCGAGATCGAAGAGATGCCGTGCGACGAGATCGCGCGCCTGGTCGGCGTCCCCGTCGGGACCGTCTACTCGCGGCTCCACGCGGCGCGGAAGGAGTTCGCGACGCTCCTGAAGAAGTCCGAGGCCGAGCGCGCGCGCAGGGGGGCCAGATGAGCGATCCGAAGCGATGGAACCAGGAAGGAGGAGGCGCCCCGCCCGGCGCACGCGAGCTGCTGCGCGCCGCCGCGCCGATCCGACCGATGACCTCCGCCGAGCTCGCGCGCACCGCGGCCCGGGTGGCGCCGCTCGAGGCGGCCGCGGGCGCGGCCGCCGGCGCGACGGTGCCGGCGTGGATCAAGGGGATCATCCTCGCGGCGGGCATCGGGGTGGGCGGGGCAGGGCTCCACGCTGTCCTGGGCGAGGCCCCGAGCGCCGCCGCGCCGATCACGCCGCCTCCGGTGCTCACCGATCTGCCGCTGGAGCGGCTGCTCTCCCGCGCGGAAGGCCGCGTGGCGGCCGAAGCGCCGGCGGCCGGGTCACCGGCGGCCGAGGCGCCGCGCCCGACCCCCTCCGCCCTCCGCCGCGAGGCGCCGCGGAGCCTCCGACCGGCGGCGCCGGCGCCGGAGGCGGCCGCCGCGGCGGACGGCGACGACCTGGTCCGGGAGTCCAACCTCGTCGACGCGTCCAGAGCGGCGCTCGCGCAGGATCCGGAGGCCGCCCTCGCCGCGCTGGAGAGGCACCAGGCCGAGTTCCCGAAGGGGCGGCTCGCGGAAGAGCGGGAGTTCATCGCGATCCGCGCGCTGGTGCGCCTCGGGCGCGCCGACGAGGCCCGGGCGCGCGCGGGGGCGTTCTTCGCGCGGTACCCATCGAGCTCCTTCGCCGACCCGCTGCGCCGGATCGTCGGCGCGGCTCGGTGATTGCCTCCACGACAGCGGCTCCGCCAGCAAGACCAGCAAACTCCACACACGTTCGAGCACACGAGCGGGGAACACCTCGCCTGCGCCGGCGGCGACGACATCGACGCTCGCGCGGACGACACGAAATGGACACGAAAACTACGCTCGCACGGACCGCGAAAAATTAACGCGAGCACAAACACGAGCGTTCATCTCGCTTGCTCTGTACGTAAACAGTATTAACATACGACCCGCGTTCACGGGCGGCCGCGCCGAGAGGCGGCGGCGCCCTGGCGTTTCATCGCAGAACGGTGGATTCAGCGGCTCGATGAGGCCAGGCTGCCGTGGCAGCGCGGCCTCGGCGAGGCACGCCGCCCATGCGGCGCGCGCCGGGCGTCGTCTCTTTGCGGACCGACGCGGGCGCTCGCCGGCGGTCGTCCTCTTCGGGCCGCCCCGTCCATCCGCGAGCGCGCACCTCGCGCTCTCGCGCGGCTCCGCCGTTCTTCGGGGTCATTTCAGGAGGTTTCATGTCGTCGAAGCTATCGAGTTCGAGCAGTCCGGTGCGCTCTCATTCTCATCTTGCCTCCCCCGGCGTGTGGCAGGGGGCGCGGCGCGCCGCGCTGGCCGCGCTCGCGATACTGCCGGTTTCTTGCGCGGATCTCGGGCCCACGGACGGCGCTCCGGCCGATCTCGCCGAGGAGGAGATCGCGGAGGCCGGCCAGGCGCTCTCGCTGCCTTTCCCGATCAAGGAGCGGAGCTCGCTCGTCATCACGAACACCGACATCGTGGGCGCGTTCAAGCTGAAGGACGTGCTCCAGCAGCTCATCGATCAGGCGGGCGTCAGCCTGACGCCCCTCCAGCTGTTCCGGCAGTTCATGGACACGAACCGGAAGGCCGCAGACGGGATCGGCCTCGGCCCGCACTGCGACGACGTGGTGATCCCCGGCTCGGCCGGGTCCATCAACGGGTGGCCGATCGACTGCCCCCGCGTCGTGGGCCTGGAGGCCGACAGGGATCCTTTCGCCGATGAGGAGGCCCCGAACGCCTACGTCGCGACGACCCTGTCGAACCGGTTCGACCTCGCCCCGCCGGACGGCGCCAACTGCGGTGAATACCGCGTCGTCTTCGCCAGGCGTTCGGGCATCCCGGAGAGCGCGTTCCAGATGCGCAACTTCATCATCTTCGAGGGCCGGCTGCCCAACCCGACCCCGAGCCTTGGCCGGGAAGGGTGCCGCCCGGTCGCCGACTTCTGGTACCACCTGTCGGATCCGGCGAAGAGCCTGGCGCAACGGAGGGACGAGCTGCTCGCCTTCTATTTCGACGGCCTGGCCGGGGGGTTCGAGCCCGTCTTCCACATCAATCATTACGGCCAGAACGCGGGGCCGTACGGCGGCCAGATCCGGACCAACGAGTTCCTCTTCGCCCCCGCGATCGACAACACCGCGCCCGAGCCTTTCACGACGTGGAACCTCCGGGAGTTCAGGCTCCTTCACAGCGGCTCGGGGAGCAGCGGCACGCTGGTCGTGACCCCGTCGTTCGTGAAGGACAACCCGGCCGCGCCGCTCTTCGATCCCGCCTCGACCGACGCGCGCGCCGTCACCTTCAGGAGCACGTCGTTCCCGGGCCTCGTGGAGCGGCTCGCCGCGGCGGACGACATCAACCGCTTCGCCCTGGAGCCGAGCTATCCGACGACGATGAACGCCGGAGAGAGCCAGATGATCGGCCTCCAGAACAACTACTTCACGACGTTCGGCGCCGGGCCCTCGGCCCTCAGGACGAGCATCCAGAACAAGCTCACCGCGATGGGCAGCGCGCTCACCCCGGATCAGGTCGTGGGGCGCGCGTTCTCCCTGTCGTGCAGCGGGTGCCATGAGCCGATCGGCGACGCCACGGGCTCCCCGAGCGTCCATCTCGATCTCGGCACGACCGCGACGCTGACGAAGCTGAGGCCGTTCACGCAGACCTCCGAGCAGCTGGAGGCCGATCCGGACGAGCCGGGCGGGCAGCGCTTCAAGATCTCGGAGGCCCTCACGGGCGTATTCATCCCGTTCCGGAAGAACGTGATGACGGACTTCCTCCTCAACAACCCGATCCTCGGATTCGAGAAGCCGGGCGCGTGGACGTCGGCGCAGGCCCAGCTGTCGGTCCACACGGGCCGGGTGGTGGAGGGCATCTCGTCGCTCCAGGTGCAGACGCCCTCCGCGTTCAACGCGATCGTCAGCCCGAACTTCAGCTCGGCGAACCTCGCGCCGGTAGGCAACAAGATCACGCTCGATCTCTTCGTGTCTCCCGCTCAGCCGAACCCGAGCTGGGTCGGGAACATCGAAGTGCTGATCTCGATCCCTTCGGCCGGTATCAACAACCAGTGGGCCGGCAACGTCCCGCTCACCCCGCTCCCCCGGGGCCAGTTCGTGAAGATCCAGTTCGCCCAGCTTCAGACGGCCACCAAGAACGCGCTGAACGCAGGGGCCAGCGACGTGAAGCTGCAGTTCAACCTCAACGTGAACAGCAACTCGGGTCCGTACTACCTCGACAACGTGCGGTTCGAGAACTGACCGCGAGCGAGCGCTCGTGAGCCCGAGAGCGAGCGTTCGCTCATGAAGAGGGCGCCGGCCCCCCACCGGCGCCCTCTTCTTCTCTTGTTCTCTTGCGCTCGGATACCGCTCCTCCCACGCGTGCCCACACACGGCCCCTCCCCCGGGCCGACCCCCCCGGCAGCGCGCTCCGTTTCGACGGACGATTAATCCGCTATAATGGACATCACTCGGGCCTTGATATGCTGCGCTCATGTCAGGCATTGCCATCGGCGGCCGGGGTCGTCATCGCGACACCCATTTACAAGGCCTCGTACACGGGGGCGCTCAAGGCGTTCCTCGACCTCTTGCCGCAGTTCGGGCTCGCGGGGAAGGCAGCTCTCCCCCTCGCGACGGGCGGGACGCTCGCGCACGTGCTGGCAGCGGCCGGGCGACATCCTGCCGCTCGCGCGCTATTTCCTGGGCATGTACGGGCGCCGCCTGGGGCCCACGCCGTGCGTGCTCACGTCGTCCGCGGTGGACCGCCTGCTCGCGCACTCGTCCGATCTCCCTGCCCTGATGGACGCCGCCGCGTCCGTCCTCCCCGCCAGGAAAGCCCGCGCCTCGCGCCAGACCAACGAAGGTACGATATAGAGCGACAAGCCCCCCTACGCCCCCGGTGCGAGCAAGCCTCGAGCGGCACGAGCCGATTGCGTGTCCTGCACAACACATGCACCGATTGCGTGTCCTGCACAACACATGCGCACGCGATGCGTGCTCCAGACTCGCCGAGCACGTCGGGTCGCTCTTTTCACGTTGGCGCGCAACGTGCGAGTCTGGGGATCGTGCAGGCCCGGACGGCAAGGCGAGGAGGGTGTTTGTATGAGCTCAATCCATCCCGGTGCGGCAACGAACGCAGTCGCAGCGTCCCTGGCGCGCCCAGCGGCGAGCGCCGGCGCGAGCGTTAATCCCGGCGCAGGGGCGCCGGAGCTCTCCGGAGGGGAGCTCGAGCCGCCACCCAGCGTGACGCGCGCGCTGGCCGCCACGGCGGAGTCGGAGGGCACCGAGCGCGCCGCGTCCTGGGAGCTCTGTACCGCGATGCTCGCGATCGCCACCGGCTGGCTCGCGTGGACGCTGCCGGAGCCGAGCGCCCGCGACGTGCTGCTCGTCGCGCTCTGCCTGGCGCTCGTCGCGATCGAGCGCCGCAGGGCCGGCGCGCACTTCAGAAAGGCGATCGCCGCGGCCGCGGGCGCGCGCGGCGCGACGGCGGGCGAGGCGACGCGCGCCGCCTGGCGGCTGGACGCGGCCTTCTGCGCGGCCCGCGCCACGGGGCGAGGCGCGATGGGCGACAGGCGCCGCTGAGCGAGCTCGCCCGCCGGAGAGGCCTCGCGCTGCCGGGATCACCGGCCCATCACGAGCACGTCTCCCCTTTCGCTGACCCGCGCGCTCCTCCGGGCTCGGCGTCGAACGGCGAGCCGGCCTGTCCGCACCGCGGGCGCCATCCTCCGCCCACGTCGCGCTCGCGGAACTCGGGGCGCAGCTCGCTGCGCGCGTCGGACGCGAGCAGCTCGCACGGATCGAAGTAGTGCGACGTCCGCGCCTGCGCGGCGATGGGCGGCAGCTCGCCAGAGAACTCCGGCACCCCGGGGCAGCGATGGTGCCAGAGGGCATAACGCTCGGGGACGTCGCCCAGGCAGAGCACCTCCTTTACGCCGCCGTTGCAGTTCGTGCTGACGACGAGCACCGGCGCCGGCATCGGCGCGAAGCGGTGCACCCGGAGGACCACGTCGTGGTGGAACTCGCCCTGCTTCCAGTGCGCGAGGAGATCGAACTCGCCATGTCGATCCCGGATTTCCTGCAGCAACGACCCGAGATCCATCGCATCGGCGAGGGCTTGAACAGACGCATCGGTCATGGCGCGCGCTCCTTCGACGGTGAGCTGCCGTTGGTGTAGCACGGCGCCCGCGCGGCGCCGGGACGCGGGGCCCTCCGTCGATGGCGGAGCACTCGTGTCCTTGCACCGCACCAGCGAGCACGCCCGATGCGTCGCTCGGTGGGAGATCTTCACAGCGACATGGTCGCGTGAGGAGACTCGACACGAGGGGTCGTCACCGCCGACTCCCGCGCTTGCGCCCGGGCGACGCGCCGCGTATCGTCCGTTGCCTGAGAGCCCTCCGCGGCGGTGAAGGCGCGCGGGCCAGTCGACCTCACGCCCGTGCAATCGTCCTGGCCTGTCTCCGTCGTCGCGCTGACACCGGCCTCTTGTGGGGCCGTCCTGTGGCGCGCGCAGGGCGCGGCGCGGCTCACGGTCGTGGTCAAGGCCACGTTTGCCCTCGTCCACGACACGAGCGCCGAGCTCGCCGCCCCATCGGGCCTGATCCGCACCGATCGGCTCCGAGACGGCTGGGGCAGCCTGGAAGAGGCGAGCGAGACAGCCCCTTACCTGCCGTGCGCGGGGGTCCTCGTGCGCGGGCACGCGGCCGCGCCGGCGGGGACGACCGCCACGGCGCTCTCGGTGCGGGTCGCGCTCTTCCGCGAGGATCGCTGGGTCCTCGACAAGGTGCTCCACGTCTACGGCGACCGCACGCGAGAGGCCCCGGATCCGCGTCCGTTCGGCCTCATGCCGCTCGCGTACGAGCGCGCTCACGGCGGCCCCCACATCGACGCGAACCCGGTGGGCGTCGGCGCCGGGACGGCGCTCCCGAACATCGTCGATCCGGCCGATCCCACGAGGCCCGCCGGCTTCGGGCCGGTCGCGGGGCACTGGGCCCCGAGGAGAGCCTTCCTCGCGCGGGATCAGGCGCCCGATCTCCCGGCTCCGGAGCTCGGGGGCAGCTTCGACTTCCGCTATTTCGTCGCCGCACCCGCGGACCAGCAGATCGAGTTCCTCCGCGGCGACGAGTGGATCCTCCTGGAGGGGCTGCACCCGCACTGCCCGCGGATCCAGTCCTGCCTGCCTTCGGCCCGCGGGCTCGCGCGGCTCCACCGGCTCGGGCCTGGAGGCGACGACCACGGGCAGCCGATCGAGCTCGTCGCCGACACGCTGACCATCGATGCGGACCGCCTGCTCTGCTGGCTGATCTTTCGCGGGAACGTCGCGCTGCTGCCGGGCGACGAGCCGGCGCGGATGCGGGTGGTCGCCGGCGTCGAGACGGCAGGGCGCCCCGTCCTGTGGCCTCCGGCGGCGGAGGGCTCTCTCGCGATCGCGGCGCCGGAAGGCGCGCCCGCCGCCGGGGAGACGGCGCTCCCGGCGGGGCACTGGAGCGCCGTCACGCAGCGGGTCACGCCGCTGCTCTCGCCGCCTCCCCTGCCCTTCTCGCGGCCCCAGGAGGCGCACTGGAGCGGCGTCACGCAGCAGGTCGCGCCGCTGCTCGCGCCGCCTCCCCTGCCCTTCCTGCCGGCGCCGGAGCCGCCGCCGCGCCCGGCGCCTCTCCCGGGGTCGATACCGTTTGCGATGCCCTTCGCCCATGCCGGGCCCGAGGCCTCTCCGCCGGAGCCGCCGGCGCGCGTGCAGCCCCCGCTCGGCGGGCTCGACGAGGCGACCCTCGTGGTCGACCCGCCCCCCATGGTCGACCTGCCCCCCGTGGTCGATCCGCTGCCGCCAACCGCGCCCGACGAGGCCGCCGCCGCGGCGGTGCTGCCGCCTCCGCCGGAGCTGGCGCCTCCTCCGGCCGCCGCGTCGCCCGAGCCAGAGCCAGAAGCTCGCGGCCTGCGCGCGGCGGTGCTCGCTCGCCTGAGGAGCGGCCAGCCGCTCTACGACCTCGATCTCGCGGGCGCCGATCTCGAGGGGATCGACTGGAGCGGCGCCTCGCTCGAGCGCGTCAACCTCGCCGGCGCTGGGCTCGCCCGGTGCAACTTCGCGTCCGCGCGCCTCGCCCGGGCGAACCTGAGCGGCGCGGATCTCACCGGCGCGAGCTTCCAGGCGGCCGACCTGACGCGCGCCGATCTCTCCCGCGCAACGCTCGACCGCGCGGCGCTCTCGTCGGCGATCCTCACGAGCGCGGACCTCACCTCGGCCAGAGGCTCGCACGCGCGCTTCGACGGCGCGGCGCTCGACGGCGCCGACCTGCGGCAGGCGCGCCTGATCGAGGCGGTCTTCGACCGGGCGAGCCTCACCAACGTCAACGGGAGCAAGGCGGACATCTCGCGATCGAGCTTCGCGAACGCCAACCTCGCCGGCGCCATCCTCCGCGCGGCGAAGCTCAAGGAGGCGAGGCTCCCCTGCGCCAACGTCGATGGCGCCGATCTGCGCGAAGCGGATCTCGCAGGCGCCAACCTCTACGGCGTCACGCTCGCAAACGCGAAGTCGAGCGGCGCGATCTTGCGCGACATCGTCGAGACCCCACCGCCCGAACCCGAAGAGGAGTTCAACGTTTCTTTACAAGGTTGACGCCCAGACGCTCTTTTGCCTAACTCCACAGGACGGGCCGCCTGGATATGTTCAAGGCGGATTGATTCACCTCCTCGCGCCAGGAAGAGACACCACCATGAGCGACCTCATCAACTTCTCTTCGAGCATCCTGGAGGGCCCGGCGCGCGTCGTCGGATTTCGCGGCGTGGAGGCGATCTCGCGCCCGTACAGATTCGAGATCTTCCTGTCCATCCCGAGCGACGGCGACGATGACACGGACTTTGCGGAGATGGTCGGGGCCAAGGCGCGGCTCTCGATCGATCGCCAGTCCGGCACGACCCCGCCCTACGTGTTCGCCGGCATGCTCGCCGGCGTCGATCTCCTGCACGAGTTCGGCGGGCGCGCGCTGCTGCGCGCCGTGCTGGTGCCGCGGCTCTGGGGGCTCACCCTGTCGAAGCACAGCCGCATCTTCACGAAGAAGAGCGTGCCCGACGTGATCAGGCTCGTGCTCGAGGAGAACGGCATCACGGGCGGCGACGTCGAGCTCAACCTCGGCAGCTACGAGGCCGAGGAGCACATCTGCCAGTACCGCGAGAGCGACTTTGATTTCATCTCGCGCTGGATGGAGCGGGAGGGGATCTTTTATTACTTCGAACACACCGAGGACGGAGAGAAGCTCGTCCTCTGCGACGACAAGAGCTACCCGGCCGAGGTGCTCGGCGCGCCGGTCCGCTACCACCCGCAGACCGGCGAGGACCGGAGCGCCTCCGGCTCGTTCCGCACCTTCTCCTGCCAGCACGGGGCGCTGCCGTCGCGGGTGAAGCTCAAGGACTACGACTATGTCCGGCCGCAGTTCCCCCTCACGGGCGCGGCCCCGGTGTCCCGGTACGGCACAGGGGAGATCAGCCTCCACGGCGAGCGCTTCTTCAGCGCCGACGCGGGCAAGCGGCTGGCCCAGCTGCGCGCCGAGGAGTACCTCGCCCGGGAGGCGGTCTACCAGGCCGCCGGCGCGCGGCTCCACCTGCGCTCGGGCGCCACGTTCGAGCTCGAGGACCACCCGCGCGCGCGGTTCAACGCGAAGTACCTCGCTGTCGAGCTGCGCCACCACGGCAACCAGTCCGCCGGGCACAGCGACTTCGCGGAGCTCGCCGGGCTCGAGCACGAAGAGGTCTATTTCGTCGAGGTCTCGGCCATCCCGGCGGCGACGCAGTTCCGCGCGGAGTCGCGGACGGCGTGGCCGCGCATCTACGGTTACGAGAACGGCACGGTCGACGGCTCCGCGTCGAGCGAGTACGCGCAGATCGACGACCACGGGCGCTACCTGGTGAAGCTCAAGTTCGACGAGGCGAGCCCGCGCGACGGCAGCGGATCCACGTACGTGCGCATGATGCAGCCGCACGGCGGCGGCGTCGAAGGGTTCCACTTCCCGCTGCGGCGGGGGACCGAGGTCGTGCTGAGCTTCCTCGGCGGCGATCCGGATCGGCCCGTGATCTCCGGCGTCGTGCCCAACGTGCTCACGCCGAGCCCGGTGACGAGCGGCAACCACACGAAGAACGTCATCCAGACAGGCGGCAGGAACCGCCTGGAGCTGGAGGATCAGGCCGGGGCGCAGCGCATCACGCTGTCGACGCCTTACTCGAACACGTACCTGCGGATGGGCGCCCCCAACGACAGCCACGAGCTCATCGCCAAGACCGACGCCAACAGCGTGTGGGACTCAGGGAGCAACTTCGACGTGAACGTCGGCAAGCAGGGCGGCGGCAACTGGTCGGTCAACGTCCGCGACCACGTCACGATGGATATCGAGGCGGGCAACTACAAGGCGAAGGCGAACGCGGGGGGAATGGAGTTCTACGCGGCGCAGAAGGTGACCTGGGAGAACGCCGGCGAGGGCAAGGCCATCCGCGGAGACAAGACCGATTTGATCTGGGGCAACCAAACCCTGCTGCGCATGGGCGAGTTCCTGGTCTGGACCGGCGGATCGGTGACCACGGCGACATACGGCGACAGCACGACCTACACGGTCGGCAACGTGAAGTCGGTGAACTACTCCAACTCCGAGGAGATCAAGCAGGGCAATTTCAAGAGCGTCGTCCACGGGAACACGACCGACGAGAAGATGGGCACGTTCGAGTCGCACACGTTCGGCACGACGAAGGATTTCAAGCACAGCGACGCCACGACGATCACGGACGGCAGCACGTACGATCACAAGAAGGGCACCTTCACGACGCTCACGCAAGGGGCGACCGTGGACGCCAAGCTGTCGGGGGCCCTCGAGTTCACGGTCGGGACCAAGCTGTCGATGTCGTGCGCCGCCAACGCGGAGGTCGTCATGGGGGTCAAGACGACAGCGAACCTCGCGGCCGCGCTGACCCTCAACATGGGTCCGACGGTGACCATCAAGAACGGTCCGGAGCTGGCCCTCCAGAACATCAAATTCGAGGCCGAGACGGTCAGGATCAGGAACGGGGTCTTCACGCTGAAGAACGTCGCCGCCCACATCAACAGGAGCGGCATCTACATGGTCACCTGAAGCCCGGGTGAGCCGCGCCGCGCGCTCACCCACGCTCGCCGGCGGGGCGCCGGCGCCCGCCCGCCCCGAGGTCCTCGCCAGGCGCTCCGGCCATAACCCACGATTCGAGCCACATGCGCGTCATCAAGCCCCTTCGCCTCTCGGTCCTCCAGCGCGTGCTCACGATCCGGCGCAGCCACCACCTGAGCGTCGGGCTCGCCATGTTCTTCCCGCTCGACGCCCCGGAGGTGCCGCTGCCCGAGGTCTCGATGTGGCAGCGGGTGATGCCGTCGCTCGGCAAGGACGCCCTCCTGGATGAGGGCATGCCCAAGCCGCAGGGCGAGGTCCTCGTCTTCGGCAAGGCGTTCTCGCCCGGGGGGGAGCCCCGGCCCGCGTTCGCCGCGGGCGTGACGGTCGGCCCGGCCGACAAGCCGCTCGTCGACAAGTCGATCGCCGTGGTCGGCAAGCGGCGGTGGCACCACGGCGCGCCGACCGAGCCGGAGCCGATCACCGAGATGCCGCTCGTGTGGGAGAACGCCTTTGGCGGCCCCGACTACCCGCTGAACCCGAAGGGGATGGGGCTCGCGCCGGTCGACGAGGAGGGGGCCAAGGTGCACTACCTGCCGCACCTCGAGGACCCGAAGCGCCTCCTCAAGTCGCCGGGCGACAGGTCGCCTCCCGCGTGCTTCGGGGCGCTCGATCCGACGCTCGCCTCGCGGATCGCCAAGCTCGGCACGTACGGGCCCGAGTGGCTGCAGCACGATTTCCCCGGGTTCGCGCGGGATCTCGACCCCGAGTACTTCCAGGTGGCCCCGGAGGACCAGCGCCTGCCGGATTACTTCCAGGGAGGCGAGCCGATCGGCCTCAAGCACCTCCACCCGACGCGGCCGCAGCTCGGGACCCACGTGCCGAGGATCCGCGCCCGGTGCTTCGTACGGAAGCGCGGCGGGGCGGACGCCGACACGAAGGCGGACGGGGAGGAGAGCCTCCGGGAGGTCGCGACACGCCTGGAGACGGTGCTCCTGTTCCCCGACCTGGAGCGCGGCGTCGCGATCTTCCGCGGCGTCGTCCCGGTCGCGGAGGACGACGCCGACGACGTGCAGCTGCTCGTCGCCGGCCTGGAGCGGGCCGACGCGCCGAGGCCGGTCGAGCACTACCGCGCCGTGGTGGAGAAGCGGCTCGACAAGGACAAGGGGCACCTCCACGCCCTGAACGACAAGGACCTCCTCCCCGAGCCCGACCCCGACGCCCCGTCGTTCCCGGACGAGGTGATCAGCGACATGGACGAGCTCATCCGGCGCGAAGGGGCGATGGAGCGGCGGTCGTTCACGCGGGCGCAGCGCGAGCTCGACAACGCGCGGCTCGCCCTGCGGCTGCTCGGGATGAACCCGGACGAAAGGCTCCCGCGGGAGATCCAGCGGCCGGCGGAGCCGAGGCCCGACGAGCTCGCGGAGCTCTCGGGGCGGATGGAGCGCGAGGCCGCGGAGCTCCAGGAGGGGTCCGAGGCGCAGCGCAAGGACGCCGAGGCGGAGGCGCGGAAGCTCTGCGCGGAGCAGGGGATCGACTTCGACGCGCTGCTCGCGAAGGGCAAGCGCGAGGGGGGCGGCCCGCCGAAGTTCAGCGCCGACGAGGAGCTGGCCCGCCTGCGCGAGCTCGCCGGGGCGGGGCGCAAGGCGGGCGCGCCGATCGACGACCTCGAGGCGAGGCTCGCCGACCCGGCGTTCGTCGCGAGCCTCCGCGCGACCGAGGAGGGCGTGCGCGCGACGTACCGCGCCTTCGCCCACCTCCTCCCGCCGGGCGAGCCCGCGGACGAGGGCGCGAAATGCGGGCTGCGCGCCGAGGTCGAGCGGGCGCTCGCCGCCGGCGAGTCGCTCGCCCGGCGCGATCTGACCGGCGCCGACCTGCACGAGCTCAGCCTCGCGGGCGCCGATCTGCGCGAGGCGCTCCTCGAGGGCGCGGACCTGTCGGCTTGCGAGCTCGGCGGGGCCGATCTGTCGGGCGCGGTGTTGACGCGCGCGCGGCTCGAGAAAGCGCGGCTCGGGAAGGCCACGCTGCGCGGGGCGAACCTCGGCGAGGTGCGCGCCTCGGGCGCGAGCTTCGACGGGGCCGACCTCCGCAAGGCGGTCCTCCACAAGGCGTGGCTCGAGGGGGCGCAGCTCTCCGGGGCCCACCTCGCCGAGGCCGATCTCCTGGAGGCCAGGGTCGCCGGCGCGGACTTCAGGGGCGCCCTGGCAGACGACGTCCTCTTCTTCAAGCTCGACCTCGCGGGCGCGCGGTTCACCGGGGCGAGCCTGCGCAGGGCGACGTTCTTCCAGTGCGCCGGGGCCGGCGCGGACTTCGGCGAGGCGGCGCTCGAGGACGCGGCCTTCGTCGACTTCAAGGGCGAGAAGGCCTCGTTCCGGAAGGCGAGCGCCGCGGCCCTGCGCGTGGTCTCCGCCTCCGCGCTGCCGGGCGCGGACTTCTCCGGCGCCGAGCTGGCGCGGGCGAACCTGCGCGGGGTCGACCTGGAGGGCGCCGCCTTCGAGGGCGCCTCGGCCGACAACGCGGATTTCAGCGAGGCGAACCTCCGCAACGCGCGCCTCGGGCAGCTCGGCGGCAAGGGCGCCCGGTTCATGCGGGCCGACCTGACCGAGGCGGATCTGACCGGCGCGAACCTGATGGACGCCCTGCTGCAGAAGGCGAAGGTGTCCGGCGCCCGCTTCGAGAAGGCGAACCTCTTCCGCGCTAACCTGCTCGACGCGAAGGGCGATGAGCGGACCACATTCTCCGACGCGCACATCAAGAACGTCGTGTTCACGGGGCAGAGCCAATGACGCGCGACGAGCTGCTCGCGAGGGTGGACGAGGGCGAGGTCGTCGCCGGGGAGGACCTGTCGGGGCTCGACCTGTCGGGGCTCGACCTGTCGGGCGTCGTCTTCGAGAAGACGAGCTTCCGCGGCGCCCAGCTGAAGGGCGCGAAGATCAGCGAGTCGATGTTCAACGGCTGCGACCTCTCGGGCGCCGACCTGTCCGGCGCGCGGGCCCGCCACGCCGTGTGGACGAAGTGCACGCTCCTCCACGCGCGCCTCGACGGCTGCGACCTCGTCTCCGCGAACTTCGCCGAGTGCGACGTGTCGCGCGCGAGCTTCGACCGCGCAAACCTCACGATCGGCAGCATGGCGAAGGGGCGCGCCGACGAGGTGAGCTTCCGCGAGGCCAACCTGGACCGCTTCTCGCTCGTGGAGACGGAGGCGGCGCGCCTCGCGCTCGACGGGGCGAAGCTCAGGCAGGCCTGCCTCATCAAGGCGGACCTGTCCGCCGCGAGCCTGCGCGGCGCGACGATGCACCTCACCGTGCTGATCCGGGCGAGCCTCCGCGGGCAGGACCTGTCGGGCATGGACCTGACGCTGGCGCAGCTCGTCGACGCCGACCTCGCCGGCTGCGACCTGCGGGGCGCGCGGCTCGTCCAGACGAACTTCAAGGGCGCGGACCTCACCGCGGCGAAGCTCGACGGCGCGGACGCCGAGCGCGGCCTCTTCATCGGCGCGCGGCTCGCCGGCGTGTCGGCCGCCGGCCTCAAGGCGCGGCAGGCGATCTTCTCCGAGGCCGACCTCGAGGCCGCGGACCTCGCCGGCGCCGACCTCTACCAGGCCATCTTCCACCGGGCGGTCTGCCCGCTCGCGAGCTTCCGCGACGCGGACCTGACCTACGCCGATTTCTCGCACGCGAGCGTCGAGAAGGCGGACCTTTCCGATGCGAAGCTGTTCCGCGCCCGCTTCCACCAGACGCGCGACGCGGGCGCGACCTTCACGAGCCGGTCCGCCGCGCTCGGCGACGACCCGGAGCTGCTCGAAGCCGAGCGCTGGACGCCCTGAGGGGATGCCCCTCCCGACAGCAGGAGAGAGACGATGCGAGACAATCTGGCGAGACAACGGGTGGAGACCTTCGCGATCCAGGAGGTCGGCACGGTGATCGGCGCGATGGACCGGTCGTTCCAGGTGCGCGTCGGGTCGGGCGACTACGCGGCGAAGCGCGCGGTGAGCTGCCTTGTCGAGCCGGAGCCCGGCGACCGGGTGCTCGTCGCGCTGCACGACGCGGGGTGCCACGTGCTCGCGGTGCTCGACCGCGAAGGCGAGGCGCCGACGCGCCTCGTGACCGAGGGGGACCTGGAGCTGAGCGCCCCGGCCGGGCGCGTCACGATCACCGCGGGCGAGGGCGTGCGCCTCGTCACGCCGGCCGAGGCCGCGGTGGCCGCGGGCAAGGTGCGCGTCGCCGCGGGCGAGGGCTCGCTCGCCGTCGGGGCGATGACGTACGTGGGCGAGCGGCTCGTCGCGCAGGTCGACCGCGTGAAGACGGTCGCGCGGTCGGTCGAGTCGATCGCGGACCGCTGGGTGCAGCGGCTCGACCGGGCGTACAGGTTCATCGCCGAGTCGGAGCAGGTGCGGACACAGTATTACGAGGTCACCGCGAAGGCCGCGGTGAACATCAAGGCGCAGGCGACGCTCGTCTCGAGCGGCGAGCTGACCAAGATCGACGGTGGGCAGATCCACCTCGGCTGACAGGAGGCCCCGATGTTCGCGAACACGCAGATGGGAGGCTTGGCGCTGGGCGGGCCTGACGTGTGCCTGACGCCGCCGGCGCACTTGCCGGTGCCTTATCCCAACCTGTCGGCGCAGCCGATGGGGGTGCCGGCGGCTTATAACGTGCTGTTCATGTGCGCGCCGGCGCACAACATGATCACCCAGGTGCCGCTGACGAACGGCGACAACGCCGGCCTGGAGACGGGCGTCGTCTCGCACACGGTGATGGGCCCCTCGCGGCACATCACGGCGGCGTTCACCGTGCTCGTGGGCAGCGCGCCCGCCACGCGGATGACGAGCATCACGCTGCAGAACACGGTCAACTCCCCCGGGGTCAGCCTCGTCCCGAGCCAGGTCAAGGTGCTCCTTCTCGCCCCGTAGGCCGCTCGTGAAGGAACACAACCGGCTCCGCATCGAGCGCCTCGCGGCCCGCTATGCGCGGCGCCTCGATGAGGCGCGCGCCCCCGCGGAGGCGGATTTCCTCCGCGAGTTCGACGACCTGCGGGAGCGCCTGCTCCGCCCTCAGATGGAGGAGTTCGCCGCCGAGCTCCGCAGGGCGGGGCACGCGCCGCGCATCGTGCTCGACGAGGGGCACGACACGCCGAGCGTCGAGCTCGCCCTCGGCCTGCGCGAGGCCAGGGCGAGCCGCAACGTGGTCGGCTTCTGCGTCATCCGCTGGACCGGCCACCCGCTCCAGATCCTCGCCTACCTCGAGGTCAACCCCACGCCGTTCGATCTGGAGCGGTTCGCCCGCGCCGCCGACGTCGGGCCCGAGCGCGTCGAGCAGCTCCTCGTCGAGGCGATCGAGCACATCATGGTCTGCAACGCGCCCTGAGCGCCGGCGGCGCCTGGCCGCTCGCTCGGCGACACGGGCGGGTCACGGGGGTATGCTCCGCCGATGAGTACCATCGAGCTCAGCGCGGAGAATTTCGAGAAGACGGTCGAGTCGAACGGCATCGTCCTCGTCGACTGGTGGGCACCCTGGTGCGGCCCCTGCCGTGTCTTCGGGCCCGTCTTCGAGAAGGCCTCCGAGAAGCACGCGGACATCGTGTTCGGGAAGATCAACACGGACGACCAGAAGGACCTGGCGCAGGCCTTCAACATCCGCTCCATCCCGACGCTCTTCATCTTCCGCGAGAAGGTCCTCCTGTTCGCGGAGGCGGGCTCGCTGCCCGCTTCGGCGCTCGATCAGGTGATCGAGAAGGTGCGCTCGCTCGATATGGACGAGGTGCGCGCGAAGATCGCCGAGGACGAAGCGAAGGAGGCCGCCGGCGGAGGCGACGCCGACGAAGGCCCCTGAGGAGAACGCTGCCTGCAGGGGCGGCGCCGACGCCGCCGCCCCGAGCCCGTGGCACCCTGGTCGATGGCCTCGTTGACGCTGGGCGCGCCCGCGCGGCCGTTCCAGGCTGAGTCCCCGGCGCCGTCATCCACGTCCGGTCAGGACGGGGACGCGGGAGCCATCGGTGTGACTCGATGTCGTCGATGTTCATTTTGATCGACCCAGAAGCGTCTCCCCGCCACGTTGTACCTCCCGTCACATCCGCCATGCGGCGCCGAGAGCGCGCTGAAGGGGCGATGAGGCAGCGGAGGAAACGATGTCTATCGGTGAAGTGACTGGCGTGCCGGGCGGCGGTCGCTGGGTCGTCCCGCTCTGCTGGGCGGCCGTTCTGCTGGACGGATTCGATCTCGTGGTGCTCGGCACGGTGCTGCCGGTGCTGCTCCAGCTCGAGGTGTGGGACCTCGACCCGGACGGCGCGGCGATGCTGTCGACGGTCGGTCTCATCGGAATGGCGATCGGCGCGATGACCATTGGCACCGTCACCGACGTCATCGGCAGGCGCAAGGCGCTGCTCCTGGCCGTCCTCGAGTTCTCCCTCTTCACGCTCCTGTGCGCGTTCGCGCCATCCGCGTTCGTGTTCGGGCTCTTCCGCTTCCTCGCGGGCCTCGGGCTGGGCGGCTGCCTGCCGACGGCGATCGCGCTGGTGACCGAGCACGCGCGCGCCGGCAAACGCGGCAGCGCGACGACCACGATCATGACCGGGTACCACGTCGGCGCCGTGTTGACGGCGCTGCTCGGCATCGTCGTCATCAGGCCGCTGGGGTGGCGCGCGATGTTCGTCATCGGCGCGGCGCCCGCGCTGGTCGTGATCCCGCTCATGCTCCGCTACCTGCCGGAATCCGGATCGTTCCTCGAGGTGGCGCGGCCGCGCCGGTCGCTGCGCCACGTTCTGGGCCCGGTCGCCGCGCTGTTCCGGCCCGGCCTGATGCGCCCGACGCTGGCGTTCTGGGTGACCTCGTTCATGGGCCTGCTGCTCATCTACGGCCTCAACACGTGGCTGCCGGCGATGATGCGGCAGGCCGGATACGAGCTCGGCGCGGCGTTGAGCATGCTGCTGACGCTCAATGTGGGCGCGGTGATCGGCCTGGTGCTCGCTGGCCACGTGGCGGACTGGCTCGGCGTGCGCCCGTCCGTCATCGGCTGGTTCAGCGCCGCCGCGGTGTTCCTTGCGCTGCTCAGCGTCCGACTCCCCGGCGCCGGCGTCTATGGGGCCGTGCTGCTCGCCGGCTGCTTCGTCTTCAGCGCGCAGGCCCTGGTGTACGCCTATGTTGGGCGCGTCTACCTGGACGGCAGCAGGGCGACCGGGCTTGGCTGGACGGCCGGCGTCGGGCGACTCGGCGCCATCTGCGGTCCGATCGTCGGTGGCACGCTGCTGGACGCCGGGGTGGCGTACCCGTGGGGCTTTTATGCCTTCGCCACCGTCGGGGCGCTCGCCGCCATCGCGGCCGCCGCCGTGGGACGGGCGAGCCCGCGACCGGAGCCCACGGGCGCGAGCCTGCCTGCGCCCACGAAGTGCTGAGTCGAGCGAGCATCGAACTTGCTCTGTCCTTGGCGCCTCACTTCACTCTCGATCAACGCGATCGAGGCGCTCGCCTAGACGGTGGTCTTGTCGGCGCGGTGCTCGGTGGCCCCTGGGATGGCGGGCAGCCACGGCACGCGGTGCGCCGTCCAGAGCTGGAAAGACGGCGGCGGCAGGTCGCCCGGGCGGTCGATGGTGCCGAGGAAGATATCGAGCTCCCGCGCGCCATCGCGGCGCCAGAAGAGCGACGAGCCGCAGGTCGAGCAGAACTGGCGGACAGCGAAGCTGGACGACCGGTACGTCGCAGGCGAGCCGGAGAGCAGCTCGAACTGCTCGTCGGGGTAGGTGGCAAACGCCGGCATGGGCGCGCCGGACTGGCGCCGGCACTGGCTGCAGTAGCAGATGTTGACGCTCACCGGCGCGCCGCGCGCACGGTAGCGGATCGCGCCGCACAAACAGCCGCCGGTGTGGTGAGCCTCGGACATGGCCATCGCCTCCTGGTTCCTGGAGTTCGCGATCGCCAGCCTGGCCTCTCGCGGCACGCGCGGCAACCGGCGCACGCCCCCGGCGCGGCGCAGCCATCAGGCGGAGGCCCGGAGCGGCCGGCACAGCCCATAACCCAGCACGCAACCGAGGCCATACAGCGCGAAGTCCGCGGGATCGAATCCTCCGTTCGCGCCGAGCAGGAGCCGCCCCGGGGTGGTGCTGCGCGCGGCCCACAGCCACGGCGCCTGGCTCAGCTGGAGCAGCTCGATCCCACACGTCGCGGCGAAGACCGCGAGCGCCAGCCGGTGCGTGCGCGCGTAGATCCACACCATCTGCGCCGCGGCGATCCACACGACCTCATAGAGCACCGCGCCAGCGCTGTTGCGCAGCCAGGCCGGGCCGCCGTGGAACCGGCTGATCAACCCGACCGGGATGACCGCGACGATCAGGAGGGCCAGCGCGATTCGCTTGCGAGCGGCTTCCGCCATGCGCAGAGCCTACAGCGCTTTCCGCCCCCCTCTGCACCACACCGAGCAGAGCGACGGTCTCCCGCACAGGAGACGGGCCCAGATCGGCGTTTTCGGCGCGCAAGCGCACTCCGGTGCGCTGAGCACCGAAAACGCCGAGGTGGGCCCGTATCCGAAGCGGGTGACCGTCGCTCTAGCGGGCGGGGCGGAGGGCGAGGGGCGCTGTGCCGGTGAGCAGCCCCGCCGCGAGGGCGACCACGCCGCCGAAGCCGACGCAGGCGCAGCCGAGCGCGCCCGTCAGGGCGGCGACGCCGCACGCCGAGGCCCAGGACGCCCCGAGCCGCTCCGACCGGCGCAGCACCCGCGAGAGCAGCACGCCGGCGGCGACCCCGCCCGCAAGGCAGGCAGGGACGCAGATGGATACACACCCTTCCGGGGTGCACAGGTGACCGTAGATGCGCGCCGCGTGCGCCGCCGCGAAGGGCACGAGCCCCGCCGCGACGCCGGGGAGCACGCCTCGCCCGAGCTGCTGCCCGCGCCACGAGAGCAGCGCCGCCGCGACGTAGAGCGCCGCGCCGAGGATCGCGGTGGTGACCGGGCGGTCGCTCATCAGCGTCGCCACGAGCGCCACGGCGATCGTCGGCGCCGCTGCCCAGGCGGCCCGCCTCGCCCTCCCCCGCTCGTACGCGCGATAGGCCCTCTCCTTCAGGCTCAGGCCCGCAAGCGCCTCACGTTCCATAGATCCTCCTCCACGCCTCCCGCAGGCGCGCAAACGCGCGCTCGCGGCGCTTGCGCAGCGCCGCGCTCGACACCGACGGATCGCGATCGACCTCCAGCAGGGTCGCCCTCAGCGTCTCGCGATCCGCCTCGGCCAGCGTGCCGAGCACCTCGCGCGCCGCGTCGTCCAGATCCCGGGCGATCGCGGCTTCCTCCGGCGTGGGCACGTCGGCCGCGATCGACGGGACATGCTCGTCCGGAGCCTCCCTCGACCGGGACCGCCGCCGCCGCGTCGTGCGGCACTCCCACGTCGCGATGGCGAGCGCCCAGGTCAGCGCGTCCCCGTCGGGATCGAACGAGCTGGCGCGGTCGAACACCTTGAGCAGCGCCTGCTGGGCCGCGTCCTCGGCGTCCGCGCCGCCCCCGAGCATGCGGCGGCAGAACGCGCCGATCGCCGGCCAGAGGGCGGCGTAGACAGGCTCGAACGCCGCGCGATCGCCGTCGGCGAGGCGTCTCATCGACGCGTTGAGCAGCGATCGCGCGCGCGGTTCCAAGGGCGCTGGGTGCTCAGCCGCAGGGGCAGTCGGGGCACGGGCAATCGGCGCACGGACAGCCGCCCGTGAGCTGCGTCCCAGCATAGGCCACCGCCGGGATTCCGAGGACGGCCGCGATCAGGGTCACCTTGAGCCAACGACGCATGGGATCTCTCCTTGTCTTCTCTGACCGGCTGTCCTCGCCGGCCTTCCTCGGCTCTAGGCGCGAGCGGGGCGAGCGTGACACCCGCGGCGATCGAAATCCTGGCGCCGAGGCGCGATCGCCGCAGATCGCCGCACGAGCGACGACCTCCGCTCCGCTCGCAGCGCGCCTTCGTCCAGACTGGCGCGTCGTTCCGCCGGCCGGGCTCGACGTGCTAGGGTCCCGTGCCTATGTCTGGCCGCTCGTGGTTCGCTGCCCTCGGCGCCCTCTGGCTCGGGTGCACGCCGTCGCGGCAAGACGCCGGCTCGCGAGCCGACGCGGCCGGAAGCGCGGGCGTGGCGGTCGCGGAGCCCTCGCCCTCCAGCGCGCCCTCCGCGCGCGCCAGCGCGCCGGAGGCGCTGGCCGCCTCGGCCCCGGCCGCGCCGGTCCCGGAGGTGGAGGCGGCGCGGGCGCGATCCGCGCGCGTGTACTCCAGGGGCCGCGAGGTGTGGATCCGGTCCGCGCCGCGGCCCAAGGCCCAGTGGATCGGCATGCTCTCGATCGGCGGCTCGGTCCGCCTGAAGAGCCTCGAGCCCATCCGCGGCGCCGGCGGTTGCCCGGCGTTCTACGCCGTGGAGCCGCGCGGCTACGTATGTGTCGACGGCGAGCGCGCCACCCTGGACACGGCCGATCCCGTGCGCCAGGCGCTGATCCCCCATGCCCCGCTCGCCGATCGGCCGCTCCCGTACCGCTACGGCGAGTCGCTCGGCCTCAAGCGCCTCCTCCGCGTGGACGGCATCGACGCGCCGGCGTGGCCCGAGGGGCTCCACGATCTGCGGCACATGCAGGTCCGCCCGCGCTCGTCGGTCGCCTGGACCGAGGAGGTCGAGGCCGGCGGGACGACATGGCTCTGGGCGTCGGATCTGACGTTCATACCGAAGGACAAGGTCAAGCCGTACGAGCCCGCCACCTTCGAGGGGGTGTACCTCGGCGCCGAGGCGCGCCTGCCGATGGCCTTCTTTCGCCGCAAGGCGCGCCCGAAGTACCGCCTCACGGAGGGAGGCCCGCCCGCGAAGACGGACGCCGTGTGGGAACGCCTCGCCCGGGTCGGGCTGACGGGCCGATCGAAGCGGGTCGGCGAGCTGACGTACCTCGAGACCCGGGACGACGGGCACTGGGTGCTCGAGCGAGACGCGGTGGTCGTCCAGCCGCGGAGGGCGCGGAACCCGTGGGGCCGCCCCATCCGGCTCGGCGGCGAGCCGCCCTCGGCGCCGGCGGGCGGGCCCAGGAACACGTGGGTCGAGATCGCCGCCCTCGACGGCTGGCTCATCGCCTACGAGGACGACCGCCCCGTGTTCGCGACGCTGATCTCGGCCGGGCGCAACGGGGCCGAGGAGCCGGAGAAGGCCGAGCCGTTCGTGCCGCCTTCCACGACCCCGCTCGGCCAGTACAGCATCGGCCGCAAATGGGTGACGAAGACGCTCATCACGCCCCACGTCGACGCGGACGACTGGATCGAGGCGGAGGTGCCGTGGAGCCAGCACTTCTTCAGCAAGTACCTCCTTCACGCGGCCTACTGGCACGACCGCTGGGGTGAGGGGCAGAGCGGCGGGTGCGTGAACCTCTCCCCGGCCGACGCAAAATGGCTCTTCCACTGGACCGAGCCCGCCGTGCCCGATGAGTGGTACGCGGTCCAGGCCACGCGCGACGACCCGTCCACGCGCGTCGTGATCCATCGCTGAGCCGCCGCCGGCCGGCGCGGAGGTGCGGGAGCGCGCCCGCGCCGCGCCTCGCGCGCGCCTGCCGGAAGCCGCTATTTCGCCGGCGCGCTGGTCGCCTCGGCGCGCTCGACCCCCTCGCCCGCCGCGGCCATGCGCCGCATGCAGAGCTTGAGTCCGGCGCGGAGGTTGCCGACGGTCGTGACGCCGGAGAGGTCGAGTCCGAGCGCGATCATCGTCTGCGCCACGTTCGCCCGGATCCCTGTGATGATCCCCTCCGCGCCGAGGAGCCGGATGGCCTTGATCATCTCGATGAGGTACCCGGCCGTCCGCGTGTCGACAGCGTCGACGCCGGTGAGATCGAGGATCGCGTACCGCGCGTCCTTGCTCACGATCGCCGAGAGCAGGTTGTCCATCGCCTCGGAGATCCTCAGGCTGTCCACAACGCCCACCATGGGGAGGGTCAGCACCTTGTCCCAGACCTCGATGATGGGCGTCGAGAGATCACGGATGACCTCCTGCTGCGCCTCGATGAGCTCGATCTTCGCCTGGAGCTCCTGCTCACGCCGCTTCGCCGCGGAGCCGTCCAGACTGAGGGTGATCATGCCGTCGGGCTCCCCGCTGCCGTCGCGCACGGGGATGTGCCATGTCTCCCAGGCGGCGCCGTACGCCTCGTAGATGTTGTATGCGCCCTTGCCCGCGAGCGCCTGCCGGTTGGTCTCCAGGGTCGCCTGGTCGTTCGCGAACAGCTCAAGCACGTTCGCTCCCAGGAACTGCCCCGGCTTCATGCCGGCGACCTCGATCCCCTTGCCGTCGTGGAACGTGAAGACGCCCGCACGATCGTACCGGCACACGGTGATCGGAATGTGGTCGAGGATCGCGCGGAGGAGCAGCCGCGCCTCACGGAGCTTCGCCTCGAGCTCTTCCCGCGTCTCCGCCCCCGCCGCGCCCGACTCCGC
The DNA here is from genome assembly GCF_051520915.1 of Sorangium sp. So ce448. Taxonomy (NCBI): domain Bacteria; kingdom Pseudomonadati; phylum Myxococcota; order Polyangiales; family Polyangiaceae; genus Sorangium; species Sorangium sp. So ce448. Next base: position 3,489,299 of record NZ_CP150343.1, on the reverse strand, counting down.
GTCCCCCTTCATGGGAGCCTTCTACCGCGCACGCGCGCTGGCCGTCGAGGGGCTGTCGGTCGGTCGATGACGTTTCCCCCGCTCCGAGGAGCCGAGCTCCGCGGCGCTGGTTGACATGGTGTCCGATCGACACCAAGATTCGTGTGCAAATTACACGGAGGGTTGAATGTCGGTCTCCTACGAGCACCCGCGGCCGGCGCTGACGGTGGATTGTGTCGTGTTCGGCCTCGACGAGGAGGATCTCAAGGTCCTCCTCATCCGGCGGGAGCTCGAGCCGTTCCGCGGCAGGTGGGCGCTCCCGGGCGGGTTCGTGCGCGTCGACGAGGCGCTCGACGACGCCGCGCGGCGGGAGCTCGCGGAGGAGACGGGGCTCTCGGGGGTGTTCCTGGAGCAGCTCTACACGTTCGGCGCCCTCGGGCGGGACCCGCGCGAGCGCGTTGTCTCGGTGGCGTACTACGCGCTTGTGAAGCTCCGGGATCACCGGGTCAAGGCCGCGACCGACGCGCGCGAGGCGGCGTGGTTCGCGGTGGACGACACCCCGGCGCTCGCCTTCGATCACGACGAGATCCTCCCGGTCGCGCTGGAGCGGCTCAAGGGCAAGGTGCGGTACCGGCCGATCGGGTTCGAGCTCCTGCCGCCGAAGTTCACGCTGTCGCAGCTCCAGCGCCTCTACGAGGCGATCCTCGAGCGCCCGCTCGACAAGCGCAATTTCCGGAAGAAGGCGCTCGGCACCGGGCTGCTCGTGGAGCTCGACGAGGTCGAGCAGGACGTCGCGCACCGCGCGGCGCGGCTCTACCGGTTCGACCGTCGGAAGTACGAGCGGCTCGAGAAGGACGGCTTCAGCTTCGAGATCTGAAGCAGGCGCCGGCTCGCATGTCGGCGACGCGCTCGAACGCCTCCGGAAGCGCGGCCGGAACGCCGGCGCCCGGGTTGACAACGTGTACTACGAACACTAAGCTTGGTGTGTAAGATACACGAACGATCGGGTGCTCGCCGGGCGCGGGCGCTGACGGTCGGCGTTGACCGCCGAGAGGACGGTAGAGCTCCGGCGCCGGGAGGACCGCGCGCCCCGGCCTCCGTCTGCCCGGGTCCGGCCGCAGCGCGCCCTCGCCGGGCGCAGAAGGGAACTCCATGCTTCGCGACGTCGCTTTCCTGGCTGACATGGGAGGGGGCTCGGCCTTCGAGGTCGCCGGAGGGACGGTGATCGGGACCGATCACCTCGCCGCGGGGCGGCCCAACCAGGACGCCTATGCCTTCCGGGCCGAGGGCGGCTCTCTCGTCGCCGTGGTGTGCGACGGCTGCGGCAGCGGCGCGCGCAGCGAGGTGGGCGCGGCGCTCGGGGCGCGGATCGTGACCGAGCAGGTGCTCGGCGCGCTCCGGCGCGGCGGAGACCTCGATTCGCCCGCGACGTGGGAAGACGTGCGGCGCGGGGCGCTCGCGCCGCTCCGCGACGTGGCCGCCGGGATGGGCGGCAGCTTCGCCGAGGTCGTGTCGACCTTCTTCCTCTTCACCGTGGTCGGCCTCGCGATCTCCGGCGACAGGGCGTGCGCGTTCTCCCTCGGCGACGGCCTCATCGCGCTCGGCGACGAGCTCCTGCGGCTCGGCCCCTTCCCGAGGGATGAGCCCCCGTACCTCGGGTATGGCCTGCTCGATCGGCCGCCCGGCGGCGAGGCGCCGCGCTTCACCGTGCACCGCGCCTTCCCGTCGAGCGCGCTCCGGACTGCCCTGCTCGGGACCGACGGCGCGATCGATCTGCTGGAGTCGTCGTCACGGCAGATCCCGGGGGGCGGCGAGGTCGGCCCGCTGTCGAGGTTCTGGGAGGACGACCGGTATTTCCGGAACCCCGACGCCGTGAGGCGGCGGCTCGCGCTCATCAACCGATCGGTGACGCGGCCCGTGTGGAAGGAAGAGCGGATGGAGCGCGAAGGCGGGCTGCTCCGCGACGACACGACGGTGGTCGTCGTGCGGAGGGCGCAGGGCGCCCGCGATTGAGGCGCGGCCCTGCGCGGAGGCGCAGGCGTCGCGGAGGGCAACGACAGGGCGTGTGCGCGTGCTTGCGCGTGTTTGCGATTGATTGCGCGTGTTTGCGCGTGTTTGCGCGTGTTTGCGCTCGATTCGGTTCGATTGCGTCCGGAGGAGGCGACTGTGGACGTTGTTCTTGGTTCAAAGCGAGTTCGACTCGACCCTCGGGCCTCGATCGGCAAAGGCGGTGAGGCGGACGTGTTCGACCTCGGCGACGGCCGCGCGCTCAAGGTCTGGAAGACGCCCGATCACCCGGATTACGCCGGACAGGACGTCGAGCAGCGCGCCGCCGAGGTGCGCATCGAGCGCCACCAGGACAAGCTGCGCGCGTTCCCGCCGGCGCTGCCCGATCAGGTGATTGCGCCCCTCGAGCTGGCGACCGATAAAGCCAGGAAGCGCGTCGTGGGCTACGCCATGCGCCTCGTGCGCGGCGCGGAGCCGCTCCTGCGCTACGGCGAGCCGTCGATGCGCCACGGCGGGCTCTCGTCGGCCGCGGTGTCCGAGGTGCTCGCGCGGCTCCACCGGGCGGTCGCGGCGATCCACGACCGGGGCGTGGTGATCGGCGACTTCAACGATCTCAACGTGCTCGTCGCCGGCGGCGAGGTGTTCGTCATCGACGCCGACAGCTTCCAGTTCGGCCCGTACCTCTGCCAGGTGTTCACCGAGCGCTTCGTGGATCCGCTGCTCTGCGACCCTTCGCTCCCCCGGCCGCTCCTGTCGAGGCCGTATTCGCAGGACTCCGACTGGTACGCGTTCGCCGTGATGGTCATGCAGAGCCTGCTCTGCGTGGGGCCTTATGGCGGCGTCTTCCGGCCGCGGTCCGCGTCGGCGCGGGTGCCCGAGAGCGCGAGGCCGCTCCGCCGCATCACCGTGTTCGACCGCGAGGTGCGGTATCCGAAGCCGGCCACCCCGTACCGCGTCCTGCCGGACGACCTCCTGGACGCGCTCTACCGCGTCTTCGTCGAGGACCGCCGCGGCGTGTTCCCGCGCCGGCTGCTCGACGCGCTCGCGTGGACGAGGTGCCCTTCGTGCGGCGTCGAGCACGCGCGCCCTGCCTGCCCGGCCTGCGCGGGCGCCGCGCGGGCCGTCGTGAAGGAGTCGACCGTCGTCCACGGCGAGGTGCTGGCGACGCGGATCCTGAGCACGCGCGGGGTGATCCTGGCCGCGGCCCTCGGCCCGGGCGGGCTCTCGTATCTCGTGAACGAGGGCGGCCGCTTCCTGCGCGAGGACCGGTCCGTCGTGATGTCCGGCGCGCCGCACCCCGCGATGCGCTTCGCGGTGCACGGGAGCGCCACGCTGATCGGCCGGGGCGGCGATCTCGTGGTGCTCTCGCCGGGGGCCGCGCCCGAGCGGATCCAGGTGGACTGCGTCGGGACGAGGCCCATCTTCGACGTCAACGCGCGCGCCCGCTACTGGACGCGCGGCGGGCAGCTCCTGCGCAGCGGGAGGCCGGGCGCCGCCGCGCTCTCGGGCGAGGCGGACGCCGTGCCGATGGGCGAGGTGCTCGCCGGGCAAACGCTGTTCTGGGTGGGTCCCACCTTCGGGCTCGGCTTCTACCGCGCCGGGAACGTCTCGATAGCGTTCGTCTTCGACGCCGATCGGCCCGGCCTCAAGGACACGGTCAAGCTGCCTTTCCCGGGCGGCAAGCTCACCGCGGCGACCTGCGTCTTCGACGCCGGCCCGAGCTCGCCGTCCAACGACGGCCGCGGGCGCCCCGACGACGGCCGCGGGCGCCCCCGCGCCGGGCGCGCATGGCTGTTCCTCGCCGCCGAGCAAGCCGGCCGGACCGTGCACCGGTGCGTCGTCGTGCGCGAGGACGGCGCGGTCGAGGCGGTCGCCGACGGCGACGGGGAAGGCGGCTCCTGGCTCGGCGCGCTGACCGGCAAGTGCGCGGCTTCCGGGTTCCTTCTCTCGGCGACCGACAGCGGCGTCGTCCGCGTCGAGGTCCGCGGGGGCGCGCTCGTGGAGACCCGGCAGTTCCCCGGCACCGAGCCGTTCGTCACCCAGGCTTCCCGGCTGCTCGTCGGCCCAGAGGGCCTGTTCGTCGTCGACGCACAGGCGATCACCTTGCTTCGCATCTCGTGAATCCACGCTGAGCTGACGGCCCGCGCTCGCGGGCCGATCGAGAGGAGAGAGAGACCATGAAATCGACAGAGCTCCCCCTGCCCGCCTTCTATGACGCCAAGAACGCCGAGCGGTGGGGCTTTCACCCCAAGGAAGAGGCGCTGCACGCCGCCGCCGCCGCGTGGCGGAAGGCGCATGGCGTGAAGCCGTCGGCCGCGGACGCGCAGAACGTCCACCTCCTGCTCATCGACGTGCAGAAGGACTTCTGCTTCCCGCAGGGCTCGCTCTACGTCGCCGGCAGGAGCGGCACGGGCGCGGTCGACGACAGCCGCCGCATCGCCGAGTTCATCTACAGGAACCTGGCGTCGATCACGAACATCACGGTCACGATGGACACCCACTTCGCTTACCAGATCTTCTTCCCGGCCTTCTGGGTGGATCGCGAGGACCGCCCGCTGACCGCGCACCGCGAGATCACGACGGCGCAGATCGACGCGGGGGAGGTGCGGCCGAACCCCGCGGTGGCGAAGTGGCTCTGCGGCGGGAGCTACCCGTGGCTCATGAAGCAGGTCCGGTATTACTGCGAGGAGCTCGAGAAGGCCGGGAAATACAAGCTCTACCTGTGGCCGCCGCACTGCATCCTCGGCAGCGACGGCCACGCGCTCGCGGGCGTCGTGCACGAGGCGCGGATGTTCCACGCGTTCGCGCGCGGGGTGCAGTCGTGGGTCGAGGTCAAGGGCGGCAACCCGCTCACCGAGAACTACTCGGTGATGCAGCCCGAGGTGCTGACGCGGCACGACGGCCAGCCGCTCGCGCAGCGGAGCACGGGCTTCCTGAGGACGCTGCTCCACGCCGACGCGGTGATCATCGCCGGCCAGGCCGCGAGCCACTGTGTCCGCAGCTCGATCGAGGACATCTTGACGGAGATCGCGCTCACCGACCGCGCGCTCGCCAAGAAGATCTACGTGATGACCGACTGCATGTCGCCGGTCACCGTGCCCGACGGCAAGGGGGGCTTCGCCGTCGATTTCACCGCCGAGGCGGACAAGGCGCTCGCCCGCTTCGCCGCCGCCGGGATGAACCTCGTGAAGAGCACCGACCCGATTCCGTGCCTGGGCGCATGACCGTGGAGGATCCGATGAGCAAGAACAAGGAGAACAACAGCGGAACCAGCCGCGATGGCTCGCTCGACATCGAGCAGCTCTTCGAGGCGGCGCGGGACGACGGCGCGCTCTCGCCCGAGGCGATGCAGGCGCTGCACATCACCGACCTGGGCGCGCAGATCCAGGCCGGCTTCGGCGTGCAGGTGGACGACGTGGCGTCGTCGGAGGTCGTGCTGGTCACGGTGATGCCCGACGACTCGGGATCCATCAAATTCGCCGGCAACGCCCCCTCGGTGAGGGACGGGCACAACCTCGTGGTGGGCGCCCTCTCCGACTCGAGGCAGCGCGACTCGATCCTGGCGCACAACCGCTACCTGAACGGGGCGGTGCTGTATCCGTACTGCCCGATCGCCCAGGCCGTGAAGATGGACACGAAGAACTACGATCCCATGCTCGGCACGCCCCTCTACGATCAGACGGTGGTCTTGCTCGGAACGGTGATCGCGAAGGCGCAGGAGTTCGCGCAGAGCGGCGTCCCGGCGCGCACCGTCACGCTGATCATCTCGGACGGCGCCGACGCGGGCTCGACGTGGGCCAAGGCCAAGGACGTGTGCGCCCTCGTCCGTGACATGCGGCGGGCCGAAGCCCACATCGTGGCGGCGATCGGCATCGACGACGGAAACACCGATTTCCGCGCCGTCTTTCGCGACATGGGGATCGACGACCGCTGGATCCTGACGCCGAAGAGCGACGCGGCGGACGTCCGCAAGGCGTTCGCGCTGTTCTCCCAGTCGGCGGTGCGCGCCAGCCAGGGCGGCGCGTCGTTCTCGAAGACGGCCGCCGGCGGCTTCGGAGGGTGAAGCGCGCGCCCCCGGCTCGCCGCGCGCCCCCCTGCGCCGCGGCGAGCCCTCCACACCTCCCGGCGGATCCAGCGGAGGACCCGGATCAGGCCGCGGCCTCCCAGGGGACGACGCCGTAACGGCGGCGCAGCTCGTCGAGATCCACCGCCATGTCGGCCCAGAAGTCCCAGTCGTCCATCAGGTCGACGCTCATCTTCGTTCCGCGAACGAACGATCGCACGAGCTCGTCGGCGAGCCCGGGCGTCGCGAGCATCCCCTGCTGCGACGGCGCCAGCACGGTGAGCTGGACACCCTGCTGGAGCTGCACCAGCAGGAACACGAGGATGCCGAACGGGTTCTCGCGGCGATACCCCGCCTGAAAGGCGATCGTCATCGCCTCTCCGCGCAGGTCCGTGCCGTAACCGGCGAGGATGTGGCTCAGGTCGTGCGTGAGCACGCCCTCGGGCACGCCGCGCTTCTCGCCGGGGAACGAGAAGCCGTTCTCTCGATAGAAGGTGAAGAGCGCCTTGCCGAGGGTGCCCTCTCTGTACGCCTCGAGCGAGCGGTAGCGCGCGGCGACTGGCTCGTTCTCCAGGATGCCCGCGAAGCTCGCGACGTTCCTGGCGAGCCCGTAAAGGCCGCCCTCATCCAGCATGCGCCGCACGTTCTTGCCGAGCAGCGAATTCCGGCTGATGTCGATGCGCAGGAGGAGCAGCCGCCGCTCGTGGAGGTGGTGGAGCTGGCGGACCGCGTGCGGCCGCGCCCCGAGCGCCGCGGCGAAGCGCTCGACCTCGAGCAGCTCGCGCTCGTCGACGCGCTCTCCGCACAGGGTCATGGCGCAGAGACCGTTGATGAGCTGCTCGCGCAGCGCGGGATCCTCGACGGCGCGCGCGAGCTCCTCGGGCGCTATCGGGGCGAGCGCGTCGATGTCGAGGTCGGTGTGAAGGAGGTGCCGCTGCACCGCGGTGATCGCGTCGCGCCGCGCCCCGTCGAGGGGGCCGGCCGAGGTAAGGACGACCTTGATGGCACGCAGACCCGCGTGCGCCTGTTCTTGGCTCGGGATGAGGTAGGTCATGCGAGAGAGAATGATCCCGAGCGCGCGTCCCGTCCTTGACCGGCGGCGCCAATGTCTTGACCGGGCGCGCCGCCCGGGCGAACGATGTGGGTTGGTCATGACGGTCGTACGGTGGAAGGCATTGGAGCGGCGCGTGGTCCAGCACTCGCCGTGGCGGAGGATCGAGGACGTCACCTTCGAGCTCCCGGACGGGCAGGTCCGCACGTTCTCGCTCAAGAAAGAGGGGCGAGTCGTCTGCGTCCTCGCCATCTCCCGCGAGAAGAGGGTGATCCTGGCGCGCCAGTACAGGCCGGGGCCCGATCGGATCCTCGACGAGCTCCCGGGCGGGGGCGTCGAGCCTGGCGAGGCCCCGGAGGCGGCGGCGGCGCGCGAGCTCCTCGAGGAGACGGGGTATGTCGCCGGGCGGCTCGTGCCGCTCGGCCGCCCGCTGGAGTGCGCTTACTCGACCATCGAACGACACGCGTTCCTGGCCGTGGACTGCGCGCGCGACAGGGCGCAAGCGCTGGATGAGACGGAGTTCATCGACGTTGTAGAGAAGCCGATCGAGGACTTCGTGGAGCAGCTGAGGGAGGGCGCATGCACCGACCCGGAGGTCGGGTGGATGGGGCTTTACGAGCTGGGCTGTCTGAGAGCGAGCGCCTGAGCCTCGCCACGCGGCAGCGCGATGGAAGCGCGCGGACGCCGGCGCCGCGATCCCCGCCGGTCGCTGGCTGCGCTAGGATGGAGCTCATGCGCAGGCACGATCACGTCCTCCTCGCTCCCGGTGCCGGCGCCTCCGGTCGCACGGTCCAGGCGCCTCCGGCCGGCAGGGCGCGCCCGCACGCGCCGCACGTGGACGACCGGCTGGCGCCGCCCGAGACGCGGGTGGAGTACCTCCACGGCGTCGAGGTCTACGCCGCCCCGGCCGATCCGCCGCACGCGACACAGCATTTCGATCTGACCTACGTCCTCGGCGCCCACGTCGCCGAGGGCTACCGGGGCGCCGTGGACATGCTGACCCGGACCGACCTCGGCAGCGATTATGCGGCCGACGCCAGCGTCTTCGCGCAGAAGCCCGACCGCGCGGGCCGGCGGCGGCTGGAGGAGCTGGCGTTCGAGGTCAGCGACAAGCAGGCCCTCGCCGTTCCGACCACGAAGGCGCGCCTGCTGATCGCCCGCGGCGTGCGGCGGGTGTTCTGCATCCTGGTGAAGCAGCGCCGGGTGATGGAGTGGTCGCGCGAGACCGACGGCTGGCGCCCGCTGCCGAAGGATGCGGTCATCGAGGATCCCTGCCTCGTGCGCCCGCTGCCGATCCAGGCGCTCCTCGAGGCCGCGTCCTCGGACGACGCCGTGGCGCGCGCGCTGCTCGACAAGCGCGTGCCCGCGCTCGAGGCAGCGCTCGCGGAGGGCGAGGCGCGCGGTGAAGCGCGCGGTGAAGCGCGCGGCGAGGCGCGTGGTGAAGCGCGCGGCGAGGCGCGTGGTGAAGCGCGCGGCGAGGCGCGTGGTGAAGCGCGCGGCGAGATCAGGATGGCGCAGGAGGCCATCCTCACGGTGCTGGAGTCGCGCGGGGTCGCCACGCCGGCCGAGGTGGCCCGCGCGATCGCCGGCTGCGAGGATCTGGGCAAGCTACGGCGATGGATCAAGCGCGCGGCGACCGCGACGACCGCCGCCGAGGTCGTCGCCGGCTCCCGGCGCAAGCGCTGAGCGAGGGCCGTTGCGGCGCGGGGGCGCTGGACGCCCTCCCCCCGCGCCCGCGCGCGCCGTTACTCGTGATCGCCCCCGCCGCGGCGCACGTGCTTCTTCTCGCCCGTGCGCCGCTTCTCGTCGAGCCGCCGCGCCTTCGACGCACGCGTCGGCCGCGTCGGCCTTCGCTTCACCGGCACCTCGAGCGCACGCAGGATCAGCGCGCGCACCTTCTCGCGCGCGTCGTCCAGGTTGCGCAGCTGGTCGCGCGTCAGCTGGCTCACGATGAACAGCCGCCCCTCGGCGTCGAGCCGACCGCGCGCCAGCACGCGCAGCCTCGCCTTGGCGTCGTCGGCGAGCTCCGGCCACGCGTCGAAGTCGAAGCGCAGCTCCACCTTGGAGGCGACCTTGTTGACGTTCTGACCACCGGGCCCCGACGCGCGAACGGCGCTCCAGCTGAGGAGCGCGGCCGGGGCGGTCAGCGCATCGTTGACGACGAGGGGATCGGACACGGCGGCTCTCCTGCCCTGCGGGCGGCGCGAGCGCCGTGCGGAGCGGCTGACGCCTAGCACGCGTGCGTCGCGCCCGCCGCGCTCCGCGCAGGGCGCGGCCTGCCGGCGAGGAGGCACGTGTGCGATAGAGTCGCCATGCAGGGCCCCCCTGATCACGCCGCCGCGCCGCCGGGCGCCCCTCACCGAGGCCACCCGCCACCTGCGCGGCTCAGCCTGCTTCGCTGCCTCGGTATCGCCTCCGGTCCGGCCGCCGCCCTCGCGATCGCGCTCGTCCCGAGCGGGCTCCACGCCGTCCCTGGTTACGGCCACCGCCCTGCGTACGCGGCCGCGGTCGCGGCGTGGATGGCGCTGTGGTGGCTCTTCGAGGTGCTCCCCGTCGCGCTCACCGCCTGCTTGCCGCTCGTTCTCTTCCCGTTGCTCGGCGTCTTCGGCCGCGGGCTCTCGGGCGACGCGGCCCGCGCCGCCGCGCCGTTCGTCGACGCCTACATCTTCCTCTTCCTCGGCGGCATGGCGATCGGGGCCGCCATGGAGCAGTGGAGCCTTCACCGCCGGGTGGCGCTCCACATCATGCGGGCCGTCGGCACGGACCCGAAGCGCCTCCTGCTCGGCATGCTGGTCGCGACGAGCTCCATCTCGCTCTGGATCTCCAACACAGCGACCGCCGTGATGATGGTCCCCATCGGGCTCGCCCTGCTCGCGCAGCTGGAGTCGGCCGCCGGGGGGCGCAGGCTCACGCACTACGGGACGGCCATCATGCTGGCGGTGGCCTACGCCTCCAACGTCGGCGGGATCGGCACCAAGATCGGCAGCGGGACGAACTCCATCTTCTGCGGCTTCCTCGCCGACAAGCTCGGCCACGATCTCGGTTTTCTGCGGTACATGGCGATCGCCCTGCCGTTCGTTGTCCTCTTCGTCCCGCTGCTCTGGCTCGCCCTGTGGCGCGTCGGCAAGCGGGACGGGCTCGGCCCCGGCCGCGCGCGCGACGCGCTCGACCGCGAGCTCGCGGCCATGGGCCCGATGAGCCGCGGCGAGAAGACCGTCGCCGCCGTCTTCGCCGCGGCGAGCGCGCTCTGGATCCTCGGCGATCCGCTGCGCGCCGCGCTCGCGCCGCGCGTCCAGGCCGCGCTCGAGGGCCTGGGCGCCGCGCTCGGCTCGGGCGCCGCGGCCGGCTTCAAGGTGCAGGGCAAGCACTACGAGGCGACCGTGGCCGTCCTTGCGGCGCTTGGCCTGCTCGCCTTGCGCGCCCTCTCGCTCGCCTCCCTGCGCAGGATGCCCTGGGGCACGCTGGCCTTGCTCGGCGGCAGCTTCGTGATGGCGGCCGGCATCGAGGGCGGCGGGCTCTCGGCGTGGATGGCCGCGAAGCTCGCTGTCGTCGCCGAGGCGCCGCTGCTCGCGCAGATCGGGCTCGCCAGCGCCGGCACGATCGCCCTGTCGGCGCTGGCCTCCAACACCGCCACCGTGAACGTGGCGCTCAACGTACTTCCGCAGGACCTCGGCGTGCTGTTCGCGGCCACGATCGCCGCGTCCTGCGACTTCATGCTGCCGGCGGGCACGCCGCCCAACGCCATCGTGTTCGGCAGCGGGTACGTGCGGCTCCCGGTGATGATCAGGACAGGCTTCCTGCTCAACGTGGCTGCCGCCGCGCTCATCACGGTCTACGTGTACGGCTACGCGCGGCACCTCATCGGCGGCTGAGCGCAGGGGCGCAGCGGCGTCCCGCGCTCCTCGCCGGGCTGCGCGCCCGCGCCTCGCTGCCGGGTCCAGCGCCCGCGCCCCCGAGCTCTGCTCAGGAGACCTTGCGCCGCGCCGACTCCCACCCGCGCCGCACGGCGCTCTTCGCCTCGTCCCAGGTGCGCCCGCTCTTGAGGTCGTTCCACTCCTCCTTGAGCTTGCTCTCGACCCGATCGTCCCAGTCCGTGTGATCGTTGTAATGGCTCGCCGCGCCCCAGCCGTAGCGCAGCCCCGGCTCGACCTGGTCCCAGTCGGTGTTCGGCGCGTAGCGCGGCGGGATCGGCTGCTTGCCGAGCGCCTGCTTCACCGTATCGCCGACGTCCTGGTTGAGCTCCTGCCCCTTGGTGCTGGTGAAATCCGCCTTGGTCTGCTCCCAGTCGCGGCGCAGCGCCTCCTTCACGCGGTCCCAGCCGGACGTCTTGTGATCATCCCACCACCTCGGATTGACTGCATGGTTCATCGGTACCTCCATCGACTCCGTTGAACGAGCGCCGGCGCGAGGGCCGAGCGCTGCTTTGAGCCTGGCGATACACGAACGGTGCCGCCCCGAGCCTTTGCCGGAAACCGAGGGGAATCGGGCTGTTCGCAGCGAAGTGCGCCGTCCCCGAGTGACGCTCTCCGCCGCCCCCGGCGGACGCTCGCCTGCGTCAGGCCGTCACACGTGAGACAAGGTGCCTCGGAGGGTCAACCGGGTCCGCGCACTGGAAAGCGCTCGGCCATCCACGCCTGCCACGCGGGCTCGTCGCGCGCCGCCGCGGCGAGCGCTCGGTCGCCGTACAGGTACAGCCGGATCGGCAGGAAGATCTGCCCGGCCATGGGAAGGGCGAACAGGTGAGCGATGCCAGGCGCCGGCTCCTCGAGCCGGAGGAGCAGCTCCGGGTGCTCGCTCGGGCCGACGCGCTCCACAACCCCGGCGAACGGCGGCGCGCCGGCGGCGGAGCTCACCCGCTGTCCCTCCGCGGCGCCGGCGAGCCCGAGCGGGCCGATGAGCGCGCCCCATGTCGCGGCTCTGGGCTCGGCTCCGGCGCCCATCAGCTGGAACGCCGCGCAGGGCTGACCACGGAAATGGGCCAGATAGAGCCGCAGGATGCGGAAGAAGGCCGCCCAGCCGTGCATGTGGCCCTCGAACTGGTTGTCCCAGTCGTCGGTGCTCGCGAACCAGCTGTGCACCACGCGCACGACGCAGGTCCCGCCGGACCGCGCCTCCACGATCCACTCCGTGGCGACCTTGGGGCCGCCGGGTCCCATGTCCTCCGGGGCCTCGGCGGAGAACCGGCGAGGCGGCTCCCAGGCCGTGATGGTCGCGACCGAATCCATGCTCGTGCCCGGGCCGAAGTGAGAGACGGTCGTGCCGCCTTCGCGCTCGTCGACCTCGCTCGGCACGAACCACGACGAGATCCCGGGCCCGGTCGCGATGGCGCGCCACACCTCCTCGGGGCTGCCGGGGACCTCGACCTCGGCCTCGACGCTGCGACGGCCGGACGCGTCTTTTCTCACGGGCATGATGACTCCTTTCCTGGTGATTCGTTCGGTGTGGGTGTGGGGTGAGCGACGATCACCAGGCGGTGCGATCGCCCGCCTGGCGCCGCGTCGTCGTGGTAGCGCGCGACGAGCGCCGTCACGGCGCGGGTGAGCTCGCCGGTGAAGGCGGCGCGCTCCGCCGGAGATCGGAAGCGGACCTCGGCGTCGATCGACAGCGACGCGAGGCGCTTGTCCGCCTCCCGCGAGCGCCGAAGGAGATCGCTGACCTCGCGCACGACGCGCGCGCCCAGGGCGATGAGGTAGGTCGCGGAGAGGCGGTCCGAGGCGCGCTCCGGATCCGCGGCGACAGGCCCGAGCGCGCTGGGCGACACGACGTAGGAAGCCGCGCTCGCGACCAGCAGGCGCTCCGTCAGCCCCCCCCATTTGCGCGTCCCGGCCATGCGCACGAGCCCGTGCGCCTCGAGGGCGCGCAGGTGGTAGTTGATCTTCTGGCGCGCGATCCCCAGGCGCGTGGCCAGCGTCGCGGCGGAGGCGGGCGCCGAGAGCTCCGAGAGCAGCCGGCTCCTGACAGGCTCGAGCGCTGCCGCTGCCGCGGCCGGATCCTCGATGACGTCGACGTCGAGCACACCGCCGTGGGTATCATTGACAATTTTTTTTGTCAATCATCGCAGGCCGTACTTTCCCCGCCACGGCGAGGGGCGCGATCCCCTCGCCGTCGGGCCCCGAGCCCCGCCTACGTCACCGACCGGCGGAGGCGTCCGTGGAGAGGGCGTTCAGGTCGACGCCGCTCGCCTCGATGGCCCGGTAGCTCGCCGCGAGGCGCTGGGCCCAGGCCTCCACGCCCTCGTCGCTCAGCAGGCCGTCCTGGCGGATCTCGAGGAGCACGCAGGGCAGGCCGCGGGCCTCGCCGTGCGTGGGGATCCCGTAGTCGCCGCCCTCGGTCACGCGGTAGGGCTCGTTGTCGCCGACGCAGAGCCCGGGCTCGCGTCGCAGCGCCTCGAGGAACGGCGCGGCGAGCCTGCGGTCGCGCCCGTAGAGGACGGCCGCGTGCCACGGCCGGTCCTGGCCGGGCATCGCGGGCGTGAAGCTGTGCACGCTGAGGATCGCCGTGCGCTCACGGCGGTCCCGCCGCGCGTCGAGGAGCGCGGTGATCGCGCGGTGGTAGGGCCAGAAGCACGCGTCAGCCCGGGCGCGGGCCTCCGCGGCGTCGATGGCGTTGCCGGGGATGGGCACGCCGCAGCTGATCTCGGGGATGGACGTCGGCGAGCCCAGCGGCCGGTTGCAGTCGATGACGAGCCGCGAGTAGCCGGAGAGCACGAGCGGCGCGTCGAGGAGCGCGGACAGGCGGCGCGAGAGGCGCGCCGCGCCGATGTCCCAGCCGGTGTGCTCGCGGAGCGCCTCGTGCTGCCTGCCCAGCTCGGGGAGGCTCCTCGGAACCGCGTTGGACGCGTGGTCGCAGAGCAGGACTGCGCTGGAGCGGCCCTCGGGGTTCACCACCTCGAACGCGGGCGGCTCATCGGGCGCGAGGATGCGCAAGGCTGGCGAAGCGGACGAAGCGGACGAAGCGGACGAAGAAGCGCTCATGACGTCTCGCCCAAGACATAGCAGACACCGGCGCGCCCGCGCCGCGCGCGCGCTCGCGAGGGCGCGCGGCAGCACGCGCGGCGCGCGGGCTCAGTGCGGCGACGTCATGCACGCGCGCAGCGCGAGCTTGGCCCGGTGCAGGAGCACCGCGACGTGGCCGGCCGAGATGCCCAGCGCGCGCGCCACGTCCTCTCCGGGTTGCTCCTCGAGCATGCGCAGCGTCACGACGGCCTTCTGGATCTCGCAGAGCTCCTCGACGCACGCGCGCAGGCGGACGTGCTCCTCGGCGCGCGCGATCGCCTCGTCGGTCGCCGGGGCGTCCCCCGCGGCCTCCGGGTGCGCGTCGACGTCGTCGTGCGGCCGGGCGCGGAAATGACGGCGGCGCCGGTTGCGCGCGGCGTTCCGCACCGTCCCGGCGAGCACGCCCCCCCACGCGCCGACGTCCTCCGGGAGGGCGCCCCGCTGCGCGAGCGTGAGCAGCGTGCAGAGGCCCTCCTGCACGCAGTCGACCGCATCTTCCGGTGTCACCCCCTCCGCGCGCGCCAGCGCCGCGAGCGCCGAACGCTCGGAGCGCACAAGGTGCGACACGTGGTTGAGGAGATCGTCCGCGTCCTTGATGGCGCCCATGGTCCAGGAGGTCAGGTGTCGAGCCGCCCCCACATTACAACGGGTGAGCGCTGTAATGGATGCCGCCCTCGAGACCTGCCAGGGCATGGAGGTTCACGCCATGTCCACGAATCCTGTCCGCGAGATCGATGAGGCGAGCTTCGACGCCGAGGTGCTGGAGGCCGGGGTGCCCGTCCTCGTCGAGCTCACCGCGCAGTGGTGCCCGCCGTGCCGCGCGCTCGCGCCCATCCTGCACAAGCTGGCGGAGGAAGGCGCAGGGCGCCTGAAGGTGGTGGCGGTCGACGGCGATCGGTGCCCGGCGATCGCCCGCCGCCTCGGCATCCGCGCGTTCCCGACCGTCGTCGCGTTCGTCGGGGGCAAGGAGGTGGCTCGTCATGTGGGGCTGACCACGAAGGACAAGCTCCTCCGGCTGATCGAAGGGGGCGGGCTCCCCGGCGGTGCGGGGAGGGACCGAGCGCCCTCGCCGCCGTGAGGGCGGCTCGATCGCGCGCCGCCGCGGGCGGGCAGCCGCGATCGGCCCGCGATCGGCGCGTGAAGGGGCCCGGGCGCGCCCGGCGCGATCCGCCTGTGACCTACCGCCGTGGCCTTTCGGGCTGCCGGTGCGCACCGCGGTGGCTCCCGGCGGCGGGGAAGCTGACCTTGCGGGTCGTCGACTCGTCCCCGGAGACCGCGAACGGCCCCACCGCCTGCGGATCGCTGACCGGCTTGCCGTTGTCGTCGACGAGAGAGAGCGTCCCGACATAGTCGTCGGCGACGAGCTGCACGCTCGCGTCGAACCGCTCGCAGGGGACCACCTGCCGCGTGACCTCGTTGCTCTTCGTGTTGATGAGGACCAGCTCGACCGCGGTCGCGCCGCGCGCCTTGCACTGAGCGGCGTCGGTCTTGTCCTCGATGGACCACTGGACGGTCACGAACCCCATGTCTTCAGGGTGTGCGCCTCCAGGCCGCGTCTCGCCGGTCGTTTCTCCCGTGCACGCGACCATCATCGCTGCACATAGCCCTGCTGAAGCGTAGACACTTCGCATACCTACCTCGCTGTGCTCGCTGCGGACTCCAGCGCCGCGCCCCGCAACCAGCAACGCGGATGCCATGCGGCCTCGCGGCGAGCCTGCGAGCCCGGCGCTCGTGAGCAGGACTTGAAATGGCCGAGCAGGTTCGCCATGTTCGCCGTCCGATCGAACGCGAGCGGCGCCTCGCAGCAGCGGCGCCGGGCGACGGGCGGCGTCGAGCGACGCCGCCGAGGAAGCACGACCTTGATGCGCACGCCCGAAGATGCTCGCGACAGCCGAAGGGAGGCCGCGTGGGGCGTCGCCTACGGGATCGCGGCCTACAGCTCCTGGGGCGTCGTCCCAGTCTTCTGGAAGCAGCTCCGGCACGTCGGCGCGGTCGAGCTCCTGGCCCATCGCACCGTGTGGAGCCTGCTCTCGTTCGTGGCGCTCACGCTGGCCGCAGGGCAGCGCCGCTCGCTCGGCGCTGCCCTGCGCGACCGGCGCGTCGTCGCGGCGATGGCGGTGACCGGCGCGCTCGTGTCGGCGAACTGGGTCCTCTTCATCTACGCCGTCGCGGTGGGGCGCTTGCTCGACGCCAGCCTCGGCTACTTCATCAACCCGCTGCTCAGCGTGCTCCTCGGCATGCTCTTCCTGCGCGAGCGGCTGCGGCCCGCCCAGGGTCTCGCGCTCGGCCTCGCCGCCTCGGGCGTCGTGTACCTGGCGGTGCGCGCCGGCTCGATCCCCTGGATCGCCCTGGGCCTGGCGAGCTCGTTCGGGGTGTATGGCCTGCTGCGGAAGGTCGCCGCCGTCGGCTCGCTCCCCGGCTCCACCCTGGAGACGTTGTTCATCGCCCCGCTCGGCGCGGCCTACCTGGCCGCCCTCCACGCCGAGGGCGCCGGCGCCGCGGGCCACGCCGATCTGCGGACCCACCTCCTGCTCGCCGCGACGGGCATCATCACGGCACTGCCGCTCGTCTGGTTCACGAACGCGGCGCGCCGCCTGTCGCTGACCACCGTCGGCTTCCTCCAGTACCTCGCGCCGAGCGGCCAGTTCCTGCTGGCCGTGCTGGTCTACGACGAGCCGTTCACCACGGCCCAGGCCGTGAGCTTCGCCTTCATCTGGAGCGGGCTCGCGGTGTTCAGCGCCGACGCCGTGCTTCGTGCCCGCCGAGCGCAGCGGCGTGAGCCCGGAGCAACGTCACCCCCGGGCGAGCCCAAGGGGTGACCGCGCAAGGCGTGGGCGCGGCGCGCACACCCCGGCCATCCCGCGCTGCTTCCGGAGGGGCGGGTCGAGCGACCGCGTCGTCGGCGATGCCAGGCGCCCTCACCTCTGCCCTCCGGATGCTGCAGCTCCTCTCCCGAACACGACAGCACCCGCCGAGGGGTTCGAGGCGCGCCCCCGCCGTTGCTCGAGCAGCACCGAGGCGGCGAGCAGGTGCTCGGAGAGCACGTACGCTTCGAGCGCATCGAGCTCGGGCGACGCGGCGATATGGGCTTCCGCCCACCGGGCGAGCGACGCGAGCCGTCCGCGCGTCGGACCGTCGAGCGCCGCCGGCTCCGCCGCGAGCGCGGCGCTCGCGAGGCCGGCCCACGGAAACCAGAACGTCGACAGGCCGATGGGCTCGGCGCCCTGGCGCAGATCGAGCTTCACGGAGCCGTCGTCGTTCGGGCGGCGCGCGCACGTGAAGCCCGAGCGCGGCGCGGAAGCGTCGGGCTCGGGAGAGCACCGCGCGATCAGCTCGGCCGCGAGCGGCGCCGCGAGGCCGGCGTCCTCCGCGCCGGGGTGGGCCGCGCGGGCGCGCCAGAGCACCCACGCGGCCTGCTCCAGCAGGCCTGCCACCCCGCGCACGGCCGCGGCGTGGCCCGGCGCAGCGTCGCCCGCGAGGGCCCGGCGCAAGTACGCCGCCGCGCCCTCGCCCGCCGCGCGGCCGCGAGCGGCGCTGGAGGCCGGGAGGGCCTGTCCGGCCTCGACGAGCGCCCACAGCGCCATGACGGTCGGATATCCCGCAGACGCCGGCGACGCGCCAGGGCCTGCGCCGAGCGCGAAACCGCCGTCCGCGTGCTGGGCTGCGGTGAGCACGTCGAGCGCCCGCGCCGCGCCGTCGGCGTCGCCCGCGCCTGCAAACGCGAGCGCGGCCCACGCCGCCGCCACCGTGGTGGCTTGAACGACCCCCGCGTGGGTCGGGGCGCCGGCCCAGCCGTGCTCTCCGCGCGACGCGTGGAGGAACCCGAGCGCCGCGCGCCGCGCCGGCTCGGCGAGGATGCCACCGCAGGCGCGGTCCGCGACGAGCAATGCATAGAGCTGCTGCGCCGTGTCCCAGGCGGCCGGCGGCGCCTGGCGGATGCCGGAGAACCCTCCGCCGTCGTGCTGGCGCGCGGTGAGGGCGCGCCCCCACGAGCGACAGGTGCGCTCGAGGGCCCCGTCGAGCGCGCGTTCCCTCGCGGCCACGGCGGGGGAGGAGAGCGCCGCCGCAGCTCGCCGCGCCTGGAGCGCCGGTGGCGGCGCGTCCTTCCCAGCGGCCCAGCACGCGAGGGCTCCGGCCAGGACGAGCACCGCAGCCGCTGCACGCGGCGCGCTCGCCGCCTGCAAGGACCTCCGTGGCGCGCCTGCACCTGCGCCGGCGTCCGCCGTCTCCTCCGGGCCGCGCGGCCGCGGCGGCGCGCCTGCGCCGGCGTCCGCCGTCTCCTCCGGGCTGCGCGGCCGCGGCGGCGCGCCTGCGCCGGCGTCCGCCGTCTCCTCCGGGCTGCGCGGCCGCCTCATCCGGCCCCTGGCGGTGCGCGGTGCGTCGACGATGTCGGTCGGCTCGGACAGCGCTCGCAGCCGCCCCGTGAGGCGCGCTGCGCCGTCGCCGAGCGCCTCGCGGAGCGCCGCGGCCATCGCGCGCGCCGACGCGTGGCGCTCGTCCGGCCTCGGGGCGAGGGCGACCTCCACCGCGCGGAGGAACGGCGCAGGCGCGCCCGACCGCGCCAGCGCCTCGCGGATCCGCTCGGGTGAGCGCAGCTCGGCGTCCGGGTGCGGGCGCGGCGGACCGCCTGTCACGGCCGCGAATAGCGTCGCTCCCAGCGAGTAGACGTCGCTCCGCGCGTCGACCGCCGGGTCGGCCGCGAGCTGCTCCGGGCTCGCGAACGTCGGCGTGCCGAGGAACTCCCCCGGGGCCGTGAGCGCAGGCGCGCCGGCGGCCGAGGCGATGCCGAAATCGAGCACCTTGACCGAGGCCCCGCCGCACGGCTCCCTGAGGAGCAGCAGGTTGCCCGGCTTGATGTCCCGGTGAACCACGCCGCACGCATGCGCCGCGGCGAGCGCCTCGCACACCTCGATCCCGAGCGCGGCGGCCTCCTCGGCGCCGAGCAGCCTTTGCGCCAGCACCCGGTCGAGCGAGGTGCCCTCGAGCAGCTCCATCACGACGACGGGCCCGCGCGCGGGGTCCGTCTCGACGCCGTGAATCGAGACGACGCCGGGATGGCGAATCGCGCTCGCGGTCTCGGCCTCGCGCAAGAACCGCGCGGCGACGCGCGGATCGTCGGCGAGCGCCGCGTCGAGCACCTTGAGCGCGACGCGGCGGCCCGGCGCCCTCATGTCCAGGGCCTCGTGGACCTCTCCCATGCCTCCCGCGCCGAGGCGGCGGATCACCTGGTATCTCCCCGCGACGAGGTCGTTTCCGCGAGGCTCCGCAGATCGCATCACGATCGGCCCATCCTAGAGGGCCGAGTCGACGCGCGCGAGCGCCTTGCGTACGGCGACGCCGCAAGGACTGGTGGGCGGACACGTTCGCCGGAGGAGCGACGGACTGCGCCTGCTTCGGCGACGGAGCGCCTGCGCGGCCCTACCCGGCGGCGTCGCGCAGGCCGTGCTTGCGCAGGAGATCCCGCAGGCTGTGGCGCTCCAGCCCGGCGAGCGCCGCCGCGCGCGAGATGTTGTTGCCCGCGCGCGCGAGGAGCCGTGTCAGGTAGTCGCGCTCGAACTCCTCGATCAGCCCGCGCTTCGCCTCCTTGAACGGCGCGAGCGCGTCCCCCGGCGCGCCTTCGGGAGGCAGCTCCGAGCTCCGCGCCCTGTGCGCCTCGTGCGGCGCCCGCCGCCGCTCGCCCGAGAGCATCCGCTCGAACGCGAGGTCCGCCGCCGTCACCACCTCGCCGTCCGCGAGCGCGGCCGCGCGCTCCACGACGCTCTTCAGCTCGCGCACGTTGCCCCGGTAGTCGCGCCCGCAGAGCTCGTCGAGCGCTTCGTCCGAGATGGCGCGCGCGCCGGGCGCGCCGGCCGGGCGGGACGCGAGGAAGTGGCCGACGAGCAGCGCCACGTCCTCGCGGTGCGCGTCGAGCGGCGGCAGCTCGACCCGCGCCTGGACGAGGCGGAAGTAGAGGTCCTCGCGGAACCTCCCCTGGTTCACCATCGCCCGGAGATCGCGCCATGTGGCAGAGAGCACGCGCACGCGCAGCGGCCGCGCCGCGGTGCTGCCGACGCGCAGGACCTCGCGGCGCTCGAGCACGCGCAGCAGCTTCGGCTGAAGCTCGAGCGGGAGCTCGCCGATCTCGTCGAGGAACAGCGTCCCGCCGTCGGCGGCCTCGAAGATCCCGCCGCGCGCCTCGGAGGCCCCCGTGAACGCGCCGCGATCGTGCCCGAAGAGCACCGATTCGGCGAGGCTCCCGGGGATGGCGGTGCAGTCGAGCACGACGAACGGCCCGCCCGCGCACGCCGACGCCGCGTGCACGGCGCGCGCGGCCAGCTCCTTGCCCGTGCCGGTCGCGCCCTCGAAGAGCACGGCGAGCTCGGTGCGCGCGACCTTCGCGAGCACGTGGAAGAGCTCGCGCATCGCCGCGCTCGCCCCGCGCAGCTCGCCGAAGCTCCTGGCGTCGTGGCTGGGCAGGGCGAAGGCGTGGCCTGCCTCGACCCGGATCCTGGAGTCTCCCAGCTCGAGGACCGCGCCCGACGGGACGACCGCGCTCTCGATCAGCGCGCCGGCGAAGTAGGTGCCGTTCGTGCTCTCGAGATCGCGCACGCGCAGCCCGCCCTCGACGGAGGAGAGCTCCACATGAAACGAGGAGACGGCGGGGTCGCTCAGGCAAAGCTCCGCGGAGCGGGCGCGGCCGATCGACGCGCGGCGCTCCGCGATCGTCGCCGAGCGGCCCGCGTCGCTCCCCGCAAGGACGGTGATCCGGAGGCTCTGGGCCAGCGGCGGCCTGGCCCGCTCCGCGCGCGCCGTCGGTGCGCTCACGCGCTCATCGCTGCGCCGGCCAGCCACGCATGCACGGTACCACGGCCGCTCGCGGGGGTGCTCTCCCCGCGAGCGGCCGCCGCGCGGCGCCTGCGGGTCAGGCGCCGCTCCACCGCGAGATCCACCGTCGTCACGACGTCGCTGGGGTCAGCGACCGTCGCCTTCGATGTCACGTCGCCCGGCGCCAGGCGGCGCCAGGAAGGCAGCATGTGCTCGCTCGCGACCTCCTCCAGGAAGGCGCCCACGCGGGCCAAGTCGGGGATCGGCATCGCGGCAAGATACTTCCGCTGGTACCGTCCCCTCCAGGCAAAGCCGCACGAGGATCGTCTCGCAGCGAGAGCCGCAGCGCGCCGGGTGCGCGCCCGCGGCATTCGCCCAGAGCGCCGCGGCCCGAGGCCAGACGATGAGCTCCGAAGTGACCGCACCGAGCACCGACCTCTCGCAGATCCCGGCGCAGATCCCCGGCCCGGCGGCCTGGTACGGCCCCGCGATGGCGCAGAGCGGCGGCTGGATCGAGCACATCACGCCGACGGAGATCGAGGAGGTCGAGGCCGCGGTCCGCCGCTTCGCCGAGACCGGCGCCGATCCGGCGCACCTCCGAAGCGAGGCCTTCCCGCTGCCATCGCTCGCCGCGCGCCTCCGCCGCGTGCTCGTGGAGGTGCTCGACGGCCGCGGCTTCGCCCTGCTCCGCGGGCTGCGCGGCCCGTGGCTCGACCGCGGCGGCCTCCGCGCGGCCGCGATCGCGTTCCTCGGCATCGGCAGCCACCTGGGGAGCGCGCGCTCGCAGAACGCGCGAGGGCACGTCCTCGGTCACGTGAAGGACCTCGGCCTGTCGAGCCAGGATCCGAGCGTGCGCATCTACCAGACGCGCGAGCGGCAGACCTTCCACACCGACTCGTGCGATGTCGTGGCGCTGCTGTGCCTCCGGACCGCCAGGGCAGGCGGGCTCTCGGCGCTCGTCAGCTCGGTCACGCTGTACAACGAGATGCGGCGGGCGCGCCCGGACCTGACGGAGGCGCTGTTCGCGCCGATCGAGACCGATCGCCGGAGCGAGGTGCCGGCGGGCGAGCGGCCCTATTTCCGCATCCCGGTGCTGAGCTGGCACACAGGGCTCCTGTCCGGCATCTACCAGCGGCAATACATCGAGTCGGCCCGCCGCTTTCCGGACGTCCCGCCGCTCACCGCGCGGCAGATCGAGGCGCTCGACCTGTTCGATGCCCTCGCCAACGACCCCGCGCTCCACATGACCATGGAGCTCCGCCCGGGCGACATCCAGCTCGTGCACAACCACACGCTGCTCCACGATCGGACGGCCTTCGAGGACTGGCCCGACCCGGATCGCAAGCGGCACCTGCTCCGCCTCTGGCTCGCTCCGCCCGGGGCGCGGCCGCTGCCGCCGGTGTTCCGCGAGCGGTACGGCGCGCTGACGCCCGGCGACCGCGGGGGCATCGTCGTGCCCGGCACGCGGCTCCACGCCCCGCTCGATCCGGCGTGAGCGGCCGCGCCCGCGAGCACCGGGGCGCTCACCGCGGCTCGTCCGGAGGCCCCCACGTGAGCTCCTGCTCGCCGAGGAGCTCGAACCCTCACCGCCGCGTGCGCGCGCTGCATGCCCATGGCGCGTGCGCTCCGCGAGGCAGCTCACCGCCGCGTGCGCGCGCTGCATGCGCATGGCGCGTGCGCTCCGCGAGGCAGCTCACCGCCGCGTGCGCACGCCGCACCCACACGGCGCCGGCACGCTCCTCGCAGCACACCCCCTTCCCATGGCTCCCTTGCCTCCGGCCCGAGCGGCAGAGGAATGCGCCGGCAGCGATTCCAGTCCAGCGCCGGGCGACGAGGCGCGCGTCCCGGCCGCTCCGCCCGCCGCCCCGGACGCGCCCGCCGCCCGCCGCGCGCGGCGAAAGGCGCTGCTCCACGCGGCGCTCGGCGGCCTCGGCCTGGCCGCCCTGGCCGCGCTCATCCGCCACGTCGGCGCGGCGGAGATGCTCGCCGCGGTGACCCGCGCCGCGCCGTTTGCGCCTCTCCTGATCGGGCTGGAGGCGGCGCGCATCGGCTGCGAGGCGCTCGCGACCGGCGTGCTCTGCGCGCCGCGCCGCGTCCCGATTGCAGAGCTCCTTCGCATCCACGTCGTCACCTACCCTGTCATCACGCTGATGCCCGCCGGCCGCCCCGCGGGCGAGGCGGTCAGGGCCGCGCTGCTCTCCCCCCACGTCGGCGCCGCGCGCGCGGCCGCCATCGCCACGGCGAACCAGTCGCTCGCGCTCCTGTCCTCGGCCCCGCTGTCGCTCCTCGCGGCCGTCGCCCTCTTCCACATCGGCGGCGCCTCTCCGCTCGCCCTCGGCGTGCTCGCGCACGCCGCCCTCCTGGTCGCGAGCGGCCTCGGCGTCGCCTTCGCCGCGCGGCAGCGCGCCGCCTCGGCGTGGATCACCCGGCGGTTCGCCCGGGCCGGCCAGCTCGCCGCCGCCTTCCAGGAGGCCGTCCACGAGCGCCCGCCCGTCCCGGCCTGGCCGTTCGCCGCCTGCCTCGCGGGCCGCGCGCTCCAGGCGGCGCAGTACGGCGTGCTGCTCGCCGTCGTCGGCGTCGAGAGCGGCCCGCTCCGCGCGCTCGCCGCGTACGGCGTGGGCGCCGCCGGCACGGCCGCCGGCGACCTCATCCCGGGCCAGATCGGCGCCACCGACGGGGCCTTCACGCTCGCCGCCCCGCTGCTCGGCCTCACCGCGAGCTCCGCCGTCGCGATCTCGCTGCTCGTCCACCTCCTCCAGGCGGCCTTCGCGCTCGCGGGGATCGCCGTCGCGCTCGTGTGGCGCCGCAGCCCTCCGGCGCCCTGAGCCAAGCTCGGCTGGGACCAGGGGAGTCGCGCGCCTCTGCGTGCGCTCAGCCGCGCTCGCGCTTGATGCGCTCCAGCTCCGCCAGGGCCTCGGCCAGCCGCCGCTCGGCCTCGTCGGCGCGCTGCCGCTCCGCATCGAGGCGGCGCCGCTCTTCGTCGAGGCTCATCTCGGTCTCCTCGATGCGCGCCTCGAGATCGCCCACCATCGAGCCGAGCCGGGCGAGCAACTCATGCGTCTCCGGCAGCGGCGCCAGCCCGTGGAAGAAGCGCAGCCGGTCTCCCTCCAGGCTCAGGTCGAGGTCGAGCACCGTGCTCGCGAGCCGGCCCTCCTGCGGGACGATCGGCTGGTACCGCGCGCTGCCCTCGGCGAGCCGGAAGCCGCGCAGCCGCCTTCGCCTGCGATCGAAGACGAAGTACTCGGAGATGCCCAGCGACGCGTAGCGGGTGACGTTGTCCTCGAGGTCCTTCTTGCTCTTCCCGCGCCAGAGGATCTCCAGCGCGAAGTCGATCCCCTTGCCCTCGGCGCTCACCGACCAGTGGGCGCGCTCCTTCACCTCGACGTCGAGCACCGCGATGACGTCGGGCGCGAACATCCGCTCGGCCGGGTAGTACACCGGCAGCTCGCACGCGAGGTACACGCGCCGGCCGATGCGCTGGAAGTACCCGCCCAGCGCGTCCCTGGCCGCCACCTTCGGGTTGAAGTGGAAGTCGCCCTCGGGAGGGCACGCCTCGGAGATCTCGAACTCCGACGGGAGCGTGTCGAGGACGCGCTGCCGTTCCTCCGGCGTCATGCGGTCCCAGAGCTCCTGCGGAGGGGCCCGCGGATCGTCGGGGTCGATCACCCAGGACGTCGGCGCGCGCTGCATGCTCCGAGCATAGCGAGCCCGCGTAGGCGAAACCACGGCACACGCACGTCCTCGGCCCCTCGAGGGCGCTCCAGGCCACGACGAGCCGCGCAGCGCTCACCCGCTCGCGCTCCTTGCGCCCGGGGAGAGCCGGCACCCCGCGCGCTCTGCTGTGCGGTCCGGAGGGGTCCGGCACCCCCTTCTGGCACAACGAGGAGGGTGCATGCGGGTGTTTGGCACAGAATTTCGCCGAAAACGCGTTCTCTGGCACAAACTTGCCCCGAAACTCGCTCGACCTGGCGTTTTCGAGGGGTCCGAGCCCCGGTGTGTCGCCCGTGCAGGACGGCCTACTCGCTCGGTCGTCCGCTCCCTCGTCCCTCGCCCGGCCGCCTGGCAGGCGCCCCCTCGTGCCGCCTCGCGGCCACGCGGCAGCCGGACACGCGGCGCGGTCGCCCGACCGCGCAGCGACCGCGACCACGGCAGATCGCTGGCCTCCCTCCGGCCCTTCGGCCTAGGGTGTGCGCGCATGATGGCGGAGAAGACCGGTGGCCCTGGACGGGACGTGCTCACCCAGCGCGAGGCCGAGGAGCGCGCCGCGCGCATCGGCAGCGCGCGCTACGAGCTCTCGCTCGACCTCTCGCGCGGCGAGAGCGGCTACCGAGGCGAGGCGGTCGCGTACTTCGACGTCCGCGGCCACGGCGACACGTTCATCGACTTCCGCGGCGGGCGCATCGAGCGGCTCGAGATCAACGGCGTCGAGATCGAGCCCGCGTGGTCCGACTGCCGCATCCTCCTCCCGGGGAGGCTGCTCGCCCCGGAGACGCGCGTGCGCGTCGTCTACGAGAACGACTACGATCACACAGGCGACGGCTTCCATCACTTCCGCGACCCGGAGGACGGCGAGGACTACGTCTACTCGGACCTCGAGCCGTTCAGCGCCCACCGCGTTTTCCCCTGCTTCGATCAGCCGGACATCAAGGCGAGCTACCGGCTCTCCGTCACCGCGCCCGAGGACTGGGAGGTCATCGGCAACGCCCGCGTCACCCGCACGTTCGGCGCGGGCCTCGGGCGCACGACGCGCGTGTTCGAGGAGACGACCCGGTTCAGCACCTACATCTTCGCGCTGATCGCCGGCCCGTACAGCGGCGTCCGCGACGAGCACCGCGGCATCCCCCTCGGGCTCTACTGCCGCAGGTCGCTCGCGAGGCACCTCGACGCCGAGGAGCTGTTCACGATCACGAAGCAGGGCTTCGACTTCTACCCGGAGTTCTTCGACTACCCCTACCCCTTCAGCAAGTACGACCAGGTCTTCGTCCCGGAGTTCAACGCCGGCGCCATGGAGAACGTCGGCGCCGTGACCCACAGCGAGCGCATGATCTTCCGGGACCCGCCGACGGACCACCAGCGCCTCACGCGCGCGGAGGTGCTCCTCCACGAGATGGCCCACATGTGGTTCGGCAACCTCGTGACCATGCGGTGGTGGAACGATCTCTGGCTGAACGAGAGCTTCGCCACGTACATGGCCTTCCTCGCGATGGAACAGGCGACCCGGTTCCAGCCGGCCGTCTGGAAGGCGTTCAACGTCATGAAGAGCTGGGCCTACCGGCAGGACCAGCTCGTGACGACGCACCCCATCGCCGGGGAGCTCGCCGACACGGAGCACACGTTCCTGAACTTCGACGGCATCACGTACGGCAAGGGCGCCGCCGCGATGAAGCAGCTCGTCGCGGCGATCGGCCTCCCGGCCTTCCGCGAGGGGATGCGCCGGTACTTCAAGCGCTACCAGTACGGCAACGCGACGCTGCGCGAGTTCCTGTCCGCGCTGGAGGAGGGCTCCGGCCGCGACCTCGGCGCGTGGTCGCGCCTCTGGCTCGAGCAGGCGTCCCTCAACACGCTCACGGCCGAGTGGGAGCCCGAGGGCGACCGCATCGGCCGGCTCCGCGTGCTGCAGACGGCGCCCGCCGACTACCCGACCCTCCGGCCGCACCGCATCGACGTCGCGCTCGCGCGCGAGGAGGGCGGCGCGCTCGTCGTCGACTCGGTGCCCGCGGAGATCGACGGCGCGGCGACCGAGATCGCCGCCGCGCGGGGGCAGCGGGCGCCGCTCCTCGTGTTCCCCAACCACAACGACCTCACGTTCGCGAAGATCGCGCTCGACCCGGCCTCGCTCGCGTTCGTGCGCGAGCACATGGGCCGCGTGGAGGATCCGCTCCTGCGCACGCTGCTCTGGTCGTCGCTCTGGAGCATGGTGCGCGACCAGAAGCTCGCCTCCACCGCGTACCTCGCGCTGGTGAGGGACAAGCTGCCCGCCGAGCCGGACCTCTCGCTCGTCGACCCGGTGCTCACGAACGCGGTGACGGCGCTCGCGCGCTACGTGCCGGATCCCCTGCGCGAGGCCGAGGCGAGCGCGTTCACCGGCCTCGCCCTCGCGGCCCTGCGGTCGGCCCCCCGCGGCGACGCGCAGATCGTGTGGGCGCGGGCGCTCTTCAACGCGGCGTACTCCGCGCCGGATCTCGCGCTGGCAGCGCGCCTCGCGGACGGCGAGATCGAGGTGGACGGCCTCGAGATCGACCAGGAGATGCGCTGGACGGTCGCCGTGAAGTGGATCGCGCGCGGCATGGAGGGCGCGGAGGAGCGGCTCGCGGCCGAGCGCGAGCGCGACCCGTCGGACCGCGGCCAGCGCGCCGCGCTGCGCGCCGAGGCCGCGCGCCCGGATCCGGCGGCGAAGGCCGCGGCGTGGGCGCGCTTCCACGAGGACGGGTACGGCTCGCTGCACCTCACCAGCGCGGCGATGTCGGGCTTCAACTGGTCGTTCCAGCGCGCGCTGCTCGAGCCGTACGCGCAGGCGTTCTTCGAGCGGGTGCAGCAGGTCTTCGAGACGCGGACGCACGAGCTCGCGTCCGCGTATTTCACGCATCTGTTCCCCTCGTACCGCGTCGAGCGGGACCTCGTCGCCCGCGCGGAGGCGCGGACCGCGGCGCTCGGGCGGGCCCCGGACGGCGCGCCGGCGGCGCCGCGGCTGCCGATGCTGGTGCGGATGCTCCGCGAGGCGAGCGACGACCTCGCGCGGGCGCTCGCCTGCCGGGAGCTCGCGGCGGCGAGCGCCGAGGGGCACCGCGCGGGGGGCGGGGGCGCCCCCGGCTGAGGGAAGAACCGGGGAGAGCGGCGCTCGAGGCGACGATGATCGTGCAGCTCGGGAAGACGTCCGTCACGTGGACGCGCGCGGACCTGGAGGCGAAGCTCGCCGGCCACGCGCGCGTCCTCATCGACGTCGGCACGGGCGACGGCCGCTTCGTGTACCGCTCGGCCGGCGCCGACGCCGAGACGTACTGCATCGGCATCGACCCCGCGGGGGAGCGGATGCGCGAGGTGTCATGGCGCGCCGGCCGCAAGGTCGCCCGAGGCGGCCGGCCGAACGCGCTCTTCGTCGTCGCGTCCGTGCAGGCGCTGCCCGAGGAGCTCACCGGGCTCGCCCACACCCTTACCCTCAATTTCCCCTGGGCCTCGCTGCTCTCGGCCCTCGTGCTGCCCGAGGCGCCGGTGCTCGAAGCGCTGCGCCGGCTCGTCCGACCGGGCGGGGAGCTCATCGCGCTGCTCAACCAGAGCGTCTTCGACGACAGGCCCTACGCGGCGCGGCTCGGCCTCCCCGAGCTCTCGGACGCGTGGGTCGATGACACGCTGCGCCCGGCCTACCGCGCGGCGGGCTTCGAGATCCGGGCGAGCGAGCTCGTCGAGGGGGACATGCCGCACCAGACGAGCTGGGGACAGCACCTCACGCTCGCGTCGGGCCGGAGGACGCGCCTGCTCACGGCCGAGGCGATAGGCGCGATCGGCGGCGGAGCGCCGGGGTGAACGCGCCGCGAGGCGCTCAGGCGAGCGCCCGGCGAGCTATCGCGTGCTGTCGTGCTGCACCGCCTCCCGCTCGGTCACCCGGCGGATGGTCTGCGCAGTGTGCCTGTCGTCCTCGCTCTGCGCGATATCGGACAGGCTGATGATGCCGACCAGGCGGCCGTCCGCCTCGGTGCACAGGACGCGCGACTTGTGGTGCTGCCCCATCAGCTGCTCCGCGCGCTGCACGTCGTCGTCGGGCCGGCAAGCGACCACCCCGCGCGTCATGACGTCGCCCGCCTTCGTGCTCAGCGGCCGGTTGTGGGCCAGCACCCGGATGGCGAGGTCGCGGTCCGTCAGCGCCCCGAGCACCCTCCCGGCGCTGTCGCAGACAGGAAGGAAGCCGATGTTCGCGTCGCGCATCTTGCACGCGGCCGTCTGGATGGTGTCGTCGGCCAGGACGCTCTGGATGTCTTGCTTCATGATCTCCTTGCACAGCATGGTTCCCTCCTTCGGTTCCGTTTGCAGCGCTCGGCAGCGTCACCGCGCACAAAGGGACCTTAGGGGACGATCGCGGGCGAGGGATGGAGCATCATGATGAATGCGGCGTCGGGCACCGCTTGATCGCGCCTCCGGCCGGCGAGCACGGCGGGCGGCGCCCTGGCGGGGCGCCGCGGCGAAAGCCAACCTGGGGTGCGAGACACCATGTCAGAGAGGATCACAGGGGCGGTCATCCGCCGGGCGCGGCCGGCCGACGCGGCCGTCATCGCGCGCATCGAGGTCGATTCGTGGCAGGCGGCCTACCTGGGC
Source organism: Sorangium sp. So ce448 (assembly GCF_051520915.1). Classification (NCBI taxonomy): domain Bacteria; kingdom Pseudomonadati; phylum Myxococcota; order Polyangiales; family Polyangiaceae; genus Sorangium; species Sorangium sp. So ce448. The sequence goes on along the minus strand of NZ_CP150343.1, from coordinate 3,460,093 downwards.
CTGGTGCCGGCGGCCGATCTCAACGCCCTCTCCGTGCCGGCGCGCGAGATGAGCTGGCGGGGCATCCTGAGCCGCGACGCCGCGACGGGGACGCGGACCTGGGTGCTCTGCGCCGAGGACGCCGGGCTCGGCTTCGCGAGCGCGGGGCCGACGCGCGACGACGACCCGGGTGACGTCGGCGAGCTCTACACGATCTACCTCCTGCCCGCCGCGTGGGGGCGCGGGCTCGGCGCCGCGCTGCTCGACACGGCGCAGGCCGACCTGGCCCGGCGCCGCCACAGGACCATGACGATCTGGGTCCTCGAGGGGAACACCCGCGCGCGCCGCTTCTACGAGCTCTCCGGCTTCACCCGCGACGGCGCGCGGCGGTGGGCGCGGGTCGGCGCCGGCAGCCTCCCGGAGATCCGCTATCGGCGAGCGCTGTAGCGCCCCGGATCCCACGCCGAGGGCGGCGCGGGCCCGTGCACCAGCGACGGCATCGAGCCCCGGCGCCCCGGCGCGCTAGCCGAAGCGCACGACGATGCTGCTGTAGCCGCCCCGCGGGTCGTACTGGGAGTTGATCTTTCCCCAGGGATACTCGTACGGCGGCGCGCCGAGGATCGACGCCAGCCAGGCGTCGTGGCTGGCCTTGCGCTCCGCCTCCTCCTTCTCGGACCAGTCGTTCCAGAACGCCTTCGACTCGGCGCCCACCTCGAACAGCTCGACCCACGCGATCTTGCCGCTGCAGAAGTGCAGCGTGATGCGGAAGGTCCGGAAGCCGATGCGCTGGCGCGACGTCCGGTATCCGCTCCACGGCTGCGCCTGGCTCAGGGCGTTGGCCATCCGCGCGAGCGGCGACGACAAGAACTGCGCTTCCGAGTACGAGGGCCCGATGCGAAGCCCGGATGTGAGCTCGATCTCGCCCGTCTGTCGATGGATCATCCAGCCCTCCGACCGCTCGGAACAGCATACACCACAGCTCGCGGACCGGCGCGGCTCAGCCGAGCCCCGCCGACGTCCGTGCGCGACAGTCACGCGCGGACCCGACTCCGCCTCTCCGAAGGTGGGTGTTCGACGGAGATTCACCCCTGCCGATCGCTCGCCCCGCTGCTCGGAGGACAACAGCCGCGGTCCCCCTCGCGCAGCGCGAGGGACGCCGCTGTCCTCCGGTGTCGACACGACACCCACGATGTCGCGGGTGACCGAGCAGGCCGAGCAGACCGAGCACGCACTTTCGCCATGGGCATAAGGAGGTGTCGCGCAATGCGGTTTTCCTGCTCGTGACAACCCCCATAACCGGTAATATCGGTCACGGATCGCGCCGGGCCCCACCCGAGGTCATCCGAGGTCTTCCGAGGTCTTCTTGCCGCGTTGCCCTTCCTGCCATCGCCGACTCGCAGTGCTCACCTCCTGCTCGACGGACGGAGCCACGGCGCCGTCCCGCCCGGCGCCGGTCGATCTCGACGCAGAGACGCCGCCGTCCGTCGCGGGCTTCCGCGTCGGCTCGCCGCTCGCGGCGGGCGCCTTCTCGGTCCTCTGGGCCGCGACGCGGGCGGAGGACGGCGCTCCCGCCGTGCTCAAGATCAGCAGGGCCCACTCGCTGCTCGCGCGCGAGCGGTTCCGCAGCGAGGCGTGGGCGCTCGAGCAGCTCGGTCCCCCGGCCTCGCCTCGCCTGCTCCAGAACGGCGTGCTCGAGGACGGCCGCGCGTACATCGCGATGGAGCGGCTCCGCGGCGAGACGCTGGCGGCCCACCTCGAGGGCCTGCCCGCCGCGCCCGACCTGCGCTCCGCCCTCGACGTCGCGCTCGGCGTGCTGAGCTGCCTCCAGGTGGTGCACGAGCGCGGCCTGGTCCACCTGGATCTCGCGCCGGAGAACGTCTTCCTCGAGCCCGACGGCGGCGTGCGGCTCCTCGACTTCGGCCTCACGCAGCGCGAGCGCGGCGTCGTCTGCCACCCGGCGGACAGCGCGCTCACCACGCTGGGCGCCATGCTCGGGACGCCCGAGGTCGCGTCGCCCGAGCGGCTCCGGGGCGAGCCGCTCGACGCGCGCGCGGACCTCTACGCCTTCGGCGCGCTCCTCTTCGAGCTGCTCACGCTGCGCCCTCCGTTCGCGGGCGATCCCGCGAACGTCGCGCAGGGGCACCTCGGCCGGCTCCCCCCCAGGCCGAGCGAGATCGCCCCGGTCCCGCCGTCCATCGAGGCCCTCGTCCTCGCCTGCCTCGCCAAGGAGCGCGCGCGCCGCCCGGCCGACGCCGCGGGCCTGCGGGCCGCGCTCGCGTCGGCGGGCGCCGAGGCGCTCGCCCTGACCGGCGGCGCCGCGGCGACCGCGGGAGACGACGTCGCCACCGGCTCCACGGACCGGCACGACACGGTGGTGCTCGCCCTGGAGGCCCGCGGCGCCGAGGCCGAGGTCCGCGCCGCCGTGGCCCGCCACGACGGGCACCTCGCGCGGCAGCGCGGCTACCGCTTCGTCGCGATCTTCCCGGGCCCGAAAGAGGCGGCCGCGGAGCGCGCGCTCCTCGCGGGGCGGGAGATCGTCGCTTCGGTGGGCGCGCCCCTCGCGATCCACATCGCGCCGTTGAAGCTCCGCCGCGACGCCGAGGGCGTCCACGCCGCCGGCATCGCCGTGGAGCGGCCCGAGTCGTGGCTCCCCTCGGATCCGTGGCGCGGCATCGCGCTCAGCGCCGAGCTCGTCAACGCCCATGCCGGGTTCGACGTCGCCGCGGCGAGCGAGGACGGCCGCTACTTCTTCGCCCCGGACGCGCCCCCGCCCTCGGGCCATCGCGACGCCGCGCGCGCCGCGCCGCCGCTCGTCGGGCGCGACGACGCCCAGAGCGCCGCCGAGGAGAGCCGCGAGCGCGCGCTCGCGGGCCTCGGGCCCGGCCTCTGCGCGCTGATCGGCGAGCGCGGCGCCGGCAAGTCGCGCCTCGCCGAGGAGCTCGCCGAGAGCAGCCGGCGCGCGCACCCCGGCGCGCTCGTGATCTCGCTGCGCGCCGAGCCGGAGCTCGGCGCGCGCCCCGGGGGCGGCTTCAGCCAGACCGCGGCCGCCTTGCTCGCCGAGGTGCTCGGCGCGAGGGACGGCGCCCTCTCGGCGCCCGGCGACCCGCGCGCGTTCTGCGTCGAGCGGCTCGGAGAGCCGCTGGGCGGCGAGGTGTGGCCCGCCGTGGCCGCGATCCTCGGCTGGACGGGCGGCTCCGCAGGCCGGCCGCCGCCGCGCCGCGGGAGCGTGATCCGGGCGCTCGCCGAGGGGCTCCGCCGGAGGGCGATGGAGCGGCCCGTCGTCGTGATCGTCGACGACGCGCACCTCGCCGACGGCGCCACGCTCGACGCGCTCGACCTCGCGACGCGGCGCGAGGCGTCGGTCGCGCTCTGGGTGCTGCTCGCCGGCGCGCCGGCGCGCTGCTCGCCGACGCCGCGGCGCCACGCGCTGAGCGCCCGCGGCCACGCGCGCGATCACGTCGCGCTCCCGCCGCTCGACGACGCCGCGGGGCTCCTGCTCTGCGCGGAGCTCCTCCGGCCCGCGGAGCCTCCGCCGAGCGCGACGCTCCGGCGCATCTGCGCGTGGGCCGGCTACAACCCCCGCGCCCTCGTGGAGCTCACCCGGGCGATCAAGCGCGCGGGCCTCGTGCGGCTGCGGGCGAGATCGAGCGGCCACCAGCTCGCGACCGCCGAGCTGGAGAGGCTCCCGCCGTCGCCCGCGTGGCAGTGGTTCGCCGCGGGGCAGCTGGAGGCGCTCCCGCCGGAGCTCGCCGCGTGCGCGAGGCTCTGCGCGGTGCTCGGCTTCGAGCTCTCGGAGGACGTGGCGGCGAGCGTGCAACGCGCGCTCGAACGCGAGGGCGAGGAGGCGCAGCGCGTCGACCACGTCGACGTCCCGGGCGCGCGCATCGACGTCCCGAGCGCCCTGCGCGCGCTCGTGGCGCGCGGGCTCCTCGTCCCCCGCGGCGCGCACGGCGCCGCGCACGGCGAGGGCACCCTCTGCGGCGGCGCCAGCTACGCCTTCCGGAGCGCGCTCTTGCAGGAGGCCATCTGCGCGCTGCTCGCGGAGGACCAGCGCGCGGCGATGCACCGGCACGCGCTCGCCGTCTGGGAGCTCATGGCCGAGGCCCGGCCGAGGGCGCCGGATCTGCTCGAGCCGATCGCGCGCCACGCCGCGGCCGCCGGGGCGCGCGCGCGCGCGGCGCACGCGTACCTGCTCCTCGGCGATCTCCAGCGCGACCGGCACAACAACGCGGTGGCGGAGGGCCACTACGCGTCCGCGCTCCTCTGGGCCGACGGCGACGATCAGCGCCAGCGGTACCTCGCGCTCCTCGGCCGCGCGCGCGTGCGCTACCGCGTCCTGCGCACCGGCGAGGCGCTCGACGATCTCCGCTCCGCGGGGGCGCTGGCCCGGACGATGAAGGACCCGCGGATGATCGCGGAGGCGCTGCTCGAGGAGGCGACCGCGCTCGACTGGGCGGGCGCCTGGGAGGAATCGGCGGCGCGCGTCGAGGAGGTGATCCCGCTGCTCGACGCCCGCGAGGGCCGCGCCGACGCCGCGCTCGCCGCGCGCTTCGAGATCGCGGCCGGCCGCTCGGCCTTCCGCAAGGGCAACCTGGACGACGCCCTCGAGCGGCTCACGCACGGCGTGGAGCGCGTCCGCGAGGCCGATCACGACACGTACGTGACCGGGCTCACGCTGCTGGCCTGCGTGCTCGCGCGGTCCGGCCAGCTCGAGGAGGCGGAGCGGCGCTTCGACGACGCCGTGCGCAGCTGCGAGGCGCGCGGCGACCGGGCCCACCTCTGCGCGGCGCTCGTCCGCCGCGCGGAGCTCTGGCCGGCGCTCGACGCCCCGGATCGCGCGATGGCGGACCTCCGGCGCGCGGTCCAGCTCGCCCGCGAGGAGGCCAGCGCCCTGGCGGAGCGCGACGCGACGATCAAGCTCGCGGAGCTGCTCTACCTCTGGGGGCACGAGGACGAGGCGCTGCCCCTGGTGCGGCAGGCGCGCTCGCTCGACGAGCAGCTCAAGGACAGGCCGGCATACAGGAGCGCGCTCCTGCTCGCGCGGATCCACGCGATGCGCGACGAGCACGCGGACGCGAGCCGGCAGCTCCGGTGGCTCAGGGCGCAGGGGGCGGTCGCGGATCTGCCGCCGTACGCCCAGGCCCTCCTCGGCGTCATGCAGCTCGCCGTGAAGGACCCGAGGTCCGGCATGGAGAGCACGCGCACGCGGGCGGCGGGGCGCGAGGAGGGGGAGCCGCCCGGCGAGCTGGGCGGCGGCCTCAGCGCCGATCAGCGGGTCGAGCTGCTCTACTGGCGGGCGCGCGCCCTGCTCGACGCCGGCCGCCCGGAGGATCTGGCGCTGCTCCTCGCGCGCACCGCGCCGCTGCTCGCCCAGAGCCGGGCCTGGCGCCCGCGCTTCGCGAAGCTCCGGGCGGGCGACGGGCAGCTCGCGGGATAGCGCCGCCGGGGCGCGGGGCGGAGAGCGGGCTGCGCAAGAGCCCCTAGAGGCAGGCGTTGAACAGCACGCTCACGCTGTTGCTGTGGCCGTTCGCGACGGTCAGATCGAGCCGGCCATCGCCGTTCAGATCCGCCGCCGCGATCGACTCGGGACCTCTGTAGAGGTCGCCCGCGGTCGACTGTACGGCGCCCGCGGCATAGGCGGCGGCCGCCGCAAAGGTGCCGTCGCCACGGTTGAGCAGCACGCTCACCGCGTTGATGTCGTGGCTCGCGACGGCGAGATCGGTCGCGCCGTCGCCGTTCAGGTCCACCGCCGCGAGCGAGCGAGGCGAGCTGGCAGCATAGTAGATCGGGGCAGCGAAGGTGCCGTCTCCCCGGTTGAGCAGCACGCTCACGTTGCCGCCGCTGCCGGTGTTGGCGACGGCGAGGTCGGTCGCGCCGTCGCCGTTCAGGTCCGCCGCAGCGAGCGACTGGGGGCGCCCGCCCGCAGGGTAGCGGAGCGCATCGGTGAACGTACCGTCGCCACGATTGAGCAGCACGCTCACATCGTTGCTGCTGGACCGCGCCACCGCGAGATCGAGCTTGCCGTCGCCGTCGAGATCCGCTGCCTTGACCTCCCCGCCCCCGCCTCCGTAGACGGCGGGGGCGGTGAAGGTGGCGTCACCCCGGTTGAGCAGCACCTTCAGTTGGCCGTCATCGACGATCAGGTCGACTCTTCCGTCGTCGTCGACGTCTGCCGCGACGAACGAGCCACCTGCGTAGGCGTTGTATCTAACCGGAGCGGCGAACGTGCCGTCGCCACGGTTGAGCAGCACGCTCATGCTGGGCGTGATGTCGCGCGTGTCGTCCCCTCGATTGAGGGCCGCAAGGTCGGTCTTGCCATCGCCGTTCAGGTCCGCTGCGACGACCGAGAACGTGCCAACGTTCGTGTCGTAGGTGACCAGGGGGGCGAGGGTGCCATCCCCCCGGTTGAGCAACACGTCCAGCACGCTCACGCCCGCGTAGATCTCGCTCGCCACGGCGAGGTCGGGCTTGCCGTCGCCGTTCAGGTCCGCCGCTGCGACCGAGACAGCGGCAGGGCTCGATTCGTAGCGGACCGGGGCCGTGAGAGCCCCATCGCCCCGGTTGAGCAGCACGCTCACGCCATTGTGGTAGCCGCTCGAGACCACGACATCGAGCCGGCCGTCGCCGTTCAGGTCCCCTATCGCGCCCGCATCGGCCCAGTCCCCGGTATGGTCGACCGGGGCAGCGAAGGTGCCATTGCCCTGGTTCAGCAACACGCTCATCGTGTCGCCCTGCGCGACGACGAGGTCGGGGCTGCCGTCGCCGCTCAGGTCCGCCGCGACAACCCAGCGAGGAAACCGGGCCCCAGCGTGGTAGTTCACCGCGGTGGCGAAGGAGCCGTCGCCCCGGTTGAGCAGCACGCTCACGGCGCCGCTGTCGCCCTCGCCCCTGTTCGTCGTCACCAGGTCGATCCTGCCGTCGCCGTTCAGGTCCGCTGCCGCGATGAACGAGGAATACGGGCCAGCCGCGTAGCTCGCCGGGGCAGCGAAGGTGCCGTCGCCGTGGTTGAGCGCCGCGATGACCTGGCCGTTGTCCACGATCGCGAGATCGGTCGCGCCGTCGCCGTTCAGGTCCGCCGCCGTGATCGAGCTGAACCACGGGAAGAGCACGGCAGCGACGACCGGCGTGGCGAAGGTGCCGTCGCCGTGATTGAACAGCACCCGCACCTCGTCGCTGTTGTGCTCATTGCGGGCCACGGCGACGAGGTCGGGCGCACCGTCGCCGTTCAGGTCCGGGGTGACCACGCCGCCCGCAGGATAGATGCCCGCGGGGGCGAAGGTGCCGTCGCCCCGGTTGAGCAGCACGTGCACGCCGTCGATGGCCGTGACAGCGAGATCGAGCGTGCCATCGCCGTTCAGATCCGCCGCCGAGATCGCCGAGGGACTGAGGCCCACGGCGTAGTTGGCCTCGGCGGCGAAGGTGCCGTTGCCCAGACCGAGCAGCACGCTCACGCTGGCGCCGCCGCCGTTCACGACGGCGAGATCGAGCTTGCCGTCGCCGTTCAGCTCGCCCACCGCCACGGCGCCCGGAACGCTGCCTGCCCGTTGTCGAGGCAGCCCCGGGAGCCCGAGCAGGCCGGTGCACGCGGGCGCGACGCACGCACCCGCGGAGCAGGAGAGCTCGGCCGCGCACGCCTGCCCGCATCGCCCGCAATGCGCGCGGTCCGTCGCCGTATCGACGCACGCGTCGCCGCACCGGGTCGTATCGGGCGCACAGCTCGATGCTCCTCCGTCGCCCTGCATCCCGCCGTCGCCCTGCATCCCGCCGTCGCCCTGCGTCCCCCCGTCGCCCTGCGTCCCCCCGTCGCCCTGCGTCCCTCCGTCGCCCGCTGTCCCCGATCCCCCTCCACCACCAGCGCTCCCGCTGCCCGCCGGGGGATCCGTTCCAGCGCACCCCGAAAGCAGCCAACCGCCAGCGGCCGCGATCAGCAGCACAACCGTCCACGACGCCATCATGCGTTTCACCATCACGGTTGATTCTTTCTCTGACGCGTTGCTTTTCATCGGTATGTCCCTGGGGCTCAAGGCGCCGCGCCGCTCGGGCGTGCCTACCAACCTGCTGCGCTCCCCGCGACAACGGAGCGCTCTCGAAATGCTCCTGTCTTCCCGTGTCGCGCACCCTGGCCGCAAGCGCTCGCCACGTTTTGCAGACATGGCCTAGGGCAGGCACCTGTTGATGAGCACGCTGACCATGGATTCGTGTATGTTGGCGACCGCAAGATCGGGCCTGCCGTCGCCGTTCAGGTCTGCCGCTGCGATCGACGCGGGGCTCATGCCTGCGCTGAAGCGGACCGGGGCGGCGAAGGTGCCGTCGCCCTGGTTGAACAATACGCTCACCTCACCCGCGCCTTCATCCTCTGCACGGACGCGCGCGTTGTTCGCGACGGCGAGATCGGGTCTGCCGTCGCCGTTCAAATCGCTCACCGCGACCGATGTGGGGCTCGCCCCGGCGGCGTAGCTGACCGGCGCGGCCAAGACGCCGTCGCCCTGGTTGAACAGCACGCTCACGTCGCTGCTCCCCACGACGACGATGTCGGTCGCCCCGTCGTCGTTCAGGTCTGCTGTGACCATCGAGCGGGGGCTCGTGCCCGCGGGGTAGTCGACGGCACCAGCGAAGGTGCCGTCGACCTGGTTGAGCAGCACACCCACCTCGGGGCTGTCCGCCTTCCCGAAGGCGAGATCGAGGCTGCCGTCGCCGTCCAGATCCGCCGCGACCACCGAGCGCGTCTTCGCGCCGCTGGCATAGCGGACAGCCGGGGCGAAGAAGGTGCCGTCGCCCTGGTTGATCCGCACGCGCACGCCTCCGCCGTGTGTCACGAGGTCGGGGCTGCCATCGCCGTTCACGTCCGCCGCGATCACCAGATCGCTGCCCGAGCTCATGAAGTCGTCGTGCCCGTAATTGATGACGTCGGCGAAGGTGCCGTCGCCGTGGTTGAGCAGCACGCTCACGTCGGCGGCTTTCGCGACCGCGAGATCGAGCTTGCCGTCGCCGTTCAGATCCGCCGCCGTCACGGCATAGGGCCGCTCACCCACCCCGTGGAAGGCGACGTCCGCGAAGGTACCGTCGCCGTGGTTGAGCAGCACCGCAACCTCGCGGCTGTCGCGAGGCACGACGGCGAGGTCCGGTCTGCCGTCGCCGTTCAGATCCGCTGCCGTGACCGACCCGGGCTGGATGCCTGCATAGTAGTCGATCGGGGCGGCGAAGGTGCCGTCTCCCTGGTTCAGGAGCACGGTGACATCGCTGTTGAGCGAGCTCGCGACGGCAAGATCATGAATGCCGTCGCCGTTCAGATCCGCAGCCACGGCGAAAATGAATCCCGCCTCCGCGGCGTAGCTGACCGGAGCGGAGAAGGTGCCGTCACCGTGGTTGAGCAGCACGCCCACGCCGTCGCGGCCTGCGCAGACGAGATCGACCATGCCGTCCCCGTTCATGTCCGACGCCACGAGAGAGTTGCTGGTGTCGAGCGTCGTGTACGTCTCCGGAGCGGCGAAGGTACCGTCACCGTGGTTGAGCAGCACGCTCACGCCGCGGGAACGCACCGTGACAGCGAGGTCGACATGGCCGTCACCGTTCAGGTCGATGGCGGCGATCGTGATGGGACCGAAGCCAGCGGCATATTCCACCGGGGCGGCGAAGGTACCGTCGCCGTGGTTGAGCCGCACCTGCACGACGTCTCTGTCATCGTCCGCGATGAGGAGGTCGGGGCTGCCGTCGCCGTCCACGTCCGCTGTCGTGATCGACGTGAACCATGGGAAGTAGAGCGACGAAAGCTCGTCGACCAGCGTGACCGTGAAGGTGCCGTCGCCCCGGTTGAACAGCAGGCGCATGTGGTTGCTATACGAGACCGCGAGGTCGGTGATGCCGTCGCCGTCCAGGTCCGACGCCGCGATCGACCCGGCGTCCGCGCTCTCCGTGGACAGCACCGGGGCGTAGCTCACCGGGGCGGCGAAGGTGCCGTCACCGCGGTTGAGCAGCACGCGAACAGTGCCGCCGGTGTTCGCCGTCGCGACGGCGAGGTCGGGCGCGCCGTCGCCGTCCAGATCCGTGATCACGAGCGAATGGGCGCTCGCGCCGACGGGATAGTCGACCGCGGCGGCGAAGGCTCCGTTGCCCAGGTTGAGCAGCACGCTCACGCTGCTTCCGCCCGCATTGGCCGTGGCGACGTCGAGCGCGCCGTCGCCGTTGAGATCCGCCGCTGCCATGGAGACGGGCTGCTGCCCCACGGGCGGGTTCGGCAGCGCCTGCGGCCCAGGGAGCCCGAGCGTCCCGGCGCAGGCGGGCGCGACGCACGCTCCTGCAGCGCAGCTCGCGCTGCCGCTGCAGGCGAGGGGAGCCCCGCTGACGCAGGCGCCAGCGCGGCAGGTGTCGTTCAGCGTGCATGCGTCGCCGTCGTTGCACGCGGCGCCTTCAGGGGCCACACCGACCGCGCACCTCCCCTCCACGCAGCTGCGCGGCCGGCACGGATCGTCCGCGCCGGCGCAGTCCGTGCGGGCGAGGCATTCGACGCAGCGCCCCCGGCCGTCGCACCGGGTTCCACCCGTAGAGCAGGCGACGCCGACCCGTGTCGGCCTGTGGACCGGCTGGCCGTCGTCGCAGAGTTCGTCGGTGCACGGGTTGCCGTCGTCGACAGCGACGCACGCGGCCGGGCCGCCGCCTCTGCCCTCACCGCCCCCGCTCCCGCCGCCTCCGCTCCCGCCGCCTCCGCTCCCGCCGGAGGAGGAGGTGCTCGTCGCCGGCGAGCCACCCATTCCGCCGTCCCCTCCGATTGTCCCGCCGGGGTGTTCGGTGCCGTCGCAGCCGAGCACGTGGGCCAATAACCAGAGGAACAACACAGCGACGGTGAAGGTGCGATGCATGAGGAGCCCTTTGCGAAGGCAGGCTTGGCCGAGCTTGGCCCGGGCGAGCGAAGCATCGATACGATAACTCGGCCAATGCGTGTGAAGGAAGACGAATTCCCGCGAGCGCGCTCATCTACCGCGGCTGTGGGAGCAGGGAGACGACCGTCGTCGAGGCTGGCGCCGCCTCTGCATAGTCCATCCGGCATCCGAATGCCGGTACCCTCCGGTACGACAGCGCCCCACGGGTCGCGCGCCATCGCCGCCGCCCTCTCACCTCGGATCGACGCGGAACACCTCGCCGGTCAGCATGACCACGTAAAGCTCGCCCGCGGCGTCCTCGCCGAACGAGGCCGCGGGCAGGCGCGACTCGAGGTCCGCCGTGATCTCGACGTGATCCCGCACCCTCGAGCCGTCCCACCGCAGCGTCCAGAAGCGGTGCGTCCCGTAGTCGCCGTAAACGTACCTTCCCCGGAGGCACGGGATCGCCGAGCCGCGATAGACGTAGCCGCCCGTGATCGAGCCGCCCTCTCCGCTCGAGTGGCTGTGCTCCACGGCGGGCGCGACGCCGACGCGGGAGCACCCGGCGGCGACGCAGTGGTCGCCCTCCATCGCCGGCCACCCGTAATCGCGCCGCCCGGCGCGCGCGGGCTCGATGTCGAGCTCTTCCCAGGCGTTCTGTCCCACGTCGGCGATGTAGAGATCCCCCGTGCTCCGGTCGAAGCTGATGCGCCATGGATTGCGCAGGCCATAGTCCCAGACGAGCGGGTTCACGCCCGCGCCGGAGAGGTTGCCTGGCGGGCCGAGCCCGCTGTCCACGTCGATCCGCAGGATCTTGCCGAGCGGCGACGAGAGATCCCTGGCCGGAGAGGCCGAATACGGCGTGACCGCCGAATCGCCGACGGACGCATAGAGGTGGCCGTCGGGGCCGAACGCGAGCGTGCCGCCCACGTGGTTCCAGCCGCCGTGCCTCGCGTCAAGGAGCGTCCGGACAGGCACGCTCCCCGCCGACGTGTCGGCGACATCGGGGTTCGAGGCCGAGCGGCGGAACTCGGCGATCGTGACGTTGCCCCTGGGCGCGGCGGTGTAGAAGAGCCAGAACCTGCCGCTCTCCGCGTAGCGCGGGTGAAACGCCATCCCGAGCAGCCCGCCCTCCGCGGTCGGGCTGGGCGCGCACACGAGCGGGTTCGCGCTCGCCGGCCGCGAGGGTGGGCACGATGTCCCGCCGCGGAGCTCGAGGAACGGGGTGGACCGGAGGACACCGTCCTTGATCAGGCGGACGACACCGTCCTTTTCGAGGACGAACATCCTCGATCGGTCGCCCGGCGGGCTCGCGAGGAAGACGGGTGTCGCCAGGCCGGCCGCGACCTGCGTGAGCTTCAGGCGCGGCACCCCGGCGCACGCGGCGCCGGAGCCGACGCTGCCTGCGCCGGAGCCGTCGCTGCCGGAGCCGGAGCCGTCACTGCCTGCGCCGGAGCCGTCGCTGCCGCTGGTACCGCTGCCGGAGCTCGCGCTCGTGCTGCCGGCGCCAACGCTCGCGCCTGCCGCGTTGCCTGCGCTGCCACCGCCGCTCCCTGCCTCGTGCGGCGGCCCGAGGCCCTCGATCCAGGAGCGGACAGCCGCGAGGCCCGCCGCGTCGGCGGTGTCCGACGCGATCGGGGGCATCTGCGCCCTGGAGCCGCGGTGCTCCATCCGCCGCACGACGGCGCTCGACTCGGGATCTCCCGGCGTGATCCGGTAGAGCGCGCCGGGCTCCCAGAAGCTGGGTGTCACGCCCACGCCGGTCGTGTACGTATCGGTGCTCTCCACCGTGGTGTTCGCCGCGAGGAGGCGTGTCCGCAGGGTCGCGACGCCGGTGCTGTTGTGGCAATTGCCGCAGTTCGCATGGAGATAGCCGAGCGCGGCGGCCGCCCGGGCGTCTCCCGGCGGGCGCACCCCTCCCCGCCTCGGGACGGTGAGCCACCCGGCGTCGCTCAGGGACGCCATCGTCTCGCCCGGTCCATCGTGGCTCAGCTGCAGCGCGCTGAAGCCGAGGACGCGCTCCGGGAGCTTTCCGTGGCACTCCCAGCAGTCCGCGGTCCGCGGGATGTCGTGCGCGGTCCCGCGCGCGTCCTCGACGCCCGCCTCGACGAGGAACGCGTCGTTCCTCGCCGGATCCCACGCGTACGCGGCGAACAGCCAGTCGTCGATGCCCGGCCCGAACCGGTGGATGAACCGCGTCTCCACGGCCACGCCCTCCGCGCGGAACTCCTTCCAGAAGCGCGCGCCCACCGGCAGCGACCAGTGATCCATGTCGCTCGTGTCGACGGTGGAGCAGGGCGGCAGGTACACGAAGCGCCGCTTCGCCGCCCCGTCCGACCAGAGCTCGTACGCAGGACGAAACTCGCGCGTGCCCGCTGCCCGCGATCGCGTCGTGATGTCGGCGTAGAGCCCGGTCTCGGAGAGCCGCGCGGGCGGCAGCGGATCGGGCGGCAGCGCGGCCCCGTCGGCGCACGGATCCTCGTCCGCCGCGCTCGACGCGCCGGTCGCGCTCGACGCGGCGGCGCTCGACGTGGCGGCGCTCGACGCGGCGGCGCTCGACGTGGCCGCCGCCGCGCCCACGCAGGGAGCGCAGCGCGGACCTCCGCAGTCGAGGCCCACCTCGAGGCCGTTCATCACCCCGTCCGAGCAGGTCACGTAACAGACGTCGAGCCTCGGGCGCTCCTGCGTGCTGCCGATCTCGCTGCTCCTCAGGTAGGTCGTGTGCGCGCGCTCCTCGTCGAGCAGCACGCCGTCGTTCCGCGCCGTCCCGAGCGCCCACGACTGCACGAGCGCTGACACGTCCGTCGCGCGAGCTCCGACGCCGGCCTCGGCCGCGAGGGTCGCCGCGCTCTCGCGTTCAAAGCCGCTGTCCCCGATGCTCCACCAGGTGACGGTGCGCTCGTCCCACGGCACCGTGACGCGGTATACGCTCACGGCGCTGCTCTCCACCGCGTACGTCTGATGGAAGACCAGAGAGGCAGAGAGGACCGTCGCGCCGACGGGCACGGGAGAGAGCCCGAAGTGCACGACAGACCTGCGACGGCCGGCGCCCGCGGCCCACCCCGTCGACAGGTTAGGAGACGCGGAGTCGTTCCACCCCGGAGCGTTTTGCCACAATGTCGCATCTCTCACCGTGCCGAGCGTTCCACGCTGGATGGTGACGCACACCGCACCATCGCTCGACAGCGCCGCCGAGGCCGCTCCGAGCGCCGCCGAATCCCCCTCTCCGACGCCGGGAATCGCGCCGGAGGGGCGCCCGGGCTCGCCCTCCGTCCCGGGCGCGGTGCTGCAGCCGATCGCCGCCGCCGCGGCGGCGCCGGCCAGGACGCCGCGCATCACGAAAAAAGGGACGCCCGTCATCGCCGCCAAGCGATGTGGGCGGTGGCGCGACGGCCCGAGTGGCCAGGGCGGCCCGAGCGAGAAGCATCGTTGTTCCATACAGCAATACCCTCCTTGCTGGGTCGCCCGGCCGGATGTTTCCCTCAGGTGAAGGCGTATGTGCGCCAGCCGCGCGGTGGCCGCACCGGATCCATGGACACACCTGGGCACCGATGGACGCCACGTTCGTCATCAACGAGCATGCCACTCCGCCGCGGGCAACGCGTCGCGTTATGCCCTGGAGGAAAGCGCGCCGTCGCGCGAACTGCGAAGCGCATCACATTCAGAGGTGAGAACCGCATCACATCGGAAGCGCGATGGCGGAGTTCGCTCCGGGTGCGCTCTCTGTTCAGCGCTCGCCCGCGCTCACGAGGCGGAACTAGTGGTTGGATCCTGCGCGAGGGCGGCGTAACATAACAGATTGTGTCATCCCCCGAACCGACGCAGAGCGCCTCGCTATTCCTCTGCATCACCTTCTTTCCGAGCGAGCGTCTGGCGACGGCGGTGCTGCGGCTGGTGTCCAGCTTCTGCGGCGCGGTGCTGGACGACGCGAATGTGAGCTCGCGGTTCTACATGGCCGCGCACGAGCTCGCCGAGAACATCACCAAATACTCCACCGGCCCTCGCGTCAGCCTCGAGCTCGCGCTGGAGGAGGACGAGCGGTCGCACATCATGAAGATCCGCGCGCGCAACGAGGCGTCGCCGGAGCGGCTGCGAGAGGTCGAGAAGCGGCTGCTCGACCTGAAGACCGCGAGCGACCCGCTGAAGCACTACGACGACCTCATCACGGAGACAGCGATGGTCGAGGGCGTCTCCGGCCTGGGCCTCGCGCGCGTCCGCGCCGAGGGAGGGCTCGACGTCGACTACAAGATCGAGGGCAACGAGCTCACGATCATCGCGCACGCGCCGCTCGAGCGGTGGAGGATGAATGGACAGCCTAAGGGTTGATCGCATCACCACGGACAGCTTCGGCATCGAGCCGGCGCTGCTCGGCGATCGCCTGAGTATCAAGCTCACCGGGACGGGCGACATGGCGGCGGCCGCGCCGCTCGGCGCCTATTGCAAGGAGGTCCAGCACGAGGTCCGGCGCCTCTCGCTCGCAGCCGTCGAGTTCGACATAAGCGCCCTGTACTTCCTGAACTCGAGCTGCCTGAAGGCGTTCATCGCCTTCATCTCCGGCGTCACCGGCCAGGGCGCCAAGTGCAAGATCCGGTTCGTCACCGACGCGAGGCTCGGGTGGCAGCGGAGGAGCCTGGCGGCCCTGGAGCGCATGTCCCCCGGCCTCGTCTCCATCCACGATAAGTGAACCGGGAGCGATAGATCATGGCGGCGAAGCGCCACACGATCGCCCTCCTGACCGACTACCTGTGCGGCGAGTACCAGTCCGAGGCGCGCTTCGGGGTCGAGCGCGCGGCCGAGGCGCACGACGTCAACCTCATCGTGGCCTTCGGCGAGACGCGCGCACGCCAGGGCTACGCGCTGGACGCCCGGGGCGGGATCTATTCGCTCATCGGCGCGACGACGGTCGATGGGGCGGTGATCATGTCGTCGGCGCTGACGAACCACGTCGGCCCCGAGGGAGCGCGCGAGTTCTTCCGATCGCTCGCGCCCTTGCCCGTGTGCAGCGTGGGGCTCGCGCTGGACGGCATCCCGAGCGTCATCGTCGACAACGCGGTCGGGGGCGAGGCGGCGGTCGCGCACGTGCTCGACGACCACGCGTGCAAGCGCGTCGCCTACATCAGCGGGCCGGCGAACAACGAGGAGGCGAAGCTGCGCGCCGTGGCGTACCGGAGGGCCCTCGAGGCGCGCGCGCTCCCCTATGACGAGCGCCTCTTCGTGTACGGCGATTTCCTGATCGACGGCGGCCGACGCGCGATGCGCGAGCTCCTCGGGCGCGGGGTCGGGTTCGATGCCGTCGTCGCCGGCAACGACAACATGGCCCTCGGCGCGATGGACACGCTGAAGACGCACGGCATCGACATCCCTCGCGACGTCCTCGTGTGCGGGTTCGATGACGTCGCCGTCTCGCGTGTCACCAGGCCGTCGTTGACGACCGTCCGCCATCCGATCAAGGAGCTCGGGGCGCTCGCCGTCGAGACGGTCGTGCGCCAGCTCCGCGGCGAGCGTGTGCCGGAGTGCAGCCTCCTTCCCGTCGAGCTCACGCGGCGCGAGTCGTGCGGCTGCGGCTACTACGCTGCCCTCCCGCGCGCGAGCGGGGCGCCTCCGCGCCGCGAGCCGCTCTCCATCACCGCGCAGCGGGAGCCGCTGGAGCGCGCGCTCGCGCGGTGCGTGACCGTCCCGGCGGCGTCCCGTGAGGCCTGGCCCCGGGAGCTGCTCTCCGCGCTCGAGGAGGAGCTGAGCGGGCGGGAGGGCCGCTTCCTGACGGCGCTCCAGGACCTCCTCGACGCGGCGGGGCGCGAGGGCGTCGCCCTCGATCAGTTCCAGGGCGCGATCACGCTGCTCCGCTCGAGGATCGGCCGGGCGCCCGGCGGCGCCTCCGAGGACCGCCTCGAGCGGCTCTGGCACACGTGCCGCGTCCTGATCAACCACGCCTCCGTCCGCGCCGAGGGCGAGAAGCGGCTGTACCTGGAGCGCGCGTCGGTCAACCTCAGCTGGACCGGCATGTTCTTCTCGACCTGCCTCGGCATGCCCACCCTCCGGCGCACGCTCGCGGCGGAGCTGCCGAAGCTGGATCTCACGCACGTCGCCATATCGCTCTTCGACGATCCCCGGCGCGCCACCCTGCAGTCGCTCTTTCTGATGGAGAACAGCCGCGAGGTGGAGCCGCCGCCCGCGAGCTTCGCGTCCTCGTGCCTCGCGCCGCCCGGATTCCTGAGCTCGTCGGAGCGCTGGAGCGTCGTCGCGATGCCGCTCACGTTCGGCGAGACGGAGAACTACGGCGTCGCGCTCGTCAACAGCGGCGCGAACGAGATGGTCTACGACGCGGCGCGCCTCCAGATCGGCTCCGCGATGAAGGCGGTGTCGATGCACCGGGAGATCGTCCGGCACGTGGAGGTGCGCGAGCGGCTGGAGCAGGAGAGGGTCCACCAGGAGACCCTGGTCGCGAAGCACATCCAGACCACGCTCGTCCCGACGCACCTGCACGTGGAGGGGCTCGAGCTCTCCGCGATGATGCGGCCGGCCGCGGAGGTCGGCGGCGACTACTACGACGTGCTCCCCACGCGGGACGGCGGGTGGCTCGGGATCGGCGACGTCGCGGGGCACGGGCTGGTGGCGGGCCTCGTCATGCTGATGATCCAGAGCATGGTCGCGGCCATGACGCGCAGGGATCCGCGCGCCCGCCCGGGCGAGGTCGTCTCGGCGCTCAACCGGGCGATCTACGACAACATCCGCGACCGGCTGAAGCGCGACGAGCACGCGACCCTGCTGCTGCTGCGCTACGAGCGCGGCGGGCGGGTGACGTTCGCGGGCGCGCACGACGACATCATCGTGTGCCGCGCGAGGACGGGGAGGAGCGAGTGCATCCCGAGCTCCGGCGTGTGGGTCGGCGTCCTGCCGTCCATCGACGCGATGACGACGGACGCCGAGCTCCTCCTCGAGGACGGCGACCTGCTCGTGCTCTACAGCGACGGGGTGACGGAGGCGCGCAACGCGCACCGGGAGCAGTTCGGGCTCCCGCGGCTCTGCGCCACCGTCGAAGCCGCCCAGGACGCGCCGGTCGACGACATCCGCGACCGGATCCTGCGGGAGGTCGACGGCTGGTGCCCGAGCCCGGACGACGACATCACGATCGTCGTGGGCAGGTACCGCGCGCCGCGGTGATGGCGGCTCACCGGGCTCGTCAGCCCGTGACGCGGCCCTCGATGATCCCGCCGTCCGCGGTGATGGCGACGACCACCTCGCCGTCGACGAACAGCGACACGACAGGGCCGACCCAGGCGTCGTTCTCCCAGACGCACTCCCACACCCCCGCCATCGGCGGGATGCCGCCGCGCCGCACCCAGATGCGCCCCGCGCTGCCCGCCCAGGCGCGCCCCTCCGCGTCGATCGTCGCGGCCGACAGGGCGCGCCGCGGCTCGATGATCTCCGTGAAGACGCTCTGCCCGTAGCGCCAGACGACGCTCCCCTCCGCGCCGACGGCGATGCCCACGCCGAGATCGGGCCGCCCGGCGCACGCGACGAACGCCCGCGCCGGCGGCGCCGGGATGCGCTCCAGGTGCCAGTCGAGCGGCGCGTAGAGCGCGACCAGCCCCTCGCCCTTGGTCGACCGGCCGACGACGAGCCACCGCTCGTCCTCGACGCGCGCGACCGCGGCGAGGAGCGCGACGCCGTCGGCCGGCATCGGCCGCAGCCAGCGCTTGGCGATGAACGCGTGGAGGAGCGGCCGCGGATCGTTCGGCGTCGTCGAGACGAGGATGCCCATGTCCTCGAGGTCGCCGCTCAGCGCGACGTGGCTCTGCGGCTCTCCCGGCAGCTGGAAGACGCCCGTCACGCCGCCCGTCGTGTACACGGCCAGCGTCGAGGCGTCGCCGCCGATGAGCCACCGGCCGGGTCCGATCCGGTGCACGAAGCGCACGCCCTGCGGGCTCGGGAGGCCGCCGGACGACGCCTCGCTCCAGCTCGTCCCGTTCCAGAAGAGCAGCCCCCCCGTGGCCGCCGCGAGGCACCGGCCGTAGCCGTCCCAGGCCACGCTCCGGATGACCGAATCGAGGCTCGGGTGGTGGAGCACGCTCCACGTCCAGCGCTCGACGACCGCCGACAGGCGCGGCGCGGGCTCCCGCGAGGCGCGCGGGGGCGCGCTGATGATCTCGGCCTCGATCGGGCGGTCCTGGCCCGGGCGCTCGGCGGCCTTGGCGCTTCGCGGCGACAGCAGCGTCTGGCCGAGCTCCCCCTTGAGCTGCACCGGCGCCTTCAGGTGCGTGGACGGGACGGTCATCGGACCGACCTCCTCCGCGACGCGCACGCGCTGCTCCCCCGCGCTCGCCACGATCCGCTGCTCCAGCGCGGAGATCGGCGAGGCGGGGCGGAGGTACGGCGAGAGCATCGCGGCCACGGCCACCGCCTCCTGGAGGCGCTCCTGCGCCTCGCCGGTGGACGCCCAGCGGAGCGCGAAGTCGATCGACTTGCACGCCTGGTCGTTGCCGCGCAGCGCGGGGTGGAGCCACCGCGTCTCGACGATGCTCCGGCGCGTGCGCGCCATGGCGGCCATGAGCGCCTGCGCCTGCGACTCCGCGATGATGTACTCCTCGCCCGTCAGCAGGAAGAAGATGACGGACGCGAGGTTGAAGATGTCGGTCCACGGGCCGATCGTGCTCGGATCGGCGGACAGCATCTCCGGCGGCGCGACCCCGGCGTTGCCGACGACGCCGGCCATGATCGTCTCGCGGATGCCGCGTGGCCGCGCCATGCCGAAGTCGCTGATCTTGAACAGCTCGTCGTCGCCTGAGCCGCAGCAGAGGATGCTCTCCGGCGTGAGCTGCCGGTGGACGACGCCGACGTCGTGCACGGCCGACAGCCCGCTCGTGATGCACTCGATGGCGCGCGTCGCGCGCGCCGGATCGAACGCGTGGCCCGTGGCCTGGATGGTCCCCTGCACCCGCTGCCGGAGCGTCACGCCCTGCACGCCGCCGTGCACGTACTCGATGGTGATCCAGGGGAGGTTGAGCGCCTTCGTGCCGCGGCGGACCTCGAACGTGCCGGTGTCGATGAGCCGGACCACGAAGGGGGTCGGAGGGACCTGCTCGTTGAGGCGGCCGAGGGACACCGCCTCTTTCTTCACGATGACGGCCGCCGACGGACCCATCTGCCTGAAGAGCGACGGCCGGAGGATCTTGACGACCACGGGCGTCTCGCCTTCGGGCGCGGTGCGGACCGCGTAGAACGAGACGAACATCGTCCCGGCCCCGGCGCGCGACACGATCCGGTAGCCGATGCTTGGCGAGAGGTCGCTGGCGATCGTGGCACCCTGCAGACCTCCGAGGGCCTCTTCATCGCTGGGTATTGTGAGCACGTGAACGACCATAGCGCACCCGGCGCGGCGTGGAACAACTTGCCGAGGGGGAGCCACGCCGCCGCCTCGGGCATCGCCGGCGCGCCGCCGGAGCGGCTCGGCGAGCGGCCCGTCGGTCTGCTCGCGGCGGCGAGCGCGCGGGCGCGCGGGCGCAGAAGCGCGCGCCCCCTGTAAGCCGGCCTGGGCGGCGCGCGTTGCACGGGCATGAAGAACCAGCGCTCCCTGTCCCGCGCGTACCTCGCCGGGCTCATGCTTTCGGTCACACCGCTGCTCGCCGCGTGCGCGGCGCAGGCGACGCCGCCCGTGGCCGCCTCCCCGGAGGTCAACACCATCACGGTCGTCGGCCGCGGCGACGTCAGCGCGAGGCCTGACGTCGCCCGGGCCCAGATGGGCATCGAGGTGATGGCGCCGACGGTGCACGAGGCGACGAAGCTCGCCGCGGCGCGCATGACCGAGATCCTCGCCGCGCTCAAGAACGCCGGCCTGGCCGAGAAGGACATCCAGACCAGCAACTACTCCATCCAGCTCGTGCGGCAGGCCGACGTGCCGCCCTGGATGGCCATGGGCTACGCGCAGCCCGCGCCGGTGCCCGCCCCCGTCGCGCCGGCGCCGGCGGCCCCGGCCGCGGCGCCCGCGGCTCCCGCGGGGCGCGGACCGAAGGCGCCTCAGCCGCCCGCGCCGAAGCCGCCGCCCGCCGACCTGGCGCCGGCAGCGCCGCCTCCGCCGTCGCACGTCTATCAGGTGAGCAACACCGTGATGGTCGTCATCCGCAAGCTCGATCAGGTCGGGGCGGTGCTCGACGCCGCCGTGGCCGCCGGCGCGAACAACGTCTGGGGCGTCTCGTTCGGCCTCGACGAGACCGACCCGCTCGAGGCGCGCGCGCGGGAGAAGGCGATCGCGGACGCGCGGGCTCGCGCCGAGGCGCTCGCCAGGCTCCAGGGCGTCTCGCTCGGCCGCGTCGTCTCGATCAGCGAGGTCGTCGAGCACGGCCCCATCTACGCCCCCCGCGCCGCGCTCGCCTCCGGCGGGTACTCCGCGGACATGGGGACGCCCGTGTCGTCCGGCGAGGTCCCGTTCGGCACGCAGGTGAAGGTCGTCTACGCGCTGGAGAGCGCGCCTGCGAGCCCGCGCAAGTGACGCCGCGGCGCGCGTGGAGGGGCCACGGGCGCGCCGCCGCGGGCGGCGGCCGCCAGATTCCAGCTAGATCGACCGTGCGCCGCCCCAGCGGGTAAAGTCCCAGCATCCAGCACGGCCCCCGACCCGATCGGCCCCTGCCCAGCGCCACCATGATCGCCCCGTCCCGCCCTTCCCTTCGCCGTGCCCCTGTCCTCGCTGCGCTCCCGCGCTGCTCCGCCGCGCTCGTCCGCTCGTTCGCGGCGGCAGCGCTCGTCACCTCGACCACGGGCTGCCTCGTGCTCGAGCCGCCGACGTACGAGCATCCCGAGCCGACCGCGCCGGTGCTCTCTGCGGTCTTCCCTCCTCCCCACCTCCCTATCCACATCATCCCGGGGCGCGAAGGTATCCTGAATTTCAGCGTGACGGTTCTGTCCGAGGACAACGGCGACCCCGTGCAGACTGCCCAGTACATCGATTACGGGAGGCGCAGCCGCTTCGGGAGGCCGTACCGGAGAGGGGAGGTGTCCCCGAGGTTGATCGCGGCCGGGACCATCGAAGGCGGACAGCGCGCCTTCACGATCGAATTGGACTTCGACAACTTCACGCTCCCGACAGACGGGGTGACGCCGGATAAGGAGTGCCACACGCTCACCGTGACTGCGTCGCACGCCTTCAACGAGTGCCGTTGCCCGACGGACCCGGAGGACATGAGCTCGCTCACATGGCAGCTTATCCACTGCGACCCGAATGACCCGGCCTGCCCCGCGTCGTGCCCTGCGATGGATTGCAAGGCCACCCCCTGCCTCTTTTGCGATGATCCCTCACTCGAGGACGGTTGCGTGACCCCGCCCCCGGACGACTGACGCCGCGAGACCGCCGCGCTCCAGCGGCATTGCGCGCGCCCCCGACGCCGCAGGGGCGTGGTACACGGGGTCGATGCTCGCTCCTCCTGATGTCCAGCCCTCTCTCGCGCCGAGCGGCGGGGTCGTGCGCCCTGCGCGCCGGCCGCCCGGGTGGGTCGTCCCTGGGCCGCGGCCGGCGACGCCGGATCGCCCGGACGTCTGGCCCGCCCCGGGCGAGGACCTCTGCTATCTCTCGGGCGATTTCCGGATCCTGCAGCGGCTCGACGGGCACCGCTGGTCGGCCGACGACCTCGTGACCGCCTGGTTCGCGGCCGAGCGGGTCGCGAGCACGCCCCCGCGCCGCACGGTCGACCTCGGCTGCGGCATCGGCACGGTGCTCCTGTTCACCGCGTGGCGCTTCCCGGACGCGCGCTGCGTGGGCGTGGAGGCGCAGGAGGTGAGCGCCTCGATGGCGCGGCGGTCGGTCGCTTGGAACGGCGTCGACGCGCGCGGCGAGGTCCGGTGGGGGGACCTGCGCGATCCGGCGGTGCTCGACGGGCTCGCGCCGGCGGAGCTCGTGACGGGGACGCCGCCGTACCTGCCGGTCGGCAGCGGCATCGAGTCCTATCGGGTCCAGTGCGGGCCGTGCCGCTTCGAGCACCGCGGCGGCGTGGAGGACTACTGCCTCGCGGCCGCGCGGCTGCTCGCCCCCGGCGCGCCGTTCGTGGCCTGCGCCGGGGCGCGGCAGCGGCCTCGCGTCGAGGCGGCGGCGGCCGCGGCCGGGCTCGCGCTCGAGGCGTGGCGCGACGTCGTGCCCAAGGAGGGCAGGGCGGCGTTGTTCGCGGTCTATGCCCTGCGCCGCGCCGAGGCCGTGGCGTCGTGCCATGACGAGCCGCCGCTCGTGTTGCGGGGCGGGAACGGGCGCTTCACCGAGGAGTTCGACGCGCTCCGCCGGACGATGGGAATGCCGGTATAACCCGGGCTCCTGCGCCGGTGTGTCGGCGGGGGCTCACCGCCTTGTCGCGGAGCGCACGAATCTGCACTCCGCGCCAGGACAGCCCTTGTTCCAGCGGCTCCGCCTCGTTCGCCGGCCGTCAGCTCGGCTGTGACACGAGCGGAAGGGTCATCGTCTGCGCGCGGACCAGCGGCCGTCCGTCGCGCGACAGGAGCGCATCCTTCGCTTGCTGGCCCTGTGCCGCGCGCGGTCGCGCCGGGCGCGCCGGCTTGTCTCCGGGCTCGGGCGCAGGCGCAGGCGCAGGCTCGCCGGACACGCACTCGACCGGGGCCTCCCATGCGTGCCGGGTCCCGCCGGCCTCGTTGGCCTGGAAGAACACGGCGCGGAGCGCCCTCCCCTCGACGTCCGTCTCCACGGCCATCATCCAGAACCACGGGCCATCCGGCTCGGTTTCTTCCCCCATGAACGAGAAGGCCATCTGTCGCGTATCCGCGCGGCGACCGTGCTCGCTGCGCGCGGCCTCGAGGTGCCGCTGCGAGGGTTTGTCGGCCGGACCGCGGTACACGCGCACGGCGACGCCCTCGATGTGCGGCATGAAGTACAGCCCGTCTCGATGGACGGACAGCCACGGATGTTTTCCGCTCTCTGCCAGCTTGCAGAGGGAATGACCGAACCGCTCGTGCGCCTTGCAGCCGATGCCCCAGCTGGTATCGCCCTCCTCGCGGTTCGCCTCGCTGAACGCCTTGTTGCGGACATCGACCGCCGTCTGCGCCAGGAGGACGAGCCGGCTTTGCTGGAGGACGGGGTTCAGCTCCCAGGGCAAGGACGCATCCATGGTGTCTGGCACGGTACGCGTGTTCACTGAAAAGTCAATCGGTACCGGCGCTTGCACGTGCGCGAGGTGGCTCCGTGCGCCGCCCGGGCCGGCGCAGCGGGAGCGGCGGGTCGACCCGCCGCGTTCCGAGCGGCGCCGCTGCGCGCCGTGCGTGGAGCGCGCCGTGCTAGAGCGCGCTCCACGCACGGCGGCGTCGCGTGCGGGAGGTGTCCTTGGGAGAGGCGATCGTCGGAGGGAACGCCGCGGAGCGACCGCTGGTGGGCGTGGGCGTCATGCTGGTGCGCGACGGGCGCGTGCTGCTCGCGCGGCGCCGCGGGAGCCACGGCGACGGCAGCTACTCGTGGTGCGGCGGTCACCTGGAGCTCGGTGAGTCGTTCGAGGACTGCGCCATCCGCGAGGTGCGCGAGGAGAGCGGCCTCATCGTCAGGAAGCTCTCCTTCCTGTGCCTCAGCAACATCCTCGCCTACGGCAAGCACTACGTGGACATCCAGCTCCTCGCGGAGGAGTTCGACGGCGAGCCCGAGGAGCGCGAGCCCCACAAGATCGCCGGCTGGGGCTGGTACCCGCTCGACGCGCTGCCCACCCCGCTGTTCCGCCCGGTGGAGCTGGCCATCGCGAGCTACCGCAGCGGCCGCCGCTACAACCCCTGATCCCGGCCGCCGCGCGCCGCCACCCCCGACGCCTGCACCGTCCTGGGGAGGCGCGGAGACTGCGCGGTCTTGATCTCCATCGCTCCTCCGTGCTCGTGGCGCTCTCGGCGCTGTTCAGCGGCAGCTGGCCCGAGATCGCGGGGAAGACCGCCGCGACCGAGGCAGAGGTGAGGCGCGCCGGCGAGTTCGGGCCTGAGCTCCTCGCCGCCCTCGGCGTGAGGGAGCACGGCGCCGCCCCGGGCCCGAGCGAGGCCGCGGACAGGCGGGCGCGCTCGTTCACCCTGCTCGTGGACGCGTACGACCAGACGGCAAGCGCAGCCGGCCCCGCCTTGCCTGGTTGGCTGCATTTCCTTTTCTGGAACGCAGACTCATGACGCCCGCGACGTGAGGCACAAGATCCACGCTCATGTCGACAGCGCATGGCATCACGGTCCGTCGCGTCTTCACAGGGTCCTGCCGGCACGGGGCGCTGAGCCCGGCTGGTATGGATTCGAGCCCGCGTGATGCGCTCAATCACGTCCTCGGTCCGGCTCGGCGGCCCGACCGACGATGCCCGAGCCCCGTCGAGCACCGCGCGCGCGGCCTCATCGCCCTCGCCGAGCGTGTCGCGCATCAGGAACCCTCTCCATGCCCCTCGCCTCCCCGTACACGATCACCATGCCTCTCTCCCTCGATGGCAGAGCCGTCGTCTATCGTGCGGTCAGGAGCGCCGATCGCTGCCCGGTCATCCTCAAGGTGCTCGATCCGCGGCGCAGCCGCCCGAAGGACCGCGAGCGGCTGAAGCACGAGTATGAGCTCGGACAGCTGCTCGACGCCCGGGCCGTCATCAAGCCGCTCGCCCTCGAGACGTACCAGGGCATGCCGGCCCTCATCCTGGAGGACTTCGGCGGCCAGTCCCTCGATCACCTGCTCGGGACGCCCATGGGGATCGAGCGCTTCCTCCCCCTCGCGATCCGCATCGCGGCGGCGGTCGCGGACGTCCACCAGCAGGACGTCATCCACAAGGACCTGAAACCCGGCAACATCCTCGTCAACCCCGCCTCCGGCGAGGTCAGGATCGCCGACTTCGGGTTCGCGTCCCGCCTCCCCCGCGAGCAGCAGCGCGCGCAGCCCCCCAGGCTCATCGAGGGCTCCTTGCCCTATCTATCGCCGGAGCAGACAGGTCGGACGAGCAGGGCCATCGACAACCGCACCGACCTCTACTCGCTCGGCGTGACGTTCAATCAAATGCTCACCGGCAGGCTCCCCTTCGAGGCGCGCGACCCGGTCGAATGGGTCCATTGCCACGTTGCCCGCGTCCCCACCTCGCCGTCGGAGCTCGTCCCCGAGGTGCCCGAGACGATCTCGCGCATCACCCTGAAGCTCCTCTCCAAGATGCCCGAGGATCGCTACCAGAGCGCTCGCGGCCTCCAGCGCGACCTGGAGAGGTGCCTCGCAGAGTGGAGCGCCAGCGGGCGGGTGGAGCCGTTTGCGCTGGGCGAGCGAGACACGACAGGCCGGCTCCAGATCCCGCAGAAGCTCTATGGCAGAGAGGCGGAGGTCGCCACCTTGCTGCAGGCCTTCGGCCGCGTGGTCGCCACGGGGACGCCGGAGCTCCTGCTCATCTCCGGATACTCCGGGATCGGCAAGAGCGCGCTCGTCCATGAGCTGCATAAGCCGATCATTCGGGAGCGGGCCTTCTTTCTCTCGGGCAAGTTCGATCAATACAAGCGCGACATCCCCTACGCCACGCTCGTCCAGGCCTTCCAGGAGCTCGCGATCGAGCTCCTCGCCGAGAGCGAGGAGCGGATCGCGGCGTGGAGACGGCAGCTGCTCGACGTCCTCGGGGTCAACGCCCAGCTCATCGTGGAGGTGATCCCCCAGGTCGAGCTGATCATCGGACGGCAACCGCCGGTCCCCGAACTGCCGCCGACCGAGGCGCAGAACCGCTTCCGCATGGTGCTCCGGCACTTCATCGGGGTGTTCGCCCAGAAGGAGCACCCCCTCGCGCTCTTTCTCGACGATCTCCAGTGGGTCGACGCGGCCAGCCTCGGGCTGCTCAAGGACCTCTTGGCCCACCCTGAGATGCGCTATCTCCTCGTCATCGGCGCCTACCGCGACAACGAGGTATCCCCCACCCACCCGCTCCTGGTGACGTTGGACGAGGTGCGGAGAGACGGCGCGCGCGTCTCGAACATCGTGCTCGGCCCGATACCGCACGAGCACCTCGCCGCGTTCGTCGGCGAGGCGCTTCGCTGCGGCCTCGAAGACGGCGCGCCGCTCTCCGATCTCGCCTACGAGAAGACGGCCGGCAATCCATTCTTCGCCATTCAGTTCCTCCTCTCGCTCCATGAAGAGCGCCTGATCGAGTTCGACGAGCGCACCGAAGCCTTCCGGTGGGACGTCGCGAAGATCCGCGAAAAGGGCTACACCGACAACGTGGTCGACCTGATGGTCGGCAAGCTCAGGCGGCTGCCCGCGAAGACCCAGGAAGCGCTGAAGCAGCTCGCTTGTCTCGGAAATACCGCCGAGGTCGCCCTCCTGGCGATGGTTCGCGGCAGCGTGGAGCACGACGTGCACGCGGACCTCTGGGAGGCCGTCCGCGCGGGCCTCGTCATCCGCGTGGACAGCACATACAAGTTCCTCCACGACCGCATCCAGGAAGCGGCCTATTCGCTCATCCCGGCGGAGCTGCGCGCCGAGATGCACCTTCAGCTCGGCCGGCTCCTCTTGTCTCGGTTGCCAGAGCAGGGGATCGCAGAGCGGGTCTTCGATGTCGCAAACCAGCTCAATCACGGCGCCCACCTCCTCACCGACCCGCGCGAGAAGGAGGCGCTCTGCCGGCTCAACCTCCTGGCGGGGACCAAGGCAAAAGCCTCGGTGGCCTACGCGTCGGCTCGCAGCTACCTGGCCCAGGCGACATCCCTCCTGCCACCGGACGCCTGGCGCGCACGGTACGAGGATGCGTTCACGCTCCACCTGGAGCTCGCCGAATGCGAGTACCTCGTCGGCCGCTTCCAGCAGGCCGACGAGCTGTTCGACCTGATTCTCCAGAACGCCCGCTCCAAGCCCGACCGATCCAGGGCGTACCGATCGCGCCTGCGGCTCTACCAGATCGCCGGACGGCACCGCGACGCCGTGGCGGTCATGATCCAGGCCCTGCAGCTCTACGGGGTGATGCTCCCGGAGTCCGACGAGGAGATCCAGATGGCCGCGGAGGCCGAGATCCGGCAGGTCTCGATCAACCTGCAGGGGCGCCCCATCGCCGACCTCGTCGATGCGCCTGTAGCCACCGACGAGGGCGCGCGCGCGCTCATCGGCCTGATCGCCGAATCGTTCCCCATCGTATACACCTCACGACCGGCGCTCTGGGTCCTGCTCACCGCCAAGGGGGTGAGCGCTTCCCTGCAGCGCGGGCACGCCGAAGAGTCCTCTTTCATCTATAGCAATTACAGCATGGTGCTGATCTCGTTCTACCGCGACATCCCGCGCGCGCTTCAGTTCTCCGAGATGGCGCTCAGGCTGAATGAAAAATTCAAGGGTGCCACGGCGAAACTGAAAGGGAAGCTGCTCTTCCAGAACGCGAGCGTCATCAGAGTCTGGTGCAGGCGCTTCGCAGCGAGCCTCCCGCTCATGGAGCAGGCCTTTCTCGCTTGCCTCGAGATCGGAGATCTCGTCTTTGCCGGCTACTTGACCTACAACATGACATGGCTCGTCCTGGAGAGCGGAGAGCCGCTCGCTCATGTCATCGATGTCGCGCGGAAGCAGATCGCGTTCGCCCGGCAGACCCACAATGACGTGGTGTACCATGTCCTCCGGCTCGAAGAGCAGTTTGCAGCGAGCCTGAAGGGAGCGACGCAGGCGCCCACGAGCTTCAGCGACGGCACCTTCGACGAGGAGAGCTGTATCGCGACCCTCGAGAAGGCGGGCTTCGGCCTTGGAGTTACATACTACCACGTCATGAAGCAGATCGCGACATTTACCCATGAACGCTACGCCGAAGCGCTCGAGTCCGCGACCAGCGCCACGTCGATGCTGCACCAGGTGGCATCGATGGCGATCGAGGCGATGCATCACTTCTACCACGCGCTCACGCTGACGGCGCTCTATGCGCAGGCCCCTGCCGAGCAGCAGCGGCAGTTCGCGCAGACGCTCGAGGAGCAATTGCAGAAGCTGGCGCTCTGGGCCGACAACTGCCCCGACAACTTCCGGACCCGCTACGCCCTTGTATCAGCCGAGGTCGCCCGCACCGAGGGGCGGGACCTCGACGCCATGCGCTTCTATGAAGAGGCCGTCCACTCGGCGCGCGACAGCGGCTTCGTCCACGTCGAAGCGCTTGCCTTCGAGCTCGCATCTCGGTTTTACCGGGCGCGAGGGTTCGTGCGCTTCGCCGACACCTACTTGCGCGAGGCCCGCTCCTGCTATGTCCGCTGGGGCGCCGACGGCAAAGTCCAGAGCCTCGACCGATGCTACCCCGAGCTCGTCGAGCGACCATCGGTCGCGCTCACCGCCACGTTCGTGGCCGCGCCCGAGCAGCTCGACCTGTTCTCGGTGGTCAAAGCCTTGCAGAGCATCTCGTCCGAGATCCTCTTGCCGAAGCTCAGCGAGACGCTGCTGCAGATCGTGCTCCAGCAGGCGGGCGGGCAGAGAGGGGCGCTGATCCTGGTCCGCGACGGCGAGCTCGCCGTCTACGCCGAGGCCACGACCGACGGGACGGAGATCCGCGTCGCGCGCCACAAGGGCGTCCCGGCCTCGGCGGCGGCGTTCCCGATGTCGATCCTCCACTACGTCGCGCGGACGCGTGAGCCCGTCATCCTGGACGAGGCCGCCGCGGCGACGCGGTTCGCTTCGGACGAGCACCTCACCCGGAGACGGCCGCACTCGCTGCTGTGCCTCCCCATCGTACGGCAGGCGCGCCTGAGCGGCCTTGTCTACCTGGAGAACAACGTCGCGACGGGGGCGTTCACGGCCGGCGCGATCCGGGTGCTCGAGCTGCTCGGCGCCCAGACGGCCATCTCGCTCGACAATGCCATGCTCTACGCCGACCTCGAGCGGAGCCAGATGGAGATCAAGGCGGTGCTCGACAACATGGTCGACAGCGTCTTCGTCGTCGACCGGAACGGGCGCGTCACCCTGGCCAACCATGCGGCGGCGCGCCTCGCAGGGCTCGCGAGCCCGGACGAGGCGCGCGGGCCCATCGCGGAGCTGGTGCGGCGGCTCCGCTTCGACCGCCCGAACGGGACGCCCTACGAAGCGGAGCAAACGCCGCTCATGCGCGCGCTCGGCGGCGAGACGGTGGCCCTGGATGAGGGGACGATCTCGCTCCCCGGCGCGGAGCGGACCCGCTACGTGCACACGAGCGCTTCGCCCATGCGCGATGCGGGGGGGCAGGTGGTGGGCGCGGTGGCGGTCGTGCGGGACGTCACCGAGCTCGTGGAGCTCGACCGGCTCAAGGACCAGTTTCTCCGCGTGGCCGCGCACGAGCTCAAGACGCCCGTGACGGTGATCATGGGCTATGCCGAGATGCTCTTGCGCACGGCGACGGAGCTGCCGCCGGGTCAGCGCCGGATCCTGGACGGGCTGCTGCGGGGCGCCGACCGGATCGAGCGGATCGTGGCCGATCTGCTGTTCCTCTCGCAAGTCCAGCTCGGCCGGCTGGATCTGGTGCTCGAGCGCGTGGATCTCGGGGAGCTGGCCGAACGCATGGCGGCGCGCCTGGAGCAGGGGGCGCGGTCGCGCCGCATCCGGGTCACGTGCGCCGAGCCCGTTGTGCTCCAAGGGGACCGCGAGCTCTTGGAGCGGGTCGTGGCGCACCTGCTCGACAACGCCCTGCGGTACTCACCGGACGGCGGCAAGGTGGAGCTGGACGTGCGGATGGCGGACGCGCTCGACGCCCTGGTGTCCGTGCGCGATCAGGGGGTGGGGATCCCCGTGGAGAAGCGGGCGCGGATCTTCGAGCGCTTCCATCGCGCCCACACCGATACGCCCCACGATTACGGAGGGATGGGGACGGGGCTGTACCTGTCGCGCGCGATCGTGGTGCGCCACGGAGGAGAGCTGTGGTTCGAGAGTGAGGAAGGCCGTGGCAGCACGTTTCACCTCCGCCTGCCCCTCACG
This sequence comes from Sorangium sp. So ce448, assembly GCF_051520915.1. NCBI lineage: Bacteria > Pseudomonadati > Myxococcota > Polyangiales > Polyangiaceae > Sorangium > Sorangium sp. So ce448. Next base: position 3,429,415 of record NZ_CP150343.1, on the reverse strand, counting down.
TGCGAAGGTGCGACCGTACCATCCTGACCAGCTGGTCGCAGTGAAAGGGCTTCGCGATCCACCCTGCGGCGCCGATCTCCTGGGCTCGAAGGGCGGCGTGCTCGGCCGCGGTCAGGACCATGATGGGCACCGACCGGCCGTATCGGATCTGGAACTCCCGCGCGAACGTCCGGCCGTCCATGACCGGCATCTTCATGTCGAGCAGGATGAGGTCGGGCATGTGTTCACCTATCCTCTCCAGAGCCTCTTGTCCGTGCCGCGCTGTCTGCACATGGAATCCCTCCACCGAGAGCGTCATTGCCACGAGCTCGCGCAGATCGTCGTCATCTTCCGCAACGAGAATATTCATCGTCACCTCGATCTCCATGGCCCCCAGAGTGACCGATAGGGCTCAGGCCACCTTTCGGTTCACTCAGCGCGGGAGCCCGATGACTCCGTCGAGCTCTCTTCAATATCGATCCGCTAGCCGTTGGCCATCAACACTCATTTTCTATACTGTACTTCACTGTACTGTACAGCCGTTCCTCGCTCCTGGCGCGCCGGCACAGACGGACTCGACCGGGAGCATCCTCATGGCCATTCGAGTATAGCCATTCCGATTCACGTCGGCCTTCAGAAAACCCCTCATCGCCGGACGGTTACTCCCTCGGCAACCGCCTTTCCGCGGACAGGCAGGTCCGACGGCGGGCATGCGGCCTGGCTCTTCCTGCAAGCCCACGACCGAGGTGATCGTGACGACCCTGCCGCCGTGCTGGCTCGCCCGTCGCCATGCTCGGCGGGGAAAAGGCGAAGCTCGCCATGGATTGACGAGAGGGATAGCTGCTGGACGGCTGAAACAATCGAGGCCGGCGACACGCGTCAAGGCCATCGCTTCTTCGGCCTGCCACGAGCAGCGTGAGCCAGCCGCCCGCCCGGCCCCCCGCGCGGCGCTTCCGCGCGCCGGGGACGGGCTCCCGAGGCCCCGGGCACGCGAAGGCGCACCATCGGCATCGGCGTCCTCCGAGCGCGCGGCGGCCTGGCCGGCCGGCGAGCGCGGCGCAAAGCCACGCTCGCCGCGCAGCGTGGCATCCTGCCACAGCAGCGACATCCCGCCTGACCGTGACGCGCCCGCGACACGCCGTCAGACCGCCCCGTGCACCGCGCTTCGCAGCTGGAGCGCATGTCGCTCTCCGTTGATAGGCATGAGCAGGGCACGTATCATGCGCACCATGGCAGACGCGGCGGACGGCTCGCCCAGCTTCAGCTCTGGAAGCGCGAACGGCGGCGATCCCCCCGCGCCGCTCGCGCCCGACGCCGCGGATACGCTGCAGGGCGTCGACACCGTGGTGCGGGACCGTCCCCCCACGCGGGCGGAGCCGCCGGCCGAGCGGAACGGCGACGGCTCGACGCTGAGCGACGAGGACCTCTGGCAGGCCGCGGCGCGCTCGAGCCTGCACGACGGAGGCAGCCCGGTGCAGGTGCCGCCCGAGGGCACGTTGCTCGGCGGGGTCTACCGCGTCGTCGGTCGCCTCGGAGAGGGGGCGATGGGCGTCATCCTCCTGGCCCGCGACGAGCAGCTCCAGCGGGACGTCGCCATCAAGCTGCTCCGGCCCGAGCAGCTCGACAACGCGCAGATGCAGGCCCGCCTGCTGGCGGAGGCGCGGGCGATGGCGCGCGTCCACCACCCGAACGTCGTCGAGATCTATGCGTTCGGCGAGTACGAGAACGCGCCGTATTTCGTCATGCAGTACGTGCCGGGGGTCACGCTCGACACCCATATCCACAGCAAGGGGGGACAGCTCGGCCTCGACGAGGCGCTGAGCGTCCTCGACCAGGTTTGCCTCGGCGTCTCGGCGATCCACGCCTCGGGCATCGCCCACCGCGACGTGAAGCCGAGCAACATCCTCGTCGGCCAGGCCCTCCGCGTCGTGGTGGCCGATCTCGGGCTCGCGAAGCGGATCCCCCGCGGCGATCGGATCGAGCTCGCCTTCTCCGGCACCCCGGCGTACCTGGCGCCGGAGGTGGCGCTGGGCCGGCAGCTCGATCCCGCGCTGCTGCCGCGCATCGACGTCTACGCCCTCGGGGTGGTCGCGTACTACCTGCTCGCCGGCCGCCTGCCGTTCCAGAGCACGAGCACGGTGGATCTCGTCATGCAGCACGCGTATCAGCCCCCGATCCCGCCGAGCGAGATCTGCGCTGATCTGCCGCCGTCGTTCGACGCGCCGGTGCTCGCGGCGCTGGCCAAGGAGCCCGAGCAGCGCACGGCGAGCGCGGAGGCGCTGCGCGAGGCGCTGCTCGACGCGCGCGGCGCCCTGCCGGCGTACGCGCGCACGACGCGCGTCGTGGTCGCCGACGACAGCCCGTCGTTCCGCAGCTTCCTCGCCAGCGTCCTCGCGGAGGCGCTGCCCGGCGCGGCCATCGAGACCGCGCCCGACGGCGCCGCGGCGCTGGAAGCCATCGAGGCGAACCGCCCGTCGCTCGGCGTGTTCGACCTCGACATGCCCGGGCTGGACGGCATCGCGCTCACGGCGGCGGTGCGCAAGCTCCCACAGGGGGATTTCCCGATCATCGTGGCGACCGGGACCGGGGGCGCGGCCGACTGGCAGTGCCTGTCGCGCCTCGGCGCGTCGGCGTTCCTCGTCAAGCCGTTCGACGCGGGGCAGCTCATCACCCTGGCCCGCGCGCTCGTGGGCGTCGCCGAAGAGCAGAAACGCCGGCCATGAGGGGCGGGGCGAAGACCCTGGCCTCCGCCGCGGCGGGGGTGGAGCAGGCGGCGTGGCGCGAAGCTTGCCGGCGGGAGAGCGCCGATGTCCGGCGTGGTCGAGGCTCCCGATGAACGACAGCGTGATGAAGGTCCTGCTTGTGGATGACGACGAGGTCGACCACCTCGTCACGCGGAGGCTCCTCCGCGACGCGCCCCGCACCCGGTACGACGTGACGTGGCTGAGCAGCTCGGACGAGGCGATCCGGGCGCTGCGCGCCGGCGGCTACGACGTCTGCCTCCTCGACTTCCGGCTCGACGCCCGGACGGGCCTCGACGTCGTGCGTGAGGCCAACCACCTCGGCTGCGCGATCCCCATCATCATGCTGACGGGGGTCGGCGACGAGGAGATCGACATGGCCGCGATGACCGCGGGCGTCGCGGATTACCTGGTGAAGGGGAGGTTCGACGCGCAGATCCTCGAGCGCACGATGCGCTACGCCATCGAGCACAAGCGGAGCCAGCTCAAGCTCAAGCAGTACGCCGACACGCTGGAGGAGAGCAACCGGCAGCTCGTCCAGATGCACGAGGAGCTCGCGGCGAAGAACGCGGAGCTGGTCCGGCTGAACGAGGAGAAGAACCGCTTCGTCGGCATGGCGGCCCACGACCTCAGGAACCCGCTCGGCGTCATCCTGGGCTACAGCGATTTCATGCTGATGAGCCACCGGCGCGGGGAGCCGTCGTCGCTGCTCAAGGAGGGCGGCGTCGAGATCGTCAACATGATCAGGAGCTCGAGCAAATTCATGCTCTCGCTCATCAACGATCTGCTCGACGTGTCGATGATCGAGCTCGGCAAGCTGAACCTCGACAGGAAGAGCACCGATATCGTCCAGCTCGTCGAGTCCAACGTGGCGCTCAACCTGGTGCTGGCGGGGCAGAAGAACATGAAGCTCGTCGTCGAGAGCGACGAGGGCGTCCCGCGGGTCGAGGTCGACGTCCACAAGCTGGAGCAGGTGCTCAACAACCTCATCAGCAACGCCATCCACTACTCGCCTCCGGGCACGACCATCCGCGTCCAGGTCCACGGCGGCCGGGGGGAGGACGCCGGCGGGGGGTCCGAGGTGATCCTGTCGGTAAAGGACGAGGGGCCCGGGATCGCGGCGGAGGACCTCGGGAAGCTCTTCCGGCCGTTCGGGCGGGCGAGGACGGTCAGCACCGGGGGGGAGCGCTCGACGGGCCTCGGGCTGGCGATCGCGCAGCGGATCGTCGAGGGCCATGGCGGGCGGATCTGGGTGGAGAGCGTGGTCTCGAAGGGATCGACGTTCTTCGTGGCGCTGCCGGTGGCGCGGGCGGAGGAGAAGGAAGAGGCCGCGTGACGGGGGCGCGGGGGAGCGCGGGTTGGTGAAGAGCGCTCGGAGCCGGTGCCCCCCTCGACAACGGCTTCACGAGCCACGCCCGGCCATCCTCGTCTTGGAACAGCGCCGGGTAGCGCTGGAGGTCGTGTGTTGATGCATCTCCTCTCGCTTCCGTCGCTCGGGATCGCCGTCCGCGACCGACCGCTCCGCGTCCGGCGTCTCACGCCAACGGCGAGGCCGAGCTATCATCTCCGCTCTCATCGGAGAGAAGTCGACGCACGACGTCGAGCAGCAGCCGGACCTTGTCCTCCGGGACGGGCGCACCGATACCGAGGTAGCCATGCGCCACGCCGTTGCGCACTCTCATCACATCTCGCAACGAATCGGCCTCGTGCTGCTCGATGTGACCAAAGTAGACGAGGCTCGTAATCAGCGACGCTGGCGTTGCGGGCTTTGCGGGGTCACGCCCATCACCGAGCATGCGCAACCGCGCCGCAGCCTCGAACAGCGACCAAGCGAACAGCAGGGAGGCCGCTACGCTACCTTGCTCGAGGAGGGACTGCGCCACCTTCAGCTGCGCTCGAACGTCGTCTGCGGTTGGCAGCGCGTGCAACCTCGGCGCCTCACCCGCCTCCACATCTGCAACAACGACCTTCAAGTGCCACCCGGGCTCCCTCGATACCTTCTCGGCGAGCGCGGGCCATAGATGTCTATCACCCCTGTGTGCGCCCGGCAGAGCCACCTCGATCACGTAGTTCTCCTCCCCCTTGCGCACGAGGATGTCGGGCCGGTAAGGCCTCAAAAACCCCGGGAGATGATCGGGGAGGGGCTCCACTGTGACATCGTACCCCTTCCCTTCGTACTCCTTGGCAACGGCGACGACGACCTCATGATGACGCTGCTCTGCGGCGCTCGACTTCATGGCAACCTCTCGTGGGCAACGGCCTCGTCCGTGACGCGAATGTACACAAAATCCCTCAGCTCGTCTATGGCCTGCGCCAGGGCGCCCAGCAACCGTGGAGAAGGATCCTGGACTTCTCGACCACGCAGATCCGTCCTGCGGAGGAGGAGCTGCGCGATCTGGCTATCGTCCCCGTAAACAATCGATGGCAACGCGTCCAGGATCGGCTTCGCGATATTGTCCAGATCAATGTCTGTATCATCGAAATAGAAATAGATTATCACAGCAGAGACTTCGGCGCCGACGACCAGTTCGTCCTCGAGCACGACGTCTCTCGCAGCCTGCGCCACCTTGCTCTTCCAGCTTTCCCGCCTCTGCGCGTTCTTTGACTGCAATGTGACAGGTGTTCCGAAGACGACGATCTCTTTCACCATGAAGCATATCCTCGTCTTGCGCGTAGCCCGATCGACGCTGAGCGCGGCACAGGGTCTGCTGGTCCATTCGTGCTCTCCGGGCTGGTCGTCCGCAAGCTGGCAGCCCACCGCACACCGCATCTGCCGCTCTCACCCGGGAGCATAGCACGGACCTGGTCGCGGGACGTAGAGCACACTTCACCCCGGCGGCGATGGCTGCCTGCGCTGGCTCGATCCCCTCTCGCTGCGCGCTGTCGGATCGGCGCGCGCTGCGTCTCCGCCGTCCTGCCGGAGCGCCCGCGCCCCATACGGCGCGTGGATCTCCCGCGCGTTGTGCTTCAGGCTCACGCCTGCGCCCGTGCGCACGAGGGGCACAAGCCCGGGGAGCAGGACGAGGCGCTCCCGGCGCTCAACGAGGTGAGGCGGCAAGCCCGGAAGCCCCCCTGTGGGCAGACACCGCCAGCTGTGAGCGTTCGATGCTCCACTCCGCCCCAGATGCCGTCCTGCGTCATGCGGACCCATCCGCTCTGCCTCCGTTCCGTCACGGCATTCCACGTTGAGCGGCTCCTCCAGAAGGTGGATACTCGGCTGGATGCAAGCTCACGGTCCGCGGTAGTGCGAAGCCGCGAAGACCGGCTCGATCGCGGGATGCGCCGTGCCGGACGCGCCCTCGATCGCTCGCCGGGGACTCGCCGCACCGCCGCCCTCGGGCCGCGACGTTCCGACCACGTTGAACCGTGTAGGACCCATCGATGTGCGCAGTCTCCGCACCTCATGCGAGGTGCCAGGGAGGAGTAGCTGTGGCGAAGAGAAGAACACGATTCAGAGGTGTGCTGTCAGCGCAGGCCAGCGTGATGGCCGCGCTCCTCTTGCTGTTCGGACAGGGATGCGGGAGCGACGACAACAAGCCCGAACCCCAGGAGCAGACCCCACCCGAACAAGAGAACGAGAACCCTCCGCCCGAGGAGGAGGAGCCCGATCCTCCCAAGGAAGAGCCCGAAGAGCCCGAGGAGCCCGAGACCCCGGAGGGGCCCACCGACTTCGTGTCGGCCGATGATCCTTTCACCGAGGGGTACCTCGGCGAGGAGGAAGAAGAAGAGGAAGAAGAGGAGGAAGAAGAAGAGAGCCGCGAGCTCGAGGAAGGCGACATCTACCGCGTCCTCGGCGACGGGCAGCTCCTCAACCTCAACACCTTCCGCGGCCTTCAGGTCATCGACATCCAGGACCCGTCAGACCCGAAGTTCCTGGGCCAGATGCAGATCGCCGGCACCCCGGTCGAGATGTACGTCGTCGGCGACCGCGCGGTCGTGCTCCTGAACGACTGGGCCGGCTACCAGCTCAAGGCCGACGGCCTGACCGTGGAGCGGCGGACCGGCGGGACCGTGCTGTTCATCGACATCGCCGACCGCGCCGCGCCGAAGCTCCTGTCGCAATACCCGGTCACCGGCTCCATCATGACGAGCCGCCTCGCGCGCGGCGACAGCGCGAGCTCGCTCTACATCGCCTCGAACGGCTCGGAGCTCGAGGAGATCAACCCCGGGCAGTTCCAGTGGGTCAACAAGACCCTCGTCCGGAGCTTCGATGTCGGCGCCGACGCGCTCATCGAGCGCGGCGAGATCGAGCTCGGCGACGCCGTGACCGCCATCCACGCCGAGGCGGACGTGCTCCTCGTGGCGCGCAACGGCGGCAGCTGGTCGCAGGATCCCAGCGAGATCTCGATCATCGACATCTCGAACCGCGACGGGTCCATGGTGCTGCGCGACAGCGTGAGCACGGCCGGCTACGTGCGCTCCCAGTTCCACATGGACTTCCGCGACAACATGCTGCGGGTCTTCTCCGGTCCGCAGTGGGCCGACGGGACGCCCAGCTACCTCGAGACGTGGAACGCGGCCGATCCCGACAACATCGTGCCGATCGACAGCGAGGAGTTCGGCGCCGAACAGTCGCTCTACGGCGCCATCTTCCTGGACGACAGGGCGTTCGCGGTCACCTACCGGCGCCAGGATCCCTTCCACGCCTTCTCCATCGATCCGAGCGGGAACGTCACCGAGGAGAGCGAGTTCATCGTGTCCGGGTGGAACAACTTCTTCCGCCCCGTCTTCGGCGCGACCCGCCTGATCGGCATCGGCGTGAACGATCAGAACGGCCGGCAGCTCGCGGCCAGCCTCTACGACATCACCGATCTGACGAGCCAGGATCCCCTGGTGGCGCGCGCCGAGATCGACGGCGGCGCCCAGGGCTGGAGCTGGTCCGAGGCCGACTGGGATCACCGCGCGTTCACCGTGCTCGACGACGCGGTGGACGCCGTGGCGGCGACCGGAGAGCCCGAGACGGGCCTCGTGCTGCTCCCGTTCTCCGCGAGCAGGGTCGTGGACAACACCCGGCGGCCGTTCTCCGGCGTGCAGATCTTCACCTTCTCGGACACCACGCTGACCCGCCGCGGCGTGATGGAGCATGGGACCCCCGCGCGCCGCACGTTCCGCGCCGAGGACATCGCCACCGCGAACGTCTCGGATGAGGAGCTCACCCTCTACGCGCAGGACAAGCTCGACACGCCCGAGAAGCTCGGACACCTCGATCTCGCCCCGGATTATGTGAAGGTCTTCGCGTTCGGCGAGCACCGCGTCCGCGTGAAGATGCCTTACGATCTCTACTGGACCCCCGCCGAGAACCGGAAGGTCAAGGCGGAGGTCGTGCCGAGCGCCGGGCTCACCCAGCTCGCGCAGCCGATCGCCACCTTCGATCTGCCGGCCGACGCGGAGCTCCATCAGGTGGGCGATCTGCTCGTGTCGCTGACCACCACCTTCGAGAACTGGGTGGGTAAGGTGACCCACCTCGAGGTGATCGACCTGTCCGATCCGACCGCGCCGCGGCGGGCGGGCACGCTCGACACGAGCGATCTCCCCGCCACGGGCGGCTACCACGGCGGGGCGAGCTCGTTCTCGACCGTGCACCCCGCGCGCGACGCCCTCGCCTTCCTGCGCGTCATCGGCCACACCGAGGACCTCGGGGTCGGCTGGGCGTGCCGGACCAGCTCGGTCGAGGATCCGGGCTGCTTCGGGCAGGAAGGCTGCACGTACATGGCCGGTGAGCGGACGTGCCGCAACATCGGCGGCGAGGAGTACTGCAACGGCGGGTTCGCCGAGTGCACGGACCACCCCGGCGCGGACACGAGCTGCACCCCGGTCGAGGTCGACCGGAACGACATCGTGGGGATCACGTCGACGTATTGTTATGAGTACGTCCCGCGCCGCAGCTGGGCACAAGTGGAGGTCCACGTTGTCGACCTCTCCGACCCGGACCACCCGGCCGTGGCGCCCGCCGTCGCGCTGCCGGACGACAACGAGACCGTGAACGTCCTCAACGACGACGGGGAGCTCTACTTCAACATCAAGCGCTCGATCAGCGGGCGCGCGCCGGACGATCCGCGCCCGCGCACGCAGTACTTCCTCACGCACCTCGACCTGACCAACCCGTCGCAGCCGGCGCTCGATCCGGGGATCAACGTGCCCGGCGAGGTGCTCGCGATCCAGGGCGCGTCGATCTTCGCGAGGGACAGGGTGTGGGGCCGGCAGTTCATCGAGACGGCGATCGCGCGGCTCGAGGTGCACGAGGGGCTCGCGTACCTGCAGGAGTACCAGAAGTTCCCGGACCGCCAGGTCAACGCGATCTCCATCGACGGCCGCGGGCTGCCCGTCCTGTCCCACAGCCTGATCTGGCGCCCGAGCAGCGGGTGGTACGCCGGCTGGGATCCCAACCAGAAGCTGACAACGCTCTCGCCGGCGGGTGAGGCGCCGCCGCCCGCGCCGGAGAACGAGAACGAGGACCCCGCGATCCCCGAGTTCGACGTGCTCTCCACCGTCCGACTCGCCTCGTGGGCGTCGCTGCGCCACACGGCCGACATGCGGGCGCTCTTCGAGGTGCCCGGGGGCGCCCTGGCGATCTCCCTCGAGGAGCCCGAGGCGCCGAAGGCACAGGCGTTCTTCCCGCTCTGGGGCTGGCCCGAGAGGTTCGTGACCAGCGGCGAGGAGGTCCTGTTCGCCGCCCGCCGCTTCGGGATTCACCAGCTCGATCGCGAGACCGTCAACCTCGTCCCCTACCTGGGCGAGTAGCCGGGCCGCTGGGCAAGCCGGCCGGGGCCGAGCGCACCGGGCCGGCTTGCCGCAATGGCGCGCGGGGCGCAGCTCCGCCCGGCGCGGCCGCCTCATCCCTCTTTTCCCTCTTCGAACGATACGCACCGCGCGGGCCGCGCGCGGGGGGCGGAGAGATCCGGTTTCGCGGAGCGCCCGACAACGCTATGGAGGAGCCCCATGGTCGAGCAAAACACAGCGGAAAACGGGGAGGGGCAACCGGAGAGCGCGGGGCCCGTCGAGGAGCGCGCGACGGAAGCCGCCGGAGAGCCGGCGGAGGCGGGCGCGGAGGCCTCTTCCGGCGGCACGACGACCACGACGGTGGGCGCAGCGAGCGCTGCAGACGCCGTGGTGGCGCCGGCCGCCGATTCGCCCGCCGCCGATTCGCCCGCCGCCGATTCGCCCGCCGCCGATTCGCCCGCCGCCGCCGCGCCGGCTCGATCGCGGCCGCCGCGGGTCATCGACATGCGCCGGCCGCGCACGCCAGCGCCCGCGCAGGAGCCGCCGCCGCGGCGCCCGGCGCGGCCAGCGGAGCGTGGACCTGCCGACCGTGGAGCGCGCGAGCGCGGGCCGGCGGAGCGCGCAGGACGCGACAGCGGTTCGGCCGAGCGCGGGCCGCACGGCGGCAACGCGGCCGAGCGCCGCTCGCCGGACAAGGGCAGGTGGGCGCGGGACGGGGCGACGCCGCGCGGCCGGACAGGCCCCGGGGCCGCCGCCCAGACCCGCGCGCCCGCGGCCCATCCAGCGCCGGGCGCCGCCACACGAGAGCAGCGCGCGGACCCCGCGCAGAGCGAGGCGGAGCGCAACGCAGCGCTCGCCGAGGCGAAGCGCGCGCCCGCCGAGGCGAAGCGCGCGCCCGCCGCGGGAGAGGCGAACGCCTCCAAGGCGTCGCGGCAGCCGCTGCCCGCCGAGACGCGCGGCGTGGCGCCGGCTCCGGCGCCGGAGACGACCCCCGAGCCGCGCCGGGACGCCGTGTGGGTGCCTCCGCCGAGCGCCGCATTCCCGCGGAAGAAGAAGCCCGCGCTCACCGCCAAGGAGGCAATGAAGGCCAGAGTCCAGGCGCGGGCCGAAAAGAAGGCAGCGAAGCAGGCACCGAGCCGCGCGGCCGAGCCCACCGCGGACCAGGGCGCGCAGGCCGCCCGTGAGGAGCCCGGAGCGCCTCCCGCGGCAGCAAAGCCCCGGGACACCGCCGTGGCGAAGCCCCGCGACGCGGCGCCAAGGTCAGCACGCCGCGACCAGGCGGCGCCGGCGCCGGCGGCAGACGCGCCGACCCCGAAGCCGGGGCTGCTCAGGCGGTTGCTGGGCCTGTTCCGGCGCTCCGGCTAGCTCCGCCCGCCAGAAGTCCAGCCAGCGATCTGGCGAGAGATTTCAACGCAAAGCCGCAAAGTCGCAAAGCCGCAAAAAAGAACAGATAGGGGTCGCCGGCGGACGGGCAGACCGAGCAGCCGAGTCCGGGCTCGGACACCAGCTCTCCACCGCCGCTCCGCGCGCTCCCGAGCTGGCCGTCAGTGCGCCTCCCGCGCACCACGTCGCCGCCTTGCGGACACATCCTCAGCAGCAACCCCGCAGTCATGAGATTCACACCGCACATCCCATGTGCCTCGCCTCACTTGTTATCCAGATCGGGTGGGCTCGCACACGCTCGTCCGCTGCCGGAACAGATGAACTGCGCGTCACCTCGGTGATCCGACCGGGTCGTTCACGCGAGGCGCGACATCGGCGAGGTGAGTCGCTAGCATCGCTCTGGGGCATCACCGCTGTCGCGGAGCAGCGACGTCGTCTCGACGCACGCTTCGCGCGGACGAACGGAGGAGAACCGCCGTGAACCATCAGAAGGGTCTCTGGGAGCTCGCATGTGCGGCGTTCACCATGCTGTCGATGGCGTTGATCGCAGGCTGCGATCAGGGAGGTGGGGGCGAGGTCAGCGGCAAAGGCAACGGCAAAGAAGCCACGGCCAAGGTCATCAAGGTCGCGTTCGTGACGAACGGTTCGAGCGACTTCTGGAAGATCGCGTTCGCCGGCGTGCGCAAGTACGAGCAAGAGGCCAAGATTCAAGTCGACCTCAAGGTGCCGCAGAACAGCACGCCCACGGAGCAGAACCAGATCCTCGAGAGCCTCGCCAGCCAGGGCTACGACGCCGTCGGCGTGAGCGTCCTGGCGCCGGACGATCAGGTGACCGTGCTGAACAAGGTCGCGGAGAAGGTCAAGCTGATCACGTTCGACTCCGACGCCCCGAGATCGAACCGGCTGCTCTACATCGGCACGAACAACTACGAGGCCGGCAAGGTGCTCGGCAACGAGATCGTGAAGCTCCTGCCGAACGGCGGGAAGATGGCCGCCTTCGTCGGCATGTTCGCGGTCGACAACGCGGCCCAGCGCCTCAAGGGCATTCAGGACGTGGTCACTCCCCACAACATCCAGCTCGTCGACAAGCGCGAGGACAACACCGACCTCGCCAAGGCGCGCACGAACGTGGAGGACATCATCAACGCCCACCCGGACCTCGACGTCGCGACCGGCCTCTGGTCGTACAACGGGCCGGCCATCGTCGCCGCCGTCGAGGCGCTCGGGAAGAAGGGCAAGGTCAAGCCGGCCGTGTTCGATGAGGAGGACGCGACGCTCGCCGGCATCGAGAACGGCACTGTCGCCTGCACCGTCGTGCAGAAGCCGTTCCAGTTCGGTTACCTGGGGAGCAAGTGGCTCCACCGCCTCGCGACCGAGGGCGACGCGGCCATCGCCGCCATCCCCCCGAGCAAGGTGATCGACACCGGGGTCGACGTGATCAACAAGGAGAACGTCGCGGAGTTCAAGGCCGCGCTCGCCGAGATGAAGAAGTAGCCCGGTCCCCCGGCGGTCCGACGCCTGGCCGCCCCGTATCGGCTCGGCTCAGAAGGGCTGAGGGTGCGGCGCGCGGCGATAGACGATCTGACCGCCGGTCTTCGACAGCGCGTGAGCGAACCCTAGCTCCAGGGTCGAGCGGGTGATGACGCTCCCGAGGTCCACGCCCTGCTCCACGATCAGCCGCGCCGCCGCCGGCGTGACGCCGACGAGCACGACCTCGGCGCCGAGCAGCCGCGCCGCCCGCGCCGCACGCAGGAGGTGCTCCACCGACGCGGCGTCGACGACCGCCATCCCCGTGACGTCGACCAGCACCACGCGCGCGTGGTGCTCGGTGATGTCTTGCAGCATCGACTCGATGAAGCGGCCGGACCGCTCCGCGTCCATCGTCCCGATGATCGGCATCACGAGGATGTCCCGCGCGATGGGCACGACCGGGCTCGAGAGCTCGCGGATCGTGTCGAGCAGCGACTCCTGATGCCGGTTCGCGCGCTCGAGCTCATGGGTCCGCTCGGTGATCCGGTGGACGAGCCGCGTGTTCTCGATCGCCACGGCCATCGTGTCGACGATGCGCTCGATCGTCGTGAGATCGTCGAGCGAGCACGCTGCCCGGCGCCCGCTTTCCAGGACCAGGGCGCCGAAGGCGGACCCGCCGGCGAGCAGCGGGACGCCGACCAGCGTATGCGCCCCCCTCCCGCGCGCCTCGACGACATCGGGCGCGTCGTGGAGCTCGCTCGAGTGCGTGTCGACGAGGATCGGCCGGGCGGTGCTCAGCACCCGCCCGACCATCGACCTCGCGTCGAGGGGGGTTCGCTCCTCGCCGTACCCCTCGCTCCCCGCGTCCACGGTGACGAGGAGGAGCTCCTTCGAGCGGCTCTCGCAGGGGAGCTGCTCCCTCCGCTTCGCCGCCTTGCGGTTCGCGTCCAGAGGCAGGTAGTCGGAGAGGGCGAGCGACCAGGGCGTGCGCTCGATGGTCACGACGTCGATGCCGGTGTCGATGAAGCGCAGCGCGGGCCCTCCCCCGGCGCCGGCGCGCGTCGGCAGCCCGGCCAGGGCCGCGTCGACGCCCTTCGATACCATGTCGTGGAGCACCCGCACCGCGCGGTAGCCCATCTCGTGCTCGCGCTGGACCAGGACCGCGTGGATGGTCCCTTCCCGGAGCATCTCGAGCGTGTCCGTGAGCAGATCGAAGGCGACGATCTTGAGCTCCCCTGCCCGCCCCAGCGCCCTCGCGGCCGCACCCCACGACACGCCGTTCGCGGCGCAGACGCCGAAGGCGCCGGCGATCTCTCCGGTCTCCACGATCTCCCGGGCGATCCGCATCCCGCGCTCGATGTCGAACCGGTCCTCGGCCGGCGGCTGCAGGTCGAAGCGCGCGCGCGTGCCCGAGACCGCCGCACGGAACGCCTCGATGCGCTCGCGGCTGTTCATGGCGCTGAGCCAGAACGTCAGCGCGCCGATCTTGCCTCCGCCCGGGAGCAGCCGGGCCATCATCTCCGCGGCGAGCCGCCCTGCCGCCACGTTGTCGGTGCCGATATAGGCCTGAGCGCAGCTGCCCTCGGCGGGCGGCGTGTCGATCGTGACCACCGGGACCCCGGCCCGCGCCGCCCGGCGGATCGCGGGCTCGAGGACCTCCGGGGTGATCGGCGCCACGGCGATGCCGTGCACGCCCCGGTCGATGGCGTCCTCGAGGATCCCGCGCTGCTCGACGGCGCTGTGGCCGGGGGCGTTGCGGACGTCCACGTGGATGCCGACGCTCCGCCCAGCGATGAGGGCGCCGTCACGCACGTTGTTCCAGAACGCGAGCGGCGATCGGTGCGGGACGTGGTAGACGCGGATCTCGCGGGCCGCGGCGTCGCCGCGCGCGCCCCCGGAGGGCGCGTCGCTCAGCAGGACGAGGTGCACGGAGCGCCATTGCGGCCCGAGCTGCACGCTCTTGATGCCTTTCGAGATCATCTCGACGAGCTCATGCGTGCTGGTCCGCGCGGCCACCGCGTTCAGCACCCCCTCGAGCACGCGCACCTCCTGGGCCGACCGCGCCTTGTCGTTGTAGAGCTCTCGCCGCTCCAGCGCGGCGCCGGCGCTCGCGGCCAGCGCGCGGAGCCGCGCCAAGCCCTCGCCGGAAGGCGCCTGTCCGCCCGGCTGCTCGACGGCGAGCACGCCGATCGTCTGTCCCTGCACGTCCACCGGGGTGAGGATCACGACCGCGCCCGCGGGCACGAGGTGCAGCGCCGACGCGCCCGGCAGGTGCTCGCGGTACCAGTCGGAAGCCGCCATGATCCGAGGGCTGTCCGCGGAATCTGACGTCGAGAGCGTCGAGAGCGTCGAGAGCGTCGAGAGCGTCGAGAGCGTCGAGAGCGTCGAGAGCGTCGAGATCACGGTGGCCGGCACCCCGCCGCCGGCGACCTCCTGCGGGTTCGCCAGCACGCCAGCGAGGCCGACAGAGGCCTTGTAGACCAGCTGCTCCCCGTCCCGGGCCAGGAGGCTCGCTCGCTGCGCGGACGGCACGGCGCCCACGGCGTCCGTCACGATGCGATGCAGCGTTGTATGAAGGTCGAGACCGGTGACCATGCGCCTCACGTCCCCGCAACACCCCCACGACGGCGCGGACGTTACCCCAGTGGGCGTGATCGAACGGCACCTTGTCAAGGGATGACCGAGCCGCCTCGGGCGCCAATCGCCCGCGCGTGAGCTCGCTGACGGAGCCTTGTCACTCGTGGCGGCGAGACGGTCGCCAGCGTCGAGATCCGCTCGCCGGGGCCCGAGCGCCTCACCCAGCGCCTGAGGGCGGGCGCGCGAGCGACGGGGCTGGCCGGGGCCGGCGCTCGGCGAGAGCCGCCGGGAAGCGGCGCTGTCGACCTACACCTCCACGCCCTCCAGTCGCCAGGCTTGTGCGAGGCCGTCGCGCCAACCTTCTTCGATGACCTCGGCATGCCCCACGATGAGACGCTGGGCCGGTCGCTCCAGCATGGCGCGGATGGAGCGCGCGGCAGCCGTCTTGTCCGGAATCTTCTTTCTGGCGTCGGGGGGCACGCGCACCCGCTCGTAGAAGCCAGTAAGGCGCGCGGCGTAACGCAAGGTCCAGTGGTCCTTGGCGCAGGCGCAAAGGACGATGTCTGCGCCCAGCAGGGTTTGCGTCGGCCGATGGTAGAGCACCGTCTCGTCCCAGAACGGCACGCCCCGAAGCGGCAAGGCCTCGAGCTCGGGGACCTGCTCGCCGAACTGGGCGTCGTGGATATCCATGTGGAGTCTCAACGCCTTGTTCCTGCTCAGCGCCGACGCCGGTCCCACCACCCGCGCCTCGGGGAAATGGGCAGCCGCCGCGGGTGTCCCGAGATGATGCCAGCAGTTGGGGACCACCAGCCAGCGCACGGGGCCCAGGGCTCGTAGCTGCTCTGTCAATGCATCGTTGGGAGGGGCCGGGGTGTGCAGGAGCAAACCGCCGTCGTCGAGGCGTACGACCGTTGTGCGGGCGCGCATCCGTACCCCGCTGAACCACACGGGGCGGTCCAGGGTCCAGATCCTGTCATCGACTACGGCTGTGAGAGCGCTGTCAGGCATGCGGGCGACGTCCTCCAAGCGGCCAAGGTGTTCAAGGGGCAAGGGCCATTCGTCCTCAACCGGCGGCGCCGGCTGGCCGATTCTTCCTTCTCTTCTTCTTCTCGCCCTCGCGCGCCCGGTCCGCCGCCCGCAGCGCGCCGAGCTCGCGCCGGAAATCCCCGGCCGCCGCGTGGTGCTCGTCAGCCGACCGGACGACGCCGGCGATGGCGCCGCCGCAGCGCGGGCACTCGCTCCGACCGGACGCCAGCGGCGTGCGGCAGCCCGGCTCGGAGCAGAGATCGTACTGCCACCAGTGACCGACGGCCCAGCCGACGAAGGGCGCCCCGACGAGCACGGCGAAGGCGAGCCCCCCATCGGCGCCGCGCGGCAGGGCGGCCGCGACCAGGATCGCCCCGCAGAAGCCCGCGAGCAGGCCGAGGAACAGGCCCATGCCCGAGTGCGCGCGCCGCAGGCGGAAGACCGGCCGCGGATCGCCCTCCTCGAGCTTCGTCATCGCGGCGGGCCCCTCCTTCGGATCGTCCCAGACATGGCCGCACTTGTGGCAGTGCCAGCGCCTCGGCAGGAACAGCATGAGCGGCGCGGCGAGGATCGCGAGCCCGGTGGCGGCGCTCGAGCCCTCGAGGCGCAGGCGCTCGTGGAAGCAGTAGGGGAGCTCGCAGCGCGGGCAGCGGACCCCGGCAGCTTCCTCGTCGTCGTTGCTGGCCGCCTCCCCGGGGTGGACCTCGAGGAGCCCCTCCACGCGCCGGAGATCGCCCTCGCGCACCTGCAGCTGCGTGCCCCCGGCGGCGCCGCTCAGCATCGGGTTGTAGCTCGCCGCCTCGAACACGTGGGACTCGATGCCGTTGGCCGAGAGCAGCGTGCGGTCCATCTGGGCCGCGACCGGATCGAGGTAGCGGCGGACCGTGATCAGCTTCCCCGTGCCCGAAGCAGCATCCAGCTTGTCGCGGTACGGCAAGACGTCGCCTCCCCCTGGTCGGGACAGTGTCGCCCGGCTATGGGGCTAAGAAATCCAAACGCGATCCGAAAGTCAATCTCCCCGACGAGGGCCCGGCGGGGGCGCGCGCCGCCCGTCCCGGCAGGCGAGCCGAGCTCCCACGCTCGACTGTAATGCGACGGAGACCGGCGCGTCTTCCCGCGGCACCTGAAAGGAGCTTTTCATGAAGATCACGCACGCCATCTTCTCGATCGCGCTCGGCATCACCTCGGTCGCCTCCGCGCTCGGCTGCTCGCAGCCCGCGAGCGCCGAGCCACAGAAGGCCCCTCGTGTGGTCGAGATCATGGTCCACGGCGCCTTCGCGCCGGACAAGATCGCCGCGGTCGAGGGGGAGCGGCTGCAGCTCAGGCTCGTCCGCCACGACAGCGGCGGCTGCACCAAGGAGGTCGTCTTCCGGAGCCTCGGTATCCGCAAAGAGCTGCCGACCGGACAGCCGGTGACGATCGACCTCCCCGAGCTGAAGGCAGGGGAGCTCCAGTTCGAGTGCGGCATGGGGATGATCAAGGGCATCATCGCCGTCGCGCCGAGGAAGTGAGCAGCAGAGGGAAGCGATCTCTGGCTCACCGCGAGCGGGCCCTCCGGCCGGCGGATCGGTCGACGGGTGGGACAGGGCACCTCCACGTAGGCGGCGCTCCGGAGAGGGGCGCGCCGCACCTGGAGAGTATGTTCCTTTCACCTATGGTGGTTGCGAGCGCAACGAGAACCGCTTCGAGTCGCTCGCGGCGTGCCTGGAGACCTGTCAGGGCACCACCACGGACATGGATGCATGCGCGGCGCCGGGCGATTGCGTCCTCGCGCCGCCGCGCTGCTGCGCCTCCTGCGACCCGGTCGACGCCAGCGCGTTCGTCGCCCTCCACCGCGAGGCGCGAGCTGGGAGGAGACGCTCGCGCGGTCGCGCGCCCTGCTCCCGATCGAGCGGCTCGAGGCGCTCTACTTCCTGGCGCGCGCCGCCCGCCGCGCCGGCCGGGAGGCCGATGCGCGCGCGGCCTTCGCCGAGGCCCGCCCGCTGCTCCCGTCGGGCCTCTGGTTCGCCCGGCGCTTCGCCGCGCTGGGGATCGAAGGGTGAGTGAACAGGCCCGGCTGCGCTGTGGCATCGCCAATTCGCGACCAATCGTCCGCGTGGATCCTCCCTGTCTTCCCGGCGGAGCCCTTTTGCCCTCTCGATCCGCCCTCGGACGCCCTCCGCGCTCGCGCGGCCACTTGCGACCAGGGAGCCATCGCTCAAGTTGTTAAGCGTCGATGAGGCGCGCTCGTCGCTGAAACGCGGCGTTTATCAACGTTTCCCATCGCGCGCACCGATGAGCGACAAACGCCGTACGCAGGAGATCTGACCATGAACACGCGATGGATCATCTCGATTGTGGCGCTTCTCTCCTCGACAGGGATGGGCGCCGCGGGCCGCGCAGCACACGTGGAGGAGCCTGCGACGGACAATCTGGCATCCGCCGAAGCTCCGGCGGACGGCGCATCGGCGGACACCCCGAGCGTCGATTCGCCGTTCGAAACGCCAGACCAGTCGTGCAAGCTGGACAACTGTCTCCGCCCTCATGACCCCTGCACGTGCAGCAATACCGGGTGGGCTGGATATTGCGGAACCGGTCCCCACCACCCTGGGTGCCTCTACTGCCGCTGCGATTGACAGAGGCCGGCGGGAACCGTGGTCGCCGGGGCGCGGGCGGCGTCGTGCTAAGATGCCGTCGTGCCGAAGGAAAAGGCCAGGCCTGGCGAGACGCTCATCGCGCGCAACAAGCGCGCAGGCTTCAATTACGACCTCGGCGACCGGTTCGAGGCGGGGATCGTCCTCAAGGGGAGCGAGGTGAAGATGCTTCGCGCCGGCAAGGCCGACTTGACCGACTCGTTCTGCACGGTCCTCCGGGGCGAGGTGTTCCTGCAGGGCGTGAGCATCGCCGCGATGGCCAGCGCCGCCTTCGGCCACGTGCCGAAGGGCGCGCGCAAGCTGCTCCTCCACCGGCGCGAGATCGAGCGCATCGACCTCTCGATCGCCCGCGAGGGGATGACCGCCGTCGCGACCCGGCTCTACTTCAAGAGCGGTCTTGCCAAGGTCGAGATCGCGCTGGCGAGGGGGAAGAAGAGCCACGACAAGCGCGAGACCATCAAGGAGCAAGACGCCGAGCGCGAGATGCGCGCCGTGGTGGTGCACGGGCAACGAGGGTACGGACGCGCGTGACGCTCCGCGAGCTCGCGGAGGACCCGGCTCGTGCGCCGATCGCAGGCCGGCGCCCACCCCGGACGAGGCGGCTCGTCTCGCTGGACGTTTTCGCGACGTCTTCGCCCCGAACGCCGCCCGCCGTGGAGCGCGCGATGACGTAGGATGGCGCGCGTTGGCCCGCCCGAAACGCCCGCCGTCAGGCCCCCACCCGCTCGAGCTGCCGGGCGACGCCATGCGCGAGATGGTCGAGCTCGCGATGGACCGCATCGTCCAGCACATCGAGAGCCTGCCGGAGCAGCCGATGCACGCGACGCGGGGAGGCAAGCGGGTCGCGCGCTCGCTCCGCGAGCCGCTGCCGGAGCGCGGCGTGCCTTATGAAAAGCTCCTCCGGAAGCTCTTCGGCAAGCTCATCCCGATGAGCCTGAACACGGCGTCCCCCGGCTACATGGGGTACATCCCGGGCGGCGGCCTCTTTCACGCGGCCGTGGCCGATCTGATCGCGGACGCGGTGAACCGGTATGTGGGCGTCTTCCAGGCCGCCCCCCTGCTCGTGCAGATCGAGGCGAACGTCATCGCCTGGTTCTGCGCCATGCTCGGCCTGCCCGATGGCTCCGGGGGGATCCTCACGACGGGCGGCTCGCTCGCGAACCTCGTCGCGGTGATCACCGCGCGCCGCGAGCGCCTCCCGCCGGACTTCCTGCGGGGGACCCTCTATGCCTCGGAGGAAGCGCACCACTCGGTGACGAAGGCCGCGCTCCTCGCCGGCTTTCCTCCGGAGGCCGTGCGCGAGATCCCGGTGGACGGGCGCTTTCGCATGCGGACCGACGCGGCGGCGGAGGCGGTCGCGCGCGACCGGGCGCGCGGCCTCTCGCCTTTCCTCCTCGTCGCCTCCGCGGGCACGACGGGCACCGGCGCGATCGACGATCTGCCCGCCCTCGCCGGCCTCGCCGGGGCCGAGCGCCTCTGGCTGCACGTCGACGCGGCGTACGGCGGCTTCTTCGCGCTCACCGAGCGAGGGCGCGCGGCGATGCGGGGGATCGAGCGCGCCGATTCGGTGACGCTGGACCCGCACAAGAGCCTCTTCTTGCCGTACGGGACGGGCTGCCTCGCGGTGCGCGATCGCGAGGCGCTGCGACGCGCGCACGCCCTTTCCGCCTCGTACATGCCGCCGATGCAGGCAGAGGACGATCTCGTGGACTTCTGCGCGATCAGCCCCGAGCTGTCGCGCGACGCGCGCGGGCTGCGGGTGTGGCTGCCGCTGAAGATGCATGGGGCCTCCGTCTTCCGGGCCGAGCTCGACGAGAAGCTCACGCTCGCGCGCGGCGCGGCCGACGCGCTCCGGCAGATGGCGCACATCGAGGTCGTGGCGGAGCCCGAGCTGTCGCTCCTCGCCTTCAGGGCGCGCCCGCCCGGCGTCGACGACGGGCCGGCGCTCGACGCGCTGAACCGGCGCCTCATCGCGCGGGTGAACGCGAAGCAGCGGGTGCTGCTCACGGGGGTGGTGGCCGGGGGGAGGTTCCTGCTGCGGATGTGCATCCTGAGCTTCAGGACACACGCGGACCGGGTGAACGCGGCGCTCGCCGACATCGCGTCGAGCCTCGCCGACGTGCTGGAAGAGCTCCGCGAGGGGCGGCCAGCGCCGGAGCACGGGTCCGATCAGCGCGGAGGAGCGAACGACGACTGAAGGGGCGCAACAGCCCTGCTCGTCCGGCTCTGACTCAGCTCGGTCTCGTGTTCTGCTTCCCTCCCTGGATCACCTCGGGATCTCCTCGTCGCATCGTCGGGTCAAGCGGGCTCCCGGACGGGCGGCGCCGCCTGGTCGAGGAGCGTGAAGGCGCGGAGCACCTCGGCGACGCTCCACGCCTGGGCGATGCAGCCGCGCGGCGCGAAGGGAGCGTCACCATCGAAGATCTCGCTGATCGAGCCGAGGCCGGCGGTGTTGATGTGGTCTCCCATCGGCGCGAGCAGCCGGCGCGCTGCGTCGGGATCGCCATGAACGCGGAGGTGCGCCTCGATGAACGGGCCGATGAGCCAGGCCCACACCATGCCCTGGTGGTAAGCGGCGTCGCGGCGCTCCTGATCGCCACCGTAGAACCCCTGATACGCCGGATCCGACGGGGCGAGCGAGCGCAGCCCATACGAGGTCAGGAGCGCCCGCGCGCACGCGTCGACAACGGCGCTCTGCCGCTCGGGGGAGAGCGGGCTCTCCGGGAGCGACACGGCGAAGATCTGGTTCGGCCGGAGCGCCGCCTCGGCGCCGGCGGGCCCGTCGAGGACGTCGTAGCAATAGCCCGCGGCGGCGTTCCAGAAGCGCTCGAAGGACGCGAGGGCCCTCGCCGCCATCGCCTGATATGGCTCGGCGGGCTCGCCGAGGCGAGCGGCGAAGGCGACCATCACCCGCAGCGCGT
The DNA here is from genome assembly GCF_051520915.1 of Sorangium sp. So ce448. Classification (NCBI taxonomy): domain Bacteria; kingdom Pseudomonadati; phylum Myxococcota; order Polyangiales; family Polyangiaceae; genus Sorangium; species Sorangium sp. So ce448. The sequence continues at coordinate 3,407,965 of NZ_CP150343.1, read as the reverse complement.
TGTACCAGAGGGCGTTGATCTCGACCGGCTTGCCGATGCGCGGCGTGATCACGCGGTCGCCGACCTTGGCATCCATCCAGGTGAGCTGGACGCCGGCCTGCCCGCCGCGGAGCAGGCCGTCGCCCGGGTCAACCTGGATCCCATACCGCGTGCCCTTGATATGCCAGTCGATGATGTCCCGCAGCACCGGGAACAGGTCGCGCAGGAGCCCGTCGTCGCCGGTCGCCTCGTGACAGGCGCGGATGGCCTGGAAGTACCAGAGCGTGGCGTCCATCGTGTTGTATTCGGGGTGCGCGGCGCCGTCGGGGAACCGGTTGGGCAACATCCCTTGATCCACGAAGGCGGCGAACGTGCGGAGGATCGGCGCCGCGATGCTCGCCTGTCCCGTCGAGAGCGCGAGGCCGGGGAGGCTGATCATCGTGTCGCGACCCCAGTCCTCGAACCAGGGATAACCGGCGATGACGCTCTTGCCGGGGGTGCCGCCGGGGGTCAGCGCGCGGTCCACGACGAACTGGTCGGCGGCGAGGACGAGCTGCGAGACCCAGCCGGGGGCGGCGGCCGCGCCCGACGGCCTCGCCCCGCTCCACGCCGAGAGGAGGGCCCGATCGCGCGCGCGGCGGCGCGAAAGGGCCTCCGGATCGACCGTGGTGGTGCCGTCTCCGGCGGCGGCGAGGAACACAACCGTCTCGCCGGGCAGGAGGGTCGCCTCGAAGGTCGCGACGTGGAGGTGGTCGTCGCGGTCGAGGAGCCCGCGCGCCGTCTCGGCCGGGAGCGCGAAGCCGCGGTAGAGCTCCGTCGCGGGGGTGGCCGCGCCGCCTTCCAGCTTGAGGAACAGCGGCAGCGCGTCGCCGGCCGTGACGACGCGGACGCCGCCCGAAGCGGCGCTGACCTCGGCCGGCCACGCGACGGTGCCTGTGTTGTGGAAGACGCGGTTGTTTGCGATGGCGCGCGCGGTGAGGCGCAACGGCTCGCGGGCCTGGAGCACGGTGTAAGCGACGTAGGTGGTGTTCTGGCCGTGCTCCATCCAGACGCGCTTTTCGAGCAGCGCGTCGGCGCAGGCGTAGCGCCAGCAAGGGATCGAGCCCTCGAGCGCGAAGTGCTCGATGTTGACGAAGCCGCCCGGCGCGACGGCGCCGCTCGCCCAGCGGTTGGTCGCGAGATCCCAGGCCGCGCCGCGGTAGCTGACGGTCTCGTCGAGCTTGACGAGCATCAGCCGTCGATCGACGGGCGGCCGGAGGGCGGCGACGAGCAGCCCGTGGTAGCCCCGCGTGATCGAGCCGGCCACCGTCCCGGAGCCATAGCCGCCGATGCCGTTGGTGACGAGCCACTCGCGCTCTTCGGCGATCCTCAGGTCGCCGCAGATCTCCCTCCCCATCCCGACCATGCGCTCCACCTCCGGGATTTCTATCGCTTACCGAACCGGCTCGACGCAACCCCCGAGTTCGCCGGGGGCCCTCGATCGGCCTCGCCATCGGCCGATCTCTCCCGCGGCGCGTTATCGCTCGCCGACGACGGGCAGCGACCGGCGCGCCGGTGTGTCCTCGGAGGACGGGATGCGCGGCGGATCGGCCCACGACCCGAACCCCTGCGGCTTGGCTCCGGCGGGGTGACCGCCGATCGCCGTCCACAGCAGCCCCTCCACGTACGAGGACGGCGAGACAACGAACGTCACGTCCTTCGGCGCGGGGCCGTAGGCCTCGGTCCAGGCCGTGGGCAGCTCGTACCAGACGCCGGAATACCACATCTTGATGATGTTGCGGGCGATCGGCCCGAGCTTCTCGTGGCCGAAGATCTCCCGGCGCAGGAAGGCCTCACGCGCCTGGCGGTCGCTCCCCTGCCCCGCCCCGCCGTGGATCGCGAGCAGCTCGTCCACAACGGCGGCGCCGACGACCTCATCGGCGGACTTCAGATACGCCTCGGCCTGCCCGGTCCCATGCAGATCGAACACGGCAAAGGCGGTCACCTCCGCCGAGAAGGCGAGGAATCGATCGAGGCGGCTCGACGCCGCGCTCGCGCCGGCGACCGCGGCAGGGGCGTCCTCGGCCGGGTAGAGCTCGAAGGTCGGCGCGGCGGTGAACTCGCTGTTTGGAAGCGGGTTGCGGATCAGCTGGGTGATCAGGTTGCGGAACTCGAACATCTGCGGCACGGCGCTCATCAGCAGCGCAGGCTCGCCGTTGTAAGCCCGCGTCAGGGTCTCGAGGAACTTCGCGTAGGCGCGGTTGAAGGCCACCGCCATGTCGTACAGCTCGGAGCCGGCCGGCAGCTCGGCCAGCTTGACGTCCGTCTTGATGGGATACGCGCCCTTCCAGTCGACGGTGAACGCCGGCCCGGTCGGCTGGCCCGGCTGGTCACCCGGCTGGTAGTAGCGACCCTGGGTGAGCTGTTCGAAGCGGTAATAGTGCGACAGCTCCTTTTCCCGGTCGTAGATGCTGGACTCGGTGCCCTCGCCCTGCTCCATGATCAGGGTGATGGCCCGGCGCGCGCTGGCCAGATCGATCACGGGCAGCAGCTCGCCGCCGCCGGAATAGTAGTACTCCGGGGTGATCTGCCGCCCGCGATCGCCGACGAAGATCGTCTCGCCCCGGGCCTGCGCCTCCGCCTCCAGGCGCACGAGGCCGTCCTCGATGGCGGCGTAGAACTCGCCGATGCTGTAGTACTGCATCTCGGAGTCTTCGGGGTGCGCGCCAAGCACCGTGGCGCCGGCCGGGGCGGCGCGGCGGACGAGCCGCCCGCCTGCCTTCTTGGGCCGCTCGATCTTCTTGAAGGTCTCGATCGCCTCGATGCCGAAGGGGGCGATGTGGACCTGGAAGTCGGTCTCGCCGTCCGGCAGGTAGGCGGGGTAGCTGGGCACGAAGCCCTTGACCGTCAGATCGGGCGTGCCCTTGACGGCGTTCAGCAGGTTCGCCGCGAGGGTCAGGTGGAGCATCTCCTCCACCGCCACCACGCGCAGGATGTGGACGGCATCCGGGTTGGTCCCCGGCTTGATCGAGTAGAGCGCCGCGAGGTACGGCGGTATCGTGGCGTGCTCCAGCTGGAGCGCGTGCTGCAGGTAATGGTGCAGCTCGGTGAGGGTCTCGATCTTGTTGCGCGGCGCGGGAGGTTCGGATCGTCTGGAGTTGATCATGGGCGCACCTCGCGTCAGTGGAGCTGCTTGAGCATCGCGCGCGTGCTCCGGTAGCAGAGCGCGGCGAGGGTGAGGGTCACGTTGGCGGTGCCGACCGAAGGCATGCTGCCGGAGCCGACCAGATAGAGGTTCTCATGATCCCAGGAGCGCTGGTCGGTGTCGACGACCGACGTGCGCTTGTCCGATCCCATGATGTGTGTGCCGGCCAGGTGGTTGCCCCCCCGGATGGCGTAGCCCTCGCCCTCGTAGGCGACATAGCCATAGTCGCCGGGGTCGTACCGGGAGAAATCCACGACGCCCAGGCGCGCGAACATGGTCCTGGCGAACTGACGCGCATAGGCGGCGCCGCGCATCGTGTACTCCGGCACCGTGAAGGAGACCACCGGGCGCATGTTGCCGAGGCGGTCGGTGTAGCGCGGATCGACGGTGACGCGGTTGCTCTCGCTGGGCAGCACCTCGAGCATGAACGCGAACAGGAGCTGGCGCGAGATGCGGTCGACGAGCCCGCGGCGCAGCTCGTCCCCGAAGTGGTTGTGCTGGTCCACGAGCTCGGCCAGATCCGTGAAGGGCGAGCCCGTCGCCCACCCCCAGCCGTCGTTGTGGATGTCCACGCTGAAGGCCGCCTGGCTCCGCCGGAATGGCCCCGTGCGCAGGTCGATGATGCCGCCGGTGCAGCTCGTGCCGCGCGTGGTCCCGCAGACCTCGGGCATCAGCCCCCAGCTCAGCAGGTAGGAGTGGTCCATCAGGTTGCGGCCCATCAGCCCGCTGCTGCTCCGGACGCCGGAGGCCAGCAGGAGCCGCGGGGTCTCGATGGCGCCGGCGGCGAGCACGAAGATCTTGCCCTTGACGGTCACCGTCTCGTGCTCTGACGACTGCGGGTCCTTGTAGACCTTGACCTCCAGCGCCGTGACACGCCCGCTCTCGGGATCGATCACCACCTTCGAGGCGACCGCCTGGACCATCAGGTCGACCCGCCCTGTCTCGAGCGCCTTCGCCAGCGTCTTGCCGGAGTGATACCGCGCCTGCACCGGGCAGAGCGGCACGCAGTTGGTGTTGCCCTGGCAGCGCTCCCCCTCCTCCACCTGATGGGTGTTGACGGCGCCCACCGGCGCGTAGCCCTTGCCGCCGTCGTAGGCGGGGTTGGGAACTCCGTTGCGGGCCTGCGGGTACGCGCGGATCCGGATGGAATACGCCTGGTCGTGCAGCTTGACCTCGGTGCCGTCGATGCCCTTGCCGACCCGCTGATCGAGGTAGGACAGCGGCAGGCCCTTCATCGGGTACACGTAGCCTTCGGGGAAGCGGAGCCCCAGGTACGTCTGCTCCGCGACGTCGGCGGAGACGCCGACCTCGCGCTCGGCGACCTGGTAGTCGGGCTCGATGTCCTCGTAGCTCAGCGGCCAGTCGATGCCCTGTCCGAACAGCGTGCGGACCTTGAAGTCGTCCGGCAGCATGCGGGGGGTCTTCGCCTCCCAGTGCATGGTCGTCCCGCCGAACACGCGCGTGTAGTTGGTGTCGGTGACGTAGGGGCCTGATTGCACGACGTAGGGAGCCGGGTCGGTCTCGCCGGGCTGGAGCTTGCGGAGCTCCGGGCTGCGCGGCATCCGCGCGTTGGGGTTCTCGGGGAACGGCGCCTGGTTGTCCTTCGACGACGCCGCGAAGAAGTTGGCGAGGTAGGACTCATAGCCGGAGATCGACCGGTTGGTCCCCGCCCCCGCCTCCAGCAGCAGCACCCGCTTGCCTGCTCGGCTTAGCTCGTTGGCCACGATCGCGCCGGCGATCCCGGAGCCCACGATCACGGCATCATAGCCGTCATCGGCGGCCACCGCGCCGGCGTCCGTCCGCAGCGCCGTGTCAATTTTCAACAGCACGTCCCGCCCTCCCTGTGTAGATGATCCCCCCGGTGTCCTAAATCAGAAGAGCTCGGTCGCTGTCAACCACTTCATTGTATCGGTCACGTGACACCGGGATCGGCGCTCCTGCCGCTGTAATGAGCGTGGATCGACGCACGACGCAGGCGCGCCGCGGCGTTCACGTCCGCGCCTGGGCGTGGATGCAGCGCGTTGAGGTCGCCTTTCCGCCAGGGGAGAACAAGGCACACTCGGGGATACAATAACGAGGAGTTCCGAAGAGTTGGTGGCTGCGCCGGAAGGGACGGCGGCTCGCGGGCGTGGGCCAGGGAGGTCCCAGCCGGCCTCGCTGATGCACCCGATGCCCCGACCGGGTGCGCCGACAGTCGCCTCATGTACGGCAGAGATCAGTTTGCTGTTCTGGAGGAACGAGACGATCTCGCGGAGCACGTGCGCAAGCTCCTGGAAGAGGAGAGGCTGAACGCGGTCATCCATTCTGGCCGCGGTCTTTGCCCGCGTGGAAGAACGACTCACCGGGAAGCCGCCGACGCCATCATCTACTTCTGCGAACAGCATCGATCTTCTCAAGTTGCTCGGCTTGCTACCGAAAGGCGCACGAGAATGAAAGCGCGGCCCGTTTCCGTTCCCCGGGTTCATGTTCTCGACTCGATGGACGGCATACTGCACCGGATCGCGCGGATGGCCGGGTACGCGGGGCGGCCAGGATCGGGGGGCGTCGGCCCTGGCGCTGGCCACGGCAGGGATGGCGGGGCCCGATCGATGGGCCTCGCCACCTCCGCAGGCGCCTGCGAGGAGCGCCGTGAGGCGCAGGCAGGGGGAAGCCTCCATGGTGCGACAAGCCCACGGTGCCCCAGCCGACAGGGGCAGGCGGGCTCGCGGCATGCTCGCTCGAACGCGCTTCACATGAGCGATGGGCCTCTGATAAGTACCATGGGATGTTGCCGGCCATAGGGCGGGAGGTCATGTGGCAGACCCGGAATCTCCTGTAGACTCGCTCCAGGCGTTCTTCTCGTCCTGTCCCGACATGCTGTTCGTGGCAGAGCTGGATGGCCGGCTCCGGCGGACCAGCGACGCCCTGGAGCGCGCCCTGGGGCCGGTCGCCGCGCGGGGGGCGACGCTCGCGTCGCTCGTCGACGATGAGGCCGATGCCAGCTCGTTCGAGGCCGCCTGGGGCCGGCTGCGGGCGTCCGGCGATCCCGTGCAGCTGGCCGTGTGCTTCCGCGACGCGCACGGCGGCCGCAGGACGCTCGCGTGCAGCGCGACCCGATCGCCGTCGGGCGACGCGGTGTACGGCTCGCTCCGCGGCGTCCTCACCCGCACCCCGGAGGCGAGCCCGCGCAGCAACCTCAAGGCGCGCGTCCTGGACCACCTCGCCGAGCACGTGTCCATCGGCATCTGGACGACCGACCGGGAGGGCGTCCTGCTGTTCAGCGAGGGCAAGGGCCTCAGGCAGTGCAACATCGAGCCGAACCAGTTCGTCGGGATGAGCGTCTTCGAGCTGTACAAAGGCTACCCGATCACCGACAGCGTGCGGCGTTCGCTCGTCGGAGAACAGACTCACTCCTACGAGGAGGTGCACGGCTATCACTGGGAGAGCTGGGTCGTGCCGTTCCGAGGGGACGCCGGCGAGATCGAGGGGGTGCTCGGGATCTCGCTCAACGTGACGGAGGCGAAGAACGCCGAGGCAGAGCTCCGGTCGCAGCTCCAGCAGATCGAGAACCAGCGGCAGGTGATCCGCACCCTGTCGATGCCCATCATCGAGGTGTGGAGCGGCGTGCTCACGCTCCCGATGGTGGGCATCATGGACAGCGTGCGGACGGCCGATATCATGGAGAGCCTGCTCGGGCGCATCGTCGAGAAGCAGGCGCGCTTCGCCATCCTGGATCTCACCGGCGTCGAGATGGTGGACACGCAGGTCGCGAGCCACCTCATCGAGCTCGTCACTGCGATCCGGCTGCTCGGCGCAGAGGGCATCGTGGCGGGCATCAAGCCGAACGTCGCCCAGACGATGGTCGCGCTGGGGCTCGACCTCTCGCAGATCACCACCCAGCAGAACCTTCGGGCTGCCCTCGGCCATTGCATCCGCAAGATGAGCGCGGAGAGGCAGCTCGCGCCGGCGCGTGCCGACGCGGCAGCCGGGGGAGCGCCCTCCCGCTAGCCGAGGAGCGCTTCGCTGACCGCCGCGCGACGGGCAGGACCGGCGCGATGGGAGCGGTCATATCACCGACACGCGCAGTCGACCGAGATCGTGTAGCTGCCTTCGGCCCCGGCGTAGCCGTCCACCACCAGGTAGGATGTCTGGCCTGGCGCGCTCGTCCAGCTCACGGTCTCGACGGTCTGGAGATCCAGCGGGGTCGAGGAAGCCATCTCGTTCGACCGGATGGGGTCGCAGGCGGACAGCAGCAGGAGATCCAGGTCCGTCGCGAGGTTCTCGAGCTTTGCGACCATCATGCACTCGGTCGTCGAGGAGAAGGCATAGACCGTCTCACGCCCCGACTCGGCACGAGCGGTCCGGCCGTATCCCGTCCACACGTTCGCGCGCCCCTGGCTCGTCGTGCTGTGATTCAAACGATCGCCACACGTGATCGGTAACGCTCCCCCACACGGGTCGGCCGCGTGGTCCACGCCCCCGCCCGCGACGCTGCCCCCGGCGCCGCCCTGGTCGCCACCGGCACCGGCCGTTCCCGCCGAGCCGACGGCGCCGCCCTCGCCGCTGTTCGCGACGGATCCGCCGGCACCGCTGCCGCCACCGGTGGCGCCAGAGCCATTGCCGGCAGCACCATCCGTCGCGCCCGCCTCGTGCACATCGTTGCCGCACGCTGCGACCATGAAGACCGCGCAACCAAGAGCCACGTGGAGTCGAATCACATTGCCTCCTTCCGTTCCGCCTGCGCCCCGCAGCATATCATGCCAATTCGCTGCTCTGCGCCGAGGCGATCCTCGCCGAGAGCAGCCTCCTGAGCGCTATGCTCCCTCATGCTCGCGTCCAGAGGTCGCCTCATGTCCCGCGCGGACATCGCATCGCTCCTGCTCGTTCTCCTCCTGCCAGCCGCGTGCGCTCACGGCCCGGCAGCGCCATGCGCCGCACCGTCGCAGCCCGCCGACATCGCGGCGCTGCGGCTCGCGGACTGGCAGCCCATACCGCTCTTGGCGCTCGAGCGCACCGCGATTACCCACCTGGCCGTGCCCGCCATCGATGTCCACACGCACCTGCACCGGGTCGTGGACGTGGCGGCCGAGGTCGCGCGCATGGACGCGTTCCACGTCGAGACGATCGTCAACCTCGACGGCTTCTCGGGCAAGCGCCTGGTGCGCGAGCTCGAGCGCTTCGACCGCGCCTATCCAGGGCGCTTTCTGACCTATGCCAACCTCGACCTCACGCTCGTGGGCGCGCCGGGCTGGGGCGAGCGTGTGGCCGCTCAGCTCGCGACCGACTTCGAGGCCGGGGCCAAGGGACTGAAGATCTTCAAGGAGCTCGGGCTCACGGTGCGCACGCCCGAGGGCCGGCGCGTCGCGCTCGACAGCCCGGAGCTCGAGCCGGTCTGGCGCACGTGCGCGCGCTACCGCCGGCCCGTGCTCTGGCACGTGGCCGACCCGGCGGCGTTCTTCGTCCCGCTGGACGCGAAGAACGAGCGCTGGCACGAGCTGCGCGAGTTCCCGAGCTGGTCGTTCGCAGACCGGACGCGCTTTCCAACCCGCGCGCGGCTCTTCGAGGAGCGCAACCGCGTGATCGAACGCCACCCCGACGTCACCTTCATTGGCGCGCACATGGGCAGCTCGTCCGAAGACCTGAAGCAGCTCGCGGGCTGGCTCGATCGCTTCCCCAATCTGCAGGTCGACATGTCGGCCAGCATCAGCGAGCTGGGCCGGCAGCCCCACGCGGCGCACCGCTTCTTCGTGCGCTACCAGGACCGCGTGCTCTTCGGCACCGACCTCAAGAGCGCCAATGCCGCGGGCTACGACGTCTATGCGCGCTTCCTCGAGACCGAGGACGACTACTTCGGCACCGAGGCCGCGAACGGCCGCCAGGGGTTCTGGAGGATCTACGGTATGCACCTGCCCGCGCCCGTGCTGCAGAAGATCTACCGCGACAACGCGCGCCGCCTTCTCTGGCCTGCAGATCCCGATCGGCTCGCGGCGCACCCGTGACGCTCGGCGCCCGGCGCGACACACGATGTTCCGTCCGGCGCGACACGCGTTGTGCGCCGTTCCGCGCGTCACACGCGTTGTTTCATTTGCCGTTCACTCCATCGGCCGCTCGCTCGTCTCCACCACCCTCGCCCTGGTCGAGGCGAAACGCTCGATCGCCATGCCGGCGGCCATCGCCGCGACGAACGCGAGCACGGCGCTCGATCCGGTCGCCAGCGAGACGAGCGCCGGCCCAGGGCAGTACCCGGCGAGACCCCAGCCGACGCCGAACAGCGCGGCGCCAGCCACGAGGCGCGCGTCGATGTCGGCGCGGGTCGGGATGTGCGCGCGGTCGGCCAGGAGGGGAAACCGCGGCGCGTGGGCAAGGCCGGCCGCGTCGGCGCCGCCCCCGCGCCGCCGCCAGCGAAGGACGCGGTAAGCCAGGAAGTGCACGGAGATCGCGCCGGCCATCACGAACGCGAGGCTCGGGTCCCAGCTGCCGGCCACGTCGAGGAAGCCGATGACCCTGGACGGCTGGGTCATGCCGGAGACGCCGAGGCCCACGGCGAACAGCAAGCCGGCGAGGAATGCGACCGCGCCCTGCTTCATCGCGCCCCCCCGAGCAGGTGCCGGCTGACGTACACCTTGATGGCCGCGGTCGCGATGAACGTCAGCGTGGCGACGAGCGATCGGACCGACAGACGGCTGAGGCCGCAGACTCCATGGCCGCTCGTGCACCCGTTGCCGAGCCGCGCGCCCCAGCCGACGAGCAACCCCGCCACGATCACGAGGCCGAGCGAGCCGCCGCCCCCCGCCGAGGGGAAGGCGACCGGATGCGCGGCGACGAGCGCGAGGCCGCCGAGGAGGAGGCCCGCGACGAACGCCGCGCGCCAGGCGGTATCTCCTGGCTTCCGGAAGAGCAGCCCTCCGACGATTCCGCTGATGCCAGCGACCCTCCCGTTGAAGAGCAGGAGGAGAGACGCGCCCAGGCCGATGAGGGCGCCGCCGAGGAGGGGGCCTATCACGGTGAATTCATTCACGATGTGACCTCGCTGAGAGACCGGTGGCCAGCATAGCAATGCGCGTCATCCACGGAAGACGAACCACCACGCGGTGCGCAATGCCGGAGCCCGCTCGGCGTATTTCGGCCGGCCCCGCCGGCTCGCGCGCCCCCTGCCGCGTCCGCCACCGCTCGCCGCGCCACCGCTGCTGCGAGCGCGCGGCGCCACACCCCGCCTGGATCGCCGCCCGACAGCGCGGGTGGGGCTGGGAGCGGGCGTATCACACACGGCGCCGGCGGACGGCCGAGATTGTGCCGGGTCCCAGAGGTGCTGGTGTATACTGACGGCCGATGGCCCACGCAGGCTCGGACGCGGCGGAACCGGCTTCATGGCGCAGGATTCCGCGCGTCGGGGATGTCGTCGGCGGCAAGTACCGCGTCGAGCGCGTGCTCGGCCGCGGCGGCATGGGGATCGTCGTCGCGGCGCACCACATCTCGCTGCGCCACCGCGTCGCGCTGAAGTTCCTGCTGCCCGAGGGGCGCACCACGCCCGGCGCCACGGAGCGCTTCTTCCGGGAGGCGCAGGCCGCGGCGGCGATCGCCAGCGAGCACATCGCCCGCGTCATCGATGTGGGGCAGACCGACGACGATCTGCCCTATTTCGTGATGGAGTACCTGAATGGCATCGATCTGGAGGCGCTGCTCGAATCGCGGGGCCCGCTGCCCGTGGAGCAGGCGGTCAGCTACGTGATCGAGGCCTGCGAGGCGCTCGCCGAGGCGCACTCGCTCGGGATCGTCCACCGCGACCTCAAGCCGGGCAACCTCTTCCTCGCGAGCCGCAAGGACGGCTCGACCCTGATCAAGGTGCTCGACTTCGGCATCTCGAAGGCGTCCGAGGAGGGCGTGCTCGGCTTGAACGCCCAGCTGACCGCATCCGCCGTGGTGCTCGGCTCTCCCCGCTACATGTCCCCGGAGCACATCCGCAGCACCCGGACGGTGGACGCCCGCAGCGACATCTGGGCGCTCGGCATGACGCTCTATCAGCTCCTGACGGGACGGCTGCCGTTCGAGACCGAGTCCGTCTCGGCGCTGTTCGTGAGCATCGTGACCGACGTGCCCGTGCCCCCGCGCAGCCACCGGCCGGAGATCCCGCTCGCGCTCGAGTGGATCATCCTGATGTGCCTCGAGAAGGATCCAGCGCGCCGTCCCCAGACGATCGCCGAGCTGGCCACGCTGCTCGAGCCGCTCGCGTCGGAGTCCGCGCGCCAGACGGTGGCGCGCATCCTGCGCAGGGCGATGGGGAACGAGGCCGTCGACGCGCCGCCGCCGCCGGATCGCCCGCGGGCCACCGACGAGGAAGCCGAGACCCTGACCGGGCCGATCGGCCCAACGCGTGGGTCCCGGCACAGCTTGAGCGGGCAGCCGAAGGAGCGCGCGCCCTCGATGCCGCCCACGCGGGCGTCCATCGCTCCACCCGGCCTCGCGACGGCGGCCTCGCCATCGATGCCGCCTGCGCGGGTGTCCGTCGCGCCTCTCACGCTCACCGCCACGGCCTCGCCGTCGGTGCCGCCCGCGCGGGTGTCCGCCGTTCCTCTCACGCTCACCGCCGCGGCCTCGCCGTCGGTGCCGCCCGCGCAGCCGCCGGAGGCCGGACCTCCGTCCGTGCACACGTTGCCACCGGATGAATCGCTGGCGCCGACGGCGGCGCCGTCCAGACGGGGCGAGCGCGGCGCCGCGGGGGATCCACAGGGGCGGCGCCGGCGAAGCCTGATCGCGCCCCTCGCGGCGGCGGCGCTCGTCGCGCTCCTCGGGGGCATGGCGGCGACAGCGTGGCTCGGGCGCGGCGCGGCGCCGGCCGCGGGCGCGCCGCCCGCCGGCGAGGCGGCCTCGCAGGTCGTGCCGGCGCAGGGCGAGCCTCCTGCGCCCTCGCGCGAGGATCCCGGGCCTTCGTCCCTCCCGCCGTCGGAGGCCACCTCGCCGCCCACGGCCGCGGCGGCCGCCGCGGGGAGCGGGTTCGCCACGGCCGGCGCCGCGCTCGCGCCGCTCGGCTCGGCGAGGGCGGGCCGCCCGCGCGCGGTGCTCGCGCCGTCGTCGCCGTACCCGGCCAGCAGCGAGCCGGCGCCGACCAAGGCGACGCGCCTGCGCGAGCACCGCTAGCGGCATGCGTCGAGCGCCCTCGAGCACGCGCGCTCGCCGGTGGAGGCTCGCCGCGGTGCCCCTCCTCGCAGGCGCCCTGCTCCAGGCCCCCGCCGCCCGCGCCGACGGCGAGGGCCAGGCCGACGAGGCCGACCTCCACTTCGACCTGGGCCGCGACCTCTACAAGCAGGGGCAGTTCCAGACGGCCCTCGAGCACTTCCTCGCGTCGAACCGGCTCGTGCCGAACCGCAACGTCGTCTTCAACATCGCGCTCACCTACGAGGAGCTGGGCCGCTTCGCGGACGCGCACAGGTACTACGACGACGCGCTCGAGGGCGAGGCCGACCCGGAGGTCGTCGCCGAGCTCCAGGCCGCGCTCCAGCGGATCGCGCCGCGCGTGGCCGTGCTCCAGATCGTCACGTCGCCGCCGGGGGCCAGGATCTACGTCGATCGCAAGGACCTCGGCGCGCGCGGCACCGCGCCGCGCCGGCTCGCCATGTCCGAGGGGCGCTACCGGATCCTCGTCGAGCTCGCGGGCTACGAGCCCGTGGCCGTGGACGACGTCCCGGTGAAGCTGGGGCAGAGCAAGGAGGTCCTCATCGTGCTCCGCCGCATCGTCGGCACCGTGCGGGTGGACGTGCGCGGCGCGAGCGAGGCCACGGTGCACGTCGATCACGAGGGCGCGCCGCCCGCCTGCACCGCCCCGTGCGATCTCGATCTGCCGCCGGGCCGCCACGTGCTCCATTTCTCGCGCCCGGGCTTCGAGGCGGCGCCGCAGCCGCTGACCGTCGCCGCGCACGAGACGGTGCCGATCACGGCGACGCTCAGCCCGCTCACCGGCTCGATCCTCGTGCGCGCCGACGAGCCCGACGCCCTCGTCGAGATCGACGGCCGCCCCATGGGCTTCACGCCGTCGGTGATCCAGGGCGTCCCCGTGGGCCGGCGCCGCGTCCGCGTCAGCCTGCGGGGCTTCACGCCCGTCGAGCGGACGATCGAGGTGACCGCCGGCCAGCAGGCGGAGCTGCGCGACGTCACGCTGGCGCCGCTCCGGGAGGTGTCGTCGGCCTCGCGCGTCCTCGAGCGCCTGGAGGACGCGCCCGCATCGATCAGCGTCATCGAGCAGCACGAGCTGCGCGCCTTCGGGTACCCGACCATCGCCGAGGCGCTGCGCGGCACGCGCGGCATCTATCTCTCGAACGATCACGTCGTCTACTCGGCCGGGATCCGCGGGCTCGGCGAGCCGCTCGACTACGGCAACCGGCTCCTCGTCCTCTCCGACGGCCACTCGACGAACGACAACGTGCTGAACGCCTCGTTCGTGGGCTCCGACGCGCGCGACGACCTCCACGACGTGGATCACATCGAGGTCGTCCGCGGCCCTGGCTCGCTGCTCTACGGCACGGGCGCGCTCTCGGGCATCGTCAACCTCGTCCCGCGCGGGCGCGACGAGCCCACGAGCGCGCACGCGGCGGCCGGCACCTACTACGACGGCGTGGGCCACGCGCGCGCCGGGTTCCACTACAACGCCCGCAGGGACGCGGGCGTGCAGGCGAGCGTCTCCGGGGCGCGCTCCGACGGGTTCGACGTCCCGGTGGCGCTGCGGGACCCGGGCGAGGGCCCGCGCGTGCAGATCGCCGAGCGCGCCGAGACCTTCCGGGCCGGCGGCACGTCCGGGCGCGCCTGGTACGGGCCGTTCACGGCGCAGTGGATGTACCACGCGCGCGAGCAGCTCGTCCCGATCGGCTACGTGGGCACGCGGCTCAACGACCTCGGGACGAGCTACGAGGACGCGCACATGATGGCCGAGGTGCGCTTCGAGCCGCGGCTCACGCCCGACCTGCAGCTCATGGCGCGCGCCCACGTGAACCGCTTCGTCTGGCACGGCGCCTACGCGTTCGACGAGGGGACGATCTTCGAGCAGCAGCACGGCACCTGGCTGGGCGGCGAGCTCAGGGCGGCGTGGACGCCGCTCCCCTGGCTGAGGGTCACCGGCGGCGGCGAGGTGCAGGCGCACCCCGAGGCGACGCTGAGCAGCGTGTTCGCGGACGGCCGCGCGCGCACGAAGCCCGTGCCGTACCGCTTCGGCGCCGGCTACCTCATCCTCGACAGCTCGCCCGCCCCGTGGGTCCGCCTCTCGTGGGGCGCGCGCCTCGACGTCTACAGCACGTTCGCGCCGATCGTCGTGCCGCGCGCCGCGGTCATCCTCCGGCCCGCGCCGGGAGGGGTCCTGAAGATCATGGGCGGGCGCGCCTTCCGCGCCCCGAGCATCTCCGAGCAGTTCTACACCGACGGCAAGACGCAGGTGCCCGCCGTCGACCCCGACCGGGGCCTCGTGCTCAAGCCGGAGTCCATCGCTTCCGCCGAGATCGAGTACTCGCAGCGCCTCGGCGACGACTGGACGGCGCTCGGCGCCGTTCACGCGAGCAAGCTGTCGGACCGGATCACCTCCGCCGAGGACAGGCCCGGCGTGCCCGGCGTTGTGCGCTACGTGAACAGCCGTCGAGACGCCTTCGTGGCGGGGGGTGACGTCGAGCTCCGCCGCGAGTGGCGCCAGGGCTGGATGCTCGCGGCGACGTACGGCTACCAGCGCGGCGAGCTCAGGCGCGGCGAGCGGCTGATCAACGCGCCGGAGCACCTCGCTTCGTTTCGCGGCGTCGTCCCGGTGGTGGAGCGGCTCGCCGCCGCGGGGCTCCGGATCAACGTGGAGGCGCCCCGGCGCATCGGCCGCAGCTCGGCCGACGAGACAGCGGGCGCGATCGTCGCGGACCTCACGGTGTCCGGGGAGCTCCAGCGCTTCCACAGCCGCTATGTGATCGGCATCTACAACGCGATGGACACGCGGTACGACTACCCGGCCGCGGAGAGCTACCTCTCGGCCACGAGCCGGCAGAACGGCAGGACCTTCCTCGCCGAGATCACCGTCAGCTATCCCTAGGTTCGCCGCTGGAGGTCCGGCCAGGGATCCGGAGAGAGAATGGAACGCAAAGACGCAAAGACGCAAAGTCGCAAAAAAGAGCAGATTCTTTGTATTTTTCCGTCTTTGCGCCCTTGCGTCTTTGCGTTGAAATCTCTCTTCGCCCGCGCGAGAGCGATCAAGAGCGCAGAGGGCGCCGGCCCAGGTCCGTGAAGAACCGCAGGAGATAGCCGTCGGGGTCGGCGACGACGAACTGGCGGTTGCCGAGCTCCATGTCGCCCTCGCGGTACCACCTCTCCTCGAAGGGGATCACGATCGGGAAGCCGCCTGCGCGCACGCGCTCGTACAGCGGCGTGACGTCGGCGACCTCGATCTGAAAATTGACGCCGCGTCCGTAAGGATGCTCCAGCGGCGCGGTGCGGAACCTGCGGCCCGGCCCCGCCGCCTCCTGCAGCATGAGCTGCGCGCCCTCGAGGTCGATGAAGGCAAATCTCTCCTCGGGCCTCTCGTACCGCAGCGTGCAGCCGATGACACCAACGTAAAAACGGAGCGAGGCGCCGAGATCCGCCACGTCGAGCTCCGGTATGAGCTTCTGCCCGCTCATCGTCCTTCCCCTCGAGATCGACCGATGGATCGAGCGGAGCGGCGGTTCATCGGGCAGAGCCTAGTACTACAGCCGCACATCGCGAAACCTCCGCGGATTTCGATGCGCGGGCGGACGATGCTGACGCCTGGCTCGTCCGCACACCGGTGGCGCCCAGCTCGTTCGGTGGGCGCCGACGTGCGGCTGTAGTACTGGACTGGCACCGTGGATCTCGACCTCTCCGCCGGCCGCTGGACGTGGGCGCTCGCCGGCGCGCTTTCGCTCGCCGGGTGCGCGGCCGCGCTCTCGCCCGGCCCTCAGCGCTCGCCGTCGCCTCCGCCCTCGGCGTCGCCCCCGCCCTCGGCGCAGGCGAGCAACCTGCTGCGGCAAGACTACGCAGGCTCCGCGGCGTGCGCGGCATGCCACGCGGAGATCCACGAGGCGTGGCGCCGGTCGCCGATGCACCGGATGACGCGGAGCGCGGGCCCGCAGGAAATCCAGGCGCCCTTCGACGGCGCGACCTTCTCGTTCAAGGGCGACACGGCCACCATGGAGACGCACGGCGGCCAGCGGTACATCCGGCTCGCCAGGGCGTCGCGCGGGGAGCAGATCTTTCGCATCACCAAGGTCATCGGCGGGCGCTACCGGGAGGATTACGTCGGCGTCGAGGTGACCGGCGTGGGCCCTCACGATCGCCCCGCGGGCGATCCGCGCGCCGAGCCGGTCATGCCGGTGTCGTGGCTGATCTCCGAGAAGACGTGGCGGTACAAGGGCTACTCCGTCATGGTCCCGGAGCGGGGCGAGCTCCGGCCGGGCACATCGTGGCGGCAGACGTGCATCTACTGCCACAACACCGCGCCGTACCTCGCCAGCCTCTACGACGACCTCCTCGACCGGCGCGCGCCCTACCAGGGGGCGGTGCCGGACCGGCTCCTGCCGGCCTCGCGCCGGTGGACGCTCGACGTGACCGATCCGGACGGGCTGCGGAGGGCGCTGGAGGACGAGATCGGGCACGTCCAGGGCGCGGCCCCGCGGCGCGGCACCCCGGACGACGAGCCGCTGCCCGCGCTCATCGAGGCGGCGCGCAAGGCGTCGCTGCGGCACGTGGACGAGGGCGATCTGATCGAGATCGGGATCGGGTGCGAGTCGTGCCACAACGGCTGCGCCGAGCACGCCCGCGACCAGACCCGCCGGCCGAGCTTCGAGGTACAGAGCCAGCTCCTCGCCGTGCGGGAGCCCGAGGGCCGGGCATCGACGCGCGCGGCCGCGCTGAACCGCGCCTGCGCACGCTGCCACAGCGTGCTCCTCTCGGTGTACCCGTACACCTGGGAGGGCGGCCGCCGCAGCGGAGATGCCGGGGGGAGCTCGATCAACTCGGGCGAGGCGCGCGATTTCCTGCTGGGCGGCTGCGCGAACGCGATGAGCTGCGTGGACTGCCACGACCCGCACGCCGAGGACGACCGCGGCGCGCTCCAGCGGATGGGGACCGTGGCGGGCAACGCGACCTGCGTTCGCTGCCACGCCGCCTACCAGGGCGGGGCGGCGCTGCAGGCGCACACGCACCACCCGCCGGACAGCGCCGGCAGCGCGTGCCTCGCGTGCCACATGCCCCGCAAGAACCTCGGCCTCGCCTACGAGCTCACGCGCTACCACCGCGTCGGCTCGCCGACCGATCGCGCGCGCGTCGAGGGCGACCGACCGATCGAGTGCGCGCTGTGCCACGCGGACCGGAGCGTCGCGAGCCTGATCGGCGACATGGAGCGGTGGTGGGGCAAGCGCTACCGCGCGGAGGCGCTGCGGGCGCTCTACGGGCCCGACCTCCAGGTGAACGCCCTCGAGGCCACGATCGCGCGCGGCCACCCGCACGAGCAGGTGGTCGCCGCGGTGACCCTGCTGGAGCGCATCGGCGCGCCGGCCCTCCCCAAGGTCGCGGGCATGCTCACCCACGACTACCCGTTGGCGCGCTACGTCGTCGGGCACGGGATGGCCGCGGCCGCGGGGCGGCCGCTCGCGATCGACCTCGACGGGGAGCGCGACACCATCGCCGCGGCGGCCGCGCTCTGGCTGAAGGCCGCGCCGGCCCCTCGGGGCCGCCCCTCGCCCTGAGCGAGCGGTAGCCCCTACGCCAGCGACGACTACCGCGGAGTGCTCGGGTCGCATGGGCTCATCCCGAGCATGAGCCGCGCTGGCGACTGCTGGGACAACGCCGTGGCCGAAAGCTTTTTCGCGACGCTGAAGGTGGAACTGGTCGAGGAGGAGCGCTACCCCACGCGAGCGGCCGTCATCGCGTCAATCGGCGACTACATCGAGAACTTCCATACGACGGACTTCGTGCCTTTGCGTCCCACGCCAACGCGGCTGGCAGCTCGCTCGCCCCCGGATCCAAAGGCGGATCCTGGGTCCAACCTGATCGATGTCGAGGTGCGGCTGTAGTACTAGAACACCGAGCACGTTGAAACCCGGAGAATTTTCACAGGGAGGCGGGGAGGCGGGGAGGAAGAAAAAGAAATGAATTTCTCCCTCTTGCCGTCTCTCGCTCCCCGCCTCCTCGCCTCCCTGTGAAATTCCTGCTTTTTCTCGTGGTTTCAACCCGTTTTTCGCTCTAGCTCACCACGGAGACATCCACGCTGGGTTGGATCACCGACGAGGTGCCGCCATGCCCCGAAATCCCTGCCCGCCCGCGCCGCGGCGGCGGCGCGCCGTGGCCCCCCACCTGCGTCACAGGCTCGCCCGTCTCGAGGTCGATCTCCTTCTTCGGCCCGTCGGGCCGGGGCGCCCTCGAGTCGAGGAGCGTCGCCCGGCGAACCCCGAGCGCCACGAGCTCGCGCGCGGCCACGGCGAGCTCGAGTCCCATGGTGACGTCGGCTCCCGCGGTGGTCGACTCGGCCGGCGGGGGCACATAGACGACCGCGCCGGCGCCGGCAGCCTCGATGTCTCGCAGGGCGTCGAACAGATGAGCGTCGCCGAGGAGGTCCGAGACGAGCGCGGCGCGGTGGGTGTACACGATGGCAGTGTCGCCGGCGTGCGCCGGCGCGCCGTGCGTCAGGAGGAGCAGCTGCCTCTCGCGACGTAGCGTGTACGTGTGCGCCCGCCACTCGCCGCTCAGGCCTGCGGGCCGGAACGGGGCGCTCCGGACGCGCGTGGCGACGTCCTCGCTCCGCACCCGGTGGCGGATGAGGTCGTCGATAGAGACGAGCGGCAGCCCCTGCCGCGCCGCGAAGCGCGCGAGGTCCCGGCGCCGCGCCATCGTCCCGTCGTCATTCAGGATCTCGCAGATGACGGCCGCCGGCAGCGCCCCGGCGAGCCGCGCCAGGTCGACCGCGCCCTCGGTGTGCCCCTCGCGCTCGAACACCCCGTCTCGGCGCGCCCGCAGCGGGAACACGTGCCCTGGCGACACGACATCTCGCGGCGACGCGTCCCGCGCGATCGCGGCCGCGACGGTGCGCGCCCGGTCGCGGGCGCTGATGCCGGTCGTGACGCCCTCGCGCGCCTCGATGCTCACCGTGAACGCCGTCGACCGGCGCGCGCCGGGCCGGGTCGCCATGAGCGGCAGCCCGAGGCGGTCCACCTGAGCTTCGGTGAGGGCGAGGCAGATCAGCCCACGGCCGTGGGTCGCCATGAAATTGATGGTGGCCGGCGTCGCGTGCTCCGCCAGGACGATGAGATCTCCCTCGTCCTCGCGCGCCTCGTCGTCGACGAGGATCACCATTCCGCCAGACTGGAGCTGCTCGACGGCAGCCTGAACACGCAACGTGGATGTCGAAACAGCCATGGATTCCTCTTCGCTCAGCGGGCCGGGAGCGGCGCCAGTCGATCGATCTCTTCACAGATCGGCCCCGGTCAGCCGGAAGCCCACGGCGGCGGCGTTCGCGTGCACCTGCTCCGGCGACGTCGCGCGATGCCGGCGTCGAGCGCCGCGCCGACGACCGCCGCCGTCCTCTGCTCGTCGATCCGGCCGCCGAAGTTGTTGCAGCCGAGGCCCACGACGGACACCTCGAGCGATCCAATCCGCCTCTTCTCCATCAGGTCATTCCTTGCAGCGTTGTGGGATCCAGCGAGTCGCCGGCGCCGGCGGGCGGGCCGCGCCACGCGGCCCGCGCCCCCGGGCCGTCAGCCCTTCGGCTTGCCGTTCGCGTCCCACTCGGCCCAGAAGCACTCGAGTCCGGTGTCCTTCAGCGCCCGGTTGAGGAAGCGCCGATCGGTCCAGGGCTCGACCTCGAACGTGCTCCTGATCAGGCCGTACTTCTTCGAGTCGGCGACCGCCGACTTGTACCGGGCGATGGCGTACTCGTCGAGCAACGGGCTGGCGTTCTGCTTCATGTCCTCGCCCTGCTGCGCTTCCTTGTAGTTCGCGAAGGGCGTGCCCGACTTCGACCACAGCTGGAATGCTTGCGTGCGGTTCTTCTCGTCCGCGAGCCACGACGCGGACTTCACCGCGAGCGTGATGATCTTCTGCACGACGTCGGGGTATTCGTTGATGAAGTCCTCCCGCGCGATGATGCCTGAATTGCTCGGGTAGGTCGGGGAATCCCCCTTCGTCGTGTAGACGACCTTCCCGATCCCCTGGTCGCGCAGCGAGAGGTAGTCGGTGCCGCCGAACACCGCGTCGATGTCCTTCGTGGCGATCGCCGCCTTCGCGGTGGAGGCATCCATGCTGATGGACCGGATGTCCTTCTCGCTCAGCCCGTGGCCCTCGAGGATCCGGTTCGCGGAAAGCTGCGAGGCCGTGCCCTTCTGGAAGGCCACCTTCTTGCCGCGCAGATCCTTGACGCCGGTGATCGGCGAGTCGGCGGGCACCACGAGGTAGGCGTGTCCGCGCCGGCTGGCGCTGGCCAGGAGCCGCGTCTTGAGGCCGCTCGCCCGACCGACGACGGAAGGCAGGTGACCGTGGGTCCAGATGTCGAGCAGGTTGTTCGCGACCGCCTCGTTCACGGCGGGGCCGGCGCCGCGGAAGAAGTTCCACTTCACCTCGATGCCGTCCTTCTTGAACTCCTCGGCCAGGGTCCCCTGGAGGTGCAAGAGGGAAAAGAAGCTTCCTCCGGTGACGGGGCGATTGCCCACGCCGACACCGGGCACCCCGACGCGGATCACGCTGGGCCCGGCGGCCCGGGCCCTGCCTGCCAGAAGCGCTGCCGACACCGCTGCTGCGGCGCCTCCCAAGAACTGACGTCTTTGCATGGCGCCGTGATATGCACCGTGCGTGCCATTCGATGAAATGCTTGGAATCAAGGGTCTGCCAGGCGGCGCTGTTGCCAGGGAAGCACCCGATCCGCAGGGCTGCTGGCGAGCGGCCCACGCGGCCCACGCGGCGCCGCGTCAGCCGCCGAGCCCTCCCGGCCGGGCGCTCGCGAAGATCGCGACGTTCCTCGGCGTCACCTCGGGCTCGAACACGATGGCCGCCTCGACCTCGTGCCCTCGCTCGCCGAGGGCCATCGCGCGATCCAGCGCGACCGCGACCTCCGTGAGCCGGGCCAGGAGCGCGCGCGGCAGCGTGAGCCGGCGCATCTGGCCGAACGCCGCGCGCGCCGCGACCTCGCGCTCGCGGAGCTCGGCCTCGGTCGCCGGGTCGAGGCCCCGCAGCGCGAGCGCCCTCGCCGCGAGCTCGCGCAGCCCGCCGTGCGCGCGCCGCCGGTTGATCCCGCGCATCTCCTCGCCCAACGCGACGTCGAGCCCGCGGCCGCGGAGCAGCGACAGCAGCGCGTGCCGCCGCTCGCGGGCCAGAAGCTCCTCGTCCAGGCTGGCCTCGACCCCCGCCGGGCGCGCCGTCAGGTTGGTGAGCCCCAGCGCCTCGCGCTTCAGGACGAGCCCCGCCGCCCTGGCCGCGGCCGAGAGCGGGGCGCGGGCCGGCGCGCCGATCTTCTGCAGGCAGCACGAGACGAGCGCGAGGTCGCAGGGCGCCTCGGCCGCCGCCGTCACCGTGCGGTCCCCGAGCTCGCCGCAGGCGTGCAGGCCGACCGCCAGGTCGTCCGGAGCGAACGCCAGCGCCTGCTCGAAGGCGTCGAACGCCACGAAGCGCGCCCGCCCCCCTGCAGCCAGCGCGGAGGCCGTGGCCACGCGGTCGGGCTCGCGCTCCAGGCCGACGGCATCGCGGTCGAAGCGCGCGGCGGCGAGGCGGGTGAAGTGGCCGTGCCCCGCCCCCACGTCGACGAGGCGGCGGGCGCGGGCGGCCATCGGCGCCACCGCGCCGAGCAGGGCCTCCAGCTGGAGCCGCTTGCGCGCCGGCACCGCCCGCAGCTCGTCCAGCGACGCCGGCGGGAGCGGCTGGACCGGTCGCCGCGGCAGCCTGGCCGCCTCGTCCGCGGCCCGCGCCAGGGCCACGAGGCCCGGGGGCGCGCCCTCGAGGCCGTCGATGCACGCCGCGAGCCCCTCGGCCTCGCAGCGGGCCAGCTCGGCGTCGGAGAGCGACAGGAGGAAGCCCGTCCAGCCCCGCGCCTCGCACCAGGCCGGCGGCGGTCCCTCGTCGACGCGGGCCTCGACGATGTCGAGCGCCGGCACGAGCACCTCGAGGGCGCGCGCGAGGCGCTGGGCGACGGAGGGAGGCGTGATCGACGGGGGCATGCGCGAGCCGGAGGCGGGGCGAGGACTACCGGATCCGCGCCGCGCCAGGAAGGCGCCTCGGGCGCGTGGCCTGGCGGCGAGCCCGACGGCCTGAGCTCGGCTCAGATCTCGAGCAGCACCTTGCCGGCCGTGGCGCGGCTCTCGAGGAGCTCGTGTGCTTCGGCCGCCCGCGCGAGCGGCAGGACGCGCTCGATCCGCGGCACGAGGGTGCCTTCGCGGTGGGCGTCGAAGACCGCGCTCGCCCGGCGCGAGAGCTCTTCGCGCGTCCTCACACACCCAGCGACGTTCTCGCCGCTCACGCTGACCGACTTCGCCATCGAGCGCCGGAGATCGAGCGCGTCCGGTGCTCCGCTCGCGAAACCGCAGAGGGCGATGTGGCCGGCAGCGCGAGGCCCTCGGCGCGGGCGCGCCCGAGGGGCGGTCGATACGGGGCCACGGGATCGGACGGATCCACGCGAGCAAGGCCAGTACGATGTCGGCCAAGGACGAAATCGCGGCAGCGAACCGTCGCGATCCGTCAGATCTCCCGCGCCGCCGTGGCGGCCAGACGCTCGTTCGCTTCCTCAGGGCGGGAGCGCGGTGATGAAGTCGCGGATGCACGCGATCTCGGTGTCGCTGAGCGCCGCGCCGCCGAACGGCATCCGTTCGTTGCACGGCGGGTCCGGCGTGACCTTCGTGTAGATCGCGCTGGCGTCCGGGTCGCCCGGGACGAGCACCGAGCTGCCGTTGCCGCACACGGACGCCTGGCCCCGGAGCGTGTTCTCCCACCCGGCGGCCAGCGAGAGGCCCGCCAGCTTGGTGTTCTCGTCATGGCAGCCGGCGGTGGCGCACTTCATCGCGACCAGCGCCGGCGCTTCGGAGCATCCGGTCGACCCCCCGCCCGTCGTGGCGCCGCCGCTGCCGGTCACCGCGGCGGAGCCGCCACCGGCCCCCTGGTCGTCCAGGGGGAATTCGTCCTCGTCCAAGGTCCCAGCGCAGTTCGGGAGGAGCGCGCCGCCGGTCAGCAGGGCGGCCGCGGTGAGCGCGGCGCGCCCGTAAAAGGAAGTCATGAACGTCACGTGCTACCTCTCTCAATAGACGTAGGCTCCGGCGAGCCGCAGTCCCAGGTATTGGTCGATGGCCCCGCCTGCGATGTACGCGTCGCCCTGCTCTGGCTGGAACGACGAGAAGAACCGGGCGTACTCGACGAGCAGGCGCGCCTCGATGCCGGTCGCGACCGGCATCATCACCCCGGCCAGCGCGCCGACGCCCTGCACGCTCGCCCCGGTGAACCGCTCGTAGACCGGGCCTGACGAGAGCGGCAGGATGTACTCGGCGCCCAGCGCCAGCGCGATCGGGCCGACCGGGAAGCGCCCGTCGAGGCCCGCCCGGAACAGGGTGTACGAGACGTTCGGCACCGTCCTGGCGAGGTCCGCCGGCGCGTCGATCTCGAAGGTCAGGAACCGCAGCCCGGCGGAGATCCCGAGCACGGACGCCTCGCCGAGCGACAGCCGCTCCCGGAGCCCCAGGTTGATGCGCTCGTAGGTGGTGCTGATCGGGTCTCCGCTGCCCACCGCCGAGTCGAGGCCGAGCGCCCGCGCATACCCCGCGGTGACCCCGAGGCCCTTGAGCACCGCGATGTCCGTCGACGCGAGCGGGTACAGCTCGCCCGAGACCGACAGCGCGGGCTGTCCGAAGACGCTGTAGGGCGGGAGGTTCCGCGTGCGCGGATCGGAGTAGTCGAACCAGCGGCCGACGAACTCGACGCCGAGCTCGATCGAGAAGAGCGCCGAGCCGGCCTCGTGCGGCTTGCGCTCGCCGCCCTTCCCGCCCTCGTCGGCGTCCCTCTTCTCGCCGCCTTCGTCCTTCTCCTCGTCCCCCCCGTTCCCAGCCGCGCCTTCGCCTTCCCGGTCGCCCTTCGCCTCGTCCTCCTCGGCGGGCGGCGGCGCGATCTGCGCCAGCGTCGGGCCGAGCAGCTCTTCCAGCGCCCTCTTGCGGTCGTCCCGCGAGCCGCTCAGCGGCACCGCGCTGTCCACGGCGAGGTCGCCGGCGTTCTCGTCGACGTAGACGAGGTGGACCTCTTTCTTCTTCTTGTTGGTGCGCGAGACGCCGTAGATCACCCCTTCTGCCTTCGCAGCCTTGCCTGCCTTGCGGATGCGGTCGATGGCCTTCTTCCGCTGAGCCTTCGACACGAGCGTCTCCCCGACGGGCTTGGTCTGGCCGGCGCCTTTCAGCGACGTCGAGAACGCGTCAGGGTCCACGACCCCCAGCGTCTCCGGCACGATGGCGAGGATGTCCTCGCGGATGTCATCCGCGTTGGGGCCTTCGATGCGCACCGCGATCGACTTCGACGCCTTGGGGGCGGCGAGCGTGGCGGGCGCGAGCGCGAACGTCGCGGCGGTCGCGGCGGACAGCCCGAGCAGGATCCGCCCGCAGAGGCTCATGGAAAGGAACAGCGTTGTAGTTCTAATGGGTTTGCGCACGGGCCTCTCGCTAGCGGCAGAGACGTCAACCGGGGCTTGCACGCGCGTCAGCCTACAGGGGACCTGGACGAGCTCCCGCAGGCTGTGGAGTGAAGGCGGCCCCTTCGATGCATGGACAAGTTGCTGGCACAGCGTCGCTTTTCCAGGGGGGTCGTATAGAAAATTTGTCTGTCAACCCAGAGCAGGTCCCGCAGTGTGACGGAACCTGGAGCACCTGATCCCGGACGGGCCGATGTGATGACACCGTGCACCCGAGGAGGGGCTGACCAGAGCCCGCCGCAACATAGGTCACGCCGCACCCAAAGCTGCCGTCCGGCCGCCTTCGGATCTCGGAGAATTCCGGTGGACAATAGATCTCACGACAGCCGAACCGAGGCTCGCCGTGGTCTCCAGTGCATTGGAATTGACAAAACGCCAAGCACCATCGCTCGGCGATCGCTTCCGTGATGGCCGACCGAACGAGATCGGTGCCAAAACCGATCAGATGACGAAGGTCTCGGTGCGCATGACAACCCACCCGAAACGAAGCAAAAGGAACCCTGTCGAGGGGAATGTGAACGATCACATGGCCGGTGTCAACGCCAATTGACGGGCCCGCGGGGATACCCCCGAGCCCGAGGGAGGGCAAGGCTGCCGGGGGTCCTCCAGCGCGCCGCGTCAACATGGGCGGAGGCCGGACCGCGTTGATCGCCGGCCCGCCCGACGCGCTCGAAGCCGAGCAGCGCATCGCCGGTTGGCGCTCGACGCTTCGAGCCCGCCGGTGCCTGGGCGCCGCCTCTCGTGCGCCGCGATCTTGTGCGCGGTAACTCGAACGCGCGGTCCAGCGCGAGCTCGCCCGCTGCTCCTGCGCTCGCCGGACCTCTCCGAGCTCGGGCGCCGCGGCCGGCCGCCGCTGCGCGCCCATCGGGATCGAGGATAGCCGCGCGTCGGCCGAACCTGGTTGACGCCAGACATGTGAACGTTCACAATCTGATTCTCCGAGCTGCGATAACCTGGCTGAGGTCGCTTCTTACATGGCAGGAGAAGTCGGATGTCGATGAGCATGAAGCTGATGAGTGCGGTGTTGATGAGCGTCGGCATTGGTTTTGCGGGCGCAGCATGGGCCGCGAACGGGACCGCGGACGTCCCCGGTTCTGTTGCCGAGGGGAAGGATTTTGGCTGCGGTGCAAAAGGACAGAAGGCCTGTCCGATGCAGGGCTGGATGAAGACGGTGATGCAGTCGGCGACCACGAGCGGCGACGGCGCAAAGATCGCGTCTGCGCTGGAATACGTGGCGTCGAAGCCGCCGCCCGGGATGCCCAAGTGGGTCGCGATCTCGAAGGATGGCGCGGAAAAGGCCAAGAAGGGCGATATCGACGGCGCCAAGGCGAGCTGCAAGGCCTGCCACGATCTGTACAAGGCGGAGTACAAGGCGAAGCTCCGCGACGCCGCCTTCTGAGGCGCCTCTCTCTGCTCGCTTTCTTGAGCCCGAGGCAGGCCGACGTATCGCACGGGCAGGCCCGCCATCTCGCCGTCTCGCCGGGCCGTGGTACGAGCCGAGCGCATCGGAGAGCTCACACGGGCGCCGCTGCCCACCCTCGGGATCGAGGATGCCCGCGCGCCGCTCCACTTCTGGTTGACACCGGCAATGTGAACGCTCACAATGCCTTCTCGGGGTGTGCTTTTGCTTTGCCCTGGACAGGCCGTCGTGCGCGCCGGCCCTTCGTCCCCGGGATCGGGATCGATCTCGGCACCGGGTACGTTCGTTCGGTCGTCGAGCGCGCGTGCAGCGGCGCGTTCGCGGGGGCATCGCTCGCGCCATGCCGCGCTCTGAGCGCGAGGCCTCACCTGCGATCCGCACACGCACCGGTTCACTCAGCTTTCAGCCGTACATAACCAACATCGTCGAGGCTGCCGTGCCTTCATACGCAGCGACAAATCGTCGCTCTCGCTGGATTGAGCCTGGTGGGATGCGGCTCGTCGGATCCAGAGCCGGCCCCGGGAAGGTGGAGCACCCCGTCTCGGGCAAGAGCGGGGAGCGACGGCGCCCATGGAACGACCAGCGGTGGGACGACCACGTTCACGCCGAGCGGCGCGGCGTTCGTGATGTGGAGCGCCTTGCAGTTCTTCATGGGAGTCCTCCTCGCCCCCCGGGGTTCTGGGAACGACATGGCGATGGCGCGGCCAAGCAGGAACTCGATGGCTCCATTGTAACGATAAACGGAGACGCAACCACAAGGAGCTCGATGTTCGGATCGCGTTTGGATTTCCTAGCCTCACCCAGCTTCCTCTAACATTTCATCCTAGCAAGAGCGTTCCATGCCAATCGCAAAACGAATCGGTGTACTACGTTCACTCATGAGCCGCTCGTTTGGCCTTGCGGCGCCGCTCGCGATCGTCGTTGCCAGCGGGTGCACGGGCGTCTTGGGAGTCGAGGGCGAGACGGCCCCGGCGACCGAGACGCCGCCGGCGGCCGAGTGTGGCGCCACCCCTGCGCTGGCCAAACCGCGCATCTGGCGGTTGACCAACACCCAGCTTGCCAACACCTTGCGCGACGAGTTCGACATCCAGCCGGCAGCGCTCGCGAACTTGCCGAGCGAGGCCAGGCTCGACGGCTTCGCCAACCAGGCCTCAGACCTGCGAATCGCGCCGCTCCTCGCCGACGTATATTTCGCCGTCGGTGAAGAGCTCGGGGCGCACGCGCTGCAGAACCCCGACAAGTTTGGGATCGCTTGCGACGTCGACAGCTTGGCTCCTGGCCCTTGCCTGGACGGTTTCGTCACCGAAACGGGGCGAAAGCTCTGGCGCCGCCCGCTCTCGACGACTGAAGTCACCTCCTTCAGCGCGCTCTTCGCCAAGACCGCTGCGCAGGGCGAAGGTCCTGCCGGAGGCGTCAAGAGCGTCGTGGAGGCGCTGTTCATGTCGCCGAACAGCCTGCACCGCACGGAGCTCGGCACGGTGAAGGATACCGGAGCGGTGACGACGCTGACGGACCACGAGATCGCTTCGGCGCTCTCGTACCTGCTCTGGGATAGCGCGCCGGATGCTGAGCTCACCGCGCTCGCAGATCAAGGGGAGCTGCGCGACCGTACAGTGCTCTTGGCCCAGGCCAAGCGCCTTTTCGATGCGCGCGACAAGGCGGCGCCGGCCATGAACCACTTCTTCGAGCAGTGGCTGGAGCTCGAGAATCTCTCGAATTCGGTGAAAGAGGCCAGCGTCTTTCCGATGGTGACGCCCGAGCTGACCGCCGATTTGAAAGAGGAGTTGCGCCTGTTCACGAACAGCGTACTCTTCGACGAGGGAGCGGATCGTCGCTTCGACTCGCTGTTCACGGGCACCTACGCGTTCGTGAACGAGCGCACCGCTCCGCTCTACGGTTTGAGCGGGGTGACCGGCGACGCCATGGTGCGTCGCGAGCTCAATCCGACGGAACGCCGAGGCATCTTCACCTCGCTACCGTTTCTCTGGGGCCACGCGCACAGCCAAGATACGGGCCTCGTCGGGCGCGGCTCCTACGTCCGCGCAGAGGTCCTATGCCACCGCGTGCCGCTGCCGCCCGGCGGTATTCCGAATCCCGGCCGTTTTGCCGAGCCGAACGCCACGGGTCGGCAAAGACTCGGCATTCATGCGAGTCCGGGCTGCGCCGTCTGTCACGATCTGTTCGATGGAATCGGGTTTGCGCTCGAGAACTACGATGCTATCGGTCGCTACAGAACGACGGATCACGAGCAGCCGATCGATGCAAGCGGCAGCCTGCCGCTGCCGAGCGAGGAGAATGCGCTTCCCGGAATCGCGTTTTCCAATTTCGTGGAGCTCGTGGACGAGTTGGCGCAAAAGCCGGATGTCTACGGCTGCTTCGCCCAGCAGTTCGCCGCCTACGCTTCAGGATACGACTTGCCGGAGCTCGACGCCTGTGAGAAGGAGCGCCTCGTGGACGAATTTGCGCGCTCACAGCACGGGATTGATCAATTGGTGCTGAGCGTGATCGCGTCGCCCAGCTTCATCGACCGGAGGAACTAGGAGTTCGCCATGCGCAACGTGAAATTTTCCCGGCGTACGATGCTTCGTGGCCTCGGTTACGGAACGCTCTTCTGTTCTGGGCTGGCCGACAACCTCTACGCCCAAACCGTTCCGCGAATCACGCGCGTCGCCATGTTCGGCTACGCAAATGGCTCTCAGTATCAATCGGAGCCGACCGGAGGCGAAAGAAATTTCGTGCTCAAGCCGCACATGGCGCCGCTCGAAGCGGTGCGCGACGACATCCTGGTGTTCAAGAACCTGACGCTCAAACGCGACGGCGGTAACGCGCACCGCTCGGCGTCGTTTTCGGTGTTCGGCCTCGGCGCGCGGACCAGCATCGACCAGGAGTTCGCCAGGTTCCTCAAGGACACGACCCCCCTGGCATCGCTGGAGATCGCGGTCGGTCAGACGTCCGGCGACGGCGGCGTCATCCCCGGACTGTCTCAGGTCGATGGCAGGTTCATCCCCAGCGTCAAAAACCCGCTGGCTGCGTATCAGCGCATCGCCGACCGCATCAGCGGGGGCGGCATGTCCATGAACACGCCGAGCGCCGCCGAGCAGGCACTGCTCCGCCGTCAGAGCGTGCTCGACTTCATCAAGGACGATGTCCGGTCCTTCCGCGGGCGGCTCGGGCCGGAGGAGGCCGCCAAGATGGACTTCTACCTCGAGTCGCTGCGCACGCTCGAACGCGATGTCGGCGGCAGCATCCCCACAGAGAACTCGTGCAAGCAGATCGGGTCGACGCTGCTCAGCAAGGACACCATGATGAACGACATGCCGGAGCACAGCCGGCTGTACCTCGACGTCATGGCGATGGCTTTCGCCTGCAACATCACTCGCGTGGCGACCATGATGTGGGGCGGCGGCGAAAACAACGAAGCCGTCAAGTTCGGTGACATCGATATCTCAGCCTGGCACTCCATCTCACACGGCGATCCGGACGGCGCTCCTGGACAACAAATCACTCGGCTCCAGGCCTATTTCGCGGGAGAGTTCCGCTATTTCATCGAAAAGCTGAAAGGCCTCTCCGACGGCGAGTTCTCGGTGCTCGACAACACCGCAGCGGTTCTTTGCACCCAGAACGGCAGCAGCCAGTTGGGCTCCGGCCAGAACTTCGCCGAGACCGACCACCCGCCCCAACACGCACCTTTCGTGGTCGCCGGCAGCTGTGGAGGTGCTTGGAAGACCGGGCGCATGCTCGACGCCGGTGGGCGCAATCACAACGACGTTTATGTCAGCATCGCCCGGGCGATCGGCATGAACGTCACGTCTGTCGGCCGCGCTGACTGGTGTCGAGGTCCGCTCATCACTTAGCTGGCGGCCGATCGCGGCGCGACAACGGCAGTGCCGCGCCGCTCCGCGGGTTCCCGATCCCGTGACCGAGCCCCGCAGGCTGTGGAGTGAAGGCGCGCGCCCGGTGGGTGCATTCCTCGACGAAAGGTACGCCGCGCGACGCGGCAGCGCGCGGTGGCGCTGCGCCGTCTCGCGCAGCACAGTGCCCTGAAGCGTCCCGGCGCGTACCCGCCGCCCACGAGGACCCATGGGACGAGCCTTCTCCGAGCTGGACGACGACCTCATCGGCTTCCTGGCCGAGCAGCGCCTCTTCTTCGTGGCCTCCGCCCCCTCGGGCAGCGGCGCGCACGTCAACCTGTCGCCGAAGGGGCACGACACCTTCCGCGTGCTCGACCCGCGGACCGTGGCCTACATCGACCTGACCGGCAGCGGCGTCGAGACCATCGCGCACCTGCGCGACAACGGCCGCATCACGCCGAAGGTTCACCATTTCCTTCTACGGAACGTGGTGTCAAGGTGGATCCGGGTCACCCAGGCGCCTCGCGGGTGAGGCGCCTGGAGAGACGACGAGAGGAGAGGAAATGAGCGGCGGGCTGTTCTCGAATGACGCGATCACGACCGCACCGGGCTGCGCCGCCGCGGCCATCGCTTGGCGCCATCGGGGCCGTATCCATGCGACGATCGTGGTCAAGGCGACATTTTGCCTCGTGCCCGACGGCACCATGCGACGGGTCGAGCCCGAGCGCATCGTCGAGCACGACGTTCCGCACCACGACGACCCGAGCAGCAGCGCCCGGATCACCCGCGATCTGGCACCTCATCTGACCAAGGTCGATGTCGTCCTGACGGGACACGCCTATTCGCCCATCGAAGCGCCGGCGCAGTCGGTGCAGGTGGGCTTGGCGGTGACTGACGACGGGCGCACGCTCCTGCAGAAGTCGCTCCTCGTCCGCCACACCGCGCCATTCCAGCGAGTTCCCCTCGTGTACGAGCGGGCGTTCGGCGGGGCGGGGCATGTCGACAACCCCGTCGGTCTGGGGGCGCTCCCCGGTGACGGGCAGCCCAACCTCGTCGCGCCGGCCGAGCCGCGCAGGCCCGCGTGTCTCGGCCCGATCGGCGGGACATGGCCCTCCCGGCGCAAGCTCCTCGGCGCGTGCGAGAGGACGAGCATCGAGGCTCCGTTCGCGGAGATCCCCGATGATTTTGCGTGGGAATACTTCCAGGCAGCGCCGCCCGATCAGCGGCTCGACCGCCTGCGCGGCGGTGAGTGGATCGTGCTCCACGGGGTGCGCCCCGGCGTGCCGCGCCTCGCCACGAGGGTGCCGCGCGCGCGCGGCCTCGCGAGCGTCTCCGGATTGACCGAACACGGCATCTCGGATGGGACGCTCGTGCTCACCGCGGACACGCTCCGTATCGACGCCGACGAGGAGCGGTGCACGCTCGTGTGGCGCGGGCAACTCGCGCTGCCCAGCCGCTCGGCGCTCGCGTCCATGCGGGCGGTCGCGTCCGTGGAGGTCGAGGGAGAGCCGCTGTCATGGCCAGAGAGCTCGACGCCGGCTGGGAGGGCGCAGCCGGCGCCGATCCCCACGGTCTCCGGCAAGTCGGAGGCCGGGGTCACCGCCGGCGCCGCGCGGCACGGCGCCACGCCTTCGAGGGCGCGCCTGCTCCACACCGTTCCGCTGGAGGATGAGCCCGAGGGGGCGCCGCGCCCGAAGGCCGCCACGCTGCCGTTCCGTCCGGACCTGCCGCCAGCGCTTCCACCGGCGCCGGCGCCTCAACCTCGGCGCCGAGGACGCGAAGATCTCCTCACCACGCGACCGTTCCCGACCGCCACGGGAATGGTATCGCAGAGGCTGGAGCGCGGCACGCTGCCGTTCGTGACGAATCGTCCGTCGGACAGCGCGCCGCACCCCGTTCGCGGCGCATCTCCCGCCGAGATCGAAGAACCAGCGCACCGCGCGCCTGCCGTCGAACGCGACGGCGCTGCTTCGCCGGCCGCGGAGCCTCCGCCGCCGGATAGCCCGCCGCGAGCGGCGCCGGGGCTCGACGCGTCGCCGGCGGGTTCGGCGGTGCCCCCGAGCCCCGCGGCGCCGCGAGCCGCCGGGGCCGCGCCCAGGAGGGTTTACGCGGCGGAGCCGCAGGCCTCCTCCGAGGGTGAGCCTCCGCCGCCGGCGCTGCAGCCACCGCCGCGAGCGCCGGAGGCTCCCGTTCGTTCGGTGGACGTGAAGCGCGTGCTCTACGGCCGCTTCACCCGGTGACGGCCATCGCAGCGGAACATCGGGCGAGAATCGCCGTATCGCTTGACGTGGTCGGCATTCCGCGGTTTCTTGATATCCATGTCGGCAAAACACCCGCTCACGATCCGCCTGGAATCCGCGGCGTTCCGCTGCGATCACGTGCGGGTCCGCACGCTCCGCGGCCGTGAGGTCATCTCGCAGCTCTTCTCATTCCAGCTCTCGATCGTTTGCCTCGATCCCGAGGGGCTGCCGAGGGATGAGGTCGTGGGCGCCGAGGTGACGATCGTCATGGAGCGGGACGGCGTCGTGCTCAGGCGTGTTCACGGCATGATCGCCGAGCTCGTGGACCGCCTGGAGGTCGAGGCGGAACACCGGAGCTACGATCTGCTCCTCGTCCCGCGCGCGTGGCGCCTCACGCTGGTCGAGACGCAGGAGATCTTGATGGATCTCACCATTCCACAGATGATCCAGCAGAAGATCGAGCTCGTGGGCATCGCGTCGGATGTCCAGCAGCGGCTCCTCGAGGCCTATCCGCCGCGCGAGTTCGTCGTGCAGTACAGGGAGAGCGACCTCGCGTTCATCTCGCGCATCGCGGAGCACCTCGGGATCAGCTTCTTCTTCGAGCACGGCGAGGAGCGCGAGGTGCTGGTGTTCACCGATCACATGGCGGGGTTCGGCGCCGTGGGCGACGGCGGCGACGTGGCCTTCCGGCCCAGGGGCGAGCGGCGCGACGTCTTCTCGCTGGAGGTGAAGACACGCCTCATCCCGGCCGGGTACGTCGTACAGGACTACAACTATCGACATCCGCGCATCGACCTGACGGCGCATCACGAGCTCCCCGCGGCGTACGCGGGAGGCGTCGTGGAGTACGGCACGCACTTCAAGACGCCGGAAGAAGGGAAATTCTTCGCCCGGGTCCGCGCCGAAGAGCGCCAGTCCACGCGCGATGTCTATGTCGGGGAGAGCGATATTCCCGCCTTCGGCGCCGGCCTCCGGTTCACGCTGGAGGGACACCGCCACGTGGAGGAGAGCGGCCTCCTGCTCGTCGAGGTCGAGCACGAGGCGAACCAGGTCGTGGGGGGGCACGGCGGCGTCGAGAGCGCGCCTTCCTACAGGAACTCGTTTCGCGCGATCCCCGCGAGCCGTGCGTACAGGCCGCCCAGGATCACGCCGAGGCCGCGGATCCACGGGCTGCTCAGCGGGGTCGTGGAGTCGAACGCCGTGGGGCGGCACGCGCGGATCGATCCGAAGGGCAGGTACACCGTCCAGTTCCATTTCGACACGGCGGCGGGCGGCGGCGCCAGGGCGTCGCGTCCGGTGCGCATGGCGCAGCCGCACGCAGGACCGGGCTACGGCATGCATTTCCCTGTCAAGCCGGGGACGGAGGTGCTGCTCGGGTTCATCGACGGCGATCCTGACAGGCCGATCATCGTCGGCGCCATCCCCAACGAGTCGGCGCCATCCCCGGTCACGGCCTCGAACGCGCACGTCAACCAGATCAGGACCGTCTCGGGCATCGTCGTCGAGCTCGACGATTACGTCTGAGCACGACGCGGAGTCCAGCGCTCGGCGCCTACATCCTCGGGAAGAGCGACGCCCCCCGCCGGAGGACCGGGATCAACCGCCGAGGTTGTGCTTTTTACCTTTGAAATTCAGGCCATCGGCGGCCAAGCGGAGCCGATTGTCCTTGGTGTGTTGCAGCACGGCTTTACCCTGCGAGAGAATCACCGCGCCGGCGCCGCCTCGCTCCAGAGCGGCGCTCTCCTGGTTCAGGACCAGCTGGCCGCCGTCCTCGAAGTTGAGCGTCAAGTCGTTGTCGGAGAGCTCCAGATAAGATTTTCCGGCAAAGACGGAGAACTTCTTGGCATGGATCTCGATGCCGCCATGAGTGATGCGGAGCTGGTTGTCGCCCACGTTGAGCTCGATGATGCCCTCAGCCTCCGTAGCGCCGACGTCGATCCGGAGCACCTCTGCCGCTTCGAGGAAGATTTGACTCGTGCGCGGCTCCTGCGCTGAACGCTCGCGCCTGCCGATCGCGATCGTATCCCCCTTGAGCTCGATCGTGCCACCGGCCTGGTGCTTGTCGGTCGACGCCTCGATCGAGATCTTTTCCGCGGAGTGCACGTTCACCGACTTGCTACCGAACACCTTCACGGAGCCCGTCGCGGCCGTGATGCCGACGTCGTCCCCCGCCCAGATCGTCGCGTCGATCAGGCCGAAGATCGCCGGGTACGTGGAAACGAGGGCGAGCCCCGCCACGCCGTGGACGACGGTATACGCGGGGCTGAAGATCGAGATGCCGCCCGCCCCGAAGAGCGTGACGCCCGGGACCACGGCGGCGGCGCCCAACGCGCCGAAGGCGACGGCGCTACAGGCCACGGCCGCGCCGGCGATCTCCAGGAACTGCTTCCTGCGCGGCGTCTCGGCGCGATCTTCCCGGTAGCTCTGCACCGCGTCGTAGGCGAGCTTGCTAGCGACGAGCATGTCGAACACGGTGAAGGTGATTGCAAGGGCGTCAATCGCCCCGGTGTCCGGCGTGCTGTCGAACGTTGCACCGTCGTCCCGCTTGACCTTGAGGCCGGCGCTGATGGTGACGCCGCCCTTTCCCGCCACGTACGCCGTGCCGTTCGAGCTGAGGATCGCTTTCCCGCTCGATCCTTGCTGGTGCAGCTGCGCGAAGCCGTCTCCAGCTTCGCCGCCGTCGGCCTGGAGAAAGACGTCTCCGCCCGCATGCGCGAAGATACGCCCGTTGCGCGCGCTGAGGTAGATGTTCGAGTCGGCGTCGAGGCCGCAGCCGTCGACGTTCGAGAAGGTGCCCGCCGGGCTGCTGGGGACGCCGGCCCCGAGGAAGAGGCGCGCGTGGTCGAACGGCACCTCGACCTTGAAGCGCTGTGCGTTCGTGTCCACGAACTCGATGTCGCCGGGGTCGACACCGGCTCCCGAGAGCGATGCGGAGAGCGGCGAGCCCGAGAGGCGGAGCGTGGCCTGGGCGGGGCCGATCGCATCCGGCACGTAGGTGACCGCGATCACCGTCGGCACCGACGTGCTCGGCACCTTCGCGGGCGAGATCGTGAACGTGCCCCCGCTCTCCGGGCCCAGCACGAGCTCGACGTCGCTGCCGGTCGCGTTCGTGACGAAGAGCACCTCCACGCGGGTCTGCCCGACCGGCACGTCGCCGAAGGCGATCGCGCTGGGCTCGATCGCCAGGCTCGGGATGCTCGTGCCGGAGAGCGCGCAGCGCCCGAGCTCGCCCGACTGGCCTGTCGCCGTCAGGGTCGCCCTGTGCGTGCCTTCGGCCGCCGACTGGTATTGCAGGAACAACTCGGCCTCTCGCCCGGCGTCGACGGTCGTCGTGTCGCTCAGGACGCTGAACTCGACGGTGCCGGGATCGAGCGCGAGGCTCACCGCCTCGTCCGTGCCGTTCTGCACCACGACCACGCTCACGTCGGCCGCCCCTGCGGGCACGGGCCCGAAGCGCAGCGCGGCGGCGGAGAAGGTCAATGAGCCCGAGCTGCTGGTGGGGTCGGCGGTCGGCTGGGTCGACGTCATGGCGGCGACCACTATGCCGGAAGACGGCCCCGGCCCATACCCCTAACGCTACTGCGGGAAGTCGGAGGGGGGAGCGAACCGCCAAGGCGCCAAGGGCGCCAAGAAACCAGGGGAAAGAGAGGGAAAATGCCGGGACGGCACGTTCTCTCTCCCCTTGGCGGCCTTGGCGCCTTGGCGGTTTTTCTGCCGATCCGGGGCAACTTCCCGCAGTAGTGCTAAGCGCAGCCTTCTGCTATACGGCCCGGATGGGTAGCCCCGAAGACGCCGAGAGCGCGATCAAAGCGATGCAAGAGGCCATGAAGGCGAGCGGCGCCGCGACCCCTGCCGAGCCGGGCGCGATGCCGATCGACTGGTCCACGGAGGCGACGCCCGCCGCGGCGAACGGCGTGCAGGTCCTGCACTCGCCGCGCCAGTTCGCCGTCGTGTTCACCGAGCACGCGCCGTTCCCGGGCCGCAACGCGCTCGATGGGCGCGCCGGAGCGGAGCGCGCGCGTGTGGTCTCCTCGCTGCGGCTCGACCCCGAGACGTATTTCCAGGCGCTCTGCGTGATGGCGTCGAACTGGAACCGCTTCGTGGAGGCGCATATCCCGCCGCAGATGCGACAGCCGCGCTTCAAGCTGCTCGACGCCGGCGACGGGCAGCTCTACGGGATCAAGCGTCCCAAGGAAGAAGACGACGGCGCGTGACGCGGAGAAGGGCACTTTTCCCCCTGGGCGCCCGGCGCCTCCGGTAGGATGGTGCGTGCGCCGGGCCGGCGCCAAGGAGCCTCGATGACCGCAGCCACCGTCGTCACGAACCGCGCTCATCTGATGGAGCTCTGCGCTCAGGGCAGGGCGCGGGGTGTGCGCGTCGAGGCGCTGGACCTCGCCGGCGTCGATCTGCGCGAGATGGACCTCCAGCGAACGCAGTGGGTGAGCGTGTCGCTCGCGGGGGCCAAGCTCGCCGGGTCGCGGCTCACCGGCGCGCAGTTCTCGGGGGTCGAGCTCGCCGGGGCCGACTTCACCGGCGCCGACCTGGCCGATGCCCGGCTCCTCGGCGCAAACCTCGCGCAGGCGCTCCTCGTGGAGGCCAACCTGGAGGGAGCCGATCTGACCGGGGCCGATCTGCGCGAGGCGCGCTTCCTCCGCACGGACCTCTCGGACGTCACGCTCGCGGGCGCGTCGCTCGCCGGTCTGGATCTCATGACGTGCCGTGTGGGGAGCTCCGCGCTCGGCGCGGCCGATCTTCGGGGAGCACGCTTCTTTCTGGCGGACTTCAGCGGCGCTGACCTCACGACGTGCAAGCTGGACGAGCGCACCGAGCTCCGCCAGTGCCTGCTCGAGCGAGTCGAGGGCTCGGGTGTGAGCTTCCGTGGCGCGAGCCTCGAGGATGCCAATCTGTCCGACGCCAGGCTCGAGGGAGCCGATCTGCGCGGGGTCAAGGCGGGCCAGAGCTGCTTCGCGCGGGCCGATCTGCGGCGAGCCAAGCTCATGGGCCTCCAGGGCAAGCGCGCGGACTTCACCGAGGCGAGGCTCGATGGGGCCGATCTCTCGCAGGCCCTCCTCGAGGACGCCGAGCTCGTCCGCGTCAGGGCGCCGGGGGTGCAGCTCCGAGGCGCAAAGCTGGGTCAGGCCAGGCTCGGCAACGCCGATCTGCGCGGCGCCTCGCTGGAGGGCGCCTCGCTTTCGTGGGCAGACCTTTCCCACGCGGACCTGAGCCACGCCACGCTGGACCATGCCATTCTCGATTTCGCGAACACGCATCGCGCGAACATGAGCCAGGCCCGGCTCTCGGGCGCGAGCAGAAATGGCCTTCGCGGGACCGATCCAGACCGGGCGGCGGCGGAAGATTTCTCTACCAACGGGTGACGTCATGAAGACAGGACATGGGGCAGCGCAGCGAGGAGGAGTGTCCGTCCAGCCCGTGGTCGAGGCGCTCGTGCTGGGCGTGGAGGAGGGGCGCGTCCGACTGCGCGGCGTTTCGCGCTCGGAGACCGAGTGGACTGCCCGCATCGCGGTGCCGGGTTATCGCCCTACGACGGGCGATCGCGTGCTCGTTCAGGAGGCGGACTCGGGCACCGTCTACGTGACGGGCGTCGTGCACGCCGCGCAGCCATCCCAGCTCGTGGCGCCTTCCGGGGCGAGGGCGACCGTCGATGGGCAGGTGCTCGCGCTCTTCGATCCCGGAGGCGCGCTGGTCGCGAGCCTGGATGGTGCCACGGGCGAGCTGAGGATCTCCGCGACGTCCGATCTCCAGCTCTCGGCGCCGGCCGGACGCGTGATCCTCTCGGCAGGCGTGGACGGGAGCAAGATCGAGCTGACGCAGGAGTCGATCGCGCTGGCGAGCGAGAAGGCGCGCGTCTCCGCGGGAGCGCTCGCGGTCGATGCCGTCAAGGCGGACTGGGCGGTGGGCCAGTGGGAGCTGCGCGCCGGCCGCGTCATCGAGCGCGCCATGGACGTGTTTCACGACGTGGAAGGGCTCCTCGAGACGCGCGCCGGGCGCCTTCGCACGCTGGTGTCGAGCACCCTCGAGCTGCTCGGGCGCCGGACGACGATCACGTCGGAGAAAGACACGCGCATCGACGGCGAGCGCGTGCTGCTCGGCTAGCGGCAGGAAAAGCAGGAGAGAGCGCGATGATGCCAGCGGGATCGAAGGGTGGGGGCACGTGCATGGGCATGCCCGACGTGTGCAAGGTTCCGGCGCCGCCGGCCCCGCCCATCCCGATACCGTTTCCCAACATGGCCATGGTGAGCAACGCCACGGCGACCTCGACGAAGGTGATGATCGAGAACAAGCACGCTGTCGTCGAGATGTCCGAGATACCGGCCAGCACCGGCGATCAGGCGGGGACCGCGGGGGGTGTCGTCTCCGGGACGGTGGCGCAGAAGGTGGTGTTCAAGCGCGGCAGCTCGAAGGTCAAGATCGAGGGGAAGGGCGCCGTGTACCTCACGGCGCAGACGGCGCATAACGGCGCCAGCGCCAACATGCCGGCGGGGCTCCACGACTCTCCGAGCCAGGCCAAGGTCCTGGTCGCGCCCTGAGCCATGCTCGATCTGCCGCTTCGCCGCAGGGAGACGGTGCCCGTCGTCACCGATGGATCCATCGCCGCGGCCGTCCGCCCGTGGCAGCTCCAGCCGCCGCAGGACGCGCTCGTGGTGGTGGTGAAGAGCTCGATGACGATCGTCCCGGAGGGGCTGGCCGAGCCGCTCCCGCCGGGCGATCAGGAGCCCCCGACCGGGGACGTGTACTTCGACGAGGATCCACAAGGGACTGTCAGGTACGCGTCCGACCATGCGCCTTTCAAGCCGAGCGCCGATATCTTGATGGTGGGGCACGCGTACGCGCAGCCGCAGCGATCCGGCGTCACGAACGTGCAGCTCGCCTTCGGCCAGGCGTTGCGGCTCTCGCTGGCGGCGATCGGCGATCGGAGGTGGCAGACGAGCGGGCCGTCGGCGCCGAGCCCGTTCGATCGCATCCCGCTCCGCTACGAGCGGGCCTTCGGCGGGCCGGGGTACGAGGAGAATCCCGTGGGCAGGGGTGTCATCCAGGGGGTCGCCGGACCCTGGCTGCCGAACCTGGAGCGGGGGGACAAGCTGCTTCGCGGCGAGCTGGATCGCCCGGCCCCCGTGTGCTTCGCGCCGGTCCCCGCCACCTGGGCGCTCCGGGCCTCGCGGCTGGGCACGTACGACAGCGCCTGGCTCAAGGAGCGATGGCCGTATTTCCCGCGGGACTTCGACTGGAGGTACTTCAACGCGGCGCCGCCCGAGCAGCAGATCGCCTATCCGCGCGGCGACGAGGACTTCTATCTGGCGGGCGTGCACCCCAGGCTCTCGGTCATCAACGGCAAGCTCCCTGGCCTCGCGCCCCGGGCCTTCGCGCAGCCGTCCCGCGAGGCGGGCGGCAAGCTCCGGGAGATCCCGCTGAACCTGGACACGGTGTGGTTCGACGCGGACGCGCTGAAGGTCTGTCTGGTGTGGCGTGGCATCCTCCATGTCACGCGTGAGGACGCGCCCGAGATAGCGCTGCTCTATGCTTGCATGGATGACGTTCATGCCAAGACGGCGATCGAGACCGTACAGCAGCGATTCCTTGCCCGGATCGAGGGCGAGACGGCTCCTCGGGTCTCGAACGCGCCGGGCCCCGAGGCCCCGCCGCCTGTCGGCAGCGCCGAGGACGGGTTCCTGGCGGGGCCGGTAAAGCTACCGCCCGCGATGCCGAGGGAGGAGGCAGCGGCGCTCGTGGCATCCGGGGCCGTCCTGTCGGGCGTGAGCTTCTTTCATTGCGACCTCACCGACATGGACTTTCGCGGCAAGGACCTCACGGGCGCGCGTTTCAGCGGTGCCAGGCTCGAGGGGGCGCTCTTCGACAGCGCGGTTCTCGCGGGTGCTGATCTCGACCGCGTCTCGGCGGCGCGCGCGAGCTTCAAGGGCGCGAACCTCACCGGTGCGAACCTCTCCGCAGCGAACCTGACGAATGCGATCTTCTCTGGTGCGACGCTCACCGATGCGACGCTCGCCGATGCCAGCGCTTCCGGGGCAGCGTTCGACGGCGCGGAGCTCGCGCGAGCCAACCTGGCCGACGCGACGCTGAACGGCGCCGCCTTCGACGGGGCCAGCGCCGCCGGCGCGACGTTCTCGGGCGCGGCGCTGCGCCTCGCGACGTTTCGGCGCGCGGTCCTCGACGACGCGCAGATGTATGATTGTTCAGCGGAGGAGTCGAGCTTCGACGACGCGTCCATGGTCCGGTTCAGGGCGGATGACGCGAAGCTGTCGAAGGGCTCATTTCAGCGCGTCAGGGCGTCCGGGTGCTCGTTTCAGGCCGCCGAGCTCCGGTCGGCGAACTTCACGGAAGCGGATCTGAGCGCAGGGATCTTCTCGTACAGCGAGCTCGATCATGCCGTGTTCCACCGGGTGACGGCCAAGGGCGCTCGTTTCCGGCACGCCAGGATCTCCCGGGCGCATGCGGTCAGGGCGAACTTCATGGAGGCCGATTTCGAGAGCGCCGATCTGAGCCATGCCGATCTTCGTGGCGCGAACCTCTACTCGGCCGAGACGTGGAAGGCCACCTTGGATCAAACGCGCCTGGATCAGGCGCTCTTGGCAGGCTCGAAGCTCGCCAGGAGCTAGAGCGACAAACGGGTTGAAACCCCGGAAAAGAACAGGAATTTGAACCGCCAAGCGCGCCAAGGACGCCAAGATTCTGTTTTGTTCTTGGCGTCCTTGGCGCCTTGGCGGCTAATTTCTTGCTCGATCAACGTGATCGGCGTCCTAGGCGGAGGGCGGGCGCCTTCGCCTTCGGAGCATCATCAGGAGGCGCGTGAGCTCAGAGCCCACGGGTCTCGCCGACGTCGAGGATCCAGAGGCGCTCCATGTCGCCGCGGCCCTTCAGGAAGGCCTCGCGCGCGCGGACCGGCGGCTCGCCGATCGGCTCGTCGGTGAGCTTGTACGTGCCCCAGTGCATCGCGACGAAGGTGCGCGCGCCGAGCAGCTCTGCGGCCTGCACGGCCTCTTCCGGGCCCATGTGCTGCGGCTCCATGAACCAGCGCGGGGCGTAGGCGCCGATGGGCAACATGGCCCAGTCGATGGAGCCGCCGCTGCGCGCGCCGATCTCGGCGAAGGCGTCGAAGAAGCCGGTGTCGCCCGAGTGGTACGCGGTGCCCTCGGGGCCGCGGATCACGAAGCCGCCCCAGAGCGCCTCGTTCCTGTCCCAGGGCATGCGCATCGACCAGTGCCGCGCGGGCACCAGCGTGATCTCGACCTGACCGACGTGGACGGACTGCCACCACGCGAGCTCGTCGATCGCGCCCGCGCCCAGCTTCGCGAGGAGCGCGCCGTTGCCCTGCGGCACCACGAAGCGGGGCCGGAGCGAGGCGTTCTTCTTGCCGAGCTTGCCCGGGTGCACGGCGTGCGCCGCGAGGATGCGCGACAGCGTGGGCGCGTCGAGGTGATCGCGGTGGTTGTGCGTGATCAGCACCAGATCGATCTCGGTGAGGTCCTCGATCGGGATGCCCGCCGGGGCGAGCCGCTTCGTGGTGCCGAGGCCTGTCGCGAGGATGGGATCGATCAGGATGCGCAGGCCGCCCAGCACCAGCAGGAACGACGCGTGGCCGATCCACGTGAGCGAGGCGCGGCCGCTCTCGACGAGCGAGCGGTCGTACGTGCGGTGCGGCGTGACGAAGCCGTCGGCGACGGCCTTCTCGCGGGCGCCGAGCTTCCACTTGAGGACGTCGGCCGGGCCGCGCGCGGGCGTGGTGGCGAGATGATCGAAGCGTCCCACGCCCGGCGGTATACCACGCGGAGCGAGCGGCGAAAGAGGCTCAGCCCGCGTTCGCGAGAGACACAGGCGCCCGCCGCAGCGCGAGCTTCCTCAGGAACGTCACCGGGTCGAGGTAGTACGGATTCTCGTGCACGTGGCCGCCGATGACCACGTGCGAGTGCGTGGCGAGCACATCGGCGATCACCCGGCCGCTGAAGCGATTGACGTCGTAGCAGCAAAGAAGCGTGCAGTCGTGCTTGGGCGCCAGCGTGTTCAGCTTTGCTTCGTAGACCATCAGGTCCTCGGTGCCCGGCAGGTTCTTCAGCGCCCATTCCATGTCGCCGCAGGTGCGAACGGACTTGAACTCGCCTTCGGCCGCGCCCTTGAGCACGCCCTCGAGGGTCGAGAACATGCGGTCCGCGACGAACACGTTGTCCTGGATGTACGTCTGCTCGGAAGGCACGACCTTGAGCTGGCCACGCTCCATCGCATCCTGCACGGGCACGCCGCCCTTTTGCATCCGATTCACATGGTCGTCATGCACGCTCGACTCGAGGATGGTCACCACCTCGTCGCCGACATCGATTCCTTCCTGGAAGTACGGATTGAGGACGTCGTACATTTCCTTGCGCGAATCGAAGAACGCGCAGATGTGCTTCAGGCCGTGCAGCTCCTTGCCGCAGAGGCTCACTTTTCGCGTACGTGTCGGCGTCATGTTGCACTCCTGGAGATCGCACGTCTACCACCTCGTCGCGTCGGCGTCGACCCATCCTGGTACAGCATCATTCCCGAAGCTCGTCCCTGAATTGACGCTGCGTCCGCCTGGCGACGATCCGGGCTGGGCGGGTTACTAAAAGAAGCGAGCTCGTCGGGGGACAACGCCGCAAAGCGAGTACCTCGATGGGCGCGAGCGTCCAGGGGAAGTCGGTCAAAACGGATTTCGCGCGAGCTCGGGACACCTATGCGCGCGTGGGGCCTGCCCCGAGCCGATGGATTCGAGAACGCAGGCGATCATGAACAGCGCGCCAGCGCTCGAGAGGGAAAAGCCCACGAACGCGCCCATGTTCCCGGTGCCCCCTTGGCGAGCACGGCCTCGCCGACCCCCGGAGCGCAAGCCTTTATGCTTCCGTGGATGCGACCGCGTAGTCGCGGCTGAGCTCGAGCTGTGCCCGGCGTCGCAGTCGGCTGTGATGCACGGCCCATCCACACGACAACGATCATGGCGGGGACACCGAGGAGAACGCGCACTTCCGCCGCATCCGCCACATCCGTTGCAAAGGACACGTCATCCGCTATAATGGACACATGCCGCCCGCCTCGCTCGTGCAAGCCACCACCGTCGAGCTCCTCGCGCTCTATCGCTCCCGCAGCGCTTCCCCCGTCGAGGCGCTCCGCGCCGTCCTCGCCCATGTGGAGCGCCACGGAGCCCCGCTCAACGCGTTTGCGCTCCTCGACGAGGAGCGGGCCCTGGAGGCCGCGCGGGCGTCCGAGGCGCGCTGGGCTCGAGGCGAGCCGGTGGGGCGCCTGGACGGGGTGCCTGTCTCGGTGAAGGACCTCCTGCTCACGCGCGGCTGGCCGACCCGGCGGGGCTCGCGCACCGTGGACGCGGCCGGCCCCTGGACGGAGGACGCGCCGGCCGTCGCCCGGCTGCGGGAGCACGGGGCGGTGCTCTTCGGGAAGACGACGACGTCCGAGTTCGGCCTGAAGGGCCTCGGCGACAGCCCGCTGACCGGGATCACGCGCAACGCGTGGGACCCGCGGCACACGCCGGGCGGCAGCAGCGCCGGCGCCGTCACGGCGGTCGCGGCCGGCTTCGGGCCGCTCGCCGTCGGAACGGATGGCGGCGGCTCGATCCGCGTGCCGAGCGCCTTCTCCGGGGTGGTGGGGTGCAAGCCGACCTTCGGTCGGGTCCCCGCGCACCCCGCGAGCGTGGTGGGGGTGCCCCCGCACGTCGGGCCGATCGCGCGCACGGTCGGCGACGCGGCGGTGCTCCTCTCGGTCCTCTCCGGTCCTGACGACCGCGATCCGTTCCGGGCCCCGCCGCCGCGCGAGGACGCGCTGCACCTGGGCGCGCTCGTCGCGATCGACGCGTCCGACACGCACGACAAGTCCGGCGCGCTCGACCCGTCCGACGTACGTTTCCTCCGCCGCGTGCGGGTCGGCGTGAGCGCCACGCTGGGGTACGTCGATCTGCCGGGTGAGACGCGGGCTTGCTTCGATGCGGCGGTCGCGCTCCTCCAGCGGCTCGGCGCCGAGGTGGAGGAGGTGGCGCCGCCGTTCGCGGACCCGGGGGGCGTGCTGCGGACGCTGTTCGCGGCGCGCGCCGCGCACACGGTGCGGGAGCTCGGGCCGGCGCAGCGCGCGCTGCTCGATCCGGCGGTCCAGAGCGCG
Organism: Sorangium sp. So ce448; assembly: GCF_051520915.1. Classification (NCBI taxonomy): domain Bacteria; kingdom Pseudomonadati; phylum Myxococcota; order Polyangiales; family Polyangiaceae; genus Sorangium; species Sorangium sp. So ce448. Next base: position 3,363,489 of record NZ_CP150343.1, on the reverse strand, counting down.
GCAGCCCAGGGAGAGGCGCTGAGCGCGGTGGCGTACCTCGAGGCGGAGCGGCAGCGCGCGGAGCTGGCGCTGGCCATGGCCGTGTTCCACCGCCGCTTCGATCTGCTGGTGACGCCGACGTCGGCCGGGTCCGCGCCCCTGATCGACGGCGGCGCGCTCCCGGCCTCCTTCGCCGCGCCGTTCAGCCTGACGCGCCAGCCGGCGATCAGCGTGCCGATGGGCCTCACCAGCGCCGGCCTGCCGCTCGGGCTGCAGATCGTGGGGCGCCACTTCGAGGAAGCGCTGGTGCTGCGCGCCGCGCTCGCGCTCGAGCGAGAGAGCCCCCCGCTGCGGGCGCCGCCGCTCCGCGCGAGCTGAGCGGTCGCGCGAGGCCGCGACGGAACCGAGGGCGCTCTCGAGAGCAAGGCGAACCAGCTCTCACCATCGGATCGATTTCGCGGTGCCCGGACGTAGCGAACCGTCGATGGTCCAGAAGCGCGCCGTCCTGGTACCCTCCGCCCGTGGCCACCGCGCCCGCACGCCTCGACATCTTCATCTCCTGTGCGCCAGCGCGTGCCGATCAGGAGCTACTCCAAGCGCTCGAGGCGCAGCTCTCGGCCCTTGGGCCCGACGTCTCGCCATGGCACCGCGGGCGGGTCACCGCCGGCGAGGAGCTGGAACGGGAGGCTGCGTCCCGGCTCGCGGGGGCTGGGCTGATCCTGCTCTTCGTGAGCGCAGACTACCTCGCGTGCGACGTCTGCCGTACCGAGGCCGAGCGGGCGCTCGCGCGGCACGCGGCGGGAGTGGCGCACGTCATCCCGCTCATCGCGCGGGCATGCTCCTGGCGGGGCGCCCCATGGTCTCGGCTGGCGGTGCTCCCCGTCGGCGGGCGAGCGGTGGCGAGCTGGCCTGACCGCGACGAAGCGTGGGCCCACATCGTGGATGGGATCCGGGCCGCATGCAGGCTCGTGGGCGACGTGACGGCCACTGCAGCGATCCGCCCCCAGGCGCCTCTCGCGCATTCCATTGCACAAGCCCCAGCTCTGCCCAATCCCGGCTCAGCCTTGCACCAGCTTCGTTCGCCACCGGCAGATTTTACCGGGCGCGAAAAGGAACTCGCCGACCTGCGCGCGAAGCTCGGCCCGGGCGGCGCCATCGTCGCAGGAGTCACAGGCCAGGGCGGCGTGGGAAAGACGGCGCTCGTCCTGAAGCTCGCGCACGATCTCCAGGTTCGCTACCCCGACGCTCAGATCGACATCGACCTACGCGGTGCTCGTTCCGCCCCCCTCACGCCCGCCCAGGTGATGGCAGAAGTGATCCACGCTTTCGATCCCACGGCGGAGCTGCCCGATGACCCGGAGGCACTCGGACGAGTGTATCGCTCTGTGCTCCACGGCAAGCGCGTGCTCCTCCTGCTGGACAACGCGCGTGACCGCGCCCAGGTCGAGCCTCTGATTCCACCGCCCGGAAGCCTCCTGCTCGTCACGTCCAGGCAACACTTCACCCTGCCCGGACTCTACGCCCGGCGTCTCGGCACGCTGGATCCGGGTGAGTCCATTGAGCTGGTCCGCAGCATCGCTCCTCGCCTCGACGAAGCCGCGGCTGCCGAGTTGGCGAGGCTCTGCGGCTACCTGCCGCTAGCCATCCGAACCACCGCGAGCGCGCTGGCTGAACGCGTGGATCTCAGACCCCCTCGGTATATCGAGCGGCTCCGTTCTGTTCAAAACCGGCGGGAACTCGTGGATGCCGTGCTGTCGGAGAGCCTCCACCTGCTGGATGCCAGCATTCGCACATTTTGGTTCCATGCAGGCATCTTCCAGGGCGACTTCGACGTGGAGGGCGCCGCTGCGGTTGCTGATACGACGCACGACGTAGCCGCCGACGCCCTCGGCGAGCTCGTCCAACGGAGCCTGGTGGAGTGGGACGGAGCGTCCGAGCGCTACCGGTTCCACGACCTCGCTCGCGACTACGCGCGTTCGCACCTGGACCACAAAGAACGGTTCGCCGCCGAGCGGCGACACGCAGAGTACTTCCTCGAAGTCGTGCGGGCTGCGGATCACTCTCACCAGCAGGGCGAAACAACGTTTCTCGAGGTGCTCGCTCTGCTGGACCGCGAATGGGGCAACATCAGCACGACGCTCAGCTGGGCTTCCGCGAACGCGGAGCACGATGACACCGCGGCGGATGTCTGTTGTGACCTTCTGCTGCTGATCCCGTATTCGCTCCGCACCCAAAAGCCAGTGCTCGAGCAGATCCCATGGTACGAGGCTGGGCTCGCCGCGGCACAGAAGCTGAGTAGACGCCCTGAAGAGGGCCGGCTCCTGGCGGAGCTAGGCAACGCCTACGCCGCGCTCGACGACTGGCAAAAAGCGATAGAGCTCTTTGAGCGAAGGCTCAAGATCGCTCGGCAGCTCGGCCATGGCCAAGACGAACGGGAAGCGCTCGGAAGCCTGACCCATCTCTATCCTCGCGTGGGCAAGGAACAGCAAACCATCGATTACTACGAGCAGATCCTCGCGATAGCGCGCGAGAGCGGAAGCCAGAAAGATGAAGGCGAGACCCTCGGCAATCTCGGTCTAATCCATGCCCGCCTGGGAGAGCTATCAAAGGCAATCGAGTGTTACGAGCAAGCGGTCGTCATCGCTCGCCAGGCAGGAAATCGGGGACAGGAGGCGGTAGCGAGCAGGAACCTGGGGCTTGTTTATGAGCAACTGGGAGATCTACCCCGCGCCAAGGAGGCGATGCAGGTCAGCATCGACTTCGAGCGTGCCATCGATCAGTTCACCGGCGGATAGCGAACGTGACGGGGCCCGAGCTCGCGACCGCAGCCCGGGACCGGCGGAGCGCCGGCGGCCTCCTCAGGACGCCGCCCGCGATGCGCAACTACGCGCGCAAGTGCGCGAGGTTTCGCTCAACCACGCGCACGAGTGAGCGAGGTTTCGCTCAACATGCCCACGCACGCCTCCAAGGAATAGCCCGAAGAAACGGGGGGTTTGATGCGCGGGCACCTGCCTTGCTCTGAGGGAACAGCGAACCCTTACAAGGAGCTGCTCAGATGAAGAACACCATTCGCGCCGCGCTCGCCGTCCTGTCGCTTGCCTCCGGCCTCCTGGCCGGCTGCATCGTGGCCCCCGATGAAACGACCGCTCCGGAGGAGACGACCGCTCCGGAGGAGACGACCGCCGTGACAGAGGCGCTCGTGAACAACGGTGGGCGCCCTGGTTCGCTCAGCTGGTGGTGCAGCGACGACGGAAGCTGCACGTGCGAGGGTGGAACGCTGTCGTCAGACTGCTGGGGGCTCTCTCAGTACTGCATCGACAGCTTCGAGTGCCGCATCAACCCGCCGTACCTGTGTTATTGCCACTGGAAGCACGTGCGGCAAAACCCGGGCGTCAAGGGGACGACCGGGACGGTCGGTAACGGGACGGTCGGGGCGGCGACGACCGCTCCGTAAGCCGAGCTCGCACCGCGGCCCATCCTCACCCTGGTCGCACGCCTTCGCACACAGGTTCTGGGGCGGCGCCGCTCGCTCTTCCTTCTTGCATCTGGCCAGCGAAGGTGGCCTCCTGAATCCTGGGCACGAATAGCCTGGTCGATGCTGGTTGAACACCACGGGAGGAGCACTCCATGCAGCCTCGAACGGCAGCGAGCGAAGCACTCGACGCCCCGAATCGCCGGTCCGGCGCGCCGCCCATCGACATGGCGCTGAACCACGGCACCTACTGCTCCGAGCGGTGCGCCGACGTCCTGCGGCGCCACGCCGGCACCATCTCCCTGCGGAGCTATCCGGCCGGAGACAACGGAGATCTCCGGCGCGCGCTCGCCGCCGACGCGGGTGTCAGGCCGGAGAACGTGCTGGTCGCCAACGGGAGCGGCCCGCTGCTCAAGACCTGCATCCCGTTCCTGATCGAGCGCGAGATCAGGCGTTCGGCGATGCGGACCCTGCGCTATCTGCTGAAGCGCACGGCATATCCCATCATCACCACCCGGCTCACCTACTCCAAGGTGCCTGCGTCCGGCGTCCGCGTGGGGCTGCGGTGCGAGCTGCTCCCGCTCCATCCGGAGAACGGCTTCGCGCTCGACGTGGAGAGGCTCGAGTCGCGCCTCTCGCGGCAGGACGGCCTGGTTTACCTCTGCAACCCCAACAACCCCACGGGCAACGTCCTCATCACGCGGCAGGAGCTCGGTCCGCTGCTCACCCGGTTCCCGGGCTCCCTCTTCTTCATCGACGAAGCGTACGTGCACTACCTCGAGGAGAGCCCGAACACCCGGATGGCAGACCTGGTGCTGCGCCATCCCAACCTGATGGTGCTCCGTAGCTTCTCCTTCGCCTACGGGCTCGCGTCGGTGCGCGTGGGGTACGCCATGGGGGACGCGAAGGTGGTGGCGCAGATGGAGGCCAAGATGACGCCGCACCGCGTCGGGCAGCTGGCCGCAGAGCTCGCGATGGCGTCGCTCCAGGACAGCGGACACCTCGGATTCGTCCGGCATCAGACAGCGAGGGAGCGAGCCAGGCTGATGGCGGCCATCGGAGCTCATCGCGCGCTGGAGGCCTATCCATCACAGACCAATTTCATCCTTTGCCGCGCGCGCGGGGCGTGGTCCGGGGCGAAGATCCACGACGCGCTGCTCGCCCGAGGCGTGAAGGTGAAGGCCTTCGAGCCGTTCGGCGACGAGCGATACGACGACTACTTCCGCGTGACGGTCGGCCTTCCGGCGGAGAACACCTGCTTCATCGAGCAGCTCGACGCCCTGATGAGCCCGCGCCGCAGGGAAGAGACCTCCAGGACGGCGGCGCCCGCGGTGCGCCAGGTCGAGCTCTCGGAGCTCGCTTAGCCGCCCCACCAGCGCATGAGCGTCCCCGAGATCAGGCGACAGCCCCCTGGCGCTCCAGAGCCCACGCCTCGGCGAGCGCGAGCGCCCGGGCGTTCTCGGGGATGCCCTCCAGGAAGCTCCGTCGCAGCGCCGGCCTGCCGATCTTCGCGGCGCGCTCGAGGAGCCGCGAGCGCGCCGCCTCGATGATCTGCGCGGCGCGCTCGCGCTCGCCGGCGGCGCGCAGGGCCTCGGCGTAGGTCAGGCGGATCAGCGACTCTCCCTCCTCGGCCATCCCCGCGTCCTCGATGAGGCGGAACGCCTCCTGCGCGTGGATGAGCGCCTCGGCCGCCCCCTCGGGCCCCCTTTCCATCCGGGCGCGCGCGAGGACGGCCAGCGCCACCGCGCGCAGGAGCGGCGCCACGTCGAGCAGCGCCGCCGCCGCGGCGGCCTCGCGCGCGGCGGCCTCGCCGTCGCCCGAGAGCAGCGCCGCCCGGGCGAGGTACGCGCGCGAGAGCCCCTCCATGCGCCGGTTGCCCTGCCGGCGCGACGCGTCGATGGCCTGCTCGAGCAGCGCGCGGGCCTCGTCGATCTGGCCCGCCTGGAGGAGGGCGTTCCCCAGGTTCTGCCGCGCGGTCGCGAGCACCTCGTGCAGGTCCATCCGCGTCGCCTGGACGACGGCCGCGCGCAGCAGCTGCTCGGCGCGCTCGAGCGCGCCGAGCTCGGTGAGCATGAAGCCCATGTTCAGCTGGACAGAGCAGGCCTGCCGGCGGTCGCCGGCGCGCCCGAACGCCCCGACCGCCACCTCCAGGGCGTCCACCGCGGCGGCTTGATCGCCCGCGAGGGCGGCGCGGAACGCGACGGTCTGGTGCAGCCCGCCGACCGCCGCGTCGTCGACGGCCGGAGGATCCCCCGCGAGGCGCAGGCTCTGCTCGAGCAGCGCGTCGGCGGTCGCGTGCTGGTTGGCGAGCATGAGCTCCGCCGCGCACCAGGAGAGGCAGAGCACCACCGCGCTCAGCGCCCCCTCGTCGGGCGCCGTCGCCGCGAGCCGCGCGGCCCACGCCCCGGCGCGCTCGACGGCGCCCAGCTTGCTCGCGCCGATCAGGGCCGCGGTGAGCGCGCGGTACCATGCGCTCGACCCCGGATCGAGCAGCGCGACCGCCTCCGTCGCGCGCGCCTCGGTGGCCGACAGCTCGCCGCGCCACAGGTGCGCCTCGGCCTGGACCAGGCGGAGCGCGCCGAGATCCCTCCCGCTGGCCCCGGAGGCCACGCCCCGCTCCGCGCGCGCGAGCGCGGCCGCGAGGTCGTTGCCGCGGATCGCCTCCTCCGCCGCGGCGCAGAGCCACCGCACGGCCCGCTCGGGCTCGCCGCCGCGCTCGCAGTGCCCGGCCAGGACCAGCGCGTCCCGCTCCCCGGCGTGCTCCAGCCACGCGGCGGCGAGCCTGTGCCCGAGCCGCTGATCCGCCTCGGTGAGCATCCTGTACGCCGCGTCGCGCACGAGCCCGTGCCGGAACGCGTACTCCGCCTCGCCCGGGAACCGGGACGCGGGCCGCCGCGCGATCCACTCCTGCTGCTCCAGCGCGAGGAGGCAGCCCGCGAATGCGGCGTCGTCCCGGTCCACCCCGAGCAGCCGGGCGAGCGCGCCCCACCAGAACACCTCGCCCAGCACGCTCCCGGCGCGCAGCGCCCGGCGCGCCTCCAGATCGAGCCCCTCGAGGCGCGCCTGCACCATCGCGAGCGCGGTCTCGGGCGCCTCGCCCGCGTCGCGGCCCTCGGCGCCCTCGGCGCCCTCGACCGCCGCGCGCAGCATCTCCTCCAGCAGGAACGCGTGCCCCGCCGCGCGCCGGACGAGCCGATCCACCTGCTCCGCGGGCGCCTGCTCCCCGAGCGCCGCGCGCACCAGCCGCTCGCAGGCGAGGGCCGGCAGCGCCCCGAGCCGCATCGCGGTCGCGCCCCGCTCGGCCCACAGCCCCGGGAACACCTCGTCCACGTCGGGCCGCCCGAGCCCCAGCACCAGCAGCGGGCTCGACCGGAGCTGCCCGAGCGCCGCGTCCACGAGCTGCACGGTCGGCAGGTCGCCCCAGTGCAGGTCCTCGAGCACCAGGAGCACCGGCCCCGCCCGGCACTCCGCCTCAACGAAGGTGAGCCAGGCGCGCCGCACCTGGTCGGCCATGAGCATCGGGTTCTGCCGCGCGGCGCGCAGCTCGCACCGATCCGCGTCCGGGAACGGCGCGCCGATCACCTCGCCCAGAAACTCCGCCACCCGCGCCTGCTCCGCGGGCTCCACGGATCGCGCGACGCGCGCGGCGAGCTTCTCCCGGCCGCGCTCCCGGGGCTCGCCCTCCGCGATCTGGGCCGCGCGCCGCACCACCTGGGCGAGCAGCCCGAGCGGCGCCCCGGCCCGCACCGCGTCGCCCTGCGCCGTCCAGATCTGGGGCGGCGCCTCGCGGCCGCGCATCCTGCGCGCGAGCTCGATGCGGAGCCGCGACTTGCCCACGCCGGCCGCGCCGATCACGAGCGCCGCCTGGGCGCACGGCTCCGAGGCGCACTGGTCGACGAGGAGCTCGAGCCAGCGCAGCTCGCTGCTCCGCCCCACGAACGGCGTCGGCTTGCCGAGCAGCGCGCGCGCCTCCTCCAGCGGCTCCTGCTCGCCGAGCAGCGCCGCCCCGCGCTCGCCGCGCGCCACCTCGAAGCGCGGACCGAGGAGGGACGCGGTCATCGCGTCGATCGCGATCGGCCGGAGCGCGTCCTCCGCGCCCCGCTCCGCGGCCGTGAGGTTCGCGACGGCGCGGTCGATCACGGGCCCGAGCGGCTGGGTCCCGTCCACGACCTCCCAGCCCGTCGCGAGCGCCACGTCGGCGCCCTGCAGCAGCGCCTTGAGCGAGAGGGCGCACCGGGCCGCGCTCGCCGCGAGATCCGTGGGCGCCTCGGCCCCCGTGAGCAGGGCCGCGATCGATCCGTCCCGGAGCAGCTCCACGCGCGCGCCGTGCAGGTCGACGGTCCTCCGGATCTCCTGGAGGAGGGCGAGCGGCCAGCGGCACGGACGGGTCAGGCCGCGCGCCGGCGCCGTGCTCGCCTCGCTGGACACGGCCTGCGCCGGCTGCGGCGGGCGCGCCGGCTCGGCCCGGTGCGCCGCCAGCACCACGCTGACCAGCCGCCGCTCGGCGGTCGTGAGGCCGACCGACGGCGCGAGGGGCGCCGCGCTCGCCTCGCGGATCTCCGGTGCGCGCAGCTCCGCCGCGACCGCGAGCGCGTCCCCGGGCCGCAGCCGCCGATCCTTGCCCAGGAGGCGCGAGAGCAGCGCGTCGAGCGCCGGGGGCGCGCCGGGCCACAGGTCGCGGAGGCGGGGCGCCTGCTCGAAGAGCACCTTGGTGAGCAGCGCGACGACGTGCACCCCCCCGAACGGCGGCCGCCCGGTGAGGCACTCGAACAGCACGCACCCGAGCGCGTACAGGTCGGCGCGCGCGTCGATGTCGGGCTCGCCGCGGACCTGCTCCGGCGCCATGTAGGCGGGCGTCCCCACGGGGGCGTCGGGGTTGGTCAGCGTGTGCGTGACGTCGGGGGCCCGCGCGATCCCGAAGTCGAGGATCTTCACCGCCGCGACGTCGCCGCCCGGCAGGAAGAGGTTCGCCGGCTTGACGTCCCGGTGGACCACCCCGCGCAGGTGCACGGCGCCGAGCGCCTCGGCGGCGCGCGCGGCGAGCGCGAGGCTCTCGTCGAGGCCCAGCGGCCCCCGCCGGAGCCGCGCCGCGAGATCCTCGCCGTCGAGCCACTCCATGGCCAGGTACTGCCGGCCCTCGGCGGTGACGCCGTGGGCGACGTGCCGCGCGATGGCGGGGTGGTAGAGCCCAGCGAGGACCCGCGCCTCCCGGCGGAACCGCTCGGCCTGATCGGCTTCCGCATGTTCCGCGTGCAGCCCCACCTTGAGGGCGACCGGCTCCCCGGTCTCGCGGTCGATGGCCCGATAGACCGCGCCCATTCCCCCGGATCCCGCGGCGCGATCGAGCTCGAAGCGACCTGCGAACAGGTCCCCGGGGCGCATGCGCGGAGTATCGGGCACGCGCGCCGCGCGTGCCAGGGCGGAGCGCGCGGCCAGGACCGACGCAGCGTCCTCTGCCTCCTTGCCTGGAATCTTCCTGCCTTCGAGCCCACCGACGCGGGCAGCCCCAGCGCCGCCGAGGCCGTCGTTCGCCGACGACTCCCATTTCGGCTACCTGGCCCCGTCCGGCTCGTGTTTCTCCTGGGGGGCCTTGCGGGATCCATGACAATGGCCAGCTGCGCCGCGCCGGATGACGAGGCGCATCGACGTCGATGTGGGGAGAACGCACGTGAGCCACACGTTGTCGCGCATCACGATCCTGCTCCGTGAGCGAAGCGAGGAGATCGTACGCCGGTGGATAGAGCACCTGCGGAGTGAACCGAAGATCCCACGGACCCGCGAGCTCACCGATGAGAACTTGAGAGATTACACGCCGAAGCTCCTCGACGACCTCATCGACTCACTCGCGCAGCTCGCACAGCCGGGCGCGCCGGACGGAGCCAGCGGCCCGGAGATCGGCAGCTCGGAGGCCGCCAAGGTGCACGTCTCGCATCGCATCGCCGAGGGCTACTCCCTCGCGGAGGAGCTGCGCGAGCTCGGCCTCCTTCGCGCCGTGATCGTGGACCTGTGCGCGCGCGAAGGGGTGGTGCTTGGCGGCGAGGAGGCCCAGCTCGTGCACTCGGCGCTCGACGAGGTGATGATCACCGCGGCAGTCGAATACGAGCGCACGAGCTCGGCTGATCTCCGCCGTGACGTCGCGCTCCACGAGCTGTTCATCGCGGTCCTCGGGCATGACCTGCGCAACCCGCTCTCGGCCATCCGGTTCGCCACCGCCGCCCTGCTCAAGCGCGAGGACGTCACGACCGCCGTGGCGAGGCTCGCCCAGCGCATCGCCGCGAGCACGGACAGGGCGGTGCGGATGGTCGAGGAGCTGCTCGACCTGACGCGCATCCGCTCCCACCAGGGTCTCCCGGTGGAACCGGAGCCCGTCGACCTCCGCGCGATTTGCCAGCGCGTGGTCGAGGAGCTCGAGCTCGCCCACCCGGAGCACACCATCCGCTTCACGGCCCACGGCGACGGGCGGGGCACGTGGGATCCAGGCCGGATGGGCCAGCTCCTGTCGAACCTGATCGGCAACGCCGTCGACTACAGCCCGCCGGAGGAGCCGGTGCAGGTGGAGCTGCGCGGGCACAAGAATGGCGTCGTGATCGAGGTGATGAACCGCGGGACCCCGATCCCGCCCGAGCTGCTGCCCGTCCTCTTCGATCCGTTTCGCCGCGGCGAGCAGAGCCAGCGGGTCGTGCAACGCTCGAAAGGGCTCGGGCTCGGGCTCTTCATCGTCAAATCGATCGTCGACGCGCACGCAGGCTCCATCCAGGTCACGAGCACGCTGGAGGAGGGCACCACGTTCCGTGTCAAGCTCCCCCGTTCGTCGTAGCGCGGTTGTTTCGCCGACACCCGCCCTGGCGCGGCGCTGGCTCAGACCGGCCTCAGCGCCGGCCAGGCCAGCTCGATGCCCTCGCGGACCAGGAGCGCCTGGAGCTCTTCGCGGAGCGCGCTCCGGGCGCGCACCTGCCGCGGCAGCACGCGGCGCTCCAGGCAGAACGTCGCGAGCAGCCCCGCCGCCTCGCCGACGCTCCACTCCACGGGGTGGACCCGGTAGGCGCCGTTCGTGATGTGCGTGACGCCAAGGTTCTTCCCGCCCGGCAACAGGTTCTCCACCCGCACCGGGATGAGCGCCCCCAGCGGTATCTGGAACGGCCAGCAGCCGAGATCGATGTACCCGGCGCCCCCGACGCGCGGGTGCAGATCGATGCGATAACACCCGATCCCGACGCTCTCCTCGAACGTCGCGGGGCCGTCGGGCCGGAGCGGATACGCGATGTGCTGCTCGAGCACCGTGAGCTCGGCCCGGATCCGGCGGGACTCGCGGATGTAGGGCGCTGGCGCGAGGCCGTCGGCCGTACCGCCGACCACGTCCCCGCGGAGGCGCAAGCCTGGATATCCGACCCCGCCGTCTGGACGAGGCGCCTCGGTCTGCATCCAGTACAGAAGGCTCAGGCTGAGGTTCCGCGCTGCGTCCAGGTTCCGCGCGGCCTCCGCCTCGTCGACGCCGCAGACGGGCCCGAACCAGTAGTCGTTCTGTGGCCAGTTCACGATGGTGATGTCGCTCGGCGCGAACCCCGCTTCGAACACCGTCCTGTCGAGGATCCGCCGGAAGCTCCACCAGGGATGCCTGTCTTCCGCGGCGAACAGACCTCGCGTCAGGGGCTCGAGTGTATCGGGTCGAACCGCCGTCCAGTCCAGCAGTCGGCCCGGCCAGCCGGGCGGCTCGAGGGAGCGCCAGCGCTCGTACTGAGAGGGCCTGTCGATCGTATGGTCCTCTCCAGGGTGGTGCTCGATCGCGAAGCAGACGGTGATCGCCTGCTGGGCCCCCGGATCGGCGCGCTCGGGGGCGTGCGGCTCGCTGGTCTCCGCGCGAGACTCCGCCCCGAGCGCGTGCTCCACGCCCGCGAGCGAGAGGAGCTCGCCGTGAGGCGTTGCATCGATGAAGAGGTCGGCCACGAGGAGCACATCGCGCCCCGATTCCAGCCCTCGGACCACGACGCCGGTCACCCGATCACCGTGCGTCGACGCCGAGATGGGCCGGTGAGCATGGAGCGCGAGGAGGCGCCCGTTGAGCCGATACGGCGCGATCATCTCGTGCAGGACCGCCACCGCGATCCGCGGATCGTGGCACAGGCGGCTGACCCAGCCGTTGCCGGGGTTGAGCTCGCGGAGCGCCCTGGCCGACGCGGTGAGCGGCAGATGCCTGCGGTAATACTCCCGGATCCCCTGGCGCAGCGCGCGGTAGCTCCGGGTCGCCCCCATGTCCTCGATCCATGGGTGCTCGTCCGGAGGGACCGCCTGGTTCGTCAGCTGGCCCCCGAGCCAGCGAGTCGCCTCCGTCAGGACGACGCGGCGGCCCGTCCGCGCCGCCGCGAGCGCAGCCGCGCAGCCGCCGAGCTCTCCGCCGATGACGGCGACGTCGGTCCGGATCACGTCCATCACAAGCTCCCCGCGCTCACGCGCTCTTCCGCACGGGCTGCGCCGCCGGAGCTCGCCGCGCGAGGAGCTCGGTGACGAGCTGGTTGGTCTCCCTCGCCCTGGCCTTCAGGCCGGGGAGCAGCCGGCGGATCTTCGCGCGGATCTCGTGACGCGTGTCCCACGAGCGATCGAGCCTGGCGATGAGCTGCCCGGAGCTGATGCTCCCGAGGGGCGGGGTCTCCATCTCGAGGTCCTCGATGAACCCCGCGACCTTGGACGCGTAGGGCAGCGCGACGAACGGGGTCTCGCGGAGCGCCGAGAAGATCAGGAAGTGGAGGCGCATGCCCACCACGAACTCGAGGTGCCCGACGAGGCTGAGGATCTGCTGCGGCGTGTACCGGCGCCTCAAGACCTCTGCCCGCTCGGCGTTCTTCATGTGGGCGACGACCGCGTGGCTGTGCTGCACGTCCGTCCGTTCCATGGACACGAACACGACGTCCGCGTCGAGGCGCTCGACGACGAAGTCGGCGGCGTTGGCGAGCAGGCCATAGTACTCGTCAGGGTCGATGTCGGGCGCCGCCGGGCCCGGCTCCCTGACGGAGAAGCCGACGAGGTGCCGCTCGAACTCGACCCCTTCGGCCCGGATGGCCTCGATGGGCAGCGCCTCCTCGCGCAGCAGCAGGGCCGGATCGGCCGTGAGGCGGATCTCGCGATTCACCCCCACCTCCTCGAGCAGGCGACGCCCCTGCTTGTCTCGTACGGTGACGATGTCCGCCGCGTTCAGCGCCGCCCGTACGGCTTGCTTCGCGCTCGGGTCCGACAGCGGCCCGGCGCTCACGGCGTAGATCACGACGGGGACGCCGCGCTCCTCCGCGATGAGCGCCTCTCTCAGATAGACCGGCGCGTCCCGATCGTACAGGATGCCTCCCCCGCCGAGGACGAAGAGATCCAGGCGCTCGATCTCGGCGGTCGATTCCACTCGTGTGAGGTCACGAACGGGGACGACGCGCTCCACCTGATGGCGCATCTTCGTGTCCTCCGGGCACAGCGAGAACACGGTGATCTCCGCTGGCATCGACTCCCGGAGCTGCGTGACGATGCCATCGAGGATGGCCTCGTCGCCGAGGTTCATGCCGCCGTAGGACCCTGAAATCCCGATTCGGAACGGTCGGTTCGCCTTGTCCATCGTGGGCTCCTCCCGCGGGCGCCTCCGCTCGATCGCCGCGCCGTCACGTCGCGTCGAGCGCGGCCCTCCGCCAGCTGCGACCTGCTCGGTCGTCCGAGATCGTCAGCGCCGCGCAGGACCTTGCCACGGCGGCGGCGAGGCGCAATGTCCGCCGGCGGAGGACGCAGCATGGGACACGCGCAGGCGCGGACGACCCGGAGTGGCTCGAGAGAGCCAGGCGACGAGGCGCGCCCGGCCAGGGAGCTGCGCGCGGTGCGAGCCGCGGCGAGCGTCGCCCCGGCCGCGCCTGTCGGCGATGTCGTGGAAGAGGCCTGTCAGCAATCCTTTCCTGCCAGCGACCCGCCCGCCTGGACGCCTGTGATAGCCGGCCTGCCGCGCGACGCGCGTCCCCTCAGCGAAGCGCGGCCGCGTGGTCCTGCGCGAACCGCTCGAAGCCGATCGGCTCGCGCCCGGTGACGTCCTTCACCGCCGAGGTCACGCCGGCGCCGGCGCCGCTCCGGTAGAGCCGGTTGAGGTCGATCATCGCATCGGCATAGAGTTCGGGGATCCCGCCGGCGACCATACCGGCCTTCGCCGCCTCGTCGGACGCCGCCACATCTTCGATCTGCCCGGCGCCGCCGGACCCCAGCAGAAACACGGCGTCGACGCCGTCGAGCGCCGGCCGCAGCGTCTCCGGCTTCGCGAAGTCGAGGATCACGGCGTCGTGCCCCGCCGTCTTCGCCCTCTCGGCCTTGTCGCTGGAGCGGTGGGCGACGCGGAGCTTCACGCCCATCGACTTCAGCTCATCGAGGGGGGCGCCTGGTTCACGAGGAGCGGGAGCTGCGCGTGGCGCGCTGCGCCTCGCGTGGGAACGGAACCGCGCGGCGTTACGATAGCTTATCGCTCCTGAAAAGCGGCCGAAACACGCGCCGTCCGAACATGGCAGGGTCCCCGCGGCGGTGCTCGCCGTAGGGGCGCTGTTCTCCCCACCTGGAGGCATTGCGCGTGGTGACCCCTGCCGACCTCGCCATCAAGGATCTCGGCCCTTGCCGGCACCCCTCGCCCGTCGCCGAGAAGCTCGGCGAGAAGGCCACGGTGTACGTCGGCGAGGCCGACAAGGTGCTGTTCAACGATCGCCTGTCCGCCGTCCTCGCGGACGCCTCCGGCGCGCGGCCGCCGGCGTTCGAGCTGGCCGGGCCGCGCAACCGCGTCTTCTGGGATCCGAAGGAGGTGCGCGCCGGCATCGTGACGTGCGGCGGGCTCTGCCCCGGCGTCAACAACGTCATCCGCGGCCTCGTGCTCACGATGGCGCAGAGCTACGGCGTGCCGGAGATCTTCGGCTTCCGCTACGGCTACGAGGGGCTCGTCGCCCGCTTCGGGCACGCCCCGATGCGCCTGGATCCCCGGAGCGTCGAGGAGATCCACCGCATGGGCGGCACCGTGCTCGGCACCTCCCGCGGCAACCAGGACCCGCACCAGATGGTGGACACGCTCGAGGCCCTCGGCATCAACGTCCTCTTCGTCGTCGGCGGCGACGGCACCATCCGCGGCGCGATGTCGCTCGTCCGGGCCATCGAGGAGCGCCGCCTGTCGATCGGGGTCGTCGGCGTGCCCAAGACCATCGACAACGACATCAAGTTCATCGACCGCAGCTTCGGCTTCGAGAGCGCCTTCGCCGCCGCCGTCGACGTCATCCGCAGCGCGCACGTGGAGGCCTCGGGGGCGAAGAACGGCATCGGGCTCGTCAAGCTGATGGGCCGCCACTCGGGCTTCATCGCGTGCGCGGCGGCGCTCGCGTCGGCGGACGTGGACGTGGTCCTCATCCCCGAGGTCCACGCGGAGCTCGACGGCCCGAGCGGGCTGCTCGCGCACCTCGAGCGCCGGCTCGCCCGCCACGGCAACGCCGTGATCGTCGTCGCCGAGGGCGCCATGCAAGAGCACTGCACCTCCAGCGCGGAGCCCATGGCGACGGACCTCAGCGGCAACCTCAAGCTGAAGGACATCGGCCTCTTCCTGCGCGACCGCATCAACGCGCACTTCCGGGCGCGCGGCGTCGAGGCGACGCTGAAGTACCTGGACCCGAGCTATCATATCCGCAGCGTCCCCGCGTCCCCGTCGGACAGCGTGTATTGCTGGAACATGGCCCGGAACGCGGTCCACGCGGCCATGGCGGGCAACACCGAGATGCTGATCGGCCGGTGGCACGGTCGCTTCGTGCACGTGCCGATGCCCCTGGCCGTCCGCATGCGCAAGCAGGTCGACCCGACGGACGACCTGTGGATGGCCGTCGTGGAGGCCACGGGGCAGCCGCTCTCGTTCTGCTAGCGGGAGTCCGGCCGGGGATCCGGAGGGAGATTTCAACGCAAAGGCGCAAAGGCGCAAAGGCGCAAAAGAACAGTTGGATCGGCCATCTCCCCGCGCGCCGCGGGCTCTCCCCGTGCCATTATGGCCGGCATGAAGACATTGCTGCTCTCTCGCTCGCTCGTGCTCGCTGGCCTCGCCTGCCTCGCCGGCTGTACCAAGGAACCCGCGCCGCAGGCCCCGGGAGTCGAGGCTCCGCCGGCGTCACAGACCCCGCCGGGGGCCGACGGCGCGCCTGCGGCGCAGCCCCCGCCGGCTGCCGGCGGCGAGCCGCGCGCCGCGGCGTCGGAAGCTCGGTGCGAGGCCGACGCCGACTGCGTGGCGTCCTGCGCGCGGGCCGGGCAGTGCTGCGACCAGCTGTGCCCGCCGTGCGACCAGGCGTTCCACCGCGACGCGCTCGCGGAGCTCCAGAAGTGGCGCGCCGCGAGCTGCGCCGCCGAGAGCTGCCCGGTCGCCAAGTGCATGGCGCCGAAGGAGGACTCGGTCGCTCGCTGCAAGGCGGGCGCGTGTGTTGTCGAGCGCGTCCCGCACGTCGACCGATGAGCCGACGCCCGGGATGAAACCTCCCCGACATCCACGCGAAACACAGGGGATACCTTCATCCAGCGCCCACGGCGCGTTTTGCCACAGGCTGCATCCGCGCCACACCGATCGAGCTCTACCCCAGCGGGGGGCGGTCTCCGGCCTCCTTCATGTCGAGACCGCCGTCCGTGGCCCTGCGCTTGCATTGCGCGGCGCGTAGGGCGGAACATCGCGATCCCGGCGGCGAGCTCTCCTGGAGCCCACGGCGCTCGCCGTGCTGGAGGACGGACCCTCGCCGGGATCGCAGCGGGAGGTCCCTTGGGCATCGAGATCCAGCAAGACCACTTCAAGACCGTCGATTATCGGCTCTTCAAGACGCGGCTGCAGCAGAACCTCGCGGCGCTGGAGATGGTGCTCGCCCGACCGGGGTTCGGCCACGGGGAAGCGACGATCGGCGCCGAGCTCGAGATGTTCCTCGTCGATCGCGAGGCGCGCCCCGTGCCGATCGGGGCGGAGATCGCGCGCGCCGCGGCGAGCCCGATGATCACGCCGGAGATGGGCGCGTTCGACATCGAGCTCAGCACGCAGCCGGTGCCGCTCGCCGGCAGGCCGCTCTCGGCGCTGCGCGAGCAGATGCGCGCGACCGTCGAGGCGATCCGCGAGCGCGCGGCGGCGCTGGGCGCGCGCGTGGTCCCTGTCAGCATCCTGCCGACCTTCCAGCGGCGCGACTTCAGCCCTGCGACGATCACGAACCTGCCCCGGTACCGGGCGCTCGCCGCGGGGCTCTGCAGGCTGCGCAGGGCGCCCTTCCATATCCAGATCGACGGCGCCGAGCCGCTGGAGCTCACGTCGGACGACCCCGCGATGGAGGCGGCGAACACCGCCTTTCAGATCCACCTCCGGGCCACGCCCGACGCCTTCGCGCGGCTGTTCAACGCCGCCATGATGATGACCGCGCCCGCGCTCGCGGCCTCGTGCAACTCGCCCACCTTCCTCGGCCACCGGCTGTGGCACGAGACGCGGGTGGCGGTGTTCAAGCAGGCAGGCGACGATCGCCCGCCGGCGCCCGGCGCGGACTGGAAGATGCCGGCCCGCATCGGCTTCGGGACCGGCTGGGTGCGCGACGGCGCGGCGGAGCTCTTCATGGAGAGCGTCGCGCTGCACGAGCCCATCCTCCCCGTGTGCGGCGACGAGGACGTCGTGGGCTGCGCGCGGGCCGGGGGGATACCGCAGCTCCACGAGCTCCGCCTGCACCACGGCACCGTCTGGAACTGGAATCGACCGGTGTACGATCCGGCCGGCGACGGCCACTTGCGGATCGAGCTTCGCGCCCTGCCGTCCGGGCCCACGCTCGATGACATGCTCGCGAACGGGAGCTTCCTGCTCGGAGGCATCCTCGCCCTCGCGCCCTCCATCGCAGAGCTCCTGCCGTCGTTCCCGTTCGAGCTCGCCGTGAGGAACTTCTACCATGCGGCGCACTACGGCCTCGACGCCGAGCTCGTCTGGCCGGCCGCACCGGGGGCCGCGCCGAGGTGCGTCCGGGCGCGCGATCTCCTCCTCTCGCTCTTGCCGCGGGTCGAGGAGGGGCTCGTGACCGCGGGGGTCGACGGGGACGAGGCCCGCCATTATCTCCGGATCTTCGAGGCGCGGGTCGCCAAGGGCATCACCGGCGCCACATGGCAGCTCCGCGCGCTCTCGGCGCTGGAGACGGGCTCCGCGTCACGCGAGGAGGCGCTGAGGAAGATGCTGGAGCGCTACATGGCCGAGGTCGACTCCGGCGCGCCCGTGCACGCCTGGGGGACCCCGCGCGCGGGCGCGACATGAGGTCCCCGATGAGCCAGGACGCCACGAGATCCCTCGCGGAGCAGCTCGACGCCCGGCTCGCCGCGCCCGGGGCGATGGACGCCGCGCGGTTCGAGGCGTTCCTCGAGGCCCAGCGACGGCTCGGGCTCGTCCACGGCGCGCGCCCGCTGTGCCGCTATCTGCGGCCCTACCTCATCGCCGAGCAGGACCTCGCCGCGATCGCCCGCGTGGCCGAGCAGATCGCCTCCGCGCTGGAGAGGGTCGCGCAGCGCGCGATCCGGGACGACTTCCTGGCCGAGGAGGTCGGGCTCTCCGCGGACGAGCGCGCCCTCGCCGCGATCGTGCCGGGTCCGGGGCCGCTCCACACGGTCGGGCGCCTCGACATGCTGATCACCGACGGCGGCTTCTCCTTCATCGAGTACAACGCCGACTCCCCCGCCGGCCTCACCGACCAGATCCTCGTCGAGCGGACGCTGATGGCGCTCCCCCACCTCGCGCCGCTCCGGGACGCGCATGGCCTGCGCACGCCGGCGCCGCACCGGGCGCTCCTCGGCGCCCTGCGCGAGGGCTACGCCGCGTGGGGCGGGCGCGAGGCGCGGCCCGCGATAGCCATCGTCGACTGGGCCACGGTCGACACCTCGGCCGAGCTCAGGGTGCTCGCCGACCTGTTCTCGGCCGAGGGGCACCGGACCAGGGTCGTCGATCCGGACGAGCTCACGTACGACGGCCGCCGCCTCGGAGCGGGCGGGGAGCGGATCGATCTCGTCTACCGGCGCGTGATCACGCAGGAGCTCGTCGCGCGGCGCGGCCTCAATCACCCCCTGATCCGCGCCTACTGCGATCGCGCGGCGTACGTGGCGAACTCGTTCCGGATCAGGCCCCTCAACAAGAAGGCGGCGTTCGCCGTGCTGAGCAACCCCATGTTCTCCGGCCTGTTCTCGCCCGAGCAGCGCGCGGCCATCGCGGAGCACGTCCCCTGGACGCGCCGCGTGACCGCCGGCCGCGCCGCGTGGCGGGGCCGCGAGGTGGATCTCGTCGAGCTCCTCCTCGGAGAGCAGGAGAGCTTCGTGCTGAAGCCGAACGACGAGTACGGCGGCAAAGGCGTGCTGCTCGGGTGGACGGCGACCCCGGCGGCCTGGAGAGAGGCAGTCCGGGCCGCCGCGGATCAGCCCTGGATCGCGCAGGAGCGGCGCCGCCCGCGCACCGCGCGCATGCCGACGTTCCGCGGCGGCGCCCTGGAGGAAGAGCAGGTCTATTTCGACCTTTGCCCCTTCGTCTTCGCCCGCGGCGTGGAGGGCCAGCTGCCCACCTTCACCACGCGCATGGAGGGCGCCATGGTCCGGCTCTCCGCCTCGGAGGTCAGCAACGTCTCCGCCGGAGGCGGGGTCACGGGGCTCGTGATCGTCGAAGGCGCGCGCGCGCCGCGGGAGGGTGCCCGTCATGTGTGAGCTGCTTGGCATGGTCTCGAACGTACCGACGGACATCGTGTTCTCGTTCACGGGGCTCGCGCTCCGCGGCGGGCAGACGGGGCCGCACGCGGACGGCTGGGGCGTCTCGCTGTACGATGGGCTGTTCGCGCGCACGTTCCTCGAGCATCACCCGGCCTTCTCGAGCCCGCTCGCGCGGTTCATCCGCGAGAACCCGATCCACACGGCCCTCGCCATCGCGCACGTGCGCAAGATGACGCGCGGGGGAGCGGCCCTGAAGAACACGCACCCTTTCATGCGGGTCCTCCACCGCCGGCACGTCGTGTTCGCGCACAACGGCACCTTGCCCACGGTCAGGGATCGGAAGCTCCACGTCGAGACGCCGGTCGGCGACACCGACAGCGAGCACGCCTTCTGCATCCTCCTCGAGGCGATCCGGAGCGCGTTCGGCGAGAGGTACCCGGGCGACGCGCGGGAGCTGGGGCGCCTTTTGTACGAGCTCGGGAACGAGCTCGGCGCCGATGGCGTCTTCAACTTCCTGTTCGCGGACGGCGAGCACCTCTTCGCCCGGTGCGGCGACCACCTGTCCTGCATCCTGCGCCAGGCCCCGTTCGGCGAGGCCACGCTCGTGGACGCGGATCTCAAGGTGAATTTCAACGACCTCCACGGCGTCGGCCCCGACGCGCGGATGGCGGTCGTGGCCACGGAGCCGCTCACGCGCGACGAGCTCTGGCGCAAGGCGACGCCCGGTACGCTGTGGGTCTTCCGCGCCGGCGAGCTCCTGGCGACGTTCCCCGAGGCCCGCGAGGGCTCCGGCCCCGAGCTCCCCGGGCCGAGCACGCTCCCGGGAGCGGACGGACGAGCTCCTTAGAGCGGTTCCCGCCCCCGCCCCTGGTGCACGCGCCGCAGAGCGGCGGTCTCGGACGGGCTCCTTAGAGCGGTTCCCGCCCCCGCCTCTGGTGCACGCGCCGCAGAGCGGCGGTCTCCCGCACAGGAGACGGGTCCAGATCGGCGTTTTCGGCGCGGAAGCGCACTCCTGTGCGCTGAGCACCGAAAACGACGAGATGGGCCCGTATCCGAAGCGGGTGACCGCCGCTCTAGCTGCGCGGGCGCGCGAACAGGTCCCGGAAGAAGTCGCTCAGCGTGTGCTCCTTGTAATCGCGGAACTCGCCGGCATCGAAGTAAACGCCGCCGCAGACGCTGCAGTTCTCGTACCAGATGTGCGACTGCTGCGGGTCGACCATGCGCACCATCGGCGTCGAGCAGCGGGGGCACGGCACCCGCCGGATCTGGTTGTTCTTCCGCCCGACCGAAGGGTCGCCGGTGTCGATCTGCTGGGAGCCGTCCATGGCCTTGAGGGACTCCTTCTCGCGGCTGTCGAACCAGATCCCGCCGCACGCCGTACACCGGTCGACATCGATCCCGCCGAAGGTGACGATATCCATCGAGGCCGTGCATTTCGGACAGTTCACGTCATGCTCCAGTGCGGCGTCCGCCGCTGTCGGGAGCGATGGTATCAGACGCCCCGGATCGCGGGAAGAGCGTCGATCGCCTCGCCGGAGGCGGTCGGCAGCATGCGCGGTCGCCAGCCGGCGGGCGGGCTGTCCCCCACCGCGCGCACCGCGCGGCGCGCGACGTCACTTCGAGGCCATCTTCTCTTTGACGATCTGCTGCAACCGATCGAAGTAGGGGCTGTCGCGCCGGACGGCGATCCCGAACTGGGATGTCCCGAGCTTCGACTTCGAGTAGACGACATAGCCGGACATCTCGCGGTGGGCCGTCAGATCCTCGGTCATCTGCACGTAATGAGGGTGTGGCATATAGATGAGATCGGGCTTGTAGGCCTCGAAGAACCTGTCCGCGGAGAACGGCTCGAGCGCGAAGCGCGTGTCGTTGAGGCCGGCCATGTCGATGATCGTCTTGTTGAGGTTCATCGCGCCGAGCATCCCGACCTCGGTCGTGGCGATGACGAGGTCGTCGGGGAGCTTCGAGACGCGATCGATCGCGAACCAGTATTTCTGCGGTCCCGAGGTGCTGCCGTGCTTGACGATGTTGAAATGTCCGAGCCGCTTCGCCGCGACGGCGCCGGCGAGGTCCCTGCCTGCCGCGGCGAGGGGAGTCGACAGCTCGAGCCAGAGGATCGCCAGCGCGGCCACGCCGGCCAGGGGCAGGGCGGCCGTCGCGGGCTGGCCGATCGCGTCGGAGAGCGTCCGCGCGAGCCGGGCGGCGCTCCGGCAAGCGAGGTAGATGAGGCCCGGCAGCGGCGCGTAATAGAACCGCTGCGAGAACCCCATGATCGGCACGACGAACATCCACGAGTACGCGAGGCACAGGAGCGTCGCGGCGAGGACCCCTTTGTCGAACGCCGAGGACTCCGCCCAGAAGGCCCTGGGGCCGCCCCTCCGCCCCTCGCCTGCCGGCGTGCCGGTTCTCGCCTGCCGCGCGCCGAGGCCCACGAGCACGTCGAGCGCGATGACGGTGACGAGCGGCCAGAAGAACTCGAGCCAGTCGACGAGATCGATGGTCGGCCGGCCGCGGTAGGCCCGGAGGATCCCTGATCCGTAGAGGTTCGTCGACTTGGCATAGAACGGGAGCGGGAGGGGCGAGCCGAAGTACAGCTTGGCGGCCGCGAGGTGGAGGGCGAGGACGCCCGCCGTCGTGGCGAGGGCGGCGAGCCCGAAGCGCCGGCGGTCGCGATCCCGCTCGAGCGCGACGAGCGCGAGCGGGACGAGGACGGCGAAGGCCGTGAGTTCTGGCCGCACCGAGAAGGCGAGCCCGCCGAACGCGCCGAGCGCCACCCCGCCGGCGAGCCGGGCCGGGCCGAGCAGCCGCAGCGTGAGGAGCAGGTACGCGGTGAGGAAGCAGAGGCCGAACGACGTGTCCATGCCGCTCACGAAGTGGTCGGTCAGCGTGGACCGTGCGGCGCAGAACGCGACGAGGGCGAAGCAGGACAGGCGCGCGACCTTGCCGTCGCCGGCCGCCCGCAGCACGAGCAGGGCGAGCAGGACGAGCAGGACTGGCCCCCAGACGAGGCTCTGGAGCATCGCCGCGAGGCTCGTGTTGCCGCCGGCGATGAGGTGGAACGGCACCGCGGCGACGATGAAGGCGAGCGAGGTGAGCCCGTAGGACGGCGGCCCCTTCGGGTTCCACGCGATGCTGTGGTCGGTGATGATGTTGCGCGCGTACCGCTGGAACATGTACGCGTCGTCCCAGAGCGTCGTCAGGTCGAAGCGCACCACCGTCTTGCACGCCAGCAGCGCGAGGCAGAGCGCCATCGTGATCCAGAAGCAGACCGAGGCGAGCCTGCGCACCGCCTCACGTGGCAGCGACGGAGAGCGCTCCGCGGCGTCCTCCGCCGACCCCTGCCCTGCCGATGCATCCGCGGACGGTTCAGCTCGCTGCTCCTCCGGCAGCGTGGTTTCTACGTGCGTCGTCATCGTGCTTCGCGCCCTCGACTACATGGTTCCGGCCGGAAGCCCTGCTTCCGCCGGAGGGTTCGCGTCGCCGAGGCGAGCGCCGTCGGAAGGCTCGCGGCGCTCGGGTTCCCTTTGCAGATCGACGCGTTGCGCCGTCTGCGTGGGCCACTGCCTCAGAGGTCGCATGCGCCGACCATAGTCGCACCCGCAGCGCGCCGTACATCCGGAACCGGCGTGGAAAACTTGCCCCGCGCAGCACGAAGCGGTGGGCGGCCGCGTTCGGCGCCGTGGCCCGCATCGGACCCGGGCCCCCGTCCCCCGGGCCGGGGAAGCCCCGTCTCGTCGGGCAGCGAACACGGTCTCCTCGGGCCGGTCAGCCCACCGAGGGCCTCCCTCGCGGCGCGAAGAACGAGGCCCCCTCGGGCGCCCCGGCCGGCCGGCCCAGCGAGGCCCAGCCCCGCGAGGCGAAGACAAAAGCAGAAAAGCCCGCATGACGTCCGCCATGCAGGCTCTCTTCTGAAGCGTCTCTCGCACGCTGCGACGCGCTGCTCACACCCGAGCACCGGGCACGAGGCTCGTCACGTTCCATGGAGTATGGTCAAGCCGCACGACCTATTAGTACCGGTTAGCTCCGCCGATTGCTCGGCTTCCACACCCGGCCTATCAACCTCGTGGTCTACGAGGGGTCTTTAGGGGCCTTTCGGCCCGGGACACCTAGTCTTGAGGCCGGCTTCCCGCTTAGATGCTTTCAGCGGTTATCCGTTCCGTACATGGCTACCCGGCTATGCCCTTGGCAGGACAACCGGAACACCAGAGGTACGTCCACCCAGGTCCTCTCGTACTATGGGCAGCTCCTCTCAAGTGTCCTACGCCCACGGCAGATAGGGACCAAACTGTCTCACGACGTTTTAAACCCAGCTCGCGTACCGCTTTAATCG
>NZ_CP150343.1:0-3335000 GCF_051520915.1 Sorangium sp. So ce448 | reverse complement strand
GAGAGGCGCACCCTATACGGGCACCTCATGGCTGTCAACGCCAATGGTGGAGAGCGCGGGCGCGGTCAGGGAGTGGTCGGGACGAGGCGGGCGGACTGAAGAGGAAGGTCTCGTCGCCGTCGCGCGATCGCGATCGCGATGGGCAGCGCCGGGCGCGATCGCGATCGGCCGCGTGGGCCGAATCGTGGGCCTAAGTTGTTGAATTTACATGGAGTATCGTCGGCACGTGGGCTGCAACGGGGGCGCTCGGAGAGGAGCCCCGATGTCGATGATGAGCCGAGATACCTCCGAGACGTCCGTCACGTTCTCCCTCGCGGAGCTCGCGAAGCTCGAGGAGGCGCGCGTGCGGGAGGAGCACCTCCAGCGCACGAGAGCGCGCGAGAAGGAAGCCCGCGAGCAGCGCGAGGAGGAAGCGCGCCGGCGCGCTGCGGAGGCGGCCCGGGCCGCGGCCGAGGCAGAGACGCGGGCGAGGCGCGAGCAGGATCAGGCCGAGGCGGAGGCGCGCGCGGAAGCGCGGGCGCGGGCGGCGCTCGAGGTGGCGCGCATCGAGGCCGAGGCGAAGGCGCGCCTCGAGGGGGAGAACGCGGCGCGCGCGCACGAGCTGGCCGTCGTCCGTGCGCGGGCCGAGGGACGGCGCCGCAGCCTGGCGCACGCGCTCGCCGCCGCGCTCGGCCTCGCGCTGTGCGGGGGCGCAGCGGCCGCCTACGGGGTCGCGCAGCACGTGACGAGCCTGGAGCGGGAGGCCCAGCGGCTCCGTGATGCACAGGCGGCGCTGGCAGACGAACGCGAGAGCGCGAGGGCGGCCGAGCTCGCGGCCCTCGACCGGCGCCATGCGGCGCTGCGCGGCCGTCCGCTCGCCCGCGACGCCGAGGAGGCGGCTGCGACCGCGGAGGCGGCGCGGAACGCCCTCGATCCTCGGGCCCTGGACCACAGCCGGCTGCGGGCGTTCGGGGACTCGCTCGACGCGCTGGAGACACGGCTCGACGCGCTCGAGAGGATCGCGGCGCTCGATCGGCGCCACGCCGACCTCGCCGCGTGGGCCGCGGAGCGGCGGCGGCCCGAGGCCACGGCGGCGGCCCAGGTCGCCGCGGCGCGCGCGAGGACGCCGGGCGCCGACGAGGGCGCGCTCCGCGCTTACGAGAGCGCGCTCGCCAACCTGCGCGAGGCGCTCGCCCGACCCGCGGCGTCGGGACCGCGACCGCCGGTGGGGGTGGGGCCCCAGCAGCCCAGGTGCACGAACCCGGGCGACCCGATGTGCGGGTTCGACGGGCGGTCTCTGTGAGGCGCTGAAGCCGCGCTTCTCCGCGGGAAGCCGCGCTGCTCTCCGGGCGAACGACATCACCGTCGCCCCCCGGCGCGGCGCTTCCACGCTCCGGAGGTGCATGGCACCCTGCGAGGAGAATGGCCAAGGACGTGTCGAGCACCATCGAGCACCGGAGCCCTGCGCGGCCCGAGGCCGGGAGGCGCAGGCCAGCGCTCGTGTGCGCGTTCCCGCGGCCCATGGCGTTCGCGCTGCCCGACTCCGGGACCGTCATCGGCCGCGCCTGGCTCGCCGAGCGCGGCCTCGCCGACGAGGAGGTGTCAGGCAAGCACCTGAGGATCGATCGCGCCGGCGGCGCGCTGCGCGTCGCGGACGTCGGGTCGCGCAACGGCACGTGGGTGAACGGGTCGAGGCTCGCGCCGCGCGACCTCACGCCGCTCGACGACGGGGCGGTGCTGCGGCTCGGGCGCGTCCTGTTCGTCTTCCGCGAGGAGCTCCTCGGCCCGCTCGATCCGGCGCCGCCCGTGGGCGGGCTCGTCGGGCCGTACGGCCTGCGCACCGTGGCGCAGCCCCTCGAAGGCTTGCCGCGGAGCCGCCCCGGCAACGTGCTCATCGAAGGAGAGACGGGCGTTGGCAAGGAGCTCGTCGCGCGCGCCACGGCGGCGGCCCTCGGGCGCGCGGCGCCGTTCGCGGCGGTGAACGTGGCGGGCGTCGCCCGCGGCGTGTTCGAGTCCCAGATGTTCGGCCACGTGGCGGGGGCGTTCTCGGACGCGCGCAGCGCCGCGCCCGGGATCGTCGTGGCCCACGAAGGCGGGACGCTGTTCCTCGACGAGATCGGCGAGCTGGATCCCGATCTCCAGGCGAAGCTGCTGCGGCTCCTGGAGAACCGCGAGGTGCTGCCGGTCGGGGCGCAGCGGCCGGTCCACGTGAACGTGCTGGTCGTCGCCGCGACCCACAGGGACCTCGAGGAGATGGTGGAGCGCGGGGCGTTCCGGCGCGACCTGTTCGCGCGGCTCGCGATGGCCCGCATCCACGTGCCGGCGCTCCGCGAGCGGCGCGAGGACCTCTTCAGCGTGGCAGGCGAGCTCGCGCGGCGCGCGGGCGTCGCGCTCCCGGCCGAAGCGGTGGAGGTCGAGGCGATGGAGCGGCTGCTGCTCGATCCCTGGCCGAGCAACGTGCGCGGGCTCGACGCGGCCCTCGCGGAGGTGCGCCGCCTCGATCACGAGCCCGGGCTGCGGCTGTGGGCGGTCGAGGAGGCGCTGGGGAAAGCGCCGGACGAGCAGAAGACCGCGCTCACGCAGGAGCGCGTCGAGTCCGCCCTCGCGGCCGCCGGGGGCAACGTGACGTCGGCCGCGGAGCGGCTCGGCGTCTCGCGCGGCAAGCTGCTGCGCTTCCGCAAGCGCACTCAGCAAGGGGAGTGAGCGCGCCTGGCTCCGCGCGTCGGAAATCCCGCCAGAGAAACCGGTGGATGGCGAGCGGTCGCCGAAAACAGCAGCGATTTTCATGGTTTTTGCCTGTTTCGCCGCCGAGGGCGGCTCCGGTGTGGCCCAACGGGGCGCCCTCCGCCGTCGCGTCGCCCGCGGTGAAGGGCCCGCGGCATCACCGATCGGGGTCGGCGACTGGCCTGGCGGCGCAGCGCCGAGGGATTCTCCTCCGCTCGCCGCCCTGTTGCCGGGCCGTTCGATGCGCTGCCACCTGTTTCGGGATCGTGCCTGCGTCCCCGCACTCTTCCGGCGCAACGACTGGAGTTATGGGGTGTAGAGCGTCAGTAAAAGTTGCCGTCGCTTGACAACCGTTTTCGCTACCGGCTCACCCTTCGCCGCGCCGCTTTCGTTGGCACCTTCGCCGACTCCTCGCTCTGTCGCCGCTGGCGCAGAGAGCGATGTGTCGCCAAAGATCGCCGAGGGCGTGGAGGTCGACTTCAACATCATCACGGTGCACCACTGGGATCGGCTCTTCGGTGGGGTGTTGCTCGCGAAGTCAAAGCGCCTCCCGTGGGCTACTCTTCTGCGCCGAACGGTAGCCGCGCGGCCGATCGGTATCGCTACGATCCGCGCCCGGCGCGCTCGGCGCACGGCCCCTACACCCGGTACACCCACCGCAGCACGCGCTCTCGGGCGTCACGCGTCAGCCGCACACGGCACGACCCGATGCGCAGGCGCAGCGTCACGGCGTCGTCCTCCGGCAGCCGGTAGAAGTCGCCCTCGCCCGTCTTGGCGAAGCGCTCGACGGCCTCATCGATCCGGGATGAAGGGCCCCGCCGCGCCGGCCGCGACCGCCTCGCGCTCCTCGTCCGAGATTTGCTCGTCGTAGACCACGGGCGCGAGGCGGAACGCCCGCAGGACCGGGGCCTCCTCGTCGAGGTCGGGGGCCATCGCGAGCGCGGCGCTGTCTCGTCGGGGGCTCATGCCGGGAGGCTACTAGGGGCCCCTCGACGGATCGACGGTGCAGGATGTGGAAAATCCAGACCGCTGACGGCAATGCGCAACGTCAACGGAGTCGCTCCTGCTCCCAGCGCTCCTGCTCGGCGATCGACACGTCGGCGGCGCGCACGCCCGAGACGAAGAGCTCCGCGTCCGCCGGGTCGCCCAGATCTAGGCCGAGCTGGAGCAGCACGGCGCGGTCGCGCAGCGGGACCGCGCAAAGGATCTCGGCGGCCGAGCGGCGGCGGGGCACGGGCACGAGCCTACCATGCCGGCCAGGCGAGCGCCGCGGCCTCCCCACGCGCACGCTTCCCTTCCAACACAACTCGCGCCGCCCCGCGTAGGCCTCCTCGGCATTGGAAGCCATCGCCGCCATCGCTGACGCCGCACTCCGCGGTCGAGCGCGAGCGGCTGTCGACTGCGCTGGGCGCTGTACTGCCGTGGGCCGATGTTGGATTCGTGTCGGAGGGGATCTCGGTCCGGCATCTTGATCGGCTGCTGGATGGGCTCCTTCTGGCGACGTCGCCTCGCGTCGAATGGGCGAAGCTTTTGCGGCGGACTTACGCAGTAGATGTTCTCGCGTGCCCGCGATGCAGCGGGCGGATGCGACTCATGGCAGGAAGATCTTGAGCCACCTCGGTCTGTTCGCCGAGCCGCTGGAGTGCCGCGCGCGGTACCCGGCGGACCCCGCGTGACGAAACTGAAAGGGGAGGGACGCTGCTCGACGACGTGGCCGGGGGGAGGTCTGCCGTGAGATGCGTGCGCCGGCCATCACGACGCGCCGCGAACCGCGACTGCGGCCGTTTGGACGAGCTCAGTAGTGTACAGCTATACGGTAGGATGCCTTCCGCTTGGTGCGACGTCGCGGTAATCGCAGGCGTTTCACGAGTGGAAGGCCTGTCTGATCGCATAAGGCCCGTTCTGTCGATAAACTCGTACAGTCGGACTGCACGAGCCAGGAACGGCTCCGAGAATCTTGACTTTGCGGAACGCGTTTGCTTGTCCTATCCGCCAAAGCGCTTGACGACGCTGAGCGGCTGGGCGAGGACAGAGTCACCATGAGGCGTTGGCTACTGGCTTTGGGCGTGTGCGTTTCCACCGCGGCGTGTGGTAACGGATCGAATGGGGACGCTGCCGCGAGCGGGGGCGCGGTTGGCACGGACAGCGGTGGGACGGGCGGCGGGGGCACGGCCTCCGGTGGTGCGACGGGCTCTGGGGGAACGGCCGAAAGCGGCAGCGCATCCAGCGGCGGCGCATCCAGTGGTGGGGCTGGCGGCTCGGGGTCGGGCGGCTCGAGTGGGGCCACGGGTGGCGCGGCTTCGGGCGGGCAAACGGGCAGCGGCGGCCAAGGAAATGCCGGAAGCGGCGGCACGACCGGTAGTGGCGGCACGACCGGTAGCGGCGGCACGACAGGTAGCTGCGTCGGCGACCCGTTCCCCACGGCCGATCCTACCAAGACGGGCCCCTTCTCGGTCACCGCAGACAAGAACGTCGGCCCCCTCGCCGGCGTCGTTCCCGATCCGATCTATGGGGACGAGCAACAGCGCTTCAACGTGTACCGCCCGAGCAATATCGCAACCAGCGGCCACTGCCATCCGATCCTGATCTGGGCCAATGGCTACCGGGACAATCCGGAGCAGAAGCCGCCGAAATGCGTCGTCAACTCCGGCAGCAATCAGTGGTGCGGACAATACGGACCGATCGTCAACCATCTCGCGTCCCACGGTTTCGTCGTGGTGGCTTCTCTCAGCACCGCGACCGCCGAAGGCGATCCTCTTCCCACGACCGCGGGCCTCGATTGGATCTTGGAACAAGCCGAGGATGCGAGCAGCCCGTACTATCACGCCCTCGACACCACGAAGATCGGCCAGCTTGGCCATTCCTATGGGGGCATGTCGACTTGCAAGACGGCCTCCGATCCCCGTTTCTCGGCCCTCGGCACGATTTGCGGCACCACTGCCCTCAAGGGAGTGCACACCCCCATGTTGTTCTTCTGCGGGGGGAAGGACTCCACGGTGAAATGCAGCGGGGTCCACGATGTCTTCAAGACGGTCACCGATCAGCCCGCGTTTTTCCTCAACGAGCTCAACGCGGATCACGGTAGCTGGGTCTATCAGGGCGCAAATGGCGTGTCCCTGTCGTCGGCCGCGGCCTGGTTCCGCGTTCATCTGATGGATGACACAGCGAAAAGGAACTTCTTCTACGGCGACAACTGCAAGTTCTGCACCGATGGCCGCGTGCAAGCAGAGCAGAACGCCCTGATGAAGGTCCCCTGAGCGACGGGGCCTATCTGGCTAGGCTTCACTGACTCACGAACGTCGGCGCGTAGGTAAAAGAAGCCGGATCGCAGCGCGAAGCGGTGTAGCTCGTGCATGGTCCAGGCCTACCATCACGGGCTGCTCCGCGGCCAGGAACGCCCTTTGGCCGCGGGTCCTCGCACAGCATCGTCGTGGCGAGGCCGCGGGCCTCGTCACTCTTGCTCCGGCACGCCTCCCTGGAAGCCCGCGGGCAACGGGAGCTTGACGCCTTCTGTACTAGCGCGAGGGCTTTACGTTGTTCTATGCCGGTAAGCCGGGCCGGCCCGCGGGCTCCGACGCGACGTCGCGGCGCTCCATCAGGAGCTCCGCCAGCGGCCCCTCGGTCACCACGCGCGGCACCTTCACCTGGCTGGGCGAGGCGCCGCGGCGGATCATGAGCGCGCGCAGCTCACGGAACGTCCCCGGCTGCACGAGGTGGAGCGAGAGCGGACCGAGGCGCCCCCGGAGGGTGGCGTAATAGGGGTTGGCCTCGCAGGGCGTGATGGAGCGCATGCTCGGACGTCTTCTCGCCGGCGATGTTGAGCAGGCTCCCTCGCCGGTAGAGGAACGCCACGACCGGCGCGCGACGGTGGTGGCGCGCGACCTCGATCACGTCGCCCATCCGATAGCGGTACAGGCCGCCGTGGGTCGTGACGACGAGCTCGTACCGCTCGCCCTCGGAGAGCTCGTCGATGCGCCGGACCGATGGGCGCTCGGCGTCGAGCTCGTCGGCAGGGATGAACTCGTAGAAGGCGGAGCTCGGCAGGAGGGCATAGACGGGCTCGGCCGCGCCCGGGTTGACGCCGATCATCGCCTCCGAGGACACATAGAGGGGCGAGTGGATGGGGACCCCGCCGCGGTAACGCGCGAGCTTCTCGGCGTAGAGCCGGAAGCTGCCACCCGTGATGCCCGAGAGGTGGGAGAGGCCTGGCCAGAGCCGCGGCGCGATGCCGTCCATACCGCGCTCGAGCTCCCTCGCCACCGCCCTCGCCCGCTCGGGGTGGGGCCGCAGCCTGGCGCGGATCGGCTGCTCGACCTCGGGCGGGATCGCGATGTCGCCGCGCAGCGAGCCGCGGCCGAGATCCTCCACCAGCGCGGGCCCGCGCGCCCCGAGGATCTGAAAGAAATCGAGGAGGCCGGAGGCGAACGGCGCGGCTATCGCTCCGAGCGCGGGCTCCGCCAGCGCGAACAGGAGGTGCACGTAGAACGCGTCGGCCTGCGTCGGGACGAGGAAGGCCTCCGGCGGGGAGGTCCACGGTCCGGAGCGACGCTGGAGCAGGGAGCGCATCATGATGGTGGAGACCGAGGCGGTCGGAAAGCCGCCCTCGGTCCGGCCCGTCAGGAGCGCGCTCATCAACGCCACCGCGGGCCTCGCCTCGCGGGCGGCGGGGATCGCCGCGAACAGGGCGCCGCGGCTGACGAGGAGGTCTTGCAAGAGCCTGCGCTCCGTGAACGCGGTGAACGGGACGAGCTTCTGGGTGCCCGTCGTGCCCGAGGTCAGCGCGAACGCGGTGACCGGATCCGCGGTGAGCACGTTCCGCTCCCCGCGGGCGACGCGCTCGATATCGGCGCGGAAGGCGTCGTAGGTCCCGAGGGGCACCGCCCGCTGGAAGTCGCTCGCGCTCCGGATCGCGCTGAAGCGGTGCCGTCGTCCGAACTCTGTGTGCTGGTGACGCTCGAGGATGCGCTGGAGCAGGCGTTCGTTCACCGCGCCCGCCCGGCGCGCCTGCGCCTCGAAGCGCAACCTGACGAGCCGGCTGGCGCCGACAGAGGCGGAGTGGAGCAACGTGGATAGGATCGAGCGCATCCGGGATCTCCTGCGAGCCACGCCGGGACAACGCGGCGAGAGGGCCGCACGGTGTCAGACCGAGCTGGAGAAACAAAGGGACGACATGCTGTCCAGCCGGCGTGAGGGCGTTCAGGTCGAGCCGCTCGTCGTTGGGCGCCCGCGATCCCAGGCGTGATCCGAGCGCCCACGCGACACCGCCCACACGCCTGCCGGGCTAGTTCTTGCTTGCAGCAGCAGGCGCCGCGGGCTGCGCTGGCGGCATGATGACGCGAAATTTCCCGCTCAAGTGCAGCAAGGACATCGTGTAGAGCATGCCGTCATAGTACCGCCACTTGCCGGTAGGCGCCTCGCGTTGATACACGTCCTCCGCGCGTAGGTAAAAGAAGCCGGATCGCAGCGCGAAGCAGTGTAGCGCAGCAAACCGAAAGGGTGGGACCGCGAGCGTCGTGATGGCTCGGTCCTGGGCCGAAAGAGCGTGGTCCGGGCGGCGCCGAGCGCGCTACGGGGCGCATCGACGTGCCGTGGGCGCATGTGTCCGTCCGGGCGTTGGTCTGGCCCGGGGGGGCACCGGCGCGCGTCGCTGCGTGCAAGGTGAAGCCGTCGAGCGCAGCGCACAGCGGCTTGTCGTACGCGAGCGCGCTCGGAGAAGACGGCGAGAGCCCGCGGAGCCATTGCGGGGCGACGACGTATGGCGCGGCTCTCGTCCCGAGACGGCGGAGGCACAGAGCGCTGCCTCGGGCTCGTCGTCCTCCTCGACGTCGTGCTCGATGTCGAGATGCCCGTGCCGCCGGAGGCAATGCCTTCGACGCCTCGGCGCGATGATCGCGCAGCCGCCGGGCGTCGACGTCACGTTCCTCAAGCCTGCGCCTCGCCGCTTCGAGCTGGTGGTTGGCTTCCAGTCAGATGCCGGCCCCGCGCACCAGAAGGACCATCCCCGTCCCCATCACGGCGGCGCCGGCATAGCGCAGCCCCCGCGACAGGGACTCTCGACCCGCGGCGAGCTCGCCGAGGACGAGACCGCAGAGATGAAGCACGGTCGTGCTCAGCAGAAAGCCCAGGGCATACAGCGTCGGGCTGACCGCATGAGGCATCTCCAGGCCGTGGGCATGTCCGTGAAAGACACCGAACATCGCCACGCATCCGGAGAGCAGGAATGGTGAGGAGCCACGGGTCGTGGTGACGATGCCGAGACCGAGCGCCGCGACCGACGCCGCGATGCAAAGCTCACCCAGGGGCATGGGCCATCGCGCCATCCCCAGGAGGCCGCCGACCAGCATCGCGGCGACGAACGCAGCGGGGATCCGGAGGAGGTGCTTTCCGCCGAGCTGCGAGCTGACGACACCGACGCTCACCATCGCGACCAGGTGGTCCGCGCCGAACACCGGATGGAAGAGGCCCTTCAGAAATCCCGCATCGGCGCCGCCCGGGTGCGCCCAGCTCACGGAGGGCCACGAGACGAGCATGGCGACGAGCAGGGCGCGCGCGCCGGGACAAGAAGCGCATCCCATCGTGTTTTGGATCGTGGATTTCATGAAGCGCCTCTCCTCGTCAGGCGTTCGCCACGCGCGCTGCCGTCGATGCAGGATCGCCGTGGAAGAGCTTGTAGGCGAGCGCCGCGAGCAAGAGCTCGGTACCTGCGATGAGCACGTTCGGGTAGAGCGGGATGCCCGCGACGACCGGGAGCGGCACGTCGGGTCCCGCGAGCAGGCTGGTCCCCGGGATGAGCCACGTGATGTAGAAGAAGGGCGTCCAGAGGATGACGACGATCCAGGCCGCCACGTTGAACCCGACCTGCGGCTCCATGGACCGCCGCCACACCATCCACAATCCGACGATCGTCACGCCACACAGGATGAGCAGCATGAGGGCGTCATGAAAGCGCGCATGCTCATGCCATGCAGGGTTGAACAGGTGGGTTTTATTCCAGTCCACGCCGACGGCGACGATGGCGCCGCTCGCCAGAACGAACGTGAGAACGACTCTTCCCAGGGTACTTCGGTTCATGGTGATAGGCTCCTGACTCACATTGGTTGAAATAGCCCGCTCTTCTCATCGGCGCGGCCACCTTGCGTTGAAAATCATAGCAACTTGCTTCTGCGCGTTCTGGATCGCTTCGGTGACGAGCCACCCATCTCCCGCACACCGGTGACTCCGCTGGCTATCAGCATTGCCAGCAGGCGGCGGGCGCGTCGGCCAGGAAGACCATAGCCGCCCATTCACAAGAACAACAATATATTGATCCAATCGATCGATTTGATCTGGTGATTAATCCATGGTACGGTCGAATGTCGTGGACCTACGACACCTTCGCTATTTCCTGGCCGTCGCGGAAGAACGCCATTTTGGCCGCGCCGCGCAGCGACTGCACATCGTTCAGCCGGCGCTGAGCATGCAGATTCGGGCGCTCGAAAGCGAGATCGGCGGCGCGCTGTTCGTGCGGACGAGTCGGCGCGTGGAGCTGACCGAAGCCGGCGCATTGCTGGTCGTCGAGGCGCAGCGGGCGGTCGCGCAGGCGGAGCGGGCCAAGGCGATCGTCCAGCAATCGCTGCGCGGCGACATCGGCAAAATTCGCATCGGTTACGCGGGCAACGCGATCCTCACTGGCGAGATGACGGACCACCTGCGAGCGTTCCGCAAAGCCCATCCTGCCGCGGAGATCGAGCTGCGCGAGATGCCACCTTCGAGGCAGGCGGAAGCCGTGTTGACCGGCGAGGTTGACGTCGGCTACTGCCCGGCGTTCGCTCTCAAGGTAGATCCGCGGTTGAGCGTCCAGCCGATCGGCGCCTGGCCGCTGGTGGTCGCGATGGCAGAGGAGCACACGCTCGCGGCGCACAGGCGCGTGACGCCGAAGATGCTCGCCGGAGAGCCGCTCATCATGTTCCCATTGGAAGAGACCGGTGGCGACGTGCTGAAGAGATTGATTCTCTTGCTAGGACGCGAGCCGCGCCGGGTCCACCGCGCCGACACCACCTTGAGCATGCTGTCGTTGGCCGGCGCAGGCCTGGGCGTGGCGCTGGCTCCAAAACCGCTGATTCAGGTGAAGGTTCCCCGCATCGTCTATCGTCCGTTCGTGGCCCCGAAGAACGTCTTCGCCGAGCTGCACCTGATCGGCCGCGCTGACGAGACCGCCGGCGCTGTACGCGCCTTCGTGAAGCTAGCATCCGGCTCCTCGGATCGGGCCACCACGGCGGGAGCGGCGACCCCCGCGGCCACAGCGCGAACAGGCTCCCGCCGAGCATCACGACCCCGAGGCCGAGCGCGACGACCAGCGCCGTCCTGCCGGGCGGAGCAGAATCGGCATCACGTCAGAATAGACCGCTTCCGAGGACGGTCGCCTCGAAGGAGCCCGTGACCGGCGCTCCCGACTCCGTCGAGGCCTCGTCGAAGTGGATCTTGCCGTCGCCGAACAAGCCCGTGAGCACCGGCTGCGACTGCGTGTAATCAAGCGCGAACGCCATGACCGATTGCCAGTCGTACGGGCCCTCTTTTCCGGCGGCGAAGACTTCCGGGTCCACGAAAAACACGAGGGCGCGCACCGTCCCGTCGGGGAAGCTCCCGACGACCGTCACCTGGGCGCGGCCGCTCGTGATGGACTCGACCCCTGGCTCGGAGCCTTCATAGCCCGCCGCGGAGCCGACGTTCGGGGCCGATTGCGGGTCATCCGCGGGGAACGCGGCGTCGAACGTCCCCGTCCCCGCGGCGAAGGGATCCGGCTCGGTGGCCGACCCCCACGTCGTCGAGAACGTGCCCTTCACGGTCCCGACCGTCGTCAGGCACGCGATGGCGGGCTGCGGGAACGTCCACGCGGGGGGCGTCGGCGCGATCTCGGCGGTGATCGTGGCGCGGCGCCCGCTCACGAAGCTCCGTATCGCGTCGGTCGCCCCCCTCACGGCCGCCGCGTCCGCGCGCACGTACGGCGCGAGGAGCTCCTCCATCCGGTCGATCTCGAGGAGCAGCGCGTCCTCATTCCAGGCCGTCTCGAGGAGGTCCATCATCGCCTCGGCATAGGCAGCGCGGAGCTCCGGGGTCTGGTAGAGCCGGTTCGCGATGGCGCCCTTTGCCGAGACCGACTGCGGCCGCCCTGGCGGGCCGAGCGGGTCGTCCGCGTCGAATGACATGTCGGGGCCCCACGGCAAGAAGGACATCTTCCCGGACGCCGGGTCGAAATACACGAAGTGGTTGTTCGTGTTGCCCGCGTAGCCGTCCCACGCGCCGATCAGCGACTCGGTGGCCCAGTACCGCCGGAAGGTCTCGATATCCAGGACCGCGTCGAGCGTCGCGTCGAGCTCGGCGTCGCTGGCCAGGAGCGCGGCGGAGACCGCGTCGAGCTCGCTCAGGTCGGGGTCGTCCTCGTTGGTCTTCTTTTCGTACGTGGCGGTCCATCCGTCGCGGAAGTCGCTGAGCTGGCCCTCGTAGAGGTCGCCGCTCGCGTCCGTGAAATGGCGCTCGAGAAGGCGCTTCCCGACCGGCTCCACGTGCGCGTAGATGCCGAGGTCCTGCCCGTTGACGGTCACGTGGGCGAAGTTGCAGCGCGAGGCGGGCAGGCCGGCGTCGCGGAAGACCTTGAACGCGAGGCACGTCTTGATCAGCGAGGGATCCTGACGGGCGTTGTTGAGGGTCATCCCTTCGAGGCCGGCGTACTCGCGCCCGTCCACGTGTTCGTCGAAGCTCACCTTGAGCGACGGCTTCGACAGGCTGGCGGAACCGAGGAAGCCCTTCTTGCGGACGGACGACATCTCGAGCGTGGTGCCGTCGACGGTGACGGTCGCGGGGAACTGGGTGTAAGGGCTCCTCTTGGGGCCCTCCATGCAGCCCTCGCCGAGCACCTCCGAGACGTCGCGGGACTGGCGGCGGAGCGTCTCCCAGTCCTCGGGCGCCAGGGTGATTCCCACCTCGATGACGTGGTCGGGATCGAACATGGCGTCGCTCGGGTCGGGATCGGGTGTGTCGGGGCCGCCGCCGTCGCCGGACGGGCCGCCGCCGTCGCCGGGGGGGCCACCGCCGGAGGAGGCGTCGGGGGTTTCGCCGGGCGTCTGGGGCGGGTCGGAGCCGCACGCGGACGCGCCGAGGGCCAGCGCCAACGCCATCACCGAGAGCATGCTGCGTGCACGAACGAGCGTGGTTGTGTGTTTCCGTACCATGAGGCAGGTGTCTAGCACGTCCGGCCGCCTCCGCGGGGCCGCCTGACACGCTATCTTGCAGTATGAGCGGCGCTGCGCGATGCATCTCGCGATGCAATGCGTCGAGGTGCTCACCCGTGACGGCATGGCCGAGATCACGCTGAACCGACCCAAGGTCAACGCCATGAACCAGGCGTTGCTCCGTGAGATGACCGACGTCTTCGGGCGGCTTGCGCAGGACGACGCCGTGAGCGGCGTTCTCGTCCGCGGCACCGGACAGTGCCTGTCCGCGGGGCTCGATTTGCACGAGCTCGCATCGCTCGATGGCCACGCGCGAGCGGCTCAACCGCCTCTTCGCCGAGGCGACCGGGCAGGAGCCCGCGAAGATCGCGCAGGAGACAGAGCGCAACCTGTGGATGACGGCGCGCGAGGCCCAGGCGTACGGCCTCGTGCATCGCGTGATCGCGAGGGCGCTGGAGGTCTGAGACCGGGCCCGAGCCGCGCCGGCGACGGCTGGGACGACGGAGATCCTTTCAGAGGGCGCCGCACAGCGCGTTGCCAAGGGTCCGCGTATCCGAGTCGCGGATCGCGCAGCCGTAGCCGGGGCCATCCATCGACCCTCCGCCCGAGAGCCGCGCGATGTCCCAGGTGCCCAGCTTGCTGCAGACGGCCGCCTGGTTCGCGAGCGCCTCGGCCGGCGTGGCCAGGCTATAGCCGGTGGGGCAGGCGGTATCGCCGACGACCCTGGTGGCCACGCCGAGCGCGAACGACGCTTCGGCCACCTCGCGCTCGCTGTCCACATCGTCCACGCCCACGCTCTCCTCGAGGGAGCCCGAGCTGTCGGTCGAAGCGGCGCAAGCCACAGCGGAGGCCATCACGGACGCGAGGAAGGCAAAACGAACGAGCTTCATGTGAATCTCCATCGCTCCTGGGTGTTTACCCAACGTTGCAGGGCCCTCTCTCCGGCAGGATCGGCGAGCGATTTCATCGGTGCGACGCGGGGCAGCCATCGCAGCGATCGTGCCAGGGGCCTCTCGGGGCGCTGGCGCAGCTCACCCCACCGGGATCGTGTGCACGCGCCCGATAGGTCAGCAACTCCTTGCCGGCGGGCAAGACCTTGCCGGCAAAGAGTGGCAGCGGTGGATCTCCGGGAGCGAGATTGCCAGGACAGCGAGGAGCACGCCGCGGACGGCAAGCAGGGCCTCGGCAGGGCCGATCACGGCGGCCATGGGCAGGCGCGGGGAGAGCCCGCCGCGGCGCGCGAGGGGTGGTACGCATGGCGCATCACGAGGCGTCCTGAGGCATGCAGGCGGATCCACGCGGGCGCACCGCGGCGAGCGAGGAGATCTTGTGCCGGCGAGCTGGAGGACACGACAGCCGCTGAGCTACCTCGACGAGCGTGCGCGCTCCGAGGATGACGCGCAGGATCAGCCGCCGCCCTGCCCGACCACCACGATGGTGTTGTTGATTCCCCTATCGACGACGTCGGAGGCATTGAAGACTTTCGCCGTGCAGGACCGCGAGCCAGGGCCCAGCAAGATGGGCTGCCCGCTGAAGTTGTCGAAGTTGTTCAGCGTCAGCAGGTCGTTCGTGCAGGACGCCGGTTTGCCCGCGATGATGTCCAGCGCGCCCACGCTGATGCCCAGCGGAGCGCTGCCCGACAGCACGTTGTGGTCGGCCACCAGGCCTTTGCCCACCAGGTGCTCGATGAGGCTGCTGCCAAAGCCCGGCGCCGCATCGATATGGTTGAAGCGCACCGAAGGCTGGAGGTACGGAGGCGCCCCCTCCAGCTCGCTGAGGTCCGCGATGAACAGGGACGACGCGTTGAAGGCGCCTGCCGCCACCGCCTGGATCTTGTTGTGGGCGAAGCTCACCGTCGAGGGCTCCTTGGGCCAGCCGGCCGTCTCGGTGAGGCTCTGGCCCGCGATCACGCCCACGGCGTGCGCGTTCGAGTTGAGGAAGCGGTTGTGCTCCACCGTCAGCGGCGCGTTCGACGGGCTCAGCAGCAGCGTCCCGAAGGCAATCTGAAAGGGATCCGTCGCCACGCCGTGCCCCGAATCGTCGAAGACGTTGTTCTCGATATCGGCGAACGCCTGCGGGTAGACGTCCTGCGGCGGGGACGGGAAGCGGAAGGCGCTTTGGGCCTCGAAAGCCTCCAGACTGGCGGGCGGAGACAGGAACGTCTCCACGGCCACCGAGTGAAGCTGAGTATGCTCGAGAACGCAGTTCTTCACCGTCACGAGCCCGTTCACCGGAAGGTGGTCGAACTCATTCCAGCCACCGTTGGCGGTGCCGGGCTCGACCGGCAGCCACTGTTCTCCGCCGAAGAACACCAGGCCCTCCATCAGATTGCTGCCCAACGTCGGGCTCAGGATATGGCCGTACACGCCGACGTTTTTGATCGACACCTCATAATGCTCCACCTTGAAGTCCTTCGTCGGGTCGTAGTTGCCCTTGGATCCGGTCACCAGCACGGCCGCCCACACTGGTCTGACCTCGGTGCCGTAGTACGTCAACGTGGGCCCCTCGCCCTCGACGGTGAACGACAGATTGCGCAGCGTGAGGTTCGTGCTGGTCAGCTGCCAGGGCGTCTTGCGCGAAGGCGGCTGGTTGAAGACCGCCAGGATCGGCGGAAAGCCCGGTGCGAACAGCCGATCACGATAAGGTTGCTTCAGCAGGGGGAACACGTACGTGCCGTTCGCGGCGGGGCCGCGCGCCACCAGCACGGTATCGTTCATGCCGGCGCCATGCACCTCCGCGTCCAGGCCCTCGGCCGCCAGCGTCTCGCTCACGTGGAACGTGCCGGCGCCCAGCGCGATGCGGCCGCCGCGCGCCACGTTGTTCAGCGCCCATTGCAGGTTCCTCGTGTCGGTCGCCATGTGCCGGAAATGATCTTGCAGCCCCACCGGCGTCACCCGGATGACCCTGCCGTTCCCCACCACCGTCACGTGGTCGGGATCGGGAGGCACGGGTCGCGGCATGGCATGTGTCGTGGCAGCGGTGAGCAGCACGAAGAGCGCCGCGCCGACGGCCTTGGGGGTACCTTCGTTGACTCTCGCCATTCTTCTCCTCCGCGGTGCTTTGCCGGATACTCCCGGCTGCGGACGGGCCAAACGATGCCACTCGGCGGCGCCTGCGCCACGCCACTTTCGCCGTACTTGCGGGTCGTTCGCCTCCTGCTCCGGGTGCATTCGGAGCCTGACGGGGTGGATAAAACTTCGGCCTCGACCAGGCGACCGCCACGGCGACGTCTCCGCGCTCGCCCCGGCGCAGCGCGACGATCTCGTGGCTTACCTCGAGTCGCTCTGACGCTACGGAAGCGCGCGTGGCCGCTCGGGCGGACGAGCGCCTGGCCCGTGCCGTCGTCGAGGGCGAAGTCGGGGGCCCACTCCGCGTCGTCGTCGACGACCCAGACGAAGCCCAGGTTGGCGGAGCCGAAGCCGCCCTTGCGCTCCTGCCGCCAGCGCACGACCGCCTCTCCGCCGCTTCAGGCGCCCTGGAAGCCGCCCGCGCGGTACGTCAGCACCAGCGTGTCGCGATGGCCGAGCTCGCCTGCGGGCTGGATGGGCGTCGTCTCGTGGATCACGCGCTCGTCGTCCAGCAACAGCAGGCTCCACGGCTCGGTGAGCGTGAATCGCTGGCCTGCGGGCCCGTCCGCCTGGAAGACACGCGTCTCGCCACCCTTGATGCCCTCACGCCCGACGAGGAACACCGCCACGAGATCCACGCCGTCGCGGTGCGCGCCTTCCGGCGTGGGGCGGCCGATCCCCCCTTGCGTATCGATGCGGAACTGGTGCGCCTCGACGAACCAGGGCTGCTCGCCCTTGCGGCCGGAAGCGACCTGGCCGAGCGCACGCAGCAGGCGCGCCCAGGCGGGCGGATCCACCACCTGCGGCTGCATCGGCTCGAACCACCGCTGCATGCCGCCGTGCAGCGCGTTGTATTCGACGGGCTGCCAGTGCGCGCGACGCGGCGCCTGGCGCACCGCGCCGCCTTCGACCACGAAGCACGAGTGCCGCCGGCTGCGGTAGTGCCCGCCGTCCTTGAGGTAGCGGTCCGGCGGCAGGTCGTCCCAGGAGGGCCGCAGCGCATGCAGCTCGCCCAGGTCGCAGCCCGTGAGCTCGGCGACGCCCTGCGGGCTGAGCACCGCATAGCCCTGCTGGCGCAGCAGCACGGGCACCTGCGCGGGATAGGTGAAGGCGGGCGTGAGTTCCATCGCCTGCGAGTTTACCAGGCAGCCGGCCGCGCTGCCCGCGCTGCACCTGCGCAACGCGGGCTTCGGCGGTCGGTGGCCAGGGACGCCGGCGCCTCGTCGCCCGGCCTACTGCCCCCTCGAAAAGGACACGCTCCACGTCGGCGCCACTTCGGCGATGATCTCCCTGAACCGCGGCGGGATGTCCGAGATCTCCGTCATCTGGTGGATCGTGAGCACCTCGGCGCTCCCGAAGCCGACGGGGCAGCGCAGCGCCCAGGCGATCGCCTCTTCCTTCGAGCCCACCTCGATCAGGTAGAAGCCGCCGACGAGCTCCTTCGACTCGGCGAAGGGCCCGTCGAGCAGGACGCGCTTCCCCCCCGAAATCCCGACGCGCGCGCGCGCCCCGGCGGGATTGAGGCCCTCGGACGCGACCAGCACGCCGGCCTTTTGCATGTCTTCGTTGTATTTCATGTACGCGGCGAACAGCGCCTCGTCCGGGGGCGCATCCGCCGCTGCCTGTGCGTCGTGCTTCGCGTCGTCGGTCGCCTGTGCCGCGGTGATCATGAATCGCATCGTCGAGCTTCCTTCCGGTTCGAAGAGGAGCGCCCCGGCGGCGTCGACCGCGCGGCCCTGTCTCCACCGTCACGACGAACGGGCGACCACGCGATCGACACGCGGGGCGATCTTTCTTTGAATTACACCTAAATCTTCGTAATCACGATGTTTTCTTCTGACGGGCGGAGCTGGACGGTGGGCCCGGACGGGGAGCTCGCCGTCCCGGGGCCGGCAGGGCGGCCCCGGCTGCTCTCCGGGGTCGCCACGGGCCGGGGAGCGGGGCCGGCCGGGCGCGCGCCGACCACCTGCCCTGGCTCCAGAACAGCCTCCGGTCCGTCTGATTCGAGGGGTCCGTCGACCCACGCGCCGCCGTGATGAAGTGCCTCTCGGTTGGGGCGGGGAAGATCATGGCACACGCAGGGCTCGTTCCGAACTTTCGCGGCAAGAGCGTGTTGTATGGCGTCCAGCTCGAGAACCCCTGCGCGAAGTCGGCCACCCCCTACAGGAGGCCGCTCGTCGTGCGCGAGAAGGCGAGGAAGGCACGCCCCCCGTCGGTGCAGAGGGCCGCGGCGACAGCGCGGCGATCTGTGTCGACTGCTCGGGCGTGGGCGATTCAGCTTGATTCGAAGAGTTTTTGTTCGTCTTGTGCCCCTCACATGGCGTTCTGGACCAACGGAACCGACTTCGTGCTCTGCACGCGCTGGGGGATCGCGCGATCGAGCGGGGGCCGGGATCGCAAGCAGACGGTGCTGCGTTTTCCCACGAAGGGGCTGCGGCGCGACCAGGATCCGCCGGAGGTCGTCTCGTTCGTGGCTCTCGACATACCGAGTTTGTCTACGTCGACACGTCCGGCGCGGTGCGCGGGCATCGTCACCAGTTTGGCAACGACCTGGCGTGAGGCGCGGATTCGCCGGGGCTCGCGTGGGACGAGCGAACCGTGCTGGTGAGCCAATCGCTGGGCGAAGAGCAGATCCAGTCGCTCACCCTGCCCGCGCTCGAGGCGCGCCGGTTCGGCAAGGATACAGGATGTCTGATCGACGCCGGCTCCAGCGCCGACGGCGCGGCTCACTTCACCGCTCGCACGCACCACAGTTACAAGCGTCCGCACAACTGGCACCTTTCGCGCTGGACGCGCCACGGGGCGCGCTACCGAGCGAGCGAGATCGAGATGCCTGATTTCCGGCCGGTGGAGCCGCCGGCGCCCGCCTCCCCCGCGGCGAAGCGGGCCGAAGGCGCCTCCGCGGCGCGCCCTCCGCGACCGGCGATCGTGATCGAGCTCCGGGTGCGCGCGGAGCGGGCAGGCCAGGGGCTGCTGAGCGTGCGCGTGGGGCCGCGAGGAGCGACGGGGACGGCGGGATCGGCGATGGTGGGACGGTCGTTCACCGTCGAGGTGGGGTGAAAGCCATACCGCGGTTCAAGCAAGCCTTGCGCGCGATCGAGCGCGAGGCGCCGCGCGTACGCGTCGTCGCCATGCCCGTGCAGCTCCGCACCGTATGCCGTCCTCTCGCAGGACGCCCACGA
This sequence comes from Sorangium sp. So ce448, assembly GCF_051520915.1. Taxonomy (NCBI): domain Bacteria; kingdom Pseudomonadati; phylum Myxococcota; order Polyangiales; family Polyangiaceae; genus Sorangium; species Sorangium sp. So ce448. The sequence continues at coordinate 3,315,839 of NZ_CP150343.1, read as the reverse complement.
CATGCTGGTAGATGGAGTTGCCGCCTGCAGACGGGCTCGTGTAGCCTTGGACAATGCGAGCGGTGCTCTCGATCTACCCCTTGGCTATCCTGGTCATGCTCTCCAGCGCCGGCTGCAAGCGGCTCAAGACAGGCGCCAGCGAAGACTTCGCGAAGAGGTACAGTTGCCCGGAGGACAGGGTCGAGGTGCGCGAGCGCACCGACGTCAAGTGGGGCACGGTCGTGCTCGGCGGCCGAGCGCCGGAGGCCCCGCCGGCCGAGGTGAAGGACGACCCGGAACGGCTCGCCAAGTGGAACGCAGACCGCGCCGAGAAGGACGCGGAGACGAGGAAGAGGCTCGACGATCTCGACGTGTTCCAGGTGAGCGGGTGCGGGCACGACGAGCTCGTCGCCTGCGCCCACCCGGCGGACGGCGATGGCGTGGCGACCGACAGGGTGGTGTGCTTCCAGGGGCCGCAGCGAGCCCAACCCTGACCGGACCGGCTCCGACGCCCCTTGCAAGTTGGGCGCTCGATGTGCTCCTCGTCGTTGGATTCGTGGTACCGCTCACTGTCGAAGTCGAGCGCTTTCGTGCGCTTCGCTGCCGGGGCACCCTACGCCGTGGCGCTCCGCCGGGTGGGCGGTCCGAACCAGGTGGTGAGGGCGTCGCGAAGGCCGTGGTCCGTCCCTTCTCCGACCCACGCGACGTGTCCGTCGGGTCGAATCAAGACGGCAGTCGGCGCAGGGACCGCGCCGAGCACCGGGAGCTCCCACACACCAGCCGGGCGAGCTTCAAGCAGGCGAACACGAGCGGCCCAGGGAGTGATGTCGAAGGCCCCCGGCTCGCCGAGGTTGAGCAGGACCGGTCTTGCCTCGTGCAGCAGCGTGAATACTCGCAGCGGTCCGCTCTCGGTGACCAGGTCGAGATCGGGCATGCGACGTCCGAGCAGGGGGTGTCCTTCACCGAGGTCGTAGCGAATGTCGAGGCCAGACATCATTGCGGCGTAGCGCTTGCGAGGCTCGTCCATCTTGAGCAGCTCGGTCACCGTCTCGCGCAGGGCCTCCGTTCGATCGTCGCCGCGACCGAGCGCTGTTTGTGCCATGGTCAGGCGCAGCACGCGGGCAGCGATGGGGTGCCGCTCGGCGTGATAGGTATCGAGCAGGCTGTCGGGCGATGTGCCGCTCACCACCTGGGCGAGCTTCCATCCCAGGTTCACGGCGTCCTGGACGCCGATGTTGAGTCCCTGTCCACCTGCCGGCGCGTGCACGTGCGCCGCGTCGCCCGCCAGGAGGACACGCCTGTCTCGGTAGGACGCCGCTTGCCGAGCCATGTCGCTGAATCGGGATAGCCAGGTCGGGTTGTGAACACCGAAGTCGGTGCCGTAGACCGCGACGAGCGCATCGCGCAGGTCCTGGAGCGTCGGCTTGTCAGCTTTGCCGACGTGCGGCTCCACGAGCACGACACCGACACGCTTTCCGTCCTCCAGCTTACCCAGCGCGTTGACGCCCTTTTCGCCGCGGCGGACGCCCCACGCGGGCTCGTCCACCATGTCCACCTCCGCGATCAGGTAGCTCGTCGACGCGTCCCATCCGGCGAAGTCGATGCCCGCCCTCTTGCGGACCAGGCTGCGACCGCCGTCGCACCCGACGAGATACTTCGCTCGTAGCGTCGCGCCGTCAGACAGCTCGACGTCGACGCCCGTATCGTCCTGCGCGAACCCCGTCACGTCACGCCCGCGATAGAACTTCACCGGCAGCTCGGAGACCCAGTCGGCCAGGATGCGCTCGATCCTGTTCTGGCGGAGCGCGAGCCCGTGGTTGTGGCGAACGGGGAAGTCGCTGATGTCGAGAGGGATGAACGAGAAGCCAGCGACCTGCATCACCTGCCCCTGCGAGAGAAAGCGCTCCGCGACGCCACGCTGATCGAAGACCTCGATCGTGCGTGCGTGCAGACCGCCCGCGCGCGAGCCGGCGAGGTCCTGGTTCTCGCGCCGCTCGACGACGGCGACGTCGACCCGCGCCAGCGCCAGCTCGGCCGCCAACATGAGCCCCGTCGGACCTCCACCCGCGATCACCACGGCGTGCTTCGGCATCTTCATGGTGCAGCATGGTGCGGCATGCCTGGGGGCTTCCGGCAAGCCCCCATGTCTGGTATACGCTGGGGCTGGAGATGGGCGGGGAGCTCCCTCGTTTCCTCGCTGCACACGCGCCTCGCCGCGCACGGCGGCGCGCCGAATTTTTGCGATCGTCGAGCGTTCGTAGGTGATCTCGGAAGACCCCTGGAGGGAGGCCGGCCTGCCATGACCCGCAGCGAGGACGAGCGCGCCATCGACGCCGTCGTACACGCGTTCTTTCAGGCCTTTGGAAACAAGGGTGGAGTCCGACCGGACCTCGACGCGCTGCGCGTTGCGCCCCTCGCGCCCCTTGCGGTTTCGCTTCCCTTCTGTTGATTTCTCAGGGACTCCAACGTGATCGATCGTCTACGGCAGGGTGTCCACGAGGGCGCGCGAGGACGCCCGGAAACCGGCCACCTGCGCGTCCACCTCGGCCTGCGACAGGAGCACGTCCTTCGCGAAGTAAACCCAGTCGACGTCCTCGGCGTACGTCCGCGGGCCGGTCTGTCCGGCGGCGAGCTCGTCGAACCACAGGTTGAAGTCGAGGTGCTGGTCCGTCTCGGGGACGTAGGTCGCGTCGTGCGTGAAGAGCCGCGCGCCGTCGATGTAGTAATGGATACCGGACGCGTCGACCTGGAGGAGGAGCCTCTTCCAGCCCGACTGGTCCCCCGCGACCTGGTTCGACTGCGTATTCTCGAGCGTGGCCGTCTCCCACGAGGTCAGCCACAGCGTGCTGGTATCACCCTGCCCCCACCCGCCGTTGGGCATGTACTCGAAATCCTGCTCCGAGTAGTTGGGATCGGTCTCGGGGTCGTTGATCCATGGACTGATCGTGAAGAACGTCTCGACCAGCTTGTCGCCGAGGTGCCGGGTCCCGGTCAGGGGCGTGTTGCGGAATCTCACCCTGGCGGAGTAGGTCCCGAAGCGGAACCTGTCGTCGTTGGACTGGATCTCCGCGTGCGAGGTGCTCGCTCCCGATCCACGCGAGGTCGCTTCGAGCCGCAGCAGCCTGTTCGAGGCGAGATCGGGATCGTCGATGAACGACACATTGGACGAGAGCCATTGTGCGCCGTCGACCCCGGGCGCTCCGTCGGTCGTCCGTACCCACCACCGGCTCTTGAGACCGTCGTCGGCGACGCCGCTGTAGCTGAAGTCGTCGAAGAACTCGGCCGACACCGTGACGCCGCCGCCCTCGCCGCCAGCGCCACTGCCCTCGCCGCCAGCACCGCCAGCACCGCCAGCGCCGCCGCCCTCGCCCTCGCCGCCCTCTCCGCCAGCACCGCCGCCCGCGCCGCCCGTGCCGCTGCCGCCCTCGCCGCTGCCGCCCTCACCGCCGCTCCCTTCGCCAGCGCCGCTGCCGCCATGGCCGGCAGGGACGTCGCGCTCGCTCGAGCAACCCACCAGCGCATGCACCGCAAGGAGCGCCGCCCCCGCGGCGTGGATGAAGCGCGCGCCGCGGGGCGCCTCGTTCGAAGCAGCGATCCTCTGGCCTTCGCGATCCTTTTTCATCGAGACTGTTCCTTTCGGGATGAGCGTCCCATCGGGCGCTTGGACTTCCTATCCGCTCAACGATCGCGGCTGGCGTTGAGCCACCGCAGTCGGCTCTCGCCCACACGCCGAGAGGGGCAACCTGACCTTCCTCGTCGGCGGAGACGCCGCGGTGCTGGAGCCGCTCCGTCCGATCCTCGGTCGCATGGGCGGCGCGGTGAAGCACGTCGGCGCCTCGCCCGCGGGAGCGTACGCGAAGCTCAGCGTGGTCGGCGGCCCGTTCAGCGCGCCGAGCGAGGGTGAGCTCACAGGAGCTCTCTGGGGAGCTCGCTCCCGCTCATCACCTGCCGCACCTCGATGGCCATGTTGAGCGGCTCGCCGCCGAGCCCGGGCGCGGCGGACGCCTCCGCGGCGAGCTCATAGGCGCGCTCGGGGCTCCCGACGTCCACCACCCAGAAGCCGGCGAGGAACTCCTTGGTCTCGGGGAACACGCCGTCGGTGATGGGCTTGCCGTCCTTGCCGGCGCGCACGAGCCTGGCCTGGTCGGGCGCGGTCAGCGCCTCGATCCCCACGAGCTCGCCCGACTCGCGGAGCTTCTGGTTGAAGCTGTTCAGGAACGCGAGGTGCGCCTGCAGGTCCTTCGGCGGCCAGCTCATCAACGCGTAGGGCTCTCGGGTCGGCACGTGCATCATCAGGAGGTATTTCATCGTCATCTCCCTTTCAGCGTGCGCGCACCGCATCGGGCGCGCGTTCGCAGAGGAGTCGGAACCCACGCGGCGTTCTCGACATCGCGGAGGACGATACTCAAAGAAAAGTTTCTTGGCGGCCGGCAGACGACGTGAGGGAGAGGAAGGCGTGCCCCCCACCCCGGAACAGCCCTGCCACGCCGAGAGCGCCGTACCGTGCTCATCGTGTCGCGCCGCGGCCGCCGCATGTCGAGGACGACGCCTGGGACGTCCGGATCGCCGCGGCCGACGTCACGCCGCCGCGCGGACCGGCGGCAGGCGAAACGCGGCCCCCTCGGAGCGGCTGCGCCTGCGGAACGCGCCCGGCGCCTCGCCCGTGTGCCGCTTGAACGCGCGGCTGAACGCGAACTCCGAGTCGTACCCGACCTCGGCCGCCACGGCGGCCAGCGAGCCGTCGCCCTCGGCGAGCAGCTCGGCCGCCCGCTGCATGCGGAGCTCGGCGAGGTAGCGGAGCGGCGGGACCCCCAGCTCGGCGAGGAACCGCCGCGCCAGGGCGGCGCGGGAGAGGCCCGCCGCCTTCGCGAGCGCCTCGACGCTCCAGCGCTCGGCCGGCCTCTCCTGCATGAGCCGGAGCACGCGCGCGACGCGACGGTCGTAGGCGCGCGCGCCGCGACGGTCGAGCGCGCGCGACGCGCGCCCCTCGCGCGCATGCTCGTGGCAGTGCAGCGCGTAGGCGAGCAGCGGATCGAGGAGGGAGCGCGCCAGCTGGGCCTGCCCCGGGGAAGCCTCCGCCAGCGCGGCGCGCAGCAGGCCCACGACCGCAGAGAGCCCCGGCGCGCGCCGCACCTCGCCGGCAGGCAGGTGGACCACGGGCGCGAGCGAGGCGAGCGCCCCGCGGGGCGCGGCGGCGTAGGTCGCCGAGATCAGCTCCGCCTCGGCGGGAGCGCGCCCGGGCGGCGGCGCGACGCAGCGGAGGCTCTGCTCGCGGGGCCCCTCGCCGCGCGGGCCGAACCCGAGGAGCACGACGTCGCCGGCGTCGAGCTCCAGCGCGCACACGCCGTCCTGAGAGAGGCGAAAGGCGCCCTGCACGACGACGTGGAGGCTCGGCGGATCGTCCGCGCCCGCGCCCGCGCGCCAGGGCGCGCCAGGGTGGCCGCGATGCCGGGAGACCACCACGCCGCGGGGAAGCAGCCGCTCCATCTCGTCCGCCATGCCCCATGGTTGCCCGCGCCGAGGCCGCTCGTCCAGCGCTCGCTCGTGGATCGAGACGCGCGAGCATGACTCCGCGCCTCGCGGTCATGGCGCGCGGGCGAGGGCCGCCGGAAGCTCGGGGCCATGACGCGCCTCGATTCCACGCCGGATTCCACGCCGAACGAAGAAGCGCTCCCCCGCGCGCTGCCCGACAAGATCCAGAGCAGCCTGCTGAGGAGCCGGACCGTCCTGATCTTCGGGGAGATCACGAGCGAGCTGGCGCAGGCGACCACCGCGCAGCTCCTCGCCCTCGCGAGCGATGACGGCGAAAAGCCCATCCGGATCCTGATCCACTCCCCGGGCGGGCACGTGGAGTCGGGGGACACGATCCACGACGTGATTCGCTTCATCCGGCCCGAGGTCAAGGTGATCGGCACCGGCTGGGTCGCCAGCGCGGGCGCGCTGATCTTCGTCGCCGCGCGGCGGGAGAACCGGTTCGCGCTCCCGAACACGCGCTTCCTCCTGCACCAGCCGCTCGGCGGCGTGCGCGGCCCCGCCTCGGACATCGAGATCGAGGCGGCCCAGATCATGGCCGCGCGCGATCGGCTCAACCGCATCTTCGCGGCGGCGACGGGGCAGGCGCCCGCGAAGATCGCGCAGGAGACCGAGCGCAACCTGTGGATGACGGCGCGCGAGGCCCAGGAGTACGGCCTCGTGCATCGCATCGTCGAGAGCGCGCTGGAGGTCTGAGCGCGCCCGGGCAGCCCGCGCCGGCGCGGTGACGCCGGGTCGCGCGACGTCCCCTACAGAGGGGCGAACGTGCACGCACCGGCGGCGCAGACGGGCCTGGACGCGAGGCACGCAGGCGTGCCGTAGGGGCAGCCCATCCTCCGATGCTCGCGACATACGGTCGCGTCGAGGTGGACGATGAGGCGCCTCATCTGGTGGACGCCCGCCCGGTTGACCACCTCGCCACAAGTGCCGCCGCACTCGGTGCTCGTATCGACCATGACGCAATCGTTGTCGGAAGCACATGCCTGGTAAGCGGCCCGGACACGCTCCACCTGGCCGGAGGCGCGGGCATGCAGCTGCTGGCAGGCCCTCCAGTCCACGTCTCTCTCGTCCTCCGGCCGTTCCATCGTGTCGGCGAAGCCCGCGATCGCGAGCCCGAAGGAAGCCATGGCAAAGAGCGCAGAGATCCCCAGGCGAGTCCGGTTCGTTTTCATGCTGCCTCCATCGCGCGCGTGATCGCAGTCGCCGGCGACGCGGGCGCACCGCGCGGCCACTCGACTGTCATGAGGCTCCACCCGCGGGAACGGAAGGCGCTCGACGGCGTGTGCCACGGCCCAACCTGGGCGGGCAGGAGGTCCAAGCGTTTCTGTGGATGTCAGGAAACTTCAGTCTCTCCAGCTTCAACTGACGAGCTTCAGGTCGACATGCTTCCGGGAGCTCCGACCCGCGGACCTACGGTGCCTTGGCGCAGCGGAAGCCGATGCTCCAGCCGCGCGCCGTGGAAGCGCTCGGGCGGCGGTGCGCGGAGCGCACATACTGGCTCTCGACCGTATCCCACCCGCCGCCGCGGAGCACACGGCGGGAGTCGTCGCAATCGTCCCTGTCGTAGGGGCAATAATGGCTCTCGGTCCACTCCCAGACGTTGCCGGCCAGGTCCAGGGCGCCGACGGGCGATTTCCCGGCCGGCGATCGTCCGACGGGGGCGGTCGCCGGGGCCGCGTCGCCGTCGTTGTACATGCGAGGCCACGGCCCCTTCCCCACCTTCTCGAGCCGCTCCGTCAGCATCCGGCTGCACTCGGGCCCGCAGGCGTTGAGGCGCTCGCCCGAGGGAGGCGCGTGGCCCCAGGGGTAGGTCCGAGCGTCCTCGCCGCGCGCAGCGAGCTCCCACTCCGCCTCGGTGGGCAGCCGCTTGCCGGAGGCGGCGCAATACGCCTTCGCCTGGTACCAATCGACGCAGTTGATGGGGTGGTCCAGCGCCTCGGGGCCGTTGCAGAACTGGCTCCAGAAGGAGCGGCCGCTGGGCGTGAGCCCCTCCGACTCGACGGTCTCCTGCGGGCGATCGCAGGCCTTGCAGTCCGAGTAGGCCTTCACCGTCACCTCGGTGACGTCGAGGCAGAACCGACCCACGGTCACGCCATGTCGCGGGGTCTCGTCGCTGGGCGTCTCCGCGTCCGCGTCGGAGCCCATCTGGAACTCGGTGCCTTCGACGAGCACCATGCCGGCCGGGCAGCCGCCCGATCCGGCCCACGGCTCGCGCAGGAAGAGGTACACCCCCGCGCCCGCGGCGCACGCGGCGGCGGCGAGCGGCGCGGCGCGGCGGAGGCGCCTCTCACGCGCAGGCTCGCCGCCTCCGCGGCCCCGCGCCGCGGGCCGCTCCGCGGCGCGCTGGTGGAGCACGGTGTGGCCAGCCGCTGTGTCAGGGACAGGGGCCGCCGTCCCAGGGTCGCCCGCGAGCGCGCTCGAGCTCGCGAGCGTGCCTGAGGTGACAGGCTCTCTCGCGAGCTCGCCGGCGCCGTCGGGCGCGCCCAGAAGGGCGACCGGCGCGGCCACGGTCGTGGCGAACGCGGCCGGGTGATGGCGGCCCGCGGGGGCGTCGACGCCCGCCGTCCGGACCTCCAGGCTCGGAAACGCATCGACCATCTCGCGCGCCGACTGGAATCGGCAGGTCGGATCGACGGAGAGCGCCTTGGAGAACCAGTCGTCGATCGACGCCGGCAGTCCTCTCCTCTGCTCGCTCGCGGGGCGGAACCTCCCCTTCAGGACCGCCGCGCCGACGGCGACGAACGAGCTGCCCTGGAACGGCAGCGCGCCGGTCAGCGCCTCGTAGAGGATGACGCCGAGCGACCAGAGATCGGAGCGGAGATCGACGTCCTTGCTCCCCTCGAGCTGCTCGGGGCTCATGTAAGGCGCCGATCCGATCACCATCCCTGTCTCGGTGAGCGCGGGGTTCGCCGCCGGCACCGCCGCGTCGCCCGCCACCTTCGCGACGCCGAAGTCGAGCACCTTGACGAAGAGCGGGTATCCCTGGCCCCCCTCCGTGATGAAGACGTTGTGGGGCTTGATGTCGCGGTGCACGATGCCGAGCTCGTGGGCGCTCTCGAGCGCGCTCCCCACCTGCCGCACGAGCGACCTCGCGGTGGCGAAGCTGAGGCGGCCGCCGCGCTCGAGGAGCTCGGCCAGCGAGAAGCCGCGCAGGAGCTCCATCACGAGGTACGGCACGGCGCCGTCGACGACGCCGTAGTCCATGACCTGCACCACGTGCGGGTGCGCGATCCGCGCCGTGGCCCTCGCCTCGCGCTGGAAGCGCGCGACGAGGGCAGGACGCTCCGCCGCCCGCTCGGGGCGGATGAACTTCACCGCGACGTCGGTGTCGAGGGCGAGGTGCCGCGCCGCCCACACGACGCCCATCCCGCCCTGCCCGAGAGGCCTCAGCAGGTGCAGCTTGTCCGCGATGACGGCGTCGGGTCGGAGCTCCACGAGGACCAGGCGGATGGTACCACCGGCGCGCCGGCGGCCGCACCGTGGGCGGCGGGAGCCCTCAGGCCAAGGCGGCTACAGCTTCGCCTTCTCGTCGAGGAAGCCGGTCACCCACGCGAGCGGCGCGTTCCAGTTGATCGTGATCTCGTTCACGCTCCAGGCCTCGATGTTGTCCACGAAGCACCGCTGCGCGACGCACCCCTTGAGGCCGGCGCTCTGGACGTAAGGATCCTGGAGCGAGGAGTTCGGGCCGCCGGAGACCGCGCCGGGCGGCGCCTTCGGGTACTTGCTGTTCGCCTGGTGCGCCCAGAACCGGTGGTGCGGGTTCTCGAGCGGCTTGTCGCCGTAGCCGGTCACGTACGACTGCCCGAGCGGGTTGCGCCCGAGGATGTAGTCCATGCCCAGCACCACGCCGTCGAGGTACTTCGGCTGCTTGGTGAAGTCGTGGGCGAGCGCCACCACGAGCATGTTGTTCAGCACGGCCGAGTTCGAGCCCCAGTCGTACTTGCCTTCAGGCGTCCGAGCGACGAGCGTCCGGTACCCCTCCTTGTCCGCGATGGCGAGGTAGTGGTCGGCCGCCTTCGCGATGCGGCCGCGGATCTGCTGCTGCCACGCCGCGTCCACGTGGCCGGGCACGATCGCCATCGAGATCTGGCCGAGCCCGTCCGTGACCCCCCAGTAGATCTCCATCGGGAACCGCGCGTTGAGCGGCGAGGCCTGCAGGAACTGCTTATATTCCGGCTTCCCCGTCGTGACGAAGAGCTCCGCCGCGGCCCAGTAGAACTCGTCCTTGGCGTCCTTGTCGTCGTAGGGCCCGCCGCCCTTGTCGCCGCCGGGCGGCGCGTAGAGGGCCGGGTTCTGCTTCGCCGCCGCCCAGGCGCGCTCGGCGGCCTTCAGGCACTTCGCCGAGAACGCCGCGTCCACCGTCTTCCAGATGCGCGCGCACTGCGCCCCCGTGGCCGCCACGTTGAGCGTCGCCGCGGTGCTCGGCTTGTGGAGGAAGCGCGCCTGCTTGTCCTCGTGCGGCGCGAGGCCGAGGCCCGTCCACGACTCGTCGTGCATCTTGTGGTGGACCATGCCGGCGAGCGGCTTGCCTTCCGGCACCTGCATGCCCATCAGGAACTCGAGCTCCCAGCGCGCCTCGTCGAGGATGTCGGGCACGCCGTTCTTGCCCTCGGGGATGTTGAGCTTGCCGTCCGCGAAGTCGGCGCTCGAGGCGCCGATGTGCTTCGTGCGCTCGTACCAGTTGAGCAGCGTCCACACCGAGATACCGCCGTTGACGACGTACTTGCCGTGGTCGCCGGCGTCGTACCAGCCGCGGGACGCGTCGAGCGAATAGTCGCAGCCGCTGTCCTTCAGGCAGGGCGTGCTCTTGTCGTGGAGGTGCCCCGCCGGGCGCGCCAGCTCGGGCTTGCCGGCGAACGGCATCTTGATCTCGATGCCGCTCCGGTTGTGGTAGAAATACGCGAGCGCGTCGTACTTGAGCTTCTGGTAAAGGCCCGTTCCGATGTCGAACGGGAAGCTCTTCTCCTCGCCCACCTTGAGCACGTAGCCCTGGCCAGGCGCCTTGACGGCCGTGAAGTCGACGAGGTGGACGTGATCGCCCGAGGCGCCGTCCTTTCCGAAGACCTTGGTCTGGCCGTGGGCGACCGACTTGCCGGAGGCGTCGAGCAGCTCCCACGCGACCGGCGCGGTCGCCGCGCTGTTCACGGTGGCGATCTTGATGGTGCCGGGCAGATACCCGACCTGGTTCACGGCGACCTTCGGCGCCGTCGCCTCGGTCACGGGCGCCGCGGCCTTGAACTGCGGGTCGTCCAGGCGGATGTCGTCGATGCAGACCTCGAACGGCTCCTTGGCCGACGCCATGGCGCCGCCGATGTGGAACGCGAGCTCCGCCGTGGCGTCATCGGCCTTCCCCATCGTGAACTTGCCGGAGAAGGTCTTGGGCTCGGTCCCGAGGATCACGGTGTCCGACCAGTACTCCTCGTAAGGCGGCCCCGACATGCCGACCTTCGGGCGCGCCTTCGTGGGCGAGGACGCCCAGGCCTTGTACTCAAGGGTGTAGCGGTGCCCCTTCTGAATCACCATCTCCCGGTGGCGGAACTGGGCGTCCCAGTTGTTTGACCCCTTGTTCGTCACCGTGACGCAATAGGCCCCCTTCTTCACCTCGGCGCTGCCCGCGCCAGGCGCGGTGAACGAGGTGGTCCAGGGCAGGCTCTTGTTGTCGTCGAAGTTGGATGCCTTGAGCAGGTTGGTCTGCGCGGGCGCGGAGCCCCCCGCGGCGCTCGCGTCACCGTTCGCGCCGGGGCTCGCGCCGCCAGGAGGGGCGGCCCCCGCGCCGGGGCCCTGCGTGACCACGCATCCAGCGCTCAGCCCGAGCGCGAGCGCGAGCGCGGACACCCGCCCCGCTCGGCGGAGGATCGACTGCTTGAGAAAAAGGTCCTTCATAAGTCCTCGGTTCACGACTGGGAGCAATCGGCGCATAGAAAGCGGCGATTCCGTCCGTCTTGTCAAGCGCAATCCTTCCCGACGCGCGGGTTCGAGGCGCCGCGGCGGCCGTCCCGTCAACCTTCGCCTGGCAGCGACGCGCAGCCTGCTGCCATCACCCGCCATCCCACGCGGCCCTGCGGCGCGCAGCGATCCCGCGCGATCTGCCGCGCGCGGAGGGCCCAGCAAGTTCGCGCTGGTACCCGTGGCGGGGCCGCACTAACCTCCGGCGCACCTCGCGCCGTACCAGGATGGCGCTCGAGCACCTCAGGAGACGACATGGCAAAGCACAGCTTCTCAGTCCCCTTCAACGGTTCCTCTCAAGACATCGTCGCGAAGGCCAAGGCGGCGATCGAGAAGGCCGGCGGCAAGTTCGCGGGCAACGAGGGCAAGGGCGACTTCTCGGTCCCGACGCCGGCGGGGACCGTGAAGGGGACGTATGCCGTCGCAGCTCAGAGCTTCTCCGTGGACATCACGGACAAGCCCTTCATCGTGCCCGGCAGCGCGATCGAGTCCCAGGTGCGCAAGTTCCTCGAGACGGCCTGAGCCCTCTCGGGGCGCAGGCCGGCGAGCGCCCCCGCCCCGGAGCGGGGGCGCGGTGGCTCGGCCCCGAGGGCCCGAGGGTCACCGACATCAACCTGCCGGGCCTCATCGTGCCAGACGCGGCGCTCTCGCGCCTCGTGGACGAGCTCGACGCGCTCGCCCGGGAGAACCGCTGGTTCGTGCTGGCCGGCAGCGTCCCGGCCGGCACCGCGTGATGCCTCGCCGCGTGCTGGAGGCGAGAACGCAACGCAAGACGCCATAAGACGCCAGGATTTTTATGCTTTTCCCGGCGTCCTTGGCGCGCTTGGCGGCTCATCGTTCCGGCCGGGTGGGGTATTTCTCCCACCACCCCTGCTGGCAAACTCGCTCTGTCCGGCCAGCTCTCTTGTGCGGCGCGGCCATTCCCGACCCGACCCTCGACACCGGCGCGTGCGATCGAGCTCATTCACGATAGCGAGTGACAAGCGCCATCGCATCGTCGAGAATTCGACATGGACTACGTTACGGGGGAGGTCCTGCACACGGATACGTGCGTCGCGCGAGCGGCCGAGTCCAGGAGCAGCGCGCCAGCGATGCTGAGAGCTCCCTGCGGCGAGCCGCCGGCTCCGCGCGCGCTCGCGAAGCCGGTCCTCGTGCTGGAGCCCTGGGTCGATACCTCGCTGGCGCGCGTGCTCGACCAGGGCCCGCTGCCGGTGGGGGGCGCGCTGCGCCTGGGCGCCGCGGTTGCGCGCAGCCTGGGCGAGGTGCACCGGCGCGGCGTCCTCCACCGCGACATCAAGCCGGATAACGTCCTGGTCGACGCCGAGCGGACGCGCGCCTGCTTGATCGGCTTCGGGCTCGCGACCCGGTGGACGCCCGAGCTCGCCGCGCAGAGGTCGCCGGAGGCGGTCTCCGGAACGCTGGCGTACATGGCGCCCGAGCAGACGGGCCGGATGAACCGAGCGCCGGACGCCCGGGCGGACCTGTACGCGCTGGGCGCCACGCTCTACCAGCTGCTGACCGGCGCGCTGCCCTTCGACGCGGCCGACGCGCTGGAGCTGATCCACGCGCACATCGCCCGGGCGCCGGTGCCCCCGCACGAGCGGGCGCCGGAGCGAAGCATCCCCGAGGCCGTGAGCGGGATCGTGCTCAAGCTGATGGCCAAGAGGCCCGAGGACCGCTACCAGACGGCGAGCGGCGCGGCCTGGGATCTGGAGCGGGCCGCGCGGGCCTGGGTCGAGACGGGCACCGTGGCGCCGTTTCCGCTGGCGAAGCGCGACTGGGACGATCGGGTCCGAGCCCCGTCGCGCCTGTTCGGTCGGGAGCGCGAGAGCGCCGCGCTCGCGGCGCTGTTCGACCAGGCGTGCGGCGGCGCGACGGTCCTGGCGCTCGTGGCAGGGCCGTCGGGCGTGGGCAAGTCGGCGCTGGTGCAGGCGCTGCAGGGCCAGGTGCGCGCGCGGCGGGGGATCTTCGCCGCCGGCAAGTTCGACCAGCTGCAGCGCAGCACGCCGTACGCGGCGCTGGCGCAGGCGCTGCGGTCGGTGGTGCGGCGGCGGCTGGCGGACCCGGCCGAGGTGCTGGAGCGCTGGAGGCAGGCCTTCCAGGAAGCCGCGGGGCCGAACGGGCAGATCCTCGTCGAGCTCATGCCCGAGCTCGTGCACATCCTGGGCGAGCCGAGGCCGCTGGTCGAGCTCGGGCCGATGGAGGCCAAGCTCCGCTTCCAGACGACGGTGCTGCGCTTCGTGCGGACGCTGGCCACGGGCGAGCACCCGCTTGTGCTGTTCATCGATGACCTGCAGTGGGCGGACGCGGCGTCGCTGGCGCTCCTGGGCGAGCTTCTGAACGAGCCCGCGGGCCAGCACCTGCTCGTGGTGGGGGCCTACCGGGACGAGGCGGTGAGCCCGGAGCACCCGTTGAACGCGCTGCTCTCCGCCTCCGCGGCCCCGGGCGCCGTGACCGGACGGATCGCGCTTTCGCCGCTCGGCGCGGAAGCGGTCGCGGCGATGGTCGCGGACATGCTCGATCGGCCCGAGGCCGAGGTGGAGGAGCTCTCGCGGCTGGTCAAGGACAAGACGGACGGCAGCCCGTTCTTCGTCGGGCAGTCTCTGCAGCTCTTGCACGAGCGGAAGCTGCTTTCGCGCGACGCGGAGACGGGGCGTTGGCAATGGCAGCGCGAGGCGATCGAGCGGGCGGGGATCACGGACAACGTCGTCGCGCTGCTGACCCGCAGGCTGGAGCGGCTGTCGCCCGAGCTGCAGCGGGCGCTGCAGACGGCGGCGTGCGTCGGCGACCGGTTCGACGCGGAGCTCTTGGCGCACCTCGTTGGGCAAGAGGCGGAGACGGTCAGCGCGCTCCTGGCCGAGGCGGCGCGCGAGGGGCTCCTGGTGCACGAGGCCGATCGGGGGCACGAGGCCTATGCCTTCGTGCACGACCGGGTCCAGCAGGCCGCCTACGAGGCGCTCACGGCAGAGCAGCGGCTGTCGCTGCACCTGTGGATCGGCCGAGCGCTGCGGGCTCGGTACGGCGTCGCGTGCGCCGATGGGGAGCTGTTCGCGACGCTCTACCACCGCAACCGGGCCGCCGAGCGGCTGACGGACGCCCAGGAGAAGCGCGATCTCTCGGAGCAGAACCTGCGCGCGGGGCAGCGGGCCAAGGCCAGCGCGGCCTACGCGCAGGCCGTGGCGTTCCTCGGGACGGCCGCGTCGCAGCTGGGCGACGAGGGGTGGACCGAGGCCCCGGAGACGACCTTCGAGGTGCACCTGGCCATGGCCGAGGCGCTCTGGCTCGCGGAGCGCGTCGACGAAGCGGAGCGGCTCTTTCAGCGCTGCCTGGAGCGATCGCGGGACGCGCTCGAGCGCGCGCGCGTGGCCGGCGTCCTGATCGTGTTTCTTCATGTCACCGGCCGCTTCGCGCAGGGCATCGAGCTCGGCCTCTCGGCGATGGCGTGGCTCGGGCGGCCGCTGCCGACGACCCAGGAGGAGCAGCGGGCGCTGTTCGACGCGCTCATCACCGAGATCGAGCCCGCCCTGCAGCGCATGACCGTCGAGGACTGGAAGGCGCTGCCGATGAGCACCGACCGCGCCCACGCGCTGCGGTGCAGGATCCTGGAGGTGCTGGGGCCCTGCGCCTCCTTCTGGATGCCCTCGCTGAGCCGGTGCTGCTCGCCGATGCTCGCGCTGGAGACGCTGCGGTACGGGCTGACGAAGAGCTCGTTCGCGGGCTGCGTGTGCACGGCGTTGCTCCTGGCCTACCTCCTGGGGAAGCTGCCCCTGGGGCGCCGGCTGAGCGAGCCGATGCTGGCGCTCGTCGATCAGTACGACGTCGCGCGCGCCACCGCGCGCTTCAACGCCACGGTGGCCGCCATGTACTGGACGCCGCCTCCGAAGATGAGGGAGCTGTACGCGCGCGCGGCGCGCACCGCCGCCGAGGAGCGCGACCTCGTCGCCGAGGCCTTCAGCGAGATCCAGGGGGCGATGTTCGAGCTGATCGCCGGAGATGACCTCGATCGCGTCACGCGCGACCTCGACCGCATGGCCTACCGCGACCCGATGGCGATGGACTTCCGGAACCTCCTTGCCCGCTCGGCCGCCGCGCTCTCGCAGGCCCAGGCCGCGCGCGCCCTGGAGCAGGCGCTCGAGGAGATCGCGCGACCCGCGCGGGACGCGAAATCGATGGCGCTCCTGACCGCCTCGATGGCCATGGCGGGGTGGACCGGGGTCCATTTCGGCGCTGACGCGTGGGCGATCGAGGCGGTCCTCGTCGTCGAGCCGGAGTGGCAGGTCTCGTGGGGCACGCCCATGCTCATCGCCCTGACGTTCGCGCTCTGCGTCGCCGGAGCGCATGCCCTCCCCACCGCCACCGCCGAGCGGCGCGCGCTGCTCGAGGATCGGCTGGCCTTTCACGGCGCGCGCCTCGCCCTCTGGGCCCAGGGCTGCCCCGAGAGCTTCGAGGCCGTGCGCCTGCTGATGGAGGCGGGCCGCGCTCGCGCCCGGGAAGAGCACGAGGAGGCCGGGCGGCTGTACGACCAGGCCATCGAGCAGGCCCGCGACCAGGATCGGGTCAACACGGAGGCGCTCGGCCTGCGCCTGGCCGGCGAGCACCGCCTCGCCCGCGGGCACCGCGCCCTGGCCCGCGCCTACCTCTCGGCCGCGCACGACGCCTACCTGCGCTGGGGGGCACGCGCGGCGGCCGCGCGGCTCGCCCAGCGCTACCCGGACAGCATCGCGGCTTCGGGCCGCCCGGCGCTCGCGGGGGACGAGCCGCCGGACGGGGCGCCCGTGCCGACGAGCATGACCATCACCGACCGCGCGCTCCACGCGTACCTGGACATCGCCTCCGCGCTGCGCGCCGCGCAGGCGCTCTCCGGCGACCGCAACCTCGGCTCGCTCGTCACCCGCATGCTCCGCCTGCTCGCCGAGTACTCCGGCGCCGAGCGCGCCGTGCTCGCCCTCACGCAGGGCGGCGAGCTCGTCATCGCGGCGCTGCTCACCGTCAATCCCCAGCAGGTCGAGCTGGCGCTCAACGAGCCCGTCGCCGGCTCGACGCGGCTGCCGGCGACGCTTGTGCAGTACGTCGCGCGCGGCAAGGAGCCGGTGGTGCTCGGGCAGGCGGCGTGCGACAGCCGCTTCGACGAGGACCCCTACCTGCTCGCCCGCCGGCCCGGCTCGGTGCTCGCCGTGCCGCTTGTGCACCAGGGGCGCCTCTCCGGGGTGATGTACCTGGAGCACCCGAGCGTGGAGGACGCCTTCCCCCAGGCGCGCGTCGAGCTGGTGACGCTCCTCGGCGCGCTGGCGGCGACGGCGGTGGAGAACGCCACGTTCTCCACCGAGCTCTCGGCCTACAGCGAGCGGCTGGCGCGCGAGGTGGAGCAGCGCACCGCCGAGCTGGCAGCCGCGAAGCAGGCGGCCGACCTCGCCAGCCGCGCCAAGAGCGAGTTCCTGTCCAGCATGAGCCACGAGCTGCGCACACCCCTCAACAGCGTCCTCGGCTATGCGCAGGTGCTCGGCCGGCTGCCCGACCTGCCCCCCAAAGCCGCCGACGCGGCCCGCGTCATCCACACCGCCGGCACGCACCTGCTCGGCCTCATCAATGACGTGCTCGATCTGGCCAAGATCGAGGCCGGCAAGATGGACGTCCGCCCGACCGCCGTCGATCTGCCCACGCTCCTCCGGACCGTGGCCAACCTCTGCCGGGTGCGCGCCGAGGAGAAGGGTCTCTCGTTCGCTTACGAGCGTGTCGGCCCCGAGCGGCTGGTGGTGCGCGCCGACGAGAAGCGGCTGATGCAGGTGCTGCTCAACCTGCTGGGCAATGCCATCAAGTTCACCGAGCAGGGCGGGGTGACATTGCGCGTCGAGGTGCTGGAGCCGCCGGAGGACCGATGGCGCACGGTGCGCTTCCAGATCGAGGACACAGGCCCCGGCATCGCCCCAGAGCACCTCGAGCGCATCTTCGAGGCCTTCGAGCAGGTCGGCGACGAGAAGCGGCACGCCGAGGGCACGGGGCTGGGGCTGGCGATCACGAAGAAGCTCATCGAGCGGCTGGGCGGCAGCATCGAGGTCGATAGCCAGCTCGGCCGAGGCACGGTCTTCACGGCGACGCTCCGGCTGCTCGAGGCGACCGCGCCCGAGGGGCGCGCGGGGCTGTCGTGGGAGGCGATCATCGGGTACGAGGGCGAGCGCCGCACGATCCTCGTGGTGGACGACAACGCCGAGAACCGCGCGCTGCTGCGCGACTTGCTGGAGCCGCTCGGCTTCGAGCTGCTGGAGGCCGACGGCGGCGAGCGCGCGCTCGCGCTTGCCCTCGACCGGACGCCGGACGTCATCGTGATGGACCTGGCCATGCCGGGCATGGACGGATACGAGGCGACACGGCGCTTGCGGCAGAGGCCCGAGCTCGCCCGAACCGCGATCATCGCCTCGTCCGCCAGCACCTCGGAGGTCGAGCGGCACAAGAGCCTGAGCGCGGGATGCGACGATTTTCTGTCCAAGCCGGTACAGGCCGGCGCGTTTCTGGAGCTGCTCCGAGGCACGCTCCAGCTCGAGTGGCGGCGCCGAGCGGGGCAGAGCGCGGCCGTGCCCATGCACACCCTGGCCGATGAGGAGCTCTGCACGCTCCCCGCCCCGCCGGCCCAGGAGCTGGCTCGGCTCGTCGAGCTGGCCGACAGAGGGCTCATCTCCCAGGTGCTGAACGAGCTCGTTCGGCTCGAGGAGGCCGACCCGCAGCTCGGAGCGTGGAGCGGGCAGGTGCGCGCGGTGGCGCGAAGCTTCCAGATCAAGCGGCTCCGCGGTATGCTCCAGGCGCAGCTCCGGCACGGCATCACGACAGCTCCTCCGACCGCGCAGCCCGAACGACGGCCATGGCGAGCGCGCCCGGGCGAAAAACCATAGTGGGCGGATGAGTTAGAAGGTCGTCGCGACCGGTTCACGCTGGCGCTACGTTGCCATCGTCTCCAATGAACACAACCTCAGAGCCCGGTGCCCCGTCGTATACCATCCTGATGGTCGACGATGTGCCTGAAAGCATGGCCTCGACAGCCGCTCAGCTCGAGGAGCGAGGCTTTCGGGTGGCTGTCGCTCAGGATGGTGAAGATGCGCTGGAGCGGGCCGAGCTCCTTTCTCCCGATCTGATCCTGCTCGATGTGTTGATGCCGGGAATGAACGGCTTCGAGACGTGCCGGCGCCTGAAAGCGTCTGAAAACACCAGGGGAATTCCGGTGATCTTCATGACCGCTCTGGAAGAGACGGCCCACAAGGTGGCCGGGTTCGAAGCCGGCGGCGTCGATTACGTCGTCAAGCCTCTGGAGCTCGACGAGGTGTTGGTGCGAATCAAGACGCACCTGGAACTGTCTACGATGCGCGCGGAGCTCGAGGCGCAGAACGTGCAGCTGCGGCGGGAAATCGAGGAGCGCCAGCGATTGGAGGCCGCGCTGCGATGCGCCCACGACAAGCTGGAGCGGAGAGTGGAGGAGCGCACGGCCGAGCTTGCAGCGGCCAACGATCTCCTGAAACAGGAGAACGGCGAGCGCAAGCGGGCCGAGGAGACATTGCGCGAAAGCCAGGGCATGCTGCAGGCCATCATCGACAATTCGGCGGCCATGGTCTACGTGAAGGACCTGCAGGGCCGATACCTGCTGAGCAACCGCCGTTTCAGGCAGCTGTTCCAACCGACGGTGGAGTCGACCGGGTCGATCGAGTCGACCGAGTCGATCAAGTCGACCAAATCGACCGAGTCGATCGTCGGCATGACCGACCACGATCTCTTCCCCCCGGAGCAGGCCGAGACATTCCGCTCTTTCGACAGGCGGGTGCTGGAGGCCCAGGAGCCCCTGGAGACCGAGGAGGTGGTGCCGCAGGGCGACGGGATGCACACCTATATCTCGGTCAAGTGCCCTCTGTTCGACGCGGAAGGCAAGCCCTATGCTGTGTGCGCCATCTCCACGGACATCACCGAGCGCAAGCGGGCGGAGGAAGAGCGGGAGAAGCTGCTGGCCAGCGAGCAGGCGGCGCGTTCCAGGGCCGAGGCCGCCGACCGGATGAAAGACGAGTTCCTCTGCACGCTCGGCCACGAGCTGCGAACTCCATTGACCTCTATCCTCGGCTGGGCGCACATTCTTCTCCGCACGGACAAGCCTGACGCGGCCAGGGTGCAGCGCGGCCTCGAGGTGATCGAGCGCAACGGCATGGCCGAGCTGAAGCTCGTCGAGACGCTGCTCGACGTCTCCGCCATCCTCTGCGGCAAGGTGGACCTGAAGCGGCAGCCGGTCAGCATGGCCGAGGTCATCCAGGCGATCATCGACTCTGTAACTCCGGCCTCGGAAGCGAAGGACGTCTGCATCTCGCTGTCGCTCCGCTCGGCGACCGGCCGGGTCTGGGGCGATCGCGGGCGCCTGGAGCAGATCGTGAGCAATCTGCTGAGCAACGCCGTCAAATTCACGCCCGCCGGCGGGCGCGTGGCCGTGTCGCTGGAGGAGATGGGCGCAAAGACTCAGCTCCGCATCAGCGATACCGGCGAGGGGATAAGCGCGGATTTTCTCCCCCATGTGTTCGACAAATTTCGCCGGGCAAACAGCTCGACCACCCGCTGGCACAGCGGACTCGGGCTGGGGCTCTCCATCGTGCAGGATCTGGTGAGAATGCACGGCGGAGAGGTTCGCGCCGAAAGCGCCGGGGAGGGTCGGGGCGCGGTGTTCATCGTGGACCTGCCGCTGATGCCGGTGGTCGAGGAGGCCGCTGCTCCGCCTCCGGCCGACGCAGGGGAAGCGCGCTCGGTCTAGCGCTGCAGCGGGAAGGCGACGGCGCCTGGCCCGTCAGGCGCCGTCGCCGGCGAGGTGGACCTTGAGCACGCTCTCTTCCGCCGGCACGCCGAGCCGGAGGGGAAACCCGTAGTGTCCTGTCCCGCGGTGCACGTAGAGCCGATCGGGGCCGCGGGCCCACAGGCCATGATCGGGCATCTTCACGAAGAGCTGGAGGGCGGTCCAGGAGCCTCCGAGGCTGACAAGACCGAGCTGCCCGCCGTGGGTGTGGCCCGAGAGCACGAGATCGCCCTCCCCCTCGCCGAGGTGGCGGAACGCGCCCGGATCGTGGAGCAGGACGAGCCGGAGCGCGCCCTTCCTGCGCGGGTGACGGGCGCAGACCGCCGCCATGCGCTCGGCGCGATCGCGGTAATGGAAGTCCATCCCGAGGACCTGGACCGGCCCGGCGGCGGTCTCGACGAGCGCCGCGTCGTCCACGAGCAGGCGCGCTCCAGCGCGCTCCAGCGCGGTCGCGACGTGGCGGGGCGACTCGTGATCATGGTTGCCGTGGCACGCGAACACACGCCCCTCCAGGGCGCGGAGCGGGGACAGGGCCTCGGCGAGGTGATCCGCGGTGTGCTGCGATTCCATCGTCAGGTAATCGCCGGTGAGCACGACGAGATCGGGATCGCGCTCCACCGCGCGCTCGCAGATGCCGCGGAGCCGGGCGACCGACATGAACGGACCGAGGTGCGGATCGGTGATCTGGACGATGCGGAGGGGCCGGCGCGCGCCGGGCGCCCCCTCGCGCGGGAGCGGGTGGCGGCGCAGCCCGTCGACCGGGGCGCGGTCGACGATGAGCTCGATCTCCTCGCGGCGGGCGGTGAGCGACTGGAGGATACCGACGACGGCGAGCGCGAACGGCACCCAGAGGCCGTACGGCGTGGCCCCGAGCGCGCTCGCGATGGCCCACGGGAACGACAGGAAGATCGCCGCCACGAAGTAGGACGCGGGGATGCTCACGAGCGCGCGGTAGGCGAGCGGCCGCATCCGGGGGCGCGAGAGCAGGAGGAAGTGCAGGTACACCGCGCCCTGGAGGTAGGCGAACGCCGGCGCGAGCGGGCCGACGTGGCGGACGAGCGCGCACGAGATCAGGGTGTGGATGCCGAGCAGCACGCCGACGAACCGCGCGTAGAGCCCGCCCCGACGGCGCCTCGCCGCTGCCACGACGACGAGCCAGGCCAGGGCGGAGGCCGCCCAGAACAGGACGATGGGGGACACGAACTTCAATCGACGGCTCCAGACGACCCAGCGCACAGGACCACCGCGGTCTGCTCTGCCTGGACGGACGCGGAGTGTCCCGCGTCCAGCGCGTCCGCGCCAGGCGCCACCGGAGGCCGACCGCCAGGCGCGTGACGCGCGTGCGCCGCGCCGCCCGGCGGCGTTGCGACACAGGCACCTCGCTGGTAGGGAGGCGCGATGCTCCTCCTCGTGAGCCACGCGCTTCGCGCGCTGGATCCCGGCGATCAGGGCCATCCTGACAGGGCCACACGAGGACTGGCACGTTCGATGGGAGGCTGAGGCCTCTTCACGTCCATGGCTCCTTCCGGTGCTCCGGGAGGGCATCGCCACGAGGGTCGCCCCGATGATCCCCTACACCAGGCGCGCTTGGCTGCCGATGCTGGTCTCGCCGCGGGGCTCCCTGTCGCCGGGCGTGATGCGTCGCGTGCTGGCCTTCGGGGTCATCGCCGCCGCGCTCTGGCTCGCGCACAGGCACATCCCCCGCGTGTCGCTCTCGATCGGCGTTCACGAGGTCGCCGGCGCGGTGATCGCGCTCATCCTCGCGTTCCGGACGAACACGGCCTATAACCGCTTCTGGGAGGGTCGCACCCTCTGGGGCTCGATCGTGAACGCGAGCCGCAACATCACGCGCATCGTGAACGCGCACGCCGCGGTGGATCCGGGCGCGGCGCGCGAGGTCGCCGTCTGGGTGGTGGTGTTCGTCCACGCCGCGCGGCGCGCGCTGCGCGGGCAGGCCGAGCGCCCGGAGATCGACCGGCTGCTCCCGGCGGAGCAGATCGAGGCCCTCTCCGCGCACCCTCACCCGCCGCTCCGCGCGGCGCAGCAGGTCGCCGAGCGCCTCGCGGCCTTCGTGCGGGCCGGGAGCCTCGAGCGCAACATGGCGGTGTGCGCCGAGGAGCAGCTGAGCGTCCTGGTCAACTGCCTCGGTGGCTGCGAGCGCATCCTCAAGACCCCCACGCCGCTCGGCTACATCCTGCTGCTCCAGCGGGGCGTGGCGCTCTACCTGGCCACGCTGCCCCTCGCCCTCGTCGAGGCGCTCGGGGTGCTGACGCCCTTCGTGACGATGCTGGTGGCGTATCCCGTCCTGATGATCGAGGCGCTCGGCGGGGAGCTCGACGACCCGTTCGGCCACGAGCCGAACGACCTGCCCCTCACGCGCATCTGCGACACCATCGAGCGCGACCTCCTGGGGTCGTCGCCGCTCCACCTGGTGATGGCGTCGAAGGCCGAGAGCTACCAGGAGTGAGCGCGGCGATGGCGGCGCCCTTCCCGCCTCTTCCCGAGCAGAGCGGTGGAAGGCGCGCTGCATCCGACCCGCCATGGCGCCGCCGCGCGCTCCTGGCAATCGGCTGCACACTATCGTAGATCTGCGGCGCTCGCGGGCGTGGCCCCGCGTCGCCGAGGCCTGGACGCACCCATGACTGACCGTTACGCCATCATCGGCAATCCCATCTCCCAGACCAAGTCGCCGGCGCTGCAGACCGCCTTTGCCAGGCAGTGCGGGCAGGACATGGTGTACGGCGCGATCCTCGGCGAGCTGGATGGCTTCGCCGCCGCCGTGCGCGGGTTCCAGAAGAGCGGCGGCAAGGGCATGAACATCACCATGCCCTTCAAGCTCGACGCCTTTGCGCTGGCCGACGAGCTGACGCCGCGCGGCCGCGCCGCCGGCGCGATCAACATGTTCACCTTGCGCGCGGACGGCACCATCCTCGGCGACAACACCGACGGCTTCGGCATCGTGCGCGACATCACCCACAACCTCGGCCGCCGCCTCGAGGGCGCGCGCGTGCTGCTCCTCGGCGCGGGCGGCGCGGTGCGCGGCACCTTGTTGCCGCTCTTCGATGAGCAGCCGGCCGAGATCTTCATCGCCAACCGCACCGCCAGCAAGGCCGTGGAGCTCGCCTCGGAGTTCGGCCCGCATGCCGGCGCCGTCCAGCTCGCCGGCGGCGGCTTCGCCGACATCGCCGGGCGCTTCGACGTGATCATCAACGGCTCCGCCTCCTCCATGACCAACGAGGTGCCGCCCCTTCCCGCCGGCGTATGGGACAAGGGCTCACTGGCCTACGACATGGCCTACAAGAAGGAGCCGACCGCGTTCGTGCAGGCCGCACGCGCGGCCGGCGTGGGTCAGACAGCCGACGGCCTCGGCATGGTGGTCGAGCAGGGCGCCGAGTGCTTCACCCTGTGGCGCGGCATGCGGCCCGACACCGCGCCTGTGATCGCTGCGCTGCGGGGAGCCTGAGCGGCGCGCCCGGGCCGTCAGGGTCGCGCACGCGCCCACCACGGCGAGCTCACGTCAGGCAGCGAGGTGCTCGCCTCTTGGTCTGACCGGGGCATTCAGCCGACATCCGGAGTTCCCCGAGCGCTGGCAGCCGAAGTACATGGCGCCAAGGGCGCGGCCGTCCCGCGGCATCCGCATGAGCCGAGTGAACGGCGGACATACGCGCAGAACGATGTCTCACATCATCGGACCAAAATGCTCCCGTTCGTTCGTTTTGCAGCATTGAATGCGCGGCGCAGGCGTCGATTAGACGCACTGCATTGCATTGAAGGAGGGCAGATGTCCGGCACGACAGTCACCGAGGAGCCGATCCGTCGATTTTCTGCGCTGTCGAGCACGATCACGGCAGGTCCGGCGAAGAGCGACCGCTCGCGCGAGGACGTGGCCCGAGCGAACACGGTGCTCGCCACCGCAGCCCCCTCCAGAGCCCCCCTGCGCCGCAGGGCGATGGTCAAGGCCGGCGGCGTGGGCGCGGCCGCTCGCACGCCGGATGACCACGCGACAACCGCGGCGGCCGCCGCGCCGCCCTCGCAGCGATCGCAGGCGAGGCCGCCGCTTTCGGCCGGCACCCGCATCGGCCATTACGAGCTCCTGCGCGAGCTCGGCCGGGGGGGAATGGGCGTTGTGTTCCTCGCGCGCGACACGCGGCTCGCCCGCCTCGTCGCGATCAAGCTCCTCACCCGCCTGAGCAGCCTCGGGGTCCAGCGCTTCCTTGTCGAGGCGCAGGCCACCGCGCGCTGCAAGCACGAGCACATCGTGACGATCCATGAGGTGGACGAGCACAACGGTTACCCGTACATGGTGCTCGAGTTCATCGAGGGCCAGAGCCTCCGCGGCTGGATGGAGCGGCGCAGGCCCGCGGAGGCAGGCGTGGAGGTGTCGACTGCGCCGCTGCCGCCCGCCCTGGCGGTCGACCTGATGGCCCCCGTCGTGCGCGCGCTCGCGAGCGCCCACGCGTCCGGCATCGTCCATCGCGACCTCAAGCCCGAGAACATCATGCTGGACGCGTCGGGCGCGATCAAAGTGGTCGATTTCGGCATCGCCAAGCTGCGTGACGAAGCGGCGAGCCTCGCAGCCGATGGCCCTTCCGCCGGGGACACGCGCCTCACCCCCGACGGAGGGATCATCGGCACGCTGGCGTACATGTCCCCCGAGCAGTGGCAGGGAACAGGGATCGATCCGTCCAGCGATATCTGGGCGGTGGGCATCATGCTGCACGAGCTCGTGCTCGGCAGGCACCCGCTCGCGCCGTGCAGCGGGGAGGCTCTCCTCAGCGTGCCGGTCCTCGACGAGCCGCTCCCCGAGGTCAGCGCGCGCCACCCGGAGATCGGCGTGCTCGGCGCGATCATCGATCGCTGCCTGCGCAAGCGAGGAGCCGAGCGGTACGCCTCCGCCGAGGAGCTCTTGGCGGAGCTCTTGCCCCTCCTGCCCGGGCGCCGGGAGCTCCACCTCGGCGCTGACGAGAACCCGTTCGCCGGCCTCTCCTCCTTCCAGGAGGCCGACGCCGACCGCTTCTTCGGCCGCGCGCAGGATGTCGCGGGTGTGGTCGCGCGCCTCCGGAGCCAGCCGCTGCTCGCGATCGCAGGCGCGTCGGGCGTGGGGAAATCGTCGCTCGTGCGGGCCGGGGTGATCCCGGCGCTCAAGCGATCCGGCGAGGGCTGGGAGGCGCTCATCGTGCGTCCCGGGCGCGAGCCGATGGAGGCGCTCGCGGAGCTCTTCACCAACCCCGGCGTGACCCTGAGCACCGAGCTCCAGGCGCTCGCCCCGGATGGCGCCGCGGCGGCGCGGGCGGCGCTGGTCCCGCGGCTGCGCGCCGAGCCGGGCCTGCTCGGCGCCGCGCTCCGCGGGTGGGCGGTCCGCGCGCAGAAGCGCCTCGTTGTGTTTCTCGATCAATTCGAGGAGCTGTTCACGCTCGGCGCCCCTGCCGACGAGCGCGCGGCGTTCCTCGCGTGCCTCGAGGGCATCGCCGACGACGCGTCGTCGCCGCTGCGGCTCGTCCTGTCGGTGCGGTCGGATTTCATCGAGCGGCTGGCCGGGCACGAGCGCTTCATGGCGGGGATGCTCCGTGGCCTCGTGTTCCTCCGGCCGATGGTGCGCGAGGACCTGCGCGAGGCGCTGGTGAGGCCGATCGAGGCGGCGCGGCACGAGATCGAGGATCCGGCGATGATCGAGGGTATCCTCGACGCGCTGGAGAGGACACACGGCGCGCTGCCGCTGCTCCAGTTCACGGCGGCCAGGCTGTGGGAGATGCGCGATCGCAAGCGCCGGCTGCTCACGCGGGCGAGCTACGAGGCGCTCGGCGGCGTGGCGGGCGCGCTGGCCAGCCACGCCGACACGTTGTTGGCCGGGATGAGCTGGCGCCAGGCGAAGCTGGCGCGGGCGGTCCTGAAGCGCCTGGTGACGCCGGAGCGGACGTGCGCCGTGGCCAGCCTGAGCGAGCTGTGCGAGCTGCCCGGGGATCCAGGCGCGATCGAGCGGGTGGTGGGCCTGCTCGCCGACGGGCGGCTCCTGGCGATCGAGAGGGGGAGCGACCGCGCGGGCAGCACGGTGGAGATGGTGCACGAGTCGCTGATCGAGCGGTGGCCGACGCTCAAGCGCTGGCTCGACGAGAGCCAGGAGGACGCGGTGTTCCTGGAGCGGTTGCGCGCGGCCGCGAGGCTGTGGGATTCGAGCGACCGGGCCGTGGACATGCTCTGGCGCGGCGAGATGGCCGAGGAGGCTCGCGGCCTTCGCAGGCGCTACCGGGGGAAGCTGCCGGAGCGAGAACGGCTCTTCCTGGAGGAGGTGCTCCGGCTGGCCGATCACAGGCGGCGTCGGCGGCACCGGTTCATCACCTGGGTCATCGCAGCCCTGTCGCTGGTGGTGGTCTCGGGGATGGGCCTCGTGAAGGTGACCCGCGAGAACTGGGCGATCATGGTGCAGCACGAGCAATCGTGGCTGAAGGCCGCGAGCGAGGCCTGGGCGAGGAGCGTGGCGGAGCGCGATCTGCGGATCAGCGAGGAGAAGCGCAGGTCGGCCGAGCGGACGGTCCTCGAAGCCGAGGCGGCCCGGAAGCACGCCGAGGCCGAACTGGAGCTCGCCCGCATAGAGGCCTACAAGGCGCGGGAGAACGAGGCCAAGGCGAGGAAGCAGGTGAAGGAGGTGCGGCACAGCAACAAGCCACAGTGGAATGCGCCGTTCCGCCCGATCGAGACATCACGATAGGGCGCCCCGGGCACGTCGTGCCGGTGCGCCGCAGATCGCGCCCCAAGCTCGCCACCGCCGCCCCACGCACGTCGTAGAGCGTCAGCAGTTGCCCGGTCGTTCCGGGGCAGGTGCCGCGGTCGGCGGCTCGGGGATGTCGGTGTCAGTCTGCTTGACTGTCAATTCCATCTCCTCCTCCAAGGGCGCATGTCTCCCGATTCAGAGGTTCGTGTCGGCCTGGAAGCATGTGACTCGCTGGCCGCCCCCTTCGGCATACAAGGACATCAAGAACCACCGCGACGTCAGCAACGAGCACCGGCCGTTCGACTTCGTCATCAAGGACGGCGACACCCGGCGCAGATCCCGCAGTTGTGGCTTGACGCCCCCGAAACATTTGGGTTTCCTGCGCCCCGTGAACATGGGTGCGCCGCGATGACGGTGAAGGGCAATGGCTTCGAGGTCGTCTTCGGCCGTCCGGCGAAGGTCCTGGCAGAGGCGCCGGGGCGCGTGAACCTGATCGGGGAACACACCGACTATAGCGGCGGCTACGTGCTGCCGACGGCGATCCCGCAGAAGACGCGCGTCGAGCTCGCGCCCCGGGAAGACAGGCTCATCCAGGTCGCGTCGGCGAACGTGGACGGCGGCGCCCGGCTCTCGTTCCGCGCCGGCGAGGAGGCGCGCCGCGGCCTGTGGCTCGACTACATTCAGGGCATCACCGCGGTCCTCCGCGGCCGGGGCGCATCGATCCCCGGCTTCGACGCGAGGATCGAGTCGACAGTACCGCTCGGAAGCGGCCTGTCGTCGAGCGCCTCGCTGCTCGTGGCGCTCGCCCGCGCCCTGCGGTCGATGCTCGGCCTGTCCATCGACGACGTGGAGATCGCCCGGATCGCGCACGCCGCGGAGCACGACTTCGTGGGCGCGCCGGTCGGGACGATGGATCAGATGGCCGCGAGCCTCGCCGACGAGAGCACGGCGCTCTTCATCGACACGAGGACGCTCGCGTTCGAGCGCATCCCGCTGCCCGCGGAGGCCGAGCTGCTCGTCGTCGACTCCGGGGTGGCTCACCAGCACGCGAGCGGCGACTACAAGACGCGGCGCGCGGAGTGCGAGCGCGCGGCCGCGGCGCTCGGCGTCCCGGAGCTCCGGGACGTCGACGCGATGCGCGCGTCGATCGAGCCGCGCATCGCCTCGCTGCCGGCGCCGCTCGACCGGCGCGCGCGCCACGTCGTGACCGAGAACGCCCGGGTGCTCGCCGCCGTGGCCGCGCTCCGCGCCGGGGATCTGGGCCGCCTCGGCGAGCTCTTCGACGCGTCCCACCGGTCGATGCGCGACGATTTCGAGGTGTCCGTGCCGGCGGTCGACGAGCTGGTGGAGAGCGCGCGGGCGCAGCCGGACGTCTTCGGCGCCCGGCTGACCGGCGGCGGCTTCGGAGGCGCGATCGTGGCTTTGGTGAAGCGCGGGCGCGCGGCGAGCGTTGGGCGGGCCGTCGTGGAGGCCTACGCGCGCACGCCGGGCCGCCGGGCGAAGGTGCTTGTAGGCGGGCCCGTCTCCTAGCAGCAAATCTAGCAGCGAAGCCCGGCGTCGGCGTGATCGCCAGGCTCGTCCACCACGGGAAGGGGCCGCCGCGGGGACGCAGGACCCGTCAACCGGGGTACCACGTGACGCGCGGGTCATCGGGCGCGCGCACGTAGTCGAAGGCGGCGTCCGTGAGCCGCGCCAGGTCGTACTGCGGCCGCCAGCCGAGCAGGAACTTCGCCTTCGAGTTGTCCAGCCACGTCGAATGGAAGGGCGTCTTCACCTTCACGCTCGGCAGGCCCCGCGTCGCCTCCAGGTAACGCGCCAGCTCCCCGTAGTCCACCGGCTCGTCCATGCAGATGTTGAAGGTCTGCTGGCGAGCCTTCTCATGATGGATGGCCTTGAGGATCGCGCTGGTCAGATCCTCCACATGCACGAAGTTACGCTTCACCGGCTCGCCGTGGCGGTCGAGCATCACCGGCACGGCGCCCGAGCGGACGTACCCCTCCGCCGCCTCGGCGCCGACCAGATCGCGCCACCTCGGCCCTCCGAACACGTCGTCCCCGAAGGATAGCTGCGCCTTGAAGTCGTCCTTCTCCATGATCCACGGCGCGCGCAGGCAGCATCCGTTGAGCTCATATTGAATATAGTACTGCTCGAGCATGACCTCCTCGAGCACCTTGGACAGCGCGTAACAGCCCGGGTAGGCGCTGTGCCGCTGCGCCTCCGTGACGGGGACGGGGTGCGGATAAAAGAAGTGGCCCATCCCGGCGTCGCCCCCGACCAGGATGAATTGCTCGAACACGGGGCTCACGCGGCAGGCCTCCAGCAGCCAGAACATGCCCTTGACGGCCACGTCCATGATGCTCTCGGGGGTCTCCTTGCTGGTCGCCAGGTGCAGCACGTGGCTCACCCCCTCGATCGCCTCGTTGACGACGGCCCTGTCCTCGATGGCCCCGCGCAGCACCTCCACGCGCGCCGACCGCTCCAGCATGCGGTTATGGCACAGCGCGCGGACCTTCCACCCCTCGAACGCGGGGTTCGACAGGAACCTGCGGATGAATGTCTGGCCGACCTTGCCCGCCGCCCCGGTGACCAGAATTCGCTTGGTCTCGATCATTCTATCGCTCCTCGTTCTCGAGCATCATCCACGACGACCGTACTCTACCCCCCTGGCTGCGGGGGCCGAGCGGATCAGGACCTCTTGCATGACGATGAAGACGAGCAACAGCAGCCCGATGCTGATGTGGTGCCAGGGCGACGGCAGCCGTCCATCCAGGTTGATCACCGCCCGCACCATGCCCGTGATCATCACGCCCATCACGGTGCCGACGACGCTGCCAGCCCCCCCGGTCAGCAGCGTTCCACCGATCACCACCGAGGCGATGGCCTCGAGCTCCAGGCCGGCGCCGATGTTCGGCTTTCCGGCGCTGTCGATCAGCGCCGTCGTGACCCCGCCGAGGCCCGCGCACAAGCCGCACAGCGCGTACAGGCACACCGTCGTTGCGCCCAGCGGCACCCCCATGAGCAGCGCCGCCTGCCTGTCCCCGCCGATGGCCAGGACGTTCCGGCCGAAGCTCGTGCTGCGGCCGACAACCACGCCGAGCACGAGGACGACAAGGAACAGGAGCGCCGTCGCCGGGACCCAGGTCCGGTCCAGGCCAGGGATCGCCAGCGCGAAGCCGAGCTCATCGACGATCCAGTCCAGCACAGGGTGATCGATGCCGATGGGCTGCATGCTGACGAGGAACGCCGCGCCGCGGGCGAAGAACATGCCCGCGAGCGTGACGAGGAACGGGGGCAGAGAGAAGCGATGGATCAGGTGCCCCGTCATCGCGCCGAACGCGACCGACACCGCGAGGCCGATACAGAACGCCAGCAGCGGGTGGCAACCACCGGCCACCAGCGTGCCCACGAGGACCGTGGTGAGCGCGACGACGGAGCCGACCGAGAGGTCGATCCCCCCCGACAGGATGACGAAGGTCATGCCCACCGCGCAGAGGCCCATCGCCGCGTTCCCCTTGATCAGGTCGACAAGGAAACGCAGGCTTCGCGCCGCGTCGTAACAGACCAGCACCCCCGAGTAGAGCGCGATCAGGAGGACCGCGGTCACCAAGAGCGGCAGATCCCGCCGATCCCAGCTGAGCATCGCTACTGCCCCCGCTTGAGCCCGAGCAGCTCGATGAGCCGCCGGCGCGACTCCTCCGAGACGAGCAGACAGCTGAGCAGCATCACGCCGGCCTTGGGCATCGGCTCGATCTCGGAGGGGACGTGCTGGATGTACATCGTGGTGGAGAGCGTTTGTATCAACAACGCGCCTATCAGGGTGCCCCCAAGATAGAAGCGCCCGCCGGTGAGCGCCGTACCGCCGATCACCGCGGCGAAGATGGCATCCAGCTCCCGCAGGCGCCCCACGCGGTCGGGATCGGCCGTGGAGATGTACGAGGCGGCCACGAGCCCGGCGATGCCGGCGCACAGGCCGGAAAAGCCGTACAACCAGAGCTTGATGCGGCGGTCGTCGACGCCCGCGAGCCGGCTCGCCCGCTCGTTGTCGCCGATCGCTTCCATGAACAGACCGAGCGCCGTCCTCCGGCAGAGCAGCGCGGCGACGACGAACACGGCGGCCACCAGCACCATGGAGAACGGCAAGCCGCCGACGTGACCGTTGCCGATGAACGCAAACGTCGCGTCCGTGTGCGTCACGGGCTCCGCGCGGGTGATGAGCATGGCGACGCCGCGGACACCGACCATGCTGATCAAGGTCACGATGATGGGCTGGATGTTCAGCCCCGTCACCAGCGCGCCGTTGAACAGACCGACGCCGGCGGCGACGGCGAGGGACAGAAACGCGGCAAGGAGCGGCCCGAAGTGAGCCTCCTTCATCAGGATCACGCAGGTGGCGCCGGACAGCGCCATGACCGAGCCGACCGACAGGTCGATGCCCCTGACGGCGATCACCAGGGTCAGGCCGATCGCGAGGAGCATCACCTCCGAGCCCTGGTTGAGCAGGTTGATGGGCGTGCCGTAATAAGCCCCGTCGCGCTCGACGATGGAGAAGAAGTTCTTGGACAGGACGGCGTTGAACAGAAGGAGCGCCAGGAGGCCGAGCAAAGGCCAGGCCTCGCGGCGCCTGCGCAGGAGCAGCAGGACGCCCGCGCACCCCGTGAAGAGGAGGATCCCGATGCCCGTGGGGTTGGCGTTCGTGGGCGCCGCTTCCGTGATCTTCTCAAGCATCGGGCGGCGCCTCCTTTTGATGGGCGATGGCCTGGATGATGGACGAAGGCGTCACGGACTCTCCCACGAGCTCGCCCTGCTGCTTGCGGTCTCTCAGGACAATCACCCTGTAGCAGTTGCGCGCGACCTCCTCGAGCTCCGACGAGATCAAGACCGTGGCGACCCCCTTCTCGCTGAGCGACTTCACCAGCGCCTCGATCTCCAGCTTGGCGCCGATGTCCACGCCGCGCGTGGGCTCGTCGAGCAGCAGGATCCGCGGCTGCATGGCCATCCAGCGCGCGAGCAGCACCTTCTGCTGGTTGCCGCCCGAGAGCAGCTTGACGGGCGTCTCCGGGGACGGCGTCTTGATGCTCAGGGTCTTGATGTAGTGCTGGACAAGACGCTCCCGCTCGTGGCGCGGGAGCACCCGCAGCGCCCCCTGGGAGGCCTGCAAGGCGAGCAGGAGGTTCTCTCGCACGGAGAGGTTCGGGATGATGCCATCCACCTTGCGGTCTTCAGGGCAGTACGCGAGGCCGGCCCGGATCGCGTGCCGTGGCGTCTTGATGTCGGTCGCGCGTCCGTTCACCGCGAGCTCGCCGCGATCGGCGGGCTCGATCCCGAAGAGCATCCTGGCGGTCTCGCTTCGACCAGAGCCGAGCAGCCCCGCCAGCCCCACCACCTCGCCGGGCCGAAGCGCGAGCTCGATGGGTCCGATGACCCCCTTTCTCTCGAGGCCGCGCGCGGCGAGCGCCGGCTCCGCGGCGCTCGCCCCCCCTCCCGGACCGGCAGGGCCGACTGGCGCGGCCCTGTCTTTTGCGCCGAGCTTGACGCCCAGCATCGCCTGGACGAGTTCCAGGCGAGGCAGCTCGCTGCTCGCGTACTGCCCCACCAAGGAGCCATTCCTGAGCACCGTGATCGTGTCGCTGACCGCGTAGACCTGATCCAGGAAGTGAGTCACGAAGAGGATCGCCAACCCCTGCGCCTTCAGCCCCCGCATGACGTCGAAGAGCCGCAGCGTCTCCGCTTCATCCAGGCTGGAGGTGGGCTCATCCAGGATCAGGATCCGAGCGTCCACGGCGAGCGCGCGGGCGATCGCGACCATCTGCTGCAGCGCGGTGGGCAGCGCCGCCACCGATCGCGACACGTCGAGGTCCAGCGAGAGGCGCGCGAGGGCCTCACGCGCCTTCGCGCGGACGGCGCGCCCGTCGATCAGGCCGAAGGACCGAGGCTGCCGGCCCAGCATGATGTTGTCCGCGATGGAGAGGTGCGGGATGAGGCTGATTTCCTGGTGCACCGCGCTGATCCCCAGCGATTCTGCGTGGCGGGGAGAGGTCGGCCGGATCACCGCACCGCCGAGGCGCAAGGTCCCGGCGTCGGGAGAATAGACGCCGGTGAGCAGCTTGATCAGCGTCGACTTGCCGGCCCCGTTCTCCCCCATCAACGCCTGGATCTCGCCGGCGCGCGCCTCGACGTGCACGTCGTGCAGAGCGCGAACTCCGGGGAAGGATTTGCTGAGGCCCTCGACAGAGAGCAAGGCTTTCGAGACAGGCATGCGGCTGCTGCTCCGTACGTGAGCGCCGCGGACGAGCGAGCTCACGAGCGTGATGGCGCCCGCGCCGCCCCAGCGGGGCGCCGGCGCCGATCTCTCCTCAGTAGGGCCGCGAGCCGATGGCCGCCGCCGCCTGCTCGCGCTCGAAGATCTGGCCAGGGACGATCGTGCGCTTCGGCACCTTCTCACCACGCACGATCTTGTCGATCGTCTCGAAGAGCAGGGGGCCGTGAAGGGGGTTGCACTCGACCGTCGCGTTCAGCTTCCCCTCCATCATGGCCTCGAACGCCGGCTTCACGGCGTCGATCGATATCACCTGGATATCCTGCCCGGGCTTCAACCCCGCCGCCTGGATCGCCTGGATCGCCCCGAGCGCCATGTCGTCGTTGTGAGCGTAGACGGCGTTGATCTCGCCCTTGTGCGCCGAGAGCAGCGTCTCCATCACGGCTTTCCCCTTGGTGCGCGTGAAGTCACCGCTCTGGCTCGCGATGATCTTCATGTCCGGATGCTTCGCGATGGCCTCGGCGAAGCCGGTCTTGCGCATCACCGCCACGTCCGCCGCCGGCGTGCCCACGAGCTCGATGATCTGCGCCTTGCCGTTCGTCTGCTTTGCGAGCCACTCCCCTGCCCGCCGCCCCTCCCAGACGAAATCCGCGACCATCACCGTCTCGTACAGATCTTCCTCGGCGTCCACGCCCCGGCTCGTGAGCACCACCGGGATCCCGGCGCGCTTGGCCTCCTTCAACGTCGGCTTCCAGCCCACGGATTCTTGCGGCGCAATGACGATGACGTCGACGCCCTTGGTGATGAACCCGTTGACGGCGTTGACCTGGTTGTTGTGCACGTTCTGACCATCAGCGAAGAGGAGCTGCACGTGGCGCTTCTCCGCTTCCTCCTGGATCGACTTGCTGTGCGCGATCCTCCAGGAGCTCTCGGCGCCCGTCTGCGAGAAGCCGACAACGATCTCGGTCAGCTTCTTCGGCTTCCGCTGCGCGGTCTCGGCGCCCGACGCAGGCTTCTGGCCGGCGCCCGCGGCGTCGCTCTCCTCGCGGGAGCAGCCGGCGGCGACGGACGCCGAGCCCAGGATGGCCAGGAACATCCTCCGTGACACGTGGTTCTGTGGGTTCATGTTCTTCAACATAGATCACGCCGCCCCAACGGTTGTCCTCCGGCAGCGTCGCCAGCGCCGCCGGATCTTTGAAGGGATCATCTCCGGTGAACAGCACTCGAGATTTCACGACAGCCGCCGAACAAGGGCGGGATGCGGTGTTCTCCGGAGGAGCACCCTCGGCTCGATGCCAATCCCCATCGTCCGGCGATCGCTCCCGCGACGACCGAACGAACGGAGTCGGTGAAAAAATCGATCAGACGATGAAGGCCTCGGTACGTGTGTCGGCCCGAGCAAGGCGCAGCAACAAGGATACCCCTCCGAGGCAATGTGAACGATCACATGGGCAGCGTCAATTCCAATCGACCGGTCTGCAACGAGCCCGAGCCCGAGGGAGCGCGAGGCGGGCGGGGCTCCTCCGGAGCGCCGCGGCAAGAGGCGCGGGCACGCTACCGCGATCGCCCCTCTTGACGCGGCGCTCCGGAGGAGACCTGTCTGCCCTCGGGGCGCGAGGACGGTCGCTGGCGGCCGTTTCGAGTTGACATCGGGAATGTGAACGTTCACACGACGTCTTCGGGGCGCGACGCTGCTGCCTGGGAAGCAGCGGATCAGCAACTCTGCTGCTCGAGGCGCAGAACGACAACTGCGCTTGTCAAGGCGAGAGGAGGAGAGTAATCCACACGGCAAACGCAGGAGGAACAGATGTCACGAGCTACAGCCACGTTGAGGACCCGGGATGGCCACCAGCAGAAACAGCGCTTGATCGGCGCCCTCCAGCAGGCGGGCGTGCAGCACGCGGTCGAGACGTATGAAGGCGCGAAGCACGGCTGGGTCCCCTCCGATTCAGCGGTGTACAACCAGGCCGCCTCCGAGCGCCACTACCAGACATTGCTCGCGCTGTTCGACGCGACGCTCAAGTGGGAAGCGGGCCGCGATCACCCACAACCTCGGCGGCGATCCCAGGGGCGCGCGCCTGCCGCTCCTCGGCGCGCTCCGGCGCGCCTTGGCACAGAACGCACCACGTGTAGCTACGTAAACACTTGAAATCATTCGATTCTAACCGGGTACGCGACGTGCATCGCGGCATCCCGGCCGCGTCCGACGTCGGCGCGTGACGACCCTGGCGGCCGAGGAGATCCACATGCACATCCGTTTCCGCTTCGCTTTCATGGTGGGAGGCCTTCTCGCGCTGGGAGCGTGCTCGGGCGGCTCGAGCTCAGCAGAGGGCGGTGACGGAGAGATCCCCGGGAGGGGCACCGGCGCCGACCCCGGCGCCGATCCCGATACGGCCTTCGGCACAGGCGCCGCGGTCGGCTCAGCCGCTTCGGGAGGTGTGTCGGATGGAAGCGGTCCTCCGAGCGAGGGCTCCCCCGGCGGAAGCCTGGGCACAGGCGGCGCTGGCGGCGCTGGCGGCGCTGGCGGCGCTGGCGGCGGAGCCAGCATCGATCCTGGCACGCTCACCGCCGGCGTCTGGGACGACAACCGCAACTTCGACTTCTTCCTCTCGTACCGGAGCACGCTCTCTTCGCAGCAGCTCCCGGGCGTCTTGCCCTTCACCGAGGCCGATCACCAGGCCGCGCACAGCCTCTTCTCGGCGCCTCCAGGAAAAAAGGAGACGCTCGACGTCTCGCTCGTCATCGACACGACCGGCAGCATGAGCGATGAGATCACGTATCTCCAGACGGAGTTCATCGCGCTCTCCGACTCCATCTTCGCCAGGTACCCGAACGCCCAGCAGCGCTGGTCGCTCGTCCTGTACAAGGACACCGAGGACGACTACATCGTCCGGTGGTTCGACTTCCGCGCCGATCCCGACGAGTTCCAGGAGAAGCTCGCCGAGCAGGCAGCCGGCGGCGGCGGCGACTTCCCGGAGGCGCCGGACATGGCGCTCTCCAAGGCGGCCGACCTCTCCTGGCGTACGGGCGGCGACACCGCGCGCCTCGCCTTCTGGGTCGCTGACGCGCCCCACCACGAGGAGAACGCCGCGGCGATGGCGAGCGGGATACGAGCCCTGAAGGACCTCGGGGTGGCTGTCTATCCCGTCGCGTCGAGCGGCGTGGATGAGCTCACCGAGCTCAGCATGCGCTCTGCCGCGCAGCTCACGGGCGGCCGATACCTCTTCCTGACGGACGACTCCGGGGTTGGCGGGGCGCACAAGGAGCCGACGATCCCCTGCTATTTCGTCACCAAGCTCGATCGCGCGATCCTGCGCATGGTCGACATCGCGCTCTCCGGCGTCTACCGCGAGCCGGAGCCGTCCGAGATCCTCCGCACCGGCGGTGATCCCCAGGACGGCGCGTGCCAGCTCGCGTCAGGCGGCGAGGTGCTCGTGTTCTGATCGGACCGCCGCTCGTCGCCCCCGCTGGCCCATGGCCGTTCCTCTCACGCCTGCAGCACGCGCAGCGACCCGCGCACCACCCCGTAGCTGCCCTCGGCGCGCAGCCCGCGCGCGACCTCGGCCGGCGCCACCTCCCCGGCGAGCAGCCGCCGGTACGCCTCCACCACCCGCCGCGCCCCCTCGGCGTCCTCCCGCACCAGCTCGATCCGGAACCGCCGCACGCCGCAGCTCGCGAGCCTCGGCACGAGGTGCGCCGCGCTCTGCGGCGCCGCGTGGAACACCGTGTTCCGACACCCCACGTCCGCCTCGAGCGGGTGATCCATGCCCGCCCGGTCCCGCAGGGACAGCGCGTGATGGTCGCACGGGCGGCCGCAGGTGAGGTGATCCTTGCCCTCGGACAGCGTCGCCGCGATCACGCAGTGCTCCATGTGGAAGAGCGGCATCGGGTGGTGCACAACCACCTCGGCGAACGGCCCGAACGGCGAGTCCAGCAGCGACTCGAGCTGGGCGGCGTCGAGGTCGAACGACGGCGTGAACGCGGCGAGCCCCCGCGAGAGCACCTCGCGCGCGGCCAGCTTGTTCGTGACGTTCAGCGAGAAATCGCCGATCCGGGGCACGCCCGGCGTCTCGTCGAGCAGCGCGCCGAGGCCGCGGACCAGGATCGCCGCCGGCCCGAGCGAGAGCAGGTAGCGGTCGATCTTCTCCTCGCCCGGCTTGCGGATCCGCGGGGGCGCCACCCCGACGGAGGCCCCGGCCGCCATCAGCTCGCGCGCCGCGGCGCCGAGGCCGACCATCTCCAGGAAATCGAGGTAGACGCCGCTCGCGCCGGCGTCGAGCGCCGCCCGCGCCTGCGCCACGTTGCGGCACAGCACGAAGAGGCCCGGCGCCGGCGGCGGCGCGTCCGGCGGAGCGACGCCCGCGACGAGCGCCTCGGCCGAGAGCGGCGCCGACGGATGGGGCCGGTGCGACGCCTCGATCAGCGCCGCGACGAGCGCCCGGCGCGCGCGGTTGAGCGCCGACGGCGGCACGAGCGCGGGCCCGTCGAGCGACAGGCCGACGCCGCGCAGGGCGAACGGCGTGTCGCCCAGCCGATCCAGCTGCTTGCGCAGCGTGGCCTCGTCGAGCGGCGATCGATCGGCGCGGCCGAGCGGCGTGTCGAGCTCGACCGAGGCCGACGCCCCGCCCTCCGTCGCCGCCGAGAGCCGCGGGCGCTCGCCGAGGCGGCCCTCGAGGTGGACGTCGATCGCCACCCGGCGCTGGGCGCGGTCGAGGGCATCGCGGACCTCGCGCGCACCGGCGGGGTCGCTCGTGCGAAAGACCCGGCGCCCGCTCAGCCCCCGCGCGCCGCTCAGCACGTCCTCCGGCAGCCGCCTGTCCGGGCCGAGCCAGACCTCGACGTCGCCCCCCGCCGGCGCGCGCTCGACCTCGCGGCCAGCGGCCCACAGGCCCCAGATGCGGCCGCCGATCTCGCCCTCGCCGGCGAACCCGCCCTCCACGAGGATGCCCTCGCCGCGCGCGAGCGGCCGGGTAGCGCGGACGACCACGACCTCGTGGCCGCGCCGGCGCGCGGCGCCGCGCGCCTCGCCGACCTCGATGCCGCGGTGATCGCAGGTGCGGCCGTCGACGAGGCGCTGGTGGTCGACCCCGCGCAGGAAGCCGGGGCCCGAGCCCCGCGAGAACGCCTGGAGCGCCGCCTCGCGCTCCGCGGGCCCCGGACCCGCCCCCTCGCCCAGCGCCGCGTCGATCGCGGCGCGGTAGAGCCGCGCGGTCGCGCCGACGTACTCCGGGCCCTTGAGGCGCCCCTCGATCTTCACCGAGGCGACGCCGAGCGCGACGAGGTCGGGGATGACGTCGGTGGCGTCGAGATCCTCCGGCGACAGGAGGTAGGCCGCGTCGCCGAGGTCGCGCAGCGCGCCGTCGACGACGAGGCGGTACGGCAGGCGGCAGGCCTGGGCGCAGGCGCCGCGGTTGGCGCTGCGGCCGCCGATGGCCTCGCTCGTCAGGCACTGCCCCGAGTAGGCGATGCAGAGCGCGCCGTGGACGAAGACCTCGAGCTCGACGTCGGTCGCCCGGCGGATGGCGGCGATGTCGTCGAGCGAGAGCTCCCGGGCGAGGATGACGCGCGCGGCGCCGAGCGATCGCGCGAGCTCGACGCCGGCCGCGTCGGTGCAGGTCATCTGCGTGGAGGCGTGGATCGGGAGCCCGGGCGCGAGCGCCCGCGCGAGGCGCATCACGCCGAGGTCCTGGACGATGACCGCGTCGACGCCGGCCGCGGCGCACGCCTCGATCGCGCCGCGGACCGCCGGGAGCTCGTCGTCGAACACCAGCGTGTTCAGGGTGACGTAGCCCTTCACGCCGTGGGCGTGGAGGAAGCGCACCGCCTCCTCGAGCTCCGCCGCGTCGAAGTTCGCGGCCCGCGCGCGGGCGTTGAAGGGCGACGCAGCGCCGCCGCCCGCGGCGCCCCCCCGGAGGCCGAAGTAGACGGCATCGGCCCCGCCGCGCACGGCGGCTTCCATGGCGGCGCGATCACCGGCGGGAGCGAGGACTTCAGGGCGCGCGGGCCGCGACATGCGGGCGGTTCTAGCAAGGGGTGGCGCGGTTGTCGCTCTCCAGGTGGGGCGTGGGGCGTGGGGCGTGGGGCGGGGCGCGGGCCATCCCTACCGAAGAGCCTGCCGGACGGCGCGCCTTGACCTCGCTTCGCGACGTGAGGCACGATCGTGAAGCGGCCTACCCGGCCGGGATGTCGATGAACAGACACGGATTTCGCTTCGGGCGCGCGCTCTCGAGGGCCGCGCTCTGGCTGCCTGCCGCGCTCCTCTCGGCGGCGCCCGCTTGCGGCGGCGACGACGACGCCCCGGCGCCGCGCTGCGAGGCTCCCTATTCGGTCTGCGGCGGGGCCTGCGTGGCGCTGCACGCCGATCCGGAGCACTGCGGCGCGTGCGGCCAGGAATGTCCGGCCGGGGAGGCGTGCGTGAAGGGCGCCTGCGAGCCGCTGGGGACCGGCGGCGGCGGTGACGGCGGCGGCGGGGGTGGCGGCGGTGACGGGGGTGGCGGCGACGGCGGCGGGCCATCGGAGTGCCGCGAGGGCCGCTACGTGAAGCGCTGCGGCGACGAGTGCGTCGACACGCGCACCGATCCGGACCATTGCGGCAAGTGCGGCGCGGAGTGCCCGCCGGGCCGCGCGTGCTCCGGATCGGTCTGCCGGCAGACCTGCCTCCCGGGCCTCACCGACTGCGCCGGCAGCTGCGTGGATCTCGCCGCAGATCCGCAGCACTGCGGCCGGTGCGATCGCGCCTGCGACCCCGGGCGCCCCTGCGAGGGCGGCACCTGCGCGTGCAGCGCGGAGCCCTCCCAGGACATCGGCTCCGCCGTCCCGCAGCGGGTGAGCGGCACGACGATCGGCGCCGACGACGGCCGCTGGCTGACCTGCTCGGGGCCTGGCGCAGCCGATCAGGCGTTCCTGTTCACGGCGCCTCACGCGGGGACGTACCTGTTCGACACCTTCGAGGCCCCGTACGACACGGCGCTCGGCGCGCTGCGGGCGGACACGTGCGAGGAGCTGGCCTGCAACGACAACGCGGGGAGCGTCCAGTCGCAGATCTCCGTCGATCTCGCCGAGGGCGAGCGCATCCTCGTGGTGGTGAGCGGCGCGGGC
Organism: Sorangium sp. So ce448; assembly: GCF_051520915.1. Lineage (NCBI taxonomy): Bacteria > Pseudomonadati > Myxococcota > Polyangiales > Polyangiaceae > Sorangium > Sorangium sp. So ce448. The sequence continues at coordinate 3,275,510 of NZ_CP150343.1, read as the reverse complement.
GGCGCGCAGGGCGACTTCACGCTCCGCGTGGCCGAGCCCGGGCCGGTCCAGTGCGCGCCGACCGCCCTCGATCCCGTCGTCCCGCAGACGGTGACGGGCACGACCGTCCTGCGCGAGGACACGGTGGTCGCCGACTGCGACATCAGCGCGACCCCGGACGCCACGTACACGTTCACGGCCCCGTCGGACGGCACGTACGTGTTCAGCGGGCGCGCCCCGTCGGACCTGATCGTCGAGGTCCGCGAGGACGGCACGTGCACGGGCCGCTCGCTCCACTGCCGCTACGGCGCCGGCGAGTCGAACGCGTTCGCGACGCTCGAGGCCGGTCAGACGGTGCTCGTCGCGGTGGCGGATCCGGCCGGCCCGCTGGCGAGCTTCACGCTGGAGATCGTCGAGGCCCCTCCGTGCCCGGCCGTCCAGATCGGCGCGACCCTGCCGCAGACGGTGACCGGGAACAACGAGCACCTCCGCAACCTGATCTCGGCCTGCGCGACCTTCTCGACCGGGGGCGAGGCGACCTACGGCTTCACCGCGCCGCGCGAGGGCATCTACACGTTCGACGCGAGCGGCTCGAGCTTCCCCGTCCTCATGGAGGCGCGCCGCGACTCGTGCGCCGGCGATCTCGTCGCGTGCGTCGACGGCCTGTTCGAGCCGGCGCTCATCACGCTCTCGCTCGCGGCCGACGAGACGGTCATCCTCGTCGTGGACACCGCGGGCCCGACGGGCGACTACAGGCTCGAGGTCGACGAGGTGCAGTGCCCGCTCATCGATCTCGGCCGGATGGTGCCGCAGACGCTCACGGGCACGACCGCGGATCTCGCCGATCACCTCGCGCCGGACTGCGCCTCTCGCGGGGCCCCCGAGGCGACCTATCGCTTCACCGCGCCGGCCGACGCGCTCTACATCTTCGACACCGAGGGCTCGGCGCTCGATACGGTCCTGGACGTGCTGAAGGGCTCGTGCTCTGGCCCCTCGCTCAGGTGCAATGACAACGTGGACCCCGCGGGGCTCGTCACCCACTCGCGGGCGAGCCTGTTCCTCTCCGCCGGCCAGACGGTGATCGTCTCCGTGGACAGCGTGTCGGCGAGCGGCGATTACACGCTCAACATCACCCAGCGGGAGGCGCCGCCGTGCCCTCTCTTCGCGCTCGACGCCGTGGTCCCGCAGTCGGTCACGGGCAGCACCGAGGGCTATCCCGATCTCCTGGCGCCCTCCTGCGCCACGGCGCCCGGCGGCGAGGCGACGTACAGCTTCACCGCGCCTGTGGATGGCTTCTACCGCATGAACACCGTGGGTTCCACGATCGATACCGTCCTGTCCGTGCGCGACGGCGGGTGCAATGGCGACGAGATGGCCTGCGTCAAGGATAGCAGGGACTCGAGCAAGCTCGTTTGGCTCGACGCCGGCCAGACCGCCCTGATCAGCGTCGACAGCCACGGCGCGGAGGGCGACTACATGCTCAACGTGGACCTCTTCGACGGCACCGGCACGTGCGATAAGCCCATCGAGCTCACGCCCCTCGCCTCCCAGACCGCGACGGGGACGACCAAGGGGAGCCTCGCCAGGGTGGACGCGAGCTGCGGCGGCATCGACGCGCCTGAGGTGGCCTATCTGTTCACCGCGCCGGAGGCGGGGACGTACACGATCGACACGGTCGGCTCGGACTACGACACCGTGCTCGCCGTCTTCGACGGGGACTGCTACGGCGAGGAGATCGCGTGCAGCGACGACGTGCTCGGAGACGAGCTGCACCTGTTCACGTCGGAGGTCACTGTGTCGCTCGACGAAGGGCAGACCATCGTCATCGTGGTCGACGGCGCGTTCGAGGAATCCGGCGTTTACGAGCTCAACATCCATCCGTAACCAACCGCGCACGGCGCACCGCGCACCGCCGCCGTCGAGCGGCGCGGAGCGCCTGGCATCCTCGGTCCAGGCCAACTACCCTGGGGCCATGATCAGCGGTGTGGTGGAGCCGGTCCGGCTCGGGGATACGGCGCTTCCAGACGGCCGGCGGCTGGGCTGGGCGGAGTGGGGGCCGGAGGACGGCATCCCCGTGCTGCTCTGCCCCGGCGGCGCCACGGGCCGGTCGATGGGGTTCGGGGGCGACGTCGTCGACGGGCTCGGCGTGCGGCTGATGTCGGTGGATCGCCCGGGGCTCGGGGCGTCGGACCAGGCCCCGGGCCGCACGCTCGGCGGCTGGGCGCAGGACATAGGGCGCTTCCTCGAGGCGCGGCGGCTGTCCGGCGTGGCGGCCGTCGGGTTCTCGGCGGGCGCGCCGTTCGCCCTGGCCTGCGCCGCGGCCGGCGTCGTGGATGGCGTGGCCGTGGTCGCGGGGACCGATGAGCTGGCGAATCCGGTGTTCGCCGATGCGCTGGCGCCGGACGTGAGGCGGCTCGTGGAGCTGGTGGCGACCGACGCTGGGCGCGCGGAGGCGTTCTTCGGCGGGTTCAGCGCAGAGGCGATGTGGGGCTTCGTCGTCTCGACGCTCGCGGACGTCGACCGCGCGGTGTACACCGCCCCCGTGTTCGAGCGCGCTTACCGGCGCGCGATGGATGAGGCGTTCTCGCAGGGGCCGGCCGGCTACGCGCGCGACACGGTGCTCACGATGAGCCCGTGGCCGTTCGATCCGGGGAGCATCCGCGCGCCGGTCGACCTGTGGTACGGCGCGCGGGACACGAGCACTGTGCACTCGCCGGACTTCGGGGCGTCGCTCGCCGGGCGGCTGAGCGCGGCAGAGCGGCGCGTGCTCCCGGAGGCGGGAGGGTCGCTGCTGTGGACGCATGCGGAGGAGATCCTGCGCTCGCTGCTCGGGCGCACGCGCGGGCGGTGAGCCCCTGGCGATGATCGAAGGTGACCCCGGCCGCCGTGGCGGTCGCCGCCGACGGCGGAAGCGGCCGGGGTCAGAGGGCGGTCAGTAGAAGCACACCTCGAGCGAGGGGCGGTCGGTGAGAATGCCGTGCTCGCTCGAGCGGTAGCTGGTGAGCGCCGTCAGGTCCTCCTCCAGGAGGAGACCGTGGTTCGGGTGCACGCCGTCGACCCACGCCTGGACGAGCGCTGTCAGGTCGACTGTCGCGACGCCCGACGACGCCCCGACGAGCGTCGCCTCGACGGCCGGCTCGAAGCCGTCGGCGAAGCTGCTCCAGGTGACCGTGGACTCCTCCCAGGCGCCGTTGACGCGGTGCACCCGGATCTCGCCCGTGCCGGAGCTGTAGAGCGTCGTGCTGAACGTGGCCGACTCGACCGTGGCGCCGTACGGGATGGAGTCGAGCGCGAAGCGATACAGCGCGTTCTTCTCCGCGCCGCGGCTCAGCCCCGTGTGGAGGTAGGGTGAGCCGCCCTCGTTGTAGCTCGGGTACAGCGCCCAGATCGTCGCGTCTGCCACCTGGCCGTGGACGCCCCGCCGGATCGTCACGCAGGTGACATCGCAATGGCCGTCCCCGTCCGCGTCGGGGCAGCCGACGGTGCAGTCGGCGTCGCAGCCGTCGCCGCCGTCGGTGTTGCCGTCGTCGCACTCCTCGCCGTCGTCGAGGATGCCGTCGCCGCAGACAGGCGCGTCGGCGACGCTCGCATAAGCGAAGACGAACGTGTTCGGCTCCCCGAGATCCGGTCCGCCGGGGGTGTTCGGCTGGCCGAACGAGTAAGCCTCGGCCGCGACGGCGGCCAGGGCGCTCCGGGCGTCGTCCTCGGTGCCGGCGGCGCCGTAGAACGTCTTGAAGACCTTGCTCTCGCCGGGCGCGAGCTCGCCGAAGTCGAAGTCGAAGAGCGCGCCGTGATCGGTCGGGCCCGCGTCGGTCACCGGGCCAGGCTGAAAGCTGGTGAACGAGAACGGGTTGGCGCTGTTGAATCCATTGGTGTCCGTGCGGAACAGCTCCGAGGCCGTCCCCATGTCGATGGTCACGTACTCGTCGAACGGCGTGGGATAGGTGTCCCAGTCCATGACGCGCCGGTAACGCAGATCCACCGGATCCGGGCTGATGTTGTCGATGGTCACGACCACCTCGTAGAGCCAGGGGGTCAGCGCCGACGGGCGGTAGTCGTGCGTGACGATGAACGTCGAGCCCACCTGGACCGTGGAGACAGCGGTGCTCCCCGTGGACGAGAAGCTCAGGACCGTCATGTTCACGGCGCCGCCGTCCTGGGACACGTTCGCATAGCCGGTCACCCCGGAGGTGGCGTCGCCGACGCCCCACCCCTCGGCCTGCGCGCCCGGCTCGACCGACGGGTTGGTCGTGGGCAGGTAACGCAGCCCCAGGTACCCGAAGCCCAGAGGATCCCCGGGGAACGGGAAGTTCAGGTGGCCCTCGCAGTTGACGCCGAGCTGGACGTTGCCGTTATCGATGATCGCGCCGCAGGGATCGCAGGCGTCGCCGTGGCCATCACCGTCGCGGTCCGCCTGGTCGGGGTTGTAGCTGAACGGGCAGCTGTCATTGCCGTCGCAGAGCCCATCTCCATCGCTGTCGTACGCCCCCGATCCTGCGCAGGAGTCGCAGGCGTCGCCCACGCCGTCGCCGTCGCTGTCCGCCTGGTCGGGGTTGGTGTTGTCCACGCAGTTGTCCGCCGAGTCGCAGGTCCCGTCGGAGTCCCAGTCGGATTCCCCGGCGGCGTAGCAGGCGTCGCACGCGTCGCCTCGGCCGTTCCAGTCGCTGTCTTCCTGACCGGGGTTCGGCACCTCCGCGCAGTTGTCGCAGGCATCGCCCAGGCCGTCGCCGTCCGCGTCGCTCTGGTCGGGGTTGGAGGCATAGTAGCAGTTGTCCGCCGAGTCGCAGAGCCCATCGCCGTCGCTGTCGTACATCCCCGGGCCCGCGCAGTAGTCGCAGGCGTCCCCGATCCCGTCGCCGTCCGCGTCGCTCTGGTCAGGGTTGTAATAATAGCAGTTGTCTGCACCATCGCAGGAGCCATCGCCGTCGCTGTCGTACGATCCCGATCCTGCGCAGTAGTCGCAGGCGTCCCCGATCCCGTCGCCGTCCGCGTCGCTCTGATCAGGGTTGTAATAATAGCAGTTGTCTGCACCATCGCAGGAGCCATCGCCGTCGCTGTCATACCCCCCGGGCCCGGCGCAGGCGTCGCAGGCGTCGCCGAACCCGTCGCCATCCACATCGCCCTGATCCGGGTTGGCGGTCGCGCGGCAGTTGTCGCATCCCTGGCCCGCGCCCACCGCGAGGCCGTCGCCATCCACGTCCGCACGCCCCACGGAGCCGACGTTGAAGGTGTAGCTGCCGCAGAGCTCCCGATCGGCGCAGCTCGGGTTGGCGTTGGCCGGGTCGCCGTCGAACAGGCACGCTGACGCCGCCCCCTCGTCCGACGCGACGTCGACGCGCACGTGGCCCCACGCAACGGTATCGTCACCGACCGTCTCGACCTGGAAGTCATTACAGCTCGCGGGGTTGTAGAGCTCGAGCAACGCCGGATCGGTGATGCTCACCTGGAGCGGCGTGCTGTTGCAGCCGCAGTCGTTCGAGCTGGGTACGGTGTCGAGCAGCGTGCCGTTCATGTACAGCGCGAAGCTGTTCACGCCGCAGTCCGCGTGGCCGATGGTGTACGTGATCGCGGTGGTGGCCGCGTGCGCCGCATCGGGCAACAGCACGCAGCCGAGTAACAAGCCAAGCGTACGGAATAACAAGAAGCCAATTTTGACACGACGGCGCATGGTTCCTCCTGGGTCTCGGGGCGCTCGCACCGGAGCGCACGGGGGCAAGGTGCAGATCCGATCGCCCGGGAAACACGCCTATCACAGGTGCCGTCACAGCGACGATGACAAGCGATTACAGCCGTCGACGGCGCCAGCGCGTCGCAAAGGCACCTTGACGACGGCCGTCCCGCACATTCGTGACCACGGCGCATCCAGGGCACCGCGGCCGGCGCATCCCCTCCTCCAGGGACCTACGCAGACACGGGCGATATCGGCTTCGTGCTGCGGGGTTGACAGCGGACTACACATGCGGCGGCGCGAGGCCCGCGCTCGGGACGGGAGCTCCGAGCGGAGCCCGGCCCGCTGCGACCCGATCCCGGCCTTCGTGTCGAGCGGGGCTACTTTCTCCGTCGCGAGTCTCGCGCGGAACATCCTGCGCGCGCCCCTGTCCCGCCGGTCCATGCCTCGTTGCGTGGCCCGGTTCTTCGTCCTCGCGTACGCCATCACAGGAGCTGGGATGGCGCGGCTATGCCCTCCGGCGGCTCCTTCCGGCGCAGGGGCCCGTGCGCGCCAGCCTCGTCCTCGGCGTCGCGTGGACCTTCTGGCACCTGCCCGCCCTGTGCCTGCCGGGCGTCCCGTGGTGGTCGTGGGCGCTCAGCCTCGTGTTCATCACGTCGCTCAGCGTGCTGATGACGGCGCTGCACCTCCGATCCGGCGGCAGCGTGCTCGTCGCGTGGGCGGCGCACCTCGGCATCCACCTCGACAACGTCTCTCGCGCGCACATGTCCGGCGACGGCGCCGCGCCGCTCCTGGTCACGACGATCGTCGCGCTCGTGGCCGCGGCCATCACCGCTCGGTGGATGCAGATGCAGACACGAGGCGCCGGACCACGAGCCCTCGGAGAGCGTCAGTTGTCGCTGAAATCACCATAAAGATCACCACGAGGAGCGTCCGCCTTCATGAGGTCCAGGAGCGCTGGCCAGAACGCGGCCTCGGCGTCGATGCCGGCGTCTCCGATCGCCGCCGCGTCGGCGGCGAAGCGCGCGAGCGCGGGCTCCAGGGTGGCAATCGCCGCGGCGGGGTCCGAGCCGTACGCTTGCGCCGCGTCGTGCATCGCTTGCACGAGGAGCGCGAGCGCCACCGTCTTCTCGACGCTCGCCTGCGGCATCACCACGCCGCGCTCGTCGAGCGCCTCGCCGTCATAGCGCGCCGAGAGGGAGCTCGTGACCGGCTCTCCCGAGCGGTCGACGTAACTGAGCGCGACCTCCACCTCCGACCCGGCAATCTCCTCCGGCGACGCCGGCGTGAGCGACAGGAGCAGCGCCCCCTTGCGCTTGCTGAGGAACACGCTCGCCACGTCGAGCGAGGCGATCGACGTCTCGCCGGCCTCCCCTGTGGGGAAGCCATACGCGTGGGTGAGGGAGAGGCCTGGCGAAGGGGTCGCGACGAGGCTGAGATCATGGGCGATCGGCGTCGCCATCCACGGCCAGTTGTCTTCCATGAAGGGTCCTACCTCGTCGGCGTCCATCAGGCTGAAGGCGTTGGCTCCGCGCAGGTGCGACATCCGGTTCATGACCTCGACGCCTAGCCCCAGGCCCAGGCCGAAGACGGTGATCCCGATACCGTCTTCCGCGCCCTCCGCGACCAGGTGCTCGAACTCGCTGCCGTCGGTGGCTCCCACGTTCGGCTGAACGTCGGTGAAGAGCATGACGCGGACCTCGTCGGCCGTGCCCTTCGCCTCGCGCGCGAGCTCGTACGCTCGGATGAGGCCCGCCTCCATGTTGGTGGAGCCGTTCTCCGAGAGCCCGTCGATGGTCTGCTTGATCTCGGGGTCGTCCCCTTGCGTCCAGTCGAGCCGCGTGCTGACCGACGAGCCATAGGTGACGAGCGCGAAGCGATCGTCCGCGTCGAGGCCGCTCGCCACGTTCCCGAGGAGTGAGCGGGCGATCGCCGCGGGCGTCCCGCCTGCGCCGTCGCCGTAGCCCCACGACATCGAGCCCGATACGTCGACCGTCGCGACGATCGCCATCGACGGCCGCTTGAACGTCTCGGGATCGATCGTCGACGACATGCCGACCTGCACCCACGCGGCGCTCTCGCCCTGCGCGTCCGGGGCGATCCCCATCGCTGCGCGCACGCAAAGGAGCGTCGCGCACGGCGCGCCCTGGAGCGGCAAATCGTGCTCCGAGAACATCGCCTCGACGAGGAACGCCTCGGCCGGCGGCACCCTGCCGTTCTCGACGAGGCCCCGTGCGAAGCCCATATCCTTCACGCCCCCCGGCGTCGCGCCGAACTCGCCGGTGCCGCCGAAAGAGCCCATATCGCTCGCGCCGATTTCTGCGCAGCCGACCATCGCGATGCCCGACGCCACCGTCATGATGAAGCCAAAGAATCGGTTCATGCCATCACTCCTTCGAACGCCGGGCGGACAGGTTCGCGCAGGATCGCGACACGTCCTCGCCCCGCGTCCTGCCGCGACCGGTGCAGCTTCAGTGCCAACGCCGCGACGCACGCTTCGTCTGGTTCGGGCGCGCATCGACGCGCCATTCCGGCCCGATGCATGACAGCGGCGTCAGGGCGCAGGCGCTCCGGTGAGCCACCGCTCGCGACGACCGCGCCGGCTCAAGCACCCTGAATCCATCGGACTCACGCGTCTGCGGAGCCGGGCGCCCAGGTCAGGCTGTGGGTGCCATCATTCCAGCGCCGGGAAAGGGCGCCTCCCCCTTCGAGGGCAGCACGATGTCGGCGCTGAAGTCGATCTTCTTGCCCTGGGCCTCCACGTGCACAGAGACCTTGTTCTCGGTGACGGTGCCGGTCACCACGTCAGGCGTCGGCTTCTCGCCGTAGATGTACTTCTCAGCCTGCTTGCGGATCTCCTGCCTCTGGCAGTGCCACTCTGCTCTGGTGGAAACGCTGGTTCCGTCGAGCCTCGTGAACGGGTCGGGCAACCTGGAGATCTTGGGTAGAGCGCTCGCCTCGGTGTTCACCATGTCGCGCCGGTCTTCCACGGCGACACGGTCTATGGAGAGAGCACTGTGCTCGCAAAGGAGCTCGTCCGCGAAGGCGACGGGCAGCTGCCCTCCGCAGCCCGCCGCCCTCCTGGGAAACTGACGCCGTATCGCCGACCTGCCCACGCATCGAGCGGGCCGCCTTCACCCGATGATCAGCGGGGCGGCGGCGAGCGCCCGCGCCTGCGCGAACAGGTCCGGGCGCGCCCGGTCGTGAGACCAGCCCTCGGGGTACGAGGCCACCGCCGAGGGGCGATCGCGCACGCGGCGCTCGTAGGCGTCGAGCGCCGGATGACCGGCGAGCGACAGCCCGCGCCGCTGCATGTAGGCGAGCACCGGGTAGAACGCGCAGTCGGCGAGCGTGAAGGCGTCCGACGCGATGAACCGTGTCTTCTGGGCCCGCGCATCCCACAGCGCGAGCTCCCGCTCCACGCCCGAGAGCGCGCCCAGGATGGCTGCTCGCCGGTCCGGCGACACGGCCTCCGGGCCGGCCTCGAAGAGGCCCTCCAGCGGGTCATAGACACACGCGGTGGCCTCGGACTCCTGCGCGAAGGCGAGCGCGCGGGCGAGCGCGCCGGGCTCGGCGAGCGGCGGGAGGAGCGGCGGGTCGGGATACCGCAGCTCGAGGTACGTCAGGATCGCCAGCGACTCGTTCATGACGGCGCCGTCTGGCTCGACGAGCACCGGGGCCTGGCCGCGCGGGTTGAGGGCCAGGAACTCCGGGGTGCGCGTCTCGCGGGGCTCCCGCATCACGCGCATGCGGCGCGGCTCGAAGGCGAGGCCCTTCTCGTGAGCCGCCATCAGGACGCGCCAGCTCGAGATCGAGCCGTTCACGAAATACACCGTGCGCTGAGCGCTCATCGGTCGCCTCCGGGCTCCTCCGACGCGCGGAGCGTGCGAAAATTGAGCGCCTCGAAGCCCGGGCGGTACGCGGCGACATCGAAGGTGGGGTCGATGTTCTCGGCGCGGAAGAGCTGCAACATCCGCTCTGCCTCGCCGCGCTCCGCCGCCTCGCGCTCCGGCTCGGCGACCGCGGATCGGGCCCGGGCGCGCGCCTCGGCCTCGGGGCGATCGGACGCCGGCGCCCCGACGCCCCAGACAGCGCCGGTCGCCGGATCGTGAAACGTGCCGATGTGCCGGAACGTGAGCGAGATCCGCGAGGGCGACGTCGGGCCGCCGCCCTCACCCTCCGTGTCCCCCTCCTGCCGGATGGCGTGATAGAATCGGCGGTTCGTCTCCAGGTCCATGACGAGCAGCGAGCCGTGCGGCAGAGGGACCTTCTGGACAGCACTCCCGTCCTCGGCGCGCTTCGGCCGGAGCACCATGGTGCGCTGTCGTCCGAGCGAGACATTGACGATGAACGACGGGCGCGCGAGGTCGAGCGTCTTGTCGGAGTGCTCGCTGATCCAGTCGCGCCCCGTGCGGTAGAGCTGGAGCAGGCAATGGTTGAGCGGGTGTCCGACGCGGCGCTCGACCTCCCTGCGAATGCGGTCGACGGCGGGCGTGAAGGGGCAGAGCTCGGGCTGCTCGTCGACCGGGTGGCGATAGAGCGGCATGGCGCCGTCGGGCGAGCGCTCGCCCTGGATCGCGACGAGGCGCGGCACCTCCCCGCCGCGGTGGCGCATCGTCGTCCAGGCGACCTCGCGCTCGACGGCGGCGAAGGCGCCGGCGTCCCCGGCGAGGCGCTCGTCGAGGACGCCGCACCACAGCGCCGTCTCGCCCGCCCCGATGCCGGCGATGTGCACGGGCCCGGGTCCGTCGGAGAGCAGGTCGGCCCAGCTGCGGCGCCGGCCGCCTAGGCCCTCGATCTCGCGCAGGGCCACGGCCTGTTTGCCCGCGGTCCCCGCCGCGGTCGCGTCCCCGAGGATGTCGACGTCATAGCCGAGCCGGCGCGCGTCGCGGGCGGCGGCGAGGACACAGACGTTGGTCGCGACGCCGCACAGGACCACGGCGGTCACGCCCGCCTGCGCCAGCCGGGCGTGTAGATCGGTCTCGCGGAACGCCGAATACCAGCGCTTCTCGACGTGCCATTCCGCGGTCCCCGCGGGGCGCTCGCCGCGCACCGGGACGAGCGCCGGGAACAGCTCGGCGCCCCACGTGCCGCGGGCGCAGCACGCGCTGCCGGTGTGCGTCTGCCCGCGGAGCGCGTCCGGCGCCGCGTCGATCTCGCCGTAGACCGACGTCACCCACACCACGACCCGCCCCTGGGCTCGCGCCGCGCGCGCGAGCCAGGCCACGGTCTGCGCGAGCTGGTGCGGATCGCAGTGGCGCTTCGAGAACGCGCCTCCCTCCGCGAGGAAGTCGTTCTGCATGTCGATGATCAGCAGCGCCGTGCGCGCAGGATCTTGGGAGGGCGCCCCAGCTCTCACGTCCATCGTGTCCTGGTACCACCGGGCGGTCGCTCGGCCAAGCTCCGGGGCCGCGACGCGGGGCGCGCAACAGAGAGCGCCAGGCCGAGCTCACCGAGGATCATCGAGGCTCCAGCGTCGAACAGGGGTGCGTGGACCTCCATGACGATCGAAGAGGTCGAAGCGGGGACTCGACAGCTCGTCGAGAGCGCCAACGACACGGATGTCAGCGCGTCCTCGGTGCGCTCGTCCCGCCCGACTGGTCGTTCCGCCCGCTGGCGAGCGTGCCGAGCACCGTGACGGACGTCGCCTATGACGCGGGCTCCGGTCGCGTGCTCGCGCTGAACGGCGGGCGCCTTTCGACCCTCGATCTCGCTTCCGACGCGGTCATGGATCTCACGAGCGCGGACGCCGATCTGGGGAGGGCGCTGTCGCTGGATCCAGCCGGAAACAGGGCGCTCTCCGCGTCGGCGAACGCCATTTCGGGCCGGGCGGTGAGCGTCGACGCGACGGCGCGCCCCGCCGACGCGAGCTACAGCTTCATCGTCCACACCAACGAGGGCCTCAGCATCTCGGGGCCTATCGAAGGCATCACCGGGCGCGACACGGCCTCGTGGGAAGCCTTGGCCCTCGACAGCATCACGAACTTTCCCGAGCGGCGCGCCGCCACCCTCGCGCTGATGGACTGGGCGTCTCAGGCCACCCTCGAGGTTCGCCTCGCGCACGAGCCTGCGGGCAAGGCGCTTGCGTGGGTAGCGGAGGTGCCATGAGGGTCCTGCGCGTCTCCTGGCCGCTCCTGCTCCTCTCCGTTCTGGGGTGCGAGGACTCGGTCTCGGGCTTTCTGAGCTGCGGCGTCGAGATGTGCAGCGCCCGGCAGGAGTGCGTCAGCTCGGCGCTGGGCCCGACCTGCGTGTGCACCGAGGGGTTCGTCGACACCGAGTGCATGACGTGCGCGTCCGGTTACAAGCTGACCGGCAACCAGTGCGCGCTCATCCCGCTCGACTGCGCTGTCAACCCGGAGCGATGCGGTCCGGGTACGGCGGGATCGGCTGCGCGAGCTGCGCCGAAGGCTACCTGCAGGATTCGACGACGGGCGCCATCGAGGACGCCGTGGATGGCAGCGGCGCCGTGGGTCCGCTCACCTGGGATGGGGCGACGAATCGGCTCTACGCGCTCGGTGGACCGAGGTCATTCTCCCTGCTCAGCATCGATCCCGCCGCGAAGACGGTGGTGCCGCGGTTCGAGACGGGGCTGGCCGGGGCGGCGGATCTCGCCTTCGACGCCGCAAACCAGCGGGTGCTCGTGCTGCGCGACACCTTGTTCGCGGTGAGCCTCGCCGACGGCGCGGTGACGGAGCTCGCGCCGCTGCCCCCGGCCACGATGGGCATCGAGATCGGCGCCGACGGCGCGCTCCTCGCGCTGTCGGCGACCGACGCGGACGAGGCCGCCGCCCGCGTGCAAGCCTGTCGCTCGACCGCCGCCGCGCTCGGTCTCGACGGCTACGCGGGCGCCACCGGCCGCTTCGTTCAGCCGGACTCCGGCGTGGACCAGGTGACCCTCGCGGCCGCGACGCCGGACAAGCTGGAGGTGCAAAGCTATCTGGGCCGAGGCGGCGACAGCGCCCCGCGGACCGTGCAGATCACCGCGGACAACCCCGACGCGTTCCTCTGCCTGGCCCTCGAGGAGGCGACCCTTGTCAGCGTGGCCGCCGGGGCGAGGTTTCGGGCGCTCGTCATCTACGCGGCGGACGACCCGATCGAGCTGCAGATCGAGGACGGATTCGCGGGCGGAGCGGTGCCCCTGATCCATCTGGGCGGCTATGCTCCGGCCTTCACGCGCCCGGATCGAGAGGACATCGTTGTCTACACACCAGAGGAGTGGGCCGCGCGCGGGCTGGCCGTCGATCCGCGCTTCCACCGCCCGGGGCCGGGCGTCCTGCACACGCTGGACGGCGCGTTCGCCGTGAGATCGAGCGTGCCCCTCTCGGGAGGCGTCATTCCCGGAGGGCCGCTGGCCCGCTGGGAGCCGGTCGCGCCATGAAGCGTTGTCCTGAACGCCACAACGGACCGCCTGCGCTCACCGGAGGACACCGTCTCCCGACCCAGGGGAGCAGGAGCTCTGACGTGTCCGCCCACGTCGTCAGGGGTCGTACAGACCTCGTGACTTTGTTGCGTCCCGTTCCAAAGGGTCTCTGTGCCTCCGCCAGACACCGACGCTCTCGCCGTGGCGTCCGGCCCTCGCATCCGCGCTGCCGAGAAGGTCGAGGCCGGCGGGCCGACGCGCCGGCCCGTTGGCCCGTTGGCCCGCCGGACCGCCGGACCGCCGGACCGCCGGACCGCCGGCCCGATAAAAAGATGCTGTATGTCCGAGTGTTCTTGCCTCGATTGGTGTTTACTTGAGACGTGACCCGAGCGTACCTTGAACAAAGGCAACGCCCCTTGGGGAGAGGGGGCGTTCGAGCCGCGCGGGCGAGCGCTCGAGTGGCCTTCATTGCCTGCGAGGGGAGGCGGCGGTGTCTCGAAAGAAGATCCTGCTGGTGGACGACTCGGAGACTGTCCTGATGATGGAGCAGATGATCCTCCGGAAGAGTTATGACGTGGTCACTGCCAGGGACGGCAGCGCGGGGGTGGCCAGGGCGCTCGCCGAGCGACCTGATCTGATCCTGCTCGACGTGATCATGCCGGCCATGGATGGATTCGAGGCCTGCCGGAGGCTGCGATCGGAGGAGGCGACGCGGGAGACGCCCATTGTCCTCGTCACGAGCCGAGGCGAGGTCTCGCACAGGGAAGAGGGGTTTCGCTGTGGCTGCTCCGACTACATCACGAAGCCCATCGATTCCCTGGAGCTCCTCGAGAAGGTCAAGAGCTGTCTAGGCGAATGAGGTGAAGACCGACATGTCGCGTGATGGACAAGCGGAACGCGGGGTGGAGCACGCGGTGCGCCGCGAGCGATCGTCACGAGCGCACGTGAGCGCGCTCGAAGGGCAAAAGAAGCGGCTCGCGCGGCGCGCCCGCGCGCTCGGCCGGCTGCTCGGCCGGGTCCGGAGGGCCCGCGGGCGCCTCGAAGCCCGCGCCGTCCGCGCCGAGGCGGCGCTCGCGCTCGCCGCCGATCGATGCGCGATGGAGCAACAGCAGCGCTCGCAGCTCGCGAACCTCTATGTCGCGAGCCGCCGGCTCCTGCCGCTCCGGACCCGTGAGGAGGCGTGCCGCGCCCTCCAGGACATCATCGCGAACCTCGTCGGCTCCGAGGAGATCGCCGTCTTCGAGATCGACGGCAGCGGGGCGGCGAGGGTCGTCGCGGCCTACGGCGTCGATCCGTCGTCCGCCGTCCTCTTGGCGCCGGAAGAGGGCATCGTGGGGCGCGTGGCGCGGCGGATCGAGCCGTATTTCCGGCAGGGCGCCGCGCTCGGCAGCGACCCGGCCGCCCCCCAGGCCCCCTGCGCGCGCGGCGAGGGCGACGTCATGGCCTGTGTCCCGCTCACGATGGACGAGCGCGTGGTCGGCGTCATCGCCGTCTTCCATCTGCTCTCGCAGAAACCCGAGCTCGGGCCGATCGACAAGGGCCTTCTCGAAGCGCTCGGCACGCTGGCCGCCGAGCCGTTCTGCGCGGGGGGGGAGCGCTGCGGCGCCCTGGAGATGCGATGACGATGCTCAAGCCCCCGTCGCAGCGGTACGGCGCTGGACGAGCGCGGCTGAGCGCGCCCCCCCCGAGCAGCCCGCAGCCCCACTACCTCACGCCGGGCAACGTCTTCGCGTCGGGCGAGCCGACGATCATCACGACGATCGTCGGCTCGTGCGTCGCGATCTGCCTCTGGGAGCCGGCGCTCGGCGTGGGCGGCATGAACCACTACGTGCTCCCCAGCTGCCCCAACCTCACGTTGCCGCTCGGGCGCTTCGGAGACACCGCCTTTCAGCAGCTCCTCGATCGTCTGGCGGCTTTCGGCGCCACGCCCCGCTCGCTCCAGGCCCGGATCGTCGGCGGCGCCTGCATGATCTCCGCCTTCCGGGAGCGGGACTCGCACCTCGGACACCAGAACGTGGCGGTCGGGGTCATGGTGCTGCGCGCCGCCGGGATCCGGGTCGTCCAGCAGGACACGGGCGGCAGCCAGGGCCGGAAGCTCATCTTCCGCACCGACGACGGCAGCGCCGCCATCCAGCCCCTGTGATCCTGATGGATGCCGAGCGGGCCGCGCTCATGCAGATGTTCGCCGCCGAGACGGCCGAGCACCTCGACGAGCTCGAGAGCGCGCTCCTCGAGCTCGAGCGGCGGCCCGACGCCGGCCACCTCCTGGAGCGCATCTTCCGCGTCGCCCACACGATGAAGGGCAATGCCAGCTCCGTCGGCGCCCACGGGCTGAGCGAGCTCACCCACGCCGCCGAGGACGTGATCGAGGATCTGCACCGGGGCACGCTGCCGGTGACCGGCATGGTGGTCTCGCTGCTCCTGGAGACGGTCGACTCGGCGCGCCGAAAGCTCGCGGAGATGGACGCCGGAGAGGAGCCGCCGGGGTCGACCTCGCTGCCCGCGAGCGTGCTCGCTCGGCTCAAGAGCGCCCGGCGCGCCGAGCGCGAGGGGACCCCGCCTGCGTCGAAGGGGGCCACCTCGGGCGCCGGGGACGAGGGCGACCGGAGCTCGGGCGCGAAGACCGTCCGCATCACCGTCGAGAAGCTCGATTGCATGGTCGATCTCATCGGCGAGGTCGCGATCGCCCGGAACCGGATCGCGCGCGACGTCCAGCTCGCGGGCGGCGCCGTCGGCGCGGCGCTGCGGGACGGCCTCGAGGAGCTCGATCGGCTCAACACAAAGCTCGAGGAGGCGATCCGCCGCGCGCGGATGGTGCCTGTCGGCCCCTGGTTCCGGCAGTACGAGCGCGCCGTGCGCGATCTCGCCCGGTCGCACGGCAAGCTCGCGCGCCTCGTGGTCGTGCACGGCGACGTCGAGGTGGACACCGCGGTGATCGAGCGCCTCCGCGACGTGCTGACCCACCTCATCCGCAACGGCATCGATCACGGCCTCGAGCCGCCCGAGGTGCGGAAGGCGTGCGGCAAGGACGCGCGCGGGACCATCACCCTGCGCGCCACGCACGAGGGCGGCGGCATCGCGCTCCGCGTCTCCGACGACGGCGCGGGGATGAGCCGCGCCCGGATCGCGGCGCGGGCCAGCGCGCAGGGCAGGTGCGCGGACGCCGACGCGCTCTCCGACAGCGAGCTCTATGACCTGGTGTTCGAGCCGGGCTTCTCCACCGCCACGACCGTCTCCGACCTGTCCGGCCGGGGGATGGGCATGGACGTGGTGCGGCGCCGCGTCGAGTCGCTGGAGGGCTCGATCGGGATCGAGAGCGCCGCGGGGGTCGGCACCACGCTGATCCTCCGGCTCCCGCTCACCCTCGCGACGATCGAGGGCTTCTCGGTGAGCGCCGCCGGCGAGCGTTATGTCATCCCGCTCCGCGCGGTCGTCTCCTGCGTCGGGCTCCCGCGCGGCGCCCTCCCCGCGGGCCCGGGCGGCCTCCTTCACGTGCACGGGCGCGCGCTGCCGTGCGTGCGGCTCCGCGACCTCTTCGGGCTCTCCGGGCCTGCGCCGGCCCGCGAGAGCGTGGTCGTGGTGGCCCACGAGGGGGGCCAGGCCGGCCTCGTCGTCGACTCGCTCGACGGCGAGGGCAGGACGGTCATCAAGCCGCTCGGCCGGCTCTTCCGCCGCACCCGGGGCATCACCGGATCCACGGCCCTCGCCGACGGCAGGCTCGCGCTGATCCTCGATGTGGACGCGCTGATGCACGACCTCACCCGCGGCCGCGCCGGCGGCGGCGAGCTCGCGCCCAGGGATCGATGGCGGGCTCCCCCCTCGGAGGCGCGGGGAGGGGCCAGGGATCCGGAGGGGAGGACACGATGAACCGGCTCAGGATAGCGCTGCGTCTCTCGCTCTCGCTCGCGTTCATGGCGATGCTCATGATCGCCATCGCGATCTCGGGGCACCTCGGCCTGACCTCCGTCGCGGAGAAGACACACGAGATCCTGGTGTCGGACGTCCCGGAGCTCGCGATCGCGATGCAGATCGAGCGGGACCTCATGGAGCTCCGCCGCTACGAGAAAGACTGCTTCCTCAGCATGGGCGATCACCCCGTCCAGCAGGGGTATCAGCAGAAGTGGAACGCGCTCGAGGCGCAGATCCAGCGCAGGCTGGACGAGCTCGACCGCCTCGTGACGCTGCCCCACGAGCGGGAGTCGGTCGCCGCGATGCGGCGCGACCTGGCGAGCTACATCGTCGGCTTTCGCCGCGTGATGCAGGAGACGCTCGCCGGGCGGCTGCCCACGGCCCAGGCGGCGAACGCCGTGATGACCGGCTACAAGGACGAGATCCACCGGTTCGAGGAATCGGCCGAGGGCCTCGCCCAGGCGCGCACGAGGCACATGGAGGCGATGGAGGCGTCCCTGAGCGGCGACGCGCAGCGCGCCTCGCGGGACATGGGCCTCATCGCCTTCGTGGCGCTGGCGGTCGGCGTGCTCGTCAGCGTCCTCGTCTCGCGCAGCATCACGGGTCCGCTGAGCTCGGCCGTCGGGCTCGCCAGGCGGATCGCCGACGGCGATCTGCGGCACCGGGGCGTGGCCGCGGGCCGCGACGAGCTCGGGCAGCTGGAGGAGGCGATGGGGGAGATGGCGGACAAGCTCTCGACCGTCCTCCTCGAGATCCGCACGGGCGCCGAGTCGCTCGCAGTGGCCTCGACGCAGATCTCGGCCACGTCGCAGAACCTGTCGCAGGGCACGAGCGAGCAGGCGGCCGCCGTGGAGGAGACGTCGGCGAGCCTCTCGGAGGTGAGCGGCTCGATCCAGAAGAACGCCGAGAGCAGCCAGCAGACCGGCGAGCTCGCCACCGGCGCCGCGGCCTCCGCGGAGCAGAGCCTCGCGGCCGTCCAGCGCACCGTGGCCGCGATGCGCGACATCGCCGAGAAGGTCTCGATCGTGCAGGAGATCGCGTACCAGACCAACCTGCTCGCGCTCAACGCGTCGATCGAGGCGGCCCGGGCCGGCGAGCACGGCCGCGGCTTCGCCGTGGTCGCGAGCGAGGTCCGCCGCCTCGCGGAGCGGAGCCAGGCCGCCGCGAAGGAGATCGGCGCGCTCGCGTCGGCGAGCGTGCAGATCGCCGATCGCTCGGGGCAGCAGCTCGAGGAGATGACGCCCTCGATCCGGCGGACCTCGGCGCTCACCCAGGAGGTGGCGATCGCTTCGCTCAACCAGGCCGACGCGGTCGGTCAGGTGAACAGCGCCATGCGCCGCGTCGACGAGGTGACGCAGCGCAACGCCGCGATCAGCGAGGAGCTCGCCAGCACGGCCGAGGAGCTCGCGGGCCAGGCGGACGCGCTCTCGGGCATGCTGCGCTTCTTCCAGGTGGGCGACGAGCTCGCGTTCCCCGAGCGCCCCCGCGTGCCGCGCGCCCCCGGCGCGGGCGACGGGCGGCGCTTCCCGCCGCCCTCCCGGGAGGGCTCCGCGGCCTCGCCGGGCGCCTCGAACGGCGCCGCCGTGCTCGCGACGCTCGCCCGGGCCAGGACGAACGGGGCCCTGCGCTCCCCCGCGGCCCCGCACGAGGACGCCGAGCTCGAGCGCTTTCCGCGGCGGGGCGCGGATCGGGCCGCCTCCGCGCGCGCGGAGGTCCCGTGAGCGCCGCGCCGGAGCCTCGAGCGTCGCAGTACATCTCGTTCTTCGTGGGCGGCGACGAGCTCGCGCTCGACATCCTCCGCGCGCGGGAGATCGTCGAGATCACCGCGATCACGCGGGTGCCGAGGATGCCGCAGGCCGTGCTGGGCGTGCTCAACCTGAGGGGGCGCGTGATCCCGGTCATCGACCTCGCCGTCCGGCTCGGGCTCCCGCCGTCGGTGATCACGCGGCAGAGCTGCATCCTCATCGTCGAGACGGAGTTCGACGGCGAGCTCACCCGGATGGGCCTCTTCATCGACGCCGTGGGCGACGTCGTGGACCTCGACGCGGCGGCGATCGAGCCGCCGCCGCCGTTCGGCATGCGGGCCCGCCAGGGCCACCTCGTCGGCCTCGGCAAGGTGGGCGAAAGGCTCCTCCTGCTGCTCGACATCGACCGGGTCCTCTCGCCGGAGGAGCTCTTCGCGGCCGCGTCGCTCGAGGCCGAAGGCGGCGCCCGCGCGGCGCTGCCGGGCGCGCCGCCGCAGGGCGAGCCCGAGGCATCGCAGTCGGCCTCGATCGCGTCGCGATCCCCCTTGTGACCCTCTGCGCCGTGGGCTGGATGTCGAACCGTGATCGATGACAGACCCCCGGCGACGCGCTCGGCGGGCACCGCGCCCACACCCCGGGGCTCTTCGGCTGGGAGCTCGATCCCGACGAGTGATCCGCTTGCGCTCGCCGGCCGAGCTCAACGTAGAATCGCGCTTGCGGGGGAGGACGAAAGGAGAGCGCAGAGACATGGCGGCTTATGGGTACAGTCACGTCCCCGACCGGGGGTTCCACGCGTTCTCGGTGATCTCGAGGAAGGGGCGTGGAAGGAGATCTCGATCGACAAGTACGACGCGCCGGATCAGGTAACGCCGCTGCTCTTGGAGGCGCCGCGGCCGGTGGCGTGGAAGCTGCGCGCGCGGTGGAGCATCGCGCGGCTCGACGAGGTGCTGGCCGTCGCGTCGGACGACGTGCTCCGCTCGCTCGACGCGGCGTGGGATTCGGCGCAGCGGGCGTTCGATTTCACGGTGGCCGCGGCCGAGGAGCACGAGGACGCGGCCGTGCGCACGGCCGCCACGCGGGTCCGGCGCGCCATGCTGAAGGGCGGCGGCACCGCGCAGACCACCCTGACCTATGGTGCCGAGGTCGATTTCGGGCGCTCGCAGCTGGAAGCGGCCAAGAACAAGCGCATGGAGGCCGATCTCAAGAAGATCGGCACGCTCCCTCACATCAAGCGGATCGAGGCGGCGACCGACGCGCTGGCGAAGGGGATGGGTCGCGGCGCGGTGGAGGAGCGGCCGGGCGCGCGGTCGATGCGCCTGCGCGAGGCCATGGGGGTCTGTGTGACCGCCTTCAACAGCATCCACGACGAGATGGTCTGGCTCCTCGAGCACCTGCCCGCGGGGAAGAAGCGCGAGCAGGTCGAAGCGCTGCACAGGCCGTTCCTTGAACTGCTCAAGCGGTATCCCCCGCCGGCGTCGGCGGCCAGCGCCGCGACCGAGCCGGAAGAGGCGGGAGCCGAGGCCGAGGAGGTCGACGCGGCCTCGGGCGACAAGCCGGCGTGAGGCGCCGCGGTTCCTTGCAGCAGCGGAGAGCAGGTCGCCGGTAAGCTCGCAGGTGCTGCGAGCGGGTCGCGACCCGGCTTGCAGCACCTGAAAGCGGGTTGCGACCGGCCTGGAAGTCGATGGGGCTGGTCATAGCTTCCGTTATTGCTTGCGTTGCCTCCGATATTGGGGCACAGTTCGGGCACAGGCGCAGGCACTTCCGGAATCACCTCGGGGTCAGGAGCGTGCGCCGGGCACCGTGTCCGTCTCGCCGGGGTGGTGATCATGGGCTGTGACGAAGCCGCGAAGAATGGCACTGATCTCCAGAGCGTATTCGACGGCGTCGATCTCCCCGACAACACGCGTCGGGTCTATAGCGCGCAATGGCACCATTTCGTGGGCTGGTGCGTCACGCGCGCCTCACTCGCGCGCCCGGCTCGCGCGCTTCCGGCTCGGCCGCGCCTCGTGGTCGCCTATCTCGCCGCGCTCGCCGAGGGCGGCCGGTCGGCTTCAATGCTGCGAGGCGCCTGCACCGCTATCGGCAAGGCTCATGAGCTGCGCGGCTTCGCGCCGCCGACGAGCCATCCGATCGTGGTGGCCTGGCGGCGCCGGCTCATCGAAGCAGGCGATCAAGAGTCCCAGAAGGCCGTCGAGCTGACAGTGGCCCAGGTCGCACAGATGACAGCGGCCATGAGCGCTGATCTGGCCGACCTGCGCGATCGCGCGCTCGTGCTCGTCGCCTATGCGGCGAGGCTCCGGCGCTCGGAGCTCGTCGGACTGGATGTCACCGACGTCGTCTTCCGCGATGAGGAGATCGAGCTCCTGGTGCCGGCGCGGAGGATCATCATCCCTCCCGGGCGTCACCAGCACACGTGCACCGCGCGCGCGGTGCGGTCGTGGATCGACGCTGCCGCGCTCGCGCTGAGCGGACCGCTGTTCGTCGGGATCAATCGATGGGGTCACCTGGGCGGCCGACTGTCCGATCGCGCCGTCGGCTTGATCGTCCAGACCAGGGCCCGCAAAGCCGGCCTGTCGATCGAGGGCATCAGCGCGGACTCGCTCCGCGTGGGCTCCCGAGACGAGCGCCGGCTGTTGTGACGTGGCGGTGTTCGCGACGCGACCGGCGCACGTGCCGGACGCGTCGCCGGGGCCAGCTTTTCTGCCCGTCACTTCTGTTATTACTTGCGTTGGTTCCGATGTTGAAGCACAGTCTGGCAAGGCGACGGGCGCATTCCCGACCACCCGCGATGGCTGAGCGCGGCGACGGGTCGGCGCGTCAGCGCCTCAGTGTGTCAAGGGGCGTGTTCAGCTCACGGGGGGCCGGCGACCATGGATCGCGACGAAGCCACGAAGACGAGCACGGAGCTTCAAAGGCTGCTCGATGGTGTCGAGCTGTCCGACAACACGCGCCGGCTCTACGCGGCTCAGTGGCGGAGGTTCGCCGGCTGGTGCGCCGCGCGCCCTTCGTGCGCGCTCCCTGCTCGGCCCCGGCTCCTGGTCCTTTATCTCGCGATGCTCGCCGAGGAGCGCCCGTCGGCTTCCATGCTGAACGTCGCCTGCAACGCGATCGCCAAGATCCACGAGCTGCGCGGCCACGCTCCGCCCACGAGCCACCCGCTCGTGATGACGTGGCGGCGTCGCCTCACGGACACATGCTCTCACGAACCGCAGAGAACGGCCGGCCTGACGGCGGCTCAGCTGCGGCAGATCATGGCCGCCACGGGGGAGGAGTTGGCCGCCTTTCGCGACCGCGCGCTCCTGCTCGTGGGCTTCGCGGCGAGGCTTCGACCCGCGGAGCTCGTCGAGCTGAACGTCGCCGATGTCGTCCGCCGCGGCGAAGGGATCGAGCTCCTGGTGCCGGCGCGGCGGATCCTCATCGCGCCGGGGCATGATCCGATCACGAGCACGCCGCTCGCGGTGCGGTCGTGGATCGACGCCGCCGCGCTGGTGCCCGACGGGCCGCTCTTCGTCGGGATCAACCGATGGGGGCAGCGCGGTGGACGGCTGTCCGAACGCGGGGTCAACCTGATCGTGCAGGCCAGGGCTCGCAAGGCGGGCCTGTCGATCGAGGGCATCAGCGCGGATTCGCTTCACCTGGGCTCGCGAGACGAGCGCCGACTTCTGTAGCGGGCGCGGCGGCGGTGCCGCGCCCGGACCCGATAGCGAAGAGCACTACGCCGCGGCTGCCGGCTGGGGCCGCGCCGCGCCTTCTGGAGGTCAAAGCATGCACCGGGTACTCGATGCGATGGTGTCTTTATCGCCGATAGCGCTGGGGGTCATGGCGTGTTTCGCGTTCGGCCTGGCCCTCGCCGCGCGCGAGGCGCTGGGGAAGGAGCGCGGGCTCCGCGCGGCCGCGGAACGGGCGCGCGACGCGGCCCTCAAGACGCTGGCCGCGAACAAGGACTGGGAGCTCGAGGAGATCGGCCGCTTCAGGCGCCTGCTCGACTGCCACATCGACGCGATCGTCGCCGAAGCGACGGAGTTTCGAGAGCGGGCCGTCCCGTCGCCGGGGGCGATCCTGGAGGGCTTGTGCTCCTGGCACGCCGACTGGAAACGAGATCTGGCCCGGACCACCGGTCTCCAGCCGGGCGAGGTGGACAGGCTGTTGAAGAACGCGCTGCCGGTGAGGCCAGGCCTCGCGCGGAAGCTGGAGCTGTTCACCGGCGCGCCCGCTCGCTTCTGGGAGCACCTGTGGCGGCTGCACGACGACTACCGCGCGGAGGTGGATCAGACGGTCGTGATGCTGATCGACGGCGCGCAGCGCGGGAGCAAGGGGGCGCCGCCCGAGCCGCGTCCCGTGCTCCAGCTCGTCGATCACGGCCGCGCCGCCGCCGAGCCAGCGGCGCCACGCGTTCCGCCGGTCAGTCGCCCGGTCGCACCGCAGCCGCCCGCGGCTCCGCCCGCCCAGCGCGCCGCCGCGGAGGCGTGGCGCCCCGCCGTCTCCGAGTCGGCGGGAGTAAGCTCGGCACGGCGTGAGCTCGGCGGCCTGCCTCCACCGCCGAAGCCGCGCGGCAAGCGTCCGGGCGCCGCGCCGACGCCGGGCGGGACGCCGGCGCTCGGGCGAGCCTCCACGCTCACGGACTTTCCGGTCCTGCGTGGAGACGCTCGCCCTGGCGACGGCGACGGATGGGCCGAAGTCGAGCAATCACTCTTTGAGGCCACCCTGCCCGGCACGGGCAGCAAGCCGCGCGTGTAGGCCGGAGTTTCGCCATGGGCGACGATCCGATGGATGGGATGAAGCTCGAAGCGGCGCGGGCCCTGGCGGCAGCGCGCCTGTTCGGTGGTGAGAGGGCCCGTCGCGACGTGTTGTGCTGGCTCGCGCGTCTCGGGGTTCCGCCGCGAGATCGCGGTGATGTCGCTGGCCAGATCTGGCTGCAGGCCTGGAAGAGCTGGCGCACGTTCGACCCGAGGCGCGGCAGCGCAGCGCGCTGGTTGAACAGGATCGCGGTGCACGTCGTGGCGCACTACCACGAGCGCGCGCGGCACCGGTGGGAGGAGCTGATGGACGACGACCTGCCGGACCCCGTTGATCCCGCGCCGGACGCCGCGGACGCGATGGCGAGCCGTCGCGTCACGGTTCGCGTCGTCGAGGCGCTGAGCGAGCTCGACCCGAAGCTCGGCGCGGTCGTCGTCTCGCACGATCTCGAGGGGATCCCCATGGCGCGCGTGGCGGAGGCGGCCAAGCTGCCCCTGTCGACGCTCTACAAGCACCGCGCGAGGGCGCTCGCCGCGCTGCGCGCTGTGTTGGAGCGCGAAGACGACCTGGAACCGAGGGGGAAGCGATGATCCAAGTGGACCAAGAGTTGGTCGCGTCCGGCAACACCCCTACCTCCTGGGCTGGGGCCGCTGATGCTCTCGCGCCAGACTTGGGCCGTGCTGCGTTTCGGCCAGCTCGACGACGGGGGCGCGCTCGTCCACAAGGGCCGCGCGTACGAGTTCGCGCTCTGGTTCGAGGGTCAGGGGTTCCTCGCCTCTCGTGGTGGGCTGGCCCGGCCTCGGGCTCGCCGGTGGGCACGCCGCGTCCGATGACCGGCTGCTGCCGTGCTTCAGGACCTCAACGCCGGCGCACCCAGCGCCGTGTCGGCGTCCGCCTGGGTGAGCTCGCGCCGCCGGCCGGCGCCGCACTGGTCGCCGACCTGCGCGGGGCGCAGCGTGCGTCTAGTGATCGCCGACCCGCTGTGCAGGGGCCCTCCACCAGGATTCGCGGATCCGATGGAGACGTGGTCCTGGCTTCTGCCCGCTGGCAGCCCCTAGGAACCGGAGTACAGTCCACGCCATGACCAGCGGCGAGCGGACCGACGCGGAAAACCTGGAAGAAGAGCTTGCATGGGCGGTCTATGCCGAGATCTTCGCTGCTGGCTATATCTACATCCTTGCCTGCGCCCTGAAGCGCGGCGACGCCGATCTTGGGGTTCATCCATCCGGGTGGGAGAACACCATGAGTGCCGTCGAATGGGCGATGATGGAGCATGTGGACGGGCGCATCCAGGGACCCACGACCATCACCGTGGAAGACGTCGAGCGGATGCGCCGGCTTCACATGATGGGCTCCGCTGCGCTCTCCGGAGCGGAGCGGCCGCCCGAGCTGTACCTGCTATCGCTCCAGTGCATGGAGGGTCTGCTCGGCTCGGATTGGGAGCGAGCCGCGCGAGAAGCTGCCCGCGGCTTGCGTGATGCCGTTCAATAGCCTTCGCCATCAGTCGTTATCAATGCGACAGAACGACCTCCACAAGACGAACACGCAAAGCTGGCCATTAGGGTAGTGATACCAACAACTATTGACAACGCTGGCACTTCTGCACTGCCCAAGCTCTCCGTCTCCGACGTTGCGATCGCTCGGGTGAGGTCGCTTCGCAGCACAAGAGATCCCTGCCTCAGCGCACTGCATCATGCATGGGATGCCACGATCGGCTTTCTTGCAACGGATGATTTTCAGCGGCTCGATCGCGTCCGGCGATTCCTCCATGGAGTCGTCCACAGCTTCGCCATCCATCATCTCGGCAGCTTCTGGATCCCTCGCAGCGCCTTCCAGTTCCGATAACACCATCTCTGTAGCACCTGGCTCGCTCTTTGTGCCTTCCGTCTCCGATGTCGCTTCCGATGGTGGCATCCAGCATGAGGCAACACAGAGAGCGAGCGATGAGAGAGAGACAACCGCAGAAATGACCAGACCGATCTGCATGATTTTGACCATGCAGGCCGCGGGCCAAACCGGTTGAGTGGGGAAGGAGCGCTCCCGTGTGTCGACGCTCCTCGGAAACCGCGTGAATTTGGACAGGCCGGCCTCTGGTTCCCCGGGCTGCAGGTGGCACGGGCCGGCGAGACCTCACGGGTCCGAGCGGCGCTCCGGCACCGGGCCGAGGGGACCCCATCGAGCCCGCGCCGGACGCCGCTTCCGCGATGGCGAGCGGCAGTGTCAAGGTTCGCGTCGTCGAGGCGCTGGGAGAGATCGACCCGAAGCTCGGCGCGGTCCTCGTCTCGCACGATCTCGAGGGGATCCCCATGGCGCGTATGGCGGAGGCGGCCAAGCTGCCCCTGTCGACGCTGTACAAGCACCGCGCGAGGGCGCTCGCCGCGCTGCGCGCTGTGCTGGAGCGCGAAGGCGACCTGGAACCAAGGGGCGAGCCATGATCCACGCGGGCCAGGAGGAGAGGGGATGGCTGCTCGGCGCTCCAGCAGCCTGGTGTGGCGCGCCGGAGCGGGATATCGCGTTACCGCTCGCAGCAGAGGAACTCCGGCGGGCTGCGTACGATCTCGTCGACGACGACGGAGCGGCGCTGTACGGGGGCGCAGGCGCCCGCGATGGGGGCCGCGGGCTCGGCCCGGAGCGCCGAGAATTTCGGTCGAGATGGCGACGGGAAGTCATGGCACACGGGACCGTCCGTGAACGAGAGCGTCGCGCTGTCGAACGCCTGCTCGCAGGCCCTGTCCGCGTAGGCCGTGATGTGCACGGTGCATTGCAGCTCGCTCGGCGGGGCGCACTCGCACGGCGAGCACGTGCGGTAGTCGATGCGGTGCTCGGTGAACACGCGTCGAAGGGGGAACTCGGCGGGGCAGGCGGCACCCACCGTCGAGGTCATGCAGGACACGAAGCCCGCGGGCGGCGCCAGCGCCGCGTCCGCCCGGCAAGCCCTCCCGATCTCGGCTGTGAGCGCCGGCGGCTCGGGGGTGGGCGAGGGCTCGCACGGCACAACGAACGGTGGACGGTAGAGGATCGACTCGTAAGAGAGCGTGGGGACGGGGAGCGGCGGGGCGAAACACGCACCATCCCAGCCCTCGGGCAGGTCGTCGACGTGGTTCGTGGGCACCGTCTCTTCGCCGCACGCTGCGCCGAAGGTCTCGTACGCCGTCGAGGGCTTGCACGTGGCCGGCGCGCAGGAGCACTCGCCGCACTCCGGCGACGGGTCCTCGACCTGCCAGCCGTCCCAGGCCGGCTCGGCGCCATCCGGGCAAGGGGGCACCGCCGTCTCTTCGCCGGTCCAGAGCCACATGGGCTTTGGCTGCTCGATGTACGGTGTATCGAGGGCGCACGCCGCGGCGGTGACGCCAGCGAGCGCGAACGGAAGGACGGATCGCATCGTAGGGTGCTCCTGAGCTGTCGGTGGGCCGCTCTCTGGGCCGAGCGGCCGGTGTTCTACGGGGAGAGGAGGGGGCCGGTGAGGGCGCGTGCGAGCCCGAGACCTTCCCGACGCCCATTGGCGCGCTTCATTTGTACGGCTCCGTGTTGCAGTTCGTGACATGAAACTTGGCGAACTCGAGACGGCCCTTGTTCCCGAACCGCGTCGCCGCATCGCAGTTCTCGGCCGAGAACGTGCCAGCGGCGGGGTCGCCGTCCGCCGCCGCGAACGTGACCGCGCACGTGCCCGAGTCCGACACGAAGTAATAATCGCCGAGCATCGCGCCGACGTTCGGGTCCGGGGACGACTCCGGCTTTGGCCCGAGACCCAGGATGGTGATGACGTGGGGGTCGCGCTGGGCGACCTCCGCGTGATCCTTACGGGCCAAGTACATCCACGGGGAATCAGGCATGCTCAGGTTGCAGTCCACGTCCCATGTGGCGTCGCTCTGGATCGGCTGGGTTCCACCTGCGCCTGTGTCCAGCGTGAACCGACGATCCCCCGCGAACGCGTCGAAGAGGAGGAACTGGGCGATGCCCGTGACCTCGGGATCCGGCACTTGGCTGCACCCGAGCACGAGCGCCGTGAGGCCGAGGTACAGGAGCCGGCCAGGGCGCGCTCTCCAGTTTTCCGAGACCTTCGATGGGAAAGCGGCTCTGCTCTTCATCGGCTCACTTTCCTGCTGTTGCGCCTCTGGAACGAGCCGCGTGACGGCGCGCCGTCCTGGTTCGCTCCTGATCGTTTCCCGCCAGGCAAAGGTCAGTCGCGGCAGCATGCGACATGGCGCTCGCCCTCCTCGACGGTGCCGGAGGCCGTCGACGTGGCGCGCTTCGGCGTACACGCGCCCTCTTCCCGCCGGATCACGTCGACCCGAAGGGCAGCCAGCTCCGCCGTCGCCGCGATGTCGTGGCACAGCGGGACGTCGGTGTCGGACAGCTCCGCGCTGTCGAACGGGCGGGCGCAGCCCGTGTCGCCGTACAGCGTGATCCTCATGTTGCAAGTGCCCCCGCTCGGCGGGCCGCACTCGCACGGCGAACAGGTGCGATGATCCTGCCCCGGCGTGCGGAATTCCCGCCGGATCGGGAACTCGGGCCGGCAGGTCCCGTCGTCCTCGGGCGGGAGGCAGAAGGACCAGCCCGGCGGAGGCGTGTCTCTCTCTTGCCCTGCCTGACACGCCCTCGCGAAGATTCCGTCGATGGGCGGCGGCTCGGGCGTGGGCGACGGCGTACACGGGGCGAAGGTCGGCGGCGGGTAGGTCACCGAGGCCAAAGAACTCTCCGGGATGGGAGGCGCGGGAACGACACACGCTGCGTCGAGCACCTCGTCTGCCTCGAACGAGCTCGGCGGCCCCTCGTGCGGGCACGCCGCCGCGTGCGTCGTTATCCCCGTAGGCAGGGCACAGCGCGCTGGGCCGCACGCGCACGGGCCGCACTCCGGTGGAAACTCCTCGTCCGCCCATCCTTGCCATTGGATCGTGCGACCCTCCGGACAAGGGGCGGCGTCCCCGTGTTTGCCCGACCAGAGCCACATGGGCTGCGGTTCTGTTATCAGGGGATAGAGGAAGGAGTCGCCCAGGTCGAGGCAGGCTGTGAGCGTGATCGCGACCAGCGCCAACGGTAGACGGAATCGCATCGTGGATCCTCTCCGCTCCGTCTGTCAGTAGGCCGTGTTCCCGGCAGACAGGTAGAACCGGGAGTGGCCGAGCGGCTCCTGCCTTGACATCGACGACCCGACGACCGGTCGTGGCGCAGAGACAGCGCGGCGGCGCTCGTCGGGCCGCTCCGGTGGCGCTCCCTTGGGCAGCTCGAGCGTCGAGGGCGCCTCGGCGGTGCCGGAGGGAACGGGCGCGGGTGGAGCGGCAGACGACGGCGCGGTCGCGACCTGGACGATCTGTGGCCGCGGGTGCACGGGCCGAGGCGCGCGCTGCCACAGGACGAAGATCCAGGCGGCGACCAGCAGGGACAGCAGCGCGAGCGCGCGACCGAGCACGGGGCCGCTGAGGCGTCTCCGCTCGCCCGAGCGCGCACCGAGCGATACGACGGGCGGCGGCGGGGGCAAGGGATCGAGCTCTGGCACCTCGAGGGCAACGGGCAACCGCGGCGTGGCAGGAGGCCCGTGGGGCGCGCCGACGTCGTTCTGCGGCGTCGTCCCGGCCCTGAGCGTGTCCGGCGGCACCGACGGGAGCGACGGTGGCAGCTCACCGGTCGCTCCCGCCCGTTCGCCGGAGGCGAGCGGCGCCTCGTCGTCGGGATCGAGGTCCATCGCGGTCTCGCGCGGCTGGCGCCGGGAGGCGGACACATCCAGGAAGGGGTTGTCATGGGGGAGCTCGGGCGGTCCCCCCAGCTCTTCCCATTCGCGGGCGAAGCGCGTCAAGAACGCGAGGATGCTCGCGATGCTCGGGTACCGCCGCTTGGGGTTCTCCGCGAGGGCCCGGCGTATCGTCCACTGGAGCAAGGTCGGGATCGTCGCGGCGTCACGGGCGGCGGCCGCCGTCTCCGGCACGAGAGGGAGAATCCGCTCTTCGACGGAGAACTCGTGCTGGCACACGAGCTCGTAGAGGAGGGTGCCGAATCCATAGACGTCCGCGCGGGAGCCCAGGCGACCCCCGGAGAGGAGCTCCGGCGCCGCGTAGTTCGGCTCGAGGATCACGTCGTCGGCGCCGAGCTCGAAGAGGCGGACGAAGCCGAAATGGGTGATGGCGGTTCGACCTTCGCCCACGACGAAGACACGATCCGGACCCAGCAGGCCATGGATCGCGGAGAGCGCATGGGCGCGCGCGAGGCAGCCTCCGAGGTCGATGAGCGTCTTGAGAACCGCCGGCCCGAGGTCCAGCCCGCGCATCGCGTCGACGAGCCGGACCGCGCCTTCGTGCACGGGCGACACCGCCCACGCGACGGAGCCGGCGACGCCGCCGTAGAGGACGGGAACGATCTCGGGGATCTCGACTGCCACGCGCTGCAGGCGCTCGAGCTCCGCGGCGAACAGCTCGGGCTGGATCCGCGCGCCCTCCCGGATGTGCAAGCGGACGAGGCCGGTGGTGTCTCCGAGCCGCCGCGCGAGAAAGGTGTCCACCGCGCCCCGCTCGAGCTCGCGCATGACCTCATGGCCCTCCCACAGGTCGCCAGCGGCTACCATACGACGCGCACCGAGGCGCCGCCTGCGTGCGCCCGGATCTCTGCGTTGCGCGGAAGGGAGAGGTACACGACCGTCGCGGCGCCGACCACCGCCCCGGCTATGAGCACATCGAAGCTCCACGTGTGGAGCCGGTTGGCGCGTTCATGGGCGTCGATCGTCTGCTGGTAGGGGTCGGCGAATTCGCTTGGTATCGGCTCCTGGTCGCTGACCTTGATCTCGCCTCTCAGCCGGGTCGCCTCCTGGCTCGCGTCGCTCGCGGCCACGTGGAGCCCGATCCCGGTGCCGACCAGGCTCGCGGCCACGAAGGCACCGCTCCCGACGATCCACGGGTTCGGGCCCGCCTGGCCCGCGCTCGGAGGGGGCGGTCTGGGCGCATGGCGTGGCTTGTCGAGCACAGGACCCTTGACGGCTGGGGCGTCGTGCGGTCCGGGCGAAGGGGGGGCTTTCGGCGCTGGCGCCGGTGCCGGTTCCGGCGCTGGCGCCGGGGGTTCTACCTCATCGGTAAGGGGCAGCCTCAACGTCTCTCCCGCCTCGATCTTCACGCGCGCC
The DNA here is from genome assembly GCF_051520915.1 of Sorangium sp. So ce448. Classification (NCBI taxonomy): domain Bacteria; kingdom Pseudomonadati; phylum Myxococcota; order Polyangiales; family Polyangiaceae; genus Sorangium; species Sorangium sp. So ce448. Next base: position 3,245,007 of record NZ_CP150343.1, on the reverse strand, counting down.
CGCGCGAACAATCCTTGGGGGCCCATCGCGGTGATCTCGTGCTCGCCCGGTGGCACATAGACCTTGTGTCTCACGTCCACGTCCTTTCCTGCGACGAGGACGCGCTCCGCGCCAGGGGGCGGGCTCAGATCGAGCTCGCCGACGTGCTGCCTCACCGCGGCGAAGTCCGCGTGGCGACCCTCGTGGAGCCCGCGCTCCCTGGCATCTTGGGGCGCGGGCATCCGCTCGATGCACCTGGACAGCTCCCCGGCGGCCGTCACCCAGCGCTCGAGGCGTCGATCGAGCTGCCCGAGCTGGCACAGGGCCGCGTTGGAGGGCTCGAGCACGTGGATCCGGCCCCAGATGGCGCGAGCGCCGCCCACGTCGGCCTGAGCCATCGCCTCGTCGGCCGCGCGGAACAGCGCCAGGAGCTCCGGCGAGCGAGGCGGCGGTCCTTCCGCATGGACCTGGGAGGAGAGGGAGCACAGCGCCAGCGAGATCAGCGTCGCCGTTCGCAGGGAGCGAGCGGTCAGTCCAGAAGCACCCATGGAACTCCTCGGCCCACACGAGGGGGACCCGACGCCCCGCCGATCCGGTCAGCGGGGCGTCCCCTTTATACCATCCTGGGGCGGCAGGATACCGACGGGATGGGCGGGTCCACGGCCGAGAGCATTGCGGCGGCCCGTGCGGATTTGTCACGGAAAGTGAGGACGCGGCGCTCGATGCGGCGCGGCACCAGAGCGCTGCCCACGCGCTCCAGGCGCTGGCCGGAGGGGGTCGGTGGTGATTCGCCCTGTCAGCGGCGAAGGCAAGCCGCTTTGGACGAACCCCGCAGGAGACGGTTCTGCCCTACCAGGAGAGCCGCCCCGCTACTCCCGGCTCTACGCTGACGCCAGACCATGCGAGCGTCTGGATGAAGCGGACTCCGCAGGTCGCCGCGACCGCCACGTGCTGCGTCGATCGGTAGCTTGCCCCGGCTTCCACGGCCGGGAAGAACCCATGGTATCGTGAGCATAACCCCCATGTGTTGCACACGGGGATGCGCTCGAAGTCGAGCCGCGTCGCGAGCTCGAACGACAAGGGGATGCGGAACGGCACGACACGGGCTGCCGCCGCCGGACCTCCCAGCACGCCGAGCCAGCGTACGTCGCCGCCCAGACCGAACAGGCCCACTCCGGCGCCGATGCCGACGTCCACGGCCTCACGGACGGGCCATCGGTGCAAGCCGGTGACCGACGGCATGATGCCACCCGTCGCCCGCGCGGCGCGGGCCCCCAGCACGACATAGGCCGCCTTGACGTCGATCTGCCATCGCGGCGGCGCGCCGTCTTCCGCACGGGCGACCGTGGACACGAGCGAGATCGCGGCGAACCCGGCACAACGAGCCCTCGGACATAGTCGGGACCATCTTCGGTGGATCATCGTCAGCCTGTGCCTTTCCCCGGGCACTACGGACTGCAGCGAGTCAGTGTGCCTGGGCCGGATCGCGATCTGCGGCGGGGAATTCCTACAGACCATGTCCCATTCGTCGCTAGTCACCGCGGCCGTGCCGAGCTCGCTCTCGCCTTCGGGTGCTTCATCGATCTTCACCGGAGCCAACACCGCTTCGGCAGCTCATAGCCGGCCAGCGCCTCGATGCGAGCCGCGCGGGCCGCCGCGAGCCAGTGCGCCCCGTCCGGGTCGCTGTCCCACGGCGGGGCGTCCCGATAGAGCGTATCCCAGTATTCGCGAGCTGCCGCTTCGGCCGTTTCGAGCTCGCTCTCGCCTTCAGGCGCGTCATCGACCCGCTCCGCGAAAGCACGCCAGGGCTCTAATTCCCGACTGGTGTGATTCGGCCACGTTCGCCCGGGCGCCCCGTCGAAGACGCCACCACTGCTCTGGAGGTAGCTCTCATAGGCGCTCCGAGCGATCGCGTCCAGGCGTCGGCGGTTGACGTGCCCGGTGCAGCAATCACGGTACGCCCGAGCCCATTCGCGGTCCTCGTCCGGGATGTCCTCCCGCCACGCGCTAGCGTAGATTTCGAGCAGCTCCTGTCTGCGTAAGACCCACTCGTTCCGATCTTTTGCGTCAGGCAGGGCGCGGATCGCTCGCTCTCGGGCGGCGGTCGGTCCGGGGTACTCCGGCAGCCCGGCCCCCCAGTACCACGGCGGCTCCAGCATCGGGGGGATCGGCCGCTGCATCGAACCCGACCTCCCGCCGCGCCCGAGCGCAAACCCCCTCTGGAAGGCGCGGTGCGCCATGCGCCCGTGCTTCTCGGCCGTGTCGCCGGACGAGAGGGCTCGCCACAGATAGGTCCGGTGGAGGCGCGACATCGCCTCGGCCGCCGCACCTTCGCTCTCACCGGCTGGCGCCGTCTCGAAGCCATCGAGGAACGAGAGGAACGCGACCTCGACAGCGTCGAGCACCATGGGCCATGGTGGAGTGAACCGTTCGGAGACCGCGCTTTCGCCGCTTGGGACGGCGCTCGCGGTCGTCTGCGGGCCGGTGCCGTTCGGTCCCGCTTCCTCGACCCACTGCCTGAATCGCTCGCGCCGCGCAGCCGCCCATGCCCGGTCCTCCTCCGGCAGGTCGTCGTGCCATACTTCGGCGCACAGATTGCCGAGGTCCTCGAAGTAAGGCTTCCATTCTTCGGGATCCCGGGTCGAGAAGAGCCCATATCCAATGGCCACTTCGTGCAGGAAGCGGCGTACGATGGGCTGCATCGCCCCCGCCGACGGGCTCATCAATAGTCTCCGGGTTCTCCGCCAGTCGGGTTCGCAGGCTCTTCGCCGTCCGTATCGGTGGGCCTGGGAGATTGGCTCCACTGGCCGCCGGCCTGGTAGCGGCACTGGAGCTTGCCCATCTGATCGCCTTCATACTTGCCGCGCAGCCAGTTTATCGCGTTCACGTTCATGATCGTCCGCTTCATGAGCGACATCTCGGCGGGAGGCAGCGCCGCGATCCGGCGTCTCAGCTCTTCGCGGGCGTCGGGCCCTCTGCCGCGAGCGGGGGCGCCGTGCGCGCCCGAGAGCCTCCGCGATCACGGGTCGTCTCCGGGCTGGAGCGGAAACTCGAGCCAATCGAAGCGCTCGAGCAACGCTGCCTCAGCATCGTCATACTCGGAATTGAAGCAGTGATCGTGCGGGACAGGGATCTCGATCGCGCGCCGTGCCAGGCCGCGCGCCTCAGCATGGCCGACAAACTGCTCAATCGGGCCGTACGCGTAGAGAATGTTGTGGTTGTCGTAAACGATCGTGCTCTGCGAGGGCAAGGATGTGACCCAGACGTGATGGCGTCCATCGCGCTCGAAGAACTCCTCGAATTCGCGAAGAAAGCCGGCCACATCTCGCAACTGCATCGGGGCTGGTGCCTGCCGCCGCGCAGGCGCGTTGCCGCAGCGGGACACCAAGAGCACGTGGAGAACACCGAACGGCGCCGGCAACGGTCGCAGGAGATCGAGGATGAGGTCGACCTGGCGTTCGGCCGGCGCGAGCACCAGGCGATCAGGGCCCGTGGTGCCCTGGAGATCCCACGCGTCCGGGTATCGATGCTCGACCCAGCGGTTATCGGGTGCCAGCGAACCGATCTTGTAGGGTTCTACCTTCATGGCGAACGGACTCAATCGAGCACCGCCGGGGCGCTCACGTAGACGTGCTCGACGGGGATGCCGCGCGCCTCAAACCGCCGTCAGGCGCTCCACCCGTCAAGTCTGTGGCTTCTGGCATCGCGGATCCCATCTTCGATCCTCTGTTCCGTCGAGGTCGGGTCTGACCTCCCCGGACTCGTCAAATTGCCAGGCTGAATATCCATAGAAGAACCACTTCTTGATCGGGATCGGTCGCATCTCGCGGAGCTCCTCCGGCGTGTGATGCCAGTGAGGTGGAATCACCGAGAAGAAGAGGTCGTTCGCGATTCGCTTCGTTCGAAGGGACATCGACAAGAAACAGTGCTTGAACGTCCCTCGCGGCGCGACATCATCACAGTCCGGATGAGAGTAGAAGTACCGGACGCCTTGCATCACTTGCCCGATGTTGAGCGCCGTGTGCTTCGCGTACTCCTCCAGAAAGATTGTCAGCCTCATTTCTCTATCCTCGGACAAGCGGCGCAAAGGTCAGCAGATTCGACCGAAGCCGCGGGACCAGCGCTGTCCAGTTCGTCACCTTTTGGGACCTCGCCCACACAAAATCTCACAGACCGGCTCTGCGCCGCAAGGCGCAAATGGTGTCCAGCGCGGCGGCGTAGATGCGCCTGACACCGGCGGCGCTCGCCGCCTTTCCGAGGGCCGCGAGCGCCGGCAGGGCGGCCGGGCCGGAGGAGCCGCCGCGCGCGCCGAACGCCGGCGCTGCGGCGTGCAGCGGGGGCGAAACAGGAGAGCGCGCGTCGTGTCACGGCTCCCGGTAGCTCTCGTACTCCCAGCCGAAGTAGCGCCGGAGGTTCTCGACGCAGGCGGGCCAGGTCTCGACCTCGCAGGACGCGACGGTCTGCTCGAGCCAGCGCCAGAGATCGTAGGGTTCATCCGGGAGTCAGCCAGCATCGATCCAGCCGCGCGCGTCGCACTCGTTGCACGGGAACTCGATTCCGAATCCGGGGGCCGGTTCAGCTAAGCGTTTGCCGTTGCACTTCGAGCAGACCGACGAACCAGGAGGAGGCTGCGGGATCAGCTCGAGGAGCTCGACGATCCCCGTCTTCCGGGCGCCGACGATCAGCGCGGAATGTGCGTGCAAACCCCCGACCTCGACGATCTCATCGCCGTCCCAGCCACGGAGGTCCTCGAGAACGCGGCCGTCGGAGGTCAGGTAGGTCATCGGTCCCATGCCGGGGTCGAGCAAGAACGCGTCGTACTTGTCTTCAACCTCGTCCTGCCAGGAGTTCATGGCCGCGACGTACTGCCCGGCCGCCTGATCGACGGAAGAAGCTCCGGAGAAGAGGTGTCGAATGGAATCGATGAAGTTGCCGCCCGCCTGCTCGCGCGGCGCGCCGGCAGCACTGCGGGTCGCCCGCAGCTGACGTTGCTCAAGACGTCGAGCGCGCAGGCGTTCGAGCAGGGGCGGCGGGATTTCGAAGGGCATGCGGGGACCTCCTGCGGGGTTGCCGTGTCTGCCTGACGCGCTTCAGCGTCATCGCGATCTCAGCCCAGATCGCCCGCACGGCGATGACGAGGACCATCGGCACTTCAGAAAACAGCTCACCGTTCGCCGGCTCATCGAGAGGCTCTTCCAGCCGTTCCAACACAAATCCCGCGCGAATGAGATCGTTGACATAGGTGGATAGCATACGGTGATACGAGCCCATGTGCCCGCGCGCGCCGTCGCCACCGGAGTTGAAGTGTCCCTCCGACGCATAGCGGCGGATCACGCGCGCCGTTGCCCGCTCGAGCAATTCCGCTGAGGCGTCGATGCCCAGAACCTCATGCGCGCCGTGCGCGATCAGATGGCGCCCGAGATACCCCTCGCCGCAGCACAGATCACAGACGCGCGCGCCGTTGAGACGCGCGCCGATCAGATCGGTCATCAGCGTGAGCAGCGGCAGATAACGATTCGACTTCAGCCCGCGATCGACAAACTCGATGTAAAAATCGACGTTTCGGTCATAGACGGTCGCGCTCATGTTCTCGCTTGGCACTCCTTTCCGTTGGTCGACCGAAGACGCGGGACCAGGTCTGTCCAGTTCGTTGCCTTTGGGACCTCCTTCGCGAAAAAATCTCACGGACCGGCTCTGCGCCACAAGGGCCAAATGCTGTCCGGCGCCGTAGGCTAGATCCGTCTGACCGAGCGGCAGTCGCTGCCTTTCCGGGGATCTGGAGCGCCTTGAGTCCGCTCCGGACGGTCGATAAACATGCCCCCGAACGGCTGTCCTCCAGGTAGGTCCTGGGCTGCTTGACCGGCGCAGGATGGTGTTGGTACGGTCGGCCACCGCTTGCGGGTGTGTGGACCGGTCGATTTGGGGGAGGACACCGATGAAACACGTGCTGAGCGCCTTGATGGCTTTGCTCACCTGCGGCTGCTCGATCCTCGATCCTGACGACCGCGAGGAGCTGAGACGCCAAATCGCAACGCTGCCTCCCGCCGAGATGTCGCTCATGAAGCGGACGATCATGAACGTCAAGGCGATAAACTGGCTGCGCGGAAAGTATCGCGGTGATCAGGTGGGCAAGCTCCAGTGCCGCTACCAGGCCGGCGGTCAGTGGAGCAAATGGACCGACCAGGAGCCTACCCACACCGTCGCCGACCTGCTCGAATGTCTCATTCGGAGACCTTTTGCCGTGACCTACGTCATGTGCAAGGACGAATGGGAATCCGTGGAGCGCCAGCTCAGGAAGACCGACCTCCAGAACAGCCTGCCGGTGCCTGGAGGCGCGAGCATCGATTGCCGCTACGTGTGGGATTTTCGCTACGAACCGGAGAAGGTGCCTCCTGAGCTGATCGACCCCAACGAGATCTCGGCGGACGATATCATCGATGCGATGATCGCCTTGCCCGCGCCGCCTCCTGGATGGGCCGCTCCTCAGCTCGCCCCGCTCCTCTGCCCGCTCGGCGCCGGACCGGGCTGGGGGTGCCCTCCCAGGCCCAGCGATACGGACGGCGAAGAGCCTGCGACCCCGACTGGCGGAGACCCGGGAGACTATTGATGAGCCCTTCGGCGGGGGCGATGCAGCCCATCGTACGCCGCTTCCTGCGCGAGGTGGCCATTGGATATGGGCTCTTCTCGACCCGGGATCCCGAAGAATGGAAGCTGTACTTCGAGGACCTCGGCAAGCTGTGCGCCGAGGCATGGCATGACGACCTGCCGGAGGAGGACCGGGCATGGGCGGCTGCGCGGCGCGAGCGATTCGGGAAGTGGGTCGAGGGGCCGAGGCCGAACGGCACCGGCCCGCAGGAGACCGCGAGCGCCCTCCCGAGCGGCCACAGCGCCGTCCCCGAACGGTTCACTCCACCATGGCCCATGTTGCTCGACGCTGTCGAGGCCGCGTTCCTCTCGTTCCTCGATGGCTTCGAAGCGGCGCCCGCCGGTGAGAGCGAAGATGCGGCGGCCGAGGCGATGTCGCGCCTCCACCGGACCTATCTGTGGCAAGCCTTCTCGTCCGGCGACACGGCCCAGAAGCACGGGCGCGTGGCGCTCCGCGCCTTCCAGAAGGGGTTTGCGCTCGGGCGCCGCGGGAGGTCGGGTTCGATGCAGAGGCCGATCCCCCCGATGCTGGAGCCGCCGTGGTACTGGGGGGCCGGGCTGCCGGAGTACCCCGGACCGACCGCCGCCCGGGAGCGAGCGATCCGCGCCCTACCTGACGCAAAAGATCGGAACGAGTGGGCCTCGCGCAAACAGGAGCTGCTCGAGATCTACGCCAGCGCGTGGCGGGAGGACGTCCCGGACGAGGACCGCGAGTGGGCTCAGGCGTACCGCGATTGCTGCACCGGACACGTCAACCGCCGCCGCCTGGAGGCGATCGCTCGGAGCGCCTATGAGAGCTACCTCCAGAGCAGTGGTGGCGTCTTCGACGGGGCGCCCGGACGAACGTGGCCGAATCACACCGATCGGGAATTAGAGCCCTGGCGCGCTTTCGCGGAGCGGGTCGATGACGCGCCCGAAGGCGAGAGCGAGCTCGAAATGGCCGAAGCTGCAGCTCGCGAATACTGGGATACGCTCTACCGGGACGCCCCACCGTGGGACAGCGACCCGGACCGGGCGCACTGGCTCGCAGCGGCCCGTGCGGCACGCGCCAAGGCGCTGGCCGGCTATGAGCTGCCGAAGCGACGTTGGCTCCGGTGAAGGTCGATGACGCGCCCGAAGGCGAGAGCGAGCTCGGCACGGCCGCGGTGACAGCGCGACGAATGGGATATGCTCTGTAGGAAGTCCCCGCCGTAGATCGCTATCCGGCCCAGGCACGCTGACTCGCGGTAGTCCGCAGTGCCCGGAGAAAGGCACAGGCCCACGATGGTCCACCGAAGATGGCTCGGGCTTTTTCTGAGCGGTCCCTGCGCCGGGCTCGCCGCGATCTCGCTCGTGTCCACGGTCGCCCAAGCGGAAGACGGCGCGCCGCCGCGATGGCAGATCGACGTCAAGGCGGCCTATGTCGTGCTGGGAGCCCGCGCCGCGCGGGCGACGGGTGGCATCATGCCGTCAGTCACCGGCTTGCACCGATGGCCCGTACGTGAGGCCATGGACGTCGGTATCGGAGCCGGAGTGGGCCTGTTCGGTCTGAGCGGCGACGCACACTGGCTCGGCGTGCTGGGAGGTCCGGCGGCGGCAGTCCGCGTCGTGCCGTTCCGCATCCCCTTGTCGTTGGAGCTCGCGACGCGGCTCGACTTCGGGCGCATCCCCGTGTGCAACGCGTGGGGATTGTGCTCGCGGTACTATGGGTTCTTCCCGGCCGTGGAAGCCGGGGCGACCTACCAATCGACGCAGCACGTGGCGGTCGCAGCGACCTGCGGCATCCGCTTCATCCAGACGCTCGCATGGTCTGGCGTCAGCGTGGAGCCGGCAGTGGCGGGTCGGTTCTCCTGGTAGGAGCAGCCCGCCTCTACCGCCTAGGGTCACGCGCGCTGTGAGGGCGTTTGTCATGCGGCCCCGGGCGAGCCGGGCGCTCCCTCTCGACCGCGGTCGACGAGTCTCGGCGCTCCGCCCGGTTCAGCCCTCGCTTGACCTCCGCGGGTCACCCGGGGACCATCCCCCGCAGCTACCGGGACGGGTGCCGGGGGCACCGCGGATGGGAGGGAGCACCAGATGATCGACCTGTACACGTGGACCACGCCGAACGGCTACAAGCCCGTCATTCTCCTCGAGGAGCTCGGGCTCGCCTACCAGATCAAACCGATCGACATCGGCTCCGGCGCGCAGAAAACGCCGGAGTACCTGCGCATCAACCCCAACGGGAAGATCCCCGCGCTGCAGGATCACGACCACCCGAACGGGCCAGTCACCGTCTTCGAGTCGGGCGCGATCCTCATCTACCTCGCCGAGAAGACGGGCAAGCTCTTGCCCGCGAGCGAGCCGGGCCGGTCGCGCGTCATCGAGTGGCTGATGTTCCAGATGGGCGCGGTGGGGCCGATGCTCGGCCAGCTCGGCCATTTTCGCAGCGCCGCCCCCGAGAAGATCCCCTACGCGATCGAGCGCTATCAGAACGAGCAGGACCGCATCTACAAGGTGCTCGACGGCCGTCTCGCCGAGTCCGAGTACCTCGCCGACGAGTACTCGATCGCGGACATCGCCACGTTTCCGTGGATCTCCGGGGCCGCGCGCATGGGGGTCGCGATCGAGCCGTATCCGAACCTCGATCGCTGGGAGCAGGCGATCAAGGCGAGGCCGGCGGTCACACGGGCGCTCGCGGCGAAGATCAAGCCCTGAACGCCGTGCGCAGGTAGAACCTGCAGCAAAGCGCCCGGCGCTCGCGTACACTCCGGGCGCTCGGCATGGATCAGCCCGTCCCCGGGGACAGCAGGGCGCAGCAGGCAGACGTCGCGGGCGCGCTCGCGGATCGGGCCTTCGACGCGCTCGGCGTCCTGCTACGCGGCTTCGAGGACGCGGCCGAGCGCGACGGGGCGGGCGCGCTCGAGAACGCGCTCGCCCGCGGCCCGGAGCACCTCCACGGCGGCCTGCTCACCGCGATCCTCCGGCTCGTGTTCCTGCTGCACGCGGAGGACCGCGGGCTCCTGCCGGCCTCGGACCCGTACTACGCCGCGCACCTCGGCGTGCGCCCGCTGTTCCAGCAGCTCGCGGCGGAGCGCGGCGCGCGCCCGGGCGCACCGCGGCGGCGCTTCGTGGCGTGGCCGCGGCTCGTCGCGCTGTTCCGCGCCATCTTCCACGGGCTCCGCCGCCCCCAGCTGATCCTGCCGGCGCGGGGAGGACAGCTCTTCGACCCCGAGCGATACCCGTTCCTGGAGCACGCGACGCCGGACGACCCCGCGGCCCCGGACGACCCCGCGGCGCCACGCGCGCCGTCGGTCGACGACGGCACGGTGCACGCGGTGCTCGAGCGGCTCCTCGTGCTCGACGGGCGTCCGCTGTCGTACCGGGCGATCGACGTCGAGCAGCTCGGCGGCCTCTACGAGGCGCTCATGGGCTACCGGGTCGAGCGCGCCGCCGGGCCGACGGTGTGCCTCCGGCCCGACAGGGTCTGGGTGGGGGCGGCCGAGGCGCTCGCGCAGCCGACGGCGCGACGGGCGGCGTGGCTCGCCGAGCGGGCGGGCATCTCGCGGCGGGAGGCGGGGAGGCTCGGGGGCGCGCTCGTCGCCGCGGAGACCGCGGCCGGCGTCCTCGAGGCGCTCGGGCCGCTGCGCGCGAGGGACACCGACGTGCTCGGGGCGGGGCGGCTGTTCCTCCAGCCGATCGCCGAGCGGCGGCGGACGAGCTCGCATTACACCCCGAGGAGCCTGTCCGCGCCGATCGTCGCGCGGACGCTCGAGCCGCTGCTCCGGCAGCTGGGCGAGGAGCCCGCGTCCGAGGCGCTCCTCCGGCTCGCGATCTGCGACCCGGCGATGGGCTCCGGCGCGTTCCTCATGGAGGCGTGCCGGTACCTGGCCGACCACGTGGTGGCCGCCTGGACGCGCGAGGCCACGCGCGGCGACGCGGCGGCGGCGGCGCGGCTCGCCCTGCCGGGCGAGGGCGCCGTGAGCCACGCGCGCCGGCTCGTCGCGCGGCGCTGCCTCTACGGCGCCGACAAGAACCCCTTCGCGGTGAGCCTGGCGAGGCTGTCGCTCTGGCTCGTGACGCGCGCGCAGGACGAGCCGTTCACGTTCGTCGATCACGCCCTCCGGCACGGCGACTCGCTCGTCGGGCTCGACCTTGCCCAGCTGCGCGGCTTCCACTGGAAGCCCGCGGCGCCGGCGCCGCCGCTGTGCGAGGCGATCGACGCCGCGGTGGCGCGGGCGCTCGAGCTGCGGCGGCGGCTCGCCGAGGAGGCGGAGCATCCGGCGAGCCTGCGAGACCCGGGAGGGCCGGACGTCCCGGAAGGCGGCGAAGCTCAGCTCCCGGCGAGCCTGCGAAACCCGGGAGGGCCGGACGTCCCGGAAGGCGACGACAGCGACGCCGCGCGCCGGCGAGCGCGGCTCGCCGAGGAGGTGGACGAGGCGATCGCCCGGGCGCGGCTGCTCGGCGACCTCGTCGTGGGGGCGTTCTTCGCGCACGGGAAGGACCGTGACCGGCTGAAGGAGCGCGCTCGGCGGGCCGAGCTCGCGATCGCGTGGCTCCGAGGCGGCGGTCCGCCTTCGGAAGAGCTCCTGTCGATGCAGCGGGCGCTCCGCGAGGGGGCGCCCGGGGGGCCGCCGCCGCTGCCTGCGTTCCACTGGCCGCTGGAGCTCCCGGAGGTGTTCCAGGGGCCGCGCCCGGGCGGGCCCGGCGGCGCCCGCGAGCCGCGGCCGGCGCGGCTCGGCGCGTTCGTCGGGAACCCGCCGTTCCTGGGCGGGAAGCGGATCTCGACGGATCACGGCGAGCTCTACGCCGCGTGGCTCGAGCAGCTGCACGGCGCCACGAAGAACACCGATCTGGCCGCCCATTTCTTCCGCCGCGCGGCCGCGCTGCTCGGGGGCCGCGGGACGGTGGGGCTCATCGCCACGAACACGATAGCTCAGGGCGACACCCGGCGTTCGGGCCTCAGGCCGCTCGTCGAGGCGGGGGGCGCGGTCATCTACCACGCCGTGCGCAGCGTCCCGTGGCCGGGAGACGCCGCGGTCCACGTCGCCGTCGTGCACCTCGCGCTGGGCATGTCGCCGGGCGACGGCGTGCCGCCGCCGCGGCTCGACGGCGTGCCCGTGGGCCACATCAACTCGCACCTGCGCGCGATGCCCGAGCGCCCCGACCCGCGCCCGCTCGGGGCCAGCCGGGATCTGTGCTTCATCGGCTGCTTCCTCCGGGGCGACGGCTTCGTCCTGACGGACGGCGAGGCGCGGGCGCTCCTCGCAAGCGATCCTGCGGCCGGCGAGGTGCTCCGCCCGTTCCTCGGCGGCGAGGAGGTCAACTCGTCCCCTTCGCACAGCCCGCACCGTCACGTCATCGACTTCGGCGAGCGCGGGCTCGAGGAGGCCGGCCGGTGGCCCGCGCTGCTCTCGATCGTGCGGAGCCGGGTGAAGCCGGCGCGGGATCGCCTGAAGGGCACAGGCATCGACGCGGGTCACCGGGCGCGCTGGTGGCAGTTCGCCAACACGCGGCCCGAGCTCCGGCGCAAGATCGCCCCGCTCGAGCGGTGCCTCGTCGCGGCGCGGGTGACGAAGCACCTGTGCTTCGCCTTCCAGCCCGCGGGCCGGACGTTCTCGGACCAGCTGTGTGTGTTCGCGATCGACGACCATGCCCGCTTCGCCGTGCTCCAGTCGCGCGCGCACGAGACGTGGGCACGGCTGCTCTCCTCGACGATGGGAGAGGGCCTCCGGTACGCGCCGTCCGACTGCGTGGAGACGTTCCCCTTCCCTCGCCCGGACCACCTCGCCGAGGGCGGCCGCGTCGAGGCCGCCGGCGAGCGCCTCTACGCGGCCCGCGCGCGGTGGATGCTGGCGTCGCGGCTGGGGCTGACGGAGACGTACAACCTCATCAAGGACCCGAGGTGCAAGGAGCCGAGCATCGTCGAGCTGCGCGGCCTCCACGAGGAGATGGACCGGACCGTCCTGGCGGCCTACGGGTTCGGCGGCGTGGATGTCCCCCCGTACGCGGAGCCCGCGACCCCGGGAGAGCGGCAGGCACGGAGCGCGTTCGAGGACGCGCTGATCGACCGGCTGTTCGCGCTGAACGAGGCGCGCGCCGCGGAGGAAGAGCAGGCTGGAGCAGAGGGCGGGTCGTGACGGAGCGCGCCAAGAAAACGGGGTATGCCATGCGTGTTCTCGGAGCGACGCTCTTGCTCGTCCCTGCCTTTGGCGCTGGCGTACTGGTCGGCAGATCCCTCCTGGACCGGAGGCCGCCAGCGAAGGAGAAGGGAGCGGATCCCGCTTCGGATCCCTCGTTGCGGAGAGACCGGCGAGCGCTCGCTGCATGTCGAGAAGAGCTGGCAGCCCGTTCGGAGCCGCGAGCGACCGCCTCGGCGGCCGAGGCTCCTCCGGGGGAAGAGAGACAAGACACTCCCGAACGGGCGGCCACCGTGGATGAGCTCGAGGTGGAGCTGAAACGGTGCAGGAAAAGCGAGATCCTTGTCGACGCTGAGCTTTGCATCGCCGCGGCTCGCCAGTTCAAAGCGCTGCTGGCATTGCCCAAGGACGGGTTGATGTGCGGGCCGAAGTCCAGGTCTGCCGATCTCATCGAGAAGAACTTCGAGAGCTGCGCGGCGCTTTCGGACGTTCCCGCGGATCTTCGCTCGAACGATCTCACCAAGGAAGAATCGAGCCTCATCGCGGACGCGATCCGGGTTCGTGAGACGCTCACCGAAGACGATCTCCTCCGCAGCCTGAAAGAGTTCGTCTGGACGTGCACGGAGACGCCCCCGAAGCTGCCTCCGATGCCGAAGCAGGCACCGAAGCCTCAGGGAGATTGACGCATGAGCGAACGCCCCAAGAGCGCTGGCCTCATGGTTCGTCTCCTTATCGCGGTGGCCGTGCTCGGCCTCGTCTTTGGTGGTGGCGTGCTGGTCGGCTGGGCGACGCGGGAGCGCAGACCTCCGGCCGTGGAAACGAGCGCGGCGTCCATCCCTGAGGCGGAGGTGAAGCGAGAGCTCGGCGCGTGCCGGCGAGAATTGAGAGCGCGCGCGAAACCGACAGCCATCCCGCCGGCCACGGCGGCGTCTCCTCCGGGAGAAACGGACGACGCCGGATTGGAGAAGACCGCCAAGGTCGAGGCACTGCAAAAAGAGGTAAAAGAATGCACAGCACGAGAGACCTTGGCCAATGCTCATGTTTGCGGCACCATCACAGATCACACCAACCTGCTGTTCGTCTTGACATACAGCGCGTCATGTGTAGACGAGGCGGAGGTTGGAGAATTTCTCGTCAATAGCCTCGAAAAGTGCTCGAAATTCGAGAAATTTCCAGAGCACCTGAACGAAGATGAGCTAACGCAAGAAGAAAAATTCATAATCTCACAGTCACAACAAAACCGCGCAATCAAGACAAAGAACAACTTGGCCAACGAGGTGCAAGAGACATTCCGCAGGTGCCGCAAAAGATTCGGACTGTCTGCCGAATGAACGGAGGTGATCATAACGTCATCTCCCAGGCGGTCTGGGTGGGTGGGGCAGCTTCGACGGGTGAACGGACCAGGTCGAAGGAGGTCCGGTGCGTTTGCGTGTCGCGCGCGTGATCGTCCAGCTTGTCGAGCGCGAAGGTCAAGGCGCCCCAGAGCCGCCACCGAACGGGTATCGGGCCACCAGAGAACTCGATGGGTGAGCGGAGCTCTAATCCGATCGCAACCTTATGACTCCATATCGCCAGCTCGCTGCCGCGGACCGCGAGTGAGGGGACAGCGTTGACGACGGCATTCTTGCCGCCGACCATGATCCCCAAGTTCGCTTGCGCGTGCTGGTTATGAAGAGCGTAGAACCGCACACCGCCCAAGTACGCAATCGACAGGGGAACGTCTGAGGACTGTGGCATGATGGCCGCAGACACAGCCCCCGTGAGCTGGATCAACGGCAGCGAGGTCTCCCAAAGATTGATGTGGCCCGCGGTGGCGGGCGCGCCGGTGATGACACCGCTCACGGGCTCGTTCGACCTCTGCGAGCCCTGCCCCCGGGCGGCCATTTGCAGGAGCAACCCGCCGCGCCGGTTGTCGAAGAGAGGGACCCCCACGCTGATGCTCGCTTCGCCGACCCCAGGAGGGAACACGGGAATCCCGCTGGCGCAGGGAGAGTATCTTATCTGCCTGTACCAAAGGCGTGTCGTGGCGAGGAGCGGAATTCCCGCCACGCGCTCTCTCATCTGAACCTGCCCACCGCCCCAGAACCCGTTGAAGGGCTCGGGAGCCGTGCAGGGGCCCTCGTCGGCAAAGACCTTCGAGGGTCGGACGAAGGCGGAGGCGACGATGATGGCGGTCGCGAGGATGCGCGCAGGCATGACCATCACTACCCCCCTCACTCCTCGGGGATGATCTCCACATCCTCCATCGGGTGCGCCGCTGGCTGTCCCCTCGGCGGGCAGACCAAGAAGCTCAACCCTGCATACACGGGCTGTCCATCGGGGCCGAACTCTTTGACGACGTCGGGGGGCTCAACGACTGCACAGTATCCCGACTCGAAGTAGGTAAAGTCCTCAGTGCACCAATTCTGGACGTCCAACATCAGAGAAACGTACTCCGAATAGGCAGCATTTTTACTCCGAACGTTCTCGCACTGAGTGCCATACCACTGTCCTCCGTGGAGGAGCGGCTTTCTAGAATAACTCCACCCCTGGCAACATTCGAGCAAGCACTCCGCGGGGATGCAGTGCTGATCGAACCAGTTCCCGACGATGGGCTGCGCCCTCTGCGGGTAGCCGCTCCGCAGAACGCGTTCCGAAGCGTGCTTGTGGAAGGCGGCCCCGTGCGTAGAGTCGCGGTGCGATGACGGAGCGACGGAGCGGGGACGCAGGCGTCGAAGTGCCGAGCCTGACGACGGCGGTGCTGAAGCTGTCTGCGCCGCACGTCGCGTGGCCAGGCCGCGAGGACGCCCCCGGCCGCGCGACCGGGCGCCCGCGTCGCGCGGCCGGGCAGCAGGAGCGCTCGGGAGCGACGGAGGCCGCCGGCGTGCGGCGCCGCAAGAGCGCCGCCCAGCCGTCCGCAGAGGAGGTGAGCGGACGGCGGCCGACGCGAGACGCGGACAAGCAGCGCCGAAGCGATGCGACCCGAAGGGGCCCCGCCAGGACGAGCTCGACGGCGGCCGGGCGAAGCGACGACAGCACCGGCTCGACGAGCCGACGCACCTCGGCGCGGAAAGGACGCGCGCCGGTCTCGGCCGCTCCGGACGCGACGAGCGCTGTGGGCGCGACGGAAGCGGGCGACGCGGCGCGATCAGCGGTCGCGGAAGGCGAGCCGCGAGCCGGTGATCCGAGCCAGGTCCAGGTACTTGAGCCGCCCCTCGGCGATGAGGCGTTGTCGCGTCGCGACCCAGTTCTTGGGACTCAGGTCGAGGATGCGACTGAGCGGATAGCTCGGAGCCACGGTCAGGATCTCCTGCAAGTAGAGCTCGGGGTCGAGCCCGTGCATCTGGCAGGTCGCGATGAGCGACGAGATGGCACAAGACCGGACAGCGTGCTCGTCGCTGCCGTGGAAGAGCCAGTTGCGCCGTCCCTTGACGACGCGGCGCAGTGCCCTCTCGGAGGCATTGTTGTGGATGGGGATCTCCCCGTTGGAGAGGAACTCGCAGAGCGCCTCCCTCTGGTTGTGCAGATAGACCAGCCCTTCGCGCAACGGCGAATGCTCCGGGACGACCTGCCGCTGCGCCTCGACCCAGGCGAAGAGCTTCTCAATCAGCGGTGCGGACTTGCGCTGCCGGATCTCGAGGCGCTCGTCCGGGCTGCACAGGGCGCATTCCTCCTCGACGCGGAAGAGCGCCTGGAGGGTCTGGAGCGCGAACGCCGCCTCCTTGCCCGCCCCGGCCTTGAACGCCTTGAAGAAGCGCCTTCGTGCATGGCTCCAGCAGCCGGCCTCGCGCGCCTTGCCCGGCCCGAACAGCACGTTGTGGTTGGCCGAGGCATCGGCGACGAGCGTCCCCTGGTAGCCGCCGAAGAGCTTCGCGACGGTGGGGCCGTCGTACGTCGGTGTATAGCGGAACAGCACCCCATCGCCGGGCGCGACCAGGACGAAGACATGCCCATAGCGGTGCTTGTCCTTGGCCCGGATGGCGGTGCCCGTCGCATCCATGGCGAACCACGACCGCGAGAGGGCGTCGCTCCAGATGGCATCGGCGATGCGCATCGCGATGCCGCCACACTCGTACTGCCAGCGGGTCATGTTGCCGCGGCCGATGCGGAAGCCGTGGCGATCCGACTCCACCTCTTGCCGATAGTACGGCGTGTGGTAGTCGAGCTTGTGGACGAACAGATGGGCCAAGAGGCTCGGATCGGCAAGACACCTGTCGATCGGGCGCTCCGGCAGCGACGCGATCTTCACCGGTCCGCTGTCCTCCGCAGCGTCCGACTCGGGCGTGTAGCGTACAAGGACGCCGTCGACGAAGGGGCTTTGCTTGAAGGACGTGTCCGCGGGGATCCCCAGGAGCTCGTGCTCCTGCACGACGAGCGGCTCGCCGCGCTTGTGATTCAAGACCGGCCCGGCGGCTGGCGAAGGAGCCGGCTCCTCTTCAGCTGCGCTGCTCGCCGCCGGTGCCTCCGCCTTGGCCACGTACTTGAGGCGACGCGTGACGAGCTCGAGGAGGCCTCCACGCCGGTAGCCGATGCTCGAGCTGTCTTCGGCGCCCACACGCTCGAAGCGCTCGAGGCCTTTGAGCAGCACCTCCTGCGGCAGCGACTCGATGATCACCCTCGGAATGACACCGATGCGGCGGCGCCCGTGCTCGTGGCGCTTGACTGGCTTGCCACCTCCGGGATCGGAGCCGGAGGAGGATTCTGCCGTCCCCGCGTGCTCCGGTGGGCTCGCGGAGCCCGGCGGCGGGCTGCTGGCCTCGCCCGGGTCCGCTTCGGGCGCGGCGTCGATGCTCTCGGCCTGCGACGAAGTCGGAGCCGGACAGGCACCTGGCTCCCCGGCCAGCGAAAGCCGCAGCTGGTCAGGCGAGACCTGCTCGGAGACGTGGCGCCGGAATCCGATCTCCAGGGTCCGAATCGTCTCCTGCAGCTGTTGATTGTACGCCTTGAGCGACGCGACGCTGCGAGCGAGCTCTTGGGCCTGCTGCTCCGCCGTCGAGAGCTCGGCCAGCCTCGCCTCGAGCTCCTGCACCCGCCGGAGCAGCGCGTCGACCACCGACGCGGGGCCAGCGGGGCTCCCCTGTCCTTGTCCCCTGGCCTGGAGATAGCCGAGCACGAGCGCCGCGCCGTCAAGGCGCTCTGTCTCCGCCGACTGCGGCAGCGCGGTCTCACCGGGGCGTGTCGTCGAGGTCAAGGCGCGCCATGGATGCCCCCTGCGCTTGCTCTTGACAAGTACCTTGTGCAGAGAAAATTCGCTGGTTTTGATGAGAATTTCTCGTCGAAGACGGGAATGCAGGACCGCCATGGTGCGCCATCGGCGGCGCGCTCTCGCGAGGTCTTCGGGCGCGATGCAGCGCGCGCCCTGCTCCATCTCCGCATCGGGCTGCGCCGGCCGCCATCGGGCCGCGCTGGCGCCGGCAGCGCGGTGAACGAGCGCCGGCGCAGACGCCTCAGTGGATCAGCCGGCGGCGGCTTGCCAGCTCATCTACAGGCAGACCGGCGAGCAGCTGCGCGAAGTCCTGTGCTGACAGCTCGATACACTTGCCGTCGGCCTCGGTGAACGAAGGCAGAGCAAATGCACCCTTCGAGAGACGTTTATACAAGATCGTGTATCCATTGCGATCCCACCAAAGGGCTTTGAGCCGGTTGCGCCTCTTGTTGAGGAACAAGAACAGCGCGCCGCTGGCCGGGTCCAGGCAAAGCACCTGCCGGGTGATCGCGGCGAGCCGGTCGAACGCGCCACGCAAGTCCACTGGACCGACCGCCAGATAGACGGCAATCGTCGCGGGGGTCACCGTCCCCTCCGCAACGCTTCGATCGCTTCCACGAGCTCGCGCGCGCCTATCCCACATACCTGCATCCGCGTCCCATCGGCAAACGCGACGTTGAGCCGCAAAGGGGGCGCCTCGCGGCGCTCCGGGCGCACCACGACGGGTAGGAACGGAACCTGCTGAGCCGCCTTGGGGGCTCTTGGCGACGCACCCTCGTCTGCGCGCTCACCGTCAGCCACCCATCGGTCGGCAGTCATCTTGTGGACACCGAGCTCCGTGGCGATCTCGGTCGGTGTTGCCCCCGAGCGGGAGCGCGCCTTGGCGTAGGCCTCGGCTCGCTCCCGCAGCTCGCTCGGGAATTTCCCACGGCTCTTCTGCTCTCGATACCTCGACAGCTCTGCACGCAGCTGTACCAGCTCCCTGCTTCCTGGCATCGCTCGCTCCTCTTCGCTCGGCGAGGGCACGGCCCTCATCTGGCGTCGCGTAGCGTGTAACCGAATCTGGCCAGGGGAAAGACGCGGTCTGCGGAGCGGCTACCTCTGCGGGCCATCGCCGAACGTGCAGCCCTCGAGGGCGAGCGCCGCGGCAGCAGCGGCGATGACCGTGGATGCCGACCGAACCGCCGTCCGGGTGATCCAGGCAGCGATCCAGTTCCTCAATTCATGGCGCCACATGAGAAAATCTCCTTGAGGGGACGACACTCTGGACCTTGGGGTGCGTCGCGAAGGGCCTCTCAACGCATCCCGCAGGCGCCGGCCCCCCCAGAAAGGCCCCTCCCAGACATAAACGACTGGCTCGGTCGCGGCAACGTTTGCGGCAGGTCTCGTCGAGCTCCTCAGCGACATTGCTGTCGGAACCGAGGGACATGTCGGGACGAGCTCGCGTCGTCGCGCCGCCGCGTCGGCCGCCAAGCTCTCGGCAGCGCCGCCCTACTCGCAGCCTGTGAAGCACAGACGGGGGTCGGACATCACAGCCGCTCGTCTCACGGATTTCGCCCAGATGGAATCCTGCATTGCGTATTCCGGCATATCAGGCCGCCCGTTCCGACCTGGCCCGGCCACCGCCTTGTCGACACCCTCCAGATCGAATTTCAACTCTCCGGCAACGTGTCGACCCCCTCCGGGGAGAACTTCAATTCTCCCGGCACACCCGGCGCGTCGACGTCTGACGCTGTGTGCCAAGCGCAAGCCCTGCGAGAGCTCACGAAACCGCGCAGCACGCTTCCGGCGCCCGCACTCCCGACCGTTCCCCTAGCACCGCTTTCTTTCGCCCACACCACACGCACCCGCAGCCACACCTGCGCATGGCTGCGCCCAAGACAGCGCGAGGGTCGATCACCTCGCTCGTATCGTTGCTCGCGCCTGTCCGGCCGGTTGAACATGGGGCGACGCTCACGCCGGAGCTGTCGCGCAGGGAGCTCGCGCGGGTGGAGCTGGAAATCAAGCAGCCTGTAGCGCTTCGGGTGGAGAGCCTCCCCCATTTTGGCTCTCCGGCCAGGCGCGGGGAGTGGTAGTCTCAGGGATCATGACAAGACTTCATTTCGCGACGCGTTGCTGCGCTGTGCTCGCAGCGCTCTGGCTGCCCGTGATCGCCTGTTCATCGGGCGGCAACGGTAACACCACGACAAACGGCGCGGTCGGCCAGGGCGCCGGCGGCGCCGGCGGCGGCAGCGTCAGCAGCACCAGCACCGGCGACGATATCGGCGGCGAGATCGGGCTGACAAGCACGGGGCCGGGCGGCGAGCCGCCGCCCGACGCCGGTCACCAGACGACCTGCGACGACGCGGGCAACTGCTCCTGCATCAGCATCGCGTCGATCGGCCGCGAAGGCGTCTGGGGACCGTGCAGCAGCGACAGCACCACGGCGCTCCAGGATTGGCTCAACACGCAGAGCACGGCCCAGGTCGACAACTACAACCGAGAGAAGCCCACGCTCACGGCGGAGTTTCTCGCCAAGTACGACGTGATCCTCCTCCAGTGGATGGTGACGAAGGGCGCCCAGAACGACGACGGGGCGCCGTGGGAGTTCTCGCCGGACGAGGTGAACGCGCTCAAGGACTGGGTCAACAACGGCGGCGGCCTCATCGCGCTGAGCGGTTATCAGTGCAATGGACAGGGATGCACCATCCACGACATCACGGCGACCAACCAGCTCCTCTCGTTCACCGACATCCAGTTCAACGCCGACGGCCTCCTGGATCCCGCGCGGAACGGCTGCGCGAACTGCAACTGCTGGGGCGGCTCGCTGCCGCTCGGCGGCGACCTCCCCGTGGCCGTGGGCAACTGGAACCAGGACACGCCGCTCGGCAGGAACATCCAGAGCGTGGGCGCCTACATCGCGCGCTCGATCAAATCGACGACCGCGACCGTCGACAGCACCGACGGCAGGAACAATTTCGCGGTGCACGAGGAGATCGGCAAGGGCCATGTCGTCGCGTTCGGCGATGAGTGGGTGACCTACTCGGGCCAGTGGCGCGGGACGGCCGCGTGCCTCAATCCGCAGATGTACACGGACCCGAACAGCCCCTGCTACGAGAGATCCGCGGCGCAGGTCTTCCAGATCTCGCAGTTCTGGTACAACGCGATCAAATACGCGGCGTCGTCCGTCGAGTGCTTCACGATCGAGGACCCGGCCATCATCAATTGACGCCGCCCCGCGAGCGCGACGACGGCGGCGGCTCATCGGCTCATCGAGCACGCCGCTCGTCGCGGACGGCCCGATCACACGGTGTGAAGCGTCATTTCGAGCCCATGCCGCGGCCGCCTACGCATTAACCACGCTTCGGGCCGCGTTCTCCTACATCCGAACGAGATCCGGCGCGCCGTGCGGCGGGCCCTCGCCGTCACGGCGCCTTCCGGCGCGCGGCGAGGACCCGCGCCTTCAGCCAACCGTCGATCGCGAGGTCGATCTCCTCCAGCACGCTCTCCCTGGTCCTCCCCGCGGACTTGAGCAGATCGAGCGAGTGGTCGCCGCCCTCGATCACATGCAGGCTGGCCCGCTGCCCGAGGCGCTTCAGGACAGGCCGGAGGAGCCCGAGATCACACAGCGGATCGCGCGTGCCCTGGAGGAGCAGGAGCGGCGCGGGGATCGCGTGCAGGTGCGCGTCCCGGAGCGGGGAGCGCTTGCCCGCGGGGTGGAGCGGATAGCCGAGGAACAGCAGCCCGTCCGCGCGGACGCCGCGGGCCGCGAGGAGCGACGCGATCCGCCCGCCCATCGATTTGCCGCCGATCACGAGGCGCTCCGGCCCGTCCTCGAGCACCCTCTCGATCGCCGCCTCGAACGCCTTCTCCAGGAGCGGCTGCCGATCGGGCGCCTTCCGGCCGAGCTCCTTGTAGACGAAATTGAAGCGGAGCACGGTGTGCCCGCGCGCCAAAAGCCGCCGGGCGACGTCGACCACGAGGGGCGCGTTCATGTCGTTGCCGGCGCCATGGCCGAGGACGACGGCCACGCCGGAGCGCTTCGCCCTCGTCCTCGGGGCGTGGATCACGCCCGAGACAGGGCTGCTATCGACGATCGGGATCGAGATGGAGCGCTCGGCCATGGGGCGCATCCATGCCATGGACCGGCGCCGCTCGTCGAGACGCACGCCGGTCGAACGCCAGGAGAGGGCGCGGCCGCGCCGTGCTCAGCAGGATCCCGACCTTCACCCTCCGGATTCCTGGAGGGGCGATCGCCTCGATCTGGTAGGCTGCGGCGCAGGCTTGCTGGGGCGAGGGTGCACTGCATCATCCACACAATCCGTGGTCGCGCCGAGGGTCGAGAGTACATGTCATTTTCACAGCCACTCCGCTCTTCACACGCCGCGGCAAGCGCAGGCCTGCGAGCGCGCGCAAAGGCCCTCTTCCTGCTCCCGGCGCTCGCCGTCGCGGTATCCATGTGCGGCGGTCGGAGCGAACTCCTCCTGGAGCCAGGCATCGAGGGAGCAGGCCCGGAGGGCCCAGGCCCCGACGAGCCAGGCCCCGACGAGCCAGGCCCCGACGAGCCAGGCCCCGACGAGCCAGGCCCCGCGTGTGTCCCGGTGCCGGAGGTGTGCGACGGCCTGGACAACGACTGCGACCAGGTCGTCGATGAAGGCTGCCTTTGCGCGGAGGGGGAAAGACGGAGCTGTTACTCGGGCCCCTCGGGCACCCAGGGCGTCGGGGCGTGCAAGGCCGGCGTTCAGGTCTGCTCCGGCGATGCGTGGGGTCCGTGCGCCGGCGAGCGCACGCCGGCGCACGAGGACGGGTGCGACCTCGTCGACAACGATTGCGATGGGCAGACGGACGAGGACACATGCCCCGCTGGAACCGCCTGCGCCGTGAGCCTCGCCGCGGACATGGCCTCACCGCCGAAGGGGTGGGCCTTCAATGGCGACGCCTTCTGGGATGCCGACAGGCTGGCTGGCGCGCTCACCGAGGACGAACGCGGGCAGGCTGGCACCATCATCTACCGGAATCCCGTCGCCGCCGACGTCTTCACCGCAACGTTCGAGTTCCGCCTCGGCGGCGGCGATGGGATGGGCTTCATGCTCCAGACGACGGGAGAGACGGCCGTGGGCGACGGCGGCGGCGGCCTCGGTATGGCCGGGCTCGCCGGCTACGGTGTCGAGATCGACACCTACCACAACCTCGGTTGCACAGACGCCAACAAGAACCACGTGGGCGTGGACGATCTCACGCAGCCTTGCGACGGGGGCGTGCTCGGCTCGCTGGGCCAGGGGACGAGCGGCGTCGCGCTCGGCGACGGCGCGTTCCATAAAGCGCAGATCGAGCTCAACCAAGGCAAGGTGAGCCTGATCATCGACGGCAAGAGCCAGTTCCAGGGGTTCACCATCCCCGGCTTCCCCGTCGGGTCGAAGTTCTTTTATGGCTTCGCCGCGGGCACGGGAGACGCCACCGCGCGCCAGGAGATCCGGAATGTGAAGATCACGTTCCCCTCTCCCCGCTGCCTCTGAACGCCGGCGCCAAAGGACGCTTCGCCGCGCGATCGGCGAGGTCTGCGGCGACCTCCTGCTCGTTCCGGGGAGCAGGTGCGCCCCAGCAGCAGGTGCACCCCAGGAGCACGGCGAGCCGCGTGTGGGGCGCCCCACCGACTCGGTCTCGGACGCACATTATCCCCATGTCAAAAATCTCGAACGGTCCTGGAATTCCCTTCCGGAGCCCCTTATCCTTCGGGTCCGCCTCGTGAAGCTGTATGCTTGGGAGACAGCGGCCGATATACTGCCGGTTCGGCACCACCTCGGGTGCCGCCCGCGCGCGACGTGGCCCCGCGGATGATCAAGGCACCAGGTCGCGTGAGTTAGTAAATACATTTTACTTTGGAGCATGCGAGCATGAGATCAGCACCCTTTACACTTCTCCTCTCGGCGTTCCTGTGTGCAGCCGGCTGCTCGGACAGCGGTGAGGGCAATGGAGACGAGACGACCGGCAGCGGCGGCGCGACGGGCGGCACCACCAGCGGCGGCACGACGAGCGGCACCCCCAGCGGCGCGACGAGCGGCACCGGCGAGGCGACGAGCGCCAGCAGCGGCGCGACGAGCGGCACCGGCGATACGACGAGCGCCAGCAGCGGCGCGACGAGCGGCAGCGGCGGCGGCGCGACGACCGGCGGCGGCGCCGGCGGCGAGGGCACGGGCGGCAGCGATGGTACGGGCGGCGGCGCCAGCGCCAGAGTCCCCGCGGCGAGCGCCAGCACGCTGAGGGAGGCCGGTGAGAAGGCGAACCCCCCGCTGCTGATCGGAGCGGCCATCTCCGGCGGTGGTCTCGGTAACAACGACTACAAGCGCGTCGCCGCCGCCGAGCACAGCTATGTGACGGCGGAGAACGAGATGAAGTGGGACGCGCTCGAGCCCAGCGCGGGGAATTTCAGCTGGGGCTCCGCGGACAACATCGTGAACTGGGCGCGCCAGAACAACATGAAGGTCAAGGGCCACACCCTGGTGTGGCACAACCAGCTGCCTGGCTGGATGAGCTCCATGACCGGGAAGGCCAACGTCGAGGCGGCCATGCGCAGGCACATCACGCAGGTCATGGGGCACTTCAAGGACCGCCTCGACCACTGGGACGTCGTCAACGAGGCCGTCCAGACCGACGGCGACACCGGGGTCGGCAATGCTCGCATGAGGCCCTCGGTGTTCTACAACCAGATCGGGGCGGACTACATCGACCTCGCCTTCAAGATCGCGAGAGAGCAGGATCCGAAGGCCAAGCTCTATTACAACGATTACAGCATCGACGCGCGCAACGACAAGGTCGAGTTCGTCTACAACATGGTCAAGGGGATGGTCGAGCGGGGGGTCCCGATCGACGGCGTCGGATTCCAGATGCACATCGGGCCGCCGAACAACGAGGCCACTGGAGCGGATGTGGCGGCGAACCTGAAGCGCTTCACCGACCTGGGCCTGGAGGTGCTGATCTCCGAGATGGACATCAACCGCTGCGGCGGCGTGATCACGGCGGAGGAGCAGCTCACGTACTACCACGACATCGTCGCGGCCTGCTTCAAGGAGCCCAAGTGCACCGCCGTCACCTTCTGGGGGATCAACGACGGCAGGTCGTGGCTCAACAGCTGGAGCGGGGCGCTGTGCAACGGCCAAAGCTCGCAGTCGCTGCTCTTCAACGACCAGTACGGGAAGAAGGAGACCTACAACAGGGTCATGAACGCCCTGCTGGGCAAGTAGCATCCTCCGCGAGCCGCGGCGGCCACGGCGCCGGGGGCCACCGGTTCACATTGTCAGAGAAGAATTGAACAGGGTGGCGGGGAGACGGGGAGATCGATGGGATTTCACTCCCCGTCTCCCCGCCTCGCTGTGAATCTTCCCGAATAACTCGGGGGATCGGCCTCTCGCGCTGCGGGCTCCCCGCCGGCGGCCGGATGCGAGGACCATGACCTCGCTCGTCAGCACCTCCCCGGCGCCGGCGCGCCGGCGCGCCGGTGCCGGCGAACTCACCGGCTCACTGCGGGATCACGATCTGCTGGCACACCCCGCTAGCGCACACGTCGGTGTCCGAGCAGCAGTCCGTGCTGGCCGTGCACGCCTCACCCGACTCCTTGCATTCCCCGCCTCCATCCGGATCCTCACCTGCATCGCTGCCGCCGCCGCCGGCGGGCGGGTCGTCGCCCTCACACGTCGTCGTGATGCACGGCCCCCGCGTCACGGTGACCGTGTCCGACGGGTACTTGCTCGGAGAGGCGTGCACGTAGCTGATGGTCGCGTCGCCGAAGCCCGCCGCGCCGAACGCCGAGGCGCTCACCCACACGTCGTAGACAACGCGGTAATCCCAGTTCGGCGTCTCCGAATTGGGGGTGAAGTTCTCGTCCGTCTCCGGGGAGTCTTCGAGGTACGCGCCGTACCCGCACGCGTTGAGATCGCGGTCGAGCGAGGTGGTCGCCGCGACGACGGCGCCGGCGTCTCCGAGGAGCATCTTGCCCTCTCCGCCGACCACGCCGAGCGACGCATAACCGGAGGGGCTCGCCTCGTCGACCGAGATGTAGTCGACGTAGAAGTCGAGCACGAGCTCTCCCTGCCCGTTCGTCAGCTGGAACTGGGCCTTGTCGCTGCCCACGAGATCCTTGAACGTGTGGCCCCCCTTCCCCTTCGGCTTCGGCGCGTCACCGGGCTTCGGCGCGTCACCGGGCTTCGGCGCGTCGCCGGGCTTCGGCGCGTCACCGGGCTTCGGCGCGTCACCGGGCTCCTCGCCGTCGCCCCACCCGATGGCCGTCTCGCCATACGTGTTGTCGACGAACGCGGGGTTGAGCGTCAGCCGCACGTGCACGAGCTCCTCGCTCTCGGCGATCTCGACGACCCGCTCGACGAAGGCCACCGGGGTCGTCGAGTCATTGTTCGTGTAATAGCAGTCGACCTGCTCGGTCCCGCCCACCGGGACCCCCCGCGCGCTCGCGCCGCACGACAGCGGATCGAGGTCCGCGGTGATGGAATCGCCGGCGCCCGACATGCCGGATCCCGGGAAGCTCGGCGCCGGCGCGCTGCCCTCGCCGTCCGAAGGGACGCAGTCATCCCCGGAGATGATGCGGCCGTCCGCGTCTCCTGTGCCCGATAGGGAACAGCCCGCGCCGAAGGCCGCGAGCGACAACAGCCCACCACAGAACCACCCTGTCAACGCGAATGAACGCATCGGGATCCTCCCAATTGGAAAGCAAGCACGACCTGGAGCGCAGCCGGCGAACCCGATCGCCGGCGCGATGATCTCCTCGATGAAGTGAAGGTCGCCGGAGGCGCCGGGAGCAGGCAGGGTTTCGTCAAAAAATCGACACGGCCTCGCGCGCGGGCGCTCAGGGGCGAGCGCCGCCGGGGCGGGAGGCGGACGTGGCCTCCTCGTGCCCGAAGCCCTGCGGGTAGTCCTTGAGGTACCGGCGCGCCTCGGCCGCCGTCCGGTCCTTGTCGCCGAGCATCTCGATCGCGCGAAGGCGCTCCACGCGGGCGATCTCGGCGAGCGGCGAGTCCGGGTAGCGGCCGAGGAGGAGATCGAGCCGCTCGATCGCCCGCCTCGGCTGCCCGCGCCTCCGCGCCGCCATCGCGCCCTGGAGCAGCTCGTTCTCGGCCGTGAGCGAGGCGCGCGCTGGGGCCTGGCGCGCGTCGCGCGGCGCGCGCGGCTCCCCCGCGCCACCCTCGCCTGCCCCGTCGCCCCTGCCGCCCTCGCCGGCGGCGCTGTCCTGTCCGAGGTCGCGAGGCGGCGCCGGCGCGTCGCCCGGGCGCCCCTCGGCGGGCCGGTCCGACCGGCGCTCCTCGTCGCGGGACGACCACGTCTCGCCTGGGCTCAGGAAGCGCTCGACCTCGCCGCGGTGCACGGCGACCCGCCCTTCCACGACCGACACGCGCGTCTCGGCCGGCTCTCCCGCGGCGTCGGGCCGCCGCTCGACGGAGAAGCGCGTCCCGTGCACGGTGACCACGGTGTCCGACGTGCGCACAGACAGGCTCGTGCCTGCCGGCAGCGGCGGCACATCGACGGCGATCCTGCCCTGCTCGAGGGCGACGACGTCACCTGCGCGCTCGCGCCCGGCGCCCACCGGCGCGAACCTCACGCGCGTCGAGGGCCCGACCTCGACGGTGGCGCCCGTCGCGAGCGACGCCTTCGCCCGCGCGCCCTCGCCGGTCCGGAGCTCCTCGTCGCTCGCGAGCGGCACGAGGGCGAGCGACGGCGGCGAGCGGGTCGCGCCCCCGGCCGCGATCTCGACCGAGCCCTGGAGCGCCGTCACCTGCGCCGCTGCGGGCGGGGCGTCGCGCGCCCGGAGCACGACGAAGACACCGGCGGCCGCCGCGGTCAGGGCGGCCGCCAGCGCCGCCGCGCCCAGGGCGGCCCGCTTCCGCCGGGCGGCGCGGGCGCGCTGCTCCGCCGCGTCGGCGACGAGCTGGTCGATGCGGCCGGCGATCCGCTGCTGGAGGTGCCTCGCCTGGATCCTGGGCAGCGGCGGCACCGGCTGCTCGACCAGCGCCCGCAGCGAGGCCTCCACGCCGTCCACGCCGGCCGCCGCGGCGCGATCCTCCGGGGTGGTGTCAACGTCGTCCTGCTTCATCGTGGCTCCTCGGGTCCAGCGGGGTCGCGTCGCGCCGCCGCCTCGGGTTCAAAGCGCGCCTGGAGCTCCCGCCGCCCCCGCGACAGCCGCGACTGGGCCGCGGCCACGGAAACACCGGTCAAGTCAGCGATTTCCTTGAGAGAATAGCCCATGGCGTGGAGCAGCAGCGCGGTCGCGCGGTCGCCGTCCATCGACGCGAGGTGCCGGCGCAGGGCCTCGAGATCGCGCTGCGCGCTCACCTCGCGCTCGGGATCGGCGCCCTGCGAGGGCGGCTCGGGCCCGGCGCCAGGCTCCGGCGACCCCGGCGTGCGATCGATGACCTTCCGCTCGCGCCGGCGGGCGCGCAGCGCGCTCAGCCCGACATGGCAGGCGATGACGGACGCCCAGCCCGCCAGGCTGCACTCCCCCGCGAACCGCTGTTTGGTAAGTGTGCTCACGATCTGCTCGAACGCGCCCTGCACGAGATCGGCGTGGTCCTGCTCGCGGCAACCCAGGATCCGGTACAGGGTCCGGTCGACGGCCGGCAGCAGGTGCTCGTAGAGCCGCAGGCCGATCCCTCGTTCACCCCGCTGGAAGGCGAGCAGGATCTCCTCGTCGCTGGCGGGCGCGGGCGAGGGCTGGCCCCCGGCGCCCTGGCTGGAGACGAGCCTGAGCCGGCGGCTGGCGGGGTGTGGCTCGGCGGTTCCCATGCTCATGCACAGTAGCCGGTCCGCCCGAAAGCAGGCTGAACGGCGGAGGATCTTCCTCGATGCCGCCGCGCCGCCCCCTGGCTTCGCCAGCGGGGCGTCCGGCCAGGATCCGAGGAGAGATTTCAACGCAAAGACGCAAAGACGCAAAGACGCAAAAAAGAAGAGTAATTTTGAGCTCTTGTCGGGTGCTAGCGTGTCGCGCAGCGCGGCCCGAGCCCGCCCTGCAACGCGGCGACCGGCAGCCCTCCGCGCACGAGCGCCGCCTCGGACACGCGCGTGCGCCCGGCCACGGCCGCCATGAGGCCCGGGCAAAGGCGCGCCGCCGCGCCGAGCGCCGCCTGGCCAGACCGCCGCACGAGGCCGTGAGAGAGCGCGGTCGCGAGCAGCACCTGCCCGAGCACGTCGCGCGAGAGCCGGCGCTGGAACGCCTCCGCGCTCGCCCCTTGGAGGTACGCCGTGGCCGCGAGCCGCGCGCTGTGCAGCGCGATCGACATGCCGTCCCCAGAGAAGGAGGGGATGACCGCCGCCTGATCGCCGAGGCGCCAACTCCCGTCCGCGCGGCGCTGGACATGGCCGTACGGGATCGCCGAGAGCGCGAGCGGCCGCTCCCGGCACGGCTCCGCGCCCGCGAGCCGCGCGTCGAGGTGCGGCGACCCCTCGCGCATCGCGCAAAGGAGGCGGTCCCAGCGCTGCCCGAGCGCGGCGAAGCGGCTCTTGCGGACGAGGAGGCAGAGGTTCGCCCGGCCGCCCTCGACCGGCTGCAGACCGGCATAACCGCCTTCGAACAGCACGAGCTCCACGTGCCTGTCGAGCTCCTCCGCCTGCGGCGGCGACAGCCGCCAGTGCAGCTTGAAGGCGACGAGATCGTCCTGCAGCCCGGAAGGCCGCCTCAGGCCCCGGACGTCGTGCTTGCCGGTCGCGAGAAACGCGGCGCGCGCCTCGATCGCGCTGCCGTCCTCGAGCCGCGCTCCCCAGCCCGCGCCCGCCCGCGTGAGCGCCTGGACCCGGACGCCCCGCCGGATCGACGCGCCCGCCGCCGCGGCGCGCGCGAGCAGCGCCTCGTCGAGCACGCGGCGCGACAGGCCGAGCGCGGAGAACGGCAGCGCGGCGGCCGCGACCCGATCGCGCTCGACAAGGCGCACGGCCTCGATGGGCACCGCGCCGAGCGCCCGCAGATCGAGCCCGAACGACGCAAGGTAGAGCGCGGCCTCGCGCGACAGGAACTCGCCGCAGACCTTGTCCGCCGGGCTGGCTTCGCGCTCGACCAGCGTGACCTCGCGCCCCGCCTGCGAGAGGAGCAGCGCGACCGCCGCCCCGGCCAGGCCCCCTCCGACGACGACAGCGTCGTTCACGGGACCTTGAGCCTCCCGACGGTGAGCCGGAACGGCATCCACCATCGAACCTCGACGGCGCGCGGATCGAGCCCGGCCTCGGCGACGAGACGCCGCCAGTCGCTCGCCGAGAAGGCGCGGGCGATCGACACCGGGCCATCGTGCTGCACGAAGCGGTGCCAGCCCGCGAGGCGCGAGAGGTGGCGGAAGACGTGATACGGCAGCGGGTGGCGGTGCAGATCGTTGACGAACCAGCCGAGCCGCGCCTTCGCCTCCATCCAGGCGAGGAAACGGACGACCCCCGGATCGGGGAGATGATGCGTGAAGAGCGAGCTCAACACGACATCGATGCCGCCGGGCGGCTCGTAGGCGAAGGCGTCGGCGGTGACCCAGGTGATGGGCCGGCCCGGCGGAGTCGCCTCGGCGGCCGACCGGCGCGACCATGGGTTGAGGTCGACGCCGGTGAGCGAGACGGCGATGCGGCGCTCTCTGGCCCACACGTCGATCCGCCGCAGCATGTCGCCGTAGCCGCTGCCGACGTCGATCACCTCCAGCGGCCGGTTCTCGGGCAGGCCGCGCGCGACGAGGCGCTCGAGGAACGCGAACGTCGGCCGGTAAGCGAGCGTCAGCCGGTTGACCTGCGCCAGATCGACGAGGCAAGCGCGGAACTCCTCGAAGCCCACGGGCTGGGTATCCATCAGCTCGTCGAGCGTGGATCGGCGCGAGAAGTCGAGGGCGCTCATCGGTCTAGGCCGTATGGAACAGCATCGTCTCGGCGGTCAAACCTGGACCGAACGACATGGCGCATCCGCGCATGCCCGGCCGCGTGTCCGCGATGATCGACTGGAGCACGAACATGAGGGTCGCCGAGGACATGTTGCCGAAACGCGCGAGCACGTCGCGCGACGCCGCGAGCGCGGCCGGCCCGAGCTCGAGCGCGTGCTCGACGGCGTCGAGCACCGACCGCCCGCCGGGGTGCACCGCCCAGAGGTCGATCTCGCCTGGGGCGGCGCCGTCGAGGATCGCGCCCGCGGCGGCCTTGAGCCCCCGGTCGATCGCGCGCGGCACGCGGCCGGACAGGAACATCTCGAAGCCGAGATCGCGGATGTTCCACGTGATGAGCTCGCGCGTCCCGGGCACCACGACGGCGTGGAGCCGGTCGAGACCGAGCCCTGTCGGCTCGGCGCTGACCACCGCCGCGGCGCAGCCGTCGCCGAACAGGAGGAACGACAGCATCTGATCCATCGCGATGGCCTCCTGCAGGTGCAGCGTGCACAGCTCGACGTTCACCACGAGCACGCGCGCCTCGGGCGCCGACCGCACGATATGCCGCGCGAGCTTCAGCGCGTTGATCGCCGCATAACACCCCATGAAGCCGACCATCGTGCGCTCGACCGATGGATCGAGGCCGAAGCGCTCGACGAGATCGAGGTCGATGCCCGGCGCGGAAAAGCCGGTACACGACGTCACGATGACATGGGTGATCCGGCGCGCCGTGCTCCCGAGGTCGAGGCCGGAGACGGCCTGCGCGGCGAGCTCCGGCGCGTGCTTCTCGTACAAACGCATGCGGTCCGCGGTCGTCGGGAAGCTTCCGCGCAGGTAGAACCGCCCCGCGTCGATCGAGGGGCCGCCCACCTCGACGCTCGGGGCCAGCACGGAGAACCGGTGTGAAATCTGCGCCTTGTCCGCCATCCGCCCGAACAGCACGCGGCTGCGCTCGTCGCCGAACAGCGTGCTCGCGAAGCGGACAAAAGAGGAGTGCACGTCATGCGGCGGCACGGCCGTGGCAATGCGGTTGATGTAGGCGGTTGCCGGCGGCCGTACCTTCGCGGCCGAGCCCCGGCCGGCATCCTCGCCTTGCACCAGGCCTCCTCGTGAGTCGTTAAAATTGGTCACGCTCGCAAGAAGCAGGCATCGAGTATGCCACCTGCGGTGTTGCGCTGCCGACCGACGGAGATGGAACATGGCGTCCGCAACGTCGACCCTGCGTGGCCGACGGAGACGTCGGCCGCTGTCATGGCGGCGCCGTCGTGAGCCGGTCTGCCTCCCCGATGGATCTCCTCCCCGAGCGCCTGGCCCGCGAGCGTCACGCTCCCCCCGGCGCCGACGCTCACCACCCACGCGCCGAACCGCCCGTTCGGGCCGTACGCCGCGCCGCCTCGGAAGACCATCCTCATGACAAGCCTTATTCGGTGGTGCAGTCGGGCGCCGAGCTCGGGTCGGCCACCCACGCCGCGAGGCGCGCGGTCCCGGCGTCGCCCCACGCATCGTGCGCGAGCTGATTGAGCCGGCACCACTCATGACGCGTCTGCCGGATGGCGAGCGACTTCGCCGCGAGGTGCTGCTCGACGCGATCGGTCAAGGAGGTCTTGTCCTTGCTGAGCTCGTCGTGGGTCATCGCCACCGGGGGCGGACAGTAGTCGCCTGGCTCGTAGTCGACCGTGCCCGAGACAAGGCCATGGGCTGTCGTCCGCCGCTGGCGGAAGGTCACGATCGCGTACTCCGGGTACGGCGCATCGTTGTCGCGAGTCACCGCCGCCCCCCTCGGCTGTCGGCCCTGCACGACGATGAAGCCCGTCGACGGCACCGCGGAGTACGGCGCGAGCGCGGGGAAGGCCGTGAGCGACTGGTCCACGAGGACGTCGCCCCCGAGCTCGACCCAGTTCGTGTGTGCGTAGAAGTCCTGCACCGCGTGAAGCGAACGGGAGAACGCCAGCAATGCCAGCGCATCGCCACTCAGCTGCGCGATGCCCGGGCCCAGCGCCGCCACCGCCTCGGCTTGCTTCTCGGCGATGAAGGCGGCTCCTCCGCTGAAGTTGCAGTCGTCGAAATGAGCAGCATTGCTGAAGTGGAGCTCGGCGTCCGTCGACACATTGCCGATCTTCAGCGCGCCGATCACCGCAGGCTTCAGGAACGCCAGCGCGGTGCTGGTGATCTCTTCGTGGTTCGGCTCACCCGGTGCCGTGGAAAACGCATCGGAGCTCTCTCCGAGCGCCTCGGCTGTTCCAGGCTCGCCGGCGCAGCCGAGCGTCAGCGAGAACCCCATGACTCCCACGATGAACGCAGCGTGCTGATGAATATTTTGCAGCATGCCTTGTATAACTGCAAAGCGCGGTCCAGGCGTGCGGGCTGAGCGTTCGTTGAGAGACGCGCGGAAGGAGCTTGCGTGAACGCGCCCGCGCCCGATGAGCGCGCCTCATCGCCTGTCATTCCCTTCCACGCGCGAACCGCACACGTGCCTCACTGCGGCATTCCGCCACACGCTTCCCCTTCTCCCTTACCGCAGCGTCGAGCCCGGGTTGACCAGGAGCGACATCGGGCGGAGCCGCGGCCCCGCGTGTCGCCGCGTCACGCGCCGAGCGTGGACGGGTCGTAGCGCGTCACCCAGGTCTTGATTTGCAGCTCGCAGAAGATCAGGCGAGGCGCAATGAAGCCTGCCTGGGCCAGGAGCGCGAAGACCTCGGCGTCCGAGGCCGGCATCTTCAACGGCGCCATGGCCTTCCGCCGTTGCTCCGCCGCCTCGGGCGGGCGCCCCTCCGCGAGGGCCCGCCGGTCCTCGACGGCGCTCAGCAGCGGATCGTCTCCCGTCCGACAGCCGATCACGAAGGGCGCCCCCGGCTTCAGGCGCCGGGCGACCTCCCGCAGGAGCTCGAGGCGCGCCTCATCGCCCGGGACGTGGTGCAGGACGCCGATCATCTGGGCGCCGTCGAACAAGGGCCCGCGCGCGAGATCGCGCAGCTCGCAGGCATGCAGGCTCGTCCGCTCGAGGAGGCCTTCCGCCGCGAGCTTCTCGCTCGCGACGGCGACCATCTCCGGCGAGGGGTCGACGCCCGTGAAACGAACGCCGGCCCCCGCGTAGCGCGCGAGCGGCTTCACCTCGCTCCCGGTCCCGACGCCGACGATCAGCAGCGACGCGGCCTCCTCGTCGGGGAGCGCAGCGGCGATCACCTCGGCGATGACCTGCTGCATGACGCCATAACCCGGCCAGAAGCGGCGCACCTGGTCGTCGTAGCCCAAGGCTCGCTCGCGCCCGAAGTTCACTGCGTGTTTCCCGTGCTCGTCCGTCTTCATCACGCCTTCTCCTCGGCGGACGGTCGCCCGGACCGCCCTCAGCAGGGGAGTATCACCCTTCGTGCAGCCTCGACAGGGCGAGGGTTTCGATCCGATTGGCGGGGCTTTCTGTCGCGACCTCCGCGGCCTTGAGCACACCCGTAGGCGCCTGCGTTGTTTTTCCAGGAGGGCCCGATCGAGAAAGGTTCTCTACCCTGGCAAGGCGGGGCCCTCTGAGCGATCATGCCCTCGTGGAAGCCCTGCTCCTCTCCGCGCTGGGTGTCGCGCTGACGCTCGGCCTCGGCGGGGCCGGGCTTCGATGGGCGCTGGGGCGCGCCGAGCGAGCGCGCCTGCGCCGGGCGCGGGTCGAATCGATCCCGCTGCTGCGGCCAGCCCGCTTTGCCGCCGCGAGGGGCCGCGCGGTGCCCGTCGGCGAGCCGCTCGTTTCGCCCTTCAGCGGGCGCCCGTGCGTCGCCTTCCGGGTCGTGCGCTGGCGGCAGGAGCGCAAGGGCGGCTTCGGCCCCAACGGCATGGGCTTCGTCTGGGTCGTCGACGACGACGCCGATTGGGCCCCCGACTTTGCCCTCGACGACGGCACGGGCCAGGCGCTCGTCCGCCCGAGCGGCCACGTGCGCTTCGACCTCGTGGACGCCGAACCGCCCCCGGACGCCGCCGGCCACGTCGACACCTTTCGCAAGCGCTACGGCCACGAGCGCGCGTCGTTCTTCGCCGGCTTTCACAGCGCGGTTCTCTATCGGGAGACGGTCATCGAGGTGGGGCAGCCCGTGCTCGTCGCGGGCACCGCCGCAGCATCGATCGGGCTCGACGCGAACGACGAGCGGGACGGCCATCGCGCGTCGCCGCGGCCAATCGAGCTTCGGCCCAGCGACGAGCCGCTCTACATCGGCGACGGCCGACGACCGGAGGCGTGATCCGCGATGTTCACCGCGGTGGACGACCTCGCGCGGGGGAGCGCCCGCGTCACGCGCGCAGGTCGGCGGCTTCCCCGTCCGCCTCCGCCTCGGCCGCCGCCCCCGAGCGCGCCTCGGAGCATCACGAGAAGCTCGAGCGGTGGTTGAGTGCCGAAGCGCCCCGGAGGCATCCGGAACGTGATGCAGTGATGCGGGCAAGCACAGGCCTGTGCCGGGAGGCAAGCGCGGCGGCGTGCGCAGGCGACGCCCCTCTCGCCGCGATGTAGCATGGCGACACCATGGCGGAACTGCGGACGTGCGGTACGAGGTCCGGTAGGATGAACGTGATGCATCTTCGCCGAGGTCTTCCCACGCTGCACGCTGCAGTCACTGCGTTTGTCTTCTCCGTCTCCTCCGCGAGCGCCGACGCGGCTCCCCTCACGGAGGGGAACCTGCTCGTATCGCAGGACAACGCGATCACCGAGTGCACCCCGGCGGGTGCCGTGGTTCAAACGTTCGCGGTGCCCTTCGGCGGGGGCGGCGCGCGGCCGGGAACCGAGTGGGTCCGCGATCTCGTGGTGGACGCGACCGGGCTGGTCCACGCCTATGATGGGACGTTCGATCCATTCCTGAGCATCCTCGACCCCGTGGGCGCGACCTGGTCCGCGTTGACCTACCCGGAGTGGAGCACGGCCAACAATGTGTCCTACGGCGGAATCGCCACCTTCCGCGGCTACACCTTCGTCACCGACATGTCGACGGGGGGGGATCCCGCCACAGGGGTCGTCCGGTTCGAGCTGGCCACCGGGACCGCAACCAGGTTCGCGAGCGGGAGCGCGCCCATCGATCTGACGCTCGGGCTGGACGGCCTGCTGTACGTCCTCGCGGGGGAGCGCAGCGTCGAGGTCTATGCGCCGTCCACGCTCATGCGCGTGCGGACCTTCGACGTGGCCTTCCCCTGCCGCGGGATCGCCGTCAACGCCACCGGAGACGTCTTCGGCGCCTCCTGGGACGGGAGCATTTATCATTTCGATCCCGAGGGGGCGCTGGTGGCCAGCATCATCGTGGACCTCGGGAGCCTCTCGGATCTCGATCTCAACGACGACGGGAAGATCGTCGTGGGCAGCCGACTCAGCGGTGTCATTCAGACCGACGAGACGCTGAGCAGCGTGACCACGTTCTCCTTGGGGCGCTCGCAGACGTTCGTGGCCTTTGTCAAAAGCAGCGACGGAAGCGCGGGAGGCGGCGGCGACGGCGGCGCGGGCGGCGACGGCGGCGCGGGCGCCGGCGGCGCAGGCGGAGGCGCGGGCGGCGACGGGGCGGGCGACGGCGGCGCGGGCGGCGGCGGCGCGGGCGGCGACGGCGGCGCGGGCGGCGGCGGCGCGGGCGGCGACGGCGGCGCGGGCGGCGGCGGCGGCGGCGCGGGCGGCGACGGCGGAGGCGCCGGAGGACTGGATGGCGCTGGTGGTGAGGGCATGGGCGGCTCCGACGCCCAGGGATCAGGCGGTGAGACGAGCGCATCCAGCGCCGGTGCCGGTGCCGGCGGCACTGGCACGCCCGAGGAGGACGGTGGGTGCGAATGCTCGATGCCGGGTGGCCAGGCACCTGGGCGCCCAGGTCTACTCCTCATGACGGCCGCGGGCGGGCTCGCCTTCAGGCGACGCAAGCGTGCTTGATCGGCGTCCCGAGCGCGGGCGCGCTCGGCGTTGTTGAACTTGTTGAGCTTTCGCCCGGTCCGTTCTCGCTGCCGGAGAAATCCTGGGGGCACCTCGCCCGAACACGCTGCTCCACCTACCACCGCCGCTTCCACCCCTGGCACCAGCCCGACCATGACCTCGAGCACACCTACCTTCGTCGATCTCGTTCTGACCCTTCCCACCGGGTTCACCCTCCAGGCCGATACCCGCGAGGAGGTCTCCTCCCTCATCCCGGGGAGCCCCGCCGTGGAGCACTTTTGGAGCTACCAGGACGCCTCCGGACAGGGCCTCTATTTCTTTGCCTGGGAAGGTACACCCACGCGCGACCGAGGCCCCATGAAAGCCGTGGAGACCTGGAAGGTCCAGGTAGGCTCCGCCGATGCCACCGTCAGCCGCACCAGCCACTTCTTCGGCCATGAAAAGGAGGTCCTCGTCGCCCACTTCGAGGGTCCTCCTCCCGCGCGCCGCAGGTACATGATCTACACCCCCCGCCTCGACCGCGCCGCGTTCGATACCCTGCTCGCGGCCATCCGTTTCTCCCCCAAGTGATCGGCCGAGCACCTCGCGACCTTTGTCGCGCACGCGGCGCGCACCTCGACCATGTAGGGGGTTGAGATCGCCTCGACGGCCTCGAAGCGGGTCACGGCGACGTCCGCGGGGAGCTTGTCGCCCTCCAGGGAGAAGGTGGCGAAGGTAGCGGCCATTGGGGCCATGGTAGGCGATCGGCGGACGGCGCCAAGCCCGATCGCCGGACCGCGCGGGGGAAGGCGGCGTGGGAATCTTGCGGAGCTGAGGGTCGTGCGGGTGTCGGTGAGCGAGGGCTTCGTGCGCGCCGAGCTCTTGCGCCGCACATTTGCGATCGATGTCCTCGAGTGCCGAGCTTGCAAGGGGCGGATGAAGCTCGTCGCCATGGTCACTGAGCCCCGGAACATGGTCCGCTTACTATGCGCGCTCGGCGAGACGACCGATGTTCCAGCACGCTCTCCCAACCGGGGACCACCGTACTGGAAAAGCACCGTTGTGCGCCGCAAGGCGCTCGGTGACGCCGTATAGCGTCTCGCGACGCGCCTCCCGGGCCAGACCAACGTCCGGACGGACACGTGTGCCCACGGCACGCCGATGCGCCCCTTAGCGCGCGCGGCGCCGCCCGGACCACGCTCTTTCGACCCAGGACCGAGCCATCACGACGCTCGCGGTCCCACCCTTTCGCTCTGCCACGCTACACTTCCTCGCGCTGCGATCCGGCTTGATTTGCCTGCGCGCCGGGCGCGGGTCCTGCTCGGGGAGCAAGCGGCGCCGGAACTGCCGCCCGAGATAAAGGACCGACTCTCCGCTCACGAACTCTCGCGCGCTGCTGGCGGGGGGCGGGCGCTGCTAAAGAAATCTACGCGGCGTCCGTCGACCTCAAGAGCTGTCTGTAATGAAGCGAGCGGTGGAAAGCGAATCTCGTCCAAACACAGCGGATTTTTCAAACACCTCGCATCATGCTGCTTTTACTTGATCGGTTAGTCGCAGCAGGTCCACACTTGCAGGTATGCGTATCGCTTCCTTCGGCGTGCTCGCGTTCGCGTTCGCCTGCTCCAGCTCGCCAGACGAGCCCGGCGGCTCGGGAGGCGCAGGGGGCGCCGCCGCGGGCGCCCCGGGCACGAGCGGCACTGGCGGCGTCACCCAACCAAACGGAGGTGCGACGAGCGCCGGCGGCAATGCGACGAATGGCGGCGCAACGACAGGAGGAGCCGCGATGGGCGGAGCGTCGACGGGCGGCGAGCCAGCCGGCGGCTCCTCGGGAAGCGCGGGCACAGCGAGCGGCGAAGCGTCGGCAGGAGCTGGCGGAGCGAATGGCGGAGCCGGCGGGGCGAGTGGCGAAGCCGGCGGAGCGAGCGGCGAAGCCGGCGGAGCGAGCGGCGGAACCGGCGGCGGCGGGGCCTGCGTCAAGAACCTCGCCTGCAAGCTGGACCCACCGCCGAGCACCGGCGACCTCGCGCAAGACTGCGTCGATCGCATCAACCAGTTCCTCACGCAGTGCGCTTGCCTGCCGGCGCTCAAGCGCCGCAAAGACGGCGAAGCCTGCGCCAACGAGATGGCGAAATACGACGCCGATCACAACATGGCTCACGCCGGCATCCGAGCGAGAATCTGTGAGCCCGGCGGCTCGCAAAACTCCTGCCCTGGCTACTCCTCCAACAAGCAAGTCATCGGCCTGTGCATGCAACAGATGTGGGACGAAGGCCCGCCACCCACCGCAAACTGCACCGACGACTGCTACGAAACGTACGGCCACTTCATCAACATGACCGACGACTCCGTCACCCAAGTCGCCTGCGGCTTCTACACGACGAGCAGCGGCAAAGTCTGGGCCGTCCAGAACTTCACGCGCTGAGAGCGCGGGTGGGGGGTGGAGGCGAGGCCGGGTTCGGGATGAGGTGGTGGATGAAGATGAGGTGGGGCCGAGTTCGGAGTGGACGTCGAGCGTGGGCGTGGGCACGAGCACGAGGCAGGGCATTGCAGCTTTGAAAGAGCGGCCAGCGGGAGCGGGCGAGGCGGCGACGCGCCAGCTCCGGGCCATCACGGGCAACGAGAGCGACGTCGTGCACACGGACTCGACGCACTTCTGGCCGTATGGTCTCAACTACACGACCGAGGTCAAGACGACGGACGATCTCGTGAACCACTGCAAGATGGTGGTTGCCATCCGCGAGGACATCGGGTTCTGACTCGGGTTTCGCCCTTTTTGTGGGGAGTCAGCGGACGTGATCCTCAAAATTTGGCCGAGATCAGGACGTTCGAGCGAATTTCTACCAAGTTCTTTCCCGGCCGGAGAGGTGCAAGATCGGCTGAGCCGCGCTGTCGCCTTCGGGGATGAGGTAGCGGCCCGGGTCGTTCACTAGGCGATCGGTCGGCTGCTCGGTCTTGATCCAGCAGCGGAGGGGCGAGCGAGCTCGCGCCGGTAGCGTCATGCCTACGACCGCGGGAGGTCGCCGCGCTCGATCGGCTCGCCCACGTCGCCCTCTGCAACCGAGGAGCGGCGGCCGGGCGCGAGAGGCGCCAAGACGCCGGCGGCGGCCCCGATCGCGGATCAGGCGACGGAGGACGCCGGCCGGCGGTCGGGCGCATTCGCGGGTGTGGCGCCGAAGCGCGTCGCCACCAGGTAGTCGCACCAGCGCTCCACGCTGGTGTGGATCGGCGGCATCACCAGACCGACCGCGCGGGCGTGGGCTTCGGCCGCGCTCGTGTCATACGCATCCTCGGCGAGGAACGACAGGCTCTCTCGCGTCACCCCGGTGAGCGCCTCCGGCAGCAGGCGCACCAGGCCGAGGGGCAGCATCCACGCCGGGGGGCGGCGCCTCAGGTGGGCGGCGATGCCGCGGACCAGCGCGGGCAGCCGCGGAGTCGCCTGGTCGAGGACGCAGAGGTCCTGTTCCGCGGTCTCCGGGCGCTCGGGCACGCTCGCCAGGAAGCGCGCCAGGTAGTCGACCGTCACCAGCGGCAGGAAGGTGCGCTCGCTGCCGACAAGGGCCGGCAGGCGGCCCCGCCAGAGCTGCTCGACCATCTCGCCGACGCCCGTGAGCTGCGAGGTCTCGCCGGTGCGTGAGTCGCCGATGACGCTGCTCGGATGCACGGCCGTCCAGCGCAGCCCGCGCTCGGCCGCGAAGCGGCGCACGGCGAGGAACGACTCGTGCTTCGACCCCTCGTACGCGCCGTGCTGGCGGTAGAGCCGGTCCCGCGCTCGCTGCGTCAGCACGCTCTCCGCGCCCGGCCGGGCGCTCGCGTGCATCATGCGGTAGCCGTCGAGGTAGACGAAGCGCCGCAGGTGGGGCCGCCCGAGCGCCCACTCGGCCGCGTGCAGCGAGCCGTCGACATTGCAGCGCCGCGCCTCCTGCACGCCGAGCCCGAACGCGAAGCGCGCCGCCAGGTGATAGACGTCGCGCACCTGCTCGAAGCGCTCCGACAGGCCGAGCGACGCCGCCTCGACATCACCCTCGACCACCAGGAGCCGCCGCGAATCGCCGCCGTGCGCGTCGACGAACGCGGAAAGCTCGGCGGCCCGCTGCCGCGCCCGGCGCACCGGCGCCGCCACGGCCTTCGTCCGGGTCAGCTCGGCCAGCAGCCAGCGCCCGATGAATCCCGTACCCCCCGTCACCACGACCTCGACATCGCACGCTCTCATAGGCCGCACAGCATGCGTCGCTGGACCCATGAGGAAAATGGGATGTATCTCATGCCAGGCATGAGCGAGATCGATGTCCGGAGCATCAACCTGAACCTCCTCCCCGCCCTCGAGGCGCTGCTCGTCGAGGGCAGCGTCAGCGCCGCGGCGCGCCGCGCCCACGTCAGCCAGTCGGCGATGAGCCACTCCCTCGCGCGCCTGCGCGAGCTCCTCGGCGATCCCCTCCTCGTCCCTCTCGGCCGCGGTCTCACCCCCACGCCGCGCGCGCTCCAGCTCCGCGCGGCCCTGCCCGCCGCCTTCGAGCACCTCCGCCGCGCCCTGGCTTCCCCCGAGCCCTTCGATCCGCGCACCTCGGCGCGCACGTTCCGCGTCGCCACGGTCGACTACTTCGAGCTCACGACGCTGCCCGACGTGCTCGACCACCTGGGCGAACACGCCCCCTTCGTCCGCCTGGAGATCGAGCGCTTCTCCCCTGACGTCACCCCCGCCCTGGTCCTCGGCGACATCGATCTGGCCCTGTTCGGCGCCTCGCAGCCGGTGCCGGCCGCCGGCCTCCGCCGCGCGCCGCTCTACCAGGATCCCTTCGCCGTCATGGCCCGCAAAGGCCACCCGGCGATCAAGCGGCGCCTCGATCTCGACACCTATGTCGCCCTCGGCCACGTCCTCGTCAGCGTCGAGGGGCACCGCGACGGCGCCGTCGACCGCGCCCTGGCCCGCCTCGGCAAGACCAGGCGCGTGGCCCTGCGCCTGCCTCACTTCATGTCCGCGCCCATCGCCGTGCGAAGCTCCGACCTCCTCTGCACGATCCCGAGCAGCGTCGCCCACCGCGCCCGCGAGCTCTTCGGGCTTCGGGTGTTCGCGCCCCCCTTCGAGCTGCCCGCCGCCCAGGTCGTGGCCGTGTGGTCGCAGCGCCACGACGACGACCCGGCGCAGCGCTGGTTCCGCGACCTCTTCTTCTCGGGCCGCGCCCTCTCGCCGCGCCTGCGGGCCCTGGTCCGAAGGGGCGCGGCTTGATCCGGGGATGTTCTAGATGGGATGAGGCATCCCAGGCACTAGACGAGGTCGCGTTCCAGGCGTGGCGTGGCCACGAATCACGCGCGGGAGACGGCGCTGTGGCTGCGTCTCCTTACCCCTCCGTCGTCGCTCGCTCGCGGCATGAATGCGGCGTCTGCCTCGAGCATCAGAGGCGGCATGGCAAGACCGTTCGAGTCCATCGGTTCGACTTACGGGCTTCACCGGCGAGCCTCCGCCGCCCTGCTCCTCGCCGCCTTCGGCCGCACGAATGAATGCGGTCCGAGCGCGCCCGACAGCAGCAGCAGCGGCGGCGCCGCGGGCGGCGGCGGGTACAGCTCCGCAACCACAGGAGACGGCGGCGGCTCCGCTGCCACGGGCAGCGGCGGCTCCGCAGGCCACGGCGGCGGCGGCTCCGCTGCCACGGGCAGCGGCGGCTCCGCAGGCCACGGCGGCGGCGGCTCCGCTGCCACGGGCAGCGGCGGTTCCGCAGGCCACGGCGGCGGCGACGAGAGCACCTCGACCGGGAGCGGCGGCTCGCCGGCAACATGCGTGCCGGGATCCATCGTCGCGTGCTACTCCGGCCCCGAGGGGACCAACGGCGTCGGGCGCTGTACGGCCGGGACGCAGACCTGTCGTCCTGACGGCTTCGGCTATGGGCCCTGTACGGGTGAGATCACCCCTGTTGCGGAGGTCTGCGCCACGCCGCAGGACGAGAGCTGCGACGGCGACCCCCATTGCCCGCAACCCGCCGCCTGGGCGCGCGGGTTCGGCATCGAGCCCAACACGCCCACATCGACCATCGCCGTCGACGCCACGGGGAATTACTACATCCTCGGCGCCTTCAAAGGAACGGTCGACTTCGGCACCGGCCCTCTGACCAGCGCCGGTAACAGCGACATCTTCCTTCTCAAGCTCGACCCCTCCGGCGCGCCGCTCTGGAGCAAGCGCTTCGGCACCCCCTTGCGCGAGACAGGAGATGCCCTGGCCATCGACGGAAACGGCAACGTCCTGATCGCCGGCAACTACGAGGACGACTTCTCTGGCATTGGCAATGACTTCAGCCTCGGCGGGTGCGCCCTGCCGGCTCCGTCCGATCGTTCCGGGCAATTCATGGCCAAGCTCGACCCCGACGGCAATCACATCTGGAGCGACGGATTCCTCTTCTGGCCTTCGCATCCTACCTGGGCGACGAAGGTGGCCATCGATGCTCTCGGCGACGCGTACCTCGCCGTCGGGCTGGAGGACGCGACAGCGGTGGTGAAGCTGGACGCGATGGGCAATGTCCTCTGGAGGCGTAGCACTCCGGGCAGCCCGAGCTTCCAGATGAACCTCGCGCTCGACAGCGCCGGCAACGTGGTGACAGTGAACAACGCAGGTATC
The DNA here is from genome assembly GCF_051520915.1 of Sorangium sp. So ce448. Lineage (NCBI taxonomy): Bacteria > Pseudomonadati > Myxococcota > Polyangiales > Polyangiaceae > Sorangium > Sorangium sp. So ce448. The sequence goes on along the minus strand of NZ_CP150343.1, from coordinate 3,201,788 downwards.
GGTGGCGACTACATTGCCCTCTACACGTACGTCTCGAAGCTCTCTCCGGCTGGAGATTTGCTCTGGTCCCGGAGATTGGACGACTACGGCTTCCGTGGCAAGGTGGCGGTCAACTCGGCGGGCGAGACCCTCGTGTTGGTCGAGGGAGCTCTCATCAAGCTGGATCAGGACGGCGAGGAGGTGTTCACCCAGCCCGCCCGCCACACCGGCAACATCGCGGTCGACCCTGCCGACAACATCTTCCTCGGCGGGCGTGGGCTCACGATGCTCGACCCGAGCGGCACCGAGCTCTGGACGCGCGACTTCGCGGCCTCGGTAGCGGATATAGCCATCTCCCCGAACGGCGCGGTCGCCGTCACCGGCGTCGTGAGTGGCCCTGTGGACTTCGGGACCGGCCCGATCGCGTATACAGAAGGCTGGGATATCTATGCTGCCACATTCAATCCGCCGGCGAGCGGCGAGGGAGGCGGCAGCGGCGGCAGCGACGGCGACGGCGGCAGCGGCGGCGGAGGCCCGTCCGAGACGTGCGTGCCGGGCTCGGTCATCGCGTGCTACTCCGGCGCTGCCGGGACCAGGGGCGTCGGACCCTGCGCCGCGGGGACGCAGACCTGCCGGCCCAGCGGCCTCGGCTTCGGCCCCTGCGTGGGCGAGGTGACGCCTGCCGAGGAGCTCTGCTCCACGCCGGAGGACGAGAACTGCGACGGCGACCCCCATTGCCCCATGCTGTCGTGGGCGCGCGGGTTCGGCAGCACCGGCGCCGACCAGGGCCTGAACATCGCGAGCGACGCCGCAGGCAACTACTATGTCGCCGGCAGCTTCACAGGGACCGTCGACTTCGGCGCGGGCCCTCTGACCTCCCCGCCCGGACGCCACTTCCTGCTCAAGCTCGATCCATCGGGCGCGCCGCTCTGGAGCGAGCGCCTGACGAGCGGCCACCCGCTCGTCATGGCCGTCGATGGCAACGGCGACCTCCTGCTCGCCGGCACCTACTCGGGTGGCGCCGACAGCGTGTTGAACCAGTGCCTCCCCCCCTTCGAACCGGGCCACAATACCGTGGGCTTCGTGGCCAAGCTCGACCGCGATGGCAAGGCCATCTGGAGTCAAGCGCCCATCTACACGTCGGACGTGATCGACAGCTTCAGCGTTCCCGAGCGTATCGCCGTCGATGCGCTCGGCAACACCTACCTGGTCTACGCCGACCTTTGGGCGAACGGTGCCTATCTGTTGAAGCTGACCCCTGGCGGCGATGTCCTCTGGAAACACAGGATCACGCCCCCTCCCGACGAGGAGGACTATTTCACTACCCTGGAATACCACGCCGATCTCGCGATCGACAGCGCGGGCAACGCGCTGACCGTGACCGCACCGCAGGCCGACGCAGGGTATCTCACGGTCAGCAAGTTCGACCCGACCGGCGCCGTGCTCTGGAGCCGCCCGTTCGCGCCGGATCCGTCGATCGCCCCTGGCGGCGCGTGGAAGGCGGACTGGTCGGTGGCCGTCGATGCGGCTGACGAGGTCTTCGTGGCCGGCACCACGGACGGGACCGTCGATCTCGGCGGCGGCCTGCTGCCCGCCGGCCCCGTGCTCCTCAAGCTGGACGCCGCGGGTGCCCACGTGTTCAGCGACTCGATCCCCTTCGGCGACGCGCTCGCGCTCGATTCCGCTGGTAACATCGTCGTCGCCGGAGACGGGCTCGCCAGGCTCGACCCGAGCGGCGCCGAGCTCTGGACCCTCGGCTTCGGCGCCAGCGCACACGGCATCACGATCTCGCCGAGCGGCGTGATCGCCCTCACAGGGGCTGCGAGCGCGGCGGTCGACTTCGGGACCGGCCCCATCGCCCACGCCGGCGGCTCCGACATCTTCGTCGCGACGTTCAATCCCTGAAACCCATGGCGGGAAGGGCGCCATGTCGAGGTGCCGCGCGCCGAGTTCGGGGATTGTCCGCGCGCTTGGAGGCGGCCCCCATTCTCCCGCAGGCGAGACGCCCCGAGCGCGGCGCTACGCGCGGGCGAGGGTCCCGCCCGCGGCGAGGACGTAGGTCAGAACTGCTTGAAGAACTTCCACGACTCGATCGGAATCCAGTTCGGATTGCCGTCGATGTTCGTGTGCCCGCCGCCGAAGGTGCACACCCGCGTCGGATGCTCCGGATCGCAATCCTGGAAATCGAAGCAGCTGTACTTGCCGTTTGAAGTCGGGATGTCGTTCGGGATCGTGCAGCCGTTGTCCTCGGCCTTTTCGAGGGCGATGAACTTGGCCCCTTTCTTTTGACCTTCGTTGTTCACCCAGGGGCACGTCCCGTCGCTCATGCCCGTCGTATGCATCCAAGCGATGGGCTTACGTGTCTTCTGAGGCAACCAGATGTTGTAGTTGGCCGGGGCGATGCCCACGGCCGCGCGGATCTCCGCTTGATGGTTCGTCGACAGCGAATAGGTGATCATCCCGCCGAAGCTGAAGCCGGTCGCGAACACGCGGGTCGTGTCGTAGCAGACGTTTTCATTCATGAGCTTCATGATGTCGTCGAACAGCGCGTGATCCTTCTCTTGCCACGTTGCGCCGTCCGAGGAGGGGGCCACGAAGATGGCTTGCTCTCCGTCGGCCTCCAGCTGCGGCTTGAGGAAGTAGAAGTCTTGCCCCTTGACGTCCTGGTAGCGGCTGCCGATCCAATGCGAGGTGTAGAACAGCCGGTAGGGCTTGTTCATGTCGTAGTTCCGGGGCATATCGACGTAGTACACGCGATTCTGGCCCGAACTCGAGATCGTATACTCCTTGCTCGTCAACGTGGTCGCCTTGCCGCACCCCGCGCTCTTCACAGGCGCGTTCCCCAGGGGGATGGCTCCTTCGGGCCAGCCACCCGTGCCAGCACCGCCGGTGCCGGTCGGCTCAGCCCCGCCGCTCCCGCCGCTGTCGTCACCGCCGGTCCCAGCCGCGGTGCTGCCGCTGGAGCTCGCAACGCCGCTGCTGCTGCTCGTGCTGCCGCTCGAGCTGCTGCTGGAGGTCGCGACGCCGCTGCCGCCCGTGCTGCCGACGGAGCTGCTCGCCGTCGCTCCGCCCCCGCCGTCGTTGTTCGAGTCGGACTCGGCGGGGGCGCACGAAATCGCGGCCCAGCTCGCCAGGGTGACACAAAACGCGAGTCGTCTGAACGTTTGATATTGCATCACAGGTCTCCTACGTACCGGATCAGGTGAAAAGAAAAATAAAACGATTCGGGCGTATCAGGGGCGACTCGCCACACTCCGCTTCCGCTGACGACAGAGCGAACAGGATCGGTGTAAAAAATCGACCGAGTGGATCAGATTGACGAAGAGCTCGGTACTCAGGAGGACCCGAGCAAACCGAAACAAAAGGATGGCCCGCGACTGGAATGTGAACGCTCACATTGCCGGTGTCAATTCCAATCGACCGGCCCGCGGGTATCTTCGGGCCCGAGGGAGGGCGTGGCTGGCAGGGCGCCTTCGGAGCGCCGCGTTAAGAGGGCTGGACGCCGGACCGCGGCCATCGCCGGACGGCCCGACCACAATCGTACTGCCAGCGTGTCATGTTGCCGCGGCCGATGCGGAGACCGTGCCGCCATGGTCACCGAGCCGACCACGTCGGCGCCGACCGCTCGCAGCGCACGAGCACGCGTCGCCGTGGTCGCTGGGGGCCACGTACACGCTCGCGGGGGCGCGGGCGGGCCGCCGACGTCGTTGCCGCCGCCCTCGTCGCCGGCGCCGCCGTCGCCCGCGCTGCCGCCGCTGCCCCACCATCCGATGCGAGACGGCACATCGATGCCTCGACAGCGCTGCATGCAACTGCACCATACCCCTGCTTCCTGGCACGGCGCGCGGCTGGCCACAGCCGGAGTGCGCCCATGCACGCAGGCGAGAACCTCAGATCATGTCGAGGTCTCGATCATGGCCGCCACGTGAAGAACGTGTTTCCAGCCAGCGTGCGAAATCTCGAAAACCTGGGCCCTGGACTTCCAGTCCCCGCGGCTCTCCACCCGAACAAGCCTGTCGAGCTCGGGTCCCGGACGGCGACCCGCAACCGAGCCACATCGATGGCATTCTGTATAAAACTTTGAAAATCCGACTGCATCCGATCGTTGTCGTTGTTCGCGATGTTGACCATCTGCTGCAGCCGACGACGAACCCCCTGATCGTAGTTCGGATAGTCGGAAAACCCATCAAACTGATTGGCGCCGCGGATGATGTCGATCAAATTTTTCGCCCCACGTGCCCCGAACTGAGAAGGATCGCTCGCCAATCGATTCTCCAGAACCCGTTGCATCCACACCATACTCTCCAATGTGTCTGCTGCCAGGTAGTCTGCGTGGGAAGGACCGCGGGCCTCCGACAGCAACAGTCTGGCGACGGCTCCAGCTTCAGTAGCAGGATCCGGCAACTCCACCGCAACGTCGACCGCGACCCTCAGCGTCGCCTGGATCCCGGACCGTGTCGCCGCAGTCACCGTCACAGCGGCACTACCTGATGTTGTGGCCAGCGCGCTGAGGTAAAACGAAAAATTGCCAACGGCGCGTATGCGAGGCACGCCATCGACGCTGACCACATCAGGATCGCTGCTCGTTATTCTGGGAACGCCATCAGGGCGTGGAACATCGGCGAGCTCGATGCTGGCCGAAGAGTTCCCTTCGGTGCTCGATAGGTGAATGGTCACATCCGTAACATCTGTTCCATGTCGCCGAAAACGCATATATCACCTTCAACCAGCGCAAGGCCCAGTTCGACGCTCTACTCCTGCATCACGCTCAAGACCTGTGCAAGGCCAGGGTCTCTCCCGGCGACTCGCAATTTTACCAGCTGTACCGGTGCCGCTGCAAGCTGCGGGCCCACGGACCTTCGCAGCCCCTGCCGTGGTCCTCGACGGAGGCGCCGCGCTTCCTGCCGGCGCAGTGGTGGCCGGCGCCTCGCCGGTCGTGGCGGAGCCGCTCGAGATCGCGCTGTCCAGGGGGCGGGTGGTTCGCGTTCGGCCTGGCTTCGATCTCGTCACGCTGCGACCAGCGCGACGAAGGGATCGAGCGTGCGCCTGTGTTCTTCGGGGAGCTCGCCGCCGGCGGGGTAAGGCGTGCGGAGGACGCGGCGCTCCTGCGGCGCTCGCCGAGGCGCTCCGCTTCAATCCGTCAGGGCGCTCTACGCCCCGGGCATCTTGAGGCCGCGCTCGTCCATCACGGCCTTGTTGCGCGCCTCGCTCTTCGCGTACGCCGGGCGGGCCTTGACCCGCTCGGCGTATCCCGTGAAGCTCGGGCGCGGCTCGAGCATCTTGAAGTCGAGCATGTACGCGATGGTGCCGCCGAAGATGACGTCGGCCATCGAGAACTCCTTGCCGAGGACGAAGTCACGGCCAGAGATGGCCGATTCCATCGTCGCGATCATGTCGTCGTAGTTGCCCCAGCCGGCGGAGCCGGCGCGGAACTCCCAGTTGCCGGCCCTGGCCATCGAGCCGGGCTCGATGACCGAGGGGGCGAAGAGCGACCAGCGGAAATAGGTGCCGCGCGCCGCGTCGTCGAGCTTCGGCGCGAGGCGGCCCGGGGCATAACGATCCGCGAGGTAGAGGCCGATCGCCGCGGATTCGGTGACGACGGTGTCGCCGTCGACGAGCAAGGGCAGCTTGCCCATCGGATTGAGCTTCGTGATGCCCTCCTTCTTCTGGTCGCCGGCCATGATGTCGACGAACTTGAGCTCGTACTCGACGCCGACTTCCTCGAGCATCCACACAGTGTTGGCGGCGCGCGAAAAGGGGTGGTGGTAAAGAACGATGGCCATGGTGGTGTCTCTCTCTCCGTTCGTCTCCGCCGGTCGGTCGGCGGCGCGGCCGAGGCTACCAGAGGCCGGCCCCGCTGGGCGCGGCGCCAGTGCGGAGGGCGCCCCGATGGGCGGCACCGGAGCCGCCCTCGGCGGAGAAACAGGCGGAAAACGATGGCGTCGCCTCGGGCCGTCGTGGTTGCCTCGCTCACCGGCACCCTGAACGGCAGCAGCATCGCGTGGACCTCCGGCGGGGGCCGGTCGACTACGCGATACGGCAGGCCTCTTCGAAATCGAGGCGGGGGTTGCGCGGGTAGAGCTTCGCCGGGTCGCCGTGGCCCAGGTTGATGAGGAGGATCGATTTCCACGGCACGTCGGCCAGGAACGCGGCGTCGACCTTCTCCCGGTCGAAGCCGCCCATCGGCCCGCAGTCGAGCCCGAGCGCCCGAGCCGCGAGGATCAGGTAGCCGGCCTGGAGCGAGGCGTTCTGGAGGAGAAAGAAGTCGCGCTGCTCCGGCGGCATCCCGGCGAGGGCCTCGCCCATCGTCGGGCGCGCCGGGAAGAGCTTCGGCATCTTCTCGTGAAAGCGCGTGTCGTAGGCGATGATCGCGGTGACGGGCGCGCTCATGGTCTTCTCGACGTTGCCCTCCGCGAGGCAGGGGCGCAGGCGCTCCTTGGCCTCGGGGCTCTTCACGAAGACGAGCCGCGCCGGCACGCTGTTGGCCGCGGTCGGGCCGAGGCGCAGGGCCTCGTAGAGGCGGTGCAGGGTCGCGTCGTCGATGGAGTCGGCGAGCCAGCCGTTGTGGGTGCGGGCTTCGAGGAGGACTTGCTGGAGGAGTTGGTCGCTCATGATGCTTTCTCGGTGGTACGTGGGTGAGGTGGGGCGGGTCATTCCGTGAGATCCCGCCTCAGGTCGCGAGCGCGTGCTCGCCGACGCGGGCCGCGTGCCTTGTCGCTCATGAGCGAGGATTCTGGGGCCTGGACACGCCTGTAACAATGCATCAACAGTTGGAAGCACCTGCCAGGATTTGATCCAGATGAACGAACCCCTCGAGACCTCCGAGCTCCTCGCCTTCTCGAAGACCGTGGAGGCCGGATCCCTGTCCCGCGCCGCCGCCGAGCTCGGCGTCCCTCGCGCCACCATCAGCCGCCGCCTCGCGCGGCTGGAGGAGCGGCTCGGCGTGCGCTTGCTCCGCCGGACGACGCGCAGCCTCGCCCCCACCGACGCGGGCGAGGCGCTCTACCGCCACGCCCGCGCCGTGCTCGACGCCGTCCACCACGCCGAGGCGAGCGTGCGCAAGGCCGACGGCGCCGTGCGCGGCGAGCTGCGCGTCTCGGTGCCGCCGATGGTGGACACGAGCTTCAACGCGATGCTCTGCGATTTTGCGCGGCGCTACCCCGAGGTCCGCCTCCACGTCCACAGCGCGACCCAGTACGTCGACCTCCAGCGCGGCGGCTACGACGTCGCGCTCCGCGCGAGCAGCGCGCTCGAGCCCGGCCTCGTCGCCCGGACGCTGGCGCGCATGCCGCTCCTCGCGGTCGCCTCGCCCGCGTACCTCGAGGCCCGCGGCACGCCGCGCACGCGCCGTGATCTGCGGAACCACCGCTGCATGATGGGCTTCGCCCGGGGGGAGCTGCCGCAGACGCACTGGCCGTCCGCCGGCGGCAAGTTCCAGGTCGAGGGCGCGCTCTTCACGAACGACCTCCTCCTGCTCTGCGACGCCGCGCTCCAGGGCCTCGGCATCGCGCTCTTGCCGGAGCAGGTCGTGCGCCCTCACCTCGAGAGCGGCGCCCTCCTGCACGTGCTGCCAGGCGCGATCCAGGCGGACTCGCACATCGCGGTGGTCTACGTGGAGCGCGAGTTCATGCCGCCGCAGCTCCGCGCCTTCATCGACGCGGTGATGGCGTGGGGAGGGGAAAACCTCCCCCCACGAGCGGACGCGCCGAAGCCGAAGCGGGCGGCGAAGGGCGGCGTGCGCCCGCGCTCGAGAACGCCCGGCGGCGCCCGGCGCGCCTCCAGATAGCCTCGCCCCACAGGCTGTGGAGGGAACGCGGTCCTTCGATAGAGCCCCTCGCGACATCCGGGGGTGAGTGAAGTTCCATGGTGTCCTCGCTGTGCGCTCTCGTCAGTTGTGGTGCAGCTCCAGCATCGCTCGCCCCACGTCGGTGTCGGCGAAGTCGGGTATGCCGTCGGCGTCGGTGCTCGCGCTGAGGGCCCGGTGGGCATCATCGCTGGCACCGAGCTCTTGCAGCGTCAGCCTGGCGAGCACGTACGCGTCGCTCCCCAGCAGCAGGCGCCGCGGCTGCCTGTCCATCGACGCAAGCTCGACCAGCGCCTTCGCGGCCTTCTCGGGCACGCCGCGCGCCGCGCCGGGGTTGCCCCGGAGCCGCTTGTTGGTCGCGCCCACGGTGGCTTCGTAGTCGAGCTGCGAGGGGTAGATCGTCATCGAGCTGCCAGCCCAGTCGGTGCCAAAGCCGCCCGGCTCGACGATGGTGACCTGGATGCCGAGCGGCGCGACCTCGTTGAGGACGACCTCGCTGAAGCCCGCGACGGCGAACTTCGCCGCCTGGTACGCGCTCAGACCCGGCGTGCCGCCGCGCCGTCCGCCGATGGAGCTGATCTGCAGGATACGCCCGCTGCGCTGCGCGCGCATCACGGGCAGCACCGCGCGCGTGACATGGACCACGCCGTAGAAATTGGTGTCGATCTGCGCGCGGAAATCGTCGAGCGGGATATCTTCAGCCGAGTCGACGTTCGCGTAGCCCGCATTGTTGACGAGCACGTCGATGCGACCGAAGGCGTCGACCGCTTCCTTGACCGCGCCCACGGCCTGCTCGGGCTGCGTGACGTCGAGCGCCACCGTCTTCACGCGGTCGCCGTGCTGTCTCACGAGGTCATCGAGATCGGCCGGCTTGCGCGCCGAGGCGACGACGCGGTGCCCGGCGGCGAGCACGGCGAGGGCGAGGGCGCGGCCGAGCCCCCGCGAGCTTCCGGTGATGAACCATACTTGCGAGTTGTTCTCCGTCATGCACGAAACATCGTGCGCGAGGCGCCAGCGTTCAAATCCGATCGCGCCACAAATGAATCGAATCGCGCCAGCGGTTCGGGGTCGTCCCCTCCCAGGATCGGAACGCCCGCGTGAAGGAGTTGACCTCGTCGAAGCCGAGCAGGAAGGCGATCTCGTTGACGTCGACGTCGTCGGTGCGCAGGAGGCGCAGCGCGGCGCGGTGCCGGACCTCGTCGAGCACGCGCTGATAGCTGACCCCCAGCTCGCCCAGGCGCCGCTGCAACGTGCGCGTGCTGAGCGACAGCTCGCGCGCCACCTTCGCGATGCTCGGCCGCTCGCCCGCCATGCGGCGAGCGACCACCGCGCGGACCTGCTCGACGAACGAACCGTGCTCGAGGGGCGCGAGCTGCTGCTCGAGGCTGGGGACGAGCACCTGCAACAGGTCGGCGTTGTGCGTGATGAACGGCGTCGTCAGGAGACGCTCATCGAGGACGAGCGCGTCGCGCTTCGCGCGGAACCGCAGCGGACAGCCGAAGAATCGCAGCAGCATCGGCTCGTCGCTGCGCGCGCGAGAGAGCTCGACGCGCTTCGGCGCGAGCGCGAGCCCGCTGCCTCGCTGCAACAGCACGAGGAGCGAGGCGAGCGATGCGTCGACCAGACGCGGGGGCATGGGGCCTGGCGCGTGCAGGTAGGTCGTGTGGATCACCACCTCTTTCCCCGTCGTGTCGATGGCCATGTCCTTCGGCCCGCAAAGCCGCTTGTAGCGGGCGAGCTTGGTCAAGGCGGTGCCGAGGTCGGGAGAGTGCAGCGCCGCGAGCGACGAGATGTCGTACTCGTGCACCTGCGTCTCCATCGCCAGACGAAGCCCGACGTCGTGCGGCGACGACGCGCCGAGCGCTTCCCAGAAGGTGAAAAACTGCGCGGTGCTCAGCTCGCCGCTGGACGGCGCCCGCGCGGCGGCGGTCGCGTGGGGCACGTTCGCGCCGAGGCGCGCGAGCCGAGCGCGCACCGCTGACGAGAGGCGGACGACGTCACCGTTCATCGCGAAGAACCTAGCGAGGTCGAGCCGTCACGACCAGTCCGATCGCGCCAACCAGAGGGCGACGGCGCGGCGCGAGGTGCCAGCAAGCTCGCCGTCAGGGGTCGCGCGTCCGTCGGACGCTGTAGAGTTTGCCCCCGAACAGGATGCTGCCCTTCGCCTCCTGCTCGTCGACGGCCACATCGAAGCTGAGGCCCTGGAGGTGCATGAGGCGGAACGCGAGCACCTTGCCGACGAGGCCGACCGACGTGGCGTGGTCATAGAGCCGGTCGAGCTGGTCGTAGATCCACGGCGCGGCCTTCACGAGCCGGTCGAGCTTTCGATAGCTGTCGCCGCGGAACAGCCACACGCTATAAGGCCAGTTTCCGGCGTAGTACCGCATCGCGAGCAGGAACGAGATCCGCCCTGGCGCGATGTTGCCTAGGAGCGGAACAGCGACAAGCATGATCGCGAGGAGCGCGCCGAGCTGAGGCGGGCCGACGTCGAACGGGTGCGCGCCGGGGTGGGCCCAGAACAGCGCGAACACGCCGTAGACCACCAGTAGTGTTCGGCGCGCAGCGCGAGGAAGATGGTGCGATCGGCGACGGCGAGGACCGGCACGAGCGCCGCGATCGGCACGAGGTGCGAGGCGCCGAGCGCGGGGGCGAGCAGCGCGCGCACGAGCAGGGCGAGCAGCGCGAAGTAGAGCGCGACGTCGAGCGGGGTGCGCCGCGTGCCGCCGAGGAGCGGCGCGCGCGGGAACAGCGAGAGCTTCGTGGTGCCGGGGCGGAGGAAGTAGAGGGCGCCGCCGACGGGCGGGGCGTAGCGTCCGCTGAGCGGACCGAACCCGCAGCCGAAGCCCAGGCCCTCGAACAGCATGCTCCACAGGATCGCCTTCTGGAACGCGAGCGGGCGCAGCCACCAGTCGCCGATCGTCGAGAGGCCGCCGAGGCTCGGCGAGGTGCTGCAGAACAGGACCCAGGCGCCGGCATAGAGGGCGAGCTTGACCGCGTGGAGCACGTAAACGGCGAGCGGCGCACCGGAGCCCTGCAGCGCCCACGCCTCGCAGACCATGCGTGCGCGCTCGGGGAACGGCCGCTTCACCCAGTCGAGCGGATCGTACGGCGGGGCGAGCGGACGCAGCAGGGCCACGGCCGCGATGCTACCGGAACGCGTCCCCCGGCTCACGAAGTCGACGCGCGGCGGGCCTGCCATTCGTCGCGGGAGAGCTTGCGTTCCGGCGAGCCCCTTTTGTGGCTCGCCGGAACGCAAGCCCCTCCGGTGAGCACCCCAAGCTCCCTCACCACCCGCAGGCGCGGCCCAGCGTGCGTCCGCTGATTACCTCAGCTCGTAGACGTCCACCGTGTCCACCACGACGTGGGGCACAAGGACGCGTCCACGCTTCGTATCGTAGCCGATATCCGTGGGCGTCTTCTGCTCTGGAATCGGCGCCCACCTTGCTTCCCCGACCGGCCGTAGCAGCGGGCGCTGGCGAGCGAGGCTACCGCGAGCATACCTGAGCTCAGACGCGACGCGCCAGCTACTGCAGCCACCATTCGAGCAGCCGCGAGCGGCGGCCGAGCTCGGCGCGCGGCGGCATCGAACGGCGTGGGCACGTCATCAGATACACGACTGCTTGCATGCCTTCGAGCGCGGTCTCCACGCTCTCGCGTCGCTGAACGCCGAACTCGACCCAGCTTCGCTCTGGTCCCCGCTTCAAACCGCAATCGAGGTGTCGAGTCCGAAGATCTCGTCCACGCGGAAATCTGCGCAGGTTTCTCGAGACTCTGGGCGTCAGTCGTCCCATTCGCAAATGTATGAGGTGTCGATGTTGCCGTCGTCCCAGGTGCCGTCGGCGACCATCTTCACCCAGCGCTCGTTCGCGGGGTTGTCCGGCTGGCCCGGCTGCCAGTGCGTGTAGGTCACCGGGCTGCCATTGATCCACTCGTAGTGATTGACGTCCTTCAAGTTGTTCATGCCCATCCACGGGCGGGTGGTGCCCGCGAGCGTCAGCACGAAGGCATCTTCTGGCTGACTCTCGATGCAGACCAAATAGCCTCCCAGCCCGGAGCAGATCCCCTGAGCTGCCGCTGCATCGATGGTTGCAGTCGTATGGCGGTACCAATGACCGTTGAACTGCACGGCGTCGCCGGGATGCGCGCCCGAGCTCGAGCCGCCCGTTCCCATACCAGCGCTTCCTCCGTCGTCTCCACCGCCGCTGGTTCCTCCGCTGCCGCCTTGCCCGGAGCCATCACCACCATCACCATCACCACCACCACCACCAGCCGTCGCGGAGCCAGCTGTTCCGGCACCACCGGTCGTCACGGCTCCGCCCTCCGCGCTGCCTTGCCCGGCCGAGCCTTCGTTGCTGCCCGGCGGGGAGTCCGAGGAGCAGGAGACGAGCAGTCCTGAGGCAAGGAAGCCCCAAAGCTTCAGAGAAAAATCCGAGAGTTTCATCGATTCGTTCCAGCATTCGACCCGCAAAAGACCGATGTGGCGTTCGCGTCGCAGCACCCGGACTCATGGGGGATGGGGATACAGATCGTGTCGATTGTGAGCGTTCACATTTTCGGTGTCAATTCAAATCCACGGGCTCGGCGATCGGCGATCGGCGCGAGCCGTTCGCGGATCTCCCCTCGGTGGTCCCGGTTCAGGTTGACCCCACCGCCGTCCTCCGACGGCGACGATCAAGGTCGAAACTGCAACTGCCAGAGCAACCAGGGAAGTCCCGACGGACTCCCCCCAATCGGCCCTGCCGACCGCGCACGATCCAGAATCAGCGCTTCACGCGCGCTTCCGTTTCCGTGGCGGCGCAGGCTCGCCCAGGACGGGGCGTTGTTCGGCGTGCTGACGCGCCTCTTCGTCGAGAGCGTGGAGCGGTTCTACGAAGAGCGCGCCGAGCGCCGAGGCGCGTGCGGCGCGGTCAGGAGCGGCGCGGTGACCGTCGTGCAACGCACGTCCGGCGACATGCGGCTCAATCCGCATCTGCACGTGGTCTTCCTCGACGGGGCTTATCACGAAGACGGCACCGAGCTCGTGTGGAACGAACTCGGTCACCTGCGAACGCGCGAGGTCGGTCAGGTCCTAGCGGTGTGAAAGCGCGGCGGCGGGACGCTGGCCGCGAGGCGGCACAGGAGCGAGAGCGGATCCATGCGCGGCCTACGTTGGCGTGGCCGTCTCGGTAAAAGGCCGCGATGGCCTCGATCACCGCGAGCGGCGCCTGGGTGGTCGACGCGTTGTCGAGGTAGACGAAGCCCGGGGCCGCAAGCGCGGGGAAGTCGCTGCGCGCTGCCACGGCCGTGCTCATCGCTCGCCTACGCCCGCATCGGGGCAGGGGCCCCGGCGCCGGGCCGGGAGTTCCTCGAGCGCAGTCAGCGCGCGGCCGCTGCGGCCGTGCAGCAAGGCAAGGATCTCGACCACGATGCTCAACGCGATCTCGGCAGGCGTGCGCGCCCCGATGGCCAGCCCGGCCGGGGCTCGCAGCACGCCGAGCGTATCCGCGAGCGAACCCGGGAGCCGCTCGCGGATCAACCGCGACCGGCTGGCGCTGGCAACCAGACCTACGTAAAACAGCGGCGGCCGCGGGCGCACCGGCTCGATGTAGATGTCCATCACGCCGCCGCACGGCATGCCCAGGCCGAGCACCTCGTCGTCGAGATCGGCCACGACGAGCCGCGGTCGACCCTCGGCGATCGCCGCGACCGCCTGCTCGCCGGTGAAGCGCTCGACGCAGCCGCCCCCGACCCAGCCGTGGAGGTTATGGCCGTGCTCGTCGAAGATCGCCTTGGCCCCGGGCTTGCCTGACGCGGAGCCGCGCACGTTCACGACCGTCGCGACGGCGAAGCTGCGTTCGGATCCGAGCATCTCGAGGAGCGTGGCGTAGAACCTGGGATCAGAGGGGGTCATCGTCGTGATCCACGAGTGGATTGACCACGCGAACAGCGCGGCATGGAGGCAAGGGTCATGGTGGCGATGCTCGCGGCTCGAGGAGCGGGCCACTACCGCGGCCCGCTCTGCTCAGAGGGTCAGATCCTCCTGGGTCACCAAGCACGCCTGCTGCACGCGCTGGACGGTGGCTGGCGCCTGGAGCTGGAACCACTCGTTATGCCCCCGATCCTGCCGCGCAGCCAGGATCGCGTGCTTGAGCGCGAAGAAGGCCGTGATCGCAAGCACCAGCGGGGGCTCGCCGACCTCCTTCGACGAGTAGAGGTCGTAGGGGCTCTCGGGGACTTCGGGCGCGGTGGAGCGCGGGAAGAGGTCGACGTTGAACTCGATGGGGATCGAGGTCGTCGCCGGCACCTTGTAGCGCCAGGTGTTGTCGGCGTTGAGCGCGCCTGCGTCGGGGCCGTCGGGCTGGAACAGCACATCCTCGCTCAGCACGTAGCCGAGCCCCTGCACGTAGGCGCCCTCCACCTGTCCAATGTCGATGGCCGGGTTGAGGCTATCGCCCATGTCGTAGAGCACGTCGGCGCGGAGCACCGTGGTCTCCCCGGTGAGCACGTCGATCTCCACCTCGGTGCAGGCGGCGCTGTAGGTGAACCCGGTGAAGTGATAAACGACTTCGCTGCCTGCGTTCGGCTTGAAGATCAGACCGGTGTCGATCTCGGCCCCGCCCTTCTGCTTGAAGCGCGCCTGGGCCGAGAGGTTGAACTGGTCATTATGGGCTATGGCGACGACGCACTGCCAGATCGTCTTCTCGATCGTCTTGCCGTTCGTCGTGATTTGCACCACCTTGCGCCACCCATCTTGGTGGTTCCAGAAGTCGATGTGGTTCTCTTGGCACCACGCGAGGCCGTTCTCCTCGAGCTTCTTCATGCAGTACGCCTGGAGCCGGTCGCGCAGGTCGCGGCAGGCCTTCTTGGCGGCGGCCGCATTGAAGCCCGAGCCCGTCGAAGCCCCTGTGCCCACCGGGTTCGGCACCACCTGCGTGTCGGTGTCGCCGATTTCGATGAGCCCCATGGGAATGTTGAGCTCCTTGGCGACCACCTGGGCCACCTTCACCCGCAGCCCTTGGCCCATCTCCACCCCGCCCTGGCGCACGAGCACCGTGCCATCCTGGGCGTAGACCTCGACGAGCGCGCCCGCCTGCTCGAGCATCGGCGCGTTGTAGCCGCTCCCGTACTTCACGGGCATCATCGAGATGCCGCGCTTCTTCCAGCGGTTCTCGGCGTTGAACTTCTGCACGGCCGCGAGACGCTCGGCGAACTTCGAGTTCTGCTTGATGCGCTCCCACACGTGGCCCAGGTAGCAGTAATCGAGCACCTGCCCGACGGGGGTCATCCCTCCGAGCTGGTATAGGTTCTTCTCCCGCACGTCCTCCGGCAGCATCCCGATTGCGTGGGCGGCCTGCTCGATGGCGTCCTCTTGCACGAGCAGCGCTTGCACCGAGCCCATCGAGCGCATTGCGGTGTTGCTGGCCTTGTTCGTCTGGCAGACGTCCCCGCTGGTCTGGTAGTGGGGAATGTTATAGGCGCTGTCGGCCCGGAGCTGGAGACAATCCATCACGACGAACGAGCAATCGAGCGTGCTGCCGCCGTCGGTCCAGAAGTCCGTCTTCAGGCCCATCAGCCGGCCGCGCTGATCCGGGTCTCCCTCCCCGGTGGCGATCGCGACGGCGTATTCGCCCAGCAAGGGGTGCCGGTGGCCGATCATCGCGCTGTCATTCTCGCGGCGCATCGCCAGCTTCACGGGGCGTCGGTGCTTCCACGCCGCCACCGCCGTGATGCCGGCGACGTAGGGCGAGCGCGTCGTCTTGCCGCCGTAGCCACCCCCCACCCGCGCGATCTCGACTCCGACCTGGTTCATGGCGAGCCCGAGCGCGCCGCGGACCCCGCTCTGCACCGAGTCGGGGCTCTGGGTGGACGAATGCACCACGATGCGGTCGCGCTCGCCGGGAATGGCCACGCACGCGTTCGTCTCCATGTAGAAATGGAGCTGCGCCCCGCTGCGCTCGCTGCCGTGGAACACCTTGCACTGGACGCCGTCGAGCACGGCGTCGTTGTGCACGACGCGGCTGCCGGAATCGTCGCCCGCGACCCAGTCGAGCTTGGTCCCGGGGCGCTGGATCTTCCAGACGTGCACGGGGTAGTGCTGGCTGTCCTGGTAGATCTTGCCCTGGCCCCGGGCCTCGTCGATGGTCAGCGTGGGCAGGACGGGCTTACGGTCGTCGTCGACGACCGGCGCGTACCGGACCCAGCGAGTGGCGATCTCTTGCGCGATGTTGATGGCCTGCTCGGCGGTCTGCGCCAAAACCAGGCCGATGCATTGCCCGTACGAGGTCACAATGCCGTCGGCGAACAGGAGGTCGTTGCCGAAGCCCTGGGCGTTGGAGCCACCGGGGGGGATGTCGTCCTTGGTGACGTAATCCACGAAGCCCGGATAGCGGGTCGCCAGGTAGGCCGAAAGCTCGGCAGCGGTGGCGGTCACCAGCGAATCGCCGCTGGGGATCTGGTAGGAGATCTGGGCCAGCGCCTTCATGCTGGTCACCACCGCCGCCTCCAGGCCGCGGGCCGGCAGCGGGATGTCGTGCGTATAGCGCGCCTCGCCGGTGGCCTGCAGGAACGCGCCCAGCTTGATGTAGGGCTTGTTGACCGGGTACTCGTCCTTGTAGCGCTCGTACTTCTGCTTGCCCGTGCTCTCCGGCCTCTCCCTGCGCTTGCCCGCCGAGCGAACGTCTTTGGACACCTCGTGGTGGGCCACCTGCTCGGCCACGTACACGAAGAACTGGTAGAAGTACCCCTCGGCGAGCGACAGCTTGTACGCGTCGGTGAAGCCCTCGTCGGGCAGCGCCGCCATGCGGTCGTGGTGCAGGGTGAGCTGCTCCGAGACGTCTTGCCGCACGCAATCGATGGCCCCGGCCAAGGTCTCCGCATTCCACGGGCGGCCCTCCAGGAAGCCCTCGGCCCGCTTGGCGTGGAGAGCGAGCGGCCCGACCCCGCCAAACACGATCCGCGCGCCGGTGACGTTGCCCTGCTCGTCGAAGCCCGCGAGCATGCCTGCGTTGACGATCGAGTGCGCATTCTCGGGCCGCAGCGCCGTCTTGTAAGTCCGCACGAACACGCGCGGTGGTGTGGTGGGGATGCGGTAGCTCACGAGCACCCCCGTCGCGCGCAGCGCGGGCGAGCTCGCGTAGTGGTGTGCGAAGTCGAGGATGTGGTACTCGGTCGGGGCGCCCGCGCCCGTGCTGACCAGCACCTTGACGCCCAGGGTGCAGTAGGCCGTGAAGGCATCCGAGGGGAACGGCACGCCCTCGGTGACGTGCCGCGCCACCATCATGGTGTTCCCGCCCAGGCTGGCCGCATTGCGCACGATGCGGCCCGCGGTGCGCTGGACCATGGTATGCAGCGCCTCGTACCCCTCGCCCGCGGTGCCCGGCTCGACCTTTCCGCGTTGCGCGAGCAGAGCGTCGAGCATATCGAGCAAGTCGCTGTAGCAGACGGCCGACCCCACCACGATCTGCGCGGGCTCCACGTCCTTGCGCCGCAGCTCGGGCACGTGGGAGACGTCGACGAGGACGTGGGGATCCTCGGTGTACTTGTCGTAAACCCCGATCGAGGTGTTCCCCACCACCAGCTTGATGCTGCTCGGGTCGTAATGCTGCTGGATCTCGTGCACCTGGGCCAGGGTGACGGGGCGGTACCAGTCATAGACACCCTTCCGATAGTGGAGCGCGCGCGGGGGGGCCTCGAGCGAGCTGGGGAAGTCCGCGGGCACGGTATGGCAATGCGGCACCTCATCGGCGGGGTCGACGTCCGTGTGCAGGCAGCCCTGCTTGTCGGCGTCGCTCCAGTCGGAGGCAAAGTGCTTCATGCCGTAGAGGATCGGGCGGTAGCCGGTGCAGCGGCACAGGTTGCCGTCGAAGGCCTGCTCGACACGCAGCTTGGTCGGCCGCCCCTTGCCCAGGCTCGTCGCGGTCGCGAGCACGGAGTGCATGTTCATCACGAAGCCCGGCGTGCAGAAGCCGCATTGCGAGCCGTTTTCCTTGGCAATGCGGTACTGCACCGGGCTCAACGAGGTGGTCGTGGAGCCCGTGCCCTCGATCGTGGTCACCGCCTTGCCGTCGAGCGTGCAGATGGGGCGCATGCAAGCGTTGATCGAGCGGAACATCTTTTGCCCGGTCTGTGGGTCCAGCTCCGTGATCATCACCGTGCACGCGCCGCAGCCGCCCTGGCCGCACGCCTTCTTGGTCCCATGGAGGCCGACCTCGGGCGAGCGCAGCCAATCGACGAGCAGCGTGGTCGGGTCCACGTCCTTCAGCACCACCGGCTGGCCATTGAGGACGAATTGCAGGTCGGTGGCGAACCCTGCGTCGCTATCAGATCGCGATTGTGTCATGGTGGTCCTCGCGCTCAGCGCGCCGGTGGGCAGGTGGACTTGGGTACGACTTTCGGGTCGCTGTTCTTGAAGTAGGCGTACTGGGCGAAGGCGACCTGGAGCTGCAGCGAGGTGTCCAGCGGGATCGCTGCCGCGACATCGCCGCTGCTGCCAGGGAACGGGCTCGGATAGGCATAGTTAGCGAAATAACTCGCGTTCGTCGCGTTGTAGGTGTCGCATATCCCATCGAATTTGAAGATCGGCGGTACGTTCTCGCCCGGCTTGATCTCCACCCCCGGCGCGGCCGCGTAGGCGCCCATGTGGCACGACGTGCAGCTCGAGTTGCTCTGGTCCACGTCGCCGGCGAGGCGCTTGAAGCAACCGTAGTGCTCGTGGATGTTGACGGGGGCCGCGACCGACTGGCTCAGCGGCTTGCTGTTGGCCAGGGGCACCGCGGGGAAGGTCTGGGGGTCGTTGCCCCACTGCACGCCGAGCGGCCGCATGCGATCCCAGATCGTGGCGCCGGGCAGGGTGCCGTCGTAGACGAGCGTGCTGTAGACCCAGCGCGTGGGCGAGCGCGTGTCGACGACCGCGAGGTCCATTTGCACGAGGTGGACCTCGCGCACCTCGCGCTCGCACGTCGCGTAGGTGCGCGGCCCTGTCTGCTTGTGGCCGTTGGCTTGCCAGTTGGTGGAGCCCTTCATGTAGGGCACGTCCTTTTCGGTCGCCGTGGTATTGAGCAGCTTGACGACGACGGTGCCCTCCGGGAACGGCATGCCGCGAGCCAGGAGCCGCCCGTTCTCCTCGTAGGTGGCCGGCGCGCCGCTCTCGGGCCACTGCTGCCCGATCGACCACGCGCCGCAGGGATTGTAGTAGCCGATCGACCAGGTCTCGAAGAGCGGGTCGTCGCCGCCGCTCTTCCTGGCGCCCGGCAGGATGTGCTTGCCGCTGCCTCGCCCGATGAAGGCCGTTTCCGCGGTCGACAGCTCGTTGGTCAAGCCATGCACGAACTCGCGGCCCCGCTCGCCGTCGTAGGCCATCCAGGGGACGTTGAACCAGCGGGTTTGGCCGGACACCTGAATACGCCAGCCGGGGTCATCGGGGAGATTCGGCTCCTGGCCCTCTTTGACGTAATTGACGATGTCCTGCACGTAGCCCTGCCAATCCGCGTTCCACGTGGAGCTCTTGCCGCTGAAATCCACGTTGCGGCGCAGCCAGGGCGAGTCGCACGTGGGCTTTTCCTTCGGATAGTCGTGGCTCAGCTTGAACACGGGCCCCGACCAGCCCACGGGGGGAGCCTTGACCGCGTCCCGGAAGGCGAGCGACCTTGCCGTGGCGAGCTCCTCGGGCTCGCCCTTTCCGTCGACGACTTTGGGGCCGGCTTGATTCCCATTCCCACAGGCGCCGAGGGATACCCCCGCCGCGATGGTGAGGAGCACGGACGCGAAAGCGTAATTTTTCATCGGAAGAGCACCTCGGTGATCAGCGTCGCCTTTGCCAGCGGGCGGCGAAGTCGTCGAATCCGTTTTGGTTACCCGGTCCGCGAGGGTACTCGGGCTTGGCGCTGAAGCCCTTGGCGATCCCGTCGAGCGCGAAGCTGAACCCGCCACCTTCCTTCTGGGCCTGGCCGTGGCAACCCATGCAGCCGCCCATGAGGTAGTTCGTGCCGTTGACGGCGAGGTTCGGCCCCACCTGAGGCGTATCGCCGCCGTACGCATAGTCGGTGATGGTGCCGTCGGCCGGGTCATTCGAGCTGTTCGGATCCGGGTTGCCCGCGAAGCCGCCGGAGAAATGCTGCAAGACCTGGCTGGTCTCGAGGACCATGTTGGCCATGTAGTAGGTCGCGGGCTCGACACCACCGCCACCTGTGTACTCCGCCATGGCCTCCTTCGTGGCGGGGACATGCTGGACGTTCACGAGCTTGTAGTACCTGAGGACGCTCTTGGGGGAGCCATTCTGTTCGGCGTAGCTGTCCAAGGCTTGGTGCGCCGCGTCGTTCGCACGGATGATGGTCTGGGGGATCGGGGACAGCCGCGCGCGGACGCACACCTTGGCCTGGGGGATGTTCTTATTTTTGGGGTTGTTCTCGTAGTAGAGGCTCGAGCCGGGCTTGCAGACGTCGGAGGCCGCCGTGATTCTCTGGCGCGACGCCTTGTTCCAGCCGGTGGCGGGAACGGAGGTGATCGCGGGGTAACGGGCAGGTTGGCCCTGGCTCGTGATGCGGCCGCTGTCGTCCTCGACCCGTTGCCCGTCCTGGGTGAGGATGTTGTCGGCGGCCTCGAAGGAGGCATAGATGAACTGCGGCGCCGAATTGGTCTTCTGGATGATGTGGAGCGCGACCAGCGTGTAATAGTTGACCGCGTAGCAGTAGTTCGACCCGTTCAGCTTGTACCGGCGCAAGGGCCTGACCAGGTGGGTCTGCTCGTCCCCCGGGACCGCGCGGCGCCAAGCCGACTTGGTGAGAATGGTATTGAGGGGGAGGCTGACCAGGTCCGTGCTCCCCGCCTCGGGGTCTTTCTTCTTGTCCTGCACGTACTGCATGGTCTTCGTCTCGATATCACTTGGAATGCCCGTGAACCAGCCGGTTTGCTGCACGTACTTGACGTAAATGGGATTGGCCTTCACCATGAACACGATCTGGGACGCCGCGGGGTCGTTCGGGTCGACCTTCGCCGCCTCGACGACGCCCGCGAACATGGAGTTCTGCCCGATCTGGGTGGCCTCGTCCGCGTTGAGGAAGAGCGCGCCCTCGGTGTCCTTGAGGTTCTGGGGGTCCCCGCCGTCGCACAAGGGAATCGTGCCATCCCCCCCCACCTTCCTCGAATCGTAGATGTATTGCGGCTTATCGTCGTAGTTGTACGGCTTCACGCCGTCCTTGTTGCCCCCACCCGGGAAGACCTCGATTTTGTGGCGGTAGGTCATCCACGTGGGCGTGGTGCCATTCTTGTCGTTGATGGCGTCGAGCCGGGCATTGGCATCGAGCTGTCCGCGCGTACCTGACGTGAAGGTTTGCTTCACCGCGGGCCAGTTGAGCGAGATGAACTCCTGCCAGGCGAAGGTGGCAGCCTGGTTGAGGTCCGCGCCTGCAGCGACATCCGTGGGCGGCGCGCAGGCCGCGACGTTGATGTACGAGGGCTGGGTCTCGCAGGAGTCTTTCCTCTCCGGGCGCGGCGCCTGGACCGCCGCGGAGGTCGATGCCGCCGGGCGCTGCGTCTCGGCTCCTTTACACGACATCACGAAGAACGCCCCCGCACCCACCAATACGTGTCCTGAAATACGCCAACCATGCATGAGTCTGTTTCGGTTCATTGTAATCTCGTCGTGCGCGAGTCGGATGACCCGCGTCTTGGTGAGCTCTTCGCAGGAGGCATGCCAAGCCCCTGCGCTAAACCGGCGGAGGCCTCGTGTAGCGCATCCCGCGAAACCGAGCCCCATCTCGGTAGGGATGGTCGCGTCCCAGCGCCAATCGTGGTCCTGTTTACTGTATCACCGCTGTGCCAGAGGTGTATCATGTACAGTCGAGATCCGAGCCCCCCGCGGCGGGGGCCCGGCGATGCATCTGCGCGCTTCAGCCGCCCCAGAACACGAAGACAGAGACGGCGTAAGCGCTCACGACTCCTGGCAGGACCCCGGCGTCTCCAGCCCACTGGAGGCCATTGGGGAGCCGGGGATTAGTATTAGCGATAGAGCCACTGTATCCGTTCTTGCTGATTGTCCAGGCGAAAATGTAGGCGTTTTGCCCCAGAGCCTGGTCGAGCAGACTGATGATCCCGAAATAGAACCCATTCGTGTCCGATGCCTCTGTCGCTGCTCGATACAAGATCCAGTAGAGATCATCTCCCGCAAACGCACCGGATCTCCCCGCTGCGACGACTTGCTCGAGCGTCCTGGTCTTGACCGCTTCCGTGACGGAGGAATGGGCTTTCATCGGCGTATTCATGATGACTCTCCTTGCGACGCGCGTCGCGTTCTGTCGTCTAGCAAAGCAACAACGATACCTGCCGCCCTTCTACGGTTCGGCGCGGCTTTTTTCGAGAAGACCCTTCCAAGCGGATTCAGCCGTCGGACGAGGGGAGCGGCGTGGTGCCGTAACGGTGCATCTCACCTCGGACACGGTGAACGACAGGCTCGGCCGGAGGGCGGGCTCCCTTTCGCCGGGAGCGCATCCGCCTCAGGAGATGGCTCTGGCGCCGTCGCGGGAGGCGCTTCGGCTGTATCGTCGCCGCGCAGGCGAGAAGGGCGCCTTCATCCGGGAGCGCTGCCCCACGCCACGAAGCAATAGACGCCGTAATTGCTCACGGACCCTGGCAGACTCCCGGTATCTCCCGACCAGGAGGAGCTGCTATCGAGCCTGGGGTTTTTCTTGTAGAGCACTCCGTTTTGCCCCCCCTGGCTGACGGCGAGGGT
This sequence comes from Sorangium sp. So ce448, assembly GCF_051520915.1. Taxonomy (NCBI): domain Bacteria; kingdom Pseudomonadati; phylum Myxococcota; order Polyangiales; family Polyangiaceae; genus Sorangium; species Sorangium sp. So ce448. The sequence continues at coordinate 3,179,301 of NZ_CP150343.1, read as the reverse complement.
GAGAATGTAGGCGCCTGACCCCAGTTTCTGGTCGAGGAGACTCGTGACGTTGTTGTTGAACCCGTCCAAACTACTCGACTCTTGCGCGGCTCGATACAGCAAGTAGTAGAGATCGTCGTTCGAAAGCAAAACAGTTCCCGGGGTATTCTTGTCGGATCCCATGATGGCTCTCCTTGCGACCTGTATCGCGTTCTGTGGTCCCACAGGAGCAACCGTCATGCCAGCGTCCATGCCTACGGCTCGATGCGGCTTCGTGGAGGGTAGCTCAATCCTTCCGAGCGGATTCGGCCGCCTCGAGCAGCGCATCCCCACGAAACCGAGCTCCACCCCGGCAGGGATGGCCGCGCCCGAGCGCGATTTGGGATCCTGCCTACTGGCCGTCTCGGCCTCGGCCCCGTCGGCGCCGAGGCCGAGACGGCGCCCAGGCCGAGACGGCGCCCTGAGCCGCGCCTGCGCCTGCGCCTGGGGGGATAAGGAGACGGCGCGCGTCGTCCACAAGGCGACCGGTCGGCTGCTCGGCCTGACGCCAGCAGCGGACGGGCGAGCAAGGTCGCGCAGACAGTAGCAGGCCGCATGGCTGAGGCTTCCGGGTTGGCAGGCGTCTCCGGGAGCCTGCGTCTTTGGGAGACGCGTCGCTTCCTCGAGGGACGCAGCCTCCGAGTCCCCGGGCGCCTTGCGGCGCACAACGGTGCTTTTCCAGTACGGCGGCCGCTGCGTCGGCGCTGGGAGAGCGTGCTGGGACGTCGGTCGGTTCGCCGAGCGCGGAGAGGAAGCGGGCGATGTTCCTTGGCTCGGTCACCATGGCGACGAGCTTCATCCGCCCCTTGGTTCGTTCCACACGAGCTCGGTGCCGTCTTCGTGATAAGCCCCGTCGAGGAAGACCACGTGCAGGCTCACCGAGGTGGAACCGCCGCTCGCCGCGCCGGAGGAAGCGTCCTGCTCGGGGTCGGCGCAGGCGGCGTCGAGCAGCGCAAAGGCGAGCAGCGCGCCCGCGATCGTCCAATGTTGCGACATGGCGTTCTTCCTTGCTGCCTTGGTGGCTGGAGGAGGATCGAGGATACCGAAGTCCTGGTCCGCCGAGAAGCGATGAATCGTGGTCTGCGTGTAGGTGTGGCGTGAGCGATGGCCGACAGAGGTCCTGATAGAAGCAGACTGCGGGACTATAAATTTGACGCCCCACTGCGCCGGGACCATGCTCCGGCGCTGGTATGAAGCATTGTAACCAATACGGTAGATGGCTGCTGGTCGCAGCCCTGACCATCCCTGTTCCCGCCTGCGGGGACGACTCCACGGATCCCCCGGCTGACGCGACAGGGTCGGGCGGCTCCGGCGCAGGCTCCACCACCGGCACCGCCGGTGGCGGCGGCGACGGCGGCTCCGGCGCGGGCTCCACCACCGGCACCGCCGGCGGCGGCGGCGACGGCGGCTCCGGCGCGGGCTCCACCACCGGCACCGCCGGCGGCGGCGGCGAGGGCGGCTCCGGCGCAGGCTCCACCACCGGCACCGCCGGCGGCGGCGGCGAGGGCGGCTCCGGCGCAGGCTCCACCACCGGCACCGGCGGTAGCGGCGGCGAGGGCGGCTCCGGCGCAGGCACCACCACCGGCACCGGCGGCAGCGGCGGCGCGGGCGGCTCCGGCGCCGGCTCCACGGGCACCGCCGGCGGCGGCGAAGGCGGCTCCGGCGCCGGCTCCACCACCGGCACCGCCGGTGGCGGCGGCGCGGGCGGCGAGAGCGCGTCGGTCGAATGGCCGACGGTGACGAGCGAGATCGCGCTCGACCCGGAGATCGAGGACGCCATCGCCGAGCTGCTCGCGCAGATGAGCGTGGCGCAGAAGGTCGGCCAGATGGTCCAGCCCGAGATCCTGGCGATCACGCCGGACCAGGTCCGGGAGTACCACATCGGCTCGGTGCTGAACGGCGGCGGCTCCTGGCCGGGCCGCTCCAAGCACGCGACCGTGGCCGACTGGGTCGACCTCGCGGACGCCTATTACGCGGCCTCCATCGACACGAGCGGCGCGCCCGGCGAGCACCTCGGCATCCCCGTCATCTGGGGCGTGGACGCGGTGCACGGCCACAACAACGTGATCGGCGCGACGCTGTTCCCGCAGAACATCGGGCTCGGCGCCATGAACGATCCCGATCTCATCGAGGAGATCGGCGCCATCACCGCCGCCGAGGTCGCCGTCACCGGGCTCGACTGGGCCTTCGCCCCCACGCTCGCCGTGGTGCGGGACGATCGGTGGGGCCGCTCCTACGAGGGCTACTCCGAGGATCCGGAGATCGTGAGGAGCTACGCGGGCCGGATGATCCGGGGCCTGCAGGGCCGGCCGGCGGACAGCGCGGACCTGTTCAACGGCGCGCACGTGGTCGCGACCGCCAAGCACTTCATGGGCGACGGCGGGACCGAGCAGGGCAAGGACCAGGGCAACACCGTCTGCTCCGAGGAGGCTCTGCGCGACATCCACGCCCAGGGCTACCTCTCCGCGCTCGCGGCGGGCGCGCAGACCGTGATGGCGTCGTTCAGCAGCTGGAACGGCGACAAGATGCACGGCAATCAGTACCTGCTCACCGACATCCTCAAGGGCCAGCTCGGCTTCACCGGCTTCGTCGTCGGCGACTGGAACGGGCACGGCCAGCTCCCGGGTTGTAACAACGCGCGGTGCGCCGCGGCGATCAACGCCGGGGTGGACATGATCATGGTGCCCAACGACTGGATGGCGTTCATCGAGAACACCATCGCCCAGGCGGAGAGCGGCGAGATCCCGATGGCCCGCATCGACGACGCGGTGACCCGGATCCTGCGCGTGAAGATGCGGGCCGGCCTCCTCGGCCCCAGGGCGAGCAAGGGCGCCCCGTCGACCCGGTCGGTCGCCGGCGACGCCGCGCTCCTCGCCGCGCCTGAGCACCGGGCCGTGGCGCGCGAGGCCGTGCGCAAGTCGCTCGTCCTGCTCAAGAACAAGGGCGATGTCCTGCCGCTCAGCAAGTCGATGAACGTCCTCGTGGCCGGCAAGACCGCAAACAACATCCAGAACCAGTCCGGCGGCTGGACGCTGACCTGGCAGGGCACCGGCAACACCAACGCCGATTTCCCGAACGCGCAGTCCATCTACGCCGGCATCGAGGAGACGATCACGGCCGCCGGGCTGAGCGGCGCTGCGACCCTGAGCCCCGACGGCACCGCCGCGGCCGACACCTTCGACGCCGCGATCGTGGTCATCGGCGAGACGCCCTACGCCGAGGGCCAGGGCGATATAGGCAAGTTCGAGACGCTCGAGCACGCGAACCTCTACCCCGAGGACCTCGCCGTCATCGAGACCATCCGCGCCCAGGCGCCGAGTGTGCCCATCGTCACGGTGTTCGTGTCGGGCCGCCCGCTCCACACCAACAAGGAGCTCAACCGGTCAGACGCGTTCGTGGCGGCCTGGCTGCCGGGCAGCGAGGGCGGCGGCGTCGCCGACGTGCTCTTCGGCGATCACGAGTTCCAGGGCAAGCTGTCGTTCTCGTGGCCCTCGGCCGACTGCCAGACGTCCATCAACAGGGGAGACGGCGAGGAGCCGCTCTTCGCGTATGGCTATGGCCTCGTGACCACCGACGCCGACGCGCTCGGCGACGATCTGCCCGAGGTCTCCACGGGCCACGGCTGCGATGCCCCGGACCCGGGGGCGGCCGGCACCACGAGCGAGCCGCTCGAGATCTTCGTGGATGGCGAGGACAAGGGCGACTACGTGCTGCGCATCGGCGGCCCCTCGAACTGGGGCGGCATCGACGTGGGCATGGGGGCCACCCTGCCCGGCGGCGAGGTCAGCGTGAGCACGATCGACGGCGAGATCCAGGGCAGCGCCAAGCAGGTGACCTGGAGCGCGACGGGCCAGATCTACGCGCAGGTCTCGGCGGGCGCGCCCGGGGTCGATCTGTCGCCTTACTACAACTCGGAGACCTCGATCGTCTTCCGGGCGCGCGTCGATGCTCCGCCCGAGGGCCCGCTGGTCACGCTGTCAGCCCACTGCGTGTATCCCTGCCTCGGCGACATCAACGTCGCCAATACGCTGACCTCCATCGCGGACGGGGAGTGGCACGAGGTCTCCGTCCCGCTGAAGTGCCTGACGAACAACGGGCTCGACATCACCAACGTCAACACGCCCTTCCTCCTCTACTCGGAGTCGCCGATGGACGTGGCGATCGAGGACGTCCGCTGGGAGCCCTTCACCGCCGGCCCCACCCCCACCTGCACGTTCTGATCCTCTAGAGCGGCGGTCACCCGCTTCGGATACGGGCCCATCTCGACGTTTTCGGTGCTCAGCGCACCGGAGTGCGCTTCCGCGCCGAAAACGCCGATCTGGGCCCGTCTCCTGTGCGGGTGACCGCCGCTCTGTTTCTCATGTACCGGACGCGGCTGAGCACCGCTCCCGGGCGCCTTTCGGGCGCCCCGCTTCACCCCTGGAGCGCCGGCCGGGCCGCCACCGCGCGTGCCGGGCGCCTCCCGCGGCCGGCGTCGCTGCCGCGCGCCGCCGCCGCTCGGGTGGTGTACCCGGCGATGCGCGCGTAGCGCGTAGGTAAAAGAAGCCGGATCGCAGCGCGAAGCAGTGTAGCGCAGCAAACCGAAAGGGTGGGACCGCGGGCGTCGATGGCCCCCGCTGCCGAGCGCGTTCGGCATCTCGGGATCCCTGTCCTGAGCAGCCCGAGATCAGGCGTGGAGGCCGCCGTGTCGAGGTATCGCTCCACTCATGTCGGTGGAGGACCGCGCGGGACAGGATAGGCGGGGAGCTCGGGCCCCCTGCAGCGGCCATCCCGGCCGCCACGACGGCCGGACGGCGCGCGAGGGCCCCTCGGCGTCACTGGATCGTGCTGTCAGCGTAGTATCCGGCGCTCCCGCTCGGGACCGTCACGGCGCCGGTGCCGGTCGTGAACGTCCCGCTCGGCGTGACGTTGGTCGGGCCCTGCCCTGTCGGGATCGCCTGGTACCAGGTCAGCCGGGTGATCTTACCGTTGCCCGTGCCGATGCGCAGGTGCACGTCGCCGCTGTCGTAGCGGTATCCCCCGCTCACCGGGTCGGTCGAGAACGACGTCCAGGACGAGGACAGGGGCATCTGGAACTGCTGCGAGCCGCTCTGCGACGGCGGCGTGCCGTAGCCATCCGTGTGGCTGAAGGTCACGTTGCTCTGACCGAGGTATTGCAGGTTCGCCGTGGTCACGGAGAAGTACTCGGTGTTCGCCTGGTAGTTGCCCACGTTGGTCCCGCCGATCGCGAGGACCTGAAACAGCGGCTGACCGTTCGAGAAGGTCACCGTGTACAGCCGCCACGCCTTGTATCCAGTGTCGATCTGGGCTTCGCTTGCCGAGTCGAGCGCCTCGCTCTCGGCTTGCTCTGCGCCCTCGGCCATGATGCAGCCGGACGCCGCCAGAGCAAGGAAGGCCACCGTCCCCAACCGCATGATCAGGCTGTGCATCTGCATAGGAGTCACACCTCTCGACGTCGTTGCGTTGATCCGTTCCGCTGCTTGGCCGCGCTTTGCACATCCTATGCCACCCAGGGGCTGCTCTGCGCGGCGTCGATTGCGGCCGCGGAGGGTGCCCGCATGTCACGCATCAGCCACGACATGTCACGTGACATGTCACGCTGCAGCCGTGACATGTCACGTGACATGTCGCGACAGCCCCCGCGATGTCCGCGCTGGAGACCGCTGAACCGGCACACGGCGAGCCGCAATCGCATGGTAGGATTGCCGCCTTCTCGCCGCGCAGCACCGCGGCGATGTTCGGGGTGATCGCGCCGCGGATGGCGCGGCCGGCGAGCGCGGCGTACAGGGCTACCGCGCAAGAGCTTGGCGAGACGACGCGCATCGATCTGTACGGAGAGCGCACCGCCGCTCGACGCAGGCAGCTCGGTCGGCATCGAATGACTCTGATACCACCAATCGCCACATCCAACGGCGCCAGCATCGCATGCATCGTTCAATCGCAGATCCGCTGTTCTCCTCCAAGCGGCCCAACCAGCGGATGCTGCCGGTCGCATTTCACGCGGCGGCAGATCCGCACGTCCTTGGGCCGGCAGAGTGCGTGACGACGGATCGCACCCCCAGGGGAGGTATCGGCCCAACCCGGGCCCAGCGGTCAAGCTCCGGGCCTGGGGAGCTCGCCGTGACTGATCCGTCGCCTCGGGCGGCCGTGGTCGCCTCGCTCGCCAGCACCCTGAGCCGCGCCGTCGCCCTCGGGGATGAGGTGGCGGCCCGGCTCGTTCACGAGGCGCTCGGTCGGCTGCTCGGGCTGCCGGTGGCACCGGAGGGGTGAGCAGGCCTGGGCCGAACGTCGAGCCCGCCGCTCGCGTCGACTCGCTACCGGAGCCTTGCCGCTCGCCAGTGCCCGCAGGCTCTACTGGGATCGCCCGCGCGCGGCGGTTGCGTGCCGAAGCGCCCCGCAGGCATCCGGAAAGTGATGCCGGCAAGCAGCAGGCCTGTGCCGGGAGGCAAGCGCGGCGGCGTGCGCAGGCGACGACCCTCTCGCCGCGATGCTGCATGGCGACGCCATGGCGGAACTGCGGACGCCACGGGGAGCGGAGGGAAAACGAGTGGCGAACAGGCTCCTGCATGCCGGCACGGAGGCGGCACGCGCACCAAGCGCCTCGGCGCCAGAGAGCGCAGATTCAAGAACGTGCCTGGCACGCTGCTCATCCATGGTCCCAATGAGAGGCATGACCGTCACCTGCTCGGTGATCGAGATCATCGGCGTGGACAGCTCCGCTAGCCGGCTCTGCTGCAGCCGGATGATCTCCTCCTGCAACACTGCGCGGCTCTGCGTTCTCGCGCGCCGACATATCGAGCGCGAGGCGGGTGCTCGGCGAGCGCCTCCGCCGCCGCGGCAGCGAGCGTCGCGGCCCGCCCCCCCCCGGCCCGCCGCTCCGCCATGGGCGATAGCCCGGCGGGTTGTCGAAATTCGCGGCGAAAACGCGCCCTCACCGCGTGGCATGCGGCGTGCCGTGTCGGCGCCGTGTGGCCAGCGCGGCTCGTACCACGGGCGTCGTCTACGAGCGCCGTCGTCCGGAGAAGACGACGCTCTACGAGATCGTGCGCGACAACGTGGAGACGCTGTACGGGGCCATCGACGACGGCGCAATCGCCGTCCGGATACCCAAGCACGCGAAGAAGGAGCTCGAAGCCTACCTCGACTGCGGTCTGCTCTGCCGCGGGTTCGTGCGGCCCCGGTGCGAGCGCTGCGAAGAGGGTCGGCTGGTGGCCTTCAGCACCAGCGCGAGCGGGACGAAGCGGTTCGCGAGCAACAGCGCCCCGGCGGCGACCTCCACGCCCTTGATGAGCGGCACCATGTACCCCATCGCCGTCAGGGCATCCAGGAACGCCGCCGCGCGCTCCGGCACCGCGGGGGGCGGGATGAAGCCCAGAAAGCCGTTGAGCCCGAAGACGAAGAGCATGAGTCCGAACAGCACGCGCGCCACCGGAGGCCTGCCGACCCGTCCAGACTGACAGGCCCCGCGGGCGCAGAGCAGTCCGCGCCCCGGCAACACACCGCTTCCCGCACGGAACCACGAGCGGCGGTCCAGCATCCTCGATTCACGGGAAGACACCTGTGCACCGGGAGGACGGTGTGCGGAGCCTGCCCCGCGCTCGAGCCGCGTCCCGGCGAACCCCATCTCGATGTACTGAGCGTCCTCGGTGACCGCCGAGACGTGCGCGTACGCGTTCGAGCCGGGGTTGAAGCCCGAGACGATCTCGATGGCGATGTGGCAGCCTGTCAGGTCGTACCTGGCCTTCGAGATGACCGACGTGTGCTGTCCGGGCTCGGGGTCCGACAGTTCGAAGACGAGCTCGCCATCCTGCGGAGCGCCCGGGGGGACGCCGGTCGGTGGTCACGGACCATCAGCGCCCGGGCGAGGCGGCTTGCGTCTGGACCTCACGGACACGACGCTGGCAGCGCTCGTGGTCGGCGCGGGACTGATCCTCCGGGAAGCCGAGCAGGCGCTGGCGGATGTCGAGCGGCATGCAGTAGTTGGTCGCGGTCCACAGCTTCGGGTCGTCGGCGCCCGAGAGCGGCTCGAGGTCGCTCCACACGATCACCGTCTTGTCGTCCGAGGCCGTGACGATGCGCCTTCCATCGGGGCTCCACACCGCCGTGTTGACGGCATCGTCGTGCCCAAGGAGCACGAGGGGTTGTCCCGTGCCGTCGGCCTTCCACACGCGCACAGTCTTGTCCTGCGACGCGGAAACGATGCGCTGGCCGTCTGGGCTAAACGCCGCCGCGTAGACGGGGTCGTCGTGTCCAAGGAGCACGAGGGGCTGGCCCGAGCCGTCGGCCTTCCACACGCGCACCGTCCTGTCCTCGGACGCGGAGACGATGCGCTGGCCATCGGGGCTCCACGCCGCGCTATAGACGACACCGTCGTGACCACGGAGCACGAGGGGCTGGCCCGAGCCATCGGCGTTCCACACGCGCACCGTCTTGTCTTTCGACGCGGAGACGACGCGCCCGCCATCGGGGCTCCACGCCGCCCCATAGACGACAGCGTCGTGACCACGGAGCACGAGGGGCTGGCCCGAGCCATCGGCGTTCCACACGCGCACCGTCCTGTCTTCGGACGCGGAGACGATGCGCTGGCCGTCAGGGCTCCACGCCGCTGGATTGACGCCACCGTCATGGCCACGGAGCACAAGGGGCTGGCCCGAGCCGTCGGCCTTCCACACGCGCACCGTCCCGTCCCACGACGCGGAGGCGATGCGCCGGCCGTCGGGGCTGAACGCCGCCCCAAAAACGATATGGTCGCAACCACGGAGCACGAGGGGCTGGCCCAAGCCGTCCGCCTTCCACACGCGCACCGTCCTGTCAGAAGCGGCGGAGACGATGCGCTGGCCATCGAGGCTGAACGCCGCCGCGTTGACGCAGTCGCTGTGACCACGGAGCACGAGGGGCCGGACCGAGCCGTCGGCGTTCCACACGCGCACCGTCCTGTCTTCGGACGCGGAGACGATACGCTGGCCGTCGGGGCTCCACGCCGCCGTAGGGACGCGGTCTGCGTGACCACGGAACACGAGGGGCTGGCCCGAGCCGTCGGCGTTCCACACGCGCGCCGTCTTGTCAAAAGACGCGGAGACGATGCGCTGGCCGTCGGGGCTAAACGCCGCCCCATAGACGCTACCGTCGTGACCACGGAGCACGAGGGGCTGGCCCGAGCCGTCGGCGTTCCACACGCGCATCGTCCTGTCTTCGGACCCGGAGACGATGCGTCGGCCGTCGGGGCTCCACGCTGCCGTAAGGACGAAATCGTCGTGACCACGGAGCACGAGGGGCTGGCCCGAACCGTCGGCGTTCCACACGCGCACTGTCTTGTCCATCGACGCCGAGACGATGCGCTGACCGTCGGGGCTGAATGCCGCCGCATCGACGCGGTCGTCGTGACCACGGAGCACGAGGGGCAGTCCCGAGCCGTCACTGTTCCACACGCGCACCGTCTTGTCCCACGACGCAGAGGCGATGCGCTGGCCGTCAGGGCTAAACGCTGCTGCATAGACGACAGCGTCGTGACCACGGAGCACGAGGGGCAGTCCCGAGCCGTCAGCGTTCCACACGCGCACTGTCTTATCTGCCGACGCGGAGACGATGTGCTGGCCGTCGGGGCTGAACGCCGCCGCGAAGACGTGGTCCTCATGACCACGGAGCACGAGGGGCAGTCCCGAGCCGTCACTGTTCCACACGCGCACCGTCTTGTCCCACGAAGCGGAGACGATGCGCTGGCCATCGGGGCTGAATGCGGCAGACCAGGCCAAATCCTCGTGGAGGAGCACCATCGTGGCGACGCCTGCACCCCGTGCCCACCGCGCAAGCTCGCCCCATCCCGGCGGCGCCGGGCCCGGCTCGATCTCGCGGAGTAGCGCGAGCATCGTGGTAGGGTCTCCCTGGCACTCGCGGGCCGCGGCCATCCGCGTGGCATTCCGGGCGCTCGCGGCGCTGCGCTCTGCCTCGGCCCTCTCCGCCTCGGCCCTCTCCGCCGCCCGCTTCGATTGGACCGCCAGAGCGGAGACCAGGAGCACGACCAGGCTCAGGGCACCGAACAGCACCGCGACGACCTGCCTCCTCCTCCGTCGTTCCCGCTCCCCCAGCGCCACCACCGCCGCGAGGTAGCGCGCCTCCCGCGCGCCCTGCTGCGCGCCCGCCGCCGGGCCCTGCCGCTTCTGCCAGCGCCGGGCTTCCTCCGCCGCCTCGCCTCGCCAGAGCAGGCCGTCGGTGCAGCCGCTCGCCTCCCATTGCTTGGCCGCGGGGCGCACCCGGGCGAGGAACTCCGCCGCCTCCTGGTTGTCGTCCAGCCATCGCCCGAGCTTGGGCCAGCTCTCGATCAGCGACTCGTGCACGAGCTCCACCGTCGGGAACGCGCGCTCTTCGGCGGTCTCGATCAAGAGCAGCCGCGCCTCGCAGAGGCGGAAGACTACCCGGTCCACGGCGTCTAACTGTTCGTCGAGCTCTCGCAGGTCGGGCAAGCTCACCACGGCGCGCGTCCGCTCGGGTGAGACCAGCCGGAGGAAGATCGCCCGGCAGAGGCTCTGCTCGATCCCCGAGAGACCTGCGAGCACCGCGTCGGCATGGGTGGAGAGCGCGCCCGCGACACCCCCGAGCTTCTCGTAGCTCTCTTGCGTCAGGAGCCGGCGCCCACGATCGCGCGCCTCCCACAGCTTGGTCGCGGTGAACTGCAAGAGCGGCAGGGGGCTCGCCGCGCTCTCCAGGGCGCGGAGCATCGCTAGCGTCATCTCGGCGGTCTCGAAGCGATAGCCGAGAGCCTCGACCGGCCGCATCAGCGCCGCCACGAGGCCGTTCGGGTCGAGGGGCGGCAGGAACCAGAGCCCGCGGGTCACCTCGGTCATGAGCCGGCGATCTTCGGCCAGCCGGTCGAGGAAGTCCGAGCGCATGCAGAGCACGACGCGGAGCGGGGACAACGCGTCGTCGGCGACGCCCTCCAGGCACGCGACGAACGCGGCCCGCTCCGCCGGATCGATGCCCTGCGTGTAAAGCTCCTCGAGCTGATCGACGAAGACGAGAATCTTGTGCTCGGCGCTCTGGCTGCGGCAACGCGCGCGCAGCCGGGCGCCCAGGAGGCCGGGCTGGGCGCGCAGGGCCGCGATGAGCGCGTCGGGATCGCTCGCCGAGGAGAAGGCGTGCCAGCTCGACGCGTCGGGTGGAGCTCCCGTCGTCACCGGCGTGGCCGCGATCTGCGCGAGCAGGTCGGCGAGCGCGTGGAGCGGCCTTCGCCCCGGCCTGCGCGTGAACGCCTCCCAGGGCTCGCCCGAGCGCTTCAGCGCCGGGATCACGCCCGCGCGCACGAACGACGATTTTCCCGCGCCGGACGGCCCGGCAACCATCACGAGCGGCTGGCTGCGAAGACGTCCGACGAGCGCGGCGACGTCGTGATCGCGCCCAAAGAAGCGCCCGGCGTCCACCTCCTGGAACGCGCCCAGCCCGGCAAAGGGGCTCTCGTCCTCGCGGAGCGCCGGCGCCTTCGCGCCCGGCAGCAAGGGCTCGAGCGCCGCGATGAGCTCCTCGGTTCCGCCGAAGCGCTCGTCCGGGCGCTTCTTCAGGCAGCGATCGATCACGTCGCCCAGCGCGCCCAGGTCGGGACGCGTGTCGCTTGCGCGCGGCATGGGCACGTCGAGACGCCGAACCTGCCCGAGTTGCCCCACCGCGAACGGCGCGAGCGGGTGCGTCCCGGTGCAGAGCTCGAAGAGCATGATCCCCACGGCCCACAGATCCGTCCTGGGATCGACCTTCTCCGCCCGCCATTGCTCCGGCGCCATGTACGGGACGGTGCCGACGAGCGCTCCTTCCTGCGTCAACGCCGGTAGCCAGCGCGAATTCGCGCCCTGGGCCGCGAGCCGCTCGATCTCGTCGGCGTCGAGCTGCTTGGCGATACCGAAGTCGAGCACCTTGATCGGCCCCGCCTCGGTCAAGAAGACATTCTCCGGCTTGAGGTCACGGTGCACGATCCCGAGCGCGTGGGCGCAGCCCAGCGCGCGCACCACCGGGAGCATCAGCTCGACCGCGAGGCTCAGCGGCAGCGGCCCTCCTCGCTCGACCAGGAAGGCGCGCAGCGTGCGGCCCTCCAGGTGCTCGAGCACCATGTAAGGAACGCGGTCGACCTCGTCCACATCGTGGATCACCACGATGTTCTCGTGCTTGCAGCGCGCCGTGGACCGCGCCTCGGCGAGGAAGCGCTCGGCGCTCCGGCCGTCGGACTCGAGGAGGACCTTGACGGCGACCAGTCGGCCCAGCTTGGTGTCGCGGGCCAGGTAGACCACGCCCATGCCACCCTGGCCCAGCTTGCGGATGATCTCGTAGTGCTTGAGGGTGGAGTCCACCTGCGGAGCCGCGACCGCCGGGTGCAGGGGTCGCGACCGCAGGGCTGCGGTGGCGATCCGCGCGCGACCGAGGGCGCCCGTCGCGTCGTCCTGATCGCTGGTCTGAAGGACCTCCCCCGGCGGCGATCCCTCGGCGACGCCACGCAAGGATTCTCCCGGAGGCACCGCCACGCTGCTGAACTCCAGCTCGGCCAGCCGAGCGACGATGACGCGGCAAACCGCACATCCGTCGATGTGGTGCGCGATCGCTTCGAAACCTGACGGATACGCGGCGTACTCTGCGAGCTGGTTGTCCGTGGGGCAGTCCGACGTCGGCTCGATGGTGCCCGACTCTTACCACACGGAGCGGGGCTGTCAGGCGACACGCCTTCTTGACGGCCCGCGCCGACATCAGCCATTCTCCGCAGGTGGATCGAGCGAGCGGTCTCTCCTCTGCGTTCGCGGCGGGCCTCGGCGGGGGCGGGGTGATGCCCGAGGCCGATCCCGGCGCGACGATCGCGGCGCTCTTCGAGGCGGGGCAGGCGGCCTTCCCGGCCATCGCCGTCGAGGCGACCGCGCTGGCGCGCTACCTCGGCGAGCGTTGCTCGGCCGCGGGCGGCGCGCTGCCGCCTCCGTCGCTCGCGGCGGACGTCTACCTGGCGTGCGCCTGCGTCCTCGGGGTACCGGGTGCGCACGCCGCGTTCGAGCGGGAGTTCTCCGGGGTGATCGCGCGCGCGGCGGCCCGCGTCGAGCCGTCGCCCGCCTTCGCCGACGACCTCCGGCAGGTGGTCCTCGAGGGCCTCTTCAGCGCGCCGCCCTCGGCCACGCCGAAGATTGCCGGGTACGCGGGGCGTGCGCCGCTCCGGACTTTCCTGCGCGTGATCGCGGTACGCACCGCGATCAACCTGCGGCGGCGCAAGGCGGACATGGCGAGCACCCCGCTCGACGAGGAGCGGGAGATCGCCGCCTCCGTCGACGTGGAGGCCGCCTACCTCGAGGCGCGCTACAAGGCCGAGTTCGAAGAGGCCGTGCGCGTCGCGATGGGGCGCCTCTCGCCGAAGCAACGCGCGCTGCTTCGCCTCCACCTGCTCGACGGCCTGAGCATCGACGTCCTGGGCGCGCATTACCAGGTCGGGCGCGCCACGGCGGCGCGCTGGCTTGCGGCCGCGCGCGAGGCGCTGCGCGAGGGCACGCGCGCGGAGCTCGTCGCCAAGCTCGGCCTCACCGAGTCGCAGTACGCGAGCCTGGCCAGGTTGATCCGGGGCCGGCTCGACGTGAGCGTCGCCTCGCTCCTCCGTGAGTAGGCACACCTCGCCAGACTATTTTTGAGACTTCGTCCGCCTCACGGTGACTTCCCGGTAGGCACGCGGGTGTGAGCCCCCGGCCCTCCTGGCGAAGGAAGGGTCTGGCACCACCGCGAAACGCCGTGGATCGTTCGGCGACGTCGCACGTCGCCGGGCGGGAGGGCTGCGCTTCGCGTAGCGCACGTGGGGTGCCGCCTTGTCTCGGGAGACAAAAGCTAGCCCCGCGCGCGCGAAGGACGTTTGCGGCCGTCGGGGTAGCCATGCCCTCGCCAAACTATTTTTGAGACTTCGTCCACGTCGCAGTGACCTTCAAGTGGGCAAAGCGATGTGGGCCCCGGTCCTCCTCCCGAGGGGAGGGATCTGGCCACACCGCGGGGGGGAGCGCTGTAGACGAATCGGCGAAATCGCCGAGAAAAAAAAAAAAAAAAAAACAACGAGAAGCATCATGCAATCGAAGAGCATCAAGAACGACGCAATCACCCGCGCGCCGCGTTCTCCTCGCTGGGTACCGATGGGCACGCCTTCACGACCTGCTCGCCCTCGCTTCGCCTCCTTCCTCGCCACCGCCGCCCTCCTCGCGTCGGCGCCGCTCGCGTGCTCGCCCGCCCACGATGCGACAGGATCAGATAGCTCGGACGCCGCGAGCGCGGCGCCTTCATGCAGTCCGGCGGAGGCCTCGTGAGCGCCGGCCTCGCCTGGTGGTGGGGCACTTCGCACACGCAAGCCGCCGAGAACTACCCTGGCAACAAATACCTGCGCACGGCGGTCGCTGAATACGATCCGCTAGACAGAAACGTCGCTGAAATGGATTTGAACAGCGTTGAACACCGTTGGACAGCGCCAGGCAGCGCCAAGCAATGACGATGGAAGCTCTCGCCTCTCGGCCAGCCGTGATTGCCCACGCGAGCCCTCACATCGTGCGAGATCACACGCCTCGTAAAGGAGACACCATGAGAAATACATTCGCCTTCGCCATGTTCGGAGCCACGCTTCTCGCCGCCACGGCGAGTGCCCAAGCGAGCACAAAGAGTGTTCGTGTCCTCTACGTCGTGCCGAGCGACGCGCAGCGAAGTGACCGCGCCGCTCTCGTCGCGAACGCCGTCGAGCACAACCGTCAGACATGGCATAACTACGGCGCCACGATGACCACGGACGACGTCGTGACGGTTCAAAGCCATCATGACGCGAACTGGTTCCTGACCAACCCCGACGGCTTTCACGGCGGCCTGGCAGAGTGGTACTGGCTCGGAAACGCCTGCAACGCGGCCAGGGACGTGTACCCTGACGCCTGCACGGGAGACGCCAACCACAAGTACATCATCTTCCTGGAGGCCGACATCTCGAGCGTGAACGGCAACGGGGCGGCCGCCAACTTCGGCGCAGCCGTCATGCCCAAGTGGATCATCGATGGAGCCGAGCAGGGGGACCTGCGCAGGGTCGGAAGCATCGGCCACGAGCTCGGGCATACGTTCGGCATGCCGCATTCCGACTGCGCGTCGCAATGGCCTACGAAAAACATCATGTGCAATGGCGACTACTACCCGCACAACCGGCTGAACCACCTCGACTACCCCTACCTGTTCAGCGCTGAGAGCAGTGCCTATTTCGAAGAGACTCCATCTGATCTGTTCGACGTCGGCCAGGGGAAGGTCCTCGCCGGAGAGATCTGGAAGACCCAGCTCGGGCTCGACCTCGAGGGGTGCGCGCTCTCCTGCCTGAGCGACCCTGACTGCAGCTCCTTCGTTCACTTCGGCACGACGTGCGAGTTCAAGGAAGGTCGCCTGAGCGAGGCCTGGGATGTCCCTGGGTATACCTCGGCTCAGATCAAGATACCCGCCGACGGCGCCGTCGAGAAGAAAGTTGCGCCGATCTGGCCCCCGCATAACGCGACGCAGGTGTGCCGGCAGGTGTGCGACATCTGGAGTAACGTCCCCTGGACCGAGTCGAGCTGGACGGGGACCTGGTGGACCCCCCCGGAGAATGAATGGTCAGTTTGCCTCTGCGACTACAATCCTGACTACAATCCGTGAAGCGATACGCCGGGGCATGCGCTCGCGCATGCCCCGGCGGTGGCCGAGCTCGGCGCGAGCGACTCGACCCCGGTCCACCCTACTCCACAGGAGTGTTCATGCACCTTCGTTATGCCTCCAGGTTCCCGTTTGCCACGACGGTCATGTGCGCCGCGGCGTCCGCCTCTCTGGCCGCGTGCGGCGACGCGGGCGCGCCCGGCGAGGTCGCCGGCATCGACGCCGAGGAGCGCGCCGCGGAGCGCCGGCAGGCGCTGTCGGCCCCGCTGGATATCGAGCCGCTGCGATCGCTGATCCTCACGAAGGTCACCGACCCGCAAGCCATGACCCGGTTCCCGCTCCAGTTCGTCCTCAATCAGCTCATCATCAGGGCGGGGACCTTCGATGAACAGACCCCCCTCGATCTCTACCGCCGCTGGTGGGACTTCTTCAACCTCTCCGTTGGAGCTCAGTTCCCCGACGCCATCCATTGCGACGACCAGACCAACAGCGAAGGTTTTCCCGCGCTCAACGGCTACCGGATCTCGTGCGGCCGGAGGGAGGGCCGCCTCGCCACGAGCGATCCGTTCGACCCGGATTCGCCGCACTTCGTGGAGCCGATCGCGGTCGTGAACCGCTTCGATCTGGCGCCGCTGGACGGTTCGCACTGCGGCGAGTACCGGATCGTCTACGCCAAGAAGACGGCCGGCATCGCCGACCGCAACCTGTTCATCTTCGAGGCCCAGCTCCCGAACCCCCACCCCGAATGCGGCCTCGCCGCATGCCTCCCGGTGGCCGAGTTCTGGGCGCGCCTCTCGACCCTGGACGCGGCCGAGCGCGCCAACGAGCTCGAGACGTTCTTCACCGTCGGCCTGCTCGACGCCGGCTTCGGTCCGGTGCTCCACCCGGACAACTTCGCCGACGCGGTCCACGGCCCCGGAGGCCGCCGCGGCACGGGCCAGATCCGCACCAACCAGTTCATGGGCAACCCCGGCGCCCCCGGGCAGGTCCAGCCCGGCCAGATCTGGCAGCTCCGTGAGTTCAAGATCGCGAAGACCCCCGACGGGCCGAACGGCGGGGATCGGCTCACCTTCAAGCCGGTCACGGTGAAGGAGAACCCCTTCGGCGAGCTGTTCAGCACGAACTTCGACCAGAGCGACTTCCGCTACACGTGGTTCATGGACGACTTTCTCGAGTCGGTCGACAAGCTCACGACCCTCAGCGGCGACATCAACGACATCCAGCTCAAGAACTCGAGGGAGGCCCTCTACAACGCGGGCCAGAGCACCGTCGACAACAGCAACGACTACCTGAATCAGCTGCTGCCGGAGTTCAATTCGCTGCCGAACCTCGATCTGCGCGACCGGATCCAGGCCGAGCTCGTGCGCCTCGGGCGGGACAGCGTCTTCACGCCCGCGGACGTGGCCAACCGCGCCACCACCCAGTCGTGCGCCGGGTGCCACCAGCTGAGCGCCGGCGACTCGCTCGGCAACAACGTGACGTGGCCCGTGGAGGATACGCCGCTCCGGTTCGTCCATGTCAAGGAGGACGGGGAGCTCTCGACGGCGCTCACCGATTTCTTCCTCCCGCACCGCGAGGGCGTGCTCGAGGATTTCCTCGCGGCGCACGCGGACGGGAACACGTGCTCCACGCCGACGACCTCGGCCGCGCTCGCGGTGGAGAGCGACGAGGCGGTCCCCACGCTCGGCGGCGCGACGACGCACTGAACGCTACGCGCGTGTCAGCGCGACGACGAACTCCAGGAACGCGCGGACCTTGACCGACATGAGCTGCGCGGAGTGATGGTACGCGTAGAGGGGATACGTCTCCTCGGCCCACTCCGGGAGCACTTGAACCAGCCGTCCGTCGGCCAGGTGCTCGCGCACGTAGAGCTCGATCACCTGCGCGATCCCTTGGCCTGCGAGGCACGCCGCGAGGAGCGGAGCGCGTAGGTAAAAGAAGCCGGATCGCAGCGCGAAGAAGTGGTGCGCAGCAAACCGAAAGGGTGGGACCGCGAGCGTCGTGATGGCTCGGTCCTGGGTCGAAAGAGCGTGGTCCGGGCGGCGCCGAGCGCGCTAGGGGCGCATCGGCGTGCCGTGGGCACACGTGTCCGTCCGGGCGTTGGTCTGGCCCGGGAGGCGCATCGCGAGACGCTATGCGGCGTCACCGGGCGCCTTGCGGCGCACAACGGTGCGCTGCAACGCTCGGGGCTCCGGGTCGCCTGCGGCGCCCTGCGCCCCGAACCCCCAGTACGGCGGCCGCCGCGTCGGCGCTGGGAGAGCGAGCTGGGACGTCGGTCGGTTCGCCGAGCGCGGAGAGGAAGCGGGCGATGTTCCTTGGCTCGGTCACCATGGCGACGAGCTTCATCCGCCCCTTGCAAGCTGGGCACTCGAGGACGTCGATCGCACATGTGCGGCGCAAGAGCTCGGCGCGGTTTGTCGACCGCCCGATAGCCGCCACGCTTGCGTTTCGAAGCGGCGTCTTCGTCCGCCTTCGTAGGCTCTTCTGGCTTCGCAGGGCGCGGTCCGATGCGCTTGCGCGCCAACGTGGGCGACTTGCCGAGGCGAGCACGCCAGCGTAATTGACGGTGTGAAAGCGCGGCGGCGGGACGCTGGCCGCGAGGCGGCACAGGAGCGAGAGCGGATCCATGTCCACCGCCACAGTCCCCCCCCGTGTCAGAGAAGTTGTCGCCCCCTCTGATCCGCTTACGCAGGATCAGATCACCGGTTTCGGGGAGCGGAGACAGGCTTTGAGGTGAGAGAGTACTCAGAATCCTTCAAACGAAAAATCATCCAACGGCTCCTCGCACCAGGAGGACCGACGGCGGTGGCGCTGTCTGCGGAGACCGGGGTGCATCAGACGACGCTCTCGCGCTGGCTTCGCGATGCTCGTAGGGGCTCAGCGCACGCACCGTGGCCCGCTGGCGAGCTGAGGCCGGTGGCGAGGACGGCCGCGCCGGCCCGCACAACGCCCCGGTGCACAAGCTGACCGAGGCCGAGCGCCGGCGCATCGTCGAGACGGCCAACAGCCCCGAGTTCCGCAACCTCTCGCCCAAGCAGATCGTGCCGCGCCTGGCCGACCGCGGCGTGTATGTCGCTTCTGAGTCGAGCTTCTATCGCGTCCTTCGCGAGCAGGGGCTGCTGGCGCACCGCAATCCGGCGCGACCGGCACGCGCCCATCGTCCTCGCGCGCTCGTCGCCAACAAGCCCAATCAGGTGTGGTGCTGGGACATCACCTACCTCAAGAGCTCGGTGCGCGGAGCGTTCTACTTCCTGTACCTGATCGTGGGCGTCTACAGCCGCAAGATCGTCGGCTGGTCGGTCGAGGCCGAGGAGTCGATGCTCGCTGCTGCTCGGCTCGTCGAGCAGACCTGCGGCCGCGAAGCCGTGGGCTCCGGCTGCCTGGTGCTGCATGCGGACAACGGCGGGCCGATGAAGGGCTCGACCATGCTCGCCACGCTCCAGCGCCTGGGCGTGGTGCCCTCCTTCAGCCGCCCTCGTGTCAGCGACGACAACCCCTACGCCGAGGCCCTCTTCCGCACTCTCAAGTACCGGCCCGAGTACCCCCGCCGCCCGTTCGCCACCGTGGAGCAGGCGCGCCAGTGGGTCGAGCGCTTCGTCGCCTGGTACAACGGCGAGCACCTGCACAGCAGCATCCGCTTCGTCACGCCCGACGAGCGCCACCGGGGCCGCGATGGCGCGCTCCTCGCCGCCCGGCACGCCCTCTACCAGCGCGCCCGCCGCAGGACGCCTCGGCGCTGGACCGGCCAGACACGCAACTGGACGCCTATCGGCCCCGTGACCCTCAACCCCCACACGCACGAGGTCCAAGCACTCACGAGGATGTGACCGAATCAACGGACAACTACCTTGACACCCACCGGTGACCGAGCCAAGGAACATCGCCCGCTTCCTCTCCGCGCTCGGCGAACCGACCGACGTCCCAGCTCGCTCTCCCAGCGCCGACGCGGCGGCCGCCGTACTGGGGGTTCGGGGCGCAGGGCGCCGCAGGCGACCCGGAGCCCCGAGCGTTGCAGAGCACCGTTGTGCGCCGCAAGGCGCCCGGGGACGCCGCATAGCGTCTCGCGACGCGCCTCCCGGGCCAGACCAACGCCCGGACGGACACGTGTGCCCACGGCACGCCGATGCGCCCCTAGCGCGCTCGGCGCCGCCCGGACCACGCTCTTTCGACCCAGGACCGAGCCATCACGACGCTCGCGGTCCCACCCTTTCGGTTTGCTGCGCACCACTGCTTCGCGCTGCGATCCGGCTTCTTTTACCTACGCGCAAGCACCACCTGTCCGTCGACTGCGACAAGGTCATCCTGTATTGCAGCGGTGACTTCACCTCGCGGCGCGGCGTCGGCCCCGGCAGCATCTCCCACCACCCCGCGGGCGTTCCACACGGGCCGCACCCCGGGCGCGTACGAGGCGAGCCTGGGGAGCCGCGGGACGAGCGAGCTCGCGGTCATGCTCGACACGATCCGCCCGCTCTCGGCCACCGCAGACGCCATCGAGGTGGAGGACCCGGGCTACCAGGACAGCTTCATCGCAAGTCCAGGATCGGGGCCCGGCAGCGCATGACCGCGCGGCGGGGTTCGAGCCGCCGGACGAAGGAGAGCTCACGAAGGGGGCGTACGCGCGGCTCCAGCCGCTGCGCGGCGCGGGCGAGATCGAGGTGGCGCCGCCCTCGTTGCTGCTCGACGTCGAGGGCGAGGAGCTGGCGACGAAGCTCGTCCAGCGCTTCGTGATCGAGCGGAACGGCTCGGTGAGGGAGCGGCTGTGGCGGCTCGCCTACAGCCCCGACGACCCGCTCGACGACGCCGAGGCGCCGGTCGAGCGCGACGTCTGCGGGCTGGGCCACATCCCCGAGACCATCTGGCAGCTCGTGCGCGACAACGTCCTGCGCTGCCTGTAGCCTCGATCCGCTCGCCCCTCCCGTGGCCAGCGCCGGGCTGCGTGGTCGCCGGCGCCTGCTCGCCGAGCGCGCGAGGCCGGAGCGAGAGGCGGCGGGACAGTCCGGGTTACGAAGACGATGGAACACGATGCACGGGAGAACGCGGAGGAGCTGCGGCGTCGCGTCGACGAGCTGACGCGGTCGCTCGCGGAGCACCAGCAGACGGTGGCGCGGCTGGCGGAGACCGAGCAGCGGCTGTCCCGCTTCGTGGACGCCTCGCCGGACGTCATCGCCATCAGCGAGCAGGGGATCCTCGTCGAGGTGAACGCTCGCGTCGAGGATCTCATGGGGTATCAGGCCCACGAGATGATCGGCCGGAGCGCCCTGGATTTCGCGGCGCCCGAGGACCGGCACATCGTGATCGATCACGTCCGCTCCGGGAGCGAGGTGACGTACGAGCACCACATCCTCCGGAAAGACGGCTCCCGGTTCTTCGCGGAGGTCCGCGGCCGGAAGGTCCCCTATCAGGGCCGGTCGGTGAGGGTCTCGATCATCCGGGACATCACCGACCGGAGGCGGGCGGAGGAGGCGACCCGCGTCGCGCTCGTGCAGCGGGAAGCGCTCCTCGCCCAGCAGGCGATGGTGGCGCAGCTCTCGACGCCGCTGCTGCCGATCACCGACGACACGCTGATCCTCCCGCTCATCGGCGCGGTGAGCCCGGAGCGGGCGAGCGCCGTGATCGAGGTCCTCTCGCGCGGCGTCGCCGAGAGGCGCGCGCGGGTCGCCATCCTGGACATCACGGGCGTGCCCGACGTGGACGAGCAGGTCGCCGACGCCTTGCTGCGCGCCACGCGGGCCGTCCGCCTCCTCGGGGCGCGGGCGATCCTCACCGGGATCCGCCCGGAGGTCGCCCAGCACATCGTCCGCGCCGGCATGGATCTGACCGGGATCACGACGTGCGGCACCCTGCAGCAGGGCGTCGCCGACGCCCTGCGTCGGCGCTGACCCGCGCTCAGGCGCCAGCTCCGTCGCAGGCCGAGCCCCCCAGCGCCTCGCATCGAGTCGATACCACCGGAGGTGCTGCTCAACGGCCTCGATCACTTCGAGCGTGTGGGTGTCGAGGCAAGAGGTGGCGTCGGAGCGCCATGGCTCCCGCGCCTGCCGCGGCAACATGGCTCGTTGGCAGTACGAGGACTCATGACGCGATCCTCGTGCTGCGTAATTCCCCTCTGAGCTCCCTCATGAGCTGGGAGGCGAGGTCGCGCTCGGCCGGAGTGAGCCCCAGATACATATACGCCAAGGAGATCTGCTCGGGGGAGTAGCAGCGGATATGCGGATTGAAGATGGACGCGAGCTTCATCACCGCCCGCACGACAATGCTCTGAGTCACCACCGCGAGCGGCGGAGGGTTGGGATAGCCCTGACGTGCCACCACCTCCATGGCCTTACGCTGCCGCCCATCAGGGGATCCACCATCGGTCCACACCAAGACCCTCAGATTGGGAATGTTCACGTTCTCACGCACGTGATTGAGATAGATGTTCCACTCAAGATCCGTGGGCGCACACTCGTTGTGCACGACCACGGAGAGACGGTCCTGAGTCTTCCAGGTCAGGTTCTTCCCCATAGGGTCTATCTTCCCAGAAATTCGGGTACTTTGTCGAGCCAGTAGGGTACAGTCGTACGGTAACATGCCTTCCGCTTGGTGCGACGTCGCGGTAATCCCAGGTGTTTCAGGCGTGGAAGACCTGCCTGATCGCACAAGGCCCGTTCTGTCAATGATCTCGTACAGTCGGACTGCACGAGCCAGGAACGGCTCCGGGAATCTTGACGTTGCGGAACGCGTTTGCTTGTCCCAACCCGGCGGAGCAGTCCATGGCGCAAGCGCATCGGACCGCGCCCTGCGAAGCCAGAAGAGTCTACGAAGGCGGACGATGACGCCGCTCCGAAACGCAAGCGTGGCGGCTATCTCGACCCAGGACCGAGCCATCACGACGCTCGCGGTCCCACCCTCTCGCTCTGCCGCGCTACACTTCCTCGCGCTGCGATCCGGCTTGATTTGCCTACGCGCCGAAGCCATCGAGATATTCGTGACGACGATCGCAGGCGGCATCCTCGCGGCCGCTTTGCAGTCGGCCGTGCTGCTCGCCCCCATCCCGCTCGCGATGGTCGCCGCGACCACCTTCGCCGCGTGGCCCGCGAAGCTCCACGTCGGCGCCGATGGCGTGCTGCTCACCTGGCACTGGAAGCGCCGCTTCATCCCGTATTCGAGTCTCGCGCGCGCTTCGCGGTTCGAGCGCGCCTACAATAAGCGCACGATGGTCGGCGTCGAGCTCGCGCTCGTGACCGGCGAGGTCGTCTCCATGTGACCTCGGGCCCGGCGGAGTCGACCATCGCGATGATCATCGAGCGGATCCGCGACGCATCGGAGTGCTCCGCCGATGGCAGCGTCACGGCGGCCGCGCTCGTGCGCGGGAGCCGGCCGACGTCCCAGTGGATCGCGCATCTCCGCGCGATCGGCGTGGGCGCGAACGTGAATCACCGTCGCGCGCCGATCGAGCCCGCGCAGCTCTTCCGCGTGCTAGAGGACGGCGGGCAGCCGCCCCCGGTGCGCGCGGCCGCGGCGCTCGCGCTCGCGTCGCGCGGCGAAGAGGACACCCGCGCGCGCCTGCGCGTCGCTGCCGAAGCGACGGTCGCACCGAAGCTCCGCGTCGCGCTCGAAGCCGCGGCGGATCCCGCACGGGACGCCGAGATGCAAACCTTGCTCGAAGAGCTGGAGGAGGAAGAGCAAGAGAGCGCGCGGGCAGAATAGCGCGGAGGGCGCCGAAGCGCGTGCCGAGGCCGGCGCCCAGCTGCCAGCGCGTGACGCCGCTCGTGTAGCGAGTCGCGAAGTCGTGGCGGAGATTTTGGATCAAGCCCAGATAGCCGACGCGACCGGGCTCGAACCACACCGAAAGGGGCGCGGCGACTGCTACGGTCGCCAGACGCTCTTCGTAAAACTTCTCTGAAGTCACCGCCAACCAGAGCGAGGCGTCGACTCTGAAAAGGCGATGAGGAAAAAGGCGCGTCACCACGCCCAGGCTCGTCGACGGGAGGTCTCGGTGGCGGTGGCGGCTCCGGGCAAGGCGGCAGCAGGGGGCGCCCCGTTGGGCCACACCGAAGCCGCCCTCGGCGGAGAAACAGGCGGAAGCTATCAAAATCGCTACTATTTCCGGCGATCGTTCGTCATCGACCGGTGTTTCTGGCGGGACGATTCCGCGAGGGCGAACCGTCGCGATCCGTCGGATGCCCCGGGATTTTGGGAGGGCGTGACGACGGATCGCTCCCCCTCGGGAGGCATGGGCCCAACGCGGGCCCAGCTGCCAAGCGCCGGGCCTGGGGAGCTCGCCGTGACCCATCCGTCGCCTCGGGCGGCCGTGGTCGCCTCGCTCGCCAGCACCCTGAGCCGCGCGTATCCGTTCGGCGACCTGCATGCTGTCCTGAGGCCCAAACGCTGCGTAAAACCCTGCGCCGGAGGTGTCGATGGACGAAAGCAGAAGCACCTGGCGCGATCGAGTGACGCGCTGGCACAAGAGCGGGCACTCAGCCCGCGTGTTCGCGGAGCAGGAGGGCGTCAACGCCGGGACGCTCTACTCCTGGAGCCGCCGACTGGGGATGAAGCGGAGCGAGTGCCGGCAGCGCCCAGACGCGGCGAAGCTGCCTTCATTCCTCCCGGTGGTGGTAGCCTCCCCGGAGGCGACGGCGCTCTCCTCGGGCGCACCGCTTGAGGTCGTCCTGCCCGACGGCGCGGTCGTCCGCGTCCCGCCGTCGTTCGACGAGGTTACGCTGGCGCGCGTTGTTCGTGCGCTCGGGGGGGCGCGATGATCCCTGGCCGCGTCTCGATCTACGTTGCCACCGAGCCGCTCGATCTGCGGCGCTCGTTCGATGGTCTCGCTGCCGTCGTGCGCGAGGTGCTGCGACAGGACCCGCTCTCCGGAGCCCTGTTCCTCTTTTTCAACCGGGCGGCCGACCGCTGCAAGGCCCTTTGGTGGGACCGCAGCGGGTACTGTCTACTTTACAAAAGGCTTGAGCGCGGGGCATTCCGAGCCCCGCGTGCCGTCACTCCGGGAGCCACGAGCGTCATCATCGACGCCGCCGAGCTCGCGAAGATCCTTGAAGGCATCGCCCTTGCGCCTTCGAAGTTGCGGAGAGCGGTCCCGTTCGCCGAGACCGCATCGCCTCCGGCGCTCTGATCCCACCTGACAGCTTCGCACGCTCCCGGGTAGCACCCACGGTTGCATTGCATCGAGCGGCGGAAATTTTCCTCAACAAGCCCCTTCAAAAAGCAGGAGCTCACGAGTACTTACAGCGCCGTGAGCAAGCCGGTCGAAGAGCAGATTCGCGAGCTCAAGGACAAGCTCGCACGCGCTGCCCACGAGCGGGACGAGTACCGCAAGCTCTACGAGCTCGCCAGCATCGAGCTGGAGCGGTTTCGCCGGCACATCTTCGGCCAGAAGGCCGAGCACGTCGACCCAGCGCAGATGCAGCTCGCCTTCGACGCGATCTTGCAGATGCTCGCGGGCGCCGGTGCGCAGCCGGACGCGGGCGCGACCGGCTCGCCAGACGGGCGCGATGGCGCGGCGCCGAACGGCTCCTCCGGAAGCGGGGACAAGGGGCGTCAAGCCCGCCCGCACGGGCGGCAACGCCTGCCCGAGCATCTGCCGGTCGAGCGGATCGAGCTGTTGCCGCCGGAGGCGCAGGACGAGCGCGCAACCGCGCTTGTCCGCATCGGCGAGGAGGTATCGGAGACGCTCGAGTGGCGGCCCGCGAGCTTCGTGCGGCTGCAGATCGTGAGGCCGAAGTTCGCGGTCAAAGGTGAGCCCGAGCAAGGCATCACGATCGCCGACGTCCCCGACAGCCCTGTTCCGCGCAGCCTCGCCGGTCCGGGTTTGCTCGCGCACGTGCTGGTGAGCAAGTACGCGGATCACTTGCCGCTTCACCGGCTGGAGAAGATGTTCGAGCGCTGGGGCCTTCACCTCTCGCGCTCGACGCTGTGCGGCTGGGTCGAATCGTGCGCCAACAAGCTCGCGATCCTTGTCGGGGCGATGGCCAAGGACGCCCTGAACGCGCACTGTATCGCCATCGATGCCACCGGCGTGCTCGTGCAAGCAAAGGACAAGTGCCGGCGGGGCCACTTCTGGGTCTTGGTGGCGGACCGAGAGCACGTCCTGTTCCGATTCACGCCGCACCACAACCAGGATGGCCCGAAGGAGTTCCTTCGCGGCTACAAGGGCTATGTCCAGGCCGACGCCTCGAATGTCTACGAGCAGCTCTTCCGCACCGAGCAGGTGACCGAGGTCGGTTGCTGGGCGCATTGCCGGCGGAAGTTCTTCGAGGCGATGACCTCCGACCGGGAGCGCGCGACGGTAGCCATCGGCTTCATTCGCAAGCTCTACGCGATCGACAAGGCGACGAAGGAGCTGCCTCCGAGCCGTCGAACCGAGCAGCGCCGAACGGATGCCGAGCCCGTGCTCGTGGCCTTCCGCGTGTGGCTTGAGACAGAGGACCTGCTCGTCCTGCCGAGGAGCCCCATCGCTGGCGCCATCGGCTATGCGCTCAACCAATGGACCGCGCTCAATCGCTTCCTCGAGGATGGTCGGCTCCGCCTGGACAACAACCGGAGCGAGCTTGAGCTCCGCCGTGAGGCCGTGGGCAGGAAGAACTGGATCTTCGTGGGCAGCAAGGACGGTGCCGAGTGGAACGCCACCATCGTGTCGCTCATCGCCTCCTGTGCGCTGCACGGTATCGAGCCCTGGGCCTACTTGCGCGACGTGCTGATCCTGCTGCCCACCTGGCCGCCTGAGCGGATCATCGAGCTCGCTCCCAAGTCCTGGAAGCAGACCCTCGAGAACGCCGACGCTCGGCAGCGGCTCGCGGCCAGTCCGTGGCCCCGGGCGCCGGCCGCGGCGCCCAGCTGATCGCAGCTCAGCGTCGCCGTCCGATGTGGCGGGCACGGACGCCACCTTGCCGCCCGCCGGGCGCGCCGCTCGCCGGCTTTGGCGCGCTGGCGACGCCTCGTCGATGCTCGCGCGGTCGACGCGTGGCTTCCGGCGCCTTGTCGACGACTCGGCCGAGGCATCGGTGGCACGTGGCTTCGCCGCGGCGCGCTTGCGGGCGACGTGCACGCGGGCGGCGACCTCGGCGTCGACCGCCGCTTCCTCCGCTCGCTGCTGGGTCCAGCCACCCTTCCTCGCAGGCCGCTCTTGCTCTCGCATCGCGCCGCGAATCTACGGCGACGGCGCGCACCACGCGAGGATGGGGTCTACAGAACGCATACAGCCGCGCCGTTGCCCTCGGGGATGAGGAGGCGGCCCGGGTCGTTCACGAGGCGATCGGTCGGCTGCTCGGCCTGGCGCCAACATTGGAGGGGCGAGCAAGGTCGCGCCGACGGTAGGAGGCCACATTGGCGAGGTGCCCGGCTAGGACAGATGCGCAGCTCCGCAGAGGCCGAGCCACGTCGGCGCGGTCCGCTAATTTGCCCATCTGCTGCGGCCGGGCTTCCTCGCCTTCGGCTCGGGCGCCCGCCCGCAGCAGATGGGCAAATTAGACGCCATCATCGTCCGTCGCGCGACGCATCAACATGTGCGTCTCTCCTGTCGCGGCCAACTTGTGAAACTCAAGTGAGAACTTCGCACCCATGATATCTTGCGGTGCGAATGATGCAACCCATGAAATGGCCGCACAGGCGTCGACGTCGAAGTAGCTGCTTGTCGTCTCGAGCGGAACAAATTGTTCAATGAGCTTCAGGCGGCCTATAAATGTAAACGCCTGCACACGAATGTCGCCGAGATGCGTTTCGACAACGAAATGCGCGTCATCGTTCGTGTAGACCACCCGCAGGCGAACCGGCTTCTCTTCGCCAGGAGCAAGGGCCTCAAGTAAGTCGCTGGCACGAACGGCATGGGCGAACGCTGTCGACGCCGGAATGTATGCGCCGTTCTTTGAACTCTTGAGGAGATTTTCCTCAGGCTGTCGCGTTCGGAGGGCCTCTGCAAGCGCATCGCTAAGATTTTCGTCAGTTTCGCGATCGAAATGGAGCTGCGTTTGCTCAAGGTGAACCTGGTATTGCCGCTGCGTGATGTGACGAATTGCCAGCCAGCTGAGCTCCTCAGGTGCCAGTGAACGGACCGCGCGCAGCTCAATCTTGGCCTCCCGACCGTACTGCAGTGCGCCAGGTGAGAACGATGTGGTTGAAACGGCCGTGACTTTGTTGAACCCGAAGCGATCTCGACGCCCGACGAGTTGCTCGATCCACGAGCCAGGCGCTGGTCCGTCACTGGGGCGGTCGCGGCACTCGATGAGCCAGGTGAAGTCAGTTGTCCCAACCTTTCCAGAGATCACAAGATCAAGTTCAGCGATCTGGGCTCCGTCGTCGTTGTAAACACGCTCGTTTGCGCGCACTTCAAAGCCGACCGGAAGGAGGTTTCGTTCAACGAACGCCACGAGCGTCTCAAGGTATTTTCCGTCATTAGGACTAGGCATAGCTGTTGCCTTTGTGGCCCAAAGGTCGGCTGACTGGCTGGCTCGAATTCAGGTTGCCCCGCGATGCACGGGGCCACGTCCGCCCAAGTATCAGTCGATTGGTCAACCGAAGCCGCCGGACCAGATATGTCTAGATCATTGCCTTCTGTAGTTTCCCCACGAAAATCTTACGGCTCTTCGCCGCAAGGCCCCAATGGTGTTCAACACCAGAAATCCGTCTAACACCGGCGGGACGATTCCGCGGAGGCAAACCGTCGCGCTCCGTCGCTTTGCTCGAAGTTCCTGGGATCATGGCCCCGGATCGTACCCCCACGGAAGGCATGGATCAAACCCAGGCCCGACCGGCAGGCCTCGGACTCGCGGAGCTCGCGTCGGCTGAGCCGTCACCCCGGGCCGCTGTGGTCGCCTCGCTCGCAGCAGCGCTCACCCGTGCGGCGACGAGACTGCGGCCCGGGTGGTCCACGAGGCGATCGGCCGGCTGCTCGGTCCACCGCTGGCATCTGGCGTTGGCCAGTAGCCATGGTCGAGCTCGCCCGGGAGTGAGCTCGGTGACCGCGGAGGTAGATCCGAGCGTCGATGCACGCGGGCGCACGCCACGGGATCGCACGAGCTCGATCCTGTCGGCCCGTTCAGGCGATCCGGTGCGACAGTATGTGCCGTATCGTTACATTGTGCGCCTGGCCACGCATGGGCGCGTTGCGCTGGCGAACGTGGCGCTCGAGCGCGAGTTCGGCGCCTCTGCCGTGACGGAGAAGCGAAAGCTGTAGAGCGACAGTAATAATGACCCCCTGGCGACAGTAAAACTGACCCCCCTCCTTCGCGCCAGAGCGGAGGAAACGGTTTGGAAAACAGGGACTTGGACGTGGCACCTCTCCGTTCGGAGGTGCTGCAGATGATCGAGCCGGACATTATCCGGCAGATTCGCGAATTGGCGGGTCGCGGGTGGGGTTCCAAACGGATCGCCGCGGAGCTCGGCGTGGCTCGCAACACGGTCCGCCGCTATTTGCGCGGTGGACTCGCTGCGGAGGCACAGGTGCGCCCTGCTGGCCGCTGCTTGGACGAGGACGGCCGCGCTGAGGCCAAGCAGCTGTTCACCGGCCTGGCGGAGGGCAACGCCGTGGTCGTCGCAGGCGAGCTCGTCAACCGCGGCATCACGGTGAGCCCGAGGACCGTGCAGCGCATCGTTGCCGATCTTCGCCGCGAGGAGAGGGCTGCCGATGTGGCCAGCGTACGGTTCGAAACTGCCCCTGGTCACCAGATGCAGATCGATTTTGGTCAGAAGCAGGTCCGCATCGCCGGCACATTCGTCCGGGTGCACCTGTTGGTCGCCGTATTGAGCCACTCACGAAGGCTCTTCGTCAAGGCATTTCTGAGCGAGCGACAGGACGACTGGCGCGAAGGGATTGCAGAAGCGTTCCGCCACTTCGGCGGCGTCACTCGCACCGTGCTCGGGGACAACGCGCGCTCGCTGGTGCTCGGCCGCGAGCGTGAGACAGGCACCGTGACATTCAACCCGGCTTACCTCGCCTTCTGCCGCGATTGGGATGTCACCCCGCGCGCCTGCGGGCCGTACCGGGCGCGCACCAAGGGCAAGACGGAGTCGGGCGTGAAGTACGTCAAGCGCAACGGGCTCGCGGGGCGCGAGTTCGAGTCCTTTCCCGCGCTGGAAGCACATCTCAGCCGGTGGATGGTCGAGGCCGACCAGCGCATCCACGGCACGACCCACGAGGCGCCGCTTGTGCGCTTCGAGCGCGATGAGCGGCACGCGCTCCGACCGTTGCCGGCACGGCCCCTGCCAGTGCGAGAGCAGCGGCTTCGCCGACGCGTCGCCAACGACGCCCTCGTCGACGTGGACACGGTCCGCTACAGCGTACCGCACCGGCTTGTGCGCGACACCGTGGACGTCGTCGTCGGTGAGCGCGAGGTCCGCATCTACCGGGGAACGGAGCTGGTGGCGCGGCACGAGCGCTCCTTCGAGCCTCATGCTCGCGTCACCGACCCCACCCACGTTGATGGGCTGTGGCGCAGGCCTACCGCGCCAACGCAGCCGGAGGCGCCCCTGAGCGCCTTGGAGGCCATGGGGCGTAGCCTGTCGGACTACGCGGCCGTCATCGGGGAGGTGGCCTCGTGAGCCGCGAACTGGTGCATGCGCGCGTTGTTGAGAGCCTGAGCCGGCTCAGAATGCGCTCCATCGCCGAGCGGCTCGACGCCCTGCTCTCCGAGGCGGCCAGGACCGAGCCGACCTACCTCGATTTCCTGGACAAGCTGCTTTCCGAGGAGATCGGATCCAAGCAGCGCAAGCGGGTGGCGATGGGGATCCAGATCGCACACTTTCCGACGATCAAGACGCTCGAGGACTTCGACTTCAAGTTTCAGCCCTCGATCGACCAGAAGCTCGTCCGCGAACTCGCCACCGGACGCTTCATCGCCGAGGCCGAGAACGTGCTGGTCTTCGGCCCTCCCGGCGTGGGCAAGACGCACCTGGCCATCGCGCTGGGGCGGGCCGCCGTCGAGGCGGGGCACTCGGTGCTCTTCACGAGCGCGACCGCGCTGCTGGCGGCGCTCTCGAAGGCCGAAACCGAGGGGCAGCTCGCGGAGAGGCTCCTCTTCTACACGAAGCCGAAGTTGCTGGTTGTCGATGAGCTGGGCTACCTGCCCTTCGAGAGGCAGAGCGCCCACCTCTTCTTCCAGCTCGTTGCCAGGAGATACGAGAAGAGCAGCACCCTGATCACGACAAACCAGGTGGTGACGCAGTGGGGCACGGTCTTCGGGGACGAAGTCCTCGCTGCCGCCATCCTCGACCGTCTGCTCCACCACAGCCACACCCTGATGGTCTCGGGAGACAGCTACAGGCTGAAGCAGAAGAAGAAGGCGGGGCTGCTCGGCGGGAACGCCGCGCCGGCCAGGTGATCCAGGGGCGCGGGAGGGGGGTCAGTTTTACTGTCGTGAGGGGGGCAAAAGTTACTGTCGCTTGACAAAAGCCGAGACACGGGGCGGCGGGCTCGGTGACGCCCCTGGCCCTGACTTCCTCGGGCGCGGGTTCGCCAGCGCCGGGTTCGACGTCTATTCGTCGTCCAGAAGCGCGAGCAGCTTCTCGCGCAACTCCCGCTTGACCCGCTGCCGGTTCAGGTCGTCCTCGTAACCGGCTGCGATAGGTGACACCTTGCTAACCCCTTTGATCATCATGAGAGCGTCGATTGTTCGCTCGGCCTCGTGATCGTCCAAGTCGCGCCGGAAGTGAACAACCAGGCCTTTGATCGTCATAGCGGTCCCACTCTCCGGGCGAAGTCCTCCGTGTTTTCCCGAAACCCGATGATGTCACGCAGCGCACCGAATGCCTTGGCGCGCCGCTTGTAAATCACAGAGAGAGGTAGCCCTGCGTCTTCGGCGATCTGGGCCATCGAGACTCCCTTGAGATCATGTGCAACGAGAACAAAGCGCAGCTTCGGATCGAGCTCGTTCACCGCGTCGATAATGCCCGTCCTGATGCTGTCGGATTCCATCTTGGCAGCGGCATCCGGCGCTGGATCGGTCACATCAATCAAGTCGACGAGCTCCTCCCTGCGGTGCTGCATACGCTGGTGATAATGCGACGCAACGTGTACGGTGATCGCGTTCAACCAGCGTTCCGGCCTGCCCCGCTTCGGATCGAACCTGGGCCAGCTCTCCCAGGCGTTGAGCCAGACCTGGCCTGCGACGTCGGGACGATGGCACCGGCGGACCCCCAGCCTCCCCAGCCAGCGCAGCACGGCACGAACCTGCGCCGGGCAAAACAAGCGCGCGTGCGCGGCGGCGCGCTCGTCTTCATTCGACAGACGATCCATGGCGTTACCCTCCCTCGCGGGCAATCGCCCGTAAGCGGGTGATGCCGCGCGTCCGCCTCATGCGGCACCGGTTCGCTGTCTTCCCCGTCCGCTGCCAGAGGAAGACGTCAGCCGTAGCTGCTCAGTTCCCGTAGCGGCGGCATGCTCGCCAGCGGACTCCTGATGGCGTGTAGCTGCGAAGCGCGGCGGCGCTCATCCATGGCTCCCTACTCCCGGAAGGGTCGTGTTCAGCGGCGAGCGCTCTACGTCCTCCCAATCGGACGCGTTGGCAGAGCCCTTCCCCCCTTCGTCACGCTGTAGCGGAAAGCTCGTCAGCGTGGCGGCGCGCTGGACGAGCTCCGCCCCCGCGGCGGTGCGGACAGGGAGCGGCGACCGAAGCCGCGGCAGCGGAGGCGGCGGGAGCTTCGCGCGCGGGCTCCTGGCCGCAAGCTCGGGAGACGGCACCACGGGCGGAGGAACGTCGAGCGCGCGGGGCGGTATCGTCGGCGGAGTCGGTGGCGCCGAGCTCGGCGCCACCGACTCCGCGGGAAGCGCCGAGCTCTCACGCTTGGTGCTGGGCGCACCGATCTGCATTACCGCTGTCGTCTCCGCGTCCGTTCGGTGGTCGTCGTGTAGCCGCCACAGGCGCTCCCAGTATCGCGCACGCGTGCCGGTGAAGGACTCCAGCTGCCGGGCAAGGCCGGGCGTCATCGGCAGGTCGCTCCTCAGCAACCGCTCCACCTCCCTCGGTTCCAACCCCGTGCTCTCGGCCAGCTTTCTCCTCCACGAAGGCGTCGTCGCGCAGAACGACTCGAGGACCCTCCCCGGCCGGGGAGCGGGGCACGCTCGGACGTCTGTCAGCTCGGCGAGCGCCGCGTCGACGTGACAGTCCAGAAGGCGCCGATATCGGTCCCGCTCCCCCGCGGCCTGATCCTTCGCATCGGTGAGGGCTGCTGCCTCGTCATCATGCGCGTGCTCGCGCGCCTCGCGAAGCCCGCGCTCTCGTCCCAGCGCTTCGCGCGCGGTGACCGCGAAGCCGATCGCGACGCACGCGATCATCGCGAGCCCGAGCGGCGACACGAGCCACATCGCACCCAGCATGTCTTCCATGAACTTTCGCCTCCTGGACGTGAGCGTTCTTGTCCGACACAACGCGGATCTCGGCCTTGCGCTGCGCGAAAGCAGCACCGCTATCCCCGCCTGCCTAGCTGTTGATGGATAGCCGACGATTCAGCGAAGCTGCCTGAGCAGCGCTTCGCGCTCCGCGGCGAGCCGCCCTCGCGGGAACTGCCGCGCGTGGGCCTCGAGCAGCCGGCGAGCCTCGACGTCGGCCATGACGTCGTTGGCCTCGATGGCCCTCCGCGCCTGGTTGACCAGGCTCCTCTCGACCTCGCCGGCGGTCGGTCGAACGGCGCTCGCCGGAGGCGCGGCCCGGTGACTTCTCGTCGTCGCGTTCGAGGGAGCAGGCGTGCCGGTCGCCATCGCCTCGCCGTGCGTGCTTCCGTGTTCTGTGCGCGACGAGATCTCGTGCGCGGTCGCCGCGGCGGGCGCCGCTGCGTCGGGGGCCCCATCTCCGCTGGCGGGCCCCGCGGCGCTCTGGGCGCCATCTCGCGCGGGGGGCGCCACGGCGTCCTGCTCCGCGGGCGCGGTGGCAGGGGCGCGGACCGCCACCGCCCTGATCCACGATTCCCGGTCGGGCAACGGTGGCACGGCGGAGACGAGCGCGCCGGTCAGCAGGACGAGCGCGGCCTGAACGACGATCCTCAGGCCCAGCCGGCGCAGCGAGGCCACCCACCACGCGCGACGGCCGAACCCCAGTGCAAGCGGCACGCAGATGCTCCCGTCCCTGCCCTGAGAGCGCTCCTGCGCCTGCCACCGTCCCCCCTGCACCTCGAGCTCCTTGTGCGCCCGCCGGTGTCGCGTCTTCACCGTGTCCAGCGGGAGCCCCTGCTCGGCGGCGATCTCGGCGAGCGGGACCTCCTCGAGGTCGTGCTTGATCACGAGATCTCGGTACTTGGGCTCGAGTTGGTCGATCAGCTGCCGGGTGAGCTTTTCCCGCTGCCGTCTGCGGAGCAGCTCTTCCGGCGTGGGGAGCTCATCTCGGACCTCGCGCTCATCGAACGACGTGAGCACCTCGCCGCGGCAGCGCGCGTCCCGGACGTGATTGCGCGCCTGGTTGACGGCGATCGTGACGCGGTAGGGCCCCGGATCTCCGCCCGGCTCGATCCGTTGGTCGGCGTCGAGCCCCCGCAGCAGCGCTTCCTGGGCGATATCCTCGGCGTTTCGCGCCGGTACACCGTGGCGCCTGGCCAGGCGCCGGAAGAGCTCGAAGCCGGGGGAGTCGGTCGCTGGCTTGGCCACGGTAAGCAGCACACGCGAGGCGGCCCAAAAGGTTCAGAGAAATGAGTCGAGGAGCAACTTCGGTCGGATAGTGTGCCGCCATGTAGTCGCTTAGGCCACGGTTGGCCATGTCTGACGGATGGTTGAACGCATTCCCTTATCCGACCGCCGATTCCCACCGAAGCCGCCGAGACGTGGCGGTTTCTGCCGGTTGACGCCAAGTAGCCGGCGTCGGTACCGTCGCGGCATGCGTTGCATTGCGCATTCACTCTCGATTCTTCTTGCGCTCGGGGCCGCAACAGGCTTCCCGAACTTGGCCAGCGCGGACGATATCCATCCGAAGGCGGGACCGAGCGACCGAGCGACGGTGAAGGAGCATGTTCGCCGTGGTCAGAAAGCGCGCAAGGCCGGGCTGTGGACCGAGGCAACCGCTGAATACAAGGCAGCTTTGGAGGCCGCGGACGCGGCGACCAGCACCGAGGTGGAGCGCGCGGAGCTCGCCGGCGAGCTCGGCCTTTGCGAGCTCGCGCTGCACAGGTACCGCGACGCGGCCGAGCACCTGGCCAGGAGCCTAGAACAGCGCGAAGCGTTGCCGGAAGCGCTCCAGCAGCGATTCGAGGCAGGGCAGCGCAAGGCAGCGCCGCACGTCGCGCGGCTCGTGCTCGGCGTCGATCCGCCCGACGCCGAGGTGCTCGTCGACGGCAAGCGCATCGGCCGAACCGCGCGGACCTACACGCTGTTCTTCGAGCCAGGCCAACACATGGTGCGGGGCCGTGCACCGGGCTGTAAGGACGCTCTTCATTACTTGCGCGCCGTGGCGGGCGCGGAGCACGAGTTCACGATGCCGTTGCTGTGTGCGGCGGCGAGCGGCACCAAGGAGGCGAGCGGCGCCAAGGGGACCGCGACCGCGACGCCGACTCCCGTGCGTGCTTTGCCCGCGCCGCGCGCGCAGGCCCCCAGCCCGTGGGCCTCGTGGCCGGGCACGCTGCGTGTCGTGGGAATCTCGCTCGCGACGGGCACCGTATCGGCAGGCGCCATCCTCATGATCAGCGCCAGCAAGCTCGATCAGGACATGAGCGCGCGGCGTGACCAGCTCACGAGCGACCCGAGATCGAGCTCGTCCATGTGCTGGCAAGCGCCGGAGCGCTCGCCGTGCGGCGAGCTGCGGCGCCTGCGCGACGCGCGCAACCTGTCCGACCGGGTGGGCATGGCCCTGGTCATCACGGGCGGCGTGATCGGCGCGGCCACCGCCGCGTCCTTCTTCACGGACTTCTCCTTCCTGGGCCGCACGTCAGTTCAGGATCGGGTCCAGATATCGCCCGTCGTGACCGGGCACGAGACGGGCGTGAGCATTGAGGGGGTGTGGTGACCATGCCGGGTACCGAGGGGATGCGGCCACGGGAAGACCGAAGAGCGTTCGCCGCCGCCGTTGCTGTCGTGGTCTGTGCGTGGGGAGCGAGCAGCACGCTGCTAGCTTGCACTTCGTACCGTGACGATTGCTGGGAAGTGATGGAGTGCGCCCCTGCGCCTGAGCCGACTCTCTGTGACGGCAACCCAGCGACGGCAATGGCGCTTGACGAGTGCGGCGTATTCGTCAGCCCGTTGTCGGGTGACGACAGGAGCCCTGGCACGAAGGACGCACCGGTGAGGACCCTGCAACACGCTATTGGGCTCGCCGCGCATGGGCGAAGCCACGGCGAGGAGCCGACCCGGCGCGTGTACGCGTGCGGCGGGTCGTTCGAGGAGAAGATCACGCTGCCCTCGGGGGTTGACGTCTGGGGCGGGCGCCTGTGTGACGGCGGGGATTGGTCGTATGAGGGGTCATTCGGCGGGCCGGATCACCCGACGATCATCGCTCCGCCGGGGGGGATCCCGCTGCGGGTCCTCGGGGAGGAGGGTATGGCGCTCGCGGGGGACGACGCGACGTCGGTGATTGCCGGCGTGCGCGTCGTGGCGGCGGACGCATCGGCGCCAGATGGAAAGTCGTCGATCGCGATGATTTTGAGCACGGGGGCCACGGCGTTCGTGCAGGACAGCGTGATTGTCGCCGGCAACGGCAAGGACGGGGAGCCGGGAGAGGACGCCGACACCGAGCGGGCAGCGGACGGCCTTGAGGGGAACGACGGGGTGTCCGCCTGCACCACGGACTCCCCGACAGGCGCCCTCCCGGTCGTGACGGTGTGCGACGATGGCATCGAGTCCATCGGCGGCTACGGGGGCGACGGCGGGCTCGAGTCGGGGAGCGATGGCGCTCCGGGACAGCCGGTGCCGGCGGACAATCCGGAGGGCCTCGGCAGCGCTGGTGTCGGCGCAGACGTCACGTTATGCGACGACGGGCGCAGGGGCGCACACGGCGCCGACGCCGGTCGCGCGGACGGCGCGGTGGGGGTGGGCCACCTTGGCAAGGACGGATGGATCGGCGTCCGGGGCAAGGACGGGAAGCCCGGCGGCACCGGCCAGGGGGGCGGCGGCGGTGGCGGCAGCAAGTCGCGTGGGGAGATGGTCGCGTGTCGGGCAGGCCTGCCCCAGGGGGGCGCCGCCGGCGGCTCGGGAGGGAGCGGCGGCTGTGGCGGTCGGGGCGGCTATGGAGGTGGCTATGGCGGGGCGGCCATCGGCATTATCGTGCTGGACGGCGCGGAGCTGACGATTGGGACCAGCGACGTGATCACGGGCAAAGGCGGCCAGGGCGGAGTGGGCGGTAGGGGCCAAGAGGGGGGCGTCGGGCGATATGGCGGCAACGGCGGAAAGGGATTTGGTGCCGACATGCCGGGCGCGTGCTCGGGGGGCCTGGGAGGCAACGGCGGTCGCGGAGGTGACGCCGGCGGCGGGCTCGGGGGCGCAACCATCGGCATCGCCTATGTGGCGCCCAACTTCGCCATTCGACCCGGGACCTACATCCAGGTCGGAGACCCCGGTCATGGCGGCTATGCGGGGAACGCCGGTGCCAGTGACGAGGTGGGCGAAGGGCAGCTAGGCCCCACCGGTGAAATTCATGCGTTCAGCGTGGGGAACGAGCCGCCCCATTGACTCGTGCCTTGCGAGACGTCGCCAACGAGGGATGCCCATGAGCCTGAATTCCGCGGTCCTCCTGTTCTTCGTTCTTCCGCTCGCCGGGGCCGGTTGCGGGACCGCGCCGGCGGTGGACGGCCCTGGCGGCGCGCCGCCGTGTGACGGTCCATCGACCTGTGCGAGCGATCCCGTCCCCGAGTCGGTCTGCCTGGAGCATCTTGCGGCGCGTCGGGCGACGGACGGCTGCGGTGTGTTCGTCATCCATCCGTTTTTCGGCGGTGACGACGCGAATCCGGGCACGAAGGACAGGCCGGTTCGTTCCGTCCGGCGCGCGATCGAGCTCGCGCGCACCGGGCGCGGTCGCGTGTTTCTTACCGACGATGCGTATCAGGAGACCGTCACGCTCCCCTCCGGCGTGGATATCTACGGAGGCTTCGAAACCGCCATCGGATGGGAACGCCAAAGAGACCTCGAAAACCCGGTGCACATGCTGGCCAAGCTCGGTCCCGCCGATCCCCGGCTCATCGCGCTGACCGTCGAGCCGGCCCGCGCCGGTGACACGGGGGCAGCGGACGGGGTCTCGATCGTCGATCATGTGTTGGTCAACAGTACAACGCATGTCGGGATGGTCGTTCGGTCGGGCGCCGCGGTGGAGATCGTCGGAAGCTGGATCCGAGCCATGGCAGGATTGAGGGGCGACCATGGGGAGGAATGGCCCTGGCCGTACCAGGCAGCGACGGGACCGGATGGGCAGTACGGGGAAGACGCGTGCTCCGCCGCCACGGTCCCGGGCGGGGCTCGCGCGGTGAACCCGTGCGAAGGAGGAATCCCGAGCTTCGGCGGCGCAGGCGGTGAGGGGCTTCCCGACGGGGCGGGCGACGGCGGGGACGGGCAGCCGCGCGTGGCGTCAGACCCGACGGCCGGACGGGGGGGCGATGGGGACGCGCCAGGCGTCCATTGCCGACCAGGTCAGGTGGCGCTCCACGGCGATCCAGGCATCCCCGGTGAGCCGGGAAAGGGCCGCGGTCGGATCGATGAGACCGGATGGCACCCCGACAGGGCCGGCGACGGCACCCGGGGGACGCCCGGGCAAGGCGGCGGCGGGGGCGGGGGCCGCCGGGGCGGGCTCGCGGTGTGCGGCGTGGCCTCCAAGGGAGGCGCCGGCGGCGGCTCCGGAGGTGCCGGCGGCTGCGGCGGTCGAGGCGGCCGAGGGGGCGAGAACGGCCAGCCGAGCATCGGTATCCTGGCGCTCCACGCCAAGGTGACGGTGCGCGACAGCACCATCACCGCGCGCGACGGTGGCCCCGGCGGCGACGGCGGGGGGCCGGAGGATGGCGGCAAGGGCGGCAGGGGCCTGCCAGGCGGCGCCGTGGGGGACGGCACGTGGTCCTGCGGCGGTGCCGATGGCGGCGACGGAGGCCCTGGCGGCCGTGGCGGCCCCGGGCGCGGCGGCGACTCGATCGGCGTCGCCTACCTCGACGAGGACCAGCTCACGCTGGAGGCGGTCACCTTCGAGCTGGGGCTGCCGGGCCCAGGCGGCACGAGCTGGAATTGGTCTGGCGAGGAGATCACGGGGGAGGACGGTATCCAGGTCGAGACGCTTCGATTCCCCGAGTCGCAGGAATGAAGCCCATTGTCCTCCGCGCTGTTCACCACCTGCATGGACCACTCCGTCGGTATCCCCCTGAGTGGATCGCGTGCTACGGCGCCGCTGGTTGCGCGTCCATCAGAAGGTCCTCCCCTGGAGAAAGCTCTTCATCCCTACGAACAACCCGGGGTGCGGTGGTTCCCGGCACGAAACGGAACTTGCACCACATTCGCGAATCATGGCATCGGCCGTGCTCGAAGAGAACCGTATAATCGCCCGGCTCCAGTTCCACCACGACCGTTCCGGCAAGGGTGCCTATCTCGACATCAACGCCGGCCGGAACGTGAAATGGAACCTGGATTGCTCTAATTGCTGAGGGCGAAACATCAAGTGTCGGTCCCTTTTCCACAACGACCGAGGCCGGCCCATCTACATCGAGAGTACGGAAAGACACGCTGCCAGGCCTCCATGAGAATCCCTGTGCCACGTGCATGTTGGTCCAGTCGTTGAAGGAATCTTTTAGGCACGACTGAAAAACAGAGACTTGTGAATATGCAACTTCCAAACTGAACGGGTCCATGTCCCACTCCACGATGATCCTGCTGCGTGTACCGTCGGGCATCCCTCGGCACTGGCTCCCAATGCAGGCCCCTGTGCACGCACCGCTCGGTGTCGTTTTATACGTGCTGTACATGCATGCGACGTCATGCTTCGAGATCTCCACGGCGAGCATGTTGCCGAGAACATCGAAGTCGGCCACGAGCAGGCGCAGAGCTTCATAGCACGTGAAGGTCATCGATATACAGGGCCCATCCGTCCGATTGCTTCGTTGCGGTGAGCGACAGCGTGAGATCGCTACGACCCTCTTCCTTCGTCCAAAGCGGCACATCGACGGCCACCGTGCTCGGATCGCCGATTTGAGGATACTCATCCACCAAAGCCCATGATTCATCGGGTAGAAGGAGCAATGTTTTGCCGTACTGCTCCACAGCCGTCCGCAGCTCCTCGGCGGACAGCCTGCCCGCGCGTCCGTCTGTCTCTAACTCAGCGTAGCGCCCAGCGCAGAGCTCGGCAACCAACCGAGCGACCTCAGTTCTTAGTTCTTTGTCCATGGCATCATCATATTCGCTAACGACTTCCGGGGATCCTGGTTGGCGTCGTTGGTGTGACACCAATCGACTGAAAGTACACGTCCGCTTGTTCGATGAGTGCGCGCGCTTCGTTCGGCGACATTCCTGCGCGTCGAAGCGCTTTGTATCCGATACGGCGTTCTGCGCCGTAGGTGCCGCCCCCAAGCTGACGCTGAACCTGAGTCGCGGCGTAATGTGGAGAACCGACACGCGTCGATGGTCCAGAAAGCTCAACGGCGGGCGCTGTGGTGCGGCTGTATCCAGGCAATTCACGAACGGCGGCGTCCTGAATCACATGATGTGCGTCCTTGGCACCGGCAGCCCTTAAGCCTCCATAGGTACCCGCCCTTGCGGCTCCTGCCGCTGCCGCCTCCTCCGCCGCCCCCAGTCCTCTTCCCATCCCGAAGACGGTGGCCGCGGCGAGCACCATCGTCTTGGTCCCCGCCGCGCCCGCTGTCCGATAGTCATCCCGATCGATGGCGAGGGCCGTGTCCGCCGCGCCGCGGCCGATGTGGTAGAGCGGGTTGACGGCATTGAGCGCGCCGACGAGGCCGTCTTCGTCGTAGCCCTCCCACATCGCGCTGGCGAACTCGTAACCGCTGTACATCCCGAGCGTCAGCGCATTCAGCACGAGCATCCGCCCGATCCCTGCTCCGAGGTCGCGCGTCCCCTCCGCGGCGCCCAGCAAGGTCTGGCCGACGACGGTGCCCGGGCCGCCGACGCCCGAATGCTCCGGCGAGACCGTCACCGGCTGCGGCACGTACCCGGACGAGCTTCCGGTCGTGCCCATGTCGATAGGCGCCGTCGTGGCGCCGACCTCCACGGCCTCGCGCGGTCCTTCTTCAGGCTGGTTTGCCTTCGGCGGCGAGTAGAAGAGCTCCACGGCGTATTGTTCCGGGCGCACCACCGACTCGACCGGCAGGATCGGCGGCTCCACCGGCTCTTCCTGGAAGCCGCTCGGATCCACGTGATTGAGCGGGCTGTTGCGCACGTAGCTGTACGGATTCCAGCTCTGCCCGAAGGACGGAATCGAAACGATCGGGTCCGTCGTCAAGAACCGTCCGATCCTGGGATCGTAGATCCTGCCCTTCATGTTCACGAGCCCGAGCTCGTCGTCGCTCTCGTGCCCCGTGAATCCCTGCGTCGTCTCGCTCGGGAACGAGGCAGGCGGGCGCTCCCCCCACACGGGGCTCCTGCGCTGCCCGAACGGGTCGTAGCTCCGCCGCTCGATCACGTCGCCGTCCTCGTCGGTGAGCGCATCGATTGAGCCGAGGTGATCGACATGCACGTAGCGCGTGCCGTCGTCCGAGCCTCCACGGGTCACGATCGCCACCACGCGCTCCGGCGAGTGGACGTGGTACCGGTGCTCCACGGCGCCTGACGCCGCCTCGGTGACCCG
The DNA here is from genome assembly GCF_051520915.1 of Sorangium sp. So ce448. NCBI lineage: Bacteria > Pseudomonadati > Myxococcota > Polyangiales > Polyangiaceae > Sorangium > Sorangium sp. So ce448. Next base: position 3,137,980 of record NZ_CP150343.1, on the reverse strand, counting down.
CTCGTACAGATCGCCGAAGTAGAGCGTCTCCTTTTCCGCCGTGGTCTTGCGGATCCGCTGCTGGTCGCCGTCGTAGCCGAACGTGATGGTGCTCGCGCCCTGCGTGATGCGCTCCGGCAGATCGAACGGAGTATAGCGCACCGTTGTACCACCGGGCCGCGCCGTCTGATTACCGACAGCGTCATGCGCGAAGGTGTCCGTACCCGCGCCGGTGATCGCATGCGGGTGCAGCGGGTCGTCATACGAGAGGTCACCGACGTCCGACTTGAAGGTGAGATTGCCGTTCGGGTGGTAGTCGTAGCGGAGCGCGCAGGGCGCCGTCGCGCTCTCGAGAGCGCCGAAGTACGCGCACGTCAGCCGTTGGATCGGATCGTACCGGAAGCGCTCCGTCGTGTTCTCGGGCTGGAGCGCGTCGGTGCGGCGCGTGAGATTCAGGAGATCGTCGAACCCATAGTCCAGGTCCTGCACCTCCCCCGCGCCGCTCTGCGTCGCCATGTGCCTCAGACGCTGCTTGTCCGCGAAGTAGCTCCTCTCCGTGACGGCGCCGTTGCCGAACACCTCCTCCCGGAAGCGCCCCGCGTCGTCCACGTCGGTCAAGCGCCAGTAGGCGAGGTTCGTTCCGCTGTCGCGCACGGCGAGCACATGGCCGTGTGCGTCGCGATCGTGGGCCACGACGAACGGCGCCGCGCCGGCAAGCGCCGGATACGTGATCGTCTCGACGCGGCCGAAGTCGTCATAACCGAGCCTGGCCTCCAGCGGAGAGCGCTCGCCGTCGATGCGGAGCGCGATCGTGCCGAGCTGGCCACGGCCCGTGTACCCGTACGTCTTCTCCCCGTCGGGGCTCGCGAGCGTGTGCAGCTTCCCGAGGCCATGCGCCGCGGTGTCCCAGGTCCACGTGGTCGTCAGGCTCTCCGCGCCGTCCTGGTCCACGCGTGAGCGGGGTCGACCGAGCGCGTCGTACGTCCACGTGACCTTTCGCTCGAGCGCATCGGCCTGTGAAATCAGCTCGCCGAAGCCGTCATGGATCGAGACCGTCGTGCCCCGATCGGGATCGTCGAGCTGCCGGACGCGGCCGAATGCGTCGCGCGTCGTGCGCATCACCGCCTCGCCCGGATCGGTGACCGTGTGCAGCAGGCCGAAGGGACCGTACGCGTAACGGGTGATCCCGTCGGCCGCATCGGTGATGGTCTTGATGCGCCCCAGCGGGTCCTGCTCGGTCACCGTCACATGATCGAGCGGGTCGGTGACGCGCACCTGCAGGCCATCGTACGCCGTCGTCGTGACCGCGTTCCACGGCGTCGTATGGCGCACCTCGCGGCCCGCCGCATCGTACTCGTAGCGATCGTACAGGATCGCGCTCTCGGGCGTGTCCTCCCTGACCGGCACCGAGCGCCGTGCGATGTGCTCGCCCAGCGCGTCGTACCCGATCTCCTGCATGATGCGCTTCGCATCGCCCGAGCCCTCCGAGGGCTCCGGTTCGGGCCCGTGTCCCAGCCATCGGATCGGGCGGCCGAGGCTGTCGAACTCCACCGTATCGTCGGCACCGCCGGTCGTGATGCTCCGCTGCCTCACCCGCCACGCATCCTGCTCCGGGCCACCCTCCTTGCTGCGAGCGAGGGTGACGGTCGTCGTCGTGCCGTCCGGGCGCCTCTCGATGCCGAGCCGCCCGAAGCCGTCGTGCGCCCACGTCGTCACGAGCTGATTCGGATCGACCCGTTTGAGGAGCACGCCGAGCGCGTCGTCGAGCTCCACGAGCGTGGTGTGCCCGGCCGCATTCACGTACTTCTCGGGGAACATGCCCTCCTCGTCGAAGCCCGTGCTGAATGTGCGCTTGTGCCCGAAGGCGTCCTCCGCCATGACGCCGGTGATGTTCCCGAAGTCGTCGCGCGCATAGGTGAGCTTCAGCTTCGTGTCCGGCAGGCCATCGTCGCTCTCGGTGGCTTCGGTCTCCACCTCGCCGTGGATCGTGTTCGTTCGCTTGAGGGTCCTGCACTGCGACATCCCCGCCGCCGCGCTGCACTCCTTCTGCGTTTCGAGCTGGCCGAGGACCCAGCGCCCTGTATCGTTCTTGAACGACCGCGTGACCTCGAGCGTCAGGTCGACGCCCTCCGTCGACACCTCCTCGGCGCGCACGTTGCCGAACGTGTCGAAGTCCGTCACCTTCGATATCGAGTCGCGCAGCAGCGTCGCGCCATCGCCGCCGCGCTCGATCTCCCGCACGTACACCTCGATCGATGTCGCGTCCCCGCCCGGGGGCGGATAGACCCCTTGCGCTCGCCTCACCCGGCGCTCGGTGGGCAGCGTGAAGTACGTAGCGCCGTCGTTGGTCGGCACGAGCGTCCGCGTCACGTCGCGGAACGAGAGCTCGATCTGCTCCGGCCTGGGCTGGCTCGCGAGCCCCGGAGCCCCGCGCAGCGTCCGCTGGACGCTCCCCGCGAAGGGAAAGACCTGCAGTTCGTCGTCGAAGGTGCCGTGGTCGTAGACGTCGATCGTCACGGCCCCCGTATCCAGATCGGTGACGATCCGCTCGCCAAACCCGAGAAATCCGCGGCCCAACCGGTGATAGCGCCCGTCGCGGTAGCCGACCTCGAAGCGCCTCGCTCGATCCGCGCCGTTGTTGAGCGCGTACGCGCTGACCACCCGGCGAGGGCCCACGACGCAACGCCGAGGATAGCCGCAGTCGTCCGCCGCGCCGGAACGCGCGACGTAGAGCGCGCTCCTCCTTTCAGGATCCTCCTCCGCGGCTCCGCTCGTGACCGGCGCATCGGTCAGGTGGCCGTACGAGAGGCTCACGTTGGGCACGAAGCCCGGCTCGGTCGGCTCGTGCGCGTTCATCCCGTCAGAGACCGCGACCAGGAGATCCTGGTCGGCCGAGAGGTTCTGGAAGACGTTGAAAACATTGCCGAGCGCCAGGATCACGTCCTGGGCCCCGTCCCCGTCGAGATCGCCGGTGCGCGGCCCGCGCGGATCGGCGAGCGTGATCGCGTCGCCGAGCTTGGCCTCGAAAGGAACCCCTGCATCGACGAGCTTGAACGGCGGCCCCGCCAGGTCGCCCGTCGCTTGCAGGACGGCCCAGGAGGGGAGGACATTGGAGCCACTCAGCAGCATGCCTGGTGGGACGGGCATGAGCAGATCCTGCCGTCCATCGCCGTTGAAGTCGAGCGGCACCGCGAGGCGGAAGAGCGCGTCCTGATCCGGGATACCCAGCAGATCGCCGACGCTGAACGCGTTGACGGTCCGGAAGGGCGACATCACGAACGTCGGCCCCGTGTTGAGGTAGGTGTAGAGCTGGTGGCTATGGACATCCGATTCGACGGCATCGGGCAGGCCGTCGCCGTTGACGTCGAGAAAGACGACGCGGTCCCCGGGCCGCACGACAGGGAGCTTGGTGTCGATGAGCTCCCAGCGCCCCTCGCCCCGGCGCATGATCGCTTCGTAGCTTTCTCCGATGAGGGGCGTCCCGTCATTCCACAACATCAGGGAAGGCACGACGAGATCGATCTTGCTGTCGGCGTCGATGTCGAGCGTGTGGAGCTCCACATCGCATGGATAGGCGGCGAGCACCTCGATCGACTCGCCCGTGGGGCCGAACCCCGCGGGCGTCGCGCCGCGCGCGGGCCTCCAGAGGTGGACGGTCCACACGGCGGACCGCGGATCCGGTACCAGCTCCTCGACGTGGTCCTGGCACTGGATCAGATCCGGCACCGAGTCGCCGTCGAGATCGGCGAGGTGCACCGAGGCGACGGGGCTGCTCAGGCTCGGCGGTTTTGGCGTGCTCCCGAGCGGGAACGGCCGGCGGATGCCCGTGTCATGCAGCGCGAAGGTCCGGTCCGGCCGGGACAGGAGCACCTGCCATGTGGTCCTGCTGTCGAAGACGTCGTGGAGAAAGACGTCCATCTGCCCATCGTCGTTGTAATCGAGCACCGTCCCGAGCTCAGGCTGAAGAAGGGCCGGGTCGGACGGTCCATCCGCATCGGCGACGAACAGCCAATCCTGGAGGAAGGCGCGCTCCGGCGCCGCGAGAAAGGACGGCGAGGCGCTGGGCCCGAGGTTGCGCGCCACCTGCCACGTGGTGATCGGATGCGACGGCGTGCTGGACCCCGGGACGATGTCCGGAATCACGAGATCGTCGAGGCCGTCGGCGTCGATGTCGAACACCATCGGGCTCGCCTTCTCGGAGACCGGCTTGTCGATGTCCGTCGTCAGCTGCTCGAATCCGGGCTTTCCGCGGCTGTACTGAAACCGTGTCGGAGGCTTGCAGACCCCGTCACTCGCGCACTCCTCGACCTGGGTCAGGAGCGTCCGGCTCGTCGTCGGGCTGAGCTCGTAGCGGAAACCGTAGCTCCGGACCAGCGCGTCGCCCGGACCGAGCATCTGGATCTCCTCCAGGCGAAGCGAGCGCTGGAGCGCCATGCCACCCGAGTAGCCCATGCGAACCGCGGCCGCGTCCTTGGTCCCGTACACGAAGCGCACCGCCCGGGAAGGCTCGAGCGACGGCGTGCCCTCGAAGCTCGTGTAGCGGATCTCGTCGACCGCATATTCGGCGGTATGGCCGTCCTCGGCCTCGGCGAGGCAATATGCGTACGTCATGGCGTTGCCGCGGCCGTCGCGGGCCTCGTTCGCGAGCCACGCGCGCGGGACGCCGCCTCGCGCGAGCGGCTTGCTGCCGTCGGCGCGGCCGTACTCCACGATACGGCCGGAGGGCAGATTCGCCTCGAAGAAGAGCGCCTCGGTGGGCGCGCTACGTTCCGGAGGGTAGTGACCGACCACCTTGACGAAGGTATCCGGGAACGTGCGGTACTCGATGGTTCCCGGCCCCTCTCCCACGGCGACGAGGCGCTGGCCGTCGAGGCAGAGCGCGTCGTCTCCGTCGTACCGCACGCCGCGGATCTCCCCGTCTTGCGCGAGGCTCTTCGGACATCGTGTGATCGCGGACAGCCCGGCGAGGGAGAAGCCGTTGCCGAGCACGCCGTCGCCGCCGTCGCTCCGGTAGACGATCTGGATCCCGGGACCCATGCCCGCACGCGAGGGCGGCGAGGCCAGATCCATGGTGTACAGGGCCTCACCGGTGCTCGTGATGGAAAACGCCCCGGGGATGGTGCCGGCGGCGACGGTCTCGACCTCCGGCGCGGGACGGGACGTGGCTGGGGCATGCGCGCGCTGCGTCCGGCAGGCAACGAGGCCAGGCGGCTCCGGAAGCGGCTCGCCGAAGGCGCAATAGCACCCGCCCGACCCGAGCACGCAAGCGAGAAACATCCAGAGCGGGATCAATGCCCGGTGCACACAACGCGGAACTGGCGACATCGCAGCCTCCCCGGCGAACAGCAGTGCCACGACGCTGCATCGCGCGTCAAGCGCTGCGCTCATGCTGAGCCGCCCCGTGCATGCCGAGATCGAGGCATTCATGAATGCCTCTGTGCCTGTTCGGCGTACACACGGCGGGCGCCACAGCTTCGCTCATCGAGGGGCTATTGGCCGTCCACGATGAAGTCGCGACGAGGAGAGGGCAACCGAGCGTGAACGCGTGCATGGCGGCGCGCACACTGCCTCGACGACCACGAGCGCGGTTTTCGGCTGAGCCTTGCAAGACCCCAGATTGAGTGGATTGCGCTGGTACGGGAGGTCAGCTCGCACGACGGCGTGATCGGGACGCGCCACGGCAGCCCAGGTACGGCGGCGACCCGATCGGCATTGGCTACCTCGACGAGGACCAGCTCACGCTGGAGGGCGTTGGCCATGATCGGGAACCGCCGGACAAGGGCGGCATCGGCTGGAACCACGATGGCCGCATGGTGTTAGGGCAAGACGGCGACCGCGTCGAGGCGATTCCCTCCCCCGATAGGAGCAGCGCACATCAGGCGAAGATGTGCTCGTAGCGGCTGACGAGGCGCCGGCCGGTGCCGGGGCTCCTCAGCCGGACGCACCTCCTCGGGGCGCCATCGCGGCCCGACGCCGCAGCCGGTCCCGGCGCCCGCCTCGGTGTCACCTCCGCGCGCGGGGCGGAAGGGGCGCGCAGAACTACCAAATCGAGCCCTTCATTTTCCCAGTTTTTCGGCCCCTCAGCGACGCTTCCAAAAACACCTAACCCCGCGACATCGCTTGATGTTCTTTCCGGGCGCGTACACCGGTAGTTCGCGGCGAACTACCGGGAGCGCAGAACTACCGTTTCGTGCCCCTTCCGGCGGCGTCGGTCACGGTTGCGAACGAACCCAACACGGATGGAGGTACATCATGACACGAGCGGCTCTCGCCCGTGTATCGGCACCCCTTGCGCCTCGTCAGGTGGAACACGGCACACGCGTGGTGGAGAGGACATTCCCGGACGTGCCTGCCCGAGGATCGTGCCCCTCGAGGGGGCTTGCCCATCCCGTCACAGCAACGGCGACGCTCGCGATCCCGCTGGAGGGGCTCACACTCACAGCACCGCAGCCGGAGCTGCTCTCGCAGAAGAATGTTGAGTCGGTCACCGGGATCCCGGCACGCGTCTACCTCGACACGATCCGCGGACCAGGCTTCCCGCTCCCGGTCACGAGGCTTGGCAAGCTGCGTCTCGTCCAGCGCGAAGCGTTCGTCGCCTACCTCCAAGCGCTGGCTGGTGACCCAGCATCGCGCCGTGACGCAGAGGTGGATGAGCGCACGCGGGTTGCCGCCGTGCTGGCCTCTGCCGGCCTCGAATCTGTCCTATGTACGCACACCGACCGGGCGAGCGTTCCTCCTGCAGGAACAAGCCGTGCTAGGCTGTCGCCGAAGTAGAGCGGGCCCGCTCGGCGCAGCGAACGCCGGACGGGCCCTTGATCGACCCCCGCATCACCGGAGACCGACCCATGACTGACGTACCCCAGCGACGGGCGCGCGCCAAGCGCTCGGCGTCGTCCCCCGCCTCATCCCTCCCTGCACCACCGTCGACCGACCGGCGTTCGCGTCCGAGCCGCTCTGGCGGGCGGCCCTCTCCGGGAGCGGAGGAAGCTGCGCCCGCCGCAGGCGCGCCGAGTTCGGTGAGCACGACGGCGCTATCGAAGCTGGCGGCCCGCGCGCCCGACAGGCCCGCAGGCGACAAGCGCGCCAATGGCTCCGGCCTCCGTCCGGCTGCGCGGGAAGACATGGACCGCGCGCCTCAGCCTTGGCGAGGCCGGTCGATGCACGTTCAGCTTGCCGACGTGCCGGACCGAGCAGGAAGCCAACGCGCGCCTGGAGGTGCTGTCCGAGCTCGCCGGGCGTCTGCTCGCGGCCGGCCAGATCGTGCTCGGCTTGCCGCTGCTGGAGCGGGCTGCGGCGCGCGAGGGCAGCGCGCTCCGCGACGTCCGGCTTGCCATCGAGCAGCTCTGCAGGGGCGAAGCGCGTGCTCGCGCGTCCGGGGAAACAACCTTCGCTGAGTTCGCCGAGTTGGTTGTTTCTGGAAGGCTTGCCGAGCAATACCCACTGCATGTGAAAGCGCTTCGCCATCCAGAGCAATACCGGCATAAGCTCAATCATGTTCTAGAGCGACAAACACATTGAAAACCATTTAATTCCGTCAGGTTACGCTGCCTGCTGTATCAGGCGCTGGGCCGCCTCGAGATTCTGGATCGCTGCTGCGCGCCGGAGGTCGAAGAAATTTCGCCTGGCGCCGATGTAGCGTGCAGTGTGGCCCTTCCGTGCCGCGATGTGGGCGAGCGCATGCTCCACAGCTACCCGCTGGCGGAGCACGGCGCGACCTGCCCCCGTTTGCTGCAGCTTCCGGAATTTGCGCTGCAGAGCCTCGTCCTTCGCGATGGACACGGTCCGCCCCCGTCCCGAGGCGGCTTGGGTGCATCTGGCTCGGAGGGGGCACGCGCCGCACTCCTCAGGATCGAACTGGACCGTGTCGCCTGGCTCGAATACCTCGACCTGTCCTGCCGGACAGGTGATCGTCTTGGTGCGCAGGTCGATCTTGAAGTCGCGCTTGCTGAACAGGTTGGGGTTGCGAGCACGCTGTCCCCAGGGCTTCGAGAACACCTGGCCACCATCGCGGATCACATCGCCGACGACGGGACTGTTCACATAGGCGCGATCGATGTGGAGCTCGCCGACGTGCAGCCGCTGACGCCGGATGTCCTCGGCGATCGGTGCAGCCCCCTCTTCTTCGGGGCGATTCGCTGGCGTGACCGCACAGGCGACGATGACGGGAAGGTCCAGGTCGCGTGCGATGTGTTCCTTGTAGCCATCGAACCTCTTCGAGCGGCTCTTTCTGCCGTGGCGCATCTCGGCGTCCTCAATGGATACACGGCGGTCGGCTGCAACACCTTGACGGATGCGAACGGTCCCATCCTCACCCGTTTCCAGGTCTTGGTCCCGAACCTGTGTGACCGCATCCAAGTAGAAGCGGAGCGGCTGCTCGACGACGTCGTCCAGATGGCGGTCCACCCACTGATGCAGCGACGAGACCTGCCGCTCCAGGATCTGAATCGCCGCCGCCTTCTGTTTCGGGTCGCTCCAATCGAGGTCGAGCCCCGCCTTGATGCTGGGCGCCAGCAGCAGCGGAATGCCCGCCTTGCGGCAGATCTCCTCGGGCGGGCGCTCCATGATCTTCGACACGACGCGAACGATGCTGCGTGCTGCATGGCCGAGCAGGTTGATCGTGTCCTCAACCCGCCCGGCTCCCGCTAAAGGGCGGCTATCGACGGCCACGCGCAGCGCTTTGGACACCGCACGCCTCTCGCCCTCCGTCATCGCGCCGGACCGAACGAGCGCCACGGTCCGCTCCAGCAGCACCCGGTCCATCTCATGCTCGACCATCCGCTCTCGGAACCCCTGCAGCGCGCCCTGCGAGAACGCGGGCGTGGCCGCCCCCAGGCAGCCGAGCACCATCTGCCAGCGAAGGTCGACGATCGACAGCTCCACCGCCTCGGCATCCGATGCACCGACGTAGCCCTGGAGCAGCGTGACCATGCACATCAGCGCCGGCGGATGCGGCGGCTCACCTGCGCCCGTGGTCCGGTACATGCTCTCGAGCTGCTCCTGGAACGTCTCGTCGAATAGCTCGTGCCGGTGCAGCCTGAGAAAGCCGAACAGGGCTCGCACCCGGGTCAACCGCTTCATGAGCGCCTGTTCCTGCCGCGACAGCTCCACCGGTGGCAACCATCGTTCCATCCGTGCACCTCCGGATGCGGACGAGATCATGGTCCGACGAGACCGTCGAGCGCTTCCGTCGAAGCGCTCGGGATTACCACAAAATCAAACTGATCGGTCCTCTAGGGGTACTCGGTCCCGTTCCTCTCTCTCGTTTGACGCTCGATCATGCGGATCGAGCGATCTCCATGCTGCCGGGACATCTTGAGGACTCCTCGCGTCAAGGAGTCGCAAAGGTCATTCATCGGATACTCGCGCTCGCGACCTATCCGGCGCGCATCATCGCCAGCAATCCTTTGCCGCGTGGATGGATCCCCAAGGCGGAGGACAACAAGGCCAAAGGCTCCCTCTATCCCGACGAGGATAGGCGCCTCATGTCGGCGGTGAATATTCCGCTGTCCTATCGGATCTATTATGGCTTCCTGATTCGCGAGGGAATGCGGGCAGACGAGGCCGGAAGGCTCGAGCCGTCCGACCTGGATCTCGAGCGTGGCGCCGTGGTGCTCGACGAGAACAAGACAGATGACCCACGCGCCTGGGCACTCTCACCCGACGTCGTGCGCGCGCTTCGGACCTATTTTGCTATATGTCCCCCGAAGGAGCGTGTCTTCATTGGGCCGAGCGGACCCCTGCCGGGGCGCAGTGGGGCGCACAATTTTCGAAATCACCTGCGCCGTGCTGGCATCGATCGACCCGAGTTGTTCGAGACCACGCAGTCAAGGCTGAATATACGCTTGCACGACACCCGCGCGACCTTCATCACGATCAAGCTCGCGAACGGCCGCACGGAGACGTGGATCTCCGATCGGACCGGGCATAAGTCGAGCCGTCAGATCCACCACTACAAGCGCGCGGCGCGCAAGGTCGCAGAGCTCGGCTTGGGGGATTTCGCGCCTCTGGACGAGGCGATCCCCGAACTGAACGGCAGGGGCGGCCGTTTAGGTGGAAGTGATCCCATGTCCACGGGCCCGGAGGCGGGCTCGCCGTCGCCGAGCAACGGCGTGTCCTTCGTCCGCGCGCTGCACCACCGAGCGCCGGCCGCGGTCGATGACCACGCCGGCCAGCCCGCAGCGGGCGCCCCGGTGGCTGCAGGCGGCCCTTTGGGCCCGCGTTGGGCCACGCCGGCGAGCGAGCCGGCCGCGAATCAGACAGAACAGGTTGAAATTATTGATATTTCTTCCGCCTCCGCCTCGTCATCGCAGAAATCCTGGCGGGATTTCTGACACGCGGAATCAGCGCAGGCGCAGCTGCACCCCCAGCATCCCCGTGACGCCGCCCTTCGGCAGCGCCGCCTCGGGCTTCGGGCGGACGCGGAGGTCGGTCTGATGGATCCGCACGAACGCCTCGGCGCTCCCGAGGAGGGCCACGCTGCCCTCGGCCGGCCATACGAGGTCGATCGCCGTGCGCGTCCCGAGGCTCCACCCGTGCCCTGTCTCTTCGGGCTTCTTCGGATCGACCGGGGAGGCCATGACCCAGTCGGCGGCGGCCTCGATCCTCGCCCGGACGAGCGCGTCGAGCGGCGCGATGGGCGCGGCGATGCCGCCGCCGCCCCCGAGCGCGAGCCACTGGACGGACAGCCCCGGGGCCGGCTCGCGCAGGGCCGTGGCATAGGACGCCGAGACGGTCCCGAAGAACCCCGAGCGCCGGTCGAGCGCCGTGGCCATGACCCAGCCGCCGGCGCGGGCGGGGCCGGCGGCGCCGGCAGGGCCGACATCGAGGCCGTTGCCGACCAGCCCGCCGGCGGCGAGGAACCAGCCCAGCGGGCGCGGCGGTGGTGCGTCCGCGGCCGGCTCGGCGCCGGTTGGGTCGGCGGCGGCCGCGTCGGGCGGCGTCGCGGAGCCGGCGCGCTCCGACGCCAGGGCCGCGACCAGGAGCCCCGCGGTGCGGTAGCGGTCGGGCAGCGGATCCTCCTCGCGGAACTCGATCTCGCGCGACGACAGCGTGCCCTCGGGTGCGCCGAGCGAGGCGACGTCGACCCGCAGGCGGCGGTAGTCCGGGCCGTCCAGCCAGACGACGGCGAGCGCCCGGAGCGGGGTCCCGCCGCGCTTCGGATCGCCGAGCGCGCACCCGCCGCCGCCGGCAGCGCGGGAGCACGCCTCGACGAGGAGCGCCGGGAGCTCGCCCTGTACGGCAGGACCCGATGCGATATCGACGACGATCGGGGCCGGCACGAGGTCTACCCGGGACCGACGCTACCGAGCGGGAGGGGCGAAGGCAAGCAGGAGGCGGCCGCGGGACGCTCGCGGCGGTGCCTGGTGTCCGTCGGCCATGAGCAGAGGATGACCGACCCCATGAGGCCCTCGGGGCTGTCGTCGTTCCAGTCGACCGCTGGTCGCCCCATGCACGCGGCAGGAGGAACGTTGAGCGCGGCATGCGGACCAAGACCGGAACGGCGTTGTTCGCCTTCATCGTGGAGGACATCCAGCGATTGAATATTTGCAGGACCTGAAGCACGATGGGTATGTCGGAATCCCGACATGGGAAGGTGCGGCCTTCCCGCTTGCCGGGCGGGACCCTGGCCGGGCCAGCACGACACGCAAGGCGGGCGACACATGGTCGGTCAGCCAGACGCCGTTGGAGGCCTGGTAGACGAGCGGGCCGGCGAAGATCGCGATCCTGTGCCGATCTCTCCTGACGCCGCGCTCCGAACGATCCCTCGCTCGACGCGGTGCTCCGAAGGAGACCCGCCAGCCTCGTCCTCCCCCGGGCTCGAGGACAGCGGCAGGCCGGTCGATTGGAATTGACATCCGGAATGTGAACGTTCACATTGACCTGTAGGGGCCTCCTTCTGCTTCGGCGCTCTCGGTTCCCATCCGGCTCGACCAGCGACCCGAATCGAGGAGAGATGCCATTGGGACTACTGTCTTCGTTCGCTCGAGGCAAACCGGCGTCGCTACGGGCGCCACGGGCCCGTGGCACAGTGGCCAAGTCAGGTGGCCACTTGGCTTTGCGAGCTGCATTCCCTCGGCAATAGCGCTCGATCAGGAGAAGAGATGAAAAAGACGCTGATGCTCACGTTCGTATTGGTCGTATTGGCCGCGCAAGGCTTGAGCTGCACCGCTGACAACCCCGGAGCCGAGAAGCCCACGGCGACCGGAGACGCGGGCGGGGCAACTGGAGGAGACGGTGGTGGCGGCGGCGGCGGCGCAGCGACCGGGGGAGCGGGGGATGGCGGCGGCGCAGCGACCGGGGGAGCGGGGGATGGCGGCGGCGCAGCGACCGGGGGAGCTGGTGGAGGCGGCGGCGCAGCGACCGGGGGAGCTGGTGGCACCGGCGGTTCCGGTGACGCGAACGCATCGACCGGGCCGTGCGATCTTTACGCGAGCGGCGGCACGCCGTGTGTTGCCGCCCATAGCACAGTGCGCGCCCTGTTCGGGGCCTACACCGGAAAGCTCTACCAGGTCCGGCGTGCCTCGGACAACACGACAAAGGACATCTCCGTGCTCAAAGCCGGAGGCCCCGCCGATTCCGCACCACAGGACGCGTTCTGCGCCGGGACCTCGTGCGTGATCACGGTGCTCTACGACCAGTCCGGACACGGGAATGACCTCTGGTACCAGGGCTCGGACGTGGTGCCCGGTTCACCGAGGAGCAGCCCAGCGAAGGCCACCACGGAGTCGCTGAAGGTCAGCGGGAGCAAGGTCTACTCGCTTTACATCAACCCCGGAAACAGCTACTGGCGCGACGGCCATACCACCGGCGTTCCGACGGGCAGCGCGCCGGAAGGCCTGTACATGGTGACGAGCGGCACCCACGTCAACGGCGGGTGCTGCTTCGACTACGGCAACAGCGAGACCACCCGCAAGGCCGACAGAGCTGGTGCCATGGACGCCATCAACTTCAGCAAGCAGTGTTGGTTTGGAGGCTGCTCCGGCACCGGTCCGTGGGTGCAGGCCGACCTGGAGTGGGGTCTGTTTCCTGGCGGCAGCAGCAACTGGAACCCGAATCAAAAGGCGTTTCCGCACAAGTACGTCACTGCGATCCTGAAGAACGACGGGACGACGCGCTTCGCGCTGAAGGGCGGCGACGCCCAGTCCGGCAGTCTGACCAAGCTTTACGAGGGCTCGCTGCCGCCCAATTATAGCCCGATGAAGAAGCAAGGCGCCATCGTGCTCGGCAGCGGCGGTGATTGCTGCAAGCCCGACGGCGGCGCGAACGACAGCGCGGGTACGTTCTACGAGGGCGCGATCGCCGCCGGCTACCCGACCGACGCTACGGAGGACGCGCTCCAAAACAACATCATTGCAGCCGGCTATGAGTGAGCGGGCGCCGATCGAGCGTCTAAATAGGTGAATACGATTCGGCGACGGACAGGCGGGCTCAGGCTTTTGGGAGGCCGGTCCTGGGCCCTCCGGCTGCTGTTCTCCTGGCTGGCGAGGCTCTACCCGTTGCCGAATCAGGCTCGGCTATTTAGCTGTTGCCCACCCTCCAGATCGCCATTCGCTCGCCTCGTGATTCGTGCTGTATTGCTGGAGCACGGGTGGAGCCGACTACGCCCAAAACTCCGCGCGCGAACTTGGCATCGAGCGTTGCTTCACGGGATTCCTGCCCAAGCCTGACATCCTCATCGATGATCAGACGCCCGCCGACTGGCGCGGGCTCGTGTGCGTGCATCCGAACGAGGCAGTATCGAAGAGCGCGCACGACTACGCCGCCATCGTTGCCGCCGGCAGAGGCGTCTGACACGGCGATGAAGGCGGACGGGCTTCGCCCGACGCTTGGCGCCTGGCGCGCGGCCTCGACCCACACACCTGCTAACACTCCGGTGGAGACTCCGATGAACGAAGCCTCGATCACCCGATACATCACCGACACGAGTGCCGGAAGGACCACTTTGCGGGGGCGAACCGATGCGATTCGTGGGATCCGCCAGGAGCAGGTCGCCGATGCTGGGCAGGCTCCCGCGAACTCCGGGGAGGCGGCGAGCTCGGCTGGAACCGCCTCGCGCGACGCCGAGGCGAAGCCCAGCCCCCGGAAGTAGTCCGCCGCGGTCGTGGTCAGAAGGTAGACGGCCTCGAGCGCCTTCGCCGGTGCAGCATCGATGCGGTTGGCGACGTGTGAGTCGACCAGCTCGAGGCCGCTGCTGGGGTTGCGCGACATGGCCCCGGCGCAGACCAACCGCAACCTCTGCGCGTGGACGAGGGGTGGCCCTAGCCAGTAGAGAGACACCAGCGTCGTTGGGCTCGGCCCGTTGCCGGGGCCGAGGCGCAGTCCCAGCAGCTACGGGACGAGCGCCGCGCGCTGCTCACGCCGCCCGTAGCGCGTCACGCCCCGCGGCTTGTACACCGAGAGCGCCGTGGCCACGAGCAACGTCACCAGGGCGGCAGTAGCATCGGCCACGAGCTGGATGCGCACCTGGCGAAGATCTCGACCGGACAGCGCCGTCTCGGCCGCGACGCTCGCCACGTAGTGGATCGGCCGCGTGTGCAGCAGCAAGACGCCCGTGGCGACGACGGTCAGCAGGAGCTTGAACATGACCCAGTAGTGCCGGAGCAAGCCCCACGGCGTGCCGAGCGACTGGACGACCCCGGTGAGCAGCGAGGCGAGGCTCAACGGGACGATGACGAGCCACGTGATCAGATCCATCGCGAGGTAGGCGGCGCGCACCGTCGGCGCCTCCTGCCAGGTCAAACCGGCAATCGCGAGCGCGAGGAAGGCCGCGACGGAGCCGAGCCAGCCGACCGAGGACGTGACATGCGCGGTGAGCGCGAGCTTCCGGAGCGGGGGTGTCATCGTCATCATCCGTGGCCGCCTTCCAGAGGCGCGGGGCCGTGGTGACCGGCCGGCGTGTGGCTACCTGGACCACCAAGGCTCATGCCGGTGAGGTGCAGGACGATAAACAGCACGACTACGACGACAACGATGGCCCCGAACGCCTTCACCCAGCGCGGCATGGGAGGGGTAGACCCGCCGTCCAGCCTCAGGCCGGCGTCGGGATAACGGGACGGGTCAGCCATGTGCATCTCCTCGGTTGCTGGCGGGGCTGCGCTCCACGCGCTGAGCCGTCCCGAGGCTGAGGGCGGTCCGCGATAGCCCTCGGCCCGTGGCGTCTCGGCGGCACGCGCGGAAGCGAGTCCGCCTCCAATGAGAACGATCAAGGTGACTTCCTCCGAGGGTGGGCGCGCCGGAGCTCGTGACCTGACCTTCATCAGGCCACGAGCCCCGGGCGCTGCGGGCGTTCAGGCGGCGCGGGGGCGCACGTCGTAACCGGCCCCGCGCACCGCCTCGACGAGGGCATCCACGGACGCGCTCGCCGGATCGTGCTGCACCACGACGGTGCCCTCGCGCAGGCGCACGTCGACCTTGGCCACGCCGCCGCCGAGCTCGCGAAGCGCGCTGTCGATGTGGCGGACGCAGGACGGGCAGCTCATCCCGTCCACCTGAAGCATGGTCTCTTTCATGACGTCTTCCTTTCGGCGACCCACGGGCCGCTCACCCCCGAAGACGCAGCCATCGGGATTCATTACACGGCGCAGGAGCCGTCGCGTTCGTCGGGGGAGCTGGGCGAAGCCCCCCCAGTGCCCCGGACATGCCGGCCGTGCAGCCACTTGCGCGGTGAGCTCCAGCGCTCTTGCCGTAATCCGCGGAGTGCCCCTGCGTCTGTGCTGGTCGACAAAGAGGTGATCATGTCGACCGCATCCGTTTCCATTCCCGCCCCCCAGGACGCCATCTGCCGCATCGATCTGCCTGTCGAGGGCATGACCTGCGCCGCCTGCGTCCGGCGCATCGAGCGGGCCTTGCTCGCGCTCCCCGGCGTCAGCGACGCGAAGGTCAACCTTGTGACCCGCACGGCCACGGTCACGTTCGATCCGTCGGCCGCGTCCACCAAGACCCTCGTCGCCGCCATCGAGAGCGCGGGCTACAGCGTCCCGGAGAGCAGCGCCGCGCCGGGCAGCCCCACCGTTGCTCCTGCCGATCGAGCAGCCGCCGCCGAGGAGAGCCTCGACAGCGAGCGGCGCGTCCTCCGGCGGGACTTCGTGATCTCGCTCGTCCTGTCCGTCCCGCTGCTCGTCCTGGGGATGTCGCACGGCCGCATCCCGGGAGCGGACGGCACGATCGGCCGGTTCGTCCAGCTCGCCCTCGCGACCGCGGTGGTCGTCGGTCCCGGCCGCAGGTTCTTCCGGCTCGCCTGGGCCGCGCTCCTGCACCGGGCGGCCGACATGAACACGCTCGTGGCCCTCGGCACCGGCGCCGCGTGGGTCTACTCCGCGATCGCCGTCGTCGCCCCGCAGCTCTTTCCGCACGCCGAGCACGGCATGCAGCCCCATGTCTACTTCGAGGCCGCCGGGGCCATCATCAGCTTCGTTCTGCTCGGCAAGCTCCTCGAAACACGCGCCCGCAAGCGCCTCACCGACGCGGTACGTGGGCTCGTCGCGCTCCAGCCCAGGACGGCGCGGCGCCTGCGCGGTGATCTGGAAGAGGAGATCCCGGCCGCGGATCTCTCGCCCGGCGACATCGTCCGCGTTCGGCCGGGAGAGCGGATGCCGAGCGACGGCGAGGTCGTCTCCGGCACCTCGGCCGTCGATGAGTCGATGCTCACAGGCGAGAGCCTCCCCGTCGACAAGAGCACCGGAGCGCCTGTGTTCGGCGGCACGCTGAACCAGAGCGGGCAGCTCACGGTGCGGATCACGAAGACCGGCGCCGATACCGCGCTCGCCCACATCGTCGAGGCGGTCGAGCAGGCGCAGGGCTCGAAGGCGCCGATCGCGCGCCTCGCTGACACCGTGAGCGGCATCTTCGTCCCGGTGGTCCTCGGCATCGCCACGCTCGCGTTCGTCGTCTGGGTCGCGATGGATCCGAGCGCGGCGGGGTTCGCTGCCGCGGTCGAGCGGTTCGTCGCCGTCCTCGTGATCGCCTGCCCTTGCGCCCTGGGCCTTGCGACACCCGCCGCCGTGGCCGTGGGCACCGGGCGCGGCGCCGAGCTCGGCGTGCTCGTGAAGGGCGGTACGGCGCTCGAGGCCGCCAGCCGCGTCGATACCGTCCTCGTCGACAAGACGGGCACGCTCACGGCCGGACGCCCGCAGCTCGCGGCCGTGAAGGCGCTGGCCGAGGTCTCCGAGGACGAGCTCCTGCGCCTCGTCGGATCAGCGGAGCTTGGCAGCGAGCACCCGGTCGCGAGGGCGCTGGTCGAGGGCGCACGTGCCCGCAAACTCTCGCTCTCCGCGCCCGAGGACTTTCGCGCCGACGCCGGACGCGGCGTGGTCGCCCGCATCGACGGCCGGGAAGTACACATCGGCACGGCCCGGTACCTCGCCGAGCTCGGGATCGACGCCACGCCGCTCGAGGAGCTCGCCCAGGGCCTCGCCCGGTGCGGAAACACCCCCTCGTTCGTCGCCGTCGAGGGCCGCCTCGCCGGCCTGGTCGCCGTCGCCGACCTGCCGACCCCCGAAGCCAAGGAGGCCGTCGCCGCGCTGCACCAGCTCGGCGTGCGCGTCGCCATGGTGACAGGGGACCGCGAGGCGACGGCACGCGCGGTGGCGCAGCAGCTGGGGATTGACGAGGTCTTCGCCGAGGTCCGCCCCGAGGACAAGGCGCGCATCGTGCGCGAGGAGCGGGAGCGCGGGCGCATCGTCGCCATGGTCGGCGACGGCATCAACGACGCGCCCGCCCTCGCCGGCGCCCACGTGGGGATCGCGGTCGCGAGCGGCACCGACATCGCGGTCGCCGCGGCCGACGTGGCGCTGCTCCGTGGCGGCATCGCCGCCCTGCCCACGGCGCTCGGGCTCTCGCGCGCGACGCTGCGGACCATCCGCCAGAACCTCTTCTGGGCGTTCATCTACAACGTGGTCGGCATCCCGATCGCCGCCGGCGCGCTCTACCCGCTGACCGGCTGGCTCCTGTCGCCGGTCCTGGCGAGCGCGGCCATGAGCCTTTCGAGCGTCTCCGTGCTCCTCAGCTCCCTCCGGCTCCGCCGGTTCCGGCACGCGAGCTGAAATCCGCGCCCGACCGTAATGCCGCGGAGACCCGCGCGTCTTCCACCCAGAACCTCAAAGGAGATCCTCTCATGAAGCTCACGCACGCAATTCTCTCGATCGCGCTCGGCATCACCTCGGTCGCCTCCGTGCTCGGCGGCTCGCCTCGCGCGAGCGCCGAGCCACAGAAGGCCCCGCGGGTGGTCGAGATCATGGTCCACGGCGCCTTCGTGCCCGACAAGATCGCCGCGGTCGAGGGGGAGCGGCTGGAGCTCAGGCTCGTCCGTCACGACAGCGGCGGCTGCACCAGGGAGGTCGTCTTCCCGAGCCTCGGCATCCGCAAGGAGCTGCCGACCGGACAGCCGGTGACCATCGACCTCCCCGAGCTGAAGGCAGGTGAGCTGAAGTTCGAGTGCGGCATGGGGATGATCAAGGGCACCATCGCCGTCGCACCGAAGAAGTGAGCAGCGGACGGAAGCGGTCCCTGGCTCACGGCGAGTGAGCCCTCCAGCGGGCGCGAGCCGCGTGCTCGCGCCAGCGCACCGGCCGCGGATGGCGACAGCCTGGTCGTTCGGATAGATGAAAGTGACCGTGCAGGTCACATCGATCCCATCACCCCTCTCGAATCCCATCCGCCCAGATCTGTTCCAAGCATCGCCCTGTGAGCAGCCCAGACGCATGGGCAAGCAGAATGGCACGACGCATGCGCGGCGCCGGCGCTGGTTCAGCCTCCATCCGAGCCGCGAATGCGGAGCGCTCTGACATGACGAACCTGGTGAATTCGACAAGTCTCTCGCCCTGCCAGTCGGACTCATCCTGTGCGCGCGAGATGAGCTCGCGAGGCATCGAGAAGCATCATCGAAATAGGGGAGGGACACATGGCTCACAAGGCATTCACTCTGAGCACGGCTTTCGTGAACACGGCCAGCCACGCCCAGAGCTGCGAGTCGATCTGCGTACAGACGATCCAGCACTGCCTCTATAGGGGAGGCTCGCACGCGGAGCCATCCCACATGCAGCTCATGCAGGATTGCGCCAAGATCTGCGAGACGACCGCGACGTTCCTGATGCGCGGCTCGCCGCAACACAGCCAGGTCACGGCCGCGTGCGCGAGCATCTGCGAGCTCTGCGCCCAGAGCTGTGACAGGTTCACGGGTGACGCGCAGATGAAGGCCTGCGCCGACGAGTGCCGCCGCTGCGCCGCCGCGTGTCAGCAGGTCGCGCAGCTGCGGCCGGGCGGGGCAGCCGGCGCGGGGCACCAGAGCGTGCCCTGAGACCGGCCAGGGCGCAGCGCGGGGCGGCGCTGAGCGGAACGACCTGACGCAGTACGCTCAGCCCTGAGCGGCTTCCTCCGCGGCGGCCAGCGCTGGAGCCGCAGTCGGCGGCGCCGCGGGCGTGGCCCGGCGGAGCTCGAAGCTCCTCCACACCACGTACATCACGGGGATCACCAGGAGCGTCAGCAGCGTGAGCGAGACCAGCCCTCCCCACATGGGCGCGGCGATGCGCTTGGCCACGTCGGCCCCGACGCCATCGTCGAGCAGCACGGGGAGGAGGCCGAACACGTTGGTGAGCACCGTCATCAGGAGCGGGCGGACGCGCTTCGCGCCCGCGCGCAGCGATGGGTTCCGGGCGAGTACGTCGGCGACGATCGCCGTCAGCCCGGCTTCCTCCGCCTGCGCGGCCTGCGCGCCGCCGAGCGACGCCAGCGCGAGCATGGCGGCGAGCAATCTCGACTTCATGCCAGGGCCCAAAGCACACGTCGTGCCGCGCGTTCACCGCCTGTCGGCGCCGGCGATCCCGCGAGCGCGCCGGCGCAGGGCCTGCGCGACGCGCGCAGATGGCGCCCCTCGCCCGGCGGCCGGTGTCGGGCGCGCTGTGACCCCACAGGTCACAACTCAGGAGCGCCGAGCGGCGCTCCGATCGACGAAGACTGATGCCGCATGACGCTCGTCCGTGACCGTGGAAGGCACAACGAGGCGGCCGCTTCGCTCCTCCACCGGGGCGATCGAACCTGGCACGGGGACTTCCGTCCTCCCGGCGGCCTCGAAGCCCTCGTATGGCGCTCGCGTAGTCCTTGCGCAATCATGGGGTTTTGGCCCGGCTCGACCCGAGCAAGGAGCTCACCATGTTCATCCCTCCATCTATTCAAGGTTCTCTCCTCCTTTTGTCCGCCTCCTCCGTCCTCGCGGCGGGCTGCGTCGCCGACCCGTCGTCCGATGCGGGCGAGCCCGTCGCTGATACTTACCAGAGCTTCGATGGATGGAAGGCCAGCCTCCCGCGTGATCCGAACGACGGCGCCTATCTCGTCGACGGCGACATCGGCGTTCACGACGACGTGACCCTGAAGGAGCTCTCCGCCGAGCGCCGGCAACCGGGGGCGCTCATCGTCAACAAGCGCGACGACGGGAGCGATGACCGGTGGAGCGACGAGCAGAAGATGAACCTGACGTATTGCGTCTCTCCGCGCTTCGGCGACGATCATGACGCGGTCGTCGCCGCGACGCGGTCGGCCGAGTCCAGCTGGGCGAGCGCCGCCGCCGTGCGCTTCATCTACGAGCCCGACCAGGACGAGGCTTGCGAGTCCGAGGAGCATCCCGTGCTGTTCGAGGTCGTCCCCGCCAGCGGCACCACGTACAACGGGCGGGCTTTCCTTCCGAGCATGGTCGCGCGGGGGTATCACCAGGTCTTCATCGATCTGGAGAACATCGCTCGCTCCGCCTCGAAGACCCTGACCGGGGTCCTCCGGCACGAGCTCGGGCACGTCCTCGGCTTCCGGCACGAGCACACCCGGCCGGAGGGCAACGGCGCCTGCACAGAGCGTCCCGGCTGGCGGGCGCTCACGCCTTATGATCCGGGGTCGGTGATGCACTACAACGCGGAGAGCCGGTGCGAGGGCACCAACGGGGGAGACTACGTGCTGACCTGGCTCGACAAGGCAGGGGCGGCGACGCTGTATGGCGAGCCTTGATGAGCTCCTCCGCGACGGGTGACCGCCGGCGGCCGGTCTCCAGCGAGCGGCCAGCCGGGCGAGCTTCGTTCTTCGTGCTCGTCGCCGTGCTGGCGCTCATCCCGATCGCCTGGATCGGGGTGTACGAGGGTATCTACAACCACGTGCTGAAGGACGCGCTGTACTTCCTCGCACCTCGGTCGCCGGCGCTCCCGCGCCTCTTTCCACCGCCCACCTACGTGATGCCGGACAATGCGATCTTCGAGATCACGGGTGTCCTTCAGGTCATCCCGGCATGGGTCGCCGCCGCGGCGCTCGCGCGACGCCTGCTCGACCTCCGGAGGTGAGCGGGTCCTCAGGGCTCGACGTGGATCTCACCCATCATGCCGCGCTCGGTGTGCTCGAGGATGTGACAGTGATACATCCACATGCCCGGCTCATCGAAGCGCGTCACGATGCGCACGGTGGACCGCTGCGGCAGGATCACGGTGTCCTTGTTGGCGAGCTCCTCGTCGGCCACCGGCACATCGTCCCTGGCCAGGACCTGGAAGAAGAAGCCGTGCAGGTGGAACGGGTGGTCCATCTCCGCGTCGTTCTTCAGGTCATAGACATGGACCGATCCCTCCTGGACGTCGATCGGCGGCACGTCCGGAAACGCCTTGCCGTCGATCGTGAACGTCAGCTTGCCGTCGACATATCCCTCGTCGAACGTGATCGTCGCCTCCGCCGGCCCGCCCGGCAGCCGCTCGATGGCGGGGCCCGTCTCGGGGAGCGTGCGCCCGGACAGCCCGGGCCCCTCGCCGATCCGCACCCTGGCGAGCGGCATCGGCTCGGCCAGTCCGGTGTGGTGCCCACGCTCGTAGGGCTCGTTCATCAGGGTGAGCTCCGTTCCTGGCTCGCCCGCGGCGATCAGCAGCACGTCGTAGCGCTCGCCGGGAGAGACCAGGAGCCTCTCGGTATCGTACGGCTTCGGGATCAGCCCGCCGTCGGTGCCAATGACGCGGAACGTGTGGCCCGGGAGCGCCAGGTTGAAGAAGCGCCCGTTCGCCACATTGACGATCCGGAGACGCGTGAGCCCGCCCGGTTGCACGTCGAGCGCTGGCGTCACTTGGCCGTTGACGAGCACGACATTGCCCTCACGGCCCATCATGATCGTGTCGTCGTCGAGCTCTTCATTGAACGTCCCGTCCTTGTTCAGGAACACGTCCCCGAGCACGGCGATCTTCTCGACATCGGCTTCCGGCTCGTTCGGTCCGCGCACGCGGATCAGGCCGAAGAGACCCTTCTGGATCTGCTCCGGCTCCATCACGTGCGGGTGGAACCAGGTAAACCCCGCGTCCCGAAGCGTGAACTCATACGTGAACGTCTCGCCTGGCGCGATCGGCTCCTGCACGGCCATCACGCCGTCCATCTCGTTGGGCACCCGGATGCCGTGCCAGTGGATGGTCGTCTCTTCTGGCAGGCTGTTCTTGAAGTGGACGATCAGCGTGTCGCCCACGTTCGCCTCGATGAGAGGCCCGGGGACCGTACCGTTGTAGGACCAGACCGTGGTGGTCATGCCCTCCAGGTAGGTCTTCTCTGCCTCCTTGGCCTCGAGATCGACCTCGACGATCCTGGGATCGGGGTTCCTGTCGGGCGCGGCGGTGGGCTCGCCCCAGGCATCGGGCACAGGCGGCTCGTCGGTCCGCTCGGCGGCGCACCCGGCCACGAGCAGGGACAGCAAGGCGACGCCCGAAAGGGCACGCGAAAGCTGTATCAATGCCCGCTCTCCTCGTCGGTGGGGTTGCCGGACATCTCGTTCGAGTACCCCGAGTAGACGTCGCCCACCTTACAGCGGAGACGGTACGTGTACTCCATGTTCTCCGTCGCCTCGGAATCCATGTAGGCCTTCTTCGACCCTGCGACGGTGAAGGCGACGGCGTAGTCGTTCATCGGGTCCTTGCGCTCGGCCTCGATCTCATCGCACTCCGGCTGCGGCACCCACTCGACGTGAAGCACGTCGAGCATCGGCATCACGAACGACAGCACCGGCGCTCCGGGCGCCGTCGCCGCAGGCCCGCCGCCGCTCCCGCCGCCCTCTCCAGTGCCGCCGTGCCCCCCCGCGCCGCCCGCCGCTCCCGCACCGCCGCCCCCTCCCGTCCCCTCGACAGGAGAGGGTCCCGTCTCCGAGCTTCCGCAGGCAGCGAGGGCGAGGCTGACAGCGGCGAGGCCGATGAGTCGAGAGTAAGCCATGACTGTGTCTCCTTGCTGGTTCCTGGTGTCCCCAGAATGTAACCCATTTGGTCACAGCGGCGAGGTGCAGCGGGATGCCGCCGCTCGTTCTAGGCACCAGCGGGCCAGGCGTGACGCGCGGACACGTTTTTTTCGCCCGCGGCGCCCAGAGGCGGATGCCCGCCACGTTCTTCGATCCGTCCGCTCACGGGCAAGGCGCACGGACGGGCTGGCCTCCGAGCCTGTCGCGGGATCGCGCGGTGGTGGGCTCGCTCCCGAGGCAGGCGAGCTGAGCCTCGGTGCTCGACATGTAATGGGGCGGAGACTCGCGCGTCGTCCAAGCAGGGATGAAAGGAGAACCCATCATGTGCTACGCAACCGGCCGCTGGAACGACACCGGAACCGACCGGAGTCGTCCGCGAGGTGTCGGTGCTGCCGCGGCGGGAGTGGAGCAAGCTCCGGTTCGTCAATGAATCCGGCCGGCTGCACCCGATCCACCTTCACGGGATGTTCTTCAAGGTCCTGAGCCGCAACGGCCGACCAGCCGACGAGCCGTTCTTCCGCGACACCGTGCTGGTCCACCCGCGTGAGACCGTCGACGTCGGCCTGGTTCCGCTCGACGAGGGGCGCTGGATGCTCCATTGCCACATCCTGGAGCACGCCGAGGCCGGCATGATGTCGCTGCTCGACGTGGAGGCGATGTGAACGCGTCGCCAGCCATAAAATCGACGCGCCGGCTGTCACGCTTCGCGCCGTCGCGGCTAGAAGGGGCAGGAGGTGATCGCCTCGCTCGATGCGCCGTCGGCCGAGGCGATAGGCGCGCTGCTCGGCCAGACCGCGCGCCCGGCGATCGATGCACCGGCGTTTCGCAAGCGGGTCTCGCGCGCCTATGCGCGCCTTCGACTCCTGCTAGGAGGGTCCGATGGGGAGTGACTTTGATGCAGCGCGCCGCGCGGCAAGACGCGCGTACGAGCTCGGGCGGTTGCGCAGCTCCGCCCCGCGAGCGGCGGTGGTCGCCGCGGCATCTGCCGCGGTCGCGGTGGTCGCCGTCGGGCCGGAAGCGCTCGCATGGGTGCCCGTCACCCTGCTGGTCTGGGTCTTCATGGAGTGGCGCGGTACATGGCTTCTGCGCGGCGCGCGGCGTGGGCTTCTGGCGGGGCTCGCGACGCTCGCTCTTCCGCTCTCCGTCCTGCGGCCGTGCTGCCGTCTGGATGCGGACATGAGCTCGGGGACATGCTGCACGATGCCGGGGGCGTGCGTCGCCGTGGGCGCGATGCTCGGTCTGTCGCTGGCCTTGCTCGTACCGCGCGTGCCAGGCGAGCACCGGGCCACGACAGCCATCGGGATGGTGCTTGGCGTGGGCTCGGTCGCCGCGCTTCGATGCAGTGCGCTGTTGTTCGGGGAGGCGGCCGGGCTGATCGGTGGACTCGTGGCAGGTGTCGTCGCGGCCAACCTGGCGCGCGCATGGATGGACCGGGGACAGATCGGGGCCCGCAGCTAATACGTTATCGATAACTTATCTATGGTTCGAAGGGGCCGCCTTCACCCCACAGCCTGCGTGGCGACCGGTCACGTTCCAGGAAGGCGACCGCACCATGCCTCATGGAACAGGCCGTGCGGGCCAGCACGGCGAGGGGGCACTCTGATACGCTGCGCTGGACCATGCAACGCGTCCCCTCCGCCATGCCCTCGTATCACAAGCGCCCCTTACCACCGGGCTGCATCGCGTTCTCCTCCGAGGAGGGGCGCGCGGTCTTTCGCGAAGCGCTCGCCCTGGGGACGATGGAGAGTTTCTTCCCTCTCATCGAGCAGTTCCACACTCAGGCTGAGCCTGCCTTCTGCGGCCTGGGGACGCTGGTCATGGTCCTCAACGCGCTGGAGATCGATCCGGGGCGCGTCTGGAAGGGACCCTGGCGCTGGTTCTCGGAGGAGCAACTCGACTGTTGCCGCTCCCTCGACGACGTTGCTCGCGACGGCATCACGCTGACGCAGTTTGCGTGCTTGGCCCGGTGCAATGGCGCCCGGGCCGACGTGAGCTTCGCGGAGACCTCCTCGCTGGAGGCGCTCCGCGCCGCGGTCCGAGAAGCCACCTCGCGCGCCAAGGACAACCACGTGGTCGTCGCCTATGACCGCCGGACGCTGGACCAAACCGGGAGCGGCCACTTCTCGCCGGTCGGTGGAATGCACCCGGACCGCGACCTCGCGCTCCTGCTCGACGTGGCGCGCTTCAAGTACCCGCCTCACTGGGTCCCGCTCGAAGCGCTTCGTCGCGCCATGCTGCCTGTCGACCCCACCTCCGGGCGGTCCCGCGGGTTCGTGACGATCCGGCGCGAGCACGCGGTGGCGCCCGCGGCTGCGCTGCACGAGGCCAACTGGGCCGAGGTCGAGCGCTTTCTCCGCGATCTCGACGGCACCGACGTTCTGGTGCTGACCGGCTGCCTGCGCGAGGGAGTCTCCAGCATGCCGCGTCTGCTCGAGCTGCTGCGGCGCCCCGACCTGCCCCAGACGGTCAAGCAGCACCTGGCGCGGTTGCGCGCCCAGGTGGCAGCTCTCGACGCTCGCCCACCGCCGCTGTAGCAGGTATCGAGCGACGATCGCGGCCAACGACGACGGCGCCGGATCCAGTGGAGCGCCGCTCTACACCACGTTCAGAGGCGTCACTACGGACGCCAGTCGAAGGGGAAGTGCTTGCTGGAACCGCCCTTGTAGGCGTGGGAGAAGTCGAAGCCGGTGGCGAGGTCGTCCTCGACCACGCCCCAGGTGGCCACCTGGCCGGGGCCGACTTCGGCGCCGGGGGCGTTGATCAGCTGCACCCGGCGGTTCGGGTCCGCGGTCGGTCCGGTGAGCGCTCGCGCCCCCACCTTGACCCGCCCCGGGATCTCGGCCCTCCAGTGTGCCAGGTCGGCGGGGGCTTCGAACCTGATGGGTGCGTACTCGATGCTGCGCACCTCGCTGATCAGGGAGCCGAACTTCCCGGGCCAGCCGCCTTCCTTGCCGATGAAGATGCGTTCCAACGCACGCCGCTGGTCGGAGTCGGCCTTGGCGTCGATGTAGAACATCAGCTTCATCATGGCGTTCGGGTCGCCTACCCACATGTTTCCCGCGAACTCGCCGATGCTGACGACCCCGAGCCCCGAAAGGTCGACGCCCGCGTATCGCCCCTCGTGGATCTGCCAGACGAGCGTGAAGAGGCAATCCCCGTGCGTGGGGGTCTGCGCGAACGTGCATGGGCAGGGCAACGAGCAGCTGCAGATGTCAAACCACTCGCCTCTGAGGTGCCAGTCCGCAGGCGACTCCGCCTTGACCGGCGAGGCGTCGGGTTGCGCCCCAGCTTGCCCCTCGGCCGCGTCGATGAGCGCTTGAACTCGTCCGCCGCCGCTCTGCGCGTTCATCTCGGTTCCATGATTACAATTGCATGCACCGCTGCACATGGTCATCACTCCTTCGTCGATTCGGTTGTGTAGGTATCCCCATGGAGGTTGCGAGCTCAGGACGAGCATCCCCTGGGGACAGCCAACATCGTGGCTCTTTGTTGCAGGCGTACCCTTCCACCGTGCAGTCGCCGCCTCTCTTGAGGGCGACTCGCGGCGGGCATCTTGTACTTGAAGACGTTGCCGGTCGGCGGGCATTACAGGGCGCTGAGAGGCCCGGCGCTGCGCAGATTCAGCAGCTCTTTGGCTTCCCGGAGGATGAAGCCGAGTTCTGGGCGGGCTTGATGAACGCAGCGATCCGGACGGGCGGGTGGATCGAGCGTCCCGGCGCCGGATTACAGATCGAGCGCGAGCTCGGCGCGGCCCGTGCCGCAGCGCGGGAGGCGGAGGTCGAGTCGCAGTCGGCGCGAGCGCGGCGTCCGCGCACACCCTGTCCGTCCGCCGACCGGCCGCAACTCGGGCGGGTGCGCGTCACACGGGTGCATGCCTGCTCTGCAAGGGCTCGGCCGACGCCGGGTTCTGTGAGGTGCGGGAACGCTGACGTCGGCGGTTCGATCAGAGCTCGACCCGGCGCAGCCGGAGGGCGTTGCCGATGACGGACACCGAGCTCAGGCTCATCGCGGCGCTGGCGAGCATCGGGCTGAGCAGCACCCCGAGGACCGGGTAAAGAACGCCCGCCGCGACCGGCACGCCGAGCGCGTTGTAGACGAACGCAAAGAACAGGTTCTGTCGGATGTTGCGCATCGTCGCCCGGCTGAGCTTCCGCGCGCGTAGCAGCCCGCGGAGGTCGCCGCGCACGAGCGTGATCCCGGCGCTCTCGATGGCGACGTCAGTCCCGGTGCCCATGGCGACGCCGACGTGCGCCTGCGCGAGCGCGGGCGCGTCGTTGATGCCGTCGCCCGTCATCGCCACGATGCGGCCTTCGGCCTGGAGGCGCTTCACAACCGCGGCCTTCTGATCGGGCAACACCTCGGCCTCGACGTGCTCGATGCCGAGCTTCCGGGCGACCGCCTCCGCCGTCGTGCGGCTGTCGCCGGTGAGCATGATCAGGTGAATGCCCTCCTCGCGGAGGAGACGGACGGCCTCGCTGGTCGAGGCGCGCACCGGGTCGGCCACGCCGACGATGCCGGCCGCCTTGCCATCCACCGCCACGAGCATCGCCGTCTGGCCTTCTTGCCGGCGCTCCTCGGCTCGACGCGGGAGATCATCCGGCGGGATACCGAGCTCCTCGAAGAGCTTGAGGTTGCCGAGCGCGACCGAGCGCCCGGCCACCGTGCCCACCACGCCCTTGCCCGTGATCGACCGGAACCCTTCTGCCGGCAGGAGCTCGAGCTTCTGCTCGAGGGCCCCGGCGACGATCGCGCTCGCGAGCGGGTGCTCGCTCCCGCGCTCCAGGCTCGCCGCGAGCCTGAGGATCTCGTTCGTCGGGAGGTCGCCCAGCGTCGCCACGGAGGCGAGCATCGGCTTGCCCTCGGTGAGGGTGCCGGTCTTGTCGACGACGAGGGTGTCGACCTTCTCGAACGTCTCGAGCGCCTCGGCGTTCTTGATCAGGATACCGGCCGTCGCGCCGCGCCCCGTACCGACCATGATCGAGATGGGCGTGGCGAGGCCGAGCGCGCACGGGCACGCGATGATGAGCACGGCCACCGCGTTGACGAGCGCGTGGGAGAGCCTGGGCTCCGGCCCGACGAGCAGCCAGACCACGAAGGTCAGCGCCGCAATCGCGATCACGGCGGGCACGAAGTACGCGGCGACGGCGTCCGCGAGGCGCTGGATGGGGGCGCGGCTGCGCTGGGCCTCGCCCACCATCTGGACGATCCGGGCGAGCAGGGTGTCGCGCCCGACGCGATCGGCCCGCATCACGAAGCCGCCCGTGCCGTTGACGGTGCCGCCGACCACGCGGGTGCCGGGCGTCTTCTCGACCGGGATGGGCTCGCCCGTGACCATCGACTCGTCGACCGCGCTGCTCCCCTCGAGGACCTCGCCGTCGACCGGCACCTTCTCCCCCGGCCGCACGCGCAGCCGGTCGCCTGGCTGCACGAGCTCGAGAGAGACGTCCTCTTCGCGGCCGTCCGCGCCGATGCGCCTGGCGGTCTTGGGGGCGAGGCCGAGGAGCGCCTTGAGCGCGCTGCTCGTCCGGCTGCGGGCGCGGAGCTCGAGTACCTGGCCGAGCAGCACGAGCGAGACGATGACGCTGGCCGCCTCGAAGTAGACCGGGACCGCGCCGCCGTGGCGCATCGCGTGGGGGAAGATCCCCGGCGCCAGCGTGGCCACGACGCTGTACGCGTAGGCGGCGCCCGTGCCGATGGCGATCAGGGTGAACATGTTGAGGTGCCGAGTCCTGATCGAGGCCCAGCCGCGCTCGAAGAACGGAGCGCCGCACCAGAGCACCACGGGCATGGTGAGGGCGAGCTCGATCCAGACGAGCCAGCGGTCGAGGAGCAGCTGCACCGGCTGGCCCGGGATCATCTCGGACATCCCCAGCACGAGGACGACGAGGCTCGGCGGGACGCTGATCCAGAAGCGCCGGGACATGTCCGCGAGCTCCGGGTTCGGCGCGTCCTCGAGCGTCACCGTGCGCGGCTCGAGGGCCATCCCGCAGATCGGGCAGGAGCCCGGCTCCGTGCGGACGACCTCGGGGTGCATCGGGCAGACGTACTCGACGCGCGTCGCCTGGGCCGGCTCGAGCGGCTCCAGGGCCATCCCGCAGACCGGATCCTTCGTCTGCGCTCGGTCCAGGTCGGCAGGAGCAGGGCGGCCGTGCTCGTGAGGGTGGCCGTGGTCGTGGTGATGCCCGTGGTTCATGTCGTCTCCCTCCCCCGCCGACGATCGCGGTTCAGACTTCTTACATCCCGAGCACCCCGCGGGCGCCGCTTGTCGCTTCGCGCGGCCGCCCGGAGCTCCCGCAGCAGGCGGTGCCCAATGACGCCCGCGATGGCGGGCGAACAGGTCAATTGGCCTCCGGCGTTCGAGGCGCCAGCTCGCCCATGTTTTCGCGGGGAATGCCCCGCTCAGTTCTTCGAGCCGTCCGTGCCCCGGCGCTCTTCGCGGAAGTCGTCCGCGGAGAGGCCGCAGCGGCGGAGGAGCCGGTAGAAGCTCTCCCGCTCGACGCCCGCGTGGGCGGCGGCCTTCAGCACGTCGCCGCGAAAGCGGCGCATCACGGCCTCCAGGTAGCGCCGGTTCATCTCCTCGCGCGACGCGTCGACCGCCTCCCGATACGAGAGCTGAGCGAGGTCCACGTCGCTCGAGCTCGTGAGCCGGAGCGGGCTCGTCCCCTGCACCTCGGACGGCAGCGACTCGAGGCGGATCTCACTCGTCGTCTCGATGACCAGCGCCCGCTCGACGGCGCTCTTGAGCTCGCGCACGTTGCCAGGCCACCGGTACATCTGGAGCGCGCTCATCGCCGCTGCCGAGAACCCGGTCGCGGACGAGCGCGACTGCGGCGCTCGCTCGGCGAGAAACCGCTGCGCCAGGAACGGGATATCTTCTGCGCGCTCGCGCAGCGGGGGCAGCTCGACGACGCAGACGTTGAGCCGGAACCACAGGTCCTCGCGGAAGGCGCCCGTCTTGACCATGGCCCGGAGGTCGCGGTGCGTTGCGCTGATGAGCCGCACGTCCACCTTGCGCTCGCGCGACTCGCCGATGCGCCGCACCGCCCGCTCCTCGAGCACGCGCGTGAGCTTCGCCTGGACCGTCGGCCTGAGCTCGCCGATCTCGTCGAGGAACAGCGTGCTCGCGTGCGCCTCCTCGAAGAGCCCCGCCCGGTCCGTGGCCGCGCCCGTGAACGAGCCGCGCGCGTGGCCGAAGAGCTCGCTCTCGATGAGCGAACGGGGGATGGCCGCGCAGTTGACGGCAATGGGGCGGTGCGACGCGCGGGACGAGTGCTCATGGATGGCGCGCGCCACGAGCTCCTTCCCGGTGCCCGTCTCGCCCAGGATGAGCACGGTCGCGTCCGTCGGCGCCACGCGCTCGATCAGCTGGTAGAGCACCCGCATCGCGGGCGACCCCCCCGTCATGCCCGCAAAGCCGCGCGCTTCCGGCGCGTCCTGCTCGCCCTTCAGCACCGCGGCCTGCGCCATGGCCCGCTCGACCAGCGCGCGCAGCTCGTCCGGGTCGAACGGCTTCGTCACGTAATCATAGGCGCCCTCGCGCATGGCCTGGACTGCGGTCGGGACCGACGCATACGCGGTCATCAGGATGAAGGGCACTCCGGGCCAGCGCGCGCGCACTGCCCGGAGCACCTCCAGCCCGTCCCCGTCGTTCATGCGCAGATCGCAGACGACGGTTGTGACCGGCTCGGTTTCAAGGATCTGGAGCGCCGTTCGCACGCCCCGCGCCGTCAGGACCTTGGCGCTCTTGCCGAGCACCTTGGAGAGCAGCGCCAGCATGTTCGCCTTGTCGTCGACGACGAGCACTGTCGGCTTCATCCGCGCTCCTGGCTCTCCCTTGCTTCCTCGATGAGGACGCCCGGCAAGTCGATCACGAACTGGGACCCGCCTCCCGGCCTGGGCTCCGCCCGGATGGTCCCGCCGTGCGCGGTCACCAGACCATAGCAGACCGCGAGGCCGAGGCCGGTGCCGTCGCGGCGGGTCGTGAAGAACGGCTCGAAGAGCCGCTCGCGCGCCTCCTCGGGAACACCGGCTCCCCGGTCCAGGACCTCGATCCGGTAACCATCGTCCTGCCGCCTTCCGCGCACGAGGATCTCATCACGTTCCGAGGGTCCAGAGGTCGCCTCGCGCGCGTTGGTCACGAGGTTGACGATGACCTGCCGGATGCGGAGCGGATCCACGTTGATGAAGGCTGGTTCGGCGTCCACGAGCGGGCCCTGGTCACGCCGCCCCGGCCCGCCGTCGCAGTGCGAGGTTGCGTCCCTGAGGAGCTCCTCGACCTGCACGGGGCGCGGCGAGAGGATCGGAGAGCGCGCGTACATGAGCAGCTCCTCCGCGATCCGCTGGCAGGCCGCCGCTTCCTCGTCGAGGATCGAGAGCTCCTCGCGGAGCTCGGGCTTCTCGGCCTCCTTTGCCATCGTCTTCACGTAACCGCGGATCACGGCGATGGGGTTGTTGATCTCGTGCGCGACGCCCGCGGCGACGCGGCCAATCGCCGCCAGCCGCTCCGAGGCGACCAGCTCGGCTTCGGTGCGCGTCAGCGCGTCCAGCATCCGGTTGAACGCGTCGGCGACCGCCGCGAGCTCCACGGCCGCCACCGGCTCGACGCGGGCGCTGCGATCTCCAGCGGTGACGCGCCCGGCGACGCGCTCGAGCGAGGAGAGCGGGGTGGAGAACGAGCGCCAGAGCTTGCGCCCGGCGATCAAGGCGAGCGCCGCGGCGAGCGCGCAGACGGCCGTCGCGAGGATCAAAGCGAACCGGATGAACTGCTCAGCTCGCTGCTCCGCGGCCATGGCGCGCTCGTCGAAGTGACGCGCCAGGCTGTCCGCATGTGCTGTCATCCGGTCGACGAGGGCGTTCGCACGGTCGTGCGCGTGGTGGACCTCGTGCCAGTCCTGCCGATCGATGGCGGGGAGGATGGCCGTGGAGAAGAGCTGGCTGAGCTCGTGGCTCGTCTTCCCGATATCGTCGAGCTTCGTGGCCGTCTCGGCGTCGAGGCCGGGGCGTAGCTCGGCGAGCGTCGTGCCGAGCTCGCTCACCCAGGCGTCGTGGTGCGCGACGTGGGAGCGGTCGCGCAGGATGATCGTGTGGGCCTCGTGGATGTACTGCTCGCGCGCGGTGACGCTGAGGAGCGCAGCCCGGCGGGAGGCCACCTCGAGGTCGTGGGCCTCCAGGATCGCGCGGCGGGACGCGAGGCCGGTGAGCACGGTGGCGACGCCGCTCACGGCGACCAGGGCGACGAGGAGGCTGATGACCAGGAGCAGCCGGCGGCGGAGTCGATACGGGCGCTGTGGAGCGGGAGGCGGAGCCATGGACGGGTGCATCCTCGCAAGCCGCGTACCGGGGCCGCAATCGAGTGCTGACCGGCGCGCTGACCCGCCGATCAGGCCCGGCCAACGCCGGCCCCGCCCCGGCGGGGGGACGGTTTGTGACCGATGCGGTCACAAGATCGTGACCGTCGAGGTCACCGCGAGGACCGGACCCCGCCCAGAAACCCGGGATCCAGGCGCGCGACCGCTTGGCGCGCTCGTTGCTCAGGCCTGTGCTCGCCAGGGCAACAACCTCGGCTCCAGGAAAGCACGATGCGCCAAATCCTTCTCTCTCTGCTCGTCTCGATCCCGCTTGTGGCCTGCTCCACGAAGGAGACACCTGGCCACCACCACGAAAGCGCCGCCTCGACACAGGCTCCCGCCGCGGCGCCGCCCCCCACGAATGCGCCCCAGGACCGCGCCGCGAGCACGCGCCCCCACGCGGATCACAACGCTCGTCACGGAGGCCTGGTCACCATGGAGGGCGACAACCACGTCGAGGTCGTGGTCGGGGCGGACGGCGCCATCGACCTCTACGTCAGCGACGCGATCCGGACGCCGATCCCGCCGAAGGACGTCTCCGGCACCATCACGATCGAGCCCAAGGGCAAGGGCGAGAAGCAGACCCTGACGCTCGCGCCGAACGAGGCGAAGGGCTCGCTCTCGGCCAAGGGCCCGGCGCCGGACAACGGGGATTACACCTGGGACCTGAAGGTCCGCGGCGCGCCGATGAAGATGACGCTCACGGTGCCGGCCAGCGGGACGGCGGCCTTCGCCGACGCGCCCGCCGGCCATCCGGCCGGCGACCACGCCCACGGCTCGCCCCATGGCGGCGTCGTCCAGTCGCTCGCAGGCGGCCATGTCGAGGTGAAGCTCGAGAAGACCGGCGACATCACGGTCTGGATGCTGGATTCGGCCGAGAAGCCTCGCTCCGCGAAGGGCGTCACGGCGAGCCTCCGGCCCGTCGTCGCGGGGGCGAAGGAGACCCAGCTCGCCTACGACGAGAAGGCCGATGTGCTACGGGGCAAGATCGACCCAATCAAGCAGGAGCACGTGGACGGGGTGCTCGGCATCACGCCGGCCGGAGGGACCGCGACCTCGCTCCGGTTCGCGTTCCACCTCGAAGGCCACGCGGGGCACGACGGCCAAAAGGGGCACGATCACGCGGGGCACGACGACCACGCGGGGCACTGAGATGACGACCCGGCGGCCGCACCGGACCCGATACGCGATGTTCGCGGCCCTCGCTGCAACGCTGACGCTCGTGCCCGCGTCGGGCGCCCGCGGCGAGACGCTGACGTGGGCCCAGGTGAAGGCACGCGCCGCCGCGCGGTCCCCCGCGACCGTGGAGGCGAACCAGGGGGCGCGCGCTGCACGCGCGGAAGTGGCCGGCGCGGGGCGCTGGCCCCGCAAGAACCCCGTGCTCACGGGGGGCGTCGATCTCGGCGCACCGTTCGGACACCCGGAGGACCGGACCTTCTCGGTCGGCATCGAGCAAGAGCTCGACGTCTTCGGGGTCGCGGCCACAGCGGCGCGCGCCGGCCAGCACAAGGTCGCCGTCGCGGAGCTGGAGGGGGCGGCGCTGAAGCTCGACGGGCTCGCCGAGGCGGCCGAGGCGTTCATCGCGCTCGAGCGAGCGCAGCGCGTGCTCGCCGTCTGGACCGAGCTCGACCGGGTCTTCGAGCGCATTGCCGCTGGCACCGCGGCGGCCTCCCGCGCCGGTGAGCGGTCGGATCTCGACGCGATCCTGGCCAGCGCCGAGAGCGCCGGTGCGACGACCGAGCTCGCCGGCGCGAAGGCCGAGCTCGCGCGCGCGCAGGCGCGGCTCGGGGCGCTCATCGCCGCAGCGGAGCCCTCGTCCCTCCGCGTCGCGGAGGCGCCGGTCCGGCCGCCAGACGCCCGTGGCCGCGACGTGCTCGTGGCCGCCGCGCTCCGCCGCCGGCCCGAGGTTGGGCTCTGGCGGGCTCGGACGGGAGAGGCCGAGGCACGGCGCGCGTTCGCCGCACGCGCCGCGCTCCCGGAGCCCACGCTGGGCCTCGGGGTCGAGGTGGGGCGGGAAGAGCGCGATGCCGCCCTGGCCAGCCCGGACGGGGCGACCGGCGTCCGGCACGAGCGCACGCAGCTTCAGATCACGCTGTCCGTGCCGCTGCCGTTCTTCGACCGGAACCAGGCCGAGCGAGCCCGCGCGCTCGCCGACGCGAGCTCCGCCAGCGAGCAGGGCGCGGTGGCTGCCAGGCAGATCAGCGCAGCGGTCACACGCGCGAGGTCCGCGGTCGACGCGAGCTGGGTGGCCCTCGCGCGGTGGCAGGCCATCGCTCCCCGGCTCGACGAGGCGCAGGCGATGGTCGAGAAGGGCTACGCAGCAGGGCAGATCGATCTGTTCGACACCCTCGCCCGCGCCGAGCGCGTCGCCCGCGCGCGCGTCCAGATCCTCGAGGCGCGCGCCGCCTACCTGAAAGCCCGCGCGGAGCTGTCCCGCGCGCTCGGAGAAGAACCATGATGCACAAGAAGCACCTCGCCTGTGCCGTGGCGCTCGCGATGGTTGCGTCGGCCCCGCGCGCCTCCGCGCACGGCGGCGAGGATCACGCTGCGCCCGCCGCGCCGACCGCCGCGAGCACCGGGACAGAGCACGTCGTGTCCGGGGAAACGGCGGTGTTCTCGGTCGTCATCAAGTACCCGGCCAAGAAGGCAGAAGGACCGTCGCCCGCGCGCCTCTACGTCGCTCGGGCCGACTCCAGCGCGCCGGTCTCCGGCGCGCGTGTCCGCCTCGAGCTGAAGGGAGGGCTGACGTTCGCCGCGGACGCGGGGAAGACGGCGGCCGCCGGCGTTTATGAGGTCACGCTCCCCGCTGCCCCGGAAGGAGCAACGGCCAACGGGGTCGTGTCGGTCGAGGCCGGGGACGCCTTCGACCTCGTGCTCGTCGGCGACCTGCGCTTCGGCGCCATCGCGCCCGCCGCCGCGCCGACCGGGATGACGCCGGGCCGGGAGGTGCCCCTCGGCGGTCTGGCGGCGGCCGCGGGAGCGCTGGCCGTGCTCAGCGGCGGGATCGGGTATGCGCTCGGGCGTCGCTCGAGGCGGAAGCCGCCTGCCGCCACCCGTCGCCCCGAGGATCCCTCGGCGCTCCCGCAGGAGGCCGCGTGAACCGCGCACGACCGCTCACCGTCAGCGCCATCACCGCCGCGCTCGCCATCGCCTCGGCCCTCGCGGTCACGGGCCTCGGGGAGCGCGCCGATGCGCACGGCGGCGAGGACCACAGCGTGCCCGCAAAGCCCGCAGCCAGCGCCGCGGCAGACCCGAACGTGGCGCGGGTGCCGATCGAGACCCAGTTCCTGCTCGGGCTGCGCACCGAGCGCGCGAAGCGCGGCGCGCTGGCCACGAGCATCGGGCAGATCGGCACCGTGGTCGCGCGCCCCGCGGGCGAGCTGGCCGTCGTGGCCCCGACGTCCGGACGGCTCTTCCCGCCCGAGGGCGGGTTCCTCCGGCTCGGCGACGACGTGAAGAAGGGGCAGCTCCTCGCGACGCTCCGGCCGAGCCTGGGCGGCGCGGAGAGCGCGCAGCTCGGGCTGTCGCGCAGCGACGCCGCGTCCCGGGTTGCCGCCGCCGAGGCGCGGCTCGGCCTGGCCGAACGCGAGCTCGCACGACGCCGCGAGCTCAAGGGGATCGTCGCCGAGAAGGACATCCAGGCCGCCGAGGCCGACGTGGAAGTCGCACGGGCCGAGGTCGCGCGCGCCCGGGCGGACGTCGGGGTGCTCTCGGGTGGGGCGGGTACGCAGCGGCTCAGCGCGACGATCGACGGCACGGTGGTCTCCGGCCGCGTGAGCCCGGGCGCCCAGGTCGCGGAGGGGACCGAGCTCTGGCGCGTCGTCGATCTCGCGGCGCTCTGGGTCGACGTGCGCATCCCGGAGGCGGACGCGGCGCGCCTCGCGGGCGATCGCGCGGAGGTGACGCTCGTCACGGATCCCGCAGCGCGCTTCGAGGCCAGACGCCTCGCCGTCGCGTCGCTGGTCGACCCGGCGACCCGCACCGTCCAGGCGCTCTTCGAGTTCGACAACAAGGACCGGCGCGCGCGCGTCGGCGCGCTCGTCAACATCGGCATGGCGGGGAGCGCGCCCGTCGAGAGCGTCGTGGTCCCGGGTTCGGCGCTGCTCGATCGCAGCGGCACGCCCACGGTCGTCGTGAAGATCGGCCCCGAGACGTTCGAGCTGCGCGCGGTCGCGATCGGGCCGAAGTCCGCCGGTGCGATCGGGATCACCGCGGGCGTGACGGCGGGAGAGCGCGTGGTCGTCGACGGCGCCATGGCCGTCCTCCTCGCCGCCGGGGGCTAGCAGCAACCATGTTCGAAACCCTGATCCGCTTCTCCCTCAGGAACCGCCTCTTCGTCATCGCCGCGGCGGCGCTGGTGCTCGTCTACGGGACGTACTCGCTCCTGAAGCTCCCGATCGACGTTTTTCCTGATCTGAATCGGCCGACGGTCACCCTCATGACCGAGGCTCCGGGGCTTGCGCCCGAGGAGGTGGAGACGCTGGTCACGGTGCCGCTCGAGCGGGTGATGAACGGCGCGCCCGGGGTCGAGCGCGTGCGCTCTACCTCGGGCGTCGGCCTGAGCGTCGTGTACGTCGAGTTCGACTGGTCCACGGACATCTACCGCGACCGACAGCTCGTCGCCGAGCGCCTTGCCACGGTGACGGAGCAGCTCCCGAAGGGCGTCACGCCGCAGATGGGGCCCGTCGCCTCGATCATGGGGGAGATCCTGCTGATCGGGGTGCAGGGCGATGGGGTCTCTCCCATGACCCTGCGGACCCAGGCCGACTGGGTGATCCGGCCGCGGCTGCTCACGATCCCGGGGGTCGCGCAGGTGATCCCCATCGGGGGCGAGGTCCGCCAGATCCAGGTCACCGTCGACCCGGCCAAGCTCGCCGCCGCGGCGGTGTCGCTCGACGAGATCTCGCGCGCCCTGACCGGCGCGAACGCCAACAGCACCGGCGGTTACGTCGACCGGCGGGGGCTGGAGTTCCTCGTGCGGACGCTCGGCCGCGCCCGGACCGAAGCGGACATCGCCGCGACCGTCATCGCCATGCGGAACGGGACGCCGGTGACCCTGGCGCAGGTCGCCACGGTGCAAGAGGCCGCGCGCATCAAGCGCGGCGACGGGTCGATCGACGGCAAGCCCGCCGTGATCCTCTCGGTGCAGAAGCAGCCGGGCGCCGACACCGTCGCGCTCACCGGCAGCATCGACAAGGCCGTGGCCGAGCTGCAGAGGTCGATGCCCGCGGGCGTCACCATCAACCCGCGCCTCTTCCGGCAGGCGACCTTCATCCAGAGCGCGGTCCACAACGTGGTCGAGGCGCTACGCGACGGCGCGATCCTGGTCACGATCGTCCTCTTCCTGTTCCTGCTCAACTTCCGGACGACCGCGATCACGCTGACCGCCATCCCGCTCTCGTTCATCGTGAGCGCGCTCGTGTTCCGGGCCTTCGACCTGTCGGTCAACACGATGACGCTCGGCGGTCTCGCGGTGGCGATCGGCGAGCTCGTCGACGACGCCATCGTGGACGTGGAGAACGTGTTCCGGCGCCTGCGCGAGAACAGGGCGCTCGCCTCGCCGCGACCGGCGATGGACGTCATCCGCGACGCGTCGAGCGAGGTCCGGAGCTCCATCGTCTTCGCGACGATCCTGGTCGTCCTGGTCTTCGTCCCCCTGTTCGCCATGAGCGGCATCGAGGGGCGGCTCTTCGCTCCGCTCGGGGTCGCCTACATCGTGTCGATCCTTGCGTCGCTGGTTGTATCCCTGACGGTCACTCCCGCGCTCTGCTCGTATCTCCTGCCGTCCATGAAGCGCATGAGCCACGAGGACGGCTGGCTGGTGCGCAAGCTCAAGGCCGCGGACCGGCGCGTGCTCGCGGCGTCGCTGCGGCACCCTGGGGCCGTGATGGCGGCGGCAGGCGCGCTGGTCCTCGCCGCCGCGGCGACGGTGCCGTTCCTGGGCGGCGAGTTCCTCCCGCCGTTCAACGAGGGGACGCTCACCGTGAACGTCATCGCCAGGCCGGGCACGTCGCTCGCCGAGTCGAGTCGCCTCGGCACGCTCGCCGAGCAGCTGATCCACGAGGTCCCCGAGGTCGTGTCGACCGGGCGGCGGACCGGCCGAGCCGAGCTGGACGAGCACGCGGAGGGGGTCCACTACTCGGAGATCGACGTCGATCTCCGGGCGTCCGAGCGCGAGCGCGAGGTGATCCTCGGCGACATCCGCGACCAGCTCGACAAGATCCCCGGCGTCGCGATCAACGTGGGCCAGCCGATCTCGCACCGGCTCGACCACCTGCTCTCGGGCGTCCGTGCGCAGGTGGCCGTGAAGATCTTCGGCGAGGATCTCGGCGAGCTGCGGCGCCTCGGGAAGGCGGCGCGCGATGCGATGCAGGGCGTCGCCGGGGTGAAGGACCTGCAGATCGAGCAGCAGGTGCTCATCCCGCAGATCGCCATCAAGGTGAACCGAGAGCGCGCGGCGCAGCTCGGGGTCAACGCGGGTCAGCTCTCGGAGATGCTCGAGCTCGCCCTCGCGGGCGGTACCGTCACACAGCTTCTGGAGGGGCAGCGGACCATCGATGTGGTGCTGCGGTACCCGCCGGAGCTCCGCGAGGACACGGGCGCCTTGCGGCGCACGCTCGTCGATACGCCCAGCGGCGCGAAGGTGCCGCTGGCCGACCTCGCCGACGTGACGGAGAGCATGGGGCCGAACCAGATCAGCCGCGACGACACGCAGCGGCGCATCGTGGTCTCGGCCAACGTGGCGGGGCGCGATCTGGAGCAAGTCGTGAGCAATATCCAGCGCGCCGTGGACGCGATCCCGAAGCCGCCGGGCTACTACGCGACGTACGGCGGGCAGTTCGAGAGCCAGCGCTCGGCGTCGCGGCTGATCGGATGGCTCTCGATCGCGAGCCTCGCGGGGATGCTGGTGGTCCTGTACTCCCAGTTCCGCTCGTGGACCGTGGCCCTCCAGATCCTCTTGAACATCCCGCTCGCTCTGGTCGGCTCGGTGCTCGCCGTCGTGCTCACCGGCGGGGTCCTTTCGGTCGCGACCCTCGTCGGGTTCATCACGCTCTGCGGCATCGCCTCGCGCAACGGCATCATGATGATCTCGCACTACATCCACCTCATGAAGGAAGAGGGCGAGTCGTTCGGCGAGGAGATGATCGTCCGCGGCTCGCTGGAACGCCTCGTTCCGGTGCTGATGACCGCGCTCACTGCCGCCCTGGCGCTCGTGCCCATCGCGCTGTCCAAGGGCCAGCCGGGCAAAGAGATCCTGCAGCCTGTGGCGGTCGTGATCCTCGGCGGCCTGCTCTCGTCGACGCTGCTCGACATCGTCGTCACGCCGGCGGTGTTCCTGAAGTTTGGCCGCAGCTCCGCTGAGCGTCTGGCGCGCGCCCGGGACAGCGCGGGCGGCGCCCAGGCCGACCTCGCCGGTGCGGCGCCGCATGAATGCGGGAGTGTTGCCGTGGAGCGTGGGGTCTGCGCCGGAGCGCCTTGAAACGGAGCCTCCGCTACCGGGCCGACACATCGACCGGGCGGGCGCTTCGGTTACGGCTCTCTCTCATCGCTCGCCCGGGCGCAGTCCGACGGATCGAGCTGGCGGTGTAATGCCGCCGGGTTCCCCGCGTCTGCGAAGTGCAGCCCGGAAGCAGAGCGCTCACGGCCGTCCGCCTGGAACCAGGCGCGCGTTGACGACCTGTGTACCTGGCTGACCGAGCTCCCGGCGATGAGCTCTTCAGGAGGAACGATCATGTCGTGGTGGAACGCTCTGACAAACACATCGAGTATCGAGAGGACACTCGCTTTCGTATTGCTCCCGGCCGTCCTCGCCGGCTGTGCGCCGCGCAGCGTCCCGGCGAGCTTCCCGGCCTCGTCCCCCGCCTCGCCGGCGGGCGCGGAGGCTCCTGCTCCGCAGGTCGGCATCGCCCTCGCCGAAGATCCTCCGCTGCCCGGCGAGCCGAGCGGCGGGTGGGTTGGGCTCGCTCCAGGGGCGACGACAGACACCCAGCCTGCTCACGGCCATGGTCATCACCACCACGGCGCGGGTCACCATCCCGCCGGTGCCGCTGATCCCAAGCCCGCCGGTGCCGCTGATCCCAAGCCCGCCGGCGGCGATCACAGCCACCATCACGGCCATACGCCGCCCAGCACCTCGGAGCCGAGCCATGCGCATTGATCCCTGGCGCGCACTCCTGCTCGCGGCGGGGCTCTCGCTCTCCGCAGCGGCCGGCTGCGCCGCCCCGTCAGCGGCCTCCGATCTCGGCCGCATCCGCGAGCTGTCTCGTCTGGACCTTCCGTCGAGCATCGCTTCGGAGGAGGTCGAGCCGGCGACCACCAGCGACGCGCGGCCGCTGCTCTCGCGACCGCTCAGCGCGGACGCCGCCGTGCGGGTCGCGCTGCTCAACAACCGCGAGCTCCGCGCCACGCTCCGTGAGGTCGGTGTGGCCCGGGGCACCCTGGTGCAAGCAGGTGTCTTGCCGAACCCCGAGTTCGAGGTCCAGGTGACGCCGCGGCAGGGGACGCTCGAGCACACGCGCGTCGAGCTCGGGGTCGAGTTCGATCTGACCTCGGCCATCCTGGCACCGCTCGGCGAGCGGGCGGCGCGGGCGGATCACGAGGCCGCGCGCTACCGCGCTGCGGGCGCGGTGGTCGAGCTCGGCTACTCCGTGCGGGCGGCGTTCTATGCCGCGCAGGCGACCCAGCAGCGCCTCGCCCTAGCGAACAGGGCCCTGGATGCGTTCGCGGCTGCCCGCGACGCCGCCCGGGCGCTCTTCGAGGCGGGCAACGTGCCGGAGCTCGACGTCGCGACGCAGGAGGCGGGGTATGAGGCTGCCCGCGTCGCCGTCGCCGGGATCGAGCTGGAGCTCCTCGACCGGCGCGAGCAGCTCCAGCGGCTGCTCGGGCTCTCCGGGGCGGAGACCTCCTGGCGTATCGCGGACGAGATCCCGCGGCCGCCCGAGAAGCTCGTCATGCCGCCGCGGCCTGAGGCGCGCGCGCTCTCCGCGAGCCTCGAGCTCGCTGAGCTGCGCAGCCGGCTCGAGGCCGCAGCCGGCCGCGCCGGCCTTGCGCGCACGGCGGGGTGGTTGCCGGACCTGTCCGTCGGCGTACGCGGCGAGCGAGAGGACGAGGCATGGCAGGTCGGCGCCGGGCTCCGGCTCACGCTGCCGCTCTTCGATCGGAAGCAGGGCGCCACGATGGCGCATACGGCGGAGTTCGACAGCCTGCTCGAGCGGTACCACGGGCGCGCGATCGACGTGCGTTCGGCGGTCCGTGCAGCGCAGAACCGGCTGGCGTCGGCGCATGCGCGCGTCCTGCATCACCAGCGTGTCCTCGTCCCGGCCCGGACGCGCGTCTTGAAGCAGACGCTGCTCCATTACAACGCGATGCAGGCCGGCGTCTTCGAGCTGCTCCAGGCACGCCGGGAGCAGCTCGACGCGGAGCTCGCGCAGGTGGACGCATTACGCGACTACTGGACCTCACGCGCCGCCTTCGACGCCATCCTGGCCGGGCGTCGCGTGGAGGTGATGGGCACGATCGCTCCTGCTCCGATGTCCGGAGCCGCAGAGAGCGGAGGAGGACACTGAGATGGACCGACGTTCTTTCATCCATGTGGGCGGCCTCGCCGCCGGCGCTGCCCTCCTCACGCGAGGCTTGGCCCATGCGCAGGAGCGCCCCGAGCAGGCCGCGGGGCAGCCCGCCGGCGCTCGGATCGCGAGCGCGGGGAATCAGCCTGCGGTCGTGACGCCCAACGGCAGCACGCTCCCCTGGCGGGTCGTGGATGGGGTCAAGGTGGGGCACCTCATCGCCGAGCCGATCCAGCACGAGTTCGCGCCCGGGCTGAAGACCGAGGCCTGGGGTTACAACGGGAGCACGCCCGGGCCGACGATCGAGGCCGTCGAGGGGGACCGGCTCCGGATCTACGTCACGAACCGCCTGCCAGAGCCGACGTCGGTGCACTGGCATGGGCTCGTGCTCCCGAACGGGATGGACGGAGTGTCGGGGCTCAACCAGCGCCCGATCCCGCCCGGGGAAACGTACGTCTACGAGTTCGTGGTCCGGT
Source organism: Sorangium sp. So ce448 (assembly GCF_051520915.1). Lineage (NCBI taxonomy): Bacteria > Pseudomonadati > Myxococcota > Polyangiales > Polyangiaceae > Sorangium > Sorangium sp. So ce448. The sequence continues at coordinate 3,095,391 of NZ_CP150343.1, read as the reverse complement.
ACTCGGGGACGTACATGTACCATTCACATTTCGACGAGATGACCCAGATCGCGCTCGGCGGCGTGGGGATGTTCATCGTGCATCCGAAGAAGCCTCGTGGGCCGCGCGTGGACAGGGATTTCGTGCTCATGACGCACGAGTGGCTGATCAGGCCGGGAGCGCGCCGGCCGGACCCGAACGCGATGAGCGACTTCAACGTGCTCACCTTCAACGGCAAGGCGTTCCCGGCGACGGCGCCGCTCGTGGTCGGCCGCGGCGAGCGCGTGCGCATCCGCCTCGGGAACCTGGGACCAATGGACCACCACCCGATCCACCTGCACGGGCTGTCGTTCCAGGTCACGGCGACGGACGGCGGGTATGTCCCCGCGTCCGCGCAGTACCCGGAGACCACGGTCCTGGTGCCGGTCGGAAGCACGCGGGTCATCGAGTTCGTGCCCGAGGAGCCGGGCGACTGGGCCGTGCACTGCCACATGACCCATCACGTGATGATGCAGATGGGTCATGGACTGCCGAACATGGTCGGCGCGAACACCCGCACGCTCGACCGGCGCATGAGCCGCGTGATGCCCGACTACATGACCATGGGGACCACGGGCATGGGCGGCATGGGCGAGATGCCCATGCCGACGCCGCCGAACAGCCTGCCGATGAAGGGTGGCGACGGGCCCTTCTCGTACATCGACATGGGCGGGATGTTCACGGTCCTGAAGGTCCGCGACGAGCCGGGCAAAGCCGACCCGAACGGCTGGTACACGCACCCGGCCGGCACGGTCGCCGGACCGGCCGCCGCCGAGAGGATGCGCGCGGACGGCATCGACCCGGGCACACGGAAGTAGCGCGACGGACGACGAGCACAATCCGCTGTGGCATGCAGGAGCTTGGGCCCACCCTGGGTCGACCGTCCCCCTCCTGTGCACCAGGTGCTGCCGTGACGTGCCTAGCAGCACCTCGTGCAAGACCGGAATGTGAGCATGAACCCGACGAGCGAGGCGATGCTCAGCACGCTCACCGTGCGCTTGGGACCGCGTGCCTCCCGTGCTCCGCCGCCTCCCACGCGGCTCGCAGGCTGCTTGCAAGTTTTCCTCCCCCCTCCATCGGCGGTCCCATCGCTTCAGCGCCTCCAGGCGCGCAGCCTCCAGCCTCGACCGGCGCGGCGCCGTCGCCCGGCGCTTCTCCACGAGCTCACCGAGCACCTGCGCCGCGCGCTCCCACTGCTCCGCCGCCCCCGGCGCGTGCGCGATCCTTCGCACGGCGTTCCAGGGCGCTTCAAGCTGATCACACAGGCTGCCGATCTCGGGGTGCAGCCAGCGTGAGCGCGTCTGCTCGGCCTTCGAGCGCGGCCCGTCGCGGCCCCGTCGGCCGGCTGTGTTGACGGCGCGCTGCGGGTCGCACGCTTGGAGCTGCACCACGTCGTCCGCGCGCCAGCGTCGCGCGTCAGCGCGGGCCGATGGAGATCTCGCCAGCTTCCCGAAGCATAATCATGTTGCGCAATTCACCGATGGCCATCGCCCGTCGCTTGTAAAGCGTGGAGAGAGGCAACCCCGCCTCTTGGGCTATCTGGGTCATCGAAGCTCCGTCCAGGTCGTGTACCACGAGAACAAATCGCAGTTCTGGATCGAGCTCATTCACTGCGTCCCTCGTGCTAATCCTGACGTGATCGGACTCCATCACAGCAGCAGCATCCGGCGCTGGATCAAGCACATCGATCACATCGACCAACTCCTCCCGGCGGTGTCGCGCACGCTCGTGGTAGTGGGAGGCAACGTGTACGGTGATCGCGTTCAACCAGCGCGCCGGCCTGCCGAGCTTCGGATCGAACCTGGGCCAGCTCTCGCACGCGTTGAGCCAGACCTGGCCTGCGACGTCGTCACGGTGGCACCGAGGGACCCCCAGCCTCTCTAACCAGCCCCACACGGCACGAATCAGCATCGGGCAAAACAAGATCGCGTACGCCGCAGCGCGCTCGCCTTCATTCGGACGATCCATGGCTTTACCCCCTTAGGCAATCGCCCCCTATGATGAATGCGAGGCACGGCTGCGCTCACCCATGGCTCCCTAGTCCCGGAAGTGTCGTGTTCAGCGGAGAGCGCTCTACGTCCTCCCAATCGGCAGCGTTCACGGAACCCGGCCCGGCTTCGTCACGCTGTAGAGGGAAGCTCGTCAGCGTGGCAGCGCGCCGGGCGGGCTCAGTCCCCGTGGCGGCGCGGACAGGGAGCGGCGACCTAAGGCGCGGCGGCGGCGGCGGCGGGAGCTTCGCGCGCGGGCTCATGGCCGCGAGTTCGGGCGACGGCACCACAGGCGGAGGAACGTCGAGCGCGCGGGGAGGTATCGGCGGCGCCGGCGACGACGCGGGACGCGCCGAGCTCTCGCGCTTGGTGACGGGCTCGCCGACCTGGACCACCACGGTCTCCTCTGCGTCCATCCGGTAGTCGTCGTGCAGCTGCCACAGGCGCTCCCAGTACCGAGCAGGCGTGCCGGTGAAGGCCTGCAGCTGGCGGGCAAGTCCGGGCGTCATAGGAAGGTCGCTCCTCAGCAACCGCTCCACCTCCCTCGGTTCCAACCCGGTGCTCTCGGCCAGCTTTCTTCTCCACGAAGGCATCGTCGCGCAGAACGACTCGAGCACTCTTCCTGGCCAGGGGACGGGGCGCGCGCGGGCGACTCTCAGCTCCGCGAGCGCCGCGTCGACATGACAGTCCAGAAGGCGCTGGTATCGATCCCGCTCTTCCGCTGCCTTCTCCTTCGCCTCGATGAGGGCGGACTCCTCGTCCTCGTGCGCGTGCTCGCGCGCCTCGCGAAGCCCGCGCTCGCGTCCCAGCGCTTCGCGCGCGGTGACCGCGAAGCCGATCGCGACGCACGCGATCATCGCGAGCCCGAGCGGCGACACGAGCCACATCGCCCCCAACATGTCCTCCATGGCAACTCTCCTCCTGGACGTAAGCATTCCTACGCAAGACAGATCTCGGCCCTGTGCTGTCCGGTCTGAAGACACCATCAGCGTCACCATCAGCTCGCCGTCGATCGACGGCTGACGATTCAGCGGATGTGCCTGAACAGCGCTTCGCGCTCCGCTGCGAGCCGACCGCGCGGGAACTCCCGCGCATGGGCTTCGAGCAGCAGGCGTGCCTCGTGATCGCCCTCTCCGTCGTTGTCCTCGATGGCCCTTCGGGCCTGGCTGATCAGGCGCATCTCGCGTGCGGTGACCGCTGGCCACACGGGGCGCCCCGGGGACGAGATACGAGGTGCTGTCGCCACAGAGGGCGCGGGCGTGCTGCTCGCCACAGCCTCAGCGCGCACGCTGCCTGTCGCCGTCGGCGACGAGCTCTCGGGCGCGGCGGGCGCGGCAGCGGAACGCGCGCTGTCACGTGAGCCTTGCGCCGTGACGTCGTCTGGTGCAGGCGCGCCGCCCGGTGCGCGGAATGCCGCCTTGTGCAGCCACGATTCCGCGCTGGGCAGCGGCGGCACCGCCGAGAGGAGCGCGCCGCTCAACACGACGAACGCACCCTGCACGACGATCCTCACGCCCAGCCGGCGCAGCCAGGCCGTCCACGACGCACGGCGGTCCAGCCCGAGCACCAGCGGGACGCAGGCGCTCTCGTCCCTACCGTGCGCGGGTTGCTGGGCCGTCCACCGCTTGAAAGCCGCAACGAGTCGATCCCAAGCCCGGCGGTGCTGCGCCCTCACCGTATCCAACGGGACGTTCAGCTCGGCGGCGATCGTGGAGAGCGGTGTCCCCTCCAGCTCGTGCTTGACCAAGAGATCCCGGTCCTTGGGGCCGACCCGGTCGAGCAAGTCCCGGGCCAGCTCTTCCTGCTGTCGCAAGCGCAGCAGTTCCTCCGGCGTGGGGCGTTCGTCTCGGGGATCGCGCTCCTCGAACGACGTCAGCACCTCTCCGCGGCGGCGCTCGTTCCGTCTGTGCTTCCGTGCCTCGTTGAGGGCGATCGTGACGAAGTACCGCGCCGGATCGCCGCTCAGCTCGACCCGCCTCGCCGCTTCCAATCCCCGCAGCATCGCGTTCTGTGCGACGTCCTCGGCGTCGCGCGCCGGCACACCGTGGAGCCTGGCCAGGCGCCGGAAGCGGTTGAAGCTGAGGAGATGGGTCGCTGGCTTGCCCACGGTAGGTAGCATCCCTGAGCCGCTCGAAACGGTGCAGGAAAGTGCAAGGAGCGGCAACTTTGGTAGCACCAGGTAGCACTGATACATGCGTTCAGGCGCTCGAGTCTTCGCTACGCTGCCGCGAACAGGCGATCGCATTGCCGCACCCGAACGCAATTTGCCACTGCCAGGGTCACTTTGCATCGATTCGCTCCCGTTGACGCCGCGCGGTTGGCGCGAGTACCGTCCAACCATGCGATGTTCCGCATGTGTTCTGCTGTTCTCTGCGCTCCTCGCCGCAACCGGCGCTGCGAGCTCGGCCAGCGCAGAGGACGCCTATCCGGAGCCAGGACTACGTGACGGCGCAACGGTGAAGGACCATGTTCGCCGCGGTCGCAGGGCGCGCAACGCCGGGCAGTGGACCGAGGCATACGCCTCCTACAAGGCCGCCTTCGAGGCAGCAGACCCGGCGTCCAGCACGGAGCGAGAGCGCGCGGAGCTCGCCGGCGAGCTTGGCCTCTGCGAGCTCGCGCTGCGCAAGTACCGCGATGCCGCCGAGCACCTGGCCTTTAGCCTCGAGCAGCGCACGGCGCTGCCGCTCGCGCTTCAGCTGCGATTCGAGAAAGGAGAGCGCGAGGCAACATCGCACGTCGCGACACTCGTGCTCTCGGTCGATCCGCCGGATGCCGAGGTGCTCGTCGACGGCAAGTGGGTAGGCCGGGTCGCGCGGACGTACAAGCTGTTCTTGGAGCCCGGCCAGCGCATCGTGCGGGCCAGCGCCCCGGGCCGCCTGGATGGGTTCCATGAGTTCGGGGCTGTGGCCGCAACGGCGTACAACGTCAGAATGCCGCTGGCGCGTATGGCGATGAGCCAAGCTCCGGAGAGCGCGCCGGGTTCACCGAAGGAAACGCAGGAGACCAGGAGCCCTTCACCCGTCGTGCGCGCGCAGGCCCCCAGCCCGTGGGCTTCCTGGCCGGGGACGCTGCGTATCGCGGGAATCACCGCCACGACGGCCACCCTGTCGGCGGGCGCCGTCCTGATGATCAGGGCCAGCACGCTGGATGGTGACGCGAGCGAGCAACGCGACGGGCTCACGCGTGGTCGGACGTCCAGCTCGTCGATGTGCTGGCAAGCGTCCCAGCGCTCCTCGTGCGGCGCCCTGCGCCGCCTCCTCGACGAGCGCAACCTCTCCGACGGCTTGGGCACGGCCCTGCTCATCACGGGGGGTGTCCTCGGCGCAGCGACGGCCGCGTCCTTCTTCATCGACCTCTCCTTCCTGGGGCTCTCGCCGGCTCAGGAGCGGATCCACGTCTCGCCCGTGGCGGTTGGGCGTGAGACCGGCGTGAGGATCGAGGGAAGCTGGTGAGGTCAGGAGGGGCGGTGGAGATGCATTCGCAGGGCGGCCGAAGCGCTCGAGGTTCCGTTTTCGCCGTGGTGCTGTGCGCGTGGAGCGCGGGCGCGTCGACCGCGTGCCGTTATTCCGATGCTTGCTGGGAAGGGCTGGACTGTGCCCCCGATCCGGAGCCTCCGCCCGACCCCTGCGCAGGAGCGCCTGGTACCGCGCCGGCAGTGGACGACTGCGGGGTGTTCGTCAGCGCGTCGTCAGGCGACGACAGGCACCCCGGAACGAAGGACGCGCCGGTCAAGACCTTGCAACGCGCGATCGGGCTCGCCGCGCACGGGCGAGGCCACCGCGAGGAGCCGACCCGGCGCGTGTACGCGTGTGGAGGGGAGTTCGCGGAGACGATCACGCTGCCTTCGGGGGTCGATCTGTGGGGCGGACGCCTCTGTGACGGCGGCGACTGGTCGTATGCGGGATCGTTCGACGGACCGGATCATCCGACGATCATCGCTCCGCCGGTGGGGATCCCGCTGCGGGTCCTCGGGGGGAGCGACGCGGTCGTCGCAGGGGACGACGCGACGTCCGTGATCTTCGGCGTGCGCGCCGTGGCGGCGGATGCGTCCGCGGACGACGGCAAGTCGTCGATCGCGATGATCTTGAGCCAGGGGGCCAAGGCGAAGGTGGTGTCGAGCGATGTCATCGCTGGCGACGGCAAGGTCGGGGAGGCGGGCAAGGACGCGCACAGCTATCGAGCGACGGACGGAGCGCCGGGGAACGACGGCGCGCTCGCCTGCACCGTGGACGCCGCTGCGGGCGCCCTACCGGTTGTCAACTTCTGCGAAGACGGCATCGAGTCGACGGGCGGATATGGCGGCGACGGCGGACTTGACGGCGGCGGCGATGGCATGCCAGGAAAGCCGGACCCCGCGGAAAATCCGCAAGGCTACGGGGTTGCGGGGCTCGGCGCGGGCAGCGATCCGTGCACGGAGGGGAAAGACGGCGCACCCGGTGCCAGCCGTGGCCGCGCTGACGGCGCGAAAGGTGAAGGCTACCTCGACATCCACGGATGGGTCGGCGTCCGGGGTGAGGATGGAAAGAAGGGCGGCGCCGGCCAAGGGGGGGGCGGAGGTGGCGGCAGCAAGTCGCGCGGGGAAATGGTTGCGTGCCCTGCAGGCCGGCCCCAGAGCGGTGCGGCCGGTGGCTCGGGGGGGAGCGGGGGTTGCGGGGGCGAGGGAGGCCGGGGCGGCGGCTATGGCGGCGCGAGCATCGCCATCGTCGCACTGGAGGACTCGGAGCTGGAACTCGACGCCACGAAGGTCGTCGCGGGCAACGGCGGCGATGGCGGGGTCGGCGGAACGGGCCAACCAGGCGGCGTTGGGCAGGCTGGTGGCCGAGGGGGCCTCCCTTTCGGCCAGGAGATGTGGCCTGCGTGCAGCGGCGGCTTCGGAGGCAACGGCGGCCACGGCGGTGATGCCGGCGGTGGGCTCGGCGGCGCTGCGATCGGCATCGCGTACGTGGTCCCCCATCTGGCCATCCTGCCCGGCACGATCATCGACGTTGGGCACGCAGGAGATGGCGGCTATGCAGGAAACGCCGCCTTAGACGACGAGGTGGGCCGAGGGGCGAGCGGCCCATGGGGTCCACTCTATCCTTTCGGTGCGGCAAACGAGCCGCCCCGTTGAGTCGCTCATCGCGGCGCAGCCGTCGAGGAATGCCGATGACGTCAAAACGCACGATTGGCCTGCTCCTGGCTCTTTCTCTCGCCGCCGTTGGCTGCGAGAGCGCGCCAGGCCCCATCGATGGCGATGGTCCGCCGTGTGCGCTCACATCGTCGTGCCAGGACGAACCACCGCCGGAAGCCGTCTGCCTCGAGCACCTTGCCGCCGATCGGCTGGCCGACGGCTGTGGCGTGTTTGTCGCCGGGCCCTTCTTTGGCGGCGACGATGCGAATCCAGGCACGAAGAACAAGCCGGTCCGCTCTCTCCATCGCGCGATTGCCCTGGCGCGCATCGGTCGAGGAAGGGTGTTCGCGTGCAACGACGTCTTCGAAGAGTCCCTCATCCTACCCTCCGGCGTGGACCTCTACGGGGGCGTTGATTGCCAAACATTCGAACGCTTCAAAGAGGGTGTTACAACCGGTCTCATCGTCCGTGAGAGACCATTCGCCATTGCTCTGACCGTCGAGCCGGCGGGCGCCGGCGACACCGGGGCGGCGGATGGAGTCTCGACGATCGACCACGTGACCATCCTGGGCGAAACCTATATCGGGATGCTCGTGCGGTCGGGTACCGCGGTGGAGCTCACCCGGAGCGAGATCAGCGCATCCCCCGGAAACGGGGGCGGCCATGGCGAGGAGTGGCCCGGGCCGGACGGAGCACCCGACGGGCCGCACGGCATCTACGGCGGGGATGCGTGCTCGGGCGCCGTCGTCGCCGGCGGGCCCGCGGTGGTGAACCCGTGCGAGGGCGGGATCCCGACCGTCGGTGGCAAGGGAGGAGACGGGCGTGCCGACGGCGCTGGAGACGGGGAGGCCGGCGAGCCCGTACCCGCGCCGGACCCCGGCCACGAAGGGCAAGGAGGACTTGGCAACCGCGAAGACGTTGGCTGCTACAGCGGCTTCAACGGGAAAAACGGCAAGTGGGGTGCGATCGGCGCATCTGGCGAGGGCATCGGGCGGCTCACCGAGACCGGATGGGAGGGCGACAGGGCAGCCGATGGCATCCGCGGCATGCCGGGCCAAGGCGGTGGCGGGGGAGGCGGGCGTCGCGGTGGGCTCGCCGTGTGCGGCGTGGCCTCCAAGGGAGGCGCCGGCGGCGGCTCGGGCGGCGCGGGGGGCTGCGGTGGCCGAGGCGGCCGAGGGGGCGGGAACGGCCAGCCCAGCATCGGAATCGCCGTGCTTCACGCCAAGCTGACGGTGCGCGACAGCCTGCTCACGACGCGCCTCGCCGGGTCGGGTGGGGACGGCGGGGCGCCGGAGCGAGGCGGCGATGGCGGCTGGGGCATGCCAGGCGGGGCCGTGGGGGACGGCACGTGGTCCTGTGGCGGCGGCGACGGAGGCCGAGGAGGCGACGGCGGCTACGGCGGCCCCGGACGCGGCGGCGACTCGATCGGCATCGCCTACCTCGACGAGGACCAGCTCACGCTGGAGGGCGTCACCTACGATCTCGGACCGCCGGGCAAGGGCGGCGTGAGCTGGGATTGGTCTGGCGAAGAGATCCACGGGGAGGACGGCATCCAGGTCGAGATGCAGCGTTTCCCAGAATAGCCGAACTCACGTCATGGGAGAACGGCACGGACCTCCACGACGGCTGCAACGATCGCAGCAAGGCAGGCAGCGAAGCGAACCGCTGGGACCCAAGGAACCATGGGCGTAGGAGGGAACATGCCGGGATGGCCCTTCCGCTCCCCTCCTGGCGATCTCGGCGGCCTTTCTGCTGATCGGGGCACCTTCCAGGCGTCGTGCTACAATGAGGCTACGGGTTCCGAGTTCACCTGCCGACTCGCCAGGAAGCTCCAGGCCCAGGCGACCATGGCGGCCGGCGGCTCGCCTTCACCGTCCCACGAGGCGACCAGCGCTTCGAGCTCGCGCGTGGCAGCTTCGAACTCGCGCTTGGCAGCGATGCCCCATGGAGTCATCGGCGGCTCGAGGAGCACGCGAATCTTCACGAGCGTGTCGATCAACTCACCCTTTCGAAGGACGCCATCCGTCTCCACCACGCAGTAGCAAGAACCGCTCTGCATCTCTGGCATCAGGGGCCACAGGATGCAGTAGAGCGCCGTGAGTACCGTGAGCACCGCGATAAGCGGCTGTGTCAAGTTGCTCGCTTCGATCTGGACGCCGGGTGCCGGCTCATCAGACGGCGATGGCTCCACCCACCTGTGCTGGTCCGTGAACAGGCAGTCGTAGAGTCTAACCTCTCCGGGGAGACGCAGGTTCGTCATCACCTCCGCCACGAGCACGGTCCCGATCTCCGGCGGCATGCGTTCGCAACCGAAGGTCGCTTCGATGTCGCCAGAAATCCACTCCGCGCATGGCTGCTCATCGGGCAGCAGATCGAAGGTGGCATATTCCCTCCCGATGATGGCGAACTTTTGTCCATCGTCCGGACGAGCGACGAACCTAGGATCGAACGGGCTACGCGGAATGATGAAATGTAGTCCTAGAAACTTGACCGAGAACGAGTTCCTCGTTCGCTTCACGATGTCGACCGTGCGCTCGCTATGGACGATGTAGTACGGAACCAGAAAGCTCACATGGAACCACAGCGTTCGACCCGTGGACTCCGGCATGTCGATCGAAAAAGAGTAACAGGCGTCGCAGCCTCCGGTGGGGAGGTACAGCGAATGGTTCATGAACCTACCAGGGAATCCGTCTTGGATGCGACGCCGCAGGTCGTGCCATCGGTCGACCTTCGATGCCTGGATCCGCGCGCGCACGAGCCGGTCGTGCTCTTCGGTCTCCATGCATCGCTGGACGTCGATATCGCCATCCTCTTTGATCCCAACCCCACGGGGATAGTATCGATAGACAATGCCGATCAGCTCGTCGATGTTGTGTTTCATGGATTCACAATCCTGGAGCCGGTGTGTCTGTACTGTCCATCCAATGGCGTTCTCGGCGACAAGTGGACGGCGGCACGGATCTCAACGACGGCTACGAGGAACCTCCGGGAGCCGGGTCGAACGGCCAACTCGCCAGGAACCTCGAGGCCCAAGCGACCATGGCGGCTGGCGCCTCACCGTGACCGTCCCACGAAGCGACCAGAGCTTCCAGTTCGCGCGTAGCAGCTTCGAGCTCGCGCCTGGCAGCGATGCCGCGGGCAGTCTTCGGCTGCTCAATGAGCACGCGAATCTTCGCAAGTGCCTCAATAACCTCCTCTCTCCGCAAGACACCATCCGTCGTTACAACCCAGTAAGAAGAACCGCTTTGCACCTCGGGCATCAGAGCCCACAAGATGTGATACAGCGCCGCAAGCACGTTGAGTACCGCGATGAGCGAGTCTGTCAGGTTGCTCGCTTCGATGTCCACGCCGCCAGCCGACACTTCAGACGGCGATGGTCTTACCCATGCATGCTCGTCCGAAAATAAGCAGTCGTAGAGTCTGACCTCACCAGGAAGGCGCACGCCTGTTGTCACATCCGGCACGAGCACGGTCCCGATCTCCGGCGGCATGCGCTCGCAACCGAAGGTCGCTTCGATATCACGGGAAATCCACTCCGCATATAGCTGTTCTTCGGGCGACAAATCGAAGACAACGTAGCGTTTCCTGATGTTGACGAACTTGAGACTATCGTCCGGCCGCGACACGAAGCCTGGATCGAATGGGCTTCGATAAACAATGAAGCGCAAGCCTCGGAATACAACCACGAACAAGTCGCTCACCTGTTTCACGATCTCGATCGTGCAGGATCTATGGACAATGTAGTAAGGGGCCAGGAAACTTATTTGAAACCACAGCGACTCACCGGTGGATTTTCGAAGATCAATCGTGAAGGAGTAGCAGCCGTCGCAACCGCCCGTGGTGAGATGCAGCGAACGGTTCATGAGCATACGAGGGAAGCGGTCGTCGATGCGACGTAGCATGGATTGCCATCGCTCGTCTTTTGATGCTTGGATCTGCGCAGCCACGAGCCGGGCGTGCTCTTCGGTCTGGCTGCGGAGCTGTTCGTCGACATCATCGGCAATCCCAACGCCACGGGGGTAGTATCGATAGACAACGTCCAACAGCTCGTTAATGCTGTGTTTCATGGATTTTTGAGCCTGGCGCCAAGGCCTTTGTAGAAATCACTAATAAAGCGTTCTACTATTCTAGACTTGAACGTTTTGCAGAATATGCCCGGGGGGAGCTGCGCGCCGCTATCCTTTTCGTATACTGTATCCGCCGACCAGTTCGCCACGTCAGCGCTAATCTGTGCTGCCCTATCCGACGAGATCGTTCCCCACTCTTCGCTTCGCAGTGGCATCCCAATGTGAACCATACACGTTGAGTCGCCCTCATTATTATGGCCGAAAGCCAGATAGGCCTTTGCCTCCTGCCAACCACCTGCAACGCCAATCCCATCGTAGGCAACGATCGTAACAAATTCGAAAGCCCGCGGGTCGATCGGTATTTTGCCTGTGCACCCCATGGTCGGAGTGCCGCTCTGCTGGCATGGATCTGGCGGGCTCGTCGGGCTAGCAGTCGGCCTCTCCGAGCTGTCGCTCGGGCTCTCCTCGTCGTCGTCGTCTTCTTCGAGGTCCGACTCGTTGCACGCGATCTTGCGCTCGCCGCCGCCTTGGGGGTCGGCCCCGAAGTCACCGGATGCGGAGGAGGCGAAGACGGGGCGTGGCTCGGAGCCCGGACCGGCCCCTGCACCCGAAGTTCCTTCCCCGACAGGATAGCAGTCGCCGAACGTCATGTTGCACGCCGCCAGCGCCCAAACCGCGATAGTCAAGATCAAAAATAGAACTTTTCTCACGCTCATTTCTCACTCCATCGAAGCACAGGACCAGCGACAACGACGGCGGACACATAGCCCGGGAGCACCAGGCTGCCCCGACCGACCCAATCCACGTTGACGCTCACCGACACCCCGAGCGGTCCGGCAACGTACGCGTTGGTCTGCGCGTGGCCGCCTACGGCCAAGCCACCGACGCGGCCGCACAGGGTGACGCCGCACGCCGGCATGAGGTAGAACGCGACAGACGGCCCCGCGCTGACGTTGCCGTCCTTCCACGCGTACCCGATGTCAACCGAGGTCTGGTTGTAGATCCCGAGCCCGTTCTCCTGGATCGGGGGTAGGATCGTGCACAGGTCGTGCACCGTGAACAGGATGTCTCGCTGGATGGGCCACGATATGCCCGCGTGCGGCCCCACCGCGAGGCGCGGAATGGTACCGGCCTGGAGCCACCCGAGGCTCACACCGGCGCTCAGCTCAGAGGCCTCTCCTTGCGTCGGTACGACGACGAGCGGGGGGACGACCAAGACCACCCATGGGATCAGCCGGCTTCGTGTGCCCATCGTCTCTCCCCTCTCCGCAACGGACGAGCCACGCGACGACGCGGGCCATCCTGCTGATCGTGGAATTGGACGTCAACCGGAATTTGGACGGCGACACCCCGATGGCCGTGGGTCGTACTGTCCTGAGTGTGCGCCAGTGCGCAGCTGCCTGCGCGGCTCGAGTGCTTGTTCCACGTGCTCGCACTGGCTCCCGGTCCAGCTCGCCGTGAGAGCGCGCGAGCCGCCATACCGCTCGGGTTGCACGACGTCGCCTGCGAAGACGACCCGACGCGCGCCGCGGCCGCGCAACAGCCACGGTGGCTACCGATCGGCCTGCCTCGTGGCGAATACGGGCGCGCGGCCTTCGCCCACGTCAGTCGCCGGCGAGCTCGAACGCGCCTTCGTACACCGCGTCGATCGAGAGGGTAGCGCCGTTCGCCAGCGTCAGCGTGTCACCGGCCTCCAGCACCCGGTAGCGCCAGGAGCCATCCGCCTCGCGACGATAGTGCTCGACCCGCGCAGAAGTCTGCGAAACGAGCACATAGTCGGTCAGCGAGACGAGGCGCTGGTACGCCGCCCACTTCTTGCCGCGGTCGTAGGGCTCGGTGCTCTGCGAGAGGACCTCGACAAGGATGCACGGGTTCGTGAGGACATCGCTCGTGCCAGGTTCCGTGTCCATGGGGCCGCACACAACGACCGAATCCGCATAGACGTAGTGCTGCCCTTGCTCGGCCGAGATCCACTGATCGGACGTCAGCACGTGGTACCCCTTGCCGCGAACGGCCGCTCGAAGCTCCGCGATCATGGCGCCTGACAGCAAGTTATGCCGAGGGCTGCCACCCGCCGTCGCGAACACCTCGCCGAGATGGTACTCGTGCTTCGCAGGCTGGCTCCGCTCCCACGCCAGGTACTCCGCAGCGCTCATGTTCCGCATCGCGGCGGGATCACCCATGGCGCCGAGCCTAGCGCGACCCCGCAGGGGGAACCAGCCCGGGGAGGCTCCCATCACCCTGGGTCGCTGAGCTCATCGGCTCGGGCGAGGACGCGCGCGCGATGGCTGCGCTCGCCCTGGTCACGAGAGCACGGTGCGTGGGCAGGGAGGACCGATGTCGGGATGGCCCCGCCCTACGGGACCACCTCGATCCACTCCGACGCTCGCACGGCGGTGTCGGACGTCGGATTCATCCGGAAGACGCTCGCTCCGAGGACGCCGGTCCGGCGGTTCCGGGCGAAGGTCACGCGCGGCGCCGGACCTGCGTCGAAGTCTCGCAGCCGCTCGAGCGCCGCGATCAGCCCCTCCCGCGTCGCGTGGGCGCCGGCGCGCTTCAGCGCCTCGATCGCGATCTGCGCCGCGACGTAGGCGCTCGCCTGGATCCCGAGCGGCCCCGGCGCCACGCCGGCCCGGCGCAGGAAGGCCCGCAGCGCGTCCTCTGATGCCCGCTCCCGCTCGCCCAGGGAGCCTGGGTACAGGAACAGCACGCTGCCGGCGAGCTCGCGGGACAGCGCCCCGGCATGGCCGGCGATCGATCCCACCGAGGCGTAGATCGGCACGGCCGATCCGGCGGCGTCCAGCGCGGCCCGAGCGCTCGCGAGCTCCGCGCCGGGGCCCCAGAAGAGCACCGCCTTCGCGCCATGCACACGCGCCGCATCGGCGACGTCGCGCGGCGAGAGGCGGCCTGGCTCGAAGGGCAGCGTCGAGGGCGGCGGGAGCTCGCGATGGGCGGCCTCCTCGCGCGCGCCCGACGCCCAGGCCTCGCCGGCGCGATCGCGCGTGTGCACGACCAGGGCGAGCGCCCCCGCGGTCGCAGGAGCGCCGGCGAGGTGCTTGACCGCCACGCGGGCCAGCACGTCGGGCCCCGGCAGCACCTGGAACACCATGTCGTCGGCCCCTGCCGCGATATCCCGCGCGCGGCCCGGGGCGCCGCCGGCCAACCCGGGTGCGCCTGCCCCGCCAGCCCCGCCGGCGAACCCGGGTGCGCCCGCCAGCGCCAAGGGCCCCACGAGCGGCGCTCGCTCCTCCGAGAGGCGCGCCCGCAGCGCCGGATCCCCGTCGAAGGCGCTCCCCACCAGCGCCAGCACGCCGCGGTCCAGGAGGCGCGCCGTGGCCCCGGCCTCGCCCGCCGGCCCGGCGCTGTCCTCCACCCGCAGCTCGAGCCTCCGCCGGTAGAGGCCGCCCCGCGCGTTCACCTCGGCGAACGCCGCCATCAGCACGTCGCGCGCGGCCGCACCCGCCGGCGCCTCCGGCCCGGTCAGCGGCAACGCGGCGCCCAGCGCCACCGAGCCCGCCGTGACGCCAGGGTCCAGATCCCGGCCGACACAATCCAAATATTCAACAAGATCCGATAGATCCGCCTCCGCCAGGCGGTACCGCGGCATCACCGGGCTCAGCCACTTCCCCGCGGGCCCTCGCCCCTCGCGAATCGCCGTCACCAGGGCGGCGGCGGTCATCGCCCCGTCGCCTGCCCCCCTGCCCTGCCCTGCTCCCCCACCCCGCTCGCCGCTGGCCGCCAGGCGCCGCTCGGCCGCGAGCGGCGGTGCCGTGACGCCCCCCTCGGTCGTCCCCTCCCCGCTGGGGCCGTGGCAGCCCGCGCAGGCGGCCTCGCGGCCGGAGAGCGCCGCGGCGCCGCCGGCGATCGCGCCCTGGACGGCCCGGCCGTCCTCGGTCGCGCCGCGCTGGTAGATGCGCTTGCCGCGCCGGGCGGCCGGCGAGAGCTCCTCGCACGACGCCGCCTCGCCCTCCGCAGGCGCGTGCGCCCGGGGCGCTCGCTCATCACCGCCGAGCGCCCACGCCGCGACCGCGCAAATCCCCACCGCCATCACCGCAGCCAGGAGGCCGAGCCGCACCCTGCCCGGACGACGCGCCCTCGACCTAGTTTCGCGTGTCAGAAATCCCGCCAGGGATCTGTCTCGCGAACGAAGCGAGAATTTGACGCAAAGACGCCAAGGGCGCAAAGACGCAAAAATACTCAGAATCTGTTCTTTTTTGCGACTTTGCGTCTTTGCGGCTTTGCGTTGAATTCTCTCGCCGGATCCCTGGCCGGACCTCTGGCGGACGGAACTAGCCACCACCCACGCTCCGCGCCGATGCCCCTCGCGGCGGAAGGAACGCCCGGACCTCGTCCGCGAGGCGCCCCGGCGGCGCGATGCCCTCGACCCGCGTCCAGCGGCCCTCCGCCTCGCGCCCGATGAGCGTGATCGGCGCGTGCCGCTCCTTGATCGGCGCGCCCCCTCCGAGCGCGTCCAGCACGCGGTTCACGCGCTCGCGCCGCCCCGTCAGGAAGGACCAGCCGTTCCGCCGGCCGAACTTCTCGGCGTAAACGTTCAGCCGCTCCGGCGTGTCCATCGCAGGGTCCAGCGAGATCGAGACGAGCCGCACGTCCCGGTCCAGCGCGTCGCCGAGCTGGGCCTGGAGGCGGCCGAAGATGGCCGTCATCGGCGAGCAGATCGTCGTGCAGGTCGTGAAGATGAAATTGACGACGAGCACCCGATCCTTGGCGAGCTCGCGGAGGCGGACGGGCCGGCCGTCCTGATCCACGAGCTCCTCGTCCAGGACCTCGACGCCCTTCGCCGGCAAGGCGCGCACATCCGCCGCGCCGTCCGGGGAGAGCCCAGGCGGCCCCGCGGCGGCGGCGGCGACGTCCGGCGGGCGCCCAGGCGGCCCCGCGGCAGCGGGGGCCGCGTGCTCGCCAGGAGTCTCGCTCCCGCTCCCGCGGCCGCACGAGGCCGCGGCGAGCGCGCCGGCGAGGATAACGACCAGCGCTTTCAATGCACCGAGCGACAGGAAACGCATGTCGGCCTCACCGTGGGTCGTTGAGGTGCTGGACGGCGCGCGCGAGCGCCTCGGGCTCCTCGGTCGCGAACGCCTTCAGCCACATGCCGGTCGAGGTGTCGCCGACGAGCAGCGTCATCGTGTGCTCGTCGGGCCGCTTCACCTGGCCGCCGAGGCGCTTCAGCACCGTGGCGACGTTCTCGGGCGTGCCGGTAAGGAAGTACCAGCCCTCGCCCGCCTTGAACTTCGCGGCGTACTCCTTCAGCGCGGCCGGCGTGTCGTTCTCCGGGTCGACCGTGATCGTCAGCATCGTCACCGCCTGCCCGCGCGCCCGCAGCAGCGCCTGCACGCGCGCGAGGTTCGCCGTCATCGTGGGACAGACGCCCTTGCACGAGGTGAAGGCGAAGTTGATGAGCACCTTCCGGCCCCGCAGCAGCCCGTCGTAGAAGCGGTGCGCGCGGCCGTGCTGGTCGACGAGCTCGGTGTTGGTGAAGTACCGCGCCGCGGCGGCGTCGTCCTCCCGGGAGACGCCGCCGATCTTCATCCGCTCCACGCGCGGCGCCTTGCCCTCCGCGGGCGTGAAGCGCGCCGCCGAGGAGATCGCGAGCGCGAGGGCCGCCGCGGCGAGGGCCGCCCCGGGCCTCATCGCGCACCTCCGCCCTGCGCGCGAGCGCCGCGCGCGGAGACCCGCAGCGGGACGAACGGGAGCGCGCCGACAGGCGCCCCGCGCCCAGGGACGGCGGCGAGGAAGCGGTACTGGCCCGGCGCGGGCGGGGTGAACGCGACGGAGAACGTTCCGTCCCCCTCCGCCCGCGGCGCGCCGCGGAAGCGGTACCCGGCCGGGAACCGGACGACCATCACCTCGATGTCCTCAGCGTCGAGCGCGTCGAGCGGAGGGCCCCCTTCGCCTGCGGTCGCGCGGAAGCGCAGCGTCGCGGGCTCGCCCGCCGCGAGCCGCAGATCGGGCTCGAAGAGCGGCGCGATCGCGATGTCCTTCACGGGGTCACCCCCGCAGCCGGACGCGTCGGCCTCGCCGTCGCCCGGAGCGCAGCGCGCGGGCGCCACGGTCGCCTCGAGGCACACCCCCGTCCGCGGGCGGTCGAGGAGGAGCTCGACGTCGTAGAGCCCCCCCTCGCCGAGGCGCACCGTTGTCGCGTACACGCCCGGACGCACCTCCTTGAGCGACCTGTCCTCGACGAGGATCGATCGCGGCTCGCGGCCGTAGCTCGGCAAGGTGCCGATCGGGGCCATCATGCCCTCCACGTAGACGTAAAGCGCCTTGTCGGCCGGGCTCGCGACGAGGGCGCCGTTGCCCTCGGGCAGGGGCGCGATGGGTGTGGCGAGCGCGGCCGGCCCCGGCCGCGCCGCGGCGGCGAGAGGCGGGTCCTGGCCGACCGCGATGTCGACGAGGGGCGGGGCCGCCGGGCCGCCGAGGGCCGACCTGTCGACGAGCGAGACCCGCGCGGCGCCCCGGTTGCGGATGTAGGCGAAGGCCCCGGTGAAGGTGACAGCGTCCGGCGCGGCCAGCCCGGTGAGCGTATGCGCCACCGCGCCCGTCGCGCCGTCGAGGACGGCGACCTCGTTCGCGGCCGGGTTCAGCGCGAACGAGAACCGCCCGCGCGGGTCGAACTGGAGCGCGCCGAGCCCGGGCTTCAGGGCGACGCGCCCGGCGACGGCGCGCCGCGCGACATCGAGGACGACGACCTCGCCGCGCGCGGCGTTCGCCGCGTGAACGACGCCCGCTTCATCGCTCGCCGCGATGGAGACGACCCCCTCGCCCACCGCGATCTCGCCGAGCGGCTCGAGCGTCTCGCCGTCCACCACGGCCACCGACTCCCCCTGCTGGCTCGTGATCCACGCGGCGCGGCCGCCGCCGGTGAAGGCGATCTCGTGGTGGCCCGGGCCCACCGGGAGCGTCCTTAGGACGTCCGTCGAGCGGGCGTCGATGACGCTCACCGTCCCGTCGCCGTCGTTGCCCACCCAGACCGTGCGCCCGTCGGGGGCGACCACGACGCGCGACGGATCCTGGCCGACGGTGACGTTCGTCCGGACGAGCCCCCGCCGCGTGTCGACAACGGCGAGGCCCTGCCCGCCCCGGAGCGTGACGTAGAGGCTCTCCCGGTCGGGGTGCAGGACGAACGAGACGCCGCGGCCCGAGAGGCTGACCACGCTCCGGAGCTGCGTCCTGGCGAGGGCGACCTGCGGGTTGATGGCCGAGAGGGTGTTGTCCTGGTTCAGCGTCCAGAGGAGGTAGGCGTTCATGTCGACCTCGGGGCGCACGGACAGGAGGCCCGCCATGAAGCTCTTGATCTTCCCCCGGCACGCCGCCTCGTCCGGCGCGGCGTCGACCGCGCCGCCGGCGAGGCTCGCCGCGGACGCGCCGCTGGCGAGGCTCGCCGCGGGCGCGCCGCCGGAGAAGCTCGCCGCGGCGGCGCCGTCCGCCCCGGCGCGGCGCGACATCCAGCCGAGGGGCGTGAGGCCACGGACCGGCGCGCCCGTGGACGCGTCGGTGATGGTGAACTCGGCCACGACGTCGGAGCCCGCCACCGCCGCGGCCGGCGCCGCGCCGAGGCCGGTCCCCCCGCCCTGCTGGCCGCGATCCAGCGGCCGCAGGGCGAACGCGATGGAGAGCCCATCGCGCTCGACCCGGCTCTCCTGCAGGGGAGCCGCCGGCTCCTCGGGCTGCGCCGGCGGCGCGAGCTGCGCCGGCGGCTCGGCCCCCGGGTCCTGCGAGGCGGGGAGCGCCTCTCTCCGGCCGCAGCCGAGCGCCGTCGAGGCGCTGAGCCAGGCCAGCGAGAGCCAGAGTCCGCGCGCGCCCATCGAGGCGCCGTCCATCGAGATCCGTCGCATCACAGGCCCCTCCTCCCGCTCACGGCGTGACCCGCCAGATGCCCCAGAGCCCGCCGGTGAGCATGGCGTTCGACTGGTCCATGTAGAGACGATCGCCGGGGATCTCGAACATGCCGCCCGACCTGAAGTAGGGAGTCACCGTCCACGCGGTCATGGGGCCGATGCCGCCGTGCGCGCTCACGGCGAAGCTCTTGCTGTTCCGGCCCTGGTACCGGGATCCCGAGCCTTGCGCCCACGGGTTGTACGCCCACTCCGTGTTCGAGAGCCCGAACGAGTGCTGGCGCCGGTGCCCCGAGGCCTGCAGCACCCGGAAGCGCACGCGGTCATAACGCCCCGCCGTGAAGATCGGCGTCGCCGGATCGCCGTGCCCCGCCGAGCTGAAGACGCCGCTGACGTCGAGGCCCGGGCGGGTGCCGAGAGGCGCGTCCGGCCCCACGCCGAGCCGCGCCCAGATGGGCTCGGCGCGGTAGTTGAACGCCTTGTGACCCGTGAAGTCGGGATCGGGAGGGCCAGCGACGTTCGCGAGGGTGGCGCCGCAGCCCAGGGCCGGGTTGAGGCAGCGGAGAGCCGCCTGATCCGACTGCAAGGGCACCTCGTCCTGGTAGAGGAGCACGAACTCGCGGAACCAGATCTCGGAGCCGTTCTCGTCCCGGTACTTCACCTGGGCGGCCGCGCGGGAGTTCCGGCTCGGGTACCAGACGGCGCCCTCCGGCTCGACGATCAGCGCGCCGATCCCGCCGTGCATCGGGTGGTTCACCACGTCCGCCATGTCCTTGAGGTTCACGGCGCCGAGCTCGACAGGCATCCAGCGGACGTCGCCCCGCGCCGTCACGGAGATGTCGCCGGCATACCAGGTGTACGTCCGCTGCTTCCCGCGCTCGACCGTCTGATCGGGGTTCTCACCCACGTTCGCGCCGTCGCTCGCCGTGACGTCGAACGCCACGAGCTGCGGGTGCAGCGAGACGCGGTTCGACGGCTTCACCTGGTTGACGTTGAACCCGTCGACGATGGGAGCGTTGTAGTTCCAGTGAGGCGACTTCGGCAGATCCTCGGGCAGGTCGTTGACGAGCGTGACCTCGACGCACTCGCCGGCCGCCGCGCGCAGGACGAGCGGCTCGGGCGGGCGCGCGCCCGAGCGCAGGGCGGCCAGATCCTCCTCGAGGACGAACAGGATGGCGTTGGGATCGTGGAGCCCGTGCGTCGCGTTGTACGTGAGGCGACCGTCCGGCAGGTTGCCCTGCGCGGTGATCGCGTGGACGACATACGGCCTCTTCTGCGCCTCGGGCGGGCACACCTCGACCTCCCGGCGCCCGCCGCTCGGCAGCGACGCGCCCGAGAGCGGCAGGAGATCCGCCTGCCGCTCGCCGTGGACGCGCAGGATGCCCCACCGCCCCTCCCAGAGATCGTCCGTCGGCGCGCCCGCATAGAGGTAGTCCGCGCCGCCCGCCTCGTTCTTCCGGAAGAGGGGCGCCGCGTCGAGCGCGAGGTCCGCCTGCTCCGAGACGCCGATGACCTGCCCGTTGGCGTAGCCGCTGTCGGGATCGGTCGACTCGCTCAGCCACTTCTTCCCGTGCACGGTGAACACGTGCTGCTCCGCCTGCGCGCCCTGGGTGAGGCGGATCAGCGTGCGATCGCCCTCGTACGCGCGGAGCAGCGGCGTCGCGGGATCCCCGTGGACGCGCGAGCTGAAGACGTTGTGCATGGCGCCGGCGTCGCCGCTCTTCTGGACGACCGCGCGCGTGCTGCAGTTGCGCTCGGCGATCCGGAGGGGGATCGGCTCGTTCCGGTAATTGATGAGCCCGACGCCCGAGTCACGCCACGAGATGGCGTCGGGGGTGGAGGGCCCATGGGTGATGGCCACCGGCAGCGGCGCCGGCGCCTGCGACGACGGGTTCACCGGCCGGCCGCACTCGTCGTAGACGGGGCCATAATCGGCGATGCTCAGGTTGAACTCGCGGAACGGGCTCCGGGGGTCGCCCGGGGGAAACAGGATGTCGGCGCGGTAGCTCGTCGGCCCGCCGTCGCTGCGATCGCCGAAGAGCGCTCCCGTCCCCGGATCGCGCCAGATCGAGCCGGCCGGCTCGACGACGAGGCCCCCGTAGAGCCCGTGGTGCTGGTGCGATGAGGCCGAGAAGTGATCGTGGGTGAAGGCCGTGCTCAGCGCGCGGTCCTGGCCAGCCTCGCTCATGACCGGATCGGCCCACCAGCGCTGTGTCGTTGTCTGCGCCCCGAGCGACGCGGTGGCCATGCGCGGGTGGCGCGTCGGGTCCTCGAGCCGCACGCGCGCCCCGGGCTCGCCGCTCCTGACGCCGGCGGCGAGGGCCCCGCCAAGCGCGTTGGCCGCCTGGATGCGCGCCGCCACCTCCTCCATCGCGAGCGCCCCGTCCTCGTAGTTGAAGCCGTTCGCGCCGCCGTCCGAGGAGGTGACGTCGAACTTCACGAGGTGGATGTGCTGGCCGATGACGTCGGTGGGCGAGAAGACCTGGAAGTCGTCCGCCGCGAGCGCCGCCGGGATGAGGTTCGTCGCGTGGAACACGACGCACTCGCCGGATTGCGCGCGGATGAACAGCGGCTCCGGCGTCCGCGTGCCGTCGAGGGTCGCCTCGACGTCCTTCTCGAGGACGATCATGCGCGCCTGCGCGTCGTGCCAGCCGGCCCGGTTCACCGGGGCGTTGGTCTGGACGTAGGCCGCGCGGTAGGTGCGCACCGGCGCGTCTGGCGGGCACGGGTCCGCGAAGGGAGCGCCCGCGGCCGGCGGCTGGCCGTTCACGAGGAAGAGCGCGGGCTTGCCTTCCGCCGTGAAGGCGGGATAGCCCTTGACGGGGAAGCCGTAGCGCTCCGGCGCCAGCACGGCGCCCGGGAACTCGCCCGCGTGGAAGTTGGCGGCCGCCACCTCCGACGGGGTGCCGTCCTTCGGCAAGAGCTGCACGTCGGCCTTGAAGAGCTGCACGTCGAAGAGGCCGCGGCCGCCGACCGCCGCGCCTCCCGGCGGGACGTTCGCGATGTAGTGGCGCGGGAGCCCGCCGTCGTGCTCCATGTCGCGGGGCGGCTGCGACGGCCGGTGCCCCGCGACCGCGGCGACGTAGAACGGATACCCCGGCATGGGGTCGCGCTCCTCGGTCTTGCCGTCGGCCATCCTGACCGGCGTCCGCTCGTAGGTCGGCATCGGCGCCAGCGCGACGCCGGGGATCGGCACGACCGCGGGCGTGGGCGTCCCCGCCGCGATCTCGCCGTCCGGGAGCGAGCGGTCCGGCGTGCCCGCCTCGAAGACGTCGTGGGTGCGCCAGAGCCCCCACATGCCCTGCGCGAAATGGGCATACAGGTGGCAGTGGTAGATGGCGTCTCCCACGGAGAGGTTGCGGTTGCCGCCCCCGCCATAGGTGATGTCATACGTGTAGGCGGCCCTCGGGCCGATGGTCTGCGAGTCGATGTACGCGCTCTTCTCGTTGCCCGGCGACCGCAGCCACTGGTGGCCGTGGAGGTGGAAGACGTGCGTCTCGCTGGGGCCGGCGTGGAGGTTCCTGACGCGGACGGGATCCCCGAGGTAACCGTGGGACACGTTCGAGGGGTCGTCCGGATAGAGGGCCTCCGTCGCGTTGCCGGCGTCGTCCCGATCGATGTTCAGCGCCGGATCCCCGTTGACCCACGAGCTCAGGAAGAACTCCTCGAACTTGCACTCCTCGCAGCTCTTGCTCGGGCCGATCCTCCGCTTGTTGGCGAAGACGGCGCTGCCCAGGCTGGCGGCGCCGTAGTTGATGCCGAAGCCGGTGCGCACGCCGTTGTAGCGCGGGTCCGCCTGGTACTCGGCGATGGGCTGGACGACGCTCAGGATGTCGTGGAAGAGCACCGTGAACTCGCGGAAATAGCCCATGTTCTCGGACGCCGGGGACCCGGCCTCCGTCTCGCCGAAGCCCGCGATGATGGCGTTGACGTCGCCGTGCACGATCTCGCCGGCGTCGTCGATCATCTTCAGGATCGGCTGGCCGGACGCGTCGACCGCGTCGTAGTCGATGCGCGGCGTGCCGTCCGGGTTCGAGGGGTTCAGGGCGGCGGCCGAGAGCTCGGCGGCCGTCACCTGCGAGCGGTACGCGACCGCGCCCGGCGGCTCGACGGTGACGGCGCCGTACAGCGTCTGGGAGATCCGCCGCCCCGGCCCGGGCTCCGAGCCGACCGTGGCGCCGCCGCTGTGCATGAGGAACGTGCCCTCGCGGCCGGCGAAGAGCTCGTACTTGCGCGTCTCGCCCGGCGCGGCCAGCGAGCTCTCGTTCTTCCCGACGTCGCCCGCGAGCGCGTCGATGTTCCGGATCTGGAGCCCGACCACCTGGATCGAGGCGTCACGGGTCGACGCGGAGGTGCTCGGCAGCGGGCCGGTCGCGGGGGTGAGCCAGTTGGTGAACGAGATGGAGAGCCTGTCTCCGGCGTTGACCCGCAGGACGAGGGGCCTCGGGCGCTTGCCCGGCCGCAGCGTCGCGTTGCCAGGACCGATGGACTTCGACGGATCGGCGGCCACCACGTCCCGGCGGAGCGCGTACACCATGCCCCCGGGGTTGAACGCGCCGAGGCGATCGTAGACGAACATCTGATCGATGGCCACGACGTCCGCGAACACCGTCCTTCCAGACGCGGGTGCATGGAAGTCGTAGCGCACCTCATCTTGGCTCTCCAGGACGCTCTCCTCCTCCGGAGGAGCCCCTTCGGAGCCGGAGCACCCAAGGACTGCCACCATCGTCATGGCCCATCCGGGCCGCCAGGGAAGCCTCATCAGCACGGGGATCTCCTTGCTCCTTTGGAGCCGAGCAGGAGCGCTCGCGTCGAACGCTTTTTGTATGCACGCCAGGCACGAGCACGCCGACGGATGCGCGCAACGCAACGCGCGGCCATGCGCCGACCGAAGCCTGGCAGTTGTAATAAAACTCTGTCTCCCAGCCCCCCTCGGGTCAAGAATCTTCGCGATCAGGGGCCCGCCGAGCCGAGAGAACAGGCGCTGTTCCGAACAGACACGCGCGGGACATGCGATGTCCCGGCGGCGGGCGGAGCTCACCCTTCAGCGGCGGTTCCAGGCGTCAGAAGCCGACGCAGACGGGCTCGTCGATGCGCAGCACGGATTCCTGGTTGAAGCGAACCTTGTATTCCTTGCGGATCGCGTCGATGGCGTCCGAGGCGACCTGGCCGCCGTCGTGGAGGAGCATGATCAGACGGCTGTCCTCGCGGATGAGCTTCCCTGTCGTCGCGAGGTACTGGCCGTCGACATCGAACTGGGTGAGCCCGTCCTTGAAGCGCGGGGTGATCGCCGTGTCGACGAACTGCTGCCACTCCGCCTGCGTCACGGGGGGCAGCTCGAACCGGTCCAGGCCGAAGAAGAGCTCGGTCCGCGTCATCGGATCGCCGCGCCCGCAGGCGGCGCCGGCCCGGCCGGGCGAGGGGTGCGCGGCGTCCTTCCGCGCGCCATGGCACGCGGTTGTCGCAAGCGGCGTCGCAAGCGGCGTCACGAGGAGCACGGCGAGCAAGGCACGCGGGAGCGTTCGGCTGCGCATGGCGGCGGTCTCCGGGGCGAGGGCGTTCGGGCGCGAGGCGCGCGCCACCGTACCACGGCCCCACGCCGGGGGCGGGCGGACCGGCGTCGCGCCGCGGAGGCCGGCCGGAGGCCTAGAGCGACAGACGGGTTGAAACCCCGGAAAAGAACAGGAATTTGAACCGCCAAGCGCGCCAAGGACGCCAAGATTCTGTTTTGTTCTTGGCGTCCTTGGCGCCTTGGCGGCTAATTTCTTGCTCGATCAACGTGATCGGCGTCCTAGGCGATGTTGTACGCGAGCAGCGCGATCCCCGCCGCGATCAGGACGATGCCGCCGATCTGCAGCGCCGTCAGCGTCTCGTGCAGGACGTAGACGGAGAAGACCGAGATGAGCAGGAAGCCGCCCGACGACATGATCGGATAGGCGATCGACAGGTTGATGCGCTTGAGCGCCAGGACGTAGAACAGGATGTTCGACGCGAAGAGCACGAGCCCCAGCACGAGGTGGTAGTTCGTGACGAGCGCGAGGCCCTTCTCGACGAGGGACAGCCCCTCCATCGAGGGGACGCGCCGCGACGCCAGCTTCATCAGGATGTTCGCTGTCGCGTTGAAGACGAGGGCGATGATGAGGAAGAGGTAACCTTGAGCCATGGCTGACGTGCGGCGAGCGCGCTCCCCGGGGGAGCTCGCCGTGCCCGGGAGGGCACCGGCGCGGCGCGCAGCAGTAGCAGATCCGGGAGGGTGGCGGGAACGACAAAGGGTGGGGCGAGGCCCTCGCGGCGCGGCCCGCGCCTCGCCCCGCACCCCGCGGAGGCCGTCGTGGCGCGGCCCCTCGGCGCCTCAGGCGGGCGGGGCGCCGCTCCCGTCGCCGAGGAACGCCATCACCGAGGCCACGTCGTACGCGTTCTCCCAGTGCTCCGTGATCAGGCCCCCGCGGAAGCGCCAGACCCCGCAGAACGGCATCGCCAGGCTCGCGCCGCCGAGGTGGGCGCGCAGCACGCCGAACGCGGCGCCGAAGTGATCGTTGGCGAAGATGTGCTGCACGTCCATCAGCAGGGTGCCGCCGGTCATGCGGATCAGCTCGCGCTCGTGGGTGGCGGCGGCCGCCTTGCCGACGACGCGGCCGGCGGCCCTGTCGGGGCAGAGCTCCCGGTGCGCTGTGTGCAGGACCATGTCGTCGGCGACGAACTCCCCGATGCGCGACAGATCGGCGTAGAGGGTGCGCAGCTTCTGGACGTTCGGGTGGGCGGAGCTGGTTTGCTGCTGGGTGTTCATGGCATCTCCTTCGTGTGGGCGGATCCCGATTCCGACGCCGATGGACGCCACGTCTTCGCGGCGGCGGCGGCGTCCTCGATGGCGGCCAGCTCGCTCTCGTCGAGCTTCATGTCCGCGGCGCGACAGTTCTCTTCCAGGTGCTTGATGGACGAGGTGCCGGGGATGGCGAGGATGGACGGCGACCTGTGCAGCAGCCAGGCGAGGGCCAGCTGGGCGGGCGTCGCGCCGCGCTCCTTGGCGAGCCCGGAGAGGACGCTGCCGGGCTTGGCGAGATCGCCGTGTCCCATGGGGAACCACGGGATGAACGCCATGCCGTGCTGCTCGGCGTACCGCAGGGCCTTCTCCCCGGACCGGTCCGCGACGTTGTACAGGTTCTCCACGGCGGCGATCTCGGTGATCTCGCGCGCCTTGGCGAGCTGCTCCACGGTGACCTCGGGCTGCCCGGAGAGGCCGATATGGTGGATCTTGCCCTGCTCCTTGAGCCGCGCGAGCTCGCCGAGCTGATCGGCCAGCGGTACGGCCGGGTCGATGCGGTGGAGCTGATAGAGCTCGATGCGCTCGAGCCCGAGGTTTCGCAGGCTCATCTCCACCTGCTGGCGGAGGTACGCCGGACGCCCGCACGGGACGATGTACGGGCGCCCCTGGACGGTCCAGTCCTCCGGTCCGGAGCGCAGCAGCCCGCCCTTCGTGGTGATCACGAGCCCCGCCGGGTACGGGTGGAGGGCGCGGCGGATGATCTGCTCGTTGGTGTCCGGGCCGTAGGCGTCGGCGGTGTCGATGAAGTTCACCCCGAGGTCGACGGCGCGCCGCAGGAGCCGGACGGCCGCGTCCGGGTCGGCGGGCGGGCCCCAGTAGCCCGGCCCGGTCAGGTACATGGCGCCATAACCCATGCGGCATACGGGACGGTCGCCTCCGAGCGTGAACCTCAGCGACGGCGTCTTGAGCGATGCGTTGGTCATCAGCCTTCCCTTCCTCTTCTCACACGATTTTCATGGCAGGAGCGACAGGGCCGCTGTCACGCGGCGGAGGACGAACGCCCTCCGCCCCTGCTCTCGCCGTGATCGTTCACCCAGGAACCGACGGCCATCTCCGCCGTGATCCCCGGGCCGAACCCCGCGATCACGCCGCGCGCGCCGTCGGGCATCGGCCTGTCCGCGAACAGGCGTCCCAGAGAGTCGAGCACCACCGCGCTCGCGATGTTGCCGTATTCCGTCAGCGTGGCCCTGCTGTACCGGAACGCCTCCTGGGGCACCTCCAGGTACTTGCACAGATCGTTGAGGATGCGCGGACCGCCCGCGTGGACGATGTAGAAGTCGAGGTTGCCCACGTCCCAGCCGTGGCTCGAGACGAGCCGGCGCATCACGGGGGCGAGGGGCTTCATAGTCCCGGGGACCCGCTTGTCGAGCCGGAAGTGAAAGCCCGTGTCCTTGACGGCGTACGAGATCCACTCCTCGGTGTCCGGGATGAGATACGCCTCGTTCCGCTCCAGCCGGATGCCTGTGCCTCCGCTGCCCCGGACGACGACCGCGCCCACCGCGTCCCCGAAGAGGCCGTCGGACAGGAGCGATCCGACGTCATCGTCCGTCGGCTGGTAGCAGAGAGAGCAGAACTCGCAGGCCACGATGAGCACGTTGGCCTTCGCGTGAGCCGCGCAGAAGTCGTGCGCGCGGCTGATGGCCGCCGCCCCGGCCGCGCAGCCGAGCTGCGCCATGGGGATCTGGCGCGTATCGTGCCGGAAGCCCATGGCGTTGATCAGGTAGGCCGTCATAGACGGCATCATGAAGCCGGTGCACGAGACGAAGATGATGGCGTCGATGTCCCGCGCGGTGAGCTCGGCGTTCTCCAGCGCCTGCCGTATCACCGGCGGCACCCGTCGCTTGGCCTCCCGTTCGTAAATTCTATTTCGGATCTCGAAACCAGGGTGAGCGAGCGCCTGCTCCAGCGGCTGCACGATGTGCCGCTTCTGCACCCCGGTGCCGTTGATGAGCCGCAGCACGAGCTTCAGCTGCGGGTTTCGCGCGTGCAGCCGCTCCGCCAATTTCAGCGTGTCTTCCCGCGTGATGATGAACTCCGGAACCGCGACCTCCGGCCTGCACAGTGTGGCCATACTTCCCCCCTACACATGATGAACTCGGAACGTCCGGCGTCGGCCGAGCCGCAGCGAACGGCGCCATGGAGCGGCACACGGAAGCAAGGACGTCGCGTCGAGTTACCGCGCCGCTACCGCGCCGCTGCCGCGCCGCCCGCTCTACAAAGCCCGGAATTCCCTCCGGACGCCCATGGCGCCGCAGCGTCGGGCCGCCAACGATTCCTTCGAGTACCGCAGGAATCACACATCGTCAATGGAAGGCGTGCGATTCCTAACAAGCCGTGTGCACTCAGCGAACACCCGACTCGCCATCCGTGCTCAACGTCGATTGTTCCTCATCCGCGCGCGCGTGCGTCCGCGCTCCCCGGCAAAGCGCAGCGCGGGCGGCGGCGCCCCGCGCCCCGCGCTGCGAGCGCGCCAGACGCACTCGGGTCTGCCCCGGGCAAGCCATCTCTCACGCTCGCGGCGCACCGCGGACGGCGCCCCCCGCGGGCGGAGCATTGGCGCGCACATTCAGAGTTGCAGTCTCGCGCGAGCGCCCTCTCGGGGTCCACCGGCGGCGCGTGGGAACATGGGTGTTCGCGCGCGAACAACCGATGAAGTGATGCCTTCTATCGGAGCCCTGCTATCGTGGGGTCAGGGGCCTATGTGGTCCGCCTCCACACTACCCCGGCAGGTGCCATTCCTGCTTTTTACCGTCAACTTCGTCTCGCGACGTAAATCCACCGATGCCTGCCGCGGCGACGCGCGGCATGAGCTCGAGATGAACAGCGCCCCTCGCGCGGGAACGAAGGACGAAGGCGAGAAAACCGTTAAACGACGACGGGGATCCACCGTGAGCGCGCACAACATGACATCGCTGCATACGGACAGCACGACGAGCACGACGACGCCCGCATCCGCCGAGAACCACGAAAGCCACGCGATCGATCGGCCATCGCTCCGGAGCGCAGCGCCTCCGGAGCGCGAGCCGGCGCTGCACCGGACGCCCGAGGACGGCCAGGGACGAGGCGCCGACACCCGGATGAGCGCGAGCCTCTTCTCGACGTCGACATCGAAGACGCCGGGAGAGATCGACTCGGCCATGAAGATCCTGGCCAAGTCGGTCGCGCGGGAGCTGAGCAAGCATGGATATGGCCCTCGGGAGGCGATCGTGCTCTCGACGGAGCTCGTGCGGCTCATCTCTGCCGAGCTCGAGCAGCGCAGGAAAATGCACCAGGGCTCGCTGCCGAACGGCGCCGGCCACGAGCGGCTGTCGTAGGCAGGCCCACCCGCATCGCGAGCGAGCGCGGGACCGCGCGCGGGCGGATCGATCCCGGAGCGGATCGGTCCCTCGGCCCGGTCCCCTGCCCAGGTCTCCGCGGCCGGGGCGCGCCCCGGCCCGGCCGCGCCTTGTGGGATCACGGCCGCTCGGATAGGCTCCCGCCCGCTCAGCGCACCGGCGCGAGAAGTATGGATCCGGATGATCCGGCGAGAAGGAGCCTGCAAAGTGCAATTGCCTGTTTCGGGTGTCGCAGAGGTGAGCGCGGAGAGGCGCGCCG
Source organism: Sorangium sp. So ce448 (assembly GCF_051520915.1). NCBI lineage: Bacteria > Pseudomonadati > Myxococcota > Polyangiales > Polyangiaceae > Sorangium > Sorangium sp. So ce448. Next base: position 3,065,941 of record NZ_CP150343.1, on the reverse strand, counting down.
AGGCCTCCCCTCCCCGCGCCCTCCGGGCCGCTTTGGCCGGGCGCGGCCTGGCCGCGCTGGTCGCGTCTGCGCTCCTCGCCGGGTGCGGTTACACCGAGTTCGAATGGCAAGCTCAGCTCGACCGGTCCGAGCGCCTCCAGCGCGAGCTCGTGGCCAGCCAGGCGCGCGTCCGCCAGCTGGAGGAGCAGGGCCCGCGCGGCGGCGCCGCGGCCGATCCGCACTGGGCGAACGATCCGATCTCGGGCCTCGACGTCGGGCTGGGCGCCACGCAGCCGCGCGGCGAGCCGGCCGGGGCCCGCCCGGCGTCGGAGCGCGACAGCGACGTCCTCAGGGCGTTCTTGCCGGTCGCCGGCGGAGACGTCACGGTCGCGCCGCGCGACGGCCGCGTGGTCATCTCGATCCCGAGCCGGGTCCTGTTCAAGGGAAACCGCGACGCGCTCTCCCCGGCGGGGGAGAAGGTGCTGCGGGACATCGCCGCGATCATCCGCAGCAACGAGCCGCTCAAGGGCCTCGGCTACCAGATCGTCGGCCACACGGCGAGCGGCACGCCCGGCGTGGCGTGGCGCAACGGCTGGGACGTGACGGTCGCCCAGGCGCGCGCCGTGCTGCTCTTCCTGGCGCAGCCCAAGGAGGCCGGCGTGCCGCTCGCGCGGCTCAGCCTGGCGAGCTTCGCCGATCTGCCGGCTGCCGACGCAAGCGGCGGCGCCCCGGCGCAACCGGCGGAGCCGCGCGTGGAGATCGTGATCGAGGGGACAGCGCAGCTCCCGGAGGGCCCCGCTCGCCCGGCTGGCGCAGCCCCGACGGGTGCTGCACCGGCTGGCGCGGCACCGGCTGGCGCAGCGCCCGCTGGCGCGGCACCGGCTGGCGCGGCACCGGCTGGCGCGGCCCCCCCGGGAGCCGGCACGAAGGGCGGGGACGACACGTACCCGTGAGGGCGGCGCGAGGGCTGCCGCGGCCGCCCGGCCGCGGCGAGCCTGTCATGCGCCGTGCAGCACCTCGACCCTTCGCCTGAGCACCTCGGCATCCCCGAGCTCGCCCAGCAGCGCGCGCACCGCCTCGGGCGCGGCGGCCGCCACGGCGTCGCGGACCCGCGCCCGCAGCCGCCGGCCGCTCGCGACGAGGTAGGCCGCTGCGAGCGCGGCGGCCACCGCCCCGTCGGCGCCGCCTCGCTGAAGGAGCGACTCGGCCAACGCGCAGAGCGCCTCGATCGCCTTGGCCACCTGAGCGCCGTAGATGGGGTGGGCCGAGTCGACGCCCTCGTCATGGCACGTCGCGAGGCACAGGGCCGTGCTGGAGAGCCGGCCGAGATCGGTCGCGTCTCCGCGCTCCCAGAGCCCGGACGCGAGCTGCTCCTCGAAGAGGAGCCCCAGGCCGCCGCCCTTGGAGGAGAGCCCGCCAGGAACGGCGCTCGGCGCCGGCGCAGCGGCCGCAGGCGGCGGCCCGTGGTGCAGCGACGCGGGTCCGCCCGGCGCGGGGGCGCTGGGGGGCGCAAAGGAGCCCGCCGACCTGTCGGCCGAAGCGGGCGCGGCCACGGCCGCTGCGCTCGGCTGGAAGAGTTGCTTGGCGCGCGCCAGCAGACCGCCCGCGGCCGGCGCCGGCCTGGGCGGGCTGGGCGGGGCGGCGGCCGCCATAGGAGCGGGCGCAGAGACCAAGGATCTCATGACATCGGGCCCGCCTCGCCTCCGGCCGCCCCCGCCCACCGGCATCGCGGCGAACGCGGCCTCGGGCGCCGCCAGGAGGTCGAGGCTCGACGTCCCCCACCCCGCCGGCGCGCTCACCGGCACGGGCCGCGCCTCGGGCTGCCCGTGGGCCCGCCGGTCGCCCGTGCGCCGCTCGATCACCACGAACGACGCATGCTTCGACGCCACCCGGTGCCGGACCGCGAGGTCCACGATGCGCTTTCGCATCGCCTCCGCGCGCTTGGCGCCCAGCCCGCGCTCCGACTCCTCGAGCTCCCGCACCCGCGCGCCCGCCCACAGCGCCTCGAGGCCGGGCCGCGACGCCTCCGCCGCGAGCTCGACCGGCACCTCGAGATGGAAGCGCTCTCCGCGCAGGGTTCCGCGGAGCGAGAGGCGCCCCATCCCCGGCTGCCCGTAGCGGCCGTAGAGCACCCACGGCTCGCCGTCGATGAGCGCGGGGCGCTCGGCCGGCGCGAGCTCGCCGACGTCGATCCCCTCGAAGCGCGCCTCCAGCCCGGTAACCCGGACCGCCGTCGCCCGCGCGAACTGCGCCGTGACCTTCTCGTCGATGCGCTCGCCGGGGTGGATGAACTCTGCGGCGCCCTCCGTCCTGCGCGCGAGATCGTTCACAAGCACATCGCTCACGTTCGTGCCGATACCGAACGTGTAGATCCGCGCCCCCTTGCCCTGCTTGACGACGCGATCGACGATCTGCGCCTCGTTGCCCACCTGGCCGTCCGTCAGCAGCACGACCACGCGGTCTCGCTCCGCATCGCCGAGCATGCCCACGGCCGCGAGCAGCGGCTCCAGCATCTCCGTTCCGCCGTCCGCGCGGAGGCCCTCGACGAACGCATCCGCGGCCTTCAGGGTCGTCTGCGTGAAGGGGGTGATCGCCTTCTCCAGCGCCTTGAAATCGCTGGAGAACGCGATCACGCCGAACCGATCCCCCTCGGCGAGGTGGCGGAGGCACAGCCGGAGCGCGCGCTTCGCCTGGTCGAGCGACTCGCCCTGCATCGATCCCGACACGTCGACGACGAACACGACGTCGCGCCGGGAGGGCGCCCGCTTCGCGTGTGCGTGCGTGTCGAGCGTGTTGAAGAGGTCCGGCACCACGGTGAGGGCGAAGGTCCCCTCCTGGCCAGGGGTCCTGTCGCACACCACGCCTGCCTGCACGCCAGGCGCGCCCGCCGCGAGCAGCACGATGTCCCGATCGAGCGCGGCCTTGTCGTTCCGGAGCGAGACCCGCTGGCGATACCCCTCTTCGCGGCGCACCGAGAGCGCGTGCGAGGGGCTCTCGATCGCGACGTCGCGCCCGAGATCGAAGACGAGTTCCACGGTGATCCCGTAATCGACCCGCGCGATCTCGGGGGAGATGCGGTCGGCGTCCGGCACGTCGCCCGTGGGCTCGTGGACGCCGTGCGCGGTCCGGTCACCCGCGGCAGCGCCGGGCATGTAACGGGGCGCGACGAGGGTCGGGATCATGAGCCGCAGCGCCCCCTCGTCGGCGGTGAGCGCCTGCACGAACGTGACCTCGACGACCGTCTCCTCCCCGGGCAGGAGGTTGCCGACGCTCGCCGTGAACACGTTGCGCCGCTCCTCGTCGAGCAGCGCCGCGCCATGGCCGGTGGCGATGGCCTCGTCGTAGGCCTGGAACGCCGCTTCGCGCTCCTTGACCTCCCCCTCGAGCCTGCGGCCGGCGCACTCCATGGCGAAGCCCGCGATGCTCGCCTCGCCCGGGAGCGGGAAGGTGTAGATCGCCTCGATCGGCCGCCGCTCCTCGTTCCGGTAACGCTGCCGCACGACGAGCCGCGCCGCGCCGCCGAAGACCTCGCCCGAGAGGGAGACGCCGAGCAGCGGGACGGGGTGGCCCTCGGAGGTGCGAAGACACGACATCGGCGACGGGTGCGAAGGATCGTGGGAGGGGTTCATCGCGGGCCTTTCGGGGCAAGGGTTGTGTAACGAGACTCGATATCGAGGGCGATGCGCCGCGAGCTCTCGGGGGCGTCGGTCCGCACGTGGAGCTCCACCCCGTCGGCGATCTCGACCCGCTCCCAGCGCGCGCCGCGCGGCGCTGCGGCGGGCGGGCTCGACGCGGGCGGCGCCGCGGCGGCCTCCTCCGGGGCGGCGCAGCGCGCCTCGAGAGCGCGCGGCGGCGCCCCCGCGGCGATGCGCTCGATCTCGTCGAGGCCCGCGCCCGCGAGCCGCGCCTGGATCTCCTCGAGCGGCAAGTGCGCCTGCTGGAGGACCTTGATGGCGCGCAGCCGCGCGAGGTGCTCTCGCCCGTAGGAGGTGTCCTTCCCGCGGAACTCCGGCGCCGGAAGGAGGCCGCGCTGCACGTAGTACCGCACCGTGCGCGGCGCGACCCCCGCCTCGCCCGCGAGCTCGTCGAGCTTGTACGTCATCACGAGGGGCATCCTGCATCGAGACACTACAACTGTCAAGTATACAGCTTCAGTTCGCCCTCCCCATCTGCATCTTCAGCGGAAAATTGAACAAGGAGACGGGGAGGCGGGGAGAGCTGGGATCTCACGCCTCGCCTCCCCGTCTCCCCGTGAATTTTCCCGAATAAATTCGATGAGATGCTTCAGAGCAGGTACTTGACCCCGAAGCCGAACTCGATGAACCCGAGCCCGGCCGGGTCCGAGACGACATCGTCCTTCTTGTTCCAGAGGAACTTGTAGCGATAGCAGGCGCCGTCGCACCCCTCCTGATCCTTCTTCTTGAAGGGCGCCGAGAGGCGCAGGGAAGCGCCGCCGGAGACGACGAGGTGCTTCGAGAGGGCGGGCACGCCGACCATCACCTCGATCCGAGGGGTCACGGCGTTCAGCAGGACACGGCCCGAATCCTCGTACTCGACCGCCTCCGAGCGCCGGAGCGCGAGCTCGCTCAGCGGGGCGAGGAGGTCGATGAAGGAGGGTTGGAGGGCGAGATAATAGGCATCCGTATAACGCACGACGGCGCGCAGGTTGATGGTGTTCGCGGACGGCACGATCCTCGGTGATCCGCCCTCGCCGTCGATGTAGCTCGGGCTCCACGACACGCGCAGCGCCATGTCCGGCCTGTAGAAGGCGTGACCCCACGGGCGATCCATGCCGCCCCCCGTGCCCAGCTCCCGGAGCACCTCGACGGACGCGTCCCGGAACGCGGCCCGGTCGGCGTCCGAAGGGCTCTTGTCGTTGACCGTCGCGAGGACGTAGACGATGACCGCCTCGGCGAAGCGCCGGTAGATCTCGACCTGATCCCCCTCGCCTCCGGGCCGCGAGGAGAAGAACGTCCTTATCGCGCGGCTCGCTGCCTCCCCGTACTCGCCCTGGCCGGCGAGCCGGATCGCCGGCCAGAGGTCCGCCTGGAGGTCGCCGATCTTCGTCAGCGCCGAGGACTGTCGCTCGATCTGGGCGCAGATCTGGCCGACCAGGTCCTTGTCACAGAGATCGCGGAGGGCGCCGCCGGCGGCGCCGATGACGTTCACGAAGCTCACGAGATCGAGGTTGTTCGCGCCGCCCCGCGTGCCGATGTTCCACTGGACCCGGAGGCGCTCGAGGTTGCTCAACCTCGAGCGCAGCTCCCGGGCACGAGCGGCCGCGTCCGCCTCGGCGGCGCCCGGCGGGGCGGGCGCCGCGGACAGGAGGACAGGGAGGATCTCGTCGAGCTTCTTGCCGCCGCGCAGGACGTCTCTCGTGACCAGGACCGCCTCGTCGAGGAGCCTCCTCCTCACGGCGTCGTCCGTCACCTCGAGGGCCTTCGCGGCGGTCGCCCCGACCACGACGGCGGCTGCCCTGATGAAGTGCTCCTCCGCCAGGGCGTCTTTCCTCTGGAGAATCGCGCGAACGGCGAACGCGAGCTCACAGGCGTAGCTGGTCCCCGACGCTGCGCTCGCGCCGCAGTCCTTCTCGAGCGGCGACTGCGCGCCTGCGTCGGTGACGCCCGAAGCGAGATCCTCCTTGAGCACGGAGACGCAGGTGTTCAGCGACCGCGGGTCGAGCCGGGTCCACGTCAGCTTGCTGGGCGCCGCGCGCTCGGCGCGAGCGTCGTCTGCGCTCGCGAACTTGTGCAGGAGCTCGATGCTCTGCGTGCCCTGCGGCCTCTTTATCTGCCCCTCGTTCGACGTCAGCCCGACATAGACCATGTGCCCCGCGAAGCCCGCGGCCTCGTCCGTGACGCTCGTCCGGATCGCGTTGAACTGCCGCCGGAAGACCCGCTGGAGCGTGAGAGGGAAATAGGTGAGGATCGGGAAGCCCCTCCTCAGGATGGGCCTTAGCTCGTCGCGCCGCTTCTCGAGCGCGTCCTTCTCCGGGCCCGCCGCCGCGTCTTCGAGCCTGTCGACGATCCCTGCGTATTCTTGCAGGTGGTGATCCGCGCTCGCCAGGCGCGCCGTCTGGCACACCAGGTTGGGGGCGACCGCCTCGGCGACCTCCCGCTGGATCAGATCCTCGATGATGTCCCTCACGTCCTCATAGACAACGTCAGCGACCTGCGCGCGCGCCGTTCCAGCGAAGCCGATCACCGCCATCGCGGCGGCCGCGCAGAGGGTCGCGATTCTCCGGGGGTATCTCGCCATGGCACTCTCTCGACGGTTGCAGGAGGGACGGCCCGCTCGATCGGGAGCCCTCCGGACGGGGAGCCCCAAGAACAAAAGAACACCGTGCATGAGAATTCAACCAGGCAAATAACAATGCACTCCACGCACGCTTCGTGATGCCGCCGCGCGCCCCCCTCCATTGACGGCCACGCGACGCCGGTAGTAGGTAGCGCCGGCGTTCGATGGCGGGCCAACGCCCCGCGGCGCGAGCGTGCGGTCATCATGGAAGAGTCGCCGGCCAAGCTTCCAGCCTTCTCTTACCTGACGGCCGAGAACGCGGCGCTCTACCGCGCCATCATGCGCTCGTTCGTGGAGGCGCGGGAGCGCTTCGTGCTGCACCTCCGGCCGGCCGATGTCCTCCGCGCCGTCCGGGAGATCGGCCTCGACCCGGCCGCGGTGGACGCGGCGCTCCAGAAGCTCTGCGAATGGGGGAACCTGCAATCCCACCTGGACACGGCGGATGTCGCGACCGTCGAGGAGTTCTACCGGCCGCGCTTCCTGTACCAGCTCACCCCGCAGGGAGAGGCGGTGGAGCGCGCGGTGGGCGCCTATTTCGAGGCGCTCGCGCAGCGCGGCGAGCTCCAGGCCGCGGCGCTCGACGACATCCGCACCTTGCTGGAGAGCGTCGCGCAGATGCTCTCCCGGCCGGAGCTCGACGACAGCGCGGTCCACCTCGCGCTCTCGGCGCTGCGCGCGCGCTTCGGCGAGCTCACCACGCAGGCGCAGGCGTTCATGGGCAGCCTCCAGCGCAGCATCGACCTGCACACGGCCGGCGAGGCGAGCTTCCTCGCGTACAAGCAGCGCCTCATCGACTACCTCGAGCGCTTCGTCGGCCAGCTCGTCATCGCCACGGCGGACATCGCGGAGCTCCTCGGCCGCGTCGACGCCGCGGCGGCGCAGCGGCTCGCGGACAGCGCCGGCAGGCGCGAGGTCGCCGACGCGCTCGACGGCGAGGAGGCCGACCAGCGGGCCGCGGCCGCGCGGTGGGAGGCGCGGATCGAAGGCGTCCGCGGCTGGTTCATCGGCCGGCCGGGCGCGCCGTCGCAGGCGGAGGAGCTCAGGGCCCGCGCCCGCGCCGCCATCCCCGCCCTGCTCTCCGCCGTCGCGAGCCTGCACGACCGCCGCTTCACCCGCAGCGACCGCGCCGCCGACCTCCGCACCCTCGCCCGGTGGTTCGCCGAGGCCCCGAGCGACGCGGACGCCCACCGCCTCTGGCGCGCCGCGTTCGCCCTCGCCTCGACCCGGCACCTCTTCGTCAACGAGGAGGCGATGGCCGAGCGCGAGGCCGCGCCGGTCCCCGCCAGCCGCTCGTGGCTCGACGCGCCGCCGCTCCGCATCTCGCCGCGCCTCCGCGCCACCGGCCGGCATGCGCGGCCCGGGCGTCCGAGCGACGTGATCGATCGATCGCGCGAGAAGGCGCTCCTGCTCGCGCACGAGGACGAGGACGAGCGCGCCATCGCCGACGCGCGCGCCCGGCTCGCCACAGGCCGGCCGACGCGCCTTTCCGAGCTCGGCCGGCTCGAGCCGCTGGCCTTCGAGATGCTCCTCGACTGGCTGGGCGAGGCGCTCGCCGCGGGCGGCGGCGAGACCACCTCGGCCGACGGGGCGATCGCCATCTCCCTGGTCCCCACGAACGACGGCCAGGTCGCGACGGTGGAGACGCCATCGGGCACCTTCCGCGGACCGGATCACCTCCTGACGCTCCGCTCGCTCGCGCCGGACGAAGCGCCCCGGTCCCGGCATCGCGCGCCCGCCCCCGAGGACGCGGCCCCGCCCTGGCGCCGCGCGCCCGCCCCGCCGGGACCTTCGCCCGCGGAGCGCTCATGACGCGCGCCCTCGAGGCCCAGGAGCGCCACGAGCGGCAGAGCGCGCTGCGGGCCCTCCTGCGCCACCCCCTCCTTCCGGCCGCAGGCGCGCACGCCGCGTCGTTCCTGCTCGTGCGACGGCACGCCGCCGCGCTCCGCGCCTGGCTCGCGCGCTACCCCCGCTGGTCGCTGCTCGTCGAGCCCGAGCAGGCGCGCCTGCGCAAGACGCCGGCCGACCTCGCCGACGGCACGCGGCCGGCGCTCGACCCGCACCACGGCACCCCGTTCACGCGCCGCCGTTACGTGCTGCTCTGCCTGGCCCTGCTCGCGCTGGAGGGCGAGGACCGCCAGACCACGCTCGGGCGGCTCGCCGAGCGCATGGTGGGGTATTTCGCCGACGACCCGGCGCTCACCCGCGCCGGCGCCTTCGAGCTCGACGTGCAGGACCAGCGGCGCGATCTCGTCCACGTCGTCCGCCTCCTCCTCGATCTGCGCGTGCTCACGCGCGTCGCCGGCGAGGAGCAGGGCTTCATCGCCGATCAGCGCCGCGACGTGCTCTACAGCGTGAGCCGGCCCGCCGTCGCCGCCATGCTGAACGTACGCCGCGGGCCCTCGACGCTGGAGGCGACGGACGCCGCGGACCTCGCCGCGCGGCTCGCCGGCATCGTCGAGGAGCTCGCCCCGGAGACGGACGACGCCCGCAATCAGGCGCTGCGGGCCCGGCTCTTCCGGAGGCTCCTCGACGATCCGGTCGTCTACTACGAGGACCTCGCCCCGGAGGAGCGCGCGTACCTCACGACGCAGCGGCCGTTCATCGTCGACGAGATCGAGCGGGCGACAGGGCTCGTCGCCGAGGCGCGGCGCGAGGGGCTGGCGATGGTCGATCCGGACGAGGAGCTCAGCGATCTCGCGATGCCGGAAGAGGGCACCGAGGGGCACCTGACGCTGCTCGTGGCGGAGTGGCTCGCGGGCCGCGCGCGCGACGGCAGGCTCGTCGGCCGGGCCGCGGTCGAGCAGCGCGTGGCGGAGCTCGTCGCCGAGCACCGCGGGCGCTGGAGGAAGGCGGCGCTCGGCGCGGGCGCCGAGGTGGAGCTCACCGACAGGGCGCTCGAGCGGCTCTCCGCGCTCCGCCTGCTGCGCTGGACGCCCGCGGGGATCGCGGCGCTCCCCGCCATCGCCCGGTACGCCGTCGTCGCCCCTTTCGACCCCTCGGGACCGGCGCGCGCATCGCGCTCCGAGGCGCCGCTGGCCGGCCTGAGGGCTCCGGCCGGCCGGGCCGACGGCGCGCCGCGCGCGAGGACGCCAAGGAAGACGCGATGACCCTGCCTTCGCCCGTGACCCGACGCTGGCAGCCGCTCCGCAGCGGGCTGCTCAACCTCTACCGCTACGACAGCGAGGAGTTCGTCTTCGAGGGCGGCCGGCTGCTCCTGCGCGGCAACAACGGCAGCGGCAAGTCGCGCGTGCTCGCGCTGCAGCTGCCGTTCCTGCTCGACGGCGAGGTGAGCCCCCACCGCCTGGAGCCGGACGCCGACCCGGCGAAGCGCGTCGAGTGGAACCTGCTCCTCGGCCGCTACGAGGAGCGGCGCGGCTACACCTGGCTCGAGCTCGGCCGGCGCGACGACGACGGGGCCGAGCACTACCTGACGCTCGGCTGCGGGCTGCACGCGGTCGAGGGCCGCGGGCTCGCCGGCAAGTGGCTCTTCGTCACCTCGAAGCGCGTCGGGCGCGATCTGTTCCTGCAGAGCGCCGGCGCCGCGATCGGAAGGGAGCGGCTGGAGGCCGAGATCGGCGGGAGCGGCGAGGTGTTCACGAGCGCCGCGGCCTACCGCGCCGCCGTCGATCGCCGGCTCTTCCAGCTCGGCGATCGGTACGGCGCGCTGCTCGACCTCCTGATCCAGCTGCGGCAGCCGCAGCTGTCGCGAAAGCTCGACGAGGCGCAGCTCTCCAGGGCGCTCTCGACGGCGCTGCCGCCCGTGCCGCCCGCGGTCGTGGCCGACCTGGCCGAGTCCTTCAGGAGCCTCGAGGCGGATCGCGCGGCGCTCGACGGCTTCGCCGCGGCGAGCGCGGCGTCGTCGGCGTTCCTCGACGAGTACCGGCGCTACGTGAGGGTCGCCGCGCGGCGGCGCGCGGCCGCGGTGCGGAGCGGGCACGCCACGTACGAGGCCGTGATGCGGGAGCTGCGGGCGGCGGAGGCGGGCCTCGACGAGGCCAGGGCCGCCGGGGAGCAGGCGGCCGCGCGCGAAGAGGAGGCCGAGCGCGCGGCGCGCGGCGCGGCGCGCGAGGTCGAGACCCTGAGCCGGCGCCCCGAGATGGACCAGGCGCGCGCCCTCGACGAGGCGCGGGGGGCGGCGCAGGCGGCGGCGAACGACGCGAGGGAGGCGGAGCTCGAGCACCGCCGGGCCGTCGAGCAGGCCGAGCGGCGCGGCAGCGAGCGTGAGGAGGCCGCCGCGAGCGCGCGCGCCGAGCGCGGCGCGCTCGCGGCGACGGTCGCCGCGGCGGAGGGCGCCGGAGCGGAGGTCGGCCTGCCCCCGCCGGCGCTGCCCGGCGGCTGGGAGGCCGACCCGGGCGGCCGCGCGCTCCCGGGCGCGCAGGCGCGCTTCGACGCGGCCGTGGCCGAGCGCCGCCGGGGCGTCGCGCACGTGCGCAAGCTCGACGGCGAGCTCGCGTCGGCGCGCGCCGCGCGGGAGCGCGCCGACGCCGCGCTGGAGGGCGCGGCCGCGCGGCTCGAGCGCGCGCGGGAGCGGGCCGACGCGGCGCTCGGGCAGCGGGAGGCGGAGGCCGACGCGCTCGTCGACGCGTGGCGCGCGTGGGCGCGCGGGCTCTCGGAGCTCCCGATCGGAGGCACGGACGTCGAGGACATGGCCGACGCTGTCGCGGCGTGGGCCGAGCACGGCGACGGCGAGAGCCCCGCGGCGCTGGCGGCCCAGCGCGCGCTCGCCGACGCCCAGGGGCGGCTCGCCGCGGCGCGGGCCGAGGCCGATCGCGCCCTCGCCGTGGCGGAGGAGGCGCGGCGCGCGCTCGAGGAGGAGCGGGCGGCCCTCGAGCGCGGCGCGCACCGTGGCCCGGAGCCGCCGCCGTCGCGCGCGCCGGGCGCTCGCGAGGGGCGGCCTGGAGCGCCGCTGTGGCAGCTGTGCGACTTCGAGCCCGAGCTCGACGCGGCCGGCCGGGCGGGCCTGGAGGCCGCGCTCGAGGCCGCGGGGCTGCTCGACGCCTGGGTGACACCCGAAGGCGAGCTCCTGGCCGAGGGGGTGCTCGACACGGCGCTCTCGGCCGCCGGGGAGCAGGCGCTCCCGTCCGAGCAGCAGCTCGGCCGCTGGCTGCGCGCGTCGCCTGCGCTCGCGGCCGAGGGAGCGCCCGGCGCGCCGCCGGTGCCGCCGGACGTCGTGCGGGCCGTGCTGGCGCGCATCGGCGCCGGCCGCGGCGCGGGCCGGATCTGGGCCGACGTCTCGGGCAGCTTCGCGCTCGGCCCGCTGCACGGGGCCTCTGCCAAGGCCGAGGCGGAGCACATCGGCCACGCGTCGCGCGAGGCGGCGCGGAAGCGGCGGCTCGCGGCGATCGAGGAGGCGCTCCGCGAGGCGGCGGCGGCGCGCTCGGCCGCCCAGACCGCGCTGGCCGAGCTCGATCGCCGCGCGCGCGTCGCCCGCGAGGAGGCGGCCAGCGCGCCGTCTTCCGCGGCGCTGCGGCGCGCGCTGGCCGCGGAGCAGGCGGCGGAGGCGGCCGTGGTCGACGCCCGCGCCGCGCTCGCGGAGGAGGAGGAGCGCGCGCTCTCGCGGCGGCAGCGCGAGGCCCAGGCGCTCGCGGAGCGGGACCGTGCGGCGGCGGACCTCCGGCTCGCGGCGTGGGTCGGGGCGCTCGACCAGCACGACGCCGCGCTCGCGGCGCTGGTCCACGCCGCGGCGGCGATGTGGCCGACGGCGCGCGGCGCCGCCGCTGCGCTCCGCCGCGCGCAGAAGGCCGAGGAGGAGGCGCGGCTCGCCGAGGGGCGCGCGGTCTCCCGCGCCGAGGCGCGCCAGCGGGCCGCCTCTCGCCTCCACGAAGCGGAGGTGCACCGGGACACGCTGGAGCGGACGACGGGGGCGCTGGTCGACGAGATCCTGCGCCAGCTCGCCGGGGCGCGGGAGCGGCGCGAGGCGCGCGACGCGGAGCACCGCGCGGCGCAGCGCGCGCACGGCGACGCGCGGGTGGCCGAGGCGCGCGCGCAGGCGAAGATCGAGCCGCTTCGCGATGGGCTCGAGCGCGCGACGCGCGAGCGGGCGGGGCACGTCGAGGCGCTCGCGGCGATGGCGCGGGCGCGGCTCCTGTCCGTGCTGGAGATGGCGGACGTCGAGCCCGGGACGGAGGGGGCCGCCGGGTGGTCGCCGACGCGGGCGGTGGAGGTGGCGCGGCGGATCGAGGCGTCGAGCGGCGACGTCGAGCACGACGACAGGGCGTGGGAGCGGCTGCAGCGGGGCATCTTCCGGCACGTCGAGGCGCTGCGGGACGCGCTCCTGCCGCACGGCTACGGGCCGCAGACGACGAGCGAGGACGGCCTCGTCGCGGTGACGGTGCCGTTCCAGGACCGGACGTGGGCCGTGCACGACCTCCAGGCGATGCTGGCCGACGAGGTGGCGCACCGCCGGACGGTGCTCGACGCGCGCGAGCGCGAGGTGCTGGAGAACCACCTCATCGGCGAGGTGGCGAGCCACCTGCACGATCTCCTGCACCGGTGCGAGGCCATGGTGCGCGACATGAACCAGGAGCTCGCCGCGCGGCCGACGAGCACCGGGATGAGGCTCCGCTTCTCGTGGGCGCCGCTCGTGGACGGCCCGCCCGGGCTCCTCGAAGCCCGGCATCGGCTGCTGCGGGCGGGCGGCACCTGGTCGCCGGGCGACCGCGAGCTGCTCGCGCGGTTCCTGAAGGAGCGCATCGAGGAGGTGCGCTCTCGCGGCGAGGCGGCGAGCTGGCAGGAGCAGCTCTCGACGGCGCTCGATTACCGCGGGTGGCACGCGTTCGCGGTGGAGCGCCACCAGGACGGCGCGTGGAAGCGGCTGACGAGGCGCACCTACGGGACGGGGTCTGGCGGCGAGAAGGCGCTGGCGCTGACGATCCCGCAGTTCGCCGCGGCGGCGGCGCACTACCGCAGCGCGCACCCGCACGCCCCCCGGCTCATCCTGCTGGACGAGGCGTTCGTGGGCATCGACCCCGACATGCGGGCGAAGTGCATGGGGCTCCTCGCCGCGTTCGACCTCGATTTCGTGATGACGAGCGAGCGCGAGTGGGGGTGTTACGCGACGCTGCCCGGCCTGTCGATCCACCAGCTCACGGTGAGGCCCGGCATCGACGCGGTCGGCGTGACCCGGTGGGTGTGGAACGGGCGAGAGCGGGTGCGCTCGACCGCCGCGGCAGCGCCGCCGGAGCCGCAGCCCGACGGCGTGACGGGGCCGCTGTTCGGCGGCGGGCCCTCGTGACCGGCGGCGGGCCCTCGTGACCGGCGATCGGCTGCGGGCGGTGCTCGGCGCCCGGGAGCTCGGGTGGATCGTGGACAAGGCGCGCCGGCGGCTGGAGCGCGGCGAGCCCGTGCGGGGCGCCGTGGTGCAGCGCCGCGACCCGACGGCCGCGGAGCGCGCCGCGGTCGAGCGTTTGTTCGGCCGGGTGACCCACGGCGGCGCGCTGCGGGTCTCGCTGGACGAGCTGGCGCAGCTCCTCCGGGACGCGGAGCTCTGCCCGGGCGTGGAGGCGGCGGTCGAGGCGCTGACGGGTCCGTTCGTGGACCGTCGCGCCGAGGCGGCGCGGCTCGAGGCGGGCTGGCAGGCGGTCTTCGACGAGGCCGCGGTGTCGGGCGATGGCCGGCCCGAGGTCGGCGTGTGGCTCGATGATCTTCGCGCATCCGGCCTCGTGCGGCGGCTCTCGTGCGGCGACGTCGGGTCGGCGCGGAATCTGCTCCGGCAGGCCGTCTCGGTGGTGCGCCGCCTGCCGGCCGAGGGCGTTGCGCTCGCGGAGCTCGCGGCGGCGGTGACCGGGGACAGCCACGCGCTCGACGCGGGCGCGCCGCTCGGCGCGCTGGTGATCCGGTTCGCGGCGGCGCTCTCCGGGGCGACCCGCTGGGAGCGCGCGGCGGAGCGGCGGGAGGCGTGGGACCGCGCGGGCGTGCTGCTGGACGACCTCAGCGCCCCGGTGCTGGTGCTCAACCTGGGAGCGGCGCCGGACAGCCTGGCCGGGCGGGTGCTGGCCATGCACGCGGCGGCGGGGGAGCCCTGCCGGCTCTCGGTCCGGCAGCTGTGGCGCGCGCCGCCGCGCTTCGAGGTGTCGGGGCGCGAGGTGTTCGTCTGCGAGAACCCAGCGGTCCTCTCGGCGGCGGCCGACCGTCTCGGGCCGCGCGGGGCGCCGCTCGTCTGCGTGGAGGGGCAGGTCCGGACCGCGGCGCGGCTCCTCCTGGAGCGGCTCCGCGGCGGCGGCGCGACGCTGCGGTACCACGGCGACTTCGACTGGGGCGGCATCCGCATCGGGAACGTGGTGGTCGGGAGGCACGGCGCCCTGCCCTGGCGGTATGGGGCCGCGGACTACCGCGCCGCGCCCAAGGGGTCGGAGCTCGCCGGGGTGCCCGTGGCCGCAGCCTGGGACGACGAGCTCTGCGCGGCCATGAGCGACGAGCGGCGCGCGGTGCACGAGGAGGGGGTGGTGGAGGCGCTGATCGAGGATCTGCGGCGGGGAGAGGGCGCGGGCTGAGAGGGGGAGCGCGGCCTTTGTGCCTGGCGTGCCAGACGCCATAAGACGCCATAAGAATAACAAATAGCTTGGCGTCTTATGGCGCCTTGAAATTCGAAACCCTGCGCTTTTCAGGCAGTTTCAACCCGCTTGTCGCTCCACAGCGGTTTCCGCCCCCCTCTGCCCCATCCAGAGCCGCAGCAGAGCGGCGGTCTCCCGCACAGGAGACGGGCCCAGATCGGCGTTTTCGGCGCGCAAGCGCACTCCTGTGCGCTGAGCACCGAAAACGTCGAGGTGGGCCCGTATCCGAAGCGGGTGACCGCCGCTCTCTACAGCTTCCCGAGGGACGCGCGCACGTGCCCGATGAACACCTTGATCTTCGGTATCTCCGACAGCGCCCCCGGGACGCTGAGCCGCACGGGCCGCTCCTGCCCGACCACGTCGGGCAGCACCGGCACGAGCACGCCCGGCCCCACGTCGGGGTCGGGCACGAGCGCGTCGGGGACGAGGCCGATGCCCAGGCCGGAGATGCAGCAGTGCCGGATGAAGTGGATGTCCGTCGCGATGAGCGCCGGCTGCACGGTGAAGGGCGCGCCCCGCCATGTCCGCCAGGTGCGCGCGTCCTCGCCCGGGGCCTGCCACGCGAACAGCTCATGGTGCTTCAGATCGTCGATCGTCTGTGGCGTGCCGCGCCGCTCCAGGTACGCGCGGCTGGCGATGAGCCACTCGCGGACGCGCAGGACGACGTGCGATATCCAGTGTCCGCTCGGCGCGTCCTCGCCGAAGTGGACGGCGATGTCGATGTCCGTGAGCGCCTCCCCCAGCGGATCGTTGCTGAAGCGGCAGTGGACGTGGAGCCTCGGATACGCGCTGCGGACGGCGGCGAAGAGCGGCGTCATCATGTGCGGCGGCAGCCCCACGGGCAGGATGACCCGCAGGGTGCCCGAGGGCGCGTCGCCCACCTCCCGGATCGAGGCGAGGAGCGCGGCGGCCTCCTGCACCATGCCGCGCCCCTTCCGGGCGAGCACCTGCCCGGCCTCCGTCGGCACGACGCCGTTCCGCACGCTCTCCAGCAGGAGGACGCCGGCGCGCGCCTCCAGCGACGCGACCTGACGCCGGAGCGTCGTGCGCGACGAGCCGAGCGCGCGCGCCGCGCCCAGGAAGGAGCCGGCCTCGACCACGGCGAGGAAGGCGCGAAGCTCTTCAAGGTCCATACACCCTGCCACTGTCCGCATTCTAGCCAGGGGTGACCGTCTTCGGCCATCCACATGCGGCGCCGCTCGATAGTGTCGCGAAAGGAGGAGACAAGTTGATGGCACGAGACGATTCGCACGCGCTCACGCGCACAGGCTCGCTCGCGGCGCTGGCCCTCTCCCTCGCGGCGCCCGCGGGCTGCGGCGGAGGCGAGGAGACGAGCACGACGAGCACGACGCCGCAGACGACGTCCACGTACGAGGACCCCCCCGAGCTCCAGCCGGGCGCGGATGGAGCGTACGAGCTGCGCTTCGGCCCGAGCGAGGTCGAGATCGACGGGCGGCGGTTCTGTCTCCGCGCGTACAACGGAATGACGAACGGCCCCACGATCCGCATTCCGAAGGGCCAGGATCGCAAGGTCCACGTGAACCTGCATAACGACTTCACGAAGAGCGACTTCCGCGAGATCGCGAGCATGATGGGCCACGGCAACAGGTCGTGCCACGACTTCAACCTGACGAACTTGCACGGCCACGGCCTGCACGTGCAGCCCAACTTCGCGACGGACGATCCCGCGGACCCGTGCGAGGGGGACGGCTGCGCGCCCGAGGGGAGGTATTTCGGCGACCACGTGCTGCACGAGGTGGGGCCGGGCGAGAGCGCCCGGTACCGCTGGGACCTGGACGAGGACGGGATCCACCACGAGGGCACGGACTGGTACCACCCTCACATCCACGGCTCGACGGCCATCCAGGTCATGGATGGGGCCGCCGGGGCGCTCCTCATCGAGGGCGCGCTCGACGAGGTGCCCGGCATCGCCAGGGCCAGAGAGCGGGTGATGGTCATGACGCAGGTGCCCATCGATCACCAGAACACGGTGCCCTTGAAGGAGGGAGAGGCCTGCACCGAGGACAACCTGTCGGTGACCGACTTCCTCGCTGTCGAGTCGCTCCGGGCCACGCTGATCAACGGCAAGCTCAGGCCGCGGCTCACGACGCCGCCCGGGCAGGTGGAGCGCTGGCGCATGATCTACGCGGGCAGCCCGGACGAGATGGGGATGAAGCTCCACGTCGCGAAGGACGCCTCGTGCTCCGACTTCGACAAGACGCCCATCGAGACGACGCAGATCGCGCGCGACGGGCTGACGCTCCCGCAGCTCTACAGGAGCGACACGGTGTGGGTCTCCCCGGGGTACCGCGCCGACGTGATGGTGAAGATGCCTGAGGGCAAGCAGACGCTCTGCCTCGTCGGGCGCCGGCCGAACGATCTCCTGGGGAGCGTGATCGCGATCGTCGACGTGGATCCGAGCGCGGGCGAGCCCACCGAGGTGAACCTGCCCGCGGAGGCGGACGTGGCCGCGCTCGCGCCGCCGACGTCGTGGACCGGCACGGTCGACGGGAAGGAGATGGAGGTGAGCTGCGATTCGGTCGAGGCCGTGCACCAGAAGGTGGTGCTCCTCGTGCCCACGCCGGGGAGCAACCCGCCCGATCTCAGCAGCGATGTGGCGCTCATGTCCTGTGACCCGGGAGACCACCCGCACGAGGTCGATCCGGACGCGCCTGTGTGCATCTGCCCGGATCCGAACATCAGCTGCCGCAAGTTCGACGAGCGGCGCGCCCGCGGCTACCGGAGCGATCGGGTCATGACCGTCGGGAGCGCGGAGCGGTGGGAGATCCGCGCGTTCGACGGGCACCCCTTCCATATCCACATCAACCCGTTCCTCGTGTGCCCCAACACGTCGAACAAGGAGCCCAACTTCGCCCACTGGCGAGACACGATGTGGGTCCAGGTCGAGGACGGGCCGCGCGACGTGATCATGAACCCCCGGAAGTTCACGGGCCAGTTCGTGGCGCACTGCCACAAGCTGAACCACGAGGACGAAGGGATGATGGAGCTCGTGGAGATCTGCGACCCGGGAGATGCGGAGTGCCTGTGTCAGGGGACGGACGAGAGCGGCGCGTGCATCTCCCAGGCAGGGTGTCAGCCGGACGATCTCGCGTGCCAGTTCGCGAAGACGGCGACCGACGCGTACCCGGCGCCGCCGCCGCCGAACCCCGAGCTCTGCGGGCCGTGAACTCGCCCCGGTGCGTCGCGCCGGGTGGCATTCACGTTGCCTGACGCCACGGGCGAGGTGGGTGCACGATGGGAATGAACGGTGCCAGGCGGCCAGAGGTCGTTGTGATCACGGGGGCGTCGGCGGGCGTTGGGCGCGCGACGGTGAGGCGGTTCGCGCGCGAAGGCGCTCGCATCGGGCTCGTCGCGCGCGGGCTCGACGGGCTCGAGGGGGCGCGGCGCGAGGCCGAGGACGCCGGGGCGAGCGCGCTCGTCCTGCCGACCGACGTCGCCGATTTCGCGCAGGTCGAGGCCGCGGCCGCGGCCGTCGAGGAGCGCTTCGGCCCGATCGACGCCTGGATCAACGTCGCGATGACGTCGGTCTTCTCGCCCGTGAAGGAGACGCGAGCGGAGGAGTACGAGCGCGTCACCAGGGTCAACTACCTCGGCTATGTGCACGGGACGCTCGCGGCGCTCGCGCGGATGCTCCCCCGCGATCACGGCACGATCGTCCAGGCAAGCTCCGCGCTCGCTCACCGGAGCATCCCGCTCCAGTCGGCCTACTGCGCGTCGAAGCACGCGATCGTGGGCTTCACCGAGTCGCTGCGCAGCGAGCTGTTCCACGACGGGAGCCGCGTGCGCGTGAGCATGGTGCACCTGCCGGCGATGAACACGCCGCAGTTCCTCTGGTCGAAGTCGCGCCTCCCCCGGAAGCCACAGCCCGTCCCGCCGATCTTTCAGCCCGAGGTGGGCGCCGACGCGCTCTACTGGGCCGCGCACCACGATCGCCGCGACGTCATGGTCGGCTTCCCGACGGTCAAGGCGATCTGGGGGAACCGCGTGATCCCCGGGCTGCTCGATCGATGGCTCGCCCGGGTCGGGTACACGCGGCAGCTGACCGACGAGCCCGTCGATCCCGATCGCGTCGACGACCTGTGGGCGCCTGTGCCGGGCGATTTCGGCGCCCACGGCCCGTTCGACCGGCGCGCGAAGCCGTCGAGCCTGGAGCTCTGGCTCGACCTTCATCGCGGGTCGCTCGGCGCGTTCGCGCTGTGCGCGGCGGCCCTTGTCGGGTTCGGCGCGCGCAGCGCCGCCGCGCGGCGCGCGAGCCCATGGCGGCGCCTCCTCACGTGAGCGAAACGCCGCCCTGCCTGCCTGCGCCCGCGCGCATAGCGCACGCTCGCACGCGCAGCCTCGGCACGCAGCGCACGGCGCCGCGAGGCGGCACGTTTGTCGCACGGCGCGCAGGGTCGAGCTCACGCACGAGCTCGGACTGGGGGAAATCATGGCCCAGACCGTCGGCGAGTTCCTGCTGAGGCGCCTCGTCGCGTGGGGTGTCCGGCGGGTCTATGCCTATCCAGGCGACGGCATCAACGGGATCGTCGGGGCGTTCCACCGCGTTCCGGACCTCCGGTTCATCCAGGTGCGGCACGAGGAGATGGCCGCGTTCATGGCGTGCGCCCACGCGAAGTTCACCGGCGAGGTCGGCGTGTGCCTGGCGACCTCGGGGCCCGGCGCCATCCACCTCCTGAACGGGCTCTACGACGCGAAGCTGGACCACCAGCCGGTCGTGGCCATCGTCGGCCAGCAGGACCGCGCCGCGCTCGGCGGGCACTACCAGCAGGAGGTCGATCTCGTGACGCTCTTCAAGGACGTCGCGCACGAGTACGTGCAGATGGCGTCCTCTCCCATGCAGCTCCGCCACCTCATCGACCGCGCGATGCGCATCGCCAGGGCGGAGCGCACCGTCACCTGCGTCATCGTCCCGAAGGACGTCCAGGAGCTCGACGCCGTCGAGCAGCCCCCGCACGCGCACGGGACCGTGCACACAGGCATCGGCTACACCTCGCCGCGCGTGGTGCCGAAGGAGGAGGACCTGCGGCGCGCGGCCGACGTGCTGAACGCCGGCAAGCGGGTCGCGATGCTGATCGGCCAGGGCGCGCTCGGAGCCGCGCCGGAGATCGTGCGCGCCGCCGAGATCCTCGGGTGCGGCGTCGCGAAGGCGCTGCTCGGCAAGGCGGCGCTCCCCGACGACCTGCCCTGGGTCACCGGCGCCATCGGCCTGCTCGGCACCAAGCCGAGCTGGGAGATGATGGCCAACTGCGACACGCTCTTCATGGTCGGCTCGAACTTCCCCTACCCGGAGTTCCTGCCGGAGGAGGGCAAGGCGCGCGGCGTCCAGATCGACATCGACGGCCGGATGCTCGGCCTGCGCTACCCGATGGAGATCAACCTGATCGGCGACAGCGCCGAGACGCTGCGGGCGCTCATCCCGTACCTCAAGCTCAAGACCGACCGCTCGTGGCGGCGCAGGCTCGAGGAGAGCGTCGCCGACTGGTGGAAGGTGCTCGAGGCGCGGGCGATGAACGACGCCGATCCGCTGAACCCGCAGCGCGTCTACTGGGAGCTGTCGCCGCGGCTGCCCGACAACTGCATCCTGACCGCCGACTCCGGGACGTCGGCGAACTGGTACGCGCGCGACATCAAGATCCGGGCGGGGATGATGGCCTCGCTCTCGGGGACGCTGGCGACGATGGGTCCCGCGATGCCGTACGCGGTCGCGGCGAAGTTCGCCTTCCCCGACCGCCCGGTCGTCGCGATGGTCGGCGACGGCGCGATGCAGATGAACGGCATCAACACGCTCATCACCGTCGCGAAGTACTGGCGCGAGTGGAAGGACCCGCGCCTCGTCGTGCTGGTGCTCAACAACCGCGACCTGAACATGGTCACCTGGGAGCTGCGCGCCATGAGCGGCGATCCCAAGCTCGAGGCGTCCCAGACGCTGCCGGACTTCCCGTACGCGGCCTACGCCGAGGCGCTCGGGCTGCGCGGCGTGCGGATCGACCGCCCGGACCAGGTCGCGCGCACGTGGGACGAGGCCTTCCGTGTCGACCGGCCGGTGGTGGTGGAGGCGATCACCGACCCGGAGGTCCCGCCGCTGCCGCCACACATCACCGTGAAGCAGGCCGCGATGCTCACGTCGGCGCTGCTCCGGGGCGATCCGGGCGGGCGCGGGATCGTCCGGCAGGCGTACCGCGACATGATCGAGAGCTGGATCCCGCACTGGGGCTGACGATGGGCGACGAGGTGCATCGCGCGTCGGTCCCGATCGAGCGGATCGAGGTGGCCGCGTACACCGTCCCGACCGATCGGCCGGAGTCGGACGGCACGCTCGCGTGGCGCGAGACGACGCTCGTCGTCGTGCACGCGTCGGCCGGGGGCGAGCGAGGGCTCGGCTACACGTACGCCGACGTCGCGACGGCGCGGCTCGTGGCCGACAGGCTCGCCGGCGTCGTGCGCGGGCGCGACGCGATGGCCGTCCCCGGCGCGTGGGCCGCGATGGTGAGCAGCGTCCGCAACCTCGGCCGGCCCGGGATCGCGCAGATGGCGATCGCCGCCGTCGACGCGGCGCTGTGGGACCTGAAGGCCCGCCTGCTCGCGCTCCCGCTCGCGGCGCTGCTCGGCATGGCGCGCGACCGCGTGCCCCTCTACGGCAGCGGCGGGTTCACCTCGTACACCGAGGTCGAGCTCGCGGAGCAGCTCGCTGGCTGGGTCGCCGCGGGGATCCCGCGCGTGAAGATGAAGGTGGGGCGCGACCCCGGCGCGGATCTCGCGCGCGTGCGCGCCGCGCGCCGCGCCATCGGCCAGGACGCCGCGCTGTTCGTCGACGCCAACGGTGCCTACTCCCGCAAGCAGGCGCTCGCCTTCGCCGAGCGGTTCGCCGCCGAGGGCGTGCGGTGGTTCGAGGAGCCCGTGACCTCGGACGATCTCGACGGGCTGCGGCTCCTGCGCGACCGGGCGCCCGGCGGCATGGACATCGCTGCAGGCGAGTACGGCTACGATCTCGTCTATTTCCGCCGCATGCTGGACGCCGGCGCCGTCGACGTCCTGCAGGCGGACGCGAGCCGCTGCGGGATCACCGGCTTCCTCGCCGTCGCGGCGCTGTGCGAGGCGCGCTCGCTCGACCTGTCGGGCCACTGCGCGCCCTCGTTGCACCTGCACCCGGCGTGCGCGGTGCAGCGGCTCGCGCACCTCGAGTTCTTTCACGACCACGTCCGCATCGAGCGGATGCTCTTCGACGGCGCGGCGGCGCCCGCTGGCGGCGCGCTCGCCCCGGACCTCGGGCGCACCGGCATGGGGCTCTCGCTGAAGCGCGCCGACGCAGAGCGCTTCGCGGTGTGAGGAGAGATCATGCAGCACGTCGAACAGAAACAGGAGCAGGAGCGAGAGAGGGCGCCGGCGGAGGGCAGGCCCGCCGAGGCCGTCCAGCGGGAGATCGATCGCGGCGTGATCCGCTTTCCCGGCGAGCGGCGCGTGCGGCTCGCGCCCGCGGCCGGCCCCGAGGTGGAGGCGCTCGCGGACGACCTCTCGCGCGCGATCGAGGGCGAGGTCCGCTTCACCGCGGGCGACCGGGCGCTCTACGCGACCGACGGGTCGAACTACCGGCAGCTGCCCATCGGCGTCGTCGTGCCGCGCCACAAGGACGACGTGATCGCCGCGATCGCCGCGTGCCGCCGGCACGGCGCGCCCATCCTCGCGCGCGGGGGCGGCACGAGCCTCGCCGGGCAGACGTGCAACGTCGCCGTCGTGCTCGACTTCTCGAAGTACATGCGCGGCGTCCTCGCGCTCGACCCCGCGAACAAGCGCGCCAGGGTGCTGCCGGGCACGGTGCTCGACACCCTGCGCAACGCCGCGAACGAGGTCGACCTGACGTTCGCGCCGGATCCGTCGACCCACGAGTACTGCACGCTCGGCGGGATGATCGGCAACAACTCCTGCGGCACGCACTCGGTCCTCGGCGGGCGCACGGCCGACAACGTGCACGAGCTCGAGGTGCTGACCTACGACGGCCTGCGGCTGCGCGTGGGGCCGACGAGCGAGGGGGAGCTCGACGCCATCGTCCGCGAGGGCGGGCGGCGCGGGCGCATCTACGCCGAGCTGCGCGCCATCCGCGACACGTACGCCGATCTCATCCGCGCCCGCTACCCGCGGATCCCGCGCCGCGTGTCGGGCTACAACCTCGACGAACTCTTGCCGGAGAACGGCTTCCACGTGGCGCGCGCCCTGGTCGGCACCGAGGGCACGTGCGTCACGGTGCTCGAGGCCACCCTGCGCCTCGTCGACTGGCCCAGGTTCCGGTCGCTCCTCGTGCTCGGCTACCCCGACGTGTTCTCCGCGGGCGATCACGTCCCCGAGGTCATGCGCTTCCAGCCGATCGCGCTCGAGGGGATCGACGACCGCCTCATCGATGACATGCACAAGAAGGGGCTGAACGAGCGCTACCTGCGCTACCTCCCGGAGGGCCGCGGCTTCCTGCTGGCCGAGTTCGGGGGCGACACGCGGGAGGAGGCCGACGCGCGGGCGCTCGACGCCATGCGCGCGCTCGAGCGCGGGCCGAACCCGCCCACGATGAAGCTCTACGACGACCCCGACCAGGAGAGCGCGCTCTGGGAGGTGCGCAAATCCGGCCTCGGCGCGACGGCGCGCGTCCCGGGCGAGCCCGACACGTGGCCCGGCTGGGAGGACTCCGCCGTGCACCCGGACAACCTGGGCGGGTACCTCCGCGACCTGCGCGCGCTGTTCGATCGCCACGGCTACCAGCCCGCGCTCTACGGCCACTTCGGGCAGGCCTGCGTGCACTGCCGCGTGGACTTCGACGTGGCGACGCCCGAGGGCATCCGCAACTGGACCCGCTTCCTCGACGAGGCGACCGATCTCGTGGTCCGCTACGGCGGCTCGTTCTCCGGCGAGCACGGCGACGGCCAGGCGCGCGCGCAGTTCCTGCCGAAGATGTACGGCGAGGAGCTCATCGCCGCGTTCCGCCGCTTCAAGGCCGCCTGGGATCCCGAATGGCGCATGAACCCCGGCAAGGTCGTCGACCCGCACCGCGTCGACGAGGACCTCCGCCTCGGCGCCGATTTCCGCCCCGCCCCCGTGGAGACCCACTTCCGCTTCCCGGACGACGACGGCGACTTCACGCGCGCGACCCTGCGCTGCGTGGGCGTCGGCAAGTGCCGGCGCCACGACGGCGGCACGATGTGCCCGAGCTACAGGGTGACGCACGAGGAGGAGCACACGACGCGCGGGCGGGCGCGCCTGCTCTTCGAGATGCTGGAGGGGAAGGAGCTCCAGGGCTTCCGCGACCGCGAGGTGCGCGAGTCGCTCGACCTGTGCCTCGCCTGCAAGGGGTGCAAGGGCGAGTGCCCGGTCCACGTCGACATGGCCACGTACAAGGCGGAGTTCCTGTCCCACTACTATGCGGGGCGGCTGCGCCCGCGCGCCGCCTACACGATGGGGCTCATCCACTGGTGGGCCCGCCTCGGGCAGCTCGTGCCGGGGCTCGCGAACCTCGTGACGCAGACGCCCGCGCTCGCGACGGTGGCGAAGAGGATCGCGGGCATCGCGCCCGAGCGGAGCATCCCGCCGTTCGCGCGGACGTCGTTCAGGCAGTGGTTCCAGGGACGGCCGCGGCGCAACGCCGGCGCGCCCCAGGTCGTGCTCTGGCCGGACACGTTCAACGACCACTTCTTCCCGGAGACGGCGATCGCAGCGACCGAGGTGCTCGAGTGGGCGGGCTACGAGGTGATCGTCCCGGAGCAGAAGCTCTGCTGCGGCCGGCCCCTCTACGACTTCGGCTTCCTGAAGACGGCCAGGCGAATGCTGCGGGACGTGATGAGCGCGCTGCGCGATCCGATCGAGCGCGGCGTGCCTGTGGTCGGCCTCGAGCCGAGCTGCGTCTCGGTCTTCCGCGACGAGCTCCACGGGCTCTTCCCCGACGACCCGCTGGCGACGAAGCTCCGGGAGCAGACACACATGTTCGGCGACTTCCTGAAGGGGGCGGCGGGGGGCGATCCCGGCCGGCCGTCGCCCGGCCCGCGCGAGCTGCCGCGCCTCGATCGGCGCGCGGTGGTGCACGGCCACTGCCATCACAAGGCGATCCTGGAGATGGGCGGGGAGCGCGACGTGCTCCGCGGCATGGGCCTCGACGTCGAGCTCCTGGACTCGGGCTGTTGCGGCATGGCGGGCGCGTTCGGCTTCGAGAAGGGCGCCAAGTACGAGGTCTCGATCCGGTGCGGCGAGCGCGTGCTCCTGCCCGCGGTCCGGTCGGCGCCGACGGACGCGCTGATCGTGGCCGACGGCTTCAGCTGCCGCGAGCAGATCAAGCAGACGACCGACAGGCAGGCGCTGCACCTCGCCCAGGTCGTGCGCATGGCGGCGCTGCACGGCCCCGAGGGGCCGTCGGGCGACTACCCCGAGCGCGCCTACCTGCCGGGGCCCTCGGACGTGGTCGTGACGCCGCGCGCGACGCTGGCGGCGTTCGCCGCGGCGCCTGCGGGCGCGGCGCTGCTCTGGGCGGGCGGACGGCGGCTCGCGGCCGAGCGGCGGCGGGCCCGACGCGAGCGCTGGCTCCCGGCGGCGGGCGTGGCCGCCGCGGCGCTCGCGGCGGTGGGGTTGCTCGGGCGGGTCGCGTGGCGCCGTGGAGCGCGATCGGGCGCCGCGAAGCGCGCCGCGATGAAGGCCTCGCCTTGAGCCCGCGCGCGCCGAGCGCCGCGAGCCGGCGAGCGCGCCGGTGCGCCGACGGGGAACGGCGATTGCAAATGCCGGGGCCATGAACTCATCCGGTGTGATCCGGTTCGATCTGGAGAGCGTCTCGCGCTCCCTCGGCGAGCGCGGCCATGTCTGCGCCGAGGCCGTTCTCGCGGCGCCGCCGGGCCTCGCCGAGCGGCTCGAGCAGCGCGGCGAGGAGCGGCTCGCGCGCGATCGGGTCAGGGCGAAGGCGAACCTGCGCGTCATCGAGGGCGGCGCCGCGCCCACGGCCAAGCGCATCGCCGCCGCCGCGGCCGTCGTGCTCGCCCTGGGGACCGCCGCGGCCATGGCGGCAGGTGCACGTCGCGAACGCCGGCGCATCTGGTGAGGGCGCGAGGCTCCGGCGACGTCGGGGGACGCCTGCTCGCCGGCTCCAGGGCCAGGCCTGACCGCCGCGCTGACCTGTCACGACCGCGCGCGCACGTTCGCCAGCGCCCTCCGCCCCTCCGGGAGCGAGAGCGCAAGGACGACCATGTTCGCCGTCATGGCGACGAGGCAGTACGCGCACCAGGCCCTCTCCCGTCTCCGCATCTGGACGAAGAGCCACCCGGACACGGCCGCTTCGACGGCCGCCTTGGCCGCCACGGCGATGGGGATCCAGGGCGTGTCCCTGGCGCGCTCGGCGCCTCCCCAGCCGGCCAGCGCCAGGTTCGAGGCGAAGCTGGTGAGCGAGAGCGGCGCGTCCGGCACGGTGAGCCCGAACGCGATATCCGAGCTCGTCACCTTGTCCGAGTCAAACCCTGGGAGCGGCGGATCGGGCAGGTGCTCGAGGATCCCGAGCTGAAACAGCGAGACGGCCGCCATGCTGGCGCCGCCCGCGAGGGACGCGGCGGCGATGAGGCGGCGCCGGGAGAGATCGATCGAGCGGCCGCGCCGGAGCGCGGCGCGAAGCGCGCCGGCGCCGGGCAGGCGCGACGCCCGCCGCCTCGCCCGCCGAGCAGTGCCCGATGCGCCCTGGCCTTTCCTCATGACATTCCCCCCGAGCGCGCGCTCGCCACCTCTTCGTTCGGCCGGCCCCGAGCGCTTTCGCCGCACGACCGCGCGGCACGCCATGACGATCAACGATCGTCGATTTGCAATTGCAACCCGTGTACCTCGGGACGAAGGACGGCATCTGCACGGTTTGCCCGAAAAGCGCGCCGCGCTGCGGGGGCGAGCGATCTGTCTCGCGAACGAAGCGAGAATTTGACGCAAAGGCGCCAAGGGCGCAAAGACGCAAAAATACACAAAATCTGTTCTTTTTTGCGCCTTCGCGTCTTTGCGCCTTTGCGTTGAAATCTCTCGCCGGATCCCCGGCTGGACCTTTGCCGAACGGAACAAGGAGCCACAGAGAGCCACAAAGGGGGCGTGTGATGGGAGCTCATGAGTCGACTCGCCGTGTCGAGCCAGGGAGCGAGCGCCGGCCGCGGTCCGGCGAAGGGATGGCCGAGCGTTCACCGGGCGAACGCCAGGAGCGCAAGGAGCGTGTGCTCACCCAGGGCACCTCCTCGATGGCGCAGAGCATCGCGGATGCGATCGTCCTGAAGCAGGGCGGCGTCTTCCTGCTCACCGAGCAGAGCGGCGCGATCCCCCTGCGCGGCGCGCACGGCTTTGGCCTCTACTACCATGATTGCCGGTTCCTGAACGGCTATACCATCGAGCTCGACGGCGCCCGGCCGGAGGCGCTCGCCGCGACGGCGGAGGCAGGCCATACAGGCGTCTTTCAGCTCGCGAACCCCCGGACCCGGATGCGCGACGGGCACATCATGTCCCAGCATGAGGTCGGCCTCCGGTGGGAGCGGGTCATCGACGGCGACGCGACCGCGGTCTACGAGGACATCACGGTTCACAACCACGCTCGCTCGGCGGTCGATCTCGAGCTGACATTCACCTTCCGCGCCGAGTTCGAGGACGTGTACGCGGTCCGCGGCCTCCTGCCCGAGGCGCTGGGCGAGCTCCGCGCCCCCACCTGGGACGCCGGCGAGCTCCGCTTCACGTACGATGGAGCGGACGATCTCCAGCGCGCCGTGACCATCCGCTGGGGCCTCCGCCCGGACGCGACCGACGGCACGTCCGCCCGCTTCCGCGTCCGGCTGCCGCCGGGGGGCAGCCAGCAGATCCCCCTCGTGATCACCCTCTCCGAGTCCTCGGGCGCGGCGCCCGCCGCCGAGCGCGCGCCGGCGTCCTCGGGCGTGGACGTCGCCGCGGTGAAGCGGCGGGTCGACGAGCGCATCGCCGCCCAGGCGGCAGAGCAAGCGAGCGTCGAGACGGATAGCCTGCTCGTGAATCGCGTCCTCTCGCGATCCTTCGACGACCTGCGCGTCCTGCGGACCCCGCTCGATCACGACGTGTTCTTCGCGGCCGGTGTTCCGTGGTTCACGACGCTCTTCGGCCGCGACAGCCTGATCACGGCGCTCGAGGTGCTGCCTTACCGGAGGGCCGTCGCCGTGGACACGCTGCGGCTCCTCGCGCAGTTCCAGGCGCGCGAGCGGGATCCGTGGCGCGACGAGCAGCCTGGAAAGATACTGCACGAGCTCCGGGTCGGCGAGCTCGCGCGGGTCGGCGAGATCCCCCAGACACCGTATTACGGCACGGTGGACGCGACCGCCCTCTTCCTGATCCTCCTCGCGCGGCACGCGGCGTGGGCGGGTCGACTCGACGTCTTCCGCGAGCTCAGGGGGAATGTCGACGCGGCGCTCGCGTGGCTGTCGAGCCCGGACGCGCATCCGGACATCGACGGCTACCTCGCCTACGACTCGACCTCGACCTCGGGCCTCGTCAACCAGGGGTGGAAGGACTCCGGCGACGCGATCGTCGATGAAGAGGGGCGGATCGCGGCGCCGCCGATCGCGCTCGTCGAGGTGCAGGCCTATGTGTACCTCGCCAAGTCGGGGATCGCCGATCTGTTCGAGCGCGCGGGCGAGCCCGAGACGGCCGCCCGGCTCCGGCGCGAGGCAGCGGACCTGCAGCAGCGCTTCGAGCGGGATTTCTGGCTCCCGGAGCGAGGGATCTACGCCCTGGCGCTCATGGACGGCGGCCGCCGCGCGGCGGTGTGCTCGTCCAACGCCGGCCACGCGCTGTGGGCGGGCATCGCCGAGCCGTCCAGGGCGCGGCGCTGCGCCGAGCGGCTCATGTCGGAGAGCATGTATTCGGGCTGGGGCATCCGCACGCTCGCGGCGGACGAGAAGGCCTACAATCCTATGTCCTACCACCGCGGGACGGTGTGGCCCCACGACAACGCGCTCATCGTCGCCGGGCTGCGCCGCTACGGCCTCGACCGCGAGGCGCGCACCGTGTTCGGCGGCATCGTGAGCGCCGCCATGCGCTATCGAATGCACCGGCTACCGGAGCTCTTCTGCGGCTTCCCGCGCGCCGAGCACGGCGCTCCGGTCCGCTACCCGGTCGCGTGTCACCCGCAGGCGTGGGCCGCGGGGGCGGTCCCGTACATGCTCGCCTCGCTCCTCGGGCTCGAGCCCGAGGGCTTCGACCGGCGCCTGCGCGTCGTTCGCCCGATCCTGCCCCGGCTCGTGCGCCGCGCGACGGTGCGCGGGCTGGCGGTGGCGGACGGCCGCGTCGATCTGGAGTTCCGGAGGAGGCGGGGCGGCGCGGTCGACGTCGACGTGCTCCGGGTCGAGGGCGACGTCGACGTCGTTGTCGAGGAGCGCTGAGCCGGGTCACACCGCCGGCGGCTCGGTCTGGCGTTGCCACGCGCGGTGCATGGCGATCGCCTTGACGAACGCCGGCGCCGCCGCGGACACCGCGTCGTCCGGCAGGACGAGCAGGCCCGGGTCGGCCCCCGCGGCGGCCTTCAGGCCGGCGGCCTCGGCGAGCGGCGCGGCCGACGCGGGCACGAGCAGCGGCTTGCAGTGGCGGTACTGGAGCTGGACGAACTCGACAGCGAGCCCGTCGCGCGCCAGCGCCGCCGCGCCCTTGCCGGGCAGCAGCGCCGCGGCGTCGAAGAGGACGCTCGGGGCCGCCTCGATCGTGACCTCGACCGGCAGCTCGTCGCCCTCGGCGGTGCGCACCACCCCGAGGCGCGCGCCGACGTAGCGGGGCACCGCGCCCGCCAGCAGCAGCGCCTCGTAGAGCGCGCCCGCCTCCGCCCCGCTCACGCCGTCGGCGACGACGAGCGCGACGCGGCGGCCGAGGATGCGGCCATCGCCGGGCCGGGCGAACAGCGACAGGGCCGGCGACACAGCGACCTCCGGGTCCTTGACGGGCGGCGCCACCATCGAGAGCGGCTCGGGGAGCGGCATGCCGAGGTCGGCCGCGACCTGCGCGGCCAGCCCCTCGTCGACGTTCCGCAGCATCCGGACCATGCGCTCGCGGATCGCCTGCGTCTGCACGCGCGTCAGCTCGAAGCGGAAGGCGCGCGCGATGTGCGCGCGCTCGACGGGCGCCTGGCTCGCCCAGAAGAGGCGCGCCTGCGTGTAATGGTCCGCGAACTTCTCGGGCTTCGCGCGCAGCTTGCTCGGCTCGGTCGCGGCCTGCTGCGCCAGGAGCCGCTCGGCGACCGAGGCGAAGCCGCGCGCGCCGGCCTGGAAGGGGCAGCCACCGGCGAGCGAGTTGGGCTCATAGTTCACGCGGCCGCGGTTGATCGCCTGGCGGTGGAACCCGTCGCGCTGGTTGTTGTGCACCTCGGCGACAGGCGCGTTGATCGGGATCTCGTGGAAGTTCGGCCCGCCGAGGCGCGTGAGCTGCGTGTCGAGGTACGAGAAGTTGCGCCCCTGGAGCAGCGGGTCGTTCGTGAAGTCGATGCCGGGCACGATGTGCTGCGTGCAGAACGCGACCTGCTCTGTCTCGGCGAAGAAGTTGTCGGGGTTGCGGTTCAAGACGAGCCGGCCGACGGTGCGCAGGGGCGCGAGCTCCTCCGGCACGATCTTGGTCGCGTCGAGCACGTCGAAGCTCCACCGCTCGGCCTCGGCCTCCGTGAACGTCTGGATCTGCAAGAGGTACTCGGGGAACGCGCCGCCCTCGATGGCCTCCCAGAGGTCGCGGCGGTGGAAGTCGGGGTCGGCGCCCGCGATCTTCACCGCCTCGTCCCAGTCGAGCGAGTGTGTGCCGAGCACGGGAGTCCAGTGGAACTTCACGAGCGTCGCCTCGCCGGCCGCGTTGACGAGCCGGAAGGTGTGCACGCCGAAGCCCTGCATCGTCCGGAAGCTGCGCGGGATCGCCCGGTCGCTCATCTGCCACATGACCATGTGCATCGACTCGGGCATGAGCGAGATGAAGTCCCAGAAGGTGTCGTGTGCGCTCGACGCCTGCGGCATCTGGTGGTGCGGCTCGGGTTTGACGGCGTGCACCACGTCCGGGAACTTCATCGCGTCCTGGATGAAGAAGACAGGGATGTTGTTGCCGACGAGATCCCAGTTGCCCTCTTCGGTGTAGAACTTCACGGCGAAGCCGCGCACGTCGCGCACCGTATCGGCGCTGCCGCGCTCGCCCGCGACGGTCGAGAAGCGCACGAAGACAGGCGTCCGCTTGCCGACCTTGGCGAAGGGCGCTGCCTTGGTGAGCGAGGTGATGTCCTCGGTGCACTCGAAGTAGCCGTGCGCGCCCGAGCCGCGCGCGTGCACCACGCGCTCGGGGATGCGCTCGTGATCGAAGTGCGTGATCTTCTCGCGCAGGATGAAGTCCTCGAGCAGCGTCGGGCCGCGCAGCCCCGCGCGCAGCGAGTTCTGGTTGTCCCCGACGGGCACGCCCTGGTTCGTCGTCAGCGCCCGACCGAGCGAGTCGACACGATGCTTCTGCAGAGGCCCCTGGTTCGGATTCTCGCCCGGCGCCGCCTTGGCCCCGTTCTTCTCGGACTCGTTGCTCTCGGTGATCGTGCTCGCGGTCGCGTCGAGGTTCTCGGGCTTCGCCGTGGCACCTTGCGGCGGCTGTGGCATTTTGCCGCGTAGCGCGTACTCGGCGCCTTTGTTCACGTTCTCGGGGATCGCGGCGACGAGCGCTTCTGTGGCGTCGACCTTCGCGTCGAGTCGGTCGGCTGCTGCCACGTGGCGCACCCGGGCGTCCTCACTGCTCGTCCCGCTGCCGAGCGCGGTCGCCGCGCGCTCGAGGAGGCTACGTTTCGGCCGTGCCGCCCGCGGCTTGGCCGACGGGCCGCCCATCGATTGCTTCGCGCTGCCCGCGCCCTTCTCGGTCGGCGCCGGCTCACTGGACGACAGCTTCGTGGGGTCTTTGCGATCGGTCATGAGATGTCCTCCGGGGAGCCGGGGCTTCAGCAAAGTGCGCACCAACACGCGTCCCGGCAGGGCGGCGGACACAGCCGGATCGGGGCCGTCGCCCGCGGGCGGACGCTCACCGCAATCGGGTGCACCAGGCGGCGTGGAGCCTGCGTCCTGCGCCGTTGAAGTGCAGCACCCTCGCACGTCCACCTCGCCATCGCGCGCCGCCGCCGTCGGGCTCGGCCCGCTCGGCGTGCAACTGCACGTTGTACGAAGGGTCGAGCGCGGCGCCGGCGCCGATGCTGGCGAGGGCGAGGTTGAGCGCGGCCTTCTGGCGCCACCGGACGTCGCGGCGCCCATGCACCCATTGCGCGATCCCGGCGGAGGAGCGGAGCCACCCGTCGACCGCCTCCAGACCCACGCGGTCGGCCACGAAGAGCCCGTCGTTCACGACGTGGGGATACGCGGCGAGGGCGGGGTCTCCGCGCGTGAGTGAAGCGATCTCCCCGGCGGTCGCATGATAGATCGCCGTGAGGGCAGCGCCGAGGCACGCGGGGCCGCCGGGCATGGATTCGGGCGCGATGAGCACTTTCCCGGCCGGCAGGCGCGCGTGCTGCTCGAAGAGCTCGGCGAGCGAGTCGAGCACGAGCAGGTCGGCGTCGAGGCAGAGGTACTGCCGCGCATCGACCGCGCGGGCCATCGCGTAGAGCACGCCTTTCAGCGCGGGCGACGGCGCGCGCGTCGCGCGGCATCGCACGACCTCGGCGCGGTGCTGCGCGGCCACCCGCTCGCAGCCCGGCGACACCCCCTCGATGAACACCACCTTCAGCGCGTCCGGGATGCCGCCGCGGCGTTCGATGGAGTCGAGCAGCGCGTCGAGGAGGCCCGCCTGCCCCTCCCCCGCGACGACGGCCACGCAACGCTCCGCGCGGAGGGGCGCATCGGGGAGCGTCACGTCCGCTGCATCGAGGCAATCGCGGAACGCGTCGCGCCCCGCCGGCGGCGGCACGTCGCGCGCAACGGCTGCCCCCGAGGCCGCGGCGCGGTACCGCTCGACAGCGGCCTGCGGCATCGCCCGCGGCGCCTCGACGCGGCGCCAGCCCGAGCTGTCGAGGAAACGCCCCGCGTCGAAGCGCCACGCGTTGCGCCCGTGGCGCACATACACGAACACGCCGCCGTTCCCCACGCGCTCGAGCCGAGCCCCGCGGGTCGTGAGCGCCCGGAGCAGGGCGGCGTCCTCGGCGAGGTTCGTGTCCGGATACCGGACGCCGCCATCGAAGAGGGACCTGCGGAACATCAATGTCCCTCCGTGCACGTCTTCCACGAACATCCGCTGGTGGAGCCGCCTCGACGTGCCCCAGAACTCCCCCTCGGGCAGCTTCAGGGTATACGCGTTCTCGAGCCCCGTGACGTCCGCGCGCCCCGCCGCGATGGGCTCGGCCTGGAGGCGCAATCGCTCGGGGCCGTACCAGTCATCGTCGTCCCAGTGGGCGATGAGCTCCCCCGTGGCGCTCTGGCACGCGACGTTGCGCTTCGCGCCGATGGACATCTTCTGCGGGAGGCGCAGGTAGCGCACGCCGGGAGCGCCCTCGCAGAGGTCGCCCACCGGATCGCCGCCGTCGTCGACAACAACGAGCTCGCGATCGGGCAGCGTCTGCGCGGCGAAGAGCTCCAGCGCGAGCGTCACGAAGGGCCTCCGGTCGGCCGTGGGCATGATGCACGACACGCGAGGCAGCTCGGGTGAACGCCGCGGCTGCCCGTCCGCGCCCCTCGCCGACGGCAGCGCGTCGGGGTCCACCCGCGTCCACGCGCTGCTCGCGGGGCGCTTGGGCGACACGTTGCCCGGGTGCACCGTGGCGACGCAGAGGCCAGGATCCGCGAGGTCGACGAGGCGCCCGCGCGGCACCGAGCGCACGAAGCGGGTGTCCTCGCCCACCTGCACCTCGGCGAAGGGGTTCTTCTCCCAGAAGGCCTTTCGATACACGAGGGTGTTGCCCGTCACGTACGCGTCGGCGCCGCGATACTCATAACGCCACGCGCGCCCCGTCGCGGGCTCGTGGTACCAGGTCGTGCGGCTGCCGCACGCGTCGGCGTCGCGCGAGCGCAGCGCCTCGAGCTGAATGCGCACGCGCCACGGAGGGTACCAGTCGTCGTCGTCCCAGTGCACGATGACCGCGCCCCGCGCCTCGCGGCAGAGCGCGTTGCGCTTTTCGCCCAGCGAGAGCTTCGCAGGATGGCGCAGGTAGCGTATCCGCGGGTGCTCGGGCACGAGGTCTCTCACCGCGTCGGCGCCGTCGTCGAGGATCACGAGCTCGATCGCGTCGATGTCCTGCGAGAGAAAGCCCTCGATCGCGCGCGGCACGAAGGCGCGTCGATCGTGCGTGGGCATGATGCAGGTGGCGAGCATCGGTCGGCGGCGTCGGCGCTCCGCTCACGACGGCGTGGCGGCCTCACGGGTGCGGCGGTTCTCGATCACGGCGAGACCCAGACGGTCATCTTCGTGCATGCCGGACTCCGCCGTCCAAAGGCGCGTGACATCATACCCCGCGGCCTGGATCCGCGAGAGGGCTTTGCCGACCGTGCCGTGCGCATAGATCGCGTCGTGGATCAGGATCAGGCCTCCGGGGCATACCAGGCGTGACGCCAGCTCGAACTCGGCCCAGACGTGCTCCTCGGTGTGGATCGAGTCGAGCAGCGCGGCCTCGTACCGCTCCCCGGCCTCCAGCGCGGCGGCCATGCCCTCGAGCGAACCCACCGTGCGCTCGTCGATGCACCGACCGATGGATTCGGGCAGCATTCTCCACAGCTCGCTCCGCTCCGCGTGGCGATAGGGGTCGAGGGTGACCACCCGGCCCTCGGCGCGATGGGCCACCGCCGACGCGAGGCAGGCGGCGGAGATGCCGCGGGCGGTGCCCGTCTCGAGGACGCGCACGCATCCATTGGTGCGCACCAGGTAGTGGAGCAGCGCCAGCAGAGGGAACGTCGAGGGGTCGGCCACCCGGGCGGTTGTGGCGTCGGTGACGCCGTAGAACGACCAGGCGAGCGACGCGAGCCCGAAGCGCCCGATCCACGCGCGCAGCGCGTCGAGGAACGCCGCGTAGGGGTCGCCGCCGCCTCCCCCCGCGAGGGGGTCGGAGACCCGCACGAACTTGTTGCGCTGCTCCGGGTACTTGCGCCGGCCCACGCCGCTGAAGTGGAGCACCCGCACCGGCCTGCCGTGCCACTCGGCGCGCGCGCGGCCGTCGCGCTCGGCCCACTCCACGTCCTGCGCGTGGAGCTGGAGGTTCCAGGTTGGATCGAGCTCGACGGCGCAGTCCAGCCGGGCCAGCGCCAGGTTGAAGATGAACTGGTTACGCCACCAGTTGTCGCGTCGCTGGTCCACCCACGCGACCGCGCCGGGGAGCTCTCGGATGAAGCCGTCGAGCGCGAGCATCGCCGAGCGTTCGGCCGCGAACAGCCCGTCGTTGACGGCGAGCGGGTACGCGAGCTCGGCGTCGGTGATCTTCAGCGCCTTGAGGTCGTTCGCGTTGCCCCAGTACGCGTCGCGGAACGCGTGGCCGAGGTTCGCGAGCCCCCGGCTGTTGCCCTCGCGGCACACAAGGATGCTCCCGCTGGGCGCCGCCTCGAGCGCGGCGAAGATCGGGCGCAGGTCGCCCAGCACGAGCATATCGGCGTCCAGGCAGAGGTACCGCTCCGCGTCGACAACGCGTGCGACCGTGTAGAGCAGCGCCTTGCTCGTCGCGTTGATGCGCGCGTGCGACCGGCACGGGATGAGCGTCGCGCCGTACTTGCCGGCCACCCTCACGCACTCCGCGTCGGCGTCGAGCGCGAACACGACGAGCAGCGCGTCCTGGCAGCCGCCGTGGGCGTACAGCGACCCGAGCATGTCGTCGAGCAGCTCGGTGTACCCCGGAGACACAACCGTCGCGATGCAGCGCCGCGCGGACGGCACCACGCGAGGCAGGGTGATCTCGGCGCGTCCCAGGCAATCGAGGAGGCGCTCCGCGGCGCGCGCCGGCGGCGCCTCGTCGAGCACCGGGTCGAGCCAGACCGCGTGGCAGAACTCCCAGCGGCTCGTGCGGATCTCGAGCTCCAGGGTGTTCGCGCCGCGCACGTCGGCGACGAGCTCCCGCGGCGGCGCTCCCGCGAGCACGTGAGGCACGACGGCGACGAGGCGGCCATCGGCGAATACCGAGAAATCCGCGGAGGAGCGGCCCGGCGGCACGTCGTCGTTGAGCGCCACGTGGCAGCGGAGGGCGCCGTAGCGCCCGCCGAGCGAGAAGCGCACGCGCGAGGGCGGATGCGCGCTCAGGGCGTGCGAATACGAGCGGTCGGCGACGCGCACGGGCTTGTTCTCGTAGCCGAGGCTGCCGTGAAGACCGAGCTGGCCATAGCCGACACGAACCTGGGTGGGCGTGAGGTCGGTGAGATACACGGGAAGGGGCTCCATCGCCGCGGGGCGTCTCTTGACGCCGATGGTCGTTGAAATGCCCCTCGCGTTCAAGCCACAAGGTGCTCCAGGCCCGAGCTTGACCGCGGGCGTGATGATGCTTCCCGCGGGCTTCGGCGACGGAGGCAACAACCGCGCGGCGTCGGGTCATGCGCCAGCGCGGGGTGCCGCGCGCTCATGTCGAAGCGACAGAAGAAGGCGACGAGCTCATTCATCCACCCTGCCCCTCCAATCCGGTGGGCGTCTCGTCGAGCGCTACGAGCACATCAACGCCCTGGTCATTGATCTCGTAGAGATCGTCGAGGTGGATGTGGTACCCGCGGTTGGCCTCGTTCTCTGGCATCTGCGCCAAGCCGATCAGGCTGCGCGCGAGGAGCAAGAGCCCCTCCCGGTTCCCCTTGATCGTGAAGCTGTTTCCGTGCTTCGCCGCCGTGAGACGGCAGCCCGGGGTAGGGATCAGAACGGGCAGCCCGCTCTCATTGTATTCAATCCGAACAACTGTATCAACAATCATACCTTGAGCCTAAATGATTGATTCGCACCATCTTCTCACTCGCCCGTCTCGCGCTTCCACGTATCGATCGCCTCCTGCATCGCCGAGACGATGGTGCCGTTACCCTGAAGGGCCCCGGGCAGCTGAGCGTCGCCATCTGCCGCGGAAGAGAACCCCTTGAGGTTGATATACTTCTCGTCAGCAGCACCTCGGTCGAGATGCACATGCGGACCGCGTTCGTCGACATGCACCTCGACCTGGTGCGTTCCAAAACGTCGTCGACCGAGCTTGGTAATACTTCCGTGCTTCCACTCCTTCTTCGCTGATGCGGCGCCGCCGCTCAACACGGGCTTGGGCACCGCCTGGATCGATGCCCTCAGCTGATCCGCTTCAGTCTTGATTTTTCCGAGGTCCTCTGCGGCGATCGGTTGCAATTCCGGATCGGCGCCGTCCTTCTTCGACTGCTCGACACGCCCCTCCAACGATGTCACAGACGGCTGAAGTCGCTGAAGCTCGATCTTTTGCCTCTGGAGCGCGTTCTTGTGATCGATGAACGGCTGGCGGTCGGCGGTACCTGCAGTGCGGATGCTTTCGTTAGCCGCATGCGTAGCCGTCTCGTTGGCCTTCAATTCGTTATCGATCGCGGTCTTGCAGTCGCCTGTCGCTGCAGTCGCCGCCGCCAACGCCTGCTTGAAGCGATCTTCGTCGGACTGCTCCTTCTCGGGTCCGTCCTCCTCTGGATTGATCACTCCGTGGACATGGACCTTGACCTTCTTGCCGCTGGTGACGGTGATCAGCTCGAGCGATGTCAGCTTGTACTTGTTGCGAATCGCAGGTAGGCGGCTCCGAACCTTTCCGAGGTTCGCATTCTTCCCAGCGAGAAGTTTGTCCGCATCCCGCACGGCATTGTGCAGGTCCGCCTTCTTCTGCGCGTCCGTGCGCTCGTCCGGCTTGCCGTCCTTCTTGTCCTTCCCCGTGACCCTGCCGATGATCTTCTTGACGACGTTGAAGACCTTGTCGATCACGAAGTCCACGGCCTTGCTGACCTTGGCCTGCACCTTCGTGATAAAGCTCTTCACCTTCGCCGCAAGCCCCCCGAGGCCGAGCAAGCTCGCGAGGAACCCGATAAGGATCGGGATCATCCTTGAGAGCGCCTGCTCGATCCACGCCGCGGCGCCGCCCACGTCGCCGTTGGCGATGCGGTCGACCGAGTTCACGACCGACTCGATGAAGTCGAGGATGCGGCTGAGGTTCGCCGCCAGCCACGCCCCGACGTTGTAGACCATGATGATGGCCTGAATGATCGCGCCCGCGGGGTTGAACATCGACGCGATCTTGGTGATCGCCGACGTGATCACCTTGGCGATCACCCAGTCGAGGATGGCGTCGATCACCATCCCCTTCAGGTTGCCGACGAACGCCTCCATCTCCGCCCAGAGCGCGGCCGGGCCGGAGGTGAAGAGCTTCATCAAGATCTCGACGACCTTCTCGAGCACCGAGACGGCGCGCTCGCCGACCTTCTTGACGATCTTCGGCCGGATGTTCGCCCACGTCAGGCCGAGCACCCCCAGCACGAGCTTCAGGATCGACGGGAGCGTCAGGTCCGACGGGATCTCGACGCCGGCCTTCGTCAGCTCGCCGAAGAGCCATGTCATGAAGCCCTTCTTGATGTGCGTCCAGATGTTGCCGACGAAGCGCGAGATGCCCTGTTTGATCGCCGAGAGCAGGTTGCCGAGGAACCCGATGGGGTCGGCGACGATCTTCTTGACGACGCCGGCCGCCTTCTTGAACAGCGACACCACGCGATCGGCGAACTCCGCCAGGATCTTGACGATCTCGCCGATCTTGTCGGCCAGGCCCTTCAGCGCGCCCTTGTTGGCGTCCTCCATCTCCTTGGCCGCGGCGTCGGCCTTCTCCGAGGCGTCCTTGTATTTCTGCGCGAGCTTCTCGGCGAGATCCTGCGCCTTGTCGTCGATCGACTGCTTCAGCTCGTCGAACCTCGACTGCACGTCCGCCTGGGCCTGCTGCCCGACGGCCCTGAGGCTCGGCGACAGGCCCGCGACATACGTCTTCACCTCGGCCTGACCCGCGGCCACGATGGCCTTCGCCTCGGCGAGCCGCTGGTCGACCATGCCGGCCACCCGCACCGCGAGCGCGTCCATCTGCGTGGTGAAGCGCTGGCGCGCCCGCGCGATGATCGCCTTGATCTCGGGCGGCGTGTCGCGGAACAGGTCGGCGATCCAGCGCGCCCCGCCCGTGATCCCGCTGTAGCGGTCGGACTTGAAGCGGTCGATCTCCGCGTTGGCGCTGCTCTTCATCGCCGCGAGCGCCGCGTCGGCGCCGGCGTCGAACACGGCCATCACGTCGGCCTCGAGCGTGCTGAGCTTCGCCTCGACCTTCGCCTTGGTCTTGTCGAAGATCGCGGCGATCGTGTCGGTGACCTTCTTGCGCTCGGCCTCGTCCTTCTCCTTGGCGA
Organism: Sorangium sp. So ce448; assembly: GCF_051520915.1. NCBI lineage: Bacteria > Pseudomonadati > Myxococcota > Polyangiales > Polyangiaceae > Sorangium > Sorangium sp. So ce448. Next base: position 3,026,796 of record NZ_CP150343.1, on the reverse strand, counting down.
GCTGCTGCCGCGACTTGGCCTTGTTGCCCGTCGACCCCTTCGTCGCCGTCAGGGCCGCGAGCCCCTTGCCCGAGTCGCCCGTGGCGCCCGCCTTCGCCTGCACAAGCGCCTTCTGCTCGCCCGCGCGGTACTTCGCCGGCCCCGCTGCAGCCGTCTCCTTGGCCTTGTCCCGGGCCGTCAGCACCGAGCTGAAGCGAGGATCGTTGGCCTTGGTCATCTGCTCGGAGGTGAGCTCCGCGTCCTTCATCTTCTGGTCGGCCGAGGCCGACGCGTCCTTGGCGGTCTTGTCGACCTGGGCCTGCGGCTTGGGCGCGGGCATCGCCTCGGCGCCCGCGACCGGCGGCGCGGCGGTCGCGGGCTCCGACGGGAGCGGCGTCACCTCCTTGCCCTCGACCTTGCCGGTGTCTGGCGGCGCCTTCGTGGCCTGCTCCGTGGGGCCGGAGGCGCCCTCCTTCTGCTGCTTGACGTTGCTCGCGACAGAGCCCTTGATCTGCCCGCTCTCGCCGCCCTTCATGAACTTGTCGGCGTCGTCGAGGTTCTTGGGCATCACCTTGTCGATCTCGGCGCGCAGCACGGCGAGGAAGCCGCCCGTCGTGGGCTTCTCCGCCTTCGCGTCCTTGATCTCGTCGACCTGGTTGGCGCGCGCCCCTGCCACCTTCTCGTTCGCGGGCGCCTTCGCCGCGGCCTGCGCCTCGGCCGCCACTCTCGCGGCCGGCGGGCGCTGACCGACCTTCTTGGCGCTCGCCTGCAGCTGCGCCATCACCTTCAGGAAGCGCGGGTCCTTCGCGGCCTTCGCGACCCGGACGCGAGGTGAGCGCACCGCAGGCGTGACGATGCCCCCCGCCGGCTTCGGCGACGGAGGGAACAGCCGCGCGGCGCCGGCCATGGGCTCAGCGACCCCCTTGCCTTGCGAAGTCCGAGAGGTGCCGCAGCGGGCATTGCCCGCCCGACTTGCGGTATTCGCGCACCACCGCGGCCTCGATCTGTGGGTTGCTCACGAGCGCGTTGACCTCCGCCGCGAGCAGCGCGGCGTGGAGCACCGCGTTCCGGATCTGTCCCCCCGTGAGCTGGCACCGAGAGGCCACCTCGGCGAGCAGCGCCCCGTCGACAGCGTGCTCGGGCGGGAGGTGGAGCTGCCAGAGCGCGTGACGCTCGGAGGCGTCGGGCGCGCGAAAGTCCACGACGACATCCATGCGGCGCTGAAAGGCCGTGTCGATGTGCGAGCCCGCGTTGGTGGTCACCACCACGATGCCCTCGTACGCCTCCAGCCGTTGCAGCAGGAAGTTGGTCTCGAGGTTGGCGTAACGGTCGTTGGAGCTCTGCACCCCCGTGCGCTGCGCGAGCAGGGCGTCCCCCTCGTCGAGCAGGAGGATCACGTCGAGCTCCTCGGCGAGCGTGAACACCTGGTTCAGGCTCTTCTCCGTCTCACCGATGTACTTGTTCACGACCGAGGCCAGGTCGACGCGGTAGAGCTCCATGCCGAGCTCCGCCGCGAGGACGCGCGCCGCGAAGGTCTTGCCCGTGCCGCTCGGCCCCTGGAACATCGCGCGCACGCCCGGGTTGAGCCCGCTGCGCAGCACCGGCCCCACGCGCTCGCGGATCGTCTCCCGCTGGCGGCAGCGCGCCTCGAGATCGCGCAGGTCGCGCAGCGTCTCGGGAGGCAGCGCGAGGGACGTCCACGCGCCCTCGCACGTCACCCTGGCGGCCAGCGTGTCGAGCGCCTGGCGGTGCAGCGTCTGCGCGGCGCGGCGCACGTCATCGAGGGCGACCTCGCGGCGGCCGTCGAGCCGGGCGAGCGAGCGCGCCACCGGGGCGGCGCGGCGGATGTGCCCGCTGGTCATGCGGAAGCGCGACGCGAGGTCGTCGAGGGCTGGGCAGGGCGTGTCGCCGAGCGCCGCGCGCCAGTGGGCGCGGCGCTCGCCGGCCGCGGGCATCCCCAGCGTGAGCGTGAGCGCGCCCTCGACGCCGGGGCCCCGCGCGCCCCCCTGCCGCCCCATGACCACGCCGAGCAGCTCGCCTCGCTCCGCGAGCGAAGGGACATCGATGGTCTCGCCGGGCCCCGCGTCGAAGACCGCCACAGGGACGGCGTTCAGGAGCGTCGCGAGCGACCCGAGCGTTCGCCAGCGGTGGTCATCATCACGCGCGAGGCCGCGCGCCTCGAGCACGCCCCGCCCCACGGCGTGCGCGACAGCGCCGAGGAGCGTCCGGCGGCCGCAATGGCGAGGGCCGCGGACGAGCAACGCCCTCACCTCCCCCGAGGCGAGCAGCTCGGGCAGGCGCGCGAGCTCGCGGCGCAGCGCCTCGGGTGCGATGAGCCCTCCGAGCGGCACGAGCGCCTCGCGAGGGCGGTGCGTGAGCCACGCCGCGACGCCGTCGCTCGCCTCGCCGCGGAGCGCGTCCCACACGGGAGCATGCACATGGAGCTGCCATTGCGTGCGCGGCGCGTCCGGGTTGAGCACGCCGACGAGCCCGAGCTCGTGCAGGCGCCGGAGACGGGCGCGCACCTCCCCGCGATCGACCTCGCCGCGCCACCATGCATTGACGAGCCCGAGCGTGGGGCGCTGCTGTCCGGAGGTGCCCTGCGCGGCGTCGAAGAGCAGACCGAAGCGCGGGTCTTCTTCCTGAAGGCCCAGCGAAAGGAGCAGCGTCAGGGCGTCATGGTCGAGCCCCGCGGCCTCCCGCAGCGCGCGCAGCGGCAGGTGCTCACCCGCGCCGCGCTCGAAATCGGCGATGGCCGCGGGCCACCACGCGGGGTCCTCGATCGAGCCCTCGGGGAGCTCGTCCCGGTACCCCGCGAGAAAGGGGAGCTGCTCGAGGAGCGCGTCGACGCTCTCGAAGCCGCGGGCGGCCTCGCCGATCACCCGCGCGACGGCCGCGAAGAGGTGCAGCCGAAAGTGCTCTGCGGCTCCCTCGCTCAACATCGATTCCGCTACCCCTCCGCTCTGCACCGGGCGCCTGAAACGCCATCGTTATGCCCCGTCATTCTACGACCGCATGCGCTCCCAGGGCCATCAGGTTCATCGCCGCCGGTCATGAAACCGATTGACCGGGCGCAATCGAATGTGGCACGGTGACCGCCGACATTCAGTAGGTGAAGAGGGTTCTGGGGCTTCACGACCATCGCCGGGTGCTGCACCTGCAAGAAGCGCAGGTGACGAGGTGTCGATCGATCGGGACCGCCGGAGCCTCCTCACGGGGTGCACGGTTTCAGCTCTTGCGAAGGAGACGAGCGAATGGCCACGGTGTTCCCGCGCGTTCGGCCGGGCGATCTCATCACCGCCCAGCAGTTTAACCTCCTCCTCGATGCGCTGGAAGCCCTGGCCTCACGCGTTGAAAAGATCGAAGCGGAGGAACCGACGGCCGTACGCATCGACGCGTTCGAGCCCCCCGGGCAGCAGGAGGTCGGGCGCAACGTGACGATCCGCGGCGCCAATTTTGTGGTGCCCATGTACGATCCGGTCCTGGGCACGCTGCGCAATATCATCCGCATCAACGAGGTCCCGATTCCCGTGGAGAGCTATGTGTTCACCTCCACGGGAACCAGCGCGTCGAGCCTCAGCTTCCGCGTGCCCGATACGGTGCTGTCGGGGGGGGGCGCGTCGAGCGCTTCATTCGTCGTTTCGGTCGAGAACGAGAACGGGCGCGCCTCACGCAACTACGCCTTCGTCCGATCGACGGCGACGCAGCCCTCGCCGACAATCAGCGAGGTGAGCGGCCCCGGCTCGGGCACCAACCTGATCATCGGCCAGCCGGTGACGGTGCGCGGGACGAACTTCGCCGGCAACCAGACGCGGATCGAGCTGCTCTACGTGGACGGCACGACCGAGGTCGTCTACCCCAGCGCAACAGGCGAGCAGCCCATCTCGGTCACCGGCTCGAGCTCGGAGCTCAGCTTCGTATTTCCGGACACGAGACCACGGATCAACGTCAACCTGACCGGCCGCGAGGTGTCCGTGCGGGTATCGGTCACGGGTGCACCGCAATCCGCCCAGGCAAACGCCCGAGTCTTCCCTTCAGGCTAGGAGTCCACGAGGTCCCATGCGGTCGCTCAAAAAGTTCCTCGTCGTCACGCTCTCGCTCCTCGCGGCAGCCTCGGGGGCTGCGTGCGCCAAGAACCTCCTCAGGGTCACCATCCCCGCGCGCGCGGCGAACAGCGCGTCGATTCACGCGGTCGACATCTGGATCGACCAGACGCCCCTCCGATTGGAAGATGGTGGGCCCTTGAGCACGGGCGACGACGGCACGCCGTTCGAGGGCCCGCTCAGCATGGAGATCAAGGACCATACGGGGAGCGGACCCACGCAATTCCTCCCTGGGGGCTCCGACTTCGCCGTGAACTATGGCGCCCCGACGGTCACGGCGCTCTTCGCGAGCGGCGCGAGCGCGGTGTTGATCCCTCCCGCGAACATTCCTGCGGATAGCCCGACCAACAACACCCGCCGCAACCGCTACCGCCTCAGGCTCACCCTGGCTCACACCACGCGCAACGATGGGACGTGCGAGATCACCAACCCAGCGCCCCCTCAGAACTGGGAGATCGTCCTGAAGAGCACCGTCCCGAGTCGGTTCTGCGTCGTGAGCATGGCGCCCGCCGGACCGCCCTGCGCAGGTGAGCCTGCGGTGCTCACCAGCGGGAGCCTCGCCGGGCTCCAGGTGATGCAGCTCGAGAACAGCAGCGGCCCCATGCCGACGATCCAGGGCGTGAACAATTGCTCGGACGTCCTCTCCGACAATCCGCTGCCCCGCTGACGCTCACGCCTCGAACCAGAACGCCACGTATCTCCCCGCCGCGGGCACCCAGCCCACGTCGCGGTCGATCCCCGCGCGCCTGACCTCGATCGGCAGGTCGGCGAGCGACATCGTCACATCCACTCGGCTCGCCGTCGCGCGCACGCGGGCCCTCCGCAAGAGCATCACCTCGACGACCTCGCCCCGCGCCACGCCCAGCGCCTCGGCGAGCCTCGCGCGCACGTGCGGGATCAGGCCCGCGATCCAGCGGTCGATCGCGCGCCCTCCCGCCGCGCTCGAGCGCTCCGCCGGCGCCACGCCGTCGTCCACGAGCCACTCGTCGGGGAGCGTCCACCCCTCGGGCGCATCGAGGCCCTCCCCGGGCGCCTCGAAGCCTGCGCGCCCCGCGATCGCCGCGAGTAATCCCCACAGGGGGTCGTCCTCGTGCCCCTCCCCGAGCAGCGCGCGGCCGGCCAGCGCGAGCCAGTCCCACAGAGGGAGCGAGATGCCCGGCTCCCGCGGCGTGAAGCAGTCGCCATAAAGGCCCAGCCTGATACCCACGTAGACAAGGAAGAACACGCCCCCGAGCGCCGTCTCGATCTCCCATGCATCGATGGCCTCGTAACTCGGCTCCTCGTCGCCGCGCTCGGCGTGCTCGGGGCGCTCCTGCGCGCACGCTGGCCCGGGGCGCGGCTCAGCGGGCTCTGCGCCCCTCCCTGCTGCAACGTCGTCTCCCGCCCTCTCGCGAGACAGCGAGACGCCCGCGGCGGCCTCGACAGCATCGCTCCCAGGCGCCTCCCGGGCGCCGCGCGCTTCGCTGGTCTCTCGCGCGCCGGCCGCCATCGGCGGCGGCGCCGCGGCCGCCTGCTCCGAGCGATCGCCGCGCGGCGCGACCTCGCGCGCCCGGTCGACCTGCATCGGCGCGGCGGCGCCCGGCGCCTCCTCAGGACCGCTCGCGCCCGTCCGCCCGTCCATCGCCGTGGACCGCGCGCCCTCGCTCGGTTCGCCGGGCTCGCGCGCCTGCGCGCCCGACTCACCCGCGGGGGAAAGAGCGCGCGCGGCGACGCCCGCGCCGCGCTCCGGCCGCACGCCGCGCACCCACCGCCGCGCGGCCTCTGCAAAGGCGCCGCTGCGCACCCGCGACGGCGCGCGCACCAGCATCAACCCCACAAGCACCAGCGCGTCCGCGTACGTTTCCCCGGTCCTCCGCTCCGGCACCACGGCGCGCCACGTGGGCTCGCCCTGGTCCTCTCCGGGCGCGCGCTCGCTCGTAGCGCCCTCCGGCGCCGCTTCGAACACGGCGCGCAGCGCCGGAAGCCCGTGCACCTCGAGCATCGGGAGCAGCACCGCGCGTCGCTCTTCGACCGTCAGCGCCTCGACGAAGCGCACCGCGTCGCCGCTGCGCGCGAGCGCCGACAGCGCTCCCGGGACGTGCTCCGGCGCCTCCCGCCAGGCCCCCGCCACGAGCCGCTCGGCACTGCCGGCGTTGAGCCGCCCGGCCCACCACCAGCGCTCCGCGATCACCCCGTCACACGCGTCGCGCGCGAGGCACGCGAGCATCTCGGCGTGGTCGTTGAAGAGCACGGCCTCGGCCGCGGCAGGCACGGCCTCGCGCGCGGGCCGCGCAGCGCCGCGCGCCACGCGATCGACCTCGGCCTGGAGCGCCCGCTCCCACGCGCGCAGCACGGACGCGTCGATGCCGCGGTCGAAGACGGCCGAGGAGCGCACGCGCAGCGAACGCACGATAAGCACCGCCGCCGGGGGCAGCCACGAAGGGCGCAGGTCCACGGCCCCGAGCAGGGACTCCGCGCGAAGGCGCACGGCGAGCGGATCGCGGGCGCCCCGCACCCGCATCCGCTCGACCGTCATCGCATCTCCGCGCAGCAGGGCCATATCCGCGGAGATCAGGAGTACGTGGCGTAGCCCCAGTGAGACACATTGAATGGCGCGCCGCCGTGGTAAGGGACGGCCCCGCGCGCGAAGATCACGTAGGGCTGCACCGCGCTCCCGGGCGCGCGCACCGCCTGGATGTTCTCGCGCACCTGGTAGATCCAGAACATCTCGTCGGTGGCTGTCGACACGGCCGCGTGGCGCAGCGCCTCTTCGAGGAGCCCGCGGACCCGCGAGCCCTCGATCACCGTGTGCGCCTCGAACGCCGGCGGCCCCTCGGGGATCGCGCCGCCCGGCGGTCGGAGCGTGAGGCCGTGGAAGAACTCCGCGACGGAGAACCCTCCCCGGGAGGGATTGCCCACGATGGGCAGCACGCCCACAGGCGGGAGGTGCGTGAAGAACCGCGACGCCCTGAGCTCCTCGGCCTTCACCTTGCGCTCCGCGAGGCTCATGTGCAGCAGATCGTCGATCTGCTCCTGAAACTGCACGAGCAGCGCCTCGGACTCCGCCCTCGACGCGTCGGAGAGCAGCGGGCTCCAGCGGTCGCCGCGGTCGCGGAGCGCGATCCGCCTGCGCACCGACCATCGGTCGACGAAGACGAACCCAACCCCCGCCTTCCAGTAGAAGACCGCGAGCGGCACCTCGGCGTCGGGGATCACTTTTTCCGCGCGGAGATCGTCGACCAGCCGCTGTCTCGTGGGCGTGCCGAAGGGATCGCGGGCCATGTCGAGCGCGTGCTCGTGGTCGAAGCACCGCGACGCCAGGCGGCTCCGCAACCTCTCTTCCTCGTCGGCGCCGAAGGCGCTTGCCGAGAGGCGCCTCGTGATGCAGCGCGTCCGGAAGGTCACGCCGTCGATGAGGTACTTCGCGTTGCACGCGCCAGCGCTGCTCCCGAGGCCCGTGACCGGCGCCCGGCCGCGTGTCCCTTGCGCCGGCCCGATCGTGACGATCCACAGGTCACGGCCGCTGAGGTAGTCGCCGCGCGCGGGCTCGTCGCACACGTGGAACAGCCCCGCGCCGCCGCCGCCGGACACGGGGCTCACCGAGGACTGGGACGTGGGGGAGAGCGAGATCTCCAGGCCCTCGGGGACCTGCAGCGGCACCCCCTCGCGGTTCACGGCCAGGCCGGCCTCGACGCGCAGCACGGGCTCGGTCGCTGCGCCCGCGCGCGAGACCTCGAGGCCGTGCACGACGCCGTCGCCCAGGGCCACGCCGAGCAGCGCCCGCGCCTCCCGCTGCGCCTGCTGCTCCTGCTGGAGGTCCTCGGCGGAGAGCAGACGCCCATTGAAGAACTTGATGGACTGGATCCCGCCCTCGAGCAGCGGTTGCAGCAGTTGCGCGGTGTTCATGACGCTGGTTGCCTCCCGCTAAGGCGCGATCCTCCACGCCACGATGTCGATCTGTAGGACGAGCTTGGTGACGTTCTCGCCGTCGCGCTGGCACCGCAGCTGGAACCTCCCGATCTTCTCTTTGTGGTCGAACGGTTGGACGATGTTCACCGTGACGTTGGAGCCTCTTTCTTCCCTTATGTCGATCACGGGCATCGCATGCAGCGCGAAAAAGAACTTCCCTGGGTCGGTCGCCGCCGGATCGAATTCGAACTCGATCAACACGAACGGCCCCGGTGGCCCGCCCCCGACGGACGTGGCCCGCATTCCATTCACGGCCGGTCCATCCACGACGACGTTGCCAGCCGTGATCGTCACTGCGCGCGAATCGCCCGCCGGACCCGTATCGCCCGTGGCTCCGGTGGGCCCCACAGGTCCGGTGGGCCCCGCAGGTCCAGTCGCTCCAGCGGCCCCTGGCGCGCCGCTGGCTCCGGTAGGCCCAGTGGGCCCGGCAGGCCCCGTCGCGCCGCTGGCTCCGGCAGGCCCCGTAGGCCCAGTGGCCCCGGCCGGCCCCGTTGCGCCGCTGGCTCCGGCAGGCCCCGTAGGCCCGGTGGGCCCGGCTGGTCCAGTCGCTCCAGCGGCCCCCGTCGCGCCGTCGGCTCCGGCAGGCCCCGTGGGCCCAGGGGGCCCGGCAGGCCCCGGCACGCCCGACCCCACGGTGCCCTCGCGCATCACGTCGGCCGTGCACAGCAGGTATTCTTTGTAGAAATCCGAGTGCAGGAGGAACGGCCGCTCGCTCTCGTCGATCGTCACGGAGAGCGGGTCTGCCGACAGCTCCCAGCGCGCCGCGGCGTCGAGCGCGTTGCGCACCACCTGCACGTGCAGCGTCGCGAGCAGGATCCCCGAGGGCACGTTGCGCTCTCGCGAAGGGGGCTCCCCTGTCGCGTCCTGCCCCGGCGCGAGCCAGTCGGCGTTCGACCGCAGCTCGGTCACGTACAGCCTCAGCGCGGCCCGCAGCCAGCGCTCGGCCTCGCTCCGCGGGATGGTGAGGCCGGCGGGCGGCGGCGTTTGCATGAACGGCGGTCCCGGAGGCGAGCTCGCGGCCGCGGCCGCGCGGATCGCGTCGAGGAAGTCCTCGAGCTGCCCGTCGACGGGCGACGTGTCGACGAGGGGGACCCGCGCGAGCCAGCACGCGAAGCCGTGCGCCCCCTGAAGCTCGATCTGCTGCGGTGGGCGGAGCGAGAGCGTGAGCGAGAACGCGTCCTTGATGCGCGCGTCGACGAGCACGTCGTCCTCGCTGCGGCACGGCTCGCCCGGGATGGGCCGCTTGTCGGTCGTGCACTCGGCGTAATCGAGCACCACGTAGACAGTGAGTGTGCCGGTGTCCGCGGGAGAGCCCGCCACAACCGCCTCCGCCACGGCATTGCGGTGCGCGCTCCGCTCTCGCTCCGACGCGTACCCCCCCGACCCGAGCCAGGTGTCGAGCTGCGCGCACTGCTCCGCGGGCACGCGCACGATCTCGCCCCGGGGCGTGGCCGCGACCCCCGGGCGCACGACCACCTCGAGCGCGCTCGCAGCGCCCCGGGTCGTCACCTTGAGCCCGCGCACGGTCCCGTAGCCCAGGAGGTCGCGCACCACGTGACGGAGCGACTCGGCGTGCCAGGTCTGCTCCTGCACGAAGTCGTCGACGCCGAGCACCATTCCCAGCGTGTAGTTCACGCGTTTGTGGGGATCGATCACGATGGGCCTGAGCCTTGACGACGGTTCGAACACACTCATGCGCTCGTCTCCTGTGAAACCCCTTGAACCACTTGAAGCGTGCTCTCCGAGATGCGCCTCCGGTCGACGGCGCCGTCGGGCAGCGCGGTGGCGACGTACGCCTGCGCCAGGTAGCTCCTGCCAGCCACCGCGGGGGGCAGGAGGTCGGGCGCACGCCCGCCGAGGTCGACGAGGGTGTCGTGCCCGAGCCGCGCGCGCCCCACGCGGAACATCGCCCAGTAGAACATCACGTTGAAGGTCGTGTGGGCGGGCTTCTCGAGGGCCACGACGCGCTCCGCGACCCTGAGCCGCTCCCGGAGCGCGGCCTCGTCCGCGGCGCCGCCCGGCGGCACCGGGACGAGCACCGTGAAGCGATGCGCTGTCCTCCGCGTGGGGCGCACCGCGGACTCGTAGCGATACCAGTCGTCGAGCAGCCGGGCGTTGCCTGCCAGAGGGTCCGGGTACATCACCGCGCCGAAGCCCGCGGCGTCCGTGCCGTGCGCGGCGCGGAGCGCATCGATGCTCCGGTACCGGCTCTCGAGGTAACCGCGCCAGCCAGGCTCATCGACCCCATCGGGCAGGTCGGGCAGCGCCAGGACACCGCGCACGAAGGCCCGCCACGCGTCGGCGTCGGCGTCGCCATCGCGCGCGCGCGTGGGAAAAGTCTCGGGGATGGGCGCCGCGGGCTCGCCCGCGCGGCGCGGGCCGTCGGACGGCTCACCTCGGCGCCAGCGGTCGAGGAAGAGCCCATAACGCTCCAGGAGCGCCCCCAGGCCCTCCGAAGGCTTCCAGGGCTCTCCCGGGTCCACGACGGCGAGGGTCCCTTCGGGGTCGCGGCCGCTCGCGTCGCCCAGCAGCGCCCCGGGGAACTCCCTTGCCCTGAACTGCTCGACGACCCGCACCCCGAAGGGCCCGTACGCGTCGGCCCCCTCGTCCGAGAAGAGCCGCTCGTCCACGCATTCGCTCGTGGCGAGCGCGACCGCCGCGCGCAGCCCCCGCACCGTGCCCCGCATCTGGAAGAACTGCATCGCATGGCGGATGAAGAGCCGCCGGCGCCGGTCGTCCCACGTCGGATCGAGCAGCACGCCGAACCACGAGGCGAGCCAGTCGAGCGCCTCGGGCGGGCACGAGCGCACGTCGAAGAGCATCTGCCCGGCCGCGATGCGCCCCTCGATCGTGGTGAAGGTGCCCTCGAAATTCGCCAGGAAGCGCTCGAGAAAACCGCTCACGTCGTGATCGCGGTACACCCCCGGGAGGTATCGGTCCCGGTACGAAAACCGCGGGTACCATACCCGCAGCGCGCGCAGCGAGGGCGACCGCACCCCGTCGCCCGAGAGGCGCAGGCGCAGCTGGAGGTGCCGCCCCCGGGCGTTCTGCAGGAGCACTTCCCAAGTCCCCTCGCCCTCGCGCTTGCCCTGCGGCACGAACGGCAGCTCCGAGCCATCGCGCCGCCTGTACGTGAACGCCGGCTCGCGCTGCCACGCGCCGAGCGCGAGCGCGTCCTGCTCGTCGTTCGCCCGACTCCACACCTCGACCGAGGCCCCGCCGGGAATGGCCCCGTCGAGGTCCAGCTTGTGCCACACGCACCCGGGCTCGCGGCTGTCGAAGCTCCGGGTCTCGATCTCGCCCTCGGCTTCGAAGCGCGGCCGCTGCTGGATCACCAGCGGGATCCAGCGCCCGCCGGAGTCGTAATGCACGCGCCCCGCGGCCGTCACGAGCCCGAGCCCCGCGTGGAGGCGCATCGGCACGTAATCGGTGTGCGCCACGAGCCGCACGGGCGGCGGCGCGTCAGGGGCGTCGGGCAGAGCGCCCGCGGATTGGTCGACCTCGAGCCTCACGCGAAACGCCTGGTTTCCATGGCTCGACGTGAGGAACACGTCGCCTGTCCACGGCCACGGGCATCCGGCGTCGGGGACGAACGCCACGTCGAACGCGTGCGGCGTGAGCTCCGGCACGTCCCCCGGCGATCCCATCGCCTCGTCGCGCGCGCCCTCCCAGAGGAGCTCCTGGAAGCGCGACACCGAGAGCTCGGCCACCTGGGCGCTCGTGACGGCGCCCCCGCTCGTCATGTGGCGAATCAGCCTCACCCGCGACTCGGACCCGCCATGGTCGAGGACCATCACCGACCCGTCGGGCAGCCCCTCGATCGCGATCGGATCGCCCGAGAGCGCGTCGAACGCGTCGCTCGCGTCGACCGGGCGCGCGGGCTCGACGCTCTGTTCGCTCGACGCCGGCGCCGGCGGCGACGGCGAGAAGCCCCCCGGCGCCGAGGCCGTCGAGGAGGCGCGCCGCACGACGCGGAGGTGGCGGTCGAGGCGCCAGTAGCGGCCCCTGACCCCTCGATCGGGATCGCCCCTGTCGAGGATCCACAGGGCCCCTTGGGGCGCGAGCGCCATGTCCCGGATCCGGAGCGGCAGCGCGCTGGGCCACAGCATCTGGATCGGCTCGCCGCCGCCGAAGAGGTCGAACACGAGCAGCCGCACGGAGCCGTCGTCGCCGTGTGCGCCCACCACGAGGTAATGGTCGTCGGTCACCGCGAGTCCCGATAGCACCCAGCGCGGCGGCTCATCGTCGCGGACCGCGGGCCCGAACGCGCCGGTCTCGCGCTCCGCGCGCGCCTCGGCCGGTACGGGCCAGAACGTGGCTGTCTCGCGGCTTCCCGACGAGGTCACGACGATCGCGCGCTCGGAAGGATCGATCCAGTACCAGTTGCCATGATGGTCCATGGCGGCGCCGCGGTGGTCGCTCACGCCCGGGATGCGGTCGCTCCGGCCTGTACGAAACCTGAATGTCTTCGCCCGGAGCGAGACCTCGTTGCGCGCGCCATTCCACACGACCCGATCGTTCGTGAGCGGCGACGACTCGGAGCCAGGGACGCCCCAGTCGTCCTGCCCGAGGAGGAGGTGGTACCTCGTTCCGTTGACGTCCTTCATATCAGCCGCACACCTCGGGCACGACGGGCACAGGCAGGTAGTCGCCGCTGGTGGTCGGCCCGCCTCGCAGCTCGCTGAGCGGCAGCGGATCGCCGTCGATCACCGAGAGCGCCGCGAGCCTCGGGAGCTGGAGCCCCACGAGATCCACCGAGGGCGCCGGCGTCGTCTCCGCGCCTCGCCCGAGCACAACGGGCTTGACCAGGAGCACGCCGGGGACCCGGCTCGCGACCGCCATGATCTCGAGCGCCAGCACCGATTTCCGGAGCGGCCAGCCACGGCGCACCTGAAGGAACGTGGGCTCTGGGGGCGCGAGCAGCGCCACTTCCTTCTCGATGTTCTCGACGCCGGGCGCCGGCAGCGGAGAAAGGAAGTCCCTTATGGCGAGCCGCACCGCCTCGACGACATCGTGAACGCTCGCGCCGGGCACCGCCTCGATACCGATCGAGACGGTCACGTCCACGTACTCGGGGCCCCGCAAGATGAGCTCGGTCGTGACGAGCCTCCGCGGGTCGAGCCACGCGCACACGGCGTCGATGAAATCGCTCGTGGCCTCCGGGGCGTCGGCGTGCAGCGGGTCGAAGCGCGGCACCACCATGACGGTCACCACGCCGGGCGCGTCGGTGATCGGCTCGCCGCCGCGCACGGGGCGGAACGACGGCAGCACATCGACGCGGCCGATCGCGACGCCCGGGGTGCGCCAGGTGATCGCCTCGAAGTCGGCCACGGTGACCAGGCGATCGCGGTGCTGGAGGTACCGCGTGATCTGCTTCTCGCCGTCGTCGACGCGCTCGGCGTCGGCGCCCCCCCAGGTCGCGACGGGGTTCGAGACGGTGACCCCCGCCGGGAGCGCGGGCGCGCTGCTCACGGCGAGGGCGCCCACGTTGCCCGCGGCGCCGACCGAGCACTCGTAATCGACGACGAGCCTGGCGCCCCGCGGCGGCCTCGCGCCGCGCTGGCCGTCCCCGAAGCGCAGCTCACCCGCCTCGGCGTCCTCGACGAAGACCTTCGACGGCGCCGGCGTGACCTGCCGCCGCCCGGGCGGGAGCCTCGGATCGGGCGCCGGCACCTCGGGCCCTGCGGCGAGCAGGTCGTCGATGGCCGCCCACGCCTCGAACGCGCTCGCCGTCGGGGCGCGCACGCGCAGCCGCACGCTCCCCGGAAGAAAGGGCCTGCGCGCGACCGTCACCGCCTGATCGGGCTCGCCCGTGCCGTCGGGCAGCACCTCGTTGAGCACCCGCTCGCGCTGCGCGACAGGCACGGTGTTGATCCCGGCCCACAACACGCGCGCAGCCGCCGAGCCCACCATCCGCACGCGGAGCCAGGTGATGAGCCGCTCATCGAGGGTCGTGTCCTCGAGCGACGGCGGAAACTCCCCGACGCCGGCCTCCGTGGGCTCGATGTCGTCCCACATGCCGAAGCGGCCCTCGGGCGGGAGCATGACCTCGACGACCCCGGGATCGAGCAGCACGTTGCCCGACGGGCTCGCCGTCAGCGGCCTGTACTGCGGCGTGCGGAGGCCGCCGATCGTCTGCACGGCCTTGTTGTTCTCGTCGATCCACGGCACCTCGTAGAGGAGCCTCGCCGTGGAGGCGGCGCCCGCGCCCGTCATCGGCGTCACCGCGCGCCCTGCGTCGTCGACGACAGGCACCCAGCCCAGCGTGAGCACCTTGCCCGCGATGAGCCTCCGCGCCTGCTCGACGTCGTCCTTGGGGCGCGCGAGGAGGGCGATCCAGAGCGCGTGGCCCACGGTGCCCCCGAGGTCGACGCCGGAGGGCCCCGCGGTCTCCAGCGGCGTCGTGCGGTAGAAGCGCGCCGCGGCGCCCGAGCGCTCCTCCGTGGCGGATCGGTAGAGATCTTCGTAGTACCCCTTCGCCTCGGCGGAGAGGTCGGTGACGTCGGCTTTGTAAAATGCCTTGGCTTCGATCGGGAGCACGTCGACGCCGCGCCCCGTCACGAAGGGCACCGCGCCCGCGCGCACCTCGACGCCCCGGGTGAGCGTGTGCACAGCGAGGGGGCCCTTCTCGTTGGCGAAGGCCACGAGGCCCTGCGCCGCCGACGCGGGCTGGAGCGGCACCCCGAGGAGCGACAGGAACTTCAGTCGATTGCGCTCGGGGATGAGGTTGGCGCGATAGAGCAGCGACTCCGTGAGGAACGCGAAGACCTCGATGAGCGTGACGCCGGGGTCGCTCTTGTTGAAATTGGTCCACTCGGGGTTGTGGACGGGCACGCGCGCCAGCGCCTCGTCAACGAGGTCCTGGAACTTGCGTTCATCGATCGTAGGAATGCGAACAGGCACCGCGCGCCTCCTCTTATCCAGCCACGCCAACGCTGAGGCTCACGCGCTCGACCGCGCTGGTCGCCACGAGCCTGTAAGTCACCGTCGCCAGCACAGCGCGCGGGTCGTCGGGCTCTTCTTCCACGGTCACGGACTCCACGGCGATCCTCGCCTCCCAGTCCTTGAGGGCGACGGTGATCGCGTCCTCGATGGCCCTGCGGGTGGTGACGGTGTTCGGCTCGAAGAGGAAACGCCGGAGGCCCGCGCCGAAATCGGGCCGGAGGAGCCTCTCGCCGGGCTCGGTCAGGAGGATCACCCGGATCGCGTCGCGGATGTTCTCTTCCCCCGCGGACCACGCGACCCTCCCGTCCTCGCCCACGCGGGGCGGGAACGAGATGCCACGACCATAGAGTTTCCCTGCGTCCATGACCGTCGTCACTTTCTCTTGATGATGGGGAAACAGAAGCGCAGCAGCGGGAGCCACCAGAACACGAAGTTCAGGACGATCATGAAGATCATCAGCACGATGAAGGCGCACAGCGTGATGATCGGGATCGAGAACGAGCAGATCTCGCCGAGCGTGAAGGGCTCCTCGGAGCCCGCCTTGCCGTCGAGCAGATCCTTCATGTTCGACGCCTGGCTCATCTGCTTGCGGAGCTGATCGGACAGGAGGAATGCCACGCCCTTCCTGAACTTTCGCAGCCCCTTGAGCGACGTGTCGACAGGCAGCGCGATGCGCACGGGCCGCGCCGGCGCGTCGGGATCGAAGAAGGGCGCGATGGTGAACTCCGCCGATCGCGCGCTCACGAGGTCGGGGTGCGGGGGCCGGCACCTCGTCCGCCTGTACACGCAACGGAGGACGTAACGCGCTTCGCCGTCGTCGAGCTGCGGCAGCTCCATGGCCCCGGGGCGCGCCGGATCGCCCCCGGCGGGCGCCGGCGCCGGCGTGGCCGCGAGGTGCTCCTTGATCGCCTCATCGAGCGCGCGCGCGAAGGTATAGACATCGAGCGCGACGTTCCGGAGGTTCACGGTGATCGAGCTCGTGCCCTCGCTCTCACCGGTGATCTGCGCCCATTGCGAGAGCGCCACCGCGAGCTGAGCGCGCACCCCGCTCGCGGGGAGCAGGTCGTAGAGCGCCCGGGCCTTCGGGGCCGTGGAGGGCGGTCGTGAGGAGCCCATCACCGAAGGCGCGTACCTCGTGAGCAGGTCGGCGAGGTCGAGGAGGAAGAAGCGCGTGACCTCCTGCTCCATGAGCTCCTCGGCGTGCCGCTCGGCGGAGGTCTGCGCGAGCGTCGTCCGCGGGGTGACGAGCGCCTGGAGCCCGCCGATGACGCGCGCCCGCGCCTCGACGAGCTCGGGGTCCGTGAAGGGCGGCTCGGGGATGCTGGGATGCGGCGCGCCGGGCGCCGGCGCGGCCTCCTCCGGGAACACCTCGGGCACGGCCTCGCGCGTCGCCACGAACGTCTCGCGGCTCGACGTCGGGATGAGCCCCGCCCAGAGCCTCCGCGTGCGCCCGTTCTCGGTGAAGGGCACCATGAACAGCGGCAGGAGCTGCTCCCCCTCGGCCACCTCGCCGAGCTTCGCGTCGCCCGCGATCGGCGACCACGTGTTGCGCTTCTGCGCGTCGGTCACCCAGGCCATCTCGCGGGCGTCGCTCTTGCGGAGCCGCCGGAGCACGAACCACGCCTCCTCGCCCTTCGCCGGGTCGACGCCGTGGTCGGGGAGCCCCGGCGTATGGCAAACGAGGCTCGCGATCACGAGGTTGAAATGCCCGTGCACGGGTTGATAGAGCCGGAGCGCGGCGGGCGGCGGGGGCCAGTCCACCGGCGCCCCGGGCGGCCTGGCGCGGTAGGTCTTCTTCGTGGCGATCTTGCCGGCGAGATCCGCGGGGCGCTTCGCGAGGAGCGCCGTGAGATCGTCCATGAAATCGTCGGAGTCGAAGCGCAGGAGATCGGGGGCCGCGATGACCCCGGGCGCCACCGCGCGGCCTCGCCACAGGGGCGCCGCGGTCACCCAGCCGATCTCGTGCTTCATCGTCACGCGCGCCTCACCAGATGTTCCCCGCGCCGGGCGTGTACGACGCGCTCACGGTGGCGTTGGTGATGTTCGTGTCGGACTTCACCACCCCGCTGAACTTCGACATCCCTGCGTTGACGTTCACCGCCCCTGCGGTCACGTCCATCTTGGCCCCCGCGTTGATCGTGAGCTTGCTGGCCGTGAGCGTGACCCCGCTCGCCTCCATCTTGAGGGTATTCCCGTTCCCGTCCGCGATCTCGACGGTGCCGGGGCCGTCGCGCATCGTGAGCTTGCACCCGCCGGGGGTCTCGAGAATGAGCTTCTCCTGACCGTCGGTGTCATCCAGGGTGACCTTCACCCCGTTGCGCGAGCGGAGCACCTTGAGCGGGTTCTTCCCCGCGCCATCCATCGACTCGGGCGGGCCGTCCTTTCCGTTCCAGAGCCCGCCGATCACATAAGGCCTGCGCGGGTCGCCCCCCTCGAAGGCCACGAGCACCTCGTCGTCGAGGTCGGGGATCCACCACGCACCACGCTGCTTCCCCGCGCCCATCGCCGCGATGCGCGCCCAGGCCTCGTAGCCGTCGCTTCCCGACGGATCCGGCGACCACGGGAGCGCGACCTTGACCCGCCCCTTGCCCGCGGGGTCCTTGATGTCGCGCACCTGCGCGGGATAGACGCCGTACCACCGACCGCCCAGCCCCGAGGGGATGCGCTCATCGATGGTCGACTCCAGAGGGTCACGTTGCGACATCGGTCTATGGCCTCCCAATCCCAGCGCGCTCGGCGCGAAACTCCACCCTGAGCCCGCCCTCGTCGAAGAGCCATCGCACCTCGGCGAGGTGGTAGGTGCCGTTGAACAGGGCCCCGAGGCCATCGAGCTTCACCCTCGCCCCGGCGCGGAGCTGCGCGTCGGGCGCGGCCACCCCCTCGCCGACGACGAAGCGCCTCGCGCCATGGCGGAAGTGCGCTTCGGCGCGCGCCCGGGTCTCCCCGTCGCTCCAGGTCCCCCCGTGCGCGACGACCTCTTTTCGCTCCGAGAGCTTCGCGCGCAGCACGCTCGCGCCGCTCTCGTCGTTCCCGAGCTCGGCCTGGATGGCGCTGTCGGTGGCCTCGTACGAGAGCGCCCGCTTGTCCTCTGGATCCCACCCGGTCGCCTTCACCGCGGTCCGCTGGTGGGCGAGATCGGCCGTCACTTTGAACGACCGGAGCGCCGCCCCATAAGCCAGCTCCACGGGGCTCGACGACCCGCGCGCGCGCGACTTCGCCCGCAGCGTTCGCCCGTCGACGTGAAGCTCGGCGTCGATCGCGCGGGCGCGCCCCTGCAAGAACGCGAGATCGCTCTGGTTCACCTGCGCGAGCACCTTGTGGGTGGGCCCCTGGAGCTGCACGTCGGTCTGCAGCCCGTGGTCCTGCGCGACGCGCTGGAACACGGCGGCGTCGCTCATGTCCTCGAATACGCGCGAACGGCGGGTCATGCGAAGGTCCTGGAGCCTGTCGTCGGCGAGCACGGTGATCTCGGGCGCCGAGCCCTCGGGGAAATGCCCCTCCAGCGCCATGATCCGCCCGTCGAAGACGGTGTCGGTCCCGTAGCGCACCTGCATCCCTTTGCCGAAGTCGAGCGTGCGGCGATCGAAATACAGAAAGTCCTTCGTCTGATCCTTCGTGCCCCAGTTGCCGAAGGTGGCCTCGCAGCGCGAGGGGCCGCCGGCCTCCTCGATGATCGAGAGCGCGATGAGCCCCCGGCCGAGCTCCACCTCCTCGCTCCCCTCGATGAGGAACGTCGGCCGAGCATCCTTGATCGTCGCGGGCGCGTTCATGGCGGCTCAGTACGCCCTCACGCGCAGCGCCCGCCGCGCTTGCCAGGCCAGCGCTCGACGCAGCTCGTTCGGGTCGACGGGGGGCGGCTTCCCGGGCGGCGCCGCCTGGGACGTCGGCGCGGGCGCGGCAGGCGCGGGGGCGACCTCGAACTCCTTGATGACGACCGACATCAGCGCTCCCTCCTCAACGCCTCAGCCCCACGCGCGGCGGCTGCGGTAACGGCGGCTGCGATACAGCGATCGACGGCGGCTGCACCGAAGGCACACGCACATTCAGGTCGAGCAGCGTCCCTGGCGCGAGGCTCCTGGGGTTCTCGATCTTGTTGGCCGCGGCGATCGACTGCCAGTCGTTGCCCTTGCCCTTCGCGGCCGCCATCTGTTGCACGGACCCGTTGTTCGGCGCCGCGTCGAGCGGCTTCTGACCCAGGTTGGGCGCGCCCGGAGGCGCCGACGCCGCCTTCGCGCTGCCGAACGCGAACTTCGTGATCCGCTGCTGCGACAGGGTGAATGTCACGCTCGCCCGGAGCGGCCGCCCGTCGTTGGAGAAGAACTCCAGCGACTCTTCGAGCGACTCCATGATCCCGTCGTATTGAAAGGTGCCCCACCCGAAGCGCGCCTTCGGGGGCACGAACTTGTTCTTGTCGCTCTTGTCCTGCTCGGGCGTGATGAAGGCCGCGACCTTCTCGGTCAGCTTGCGCACGTCGTCGACGCCGTCGGCGCGCACGGTCACGTCGAACCAGAGCTGCACGGCGAGCTTCGTCGTCCCCGCGCCGACGAACTGCTGCGGGTCCTTCTCGCTCTGGTTGCCTCCGCCCTGGGGCTGGGCGATCTGGTTGGCGAAGCTCACCTTGAGGCTCTCGGGGTTGAACTGCACGACGACCCGCTCGCCCTGCTCCTTGCCCGCCGTGTCGACAGCGACGAGGAAAGCCTTCTCGAGCACCACAGGCGCTGGCATCGCTCAACGTCCTCCCTGCCCTGGCGGCCGGAGCCGCAGGGACTCGTATGCGAGCTGGAACTCCTCGATGGCGACCATCCCATCGCGCGCGTTGAGCGGCGGCGCCTTGAGCTTCACCGGCACGCAGCGCGACAGCTCCCACGACGCGCTCACGGCCCGCTGGGCCTCCGGGCTCGCGGTCTGTCCGGCGGCGTAGAGCACGACAACGGCGTCGGCGCGGAGCCCGGGGCTCTCGACCAGCTTGTCGAACCACGTCCACAGGTCGAAGTTCGCGGTCATCCCGCGCTTGAGGGTGAGCGTGCCGAAGCCCATCGGCCCCGTGAGGCGCACCTGCCGACCATTGTCGCCGCCCTGGCGGATGGTCTTCACGTCCATGGTCATCTCGAGCCCGTCGCACTCCGCGAACGCCGCGTTGCAGACGCGCGGCACCGTGCCCGGCACCGAGATCTCGATGGCGAAGGCGAAGCCCATGAAGGGCCGCGCAACCTGGTCGGTCTCGCGCTCGGCCATGGCGTCAGCGCACCTCCGCGACCGCGGTGACGTCGCCGCGCTGCGTGAGTCGTACGGTGATGAAGCTCAGCGGGATGGACGGCGCGACCTTGAGCTCGATCACGAAGCGCCCTTGATTGACCGCCGACGGCGGGTTGAGCGCCGTGTCCGCCCGCACCTGGTACGCAGTCTCGGGGCTCCGCCCCGCGAAGGCTCCGGCGCGAAAGAGATCGGAGAACAGCCGTTCGAACGAGCCGATCACCTCGCGGCGGAAGAAGTCGTCGTGCGGCTCGAACACGTACTCCGCGCCCTTCTGGAGCGCCACGCGGCGCAGGAAGCAGAGCAGCCGCCGGGCGGTCACCGACACGAGGTCGGGGTCGTCGGAGAGCGTGTCTGCGCCGAGCGCCACGAACCCGCGCGCCTCCTGGCGAAGGACGTTGACCCGCGCGTCGAGCAGGGCCTCCCATCGCGACGGGGAGAGCGCGGGCGAGAGGGCTACCACGTCGGCCAGGGCCTCGTTCGCTGGGGAGATCCACGCTCCCCGGCGGATCGCGCGCGAGGCCAGCACGCCGGACGCGGCGCCGTCGGGCGGTGCGCGCCGGGCGTTGCCCCGGTGCGTGGGCTCGGGCACGACGGGCCAGGGGTGGACGAGCATGCCGTAGCTCAGCGCCTCGGGGGGGAGCCCGGCGCGGTCGGCGGGGTCGTCGTAGGAGCGCAGCCGCGCGGCGTGCTCGATCGCCTCCGCCTCGCGGAAGCGCTCGGACAACGAGAGCACCGCCAGCAGGTCGCCGCGCGCCGCGCACATCCTCAGGAGCACGCGCTGCACCCGCGCGAGCGCGTCCCCCCCGTCGTCGACGTCGCTCAGGAGCGCGCGTTCGGGGGTCGTCACCCTCACCGAGACGATGCTGGACCAGCGCCCTGCGACGCCGTCGACAACGGCCCGCACCTGGTAGTGCCACAGGCCCGGCGAGCGCCCGAAGACGGGGAGAGCGCGCACGTGGGCTGTCGCGTCGCCCCCCGCGCCGGGTCCCTCGTACAGGACGCTCGGGTCGTGGAGGCGGATCTCCCCGTTCCCACGCTCGAGCGTGGTGCTCTCCCGCACCACGTACGTCGCTCCATCGGTATGCGTCCAGCGCAGGGTGAACGCGCGCGCGCCGACGGGGAGCGCGACCGGACCTTCGGGCGGGGCCTCGCGCGGCTCGACCGTGAAATTCCCGGGGGCGGCGGGCCCGCGCTCGGACGGGCCGAACGCGCCGGCGGGGGCCTCTTCAGGGGGGCATCGCGGCAGGGTTGGCAATCGGCTGTCGTCGCAGCCGCAGCGCGCGACAACGGGCGGCTCGCTGGGCGCCGCGACGTCGAAGCCGAGCGCGAGGTCATCGGGCGCGGAAGCGGCTTCCCAGCCGCGGTGAGCCGCGTCAGGCGCCGCGATCAGCGTCACCTCGTCGACCGCCCAGACCGCGTGCACGCCCTGGAACGGCGCGCCCTGCGAGCGGTCGTGCGCGCGGAGCACGTGTTCGGCCTCGAGCGCCACCTGGTGGGGCAGGAGGTCCGCGAGGCCCTGATCGACGAAGACGCCGGCGTCGAAGCGCGCGAGGCCATCGCGCGCCAGCGCCGGTGCGGCGAGCTCGAGGGGGGCGCCGTACGTCGGCCACGGCCCCATGGCGAGGGGGAGAGCCGCCGTGTCCGTCGCGCCGACATCACACGTGCGGCTCGACGCGAGCGGGAACCTCGGCGCGAGGAGCTCGCGGCGAAAGGTGGCATGATGCTCGAAAGGCCACGGGTCGTCCTGCTGGAGCAGGTCGAGATCGCGCGGGAGCGCCTCCCACCACCGCGGGTGCGCGCGGTGGAACCCGAGGCCGTTGAGCCTGAAGCGCTCCTCGCCTTCGATACGCACCCTGAGCTCCATCTCGATGCGGTCGATGCGCACAACCGCGCCGGGCGGGAGCGCCGCCGGGGCGACGGAGGGGGTGTACGTCGCGGGCGCGTCGCCGCTCGCTGTCGCGATGCGGGTGAGCCACCGCGCGGGCGTGGCGCCCACGATCTCGATCCTGCGCGAGCCCCTGGCCGCGCTGCGGGCTTCCTCGATGCGATCGACGAACAGCCACGCTTCCCAGCTCGACGTGGCGCCGGGCCAGTGCGAGACGGTGACGCGCACGAGGTCGCCCGCCGAGACGCCCGACGCTGCGTCGACGACGAGCGCGAGGCGGGGCGTGGAGGCGGCGATGGCAGCGAGCCATGACGCCGTCCCCGGGGCGTGAGCGGGGTCCGGGCGAAGCGCGGTGGCCTCGAGCGAGGCGCCCACGACCACCCGGTCGGACCAGCTCCCGGGCGACCGCGCCTGGAGGGTGATCCCCGGGCCCGTGGGGTTGTTCATGTCGATGAGCCCCGGCACCACAAACTGGTTGGTAGCGGCCTGAGCCCCTGTGACGCGCACCACCCAGCAGCGCTGGCCCCCGTTGCGGAAGAAGTCGCGCACGGCCGCGCCGAGGCGTGATGTCACCACCTCACCGCGACGGCCGTCCCACGCGAGCTCGAGATCGTCGCCGAACAGGTCGGCGAAGCGCCGCGGGTCTTCGATGAGCACGGGGAGATCGCGCGGCCCCGACGCCGCGAAGCCCACGAACGCCGCCACGTCCATGCGCGGTAACGCGCCCGGGCGGGGAGGCGGCGCTTCGAAGCGTACGCCGGGCAGACGTCGGGGCGCGCGGGGGCTCATCCTCGGGTCAGGACTCCAGCACGAGCTGTTCGTAGGCGAGGGTCATCTCTTCCATCGCCACATCGCCGCCCTTCGCGTTGAAGGGCCCCGAGACATACTTGATGATCCTGGCGTTCTTGAGGGTCCAGGTCATCACGGTCTCGTGGGCCTCGTTCTGGAGGCTGATGGTGATCGACGGGCGGACGGCCTCCTTGTCGCCGCGGCGCACCTGCTCGACCCAGTCGTAGAACGACCGGTAGCCCACGATGCCGCGCTTGAGGGTCACGTCCGTGGCCTTGTTGAGACCCGTGTACTTACGGACGTTGTTTTCCTTGTCGTTGCCCGCGCGGTACTCGGCCACGGCGAACTCGGTGCCGAGGTTGCTCACCTCCTGGAACGCGGCGTCAGGCCCGTCGGTGCCCGTGCCGAGGTCCACGAGGAAGTTGAACTGCATGTACGGTCGTTCACGCTGCACTGGCATGGATCTCACTCCCTCCGTTGCGAGCTGGCATCAGACCTTGCGGTCGCCCGTCCACTGCCCGATGCGAAAGATCACGAACTCCGCGGGCCTGAGCGGCGCCACGCCGATGAGGCACACGAGCCGCCCGTTATCGAGGTCGTTCTGGGTCATCGTCGACCGATCGCACTTCACGAAGAACGCGCGCTCGGGCCGGTCGCCGAGGAGCGCGCCGTTCTGGTACTCGTTGAAGAGGAAGTCCTCGATGGTGCGCCGCACGTTGGCCCAGAGCCGCTCGCCGTTCGGCTCGAACACGGCCCACTGCGTGCCCTTGTCGATCGAGTGCTCGAGGTAGGCGAAGTATCGCCTGAGGTTGACGTACTTCCACTCCGGATCCGAGCTGATCGTGCGAGCGCCCCAGAGCCGGTTGCCGCGGCCCTCGAAGAAGCGAAAGCAGTTGACGCCCTCGGGGTTGAGCACGTCCTGCTGGCTCTTGTTGAGGGTGACCTCGAAGCCGAGCGCGAGGCGAACCACCTCGTTGGCGGGCGCCTTGTACACGGCGCGCTCGACGTCGTTGCGCGCGTAGATGCCCGTGACGAACCCGCTCGGCGGGAGCGCGATGGGCGCCCGCGTGATGGGGTCGAGCACCTTCACCCAGGGGTAGTAGAGCGCTGCGTAGGTCGAGTCGAAGCGGGCCCTGTACGCGCGCACGGCGCCGATCGCCTGGTTGTTCATGCTGTCGAGCACGGCAATGCGGTACCGCATCGTCGCCGCGTGGGTGACCAGGTGGCCCGCGATGGTCGCGGCGACGTCCGAGTCGGTGCCGAACGAGGACCCCGGCGCTGCCACGATGGAGATGTCGTCCAGGTCCTCGAACTGCTTGAGCCCCGTCTTGCGCGCGTTGGCGGCGTTCTCGACGCCCTCGTACTCACCGGGCTCGGGCAGCGCGCCATCGTTGCCGTGCTCGAGGGTGACCTCGAGCGCGCCGTTGTCGGCAAGCGCGCCGACGTACTCGCTCACGGAGGTGGCCGCCGCCAGCGCGGAGGAGAGGCCGAGGTTGCTGTTGATCAGGGCCTCGGTGATGCCGACGCCGTGATCGAGCGCGGCCCCTGCGGTGATGACGATGGGAATCGCGCGCAGCGGCGACGGGTCGTCGGGATCGAAGCCGAAGCGCGAGGTGATCGCGTCTCGGGCCCCGTCGCGCTGGTGCGAGGGGTCGAGGGCGAGGCCGTCCCATGTCTCGTCGGCCCCGGCGCCGTACGACACCTGGACGCTGACGGTGACCAGACGCACGTCGCTCGTCGCGGTCAGCGACGTGAGCAGGATCTCGCCAGCCCCGCGCTCACCGTCGCGCGTGAATGCCCAGACCCCGTCGGCGCTGCGGCGGGCGATATAGAAGGGGCTCTGGCCCGGGGAGAGGGGCGCATTCGCGTTCTGCCACAGGAGCACCACGTCGCGGTCGGTCGCGCCGCGCAGGCGCGCGTCGGCGCCGCTGCCGGTGCGCACGTTCTGCCCGGCGCGCAGCGTGAGGCGAACGCGGACGTTGCCGCCCGATCCGGGGTACCGCGCGCGGATGGTGAGATCGTCGTCGATGGGGCTGCCCGCGGCGAGGGTCGCATGCGCGATGCCGTCGTCGGTCGTGGACCTGGGCCTGAAGATGCGGGAGACATAGAGCCGCCGGCCGCCCTCGGCGAAGAACGCCCTCGCCGCGTGCCAGAGGAAGTTGTGCCGCTCGCTACTGCCAAAATCGAGCTTCTGACCGTCGCCATAGATGCGCTCGAACTCGCCCAGGCTTGTGACGATCTCGGGGACGAGGTCGAGCGGCCCATATCGCGAGGGGCCGACGAAGCCCGCGGTCGAGGTGCTCACGCCCTCGATCGACTTCGACCGGAACGATGTCTCTTCGACATAGACACCGGGTGACAGGTACTCGGGCATCTATTCTTCTCCCTCGTCGATGAATGGTCAGATCACGGTTCGAATCCAGAGCCGCCCGTCGGAGGCGCCTTCGGTGCGCAGCACCTGCTCGTCCCTGTGGCGTAACTCGAAGTCTCTCAAGGGCTCCTCGGGGCTCAGCCGGAGGAGCGCCGTGGTGGGCGGCTGCGCGAACACCGCGGCGAGCTCGGGCGCGTCACCGCGGCGCGCGCCGGCGACCGGCGGCGCGTACCGGACCACCACCTCGATGTTCCAGCGCCATTCGGACGGGCTCGCGCCCGCCGAAGGCGACCCGAGCGGAGAGCCCGACGACACGACGAGCGTGTCGGGATACGGGAAGATCACGGCCACGCGGCCGCGCTCGTCCGACATGCCGCGCCCCACGAGGCGCCCCGAGGCGAACACCTCGACGAGGGCGCTGGCCGCGGGCTCATCGCCGTCGACCGCGAGCTCGGCGCGCACCACCGCGAGCGCGCGCACCGGGCGCGAGGGCGCGACAGGCAGCGGGATCACCCCGGGCGGCGCTCCCGCGGAGAGGGCGCGCGCCTCGGCCGCGAGCCCCACCGCCGCAGGCCAGTCATAGAGCCCTCGCACGGGCAGCGTGACGCGCAGCCGCACGGGCAAGAAGCGCCTGGCGGTGTCGCGCACCTCGACGACGAACGGCCTGCGCGAGGAGAGCGCGGGGTCGGCTCCCGACGCCACCGCCTCCCAGTACCTCGCGTCGCCCGCGCCTCGCTCGAACGCAGCCATGAGGGCGAGATCGTGGAGGGCCCACACCCCCGAAGCATTCACGCTGGCGGACCGAGGGCGCGAGGGCAGCGACTCGGGCCACGCGGAGACGGCGAGCCCGTCGCGCACGAGATCGCGATTCACCTCGTCCCAGAAGCGCAGGCCGAGCGGGGCGACGCGGGTCATCACGTCGGCCGTCACGGCGACACCTGCGGCCCTGCGACGAACTCCCTGGTTTGCACCGGGCCGTGACGCGATTCGGTCTCGGTGCTCTCGATGGGCACCGCGCGCGCGACATAGGCCGCGGAGGTCTGCATGCTCGCCTTGGCGACCTCCCAGACGTTCACGTGGTCCTGGAGGGTCAGCGGCTCGAACGTGACCTGCACCTCTTCGTCTTCATGAAACGGGGCTGCGGTGGTGCCGTAATGGTGGTTCAGCACTGCAGCGCGGAGCGGGCCGAGGTCTTCGAGCTGCCGCATCACCCACACGAGCAGGGCGCTCTGCTCCCTCGCGTCGCGCCCCCAGGCCGTCACGAGGTAATGGAAGTCGATCGGCAGCGGCGCGCGGAATCGCTGACCCTGGGCGTTGGTGCGTGCCTGAAAGTTGTGCCGAGACGCGCTGACAGACACGCGGTAGAGGTACACCGTCGCGCCCTGCGCCGGCGGGGTGCGGAGGTCGCGCACGAATGTGAATGGCGCACGCTGAAACGTCTCGGAGCTCTGGAGGGCTGCGCCCTCGAGGAGCTTCGCGAGCGTCTCGCCAATCGCGGCTGCAGCGTGGTGCGTAGCCAAACCAGCCCCGCCTTCCAGAGAAAGGACTACCCCCTCGGCGAGGTCTCGCAATGACCTCGCACACACACCCAGAACTGTCCGCAATGTAACGTGGGGGGCGCGCTTGGTGTCAACCAGTAAATCGTCAGGACGGACACCGGTGAGTCGATGACGATGACATCCGCCGCCCCGAGCGAGTCAGCGGCTCCGCAATCGCAATGGCATACCCGATTACCCGACGGTGACGGCCACATCGTTTGCGACGAGCAATTCGCTCACGATACGAACGACGCGATCGACTCGAGCGACGAACACCCCCCGGTGAAAGCGCGACTTCGGTGTGCGTCCGCAGGCGCAGCTCGCTCGTCAGGCCGCCCCCTGGCTTGCTCCGCCGGCGCGGAGGCGGCGGCAACACGCGCTCGAGCAGCCACGGCGGCGCGCGGTGCACCTTCGGCGATCGGGTCCTCCCCCGCGTAGCGGTTCCCTCTGGCGCGAGAGGAGAGCGACGGCAGGCAGCGAAGGCGCGCGAGGAGAGCGATGGCAGGCAGCGAAGGCGCCGCGCCGCTGGAAGAAGCACCTCACCGCCGCGGCGGTCCATGGGCAGAGCGAGCAGCCCACAATCGGCCCATGGCCCGCGGGCTCGTTCTCGTAAGTGCCCGAAATCCTTCGGCACCCCCGGCAAGAATTGAACTTGCGACCTTCGGTTTAGGAAACCGCTGCTCTATCCACTGAGCTACGGGGGCAGGGGCAACAGCCGCTACGGGCGCCGGACCCTGGCACACCTCGCCTCACGCATCAAGCCAGATCCCCAGCCACGCCCTCGTCCAGCCCGCTCTTCCGCCGCGCCTCACCGGCCCGCGCTCCTCCGCTGGCCGCCAGCACGCGCTCTTCCGCCTTCCACCGCCCTCCGCGCGCCTCGATCACTTCCAGACCTCGCCCCAAAGAGCCGCCCCGATCGCCAGCGCGCCCGCGCCCCGCATCAGCCCTGCCCGCAGCGCCGCCACGGCGCGCTCGCGGTTCCCCCGCACCACCCGGGCGATCTGCTGCGCCCCCCGGTAGGCGTGGGTCGGCCTCACCACCTCGACGTGCACCTCGTCCCCGAGGCCGAGATCGATCCTCTCCCCCGTCCCCTTCCCCCCGGCCCACGCAACGCCGCTCGCCCCGCCGTCTTCTCCTGCCCCCGTCGCCCCCGCCTCGATCTCCGCTGCGATCCGCTCCGCCACTTCGTCCCCTACCCCGCTCCGCTCCCGCGGCAGCTTCAGCACCCTCGCGATCTCCAGCGCGTCCAGAGCGCACAGCCCCGCCACCACGGCGAACCCCATCACCGCCACGAGGCGCCCCAGGTCGGGCGCCGCTGCCCCCGTCAGCCCCGACCCCAGCTGGAGCGCCACCGCGATCACCGCCGCCGTCGCCGCCCACACCGCCCGCCGATCCGAGAGCGCCACGATCGAGCCGGCGCGGGCCCGCCCGACGCGGTTCGCCGCGATCAGCACCACCGCGAGCGCCGGAACGAACGGCAGCGCGAACACGGCGCCGAACGCCGCGCCGACGATCATCCCTGCCGGCCCCGCCACGAGCCCGATGGTCATCCCGTTCACGACGCCGGCCACCACGATGGCCCACAGCGCCAGCACGCCCGCCACGAACGGCCCCCGCCGGGTCCACTTCCCCGGCGCGTCGACCCATGGCGCGCCGTCCGCCGGCGCATCGCCCGCGCCGAACGCCATCGATCCATCACCCCAGACGCCTCCGATCCGCGGCGTCAGGTAGTGACCCAGCAGCGCCGCGACGATCGGGGTCACACCCGCGAGCAGGAAGCGGGGCACGAGCTCGTCCATCTCGAGAACGTCGGCCGTGAGCCAGCCGCCCACGAGCCCGATCGCCCCGCAGGGGAGCACGAGCGACACGGGCGCATCAGGCGACATGGAATCGGACGTTGAACGCGGCATCTTGAAACCCTCCGGCTCGTTCGTTCCCCTTCGACGCGCAGGCCCTCGATCAGCTTCCAGGTCCCTGGCGCGCCGCCCGACCTTCCATCATCTCACCACGGCGCTCCACGCGCACTGCACGCGGTCCGCGCCATCAGCCCGGCCCCGCCTGCGGGTGCGGGTAGTGGCTGAGCGCCACCAGGTTCCCGTCGGGATCGCGCGCGTACATCGTGTAAGCGCTCTCCCGCTCGACGATCACGCCCCCCGCGGTCAGCCGGCGGCGCCATGCCTCCCGCTCGGACGGCGCGATCCCAAGGGCGACGCAGTGCCAGCCTGGCGCCTCGTCCGCGCGCATCGGCCCGGCGGCGCCCGCCCGCTCCACGGCCAGAAAGGCGCCGCCCCCGACTTCGAGCCACACCGACCGAGGCGCTCCGGCCTCGTCCGTCCAGCGCCGCACCACCGGCAATCCGAGGACGCCCACGTAGAACGCCTCGGCCCGCGCCAGGTCGCGCACGACCACGGCCAGGTGATGGACCGACAGCGGCGCGACCGTCCCGCTCATGCTGCGCCCTCATTTCAGCGCCTTTCATGCGGTGACGCACCTGAAAAGCCACGCGGGCGCCGCGCGGCCGACGCCTCGCCGACGCCGGGCGCTCGATCGGCCGGCGCCGGGCGCTCGACGCGTTCGACGCGCTCGACGCATTCGACCATCGGCGCGACCTGTCTTGCTCCGGCAGGGCGCCTCGTCTATGGTCCCGCTCGCGGACGCGCTCTGCCCGGGGAGTCGCACAGTCCGGTAGTGCACGAGCTTTGGGTGCTCGTTGTCGCGGGTTCAAATCCCGCCTCCCCGACCCTCTCCGACGATCCTCGCCCCTCGCGAGCCCGGTGGTCCCCGGAGCCCGGTGGCCCCGGCCCTGCGGCTCAGCTGGATCGCCGCTCGCGTCCCCATCGCACCCGCCGCGCATCGAACTTGGCCTCCGCGGGTCCGCTGCGCATAGTCCCGCCGATGTCGACGCCCGTAAGACTCCTGCTCGGCGCATGTCTCTCCCTGTCCGTCGTCGCAGGGTGCGGCGGGCCGCAGACGGCCGCCCCGGCAGCGGCTCCGGCGCCGCGCGCGCAGAGCGCGGCGCCGCCCAAGCAGGCGGTCCCCGCCGGGCAGCTCGCCCGCGCCGACGTCGACCGGGTGCTGCTGCAGGGGCCGCCCTGGATCCTGCGGCGCGTGCCGGTCGAGGAGGTCGTCCGGGCGGGCGCGTTCATCGGCTGGAAGATCCTCGCGCTGCCCGCGGACTGGAGCAGCATCGAGCTCAAGACCGGCGACGTCGTCACCCAGGTCAACGGCTCGACCCTGGAGCGCCCGGACGACCTGTTCGCGGCCTATCGCGCCCTGGCCAGCGCCAGCGAGCTCAAGATCACGTACGAGCGCGAGGGCGCCGCGCGCGAGCTCGTCGTGCCCATCGTCGGGGCCCCGTCCAAGGAGACCGTCGAGGTCTTCGCGAGCGACAGCCCCCCGCGCCGCGCGACGACCGCCCGGCCGCGCGGAACGACGGTGATCGAGGAAGACGACGGCGGCGCGCCGCTCGAGGGCAGCGCGCCGTGAAGCGCGTACCGGCGCCGCGCGCCACGCGCCGCGCACGCGGCGCCGCGCCTCACATGTCGAAGGCCAGCCCCAGGACCCACGTCGAGGTGCCGACGTGCATCTGCGGGCGCGAGCCCAGCCCGTCGAGGTTCGCGAACATCCACTCGCCGAACAGGTACGTGTGGTTGATGCCCGTCGTCTCATCGAGCTGGGAGGCCGAGCGGCGGTCCAGCCAGTTGAGCGCGAGCATCCCGCCGAACGCGAGGTGGGTGCCCCACGTGATGCCCTCGCCCCGAACGCCATCGGGCTTCGGCGTGCCAGGGCCAGACGTCGTGGTCCATAACCCCATCCCCAGGCCCACCTTCGCGTAAGGCACGATCGGGACGCCCGTCTTGCGCATCAGCTCGTCGGCGCGCAGGACGGCGGACAGGTGCATCGGCATGATGGTGAGCGAGGTCTCCTCTGCCTCGGCCCTGTCGTCGCTGCCCGCCACGAAGGCGCTCGCCGACGCCGACGTGTACCCCCAGCCGAACCCTGGGCCGATCGCGCCGACGTACGGGATCCGGAGCGGCAGCCAGTCGACCTCGACCCCGAAATAGAACTCCTGGCCATCGCCGAAGGTCTTCCCGTAGGGGCCCGTGCCGGAGAACTCCTCGTCGACCTGGGGAGAGTACGGGGCGAAGCGGAGCTCGAACGCGAAGCTCTGAGGAGACGCATAGCGCTCCTCTCGCTGGATCCTCGAGCGATCGTGCTGCCGCCAATCGCCCATCCCGTAGCTCGTCTGCGCGCCGGCGACGGAGGCAGCGAGGAGCGCCGCGCTGCCGGCGAGGCAGGCGGCCACCTGATGACGGAGATGACAGCTCATTCGCTCTCCTGCGTGAAGGAACGCGCGTGCGCGTGGCGTCGACGACGACGGCTCCTGCGCAACAACCCGAGCGCCGCGCCGGCCGCGACGGCGGCGAGCGGCGCAGCGGCCCATCGGCCAGCCCCTACCGGCCCTTCGATGCTGCAAAAGCCCCCACCGGCTTGCCCGCCGGCGTCCCGGTATTGCTCGAAGAACCCGTCGACGTCGGCCGCGGTCGCACAGGAGATCGCCGACAGCGGCCCGGCATTGCCCACCTGGTCATAGGCCGCGACGCCGACGACATACGACCTGCCGTTGACGATGTTCTCCGTGGCCTCGCCGCGGCTGGCCCTCCCCACGCTGCCGCACCGCTGCGCGGAGTCCGGGATCTCCCCCGGCACCAGGAGCGACGACTGGCAGCCGGAGCTGCCGCCGCTCGTCGTTCCCCCGCCGGTTCCCGCCGCGCCGTCGCCTCCGCCGGCTGCCCCGCCGCCGGCTCCCGCCGCGCCGTCGCCTCCGCCGGCTGCCCCTGCCCCGCTCGAGGCAGGCGAGGACTGCCCGCCGTCGTCGCAGTAGAGATAGTAGCCGAGCACTTCATCGGCCTCGTTCTGCGTGTAATCGACGAGGATACGCCCATCGCCGGAGTGCGCTTTCACGTCCGTCGGCGGCTTCGGGCCCAGGAGGTCCACCTTGGTCTTGTCCCATGGAGCGTAACTCGATGCGTTCTGGTCCGCTGTGGGCAGCCGCAGGAAGTAGATCGTCATCTGGGTCGCATTGGTGCTCGCCTGCGACGCGACCTCACAGTTGTCGGCGCCGAGGAACTCCTTCGCTATCATCTTTGCCGGCAGTGTGACGGTCACCGTGGTCGCCGGGGTGAGCGTCAGCGGGAGCGGCTTGCAGTAACCGCCGGACCTGCGATTCTCGGCCACGCTGCAATCCGTCGACTGGGTGACCCACACCTCCAGGCTCTCGCTGGTCGAGACGTTGTCGAGCGTGAGCGTGAACTGCAGATCGTTGTCGGTGACGCAGTCTTGATGGCTGATCCAGAGGGGGTTCTCCGCGTCCGGGCGCGTGAGCTTGGTGCGCACCACGTCGCTGCTGATGGTCACCGCCGCGCCGGCCTGGCGCGCGCCACCGGCGAGCGCCGCCGCCGCGAGGGCCACCGCGCAAAGCCGGGGGAGGTGCCGACGCCCTCGCCGCCGGGACCGCACGAGATACCTTGTCGTGTCCATGGGCGCGTCCTTTCAGCACAGCTCGTACCACGCCGCAAATGCCTCGCACAGCCCTTCGAACGGCGCGGAAATCGTTCGTGCGCCCGCGTGCGCCCGCGCCGGATGCCGCGTCGAACGCGCCCTCGGAGGCCCCCGCGGTCCCGTCAGAGGCGTCCTCGACGCCCCACCTCGGAGGCTCGGAGGCGCGCCGCATGACGAGCTGGCCATGGTCGCCGTCCGTTCCTGACAAGTTGGCATCGACGCCGCGGAGCAGGAGGGTGAGCAGACCGCCGCGCAGCGCCATGGGCCGACGGACGGGCTGCGTGGCCCGAAACACGCGCTCTTCGAGAGAGCTCGGCTAGCTTGAGGCAGGTGGATTCGACCGACGCCGCTCCCCCGCAGCCGGGCTCGAAGGCAGGGCCGAGCGCGAAGGAGCGCGCCACGGCGCCGGAGACGGCGCGCGCTGGGCAGCCCAGCCAGCCCAGCGCGCGCCCGGAAGGCGCGCCCGCGTACCCCGCGTCCGGCGCCACCCCGTCGGTGCGCCCGACCTCGAGCCGGCCCAGCCGGCTGGCGCCGAGCGGCGCCGCCCCTGACGCCCACACGGCCGTCCTCGGCGTCCCCCTCACCCGCATCGAGCTGCACCGGACCGCGCTGCTCTTTTGCCTGCTCTTCCTCGCCGCCCTCCTCTTCGTCGTCGGCCGCTCCGCGCGCGACGCGCTCTTCCTCACCAGGTTCCCCGTCACCTGGATCGCGCCGATGTGGATCGTCTACGGCGTCGCCTCCGCCGTCGCCGCGCTCGCGTATAACCGCGTCGCCCGCCACCTGCCGCGCGCCCAGCTGTGCGTCGCCTTCGCCCTCTTCGGCGCCGCCACGTTCGCGCTGCTGCGCGTGCTCATCGGCCAGGAGGTGCGCGCCGCGTACCTTGTCTTCTACATCTGGTCCGAGATCATCGCGAACTTCACCGCCGTCCTCGTCTGGGCCGTCGCCCAGGACCTGCACGACCCGCGCAGCGCCAAGCGCCTCTTCGGCCTGATCGGCAGCGGGCGCGTCGTCGGCACCGTCGCCTGCGGCTTCGCGACGGGCGCCGTCGTCCGGTGGATCGGCACCGAGAACCTCCTGTTCGTGCTCATCGCGGCGCTCCTCGCCATGGCCGCGCTCACGACCGCGCTCGCGCGGCGCTACCCGCTAGGGCGCCCCCCGTCCGGCGACGAGGAGCTCCTCCAGGCCCGCCTTCCGCGCGTGGACGTGTGGAGATCGCGCTACGCCCTCACCGTCGCGCTGCTGACCTTCCTCCTCTTCACGGTCCTCACGATCGGCGACTACCAGTTCAAGGCGATCGCCCTCACGGCCTACCCCCAGGTCGACGACCTCACCCGGTTCATGGGGTTCCTCTACGGCGCCGTCGGCGTGGTCGGCCTCTTCGTGCAGCTCGTCGCGACCCCCCGGGTCCTCCGGCGCCACGGCGTGCTCGGCGGGCTGCTCGCCATGCCGGCCGCGTTCACCGCGAGCACGGTCGCGCTGCTCGCGGCGCCGTCGCTCGCCTGGGGCGCGATCCTCAAGCTGAGCGACAACGCGCTGCAGCTCACGATCTACGACGCGACGATGCAGCTCTTGTTCTTCCCGTTCCAGCCGGCGCTGCGGGAGCGGGTGCGGACGCTCGTCTCCACGATCGCCAAGCCCCTCGGCTACGGGCTCGGCGCGCTGATCCTGCTCGCCGTGGCGCCCACGGCCGCGACGGGCGCCGCGCTCGTCGAGGAGGCCGCGTGGATCGGGGTCTACTCCCTCCCGCTCTGCGTCGCGTCCATCGCCCTCCTCCCGCTCGTGCGGCGCGGCTACTTCGACGCCATGCGCCGGACCTTGATGCGCCGCCAGATCGAGCCGGACAGCGTCGCGTACGGCCCCCAGACGCGCGCGATCCTCAAGGAGGCGCTCTACAGCCGCGCCATGGTGCAGGTGCTCTTCGCGGTCGAACAGCTCCAGCAGCTCGACCCGAGCCTCGTGCGCGAGTCCGTGCCCGCGCTCGCGCGCCACGGCTCGGCCAGGGTGCGCGCGCTCGCGGTGCGCCTCACGGCCGAGCTCGAGCACGAGGAGGGGGCGAGCATCGCGCGCGCGGCGATCCACGACCGGAACACCGACGTCCGCGTCGCCGCCGTCGCCGCGCTCGCCGCGCTGCTGCGGGAGGACGCCCACGACGAGCTGCTCGCGCTGGCCCGGGAGGGCGCCGCGCCGCGCGCCGCCGCGGACGCGAACGGCGGCGAGGCGCTCCGGGCCGCCGCGATCGCCGCGCTCCTGCGCTACTGCGGCCTCGACGGCATGCTCGAGGGCGCGCCGCGGCTGCGCGCGCTGCTCGACAGCCCGTCGCCCCGCGATCGCGTCGCAGCCGCCCGGATCCTCGGCCTGGTCGGCCACGCGTCGCTCCAGCGCGCGCTCGCGCGGCTCATCGGCGATCCCGACCCCGCGGTGCGGCGCGCGGCCGTGCGCTCCTCGTCGAGCGTCGCCGATCCGCGCCTGCTCCCCCTGCTCGCGGACGCGCTCGCCGAGCGCGCCCTCGCGCCGGCCGCGGCCCGGGCCATCGAGGCGCTCGGCGACGACGCCATCCCCGAGCTCGCGGCGCGCCTCGGCGACGACGGCACCCCGCGGGTCGTGCGGCTCGCGATCCCGCGGGTGCTCGCGCGGCTCTGCAGCCACGACGCGCTCGACGTGCTGCTCGCCCGGATCGACGACCCGAACGAGGCCCTCCGCCAGAAGGTGCTCGCGTCGGCGTCGCGCCTGCGCCTCGCGCTGCGCGCGCCGCCGGCGCCTCTCCGCGTGATCCGCGCCTGCAT
Source organism: Sorangium sp. So ce448 (assembly GCF_051520915.1). Lineage (NCBI taxonomy): Bacteria > Pseudomonadati > Myxococcota > Polyangiales > Polyangiaceae > Sorangium > Sorangium sp. So ce448. Next base: position 2,991,637 of record NZ_CP150343.1, on the reverse strand, counting down.
CGACGACGAGACCGTGGAGCACGTCCGCACGCGCGAGGCGTACATCGCGGTGCGCCCCCGCGTCGTCGGCGCGCTGCTCGATCAGCACCTGCTCCGCCGGCTGCGGAAGGGGCTTATCCGCGTGCTCCGCCTGTGCGAGCTCGCCTACCCGCGCGAGGTCGTCGCCCTCGTGCGCACCCACGTCTTCGGCCCGGATCCCGCGCTGCGGGCCAACGCGTTCGAGGTGCTGGAGTCGCTCCTCGACCGCCCGCTGCGCGAGCGCCTCGTCTCCCTCGTCGAGCGGCTGCTCGAGCTGTCCGCGGCGTTCCCCCGGAGGCCCCTGCCGCCGGAGGCCGGGGTCATCTCCTGGATCCGCCACGAGATCGTGCGCGGCGACCCCTACAGCGCCGCGCTCGCGCTCGATGCCGTCGCCCGGAGCTCCATCTCCGGCGCAGCCGGGGACGCGCTCGCCGCGACCTACGATCCGGACCCGCTGGTCCGCGAGGCGGCCGCCATCGCGGTCGCCGTCACGTCGCCGCCGGGCGCCGGCGAGCGGCTGGACGCGCTGCGGGCCGATGAGGATCCTGCGGTGGCCCGTTACGCACGATACTGGGCGGTCACCGGCGGCACCGGCATCGACCCCGAGGACGAGATGTACACGACGATCGAGAAGGTCCTGTTCCTCCAGCGCGTTCCGCTCTTCTCCCGCGTGGCCGGCGACGATCTGGTGGCGCTGGCGCGCGGCTCGCTCGTCGTGTCGCTGGCCCGGGGCGACGTCATCTTCCGCCAGGGCGAGCCTGGCGGCGCGCTCTACTCGATCATCTCGGGCGAGGTGAGCCTCACGCTGGACGGCCGCGAGATCGCGCGCCTCGGCGCGAACGACGTGTTCGGCGAGATGTCGCTCTTCGACAGCGAGCCTAGGACCTCGACCGCGGTGGTGACCGAGGACGCGGAGCTGCTCCGGGTCTCCGCCGAGGATTTCCACGAGGCGGTGCGGGAGACGGCCGAGATCGCGGACGCCGTGATCCGGGTGCTGAACCGGCGCCTGCGCGAGGCCGACCGCAAGCTGGCCGACGCGCACGCGCGGCTGTCGCTCCTTCCGAGGCCGCCGGCGCTACCCGGGAGAGCGCCGCCTCCGGGGGACGAGACGCCGGCGCTCGACGACAGCGATCTGGACTGAGGAGCGCCGCGCGCGACCTCGATCGAACGAGCGCTGCCGGTCCACGCCGCCTGGTGCGCCGGCGCGGGCGATGCGGAACATGACTTGTGCCCGTGCCTCAACCTCGGTCGGGTGCCCATGCCCCAACCTCGGTCGGGCGCCGCAGCCTCAACCTCGGTCGGGTGCCCATGCCCCAACCTCGGTCGGGCGCCGCAGCCTCAACCTCGGTCGGGTGCCCATGCCCCAACCTCGGTCGGGTGCCGCGGCGCATGGCACGCAAGCGCGACGCTCCGGATGGTGGCCTGCAATGTGCAACGTCGGGCGCGCAGGGACGTCTGAAGAGATCTGAGGGCGCCCGAGGCCAGCCCGCCCTCTCCCTGGCACCCCCCTCCAGAAGGACCCATCATGCTGCCGATGCCTTTCCCGCTGTCCGCTTCCCCCTTGCGCCCTGCCCCCGCGGCGCCGGGCATCCCCGGGGCCCGGCTCCGCCGGCTCGGCGGCGCCCTGCCGCTGCTCGCCGCGCTCATCGCCGCGCCCGCGAGCGCCGCCGCCCAGCCCGCCGAGCCCCCGTCAGTCCAGGTCGACGTCCGCGTGAACGCCGAGCTCGAGGCGGACGAGTACGAAGACACCGACCCGAGCGCCCTTGTCGAGTTCCAGCAGCCGCTCGCCGCGTACGGCACCTGGATCGACACCCCGGGCTACGGCACGGTCTGGGTGCCCTCCGCGGTCGTGGTCGGCCCGGATTTCGCGCCCTACCAGACAGCGGGCCGCTGGGCGCTGACCGACGACGGCGACTGGCTCTGGGTCAGCGACTACGCGTGGGGCCACATCCCCTTCCATTATGGTCGCTGGGTCTGGATCTCCTCCCACGGCTGGGCCTGGATCCCGGGGCGCACGTACGCCCCGGCGTGGGTCGTCTGGCGCGTCGGTGACGCCGGCTACGTCGGCTGGGCCCCGATGCCGCCCACCTACTACTGGAGCAGCGGCGTCGCGGTCTCGCTGTGGACCGCTCCCCCGGCGGCGTACGTCTTCTGCCCGACGACGCACGTCTTCCACCGCCACGTCCACACGCACGTCGTCCGCGATCGCGAGGTCGTCCGGCGCATCGCCGCGCACTCGCACACCTACAAGCCGGCGCGGCCGACCGCGGGCAGGCCCGGGCACGCCGACGTCCGCCCGCGCGGCGACGGGGGCTCGGGCCGCTCGAGCCCGCCCCACGGCATCCGTCCTGGCGGCTACCGCCCGGCGTCGCCGTCGCTCGCGGAGGCCGGCGTTCCCTCCACGGCCGCCCCGAGGCACCGCGACAGGCCGGATCCTCGCGCTCTCGCTTACGCGCGCAGGAGCACGACGCCGAGCGCACGCCTCGCGGCCCCTCCGGCGCGCCGTCCGGCGTCGCCTGCAGGCGACGACCGTCGCGCGGCGCCCGCGCTGCGCACGCCGCTGCACCCGCGGGGGACGCCCGGCGGCGACGCTCCGGCCCCGATCGCCAGGCCCGGCCTCCCCGCGCGAGGCATCTCCAACGCGGACGCGCTGCCCCGCACCGGCGCGAGCCCATCGCACCGGCCCTCGCGGCCGACGGTCACGCCGCCGTCGCCCGGCCCCGCCCCGGAGCCGCCGGCGGCCCCGGCGCCGCGCACCGCCGGCACGCCGGCCGCCCCGCGTGCCCTCCCGCACCGATCGCCGTCGGCCACGGAGCCGCGGCCGCTGCCACAGGCGACGCCGGCGCCGCAGCCGATGGCGAAGCCGCGCGCGCTCCCGAGCGCGCCGGCGTCCCCGCCGCGCCCCAGGATCCACCTTCCGTCGGGTCCGGCTCCGGGGAAGACAGCGCCGGCGTCCGGTCGCCCGCGGTCGAGGTAGCGCTTGGTCCACGTCTTGCGACGTCCACGAGCAGGAGCAGATCCGATGACTCTTTCCGCTGACTTTGTGAAGCGTCGTTCACTGGGGCTGTGGTCGTTCCTTCTCGTCGCGGCGCCCCTCGCCTCGGCCGGCTGCATCATCGTCGACGAGGACGGCGACCACGATGGCCATCACGTCCACGACGACTGGGACGACGGCGACGACGACACCGTTCCCCCGCCGCCCGCGGACGACGTGCGGCGCGTCGCCATCGACACGGACGCCACCCTGAGCACCGAGCCGGGCGAGGGCGTCGGCGTCTTCGTCGAGTACACGGAGGGCGGGACGTGGACGCTCTGGACGACCTGCGACACCAACACCTCCAAGGTCGTCTGCAGCTTCGATCTCTATGCCTCGGTCGACACGGCGTCCGAGCTCATCGACCTGGCGGGGCTCGAGATCGAGAAGACGGACGAGACGCGCCTCGTCGACATCGGCGTCGCGTATTTCCACGCCGAGACCGGCTCGGACATCGACGCGATGACGTTCACCACCACCCCGGGCGCCATCGTCCGGCTGGAGGCCCACCTCGACGGGGCGGAGGAGCCCCGCTTCGTCTACTGGTTCGGCGACGGCGTCCTGCACGAGGGCGCGCCCAGCAGCCCGATCGACTTCGTGCCGACGGCGCCCTGAGGGCGCGATCGTGCCGCCCGCTCCTCCCGCTGCCGCGCGGCGGGAGGAGCGCTCGGCCAGGGCGCGCGCCGCTCAGGGCTCTTTCTTCGGCTGGATCGGCTGCCCCTCGACGTCCCACGCCTCCGGCTCGCCGAGGCCGATCCCCTGGAGCTGCGGCAGGATCTCCTGCCGCGGTCCCACGACCACGACGGTCGCAGTCTTCGGATCCACGGCCCTCGCGAGCTCCGCGAGGCTCGCCAGCGTCGCGCTCTGCCGCGCCTTGCTCGCGTCGCCGTCGAACGTCTCCGGCAGCTTCAGCCGCGCCAGCGTCCCGAGGCGCTGGGCGGTGCGGTTCACGGTCTCGTAGGCGGAGACGAGATCCGCGCGGTCCTGCGCCTGCACCTTCGCCAGCTCGTCCCGGGTCAGCCCGGAGTCGGCCATCTTGGCGAGCTCGGCGAGCATCTCCTTCAGGGCGGGTCCTGTCGCCTCGGTCACGACGGAGGCCCGCGCCACGAACGCGCCCGGCAGCCTCGTCTCGGTGAACGCCGAGCCGGCGCCGTAGGACCAGCCGTGATCCTCGCGCAGGTTCTGGTTCAGGCGCGACGTGAACGAGCCGCCGAGCGCGGAGTTGACCAGCTGGAGCAGCGGCCGCCGAGGATCGCTCGCCGCGACCCCCTCCCGCACGGCCGCGATCACCGACTGCGGCGCCCCCGGGCGGTCGACGAGCACCAGCCGCGGCGGCTTCCACGCCGGCGCGGCCGCCGCGCCCTGCGCTGCGCTCTCCGCCGCGCCCTTCGTGGCCGGCGCGGCGCTCGCCGTGGCGCCCTTCGCCGACCAGGTCCCGAGATCGCGCGAGAGCGCCTGCTGCAGCTCGTCGCGGGTGATGTCGCCGACCACGGTGATCACCGCGTGGTCCGGGCGCCACGCCGCCTTGTAGAACGCCTTCACGGCCGGGAGCCCGATCGACTTCGCATCCGCGACAAGGCCGTCGACGGGGTGCCCGTACGGCGTGCCCGGCCCGTAGAGCGCGGCCATCGAGACCAGCCCCGAGACCCGCGTCGCGTCGTCTCCGCGCTTCCTGAGGTCGTTCTGCCAGAGCTCGCTGACGCGCTTCCACTCCTTCGCCTCGAACCGCGGGCGCGCGACAACGTCGGCGAGCAGCGAGAACGCCTTGTCGAAGTTCTTCTTGAGCACGGAGAGCGTCGCGACGCTGCCGTCGGCGCGCGCCCCGACCGAGAGCGTCGCGCCGAGGTCGTTGATCGCGCTGGACAGCTCCACCGCGCTCCGCGTCCCCGCGCCCTCGTCGAGCATGTCCGCGGTGATGTGCGCGAGCCCCGCCGCGCCCTTCGGATCGTCCGCCGCGCCCGACGCGACGCCGATGGACACGGACACGATCGGCAGCGTGTGGCGCTCGAGCAGCCACACCTTCGCGCCGTTCGGCCCGTCGAGCACGACCGGCGCCGGCGGCGTGAACGGCTGCGGCTTCGGCAGCTCCGGCTTGGGCCCGAGCGGGTCCGCGGGCTTCGCGGCCGCCGGCGGGGCGCTCGGACGCGGCGCCTCCGCCCGGGCAGCGGACTGCGCCGGCGTCCTCGGCTCGCAGCCGAGGGCCGCCGCGACCAGCGCGATCATCGCGCCTGCGTGTGTCGCTCTCATTTCGTCACCGCCTTCTTCGCCTCTTCGCTGCCCTTCGGCACGACCCGCAGGATCACCCGGGCGTTGGGATCCAGGGTGCTCTTCGCGTACGCCTGCAGCGACTCCGCGGTCGCGTCGCGGTAGCGCTTCAGATCCTGCTCCACGAACCCGGGCTGGCCCTTCGACGTCTCGTACCGGTTGAGCATCGAGGCCCGGCCGGCGACCGACTCGAGCGCCGTCACGAAGGCCGTCTCGTACTGGTTCTTGGCCCGATCGAGCTCCTCGCGGCTCAGCTTCGCGTCCCGCACCTTGGCGAGCTCGGCGTCGATGGCGGCCTCGACCTTCTCGAGCGGCACGCCCGGCCGCGCGATCGCCTCGACGGTGAACGTCGAGCCGAGATCGCCGGAGTGCTGCACCGCGCTCACCTCCTGGGCGAGCTGCTTGTCGTAGACGAGGGCCTTGTAGAGGCGGCTCGCCTTCCCCTGCTCGAGCGCCGTGGCGAGGAGGTCGAGCTCGGCGTCGCCCGGCGCGAAGTGCGCGGGGCTGTGCCAGGCCATGATCACCTTGGGGAGGTTCACGTTGTCCTCGATCGTCTTCCGGACGACGCCGCTCAGCTTCACGGGCGCGGGCGTTGTCGCCGCGGGGACGGGCCGCTCCGGGATGCCGCCGAAGAGCCGCTCGATGAGCTCGCGCGTCTTCTGCGCATCGAAGTCGCCGGCCACGACGAGGGAGACGTTGTTCGGCACGTACCACCGCCGGAAGAACGTCGTGACGTCGTCGACGGTCGCGGCCTGGAGGTCCTCGTGCGAGCCGATCACGGGGTGGTGGTAGGGGTGTCCCTCCGGGTACATCAGCGAGGGCATGAGGAGGTCGACCTTGCCGTAGGGCTCGTTCTCGCTCGTCTGGCGGCGCTCGTTCCGCACGACGTCGCGCTGCGCGTTGAGCTTCGGGAGGTCCATGCTGTCCGCGAGCGACGAGAACCGATCGGCCTCGAGCCAGAGCAGGAGCGGCAGCGCGTGGGCCGGCGCCACCTCGTGGTAGGCGGTCCGGTCCTCGCTGGTCCACGCGTTGTTCCAGCCGCCCTCGGCCTCCATCCAGGCGTCGAACTGCTTCGTGGGGACGCGGCGCGTGCCCATGAACATGAGGTGCTCGAACAGGTGCGCGAAGCCGGTGCGCCCCGGCTCCTCGAACCGCGAGCCGACCTTGACCATGAGGTTCAGGGCGACCATCGGCAGCGCGCGGTCCTCGTGGAGGATCACGGTAAGGCCGTTCTTGAGGGTGTACTTGGTGAACGGGATGTCGAGCTTCGGCGCCTGGGAGGCCGCGGATTGAGCCACCGCGGCGGGCGCGGAAGCCGGGGCCGCGGCTGGCGCGGCCGCCGGGGCTGAAGCTGGCGCAGCCTTCGGAGCCGCGGCCGGCGCGGACTTCGGTGGCGAGGACGTGGCCTCGGGCGGAGCTGCCGGGGCAAGCTTCGGCCCGGACAGAGAGAGGGCCGCGGCCACGGCGACCAGGATCGGCCCGGTGGAGCGCGGGAGCGGCGGGTGACGCGCGCGGGTCTGCATGAGCCCGAGGGTTGCGCCGGTCACGGGCGGGGCGCAAGCGGGCGGGAGCATGGATTGCGGAGACGCGCCCGGCCAACGGGTGCGGTTGTCAAGTTGTCACGGAGGAGGGACGCACCGCAGCTGCGGAAGGAGCGCGCGACGCGGGCGGGACGGCGGAGCTCACGGCCGTTGCAGGTCTTCCGCGAGCTTCCTGGCCTCGACGATGAGGCGGACATCGAACTCCTCGTCTGCCTCGACCAGGCGTTCCTCGAGCGATAGCCGGTGAGCTCTCCGCCGCCTCGCCGGCCCATGTCGTCCTCGACCGCCGCACGGAGGCTCCCGACGCCAGCGTCGTTCAGGTTCGTGACGTGCGCGACGGCCGCGCCGCGACCGCCGATGGCGAAGCGCCCGTAGCCCGCTGTGAAGAACCCTGCGCGCCTGGGTAATGCCTTGCTCCCCCAAGAGCGGTCGCCGCGCTGACCGCTTCGCACCTCGCCCTCTCGAAGAAGTCGGTACGTTCGGAATTCTCGGAATTTTTGGAAGCGCGGCGCGCGTGCCGACACCGTATCGCGGGGCACGACGCGTGCTTTATCGCTTCCGGCGCCCGCGAAGCGCCTGATGAATCGCTCGCGTACAGCGCGGGCGGCTTTGCCGCCGTGGAGCTCCTTTGCCTCGTGAGGGTGCTTTGAGACGACGTCTGCCTCGGATTCACGCGTTGCTCGCCCCCCTGTCGGCGGCGATGCTCTGGTCCGCGCCTGCTCGCCCCGGCGAGCCGCCGCAGCTCTCCTGGGACAAGCCGGTTCGCTGCATCAAGTCGCCAAACGGCGGCGCGGTGCGCGTTCAATGCGAGTCAGGGCCGGAGGGCGAGCGCTGCCTCGTCGCGCCCAATCAGCTGGCCCACGACGGCGGCGCGCTCGACAAGGTGCAGCCGTGCAACGAGGTTGAAGACGCCTCGGCCTACCGGGCCCTCACCGCGCGCGGCGCCCGCCTCGTCGCCGCGATCCCCGAGGCGCCGCCGGGCTACGCGCGCTCGGCCGAGGGCAAGGCATTTCAGGTCAAATTCGATCTCCTGAACCGGCTTTACCTGGGCGCGTCCTGGCTGCCCACGTTCCATGGCGAGAACGGGCTCCCCGTGCCCACGAGCTTCCCCCTGGGCCGCGGGAGGGCCGAGGCCGGCATCCACCTGAGCGTGCTCTCGACGCGCTCCCGCGCCCGCCATGACCTGCGCATCCTCGAGGGGACAGCCACGTTCGACGATCTCGAGCTCTCCGGGGTGCTCCTCAGCTACGATTACCAGCACCTGCACCGGCGGCCGGCCCACTGGCTCAGCACCTTCGTGGGCAAGCCGCGGCTTTACCCGATCTCGCCGCGGATGGGCTGGGGCTTCCGGGTGGTGTCGGTGAACGACCGCCCTCCGGCGCGCCGCGACACGCTCGACGTGGAGTTCGGCGAGGTCCACCTCGCGTGGAATCCGTGGCAGTCGAGCGACATGTACAGCCACATCCGGATCGAGGCGGGCGCCGATCTGGGGGAGTACTGGGAGCATCGATCGGAGATCGACGACGGCCTGGACACCGGCGCTCTGTACGTCGGCCCGACGAGCGCCATCAAATCGCGCTTCAGCCTCGGCGAGGGCGGCCTCCACGCGCTCTCGACCGCGTTCACCTACCGGCGCCCGAGCATCGCGGCCGGGACCGGGAGGGGAGAGGCGATGAACCGACTCGAGGCCACGATCGCCTACGAGGGGATCCTCCTCGCGATCAACGATCAGCCCATCTCGCTGCGGCTCGCCGCGATGGGGGTGAGCCGCAACGACCTCGACAGCGACATTCGCGACGTGGAGGTCAAGGCCGCCGCCGGCCTGCGGGTGTCGTTCTGGGCTCCCCCACGGGTGTTCGAGCCGATGCCCGTCTTCGAGGACCCGTGACGGCTCGGCGCCACCTCGCCGCGCTGCTCGTCGTGGCGGCGGCCGCGGCGCTCCCCCTGCGCGCCGGCCGCGCCGAGCCGGCGCGCGGGGAGAGCGAGCGCGCGGGCGGCGGCGATACCGCCGTTTCCGAGGAGGGCCGGCGCTTCCGCGTGCGCTTCGACCCGGCGAGCCGGGTGTGGCTCGGCGTCGCGTCCGCGCTGCACCGGGGCGCGGTCGGGGCGATCGAGATCGAGCCCGAGATCGACGCGGGCCTGTCCTACCGCGCGCGCAGCGTGACGGGCTCCGGGCCTGGCCGCGTGATCTGGCAGGCGGATCACCGCGTCCTCGCCGGCCGGGTGTCTCCGGCGGGGCAGGCGCTCGACGGCGTGCCCGCGCTCGACGCGGCGCTGTACGGCGCGTCGTTCTTGCGGCACGACGAATCGCCGCGGGTGGTCTTGCCGATGTCGCCGCCCATCGCGGTCCCCTTCCCCTTCGACATCGGCGTGGAAGCCGAGGTGGGCCGGGTGAGCATCCCCTCGATCCCACGGCGCCAGGGCGATGGATCGTCAGCGCCGCTGATCCGGGTCGGCGTGGCGCGCGCCACGGCGATGCTCGATCCGTGGCGCACCGGCGAGCCGGGCCGCAGCTTCGAGATCGGGCTCGGGGTCCGTTACGACATCGACGCTTACGCCGAGTCCCCCTCTCCCCGGGCCGCGCCCGCGCGCCGCACGCTCGGCGAGCCCAGGGTGGTCCACCGGATCGCGCCCATGACCGCGGGCTCGCTGCGGCTGCGGCTCCAGAGCGACGACGGGCTGACGGTCTTCGATGGTCGAGGCGACGTCGTCCCGCACTGGACGAGCGAAGAGCGCTGGCGAGTCCTCGTGCGCTCGGCCGCGCACGTCGAGAGGATCCTGGCCGCGATCGACGATCAACCCATCGCCGCGGTGATCGAGGGCGAGTACCGGCTGCTGCCGCCCGCCCTGGATGTGCAGGCGGTCCATGATCTGCGCGTGAGCCTCGGGCTCGCGTTCACGCTGGCGCTGCGCTAAGGCGACGACCGGGTTGAAACCGCCTGACGACCGCGTCTCGCCCCCGCGCCCGTCGCCCGCGGCGCGCTGCGGGCCATCCTTTGCAGCTCTCCGCCGCACACCGCGCTTCGGATGAACCATGGCGCTCGCGCTGGTCGTGGGGTTCCTGCTCGGCTATTTCGGCTCGATCCCGGCGGCGGGGCCGCTGGCCGTCCTGCTCGTGGCCGCCGCGCTCGCGGGGCAGCCCCGGCGCGTCTTGCTGCTCGCCATCGGAGGAGCCCTCGCGGAGGGGCTCTGGGCGCTCGCCGCGGCGCGCGGGCTCGGGTGGGTCCTCGAGGCGCACCCCGCGGTCGATCGCGCCCTGCGAACGGGCGGCGCCGCGCTCGTCGTGGCGATGGGCCTCGCCCTGGCGCTCGCACCTCGACGCGCCTCGGAGGCGCCCTCCTCCGGGCGCGCGACGTCGGCGCTCCTGACGGGGTTCGTCCTCGTCGCGTTCAACCCGTCGTTCCTGGCGTCGTGGATCGCCTCGTGCGCCGTGCTCCGCGCGTACCCTGCCCTCGCGCCCGCCGTCGCGCCGGCCCACGCGGCCGCGCTCGCGGTGGGCGCAGCCGCGGGCGTGGTGAGCTGGTTCGCGACGCTCGGGCGCTTGCTGGCGCGCTACCGCGAGCGGCTCGGCGCATGGCACGGGCACCTGGTGCGGGGCCTCGGCTGGGCGCTGGTGGCGCTGGGGCTCGCGGGGCTGCTGCAGCGGCTCGCGTGAGATCCGTGCCCTGTGTGGACGCAGGTCGCGCGCCCGCATAACGTCGTTCAGATGCGGGTAGACGCCGGCAGCCTGCGTCGTCCGGTCGTATGAACGCCCTTCATACCGTCGCATCAGACCGCGCGGCGAGCCCTGGGTCGCGCGCCTCGGACGCGTCGCCGCGCGCGATCTACCGCAGGCTGCGGGCCGGCGAGCCTGCCCCGGAGGATCTCGCGGACGAGCCCGCGCCGGAAGCCGAGGCCCCCGACGGCATCGAGGCGCTCTTTGCGGCCCTGACCGCGCTCCGCGACGAGGACGAGGACGAGCGAGGCGCCGCGCCCGACGACGAGAGCGCCGACCCGGCGCGGGTCCTGCTCGGCTACGCGCCGACCGCGCTGCTCGAGGGGTGCTGGCTCGCCGCGGCGGTGCGCGTGCGCCACGCCGACGGCGCGCTCGGCGCGGCCTGCCTCGACGCGTTCTATCTCGAGTGCGGCGAGGGCGACCCCGCGCGGCACCACGGCGCCCTGTACGGCGCCGCGCTGGCCGCCGCGGGGCTCGCGCTGCCCGATCTCGGGAGCCCCGCCTTCGAGCGCTCCGTCTGCCTCGCCGACGCGGACTTCGCGCTCGCGATCCCGGGACTCCGGGTCGCGCAGCTCGGGGCCGCGAGGCTGCCCGAGGCGCTGGGCCACCACGCGGCGGCCACGGTGCTGGGCCCGCCCGCCGCGGTGCGCCGGGCCGCTTCGCGCGCGCGCTGCGACGGCCTGTATTTCGCCGAGCACGCGGCGGGCGCGGAGACCGCCTGCCGGGCCCGCGATCTCGCGCGGCGGTGCCTCGAGGCGCACGCCGCGGGCGGGGCGCCGGACTGGTCTCGCCTGTGGCGCGGCGCGTGGTCGCTCTGGGCCGCGCGGCGCGCGTGGCTCGCCTCGCTCCGGCCCGCCGCCGCGCCGTCCGCGTGGGAGGCGATGCTGGCGCTCGTCGAGGCGAAGGCGCGCCACGCGTTCGGATTTCACGGCCACGTCCGGATCGACGGACAGGCGCTGGACGACGGGTTCGATCCGGCGCGCTTCGACGCGCGTCGCGTCCTCCTGCGCCTCGCGCGCTCGCCATGGATCGTTCCGGGGAGGCCCGACGAGAGCCCGCTGGTCACGCGCTCCGTGCAGTTCGGCGGGCCGATGTTCGGCGTCTTCACCGACGCCGAGGTCGACGTGATGCGCGCCTGGATCCGCGCGCTGACCGAGACGCCGGAGCCTCCAGCCGCCCTCCGCGCGACGCGCGGCGCGGAGGAGCGTGAGGGCTCGCCGCGCGTCGATCACCAGGGGCCCTCGATCGACGTGAATCGCCGAGGCGGAGCCGCCCCTCGCGCCCAGGCGCGCGCAGGGCTCCCTCTCCCGGATCTGTACCACCGGCTTCTCTGCGCCCACGGGCCCGGGGACGTGGACCGCGAGGCGGGCGCGCTCGCGCGGGCACACGTCGAAGAGATGCTCCGAGAGGTACACAGCGAAGTGTCCCCCGCCCGGCTCGCCGTGGATGGGCGCTGGCCCTGGTCCGCCGCGGGGCTCTCGCGCTGGGTCGACGCGCGGCTGCGCGACCAGATCTTCGAGGAGGGCCACGCCCACGCGCGGTCCACGGTGGGACCGCATGCGGCCGCACACCCCGCGCGCGACCGCACGCAGCCCAAGGACGACGCGGGCATCGCACGCGAGATCACGCGCGGCGAGGCCGTCTGGCTCCTCACCCAGCTCGCGCCGGCGGCGGTGATCGACGGCGCCTGGCTCCAGGGCATGACGGCCCCCGGCGCGTTCCACACGCCGGTCGCGTCGCTCCTGCTCCGGATCTACCGCGACGAGCTCGGTGCGGGCGTACCCGCCCAGCACCACGGCAACGTGCTGCGCAGAGCGCTCGCGGAGCAGGGCGTGACGCTGCCGCCGTGCGACACGCGCGCGTTCATCGAACGGCCCGACTTCCTCCCGCAGGCGTTCTCGATGCCCGTGCTCTGGCTCGCGTTCGCGCAAGGGTCCACGGAGCTCTTGCCCGAGCTGCTCGGCCTCAACCTCGCGATCGAGATGGCCGGCATCGGCCGCGGGTACGCGATGGCCGCCGCGCTCCTGCGGCGCCACCGGATCGACCCGTACTTCTTCGACCTGCACAACACGATCGACAACGCCGCGTCGGGCCACACCGCGTGGTCGATCGAGGCCATCACGCGGTTCATGGACGCCTCCCCGGCGCCCGGCGACGCGCTCGCGATCGAGCGCGCAACGCTGCGGATCTGGCGCGGATACGCCGCGTACGCGCGCGCGAGCCGGCCGCTCGTGCGCGCCGTCGCGGTGCGCCTCGGCCCGCGGCTCGGCTGGCGCTGGCTCCGGCGGCATCTGCTCGGGGACACGGGGAGGTAACGCTCGATCATGTGCGGCATCGTCGGAGCGCTGGACCTCGCCGGGCGACGCACGTTCGATCCCGCGCGCCTCGACCGCATGGCGGCGAGCGTGCGGCACCGCGGCCCGGACGACGGCGCCTCCTTTTCAGCGCCGGGGATCGCCATGGCCACGCGGCGCCTCGCCGTCGTCGACGTCGCGGGCGGCCGCCAGCCGATGGCCGACGCGGGCGGCCGCGTGTGGGTCTCGTACAACGGCGAGCTGTTCAACCACGCCGAGCTGCGCCGCGAGCTCGCTGCGCGCGGGCACACGCAGCGCACGCGGTGCGACACCGAGCTGTGGCCCGGGCTCTACCTCGACGCGGGCGAGGGCGCGTTCTCCCGCGCGCGCGGGCAGTTCGCCGTGGCGCTCTGGGATCGCGAGGCGCGCACGCTGCTGCTCGGCCGCGACAGGATCGGGATCTGCCCGCTCCACTACGCGGTGGCGGACGGCTGGCTCCTCTGGGCCTCGGAGATCAAGGCGATCCTGGCGAGCGGGCTCGTGCGCCCCGAGGCCGATCCGGCGGGCATCGACCATGTCTTCTCGCTGTTCGCCGCGGGCACGCAGCGGACGTGCTTCCGCGGCGTGCGCTCGATCTGGCCCGGGCACTACCTCCGCGCGCAGGGCGGCGCGGTGGAGCAGCGGCGCTACTGGGACCTGGATTTTCCGGCCCAGGGCGAGGAGCGGCGCGTCGCCTCGCTCGACGCGCTGGTCGAGGAGACGCGCGCCTGCCTGCGCGACGCCGTGCAGCGCCGCCTCGTCTCCGACGGCCCGGTGGCGACGTACCTGAGCGGCGGGCTCGACTCGACGCTGGTGCTCGGCCTCGCCCGGGAGGCCCGCGGCGACGCGCCCATCGCGTCGTTCACCGTCGGCTTCGACGGCGCCGGGCCCGACGAGCGCCGCCGCGCGACCCGCAGCGCGGCGCGCCTGGGCGCGCGGCTCGAGACCCTGGTGCCCTCGCCGACGGAGATCCTCGAGGCCCTCCCGCGCGTGGTGGAGGCCGCCGAGGGCCCCGTGATGGACACGGCCGACGGGTGCGTGCTCCTCCTGGCCGAGCGCGCCGCGCGCCGTGGGTTCAAGGTCGTGCTCACGGGCGAGGGCGCGGACGAGGCGATGGGCGGCTACGTCTGGCACAAGACCCACCGCGCCCTGGAGCGCCTCGCCCGCGTCCACGCCGCCCTGCCGCGCGCGATCCGCGCCACGCTGGCCGAGCTCGCGGCGCCCGGCACACCCGCGCCCACGTTCCAGGACCATTTCGGCGACGTTCGCCCGAGCCTCCTCGACCTGTACGAGCCGCTCTCCCGCGCGCGCTGGCTGTTCTACTCGGATACGATGGGCGATCGCGTCGCGGGCCACGACCCGTTCTCCGAGCTCGACATCGCGCCGGCGCGGATGCGCCGCTGGGATCCGCTGAATCGGTCGCTCTACGTGGAGTACAAGCTGATGCTGGCCGGACACCTCCTGGTGGGCAAGGGCGACCGCGCGGCGATGCGCTCGGGCGTGGAGCACCGCTACCCCTTCCTCGACGAGGCCTTCGTCGACCTCGCCAGCGGCCTCTCGCCCCTGTACAAGCTCCGCGGGCTGCGGGAGAAATGGCTCCTCCGCGAGGTGGCGCGGCGGGTGCTCCCGCGCGACATCGCCGACCCGCCCAAGGGCATGTTCAAGGCCCACGCGCTCTGCGCGCTCGGGCCCCAGCCCCGCTGGATCGCGCAGCTCATGAGCCCCGAGTCGCTGCGCAAGACGGGCTACTTCTCGCCCGCGAAGGTCGCGCGCGAGCAGCGCTTCCAGCGGATCCTGCCCGCGCTCGCCCCGCGGCGGATCGTCGCCGACGGGAGCTACACCGCCGTGGTCACCACGCAGCTGTGGCACCACCTCTTCCTCGGCGGCGGGCTCTGCGAGCTGCCCACGTGGTCGCCACCAGCGCCCGCGGCCGGCCCACCGCCCGCGGCAGTAGACGAACGCCCGGTCGCGTCGACCGAGAGGACGGTGCCATCGTGAGCCTCCAGATCTCCGCCGATCCCGCGCTCCCGGGCCACGAAGGCAGCCCCCGCACGCCGCCCCACGACGGAGAGGCCGCCGCGAGGGAGGACCGGCTCCACACGGCGGTGCGCCGGCGCTGGGACCGCATCGACTGGACGCGGCCGATCCCGCCCGAAGCGCTGGTGATCCCCGAGGCGCACTACATGGACGTCGCGGTCCTCGGGCTCACCGAGCGCCAGCGCGTCGTGATCAACCGGCTGTTCGCGTGCTTCACGTGCGAGCTGTTCATCCACTTCGAGGGCTACGTGATCCGGTACCTCGAGCGGTCGGCCCACCGCGCGCCGTACCTGTCCGCGCCCGTCGTCGCCCGCTTCGTCGCCGAGGAGCGCACGCACGCGGAGATGTTCCGCCGGCTCCTGCACAGGCTCCGCCCGGATCTCTACCCGACCGACGCGGCCCCGCCGCGCTTCCTGCGCTGGGGCCGGGGCGACGACGCGGCGCTGCGCCTCGCCCCGGCGGGCACGTTCTTCCTGCTCGCGTGGTATTTCGAGGAGATCACGCTCTTCGTGCCGCGGGCGATCGAGGCCCGGCCCGACCAGAGCGCGGCGCTCGTCGCCGAGATCATGGCCCTGCACGCGCGCGAGGAGGCGCCGCACGTCGCCATCGACGAGCGCGTGCTCCTGCACCTGAACGAGCGCTGTCCGCGCTGGCTCGCCGCCGTCCAGACGGCCCTCGCGCTGCCCTTCTTGGTGTACGTCGACGGCGTGGTCGGCGACGCCTGGCGCCGCCTGGTGGCCTCGGCCGGCAGCGAGCTGGGCCTCGACGCCGCGCAGCGGCGGCGGCTCGGCGCGCGCGCCCCGACGCAGTCCGATCGCTGGGGCACCGAGAGCTTCACGCGCAAGCTGGAGGGCCGCGGGCTCGCGGGGGCGCGGCCCCTCTGCTGGGCGCTGCGGCGCGCGCTGCGCACGGATCCCGCGTGAGCTCCGGGCTCGCGTACATCGGCGACAGCCACGGCATCCTCTCCGCGTGCCGCGACCTCATCGAGGCCGCCGAGCGGAGCGTCGTCCTGCAGATGTACCTCTTCGCGGCGAACGGCGACCAGACAACGCTGCTGCCGCGCCCGGGCGCGTTCCCCTACGCCGACACCGTCGCCGACTGGCTGATCGCCAAGAAGCGCGCGCGGCCCGACGTGACCGTCGTCGTGATCCTGGACAGCAACACGCCCGCGAACCCCGCCCTGACGCGCCGCCGCGGCGCGCTGGTGCGGAGGCGCCTCGCGGACGCGGGCGTCCTCGTGCTGAACGCCTGCCTGTTCGGCGCGCGGTTCGACAGGCGCCGCCGGCTCCTGCCCCGGATGAACTTCCACCTCGACCACGCGCGGGTGCGCGTGCCGATCGAGGACTGGGTCGAGCACCAGAACCGCTGGCAGGTGCTGCACAACGTCGAGGACCACCGGAAGAACCTGGTGATCGACGGCGGGCGCGCCGGCGCCGTCACGTCGCACAACTTCATCGACGCGGCGTTCGACTGGCACGAGAACCTGTTCTGGCTCACGGGCGCCGTGGCCCGCCGGCTCTGGCGCGTCGCGATGGCGGCGATCGACGAGGCGCTCAGCATCCCGCAGGCGATCGGCGGCGAGGGCCGGGCCGCGCTCCACGCGCTCGTCGCAGACGCCGCGCGCGCGTCCGACGATCCCGGGACGGAGTGTGCGTCCCCGACGCCCACGCTCGCGCCTGTGCCGGGTTACGCCGGCGGCCTTCGCGTCCCCCTCCCGCCGCCCGGCGCGCTCACCGCCGCGGGCGATGAGACGTGCGCGCTCGTCGAGCACGAGGCGATCCGCGAGCGCCTCAGGGACCTGTTCGACGGCGCGGAGGCGGGCGACGAGCTCCTCGTCGCGACCACGTACCTCTCGGACCTGCCGATGCTCGAGGCGCTCGAGCGCGCGGCGGCGCGCGGCGCCCGGGTGCGTGTGCTGATCGACTCCATCGACGCGCTCCCGCTGCCGCCCGCGGCGGCGTGGCTCATCCGCAACCTGGTCAACCACCACGGGATCACCCGCGCGCTCGAGGCCGAGGCGCGGTGGCCGGACCGCTTCGCGCTGCGCGTGCACGACTCGCGCGGCGGGGCGATGATGCACCTCAAGACCGCGGCGCGGCTGGGCGCTCGGCCGATGCTCGTGGGCGGCCAGGCCAACTTCACGCCCAACTCGTTCTCGCGCGCGTGGCTCGAGACCGACCTCGAGACCCGCGATCCGGCCTTCGTCGCCGCGTTCGCCGCGCACTTCGAGCGGCTCTGGGATCTGCCCGCCTCGCGGCGCGCGTCGAGCGGCCGGGGGTCGTGGCCGCGCTCGGCGCTGCTGGGCGCGTTCGAGCTGCTCGGCCTCCGGCCCTGACGCGCTCAGCGGAGCATGCCGATCACCAGGGCGGCGATCGTCGCGTCCGCGACGATGTGCGCGAGCACGGGCGCAAGGAGCCCGCGGGTGTGCTGCCGCAACAGGCCCAGCATCACGGCCCAGCTGCCCGCCAGGAAGACGCCCAGCAGCCCCCGCGGGAACCCGTGCGCGTGCTGCGCGCCGAACGAGGCGGCCTGCAGGACCACCGCGACGCGCGCGCCCCACGCCGCCGCGAGGCTGGGCTGGAGCACGCCGCGCCAGATCACCTCCTCCAGCGTGGCGTTCAGCACGGCGAAGACCGCGCCTCCCGCGATGAGCACCGGCGTCGACACCTGGAGCAGCTCCGAGCCGGTGATGTCGCGGAGGTCGGGCCGCGCAAACGCGAGCCACCCGACGAGCGCGACCGGCGTGACGCCGCCGACGAGCGCCGTCCAGCGCTTCGGGAGCCCGCCGGCCGCGCGCCAGCCCTCGGGCGGGCGCAGCGCGGGCGCGAGCCGCGCGAGGCCGCCGTAGGCCGCGAGCGCCAGGATCATGGCGAGCTGCCAGACGACGCCGAGGCGCATCGCCACCACGATGCACGCCACGAGCGCGGCGACGGCGCGCGCCGGCCCCTGCGCCACGCGGGCCGCGAGCAGCGCCACCAGGGCCGCGACCGCGGCGACGGCGAGCGTCGCGCGCGGGAACGCGGGCGGGTCGAGCGCGGCCTGGAGCGCCAGGAGGCCGAGGGAGAGCAGGCTCAGCGCGCGGTCGGCGCGCGCCTTCGGCTCGGAGAGGGCCATCGAGGACTCTTGCATCAGGACCGCGATGATGCCTCTTTCCCGGGCTCAGGAGCGCGCGATGGTGGGACGGTTCTTTGGAAAAGGTCAGTCCAAAGCGTTCGAAGCGCTGCGATCCTGGCACGAAGCGGGCCGCCCGGCGGCGTGCATCGTCCATGGGCCGCCCGGCGCGGGAAAGAGCACGGTCGTCGAGCGCTTCGTCGGTTCGATCGCGCGTCCTGGGACGCTGACGCTCGTCGTCCACGCTGGGCGCGTCCATGGCGCAGCCTTCGAGGAAGAGGCGCTCGCGCAGCTCTCGGCGGGCCCGTGGCCCCAGGGCACGCCGTATGACCCGCATCACTTCGGCGTCCGCACGAGCCTCGTGAACCGGATCATCAACTGGGACGGCGAGGACGGCCAGCCACAGCTCCTGGTCGGCCTCGTCGCGCCCGACACATGCGTGGACTGGCCGGACGATCCCGGCCGCTCGGTGCTGGACGAGCCAGGGCCCGCCGCGCGCGTGCTGGTGGCTCGTGCATGGACGAGCGCCGATACAGCCGAGCGGGGCCCCGTCACCTACCTCCGTCGCTACGTCGGCGACCACCTCGTCGCCGCGGGCGCGTCGCACGCCGACCTCCTCCCGCTCTGCGACCCGCGCTGGGCGTGGCCGTGCTCACGCGACGATCTCGCTGCGCGCCGGGCGGAGCTGGGCCGCGCGCGGTGCACCCTGGCGGCGCCGCTCGATGTGACGGACGCGCTCGAGATCCCGTCCGAAGCGATATCCAGCGTCGTGAGGCTCGCGATCGCGCAGGGCGCGCTCACGACCTTGCACCACGCATGGCCCCCACAGATGGACCAGCCCGACAGAGATGCGTGGAACGACACGGAACGCGCGCTCGCCGTCGCGCTCTTCGCGCTCGCCGAGCGTGCCTCTCCATCGCTCCGTGAGCGCATCACCGGGCGCGCGCTCGACCTCGTGAGGCGGACCGGCGCGGCATGGCGCGGCGATGGCTGGGAAGATGCGCTGGCGTTGTTCGCCGCGGCGCGCGCGGCATCCGGGGACGAGGCAGCGACGTTCGCGCGGTGGGCGGTGTCGGCCACATGGCGCACGGAGAAAGGGCCCGACCTCTACCTGGCCGGGTGGCTCACCGCCGCGAGCTTCTTGCCGCTGCCCGAGGCCGAAACGCTCGTCCAGCAAGCCATCGAGCGCGCTCTCGAGCGCGAGGCCGGGTGGCGCGCTCGCGCAGCTCGCCACGGCAGAACGGCTCGGGCCGGACCAGGCGCTCGCCCTCTTTCGCGCCGCGATGTCCCTCCCACCGACGTCGCGCGCGAACGCGCTGGCGCCGCTCCTGCCACGACTGGCCACCGAGGAGCGCGCCCGCGCTGTCTCCGCGTCGTTCGATGCGTTCCTCGCCGACCACGACGAGGGCGCCGAGTTGCACACCATCGACGCGTGCACCGCAGCGCTGCTCCCCTTTCTCGGGGTGGCCGAGCTCCGCAGGTTGCTGGACGAGGCCCTCCCGACCGCCGGCACCGTGGCCGTGCGCTTCGCCGATCTCGGCGCGCCCGGGTGTGCGCTCGACGTCATCAGGGAGCGCTGCGGGGGTGGAATCTTCGCCGCGCATCCCTTGCTGCGCGCCGCGGCGACCGAGGGCGGCCGCTCCCTCGTACAAGCAGCGCGCGACGCGGTGGCCGCGCTCGATCCGGCCTGGGTTGCCGCGGGGCTCATGCGCGATCACGCGGCCGAGGCGATCCAGGTGCTCGAGCTCGACGCAGCGGTGGACGTCGCGGAGCGCGGCGGAGGCGGGTCGGAGTACACGCGGATCACGGCGCTCGTGGCCCTGTGCCACGCCGCCCCCGAGCCGTCGCGCCCCGAGATCGCGGCGCGCGCCGTCGCTGCCTACCACGATGACCAGGACACCGACGGCCTGGCGAGCGTGGTGAGCTGCGCGCCCTGGATGTCGGTCCCGGACGCAGCGAGGCTGTTGGCCATGAGCCTCGGCCAGGAGACCGATCGGGCCCAGCTCGTCTCCATCCTGAGCCGCTGGGGCGGCGTGGAGCAGCTCGCGCCGCTCATCGCGCGCATCGGCGGCGACGATGCGCTCGCCGCCGTCGCCGACGTCCTCTCCGACGCGCTCCTTTGGAGCTCGCGGACGCGCGCCGGGTAGCGCGGTCCCCTCCGCCCCCCGCCGCTAGTCGCGCGGCACCAGGCGCGACAGGACGACCCCCGGGATCGACGCCGCGAACGCGATCGCGAAGAACGCCGTGAACCCCGCGCTGGCGGCCAGGTAGCCGCTCGCGCTGCCGGCGAACGTCGCGGAGACGGACATGAGCGCCGACCCGATCGCGAAGTGCGACGACTTGTACCCGTCCACGCAGCGCCGCATCAGGAACACCGCGAGCACCGCCGTCCCGACGCCGGCAGCGAGCTGCTCGAGCGTGACGAGCGCGACGACCCACGGGAGCGCCGGCCGCGCCCACGCGAGCGCCACGTACAGCAGGATCGCCAGGCTCTGCACGAGCGCGATCGGGAAGATGGTCCGCGCGAGCCCCCACCGCTTGATGATCACCCCGCCGAGGATCGAGCCGGCGATCGAGGCGACCGTCCCGACCCCGCCCACGTTGCCTCGCGCCGCCGTGTCGAGGCCGAGGCTCTTCAGCAGCGGCGACGACATCGCGAACATGAGCGCGTCCCCTGCCCGGTAGCAGAGGATGAACGCCAGGCTCGACGCGATCTGCGGCTGCCGCAGGTACACACGGAACGGCTCGATGTAGCGCCGCAGCCCGGTCGTTCCGGGCGCGGCGCCGGCTCCGGGCGTCGCGGCCGGGCGCGGCAGCCCCGCGGCGTGCCCGATCGCGAGCAGCGCGAGCCCGCCTGCCGCGACCGCGAACGCCGCGCCAAAGGACGCCCAGCCCGCGAACGCGACGAGCAGCGCGCCCGCGAGCAGCGCGAGCCGGTACGCGCCGACCCGCAGCCCGGAGAACGCCGCCTGCGCGTCCTTGTCGAGCGCCTGCAGGTAGAAGCCGTCGACCGCGATGTCGTGCGTCGCCGCGGCGACCGCGACCGCCCCGAACAGCGCCGCCACCAGCCATATCGCGCCGCTGTCCGCCGCCGCAGCGAGCCCGAGGACGATCGCGGCGAGCGCGATCTCGACCGCCACGAGCCAGCGCCGCGGGCTGCCGTGGAGGTCGACAAGCGGGCTCCAGAGGAACTTGAGGTTCCACGGGAGCCCGTAGAGCGACGTCAGCCCGATGATCTCCAGGCTCGCCCCCGCCGCCGTGAAGAACTCCCCCGCCACCTTGTGCGCGATCGCGTAGGGCAGGCCCTCGGCGAAGTAGGTCGACGAGATCCACAGGCCCCGGCTCGCCCCTCCCGCCACCGCATCGGGCGCCGCCACGCCGAGCGCCGCCGCCTCACCGGGCGCCTCCGAGGAGACGTCACGCCTCGGCGCCTCCGCTCCCGGCTCGGGCAGCGCGGCGCGCGCCTGGGCCGCGGGTTCGACGGGCTTGTGGGATGTAACGGCAGCCTCCACGCCTTCTCGGCACCCTTACACGATGCGCCCCGGGACGGAGCAAGTTCCAGGACGCCCGACCGCCGCGCCCGACCGTGGAAGCAAACACGACGCCCTGAGGCCGCGACGCCGCGAGGCGGCGAGGACGCAGCGGACTCCATCGCGAGCGACGCTGTGGTATCGGTCCCGCATCTGGTTTAAACGGTGAACTGCATGCGACGGGCTCACGCTCCCTCGGTGTCCCCCTGCCGTCACGGCGGCGACGCCGATCGTGGCGCTTCGTGCCGCTCCGGCCGTGCGGCCGCGCTCGCGCGCGCCGACCTCGCGCCGACGCGGCCGGCGCCTTGCTCATCTCCGGTCTTTCCGAGGGAGCCAGCGTGAACGAGTACACCCGGCGCGAGGAGGTCCGCGCCACCTTCATCGCCTCGGCCATCCTCGTCCTGTGCATCGCCGTGGCGGTCCTCCGGCTCGTCACCGTGGAGGGCAGGCTCGTCCCCGACCCGGGCGCGCGGCGCCAGGCCGAGGAGTCCGAGGCCCGCGTCGCGCCCGCGCGGGCGTGCGCCCTCGCCGGCGAGAAGCTGATCGTCGAGATCGACCTGTTCAAGGCGGCCGCGAAATCGGCGCGCATGCCCGACCCGGGCCAGGCGCCCCCCGCGCCGCCGCCGCCGCCGGCGACGACCATCAAGGGGCGCGCGCCCCGCAACGCGCCGCCGCCGCCGAAGCCCAAGGAGCCGGACAAGCAGGGCGCGTGGGCCTCCGCCCAGCCGCTCTACAAGCAGGTCAAGACCCTGTCGGGCTGCCGTGAGGCGACCGAGGCGCTCCTCGGGGCTCGGGTGAACGCCATCCCCGCCTGGGAGGCCATCGCCAAGGCGGCCGCGATCACGCCGCCGGGCGCCGCCGAGGCCGAGCAGTTCGAGGCGGCGAAGCAGCTGCTCTCGCTCGTCGCCGACATCCCGGCCGACAAGGTCGCGCAGGCCACGAAGGACGCCGAGGCGGCGTTCAAGGCGAACGCGGAGCGCGACCGGGAGCGCGCGCTCACCGCGATGGTCCGCGAGCCGCTGCCGCAGGGCGTCTTCTCGCGGCGCGTCGCCGTGAGCGTCGGCGTCGGGCTGACGGTCTGCGCCCTCTTCATCAGCTACCTGGGCGTGCGGGCCGCGTCGATGCGCCGCCTCGCGACGCTGCTCCCGCTGCGCGACGCGGTCCGCAGCGGGCGCCCGGGCATGCAGGCCGCGGAGATCCTGAAGACCGCCGCGGCGCACAACAGCGGCGAGCCCGGCCTCGTGATCGGCGCCGCCATCGGCGGGTTCTCCGCGGCCCTCCTCGCCCCGAGGGACGCCGACCTGTTCGTCGCGGGCGTCATGGCGGGCCTCCTCATCGGCCTCGGCGCGCAGTGGGCCTTCCGCCTCGCCCTCGGCGCGGGCCGCTGGCGCGCCCGCACCACGGAGCTCGCCGAGGTCGAGAAGCCGGCCATCCCCATCGTGCTCGTCCTGAGCGGCGTGAAGCCCGGCCTAGAGCTCGAGTTCATCCAGTTCCTCCGCTCGCTGCCCCCCGCCGACGCCGCCGCGGCGGTCGAGAAGCTCGCCTCCCAGGCCGAGGAGCGCATCCTCGCCGCCGCCGACGCGGGCGCCGCCCTCACCCACGGGAAGCCGCCGCCAGGGTGACGCCGGCAGCCTGACGCCGGCCGGCGCGGGGGGCGCGCCTGCCCCCTGCGCGACCCCAGAACTCCCGCGGGGTGTCCCCGCGAACACAGCGCGGCGACGGCCCTGCACCGAGCGCTCGATCCGCACGCCGTTCCATGGAATGGAGGCGCTCCCGACATGAGACACCCCCTGCAGGCCCGCCGGCCGTCCGGGCGATGGGCGCTCCTCTCGCTGCTCGCCGCCACCTGGTGGCTCGCCGCGCCCCCTGCAGCGGCGCAGGACACGGCCGCTCCGAAGGCCGCCGCGCCGCAGGCCGACGACGCTCCGCCCGCGACGCACGTCGCCTCGCTGCAGGCCGATGGCCCTCCGGCCGTCCCGCAGGCCGCCGCGCCGCAGGCCGACAGCCCTCCGGCGGAGGGCGGCGCGCCCCCGACGGACGGAGCCGCCGGGGCCGGCGCGCCGTCGGGCGGCGCGGGCGCCGGGGCCTCGGACGAGCGCAGCGCGGCGCGGCGCGACAGGCCCGGGGCGACGAGCAGCCGCGCCGCCCCCCCGAAGAAGCGCCGCGGGGACATCAACCCCTGCATGACGCCCGATCCGGGCTGGGGCGTCTACGACCGGTGGTCCCGCGCGCCCTCGATCGGGCAGATGATCATGCCCCACCGGGGCGGGGTCACGAAGCGCGGCGGCTTCGACGTCATCATCCACTTCCACGGCCACGAGGCGCTCCGGAAGGAGTTCGTGAAGACCGCCGAGGGCGCCGTCCTCGTCGGCATCGATCTCGGCATCGGCTCCGGCGCGTACTCGAGCGCGTTCTCGGCGCCGTACGTCTTCGAGAACCTGCTCGACAGCATCGAGCGCGCCGTCGCGAAGAAGACCGGCAAGAAGAAGGCCTACATCCGCAAGCTCGGCCTCTCGTCGTGGAGCGCGGGCTACGGCGCCGTCGAGCAGATCCTGCGTCAGCCGGCCGGCAAGCGGGTCGACGCCCTCGTGCTGCTCGACTCGCTCCACGCGGGGTACGCCGACGAGCAGCAGCACAAGCTCAAGGTCGCGCAGATCGAGCCGTTCATCGCGTTCGCGAGGCGCGCCGCGGCGGGCGAGGCGTTCATGTTCATGAGCCACTCCTCCATCCTGCCGCCCGGCTACGCGTCGACGGCGGAGACGGCGGACTTCATCGTGCGGCAGCTGCGGGGCAAGACGAGGGGCTCCTCCCGCGCCGACGTGCTCGGCCTCGACATGATCCGGCGCTTCGACCGCGGCGACTTCCACGTCCGCGGGTACACCGGCGACGACAAACCCGATCACTGCGCCCACATCGGCCTGATGGCGGACGTCGTGCGGATCCACCTCAACCCGCGGTGGAAGTCGCCGCGAGGCCGGCTCTAGATGGGCGGCATCGGCGTCATCATCAACCCCCGCTCGCGGCAGAACCTGAGCGATCCCCGCGCGGCGGTCCGGCTCGCGCGCGCGCTCGGCGACCACGGCGTCGTCCGCGCCGCGCGCTCCCGCGAGGACCTCGCCCGCATCGCGGAGGACTTCAGGAAGCTCTCCATCGACGTGCTCGGCATCTCCGGGGGCGACGGCACGAACCACGTCACCATCACCGGCTTCCTCGACGTCTACGAGAACGAGCCGCTGCCGCCGATCGCCTTCCTGCGCGGCGGGACGATGAACACCGTGGCCAACGCCGTGGGCGTCCCCCGCGGGCGCCCCGACGGCCTGCTCGCGGGGCTCATCGCCCGCTACACCGACCGCGGCCGGCACCCGCTGCGCTGGATCGAGCGCCATGTGATGCAGATCGGCGCCCACTACGGCTTCATCTTCGGCACCGGCTGCGTCCACGGCTTCATCGCCGAGTACAACCGCAGCGAGGAGCGGAGCGCGCTCTGGGCCGCGAAGGTCCTCGCCCGCGCGAGCGCCGCCGTGCTCCTCAACACGGGCACCCAGGTCGCCGCGCGCTGGCAGGGCCGCGTCCACTTCGAGGACGGCTCGGCGTTCCCGGACCGCGACTACCTCGCCGTCGCCGCCGGCACGGTGGACCAGATCGGCCTCGGGTTCCGCCCGTTCCACCGCCACGACGAGCGCCCGGAGAGCTTCCACATGCTGGGCATCCACACCTCCGCGCTCGGCTTCGTCAGGAAGCTGCCCGATATCTGGCGGGCGCGGCCGATGGGCGAGGCGCACACGTTCGAGAAGATCGCCCGGCGCGCGGTGCTCGAGGCCAGGTCGGGCGTGGTCCACTACGTCTGCGACGGCGACGTGCACGAGCACACGGGCCCGCTCACCGTGCGCATCGGCCCGCGGGTGAAGATCCTGGTGGAGCACAAGTCCGGCCATCGCCCCGCCCGCGCCCGGCGCACATCGCACGATATGTGCGCCCGAGGCGAGCGCGCGCATCCCTGCGGAATCGTACGCTGATCATGCATGGATCACGCGCTGACCATGCGCCGACGGCGCGCCGCCGCGCGGGCAGGCAGCGGCGCGCGGGCAGGCAGCGACGTACGGGTGCGCGAGACCATGGCTGTGAGAGGCCAGCAAAGTTAGACTGCGATCGCTCCATGCCGCCGCGCTCCTTCTCCGCGCCCGCCTCGTCGACGGACTCGACCCCGCGGCCCGAGAGCGCGAACCGCTCGTTCGCCTCGTCTGCGGCGTTCCCGCGCGCCGGCGCTCCGGACTCGCTCGACCCGGAGCTGTTCGATCCGTCCCTCGTGACACCGCCTCCGGAGGCCAGCGCGCCGTCGCCCGCTCCGGGGAAGGCGGCGCGGCGCATCTACCGCGAGGGCGACGTGATCGGCGGCAAATACCGCCTGCGCTACGTCCTCGGCGAGGGCGGCATGGGGATGGTGTGGCTGGCCCACAACGACGTCCTCAACATCGACGTCGCCATCAAGTTCATCCGGCGCGAGGTCAACTCGACCGAGGCGACGGTGCGCCTCCACCAGGAGGCGCGCGCCGCCGCGCGGATCGATCACCCCTCGATCGTCCGCGTGATCGACTTCGGGGAGTCCGAGCACCGCGACCCGTACATCGTGATGGAGGTGCTCCGGGGCGAGCAGCTGGTCGAGGCGATCGAGCGCAGGAAGCGCTTCTCGCCCACGGCGGCGCTCCGCATCCTCCTGCCCATCGCGAGCGCCGTCGCCGCGGCGCACGACCGGAGGATCGTCCACCGCGATCTCAAGCCCGAGAACATCTTCCTGGTGAAGAACGATCGCGGCGACATCACCCCGAAGATCGTCGACTTCGGCATCGCCAAGGTGTGGAGCGAGACGGCGAGCGGCGAGATGACCAAGGCGGGCACGGTGCTCGGCAGCCCCGATTACATGTCACCCGAGCAGGCGCGCGGCATCACCGACGTCGACGGGCAGACCGACGTCTGGGCGTTCGCCGTGGTGCTCTACGAGACGATCACCGGCCAGAAGCCGTTCCAGGGCGGCAACTACCACGACCTCGTGGCGGCGATCCTCGTCAAGGATCCGACGCCGATCACCGCGCTCGGCGTGGGCGACGAGGCGCTGTGGGCCATCATCGCGCGCGGCCTCGGGAAGGAGCGCTTCAACAGGTGGCGGACCA
Source organism: Sorangium sp. So ce448 (assembly GCF_051520915.1). NCBI lineage: Bacteria > Pseudomonadati > Myxococcota > Polyangiales > Polyangiaceae > Sorangium > Sorangium sp. So ce448. The sequence goes on along the minus strand of NZ_CP150343.1, from coordinate 2,964,885 downwards.
TGCGCGAGATGGGCGTTGCGCTCGCGCGCTGGGCGACCGAGAACGGCGTCGTGGAGGACGTGACCGGGACCTCGCTCGCCGTGCACTGGCTGAGCGACGGCGAGCAGCGGCCCCTCTCCGAGCGGCCGGCGCTGCGGGCGCAGCAGCGGCGCATCTCCGAGCGGCCGGCGGTGCGGGCGCAGAGGAGCAGCGAAGACCACCTGGAGGTCGCTGTACACCCTGTCCACCAGGAGGCCGCTCGCCCGACCGGGGACCGGCGGCGCGTCGCCGTCGTCGCGGCGGCGGGGCTGGCGACGCTCGTGATCCTCGGCGCCGCGCTGTTCTCCCTGCGCGCCATGACCGCGCGGGACGGCAGCGCCGAGCCCGCGCCTGCAGCGCCGCCCGCTGCGTCGCAGGGCCAGCCGCAGGCCGCCGCCGCACCATCGACCGCACAGGGCCCCGCGCCCGAGAGCCGCCCCGAGCCGGCGCGCACGGCCGAGCCGCAGCCCTCGGCCGGCGCGGCCCGCCTCGGAGCGGCCGAGAGCCCCACCGCGAGCGCCCACGCGCGGGAGCCCGCGCCGGCGCCCCGGAGCGCCGGCTCGCGACGGACCGCGCCCTCGCGGGCGGGCGCGAAGACCACTGGCGCTGCCTTGCCGGTCCCGGCCCGGCCGAACTTCTAGCGTCGCGATGTCTTCCCAGGAAAGCCCCGCGCGCGAGACGCGACATCGAAGGCCCACGACCGGCGCGCGCTGGCCGCTGCTGCTCGCGCTGGCCGTGCTCACCGGCGCCTGCTCGCTGCTCGCGGAGAGCGCCCTCTCCGACAAACCTTCCGAGGGCGGCCAGGACGCGACCTCGACGGGCGGCGGCTGCGCGCCCGACTGCCCGGACGGCGCCTGCTGCGGCGGTACGTGCGTCGCGCTGGGCGAGAGCCGGGAGCACTGCGGCGCCTGCGGCAACGCGTGCGGCGACGGGGAGTCGTGCTGCGGCGGGTCGTGCACCAACGTGCTGAACGACCCGTCGCACTGCGGCGCGTGCGACGAGCAGTGCCCGCACACCCTCTGCGTGGGCGGCCACTGCTCGTCCGAGTGCGTCTTCGGCTTCGACAACTGCGACGGGAACGTCGTCACCAACGGCTGCGAGGTCGATCTCAAGAGCGATCCCGAGCGCTGCGGCGGTTGCTCGCTCCGTTGCCCCTCGGGCGCGATCTGCGACGCGGGGCAGTGCGCGTGCGCGCCGCCGCTCCTCGACTGCGACAACCTCCACGACACCGGGTGCGAGATCGACGGCTCCTCGGATCGCGCGAACTGCGGCGCCTGCGGCGTCACCTGCGGGCCGAACATGGAGTGCGGGGCCGGCGTGTGCGGGTGCGCTCCGGGATACGCCGACTGCAACGGCTCGCCCGACGACGGCTGCGAGGCCACGCTCGGGACAGAGGCGGACTGCCGGGCCTGCGGGGATGCCTGCGCGAGCGGCATGATCTGCGATGGCCGCAGCGGCTGCGCCTGCGCGAGCGGGCGCCTCGACTGCGACGGCGCGCCCGGCTGCGAGGCGATCGCCATCGACCCGACGACCTGCGGCGCGTGCGACGTGCGGTGCGCGCCGGAGGCGGCCTACTGCGACGGCGCGGCGTGCGCCGCCGGCTGCGCCGCCGGCCTCGCCGTGTGCGACTCCTCGTGCGTCGACACGCAGGTCAGCCCGTTCCACTGCGGCGCGTGCGGCGTCGCCGCGGGGCCGCACCAGCGCTGCGACCGAGGCGAGCTCGTGTGCGACGAGGGCTTCGCGGACTGCGACCCGATCGCCCCGGGCTGCGAGTCCGATCTCACCAGGGATCCGCGGCACTGCGGCGCGTGCAGCACCGCCTGCAAGCCGGGCGCCGTGTGCGTCTCCGGCGCGTGCGCGTGCGGGGCGCTCACGCCGCACGACTGCGGCACGGCGTGCCGCGCCTGCTGCTCGGACGAGGACTGCTCGGACGGCGACGGCTGCACCGCCGACGTGTGCGAGGACGGCGGCGCGAGGTGCAAGAGCACGGGCTGCGCCGACGGAGAGCAGTGCTGCAGCCTCGTCGCGTGCCGCCAGTGCTGCACCAGCGCGGACTGCAGCGGGGGCGAGATCTGCTCCGGCGGCGCCTGCATCCCGCCCTGCGGAGGCGGCCTCGTGGCCTGCGAGGGCAAGTGCGTCAGCCTGAGCTCGGCCGAGCACTGCGGCGCGTGCGGGAACGCCTGCCTGAGCGGGCGCGAGTGCCGCACCGGCCAGTGCACCCCCGCGTGGGCCCCGATGACGAGGACCGGCGCGCCCGCGCCGCGGCAGATGGCCGCGGCGACCTGGATCGGGAACGCCCTCTTCCTGTGGGGCGGCCGCACGTTGGTCGGGGACGTGGGCGACGGGGCGCTCTACGATCCGGCGCGCGACACCTGGTCGACGCTGGGCAACGAGGGCGCCCCCTCGCCGCGCGTGCTCGCGGCCGCGGCGTGGACGGGCTCCCGGGTGCTCGTCTGGGGCGGCGGCTCGTTCACGAGCCCCTTCGGCCTGTCCACCGGCGGCGTGTACGACCCGGCGGCGCGGACCTGGCGCGCGATGAGCACCACCAACGCCCCCGCGGCGCGGCGGATGCCGATCGGCGTGTGGACCGGCACGCGCCTGCTGATCTGGGGCGGCAACGAGGGCGGCGCCCCGGTCGCCGGCGGCGGGCTCTACAACCCGGTCGCCGACGCATGGACGCCGACCTCCAGCGCCGGCGCGGCCCCCGCGCGCGAGGGCGTCGCGTGGGCCTGGTCGGGCACGGAGCTCTACCTGTTCGGCGGGGAGGCCCGCGAGGCGACCACGAACGAGGGGTACGCCTACAACCCCACCACCGACGTCTGGCGGTCGCTGCCCAGCGCCGACGCGCCGAGCCCGAGGACCGAAGCGTTCGCGGTCTGGATGGGCGATCGGCTCCTCGTCTGGGGCGGGCAGGACCAGGAGGGCGTCGCCCGCAAGGGCGGCGCTATCTACGATCCGGCGGCCGACGCGTGGCGCGGGATCGACGACAAGGGGGCCCCCTCGGAGCGCAGCCGCGTCGAGCGGCGCACCGGCTGGAGCGGGTGGACCGGCGCGCACGCGCTCGTCGCCGGCGGGCGGAGCGGCGTGACGCTCAGGCGAGACGGGAAGCTGTACGATCCGATGACGATGGCGTGGGGAGCGAACATGTCGGCCGCGGGCAAGCAGCACACCTACGGCGTGGGCGTGTGGACGGGGACCGAGCTCATCTTGTGGTCCGGGCTCGAGGGGTTCTCGCTGGTGCCCGACGGGGAGCGGTTCAGGCCGTGACGCCGCGGCGGACGCGCCCGCTCTCGGGCGTCCTGGCGCTCCTCGTCGCGGCGGCGATGCTCGCCGCGCCCGCGCCCGCCGCGGCCCAGAGCGCGGCCGACGTGGCGGTCGCGCGCGAGATCTTCATCGAGGCCTCCGAGCTCGCCAGGCAAGGCCGCTGGGAGCAGGCGCGGGAGCGGTACGAGCGCTCGCTCGCGATCAAGCGCGCGCCGATCACCCTCTACAGCCTCGGGGTGGCCCAGCAGCAGACGGGGCAGCTCGTCGAGGCGCTCGAGAACTTCCGCGCGTTCCTGGTCGAGCCGTCCGCGCCTGCGACAAAAGGGTACGAGAAGCTCGCGCGGCAGGCGATCCAGGAGCTCGAGCACAAGGTCGCGGCGCTCGAGCTGCGGCTCTCCCCGGGCGACGCCGCCGGCCTCGAGGTGAAGATCGACGGCGTCGTTGTGCCCGCGGCGGCGCTCGATCGCCCGCGCCCGGTCAACCCGGGGGATCACACGGTGACCGCGAGCGCGCCGGGCTACCGCGAGGCCGAGCGGAGCGTCGCGGCGGCGCCTGGGAGCCGCGCCGTCGTCGTGCTGAGCCTCGAGCGCGAGGTCGTCGCGACGGCGGCGCCCGCCGGGCCGAGGGTGTCCTCGACGAGCGCTCCGGCGAGCGTCGCTCCGGCCAGACCGGTCCTGCGCGGCGCCCCGCCGAGCTCCGCGCCCGACGCTGCGCCGAGCCGCGTGGTGCCGATCGTGCTGGTCGCCGGCGGTCTGACCACCGTGGCGGCCGGCGCGGCCATCGGGCTGCTCGGGGTCGCGAGCGCGTCGGACGCACCGACGCGGGACGGGGACGCGGCCGACGGCGCGCGCGCCCAGGCGCTCGCGGGCGACATCGTCGCCGGCGCCGGCCTCCTCGCGGCGGGCGTCGGCGTGCTCGTGATGGTCTTCGACCGCGATCCCGCCGGCGCCCCGCGCAAGCAGCCCCCGCCGCGCGCCGCCCTCGACCCGTTCCGCCTCACCGTGCGCTTCTGACTTCCGACGCGGGAGCTAGGCCTTCGGCATCTCCCTGCGGTCGAGGTTCACCACCACGAACGCGCCGTAATTCAGGACCGTGAGCGAGTCCTCGTCCACGATCAGCACGCGGACGCACTGGGGCGGAGACGGCGCGAGCAGGTCGACGTACGGATCGAACGGCGCCTCGTCCACGGGCGGCAGCACGGCGTGCAGGAACTCGTGGAGCCGCGCGCGGTGGTCGACGATGACGCCCGCGCCCGGCGCCTCCGCGCTGCCCCGCGCGTCGATCCGGAAAAACGCTCGGCGCGCCGCCGGGGACACGACGAGGATGGCCGCGTCCGTCACCTCGATCTCGCTGGACGTGCACAGCCGCTCCACGCGACGGCTCACGGCCTCCTCCACCGTCTGGAACAACCGCAGCCGCCGGCGCTGCCCTTCCGTGAGGCCCGGCTCCTCGATGTACGCCTCGAGGCTGCACCCGCGCATGTTCCGCTCGCACCCGTACGTCATGCGTCTGCACCGTGGCTCGGTCTGCTCACCCGCTTCTGACAGCCGGGTCGGACAGCCGTCACGCCTCCCCGCACGGGCGCTCATGCACGGGATTAGCCAACACCCCCGGCACCGCGGCGCCGCTCCAGGGTTGGTCGCGGTCTCCACGGTTTCCATCGCTCGCGGTCAGCGACCGGGACGCACGCCTGCGTCCTGGAAGACCGCACGACCGCGCGGCGGGAGATGCAGGCGCGAACGCTCGCACGGAAGTGCACAGCCGCCAGGGCGATGCGCTCACACCGCCCGATGCGCGAGAGCCGCTCCGTGTGCCCCGGGCGGCAGGGTGTGGCCCTGGCGAGAGCTGCCGCGTCCCCGCCCGGCGGACCGGCGCTACTGCGCTGCCGGCGGCGCGAACTTCGCGGTGAGCTCCACCTGGGCGACGCTGCGCTGAGCGGCGGCCTGCTGGGCGGTGGCGCCGGGCGGCACAAGCAACGCCTGGAGCCGCTGCGAGGCGTCGGCCACGCCGGGCACGAAGCTCGACGGCGACCAGGTGAGCGTGCCCTTGCCCGAGGAGTCGAGCCGGTCGATGGTCATCGTGATCTCCCCGTTCGGGCTCGGCAGCTTGAGGTCGGCCCCTTCCGCGTACTGCCGCGTGTCCACGCTGAGCGAGACGACGCCTCCCTCCACCTTCTCGATCTTGAAGACCCGGTACCGCAGCACCGGCAGCTGCGCGCCCGACGCCACCACGCGATCGGTGACCATCCAGTAGGCGCCTGCGCCGACGGGCTTGTCCGGGAGCGGCGGCGTGAGGAGCGTGATGGCCTCCCCGAGCGCGCCGATCAGCGGCTGGAGCCCTGGATCGGCGTCCTTGGAGAGCTCGAACTGGAGGTTGCTGACCGCGTTCGCCGGCGAGAGCTCGTACCGCAGCGCGCTCCCCTTCAGCTTCGCGAGCGCGTCGGCGAGCTGCTTCGGCGGGCCGCCGATCGACATCGAGGCGAGCATCGCCGACGTGATCTTCGCGCTCACCCTCGTCGGAGCCGCGCTCGCCGTCGACGCCACGCGCGCGGCCGCGCCCTCCTTGGGTGCGTCCGCCGGCTTCTCCGCCTTGAAGCTCACGCCGAGCTCCAGGTTCGGCAGCCCCTGCGGCCCGCCCATGCGCAGCCCGAGCGTGATGTCGAGCTTCTGCTCGGATTTCGGGTCGATCTTCGGGGCGAGCCTGGCCCGCGGCTCGCTGCCGTCGCCGATGACCTCGATCTTGTAAGGCACGTCCTTCGGCAGCGCGGCGGCCGCTTCGGACGCCGAGAACACGCCGCTCTCCGGCGGCTCGCCCGCCGTGCCGCCCGCCGCGGACCCCTTCTTCTCGGTGCTGCCGGACGCCGCCTCCGCGAGCTCCGCGCCCAGCTTGCCGCCGACGACGGGCAGCGCCGGGCCGGCATCGAGCGCGCCGGCGTCGGCGGCGACCTGCGCCTTGCTCTTTTCCCCCTCGCAGCCCGCGAGCCCCGAGAGGGCGACCGCCGCGAGCGTCGAAGCCATGACCCAGCGCCACCGAGTGTGCATGACGGCCGGGTGTAGTCAAAACGGGCGCCATGTTCCAGCGCTCCGTTGCGTTGCGCCGGACGGACGGCTCCCGCCGGGGCGGGGCCCCGCTTCAGGCCCGCCGCGTGGCCTTGAGCCCGCCGATGTGCTCCAGGAGCTCGAGGGGCCGGAACGGCTTGGCGTAGTAGGCGGTCGCGCCGAGCTTCAAGGCGCGGGCGCGCGCCTCGTGATCGTCGAGGGCGCTGATCACGATGATCGGCAGGCTGGAGGTGCTCGGGTGCGCGCGGAGGCGCTCGCAGACCTCGAAGCCATCCATGCTCCCGGGCAGCATGAGGTCGAGCAGCAGCACGTCGAAGGGCTCGGTCAGGGCGCGCTCGACCGCCTCGCGGCCGGTGCCCACGCCGATCACCTCGTGACCACTCGCTCCGACCAGCGCCTCGATCATGCGCCGGATCGCGTCCTGATCTTCGCAGAGGAGGATTCGCATGGTCGCGAGCACGGGGAGCGTCGCACCCGCCCCATCGCGCGGTCAAGCGGGAACGCTACGCGCGGCGAGGGCGGGCCTCTCCGTCTGCTCTGTCTCCTCTGTCTCTTCTGTCTGCTGTGTTTGCTCTGTCTGCTGTGGTTGCTTCCCTGTCGCGTCCCTGTGGGCGCGCGGCGCTGGTCGGCGGACGCAGCGCGAGCTCGATGCCGACGCGCGCCCCGCCGCCCTCGCGGCGCTCGGCGAACGCGCGGCCCCCGTGCGCCTCGGCGATGCGCTTGCACAGCGCCAGACCGAGGCCGAGCGAGCCGCGCTCGGCGCCGCTCTCGCCGCCCTGCCCCCGTTCGCGCCGGAAGAACGGCTCGAAGATGCGCGTCTCCTCCCCGTCCGCGAACCCGGGCCCGCGATCCTCGACCTCGAAGACGACGCCGCGCTGGCCGCCGGGACGGACCCGCAGCCGCTCGGCCCCGCCAGCGTGCGCGCGCGCGTTCTCCAGCAAGTTGGCGAGGGCGCGCGCCAGCAGCGTCGCGTCCACCTGGAGCGCCGGCGTCCCCTCGACGACCTCCAGCAGCGTCGGATCCAGCCCTGCGCGCTCCAGGGCGCGGATCCCGGCCTCGGCCGGGTCGAGGCGGGCCACGGTGAGGGCCGCGAAGTCGAGGCGCGAGCTGGCCAGGAGGTCGCCGACGAGCGCGTCGATCTCCATGACCTCGCGGTCGAGGTCGTCGAGCACGCAGGCGCTCGGCCCGCCGCCCTCGCGGGCCATCTCCGTCAGCAGGCGGATGCGGGCGAGCGGCGTGCGGAGCTCGTGCGACACGGCGGCGAGGAGCTCTCTCTGGTCGGCGATCTGGCGCTCGATGCGCGCGGCCATGTCGTTGACCGCCTCGGCGACGATGCCGACCTCGCCCTGCTGCCCGTGGCAGTCGAGCCGGACGCGGCTCGACAGCTTGCCGGCGCCGATCTCGTGCGCGACGTGGGCCAGATCGACGAGCGGGCGGGCGAGGCGGCGCGCGATGAGGCCCGAGGCCCCCCACATGACGATGGCCACGGCGAGCAGCGGCAGAGCGAACCGGAGCGATCCGCCGGAGCGGCCGCGCGCGGGGCAGAGGAGCACGGTGCCGAGCGGCCCCCCTTCGTCGCGGACCGGGGCGACCAGGGTCTGCGCCCGGCAGGGCTGGCCGTACCTCGCGAGCCGCCGCCCGGTCGTGTCGACGAGCTCCAGATCGATCTCGAGATCCTCGGCGAACGCGCGGGCGAGGGCGTCACGGGCCGAGGGATCGTCCCATACCCGCTCGAACTCGTGGGCCACGAACGACTGGGCGCGGGCGTGCTCGCGCCGCCAGCCGGAGTTGCCGACGCGATCGATGGCCCCGATCGTGGCGACCGCGGCGAGCGCGGTGATCAGGATGGTCGCGCCGAACCACATGAAGATCCGGCGGTGCAGCCGCGCGCTCAGGAAGCGGCCGATCGAGACCTTGCGCCCGTTCTCGTAGAGCCAGGACCGGTACCTCCTCCTCACACGCGGTCCTTGGCGAGCACGTAGCCGACGCCGCGCACCGTCTTGATGAGCCTCGGCGACCTCGGGTCGTCGGACAGCTTCTGCCGCAGGTGCGAGATGTGCACGTCGACCGTCCGCCCGCCGACGTTGACGTCGCCGCGGCCGGCCTCCTCGAGCAGCGCCTCGCGGGCGACGACGCGGCCGGCGCGCCGCGCGAGGGCGACGAGGATGTCGAACTCGATGCCGGTGAGATCGGCGGGCTTGCCCGACACGGTGACGACGCGGCCGGGCACGTCGATGGCGATGTCGCCGGCCACGATCCGCTCGCCGGCGGCGTCGGGCGTGGCCCGCCGGAGCACCGCGCGGAGGCGCGCGAGCAGCTCGCGCGGGCTGAAGGGCTTCGCGATGTAGTCGTCGGCGCCGATCTCGAGGCCGACCACGCGATCGGCCTCGTCGCCGCGGGCGGTGAGCATGAGGATCGGCATCGAGCTCTTCTGCCGGATGCGGCGGACGACCTCGATGCCGTCCATGCCCGGCATCATCACGTCGAGCAGGACGGCGTCGAAGGTGCCCGCGGCGAGCGCCAGAAGGCCGCGCGCGCCGTCGCACGCCACGGTCACCGCGAATCCGTTCTGCTCGAGGTAGCTCGCGAGCAAGGCGTGGAGCCGTGTGTCGTCGTCGATGAGCAGGAGCCGCAGCGCCATGGAAGGACCCGGGGGGCAGGTGCGGCGGCGACCGGCCGCCGCTCACCCCTTGTATAGCTCAGGGACCCGCGCCGGTGTCGGCGTCGGCCGCCGCGGGCGCGTGGACCGCGCGCGGGGCGCTCCGCGGCCAGGAGCGATCGGCCTCCCGCGCGGCGTCCACGCAGATGGACGCGACGTGGCGCTGGAAGGCGTCGCGGCGGGCCTCCGCCCGGCAGCGCAGCGAGGAGAAGCCGGAGGCGAACCCGGCGACGGTGCCGAGCGCGAGCAGCGCGATGGTGATCTGACGTCGCATCATGGTCTCATCGCCTCCTTCACGCCCACCGGCCGTGGGTCCTGTAGGGATCGTCGCCGCGCCGCTCGGCCCTTCCGGACCACATGTCGCGGAACGCGGCGGGCCCGATCTCGATGAGATCGGCGAGCTGCTCGCGCTGGCGGTCCTCGAGCACGGCGTGGACCTTCCCGAGCGCGCCGACCGCGGCCCTGCGCAGCGACTCGATGGCCGTGTCGTGGCGCGCGAAGAGCTCGCCGAGGCGCGTCTCGTCGAAGCTCGGGCTCCGCATCGCCGCGGCGACGTCCGCGCGCGTGCTGCGGATCTCGCTCCGCTGCGCCTCTGCGGCGGAGCGGAGCTCATCGACGGCCGCGACGATGACCTTCTCCTGCGTCGGCGTGGTGCCGAGCCGATCGAAGAGGAAGGACAGGAAGAAGCGACGGCGGAAGCCGTGCCCCCCGAACCCGCGCCGCCCGAAGAAGCGCGGCCCAGCGCCCCAGGGCGCCCCGCAGTCGTACCTAGAGCCGCGCTTCAACGTCATGACGAGGCCTATCAGACAGGCCGTTCCAACCACGAATCCCAGCATGATGCGTACCCTCCGTGAGCGTCTCCGCCGTCGATCCGTGCACGGGGCATGTGCGCGCGGCTTCGGTTCGTCCGAGCGCGGGCGCCGCCCCGGGCAGCAACGACCGGAGCCGCAGACGCGCGGCTCCGGGACACCTCGAAGCTGCGCAGCGCGTGTGAAGGATGTTCAGGAGCGTGTGTGAAGAAACATGAAGACCGCCGCGGGCAGCGCGGCGCGGCGCCCTGACGGAGCGCGCCATCCGCTCGCGGACGGCGCTCCGCGCTCCGGCGGCGCTACTTCACCGACTCGACGTCGCCGATGTCGTCGAGGTCGTCCTTCGGTTTCCCGTCGCCCGAGGTCGCCCACGGATTCGTGCGCTCGCTCTCGGGCACGCCGCTGTCTCCGTCGTCATCGTCCTCCTCCTCTTCGAGGTCGTCGAGCGACTCGACCTTGGCCCCGTCCGGCGAGGCGCTCGGCGCAGGCGGCGTCGACGCGCGCGGCGCCGGGGGCGCGGGCGGCGTCGATGCGCGCGGCGCGGGCGGCGTCGACGGGCGCACCGCCGGAGGGGGCGGCGTCGAAGCGCGCGCCGACGAGGTGCCAGGGTCGCTCGGGAGCCTGTTGCGCGACGGCTCCCCCCCCAGCGGTGAAACCGCCGCCGCGGCGCCCGCCGCTGCGAGCGGCCTCGCGGCGATCGCGCTCGGCGGCGTGATGCCGCCGGCGGCCTTCGGCCCCGCGGGGGAGCCGGCCGGCGGGCTGCTCACCGACGCGGCGAGGCCTCCCGGCGGCGAGCCGGCCGCCCCGGAGGGCGCGGCGCTCGCGGCGGCCTTGCCGGCCTGGCCCGCGTCGGGCGCGCCGCCGGACGAGCCGGAGGCAGGCGCCGACACGGGCCCGCCGCCGGACGACACAGGCGCTGACGCCGCCGGCCCCGACACGGGCCCGCCGGACGCAGTCGTCGCCGGCTTCGACACGGGGGCGGAGGCCCCAGGCGCCGATGCAGGCGCTGCCGCTCCGGCCGGCGGAGCGGCAGCGGGCGCCCCGCCGCGGCCGGACGAGAGCTCCACCGGCGCCGCCGCCTTCGGCGTGGCGGCCCGCGGCCCGTCGAAGCGCATCGCCTTCTGCGCGAGCTGCACCACGGGGAGGATGTCGCGCGGCGGGATGTTCGCGGCGATGACGTCCGGCCCGGCGATCGCGAGCTCACCGTCGGCGTGGAACGGCACGCCCGGGCGCTCGCGCTCCTGCTTGAGCCGCGCGTTGTCGATGGCGACGCGGATCTCGAGCGGGATGCGGGTCTGCCACAGCCGGCCGTCGATCGCCGTGCGCACGTCCCACGGCGTCAGGATCGGCGTCCTGCCGATGCCCTCGAACGGGCTGCGATCCGCGAGCAGCGCCTTGAGCAGCCAGGCGACGATCTCCTGGAGCTGCGGCGTGTCCTGATCCCACGGCATCGAGTCCCGGAAGAACTGCCAGTAGCCGCCCGCGGGGCCGTACACCGCGAGATCGCGCGGATCGAACGCGTCCTCGAACGCGCGCGGGGTGATGTCGCCCTCGTCGATGACGGAGTCGATGAGCGCGCCCTGGAAGTCGGGCGTCTTGCGGCGGGCCGCCTTGGGCGAGAGGCCGGTGAGGGACGTCGTGATCTGCTGGCGCACGTCGCTCCGCTCGCGGAACCAGCCCATCCGCTCGACCGCGCCGAACTGATCGCGCAGCTTGACCGGCGTCCACCACGGCAGATCGAGCTCGCGCAGCCGCGCGATCAGCTCGGCCACGAGCTGCAGCGCCGGCTCGCTCGCGAGGTGCACGCGCGCCTCTCTCCTCAGCGTCTCGTCGTCCTTGCTATCGGGATCCCGGTGCTGCAGCGATCGCTCCGCCATCGTTCCTCCGTGCTCCCCCGGCCGCACTGCTCAATACCAGAACCGGATCCGCGGCGGACAGCCAGCCCGCGCGCGGCCGCGAGGAGCGATCCGCGCGCCGCGGCGCAGCGCTCGACGCGGCACGGCGCGCGCCTTCAGCGGACCGTCAGGATGTCGTTCTGCAATGGCACGCGAACAGCCCGTCCGCGTGGCCGAGCCAAGCGCCCGGGATCACCCGACCCCGTCGCGCGCCGCCTTCGACCTCGGCGCTGCGTCGATCCGGGCTAGGCTCTCGCGGCCATGCAAGAGGACGGGGGAGGGAGCGCGCCCCGGCGCGCCGCGCGAGGGATCGAGCGGTGGGAGCGCGCCGGGCGCGGGCTCTCGCCGTGGGCGCGACGCGTCGCGTGGGCCGCCGCCGAGGCGATGCTCTGCGACGAGGACGAGCGCGGGGAGCTCGCCCCGCCGGGCGCCGAGGTGTGCGAGCGCGCGGTCGCGGCGCTGGATCTCGCGCTCGGGCAGGGCAGCCCCGAGACCCGGCGCAGCTTCGCGCTGCTGGCCGCCTGCCTCGAGCTGCTGCCGCCCTTCGTGATCGGCGCCTTCGGCCGGATGAGCCGGCTCTCGCTCGGCCGGCGGCTCGCGTACCTGGAGGCGCTCGAGTCGAGCCGCTCCGGGCTCCTCGCGATGCTGCTCCTCGCCTTCAAGGTGCCGATGAGCATCGCCGCCTTCGAGGAAGGCGCGGAGCTCGCGCTGACGGGCTTCGACCGGCAGAGCACCGCGGCGCGGCGCAGGCTGCCGGGGCTCGGCGCCGGGGGCGGCGCGTGAGCGGCGGCATCGCGTCGAGCGAGCCGATCGTCAGCGGGCGCGACCTGCCCGCGGGGTTCGACGAGGCGTGCGACGTCGTCGTGGTGGGCTCCGGCGCCGGCGGCGCGGTCGTCGCCGCGCTGCTCGCCGAGGCGGGGCGGCGCGTGATCGTGCTGGAGGAGGGCCCCTACGTTCGCCCTGACGACTACCAGCGCTGGAAGCCCAGCGAGTCGGTGAGGCGGCTGTTCCGCGAGGCTGGCCTGTTCACCGCGTTCGGCGTGGGCCAGACGCCGATGATCTCGCTCACCCTGGGGCGCGCCGTCGGCGGATCGTCGGTCGTGACCGGCGGGGTGTGCTTCCGCATCCCGGGCAGCGTCCACGCGCGGTGGACCCGCGACCTCGGCCTCGACGAGCTGTCGGAGCGCGCCCTCGAGGCGGCGCACGACAGCGTCGAGCACCGGCTGCAGGTCCGCGAGGTCCCCGAGGTGCTGCGCTCCGCCTCGACGGCGCGGCTCGTCGAGGGGGCGAGGCGGCTCGGCATCCCGATGCGCCCGCTCCGCCGCAACACCGGCGACGCGTGCGAGGGCAACGGCCGGTGCAATTTCACCTGCCCCGCCGGGGCCAAGCGCTCGGTCGACGTCGCCTACCTGCCGTCGGCGACCGCGCAGGGCGCGCGCGTGGTGGCCGACGCGCTGGTCGAGCGGATCGCCGTGAAGCGCGGGCGCGCCGTCGGCGTCGAGGGGAGGCTGCTCGGCGGCGAGCCCGGGGCCTCGCCGCGCCGGTTCCGGGTGCGCGCGAAGGCCGTCGTCGCCGCGTGCGGCACGCTGCACACGCCGCTGCTCCTCCGCACGACGGGCGCGTTCGGGGCGAGCTCCGGGCTCGGCGACGGCGTGACGCTGCACCCCGCGGTGCGCGTGGTCGCCCGGTTCGACGACGCGCTGAACGGCTGGGACGGCGCGCTCCAGAGCGTTTACTCCGACCACTTCGACGCCGAGGGGATCAAGCTCGTCGGCGTCTACTCGGCGGTGAACGTGCTCGCGGCGGGCCTGCCCGGCGTCGGGCCCGCGCTGCGGCGTCGGGCCGCCGCGCTGTCGCGCTGCGCCGTCTTCGGCGCCATGATCCACGACGAGGGCGGCGGCCGCGTCCGCCCCGGCCCCGGCCGGGAGCCGCTCGTCTCGTACGCGATGGCGCCGCGCGACCTCGCGCGGCTCCGCCGGTCCATCACGATCCTCAGCGAGATGGCGCTCGCCGCCGGCGCGCGCGAGGTCTACACCGCGCTGCTCGGCGCGCCGCCGGTCACGTCGATGGACGCCGCGCGCGCGGCCGAGCGCGCGCCCATCGACGCGCGCCGCATCGAGTGCATGGCGTTCCACCCGCTCGGGAGCGCGCGGGTGGCGAACGATCCGCGGCGCGGGATCGTCGATCAGAGCGGCGAGTGCTTCGCGCTGCCGGGGCTCTTCGTCGCCGACGGCTCGATCCTCCCCACGAGCATCGGCGTGAACTCGCAGGTGCCGATCATGGCGATGGCGACGCGCATCGCGTGGCGGATGGCCGAGCGGTTCCCGCGGCTCGCGGCGGCGAGCTCCGCGTAGCGGGCGCGGCGCCACGTAGCGGGCGCGGCGCCGCGTAGCGGGCGCGGCGCCACGCGGTGCTACAACGTCGGCCGACGCCGACAGCCGAGGTTCCAGGATGCAAGCGACGATCGATCTCCGCTCCGACACCGTCACCCGACCGACCGCGGCCATGCGCGCCGCCATGGCCGCGGCCGAGGTCGGCGACGACGTGTACCGGGAGGACCCCACCGTGCGGGCGCTCGAGGAGCGCGTCGCGGAGCTCACGGGCAAGGAGGCGGCGCTCTTCGTGCCGAGCGGGACGATGGGCAACCAGATCGCGCTCCTCTGTCACACGCAGCGCGGCGACGAGGTGATCGCGGGCGAGGGCGCGCACTGCGCGTTCTACGAGAGCGGCGCCGCGCCGGCCTGGAGCGGCGTGCAGTTCGTCTTCGCCGGGCGCGGCGGCCTCTTCAAGGCGGCCGACGTCGAGGACGCGATCAAGCCGCCGCAGTACTACCTCCCGCGCACGCGCCTCGTCGCGATCGAGAACACCCACAACCGCGCGGGCGGCCGGGTCTTCCCGCAGGAGGACGTGCTCGCCATCGCGTCGGTCGCGCGCGCGCACGGGCTCGCGCTGCACCTCGACGGGGCGCGCCTCTGGAACGCGGCGGTCGCCGCCGGTCGAACGCCCGCCGAGCTCGCCGCGCCGTTCGACACGGTGAGCGTCTGCTTCTCGAAGGGGCTCGGCGCGCCCGTCGGCTCCGCGCTGTGCGGCAGCGCCGACGTGGTCCGCGCCGCGCTGCGCTTCCGGAAGATGCTCGGCGGCGGCATGCGGCAGGCCGGCGTGCTCGCGGCCGCCGCCCTGTACGCGCTCACGCACCACCAGGGCCGCATCACCGAGGACCACGAGGCCGCGCGCGCCATCGCGCGGGCGATGCGCGCGGCGGCCCTTCGCGCGGTGGCGCGGTCCGCGACGGGCGCGCCGCCCGCGACGATCGAGGAGCCCGAGACGAACATCCTCTACATCGAGACGCCCGGCATCCCGGCGGAGCGGCTCGTCGAGGCCGCCGGGCGGCGCGGCGTGCTCGTGGGGGCGACGGGCCGGAGCGCCGTCCGCGCCGTGACCCACCTCGATCTCGCGCCGGAGCAGGTCGCGCCCGCGGCGAGCGCCCTCGCCGAGGCGCTCGCCGAGGTGCTGGCGCTGCCGCGCGATCGCGGCGCCGAGGGCGCGCGCGCATGAGCCGCCGCCCCACGAACGCCCCCGCGCCGGCGCTCGCCCTCGCGATCGCGATCGCCGCGCTGCTCGGCCCCGCGTGCGCGCCGGTGCGCGGCGACGCCTACCTCACCGCGATGACCGCCGGCGAGCGCGCCTACCACGCGGGGCGCTACCGAGAGGCGGCCCGCTCGTTCGACGACGCCGCGTCGCAGGCGCTGCGCGTGAAGGACCGCGACGAGGCCCGCCTCATGCAGGCGCGCTCGTTCGAGCGCGCGGAGTCCTGGGGCGAGGCGCGCGCGTCGTACGAGCGGCTGCTCGCCGACTCGCCGCGCGGGCCGCGCTCCGAGCGCGCGGAGTTCGAGCTCGCCGATCTCGCGATCGAACACGGCGACGCGGACGCGGGCTACGCGATGCTGCTGGCGGCGACGCTGCGCCGCCCGTCGCACGGGCTCGCGCGCAACGCGCTGAAGCGGCTCATCCAGCGCGAAGAAGATCGCGCCGGCGCGGCGGGCGCGCTCGCGTGGCTGCGGCAGCACGGCCCCGCGCTCCGCGGGACGGAGCTCGATCAGGACGTCGCCTACCACACAGCGCTCCTCCTGGAGCGGAGCGGCGATCGCGAGGCCGCGCTGCGCGCGCTCGTCGCCGCCGCGCGCGCACACCCGTATCCGGTCGGCAGCTTGACGGACGACGCCCTGTTCCACGCGGCGGAGCTCGCCGCGTCCCTCGGGCGCCCCGAGGAGGCCATCGGCTACCTGAGGGAGATGCTCTCGGCGCGCGAGCCGGCCGTCACCGGCAGCTACGACCGCGAGAAGTTCGACGACGCGCAGCTCGAGATCGCGCGCCTCTACCGCGACGCGCTCGGCGATCGCGCGGCCGCGCGCCGCGAGCTGCGCAAGCTTTATACGGACCACCCCGCGTCCATCCTGCGCGACGACGCGCTCTGGGCCGAGGCGAAGCTGTGGCGCGAGGAGGGTCGGAGCGAGGAGGCGTGCGCCACCGCGGCCCGGATTGCCCGGGAGCTCCCCGACTCGCGCTACGCGCGCTGCGCGCACGCAATATGTCCGTCGCTCCCTGCGGCGCCTCGCCCGTGCGCGGACTACATCCTCCGCGAGCTCGACGGCGGGAAGGACCGCTGACGCGGGGACGCCGCGCGGCGCGTCGCCGCGGCGGCGCGCCGACCGCGCTCAGTCGTCCTCGTCGTCCTCGGGCTCCAGCTCGGCGTCGTCGTCGCCGTCCTCGTCCTCGTCGTCGTCGGCGAGGTCGTCATCGTCGGCCTCGTCGAGGTCGTCGTCGTCCTCGCGCGGCTCGTACTTCAGATCGATGCCGATGTCGCCGAGCTGGGTCTCGAGGAGCTCGAAGAGCTCGTCCACGTCGTCGCCCCCCCACTCGTCGAGCACGTCGGTCAAGAACTCAAAAAAATCACCGCTGTCCAGACGACGCTCGATCTCTTCGACCTGCTCCTCCGAGAACGCCTCGAGGACGTCCTCGCGCAGCGCTTCGGTGTCGCCTTCCTCAACGGCATCCGCCGCAGAGAGGCGGATCTGCTTTACGGCACGCTTGTCGAGGTGAATCTCCATGAAGGTGGCTTCGTTTAGGCGACCCTCGCAGCTGCCGTCAAGCGGCGTATGGTGTCGGGCTTCAAGAGACCGCTCGCCTCCCCCTTCCGTCGCGTCTTTTCCTGAGGGGCGCGCGAGACGCGAAGGGGGCGCGGCGGGCACGGCGGCCACGTAGAGGCGCGGAGGTGCCCCCAGGCGGCCGCGCGCGCCCACGTCGGAGTTCGGCTCCGAGGCGCCCCCGCGCCCGCGCGGCGGAGGAGCGTTGCCGGCGGGAGATCTCTCGCGTATCTCAAACAACTCGTGCGTTTGCGATCTCCGCCCGGCGCGCTCTTGGCCGCGATCATCGCGGCCGGCGCCCTGCTGTCCTTGACAGCGCGGGCCGCGCCTCCGGCCCCCCAGCCCGACGGCGCGCCCCACGGCGCCGCGCCAGGCGCTCCCGCCGGTGGTCGGACGGGAGGAGGCCGAGGCGAAGGGGCCGAGGACGGCCGCGCCACGCCCGCCGGGAGCGCTCGGCTCGACGCGGCGGGGGACGAGGCCGCCGCCGCGCAGGAGCCATCGCCTGCCGTCAAGCCGCGCGTCGAGCTCGCCTCCCGGCCGCCGCCGCTGCACGTCGAGTACGTGCAGTACGGCGTCGCCCTCGTGGCCGAGATGAGCCTCGATCCTGGCGCTGCCTGCCCGCGCTCCGGGCCCCTCTACGCGTGCATCCTGGGCAGCGGAGGCGGGCTCGCGATCCGCGGCGGATACCGCTCGCCGGGGCCCTGGTACTTCGGCGGCGCGTACCAGTTCACCAAGATGGACTCGAGCAACCTCTACCGGCTTGGAATCTTCCAGCAGCTCCGGGCCGAGATGAGGTACCTGCCGGACATCGGTTACCGGGCGGCTCCCTACTTTTCCGCCGGGATCGGCGGCGTCGCCTACGGGAACGAGTGGGGCGTCGAGACGGGCGGCGCGCTCATCTTCGGCGGCGTCGGGGTCGAGCTGGAGGTCTCGCGCCGCGCGGTGCTCGGCGTGAGCTGCGTGTACCGGCCGGTGCTGCTCGCTGGCTGGAGGGACACGGCCAACTACGAGCGGGCCACCGCCATCGCGCAATTCGTCGGCTTCGAGCTCCTCCTCGAGGTGCGGACCGAGGTCGGCCGGCGCTGAGCGGTTCCCCTGTCCGATCGAGAGAACGCACCGGCTACTTGACTCGACCGTCGCTCCGCGGTCCCCTCGGCAGCGTGATCTGCGATGTGTGCGGCCGCGACAACGCTGGCGATCTGACGTTCTGTCAGGATTGCGGTCGCCGGCTGAAGGCTCGAGAGGCGCGGGTCGTCCCGCCGACGCCGCCGAGCGGCTTGCCGCAGGTGTCGCTCCCGGCCCTGCCGGCGCCCGCGCAGGCCGAGACGCCGCCGGCGAACGACGCCCGCGCGGCCGCCAGGGCGCCGGGGCCTCGCGGCGCGCCGGGGCGCCTTCGCCCGGAGGCGCCCGTGTTCTCCTTCAGCCCGCTCAGCGCGGCGAGGACGGAGCCAGCGATGCCGGTGGTGCACGGCCGCGCCGAGGGCGCCTCGCGCCCGGCGCGCGAGGGCGCCGCGACGCCGGCCGCTGGCGCGCTGGACAGCGCGATCCAGATGGTGCCAGCCCTGCAAGGGCCGAGGGTCACCGAGCGGGGTGATGCGCCCGCGCCGCCCGCGACGCCCTCGATCACCGACGCGATCCTGGGGCTCTCCTGCGCGAACTGCAACGGGGAGAACCCTCCGGGCTACCGCTTCTGCGTGACGTGCGGCGCGGCGCTGAACAGGAGAGATGGCGGAGCGCCGGCGGGCGCCCCGCAGCCGGTGAGCCAGGTGTCGAAGCGCGCCAGGGGAGAGCGCGGCGAGCCAGGCACCGCGCTCTCCCCTGGCGCGCCGTACATGGCGCCCCCGCCTCACGAGGAGATCGGGACGACCGCGCGAGGTCTCCACGACGTCACGCCCGCCGCGCCCCGGAACGCGCCGCCTGCCGAGGCCGCGCCGCCGCCAGCGGCGCGCGACGAGCGCTCCGGCGCCGGAGACGCGCATCAACGGGCCGGCGCGCCGGCCCGGCCGGCTCCGCCCCCGCTGCCCCCGGTCGCCCTGCCCCCAGCGCGGCTGTCCCCGCCCGCGGCCAGCGGGAGCAACGCGGACAAGATCGTCGGCTCGCCGGTTGTCGACATCGCGTCGTCGCAGCGGGCTCCCGTCCCGCCGGTCGAGTGCGCGCGCTGTCGCGGTCAGTGCCTGGCGGGCACGCGGTTCTGCAAATATTGCGGTGCGCCCCTCGAGGGCGAGCGGCCCGCCTCCGAGCGCCCATCCAGGGCCGCCTCCGAGCGCCCGCAGCCCGCGCCCGCGCTCGCCCCGGACGCCCGGCGCGACCCGCAGCGGCCCCCGCAGACAGCCGAGCCCGCCGGGCCGATCTCGAACGAGGCGAGCAGCGCGCCGCCAGCCTCCCAGCGGCCGCTCGCGCCGCTGCGCGCGTCCCTCTCGGTCCGCCCGCCGGCGTGGGTCCCGGCTGACACCCAGCCGACCCGAGCGCTCGAGGGCAAGCTCATCGTGATCGTCGAAGACGGGACCGAGGGAAAGAGCTTCCCCCTCGCGGGCCCGCAGATCGACATCGGCCGAACCGAGGGGGATATCCTCCTCGAGGACGACCAGTACGTCTCGCCGCGGCACGCGCGGATCATCCCGCAGGACGGGTCCTGGGTTCTCCGTGACCTGGGCAGCGTCAACCGCATCTACCTCCGCATCCGGAAGACGCACCCCCTCAGAGATGGCGACTTGCTCCTCCTGGGCCTCGAGGTGTTACAGTTTCAGACCGTGAACGACGGCGAGCGAGGCCTCGGCCATGCCATCCAGCATGGAACGTTGCTGTTTGGCTCGCCCGCCATCCACCGCCGGGCGAGACTCTGCCAGCGGACGGTGGAGGGCGTGACGCGGGACGTGTACCACCTCTACCGGGATGAGACGGTGATCGGACGGGAGACGGGAGACATCGTATTCACGGCCGATCCGTTCCTCTCGCGACGCCACGCCGCCATCCGGAGGAACCCGGCCACGGGGGAGTTCACGCTCAGCGACCTGGACTCGTCGAACGGGACCTACGTCGCCATCCGCGAGGACGTCAGCCTCCTCGATCGCGATTTCGTGCGCATCGGGCAGCACCTGTTCCGCGTGGATCTCCCCAGATGAGCGACCAGACCGTCCGCGAAACGCCGACCGAGGCGCTGGAAGTCGAGGGGCTCCCCGGCGCGACGTCCGCAGGAACCGACTCGAGCAGCCACGCCGGCAAGGCGCTTCATGACTCCCCGCACGGCGCCGCGTCGCTCGAGCCCGGCAAGGCGGGGTCTGTGGAAGCAGGCAAGCCCGTGAACTGGAAGCCCCCGCCGCCCAAGACGCGTCCGGCTGCGAACGCCGCGCACAAGGCTGGCATCGCAGTGAAGCCCGTGAAGGCGCCCAGCGCATCGAGCCCGGAGAAGGTCGGGCGGAAGCTCCCTCCGCCGCCGCGGGTGCGGCTCACCGCCGGCGGGTCGCGCGAGGAGGACACGGATGGAAGCGCCGCACGGTCGGACGACCTAGGAGACGCTGTGACCCCCGATGCTCCGCCGGCCGCCGCTCAGGCGCACGCCTCCCTCGCGGCCGCGTCGTACGACGGCGCGCTCGACGAGACCCCCGCCGCGGAGGCCGCCCACGGCGGCGCTTCCGGGCGCTTCGCGGGCGAGGCGCCGGGGGGTGGCGAGCCGGACGAGGGCGGGCAGCGCCCCGACGGCATGGACGGCGCGGCGACACCGCCCGACGAGCCGCGTCGCCCCGAGGTCGTGCTGCGGCTGTTCGGCCGGACCGACGTGGGCCAGGTCCGCGAGCACAACGAGGACAACTTCATCGTCGCGGATCTCACGAACGCGAGCCGCGGCCTGATGGAGATGGATCGCTACCAGGTCGTCGGCGAGCGGGGCGCCCTGCTCGGCGTGTGCGACGGCATGGGCGGCGCCGCGGCGGGCGAGGTCGCGAGCCAGCTCGCGGTCGACATCATCTACCAGCGGATGAGCGCCGCCGGTCCCCCGGAGAACCACGACGAGCTCGCGGCGCGGCTGGTGCAGGCGATCGAGGCGGCGGGCCTCCGGATCTTCAGCGAGGCGAAGCTCGATCGGACCCGGCGGGGGATGGGGACCACCTCGACCATCGCCGCGCTGATGGACGATCACCTGTTCCTCGGCCAGGTCGGCGACAGCCGCGCGTACGTCCTCCGCGGCGATCGGCTCGTGCAGGTGACGCGCGACCAGTCGCTCGTGAACCAGCTCATCGAGGCGGGCCAGCTCACCGAGGAGGAGGCCGAGACCTTCGAGCACAACAACATCATCCTCCAGGCGCTCGGCACCGCGGACTCGGTGCAGGTCGACCTCACCTTCGTGGAGCTCAGGCGGGGCGACACGCTGATGCTCTGTTCCGACGGGCTCTCGGGCATGGTGCGGAACGAGGAGATCCGCGAGGTGCTGCGGAGCGTCGACGATCCGATCGAGGCCTGCAAGGTGCTGACGGATCGGGCCAACCAGGCCGGCGGGCACGACAACATCACGGTGGTGGTCGCGAAGTTCGACGGCGACGGGCTCGCCCTGCCGGAGCTCGAGGACATCGAGGACCTCCGCTACCAGAAGTACGCGCTGCCCGAGCACCTCCTGGCCCAGAACGCCGCCGCGTCCGAGCCGGCGCGCAAGGTGAAGGAGCTCGACGAGAAGAAGATCTCGCAGCGCCCCCCCTCGCCGAAATCGTGGCTGAGCAGCGCGGACAGCGACATGGACGACGACGGGGACGACTACGACCACGTCGCCTCGCCCGTGCCGGCCGACGACGCGCTGGACGAGCGCAACGCCCGCGCGCCCGTCCAGGGCGACGAGCCGATCATGATCCCGACCGACGGCGCGCCGCAGTGGCTGGTGATCTTGATGATCGTGAGCGCCGTCGCGTGCGTTACCATCGCCGGCTACTACCTGCTTCGTTAGGGTGCGCGTAGCGCACGTGCGCGCGCCCCCCACCGCGATGCTGCGCAGCAACGACAAGCGTGGCCGGCAGACTCCGGCCGCCCCGCAGGAAGAGTGGCCCCCCGGGCGCCCGGACGCGGACGGCCGCGTCGACGTCGAGACCGCGCAGCGCATCGTCAAGGATGCCGTCGTGCAGGCGATGCGGCGCGAGGAGAAGGCGCTGGCGCTCGTGCGGGCCAAGGCGGACGAGGCGAGGCGCAAGGTGTCGCGCCACAACCTGATCCTCGGGCTAGGCGTCGCCGCGGCGCTCGTCGCCGTGGCCGTGGCGTTCGTGGTCACGTACCGATCGCGCCAGGCGGCCGACGCGCTGGCGCGCGAGGTCGGCCTCGGGATCGCGCCGGCGGCGCGCCCGTCGGGCGCGATCCCGGAGCAGGTGCTCTCGGGGCGCGCCATCTTCGAGCAGAACAGGCTGGCGCTCTACGTGATGGGCTACAAGGTGGACAACCGCATCGGCGGTTGCTGCTCGGCGTTCGCCATCGCGCCCGATCTGCTCGCGACGAACGCTCACTGCGTCCGCGACTGCCGCGCCCGCGGCGGCACCTCGATCGTCACGCAGAACGACTCGATGGGGAAGGTCCGCTTCCCCATCGTCGCGATGTCGGCCCACCCGGCGTACAAGCCGGGGCAGGCGGGCGCCGGCTCGCCGGACGTCGCCCTGCTCCGGATCGCCGGCAAGGCGACGCGCACGGTGAAGCTCGCGAACGACGCCGAGCTGCGGGCGATCGGGCCGGGCGACGACGCCTACGTCATCGGCTTCCCCGGTCGCCTGATGGACCCGCTGAGCCCCTCGGCGACGTTCCTGGAGGGCCGCATCGGGCGCGTGACCGGCATCGACGAGGAGGCGACGACGCCGGATCGAGCGGTACTGATCCAGCACGACGCCGTCACGCGCGGGGGCAACAGCGGGAGCCCCATCTTCAACCAGTACGGGCACGTCATCGGCATCCACGCGGCGCACATCGACGACGAGGACAACGTCACGATCGACGGCCGGAAGGCGACGGTGACGCAGAGCTCGCCGTTCCGCATCGGGATGCGGATCGATCTGCTGCAGGGGGTCCCGGCGCCGTGATGCTGCGCGTCGTACATACCTTCGGGCGCAACGCCGGTTCTGTGGAGATCCATGACCGGCGCGCGGTGCGCTTCGGTCGAGCGCCGGACAACGACGTCGTCTTCGACCCGAACCACGATCGCGACGCGAGCAGCCACCACGCCGAGGCGCGCCTCGAGGCGGCTGGCTGGGTGCTCTACGACCTCGACAGCCGCAACGGGACCTACGCGGGCGGGCAGCGGATCAAGCGGCACCCGATCGCGTCGGGCGACGAGATCACGTTCGGCGCCAAGGGCCCGCGGGTGCGGCTGGAGATCGTCGAGCGCCGCACGTCGGGCCCGCCGCAGGCGCACGCTGTGGCGCATCACCCCTCTCCTGCCGCGGCTTACCCTGCGCCAGTGACGGGCCATCCCGCGCCCGCCGCGTACCCCGTGCCTACTGCGGGCTACTCCGCGCCCGCCGCGTACCCCGCGCCCGCCGCGTACCCCGCGCCCGCCGCGTACCCCGCGCCCGCTGCATACCCGGCGCCCGCTGCGTACCCCGCGCCCGCCGCGTACCCGGCGCCCGCTGCCGCCCCCCCTGGGCACGTCCCGGCGGCGCCGCCGGCCGGAGCTCGGCGGGTCGGCGAGCGGACGATCGCCATGATGATCTCCTCCGCCGTCGCGGCCGCCACGGGGCGCGCGAAGCCCCGCGGCACCGTCGAGATCAACGCCATGCTCCACAAGGAGGTGCACGCCGCGACGGCAGGCCAGCGCCGCACGACCTACATCCTCGCCGCGCTCCTCGTGATCGCGCTCGCGAGCCTCGCCGCGCTCATCGTCTACAACCGCTCCTCCCACGACGAGATCAGCCAGCTGCGGGAGGAGCTCGCGGGCCTCTCGCCGGAGGACCCCCGGCGCAAGGAGATCGAGCGCCGCCTCGGGACGCTCCACCCGTCGAACGCGAACTTCGGGCGCAACCTCCACGACCGCTCCAGGAAAGGGATCTTCATGCTCGCCGCAGGGCGCGAGGGGTTCTGCACGGCGTTCGCGGTGCGTCCCTCCGTCCTCGTGACGAACGCCCACTGCATCACCGCGGCCAAGCGCCGCGGCGGCGCGATCGCGGCGCTCGAGAACGAGGGCCGGGGCCAGATAAGCTTCGCCGTGACCGGCATGCGGACGCACCCGCAGTACCGCGACAGCGCGGATCAGCTCACCCCCGACATCGGCACCGTGACGATCGCGGGGCGCGCGGCCGCCGTGCTCGAGCTCGCGACGCGGGAAGAGCTCGCGGCGGCCGGCGCCGGCGACGACGTGTACCTGATCGGCTTCCCGGAGCGGCTCACGGACACCGCGAACCCCGTCGCCACGTTCCTCGCCGCCAACATCGGCCGGATCACGGGCGCGAACGGCCGGCCCGCGCCCGCGGCGGAGGCCTGGCTGATCCAGCACGACGCCCGCAGCACGAGCGGCATGAGCGGGAGCCCCATCTTCAACGGCCAGGGCAGGGTCATCGGCATCAACGCCGGCGGGTACCTCGAGGGCAACGACGAGACGATCTCTGGCCAGAAGATGGAGGTGGTAAAGGCCTCCCCCTACAAGTTCGGGATGCGCATCGACCTGCTCGACGCCATCCTGCGCTGACTCCGGGCCGAGAGAGATGCTCCGCCACGCGCTCCGCAGGCTCCTCTGGACGCTGCCGACCCTCGTCGGCGTCTCGCTGCTGACCTTCTTCGTGCTCTCCTTCGTCCCGGATCCGACGGACGATCCGCTCCTCGCCAGCTCGCTCTCCAGCGCGGAGCTCGCGCGGCTCCGCCGGGAGCGCTTCCTCGACCTGCCGCGCTTCATCAACCTGGCGCCGCGCGACGTGCGCCTGCGCGCCCTCGCGGCCGCGCAGGCCATCGCGGCCGGCGGCGACGACGCGGCAGCCGCCGCCGACGAGCTGCGTCGCCTCGGCGGCGCCGCGCTGCCGCACATCCTGCCGCTCGACGCGCTCGCGCCCGAGCCGCGCACCCGCGTCGCGCTCGCGCTCGCCCCCGTCGCGGCGCGGATGGGCCTGCCGCGGGCCGACGACGCCGCGGACCCGGCGCACGCGGTCGCGTTCTGGACGCGC
This sequence comes from Sorangium sp. So ce448, assembly GCF_051520915.1. Classification (NCBI taxonomy): domain Bacteria; kingdom Pseudomonadati; phylum Myxococcota; order Polyangiales; family Polyangiaceae; genus Sorangium; species Sorangium sp. So ce448. Next base: position 2,939,926 of record NZ_CP150343.1, on the reverse strand, counting down.
TTCTGGGACGACCGCGGCATCGAGTTCCGGAGCGCGTCGGTCCGGAGCGCCGTGCGGCGCCTCGTCCGCTACGGCTCCGCGTCGCGCGCCGCCGAGCTGCTGGAGCTCGACACGTTCGCCCTGCAGGCGGTGATCGCCGCGCTGCAGCCGCCGCGCGACGCCGCCACGCTCGAGCAGGCGCGCGCCCTCGTCGACGTCGCGGCCCACATCGCGGAGATCGACGACCGGATCGCCCCGGGCGACGACCTCGCGGAGGCCCGCGCGTGCGTCACGCGGTGGAGGTCGTTCTGGAACGTGTACCGCAGCGACTTCGAGGTGTTCACCGGCCCGGCGCAGCTCGCGGCGACCGTGCTCGAGACCCGCTACGGCAAGTGGGCGCTCGGCGCGGTCACCCACCGGCTCGGCGTCGCGGCGACCGGAGAGCCGGTGCTCGACGAGCTCGCGCGGCGCGCGCCCGTCACCCTCGCGCTCGTCTTCGGGGCGATCGCGCTGGCCTACGCCGTGGCGATCCCGCTCGGCGCGCTCAGCGCGGCCTCGCAGGGCCGGCGGAGCGACTCCGCGATCGCGGCCGCCGTGCTCACCGCCGCCGTCCTCCCGACCGCCGTCGTGGCCGTGGCCGCCGCGCTCCTCTCGGGCGGCGCGCGGTCCCTGCTCCTGCCGACGTGCATCATCGCGCTCTCGCTGGTCGCCGCGCCGACGCGGCAGCAGCGCGCCGCGCTCGTCGCGGTCCTCACGCAGGACTTCATCCGGGCCGCCCGGGCGCGCGGCGCCTGCCCCGCGCGCGCCATCGCCGTCCACGGGCTCCGCAACGCCGTGCTCCCGGTCGTGACGCTCGCCATGCTCGAGCCGCCGATGGCGCTCGGCGGCGCCTTCGTCGTCGAGCGCGTCTTCGAGCTCCACGGGCTCGGCGAGCTCACGCTCCTCGCCGTGCAGGCGCGCGACGTGAGCTGGCTCATGGCCATCTCGATCGGCGCCGCGGCCATCGCCGCGCTCGGCGTGATCGCGACCGACCTCGCCTATGTGCTCGTCGATCCGCGGCTCGGCCCGGCGGTGCTCTCACGGAGGAGCGAGGCGTGACCCACGCGACCGCGTTCCTCCGCCGGATGGTGGGCAGCAAGCGCGTCGCCATCGGCGCCGTGCTGCTCGGCGTCCTCGCCCTGCTAGCCATCTTCGCCGAGCTCCTCGCCGCCCCCGCGCCGATCGCCTGCTTCGGGCCGGGCCGCGCGGAGATCCTGCCCGCGGTCACCGAGGGCGCCGCGCTCGAGTCGCTCACCGAGGCCGAGCTCAGGGTGCGCTTCGAGGGCTTCGCGATCTGGCCGCCCATCCGCTACGGCCCGGAGCAGCGCACCGACGCCGGCCCGAACGCGTCGCCGTCCCTCGACCACCCGCTCGGCACGGACTTCGAGAGCCGCGATCTCGCCGCGCGGCTGATCTACGGCGCGCGCACGGCGCTCGGCCTGTCGCTCAGCGCGGTGCTCGTGGGCATGTTCCTCGGCGTCGTGCTCGGCGGGCTCGCGGGCACGCTGCGCGGCGTCTGGAACGACGGCCTCGTCCGCCTCGTCGAGACGGTCGACACCTTCCCGGCGATCCTCGTCGTGGCCATCGTGCGGGCGATCGAGCGTGAGCCTTCCGCGCTGTCGCTGGTGCTCGCGGTCGCCTTCGTCCGCTGGGCGGAGATCGCGCGCCTCGTGCGCGCCGAGGTGCTGCGCGCGTCGAGCGAGGAGTACGTGATGGCCGCGCGCGCGCTCGGCAGCACCCGGCTGCGCGTCTTCTACCGCCACATCCTCCCGAACGCGCTCGGCCCCGTGATCGTGAGCTCGGTGCTCGGCGTGGCGTCCGTCGTCCTGCTCGAGGCGGCGATCTCGTTCCTCGGGATGGGCGCGCCCGCGCGCGCGGCCTCGTGGGGAGAGACGCTGGGCCAGGCGGCGCGGCACCCGAGCGAGATCCGGCTGCTCGTCTTCCCGTTCGTGCTGCTCCTGGCGACGGTCGGCGGCTCTTACCTCATCGCCGACGCCCTGCGCGACTCCATCGATACACGCACCGTGCGCGCGCGCGTCCCGCGCTGACGGGGCGGGGCGCGGGCCGCACGTCCGCAGGCGCCGCCGGCCGTGCAGCGCTCCGCGCGCCGAAATTGCGCTGAAATCCCGTTCATCTCCGCGATCTCGGCGCCGGAGCCCTCGCGCCGCTCGATCTCGCAGGAAAGGCCCGCTATGAATTCGCCCGCCATGGCCGTTCCCGAGATCAACGAGCAGGAGTTCGAGCGCGAGGTGCTCCGCAGCGAGTTGCCCGTGCTCATCGATTTCACCGCCACCTGGTGCGGACCGTGCAAGACGGTCGCGCCGGAGGTCGACGCCATCGCGCGCGAGCTCGAAGGCAAGGCCAAGGTGGTCAAGGTCGACATCGACCGGTCGAAGCGCATCGCCACCACGCTGCGCATCCAGGCTGTCCCGACGTTCATGGTCTTTCATCGAGGCCGCCCGGTGGCCGCCGAGCAGGGCGTCCTCAACCGAAAGCAGCTCCGCGAGCTGCTCGATCCGTTCCTCCCGCGCGCCGAGGGCGCCATCCGGGCGGCCGAGCTGGCGCAGCTGATCCGCGAGGGTCAAGTGGTCCCCGTGGACACGCGTGAGACCCCCGCCTACGGCCGCGCCCACATCCCGGGCGCTGTGCACATCCCGATCGAGGAGATCGAGGGCCGGCTCGCCGAGCTCCACATGCTGGCCGGCGCGCCCGTCCTCTATTGCCGCTCCGGCGACAAGTCGAAGGACGTCGCCGCGAAGCTCGCCGAGGAGGGCGTGCCCGTCGCGTTCCTCGAGGGCGGCTTCCTCTCGTGGGAGGCCGAGGCGCTCCCGATCCAGCGCCCCGACTGACCGCTGCCGCGGGGTGACGCTGCGCCGCTCGGCGAGCTCGGCGCCGCGCGGCAGCCCTCTGCGCGGCGCGGCGTCACTTCTTGGCGGCCGACAGCGCCGCCGAGACGACCTCACGCACCGGCACGCCGTGCGTCCTCGCCGCCGCGGCGCAATCGTCGAACTCCGGCTTGATCTGCGGCGGCCCGAACGGCCCCTCGCTGATCTTCACCCGGATGGCTCCGTATGCCGTCTGCACCGTGGTGATCCGCCGCGGCCGCTCGGTGCGCCCGACCGGGATCTTCCGTAGCCCGATGCTGGTGGTCTCGCGGAGCAGCGCCGTCGCGACGGCGTCGGCCTGGGGGGCGGCCGCGAGCGCCGCGATCGTCAGGGCGGGGCGCCCTTTCTTCATGGTGATCGGCGCCGCCCAGGCGTCGAGCGCGCCCGCCGCGAACAGCGCCTCGATCGCGTGCCCTGCCACCTCGCCCGTCAGATCGTCGACGTTCGCCTCGACGATCACGTGCGACGCGCTGCCGAGGCTCTCGTCTCCACCCGTGCGCGTCCCGAGCACGACCCGCAGCAGGTTGGGGCGGTCCGGCAGCTCGCGCTGACCGGCGCCGAAGCCGATCCGATCGGGGGCGAACGTAGGCCAGCGCTCGAACCGGGTCGCCAGCGTGGCGATGATGGCCGCGCCGGTGGGCGTGACCAGCTCGGCGTCGAGCTCGACGCCGTAGGTCGGGACGCCGCGGAGGCACGCGACTGCCGCGGGCGGCGGCAGCGGGAGGATCCCGTGCCGCGCCTTCACGAACCCGCGCCCCATGGGCAGCGGCGATCCGACGACCTCCGCCCCGATGTGCACGATCGCCGCGGCGGAGCCCACGATGTCGACGATCGCGTCGACGGCGCCGACCTCGTGGAAGTGCACGTCTTCCAGGCGGATCCGGTGCACGGCGGCCTCCGCCTCGCCGAGGCGCCGGAAGATCCGGCGCGCCAGCGCGGCGACCGGTGGATCGAGCGGCGCGGCGGCGAGCATGGCGTCGATGGATCCGTAGGTGCGCTCCGGCTGCGGCGCCTCGACGTGCACGTCGAACGAGGTCGCCACGATGCCGCTCCGATGGGCGTGGCCCCGGTGCAGGTGGAACCCATCGAGCGGCAGCGCGGCGACGGCGCGCTCGATGACGAGGAGGGGCACCCCGAGATCGAGCAGCGCGGCGATGGTCATATCGCCCGCGATCCCGCTGAAGGCGTCGAAGAACAGGACCTTGCCCGTGCCCGCGCCCTCCTCGAGGAGCGGCGCGCGCGGATGGTCGTGCGCGTGCCCGTGATCGTCCCCGTGCGCGTGCCCGTGATCGTCCCCGTGCGCGTGCCCGTGATCGTCCCCGTGCGCGTGCCCGTGATCGTCATGGCCCCCGTGCGCGTGGCCGTGATCGTCCCCGTGCGCGTGGCCGTGATCGTCCCCGTGCGCGTGCCCGTGATCGTCATGGCCCCCGTGCGCGTGCCCGTGGTGGTGCTGGCCTCCGTGCGCGTCGTCGTGATCGTGCCCGTGTCCCATCTCTCGCCTTCTCCGTTCCCCGGGCGCCTTCGCGGCGCGGCGCGGCGCTCCCGCGGTCGCGCTCGTTCCGCGCTACTCCTTCGGCAACATGCGATGCGCCACCATCGCCGCGCCGAAGCCGCTGTCGATGTTGACCACGGCGACCCCGGAGGCGCACGACGTGAGCATGGCGAAGAGCGGGGTGAAGCCGCCCAGGGCAGTGCCGTAGCCGACCGACGTCGGCACCGCGATCACCGGCGCCGCCACGAGCCCGCCGACCACGCTCGGCAGCGCGCCTTCCATGCCCGCGACCACGATCACGGCCGACGCCTTGCGCAGCTCCTCGACGCGATGGAGGAAGCGGTGCAGCCCCGCGACCCCCACGTCGTAGAGCCGCTTCGCCTCGAGGCCCACGGCGCGCAGCGTCTCGATGGCCTCCTCGGCGACCGGGAGATCGCTCGTGCCCGCGGTCACGACGGCGACCGCCCCGGCGGCGCGCTTCGGCGGCGGCGCGACCTCGATGCTGCCGGTCCGCGCGAGGGGCACATAACGGAACGCGGGCAAGAGCGCCGAGACCGCCGCGCCCTTCGCGGCGTCGACCCGGGTCACGAGCACGTTCTGCCCCGCCCCCGAGATTTCCCCGGCGATCAGGGCGATCTGCTCCGGTGTCTTCCCTTCGCCGAAGATCACCTCGGGGACGCCCTGCCTGAGCGCGCGGTGATGATCGACGGTCGCGACGCCCAGGTCCCGGAAAGGCAGCCCTCGGAGGCCATCGAGCGCCTCCTCGACGGCAAGCTCGCCGGTCCGAACGCGCTCAAGCATCTCCCGGACGAGGCGCGGCTCCATGTGCGCAGCCGCTTAGCGCGGCGGCGTCCCCAGGGCAAACGTTCCGCCCAGCCTGCCCAGCCGCGCCCGGAAGAGCCCCGGTGTGGGCCGCTCGAGTCGTCCTGGTCAGGAAAAGGTCCAGGCACTTTGCTCAGGAGGGGGCGACAGGACTACTTTCGGCGCCGCGTGCCCGCCTTCGTCGCTCCCCTCGTCGGCTTTGCTCTCGGTGCGCTGCTCGCCTGGTTCAGCGCTGCAGCCCCTCACCGCCTGGGCGCGCTGCGCGCGGCGGAACCTCGGCTGGCGCCGGGCGCGCGCGCTCGGCCGCTCGCGGTCGTCTCCTTGTTCGCCTGCCTCGTCTTCGCGCCGGTTTGCGCGTACTTCCTCGTGTTCGCCCCTGACTGGAGCTTCGCGTACCTCGTCGACACGCGCCGCATCCCGTCCGCCGTCGACCTCGTGCTCGTCCTCGTCAACGCCGCCTCGGTGCCCGCCGGGTTCGCGGCCGCGAATCGCTTCGCCGGGAGCGCTGGCGGCAGGTGGACCGCGCAGCGCGCGGTGCACGCGCTCGCCGTCCTCGCCGGCGCGCCGCTGTCGATCGCCCTGGTCGCCGTCCTGGCCCTGTCCCGGCGGCTCGCGCTCGACGGCACCTACCGGCAGGTCGAGGGCGACTTCGGCGTCCACCCGGTCGCCGGCGGTCCGCTCGGGTATGCGCTCCTCTGGATGTACACCATGCTGGCCGCCGGCTTCGCGGTCACCGTGAGCGCCCTGCTCCGGCGCGAACCCGCGGGCAACGCGCCGAAGGTCGAGCCCTCCCCCGCCGCGCGCCCCCGCGCCGTCCCGAGTGAGCCAGCGCCTGAGGTCGTTCCGCCCCGGCCCGCCTCGACACGCCCTCAGCGGCGGCTCGGCGTCGGCAGCGGCGGGCGCTCCAACCGGCCGGGCTGAGACGCCGTTCGTGCGCGCTGGGATGCGCGCGGGGAGGCGACCGCGTCACCGCGTTGACGGAGCCAGCCCGCTCCACCACCCTGTCGCCCCATGTCCGAACGAGCCCGCGTGGAGCAGCAGGTCGAGGAACTCATGGAGCTCGCCGAGCAGGTGGTGACGCGCGCCAGGAAGGGCGGCGCCGACGTCGCGGAGGCGATCGCCCGCTCCGGCTCCGAGCTCACCACCAAGGTGCGCCTCGGCGAGCCCGAGCTCGTCGAGGAGGCCGTCCACAAGGGCCTCGGCATGCGGATCATCAAGAAGCAGCGCGTCGCGCTGACCTCGACGTCCGACCTCACGCCCCGCGGCATCGATCGCTTCGTGGCGGACGCGCTCGAGCTCGCCGACATCTCCCAGGAGGACGCGTTCGCCGGCCCCGCCGATCCGGAGCTCATCGCCAAGGGGCCGTTCCCCGCGCTCGATCTCTACGATCCCTCGGGCGGCGAGGTCACGGCCGCGCAGGCGATCGACATCGCGCGCCGAGGCGAGCAGGCCGCGCGCGACGCCGACCCGCGGATCACGAACAGCGAGGGCGCGACGTTCTCGCGGAGCGCGGGCGCCTTCGCCCTCGTCCTGTCCGGCGGGTTCCGCGGCGGCTTCGCCGGCTCGTACGCGCAGCTCGTGGTCTCCCCGATCGCCGACGACAGCGGCGACAAGAAGCGCCGCGGCTTCTACTTCACCGGCCGGCGCCACCTCGCCGACCTGGACGCCCCGGACGCCGTGGGACGCGAGGCGGCGCGCCGGACCCTGCGCAAGCTCGGCGCCCGCAAGGTGGCGACCTGCGAGGCGCCCGTCGTCTTCGACCCGGACGTCGCCCGGTCGATGCTCGGGTTGCTCGGCTCCTGCATCATGGGCAGCTCGATCTGGCGCAAGTCGAGCTACCTCGTCGGCCGCGAGGGGACGCGCATCGCCAGCGATCTCATCACGATCGTCGACGACCCGCTGATCCCGCGCGCGCCCGGCTCGCGCCCGTTCGACGGCGAGGGCCTCCTCGCCCGGCGCAACGTCGTGGTCGAGCAAGGCATCCTGAAGACGTACCTCTGCGACAGCTACAGCGGCCGGAAGCTCAAGCGCCCGCCGACCGCCAGCGCCTCGCGCGGCGCTGGCGGCGGCGTCGGGCCGTCCACGTCGAACTTCCTCCTCCAGCCCACCTCCACGCCGGCGGCCGAGATCGTGCGTTCCACGCCGCGCGGGCTGTACGTCACCGAGATGATGGGCTTCGGCTTCAACGCCGTGACCGGCGACTTTTCTCGGGGTGCGTCCGGCTTCTGGATCGAGAATGGAGAGCTCGCCTATCCGGTGAGCGAGGTGACCATCTCACTCAACCTTGACGAGCTCTTGCAGCGGATCGACGCCGTCGGGGACGACCTGGATCTCCGGACGTCGACGTGCTCACCGACGTTCCGGGTCTCCTCCATGACCATCGCTGGAAGCTGAAGCGCCTCCGTCCGAGGAGCCGTGCTCCTCGGGCGCGTCTTCCTCCAGGAGACGCCGAAGCGGACTCGACAGCGGGGTTGCGAGCGACCCATCAACCGGCCCCGGGTTGTGCTGCAGGAGGGGGTTCTGACCTCAGCGGCTCGCTCTGCAGTGCTGCGGCTCCTGGCGGAGCCTAGTCGGGCGCGACCGGCCGTCCTAGCCCAGCCTCTTCTGCTGGGCGTAGGACGGCCGGGGCCCTGGCTCAGCGCGAGGACCCGCCTGCGGCGAGGCTCCGCGGCGGCTCTTCCGACGCCGGACCGCTCGCCGCCTGGAGGGGCGTCGCCGCCTGCGCGGCCGCTTCGGGCATGAGGAAGCCCTTCAGCTGCTGCGCGTCGCTCCGGCCGATCCGGCCGACGAACGACGGCAGGCTGATCGGCTCATCCGACAAGGCGACGAAGGTCCCCTGCGAGTTCGCTCGGTGGAGCGCCTCGAAGAGGGAGGGGACGTCCACGTCGCTGGACACCGCCCGCACGTCGACGATGTACACGTCCGCGGGGTCCGCCCCCGCGAAGATCAGCGCGTCATACGGGTGGCTCGCGTGCCGGATGGGCACGCCTTCCCCGAGGGCTCGCGCCACGTGGGCCATCGTATCCTTGGTGCCGATGGCCATCATCGACTTGGAGGTCGCCTTGGCGAGCTCCCGGGGCACCGAATAGCCCCATGCACGGAGGAACTCGGCCACGTCCGCAGCCTTGAAGCGCAAGTGTCTCCCCGGCGTACGGAAATGGGCAATCCTCCCCCGATCTACCCAGTTATGGATTGTCTTCAAGTCGACCTCGCACAAGGCTGCGAGGTCCGATGCCGTCAACAGCTTTTCACGAACACCAGCCATCGCCGAACTCCACGCGAAAGGCACCTGCCGCACAGCTCGCGTTCACAGCGCGGCAGCGTCTCCTCAGGTGGCGGCCCCCCCACCCGTCTGTCTACTCGATTGAAACCTAGCTCTCATAGACGGGTCCGTCACCCGCTTTGCTCGAATTTTCTCGGCCCCATGGCGAGTTCGCCCCGCGCGGAGGCAAACTCCCCATCCTTCAGGGGATCTCCTGGTTCATTATGTTCACGCGACCGGGCGTCGGCCAGCTGGTCGCGAAGGAGCCAGCCGAGCCGTCTGGAGCGTGCGGAGCGACGCGGGCCAGGCTCATTCCCGGCTTTGGCAGGGGCGCGGCGGGCGACCTGGACAAGACAACACCTCCTCGATCCTTCAATTTGAGCGGTTCTCCCGAGTTCGACAGCCCGTGGCTGCCAAGTTTGGGGACGCGGAGAAGAAGCGTCTCGGGAGAAGGCGGAGGGTCGAGCTCATCGTCAGAAATATAGCCCTCGTTGACGACCAGAGCGTACGCGCCGGGCATGAGGGAAATAGGGGGCAATTCGGTTTCACCACCCACATCGGCGAGTACAACCCCTGTGAGCTCAGCAGGGACGTCACCGTCATTGTAGAGCTCGACCCACTCCTGCCCTGGCTCTGGCCCGACGGGGTTCGCCAGCACCTCGTTGATGATCACATGGGGCATGGGCGCGCGCGTCATGGCCGAGAACGTCCGGCGCTCCACGACACCGGCGTTGTCGACGGTCGCAATGGCGAGCTCGACGAGGCTCAAGGGCGGCAGGGGAGCGAGGACGAACGGCCCGCCCGGCGGTACCGCGAGGACTTCGTCGAACCCCGCGCCCGCGATCGCCCAGAGCAGGGGCGCATCCGCCGAACGAACGAAAATCCGATCGTCGGCGACCTGAGCGCAGCCCGGCCCGAGCGTGAGCTCGTCCGGCGCACACGCCGCCGCGATGGCGGGAAGCGGATCTGATTCCAGCATGAACGGACGTGGATCGAGGCTCACTGCCGTCGGCTCGCCCGGGAGCGCGACGGGAGGCCCCACGAGGCGCACGCCGTCGGCCTCGGGCGGCGCCGTGGCGGTTGGCTCTCCTTCGAAGCGCAGGCAGCGCGCGCCGATGTCGTCGACAGCGCCGCGGCGCAGCTCGCCCGCCGGTCCGCCAGGCGCGAGTGTCGCAGCGACGACCACCTCCGGGAGGGGCGCGTCGCCGCACCACACTCCCAGGCCGAGGGTCGCGCCGGCGTCGGGCGGCGGCCAGAGCCGTGAGAGCACGGGCGGCGAGCCCTCCGTGGCGATCTGGATGTGGTGCGAGAACACAGGGCTGCCGCTCGCGATGGCGTAGGTCTCCCCGGGTGCGAGCGGGGCGAGCGGCGCCACGGTCAGCGAGAGTTCGCCAGGGGGAGTCCCGTTCAGCCACGCGATCGAGGGGACGACGCGCTCCGACAGCGCGGTCGACAGCTCGCTTCGCTCTATCTGCCGGAGGTGAGCCGCGCTGAGCTTGCCGCGGATGACCAGCGCCCGGGCGGGATCGACGCTCCCGAGAGCGGCGCCGGGGAGGAGCACGCGCGCCCGCAGCACCGGAGGCGCGGCGTCCAGCGGCGCGGCGGGCTCGATCTGGAGCTCGGGGCCCGGGTCTGCGGGGCCGGCGACCTCGGCGTCCTCTTCGTCTCCGCTTTCATCGAGTTGCGGGGGGACGACGAGCTCCGGCGCGCAGGACAGGGGTGAGGCCACGAGCGGCGTGAGCACGAGCGCAAGCGGCAGCGCGCGGAGCGCGCGGGGAGTCCACGAGGGGCGAATCGGGCAACGATGGGTCATGACGCGGAGTTCGGCGGGAGCTCGCTGCCGGTTGCTCGACGTCGCTTTCTTTTTTCGAGGCCGCTACCCTCGCCCCGCATGGCCCCCGAGGACATCAAGAAGCTCCGGCAGGAGCTCGGCTGCACGGCCCGCGAGCTCGCCGGAGCGCTGGGCATCGAGCAGGAGACCGTGCTCGCGTGGGAGCACGGAGATCTCTTTCCCACGAAGCGCTTCGTGGGAATGATGGAGGAGCTTCGACGAAAAGGTCCGGAGGCGATCCCCCGCAAGAAGAGGAGGCAGGTCGCCACCTCGCCGCTCCAGGTGCTCGCCGATCCCGAGCTCTGGCGGCTCTTCCGCAAGCTCCTCGCCCACCCCGAGCTGAGAAGCACCGTAACGAAGCTGGCCGAGGCCTATCCGGATCCGACGGATGCTCCACCGCCGTGAGCGACGGGGCGACGCGATGGACGTTCAGACAAGGGTGAACGTTCAGTCCTCGTCATCTTCGTCTTCGTCCTCTTCATCTTCGTCGTCCTCCTCGTCCTCGTCCTCGTCTTCGTCCTCCTCGTCTTCGTCCCCGTCCTCCTCGTCCTCGTCGTCCTCGTCCCCGTCCTCCTCGTCTTCGTCCTCGTCGTCCTCGTCCCCGTCCTCGTCGTCCTCGTCGCCTTCGTCCTCCTCCTCCTCCTCGTCTTCGTCGTCCTCGTCGTCTTCGTCGTCCTCGTCGTCCTCGTCGCGCGGTTCCTCCGCGACGTCGTTGGCGTGCTGGAAAGCGTCCGCTTCAGCAGGCTCACCAAGCGCTGCGTCCGCTCCCACGACAGAGATCTCCTCAGACATTTCGTCTTCCCTTGCTTCCATCGCGACCTCTCCCTCCCGCGGCGCAGCAGACGACGCGCCGACGTCTTCCGATAGGTTCTCGCCCGCACTGGCGACGCTCGTCCGGAGCGATCCCTCCGCGCCGGCGAAGCTCTCCTGTCCCGATGTCACCACCCCCGTCTCGGGCGGCTCTTCGCCGAGCTCACGCTCATAGGCACGGCGCGACTCGTCGGTCAGCTCGGTGAACTCGCGCAGGGTGGGCAGCTCGCCGAGCGCCTTCAGGCCGAAGAACTCGAGGAACTGCGCCGTCGTGCCATACAGCATCGGGCGCCCAGGCTCGTCCTTCTTGCCCAGGATCCTCACGAGATCACGCTCCAGGAGCGACTTGAGCGCCGCGCCGGAATCCACACCGCGGATCTCGTCGATCTCGGGCCGCGTGATCGGTTGCCGGTACGCGACGATCGCGAGCGTCTCGGTCTGGGCGCGAGACATCTTGACCGGCTTCTGCTCTGTCACCTCGCGAACGAAGGGCGCAAATGCGGGGCTCGTTCGAAAGACGTACCCTCCGGCGACCTCGTCCAGACGAAATCCTCGTCCGTCGTACTCCGTGACGAGCTCGGCCAGCAGCTCTCGCACGACGCGGTGCTCTGCATTCGCCGAACGCGCGAGATCACGGGCCGGCACCGGTCGCTCCGCCACGAAGATGAGCGCTTCCAGCACTCCCTTCAGGTGCTTGCGCGCGACGGCAGAGAGCCCGGGCACCGTGGTTGCGCTCCGGACAGGAACGTCGGCGCGGCGCGCCGGGTGACCGAGCTGGTCCCATGCGCCAGCGCGGAAGCGAGCGACCGGATCTTGCCGTGTCCCTTTCGGTGCACGCGGCTCCTTCTTCCCGCCCCTCGGCCGCTTCGCTCCGCCGAGCCATGCGTGCGCCGCCGTCCTCAGCCGCGCCGGCGTGGCCTGCGCGCTCGCCTTGGCCGGCGTGCCCTGCCCGGCCGTCTTCGGTGTACGCGGCTCCTTCTTCCCACCCCTCGGCCGCTTCGTTCCGCCGAGCCATGTGTGCGCCGCCGCCCTCAGCCGCGCCGGCGTGGCCTGTGCGCTCGCCTTGGCCGGCGTGCCCTGCCCTGCCGTCTTCGGTGTACGCGGCTCCTTCTTCCCGCCCCTCGGCCGCTTCGTTTCGCCGAGCCATGCGTGCGCCGCGGCCCGCAGCCGCGCCGAAGCGCCCTGACCTGTCGTCGTCTTTGCTATGCGCCGCCGCTTCGCCGCGGCATCAGCCACCGTCACGGCCACTCCCCGCGTCTACCTCATCCACCTCTGTCGGCGGCGCTGCGAAGTCCTCAGCGGTCGAGTGCGCGTTCGGGCCCACCGCCGCATCGCGCTCCGCCTCATCCGGAGCCGGACCGGCATCGACTTCCGCCGCGTCCACCGCAGGCTCGCCCCCGGCGACGTCGTGCGCACGACTCGCCTCCTCCGCCATCCCGGGAAGCTCCGTCCCCGATACTTCGCCGCTCGACTCCTCAGCTGGCTCGGCCAGCTCCGGGCCCGTCGGTTCGCCGGTCGGTGGCTCCGCGGCCTCTGCCAGGTCCGCGTCACCCGCCTCGACGTTCCTCTCTTCCACGGGCTCCACCAGCTCCGGCCACGCTGGTTCGCTGCTCGACGCCTCCGCAGCCTCCGGTTCTGCCTCCGCGACGCTGACGTCCTCCACCTGCACCTGCTCCACAGGCTCGGCCGGCTCCGACCTCGCCGGTTCGCTGCTCGACGCCTCCGCTGCTTCCGCGGGCTCCGGTTCTACCTCCGAGAGGCTGACGTCCTCCACCTGCTCCACAGGCTCGATCAGCTCCAACCTCGCCGGTTCGCTGCTCGACGCCTCCGCTGCCTCCGCGGGCTCCGGTTCTGCCTCCGCGACGCTGACGTCCTCCACCTGCTCCACAGGCTCGATCAGCTCCAACCTCGCCGGTTCGCTGCTCGACGCCTCCGCAGGCTCCGGTTCTGCCTCCGCGACGCTGGTGTCGTCCTCCGCCTGCTCCGCGGGCTCGACCGGCTCCAGGCTCTCCGGTGCGCCGCTCGGCGCCCCCGCGAGCTCCGATTCCGACAGTTCTCCGCGCGCCTGCTCGATCGGCTCGACGAGCTCCGGACCAGCCGGCTCGCTTCGCCCTACCTCGACCGCCTCCGCGACCTCGCTCTCGGCGGCAGAAGGCGGCGCTCCTGCCTCCTCGCTCCCCGCCGTCTCGATCCGCTCCGCCACCGGCGCGACGTCCTCGAATCCGTCGTCCGCCACCGGCGCGCCATCGGCTACAGCGAGCTGGATGTGAATCGGCGCCAGCGAATCCGTCTGATGGACCCGGATGAGCCTCAGCTTGCACATCTCGAGCACGGCCAGGAACGTGATGACGACCTCGAAGCGAGGGATCACTCCGCCCTTCGAGACGCTGTCGAGCAGCAGATCCTCGAACCGCATGGCGCGCCGCACCGAGAGCTTCTCCGTGAGCTCGACGATGCGATCCGTGATGCTGATGCGATCGAAGACGACCTCATGATCAATCTGGACGTTCGTCCGCTTCAGCACGCGCTCGAAGGCGTCCAGCAGGCTGAAGATGGCCGTCTGCGCGAACGGAGCCGGGCCCTTCGGCACCTCGCTCTCGCTCATGCCGCGCGTGAACACGTCGCGCCCGAGCGTCCCGCGCTCGGCCAGGTCGGCCGCGGCGACCTTGTACTTCTGGTACTCCAGGAGCCGCCGGACGAGCTCCGCCCGCGGATCCTCCTCCTCACCCGGCATCCCGTCCTCGTCCTGCCCCGCAGGCACGCTCGGCAGGAGCATCTTCGACTTGATGTGCGTCAGCGTCGCCGCCATCACGAGGTACTCGCTCGCGAGGTCGATCGAGAGCGAGCGCATGATCTTCAGGTACTCGAGGTATTTTTCCGTGACGAAGCTCACGGGGATGTCGAGGATGTCGAGCTCGTGCTGCTGGATGAGGTGCAGCAGCAGGTCGAGCGGCCCCTCGAACGTGGGGAGCGTGACGACGTACTCGCCCTCGCGCGGCCCTGCATCGGCCCCCGGCGAGGCGACCTCCCGGGGCGGCGAGGCGGCCTCCCGGGCCAGCGAGGCGGCGGCCTGGCGCGCGGCGGGCGCAGGGGCGGCGCCCGCGTTGCCGCGCCCCTTGCCGCTGCGCGCCCGTGCTGCACCCGCCTTGGAACCGCTCACGCCGCGACCGTAGTCGCAAGGCGCCGGTCGGTCCACGTCCGAGCGTCCTCGGGCGCCGCGGCGCGCCGAAACGCCGCTCCGTCCGAGAATTTATGGCGGGAGCGGTGCTAGGATCAGCGCCGTCGATGGAGCCGTCCCCCGCGAAGAGCTGCCCCTCGTGCGGCGAGCGCTACGACGCGGGCGTTCTCTACTGCCCGCGCGACGGCACCCCGCTCGCGAGCTCGCGCAAGAGCCCCAGCTTCGGCGCCGCGGAGCGCGACCCGTACGTGGGCATCACGCTCGGGGGGCAGATCCAGACCCGCCACCTCATCGGCATCGGCTCGATGGGCCGCGTCTACCGCGCTTTCCAGGCCGGGATAGAGCGCGACGTGGCCGTGAAGATCCTCCACCGCGAGCTCAGCAGCAACGCCGAGCTCGTGAGCCGCTTCCACCGCGAGGCCAAGATCTCGAGCCGGCTCGTCCACCCGAACGTCGTCCAGGTCCTCATGACCGGGAGCGTGCCCCCCACGGCCGACCCCCGGATCGGCGGGGAGCTCTACCTCGTCATGGAGCACCTCGACGGCATCTCGCTGCTCTCCGCGCTCGCCGCGGCAGGGGCAGGCGGCGAGAGCGAAGCGCTGCCGCTCCCGAGGGCGCTCCACATCGCCCTCCAGGTGTGCGACGCGGTCGGCGAGGCGCACGCGCAGGGCATCGTCCACCGGGATCTCAAGCCCGAGAACATCATGCTCGTCCGCCGCGGCGAGGACCCGGATTACGTGAAGGTGCTCGACTTCGGCATCGCCCGCCTCGACTGGGCAGACAAGGCGATGACCACCCAGGCGGGGCTCATCTTCGGCACCGCCAAGTACATCTCGCCCGAAGGCGCCGAAGGGCAGCGGGTCGGTCCGCCGGCGGACGTCTACTCCATCGCGACGATGCTGTACCAGTGCCTCGCGGGGCGCGCCCCGTTCGAGGGCGACTCGCCCGTCGCGCTCCTGGTCCAGCACACGCACGCCCCGCCGGCGGACCTGCGCAGCATCGCGCGCTCCAGCTACGTGCCCGAGCCCATCGCGCGGATCGTCATGCAGAACCTCGCCAAGAAGCCGTCGGACCGGGCCCCCGACGCGCGCGCCCTCGGCCGCGACCTCGCCCTCGCCGTCCGGGCGAGCGGGCTCGATCCCGATGAGATCGCCGCCCAGCCCGGGCTCCTGCGCGCCAGCGCGGTCATGAAGCTGGCCTCGAAGTCGCGCACCAAATCGCTCGACCTCTCCCCCGCGCTCGCCGCCCAGATCGGCGGCATCGCCGCGCCGACGCTCGAGAGCGCCCACATCGGCGACCGCGATCCCCGCCTTCCGCGGGGCGAGGCAGCGCGCTACAGCGACCCCGCGTCGCACCGCCGCGAGAGCGACCCCGCGTCGCACCGCCGCGAGAGCGACCCCGCGTCGCACCGCCGCGAGGAGGAGCGCTCTTCCTCCAGCGGCGTCGAGCGCGCTTCGTCCAGCTCGATGAGCTCGGCGCCCTCCTGGACCACGCCGCTCGCAGCGTCGTCCCAGGGCGAGCGGCCTTCGAGCGGCGCGCGGTTCGGCGGCGCGCTCGCCGAACCGGTGGAGCGGCTCGACGCCGGAGCGCGCGCATCGTGGGGCCCCGCTCACCACGGCGGCGCGGCGGACGAGCCGGCGCGCACGGCGATCGGCCTCGGCATCGATCCCATGCGCGACGCCGCGCCCGTCCCGTCGACCATGCAAGGCGTCGAGTCCGCGGCGCGGCCGCTCCCCCGTCGGGCGATGATCGCGCGGGCGACCGCCCTCCTCGCGTGTGCCAGCGCGGTCGGGTTCGTCGTGTTCCTCGGCGGGCGGCACCTCGGCGCCTTCGGGGGGCCGGCCGCGCGCGACACCCTCGAAGCACACGTCGAGCGCGCGCGCGACTGCATGGGCAGGCACGCCTGGGACACCCCGCCCCGCGAGAACGTCAAGGAGATCGTCTCGCAGGCGCTCGCGCGGTGGCCAGGGGACGCGCGCCTCGCCGAGCTCCGCCGCGAGTCGTCCGAGCGCATCGTCGCCGACGCCCTCGGGCGGAAATACGCCGGCGACAAGGCCGGCGCCATCCGGCTGGCGAAGCTCGCGCTCGAGCTGCAGCCGGCGCTCACCACCGCCCAGCACCTCGTCGCCGAGCTCTCCGGCGGCCCGCCGGGCGACGCCCCGGCGCCGCCCCCTCAGGTCGCCCCACAGAGCTCGGGGCCACAGGCCGCAGGCGCCGACCGCAGGCCTCCGCCGCGCCGCCCCGCGGCGGCCGAGATCCGCGGCGCTCCCCAGGGCCAGCCGCCGGCGCCCGCCCCCCGGGGCGCGCCGGCCCCGTCTCCGACGCCGGGCGGCGCGGGTTCGCCCGACAGCACAGGCACCGCCTCGCCGCCGGCCAGCGCCGCACCTGCGCCGGTCCTTCCGCCCTCGCCGCCGCCGCTTCCCACGGACGCCGCCTCGCCGCTCCCCTCGTCGACGGGTCCTTGGTTATAATCCAGAGAAGGTGAGTCCACGCGGCCGGTACCCGACGTCGCAAGCGCCCGCCAACGCCCGCGCCGGGCAGGGCGGCCGAGCAGCGCTGGTGGGGCGTGGCAGCGCGCGAGCGCGCGCTCGTCGCTCGCGCGGCGGCGCGCTCGCCGCGTGCGCCGCCGCGCTCGCCTCGCTCCTGATCTCCGCCCCCGGCCGGGCCGACGAGAGCAGGGCCGCCCGCCGCGCCGTCGCCGCGCGCGAGCGCGGTTTCCCCTACACCATGGTGGAGGTGAGCAGCGGCGTGATGACGCTCCCGGGCGCCGACGTCTGCCCCGTCTCGCTGGCTCCGGGGGCCTGCGAGCAGGGCGAGACGAGCGTCTCCCTCGGCATCCACAACCTCTACCGCTTTCGCGACATCGGCTTCGGCGCAGGCATCTTCTGGGCGGCGACGCTGACCTCCGACGCGGCGCGCGGCGCGCGCGGCCTCGAGCGCGATCACGCGCGCAGCTACTTCATGCTCGACGGGCTGTTTCGCTACTACGCCCTCCGCATCCGCAGCTCGGAGTGGTGGGCCGGCGTGACGGTCGGCGGCGTCGTCGTCAACGACTCGTGGTCGGTCGAGGCCGATCGCAACCCGTACTCGGACACGGCGTATGTCGGGCCCAGGGCCGCGACGATCGGCACCGAAGGTGTCGCCGCGGGGCTCGCGATCGGCGGCGACTGGGCCTTCGCCGACAACTGGAGCGTCGGGAGCCACATCCGCTACTCGAGCTGGTTCCTCCCCGAGCAGCGCAAGGTCTCCCCCACCGGCGATCTCGCGTCGCTCTCCGAGCGCGTCGACATGTTCAACATCGGCGTCCTGATCGCGTACCGCCTGGCGCTCTGACGCCGCGCCAGGCGCCGGCTGCGGCGCCTCACGCCCTGACGCCGCGCTCCGCTCGGCGGGCGGCAGTTGACGCGACATCGCCAGGTCGGTACGCCTTCGCGGCCGTTTCCATCCTGCGAGGAGCCCCCGATGCCGCTGAATCTCTCGAAGGTCGGCTACACGACCCAGCCCAGCGCGTTCACCTTCAACTGGAAGACCCTGGCCACCTACGCGCTCGGGATCGGCGCCAAGCGCGAGGAGCTCGAGTACCTGTACGAGGGCACGCCGGGAGGCATGAAGGTCTACCCCACGTTCGGCGTGATCCCCTCCCAGGGGACGGTGTTCGAGGCGCTCGAGGTGGCCGGGGCCGAGCTGGCGCTCATCGTCCACGGAGGGCAGACGCTCCGGGTGCACCGCCCGCTCCCGACGAGCGGGACGCTGTTCACGACCGCCACGCTGGCGGCCATCTACGACCTCAAGAAGTTCGCGCAGGTGATCGTCGAGACGAAGACCACGCTCAACGACGAGCCGCTCTTCGACACGGTGTGGTCGATCATCGTGCGCGGCGTCGGCGGCTTCGGCGGGCCGCGCCCGCCGCACGCCGAGTCGGAGGCCCCCGTGCCGAAGGACCGCGAGCCCGACTGGGTCGTCGAGCAGGCGACGGCGCCCGAGCAGGCGCTGCTTTACCGGCTCTCGGGCGACGAGAACCCGCTGCACGCCGATCCGGAGGTCGCCGCGAAGGCGAGCTTCACGCAGGGCCCCATCCTGCACGGCCTCTGCACGTACGGCTTCGCGGCGCGCGCGATCATCCAGAAGGCGGCGGGCGGCGACGCGAGCCGGCTGCGGGCGTACGGCGCGCAGTTCCGCAAGCCGGTGTGGCCGGGCGACACCCTCATCACGCGGGGCTGGGCGCTGGCCGGCGGCAAGGTCGCGGTGGTCACCTCTGTCAAGGAACGCCCCGATCCGGTGCTCACGAGCGCGTGGGCGGAGATCGGCTGACGGCCGGCGTGGTCGCGTGCTAAGGGCCGAGGCCCTGATCGGGGAAGCGTTATGAGCAAGACGAGCGAGAAGGACAGGGCCAAGGACGACGAGGACCTCGACGACGAGGCCGGGTCGACCGACGAAGGCAACGACGACGGCGAGGAGGAAGAGGCGAAGGCCACCGCGGCCCGCGGCCGTGGACACGGCCACGCGCACGACGACGACGACGACGCGGAGGACGACGGCGCCGAGCCCGAAGATCCGTACTGGTGGGCGCCGCACGCCGTGCTCAGCGCGCTCGTGCTGATCGGGCTCCTGGGCTTCTTCGGCATGTTCAACAAGACGCCGCTCGCCCGCCTCGCGGCCCCCGTCGCCCCGGAGCCCGACGAGCACGAGCACGCCACCGCCGCCGCTCCGCCGCCCGCTCCCACGCCCCGCCCGGCGCAGTCGGCGCAGGCGCCGAGGGAGATGTTCGGCGCGAAGCACCTGCTCGTCATGTACAAGGGGAGCCGCCGAGCGCCTCCGACCATCGAGCGCACGAAGGACGAAGCCAAGGCCCGCGCGACCGAGGCCATGACGAAGGCCAAGGCCGATCCGAGCAAGTTCGCGGACGTCGTGAAGGAGTACTCGGACGAGCCGGGGGCGGACAAGCGCGGCGGAGACCTCGGCAAGTTCCCGAAGGGCGCGATGGTCCCGGAGTTCCAGGCGGGTCTCGAGAAGATCAAGGTCGGCCAGGTGAGCGAACTCGTCGAGACCGCGTTCGGCTACCACGTCATCCTCCGCACGCAGTGAGCGCGCGGCGCCGCCGGGGCCGCGCGCTCACTGCGTCGCGAGCCCCGGGCGGCTCGACCCCTCCCGCTGCGGTCAGCGCGCCGGCGCGGTGACGAGCTTCTTCAGCCTCGCCGTCTTCTCTTCCTTGGTCAGCGTCAGCTTGGCGTGCTCGTCGGCCGTCATGCCGCTGCGGAGCACGCGGGCCTCGTCGCCGATGCCGTAGACGGTCTTGTCGGCGCGCGCGAACACCCACTCGGTCGCGGAGCCCTCGCCGTCCTTGTTCATGAGGCGCACCGAGCCGTCGCCGATGCCCTTCTCCCTGGCCGCGCCCGGCAGCTTCGCCAGCGTCGACAGCACGTCCTTGGCCTGGTCGACGTCGTCGCGCACGATCGCGACCACCCGGTAGCGCTTATCGACCTCCTTGTAGTAGCCGAACGCGCCGGGGCCGGCGCCATCCACCCCGAGCACGTCCTTGGTCTCGTAGCGGATCCCGAGGGGGATCATGTTGTCCCTGGGCAGCGCCGCCGCGGCAGGCGGCAGCGACGGCTCGCCGGGCAGCTTCGCGCCCATCTCCTTCACGAGCCCAGGCAGGACCTTCTCGCTCGACGACTTGAGCGCCGCCTCGGCCAGCGCCTCGTCGTTGTAGGTGATCTCGGCGAGGTACTGCCCG
Source organism: Sorangium sp. So ce448 (assembly GCF_051520915.1). Classification (NCBI taxonomy): domain Bacteria; kingdom Pseudomonadati; phylum Myxococcota; order Polyangiales; family Polyangiaceae; genus Sorangium; species Sorangium sp. So ce448. The sequence goes on along the minus strand of NZ_CP150343.1, from coordinate 2,919,894 downwards.
CGCCAGAGGTATGCGTTCCCGACCCCCATCGCGGCCGCGCCGCCCCCCTCGATCGCGCGGGGCGTCGCCTCGTCGGCGGGGTCACCGTCGCCCACGGTGCGCTTCGTGAACATCCCGTAAGCGCCCTCCGTGGATCCGAATTTCGAGAGGTGGACGTCGACGGTCGCGGAGCCGCCCTCGCCGCTCACGTACCGCGCCTCGACCACCCGCCGCACGCCGAATCCCTTGTAGATCTCGCACTCCCCGTCGAACATGTCGCAGATGCTGTCGAGCGGCAGGGGCGCCGATTCGCCGAACGTCTTCTCCCCGCCGTTCGGGTCGAGGCAGAACCCGCCCGTCGTGCGCGGGAAGAACGGCGCGCTCGCCGCGTCGCTGATCGTCCCTCCGCCGCCAGCGCAGGCGGCCGGCTTCGCGGCCGGCGGAGGAGGCGGCGGCGCGCCGAGGGGCTCTTCCTTCTTGCTGCAGCCCGAAGACAGCGCGGCCACGAGCGCGCCGGCGAGCAGCGCGCAGCTCCACGCACGGGAGCGCAACGGCCTCCCGGGGCACGCGCGCGTCGCGCGTGTCGCGCGTGTCGCAGCTGACACGCTGTGGTCCAGTGGGCCTCTCGGTGAACACCTTTCGGGCAGGAATCGCATGGCATGTTCGCCTTGCACCTTTTTTCATAGCGCCGCAATCGTTAGCGCCCGCGGCGAATCGCTTTGAGAGATTCACCATGAAGTTCAATGACTTAGCGCCCCACGTCGAGGGCATGCAGCTTGCCTTTGCCGAACCTTTGGTGCGCCTTCCCTCCTGTTCGCGACCTCCTCCTCGTGATTCCGATCGACCGCGGGCCTGCTCTCCGGGGCAGCGCGCGCTGCGCCGCCGTGGCGCGCGCGGCTTCACCCTGCCGGAGCTGCTCGCGGTGGTGGTCCTCATCGGCATCCTGGCCGCCGCGGCGTCGCCGAGCTTCGTGAGCGGCATGCGCGATCGCCGCGTGAACCGCACCGCGATGGAGATCAGCGGCATCTACCGGCTCGCGCGCTACCAGGCGATCGGTCGCGGGACGGCGGTCCTCGTGCGGTGGACCGCCTCGACAGGCGCGTTCCAGGTGCAGCAGGCGCTGGTCGATAGCACCCCCGCCGGCCCGCTGATCGCGAAGAGCTGCCTCAGCGTCGCCGACTGGATGAACCCGGCCGAGACCGAGCCGGTCACGACGTTCCACACCCAGGGCGTCGATCTGGCGGCGATGCAGCTGCTCGATCCCACCGGCGTGGCGCGCGCCGACGCCGACGTCTGCTTCACGCCGCGGGGGCGGACGTTCGTCCGCTACGACACCGCCGCCGGGTTCGCGCCGCTGCTCGGCGCGCTCCGGGTCGATGTGACCAACACAAGGACCGGCCTCCTGCGCTCGGTCTTCGTCCCGCCGAACGGCGTCGCGAGGCTCGGGCTGTGAGCGCGGCGCGTGCGAGGAGAGCGGCGAGCCGCGGCTACACGCTCATCGAGGTCATGGCGGCGCTCGGCGTGCTCGCGATCGGCGCCACCGGGGTGCTCGCGCTGCAGAAGGCGACGCTCATCAGCAACACGAACGCGCGCAACCTCGCGATCGCCAACAGCATCGCCATGACCTGGGCAGAGCGGCTGCGGGTGGACGCGCTCCAGTGGAACGATCCCATGCGGGTCCCCGACATCAACAGCGACACCGACTGGCTCACGGTCAGCACCACCTCCCCGTTCCCCGCGAGGGTGACCCCCACGGAGATCCCCGCGCTCGGGTCGCCGAGCGCCGACGTGCTCGGGGCCGACATCTACGCGGGCGACACATCGCCGTCCGCGTTCTGCACGCACATCCGCTTCCGCCAGTTCACCGATCCCGTGTCGGGCGCGCTGATCTGGGACAGCCTGCTCCGCGCCGAGATCCGCGTCATCTGGGAGCGCAACGGGGACCCGATCAACTGCGGGATCGCCCCGATCGCCGTCGACGCGGACCCGGGGCGCTTCGGCGCGGTCTACCTGACGACGGGCGTGCTCCGGAACACGAGCGAGGACAGGCGATGACGACGAGCCGACGCACCACCCGCCCCCGCGCGCGCGCCTCAGGACAGCGAGGCTTCACGCTCGTGGAGCTGCTCGTGGCGATGGCTGCCGGCCTCATCGTGTCGCTGGCGGCCTTCCTGCTCTCGAAGAACGCGACGCGCTTCTTCCAGAACGAGGCGAGGGCCTCCGCTTCGCACCTCGCGGCGACGCTCGGGATGAACCGGCTCACCGCGGACCTGCAGCGCGCGGGCTACCTCTCGTCGCCCAACATCCTCCAGGACCCGGAGGTCTGTCAGGTCCCGGCCTCGCCGGTCGGCCTGCGGCGCCTCGCCGGGATCTCGATCCTGCGTCAAGGGTCGGAGTTCCTCCATGCGACGGAGCTCAACCAGAGCATCGCCAACGGGCTGCACCCTGACTCCATCATCATCGGCGGCAGCTTGAACAGCACCGAGCTGTTCGAGTTCAGGAAGATCAGCGATGAGTCGGGCGACTGGGTCGTCGAGCTCAACCCGAGCAGCACCGCCGTGCAGCGCACGCTGGAGCGCTCGCGGGGCGGCGGGCAGAGCCTGACCCAGATCTTCGCTCCTCACCGCTTCCTGCGCATCATGGTCCGCGGTCAGGAGAAGTTCCTGTATGGCGTCATCGATCAGGTCAACGTGATCGGTAATCCGCCCATCCAGATCTCCATCACGCTGAAGGCGGATCCCGGCCTGCCGACGCTGGTCGGGCTCGCCGATTGCGGCGTGACCCCCGGCGGCGCCACCGGCGACGGAGGATGGGTGAACGTCGTCTCCCGCGTCCGCTACGACATCCGGAGCCTCGTCGGCAAGACGACGGCCTACGCCCCCCTCGTGGCGCCCGTCACGCCGGCGCTCACCGGCGACAACGGCCGCACCGAGCTCGTGCGGGTCGAGCTCGGCGAAGAGGATCAGGAGCTCCCGGACACGCTCGAGCTCATCGCGGAGTACACCGTCGATCTGAAGTTCGGGATCTCCACCGCAACCGCGGGCACCGTGCCCGGGGTGACCAATCCGCAGATCACGCGGTTTCCGATCACCGCGATCGACAATGCGTCGGTGTACACCAACGCCGCCGCGAACGACCAGCCAGGGGCCATGCCGCAGCGCGTGCGGTCGGTCCAGGTCCGGCTCTCGACCCGCACCCGCGCGCCCGATCGCGACGTCGGCTTCCCCCTGGGCGCCGATGGCCGCAGGCTCAGGTTCCTGATCCCCGGCATCTCCGCCAGCGCCAACACCTTCGGGGACACGGCGCCCTCGGGATCGCCGCCGGTCTATGCCCGGATGCGCACGCTCTACGCCGACATCGCGCTCCCCAACCAGGCCTACGTCCAATGGTGAACGCAAGCATCGCCCGGTCCCGCCGGCGCTCCCGCGAGCGGGGCGCCGCCGTCTTCATCGTCGTGCTGGTCATCACGATGCTCACCGCCATCGGCCTGTTCGCGGCCCACGCGGCCACGCTGTCGACCATCGCCAGCGGCCACGAGCGCCGGATGACGCAGACCCACTATCTCACCGAGTACGCGATGCAGCTCGCGATCGCCGAGATCGAGCAGAAGGGAGGCCTGGAGATGATCCCCAGGTCGACGAGCTGCTCGGTCATCACCGACGCGTGCTGGCCGCTCTTGCCGCACACGTTCGACGCGGCAGAAGAGCTCCTGGAGCCGCCCTTGCCCGGCCCGCCGGAGACGCCCGGGAGCCTTGGTCGCGCCCCCGTCCAGTGGATCGCCAAGGTGGAGATCACTGATAAGATAAGGCCTGCGATAGGGAACCGCGCCGGCAGCGACATGGGCGGCCCGAACCCGGTGAGCGTCGATTACTGCACGGTCACCATGAACGCGCGGCTCATCGCCTGGCCCGGCGGCTCCGCCATCGCGACGGCGGGCAGCCAGGAATCCATGTCTGTCGTTGCCGATATCCTCTGCTCGAAGTGACGAACCGGAGCGCACGATGCGAAACCTGACGAAGGTCCTTGTCACCATGAGCTCCGCGGCGACGCTCGGCCTCGTCGCGGGGCGCGCGCGCGCGCAGGCCATGGATGTGGAGCCGCCGCTGCCCAACGTGCTCTTGCTCGTCGACACGTCGGGCTCGATGGAGAAGACGGTGGCGGGCGGGGAGCCGGACTGCAACCCAGGCACTCCCCCCGCCTCCGAGGCCCTGAAGAGCCGCTGGACGAAGCTCGTCGAGTCGCTCACGGGCCCGATCCAGGACTTCAGCTGCGTCGCGCAGCCCCGCACGGGCACCGCGTTCGTCAACGAGTTCAGCCTCGCGGGAGAGCCGCCCTACGACAGGAACTACTACATCCCGTTCCATCGCATGATCTCGGGCCACTGCACGAAGGGCCCGGGGGCGACCTACGATCTGCTGGGAGAGCATCGCTGGGACAACGCGGCCACTCCTTGTACGACGCCGTTCACGCAGCTCAACGCCGGCCTGCTCGACGTCTATCAGGATCGGATCCGGTTCTCGCTCATGACGTTCGACACGCTCCCCGACGCGAGCACCGGGCTCCTCTCCGGCGCTCCCGATCCCGTGGGTGGCATCGAGGGGATGTGGAGCTACTTCCTCGGGTTCGAACCCGGCCCAGGATTCCCGGCGCGGGGCAACCCGCCCGCCTGCGCTCCCGCGGACATGGAGGTCGGCGCCAGGAACCCGTCCGCGCCGCTCTGGGAAGGGCCGCTCATCCCCTTCCCGACCTACACGGCGGACACCACCGAGATCCGCAGCGTGAACGAGAGCATCCAGAACGCGCTCATCGCGATGCGCCCCTACGGCGCGACGCCGCTCGCGGGGATGCTGTCCGACGCGCGCGACTACATCCTTGACGACGCCTCGACCTGGAAGAGCCGGCCGCTCGGGCCGCGCGACGATCCGTTCATCAGCGGCGGCTGCCGCAAGACCTCGATCGTGCTCATCTCCGACGGCGAGCCGAACCTCGACCTGCGCCCGACCTGCGCGCAGGGCCTCGGCCCCGGCCGCGATGGGACGGGCTGTCCCTACGAGGAGCCGCAGGTCATCGCCCAGTCGCTCAACTCCCACGTCAACCCGAACCGGCGTGTGCCGACCTATACCGTCGGGTTCGGCCTCTCCACGGAGGCGGGCATCGACTGCTCGACGATCTCCTCGGCCGATTTCCTGGCCGGCGGGCGCTGCGACGGCGCGTCCGGCGCGCTCAAGGCGTGCTGCACGCTCTCGCGCATCGCCATCGAGGGCGGGACCGACCGCGGCTATTTTCCGGACGACGCCAACGAGCTCTCCGCGGTGATGTCGCGGATCTTCGCGCAGATCGCCGCGAACTCGACGAGCCGCACCCTCCCCGTCTTCGCCAACGCGACCACGACCGCGAACAACGGCAGCACCGACGAGGGGGTCGCCTACCAGTTCGGCTCCTCGTTCAGCCCGCCGCCGGACGGCTCGCTCTGGAGCGGCAACCTCGAGCGCAAGCGCTTCGTCTGCGAGTCCGTGAGCGGCGTCATGACGACGCAGCTGAAGGACATCGACCCCGGCAAGGGCGATGACTTCGCGGCCAACGTCAACTCGAACGCCGGGCAGCCGCGGCGGTTCTTCACCGTGATCGGCGAGCTGGACACCACCGCGCAGCGCATCTGGTCGAGCCGGAGCATCCGCCCCGCCACCGTCGCCACGGACGGCCTGGGCAGCTACACGGGCACGGTGACCAACAGCGGCGCGCTCGCGCAGGGGGCGATCTTCGCGAGCGCGTTCTCCAGCGCGTCCCGCGCGCTCGACCTCGATCCCAGCGCGGCGGTCCCGCCGCAGTGCTCGGGCGGGCTGCAGGCGACGAACGCCGCGGACTGCGCCCGGCGCCTCATCGAGTGGGAGGTCGGCCAGCCGATGCCCTCGGGCGTCGCCTCCCGCGACGGCAACGAGCTCGGCAGCATCTATCACTCCACGCCGGTCGTCGTGGGGCCGCCGAACGACTACATCCCCGACGAGTCCTACCGGGCCTTCGCGGAGCACCCCGATCAGGCGGCCCGGCCGCTCGTGCTCTACACGGCGACGACCGACGGGCAGCTGCACGCCTTCCAGGTGACCGCGGCGAACGCGGCGGACCCGCTCAAGGTGGACAAGGTCGAGAACAACGAGCTCTGGTCGTTCCTGCCGCCTCACGTGCTCCCCCGGCTGCTCGCGACGTTCAACCAGCAATCGCTGCTGCTCGACGGCGCGCCCGTCGTGAAGAACGTCGTCTTCGAGCGCACGTCGGCGCAGGTGAGCAGCGCCAACGCGACCTGGAACACCGTGCTCCTCGCCAGCGGCGGCGCGGGCGGCAGCTTCTACTACGCGCTCGACGTGACGAACCCCCGTGATCCGCGGTTCCTCTGGCAGCTCTCGACGGACGGCAGCGGCGCCCCGCTGTTCGGCGAGGCGACGCCGACGCCGGCGATCGGCATGGTGGAGATGGAGTCCGGCGGCCAGATCAAGGAGATCGCGGTCGCCATCCTGCCCGGCGGCTCTGCTCCGCTCGATACGAGCCAGCCTGCGTGCAACCGGAAGAACACGGCGCACCCGCTCTTCTATCCGACGGGCACCCTGGCGGTCCGCGACTCGGTCCGGTGCTGGGGCAGCGCGGGCACCGGCGGCCCCGTCGGCCCGTCGCGCTCGCTCACGATCGTCCGGCTCGACACGGGCGAGATCATCCGCACGTTCCGCGGCCTCCCCTCCGAGGCCCCGGCCGGGATCGCCTCGCGGACCACGGAGGTCGACTTCGACTCGCCGATCACCGGCGTCCCCGTGCCGTTCCCGGCGGGCGTCGGTGAGGTCGCCGAGCGCATCTACGTCGGCGACGCCGACGGGACGCTCTGGCGCGTCAGCCTGACGAGCACCAACCCGGACAACTGGACCGTGGACCTCGCCTGGGACGCGTACTCGTTCCCGACCGACAGCGCGGCGAGCAGCCAGCCGATCCAGACGACGCCGATCGTGAGCACCGATCCGCTCGGCAACAAGGTCATCCTGTTCTCCACCGGCGATCAGGAGGCGTTCACTGCGAGCGCCGCCATCGAGACGCGGGTCTGGTCGATCACCGAGCGACCGCACAACACCAGCCTCCGCTTCAGCGAGAACTGGGTCGTCCCCTTCACGGGCGGCCAGCGCGTGACCGGGCCCATCTCCCTCTTCAACGGCTGCGCGTACTTCGCGACGTTCACGCCCGTCGCGCCCGGGACCTACGCGTGCGCGGACGGGCGCGGCGCGATCTGGGGCGTCGACTACCTGCTCGGCAACACGGACACGCCGGCGTACCCGCAGGCTTGCCTCGTCGTCGATCCGGCCGCTCCTCCGGAGCACTTCGAGCTGCAGTCGCCGGGCACGATCGTCTTCGGCGTGGCCGTGACCCAGAAGCCGACGTGCGTGGATACGACGGAGTACACCGATGCGGTCTTCGGCCCGCAGACGATCGTCCAGCAGTCCACCCCGCCCGAGTACCAGCTCGTGTTCCACACCGGCGCCGCCGGCGACGCGGACGCCCAGGGGGGCGCGACGCGAACGAGCACGAGGACGCTGCAGCGGCCGCGCAAGGTCGTTAAGATCGACTCGTGGGCCACCCTCATCGAATGACGCGAGCCGGCCTCTCTCGCGCCGCCGGCGCGCTCGCCGCGCTCGCCGCGCTCGTCGCGTGCGCCTCGGCCGCGCCCGCCTGCCGCAGCGACGCCAGCGCGCCGGCGCCGGCGCCGCCGCCGAGCGAGGCCGCGACCCTGAAGCCGCCGGTCGACCAGGCGCTGCCGGGCGAGCTCGCCGAGGGGGCAGAGCAGGCGTTCGGCCTGCCCATCCCGCGCCGCATGAAGGTGCGCGCGCGCTTCTCCGATGCCGTCTTCGCCGTCGGGGAAATCCCTGCCGAGCGGGTGGCGAACTACGTGCGCACGCGCGTCCTCGCCGGAAATGTCGAGACCGGGCCTGCGAAGACGATCTTCTCGCGCGCCACCGTGAAGAGCGCGCCGCAGCGGATGATCCGGATCGAGGTCGTCTCTCGCGCGCACATCTCGGAGCTCGTCGTCCGCGACGAGACCCGGGCCCCTGCGGAGCAGGGCCTGTCGGTCGAGGAGCGCTGGCGCCGCAGCGGGCTCACGCCGGACGGCAAGGTGATCGATCCCACCCGCCTCGAGTGAGCGCGGCGGCGGCGGCCTCGACCTCCAGCGCCGCGGGGGCCGCTGCGCCGGTCGGCGCCAGTCGGCGCCAGTCGGCGCCAGTCGACATCTCCGACCTTTCGAAGTAGATCGCGGCCGTGTCGACCAAGCCGCTCCCCACCGCTCCGCTCCGAAGGACGCCGCTTTACGACGAGCACATCAAGCTCGGCGGCCGCATGGTCCCGTTCGCCGGCTGGGAGATGCCGGTCCAGTACAAAGGCGTCACCGAAGAGCACAAGGCGGTGCGCACCGCCGCCGGGCTGTTCGACGTCTCGCACATGGGCGAGATCATCCTGAGCGGCGAGCACTCCGGACAGGTGGTCGACTACCTCGTCACGAACGACGTGAAGAAGCTGGAGGACGGCCACGCGCTCTACACGTGCGCGTGCAACGAGGCCGGAACGATCCTCGACGACCTCATCGTGTACCGGATCGACGCGCGGCAGTGGCTCATCGTCTGCAATGCATCGAACCGCGACAAGATCGCCGCCCACATCCGGGGCGCGGCGCAGGGCCACTGCAGCTTCGAGGACGCGTCGGATCGCACGGCGATGATGGCGCTCCAGGGGCCGAAGGCGCTCGACATCGTCGCGCTCGCGGGCGGCGACGGCCCTTCGCTGCGCGAGCTCGCGCCGTTCCACTTCCGCGACGCGACGCTCGCCAACGTGCGCTGCACCGTGGCCCGCACCGGCTACACCGGCGAGGACGGCATCGAGATCTTCTGCTCGCCGTCCGACGCGCAGCGGCTCTGGCGCGCGCTCGTCGAGCTCGGCGGTCCGCTCGGCCTCGAGGCGACGGGCCTCGGCGCGCGCGACACGCTCCGCCTCGAGGCGCGCCTGTCCCTGTACGGCAACGACATCGACGAGACGACGAACCCCATCGAGGCGGGCCTCGGCTGGGTGGTGAAGCTCGACAAGGGCGATTTCGTGGGGCGCGCCGCGCTCCAGCGCATCAAGGACGAGGGCCCCGCGCGCAAGCTGGTCGGCTTCGAGATGACGGGGCGCGGCATCGCGCGCCACGGCTACCCGCTGCTCGACGTGAGCGGCGCGAAGGTCGGCGTCTGCACGAGCGGCAGCCCGGGGCCGACCGTCGGCAAGAACATCGGGCTCGGCTACCTGCCGGCGCCGATGGCGGCGATCGGGACGGCCTTCCAGGTGGACTGCCGCGGGCGCTCGGTCGAGGCGGTCGTGGTCAAGACCCCGTTCTACAAGCGGGCCTGACCCGCGCCGAGGCGCGCCGCGGCGGGCCGATCCGAGCGGCCGCGCGCGGCGACCAGAGATCCAGGTTGGCAAAGGGAGAAGAAGTCACATGGCGAGCGACAATGTCCGAACGGACCGGCGGTACACGAAGGACCACGAGTGGGCCAAGCAGGAGAACGATCTCGTCGTGATCGGGATCACCGCCTTCGCGGTCGAGCAGCTCGGCGACATCACGCTGGTCAACCTCGACGTGAAGCCGGGCGACACGATCACCGCGGGCACGGCCTTCGGCACGATCGAGAGCGTCAAGACGCTGAGCGATCTGTTCGCGCCGGTGAGCGGCAAGATCCAGCGCGTGAACGGGGATCTCGAGAGCCGCCCCGAGCTGGTCAACGACGACTGCTACGGCAAGGCGTGGATGATCGAGGTCGTCCCCTCGGACCAGGGCGAGCTCGGCACGCTCATGGATCCTGACGCGTACAGCGAGCTCCTGAAGACCGCGGCGCACTGAGCGCCGCGCCCCTCCGCGTTCCGCATCACCCTTCCCGCTTCCCGCTGCACAAGACCATGCGCTACCTGCCCCACACACCCGAGGAAATCAGCGAGATGCTGCAGGCCGTCGGCCTGTCGTCGCTCGAGGAGCTCTACAGCGCGATCCCGGAGGAGGCGCGCCTCACGCGCCCGCTCTCGATGGAGCCTTCGCTCGACGAGGCCTCGCTCATGCGGCACCTCGAGGAGCTCGCCCAGAAGAACCGCGCAGGGCGCATGCTCTCGTTCCTGGGGGCCGGCGCCTACGAGCACCATTTCCCGCCGGCCGCCGATCAGCTGCTGCTCCGCAGCGAGTTCTACACCGCGTACACGCCGTACCAGCCCGAGGTCTCCCAGGGCACGCTCCAGGTGATCTTCGAGTTCCAGACGATCGTGAGCGAGATCCTCGGGCTGCCGATCGCCAACGCGTCGATGTACGACGGCGCGAGCGCGCTCGCGGAGGCCGTGCTGATGGCCCGCCGGCTGACGGGGCGCGAGCGCACCGTCCTGTCCGGCGGCGTGCACCCCGACTACATCGGCACCGTCGAGACGTACGTGCACGGCATCGGGACCGGCAAGGCGTCGCTGGTCGGGGTCGACGTCGGCCGCGACGGCACGGCGGACGTCGAGGCGCTGACGCGGGCGATCGACGAGACGACCGCCTGCGTTGTGGTCGGCTATCCGAATTTCTTCGGCGTCGTGGGCGACATCCGGAAGGTGGCCGAGGTGTGCCACCAGAAGGGCGCGCTGCTGATCACGGTCACCCTGGACCCGTACGCGCTCGCGCTGCTCGAGTCGCCGGGCGCGCTCGGCGCCGACATCGCGGTGGCGGAGGGCCAGCCGCTCGGGCTGCCGCCGCAGTACGGCGGCCCCAACGTCGGGCTGTTCGCGTGCCGGAACGACCGCAAGTACCTCCAGCAGGTGCCCGGCCGGCTGGTCGGCGAGACGGTCGACAAGCACGGGACCCGCGGGTACGTGCTGACGCTCGCGACGCGCGAGCAGCACATCCGCCGCGAGCGGGCGACGAGCAACATCTGCACGAACAGCGGCCTCTGCGCGACGGCGGTCACCATGCGGATGTGCATGCTCGGCAAGCGCGGCTTCGTGGAGGCGGCGAAGCAGTGCCTCGCGAAGGCCGAGCACCTGAAGCGGGAGATCGCGCGGCTCGACGGCTACTCGCTGCCGATGTCGGCGCCGACGTTCCACGAGTTCGTCGTGAAGGTCCGCGGCGGGGACGCGGGGAGGCTCACGCGGGCGCTGGCCGAGCAGGGGATCATCGCGGGGCTCGATCTCGGGCGGATCGACGCGCGGCGGCGGGACGAGCTGCTCGTCGCCGTGACCGAGCGGCACAGCCGCGCGGATCTCGATCGGCTCGTGGAGGGGCTCGCGGGGTTCACGGGCTGACGCGGGCGCGGGCCCCCACAAGCTGTCCGGCTGATGCCTGGACGGTCGAGATTTCCTCTGATGCAAGTATTCCTCGTTCCGGGGGATACTGCGCCCCCATGCGGGGGGGAGAGGTAATCGCCGGGCGATTCGAAATCGAAAAGCTCGGGGGAATCGGCGGCATGGGGGAAGTCTACCAGGCTCGCGATCGAGCCTCGGGCCAGCCCGTCGCCGTCAAGCTATTGCAGCAGCTCGACCCGAGGAACGTCGAGCGCCTGATGCGCGAAGCCGCTCTGCTCGCCGAGCTCGAGCACCCGGGCATCTGCCGCTATGTGGCGCACGGGATGACGGCGCAGGGAGTGCCCTACCTCGCCATGGAGTGGCTCGAGGGCGAGGATCTCTGCGCGAGGCTCGAGCGTCGAGGGCTCAGCGTGGACGAGACGGTCACGCTCGTGACACGCGCAGCGGAGGCGCTCGCTGTCGTGCACGCGCGCCGGATAGTGCACCGCGATCTCAAGCCTTCCAATCTGTTCCTCGTGGAGCGCGACGTCGCGCGGGTGAAGCTGCTCGACTTCGGGATCGCCCGGTTCTCCGACGAATCACGAATGACCCAGTCGGGGATGATCCTCGGGACTCCCGCCTACATCGCGCCTGAGCAGGCCCGGAGCAGGGCGGCGGTCGACGCGCGCGCCGATGTATTCGCGCTCGGCTGCGTGCTGTTCGAATGCCTGACCGGCGTACAGGCCTTCAGGGGCGACAGCTTCATGTCCATCCTGCTGAAGATCGTGCTGGAGGACGTCCAGCGGGCGAGCGAGCTGCGGGCCGATGTGCCGCCGTCCCTCGACGTGCTGTGCACCCGGATGCTCGCAAAGGACCCGGCGGAGCGCCCGCGCGACGGCGCAGCGGTGGCCGCGGCGCTCAATGCGGTGGGCCTTGGAGCGACGCTCCCCATTGCGGAGGTGTCGACCCCGGTGGCCTCGGTCCGCGCGTCGCCATCCTCCTCCTCGCCATCGCTGACCCACAAGGAACGAAGGGTGACGTGCGTGCTTCTGATGGCCCCGGAGCCACCCATGGCTGGCGGCGCGGGGCGATCGGACGCGGAGACCGAGATCGCGTCCGCCGCCGAGGAGATGACCCGGGAGGTCGCTGCGCTCGGGGTTCAGCTCGACCTCTTGATGGACAGCTCGATCCTCATGACGTTCACTGGGACTGGCCTGGCGACCGATCAGGCCGTGCGAGCGGCCCGCTGCGCGCTCTCGCTGCGCAAGCACGCCGGCGGCCGTCGGCTGGCGCTCGCGACGGGCACCGCAGAGCTGTCGGGGAGGCTGCCTGCCAGCGAGCTTGTCGACCGCGCGACACGGACGCTGGCGCAGTCCGCGCCCTCCGCCGGCGCCGCGCACGCGGCAGGCCAGGCGCGGCCGATCGCGATCGACGAGGTGACCGCCGGGCTGCTCGACGCCCGCTTCGATGTCTTCGAGACGGAGACCGGCCTGTGGCTCCAGGGCGAACAGGCGCTCGCGAAGGGCGCGCGAACGCTGCTCGGCAGGCCGACCGCATGTGTCGGGCGCGACTGGGTGATCGCGGCCATCGAGGCGCTGCGCACCCAATCCATCGAGGAGTCGAGGGCGCGCGCGGTGCTCGTGACGGGGCCGGCCGGCATGGGCAAATCGCGCATCGCCTACGAGCTGCTGCTCCGCGTCCGCCAGCGCGACCCCCCCTTCGCCTTGTGGGTCGGCCGAGGGGACCCGCTGCGCACGGGCGCCGCGCTCGGTCTGCTCGGTCAGGCGCTGCGGCAGGCCTGCGGGGGCATCCAGGACGGAGAGCCGCTGGAGGAGCGCCGCGAGAAGCTCCGCGCCCACGTGAACAAGCATTTCGACGGGGCCGACGCGCGGCGCGTCTCGGAGTTCCTCGGAGAGCTCCTGAATACGCCGTTTCCCGACGAGGACAGCATTCAGCTGCACGCCGCGCGCCGGGACGTCCGGCTCCTCGGCGATCAGATGCAGCGCGCCTGGGTGGATTTCCTCGAGGCGGTGTCCGGCGAGCGCCCTTTGCTCCTGGTGATGGAGGACCTGCACTGGAGCGACGCGCCGACGGTTCAATACCTCGACGAGGCGCTGCGCCGCGTCCGCGATCGGCCATGGATGCTGCTGGCGCTGGCGCGCCCGGAGGTCCACGAGGTGTTCCCCCGGTTGTGGGCCGAGCGGCAGCTCCAGGAGATTCGCCTCGATCCGCTGACCTCCAGGGCGAGCGCGCGGCTCGTGAGGCAAGTGCTCGGCGACCAGGTGAGCGAAGCGACCCTGGAGCGCATCGTGACGCAGGCCGAAGGCAACGCGTTCTACCTGGAAGAGCTGATCCGCGCGACCTCCGAAGGGAACAAGAAGAACACTCCGGAGACGGTGCTGGCCATGGTGCGGTCCCGGCTCGAAGGGCTGGACGACATGGCGCGCCGGCTGCTGCGCGCCGGGAGCGTGTTCGGCGACGTCTTCTGGCGAGGCGCGATCGACGCGCTGCTGGGTGGCATGGACGACGGGTCGATCGACGCTCACCTCGCCCGGCTGGAGGGCCTGGAGTGGATCATCACGCGTTCTGCTTCGAGGTTCCAAGGCGAACGGGAGATCGCGTTCCGGCACGCGCTCGTGCGCGAGGCGGCCTACGGGATGCTCACCGAGGAGGATCGCGCGCTCGGGCATCGGCTGGCGGGGGCGTGGCTCGAGCGCGCCGCCGAGCCGTCGGCGGCGGTGATCGCGGAGCATTTCGATCGCGCCGGCGAGCGCGCGCGCGCCGCCGAGCTCTACCGGACCGCGGCGGCGCAGGCGTTCGCCGCGAACGACTTCGCCGCGGTGCTGCGGTGGGCCGAGCGCGCCCTCTCCCTCGGGGTCAGCGGCGCGGCGCGGGAGGAGCTGCTCTTGCTGCGCACGGAGGCGCGCCGGTGGCGCGGGGACATCGCGGAGTTCGGTCGGTGCGCCCAGGTGGCCTTGCGCGTGCTGCCGAGGGGCACTGCGCCCTGGTATGTGGCGCTGGCCGAGGCCGGACGGGCGGCGAGGCACCTCGGGCAGCGGGAGGATCTCCTCCTGCTCGACACGATGCTCGCAGACGCCTGGCGGCCCGACGGGCAGGCGACCGCTCCGGCGGTGACGACGGCCGCCTCGATCGCGCTGGACCTCCTGCTCGCGGGTCTCCACGAGCGGGCCGAGGCGATCGATGCGCGCATCGAGTCGGTCGCGGAGCGCTTTCGCGACGACCCGAGCGTGAGCGGGCCGATTTACCGACAGCGCGGGATGCGTGAGCTCTTCGCCGGCCATCTGGAAGAGAGCTGCGCGTTCGCCGCGCGTGCGCTCCGTTGCTACGAGGAGGTGGGCGACCTACGGAGGGCGTGCGTCGAGCGGTGCAACCTCGGATTCCGGGAATCCCTGCTCGGCGCGTACGCGGAAGCGAGGACGCGCCTGCGCGCCGCGGTCGCTGAAGCCGAGCAGATGGGGCTGGACTACGTCCTCGGCTTCACGTTGCACGACCTGGGTCGTGTCCTCGGCCGTACTGGCGCCCTCGAGGAGGCGTGCGTGGTGGAGGCGAAGGCCGCCGCCCTGTGCGCCGCGCAGGGCAGCCGGCGGGGGGAGGGCTGGTCTCGCACCTACCTGGCGGGGATCCTGCGAAGCGCGGGCCGGCTCGACGAGGCGGAGGGCGAGGCCCGCCGCGCGGTGGCGCTGCTGGAGACCGCGCAGCAAGCCCAGGTCGCGGCCCGAGCGACGCTGGCTTCCGTGCTGCTCGCGCGCGGCCGGTCGGCCGAGGCGCTCGCGGAGAGCCACGCGGCCATGGCGCTGCTGGCCACGGTGACGAAGGTCGAGGAGGGCGAAGCGCTCGCCCGCCTCGTGCACGCGGAGGCGCTCTATGCGGCGGGCGAGCGCGGCGCGGCCCGGGCCGCGATCGCCGACGCGCGCGACCGGCTCCTCGCCGTGGCCGTGCAGATCGCCGATCCCCGGACGCGCGACGGATTCCTCCACAATGTCGAGGAGAATGCCCGCACGCTCGAGCTCTCGGAGGCGTGGCTCGACGACGGCTCGGGGGGACGCCCCGCCGAGTGAGCTCGCCGCCTTCGTCGGGTCGCTGGCGCGACGAACCCGCTCGCCGGGGGCGGCCAGGTCAGCGCGAGGCGACGTCCTGCCCGCGCTGCTGCGCGGGGAACGGGTTCGGCCACAGCGGCAGGAGCGACTGCCGGTAGACGGTGAGGCGCAGCAGGTCGATGCCCGCGATCGCGGCGAACGCCATCGCCTTGTCGGTCCGGTAGCTCCCCTGGAGCGAGAGGCTGATGCCGAGCGGCGCCCCCAGCGTGAGCGCGCCGGCCACGCCCGTGGAACCTGCGCCCCAGAAGCGGCGGTAGGCGGTAGCCGCCCGCGTCGAGGGCGAGGCCCAGCTGGCCTGCCTGGAAGCCGCGCGTCGCGACCCGGGCGAGCAGCGCGAGATCGATGCCGCTGTCGAGGATCGGCGTCGCGCGCACCAGGCCGCCGACGATGACGGGCGCGTCGGCTAGAGCACCAATCATGTTGAAACCCGGTGAAATTTCACAGGGAGGCGAGGAGGCGGGGAGGAAGAAAAAAATGAATTTCTCCCTCTTGCCGTCTCTCGCTCCCCGCCTCCTCGCCTCCCTGTGAAATTTCTGCTTTTTCTCGGAATTTCAACCCGTTTGTCGCTCTAGGTCAGCGCGCGGCGCCTCGCCGCTCGACGATCCACCGCGCAACGAGCGTGGCCACCTGTGGCCGAGGAGGTGCAAGCGCGCGCAGTCCGACAACGCCGCGAGGTGCGCCGACAGCGCCTCGACGCCAGGCCCCGGCGCGTAGGACATCGTCGCCGTGTGGACCGACCAAGGCGGCTCGGCGTGTGCCGAGTCCGTCCGACCATGCGCCGCCGAGGCGCGCGACATGGCGGCGTGGCGCTCGATCGCCGTACGTAACGACCGGACGAGGCCGGCGGCGGCGCCGCCTCATCGGACCGATTCGCCGGGGATCGTCTGACCCGCTCGGGCTGCGGTCAATCGCACGTCCGGGTGACCGGATTGCAGAAACAAGAGATGCACTCGCTGTCCCGCGAGCACGTCTCGCCGCCCAGGGAAGTGCCCGTGCATGTGGGGTCCGGCGGCGCCTCGGGACAGAGCGATTCGCCGAGGCCGGCGGCGCCCGAGCAGTCGCCGCATGCCAGGCTGAGGCAGTCCGCCGTCGCGATCGAGGTGAACGACGCTGCGCCGCAGTGCGCAGGGCTCGTGCAGGTCTCGACCGAGTTCCCCTGGTAGAGGCAGCCGACGAGGCAGGAGCAGTTCGCATCCTGGGAGCAGGCTAGGTATTGGTCGCAGCAATAGACCTTGGCGCACGCGATGCAGGCATCGTCCGCCTCCGTCAGATCGCAAGACGCGACGCCCTGGGGTCTGTACTTCGGCGGATTGAAGTTCAGCGGAGCCCTCGTGTCGCCGGTGTCCGTGCACGTCGTGCCGACGATGTTCTGGTCTTGCAGTTTTAATTGAAATATCGCATCCTTGTTCGCCTCAGCAATCGCGGACTGCATATCGGCAGCACACACGTGGTTGACATAGGCCATATGACACGCGGTCGCCTGGATTGTACATTTCCATCTGGTTTGGCCCGCGGGGCAATATGGCATCATGTCGCACGCCAGAAAACCCGAAAACGCGACGATAGCCAGGCTCAAGGCGGACCTGCATCCACGAGATCCGAAGGCTTCAGTCCGTCCCGCTGACATACGCAGACTCCTTCCTGTACCCTCTTATGCCATACGCACAAGACGCCGTTGGGAGGCGGACAGGCCATGGAAAACACTCCGCATCGGAGAGGCACCTGGGATTGTCCCGAGTTTTATACCAAAACCATTCCCGCTCCGTGTTGCACCCGGCGAAGGTCAGCGCAAAAAACAGCGAAGACGGTGCAGCGCTGACGGCACATTGTTACCTCTTTTGGTTCGCGGCTCCCAAGTTGCGCACTGATAGGTTCCAAAGTGTAATGAGGACCGGCTCAGGGGGGACCTGCATCCACCAGATCCGACGGCTTCAATCCCAGCCCATTCTGCTGACACACACAGACCCCGTGCCTTATTCTTTCGTTCCAGACGCATAAGACTCCATCCGCCGGTGGACAGCCCATCGAGAAACACTCCTCGTGGTAGTAACACCTGGGATTGTCCCGAGTTCGATGCCAGAGCAATTCCCGCTCGGCGTTGCACCCGAATAAAGCCAGCGCAACAGCGGCGAGGAAGGTGTAGCTTCGACGGCACATCGCCAGGCTGTTTAGCCCTCTGGGCACTGTGGAACCATGTCGCGCGCCGGCAGGGTCGCGAGGGCGATGAGAACCCTGCTGGGTCCTCTGCTTCAGAGCGAGGCGGGGGAATGGCGCGCCGCGGACGGAAATGGGCGCCGGCCGGTACTTCACCACGGGCGCCGGCACGCGATGCCGAGCGCCTGCCCCATGCGCCTCACCCCTCTTGTCGACGCCCCGTCGCACCTGCCGCCTCATCGCGCGCAGGGCGGCGAGCGCCACGATGACTCCCATGGCCCCCCCCCTCGGCCGCACGCTATCGGGGCGCGCTTTGCCGGTCAAGCGGCCCCCACAGCACCGGCGCGCCGTGACACGCCCGGTTCTCGACAGCTCGCTTCCCGGCTCGACCGACCCGCCGGCGTGTCAGGAGCGAGTCTCCGGCGTGCAATCAGCGCGAGGCGACGTCCTGCCCGCGCTGCTGCGCGGGGAACGGGTTCGGCCACAGCGGCAGGAGCGACTGCCGGTAGACGGTGAGGCGCAGCAGGTCGATGCCCGCGATGGCGGCGAACGCCATCGCCTTGTCGGTCCCGTAGCTCCCCTGGAGCGAGAGGCTGATGCCGAGCGGCGCCCCCAGCGTGAGCGCGCCGGCCACGCCGGTGGAACCTGCGCCCCAGAAGCGGCGGTAGCCGCCCGCGTCGAGGGCAATGCCCAGCTGGCCAGCCTGGAAGCCGCGCGTCGCGACCCGGGCGAGCAGCGCGAGATCGATGCCGCTGTCGAGGATCGGCGTCGCGCGCATCAGGCCGCCGACGATGACGGGCGCGTCGGGCGTGGTCCCGACGCCGACGTCGCACGACAGCGCGCCGTCGAAGACGAGATCGCTTTCGCCCTGCTTCCAGCCGACCGCGCCGGCGCCCACGAAGGTCCACGCGGAGGCGTCCGCGCGCGAAGGCGAGGACCAGGCGAGCGGGGCGAGCAAGGCCCCGACGGCGACGAGGCAGGCGATGGGCGAGCGCACGCGAGCGAGCTACCACGAAGCGCCGAGCGGGGATAGGTCAGCGCTCTTTCAACGCAAGGTGCCGCGCCGCTCGACGATGCGCCGCGCCACGAGCGCGGCCACCTCGGGATCGAAGAGGAGCGTGTTGTGTCCCCGCCCCTCCATCACCCGCACCTCGCCGCCCGGCAGCGCGTGCGCGATGGGCGAGCGGACCAGCGTGTCGGCCCCCGCGACGATCGACAGGTGCGGGATGCTCGACCGCGCCGTCCCGAGGAGGACGCGCCGGAGGACCGGGCTCGACGCGTCGAGATCGCGCGCGCCGCCGAAGCCGAGCAGCCCTGCGCGCGGGATGCCGCCGAACGGGCTCGCCATGGAGAGGGTCTGCACGACGCGCGGATCGCCGACCTCCTGCGCGAAGAAGCGGCACACGATGCCGCCCATGCTGTGGCCGACGAGGTGCAAGCGCGCCCCGTCCGGGAGCGCCGCCACGAGCGCCGCGAGGCGCGCCGACAGCGCCTCGACGCCGGGCCCCGGCGCGTAGGACATCGTCGCCGTGTGGACCGACCACGACGGCTCGGCGCGCGCCGGGTCCGCCCGACCGCGCGCCCGCGAGGCGCGCGACATCGCGGCGTGGCGCTCGATCGCCGTGCGCAACGGCCGGAGCACGCCGGCGGAGGCGAAGAGCCCGTGAAGGATGACCACCACCTCGTCGCCGTCGCGCGCCCCGTCAGGGATCACCGGCGCGAGGGTGTCGTACGGCAGGAGGACGGCTTGCCTCGCGAACGAGGCCACCTCCCTGCCAGCTGTCGCCGCGAAGGCCGACGCACGGAACCACCTCGCCACGTGGTGGCTCTTACCATGGATCCGCCGCGCGACGTCCTCGCGGCTCGCGACGCGCTGTGTCGCGGGCGCGCGCCGCGAGGTCGCCGCGCGGGCGGCAAGGAGGCCGATCACGGCCGCAGCAGCCAGACATGGAAGCTGCGGAACGTCCCCCGGAGCGCGCGGATCCGGACAACGTCCCCCGGCGCGACGTCGCGCAGCGGCACCCGGATCTCGGCCCAGCGGTCCAGAGGGCGCTCCGGCACCTCGACGCGCGCCTCGTCCGCGGCGCGCTCGATCGCCACGCCGATCGCGATCGGGCCGCCCCCGTCGGTGCGCAGCGCGAGCACGGCGGGCCCGAGGGCGCTCTCGGCGGCCGCTCGGATTGCGAACGACTGCTCGCGCCCCTCGGGGATGATCCTGCCGGCGTCGAACCGCGGCGCACCGCCGCCGTCGCTCCCGTCCCGCAGCACGGCGCCGACGACCCAGCCGCCGCGCGGCGACGGGAACGCGTAGCCGTGCGCCCGCTCGTCGACCAGGTCGGCGATGTCCACCTCGTCGATGGCCCCGTCGCGGCGCTCCCCCGGCGGCGCGAGCGCCGACCAGTCCGCCTCGTAGATCACCTTCTCGTCCGCGGCGCACATCACGTTGTCCTCGATCTTCACCGCGTCGACGCGCCGGCCGAAGACGTCCGCGAGCCCGCCCCACCACGAGGGGTACAGGGCCAAGACGTCGGGCCGCTCGGCGGCGTCGAGCCGCTCGATGAGCTCGACAACGGCCGGCACCCCGTGCACCGAGGCGCGCGCGAACGGCATCCCCCGGTACCCGCCGAGCCCGAGCCCGTCGATGGCGGGGATCCCCGACAGGTACGGGATCGCGCCCGCGTCGCCGACCAGCACCCGCCGCGGCGCTCGGTGTTGGCGCGCGCGCGCGGCCAGCCGCCGCGCGACCTCGACCTGCTGCCCGGCGATGTTGGCCGAGGAGCGGGCGAAGTGGTCGATCTGCCGCGCGAACCACGCCGAGGGCGCCGCGAGCGCCGCGAGCGCGAGCGCCGCGGCGACGCCGGCCGCGAGCCGCCCCCGCCGCGCGAGCGCCCCGGTCCCGAGGGCCGCGGCGACGAGCAGCATCGCGAGCGCCGGGGCGGCGTAGCGGAAGTTCTGGTAGCGCGCCGTCGCGTTGAGCGCGACGAGGAGCAGCGAGCCGTAGGCGCCGATCAGGAGCGGCACGGCGAGGCGCCGCGTCCGCCGGTCGAGCGCCGCGATCGCGCCGAGCAGCGGCAAGAGGAAGGCGCAGGACGGGCCGCCGAGCGCGCTCTCCAGCGCCTGCACCCGCAGCGCGGCGAGGTTCTTGATCACCTCCAGCGCCTTCTCGAGCGGCGCCGGGTACGGGTTCGAGAGGATGAGCTTGCGCACCGCCCCCGCCGCGCTCCACTCCCCCGTGAGCGCGCGGTTCGCGGCGGCCTGCGCGCCGAGGAGCAGCGCGGTCGGCAGGGACGCGCGCGCGAGCGACGCCGCCGCGCCCAGCGAGCCCGCCGCGTGGGCCACGGCGACCGCGAGCGGCGCCGCGAGCGCGACGGCCTCGGGCCGGGTCGCGACGAGCAGCGCCGCAAGGAGCCCGGCCCGGAGCTGCTCGGCCGGGCGCTGCGCCGGCGGGGCGAGCTCGGCGCGCCGCACCGCGACGAGCGCCCGGCCCATCACCGCGCCGAGCAGCGCGACCTCCATCCCGGAGAACCAGCTCCAGTCGAGCAGCGGCACGGCCACGACGAAGAGCGGCGCGGCCCAGGCGACCCAGCGGGAGGAGGCGGCGCCCGGCCCGCCGCGCGGATCGAGGAGCCGCCGGAGCGATCGGCAGAGGTCGAGCAGCGCGGCGCACGCGAGGAGCGCGGCGAAGAGGCCGAGCCACGCGCCGCGAAACCCGAGCAGGTACCCGGGCGCCAGGGCGAGGGGGTAGGCCAGGCTGGTCCCGCCCGACGAGTAGCCGTTGCCCGGGATCCACGAGAACGGGTGGCCCAGGGCCGCGGCGCGGGCGAACCCGAAGTGGATGTAGACGTCGTCGAGGGGCGCCGGCCAGACGCCGCCCGTCCTGGCGAGCGCGGGCCCGTAGAACGCCGCGGCGGCGCCGAGCACCGGGATCGCGGCGCTCGCGTGCCACAAGAGCGGCCGGATCCACGGCGGGCGCCTCACCGCCCGGCCGGTACCACGAAGGAGCCCAGGACGGCGCGCCGAATCTGGCTAGACTGCGCGCCATGGTGCTCAGAGCCGTGGTGGACGAATCGATCGACGCCGCCCACTGGGAGGCCGTCGAGGAGGCGGCCGAGCTCCTGCAAGAGGAGCAAGTCCAGGAGGCGCTCGTCGCGCTGCGCGACGTGATCAAGGCCTCCCCGTCGAACCCGTACGCGTACAACCTGCTCGGGCACGCGCTCTACGAGCTCGGCCAGCTCGAGCCGGCGCGCGACGCTTACCGCGCCGCCGTGCGGCTCGCGCCGAGCTTCCTCGGGGCGAGGGTCGCCCTGTCGCACGCGCTCCGTCGCCTCGGCGACACGGACGGCGCGACCGCGCAGGCGAAGGAGGCGCTCCGCCGGTTCCCGAAGGACGGCGAGGCGATGCACGCGATGGGGCTGGCGTACGCGGCCCGCGGCAACCGCGCGCTCGCGCGGAAGCACCTCCAGGGCTTCCTGGACGCGGGCCCGGAGGTCGAGGCCGCGATGGAGGTGCGGCAGATCCTCGAGATGCTCGGCGTCGGGGGCGACGACGAGCCGCTCCAGTTCGAGTAGCCTTCTCCCGGCGCACGCGCGCGCTCGGCGCGCCGGAGGCAAGGAACTCGATGGTGACCACCCCGCACTTCGATCTCATCATCATCGGCACGGGGCCGGGCGGCGAAGGCGCCGCCATGACGGCCGCGAAGCACGGCAAATCGGTCGCGGCGATCGAGCGCTACGCGCGGGTCGGCGGGGGCTGCACCCACTGGGGGACGATCCCCAGCAAGGCGCTGCGCCGCGCGATTTACCACATGAACCTGATCAACCAGAGCCCCATCTACAAGCGGATGGATGTGGTTCCGGAGTACCCGTTCGCCGAGCTCCTCGCGACCGCGAACCGCGTCATCGACGAGCAGGTCGACCTGCGGGAGAGCTTCTACGACCGGAACCGCGTCCAGCTCGTTCCGGGGCAGGCCAGGTTCGTCGATCCGCACACGATCGAGGTGGAGGGCGACGGCGGCCAGCGCCGGCGGTACACGGCCGACAGCTTCGTCATCGCGACCGGCTCGCGCCCGTACCGGCCGGCCGACATCGACTTCAGCCACCCGCGCGTCTTCGACAGCGACACGCTGCTGCGCATGGATCACACCCCCCGGAGCATCACCATCTTCGGGGCGGGCGTCATCGGCTGCGAGTACGCGTCGATGCTGCGCAACATGCAGGTCGCCGTGAACCTCGTGAACACGCGCTCCCATCTCCTGGAGTTCCTCGACGACGAGATCACCGACGCGCTCGGGTACCACTTCTGCGACAAGGGGATCCGCGTCCTGAACGGCGAGGAGCACGAGGCGGTCGAGGCCACGAAGGAGGGCGTCGTGCTCTCCCTGAAGAGCGGGAAGAAGCTCCGGAGCGAGGTCTTCCTCTGGGCCAACGGGAGGTCGGGCAACACGGCCGATCTCGGCCTCGAGAGCGTCGGCATCACGCCGAACAAGCGCGGTCAGCTCGAGGTGAGCGAGACCTTCCAGACGAGCCAGCCGCACATCTACGCGGTCGGCGACGTTGTCGGCTTCCCGGCGCTCGCGAGCGCGAGCTACGACCAGGGCCGGTACGCGGCCAGCCACATCTGCGGCCACGCCGACGACAAGCTGGTCCGGGACATCCCCACGGGCATCTACACGACGCCCGAGATCTCGTCGCTGGGCAAGAGCGAGCGGGAGCTCACGGCGGAGAAGGTGCCGTACGAGGTGGGGAAGTCGACGTTCAAGACGCTCGCGCGCGCGCAGATCACGGGCCAGCAGGTCGGGATGCTGAAGCTGATCTTCCACCGCGAGACGCTCGCGCTGCTCGGCATCCACTGCTTCGGCGAGAACGCCGCGGAGATCATCCACATCGGGCAGGCGATCATGTCGCAACCTGCGCCGCACAACACGATCCGGTACTTCGTGAACACGACGTTCAACTACCCCACCATGGCCGAGGCCTACCGCGTCGCGGCGCTCGACGGGCTGGGGCGCGTGTTCTGAAGGCACGGCTCCCGGGCGCGCCCGGGGCCCGCCCCTGGCAGCGTCCGGCGAGTCCGTGGCGCGCTTCAGGGCCGTCCAGCGGGGCAGCGCGCGCGGGCGCTCGGATCGGCGGTTGCCAGGGCGCGGCCCGGCGGTGATACTCTCCGAAGGAGCACGCTGTCATGGTCGCCGTTGCACCCCTCCTCGCCCCCCCTGCCGGCGCCACCGACGCTGTCGCGGCGGACGGCTCGGAAGACCAGCTCTTCGTCGTTCATGACGTCTCGTGGGAGCAGTACGAGGCCATCCTGGCCGCCCTCGGCGACCGGGCTGGCGTGCGGGTGACGTACTGCGAGGGAGTGCTGGAGCTGATGAGCCCGGGCGGACCGCACGAGGGGCGGAAGACGATCCTGGCCCGCCTCGTCGAGACCTACGCGGAGGAGGCGGATCTGCCGCTCAGCGGGTACGGCAGCATGACCGTCCGCAAGAAGCTCGCGCAGCGGGGGGTCGAGCCGGATGAGTGCTACGTGCTCGGGACGGTCGAGGACGGGGAGATCCCGGAGCTCGCGATCGAGATCATCGAGAAGAGCGGGACAATCAACAAGCTCTCCGTCTATGCGGGTCTCGGCGTGCCCGAGGTCTGGTTCCTGAAGAAGGGAAAGCTCTCCATCCACCTCCTCGGCCCGGACGGCTACGCGGAGGTGGGGCAGAGCCGGCTCCTCCCCGGGCTCGACGTCGCGGGGATGACGGAGTTCATGCTGCGCAAGGGCGACCAGACGACCGTGGTGCGCGCAT
This sequence comes from Sorangium sp. So ce448, assembly GCF_051520915.1. Taxonomy (NCBI): domain Bacteria; kingdom Pseudomonadati; phylum Myxococcota; order Polyangiales; family Polyangiaceae; genus Sorangium; species Sorangium sp. So ce448. The sequence goes on along the minus strand of NZ_CP150343.1, from coordinate 2,895,555 downwards.
GGCGCGCGAGGCTCCGGGAGCGGGGCGACAGGTGAGCTCGGTCCGCTGAGCGACGAAGCGCCGTCCACCGAGGCGCTTCGAGGCCAGTTCCTTACCCCCTGCCGCTCGCCCGCGCCGCGCACGCCGCGGCGATCGCCTCAGCCCCCGCCTCCCGCGCCGCGATCTCGCATGCGCGCCACGCTGCGAGCCGCTCCGGCCCCGCGGCGCCCCGCGGCGCCGCCGCGATCCGCGCCTCGACCGAGCGCGCGAAGGCGTCCAGCGCCGCCTCGTCCCCGCGCTCCGACAGGAGCCCGCCCAGCGTGAGCGCCGCGTGCGCGATCTGCCGCTCCGCGCCCGGGTACATCTCCTCCGCGAGCGCCTCGACGAGCGCCGGGAGGTCGCGGCGCGCCGCGGCCTCGCGCGCCCGCACCTCGGGCGCCGCGGCCTCGGCCCCTGCGACGCCGAGGCGCCGCTCCAGGTAGCCGACCACCGAGCGGGCGACGCGCTGGAACGAGGAGAGCCCGTCGGTCGGCGCCTCGAGCACGCCGCCCCCGGCGCGCGCGCCCGCGACGTCGAGGTCGAGCACGATGACGAGATCCTCCCGCTCCCCGATGACCAGGAGGTCGCGCGCCCAGTCGAGCGAGCGCTCCTCCGCGAGCCACGCCGTCGCCCGCGCGACGTCGCCGCGCGGCAGGATGAGCGTGCCGTCCGGGAGCGCCATGCCGTCCGCCGCCGCGTAGAGCGCCGCGAGATCCGGCGGCTCGGCCAGCGCGAGGGACCACGCGCCCGCCCCTGCCGCCGGGGGCCGCGCCTCCACGCCGGCGCATGCGAGCAGCGCGGCGACGCGCGACGCGAGCACGCCCGCCGCGCTCACGGCGCCCGCCGGCAGCTGCAGCGGCAAGCCCATCGCCAGGGCATGCATCTCGATGCCGCGAGGCGGCGCGAACGTGTCGCCGGTGCCATCCGGTTGATGCTCTCGGTCATGTAGATGCTCTTCGGCGCGACGCCGTCACGGGGCGCGGCGAACAGGCGCGCAGCGTAGTGGATCGGATCGACCACGTCGACGATCGACTGCGCGAGCGAGATCGCGGGGTGGAACTGGTTCACCTCGCCCCGGCGAGCCCGGAGCAGCCGTCGAGCCGGATCATGCCGCCCTCGCGGCGCAGGTCGTTCGGCCACGCCCGCTCTGGTCTTCGTCCATGCTCTCCACCCGCTACGTTCCAGACGACGACGCGCAGCGTACGCCGCGCGGCGAGCGCCAGACGAGCGAGGAGAGCGAAGAGAGCGAGGAAAACGAGGCCGATCCGCGCGTTCCGTCGCGACGTGGCCGACTCCGACCTCAGCGAGCGGGCGCTGCAGCGCGCGCCGACCAGGGTGACTTCGGCTTGTGCTTCATATATATATGATTTAGGTGCTCCGGATGTCCCTGGAAGGCAGGATCGCGCTCGTCACGGGTGGGGGTCGCGGCATCGGCCGGGCGATCGCCGAGCGGCTCGCGCAGGGCGGCGCGCGCGTCGCCGTCGCAGGCCGCACGCAGGCCGAGATCGAGGAGACGGCGGCGGCCATCGGGGGCGTCGCCGTCCGGCTCGACGTCGGCGATCGCGAGGGCGCGCCGCCGGCGATCGCCGCGCTCGAAGCCCAGCTCGGGCGCATCGACGTGCTCGTCAACAACGCGGGCGTCGCCGAGAGCGCGCCGTTCGACAGGACCAGCGACGCGCTCTGGGACCGCATGCTCGCGGTCAACGTGACCGGCGCCTTCGCGCTCTGCCGCGCCCTGATCCCGAAGATGATCGCGCGCGGGTTCGGGCGCGTCGTCAACGTCGCCTCGACCGCCGGGCTCGTCGGGTGCGCCTACTCGACCGCGTACTGCGCGTCGAAGCACGCCATGGTCGGAATGACCCGCGCCATCGCGCTGGAGATCGCCCGGACGCCGGTGACCATCAACTGCGTCTGCCCCGGGTGGGTGAACACGAGGATGGCGGACGAGGCGATCTCCCGCATCGCGGAGAAGACCGGGCGGGGCGAGGACGCGGCGCGGCGGTCGCTCGAGTCGATGTCGCCTCAGGGCCGGATGGTCGAGCCCGGCGAGGTCGCGCTCGTCGTGGCGATGCTCTGCAGCGACGAGGCGCGCAGCATCCATGGCCAGGCGATCCCGGTCGACGGGGGGCAGGTGATGCGGTGAACGGCGATCTCGAGATCGTGCAGCCGGCCGGGTGGCCCGCGCCGCGAGGCTACGCCAACGGCGTCGTGACGAGCGGCAGGACGCTGCACATCGCGGGGCAGATCGGGTGGGACCCCGCGTCCGGGCGGTTCCGGAGCGACGATCTGGCCGAGCAGTTCGCCCAGGCGCTCGACAACGTGCTCGCGGTCGTCGCGGCCGCCGGCGGGGAGCCGGGCGACGTCGCGCGCATGACCGTCTACGTGACCGATCTCGAGGCGTACAGGGGCTCGCTCCGCGCGATCGGCGCCGCGTGGCGGGCGCGGTTCGGCAAGCATTTCCCCGCGATGGCCCTCCTCGGCGTCGCGGGGCTCGTCGAGCGGCGCGCGCTCGTGGAGATCGAGGCGGTCGCGGCGCTCGACGCGCGCGGCGGGGGCGAGGGCGGCCCGTGAGGCGCGGGGCGCCGGCGAGGCGGCCGCTCGCCGTGGTCCCCCCGCCGGAGAGCGCGCGGGGCGACCAGGCCGCCGTGCGCGCCTGGGTGCGCATCCTCGCGGTCCACAAGCGCGCGCTCGCGGCCATCCGGGAGGACCTGGAGCACGAGATGACCCTCCCGCGCTTCGACCTCCTGGCGAACCTCGTGCGAAGCGACGGGCAGACGCTCGCGTCGCTCTCCCGCAGCATGCTCGTCACGGCGGGCAACCTCACCGGGCTCGTCGATCGCGCGGCGCGCGACGGCATGGTCGAGCGGCGGGCCGACCCGAGCGACCGCCGCGCGTGGCGGGTGCACCTGACCGCCAAGGGGCAGCGCGCGTTCCGCGACGCCGAGCGGCGGCACGCCGCGCGCGTGGCGAAGGTGTTCTCCGGGCTGAGCCCGGCCGAGCTCTCCACGCTGACGCGGCTGCTCGACAAGCTGCGCACCACGCTCCGCGAGCCGGACATGCCCGTCCCGTCGCGCCCCGGCAGCGCCCGCGCGCACGCCGAGCGGAGCGCGCGGAGCCCCCCGCGGCGCACGCGGACGAAGCCCTGATCGCGCGAGGCTCGCGTCCGGCGCCCGCCGGACCCAGGAGATGCCCATGACCCTCACACCCCGCTCCTTCCATCTCGAGCTCAGCCGCGGCGTCGCTGAGATCACGCTGAGCCGCCCCGACCGCCTGAACGCCCTCACCTTCGAGGTCTACGGCGAGCTCACGGCCACGTTCCGCTCGCTCGAGCGCTCGGCCGCGCGCGCGGTCGTGCTCACCGGCGCGGGGCGCGGCTTCTGCTCGGGCGGCGACGTGGAGGGGATCATCGCCGAGCTGTTCGCGCGCGACGCGCGGGGGCTGCTCGAGTTCACCCGCGCGACCGGCGCGCTGATCCAGAGCATCTGCGAGCTGCGGCGCCCGGTCATCGCCGCCGTCAACGGGGTCGCCGTCGGCGCGGGCGCGGTGATCGCCGCCGCCTGCGACCTGCGCATCGCCGCGGCGAGCGCCCGCTTCGGGTTCATCTTCCCCAAGGTCGGCCTGTCCGGCGCCGACATGGGCGCCTCGTACCTCCTGCCGCGCATCGTCGGCCAGGGGCGCGCCGCCGAGCTGCTCCTCCTCGGCGATCTCATCGGCGCCGACGAGGCGCTCCGCATCGGCCTCGTGAACCGCGTCGTCGCCGACAGCGACGCGCTGGGCGTGGCGCGCGGCTGGGCCGAGCGCCTCGCCCGCGGGCCGGCGTTCGCGCACGCGATCACCAAGCAGATGCTCGAGAGCGAGCGCACGATGCCCCTCGCCGCCGCGATCGAGGCCGAGGCGCAGGCGCAGGCCATCTGCATGGCCCACCCCGACTTCCGCGAGGCCCACGAGGCGACCAGGGCGAAGCGCCCGCCGCGCTTCGAGGGCGCCGACCGGGGCGAAGCGCCCGCCGCGCCCGGCGACGCCGACGCGCCCCCCACCCCGCGGTCCACCGGCCAGGAGACGCCCCGCGTATGAGCGGGCTCGCGCTCTCCTCCGCCGAGCTCCCCGTCTTCTTCGAGGAGCGCCACGCCGCGCTCGCCGCGCGGCTGACGCCCGAGGCGCTCGCGCCGCTCGCGCGGCTCGCCAAGACCCACGACGCCGCCGCCGTCGCGCGCAGCATGGGCGAGCCGCTCGGGCTCTACGCGCACCTCGTCCCCGAGGCGCTCGGCGGGGCGCCGAGCGGCGGCGGCCTTCCCGCGGACGCGACCACCATCGACGTGCGCTCGCTGGTCCTCATCCGCGAGGCGCTCGGCCAGGTCGCCCCGCTCGCCGACGCGATCTTCGCGGTGCAGGGGCTCGGCTCGTACCCGATCGTGCTGGCCGGCAGCGACGCGCAGCGCCGAGCGATCTTGCCCGACGTGCTCTCGGGGCGGCGCATCGGGGCCTTCGCGCTGACCGAGCCCGAGGCGGGCAGCGACGTCGCCTCGCTGAGGACCGAGGCCCGCCGCGAGGGCGACGGGTGGGTCCTCGACGGCGAGAAGGTGCTGATCTCGAACGTGCCGCTCGCGCACCACCTCGTGGTCTTCGCCCGCACGGGCGCGCCGCCGCGCGACGGCGGCGGCGCGGCGGGCGAGCGCGGCGGCGGGCGCGCCGCGATCACGGCGTTCCTCGTCGACAGCGGCGCGCAGGGCGTCGCCTCCGAGCCGCTCCCGATGTCGGTCCCGCACCCGATCGGCCGGCTCCGCTTCGAGGGCTGCCGCGTGCCGGACAGCGCGCGGCTCGGCGAGGTGGGCGGCGGCTTCAAGCTCGCGATGCAGACGCTCGACGCCTTCCGGATCTCGGTCGGCGCGGCGGCGAACGGGATGGCGGCGCGCGCGCTCCGCGAGGCGATCGCGCACGTCACGCGGCGGAGGCAGTTCGGGGCGCCCCTGTCCGAGCAGCAGATGGTGCGTGCCTACCTCGCCGAGATGGCGACCGAGCTCGACGCGGCCCGCCTGCTCGTCGCGCGCGCGGCCCACAAGCGCGATACGGCGCCGGAGAGGACGGCCGGCGCGGCGGCGCGCGTCTCGACCGAAGCGGCCATGGCGAAGATGTTCGCCACCGAGGCGGCGCAGCGGATCATCGATCGCGCGGTCCAGCTCCACGGCGGCATGGGGGTCATCGAGGGGACCGAGGTCGAGCGGCTGTACCGCGAGATCCGGCCGCTGCGCATCTACGAGGGGACGACGGAGATCCAGAAGCTCATCATCGCGAAGGGCATCCTCGAGCGCGCCGCCGCGGAGCCCCCGGCCGACGAGCGCGCTCCTGACGGGGCGCGGTAGCCATGTGGAGGCCGCCGGAGAGGATCCGCCACGCGCTGCCCCGCGAGGAGCCTCTGACCGCGGGTGAGGCGGCGCGCGCGCGCCTCTTCTCGCCGCTCCGCCTCGCCTCGGGCCTCGAGCTCGCCGAACGCACGTGGGTGCCCGCGATGGTCCCGTGGCGCGCGACCGAGGAGGGCGTCGTCACCCAGGACGTGCTCGACTGGTACGGCCGCTTCGCCGAAGGCCAGCCCGGCGCCCTCGTGGTCGAGGCGACCGGGATCCGCGACGTGCCGAGCGGCCCGCTGCTCCGCGTCGGGCACGATCGGTTCGTCCCGGGGCTCCGGGAGCTCGTCCGGACGGTCCGCGCGCGGAGCGCCGGCAGGACGCGCGTGTTCCTGCAGCTCATCGACTTCCTCCGCATCCGCAGGCGCCCGGCGAAGGACAGGTTCCTGCGGGAGTTCCTCGAGATCACCGGCGCGCACCGGCGCGCCCTGTCCGAGGCGCTCGGGGAGCCGCCGCTCCGGGACGCGCCGGAGCTCGATGTGCGCGAGCGGCTCGTCGCGCTCGACGACGCGCGGCTCGAGGCCGTGCTCGCGCCCCGCGAGCTCGAGGCGCTGCGCTTCGGCGAGCGCGAGCGCGTCACCGACGTCGCGCTCCCTCACATCCGCGATCTGCCGCGGACGCTGCCGGGCCTCTTCGCCGAGGCCGCCGTGAGGGCGCGCGAGGCGGGCTTCGACGGCGTCGAGCTCCACTACGCGCACGCCTACACCATGGCCTCGTTCCTGTCCGCGCTGAACACCCGCCCGGACGGCTACGGCGGCGATCGCGAGCGCCGCGCGCGCCTCCCGCTCGAGGTCTACGCGGCGGTGCGCGCCGCCGTCTCCGCTCGCTTCACGGTGGGCTGCCGCTTCCTCTGCGACGACATCATCGCGGGGGGCAGCCGGGTCGACGACGCCGCGTTCTTCGCGCTCGCGTTCGCGCGCGCCGGCATGGACTTCCTCTCGCTGTCGACCGGCGGCAAGTTCGAGGACGCGAAGCAGCCCAAGGTCGGCGAGGCCGCGTACCCCTACACCGGCCCGAGCGGTTACGAGTGCATGCCGACCGCGCTCTCGGACGCGGCGGGGCCGTTCGGGCGGCAGGTGCCGAAGCAGGCGCAGATCCGGCGCGCCCTGCGCAAGGCCGGCCTCGGCACGCCGGTCGTCGTGGCGGGGGGGATCTGCACGTTCGCCCAGGCCGAGGCGATCCTCGTGCGCGGCGAGGCCGATCTCATCGGGGCGGCACGGCAGACGCTCGCGGATCCCGACTGGTTCCTGAAGGTGCGGCTCGGGCGCAGCGGGGAGGTCCGACGTTGCATCTATTCCAATTACTGCGAGGCGCTCGATCAGCGCCACCGACCCGTGACGTGCCAGCTCTGGGATCGCGAGGGGCTCGACGAGCCGGGGGTCGCGACCACGGAGGGCGGAAAGCGGCGGCTCACGGCGCCGCGATGGAGGCGTGACGATGACCGCACCGACGTTCCCTGACGAGCTCAACCTCGCCGACTACTTCCTGTTCGATCGGCTGCGCGAGGGGCTCGGCGACAAGGTCGCGCTGCTCTTCGGCGATCAGCGGCACACCTACGCCGACGTCGCCGAGAAGGTGCGGATGCTCCGAGCGCACCTCGCCGTCGAGGGCGTCGCGCTCGAGCAGCGGGTGCTCATCGTCCTGCACGACTCGCCCGCGTTCGTCTGGGCCTTCTTCGCGGCGCTGAGCCACGGCGCGGTCGTGGCGATGGGCAACCCCGAGGCGCCCGCGCCCGACCTCGCGCACCTCGTCGAGTACACGCGGGCCGCCGCGATCGTCACGATCCCGCGCGTGGCCGAGGCGCTCGCGCTTCAAGGCGCGCTCGCGGCCACGGACGTCCGCACCGTCGTGCTGGTGCCCGAGGTCCCGACCGGCGGCGATCTCGAGGCCGATCTCCCGGTCTCGCCGGCCCTCGCGGCGCTGCGGGGCACCTCGCTCCGCGGCGCCCTCGCGCAGGGGCGCGCGGCGCTCGCGGCGAAGCGCGCCCCGGAAGGCCCCCGCCCCACCCGGCGCGACGACATCGCCATCTGGCTCTTCACGTCCGGCTCCACCGGCAGGAGCAAGGCGGCCATGCACACGCACCGCGACTTCGCCTTCAACACCGAGCGCTACGCCAAGGCGACCGTGGGCTACCGCGAGGACGACATCACCGTCTCGGTGCCGCGCCTCTTCTTCGGCTACGCCACGGGCACCAACCTGATGTTCCCCTTCGCCGTCGGCGCGACGTCGGGCCTCTTCGTCGAGCGGCCGACGCCGGAGTCGCTCGCGCGGTACATCGAGCTTTATCGCCCGACGGTGGTCACCAACGTCCCGACGATGATGGGCAAGCTGCTCGATGACGACGACGCCCGCGCGGCGCGCGGCGCGCCGCGCCTCGACCTCTCCAGCGTCCGCTTCCACCTGTCCGCGGGCGAGGCGCTGCCGCCGGCGCTCCTCGAGCGCTTCCGCGCGCGGTTCCACGCCGACGTCTATGACGGCATCGGTTCCGCGGAGATGTTCCACATCTACTGCACGAACCGCCCCGGCGACGTGCGCCCCGGGTCGCTCGGCCGCGTCGTGGAGGGGTACACGATCAAGATCCTCTCCTCGGACGCGCCTGGAGCGGGCGCGCCCGAGCTCCCGCCCGGCGAGACCGGCGTCATGTGGGTGAAGGGCGACTCGGTCGCGCTCGGCTACTTCCAGGATCGCGAGAAGAGCTGGGGCACCTTCCATGGCCACTGGTGCCGCACCGGAGATCTCTTCCGCATGGATGCCGAGGGCTACCTCTGGTTCAGCGGGCGCGCCGACGAGCTGCTCAAGGTGGGCGGCGTCTGGGTCGCGCCGGTCGAGGTGGAGGAGTGCCTGACCGAGCACCCGGCCGTCAGCCTCGCCGCCGTGATCGGCGCAGAGGAGGCGGGCCTCGTGAAGCCGAAGGCGTTCATCGTGGTCCGCGACGACGCGCGCGGCCGCGTCGCCACCGACGAGGGGAGGGCCGAGCTCGCCCAGGAGCTCAAGGCCTTCGTGAAGGACCGGCTGAGCAAGCACAAGTACCCGCGCTGGGTCGCCTTCGTCGATGACGTCCCCAGGAACGATCGCGGCAAGGTCGATCGCAAGGCGCTCCGGCAGCGCGAGGTCGCCGGCGAGAACCCGGCGGGCCTGTAGCCCATGCAGGCCGCGCCGCGCCTCGCGGAGCTCACGACGGAGGAGCTCGCCGCGCTCCTGGCAGGCGGCGCGCCGTGCGTCGCGCTCGTGCCGGTCGGGTCGGTCGAGCCGCACGGCCCGCACCTGCCGCTCGGTACGGACACGTTCATCGGCGAGGCCGCGGCCGAGCAGGCCGGCCGCCGGCTCTGGGCGCGCGGCGTCGCTGCGCTCCTCGCCCCGCCCGTAGGGTATGGCGTGACCGACTTCGCGGCGGGCTTCGCCGGCGCGATCTCGATCCCGGCGCCCGCGCTCACCGCCTTTCTGCGCGCCGTCGCCGAGGCCTACCTGTCGGCCGGCCTGTCGCATGTCTGCTTCATCAACAACCACCTCGAGCCGGAGCACGACCGCGCCGTGCGCGCCGCCACCAGCGACCTGCCCCTCGGCCGCGCCTCGGTCGCGTGTCCGCTCGCGCGCCGCTGGGCACGGACGCTCTCCGCGGAGTTCCGGAGCGGCGCCTGCCATGCGGGCCGTTACGAGACCTCGCTCGTCCTCGCCGCGGCCTCTGCGCTCGTCCGTAAAGACATCGCCCAGGCGCTGCCGGACGTCGGTCTGAGCCTGTCCGAGGGCATCAAGGCAGGAGCGAAGAGCTTCCGCGCGCTGGGCATGGACGCCGCCTACACCGGATCTCCGCGCGAAGCGTCCGAGGACGAAGGCCGCGCGTTGCTCGATCTGCTCGCGACGATGATTGTCACCGAGGTCGAAGAAGGCCTCTCCAGCGCTTCCAGCCACGAGCCCCCGCCAGGAAAAAGCAGCAGGTAGGCCAACGAGCGTTCAGGTAGACAAACGCAGGCATTTCTGCTCCAGCGCCACCCCCCGCACGCTCGACTGAACGGCAGAATCCGCCATCGACTCACGCGCCCCGGCAAGCTGCTCAGGCTGCTCAGGCTGCTCAGGCTGCTCAGGCTGATGGGGCTGCTCATGTCGCGCGGCACGCGCAGAAGGTGAGCAAGACGTGAGCAAGACGTGAGCTAAACGCGAGCTGCATCACAAATGCGCCTCACGGCGCTCGACAATCACCAAGGACTCGATCAATAATGATTAGTTTTGCTCTGACATCACAATCAACATCAACAGATTTTTGACAACAAACCTCGCTTCCCAATTGACGTATTCAATTAGAAGCCGTAAAACGGTATCGTTTTCCTCGCGCGCTGTTTGACGCCAGAACGATCCGACGGCTGACCTGATGAAGGTGATGCTTTACGGCGCGCAGGCAGATGGTGGGGTTTTGGCGGGGGCGCTCTCTGGCGTTCCTGCGCGACGGCATCACACGCAGCCTCGCGGGCGGAGCTGGCCCGGCGATGCGGATCGGAGAGCATCATGAGGAATCGAACGATCATGAGAGGGTCTCGGCATCTGCTCCTGGCGTCTCTCGCCGCCGCCTCCGGCGCGGCGCTCGCCGGGTGCGTCGGCGCACAAGACGAAGGTGACGAGCTGCTCGGTGAGGCGCAGCAGGCCGCGACGGTCTGTGTGACTCTCCAGCGCACCGGCACGACGGGCGTGGTCAAGGATGCCCTCATCAATTCGACCTATCCCAACTACACGCCCACCGGGGCTGACATGTACGCCGGCGAGAGCTCCGGCTCCCAGCTGCGTGGGCTGATCGCGTTCGATCTCTCGTCGATCCCTGCCAACGCCACCATCGTCTCGGCGGATCTCTACCTCTACATCGGCGCCGTGACCCCCGAAGAGATGCGCGTGCACCGGGTCACGACGCCCTGGGACGAGAACACCGTGACGTGGAACTCGCACTCGACCGCCTGGGATGACACGGTCCTGGGGACCTTCACGGCGAGCTCGCAATACACGTACACTTACCACACGCTCAGCCTCACCAGCACCGTACAGAGCTGGGTGAACCGCACCGTCGCGAACAACGGCGTGTACTTCACGCAAACCATGAATCGCACCCACATCCGAACGAGCGAGGCCTCGCTGGATCGGCGGCCGTATCTCCGCGTCTGCTACGACAGCGAGACAGGGGGCACGACGGCGACGTCGAGCAGCTCCAGCGCCTCGACGACCTCCTCCACGACGTCGAGCTCCAGCGCCTCGACGACCTCCTCCACGACGTCGAGCTCCAGCGCCTCGACGACCTCCTCCACGACGTCGAGCTCCAGCGCCTCGACGACCTCCTCCACGACGTCGAGCTCCAGCGGCGCGGGCGGCGCGGGCGGCGCGGGCGGCGCGGGGGGCTCGGGTGGAGCGGGCGGCGGAGGCGGGGGCGGCGTGCCTGGCCTGCCGATCAGCTGCAACAGCGGCACTCCTGGCGCAGGCGCCAATTGCGGCGTCGAGGGGGGCGATAACTGCTGCTCGACCCTTCCGGTCCAGGGCGGCACGTTCAACCGGCTCAACAACGCGGGTCTGCCGGCGACGGTCAGCAGCTTCTATCTCGACAAGTACACGGTCACGGTGGGGCGCTTCCGGCGGTACCTCGAGCAGACCGGCGGCCCGACCCAGGCCAACCCGCCGGCCGCCGGCGCGGGTGCGCACCCGAAGATCGCGAACAGCGGCTGGGACCCGTCGTGGAACACGTATCTCGCGGCCAACACGGGCGCGCTCAAGACGGCGCTCATCTGCGATCCCTATGGATGGCCGTCCTGGAGCGACACGCCGGGAGCCAAGGAGAAGAAGCCGATCGTCTGCGCGACGTGGTACGAGCTGTTCGCGTTCTGCGCGTGGGACGGCGGCCGGCTGCCGACCCAGGCGGAGATGAACTACGCCTCTGCCGGCGGCAACGAGCAGCGGATCTTCCCGTGGGGCGGCTCGAGCGTCGAGAGCATCATCGGCGTCAACCAGGACGGCTCCACGGATGTCACACGGTATGCCTCCTGGTGCTGCCAGGGCGACGGCACGGTCGCGGGGGATGGAACGAACCGCTGCCTGGTGGAGCCGTACCCGAGCAACTATCCCTGCGCGCACGCCGATCTCACGGACGTCGGCAAGTTCCCCCAGGGCGCCGGGCGGTGGGGGCAGCTCGACCTGGCTGGCAACGCGTACAAGGCCACCCGTGACGGTTCGGACAACTATCAGCTGCTGACGCCCTGCAACGACTGCTCGCGGCTCGACAACACCTCGAGCGGGCGCTTCATGCACGGCGGCAGCTTCCTGGCCGCCGGGTACAAGCAGACGACGGACTTTCGGGCTTCCTACGCGGGCACCTCGCGGCGCTACTACGTCACAGCGACGTGCGCGCGCGATCTCCCCACGCCGTGACGCCGCTCCGGCCGGCGGCCCGGCGAGGCGAATGCGCGCCGCGCTGGTGAAGCCGGCGGGCGCGGGTCCGCCGCGCACCTCGTGCCAAGGCGCCCGCCGGCCCTGCCGGGCCTCCCGGGCGGGCGCCTCCTGCCGGCGAACTGCTCGCTCCCTGCCCTCCCGCTCTCCTGAGTGCCCCCCTTGAACTTGGCCCTCGCCGGTGCCCCCTGATACGCGCGCTCCATGCGCGTGAGAGGCATTTTCCTCCTGCCGGCGATGGCGCTCGCGACGCTGAGCGTGAGCTGCCCGCGCCCTGCCTCCGAGCCCGCCGCGACGTCCCCTGCGCCCGCCTCCGCCGTCACCGCGCCGCTCGCCGCAGCCGCGCCGACCGTCGCTGCCCCGGCGCCCTCCGCCGCCCGCGCGGAGGACGCCGCGCCGCCCGGCGAGGAGGCCGCGACGGCGCCGGGCGCGCTCGCCGCGGCGCCGGGCGGCGACCCGCTCGCGTTGCCGGCGCTGCCGCCGGAGCTCGTCGATGACGGGTCCGACAAGCTGCCCGAGATCGATCCTCCCCCGGCCACCTCGCCGACGGTGGCCGAGGAGGATGTCCACGAGCTCGCGAGCGTCGCCAGGGAGACGTGGATCTTCGCCGAACCGCGCTGGACCAGCCGGCGCATCGGGTACCTGCGTGCCGGCGCCGTGGTCGCGCGCAGGCCGGAGCCGTCCGGCAGGACGTCGTGCGCCGACGGCTGGTACCACATCGAGCCGAACGGCTACGTCTGCATCGGCGCCAGCGCGACGCTCAACATTCACGACCTCGCGGTCGAGGCATCGTCGCGCCGCCCTGTCCGCCGGTTCGCCTCGCCCACCTTGCCGGTCGTTCGTGGCGAGGCCGCGCCTGCCACGACACAGTCCGGCGAGGCCACACTTGCCGCCGCGCAGGCGGGCGAGACCGCACTTGCTGCAACGCAGCCGGGCGCAAACCCACTTGCTGCAACGCAGCCAGGCGAGACCGCACTTGCCGCAACGCAGCCAGGCGAGACCGCACTTGCCGCAACGCAGCCAGGCGAGGCAGCACTTGCCGCAACGCAGCCGGGCGCAAACCCACTTGCCGCAACGCAGCCGGGCGCAAACCCACTTGCCGCGACGCAGGCAGGAGACGCGACAGCCCTGCTCGGCGGCCTGCCCTACACGTACGTGATGTCTCGCTCCCCCACCCCGCCGCTCTATGCGCGCCTTCCGGACGGGGACGAGCAGCGCGGCGCCGAGCCCGACCTCGCCGGGCACCTGCTCCGCGCCGCGACCGCCGCGCGCGCTCCGGACTTCGTCGCGCCGCCGCCTCCGGACGCGACCCCCTCGGTCCTGCTCTACGGGCGGCCGGCGCCCGGGCTCGCCGGCGATCGCCGCTCTCCCGACGCGCTCGTCCTGGGCCGCGCCCGGACGCGCTCCGGCTTCGCCCTGCTCTCGACGTTCGATCACGACGGCCGCCGCTTCGGCCTGACGACCGACCTCGCCGTCCTGCCGCTCGACCGCACCCGCGTCATCCGGCCGAGCGCCTTCGCCGGGCTGGCGCTCCCGGAGGGCGTCACCTTGCCCGTGGCCTTCGCCAGGCGCCGCCACGCCGCGCGCCTCGTCCCGGGCGAACGCGGTGGCGTCACCCGCGCCCCGCTCCGCTTCCGCGAGGCGATCCCGCTGTCCGGCGCCTCGCGGCGCCTCGGCGGCATCGACTACCTCGAGGCGCGGGACGGCTCGCTCGTCCGCTCGGACGAGGTCGTGCGCGTCGACCCGCTCCCCAGGACGCCCGCGTGGGCGCTGCGCGGGCGGAAGTGGATCGACGTCTCGATCGACAAGCAGAGCCTCGTCGCCTACGAGGGCACCCGCCCGGTCTACGTGACGCTCGTCTCGACGGGGGCGGACGGCCTCGGCGACCCCAAGACGACGCGCTCCACCATCCAGGGGCTGTTCCGCATCCACACGAAGCATGTCACGGTCACGATGGACGGCGACGAGGAGGACGAGGATCCGTTCGACTTCCGCGACGTGCCTTTCGTCCAGTACTTCACGGAGGGCTTCGCGTTCCACGCGGCCTACTGGCACGACGATTTCGGCACCGCGCGCAGCCACGGCTGTGTGAACCTCTCTCCGCTCGACGCCGCCTGGCTGTTCGAGTGGACGACCCCCGAGGTGCCGGCCGAATGGCACGGCGCGCTCTCGCTACGGAAGGGCACGCTCGTCTCCATCCGCCCCTGAGCCGGCGGCCCGCCGGCGCTGCCCCTTCCGCGCCGCGCGCAGGCACGCTACACGCTCGCTCCATGGCCATCCAGGAGCCCCTCTCGCTCGATCAGCTCATGGCGATCGATCCGCTGCTCTCCGAGGAAGAGCGCATGATCCGCGATGCCGTCCGTCGCTTCGTGCGCGAGCGGTACCTGCCGCGCGCCGCGGACCTGTTCGCGCGCGAGGAGTTCGCGACCGACCTGATCCCCGAGATCGCCGCGCTCGGCCTGCTCGGGGGCTCGCTGACCGGCTACGGCTGCGCCGGCATGAACTCGGTCGCTTACGGCCTCGCGCTGCAGGAGCTCGAATATGGCGACAGCGGCCTGCGCAGCTTCGTGAGCGTCCAGGGCTCGCTGGCGATGTATCCCATCTGGAAGTACGGCTCCGAGGCGCAGAAGCAGCGCTGGCTGCCGAAGATGGCCGCCGCCGAGCTGATCGGGTGTTTCGGCCTGACGGAGCCCGACAGCGGGTCGGATCCGAGCTCGATGAAGACCCGCGCCCGGAAGGACGGGAGCTCGTACGTGCTGACGGGCACGAAGATGTGGATCACGAGCGCGCCCATCGCTGACCTCTGCGTTGTGTGGGCCAAGGTCGACGACGGAGGGGCCGAGTCCATCCGCGGCTTCGTGGTGGAGCGCGGGATGAAGGGCCTGGAGACCCCGCTCATCCACGGCAAGATGAGCCTGCGCGCCAGCCCGACCGGGGAGATCGTCCTGAACGAGGTGCGCGTGCCGGAGGAGAACGTGCTCCCGGGCGTGGTTGGCCTGAAGGGCCCGCTCGGCTGCCTGACGCAGGCGCGCTTCGGCATCGCGTGGGGCGCGCTGGGCGCCGCGCGCGCCTGCTACGAGACGGCGGTCTCCTATGCGCGCGAGCGAGTCCAGTTCGGCCAGCCGATCGCGTCACGGCAGCTCATCCAGTCGGAGCTCGTCGAGATGGCGACGGAGATCGCGAAGGGGCAGCTCATGGCGCTGCACTTCGGGCGGCTGAAGGACACGACCGGCATCAGCCCGGTGCAGGTCTCGCTGTGCAAGCGGAACAACGTGGGCTGGGCGCTCAAGATCGCGCGGACCGCGCGGGGCGTGCTCGGCGCGAACGGGATCCTGCTCGATTACCCCGTCATCCGGCACATGCTCAACCTGGAGAGCGTGTACACGTACGAGGGCACCGACGAGGTGCATTGCCTGATCCTCGGCAACGCGATCACGGGGCACAACGCGTTCTGAGAGGATGTCGGCGGGTGTTCAGAGCGGATTGACGGCCAAGGACGCCAAGAGAAGAGAGGAAGCTCAGGAGACCTCTCTTATCGGCTTCTCCTGAGCAGCGACAGGCGCCTACCCCGCCTTCCGCTTCAGCCCCACCAGGAAGATCTCCACGCTGCTCGCCCGCGTCCCCTCGGGCCGGATGCTCCGGACCTCCTCGCAGAGGTTCCGCAGCGCGTCCCGGGCCTTCACGAAGTCCTCGCTCATGAAGATCTTCCCGACGAACGCCCCGCCCGGCGCGAGCAGCGCCTCGGCCACGGCCACGGCGCGCATGAACAGCTCGTAGCTCCGGGCCTGGTCGGCGATCTTGCTGCCGCTCGTCGCGGGCGCCATGTCCGACAGCACCACGTCGTACGGCGCGAACTGCGCGAGCGCCTCGTTCGTCAGCGACAGCGCGTCCCCCTGCACCACCGTCGCCTGCGGGCCGAACGCCGCCGTGATCGGCGACAGATCCACCGCGAGCAGCTTGCCCCCCGCGCCGATCCGCTGCGCCGCGTACATCGACCATGACCCCGGCGCGGCGCCCAGGTCGAGCACCCGCTGGCCAGGGCGGAGCAGCCGCACCCGGCGATC
The DNA here is from genome assembly GCF_051520915.1 of Sorangium sp. So ce448. Classification (NCBI taxonomy): domain Bacteria; kingdom Pseudomonadati; phylum Myxococcota; order Polyangiales; family Polyangiaceae; genus Sorangium; species Sorangium sp. So ce448. Next base: position 2,879,657 of record NZ_CP150343.1, on the reverse strand, counting down.
GATCTCCTCGAGCTTGAAGACGCTGCGCGCAGGATAGCCCTGCGCCTTCGCCGCCTTCGTGAAGGCGTCAGGCCGCTTGTACGGGTTCTTCGGCTTCTGCGACACGGAGGGACGCTCGGCGGGCACGACCGGCGGGGCGCTCGCTCAGGGGAGCTGCCCCGCCGGCGGCCGGGATCAGCCGCCCTTCTTCTTGGTCGGCTGCTGCACCGGCACGATCCCCTTGCCGCCGCGCTTCTTCACGGCGCCGCGGATGGTCACCAGCTGGTTCTTCGGGCCAGGGACCGGGCCCTCGATGAGGATCAGGTTGTCCTCGGGGAGGAGCTTCGCGATCTTGAGGTTGAGCGCGCTCACCGTCTCGTCGCCGTAGTGGCCGGGCATCTTCAGGCCGGGCAGCGTGCGGCCGGGGGTCATGTTCGTACCGATCGAGCCGCCGTGGCGGAAGTACTCGTGCGTGCCGTGCGAGCTGACCGCGCCGGCGAAGCTCCACCGGCGGATGACGCCGCTGAAGCCGCGGCCGCGCGAGCGGCCCTGCGCGTCCACACGCTGGCCCACCTCGAAGATCTCGTCGACCTTGAGCGCGGTCCCGATCTCGTACTTCGCCGCGTGCTCCGGGCTGCAGCGCAGCTCGCGCACGATCCGCTTCGGCGTCTGCCCCGACTTCTTGTACGCGCCGGCGACCGGCTTCGTCGTGTGCTTCTCCGCCCGCTCGCCGAGGCCGAGGATGAGGGCGCTGTAGCCGTCCTTCTCGAGCGTGCGCTTGCCGATGACGACGCAGCCCGCCTGCACGACCGTGCAGCGCAGGACCTCGCCCGTCTCGTTGAAGATCTGCGTCATGCCGATCTTCTTGCCGATGATGCCGGGATGCTGATTCATGATGGGATCGCCTTTCGCTCCGTCTGGGGTGGCTGAAACTGGCTCCGCGCGGCGCGCCGCGGGAGCGATCCCCTCGGCGCGCCTCGTCACGAGCCGGTTCGGAGCGAAGAACCGGGGCGGCTTCCCGCCGGGCACGTTGGGGGGCGCAGAGCTTACTCACGGGGCCCCCAAAGGGAAGCGAAAACCACCACCACAACGGTAATACAGACCACATCAAACGGAGACGCGCCGCGTCGTGTCGCGTCACGACCGCTCGGACATTGTCCTTCTGCGCGGACATTTCCTGTCTCTCCCTGTCATCGAAGTTCGGAGGAGCGGGCCTCACATTGGGTCATCGGAGGTCAGGGATGACAGACATCATCGCTCACGGTGAGCCGCGCGACGTCGAGCGCCTCATGGATCGTTACTGGTTCCTGCTGAGAGGCGAGGCGCACGGCGCCGGCGAGGACAGCGCGAGCGCGGCCCGGACCCGGGTGGTCCGCGACGGCGAGTTCGTCGTGGTGAGCATCGAGGCGTCGGCGCTCGGGTGGCCCGAGGGGACGCTGCTCTTCAGGTTCCGATCGGACGTGGCCCCCTGCGCCGAGTGCGTCGAGCGCGCGGCCGCGATCGCGCGCCACCGGACGCGCGGCATGCTCCGCTCGGGCGACGTGCGTGAGATGCTCCGCTTCGCCGTCGCCCGGTGCGCCGCCTCCGGCATCGACCTGGCTCACGCCGGCGCGCGCGTTCGAGGCGACGGGGCGCGCCGGGACGACGCGCCGGACAGCGCGGGGGAGCCCGCCTCGGGGAGGCGCCGCGCGGCGCAGGACGCGGGCGGCGGCGCGAAGCGCTACGACGCCGAGCTCTGGCTCATGCTCTGACGGCGCGCGCGTCTCGCGACGGGCGCGGCCGCGTCACGAGCCGACCACGTTGATGGTCGCCTTGACCATCGCCATCCAGCACTGAAGCACCATCTTCCCCTCCTTCTGCGGGGTGATGGCCACCTCGACCTGCGTGTTGAGCGGCAGGTCCTTCTCGATCTTCAGATCGGGAATCGCGATCGCCTTCAGACACTCGCTCTTCGTCGTCCGCGTGAAGCGCAGCACCACGGGCTCTCCCTTCTTCAGCTCGATCGTCGACGGGGAGAAGCCGCTGTCGTTCACCGCGATGTCGATGCGCTTGACGTTCGCCGGCGCGGCGAGCTCGGCGGCCGCCACCACCGGCGCCTCCTCGGCGGGCTTGTCGCAACCGAGCAAGGAGAGCGATGAGAGCGATGAGAGGGAGAGGGCAAGCGCGGTGACGAGGAGCTGCAGGCTCATGGTCAGCGCGTTCTTACCCGGCCCAAATGGCGCGTCAAGCCGCCCTCCAGCCGTCCGCCCCGGGCGAGAGACCCAGGGGAGGTCGGGCGCAGGCCGGCGCGCGCCGCGACCTGAACGCAGCGCGGCCGGCTCAAACGTGGCGGCCCGAGAGGATCTGCAGAATCGCCGAGAAGAGGTTGATGAAGTTGAGGTAGAGGTCGAGCGCGCCGCCGACCGGGTCCTCTTCGTTCGAGTGGAGCAGGCGCGACGTGTTGTAGAGGACGTATCCCCCGAACACGAGGACGGACACGCTGGCGATCGCGAGGCCGAGGAGCGTGCTCCCGAGCAGGGCGTTCAGCAGCATCGCGCCGAGGACGACCATGGCGCCCATCACCAGCCCGCTGGCCATGAACGACAGGTCCTCCCTCGAGAGGAAGACCCCCAGCGTGAGGCTCCCGAACGTGAGGACCGTCAGGATGAAGGTGTCCCGCACCGGGGCCGACGACAGGGTGCCGCCGAGGCCCGCCGCCGCCTGGGCCATGTAGAGCGCAGGCGCCGCCGTGACGCCCAGGACGGCCGCCATCCCGAAGAGCGCGAGGACGTTGACCCCGGGGATCTTGCGCACCGCGCGCGCGCCGAACATCACGCCGAACACGACGCCCATCGAGAGGATCGGGTGCTGCGCGAAGAGCTCGACCAGCGGCGGCATCTCGCGCCCCAGCGTCCCCTCCTCCACGTCCGGCGCCCCGATGTACAGCGCGCACATGGCGCCCAGGGAGGAGACCACCAGGCTCGCCGTGAAGAGCCCGTAGACCTTCTTGAGAAAGTCGATCCGCAGCGCCAGCTTCGGGCTGGCCGATACGCTCGCCCCGAGGGGACTCGCCTGGCGTGAGTTCATCTGCTGCGCTCCTCCTTCAGGGCGTCTCGCCGCGGCTGCATGAGCCCCTAGTCGTGCACCATTCACCCGGGACATGCAACACCACGGCGAGGCCCGCGGCATCAGCCACCCGCAAAAAATCACGCTCCAGCGACCGCGCGCGGGGTGGACAGCAGAAAGGTGCCGCGCCGGGGCACGCTCCACGTCTCCATGTCGCGCTGCCGCGGTGGGCAGCTGCACGCCCCCGTTGTCGGGCGCGGCACGCTCGTGTACCAAGGACGGCGCAGGATCACGAGCGCGCCGCGCAGCCTTGGGGAGCACGAGGTTTCATGAACGTCACGACGATCGCCGTTGCCGACGTCGAGCCCGCAACGGCGCCGTTGCCGGGATTCGATAGCGAGGCTGCGGTGCAGAGCCTGCTCGTCTCGAAGATCGAGGCCTCCTACCGCCACCGCCTGCCCCTCGTGGGACGCACGGACCTCCACCCGCTCGTCCAGGCCGCCTATACCGCCTTCACCCAGCGTTATCCCCTCGTGCTCTCGCCCGACGTGGTCTGGCTCTGCCTGGCGCGCGGCTTCACGTTCCACCTCGCCGCGAACGACGAGCATCGACGCCGCTTCCTCCCCGACGATCACGAGTTCTCGATCGTCGTCGATCGCCCGGACTTCACCCTCGGCGAGGTGAACCCGTGGCCAGCTTTGTTTCCGGACTTTTCCAGGCAGGTTTCGGCGCGGGTCGGCTCGCTGCGGGACCTCGTGACGTCCAATTTCTCCACCACGGGGCCTGTCGAGCGGGTGTCGTCGGAGCTCACGGTCGCGACCCCGCTCGCGCCGCACCACGCGTGGGAGCCGCCGTTCCCGGGCGACATGGTGTTCCCGCAGCGCGGGATCCCGCGCGTGTACCTGCTCGGCACGTCCGACGACTGGCGCTGGGTGCGCCAGCGCGTGGCGATGCTCGGCTCCGTCGGGCAAGATCGGTGGACCCGCGCGCTCCTGCCCGTGCTCGACCAGATCGCCGCCTCGGCGGAGGGGCGCGCCGACACGATGTTCTGGCGTGCGTTCTTCAGGTACGAGAGCTCGGCCGACGAGCTGACCGGGTGGATCCACGTGCTGTTTCCCTACCTGCGCGCGTGGCCCAACGACTACTTCGCCCCGAATCCCTATCTCGAGAGCTGGCACGAGCGATGGTTGACGGCGGAGGCCCGGAGCGACGCGCTCGGGGGCCTCGGCAACCCGCAGGGACCAGGGCTCTCCGAGATGCCGCCCGGCCTGACCAGCGCCCAGCTGCGCTTCATCGACGGGAGCAGGCGCGAGCATCCGATGGAGTTCATCAGCGGTCTCATCGGCGTGACGCAGGATCCGCACTCCCTCGCGCTGCTGCCGGAGTTCGTCTGGGCCATCGCGCACCAAGCCCCCGAGTCGGCGGCGCAGCGCCCCGCCGAGGCCTCGTGAGCCACGCCGCCCCGTGAGCCGCGCGCTCGATCACGGCGAGCGCGGCGAGCCGTTCGACGTGGACGGGCGGCTCCCGCTGACATAGGATTGTGCGGTCCGCGACACGGCGACGCCTTGCGTCGTCCATCACGCTCGGAGGCTCCAGTGTCCGGAGGCAAGTTTGCGCTCCTCGAAGTACCGGATCTGAATGGTGGGGAACCGTCCTACCTGCGCCTCGGGGCCGCCGCGCCGCTCGGCGAGAGCGCGGGCGACGATCTCGCCGAGCGGATTCAGACGTTCACCGACGACGACCGAAAGCGGGACGGCTCGCCCAATTTCGTGCCTGTGGGCGAGCGAAAGGCCGAGACAGCGAAGCTGCACACGAAGGGCGGCTGGCGCGATCACACCGACGGCAACCGCATCTCGACCACCAAGGGCGACAAGGTCGAGGTGATCGGGGGGAACTACCGCCTGCTCATCCTCGGCCGCGGGGAGCACCAGGCGGGCTGGGACGTGTCGGGAGGGCACGTCACCGAGGTCAGCGAGACCTTCGGCGGCGGCACAACGATCGAGTGGGTGCAGAACTACGGCGGGACGTGGAAGGTCGTCGAGACGACCATCAAGGGCGAGGTGCACACCCTCTACCACGGCGACGTCTACGACCATTACTTCGGGAAGATCAAGGAGAGCCAGACCGGCACGGACACGTTCCCCACGCTGAATGTCACCGACGATTTCATCGATGACAAGAACCCGCCCTCGCCCCAGGCGATCCCGACGGAGAACCCCACGATCGTCGACAGGACGTGGGCCAAGAGCATCTCGTCCTATACCGGCTCGGAGAAGCTGCCGGTGCCGTCGATCTCGGACGAGACCTGGGCGGAAGTGATGGTGACGAAGACGCACGCCACCTCGATGACCGACGAGACGACCGTCAAGGGGGAGTCGAAATCCACCCTGCGCGCCGCGTCGATCACGTCCTCCACCAAGGTCGACGGGACCATGGATGACCACACCGAGTCGGACATCATCAAGAGTTATACGAAGGCGAGCAAGATCATCTCCGAGACCCACGCCGACACCGAGGACGATATGTACGGCGACGCGGACTCCTACACGCAGGGCAACAGCAAGACCGTCGTCGAGGGGATCGAGACGACGATCAACATCGGGATGGTCAACGAGGTCGTCCTCGGGGGGATGATCGAGGCGACGCTCGGCGCGGAGGTGACCTTCACGGCCGGCGGCATCGTCGACGTGACCGTCGGGCTCAAGGCGGATTTCAGCTTGACCGGGACCATCGACGTCTCCGCCGGCCCCAGGCTCGAGATCAGCCCGGCGGGCGTGGAGCTCCACATGAGCAAGACGGAGATCGCGCTCGCCAACAAGATCGTCTCGGCGTTCAACCTCTTCGTTTGAGGGCGCGGGCACAACGCTCCACGCGCCACCGGATACGGAGCTCCCATGGCCGGCGATGGCAAGTACGGTATCCTCCATGTGCCTGATTTCGGCGACGGCATGTCGTCGTACCTGCGCATCGGCGCGGCCGAGGGCGACGAGTACACCTGGCGAGATCACACCGACGGCAACCGGGTCATCACAACCCGGGGCGACAAGGTCGAGGTCATCGGCGGCACGTACAAGATGACCGTCCTCGGACACCGCGAGTTCGAGGGCGGCTGGAAGGCGGAGGACGGGCAGATCAACGAGAAGAGCATCACCTTCTACGGGTCGGGCGAGTTCGACTTCATCCAGGGCCCCCGCGGCGAGAAGCGCCTGCGCGAGAAGACCGTGAAAGGCGAGGTGCACACCACCTACCACGGCGATGCCTTCGAGTTCCATTACGGCAGCAAGCTGGAGAGCGTCACCGGACACGACAGCCCGCCGCGCAACCTGGACGAGATCACGGACCCCTGGGGGCTCCCGCCTTCAGGCGTCCTCGGGGAGAACCCCACGATCGTCGACAGGACGTGGGCCAAGAGCATCTCGTCTTATACCGGCTCGGCGAAGCTGCGGGTGCCCTCGATCTCCAACGAGACCTGGGCGGATACGATGGTGTCGAAGACCCACGCCACGTCGATGACCGACGAGACGACCATCGACGGACCGTCGAAGTCGACGATGAAGGCAGGGTCGATCACGACCTCGACGACGGTCACCGGGACCATGGATGACCACACCGAGGCCGACATCATCAAGAGCTACACGAAGGCGAGCAAGATCATCTCGGAGACCCACGCCGACACCGAGGACGACAAGTACGGCGACGCGGACTCCTACACGCAGGGCAACAGCAAGACCGTCGTCGAGGGGATCGAGACGACGATCAACCTCGGCATGGTCAACGAGGTCGTCCTGGGGGGGATGATCGAGGCGACGCTCGGCGCGGAGGTGAGCTTCACGGGCGGCATCTCGGCGAGCGCCACGATCGGCCTGGAGGCGTCCGTCACCGTCGCCGCGTCGCTCGACGCCAGCATCGGGCCCACGCTCTCGATGGGGCCGGAGAAAGTGAAAGTCACCCTGGACCGGGGCAAGGTCGTGCCCGTCCGCACGAACATCGCGGCAGTCCACCTCATGACGTGACGCGCAAGCGCGACGACCCTCACGGATGGCGAACAAGAATCTCACCCCGTTCCTCTTCGGCAGCAAGGTCACCTCGCGGAGGCCGCCCCAGCCGGAGGTGACCCTGATCGTCCGGGCGAAGTTCATCCTCACGCCCGGAGCGCCGCTCTCCCTGCCCGAGGGCCACCCGGCGCTCGCGCAGGAGACGCTGCGCGGCGACGTGTTCCACGACGACGATCACGAGCAGACCGGCGAGTGCCTGTACCCGAGCGATCTGGCGGACTTCAAGCCCCAGGCCGACGTGCTCCTGATCGGCACGTGCCACACGCCGGGCAAGGCGCGCATGACCGAGTGTCCGGTGCGGTTCGGCGTCGGGTCCTGGTCGAAGATCCTGCGCGTGGTCGGCGAGCGCGTGTGGATGGATGGCCTGCTCGGGCCCGCCATGAGCGATCCCGTGCCGTTCGACCGGATGCCGCTCGGCGATCGGCGCAGCTTCGGAGGGCCGGGGCACCCGCTCAACCCGGTGGGCAGGGGCCACGGGACGCGCGAGCTCCCCAACGTCGAGGGCGCGGACGATCTGCTGCTGTCGCGCTCGGATCGGCCGGCGCCCGCGGGGTTCGGGCCCCTGTCGCCGAACCGGCCCGATCGGCGCGCCCGGGTCGGGAAGAACTACGGCAAGGCGTACCGCGAGAAGCGAGCGCCGTACTACGCCGACGACTTCGACTGGACGTTCTTCAACTCGGCCCGGCCCGACCAGTGGCTCCCGTACCTGCGCGGGGACGAGGAGCTCCTGTTCCAGAACCTCCACCCGGACGCGGACGTCTTCCGGTCGCGGCTGCCGGGCCTCCGGATCCGCGTCTTCGCGAACGACGCGGAGCGCGGGTTCCGGGAGGTGCCGATGCACCTCGATACGCTGCTCGCCAACCTGGACGAGGGGGCCCTGTTCCTCACGTGGCGCGGCCTCACGGAGGTGACCGACGACGACCTCTCGCGCGTCACCACGCTCGTCGCCTCCGAGCCGCTCGACGGGCCGGCGCTGCCCGAGGAGCATTACCGGGAGATCCTTGCGCGCTTCGAGGCCGATCCGCTCGAGATCGAGGAGCAGCTCGCGCCGGAGCTCAAGGAGGAGTGGGGGGCGCTGCAGGCGTTGCAGAAGCAGGGCGACGGCGCGGCGCCGCGCGACGGCGGCGGCGCGGCGGGGCTCGACCCGCTGTCGGCGCTGCTCAAGGCGCGGCTCGGCGACGTCGCGAAGCCGCAGCAGGAGAGGATCGGCCGGGCGATGGCGGGGCTCGCGGGCGTCGCGTTGCCGGGGGGGAAGGTCCTCGGCAGCGTCATCGCGGAGGCGCTGCGCAACCTGCCGAAGGCCTCGCAGGCCCTGCCGCCGATGAGCTCCGGCGCGTCGCCCATGCTGATGGACGCGGCGCTCCGGACGGCCTTCCGGCGCGTCGCGCGGGCGGTGGAGGAGGCGAAGGCGCTCGCGGCCGCGCGCGGGACCCAGGTCCCGGCGCTCGCGGCGTGGGACAAGCTCGCCGGCGATCCGAAGCTCGCGTCGATGGGCCTCTCCATGGCCCCGCCGCGGCCGCCCGGGCAGATCGGGCCCGGCAGCGACCTCCGCGACCAGGACCTGAGCGAGCAGGACCTGAGCGGCCGCGACCTGACGGGCGCGGACCTCACGGGCGCCCTTCTCACGGGCGCCAACCTCCGGGGCGCCAGGCTCACGCGCGCCATCCTCAAGCAGGCCGTGCTGTTCGACGCCGACGTGAGGGAGGCCGATTTCACGGGCGCGGACCTGAGCCTCGCCACCCTGCAGAGCGCCTCGGCAGAGCGCGCCGTCTTCCGCGACGCCACGCTGGAGGGCACCACGTTCGACGGGGCGCGGCTCATGGAGGCCGATCTCTCGGGCACGCAAGGGTCGCAGCTCGTCTTCTCGAGGGCGGACATGACGGCGGCCGTCGCGCGCGGAGCGGCGTGGGCCGTGGCCTTCCTGGAGGACACCGTGCTCGAGCGCGCGGACCTGTCGCAGGCCTCGCTCACGCGGTGTTTCGTGTCCAAGGTCAAGGGCGCCTCCGCCACGTTCGCGGGCGCCACCCTCACCGGGTCGAGCTTCTCCGGGTCCGACCTGACAGGCGCGATCTTCACGGGCGCGCGGGGCGACGGGAGCGTGTGGATGAGCGCGACCCTCACCGGCGCGGATCTCAGCCTCGCCGTGCTGACGGGCGCCCTCTTCAGCGAGGCCACGGCCGACGGCGCGATCTTCTTCGGGGCCAACGTGCGGGGCGCCCGGTTCGACCGGGCCAACCTCACGCGCGCCGACTTCACGCGGGCGAACCTCTTCGAGGCAGACCTGCTCAGGGCGCGGGTCCCGGAGGCGAAGTTCGTCGACGCGAACCTCTACGATGCAAAATTCTACGAGACCTCGGGATCCGGCTGTGATTTCAGGGGGGCGAACCTGAAGAAGTCGACGCTGGAGCGAGATCGATGACCCCGGACGAGCTGAGGGCGCTGCTCCAGGCGGGCGAGGCGCTCGAGGGCAGGACGCTCGGCGACATGGATCTGCGGGGGGCCGATCTCCGCAAGGCGCGGCTGCGCGGGGTGAAGCTCGGGCGGGTGCAGCTGGAGGGCGCGGACCTGTCGGGGGCCGATCTCCGCGGCATCAAGATGGCCTGGTGCGCGCTCCGCGGCGCGGACCTGTCGGGCGCTGATCTCCAGGGCGCGGCCGTCGCCCAGAGCGACCTCTCGGGCGTGAACCTCGCCGGGGCGAACCTCACGGGGGCGAGCCTGGTCCGCGGGCAGCTGACCGGGGCGAACCTGCGCGGCGCGCGGCTAGAGGAGGCGAACCTGGCCGAGTCGAAGCTCGCGGGGGCGGAGCTGTCCGGGGCGACCCTGAAGGGCACGCGGCTCGACCTTGCCGACCTGTCGGGCGCGGCGCTCGACGGGGTGACCGTCTCGCAGTCGTCGTTCACGCGGGCGGATCTCTCGGGCGCCTCGCTGTCGCAGGCGCGGATCGAGGGCTCGTCGTTCACCGAGGCGAACCTGACGCGGGCCGATCTGTCGGGCGCAGAGCTCGACACGGTGGTGTTCCTGAAGGCCGATCTCCGGGAGGCCGTGCTCCCGAAGAAGCTCACGAAGACGGTGTTCGACGGCGCGCGCCTCGGCCGGCTCGACCTCTCCGGGGCGGATCTCGCGGGCTCGGCGCTGGAGGGGATGGACTTCGCCGGGGTGAGCTTCGAGAACGCGAACCTCACGCTGTCGTCGCTCCAGGGCACGGACCTCCGGGGCGCGAGCTTCCGGGGCGCGACGCTCGACCAGACGGTGCTCGCGGGCTGCGACCTCACCGGCGCGGACTTCCGGGGCGCGACGGTGAGGTCGTGCATGCTGTACCGGGCGCGGCTGCCGGGCGCGGATCTCTCGGGCAAGGACCTCGAGATGGTGGTCTTCAAGGAGGCCGATCTCTCGGGCGCCGACCTGTCCGGATCGCGGCTCGTGCGCTGCGTGCTGGAGGGGGCCAACCTGACGGGCGCGAACCTGACGCGCGCGCTCGTCTCGCAGACCACGCTGCGGACCGCGGTCGTGGAGGGCATCACCTTCGAGAAGGCGATCTTCGACTGCGTGGACTTCTCCGGCGTGGACCTGACGCGGGCGTCGCTCTCCGGGCTGACCATCACGCGGTGCTTCTTCGTGCTCGGGAACCTCTCGGGGATGGACCTCTCGGGGTCCAACCTGTCGAACTGCGACTTCACCTCGTGCAACCTGGAGCGGACGCGCCTCGACAACGCCATCCTGGCGAACGCGAACTTCAAGGGGGCGAACCTGCGGCAGGCGTCGCTGGCGGGCGCGATGGCGAAGGCCGCCTTCTTCGGCGACGGCGTGCTCGCCGGCGCCGGGCTGACGCAGGCGATGCTCCGCAATGCGATCTTCGTGAAGGCCGATCTCTCGGGGGCGAACCTCGCGGGGGCCGACATCCGGGAGACGGTGATGCACGAGGTCCGCGCTGCCGGGGCGCTGTTCGTGGGGGTCAAGGCGCACCACGCCGATCTCTCGCACGCGGACATCTCGGGCGCCGACTTCACCGGCGCGGACCTGCACTGGGCGAACCTGCACCACGTCCGCGACGAGAAGACACGGTATCTCGATGCCAACCTCGCCACGGCGAGGCGCACGGACGTCGATCGCCTGGAGGCCGAGGCATGGATGCCGCCCGAGCGGCGCTCGCAATGAAGGAGGAGCGATGTCGATGGGAGCCATGAAGGAGAGCGATCGCGCGGCGGCCGTGCGGGTGGACGCGGCGGCGGGCGAGGAGCACGCGCCTCGGACGTACGGCGCGCACGGCGCGCGCGGCGCGGACGTGCTTCGGATCGGCCTCCCGCGGGCCGGGGGCGCGGCGGCCGACGACGCGGGCCAGGAGGGCGCCGCGGCGCTCCCGAGGGAGTACCTGGGCCCGGGCCGGGTCACGGCGGCGGAGGGGGGCGCGATCGCGGTGGAGCTGCCGGGCGGCCAGCCGGTCGCCGTCGAGATGGCGCTCGCGCTGCCCTACGAGCCCGCCGTGGGCGACACGCTGCTCGTCATCGGCAGGGAGGAGCGCTACTACGCCATCGGCGTGCTCCATGGCGCGGGTCGGACGGTGCTGTCGCTCCAGGGGGACGTGGCGGTGCACGCGAGGGACGGAGAGCTCTCGCTGTCCGGGGACAAGGGCGTCGCGATCCGGGGGCCGGAGCTCGAGGTGCAGGCGGGCAAGATCCGGATGGTGGCCGACGCCGTGGTCCAGAGGTTCACCTCGATGGTCCAGCGGGTGAGCGCGCTGCTGAGCGTGCAGGCGAGCGAGTCGCACACGATCGTGGAGAAGACGGCGTTCACGAAGGCGAAGAACGCCACGATCCTGACCGAGGAGACGGTCACGGTGAACGGCAAGCAGATCCTCTTGGGATAGGAGGCCGGCGCGATGCTCCCTGCGAACAACAAGTGCACCGGCATGAGCGCCGGCTACCCCGACGTGTGCCTGTCGCCTGCGCTCGGCCCGTTCCCGTTCCCCAATTTCGACCCGAACGCGGTGAAGTTCCCGTTCTCGTTCAACGTGTGGTTCTCGATGGGGCCTGCGCTGAGCCTCCTGGCGCGCGCGATCCTCACGATGGGCGACTGGCTGGGCACGCTGCACTGGACCTTCATGGGATCAGGCCAGTACACGTTCGGCAACGTGCGGGTCTTCATCAACTATGCCCCCGCCACGTCGCTGCTCTCTCCGAGGGCCGGCAACAATTACAACTGCTTCATCGGCGTCCAGGTGTTGCCGAGCGTGACCAACGTCTTCATCACGTACAACGGGGGCAGCGCCGGGGGCGCGCGGCCCGCCGGCGCCCCGATGCTGGCCGATCTGGACGCGCTTGTCGCGTCGCTCCACCCGTGCGGCGGCGCGTCGCCCGTCGAGAGCGTCCAGCTCGAGCCGGGGGTCGGGTACGTGAAGATCCGCACCTTCTCGCTGGACGTGCCCGCCCGGGTCCATACGGCGGTGAGGGCGCTCGAGGCCGAAGGGCTGGAGACGCTCGTGCTGGATCTGCGGGACAACCCCGGTGGGGAGCTGACGGCGTTCCTCGAGCTCGCGGGCGACTTTCTGGAGCCGGGGAGCGTCCTCGGGAGGGCGATCGACGCGGACGGCGACGAGATCGTGTACCGGTCGAGCCACCGGGATCCGTGCCGCGCGCCGCTGTGGATCCTCGTGAATGGCGGGACGGCGTCGGCGGCGGAGCTCTTCGCCGGCTGCCTCCAGTGGCACGGGAGGGCGGTCGTGGCGGGGGAGCGCACCTACGGAAAGGGAACGGCGCTGAAGGTCGCGGCGGATCCGGAGGATCGCGCGCCGGTCCTCGCGCCGGCGGCGAGGATGGTCCTGCCGGGGGGAGAGCCGATCCAGGGGACGGGGGTCCGGCCGGATGTCGAGCTGGGGGCGATTGAAGGGGTCGATCGTGGCGGGGAGCGGCGATCGCTGATGGACTTGATCGCCGGCGCAAAGGCCTGAGCGCTAGTTCCGCCCGCCAGAGGTCCGGCCAGGGATCCGGAGAGAGATCTCAACGCAAAGTCGCAAAGACGCAAAGGCGCAAAAAAAGAACAGATTTTTGTTTCTTTGCGCTCTTGGCGTCATTGCGTCGAAATCTCTCTTCATTGCGAGACAGATCCCTGGCGGGATTCGTGACACGCGGGATTGGCCGCCGCTCGGCTCAGGGGCGCACCGCGAGGTACACGGTGCTCCAGAGCTGCACCGCGTTCGACTCGTCGTGGTGCAATCGCTCCGCGCCGAAGGGGACCAGCTTGTAACAGCCGCCCTCGAAGGCCCAGCTCCAGAGCTCCCGCGTGCTCGCCTCGCGCGTCGCCGCGATGACCTCCCAGAGCGCGCTCCGCGCCCGCTCCAGCGCGCCCCGAGCGCGGGCCGGCAGATCGCCGCGGCCGAGCTGCCGCTCGAGGCCCGCGGCCAGCATCGCCTGCTGCCACGACCACGTGACCGTCCCGTGGTAATGGGCCGCCGTGAAATCCCTCCAGAGCGCCGGATCCTGCGCGAACGCGGGGTTCGCGACCAGGATCCCCACCGGCGTCCGCAGGCCGGCAGGGAACGGGCGGATCAGGCGGCCCGCGATCTCCTCCAGCGCAGCGGGCGGCGGCTCCGTGAACAGGAGGACGAAGCTGTCGTCGGAGTGCATGATGGGAATCGGCTTCCCCTCGGCGTCGAGCGCGACGGCAGGAAACGAGAGCGTCCCCGAGAGCGACGCGAGCGCCGGCGCCGCGTCCAGGCCCAGCGACGCCGCATAGGACGACACGCGCCGCCTGGCCTCGTCCTCCGGCAGCTCCACACGGAAGAACACCCCGGCGTCCTTCCACGCGCGCGAGAGCCGCTCCGCCAGGCCGGCGCGCTCCGCGTCCGCGCCGAGCAGCGGGCTCGCGAGCAGCCGCGCCGACGCGTGGAGCGCGGCCGGAACCAGCGCGGCGTTCACGTCGTAGGGGATCCGGCCGCCCGCCAGGCCCTCCTGGCTGTCACGCCACTCGCCCACCTTCATGCCCGCCTTGAGCCCGATCAGCTTCATCGGATCCCCCGTCTCGGCGAACGGGGCGGCGAGGTGGAGCACGAGCGCCACGTTCCGCGCGAGCGCCTCCGCATACGTGTCGCCCCCCGGCGTCCGGCGCGACAGGAACTCGGCGGCGCGCTCCCGGCCGGCCGCGCTGCCGAGGAGATATTCGGCGGCGACCGGCGCGAGGAGGAAGTCGTCGTCGATCATCTTGTAATCGTAGACGGGCTCGCGCAGCGCCCCGGGGATGCCCGAATCGAGGTGCATGAGCGCCGCGTACTCGCCGATCGCCTCCTCGTGCGCGACCTCACCGGTCAGGCTCAGCCGATCGAGGACCGAGCCGAGGCCCGCCTCGACCACCGCCGGCTCGAGGACGGGCAGGAGCATCCTTACCGCAAGCAACGTGTCCCGGCCGAAGTAGGTGAGGAAACGCCAGGACCCGGCCAGCAGCTTCTCCCGGTACGCGAGGAAGCCGAGCGCCTGGCGGTGGCGCGGATCGTCGCTGGCGCGCTCCGTCACGAGCTCCTCGAGGGGCACCGGCGTGAGCGGCGCCTCGTCCGAGAGCGCCGTCACCCGGACACGGAGGCCGCTCGGCCCTGCCACCAGCTCGATCCGGCCATCGTCCCCGAGCGCGGCCGTCGTGCCGTCCTGCGGCTCGATGAGCAGCTCGAGGTGATGATCGCCGTCCAGCATCGTCCGCCGCACGGCGATCGCCGCGCCCCGCTGCGAGGCGATCGCCTCGACGTCGTTCCCGAGCCAGGCCGGAACCTCGGCGTCGCGCCCCACGTCACGGAGTGTACGGACACTCCCTAGGAGCGCCCGATGGACACGCAGCACCGGCGCCTCGCTCGCGAGGAGCGCCGACACGCCGCGCATGACGCCGGGCCGCTCCACGCGCTCCACGTCAGAGACGTCCCCCTCCACCGAGAGATCGACCGGCGCGGGCAGAGAATCGAACCACACAGCGATTCCCATGTTCCCTGCCGGAAAAGCGACGATGAGCCGCGGCGACACGCCCGACGTCGTCAAGAGATGCGCGGCGGTATGACCACGACGGAAGAAGTGGTTGTCTATCTGGCCTTCATGCAGATCGAAGGCCAAGAGCTCAGCAGGTGGCGGCGCGGAGGGCGCCTCGCCGTGCTGTGCGCCGGAGACGCAGGAGGCGGCAAGCAGCGTGGACAAGGTGGTCCCCCTCAGGAATCGCTCGATCTTCGTGGGCCTCGTGGGCACCGCGGGACCGTACCCAGCCGAGGCGCGCCTGCCAAGGATCAAGGGTCTTCGGTGGCCGCCAGCTTACGTCTGCGACGCGCTGGCCGTTTATCGCGTATTTCAGCGAAATTTACCGAGGTAGAGCGAATTCGGCAGGACGCCTGGGAGGGCGTCGCCTCGACCTCACTCCGCGCGGCACGTCTGGCTCCGGGAACGGAGGCAACAGACGTGACGGACGCAACAGACGTGACGGACACGACGGACGCAAGATACAACGATGCAACGGACGCGACCGACCAGAGCACCAGAGGGCGCGTTCGCGATGACGAGATGACAAAGAAAGAGTTCACGCCTTTGTTGCCCTGTGATAACCCATCCGAGAACTCAGCTGTTGATAATGGGTTCGCAGCAGGCGAATGACCTGCGAGCCATTTTGAGGAAGGGGGTTCGAGATGGACGAGAGCATCTCCGGCCAGGCCGCGGCCGGCAGCAATGGTTCTGAACGCGCGAAGCTCAGCGTTCCGCAAGAAGGCCTGATCGCCACCTGGGTTGATGGCAGCCTCGGCGTCGTCGAAGAGGTCGTGCGCGCGGGGTTCGGCTTCCTCGAGGACGTGCGCGTCGAGACGCAGGAGCGGCTCGGCGCCACGCTCGACCTGCTCGAGGGGATCGATCGCAGCATGTTCCGGGTCGCGCGCAAGGCGCTGGCCCGCGTGGACGGAATCAGCGAGCGCGCCATTTCGAGCAGCCAGCTCGGCTGGTTCGCGCTGCTCGGCACGATCCGCCGCACGTCACAGGGCGCGGCGGGGCTCGCCTCCGAGACGGCGGTCGCCGTCGTGGGCGAGCGCAAGGCGACTCAGCAGCTCATCATGCGATCGTCGTGAGCCCGAGGAGCCCAAAACGCCGCTCCGTCGGCCGGCGATAGAGCCCTCTTCGAGCGTCGTGGGATACGGGCTCAACCGCCAGGCAGGCGAGTGAGGCGTACGCCGGTCAGCGCCCCTCGGCCCCCCGCCCTGGCTTCCCCCGGCGGTAGAGCGCGATGACGAGCGCGAGCACGGCGGCGCCCAGCCCGGCGACGGCGATGAGCCGCGCCGTCGTGCTCCACCGGCCGAACGGCCACCGGCTGGCCTGTCCCGCGCTGTCCGCCTCGCCACCGGCGCGGGGGAGCGGGACGAGCGCGCGGCGGGCCGCCGCCGCCTCGGCGAGCGCGCGGCGGACGCCGGCGGCGTCGAGCGAGGCGCCCGCCGGGATGAGGGCCCGCAGCGCGGAGCGCGCCCTGAAGAACGGGGCGCCCTCGCTGCTCCACGCGGCGGGCGCGCTGTCGAGCGCCTCGTCGAGCGCGGCCGGGATCACCTCCTTGACGATCGCGTCCACCGCGCCGGGCGACGCCGACCTCGCGAGCGCGATGTAGCCGGCGTCCTGGATCCCGCGGCGAAGGCTCTTCAGGCGCATCGAGGGGAGCACGCCGGGAAAGCCGACGGATCGGGAGGAGAACGCGCCCCGCTGCGTCCCTGGATAGAGCAGCATGCCGTCGCCGAGGCACGCGTCGCCGTCGCGGTTGTGGAAGTTCTCGGCGACCGTGAACGGGTCGATGGGCCCTTTGCCGCCGCGGTTGCCGTCGTGCCAGAACGCCGTCTCCCAGAGGAACCAGCGGTCCACCTCGTGGGAGGCCGCGATCCAGCCGTCGGCCATGAGCCCGGTGAGCGGCGCGTCGATCATGAACGTGCCGGTCCGCGGCAGCGCGCCGTTGTACACCCAGAGCCGCTGGCCGGCCTCGCGCGCGGCCCGCGCCCACGTGGAGTCGAAGCGGTTCGCCGGCGTGAGCACGAGGTCGACGTCCTGCTCCACCGGAGGGACCTCGCCGCACGAGTGCCCGACGAGGACGCGCGACGACAGGCGCGAGCCGCGGATCAGCCGGCGCCAGCCGGGCCCGCGGGGGCTCTCGCACTGCTCGTCGATCGCGTAGAGCATCACGTCGTCGACCGCCGGCGGGAGGACGTCCGCGACCGCCTCGACGCGGCGGAGGGTCGCTTCCGCGGGATCACCGAAGCTGCCATAGGCGCCGAGCGCCACCGCCCCGGGCGGCACACCCGCGCCCGGCCCCCGGTAGCCGCGCGCCTCCGTGAAGAGCGAGCCGTCGATCGCCGAGCGCAGCCGCTCGACCTCGGCGGGGCTCCGGACCGACGCGAAGCCGTCGACGTGGTGCTCGTGGAGCAGCTGCCAGAGCTGCTGCTCCACGGCGGGCCCGTCGCCGACCCGCGCGGCGACCTCGTCGACGTCGTAGAACGCGATGAAGTCGACAGCGCCGTACGGCAGCGTCGCGGGGGCGACGTCGAGCTTCAGATCGAGCGACGCGAGCTCGCCGTGCGACGCCGATCCGACCACCACCCTCCCCTCGTAGGCGCCGGGGAGGGCGCCCTCCGGGACGTGGAGATCGATCCAGACCGCTCGGGTCTCGCGGGCGCCGACCTCGAGCGGGTACGGCGCCCAGGGGGGCGCGAGCTCGACCGGGATGAGCGCGTCGGGGAGGAACCCGAGGTGCGCTTCGTCGGGCGGCCGCGCCGCAGGGCTCCACCCGAGCGACTCCCGGGGGCGCTGCTCGTTGCGCGAGCGCTGCGTGATCTCGACGTAGTGCTCGACGAAGCGGCGGATCGAGATCGCCCCCGCGGGCGCCGCTCCCTGCCCCTGCGCGGGCTGCTGCGGCGCCGGCGGCGCCTTGGCCGGCGCGCCCGGGCCGGCCGCGGGGCCGAGCGCGGAGAGCTCGACCGTCACGCCGCGCACGGGCTCGGCGCCGGCCTCGACGACGACCTGGAAGGCGACGACCTCCGCGCGGAGCGCGCCGAGCCGGATCGGCTCGCCGGGCCGGAAGACCGCGTTTCCTTCGCCGCGCGAGAGCGGCAGGCCGACGTCCTCCCGGCGGACGCGCGTGCCGTCGTCGGCCACCCAGACGCGCGCGCGCTCGGGCTGCCCCTCGCCGGCGGCCGCTTTCGCGAGCGCGCCGCACGCCATGGCGGAGAGCAGCGCGGCGGGGAGGTGCGGGAAGGATCGCGGCATGTCGCTCGGCTCTCCGAGGAGGTGCGGCGGCCGGGGTCGGCCGCAATGTCATCCTAGGGGCGCCGCGCCCGCCCCCTCAAGCGCGGCGGTTGACAGGCCGGCGGGGCTCGGGCGATCTCGCGCCGTGGATCTGACCCGAGCGGCACTCCTCGCCGGCGGCGCCGCCGTGGCCGGCGCCATCAACGCGGTGGCCGGGGGCGGCACGCTTGTGTCGTTCCCCGCGGCGATCGCGGCGGGGCTGCCCCCGCTCGCGGCGAACGCGACGAACGCCGTGGCGCTCACGCCGGCGTCGCTCGCGTCGGCGTGGGCGTATCGCCGCGAGCTCTCCCGGGACTACCGGGTCCTCGGCGTCCTGTTCCTGCCCTCGCTGCTCGGCGGCGTCGTGGGCTCGGCGCTCCTGCTCGTGACGCCGCAGCGCGTGTTCGACGCCGCGGTGCCCGGGCTCGTGCTCCTCGCGACGCTGCTCCTGCTCTGGCAGAACCTGCGCCCGGCGAAGCCCTCTGCAGCGCCGTCACCCGCGGCGGATCCCGGCGCGGAGCGCTTCGCGCTGCCCTCGCGGCCGTGGCTCGTGTTCCTGCTCCAGTTCCTCGTGAGCGTCTACGGCGGCTACTTCGGCGCGGGCATCGGCATCATGATGCTCGCGCTGCTCTCCTCGTTCGCGGGCGACGTGGACATCCACCGGCTGAACGGGATCAAGACGGTGCTCGCGAGCCTGATCAACGGCGTGGCGGCGCTCGCGTTCCTGTTCGCGGGCGCGGTCGACGCGGTCGCCACGCCGATCATGATGGCGGCGGCGGTTGTCGGCTCGCTCGCCGGCGCCGTGGTCGCCCGCCGCATCGAGCCCAGGAAGGTGCGGTGGTTCGTCGTCGCGCTCGGCCTCACGCTCACGGCCAAGCTCGCGTGGGACCGGTTCGGCGGCTAGCTCGGCGGCTCGCCCGGACGGCTACGCGACCCGCGGCGCCTCGAGGCTCATCATGAAATGGGAGGCGGGCATCCTGAGGGTGTCGCCCACGAAGCGCTCTTCGATCCGGCCGAAGGACCGGTCGGCGAGCCGCCGGAACGCCTGCGGGGTGCGGATGTAGTCGCCGCGATCGTTCTTCGCGATGAGCCGCGCCAGCGAGGACTGGCCCTCCCAGAAGGCGGTGTCGAGCGTGATCACGCGGCCCGAGGGGCGGATCGAGCGCGCGACCAGGGAGAGCAGCGAGCTCGCCACCTCGTCGTCCACGTGGTGCAAGAGGCCCAGCATCAGCACCCGGTCGAAGGGGGCCAGCGCGCGCGCGTGCAGCTCGCCGAACGGCTCGTCGTAGAACCTGGCCCGATCCCCGTGGCGCGCGCGGGCCGCCGCGATGTGGCGTCGGTCGGTGTCGAACCCGTGGTAGTCGACCGCCGGCAGGCGATCGAAGTAGTACGCAGGGCCGCAGCCGATATCGAGCACGCGATCGCCGGGGCGCAGATCGAGCGCCTCGAGGCACGCGCGCCGGGCCAGGTCGGCCCCGACGAGGCGCTGGGAGAGGACGTACAGGGCGGCATGGCCGCGATCGAGCAGGTGGGAGGAGAGCGCCATGAAAGGGCGGCGAGCCTAGCTCGCGCCCGGCGGCGAGGGTAGCCCCTGCGGCCTCACGTCCTCGGCCGGATTTTCAGCGAACGCCTGGCTCAGCGGCGCGCCCTCCACCGCGAGCGCGATCGCGCCGAGCAGCACAACGAGCCCGACCTGCAGCGAGTAGGTCGAGAAGACGAGCGCCGAGCCGGGGCCCATCACGACCTCCGGCGCGAGGTAGAGCGAGAGCCCCGCATAGACCGCCATCTGGAACGTGCCGAAATACCCCGGCGCGTTCGGGAGGAGGACGCCGAGGTGGAGCACGCCGACGAGGACGGCCGCCCGCGGGAAGTCGATGGGCAGAAGGCCGCACCCGAAGGCCACGACCTGCATCGCCCACACGTTCAGGAGGAAGTACCCCGCCGTCGCCAGGAGGAACGGGGCCGTGTACCGGAGCCGGGGCAGGAAGCCGAGGCCCGAGGCGACCCGCTCCACGGCGTCGGCCAGGCGGCCCGCGAGCTTCGTCGAGACGAGGCCGACCACGCGCTCGGTCGCGCGCCGCGCCCAGGCCCTGCGGAAATAGAAGACGCCTATCGCGACGAACGCCGCGCCGAAGACGGCGAGCGCCAGGTAGGCGGCGCGCGGGACGGCGGCGGCGGGGACGGCGAGATCGCCGATCCGATCCGGGAGCGGCTCGCGGGGGCGCGCGAGCGCGAGCCCGGCGAGGAGCAGCGCGCTGAGGAACAGGCCGTCGATGATCCGCTCGGCGGCCACCGTGCCCGCCGCCGCCCACGCGGACAGGCCGCGGCGGCGGATGAGCAGCGGGCGCACCGCCTCCCCGGTGCGGAACGGCATCAGCACGAGCGCGCCATAACCAATGAAGGAGACGGCGACGACGCGCCGGAGCGGCACGGGCTCGATGGGCGCGAGCAACCACGTCCAGCGGTGGGATCGCAGGTAGAGCGCGGCGACATAGAGCGCGCCGTGCAGCGCCAGCGCCCACCACGTCACGCCCGCGAACGCGGCCCTGTCCGGCACGACGGGCAGCCCCCCGACGCGCAGCACCCACGCGCAGCCGAGCGCGACGAGGAGCGACGCCGCGATCGCGAGGCGATGCCTCTGCAGGCTCCCTGACCGGAAGAGGCCTCGCAGCGACGCCGGCTTCGCCATGCTCATGCGGCCGCGTCTACCACGGCCCCGCTGCCCGAGGTAGCGAAGCACATCGCCCGCGGTTCGCGCCGTGTAAGTTCTTTCGTTCTGATCTATCCTCCGGCGCCCCATGGAACCCATGAAGGTCGTCCTGC
This sequence comes from Sorangium sp. So ce448, assembly GCF_051520915.1. Taxonomy (NCBI): domain Bacteria; kingdom Pseudomonadati; phylum Myxococcota; order Polyangiales; family Polyangiaceae; genus Sorangium; species Sorangium sp. So ce448. The sequence continues at coordinate 2,858,494 of NZ_CP150343.1, read as the reverse complement.
TCGCCGGAGGCTTCGGAAGCCGGCTCGCCGAGCACACCGAGGCTCGCCCGAAGCCGATGATCGAGATCGGCCCGTATCCGATCCTCTGGCACATCATGCAGATCTACGCGGACCACGGGTTCAACGATTTCGTCGTGGCCTGTGGCTACAAGGGCGAGGTCATCAAGGATTACTTCCACAACTTCTACGTTCGCAGCGCGGACTACGTGGTGAATCTGCGAGACGGCGCCCAGCGCTTCGTCCGGAGCGCCGCGCCGGACTGGACGGTGGCCCTCGTGGACACCGGGCTCAACACGATGACGGGCGGCCGGCTCCGGCGGCTCGACGCGTGGCTCGACGGCCCGCGCTTCATGTGCACCTACGGCGACGGCGTGGGCGACGTGGATATCCGCCGCCTCGTCGAGTTCCACAAGTCCCATGGCAAGCTCGCGACGGTCACGGCCGTCCGCCCGCCGGCGCGCTTCGGCGGGCTCTCGCTCGAGGGCAACCTCGTCCGCGAGTTCTCGGAGAAGCCCCAGTCCGGCGAGGGCTGGATCAACGGCGGGTTCTTCGTGTTCGAGCGGCGCGCGCTCGAGTACATGACCGACGACACCACCGTGCTCGAGCGCGAGCCGCTCGAGCGGCTCGCCTCGGAGGGCCAGCTCGCGGCGTACCGGCACGACGGCTTCTGGCAGCCGATGGACACGCTGCGGGAGAAGCGGCTCCTCGAGTCGCTGTGGGAGTCCGGCAAGGCGCCCTGGAAGACCTGGGCATGACCGGCCGCGGCGCCTCGTTCTTCGCCGGGCGCGCGGTGCTCGTCACCGGGCACACGGGCTTCAAGGGCAGCTGGCTCTCGCGCTGGCTGACGCTCATGGGCGCGCGCGTTGTGGGCTTCTCGCTGCCGCCGGAGGGGCGGCCGAACCTGTTCGAGCTCGCGGGCATCGCGGGCGACGTCGCCTCCGTGACCGGCGACGTGCGGGATCTGCCGGCGCTGCTCTCCGTCGTCGAGGAGCACCGGCCCGAGATCGTGCTGCACCTCGCGGCCCAGCCGCTCGTCCGGCGCTCGTACCGCGAGCCCGCGGAGACGTTCGCGACCAACGTGATGGGGACGGTGAACGTGCTCGAGGCGTGCCGGCGCGTGGGCTCCGCGCGCGCCATCGTCGTCGTGACCTCGGACAAGTGTTACGAGAACCGCGAGTGGGTCTGGGGCTACCGCGAGGACGAGCCCATGGGCGGGCACGACCCGTACAGCAGCAGCAAGGGCTGCGCCGAGCTCGTCACGGCGGCCTACCGGCGCTCGTTCTTCTCCGGCAGCGGCGCGGCGGTGGCGTCCGCGCGGGCGGGGAACGTCATCGGCGGGGGCGATTTCTCCGAGGATCGGCTGGTGCCCGACATCGTGCGCGGCGTCGCCGCCGGGGAGCCGATCGTCATCCGCAACCCGCTCGCGACCCGGCCCTGGCAGCACGTGCTCGAGCCGCTCGGGGGCTACCTCCTGCTCGCGCGGCGGCTGTGCGAGGCGCCCGCGGCCCACGAGGGCGGGTGGAACTTCGGGCCGCGCGACGGCGACACGTGCGCGGTCGGCGGCGTCGCCGAGCGGCTCATCCAGCAGCTCGGGCGCGGCGCGCTCAGGCTCGTGCCGCCCGAGCACCGCTCCGGCCCGCACGAGGCGCAGCTGCTGCACCTCGACGTCAGCAAGGCGCGCGCCCGGCTCGGCTGGACGCCGCGGCTCACGCTCGACGAGACCGTCGCGCTGACGGCGCGCTGGTACCGCGCGTACCTCGACGATCCCGCGTCGAGCCGCGCCGAGCTCGACGCGCAGATCCGCGCGTACGGGGTCGATTTCGCATGAGCGCCGGGCTCGGTGCGGTCCTCGTCACCGGCGCCACGGGGTTCATCGGCGCGGCGCTGGCGGCGCGGCTCGCGGCGACGGGCGCGCGGACGGCGTGCCTCGTCCGCGCGGAGAGCCCCCGCCGGGCGCGGCTCGAAGGCATCGCCGGGGTGGAGGTCCTGCCCGTCGCGTCGTTCTCGACGCCGGAGCTGGCGCGGGCCGTCGCGGCGATCCAGCCCGAGGTGGTCTTTCACCTGGCCGCGTCCGGGGTGAACCCGAGCGAGCGGGATCCGGAGCTCGTGGTGGACGGGAACGTGGGTTTGACGACGCGCCTGCTCGCGGCGCTCGCGGAGATCGGGCCGCACCGGCCGGCGCGCTTCCTCCACGCGGGCTCGTGCTCCGAGTACGCCCCGGCCCCGGAGCCCGCGCGCCTCCGCGAGGATCACCCGCTCGATCCGGCGTGCGTCTACGGCGCGGCCAAGGCGGCCGCCTACCTCTGCGGCAAGGCCGTCGCGGCGCGGCTCCGGATCCCCTTCGTCGCGCTGCGGCTCTTCGGCGTCTACGGCCCTGGCGAGGGCCCCGCGCGCCTCATCCCTCACCTCATCGCGCGCTTCAGGGCGGGCGAGGCGCCGGCCCTGACGCCGGGCGCGCAGGCGCGCGACCTCACCTACGTCGACGACGTGGTCGAGGCGCTGATCGCCGCCGCGACGTCGAGAGGCCTCGAGTCCGGCCGCGCGTACAACGTGTGCTCGGGCGCGCCGGTGCGCGTCCGCGAGGTGGCCGAGCGCGTCGCGCGCGCGGCGGGCTGGCCCGGCGGCGATCTGGGCCTCGGGCGCCTCCCCTACCGGGACGGCGAGCCCATGTGGATCGTCGGTGATCCATCCCACTTCGCGGAGGCGACCGGGTGGCGGCCCCGGATCGCGCTCGACGAGGGGGTGCGGCGCATGATCGAGGCCGCCGATGCAGAGAGGGCGCCGTGAGCGACGCGGAGAGCGGGCGCAGGCTGATCTCGATCGTCGTGCCTGTCTACAACGAGGAGCGCAACGTGGCCCCGCTGTACGAGGCGGTCGCCGCGGTGATGCGCCGCATCGCGGATCGGTACGACTTCGAGCTCGTCTTCACCGACAACCGCAGCACCGACGGGACCTTCGACGAGCTCGTGAAGCTGGCGGCGCGGGACGAGCGGGTCCGCGTCTTCCGCTTCTCTCGCAACTTCGGCTTCCAGCGCTCCATCTACACGGGGTACATGAAGGCGCGCGGCGACGCGGCCGTGCAGATCGACTGCGACCTGCAGGACCCGCCGGAGCTCATCCTCGACTTCGTGAAGGAATGGGAGGCGGGCGCCCAGGTGGTTTACGGGATCCGCCGCAGCCGCAAGGAGGGTTATCGGATCACCCTGCTCCGGCGGGTGTTCTACCGCCTGATCGATTTCCTCAGCGAGGATCACCTGCCCCACGACGCGGGCGACTTCCGGCTCGTGGATCGCCGGGTGCTCGAGGTGCTGCGCCAGGTCGACGACACCAAGCCCTACCTGCGCGGGATGCTGGCCACGCTCGGGTTCAAGCAGACGGGCATCGCCTACGATCGGGCCGCGCGGGAGCGGGGTGAGAGCAAGTTCCGGATGAAGGATCTCGTCGGGCTGGCGCTCGACGGCATCCTCAGCCACTCGACCGTGCCGCTCCGGGTCGCGACCTACACGGGGCTCGTGGTCTCGGCGCTCACGCTCCTCGCGATCGGGGGCTACGCCGTCGGCAGGGTCATCTATGGCGCGGACTGGCCTGCTGGCTTCGCGACGACCACGCTGCTCATCCTGCTCTCGCTGAGCATCAACGCCCTGTTCCTGGGGATCATCGGCGAGTACGTGGGCCGCATCTACCAGCAGGTGCGCAGGCGCCCGCTCACGATCATCGACCAGAGCGTGGACCGGGCGCCGCCGCGCGAGGCGGGCGCGGCGCCCCAGGCCGAGATCCGCTATTCGCGGACGTCGAGCACGGTGAACCCGCTGTTGGAATAGACGGTCTTGTACCCGTCTATCGCCTTGTTCTGGCCGCGGCGCAAGACGACGTAATCCACGCCATAACGCTCCCGCAGGGTCCGGACGCGGGCCTCGTCGAGGCTGTCATAGCCGTCCAGATCCTTCTGGCCGCGGACCTTGCGGCCGGTGACGGCCTCGAGCCGGCGGAGCCACTCGAGCACGTCGCCCGGGACGATGGGGTTCGACTTCCAGTCGACGACGATCGGCCGCTGCCCGTGGAAGCGCATCTTCTCGCTCTCCGGCGGCGTCAGGAAGATCGCGTCCACAGGGGTGCTGGCCTGCATCCAGGCGTACAGGGACCGCTCGTCGGCGCGCAGGCCGGAGAGGACGCTGGAGCTCCGGCGGATCTCCTGGAGCTTCGGCACGAGAAAGACGAGCAGGACGGCGAGCGCGGAGGCGAGCCCCACGAGCGCGCCGCCGCGCTGCCAGAGCGCGCGGGCGCGCGCGAGGCCGGGCTCGGGCGCGAAGCGCCTGGCGGACTCCGAGGCGAGCCGGGACAGCGCGGCGGCGGCCACGACCCCGGCGGCCAGCGCCGGGACGCGCGCGGACTTCTCGACGCTGCCGTACAGGGCGAGGACCCCGAGGCCGCCGACGATCAGGGCCATCGCGGTGACGCCGTAGCGACGCCCGGCGGAGGGCTCCAGGAGGACGCGCACCGCTCCCGCGCACCCCAGCGCCGTGAGGAGCAGCTCCGCGTGCGGGGCGACGCGCCACGCGAAGAGCTGCGTGACGGGGCGCAGCCCCGCGAGGGCCGAGAGGCCGACGCACGTCCAGATCACGAGGACGAGCGCGAGGATCAGGGTGACCAGCCTCGCCGCAGGGCTCTTGCGGTTCCTTGTGAGCGGCAAGGCCGCGCCCAGCCCGAGCAGGTGCCACGCGATGAAGCTGAAGAACTCGCGCTCGCGGCCCTGGATGACGAAATGATGAGGGGCCCGGATGGTGGTGTAGATCTCCTGTGCGAGCCTCGCGTCCTTCGCCCCGGCGGTGGCGAGGATCATCGGCGCAAAGAGCACAAGGACGGCGAGCGGCGGCAGGAGCTGCCGCGCGGCGCGGTGAAAGAGCTCTCTCCGGTCGCGCACGCCGAGCCCGAGGTGCGCGAGCGCGTAGGCGCCGAAGAAGAGGATCAGGTAGTTGGCGTGGAAGAGGCCGCTCGCAGCGAGCGCGATGCCGGAGGCGAGCCACTGGCCCCGCACGAAGAGGGGCACCGAGATCAAGAACGCCGCGGAGCCCAGCGACGAGGGCTGGAGGATGAAATCGAAGACGTAGGTATCGCAGGGACCCCAGGTGCGCGTGAGCGTGGCGAACGCGACCAGCAGCAGGAAGCTGGGCAGCGCGTGGCGGCGATCGACGAGGGTGCGCAGCAGGAAGTAGACGGCTGTCGTGCCGACACCGATGACCACGGTCTGGGCGATGCCGACGCCCCACCCCTTCTCATTGAGCGCGAGGAGCCCGGCAGCCAGGTACTTGAACGCGGGGTGATAGTGGGTCGTGCTGGTCGCAAACCAGTCCCGCGCGAGGATGTCGGGGTGCACGAGCCGCAGCGACCCGAGCATGTACACGACCTGATTGTTGACGCCGCAATTCCACCCGAACGAGGCCCCGAAGAGCAGCGATACCACCGCGGCAAGCGTGACCTCAGCGCGATCCCAGATGCGTTCCAGCACGGACATGGCGGCGCGAGACTACCGCGCGGCCGAGCGCACCGCCAAGGGGCAGCTCGCTCGCTCGCGCGGCGTGTCCGCCGGCGCCTTCGTCGGCCTCGTCTGCCTGGTCTGCTTGGTCTGCCTGGTCTGTTTCGTCTGCTCCGTCAGATTGCGGGCGGCGACGTGACGACGGCCCGACCCGGCCTCGGGCCCACGAGCACCGGATAGAGGGCGCCCGCGAGCACGCCGCCGGCGAGCGGGGCGAGCCAGAAGAGCCAGAGCTGAGACAGCGCCCCTCCGCCGACGAACAGGGCAGGACCGGTGGAGCGCGCCGGGTTCACCGACATGTTCGTGACCGGGATCCCGATGAGGTGAACCAGCGTGAGCGCGAGCCCGATGGCGATCGGCGCGAACCCGCGCGGCGCGCCGTGATCGGTCGCGCCGAGGACCACCGTCACGAAGCCGAACGTGAGGACGATCTCGGTCAGGAGGCTCGCGAAGAGCGAGTATCCGCCGGGCGAGCGCCCTCCATAGCCGTTCGACGCGAAGCCTGCGTGCACGGCGAACCCGGCGGCGCCGCTGGCGATCGCATAGAGGATCCCGGCGGCGACGATGGCGCCGGCGATCTGGGCGAGGACGTACGGCAGGAGGTCCCGCGCTGGGAAGCGCCCGCCGGCGATCAGGCCGATCGTCACGGCGGGGTTGAAGTGCGCGCCCGAGATGTGGCCCACCGCGTAGGCCATCGTCAGGAAGGAGAGCCCGAACGCGAGCGCCACGCCGAGGAAGCCGATCCCCATCCTGGGATACGCCGCGGAGAGCACGGCGCTCCCGCAGCCGCCGAGCACGAGCCAGAACGTTCCGAGAAACTCTGCGGCCGTACGCCTGGACAACGACATCTCCATCTCTTCATCCCCCCTGCGGCAGGCCCCTCGGCGCGGATCGACGCGCGGCAGCGGCCGCGCCCGACCGTGGAGCCATCCCGACGGCTGGCGCAGGCCGTACGGTCGACCGGCGGGCACCCCGCCGAGGCGACGCTCCGCCAGCCCTTCGTCGACATTGGATGAGCCCCGGCCCATCGCGTTGCGGTCGGGCCGCTCCGGATCGGTTCACCTGGTCGAGCGCGCCTCCCCGGCGGCGGCCGGACGGGCCGCGCGGCCCAGAGGCCATGAGGCCTTCGCCGGCGGCGCCGTCGGGAGCCTCGCGCCGCGGACCCTCGCCGCAGCGACCTCGCGAGATCGGCGCGTCTTACAGGCCGACGAGCTGCGGCGGGCAGCTGTACGCGTTGCCCATGTGGGTGACGTCGGTCTGCTGGCCAGAGATGCTGTCTCGGTCGCCGGAGAGGGTGGTCCCTGCGTTCGTGTTCTCCAGGACCACGTAGTTGCCGCCCAGGTCATGGGCCTTGTTCTTCATGTCGTTGACCGCGCCCTCCTGCAGGTTCGCATTGCTGGTGAACGCTCCAGACACGGAGCCGCCCTGCTCGCCGATCACCGTCCCCAGGAACCGGCACCCCTGCGGGGCCGACTGCTTGGTGACGATGACCTTCTCGGCGCCGGGGTTGAGCTCGACGGCGGCACACGCGGGGAGGGTCAGGCAACACAGGAGGAGAGCAAACGCACCGTGGATCGATGTCTTCATGGCAAGCACCTTGTGTCGATTGCTACGTGCGCGCGCGAGCGCTTCTTCCTCGCTGGACCGCCGGGTCAGCAGGATTCCGACAGGCCTCGTCCCCGGTCGGGCTCGCGTCGATCTCCCGCGTGACGTCGCGGTTCGAGCGCGCCTCACCGGTGCTCGATCTTCCTCAGCCGGTACGCCCGCGCGTCCCACAGCGAGAACGCCCGCTCGCCGCTCGCGAGGATGTCGAACCCGTGGCGGGCCGCCAGCCGCGCGACGTCGGCCGCGTCGCGCGCGGGGTCGCCGCGGTACGAGTAGCCCAGGACGACGAGCTCCCCTCCCGGCCGCAGCGCCCGGCGCGCCTCCGCGACGAGCCGATCCACGACCTCCGCGCCCGCGGCGACGACGTACGGGAACGAGTCGACCGCGTACACGAGATCGAAGCGGGCCGACGGCGCGTCGCCCAGATCGACGCCCGACGAGACCGCGAGCACGACGTTCGAGCGCCCCGCGCAGCGGCGCCGCGCGGCCTCGATCATGCGCGGCGAGACGTCGAGCCCCCACGCCTCGCGCACCCTCGGCGCGAGCGCCGCCTCGAAGCGGCCGATCCCGCAGCCGATCTGCAGGATGGCGCGGTCCTCCCCGATCGCGCCCCACCGCTCGAGGAGCTCGACCACCTCCCGCGTCGCGCGCTCGAGGATCTCCGGATCGCCGAGCGAGTACGCGGCGACGCTCGCCTCCTCCGAGCGCTCGCAGAGCTCGTCGAACAGCCGCGCGGCGGAGCGGCAGGCCCCCAGCGCGTCCTCCCCGGCGGCGCGCGCGTCCCGGTGCGCGCCCAGCATCGCCGCCACGATCGCGCACGCGGCGCGCCGCTCGTCCAGGCAGCGGCGCAGCGCCTCGAGGCGCGCCGCCCGCTCCCCCTCCCCCTCCCCCGCCGCCGGCCGCGCGGCGTGCGCGGCGTGCGCGACGTGCGCGGCGTCAATCGCGCGCGCGGCGGCCTCGAGGTCCCCCGCGGCGCCGAGCAGCCGCACCAGGCCGACCTCCGGCGACGCCTCGCCGGACATCACGGCCTGCACCGCGCCCTCGCCCTCCTCGACCTCCCGCCCGGGCTCGCGCGCGCCCCGGCGCCGCAGCCGCCGGCGGAACGTCCACCGGTCGACGGCGCCCCAGTCGTACTTGTACGGCTCGCGGCCGCGGAGGAAGTCCACGGTCCGCGCGCCCTCGCGCGCCGCGTGCTCGATCGCGCTGGCGAGCATCACGAGCCCCGGGCTGTACCACGCGAGCTCCGGATCGAAGCCGGTGATGTACGACGCGAGCCCACCGCGCTCGGCGAACCCGTAGAGCGACGCGATGATCCGCCCGTCGAGCCGCAGGCCGAAGAGCCGCAGCGCGCCCCGCGCGCACAGCGCGCGCGCGGCCTCGCGGTGGAACGGCCGGAGCGCCTCGTCGAGCACGCCCCCCTCGCCGCGCGAGCGCCAGCGCGCCTTGTGGTTCGCGAACAGCGCGTCGAGCAGCTCGTCCACGGTCGCCGCGTCGGCCACGTCGAGGCGCAGGTCCCCGGCCCGCGCGAGCCGCTTCCGCGCGCGGGCGACGCGCGCGCGCATCCCCGGCGGAAACAGCTCGTCCGGCGCAACGCCCTCGGGGATCATCACCGCCGGACACGCCTCGTGCTTCTCGACCTCGTCCGACCAGCCGGGGGGCGCCTCGGCGAGGAGCAGCGGCGACGACGCCCGCAGGTCGTGGAGATCGGCGACGTCCCACGCGTCGGCGCGCTCTTCGAGGCAAGCGAGCGCCGCGCCCGCGACCGCGCGCTCGTACCCGGACGCGGCCAGGACATCGTTGTAATCGGTGATCCCGGCGCCGAGCAGCGCGACGACGCGCTCGTCGCCGATGCGGTGAACCGCGAGGGGCGCGAGGCCGACGAGCCCCTCGTCCGACCGGAAGACCAGGGCGAGCACGTCCTCGGGCCCGAGCGCGCGGCACCAGGGGATCAGCCACTCCGGCCGCTGAAACGCCGTCGCCGCCGGGCAGCGATGCCACAGCGCGCTCCAGGGCTCCCGCAGCGCCTCGAGCTCCTCGCGGCGGCTCAGCACCTCTACGTCGAGTCGTTCGCTCACCTGCCCTCCGAGCGGCGGGCTCAGCGCTCCTCGGTCGTCGTCGAGCGCGCGCGGACGCTCACCGGGCTCCCCGCCCCTGCCGGCGCCGTATCCTCGCAGAGGCGCGCGACCACGCAACCGGCGCGCTACCTCGGAGAGGGCTCTGATTGCCGCTGACCGATCCAGGACGATAGACCGAGGCCCGAGCGCGCTCAGCTGTGACCGAGCACCGGGTGCGGCCGGTCAGCCGTCGGCGCGCGCCACGGCGAAGATCAGGTGACGTTGCAGCCGGATCCCCTCCGACGCGCGGCGGCGCTCGAGCTCGGCGGCGAGCGCAGCCTTGACCCCCGCGGCCTCCGCCGGATCGAGGTTGGACAGGAAGTTGCCGAACGAGCTGGCCAGGTAGAACGCGATCACGTCGTCCGTGTCCGCGAAATGGTCCGTGAAGGTGCGGATCTGGAGCCTCGGATCCTCGAAGCCGGCGAGCAGGAGGGTGCTGGTCAGGTCGTCCGAGGTCACCTTGTAGGTCGTGCTGCCGAGCGTCTCCGCGGTGCCGGTCAGGCCGAGAGACGACAGCACACCCTCGATCACCTGCTCGAACTCGTGCGGGCGCTCCCTGGCGGCCGAGCTGATGCCGAGGCGCCCTCCCCGCTTGAGCACCCGGCGCGCCTCGCGCAGCGGGCCGAGCTTCTCGGGCAGCCAGTGGAGCACGCTGTTCAGGAACACGACATCGAAGCTCCCGGCCGCGAACTGCGAGAGATCCTCGGCCTGCCCGACGCTGGCGCGGAAGTTCGGCCGGCGCTTCTCGTTCGCCAGCTCGACCCGGAGCGGCAGCGGATCGACGCCCGCCACCGCGCCGGAGGGGCCGACCCGATCGGCGACGTACGCCCCGAGCCGGCCCGTCCCACACCCGACGTCGAGGACGCGCTCGCCCGGGGAAATCTGGAGATCGTCGATGAGCAGCTTCCCGTGGTTGAACTGCCGATCGCTGACGCGATCGTACGTCTCGGCCAGGACAGCTGAATCGAGCGAAAGGCTGACCATCATGGCTCCTTGGGAGAGGAGGTGGAGATCGGCGAAAGACAGCTCCAGATGGAATGTCTCCCCGAGCACCACGCGTCTGTTATCGAGGACAATAGTCCGCCATAACGGACCTAGCAAGCGCGATCTCGACGGCTGCGCGCGATGGCGGCGATGCGCCCTCGACGCGCGGTCCCGGGATAGCGCGCCGGCCGTGACGCCGCGGGTGATAGCGGCGGTGCTGGCCAGGTTTCGCCGTCGGGGGCGGGCATGGTAGCGTTCGCGCCTGCTCTCGAACCACGAGGAGTCGCTCATGAGCTGGATCGACCAGTACCGCGCCTTGGCTCGCTACAACCGGTGGATGAACGACAAGCTCTTTGCGCTGGTCGGCAAGCTCGACGACGTGGAGCGCAAGCGCGATCGCGGGGCCTTCTTCCGGTCGATCCACGGCACGTTGAACCATATCCTGCTCGCGGACCGCACGTGGATGGGGCGCTTCACCGGCGGCGCGGATCGGTTCACCTCCCGCGATCCGAGCGGGAAGGCCATCGAGATCACGGCGCTCTCGCAGGAGCTCTACGCGGACTTCGGCGATCTCTCCCGCGAGCGCGCCAGGACGGACGCGGACATCCTCGCCTGGGTGCACGAGATCGATGACCGGGCGCTCGCGGGCGACCTGACGTACACGCGGAGCGGGACGGTCTACACCTCTCCGCTCTGGTGGTCCGTGGGGCACTTCTTCAATCATCAGACCCATCACCGGGGTCAGGTGACCACCCTGCTCACACAAATGGGGATCGACCCTGGCTCGACCGATCTGATCGCGATGCTGCGGGACGAGAGCCGTGCGTCATGACACGCGCGCCTCGCCCCGCGGCGAGCGCGGCTGTCCGATGATCCGATAGCACCTTGGGCAGGCGGGCGGGGCCAGCCCGGGATCACCGGGCGGCGCGCCGCCGGCCGTCCTGCCGGGCCCGGCTCGCCGCCCTGACCTCGACGAGCGGATTGCGCGCCTCCGCGGCGCGCAGCCGCTCGAAGCGCTCGATCCGCGCGCGGTTGCCGCTCTGCCGCAGCGTCCGCGCGAGCACCACGCTCTTGGCGAGCCGGATGAACCGCAGGCGGTGGGCCGAGTCCACGTCCTCGACGTCTCTCCTGCCCGCCCGGGGCCCGAACTCGCGCTCGTAGGCGGCCCGGAGCCGGTGCTCTCCGTGGAGGCCCAGCGCGTCCGAGAGCCCCTCGAGCGCGGCCCGCTCCGCCGGGGTCGACCACGAGAGGACCCTGGAATAGGGCGTCGCCATGGTCTCGTGATCGGGCTTGTTGACGAAGCGGCGCAGGAACACATCGGACGTCGCGACCGGCACATCCCCCGTCTCCTGGTGGAGGAGGGCGTACGCGAACGCCTCGTTCATCCCCACGAGCTGGTTCCGGTCGTAGTCGGCGCCGTCGACGCGCTTCCCGAGGCGATCGACGCCCGAGAGGGCTGCAAAGAAGAAGCTGCTGAAATCGGTGTAATCCGCCTCGTCGATCTCGGGCGTGCAGCCCGACGCGGGGCGGTCCCGGGTCGCCGCGAAGAAGCCGACGACGTCTCGCTCGACAAGCTCGCCGTCGGGCCTGCCGCCCTCGAAGAGGAGGTTCGCGAACGAGCCGGAGTAGCACTGGGCCATGACGAGGACGACGGGAGTGCCGGCGGGCAGCTCCTTCATGCGGGCAGCGAGATCGCGCACGGACAGCGCTCCGCCGCCCCAGAGGTCGAATACGTTGTTGTCGAGGTCGTGCCCTGGATCCGGGCTCCCGTGGCCGGCGAAATACAGCAGCAACGGGTCGGCGGGGCGCGCGTGGACGAACCTGCGCCAGATCGCGTCGAACCCGGGGCGGGTGGTCGCCCCGTCGATGCGCGGCAGCCTGGGCGCGCGGTAGCGCGTCTGGTCGCCGTCGAGGAACTGCACGCTCGGCGTGCCCCGGCGCCCGTCGGCGAAGAGGACGCGCCGCTCCGCCCTGGCCGGGAGCAGCGACTGGAAGTACCGGATGTGGCCTTCGATGGCCACCTGGTTCATGGGCGGCCTCGGGCCGCCGCCCACGACGAGCGCGCGCCAGGCCGCGGGCTCGGGGGAAGCCGCGGAAGGCAGGGCCGGCGGGGCGGGCGAAGCCGGGGGCGCCTGCGGGGCGGCCGGCGCGGGGCGCGGCGGGCGCGCGCCCGCCGTCGCGGCGGTCGCCATGGCGACGGCGATCACAGCGACCCGGAGGAGCAGATGGTGCGCGGCGGTCACGTCCTCGGCCTCGGCAGCGCGCGCATCGCGGCGCTCGATTCTAGGTAGCACGACCGGCTCCCCCGCGTCGACACGCGCTCTCTCGATCTCTCGGCCGCCCAACCGGGTTGGCCCGGCCCACGGGGGTTACATCGAGCGCGAGCTACACTGGGGACGCCTGGTTCCGTGGCGAGCGCCACCGGGATGCCCTCACGGCGTACACGTGTGCCTCCATGAGGCGCCGCGCGTCGCGTGTCGGTCTGTTTCTGTTAGTTAGGCAGTCTATCTGTCAGCACTCAAGCAGGCAGTCTGTCGGCCTGTCTGCTTCAGGTTCAAGCGGCTCCAGGGTAACGCGATCTCCGACGAGGGCCTGCGCCAGCCGGCAGCACTCCGCCGCAGGCGGGGCAAATTGCATCGCCGAGCCCATCCTCGACCACAGCAGAGATCCCCTGCTTTCACCACGGACTCGGCCTGGTGACCTCGACGCGCCGCCTGCACGACGGCACGGTTGTTCGGCGGCGCGACGGGCTCCGCGGCGCGCCGCGCTCGGCCCCGGGAGCCTCCGTATGGACGAGGTCGGCCATCGCGTGCCCGGATCTTCTCATCGGCCTATGGCATGCGGATTGCCGTTTCCCGCGCCATCGAACCACGAGCACAGGAGGGAAGACCATGTCCGCCAGCTCATCGAAGACGACCATCGTTCATGACGAGATCCGGCAGTGGGCCGAATCGCGCGGAGGCCGCCCGGCGACGGTGAAGAGCACCGAGGAGGGCGGCGAGCCTGGCATCCTCCGCATCGATTTCCCTGGGTACAGCGGGGAAGACACGCTGGAGGAGATCTCGTGGGAGGACTTCTTCGACAAGTTCGAGGAGTCGAACCTCGCCTTCGTGTACCAGGAGAAGACAGCGGACGGGCAGCCGAGCAACTTCTCCAAGCTGGTGAGCCGCCCGGACGACGTCGGTGGCAAGAAGGCGAAGCAGGGCAAGCAGAAGTCGAGAAAGGCGGCCTGAGCCCGGAAGCCGGAGCCCGGGAGGAGATCGGCAGAGGACGGCAGGCGGCAGGAAGAGCGATGGCGGGGCTCAGCGCCGGCGCGCGGGCCCCGTCGGGGCGGCGTCGGGCGCGCCCGACGCGCCTGACGCAGGGTTTCTCTGCCACGCCGCGGCGTGCGCGAGCAGCGCCTCCCGGAGCTCCGCGGCCGCGCCCTGGAGCTCACCGCCGCGACGGCGGACGAGGTAGAAGACCTTGCGCGGCAGCTCGGGCAGCGGGCGCGCGACGAGGCCGCGGGGGAGGCGGCAGCAGGCGTTGACCACCGCGATGCCGACGCCGAGCTGGACGAAGTGGAGCATCAGCTCCCAGCCGTTCGCCTCGACCGCCGGCTCCCAGCGGACACCCGCCGAGAGCAGCGCCTGCGCAAGCAGGGCCCGGTGGGGCCGCGACGGGCCGGGGACGACGAGCCGCGCCCCCTCGAGGTCGCGCAGCCGGATGTGGCGCTTCCGGGCGAGCGGGTGGTCGTCGGGGACGACCAGGACCTGCGCCACCTCGGTGAGGCGATCGGCGGCGAGCCCGTCCGGCGCCCCCTCGAGCGGCGCGACGCCGAGGTGCGCCTCGCCCGCCGCGACGGCCTCGATCGTGCCCTCGCGGTCGCGCGTGAGCAGCCGGAGGGGGGCGGCGCCGCGCGCGGAGAAGGCGCGGATCCCCTCGCCGAGCAGGTAGAGGTACGAGCCCTCCCCGGCGCAGAGCACCACCGGCTCCCGGCTCTCGCCGTGACGGAGCACGTCGAGGAACGAGCGCGTCCGCTCGCCGACCTCGCGCCCGAACGCGGCGACGCGCTTGCCGTCGGCCGTGAGCTCCAGCCGCTGCCCGCGCCGCTGGTAGAGCGTGACGCCGAGCGCCTCGCCCAGCTTGCCGATCTGGGCGTGGAGCGCCGGCTGCGAGACGTGGAGCGCCCGCGCCGCGCGCGTGAAGTTGAGGTGCTCGGTGAAGACCACGAAGGCGCCGAGCCAGTCGAGGTTGAGCATGGCGGCAAGCTATCGCGAAATGCGATAGCGACTCCAGAAATACTTCTTCCGCACGATAACCGGGCGTCTATTCTTATCCTCGTACCGATACCCTTCACGGTTTCGGTCCCGGTCCCTGCACCGTCCAGGGGCCTTCCGGAGGCCTCTGCGTGCCCGCGCGAATCGCGGGCTGCGGCTCCGGTTCACGAGACGGGAATGGAGCTTGACGATGGGCCGCGATCGCTTGACCGACACGAGCAAGAAGCTCTCCTGGCTGCTCCGCCACGCGGCGCCCTCGCAGGGCGTCGCCATGGACGACGCCGGCTGGGTCGCCGTGGACGACGTCCTCAAGGCGCTCCGGATCTCCCGGCCGGTGCTCGACGAGGTGGTGGAGAAGAACACGAAGAACCGCCTCGAGATCCGCGGCGACCGGGTGCGCGCCTCGCAAGGGCACTCGCGCGACGGGATGCCGGTGACGCTCGCGGGCCTCGAGGCGTCGTGGGAGGAGGTCCACGGCGACGCGTCGATCTGGCACGGAACCAGCGTGGACGCCGTGAGGGGCATCGCGCGCGACGGGATCCGGCCGGTAGCGCGCACGCACGTCCACTGCACCGACGCGCTGGGCAGCGCCGTGGGCAAGCGCGCGAAGGTCGACGTGATGCTCGAGATCAGCCCGGCGAGGCTCCGGGCGCGCGGCGTGCGCGTGTTCCGCAGCCAGAACGGGGTGATCCTGGTGCGGGAGGTGCCGGCCCCGTGCCTCGTGGGGCTCTTGCCCATCGTGGCGCGGGCGCAGCGGGAGGCCGAGGCGCTGCGGGCGATGCTCTTCGGCGACGGGTCGCGCGGGGCGGCGTGATGGCCTTCACCGGATACTCGCGCTCGCGACCTGTCCCGCGCGTCTCATCGCCAGCAATCCGTTGCCACGTGGATGGGCTCCCGAGGCAGACAGCAACAAGACCCAAAGCCCTCTCTACCCCGACGAGGACAAGCGCCTCATGGCTGCGGTGGATATTGCACTGTCTTATCGGATCTAGGACGGGTCTCTGATCCGTGAGGGATGCGTGCAGACGAAGCTGGCAGGCTGGAGCGCTCATCGGTCCCGGGGGACCGCGGCGGTGCTCTTGCGCAAGATCAGCTCGGCGTCGACCACGACGCGCGAGCAGGAGCGGCGGCCGCTCTCGATCTGCCCGAGCAGCAAGTGGAGGCACCTGCGCCCCAGCTCGGAGAAGTCCTGGCGGACGGTGGTGAGCGGAGGCGTGAAGTAGGCCGCCTCCGGGATGTCGTCGAAGCCGACGATGCTGATGTCCCGCGGCACCGCGCGTCCGATCTCGTGGAGGTAGCGGAGCACGCCCAGCGCCATCTGGTCGTTGGCCACGAACAGGGCGGTGACGCCTGGCGTGCGCGCCAGCTGCGGGGCGAGCTCGTAGCCCGAGCGTGCGCTCCAGTCGCCGCGCAGGAGAGGCGGCGGCTCGACGCCCGCGGCCTCCAGCGTCGAACGCCAGCCGTCGATGCGCTGCTCGGCCTCGAGCGACTCGATCGAACCGGCGATGTGCCACACCGTCCGGTGACCCAGGTCGAGGAGATGGCGCGTGGCGGCCGTCGCGCCGCCGTGCTGGTCGACGGCGACCACCGGGACCGAATCGTCCGGCCCCCCCTCGACGGCGACCACCGGCACGTCGGAGGTGACGTGGCGGAGCGCGTCCACCGCCGACCGCAGCGGGGCGACGACCATGATGCCGTCGACCCCCTGATCGCACAGCCCCTTCACCGCATCCACCACCGGCGCGCGGCTGAGCGATTTCAGGCTGACGACGCTGACGCCGTACCCGGCGTCGTGCGCCGCCGTCTCGAGCCCGTGGAGCGTCGACGCCGGGCCGTAGTGCGTCGTGTTGAAGCTGACCACACCGAACGTCCGCGAGCGCCCGGTGACGAGCGCCTGCGCCACGGAGCTCGGGCGGTAGTCGAGCTGGCGGATCGCGTCGAGCACGCGCTCCCGCGTGTCCCGATGCACGTGGGGGCTGTCGTGCAGGACCCGCGAGACCGTCTGATACGAGACGCCGGCGAGCTTGGCCACATCGACCATGACCGCGGCCCGGCGCCCGCCTCTCTTGATGCGCCCCTCGGGAGGAGAGTTTTCGTCCATCGGGGCCAAGCTTAGTCGCGCGCGGGGGGAATGGAATCGACATCCACCACGACCGCGCCCCGGCGCTCGCCTCTCTTGATGCGCCGCTCGAGCGGAGGCTTGCCATTGGCCGGGCCCCATCTCGGCGACGGAGGGGCGGATCGGAGTGAACGTCCCCGGTCCGGCCTCGTCCTCCGGCTTTGCCCTGAGTGGGTCGTCAGCCGCCGGGGGTCGCGCCGCTCGCCCGGTGCCCGCGCATCAACCCCCCGCAGCTTCGGGCCATTCCCAGTGGGCCGTGGCCGCCGGACGCCTGCCTGTGACGCCGCCTCCTTCGCATGGTGTCTCGGTGCCTCGTGGGCACGATGCGACAGCCCTCGGAGGCGCGCGTGGGCATGGTGAGCGAAACCTCGCTCACTCGGGCGCGGAGTTGAGCGAAACCTCGCTCACTTTCGCGCCTGGTTGCGCATCGCGGGCGCTCCGCCGGTCCGGGGCTGCGCGGGAGAGCCAGTTCTACTGTCGCTTGATAAATGCGAGAGCAGAGCGCGGCGCCTCAGAAGGCGGCATCACGGAGCTTCGCCTTGTACTCCGCCTTGTACAGATCATGGCAGGCCTTGCAGCTCGCCTTGGCGCCGTCGATGTCGCCCTTCTTGGCCTTCTCCGCGCCTTCCTTCGATATCGCGACCCACTTCGCCATCCCGGGCGGCGGCTTCGACGCCACATAGTCCAGCGCCGACGCGATCTTCGCGCCATCGCCGCTCGTGGTCGCCGACTGCATCACCGTCTTCATCCAGCCCTGCATCGGACAGGCCTTCTGTCCTTTTGCGCCGCAGCCGAAATCCTTCCCCTCGGCGACGGATGCGGGGACGTCCGCCTTCGCGCCCGCGGCCCATGCTGCGCCCGCAAAGCCGCCGGCAGAGCCGATGCCGACGCTCATGATCATGACCCCCATCAGCTTCCTGCTTATCGACATCTGGCGTCTCCTGATCCGGTGAAAGGGCAAGCTCAACAAACCCATCGCAGCTCGAAATGTGATCGTTCACATGGGCAACGTCAATCCAAATCGGCCGATGATGGGGCGAGCCCTTGGCCGGAGCGCGCGCTCGAGTCGTCGCGCACAAGGGGCGATACCCAGGGCGCCTGTCGCCTGCGGCATGGAGCGCCGGCCGTCCGCGCGCAGGCCTCCATCGAGCGCCAGCCGTCCGTGCGCAGGTCGGCGTCGAGCGCATCGAGCCTGCGATCACCGCGGTCCGGCGCCCGCCCACTCCCCGTGACGCGGTGCGCCGGATGAGCCCGCCGGCGCTGTCCTCCTTCGGATCGAGGACGCCGCCCGGGCCGGTCGATTGGGTTTGACACCAGGAATGTGATCGTTCACATTTCGAAAGGGTATACTTGTTCTTTGCCCTGGGGGGTCGCCCTGCGTGCCTTTGCGCAGGCCATCCTCTCATCGATGGCGCCTTCGTCGAGTCAGCACCAGGGGTGCGGGGCGCCGGCAATTTCGCTTGCGAGAGGATTCAACGTGCGCCTGAACACAACGTGGTACCGAGCAACGAGAATGACCCTGCCGGCGATGGCGCTGGCCGTCGTCGCCGCGATTCCGTCCCCCGCTCGGGCGGACAACCCGATCGTGCAGACCAACTACACGGCCGACCCCGCTCCCATGGTGCACGAAGGCACGTTGTACCTCTACACGTCCCACGACGAGGACGTGTCGGTGAACAACTTCTACACCATGAACGACTGGAAGCTCTACTCCACCACGGACATGGTCAACTGGAGGGACCACGGCTCGGTGGCGGGCTACAAGTCCTTCAAGTGGGGAACCGACAATGCGTGGGCGCCGCAGGGTGTCGCCAGGAACGGCAAGTACTATCTATACGTGCCGCTGAACAACAACACCGGCGCGAAGATCGGCGTGGGCGTATCGGACAATGTGGCAGGCCCGTTCATGGACCCGCTGGGAAAGGAGCTGGCCGTGGCGCCCGGAGGCGGCAACATCGACCCGACGGTGCTCGTCGACGACGATGGACAGGCCCACATGTACTGGGGGAATGCCAAGCTCCGGCACGTGAAGCTGAACTCGGACATGATCAGCACCTCGGGAAGCATCACCGAGGTGCCGTTGAACGGCTTCACCGAGGGGCCGTGGCTCCACAAGCGAGGATCGCTGTACTACCTCATCTACGCCGCCATCGCCGGGACCGAGAAGATCAGCTACGCGACCAGCAACAGCCCGACCGGGCCCTGGACCATCCGCGGCGACATCATGGGCGCTGGCCGCACCTACACCAATCACGCCGGCGTCGTCGACTACAAGGGGCACTCGTACTTCTTCTATCACAACAACGCATTGCCGGGCGGCGGTGACTTCAAGCGCTCGGTGTGCGTGGAGGAGTTCACCTACGGCGCCGACGGCAGCATTCCGAAGATCATGATGTCCACGAACGGACCGTCCGCCGTCGACACGCTGAATCCGTTCAAGCAAGTCGAGGCCGAGACCATCGCCTTCTCGTCCGGGCTCAAGACCGAGGTGTGCACCGACACCGGCGGCGGCATGAACGTCACGTCCATCAGCAATAACGACTACATCAAGGTGAAGGACGTCGATTTCCTGGACGGCGTGACCTCCTTCGAGGCGCGGGTGTCGTCCGCGGCCGGCGACGCGAAGATCGAGCTCCACCTCGACAGTCAGAACGGCACGCTCCTCGGGACGTGCGACGTCTCGGGCGCGTCGGCCTGGACCACCAAGACCTGCGCGGTCAGCGGGGGCAGCGGGAAACACGACCTGTTCCTGAAGTTCGTCGGTGGCGGCGGCGACCTCTTCAAGTTCAACTGGTGGCGGTTTACCGGACCCACCATGCCGGGTGACGGGGGCGACGGCGGCGGAGGCGGTGCCGGCGGCTCGGACCCGGGAACGGGCGGCAGCGATGCCACCGCCGGCGCCGGGGGCGCGACCTCGGGCACCGGTGGCAGCGCCGCCGCCGGGGGCACGACCTCGGCCAGCGGCGGCGCGGTCGCCGCAGGCACCGGCGGAACGACCGGCTCCGCCGTCGCGGGCAGCAGCGGCAGCGCCGGACCCACCGGTGGGAACGACGCGGCCGGCGACGACTCGGACGGCTCGTGCGCTTGCCGGACGGGCGCGAGCACCGGGGGCGGCGGACTCGCCGCCGCTCTCTGGCTGGCCGCTTCTGCGCTCGTTCTTGGACGTCGGCGCCGGTAGGCGCTCGTCGGGTGGAACCAGGAGCGGGCGCCCCTCAGGCGCCCGCTCGCGGGCGGAGCCGTCGTCCGGCTCGTGCCCTCATCCCTTGACCGTGACGAGCGGCCAGAGCCGCGTCACGCGCCGCGCGATCCCCGCCTCCTCGACGGAGCGCACCACCGGCGTCATAGAATGAAAAACGGTAGTAGTGAACGCCAACCCACCGCGCCGACAGAGGTATCGGCCAAGCCGCACCGTCGCCGCTTCACGGCCGAGTACAAGCTGCGGATCCTGCGCGATGCGGCGGCTTGTACAGCTTCCCGTCGCACTGGCGAGCTCGCTGGGCTCTTGCGGCGCGAGGGCTGTTCTCGTCGCACCTGACGCACTGGCAACGTGAGCAAGAGCGCGGCGCGCTTGAAGCGCTCCAACCGAAGAAGCGCGGACCGAAGGCCACCTTACCCGATCCGCGCGATCGCCTGATTGAGGATCTCAAGCGCCAGCTCTCCCGGGCCACCGCGCGTGCAGAGCGCGCCGAGGCGCTGGTGGAGATTCAAAAAAACTGGCCGCCTTGTTGGGGAGGCCGCTGGAGTAGCCGATCAGGCAGCCTTCATGGAGACCATCGACCGGCATGGCCCCCGCGTCGGCATCGCGCCGCACTGCAGCGCTCTCGGCGTTTCGCGTGCCACCTATCACCGCTGGAAGCCCCCGGTCCATGGGCCGCACAGGCCACGGCGGTCGCCGCGCACGCTGTCGCTCGAGGAACGCTATATCTGCTCGATCCGCACGATATGTCGCGTCCTCGCCGAGCATGGCGCTCTGGCACTCGATCCACGCCGACGAGAAGCGCAGACGGCGCCTGTCAACCGGAAGGAGACAGTGCTACTTGCGCAGCTCTTCGATGGCCGCGGCGAGCTCCGCGGGGGGCAGACTGTCGGCGGCGCGCCAGGGCGGCATGCGCAGCGGCGAGGTCGCGGGCTCCTGCAGCCGAAGGATGGCCGCGTCCTTCACTTCTCGCGGCATGGCGTCCAGGTTCTTCACGTTGAACGCGGAGCGCCTCAGCGCCGGGTTCGAGCGGCCGTCATGGCATCGCGAGCAGAGCTGTGTGAGCACGGCGCGCCCGCTCGCTCCCGGCGGCGGCACCAGGCCGAGCTTCACCTTGGCGTCTGCGGAGAAGAGGTCGCGCAAATCGAGCAGGGACTGTCGCGGGACCGCGCCCGTCACCACGTCGAGGTAGGACCTCGTCCGCTCCGCACGGAGCGCGGGATCCGTCACGTCCACGAGCGGGTAAGGCACCGAAATCGAATCACCCGCCAGCGACACGGTGAACTGCTTCTCCCAGATCGGGCTCGACGGGCCGGCCTTGGCCTCGGCCTCGATGCGCGGGTCGAACGCGTTCGGTTGCGCCGACTGGCCTTCGGCCACGAGCAACGCCTCGAGCTGCGCCCCGCTGCCCTCGTCGATCGCATTCTGGATGGTCGCGATGGGGATGCCGCCGTACTGCGCGTCGTGCGCGTGGGCTTCCAGGAACTGCGCCGTGAGCACCCGATCGGAGTCCGTGCGCTGCACGAAGCGCTGCGGGAACCAGTGCGTCCAGGGGAACTCCAGCTCCTGCATGCGCAAGATCTTCTTCGTGCCGTAGCCGTCGGGCTGGTGGCACGAGCGACAGTCGAACGAGGTGTTCTCGACGTCTTCCTCGCCGTAAATGCTGAACGCCGTCCAGCCGTGCTCTATCTCTTCGGTGAGCAGGCTCGCCAGATCGCAGCCGCCGTCGTAGTCACACTGTCGCTCGAAGGTCAATAGGTAGAAGTTGTAGTCACCGGTCGAGAGGTCGCGGCTCACGATCTCGACGAAGGGCTCGCCGCGAACGAAGCCGAGCGCGGTCATATCGGCCGGCCTCTCGCGCATCTCGCTCACGCGCGGAAAGACGATGAGGCGCGGATTGATGGAGGAGACGGCCCTCTTCACGAGCGAGGTGGAGTTGCCGGTGAGCGCGAAGGCGCGATTTTCGTCGAGCTTCGCGACTTTGAGCAAGCTGGCGACGTCGGTGATGCTCGGTCGCGGCGTGGCGCACACCGCCTGGAAGAAGCTGTCGCCGCGCGGCGTGGCGCAGAACGCGCTGTACTGCGCCTCGCGCGTGGGTAGGGCCGACAGCTCCGGGTCGGGAGCGCTCACGGGCGGCAGCGTGTCCCAATTGTTCGTGGCCTCGTCCGTGGCAATCACCTCGCCGATGTCGCCGACGACGCATGCCGGTAGGAGGAGCGAAACCAGGCACAGGCTCGGAAGGTGCTTCATGACGGTTTCCTGCGGCGAGCGCCGAACGTCATCAAACTGGCCACGAGCGCGAACGCCAGGAGCGGCGCGCGACGGTCCGAAGGCCCGCCCGTCACGCTGCAGCCTAAGCCTAAGAAGCCTCCGTCCTCGCTCGGCGCCTCCGCATCGTCCTCGCTCGGCGCCTCCGCGTCGACGGTGCCGTCCAGCTGCTGCACATAGGCGATGAGCTGCCCGAGCTCGGCTTCGCTGAGCCCGCTGATGAAGGCGTGGCGATCGTCGGGGTTGGCCGTGACGAGGACATCGCGCAGCGTCGGCGCGGAGCCGTCGTGCAGGTACGGCGCCGTCTCCCAGACGCCGTTCAAGGTCGGCGTGTCGATGCCGAACAGCGGCTCACCGGCGCGCATACCAGACGACGCCTTCACGGTGCCGACGTCGTGCAGCTTGCCACCCACGCTGTCGGTCCCGTCGGAACCCGTGTGGCAGAAGCCGCAACCCAGGCGCTTGAAGATGGCGCGACCCGCCACGCCGTCCTGGGTGAGCGAGCCGTCGGGGTTGCGAAACGGGCTCGGCCGGTACGTGTCGAGCGAGCCGAGGAACGCCGCCAGCGCGTCGAGCTCGGGGCTCAGGCCGGCCTTCTTGTCTCCGCGCGGCGTGCCGACCGTCCCCACGGCGAGCTGCTCGGCGGTCAGGAAGCCCTTCCCGCCGAACAGGTGGCGGATGTTGTCGTCCGAGTCCTGGATCTCGTCGAAGCTGCCGCTCCAGTTGACGTTGCCGTGGCCCGTGCCGCGCCGCCCCAGCAGCGAGATGGTGTTGCGGAGCCCCTCCCCCGCGCTGCCGAAGTCCCAGACTCGCCCGTCCTCCGCGCCGTCGAAGTGACACGACGCGCAGCTGATGTAGCCCTGGTCGCTCATGCGGATATCGGCCGAGTTGAAGAACAGCTGCTTGCCGCGCAAGACCTGCGGGTCGAGCTTCTCCACGGCGACCGTCGGAATGTCGGCCAGCTTCTTGGTGATGAGGTCGTGCGAGCTGACGATGTCTGCGACGTCGTAGACCGTCACCGTGCGGCTGAGCGACGCGTGCACGAACAGCTTGTTGGTCTCGGTCAGCGCCAGGCCGCGCGGCGCGAAGCCCGCCTCTTTCAGCGCGGTCACGAACTCGCCGGTGTAGGCGTCGCGGACCTCCACCAGGGCCGAGCCGGCGACGCTGATGAACGCGTAGTCGCCCAGCGGCGTGAACACGACCTGGTTCGGCAGGTTGCGATCGTCCAGATCGATGCGCCGCGCGACGTCCTCTGTGCCCTCCGCGAGGTTCAGCAGCGCCACGAGCGGACGTACCGTGTTGTCGTCGGTGAGGTCGAGCCCATCGCGAAATGGACCACGAAAGATGTTGTCCTTCTTGCCCGGCACCCACGCGAACGAGCCGTCGGGCGAGAGCCCCACCGAGAACAGGTAGTTCGGCAGGCCGCGCCCTTGTTGGTCCGTGTCCTCCGTCGTGGTGTCCGCGGCGAGCGCGAAGCGCGTGCTCACCTGGAAGGTCGCCGCGTCGATGCGCGCCACCTCGCCGTGGCTGTCCTCGGAGAGGAAGCGCGTGACGTAGATCTGCGAGCCGTCGTGCGACACCGAGACGCCCCGCGGCGTACCGCCGAGCGAAAGCTCGGCCACGACGGCGCCGCTCGCCACGTCCAGCTTCAGCACCTTGCCGACCGCCATCAGCGTCACGTACGCGGCGTCCCCGGTCGGGCTGATCGCGAGGCCCATCGGTTGCGACGCGTACGGCAGCGCGATCTCGCGCTCCACCGAGAGCGACGCGGTGTCGAGGATGGAGACGGAGTGCGCATCCCGGTGCAGCACCCACAGCGTGCCTTGCGCGGTGAGCGCGAGCCCGACCGGGCCGCGCGCCACCGGCACCTCCGCGACCTTGGTCAGCGCGCTCGCGTCGAGCACGCTCACGCTGTCGTTCTCGTAATTGGCCGTGTAGACCTTCGCGTTCGGCGGGTCGTACACGAGGTCGGTCGAGCCCGCCGCGCTGCCCGTGACGAGCGGCCGGTGCGCCGTGTGCACGAAGGCGACGCTGGTGAACCCGACATCGTCTTTCACCGTCACGAGCACCGGGTAGTGGCCGGGAGCGGCGTAGGTGTGGACCTGCTGCACGTCGTCGACCATGAACTCGGTGCGCGTCTCGTCTCCCATGTCCCAGCGCACCTGAACGGGGCCGACCGCGTCGCCGATCGTCAGGTCGAACGTGACGGCCTCGCCGGCGAGCGAGGGCGCGCGCACGGGGACGCTGGCCGTCACGGCGCGCGCCTCGGCCGGCCAGGCCGCCGCCGCGCAGATGCCTCCGAGCAGGCCGAGGAGCTTCGGGAGCGAGCGCATGCTCAGGGACCGGTCGTGAACGTCGACTTGAACTCAGCCGCCATGCCGTTGCCCACGAGATCCTTCATGCCGTCCTTCGGCAGGACGATCTCGTAGGTCGTGTTCGGCATCAGGTCCTCGTCGGGATCGAAGCTGACGATGCCCATGTACAGGCCGAAGCTCCCCTTCAACGGCTGCCCGCCCATCGGCCTTACGATGAAGCTGCCGTGGTGAACCGTGGCGATCTCGACGTTGTCGGTGAGGCTGAGGCCGATGCGCGACTTTTTGGACAGCCCCGTCGCTCCGTTCTTCGGCAGCACCGTGTCGACCGCCGGGGGCGTGGTGTCCGGCTCGGTCGAGTGCGCGGCGATGACCATGCCGCGATAGGGCAGCTCGTCGTCGGCCAGCACCAGCAGGCTGCCGACCGGGATCGAGAACTGGTCGTCGCCGTTCGTGAACTCGAGCCGCCCCCAGACCCGGCTCTCGATCGACATCTTGTGGATGTCGCTCACGTCGATCTTGGAGACGCCGGCGTCCGGCCGCAGGTGACCGAGGAACAGAGTGCCGTCGGAGAAGCTCATGTACTCGGAGCCGGCGGGGTAGCCCTTGGCCCTGAACGCCGAGTCGGGCAGCGTGGCGATGGGTGAATTGGCCGAGCCGATGTCGGTGGGGTCGGTCAGCACGTCCCACACGCGCAGCGGCGACTGCACGTAGATGTGCTTGCCGTACAGACCGCAGATGTAGCTCTTGCTCGGGGTGATGAAGTCGAGCGCGACCGGGTTCATCGGATCGCTGATGTCCATCGTCGCGATGCCGCCGTTGTCCTTGGGCGTCGTGATGACCAGCGTATTGCCCACGGCCCACAGCGGACCGGCGCTCACGCCGCCGAACTGCGAGATCGGGATCTTCTTGACGAACTTCACGTCCTCGGGATCCGCGGCGTCCAGGATGTGCAGGCCCGTGTTGGTGCCGCCGACGTAGATGACGCTGCCCTGCCAGTACATTCCCCAGACGGAGTCGGTGAAGTCCCCGTAGTTGATGCCGTCGAGCTTGACGAGCCTCACGTGACGAGGCGCGCGGGCGTCGGTGACGTCCCAGATGTCGACGCCGGTGCCCGAGGTGGTGACCTGGTAGAACTTGTCGCCATAGCGGCCGAGCGAGGTCTGGTGCGACTCCGCCTCGCCGACGCCCTTGGGCCCTCCCCTGGGATCGAAGCCAGGGCTCTGGATGCGCGATAGCATCTTCGGATTGGTCGGATCGGCGATGTCGTAGAAGACGATCTCGGCGTTGCCGGCGCCCTGTACGTAGCCGTTGATGACGATCGGCTGGTTCTGGTGATGGCCCGCCTCGAGCGTCGGCGACACCAGGCCGTCTCGCCAGCTGTTGCGCGGCAAGTTGACCTTGTTCGCCGGCATGGGCATGTTCGGGATCTTGCCTTCCGGGGCGGTGATCATTTCCGAGCCGATGGGCTCGGAGCCGCCGCTGCCGGTCGTGGCGCCTCCGCCCGAGCCGCTCGTGGAGCTGGAGCTGGAGCTGGAGCTGGAGTTGCCGCTCGTGGCTCCTGTCACAGGCATCGGCGCCCCGCCGCCAGAGCCCGTCACAACGGATGTGGTGACGCCGGAGCTGCCGCCGTCGTTATCTTCCGGCGTCGGGCCGAGCTCGGCGCCGCCGGAACACGCCGCGAGCAGGGCGGCGAACGAAGGAAAGCCAACCCAACGCATCCTTATCGTCTTCGAATGCATTCCTATCCTCTTCTGTAGGCGGGAATCACGACGGATGGTCACCCCGCGGTAGCTTGAAGCCGACAGTGTCCGCCCGCTGCCGCGCGTCCCCACCGACGCACGGACGCGCGTCCCCACCGACGCACGGACTCGCCGACGCGCAAGGTGACCTGTTGAGGAGCGATTGTGAACGTTCACGTATTGTTCGTCAAGCTCAATCACCGCTCGAGTTCTCGAGAACTTATGCCGTGTGAAGGCGGCGTGACCGTGCACAACAACGCGGGCCAGCATGCCCTCGCCCCGCGGGGGATGACGCACCCCTCATCGCGTTCGCGATGCGTGCCTTCAGGCTGGCCAGCGCCGCTGGCAAGGCAATGCAGCCGGCGCGTGCGGTGCCGAGCGACGAGAGTCCGCGCCCGCGCGACGGATTGCCTGGATCGTCGGGGGGACGGAACCACGTGACCGGCCCTCGTCGGATCGATCTCCGTGATCAGGTTGATGCCGAAATCATTGGGATGGTCGACGTCCCATTGCACAGGCCATTTTTGATGAGCATGGAAGTCTTGCAGCTGCCGGGAACGACGAAGACCCAGTTGTCAAAGCCGGTCCCCCGCTCGTACGACATGTCGCTGCCGGGCGGCGTGTGGGGAAAAACATCGATCTTCTTGGGCTCTGACCACGGGCCGTCGAGGCTCGAGTCCCGATCCATCCGAGGAAGTTATAACCCGGGGCGGGCGCCGCGGTCACAGTGAGCGAGCTGCGAATTCCTATTCCAAATCTTGCCAATTCATAAAAAATATGTTCCAATATCAAAATGTCCACCGCATTCCGCAGCCCACTGCACGAAATGGCCTCCACCACCCCCACGGACTTTTGGAGCGACTCGTGCGCGGTAGGCGAGCTCAAGTATGCCATCGAGCACGGCGCGGTCGGCGCCACCAGCAATCCCACCATCATCGCCAGCGTGCTCAAGACCGAGTTCGGCGACTGGAAGGCGCGCGTCGAGGAGCTGTTTCAAGCGCAGCCCACGTGGACGGAGGCGCAGATTGCCTGGAAGCTGATGGAACAGATGTCCGTGAAGGCTGCCGGCCTGCTCATGCCCGTGTTCGAGCGGACGGGAGGCAAGAAGGGCTGGTTGTCGATCCAGACCAATGCGGAATTTCACAAGAGCCCGGATGCGCTCGTGAGCCAGGCGCTGCACTTCGCGTCGCTCGCCCCCAACCTGCAGGTGAAGATTCCGGCGACCGCGGCCGGCATCCAGGCTATCGAGGAAGTGACGGCGCAGGGCGTCAACGTCAACGCCACTGTATCGTTCACGGCGCCGCAGGCCGTCGCCGTCGCCGAAGCCGTCGAACGAGGGCTCAAGCGCCGTGAGGCAGCGGGTCATTCCACGGCCAACATGGTCCCGGTCTGCACCATCATGGTCGGCCGCCTCGACGACTGGCTCAAGGTCGTGTGCGAACAACAGGGCAAGGTGCCGACTCCCGGCACGTTGGATTGGGCCGGTGTCGCGGTGTTCAAGAACGCGCTCAAGACCTTCAAGCAGTCCGGTTACCGCACGCGCCTGCTCGCCGCCGCCTACCGCCATCACCTGCACTGGTCGGAGCTGATCGGCGGGGACGTCATCCTCACGATTCCTCCGGAGTGGCAGCGCAAGTTCAACGCCTCCACCGTCCCGGTCATCCCGCGCATCGACAACCCGGTTCCGCCGCAAGCCATGACCGAACTTTCCGAGCAGTTCGAGGACTTCCGGCGCGCCTACGATCCCAAGGGCATGAAGGTGGCCGAGTTCGACGGCTTCGCCGCCACCCGCCGCGCGCTGCGCGCCTTCCTCGATGCGTATTACGGGCTGCTCAGCTTCATCCGCGACCTGCGTATTCCGAATCCAGACAAGTGAGCTGACCAGCGCCGGCCGGCGGCTGGGGCCCGGGGGGCTGCCGCGTCGCAGCCCGCCCCCGCGTTGTCGCACCTCTCCGCGACCGCTTGCCTGACGCCTGACCCCGCCTGAAGCCTTCAGGACAATCATTTCGACTTCTTGCCGTTACTGTGGCTGCGCTTGGCCTCCACGGCGCGGCCGACGCCGACGATGAGCGTGACGGCCAACGTAATGGTGACGGCGAGCGAGCGGAACATGCCGACCGAGGCTTGCTGTACTTCCAGGCTGACGTCGGCGTGCTCGGCCAGCGGGCTGAGCGGGCTGTCGGTCATGGCGATGATCTTGACGCCACGCTGCTTGGCTTCACGCACGACCTGCGCCACGTCCGGCGAATACGCCTTGGAGCTGATGGCGAGGATGACGTCGCGATTCGTGGCGTGGCCGACCTGCTGCATGAACATGCCGCCCACGCCGTCCACCAGCACGTTTCGCACGTTCATCTGGCTGAAGGCGTAGGCCAGGTAGCAGGCGATCGGGAAGGAGCGGCGGTGCGCCACCAGGTACACGATCTCCGAGTCCGTGATCAGCTGGTAGGCTCGCTCCAGCAGCGGCCCCATCCGCTTTTGCTGCTGCAACCGGCGCAGGCCGACGATGTCCGCTTCGATGAACTGGTCGAGCAGCGCGCTGGCGTCGTCCTTGGCTTCTTCGCTCGGGGCGCCATCGGTGCCGTTGAGGGAGCGCAGGCGCTCTTTATAGTCCGGCATGGCGTCGGTCAGCCGTGTGCGGAACACGCGCTGCATGTCGCTGTAACCGGAGAAGCCGAACTCCTTGGCGAAGCGGATGAGGCTGCTGGGTTGCACACCGGCGCGCTGCGAGACCTGCGCGATGGTATCGAGCGCGAGCTCACTGGGGTTGTCGAGAGCGTGGCTGGCGATCTGCTGGAGACGCTTGCTCAGGCTGGGAAATTGCTTGATGATCGCTTTTTCCAGCTGATCGTACGTCTCCGGATGCGGGGGTTCGCGCGGCCTCATTCATTTCACCGTGGGCATGGCGAAGCTCGCGCCGACGCTGGCGCCTCGCGGCCAGCGCGACGTGACGGTCTTCATGCGCGTGAAGAAGCGGACGCCTTCCGGACCGTGCATGTAGTGATCGCCGAACAGCGAGGCCTTCCAGCCGCCGAAGCTGTGGAACGCCATCGGCACGGGGATGGGCACGTTCACGCCAACCATGCCGATCTGGATGCGCTTGGTGAACTCGTCCGCAGCGTCGCCGCGGCTGGTGAAGATGGCGCCGCCGTTGCCATAGCGGTGGGCGTTCACCAGCTGGATGGCGGCGTCGAGCGTCGGCACGCGGACGACGGCGAGCACCGGGCCGAAGATCTCTTCCTGGTAGATCGTCATGGCCGAGGTGACGTGGTCGAACAGGCAGCCACCCAGGAAGAAGCCGTTTTCAGATCCCGGAATCTTGAGGCCGCGCCCGTCGACCAGCAGCTTGGCGCCTTCCTTGACGCCGAGGTCCACGTAGCCGGAAACCTTCTCGAGGTGTTGCTTGGTGACCAGCGGCCCCATGTCCATCCCCGGCTGGTTGCCGGGCCCGATCTTGAGCGCCTTGACCCTGGGGATGAGCGCCTCGACCAGGCGGTCGCCCGTTTCCGGGCCGACCGCGACGGCCACCGAGATGGCCATGCAGCGCTCACCGGCCGAGCCGTAGGCGGCGCCCATCAGCGCGTCGACCGTGTGGCTCAGGTCGGCGTCGGGCATGACGATCATGTGGTTCTTGGCGCCGCCCAGAGCCTGCACCCGCTTACCGGCCCGCGTCGCGCGCTGGTAGACGTTCTCGGCCACGGGCGTGGAGCCGACCAGGCTGATCGCCGCGACGTCTGGATGCTCGATGAAGGCGTCGACGACTTCCTTGTCGCCGCTCACGACGTTGAACACGCCCGGCGGCAGCCCTGCCTGCGCCCACAGCTCCGCGAGGCGCAGCGACAGCGACGGCACCTTCTCCGACGGCTTCATGACGAAGGTGTTGCCGCAGGCGATGGCGATCGGCGCCATCCACAGCGGGATCATGGCCGGGAAGTTGAACGGCCCGATGCCGGCGCAAACGCCGAGCGGCTGGCGAAAGGACCAGCTGTCGACGCCGCGCGCCACGCCCTCCGAGTACTCACCCTTGAGCAGCTGCGGAATACCGGCGGCGAATTCCACGACCTCCATGCCGCGCGTCACGGAGCCGCGCGCGTCCTCCAGCACCTTGCCGTGCTCGGCGGTGACGAGCCCCGCCAGCTCGTCCATGTGCTGGTCGATCAGGCCCTTGAGCTCGAACATGACGCGCGCGCGCCGCACCGGTGGCGTCGCCGACCAGCTCTCGAATGCCTGCTTGGCGACGGCCACAGCGCTCGACACCTCGGCGGCCGTCGACATCGGCACCTTGCTCGTGACGGCGCCGAGCGCCGGGTTGAAGACGTCGCCCCAGCGCTGAGTGGAGCTGTCCGTCATCTTGCCGCCCACGTGGTTCTGCAGTTTTTTGATCATGTCTTCGTTACCTATCGAGGCTCGGGCCGCGCTACTGGCAGGCCGTCAGGCCTCCGTCGACGTACAGGATTTGCCCGGTCACGAAGTCGCTGCCTGGGCCGCAGAAGAACAGCGTCGGTCCGACGACGTCCTCCGGCTCCGCGGCGCGACCGAGCGGGATGCGCTCGAGCAGCTTGGCTCGTTGCTCGAGGTTCTCGAGGACGTGTTGCGCCATTTCGCTCTGCACGAAGGTCGGCGCCACGCCGTTCACGTTGATGCGATGCGGCGCGAGCTCCACCGCGTGCTGTCTGACGATCATGGCCAGGCCGCCCTTGCTCGAGGTGTAGGCCGAATAGCCTTTACCCCGCAGGGCCAGCGAGGCGCGCACGGACAGGATCTGCACCTGGCGCCCGCCTTGCCCTTGCTGCACCTGACGCCGCGCGACGGCCTGCCCCAGGAACATGGCCGCCTTCAGGTTGAGGTCGAGCACGCTGTCGAAGCTCTCCTCGGTCGCCTCGAGCACGCTCTGCTCGCGATGAATGCCGACGGCGTTGACGAGGATGTCGCAGCGCCCGAAGTAGTCGCAGACCGCGTCGACCGAGCGCCCGATGTCCTTCACCGAGCGGGCGTCGAAGGCGACGGCCTTGGCTTCCGCCCCGGTAGCGAGCACCGAGTCCGTCACCGCGCGCAGCTTGAGCTCGTCGGTGCCGCCCACCACCACCTTGGCGCCGGCTTGGCCCAGGCCGCGCGCGATCGCCGCGCCGAGCACGCCGGTGCCGCCCGGTACGTACGCGACCTTGTCGGGCAAGGTCCTTGAGATGCTGGGCGCGGTGGTCCTCATGATGGCCTCAATCCAGGTGCAAACCGCCGTTGATGTCGAGCAGCTCACCGGTGATGAAGCCGGCCAGGGGCGAGGACAGGAACACCACGGCGTGCGCGATCTCCTCCGGCTCGCAGAAGCGGCCGACGGGGATCTGCTTCAGCGTCTGCTGCCGCTGCTCCTCCGTGAGCTGCTCGGTGATCATCCTGGTCTTCACGTAGGCCGGCGCGATGGCGTTCACGGTCACGCCATGCGGCGCCAGCTCTCGCGCCAGCGAGAACGTGAGCCCGCCGAGCGCGCCTTTGGACGCCGTGTAGGCGGTGCCGGCCGTGAGCCCGCCGGTCTTCATGGCCACCGAGCACATGTTGATGATGCGGCCCCACTTGCGCTCGCGCATATAAGGCACCCACTCGCGGCTCAGGTGGTACGGTCCGTCCAGGTTGACGGCCATGATCTTGCGCCACTCCTCCGGAGTGGTCTCCGCCAGCTTGTGGTTGGAGAGCACGCCCGCGTTGTTGACCAGGATCTCCACCGCCCCGACGCGCTCGCGCACGTCGGCGCACGCGGCCTCGATCTGCGCCGGGTCGCTCAGATCGAACAGGAGCGGGTAGGAGCCTTCGCCAAGGGAGGCCGTCACCGCATCGAGCGCCGCGCGATCTGCGTCGGCCAGCACCACGCGGTGGCCTTCGGCGTGCAAGAAGCGCGCGATCGCCGCGCCCATGGCGCCGCCGGCGCCCGTCACCATCGCGACGCGGCTCGGGTTGTTGCTCTTGTTCTTCGTTTCGATTCTAGGCGGAGTCATTTTCGTTGCTCAGCAATCTGCGAGCGCGCCCAGGTAGTCGCGCACGCCCGTATGGTCCAGCAGCCTGCCGTACGTCGGCAGCTCCGCGACCTGACCACCGGCCACGAACAGGAAGCGCTCGCAGTGGTCACGCATGATGTCGATGTGAAACGGCTCGTAGGGGTGAACGCACAGCATGACCACGCGGCCGCTCGCGCGGAGCTGCTTGAAGAAGCTCAGCATGAAGCCGATGTAGCCGTCTTGCGTGCTGAACTGCGGCTCGTCGAAGATGTGCACCAGCGGGTAGTCGGACCCCGCCGGCTGCAGCATGAAATTGGGCTTGGTCTTCTTGACCGAGCGCACCTGATACGACTGGTGATAGTGAATCACCATGCGGTCACGCTCGCGGTACTTCACTGATTGAATGTCGCGCCCGCCGCACAGGATCTGCCCGCTGGTCGGCACGTTGCTGCCCGACAGCATCTC
Source organism: Sorangium sp. So ce448 (assembly GCF_051520915.1). Taxonomy (NCBI): domain Bacteria; kingdom Pseudomonadati; phylum Myxococcota; order Polyangiales; family Polyangiaceae; genus Sorangium; species Sorangium sp. So ce448. The sequence goes on along the minus strand of NZ_CP150343.1, from coordinate 2,825,910 downwards.
GAACAAGGTCGTCTTGCCGGCGCCGTTCGGCCCCATCACGCCTATGATCTCCGGCCCTTCGATGGTGAACGAGGCGCTGAGGCTGAACGTCTGCTTCCTGGTGAACAGGCCGCGCGAGTACGTCTTCTTCAGGTTCCGCACCTCGAGGATCGGCGCCGTCATGACAGCTCTCCCAGCAGGTGTTCGTCCTGCAGCAACGCCCTGGCCGGCCCGTGGTGCACGACCCGGCCGCTGCGGATGACGTACGCGCGATCGCACACCGCCAGCACGCTGCGCACGTTTTGTTCCACCACCAGCACGCTGATGCCCTCGTCACGCAGGCGCGCGATGGTCTTCATGACGTCCTGCACCAGCTTGGGCGCGAGGCCTTGCGACGGCTCGTCCAGCAGCACCAGGCCGGGACCGCCCAGCAGCGCCCGGCCGATGGCGACCATCTGCATCTCGCCGCCGGAGAGGTTCTCGCTGTCGCGATCGAGAAGGTACTCCAGCGCGGGGAACAGGCCGAACACGTCCTTCTCGCTCCAGCTGCGGAACGCCGTCTTCTTCTTGCCCAGCTGAAGGTTTGTCCTCACCTTGAGCGCGGGGAAGATGCGGCGATCATCCGGCACCCAGCCGATGCCGGCGCAGGCGATGTCGCTCGTGGCCGCGCGCGTGATCTCGCTGCCGCGGAAGCGGATGGCCCCGCGGCGAGCCGGCGTGAGACCGAGGATGGAGCGCAAGACGGTCGTCTTGCCCGCTCCGTTCGGTCCCAGGAGTGCCACGGCCTCGCCCTTGCCGACGCTCAGATCGACGCCGAACAGCGCCTGCGTCTCGCCGTAGAAGGTCTCGATCCCCCGGATCTCAAGCATCGGCCGGCGCTCCCAGCTTCGCTCGGCGCACCCAGGGATCCGAGCGCAGCTCGTCCGGCGTGCCCTGCGCGATCACCTGGCCCCAGTGGATCACCGACACGCGATCGGCCAGGCGGAACAAGAAGTCCATGTCGTGCTCGATCATGACGATGGTGAAGCGGCGCTTGAGCGTGAGGATCAGCTCCAGCAACCGGTCGCGCCCTTCGGCGCCCATGCCTTGCGTGGGCTCGTCCAGGAAGAGCACGCGCGGCTCCGCCGCGAGCGCCACGGCGATCTCGAGCGCGCGGCGCTGGCCGTAGGACAGGTTGATCGATCTGCTGTCCAGGTGCTGGCCGAGCCCCACCTGCTCGACGATGCGGATCGCCTTATCCATGGCGGCGGAGTCGGCGGCGACGCTCTTGAACGGGTTCATGCCGGAGCGGCGCATCTCCGGCACGGCGAACAGCACGTTCTCCAGCACCGTGAACCCGTCGAACAAGCTCATGATCTGGAACGAGCGCGCCACACCCCTCTGCGCGATCTGCCGCGGCGACAGGCCGGTGATGTCCTGTCCATCCAGCAGCACCTGCCCGCGATCCGGCGGAAAGTGACCGGTGAGCACGTTGAAGCAGGTCGACTTGCCGGCGCCGTTCGGGCCCATGATGCCCGACAGCTGGCCCTCTTCGAACGACAGCGTGATGTCCTCCAGGACCACCCGATCGCCGAAGCGCTTGCTCAGGTGGATGGCCTCAAACAGAGCCATTTTCAGCCTCCGTGGGCAGCTGCTCGGGTCCGGCCGCGCGAGATCGGCCCAGGAGCTTGGCGCGGTGATGTTGAAACGCGCCGGCGATGCCTTCGGGCTGGAACAGCACCACCGCCATGAAGAGCAGGCCGTACCAGAGCAGCCAGGTCTCGGTCGCGGCGCCGAGCAGGTCACGCGCGACGATGAACACCAGCGCGCCCAGCACCGGCCCCCAGAAGCTCACGGTGCCGCCGCCGATCAGCACCGCCATGACGATGAAGCCGGAGCTGTGCACGCTCATCACGTCCGGATAGGCGCTCTCTTGCGACACGGCCAGGAGCCCGCCGGCCAGCCCAGCGAACACGCCGGACAGCGCTATCACGGCCCACTTCGTGAGCCACACGTTGTAACCGACGAAGCGCGCGCGAGACTCGTTCATGCGGATGGCTTGCAGCGCCTTGCCGAACGGCGAGTGCACCAGGCGCCACAGCGCCACGATCGCGAGCGCCAGGATGGCGAGCACCACGTAGTAGAGCGTGACGTTGTCCCCCAGATCGAGCCCAGCCAGCGCCGGCCGGCGAACGTTGAGCAAGCCGTCTTCCCCGCCCGTGATCGAGTGCGCCTTCATGGCCACGAACCAGAACACCTGCCCGCAGGCGATCGTGAGGAGGGCAAAGTAGATGCCGCGCCGGTGCGCCACGAGCGCCCCGACCAGCGCGGCGCCGACGCCGCCCGCGACCGCGCCGAGCGCCAGGCAAATCAGCGGATTTTGCGACCAGTTCAGGTAACACAGGCCGTAGACGTAGGCGCCGACGCCCAGGAACGCGCCCTGGCCGAACGCGGGCAGGCCCGTGTAGCCCATGAGCAAGTTGTAGCCGAGCGCGTACAGCGTCCAGATCGCGACCTCGATGCCGAGGTACTGATAGAGCCCGACGTGCTCGGCCCAGAGCGGGAAGCTCGCCATCAAGGCCAGCGTGATCAGCATGGGCCTCGTGACCCAGGCTTGGCCGCGAGCCTGACTATCTCTGGCGGTGATGGGTGTGTACAGCGACATCGGTCAGGCCTCGAGCGCGCTCTTCTTACCCATCAGCCCGCGCGCGCGGACGCTGAGCACCAGGATGAGCAAGAGGTACATGGACATGACCGACCACTCGGCGGCGTATCCACCGGTGATGCCGACCGTGATGCCGACGAGCATCCCGGCGAGCACGGCGCCCCAGAAGCTGCCGACCCCGCCCAGCACGATGATGAGAAACGACGGAATCACCGCGTCGACGCCCACGTGCGGGCGCAGGCCCCAGATCGGCGTCAGGATGATGCCGGCCAGCGCCGCCAGGCCGGCGCCGATGGCGAACACGAACAGCCGCAGCCGACCGATGTTGATCCCGAGCGCGCGCACCATCTCGGCGTCGTGCGCGCCGGCCTTCACGCGGGCTCCGTAGGGCGTCTTCTCCAGGAAGAGCCACACCAGCGCCATCAGCACGATGCCCAGAAAAGCGGCGAAGAACCGGTACTTGGAATAGAAGAGGTCACCGGCCATGAACGCGCCGTTCACGGCCTCCGGCACCGGCAGGTTCTTCTCGCCCGGGCCCCACGCGATGCGAATGCCTTCTTCGAGCACCAGGGAGGCGCCGAAGGTGAGCAGGAGGCCGTACTCGGCCTTCTTGCCGTAGGTGCGGCGGACGCAGCGCTCCAGGCCCATGCCCACGACCCCGAGCACCAGGGGCGCCACGATCAGCGCCAGCCCGTACCTGAGCGCCAGCGGCAGCTCCAGGTACGGGCTGGCCGCCTCACCCATGAACCCGGGATTGATGATCTCCACCGCCAGGTAGGCGCCGAGCGCGAACAGCGAGCCGTGCGCCAGGTTGATCACCTCCATGACGCCGACGATGAGCATGAAGCCGAGCGCCAGCAGCCCGAACAGAATGCCGAGCGAGATGCCGTTGATCAGGTGGGGCAGCACGGCTCACGGCTCGTAGACGGGCATCGACTCGATCGGCTCCAGCTTGCACTTGGCGTCCGCGTCCCTGTCGACGACCTGGCTGGGGTCGGCGTGGCTGAGGATCTTGAACAGCTCGTCGGGGTTCTGCGACTCGAGGTCGGCGGTGGCCAGGTAGATGGTCTGCTGCAGCTGGTGCGTCGCCGGGTTCATGTAGGCGTCGTGGTGCTGCATGCGGTCTTTGGCTGGAATTTTCAGGCCTTCCAGCTCCTTGATCACCGCGTGGTTCTTGGTGGTCTTGGCGCGCTCGACCGCCTCCAGCAGCGAGCGGGTCGCCCAGTAGCCGTTGTAGAACACGTTGCCCGGCGTCTTGATCTTGGAGTCGGGGTTGGCCTTCGCGTACCTGGCGTTGAACTCCTTGACCCCAGGCAAGTCGAGCCCCTGGTACCAGGTCGTGCCGAACACGCCGAACAGGTCCGTGCGTGGCAAGCCGTAGATGTCCGGCCAGTCTTGCTGGTTGTTGATCCAGGCGTACTTGTCGCCCAGCTTCGTCTGCGCGACCTGCGCGCGCAGGGCCTTCAAGTCGTCGCCGCCGACGGCGGCGGCGATAACGTTCGGTGCCTTCTGCTGCACTTTGAGCAGGATGGCGCTGAAGTCACGCGTGCCTTGCGGCACCAGGATCTCGTCGATGATCTCGCCGCCGTTGTCCATGACCACCTTCTTGGTAGCCTTGGCGGTGTCGTGACCCCACACGTAATCGTTGGTGAGCAAGAGCCACTTCTTGCCGAACTTCTCGATCGCGCCCTTGGTGGAAGCCTGGGTGAAGTTGCTGCCGTTGGCGTCCCACACGAACTTCACGCGGTGGCAGTTCTCGCCGGCTTCCGTGGCGGAGCTGCTGTTGGTGTTGAGGTAGATGACACCGTACTTCTGCGCCACCTGGGATATGGCGTTGGCCACACCGGAGCTGACGCCGCCGACGAGAAAGGCGACCTTGTCCTGCTTGATCATGCGCTCGGCGACGCGCGACCCCGTGGCGGGCGTCGTCTCGGTATCCATGTGAACCCACTTCACGGGGCGACCGAGCACGCCGCCCCTGGCGTTGGCCTCTTCGATGGCCATGATGATGCCGCGCTTGTCGGAATCGCCGCTGTTCGCGTACTGGCCGCTGGCGTCCGCCGTGATGCCGATCAGGATCGGCGGCTTGCCTGACTCCGCTTGCGAGGACGAAGCTCCCGCGGCGCCAGCCTTCTTGTCGCACGCTGCGGCGAGCACGCACAGCACGCCCACCCCCACGAGGTTCAGGACGCGAGAGGTCATTTCCTGAGCTCGATGCCGTTTTGCTTGCAGTGGGAGGCGACCATGTGTCCGACCAGCCCGTCGGAGAAGCCGGAGTTGAGCGCGGACACGAGCGAATTGAGCACCGCCGGCCCCATCGGCGCCGTGAGCGGCACGTCCGCCACCATGCGGTTGTAGTAACGGAGATCCTTCGCGGCGTTGGCGAGCGTGAAGTTGAGCCCGCTGAAGTCTCCGCTCTCCAGGATCTTCGGCACGATCAGCTGGAAGATGCCGCTGTTGGCGCCGCCGCCGCCCACCACCTTGGCGAACTTGCCGAGGTCGACGCCGGTGGCCGCGCACGCGCACAGCGCCTCCGCGATCAGCGCCGCGTGCCCCATCGTGATGAGATTGTAGATGAGCTTGGTGCGGGCGCCGGCGCCGACGCCGCCCATGTAGAAGACGTTCTCACAGAACGCTTCCAGCACCGGCCGCACCTCACCGAACGTCTGCTCGTCGGCGCCGACCATGGTGTTCAGCCTGCCCGCCTCGGCGTCCTTGGGGCTGCGCGCCAGCGGTGCGTCGGCGTAGGACGCGCCGAGCGCCGCCAGGTCCTTCGCGACGCGCTCGCTCATGGCCGGCTCGCCCGTGGAGCAGTCGAGTAAGATCATGCCTTTCTTGACGGCGCCCAGGATTCCGTTGTCTCCGTACACGACCTGTTCGATTTGCGGGGCGCCGGTCACGCACAGGATGACGACGTCGGAGGCTTCGGCGATGGCGCGCGGCGTCTTGGCTTCGCTCGCGCCTTGCGCGAGCAGGTCCTCGATCGGCTTGCGATTCCTGTGGGCCATCACGGTGACGGGGAAGCCTTTGGCCAGGAGGTTCTTGGCCATGCCGTGCCCCATCAAACCCACGCCGATGAACCCGATCTTCGTTGCCATGATGGACTCCTACCAGGGCGCCGATCGCAGGATCTTCGCCTCCACGCGCTCTGATTTGCTCTCGCCAGCAGCTCCGGCTCAGGAACCCCCTTCGTAGAATATTTGTTCCATTTTGTCAACCGATAGAATTCGGTTCCAGAGCGGCCCGCAGGCGAGCCTGGAACGCCCGAGCTCGCCACACAGAGCTCGTGACACAGGATGTGCTTTGGGTGGCACGCAGGGCCCTACAGCCTCAGGACGAGCGCATCAGGACCTCTAACTATCCGACAATACTACTGATCTTTGTTGCGGATCACGCTGGTTAGACTGCAGTGACGCTGCATGTTTGCACGGTTTGATGCGCTCGCCCCGCCTATGGCCGCGACCTGCGCCAGCGAATCGTCGAGGCTCACGCCGACGGCGAGGGGAGCCTCCGGGAACTGGCCGAGCGCATCGCCGTCGCTCCGAGCACCGTGCGGTAGGACTTTTAGAATTTCTATTTCAAAATTTGTTTGTATGAACTATTCGTTCTGCTGCATGCGTCGCCGGCTTGCGGTCCAGGCCGGCCTTCGTTCGAGATCCAGGCAGAGGAGGTCGGCAAACGTGCTTCGTTCAAAGAGAGTCGTGGGAGCCCTCGTGGTCTGCGCGGGCGCCCTGGCCGCACTGCTGTCCTCGTCGCCGGCGCGAGCCGAGATCTTCCTGCTCAAGAAGGAGAAGGTGGACGACTGGGAGGTCTCGACCAACGGCCGCGTCGACGCCTACCTCAACTGGATCGGTGGTGAGACGATCAACGCGGACAACCTGGGCAACAAGGTCGACCCCGATGACCCTGCCTCGACCGATCGGTACATCTTGGTAGGACCGCAGATCGCCATCCGCGGCAACCCGACGCCCGCCGGCGCCGTCGGCAACACCGTCACCGACACGGATCTGAATACGTTCCGCATCCGTGGCGGCTTCGCCAGCACGATCCTGGCGTTCAACATCTACAAGCAAGTTTTGCCGGACGTGAAGCTCACCATCAAGCTGGCGTTGTGGGCCGGCATTCAGAACGCCCAGACCAACAACGTGCGCCAGTTCAACGATGCGGCCTCGGTGGACTTCCGCGAGCAGTATGTGGACCTGTCCGGCAGCTGGGGCGCAGCGTGGGGCGGTCGCCGCCTCGGCTTGTTCAATCGCGGCGGCATGAGGATGAACTGGGCTCTGATCCACCAGCACGGCGTGGGTCATCCGTGCAACGTGGACTCGTCAGGGGCGGCCACCTGCGGCCACACCGGCGTGGGCTCGATGTTTCCGTCGCGTCACGCGCAGCTCGGCTACGCCACGCCGGAGCTCGCCGGCGTGCAGCTCTCGTTGGCGGCGCTCGACCCGGCCATGATCGACAGCTCCTGGAATCGCACCGTCGCGCCGCGCTTCGAGGGCGAGCTCACCTTTCGCAAGGTGTTGAACGACAAGCCCGTCGTGAAGGACGAGGTCAACGCCTGGGTCAACGGCTTGACGCAGATGGTCGGCCGCACCACGGCGTCACCGTCCGACCCCGCCACGCAGGATCCCGGCATTCCGGCGGACGCGGTGCGCAACGTGTGGGGCGCCGGCGTCGGCGCTTGGGGTCGCTACGCCGGCTTCGGCATCGGCGCCACGGGTTGGCTCGGCCAGGGCCTCGGCACCGCGTGGGCGCTCGGCAACACGGCCATCGACAGCATCGGCGAGCTGCGCACGCACCACGGCTACCTGGCAGCCGCGAACTACCGCGCGGGAGATTTCGAGGTCGCAGTCTCCTATGGCTCCACCAACGTGACGGAGACGGATTGGGACAAGGCCGCATCGAACCCGGTCAAGATCAGCGTGATCAAGGAGGTGCGCGGGATCGGCGGCAAGATCGCGTACTATATGACCCCTGTGGTGTTCTCGATCGACGGCATGAATCTGAAGCACACCTGGCATCGCGGTGAGACGCAGGACGCCAACGTCGTCAGCGCCGGCGTGCTCGCAGAGTGGTAGCTGGAAGCATTGCCGCGCCTCCGCACACCAGCGTGCGGGGCCTCATGAGGCGCTCGGCGTAGCGCATCAACCGGAAGCCAGCGCGGGGAGGATCTCGGCGAGGCGATCGAACGTCTCGCGAGGGCCGCTCGCGGGAGGAGCGCTCGTCCGGGTCGTGCTCCTATCCCTTGACCGTGACGAGCGGCCAGAGCCGCGCCACGCGCCGCGCGATCCCCGCCTCCTCGACGGAGCGCACCACCGGCGTGATGGGCTTGTAGGCATAGGGCGCCTCCTCCTTCATCCGCTGGTGGTACTTCGCGAGGATGTCGCGCCGCCGCCGCACCTGGGGCGCGTCGGGGTCGAGCGGCGTCACGACGTGCAGCTTCTCGACCGCGCGCCGGTAGACGTCCTCGTCCGCGTGCGCGGAGCGGCCGCGCGTGAGGCTGCGGCCCGCGCCGTGGCACGCGCTCGCTAGCAGCCCCGCGTGCCCTGCGCCCGCCAGCACCCAGCTCGAGTCGCCCATCGAGCCGGGGATGATCACCGGGTCACCGGTGTACGAGAACGCTCCGCCCTCGCCGTCGGGTCCCCCGGCGGGCGTCGCGCCCTTGCGGTGCAGGTAGCGCGGCTCGGCCCCGTCGGGCTCCCAGATGAGGTTGTGCGGCGCGTCGTACACGAGCGTGCTCGCGACCTCGCGGCCAACGACCTCCCGCATCGCGCGCACCACCATGAGGCCCAGGAAGAGGCGGTTCGCGAACGCGAAGTTCGCGGCGTTCCGCATCGCGTCGAGGTAGACGGAGGCCTCGCGGGCGTGGGGGCCCACCGCCGGCAGCACATAGAAGCCGTGCGCCGGATGGGGCACCCCCGCCGGGTACAGCGCGCGGGCGCGCTCGTTGAAATAGCCGCCGACCGCGTGTCCGAGCCCGACGGAGCCCGCGTGGGCCATGATCGTGACGGCGTTCTTCGAGAGCCCGAACGAGCGCGCCGTCGCGCCGTCCACCAGCTCGTCGACGGCCTGGATCTCGACGAAATGGTTGCCGCCGCCGACCGTGCCGATCTGGATGTCACGCCCGTCCGCCCGGCCCGACGCCTGGATGTACGCGTCGAACGCGAACGTCCCACGCGCGGGGAGCCCGCCGTGGAAGTGCACGCGATCGAGATCCGCGCGCTGGGCGCGAGGATCGTAGTGAGCCCACAGGCCGGTGCGGGCGTTGTCCGCCGCCGTCTCGTGCAGCCCGGACAGGCCGTCACGGAGCATCGCCGCGCGCTGGCGAGGCGACATGGGGATATCGCGCTGCCCCTGGAAGAAGATCGCGCGGAGCCGCTGCTTCAGGGCGCCGATGTGCGGCGCGAGCTCGTCCCGGTCCACGTCCGTCGCGAGCAGGCGCATGCCGCAACAGACGTCGTTGCCGACGGCCTGCGGCACCACGAACCCGCGGGCATCCACGACGGTGCCCACGGGGATGCCCGCGCCCTTGTGAAAGTCGGGCGTGAGCACGATGGAGCGGATCTCGCCGGCCGTGCCGCCCCAGAACGGGGCAATCCTGCCGGCCTTTTCCCATGTCTGAAGATCGCGGAGCGTGCCTTCAAGCGAGGCGAACCGGAGGAGCTCCTCGATGCCGTCGGCCTCGACGACGACATCCTCCCTGGCCACGAGGGTGATCGGGATCCCAAACGGATTGTCGATGCGGGCCGTCGCGCCATCCAGGCGACGCACCACCGCATCGAGATGCAATTTGCCAACCATGCTGCTGTCCAATCCACGAAGACGCACGCGGCCGGCGCGATCACGCGACGGGGCCGCGGCTCACTCTCCCCCGATTTGGACCCGGTGCGCGAACGAGGGGATCGCACACCGCAGCAGCGGGGCTCACTATAAACCAGGAACGCCGGTCGTCAAGCGACGCCGGCCGGTTCGACCTGTCGGGCTGGTGCGGGGCCTGGCGCGGGGCCCGGGCGGCGCGTTCGGTCGCCGCGGGCCCCGCGCTCATCGCGGTTCAGTGCACGCTCAGCAGCGGCAGCCGCAACACCTGGAAGGGCGGGATTCCAATGCGGAACGAACACGACTGGTTCGCGAGGCTCGCGAGAGCCTGCTTGCGGTTGTCCATCTCCGCGAACGAATGGCTGATCCCGCGATTGTCCGTCACCGTCAACGGGCCTTGCAGGAAGGCCGAGATGCTGGGAACGCCGCCGGGCCCCGCGGGGCGGATGTGGTAGAAGAGCGTGTCCGTCTCGCCCGTATGGCAGCCGCTGCAGGTGTTGGACGAGAACCGAAAGCGCGCTTCGAGCTCCGCCGGCGTCTCCAGGTCCGGGTGATCCCAGAAGGTCCCGGCGTTGTAGGTCGACGCGCCGCCCATGATGGGCACGCCCCCGCGAGCTTCGGGCATCGTGTAGCCGGGGCTCATGGAGGCCAGGATCTCCGTGAGCAGCGTATCGCTGCCGTTCAGATCGATCGGCGCCGGGGTCGTGCCCGGAACCGACGTGAAGTTCGCCTGGTGCTTGCGGGGGTTGTTCTTGGTCGTGGTCTGTTGCAGAGGTCCACTCCCGGGGCGGATCACGAACTCGCGCATCTGCCAGATCCCCGTGAGATCGATCTCGTTCGTGCGCAGCTGGTTGAGCGCGTTCTGGTTGGGGTTGCCCGGCGCGGCGCCGCTCCTCACCACCTGCTCGGTCAGCGCCTCGAGCGCCGTGCCGTAGGCGGGGTCACCGGGGAGCAAGGCGCTCAGGTTGACCCACTTGTTCGCCCAGTCCTTGATGTCGCCGCAGCTCGTGATGGGCACCCCGTACTCGAAGATCGCGGCGGCCTCGATCGACTGGCAGGTGTCCACGCCGTCTCTGGCGTCGCCGTCCCGATTGCCGTCGCGGACCTCCATCAGGCCGAACACGAAGCGGAGCTCGCCTCCGTTGTTGCCGGCAGCCCCGCCGAGGTAGGGCGAGCTCTGCGCGAGGTCGGGGCGATAAAGAATGGCCTGCAGCCGAAACGGCGCGATGCTGAGGTTCAACGCGCCCCCGCCGCTCCTCTGGCGCCAGGGGTTGATGATCATGCTGTCCACGTTCGCCGCGGCGGCCGCGCTCGTCGCATCGAGGACGAGGCTGCCCGAGCTCGCGTTGACGATCTGCTGGGTGCGCCAGGAAGCCAGCCACTGCTCGACGAACTGGCTCGCGGTGAGCCCGGACCCGATGGCCATCTGTTCCATCAGGTAGCCGAAGGTCCACTTCTTGAGCGGGGCGTTCGCGGCGCTGGAGTCGCACGGGTTCATGGTGCGCGCCGGGTCCTCGATCACCGGCAGTGAACGGATCAGCAGCGACTTTTGCGGGTTGATGGCGGCCGTGGTCACGCCGCCGAGCGTGCGCAGGGGGCCGAGCTCCGCGAGGTTGGGCAGACGGATGGTCGCGCCCTTCTTCAGCGCCTCGATGTCGATCGCGTTGGTCTGCGCGATCTCGATGGGCTTGGCGGCGAAGCGCGACCCCGGCTCGAACGTCTGGAGCGTGCGGGTCTTGAGCTTCGAGATCTCGCTGTTGATCTGGCTGAGCCGTTCCAGGTCGATGGGGACCGCGGCGGAGAACAGGCCGTCTCCGGCCTTGAGATCCGGCTTTATTCCCGAGTCGTTGAAGGTGACCGCCTTCTCGCGCGCATCGAGGCTCATCTCGAACGCCGCGCCTTTGTTCTCCTCGAGCACACGCTTGCGGTCGCTCGGCGCGAACTCGAGCGAGAGCACCCCGACACCATCCGACGTGAGCCGCAGATGCAATTGATCGACCTTGGGCGCCCGCCTGGAGGGCGCCACGATGAGCGAATCGCTGTTCGATCCGACGAGCTCCGGCTCTTCCGGCTCGGTGCCGCAGGCGGTCAACAGCAGGGCGCAGGTCAACGCCGCGCCTATCGATCGATTCTTCATGGAATTCTCCATCGCTGGTCGTTTGTGCGCGCGGCGCGAAAGGCTCCCGCGCGTGACGAGAAGATCCAGACGTCTGCAATCCTCACGCAGAGCTGGACGTGTCCCCCGCCCCTGGCCACGGATCCCGGGCCGAGTGATGGCTATCCGGGCGCCTGACCGCCCGGTCGGGCAGACGCTTGCCGGTATTGCAGCTCCGGTGCCAACCGGACGGACGGCAGCGTGTGGCAAGAGCTCGCCCTTCAAACGCATGCCAAACGCGGACGCCCGCGCCTCGGCGGGGTGATGCCGGAGGGCTGGACGTGCCGTTTCATGGCGGCGCATCGTCCGTGGCTTCACGCCGAAACGGACCGCCGGCCCGGCGATCGGTACCGTCACCCTCCTGTAACGCCTCCCTGGCTCGGCGCCGCGCGGTGCAACAGCGGGGTGCCCGACCTGTTACGGGGACACGTGCGCGGCGCGGTTTTCCGCAGCGCAACACGGTGTATCACCGGCGTAACACCCCGGTCTATCGCGGGCGATGTGCGCGCCAAGCCGGGCTCACCGCGCCGGCGCTCGGCGCTCGGCGCTGCCTCGATGAGACGGCGAACGTGCAGCCCGCGGTCATAACCAGGCATCCAGCCACGCTGGTGGGCAACGGCGCGCAGCGTGCACCGTGGCACGAAAGATGCCTCGGTGGCGGCAAAAACCATTCAGCATCGAGGGGGCCTGCTGGCCAACCGCTGCGCGTCCATGCCAGGATGCGCGCCCGCGAGGGGCGCTCACCTCGCGACTCGAGTTCAGGAGAAGGAGAATGCCTGTGGCCATAAGCCGTTTGTACATGGCGCTAGCCTGCATCGGCGTGGGTTCTTTCCTGGGGTGCGGCGGATGCATCGTCACGGTGAATCCCAGCGGGCCTGTGACGCCGGCGTCCACAGGCGGGCCAACAGAGCCAGTCGCTCCCCCGGGGCAGCTGCCTCACAACGGCATGCCCAAGAACGGCATCAGCGCGGAGGCGCTCCGCGCGAACAGTGAATTGCTCGAGCGCCTCAAGGTGAGCAAGCTGAACAGCCTGAAGCTCGACGATGTCAGGCCTTTCAGCACGCAGGACCCGACGCTGGAGCCGCGTGCCGTTCAGCTGATGCACTACATCGTCTCGTTTGCCCTGAAGGAAGGCCAAAAGGTGTCAGCCCGCGTGGGGAACAAGCGCTACGAGTGGAGCGGGCAGATCGGGGCATGCGCCGGCGGGGGGCAGCTGGGAGACTGGTTCCACAACCTTCCGTCGCCCGAATGCCTGCAAGCGGTCTCCGCCGGCGTGCTCGCCCGGGTGAACGCGCTCAACAAGGTGGTCGTTGTATCCATGCGCGGCCCGGGGGATCTCGTCGCGCTCCATGACAAGGTCCCCGCCGAGACCAGGTCTCGGGAGAGGAACACCAGCACAGGCGAGGCCACGAAGATCGAGAGCTTCGCCGCGTGCACCCCTCCCGGCGGACCGCGTCAGGCGACGAGCGACTGCGGGTGGACGGCGCGTTACGTCGGACAATGCCTGGCGCAGAGGTCAGGCGACAGCGGGCCGAGGAAGGTCACGCTCAAGCTCAACTCGGCCCACGTCAGCTCGTCTCCGGTGTTTGTGCGCGTATGCGCGGGCATCCATGGATGCAACCATGTGGACTACGCTGCGGCAGATCCTCGGAGCAGGTACATCAAGCACATCAAGAGCGACGCGCTCGACGGTCCGGGCGACACGGTCGATTTCTTGTGTCCCACGAATGGTCCTGCTGGCGCGGGCATCGTTGACGAGGCGACCTCCACCCCCGAACAGGTCGGGTACTTCAGCGTGATGCTATCGGAGCGAAATCTTGCGGTCGACGTGAAGTTCGAGAGCGCGGTGGGTGAGAACGAGGGCGTGAGGTATCCGGCGACGGAGGTGGAGCTGTTCAGGTACCGCGAGGGCGGGTTCTACGGGAACATCTTCGATTCGAACCCCGGGGGGGCTCGGCCCGACGGGGTGCTCTTCGACAAGCAGTACGCGTGTTATGGCGAGGACTGGAATCAAGGGGCGGCGAACCTCGCCGACAGGCTCTGCGCCCTCCCCGCGTCCGACGCGGCGGCGCAGTGCTTCGTCCATGAGCCGAAGCCATGCTCTCCTTTCAACGGGAATCCGGGCGCTTGCGCTCGGACTGCCGGTGCCAGGCGATCCATCTACACGCCGTGCGATGAGGCGGGCGCGCAGTGGAAATACCCCGTCACGGTCTACTTGAACCATCCATGCGATCTCAGGAGCGATTCGGGGTGCTCTTCGTTCAAACCCTGGTTGATCGACCGCTCACTCAGGTAGCCTCGCCACGAGCCGCCTCATCGACTCGACCGCCGGGACGGGGGCGTCCACGGCCGACCAGGCCTTGATCACCTGCTGGGCCAGCTCGCGGGCCCTCTGCTTGTCCCCGCGCCTCGCCGCGCGCTCCGCCTCGCGCACCGTCTTCAGGCTCGCGCCGTTCAGGGCCTCGCTGTCGTCCGGGATCGCCCGCTCCAGCCGGTCGACCAGCTCGCGCTCCCCCTCGCGCTCATAGGTCGCGACCATGGCGTCGCCGAGCACCTCGACGAACGGCTCGGGCTCCTGCAGCAGCGGGCGCCAGGCCAGCGCGGCGCCCCGCTGGTCTCCGCTGGCATGACGCTCGGCGCCCGTGATGTAGCTCTCCGTGTTCGGCAGCTCGCCTTCCGGGAACCTGACCCGGAGCTTGCGAAGCCGCTCGAAGCAACGCCGCGATACCGCCCGACTGGCGCGGGCGCAGACGGCGCCCATGCGGAGCGGGACGCTGATGTGCGTGCCCTCGAGGAGGGGTGGCTCCGGGTCGAGGAAGCGGGCGACGATGAGGTCGGCGATCTCGCGCTCGCGCCCGAGGACGAGCGCGAGCTCCAGCGCGCGCCAGGCGATCTGGAGGCGCTGCACGCGAACAAACCCGGAATCGCCAGGGGAAATGGCCATCGCGCGCCTCGCCCGCTCGAGCGCGGCGCCGATGCTGGCCTCGCTTGCCTCGACGCGGATGAGCAGCAGCTCGCTCCCGACCTTGTGGAGCAGCTGGCTTCCCTGGGCCACCGCGAGCGTTATCCCGCGCGCCTCCTGGCGCGCTCCCTCCTGGAGCAGCCGATCGACCAGGGTGTCGGCCACGTTCATGTCCAGGGGGGAGAGGACATAGGCACGCCGCGCGAACCGGAGAGCGCGCTGGCGAGCATCCTGCGCCGGGCGTTCGACCGCGCCGGGATCGGAATCCTCCCACAGCCATCCATACGCCTCCCACGGCATCCATACCCGCATCCCCTGCAGGGCGCTCTTCGCGCTCGCGGTTCCGTGGGTCACTGTTGCCAGCTGCAACCAGGGCGCGCACCACTCCCCTATCGGGTTCTTCGGCTCGGCCTGCACCGCGCTGAACGCCATGTCCTTGGCGAGCGTCGTCATCGCGGTAGCGCGCTTCTCATCGGGCGACGGCAGCAGACAGGATATCGTCGCTGCGAGGGTCGAGCGTCCCCAGGCCGACGCCTCGCGATCGTGGAGGCGCTGGAGCTCCGCCACAGCCGTCGGGTCGACGGTTCGCCGCATCATGAGATCGACGCGGGCGCGCGCGGCGAGCTCACCCGGTGAGGCGCCGGCGCTGGCCGGTGGGAGCGCGATGTCAGGTGCGGGCTCGCCGAGCGTGTAGGCGCAGCGAAAGCGCTCTCCTGGCCCCATCTCCGCGAGCCCGCCGCCGCGCGCCTCGAACCGGGCGCACTCCTGTCGGAGCCCGCCGGCGTTGTGGGTCATGGCCAGCGTCAGGTCGAGCAGATCCAGCGCCCCGTCGACCGTGCGCGCCCTCGAGAAATCGGCCACGGCGTCGTCGAGGCGTGAGGCCTTTGGCAACACCCCCGCATCGACCCAGGGCTCCATGGCGTTTCTCACGGCTTCATAGAGCGCGCTCGCCCTGCCGACCGAGGACGCGAGCTCCCTGCCGTCGGCGGCGCGCAGCGTGACCGTGAGCTGAAAGGCTCGGGACGGCTCCAGGACGATCGCCCCGTCCACATAGGCCGCTCCCCTCCTGCGCGCCGCGTCCAGCGATTGCGCGCGAGCCTCCGGCCCGGCATAGGGATCGATCGGAACCGCGTCCGCGTGCGGCCGCGGGAGGGAGAGCAGCTCCGCAGGGACCAGCGTGCGCGCCGCGCGGCCTCCGAGGAGGACCCGAGCCCGCTCGCACAACGTCGCCGCCGCGGCCGCTCCCAGCCAGCCGGCCGGCTCCTCGACCCCGGAGGCCTCCAGGATCGGACACGCGAGCACCGCGCTGTCGGGCTCCAGCGGAGATCGCATGACGGTGGGTGGAGGAGCAGGCGCTGGCCGGTGAGGGAACGCCCACCGGACGGCGCCCAGGCCCATGGCGGCCAGCGTGAGGCTCGAGGCTGCGATCCAGCGCCACCGGCGCGACAGGTGCACGATGGCCCGCGGCTGCCGAGGGGAGGTCGGGTTCGGCGCGTCGCTCTCGGGCTCGGAGCGAGGCGGCGCGGGGCCGGGCCCCCCTGCCCCGGCGGCCACCGAGTCCGTGCGTCCCACGCCCTCGCTTCCGCCCCGATGCCCGTCGGATTGGAACGTGTCGGTCCGCGTCGGCTGCTCGTCGACAGGTGGCGTCCCCTCGCGGGCCTCGGCCCCGGCGGCCTGCTGTGCTGGCAGCTCGTCGCCAGGCACGCCGAGCGCTCGCGCGAGCGCCCCCACGGCGGCGCCCGCGGTCGGGAAGCGCTGGTCCGGCGCGAGCGCCGTCGCGCGCGCGAACCATGCGTCGAACGCGGGCGGCAACGTCACGCCGTACCGCGCGGCGCGCTCGCACGCACGCTCCTTGGGGCCCTGCAGCGCGACGAGCGCGAAGGCGACGGGGCTGTCGCCAATGGCCACTTCGTCCTCCCAGTAGGGCCTGCCGACGAGGAGCGTGAACGCGATCATGCCGAGCGCGTAGATATCGGCGGACCGGGTGATCCTGCCGCTCTGGAACTGCTCCGGCGCCATGTAGATCGGCGTCCCGGCCGCGCCGGTCGAGCCGCGGGTCGCGCCCTCGCGCAGCACCTTCGCCACGCCGAAATCGAGGATCTTGATGCGCGGGGCGTCGTTCTCCCGCTGCTCCAGGAACAGGTTGCTCGGCTTCAGGTCGCGGTGGACGATGCCGAGCTGGTGCATCTTGTCGATGGCCGGCGCGGCTTGACCGAGATAGGCGAGCACCTCCTCCGGCGCGTGGCCGCCCACGCGCACGAGCCGCTCGCTCAAGGTCTCCCCCCGGAGCAGCTCCATCACGAGGTACGGAGTCCCCGTCGCGTCATCGACGCCCGCGTCGACGACGTCGACGAGCGCGGGGCTGTCGACCTGGCCGGACACGCGGGCCTCCAGCGCGAATCGCTCCCTCAGGTCGGCGCGCTCGACCGTGTGAGGGTGCATCACCTTGAGCGCCCTCCGGCGCTCCGTCTGGAGGTCGATCACCTCGTAGACAGCGCCCATCGCGCCCGCGGCCAGGCGGCGCAGGACGCGGTAGCGAGCCGCGACGACCGTGTCCGGCGTCATGCCCGCCTCACCCCGCGGCCGCGGCGCAGCACCTCAGTGGCGAAACTCATCGGGGTCGATCTCGTAGCGCTTCAACCAGCGATGGATCTGCATCCTGGCTTTGCCCATGGCGCGCGCCACGCCGGCGATGTTGCCGCTGTGCGCGCGCAGGAGCGCCTTGAGCTCCTCGGGCCGGGTAGGATCGTCCCCCTGCTCCGCGGCGCCTACGGCGTTGCGCCTCAGCGCGCTGTTCAGGTGATCGAGCTCGATCGTACCCCGCTGCGCCAGCACCGCCGCGGTCGTGATGCACTGCTCGAGCTCGCGCACGTTGAGCGGCCAGCCGTACGTGACGAGGGCGCGCGCCGCGCGAGGGTGCAGCTGGATGTGCTCGGCGCGCTCTCCATCGGCGCGCCGGAGGATCGCGCCGAGGATGAGGCCGAGGTCCTCCCGGCGCGCCCGGAGCGGCGAGAGCTCGACCGCGTGACCGGAGAGCCGCGCGAGCAGGTCGGAGCGAAAGTCGCCAGACGCCGCCATGCGCTCGATCGGCCGGTGGGTGGCCGCCACGACGCGAAGGTCCACGGAGATCGAGCGCGTGCCGCCCACCGGGCGCACCTCGCGCTCCTGGAGCACGCGGAGCAAGGCCACCTGGGCGGACAGGGGCAGGTCGCCGATCTCGTCGAGGAAGAGCGTCCCGCGATCGGCGCTGCGCACGAGCCCGGGGCGATCCTCGGTGGCCCCGGAGAAGGCGCCCTTCCTGTGCCCGAAGAGCTCGCCTTCGACGAGATCCCGCGGCAGCGCGCCGCAGTTGATCGCCACGAACGCGCCCGGCCTGCCCGAGAGCGAATGGATGGCGCGCGCCATGATTTCCTTGCCGGTGCCCGTTTCGCCCTGGATCAGCACGGGGATGGTGGAGGCCGCCACCACCCTGAGCCGCTCGAACATCTCGAGCTGCGACGGGATGAGGGAGAGCAGCCCGGGGACGTGCGCGGCGAGGCTCGACGCTTCCAGCAGAATGACCTGCTCGGCGCCGCGGGGAATCGCCGCGCGGTAGAGGAAGAACGTGCGGCCCAGCTCGAGCACGTCGCCCTCCGCGAGCTCGGCGTGCTTCCTCGGCGCCCCATTGAGGATGCTGCCGTTCTTGGAGCCGCAATCCTCGAAGCACCACCGGCCGAGCACCCGCATGATCCGCGCGTGCCTCGACGAGAGCCACGGGTCGTCGAGCCGGATCTCGACGCGCCGGCGTGAGCCGCTGTCCGCGACCTCCAGCCTCCGGGCATTGCCGCGGCCGATAACGACCTCCTCCACGTCATCGAGGGCGATGCGCGCCGACGACGCAAGCGGCCGATGGCTGTCCGCGATCAGAAACAAAAAGCTGCCGTTGCCTGATTTGTCCAGATAACGCTGTCCACCGGTGGCGGATAGCGTTCGTTGATCAGGTTCACCGGGCACGAACCCAGTCGTACCCAGTCGGGCAGACGCGGTCAATATGCCACGGGCGGCATTCCGAGCGGCTGCCGCGCGGGTTGCGCGTCATCCACGGGCGTGTGCTGCGTCGGGTCGTCGATGGGGTCGCGTGCCGCCGTCATTGCAGGCGCGATCGGTTAACCGAACGCGCTGCGCTCCTTCTTGAGCCAGGTAAGCAGCGCCTTCTGTTGCGCCCGCAGCGCTGCTTCGCGCTCGAAGAGAGTCTTCTCTTTCGTCAAGACGAGCGTCTGGGGGCTTCCGCGGCGAAGCGTGGTGTGGGTGACGGGCAGGCCGTGATCATCGATCACTCCGTGGATGTGCCGCCTCCGTTCCTTGGCCAGAGGCCACGCGAGCTGGACCTGGGCCCGATCGACCAGGAACGCCGCGAGCACCTTGCACAGCGCACAGGAGCACCCGGGCGGGGGCTCGATCGACCAGTCGTCCGCGCTGCGCGCGTTCGCCGCGACGGCTCGTTCGAGCAAGGCCTCGACGCGGCGGACCAGCGCCTGCAGCCCGAGGGCCTGCACCGCGGCGGGCTTGCGCCCTTCCCGGCACCTCTTCAACAGCGCGCAGGCGGTCATGAGCGGCAGCGCCGACTCGGGCGCCGTGAGGGAGGCGATGAGGTCGTCGCGAATGGAGGGCGCCCGGATCGCGGCGGCGGTCTCCAGCAACGAGAGCAGATCGTCGAGCAGTCGATCGGCGCGGGCCTCCCGGAGGGCTTCCGGCAACAGGAGCGCGCCCTTGCAGCCTTCTACGAGCGAGGCCACCTCGCGCGCGAGGAGCCACGCGGCGAGCGCCTTGCCGTGCTCTCCGCCGGCCCGGAGCGCCTCGCCGAGGCGGGGGAGCAACGAGAGCCAGGGCGGAGTATTGTAGAGCGCGCGCTCGGCCCACGCGGAGAAGACCCGCTTCGACCACGAGAAGCCGTAGCGTTCGACGAGGGCCACGAAGGCGGGCACCACGCCGGGACTCAACCGATGCGGTCCCGAGGGCGAGACGAGCCCGAGGGCCAGATCGGCGTCGCCGAGCGCCGCCGATACCTCGACCAGCCGCTTGAAGGACGCCTCGCTCAGCTCGTCCGACGCGGCCGGATGCCAGGAGGAGAGGAGCCTCTTCGCCTTGTCGCGGGCCTCGTCCGCCCTGCCCGCCTCGACGTGGGAGGCGAGCTCGTCGACGGCCCATGACGGCGAGAGCTTCGCGCGCACCTCGAAGGCCAGATCCCGCGGCCACATCACGACGGCGGCCCGATGATACCAGCGGTCCACGGTGTTGCCGTAGTTGCCCATGTACCCCTCGTGCTCGGACTTGAACGGCGTCATCTCGGTCGAGGCCCTCGTGAAGCAGACATCGTCGCCCGCCCGCATGGTCGCGATGCCCGGCGCGCTCCGCCCATCCGGGCCGACCCAGTGGCGAAGCACGACATCCGTATCGAGGAGATCGATGAGGTCGTGCTCGTCCGCGTCGCTGGCATCCTCGAGATCGCCGTCGTGACCGCGATCGCCGCGCCAGCGATCACCGTAGTCATCCCAGGCGCCCTCGCACGACCAGCTCTCGTGCACGTCGGCGAGGGCGAGGTACACCTCGCAATCGAGGCGCTCGGCGACCTCTTGCAGCGCCGAGGCGCGCAGCCGATCCGCATTCTTGAGATGGCCCCATCCGAGGCTCTTCTGCGTGTACTCGTGGTCCAGGAGGTAGATCAAGCGGTCCGGCCGCCGTGAGGGAGACTGCGCGTACGGCAGCGAGATCGGCGTCGAAAGGTAGGCTTTGATGCCCGCCTCGATGCGCTCGACCGCGGCGCGGCAGAGCGGCGCGCGAGCCTCCGCCACCCCGCGGTAGAGGAGGTGGTAGGTGAGGGAAATCCGGTAGCCTGCGTCCACCGGCCTCACCTCGTGGCGACAATCCGCGTAGAAGGCGAGCAGCGATAGATCTTTCGGACCCTGCGCGGCCCCGCGAAAGACCTTCTTCTTCCCGTCGTGCTCGACGACGATGGATCCGCCCTCGTGCCTGGACGGCAGCTCCACCACGAGGGTCCCCACCATGTCGTCGGCGCGCTCCGAGTCCTGGTGCGGCGCGAAGAACTGGCCGGGCCCGTACACGAGCATCTTGTCGAGCTCGGCGTGGAGCTCACCGCCCTCGGGCAGCCCGAGGCGCTGACGGACGAGCGCCAGCTTCGGAGCGAGGGTGCGCCGCCACCGCTGCGTGTCGATCTTGAGCTGGCGCAGGCCGATCTCCCAGCTGTCGCGCACGCTCGTATCGAGCAAGGTCTTGTCGCGCCGGCCGAACGGGGCCGGACGGGCGACGGAGCACAGCTTTCGCGCGGTGGCGGCGGAGATCGGGAAGCGGATGGGGCCGACCCCCTCGACCTCGATGTGCAGATCCTCGCCGCTGCACCCGAGCTCCGTTGCGAACGTGCCTTCCGGCTCGACGGCGGCGAGCGCCGCGGCGATCTCCTTCAACAGACCAGCTTGCAAGTGGGTGTCTCCTGCCAAGGACGCATACCACGGCCCCAGACGCATCGGATATCCAATTGGCCGTTCACCGGCGCAACGGGGCGCTGCACCAGAGAAAACGGAGCGAGCGGGCCGCGCGGATTCGCTGAACGACATCAAAAAGCGATCTTTCTTTCGCCGGCATGAGAATCCGCAGCACCTGAAGACAATGCGTTCGGAGCGACGAGGCGGCGCTCGTCATCGCGTATCGCTCCGCGGGCGTCCTCGTCCTGTCCGCGTTCCGGACGCCGGACGCGCTGGCCCCCTCGAGGACGTCGAGAGAGGGCACCGCGGCGGGCCTCTCGCAAAGTCGCCGTCGAGAGCCGGAGGGCGTCGCGGGCCGATTCGTTGGCCGATTCGACCAACTCCCTGGCCGGCGCGACCAAGCAGCCCATCAGGCCGCTCGCTACATCTGCCTCATGTCCAGCCGCGGAGGCGCGCGTCGCGCCTCGCCGGACGCGTGGAGGCTCAAAGCCATGATCGGTCGAATGGAACTCTCGCGATATTCAAGGAGGGGCTCAATGGCCCTCGCGCTCACCACCACCCTCGCGGTCGCAGGGGGCTGCCCCATGTCGGATGATGATGGCGCCGGCAGCAGCTCGACGAGCGCAGGGCACGGCGGCTCGTCGGCCTCCGGCGAGGGCGGCTCGTCGAGCTCCGGTGAAGGCAGCTCATCGAGCGCCGGTGAGGGCGGCTCGGTCCGCTGCCCGGTCGCGACGCACAACGGGATCATCTCGATCCAGGATGTATCGATTCAAGGCGCGCCGCAGGCGGGCCACGGCCTCACGGTGCAAGTCCTGTTCACCCCCTCCAGGCCTCCCGCTTACGAGCAGATGCCCGGGGAGATCGAAGGGTGCAAGGCGTGGGTCTACGACACACAGGACAATCCGCCGCCGGCGCTGACGGATCAGGGGGTGATCACGATTGCCGGCCTCGAAGGCGGGCCCCTCGCGTGCCGCTTTGCTGGCTCGGGTTATGTGTGCCCGACGTCGACGGGGACAGGACAGGCGAGCGTCGCTCCGGGGCAGAAGGGGACCGCGACCTACACGATCGAGGGCGCGACCTTCTCCGCAGCGGATGTCGGCCGTTACCTGCGCGTCACCGGCGCGGCGAACGCAAAGAATCAGGGCGCATTCCCCATCGTCGCCGTGGAGTCGAGCACGACGGCGATCGTGGTCAACCAGGGCGCGGCGGAGGAGGCCTTCGCGGCCGAGTACACCGTGCTCGCCGGGGCGGGGCCCGTTCCGAACAACCCCGTCGACCCGATCGAGGGCGGCGACGAGGTCGTCGTGGGCATCTCGCCCGGCGGCGAGATGGCCTTCGACTTCCCCGACAGCGCCCCGATCGTGGCCGGCGAGGCGTTCACGCCCGACACGGCGTCGGCGGCCGCCCTCGTCGCGGTGCCGCTCGACGGCAGCCCATTGACGCTCGGCTGCGGCGGCCCGGGAGGCAGCTGCGGGCCGGCGCAGGCCACGCTCGTGCGCCTCACCAGCACGGACGGCGACGTCGAGGGCGCGTCGCCGTTCGCGATGCCCCCGCCCGCGCGCAAGCAGGTCGAGATTCAATGCGTCGCGCTGGGAGGTGATGGCACGCTGACCATCCCGGCCGAGGCCATGAAGCTGCTCCAGGAGGCCCACCAGATCTCCCCGATCTCGCGCATCCGGACGGCGCTGATGCGCGAAGGATGGGCAGGCCCCACGAACGCCGCTTCCCTGCCTCCGAACATCACGACCATCGTCGTCGGCCACGGACTGCTCGGCTTCACCAGCCCTTGACGCCCGCGGCGCCTGCGCCCTGATCGGCGCGTCAGAGCGCGCTCGCCCCGCCGCGAGCTCGCGCCGCGGCGAACACCGGCGAGCGACCGCCGGTGCGGATCCTGCATGATCCCGGGCGCATGCACCGCCCGCTGCCCACCGTGATGACGTCCGTGGCCAGGCTGGTCGTCGACCTCGGGCTCCGCGACGGCATCCGGCTGGGCGCGATGGAGCGGGCCGCGCGCCTGCCGTCGCTCGCCGCCGATCCCGACCGGCGCATCGAGATCGACCGACTCCTCGATCTGTGGACCTATCTGGGCCAAACGCTGGACGACCCGTCGCTGCCGATCCGCGTCGCGCAGCGGGCGACGGTGGAGGACCTGCACGTGCTCGGCTTCGCCATCATGAGCGCGCCCTCCATCCGCCATGCGTTCGACACCGCGGCGCGGTACAGCGCGCTCCTGACCGACTCGGGCCGATGGGAGGCGGTCGAGAGCGGGAAGCGCGCCGAGGTGCGGTGGCATCGCCTGCGGCCGCTCACGCTGGGGCACCGCCTCTCCAACGAGACAGCGCTGGCGCAGAACCTCGGCTGCCTGCGGCAGATGGCGGGCGACGACCTCACGCCGCTGGAGGTGAGCTTCCGCCACGCGGCGCCGCCGCGCCGGACTGCGCACGTGGAGTTCTTCCGTTGCCCCGTGCGGTTCGACGCGCCCTGGGACGGGATGGTGTTCCGCCGCGAGGTCCTCGACATGGTGCCTGTGGGCGCGAACCAGAGGTTATGGGAGTACCTGTGTCGCAGCGTGGGTGCCCTCTGCGAGCACCTCACCCCGCCGTCGATCGCGGACGGCGTGCGGCACCAGCTCGTCCGCGCGCTCGCGAGCGCCGAGGGCGGGATCCCGACGCTGGACGACGTGGCCCGCTCCCTCGGCACGACGGAGCGGACGCTGCGCCGGCGCCTGGAGGTCGAGCGGACGAGCTTCCGGAAGCTGGTCGAGGAGGTGCGCCGCGACCGCGCGGCCGACCTGCTGGCGAGGAGCAGCGTGACCGAGACGGCGCTACGGCTCGGCTTCTCGGACACGACCGCGTTCAGCCACGCGTTCCGGCGCTGGTTCGGGTGCCCTCCGCGCGAGCTCCGGGGCGCGAGGGGGGCTTTGGGCAATCCGCGGATGCGCGACGGCTGAGTAGCGCCCGCCAGCGATCACGAACCACCATGAGAGCAAGCGACGAGCTCGCTCTCGGAGGGCTCATGGACCTGGCCGTCCGAGAATATCTCGATCCAGTGGCGAGCTCGGCCGACCTCGTGTTCAGCGCCGTCGCTCGGCTCAGCGAGCCAGCGCTCGATCTCCTCGCACCCGAACGAGCGGCCGCCTCTCCGCGCGGCGGCGTGTAGCGCGTGCAGGGTTGCCCTGGAGATGAAATGGTCGACAGCCGCGAGCGGCGTGTCGTACATCACCCTGCTGGCCGTCCGCGCGGCGCCTGCGTCACCGACGCCAGCTGGGACGAGGCGCGGGCCGAACCGATTGAAGTAGAGGAGGCTGTGGGCGCTGTCGATACCGCCCACGAAGGGTCGCTCACCAGCGATGGAGACGACCTGCGCGGCCAGCGCATGCAGCTCCGCGTCACGCAGGTCGCCAGGATAGCGCAGCCGCCCGTCCCCATCGCGCCAGCAGAGCACGCGCGCGATGTCCTCGCCGTCGTACGCCGCGACCTGCCGGATCCCGAAGCGGGACGGCTCCTTTCCGACGATCGAGCCCGAGGTGAGCACGTAGTCGCCGATGCCCGCGAGCGTCCAGACATCTCGGTTCTCGAGCAAGAGCGAGAACGTCATCCGCGCCTCGTCCTTTGTCTCGCCCGGGAAGCCGATGAACCCCATGAGCTGGCAGCCGATGCCGGAGGAGGAGAGCTGCCGGAGCACCGCCGGCACCTCGGCCACAGAGACTCCCTTGTCGATGCGGTCGAGCACGCTCTGCGAGCCCGACTCGTACCCGAAGGAGATGGCGATGCAGCCCGAGCTCCGTAGATCGACGCCGAGTCCTCTCCGGAACAAGCGCTCTATCCGGAGCTCTGCGCCCCACCGGATGGGAATCTTGCGCTGACAGATCCCCTCGCAGAGCTTCCGGAGGTACGCAGGAGAGATCGCGTCGACGGCAAAATAAACAATGCGTGAAAGCCGGCTGATCCCCTCGAGCTCGTCGAGCGCTTCATCGATCGGACGCTCTCGAGACGGCGATGTCGGCGAGTCCGTGTTGAGCCCGTAATCACAGAACGTGCAGCGGTTCCAGTAACATCCACGTGTCGGAGAATAAAGCACGACGGGCTCCGGGGAC
The DNA here is from genome assembly GCF_051520915.1 of Sorangium sp. So ce448. Lineage (NCBI taxonomy): Bacteria > Pseudomonadati > Myxococcota > Polyangiales > Polyangiaceae > Sorangium > Sorangium sp. So ce448. The sequence continues at coordinate 2,800,779 of NZ_CP150343.1, read as the reverse complement.
CAGTACCGCCCGAGGTCCCAGACGTCGTAGCGGGGCGCAGCCAGCGCGCGGAGGTCCTCGTACCGCGCGCGCGGCGCTTCGGCCATCGCGAGCGCGCCGCGGGTCCTCGGCACGAGGATACCGGGGCGCCCCGCGGGTGCGCGCGCGCCCGCCTCCGCCGCGGCGAGCAAATCGACGAGCGCCGTCTCGCCCTCGCCACCGACGACCGCGTCGCAGGTGGGGAACAGGCGCCAGATCGCGTCGCGCCGCGACGCATACTTCAGCACGTCGCTGATCTCGGTGCCGCCGACACAGATCATGCATGAGGGCAGCACGCGGCGGACCTCTCGCGCCATCCAGATCGCGAAGGGGAGCTGAGAACTATAGTTGACCGAGAGGCCCACCAGCGAAAATTCGCGCTCCTTGAGCGACGCCACGAACGGGCCCTCGAGGTAAGGCCGGAACGGCGCCACAAACCGCTCGATGATCCGCGGATCGGCGAGGTCGGAGAGACGGGAGAGGTTGACGATACCGCTGCGATCGACGCGGAGGCCGTTGAATTGCCCGGGGAACCCGTTCACCGAGAGCGCGTCGAGGAGGCGCCGAATTACGGCCGTTGACCTCTGGTAGAGCGGGTAGTCGTAGAAGCGAACGGGGTCGCGCATCACTTCGATGGCGCGCTGGGCGGCATCGGGCTCGAGCCCGACGGCCGCGAGCGCGAAGCGGTACCGGAGCTCGTCGTAGCGGGTCCGGCGCGGGCGGCGCTCGATCTCCTCGCGAACGGAAGCGCAGGCACGGAGGAGCTTCGCGACCTGGTCCGGGTGCGCCAGAAAGTAGAGCGCCTCGAGGTTCGCGTCCAAGCAGCGATGGCCGAGGAAGCCAGCCGCGTTCGCCGCCCCGACGAGATACGGGATCGAGTGGTACGGGGCCGTCGGATCCGTCAGCGGGACATTCACGAGCAGATAGTCGATCGTTGACATCTCACCCGTGGCGCCTTCTGTCGGAACAGTCTCCATGCAATTCTCACACTTCGGACCGCGCGTTTCGGACTTCACTGGAGCTCACTGAGGGAGAATTTCTCCTCGGCAGACGGGCTGAGAAGCGCATGCACTCGCATGCCTCCAGACGCGACACTGGAGCAACTTCGATGCCACACCTCACGAGAAGCCAACAACAGGACAGATGGAACCATGAGGTTGCACTTGCAGCCCTTGTTCCCTTCGATTCCATCGCATCCATAGCGATCGATTTTCGACCGGAGGGGGGGCAGGTGTAGATCTTGGACAGGCCAGATCTGTAGGGTGCGCTTGCTGGTGCGTGGTAGCACACTATATTTGGGGAGTAGGCGGACCCGTACAAAGGAGCGCGGCATCATGATCATTCAAAATGGATCGACGCGAGGGACGAGCCAGGTTCTTGAGGACGACGACTTCGACGTGGATATCCGCATCAACGTTCGGGGCACCGAGGTGATCGAGGACACCTCGGTGCTTACATGTTCCTGCGGGACGTGCGCCGAGCGTTCGTGTCCGGGGACATGCACCTGCATCAATAACTGTTAGTCGCCGCGACCGACCCCACCCGTCGGCGGAATCCCACCAATGACCCTCCGGAGCTACACCTCGATGCACGATGACGCCAGATCGGCGCAGGCCATTGCGCTGGAGGTCGCTCGGCGCCTGAAAGACCGCAACATCCTCGAACGAGCAGCGACGATCGCCGTGCAACAGAGCTTCTATCCGGCGCTCGCGGAGTGGCGACCCCACTCGCTCAGTCAGGGTGGCGCGGGGCTCGCCGTGTTGTTCGAGTACATGGAAAGTTGCTACCCCGGTCAGGGCTGGGATGTCGAGGCCCGGTGGCACCTGGAGGCCGCCGCCCGCTCCGTCGAGGAGACACCTGGGCTCGGCATGTCTCTGTATGGCCAGCTCGGCGGGGTCGCCTTCGCGGCCTGGTACCTCTCGCGCGGGGGACGGAGATACCGGAGGCTTTCCACCACGCTTGACGAGGTCCTGTGCTCGAGGATCGAGGCGGCGGCAGACGCGCTCGACGCGATGTCCGGGGGGTGCCCGGTTCAACTCTTCGATCTGATCAGCGGCGTCACCGGGGCGGGCGTCTACCTCCTCTGTCGGTCCGAGCAGGAAGGGCCCCGGAGAACCCTGGAACACATCCTCCGCTGCCTCGTCTCGCTCACAGCCGAGGATGAGGGGCTGCCACGCTGGAGGACCCCCCGGCACCTGCTCCTCGGCGAGGACCAGGCAAGGGACTTCCCCAACGGAAACCTGAACTGCGGGCTGGCGCATGGCATCCCCGGCCCTCTGGGGCTGATGTCCCTCGCGAAGCTGCGCGCAATCTCGGTGCCGGGCATGGATGAGGGCATTGAGAGGATCGTCGACTGGCTCCTGGTCCGCCGGCTGGACGACCAGCACGGGGCGATGTGGCCCGCCTTTTACCCGTTGCCCGGGCCAGGGGATTCGCGCGGCGGGGAGGTACAGCCTCTCCCGTGCAAGAGCGCGTGGTGCTACGGGAGCCCGGGCGTCTGCAGGGCCCTCTACATGGCCGGGCAGGCACTCGCGAAGCCCGACCTCTGTCAGATTGCCATCGACGCCATGCGTTCGGCGGTCACGCGGCCCGTGGACGAGCGGCACGTTCCATCGCCGACGTTCTGCCATGGTGTCGCCGGTCGACTCCAGGTCACCCTGCGCTTTTTCATGGACACCGGCCTCCCCGTGTTCGAGCAGGCCATGCGCGCGCAGCTCGCGCAGCTGGTGGATGCCTATGAGCCCGCGTCAATCCTCGGATTCAGGAGCATCGAGCCCAATGGGGTGCGCGTGGACAACCCCGGGCTCCTGGACGGGGCGCCGGGGGTGTGCCTGGCGATGCTCGCGGCCACCACGCCCTCCGAGCCGACCTGGGATCGGTTCCTGCTACTCTCCTGACGCGGGGTCATCTCATGTTCCGTAATCACTCCAAGCTGGTCTCCGGGGCAGCGAGTCAACAGAGCAAATCGAAGAAACCTCTCTTTATCGCACTGGAGATCGCCCTGCTCCGCGCCCCGCTTCTTCCTCTGGAGTTCTATCGCGGACTCTCGCGCCAGACGCCGGCCGGAGCCGAAGACGCCGCGCGCTCGACCAGCGACATGCGTGCCGCCCTCGATGATCCCTCTGTCCGCCTTGCGTTGTTGGTGGCCAGCCGGTCCATGTCCGAGGCCCTGGAACGCGACAGCGCGAGCGGCCGGCGCGACGAGCGGGTCCAGGCCAAGCTGCTGCGTTTCCTGATCCGCATGTCGAGCCGGCCCACACCTTATGGAATGTTCGCTGGCGTGTGCGTCGCGCACCTGGACCAGGAGACGGACTTCACGCTGTCGGGGAACGCGCGAAGACGGATTCGCCCCGACATGGCCTGGCTCGTTCACCTCATTTCCACCCTGGAGCGTCTCCCCGAGGTGCGTGACGGGCTGCGGGTGGTCCTCAACCCCTCCGCCTATCTCCGCGCAGGGCGCTTTGTCCTTTCGGAGCGCGCGAGCCTGTCGGAGCCGGGCCAGGCCCCGGAGGTCTCGATACGGGCGACAGGGGCCGTCCATCAGGCGCTGGAGATGGCGCAGCGCCCGGTTGCGTACAGCCACCTTCGCGACCGGTTGCTCGACGCTCCCCGCGCCACGCCGGAGAAGGTGAACCACCTGCTGACGAGCCTCTTGGAGCAGACGTTCCTTCTCTCCGAGCTCCGTCCCCCGCTGACCGGGAGCAACCCGGCCCAGCACCTCTTCGACCGGCTCGCTGGGATCGACGCGGCGCGCCCGGTGCTGGAAGAGCTCGGCCTCCTTCTCGAGGAGGCGAGCGTCTGGGCGACGCTCTCTCCCGAGGAGGCAATCCCAGCCTATCAGCGATTGCTCAATCGGGCAGAGCGGCTCGTCCCGCGCAAAGACGTGGAACCACCTTTCCAGGTCGACCTGTTCCTCTCCCCGGACAGGACGCGGATCAACCGAGCGGTCGGTGACGAGGCCTGCCGCGCCGCAGAGCTGCTGCTCCGGCTCACGCCGTATCCCGAGGGCCCGCCAGCGCTGGCGGCCTACCGGCAGGCTTTTCTGGCGCGCTACGGCGTCGGTCGGGAGGTTCCGCTGCTCGATCTGCTGGACCGCAACGTGGGCCTCGGCGGCTACTCCACGACGCGCGCTCTCCCCGAGCCGATCCCCGCGATCGCCCAGCGAGAGGGGGTGCTGATGGAGATCGCCGCGGCAGCGCAGCGTACGTTGTGTCCCTGCGTCGAGCTCGATGAAGCGCTCCTGGCACGCCTTCAGGCCGCGGAGCTCGATCCCGAGCGGACTTCGCGCTCCCTCGATCTGGCGGTGTTCGTCGCTGCCCGCTCGTCGCAGGCGCTGGATCGCGGAGAGTTCATGCTGGTGGTCGGGCCGAACGTGGGGGCGCAGGGCGGTGGGAGGGTAGCTGGGCGGTTCGCGGAGGGTCTTGGCGAGGAAGGGGTGGGCATGCTGCGCCGGATCGCCGCCGAGGAGGAGCCGCCGCGGTCAGACCTTCTGTGGGCTGAGCTGGTGTATCTCCCGCAGCGGCCCCGCACGGCGAACGTGAGCGTCCGTCCCGGGATCCGCGGCCACGAGATCCCGGTCGGGTTGCATCCGGGCCTGACCGCTGCGGAGAGCATCCCGCTGCGGGAGCTCGTCGTCGGTGTGAAGGACGACCGGTTTTATCTGAGATGGCCGAGTGCAGACAGGGAGATCCGCGTCTCCAGTGGGCACATGCTCAATGCTGTCCAGGGCCCCGACGTGTGCCGGTTCCTCTCGGACGTCGGCGACGACGGCACGCCTCTGCTCGCGCGGTTCAGCTGGGGGAAGGCAGAATCGTTTCCCTACCTGCCTCGGGTGCGATCCGGCAGGGTGGTCCTGCGGCCGGCCCAGTGGAAGATTGATATCTCCTGCCGGGGACACTTCTTCCCAGAGGCGAGCCCTGCGGAGTTCGCCGCGGAGCTCGATCGCTGGCGGCGGACCTGGGCGGTGCCTCGGCACGTCTACCTGACGCGCGTGGACAATCGCTTGCTCCTCGACCTGGACGATGCGGAGCAAGCTGCTGAGCTGCGGAGAGAGATCGCCCGCCTCACGGACGGGGCGCGCCTGATCCTCCAGGAGGTCCTCCCTGCCTTTGACGAGCTGTGGGTCGCGGGGCCTGCCGGTTCGTTCACCACGGAGCTCAGCGTGTCCCTGGTCCAGCCGCGGCCTCCCCGGCGGTGCCCCGCGACCGGCGATCGGATCGGCGTGGCCACGCCAGCGAGGCCCCCGTCACGGGTCGTGGGCTGGGGAGATCGCGTGTTTCCGCCTGGCAGCGAGTGGGTGTATCTCAAGCTGTACTGCGGTCCCGATCTGCAGAACGACCTGCTCGTCGGTCCTGTCCGGGAGCTGATGCACCGGGTTCTCGGGGACGGGCTCGCCGGCCAGTGGTTCTTCGTTCGCTACACCGACCCCGACCCTCACCTGCGACTTCGCTTTCGCTGCATCCAGCCCGAGCTGCGCGCCTCGCTGTTCGCCGAGCTCTGCGGCTGGGCGACCGCGCTCGTGGAGCACGGGCGCTGCCTGCGCTTCGCCTTCGACACGTACGACCGGGAGGTCGAACGGTACGGCGGGGCGGAGGCCATCGTCATCGCCGAGCAAATCTTCGGCGTCGACTCCTCATCCGTCGTGGAGTACCTCGCCCTCCTGCAGAAGCACCGCGAGGTCGAGCTGCGGGATCTGGTGGTCGCCACGACCGACAACTTGCTCTTCGGGCTATCGCTGCAAAAGGCGGATGTGATCCGGTGGCTGCACAAGCAGCAAGGCGACAAGCAGAGCTCCGGCCCTCAGTATCGAAAGCGCCAAGCAACGCTCCGGTCGTATCTGGACCCTCGCGGCGCCGTGGCGGCCACCACATTGCCGCCTGGAATCCGGAGCGTCATGGATGGCACTCACGAGGAATTGGGGTCGCTCGCCGCAGCGCTCGGAGGCCTCCGGAGTCGATCGCAGCTCCTCCTACCTATGGAGCGCTTGCTGGCGCCTCTCGCTCACATGCACTTCAACCGGCTGATCGGGACCGATACGGAGCTGGAGCGGCTCACGCTCGCGTTGATTCACCGGACCAGAGAGGCGATTGCCCACATCGAACGTCAATCCGTCGCCTGACGACGAGATCAGCGTGCCACCACCACCTCTCGGCTTTTACGGCGCTTCCGAAGGGCGAATTTGCGGTGGCGCGCCCGCGCGCTGGCCCGGGTCCGCTCGTCTGCTCTTCCGGAGGTGCGCCCGCCGCTCAGAGCCCGGTCTCGGCCTGGATGCGTCCGCTCTTCACCGCGGCCGCCAGCGCCTGGTGGTCGCGCTCCGTCTGATCGGCGTAGGCGATCGCGAACGCGGCGACCGCCTTGTCGAACGTGTCCGCCTTCCCAAGGTAGGCCGCGATCGCGATCCGATCGCCCGAGCGCGCGTGTGCGCGCGCCAGAGTCCAGCCGCAGAGGCCGCCGTACGTCGTCAGGAGGACCCGATCCAGCGCGGCGATGTCCACCGAGAACTTCCAGTCGCGCAGCTGGCGCACGTAGAAGTCGCGCTCGATCCCGTCGGCGCCCTTCACGCGCTGCCAGCCGAGGAAGATGTCGCTCGCGGCCTGCATCAGCCGCTGGCCCGCCACAACGCGCTGGCCGCTGTTCGGGTACGCGCTCTTGCCGAGGAACCGCTCGAGGACCGACGCTTGCGCCTCCTTCGCCTGCAGGAAGAGCGGGTCCTCCTCGTCACGGCCGAACAGCAGGATGATCCAGGCGCGCGCGCCGACGCTCCCGACCCCGACGACCTTGTGGGCCATGTCCGCGAAGTTGTACCCCTCCAGCACGTGCCGCCGATCGGGCTGAAGCGTGCTTCGATAGCCGCGCAGGATCTCGCGCACCTGCTGCTCGAGCTGCTCGCGGTCCACCCCCTTCACGAAATCCTCCATCGGGACGATCAAAGGAGGATCGCTGATGATTCGCCGCCGGCCGCCCACCTCGCGCGTCAGCTTCTCGTAAGCCTGAAGGCTGTCCTTCGTCCGCGCCTTCGCGACGTTGCGCTCGGTGACGTTCAGGCGCTCGCGGCCCACCTGCGAGCGGAACCGGTCGAGGATCTGCTGGATGTCGAGGCTCGCGTACCAGACGTCGAGGTTGCGGAGCGCCGCGAAGCTCCGCATCGCCTCGCGGTACGCGCGGACCGTCGTCAGGACGATGTCGGACCGCGCCGCCTTCGAGAAGCCGTTGTCGCGCCCGGCGAGCTCCATGCTGGCGGCCAGCCGCTTGACGTCCCAGTCCCACGGTCCCGGGAGCGTCTCGTCGAAGTCGTTGATGTCGAACACCATGCGGCGCTCGGGGGATCCGAACACCCCGAAGTTCGAGAGGTGCGCGTCGCCGCAGAGCTGCACCCTCAGGCCCGAGCGCGCCGCGGCGGCCAGATCGGAGGCCATCACGCACGCTGCGCCCCGGTAAAACGTGAACGGGGAGACCAGCATCCGGCCGTAGCGGATCGGCACGAGCTCTGGGACGCGGGTCTTCGCTTGCTCCTCAAGAAGCGCGATCGGCTCGGGCCGGTTGGGCAGCGCCTCCCACGCCGCGTGCGCCGCACGTGGGATCTCCGCGCGCTCCGCCTTGCCACGAGCCGCATGCTCCTCGGCGGAGAGGTGCGGCATCGCCCACTCCCCCGTGACCGTGGATGATCCTTCGACTGTGGCCATTCCGTCTTCCGTCCCTCCCTCGGTGTTCAACGTCCCGCGGCCGTGCGGGACGCGCCGTTCAGAACCTCGCACGTCCGCCAGACGCACGAGGGATGCTCAATCGCCCATCGTTCGCCGCAGATCGATCATCGCCTGCTGGCTCACCTGCAGAGCCCCCTCCTGCGGGCGATCGAGGTCGGCGGTCAGCAGCATGACGACCGAGAGGCTCATGACCAGCGTCGCGACCGTGGGGGAGCGGCGCGTCTTGACCAGAGCGGCGTGATAACCGACGGCCATCAAGTTCAGGATCGCGACCGCGAAGAGCGCCGCCCACAGGACCCCTGGAATGCCGCTCCGGATGGCCACGTTGACGCGCGTCGTGTGGAGCTCGATCGTCCGGTTCAGCGACTCGATGAAGAGCGCCACGACGGGCGAGCTGGGGTGGTCTCGTCCGGCGGTCTCCGCCTCTCTCCAGAGCTCCCGGTGCAGCTCCTCCGAGCGCCGCACCGCGTGGTCGACGTTGTCGGGCCTCACCCCCTCCAGACGCGACGCCACGTAGTCACGCAGCAGCGCGCGGACCTTCGCGCCGCGGTCGCCGGGGAGCAGGCCGGCGCGCAGATAGGTCGTCTTGATGGCGTTGGCCTCGTCGACGACCATATGTTTCCTCGCCTCGAAGCGGGTCGCCGCAAAGCCGAACGTGAACGCCAGGACGAGCGCCAGCAGGCCCATCGTGGTTGTGACCAGGGCGAGCACGTGGGCCCCGGCCTCCCCCTCGGACCGGCGCAGCCGGTACCCTCCCAGCCGATAGCCGCCCTCGACGGCGAGCACCAGGACCACGATCATGATCCCCAGGAGCAACCAGAGCGGAATTCGATCGAGCAGTCCAGGCACGGGCATCGACGCACCTCGCTTCAATCACAGCGCTTCGCCGTCGCGAAGACGGAGCATGTTGCCGCGGCGCCGGCCTGGGCGGTCGCCTTCAGTCCGACAGCCCGGCTGGCGCTGACTTCATGGTCGCGATTCCTGGCGGGAGGTCAACCAACCCGTCCTCGTTCTGTCAAGCGCTTTCCGTGCGAAAGCAGGCCTGCAAGATCCGGAGTTTCTCCGATCGCAGCAGGGGCGGCCTGATCCCGGGCGCGGCTCGCCGGACAGCGGACCTACACCGCCCGCCACCGGGTCTTCCGCATTTTTTCCTCGAGCGCTCGCGCAGGCGGCGGAGCTGCGGATAGCGTGGAAGGATGAAGAATCCTCTGCAATTTCCCCTGGTGATCGCGCTGTTGCTCGCCGCCTGCGACTCCACGCCGGGCTCCGGCGGCGACGGCGGCTCAGGGCCTGACGTGCCCTCGCCGCACCCCGCCGGCGGCGGACCGAACGACGGCGGCGGGGGCGGCGGAACCAGCGATGGCGGCGGGGGCGGCGGCGACACGTCGCCGTCCGGCACGCTGAGCGAGCGCTACCCGGACGACGTGGGCCTCGCCGGTGACCCCGCCGTGCTCTTCCACGACGACTTCGAGCAAGGCTGGGGGCGCTGGGACGGGCCCACCGCCGACACGCGCTATCTGCACATCGAGGCCGACGCGGCGACCGCGCACGCCGGGCAGGGCTACCTCCGCTCGACCGTGACGACCGCCGATCTGGCGGAGGAGACGTACATCTCGTCGTCCACGTGGATCACCCATGAGCGCGTCGACGCGCTCTACTGGCGCTTCCATGTGCGCTTCCCCGAGCTGGCCCCAAACCCGCACCACTGGGTGCGCATGGCGGCGGGCACCGAGAGCTGGGACAGCAGCGGCCTCGCGAACACGGTGCCGTCCGGAGACGACGGATTCTGGTTCGACTTCGATACGACAACCGACGACGTCTTCAACTTCTACGCCTACTGGTACAAGATGCGCTCCGGGCGCTGCAACGACGGGACCGCCACCCCTGGCTGCGCCGGCGATCAAGGCACGACGTACTACTACGGGAATGTCTTTCAGCCGCCGGATCAAGCGTCGTTCCCGCGCGATCGATGGTTCTGCGTCGAGATGCACGCACGCGCCAACACGGTCGGCCGGAGCGACGGCGCGCTCGCGTTCTGGATCGACGGCGTGGCGATCGGCGACTACCGCCCCGGCTACCCCGACGGCACCTGGCTCCGCGCCCAGTTCCACACGGGAGGGTGCGACTTCAGCGCGTGCACGGCGCCCGAGCCGTTCGGTGGCTTCGACTTCCGATCGAGCGATGACGTGCGCTTCAAGAAGTTCATGCTCGACGCCTATTACGAGCGCGACTCCGATGCTCGCCGGCGGACGGAGATGGAAGAGCTCGGCATGACCGTCTCCGACACACACACCATCCTCTACGACGACGTCGTCGTCGCGACCGAGCGCATCGGCTGCCGCCGCTGAAGCACGCTCCGCGCTCGGCCCTCTCCATGGTACCCTCCCGCGCATGGGTACCGCGAACGCCCCCGCCCCCCGACGGCGCTCGGCCCTGCGCTGCGCCGCATGCGCGGCCCTCCTGCTGGCCGCGTGCGGCCCCGCGCCCACGCTGGCCGAGCCGCGCGCGCCGGAGCCGCCGCCCGCCGCCGAGACGGTCTACATCGTCCTCCAGGATCCGCCCCCGGCGGCGGCGATAGCGGCGGCCGACGGCTGGGTGCCGGAGGAGTTCCCCGGCGACAACCCGTTCGCGCGGACGCGCACCTGGATCGGCGATTACGACTGCCCGCAGGGGACGACCGAGATGACGTTCCGGATCCTGGAGGTCAAGGGCGACAGGATCAAGGCCGTTTTCGGCTTTCATCATGCCGAGTCCGGCGCCGCCGGCAAATACCTCATGAGCGGCCGCTACGACGCCGAGACGCGGACGGCATCGTTCTCGCCCGGCGCCTGGCTCGAGCGCCCGCCCAACTACGTCACCGTGGGCATGAAGGGCGACCTCGCGTTCGACGGCTCGCTCTTCGCCGGACGCATCGAACACCCCGACTGCGGCGCGTTCCGGCTCCGGCCGGCGGGGTAACGCCGCCCCTCGCGCTGCTCGTCGCCGGGCCGCGCCGAGCGACGAGCAGCGCTTCCGTCATGTGGGCGGTCGCGCGAGCGAGGGGCGCGGCGAGACCCTCAGGGCGTGCTCGACGGGTCTGCCGGGTCGCTGCCCTCGTCTTCCTCGTCGCCGTCGCGGAATCCATCGCCGTCGCGATCCAGCCCGATCCGCTCCCCCGAGCCCGGCGGCACGCACGTGTACGTGAGCTCGCCCCGGTTGCGCGAGGCCCGGTGCCGCAGCGCCGCGTCGCGGATCGGCGCGTCGCAGAGCCGGTCGCCGACGAACAGGCCCGCGCCGACGTAGAGGAACCCCGCTGCCTCCTTGTCGTGCGATCCCTTGACCACCAGATCGCACTCCCCTGCATCGGCCCGCGCGCGGAGCAGATCGATCCTCGGCCCGACCGCGGCCGCGTTGTGGCGGGTGAGCGTCACCTGCTGACCGACGATCGGCGCCAGGTTGCTGTCGAACGCGAGCAGGAACTGCTCCACCTCGCGCCGCATCACCTCCCCCTCCGGCCCCGGCGGGAACCCGCCCGGGGTGAGCGGCGACTGGTTGAACCCCATGTCGGGGGTCGCCGAGCTCACGAAGCGGAAGAGCGTCGGGACGCCCCCTTCGTTGTTGAAGCCGAAGCCGCGGACCTGGTCGCCCAGGTGCGCGTCGCTGCCCGGGAAGAGATCGTTGTCCGCCATCCCGAACATGCCGACCTTCTGGTACAGATTGCGGAAGTGCGGCGACTTGAAGGCCTCGGTCTCCAGGTCGAACGTGTACCGGCCATCGCCGCCGAAGAAGCCCGGCGCATCGACGCCGAACTCCTCGTTCCCGTGGCGGTCGAGCACATGGCACGAGACGCAGGTGCCCTCCTCGCTGAAGTCGGACACGTTGTTGAAGAAGAAGCTGCGCCCGGCCTGCTGCGCCGGCGTCAGCGAGTTGTCCAGCGCCCGGTTCGGGTTGGGCGGATAGGTGACCTGCAGGATGAAATCGGCGAACGCCTGCATGTCTGCCTCCGGGATGAGCTCGCTCCTCCCCAGGAGATCCGGGAACGCGGCCTGGAACTCCAGGAACGCCGTCACCTCGTCGAACGTCCCGCTGTCCGGGTGCGCGCTCGGCTCGTTGTCGCCCCCGGTGCGATCGCCGCGCCAGTGCATGGGCCCGTGGTTCGCCATCCCGCGGAGGCTCTGCGTCGTCATCGGCCCCTTCATCGGGTGATGCGTGTCGGGTATCCCGAAATCGAGGGGGTGTGACTCGAACGGCCCCGGGATGTCGGCGACCACCCCGTCCGGATTGCCGAGATCCCAGGCCAGGCTGTCGAAATCGCCGTAGACATGGCAGCTCGCGCACGACGAGTCGCCGTGGCTCGACTCGAACGACGCGTCGTAGAGGAACCGGCGGCCGGCGACGACGCTCGGCGGCTCCGGGTTGTGCATCGGCACGTGCGCGATCTCGGACCTGGTCGTCGTGCTGAGGATCGAGATCGCGTTGTCGAAGCGCGTGATCGTGTACAGGCGCCGCCGCGCCTCGTCGAGCAGGAGCCCCGTCGGGCCGCCGCCGGGCACCGGGATCTGCCTGGAGACGCTCGGCACGAAGGTGTCGTTCTCCAGGGCGGCGGTGCTGAACACCCCGATCTTGGACGAGCCTATCGTCGCCACGTACAGCGTCTTGCCGTCGCTCGTGACGGCCATCTGCTGCGGGAGGGCGAGGCTCTTCTGGTTCTCGGCGTTCGGGACCGGGGCGCAGCACGCGCCGTAATCGATGTGTTTGTTGAGGTGCCTCGGCGTGACGCCGCCCGCCGGGCCGAGGACGGTGATCCTGCTCTCGTGCAGGTGGCCTCGTATCGAATGACCGGCGAAGATCCCGGGCCCCTCGAAGCGCTTCTCGTTCCCCGCCTCGGTGTTCGAGACGTACACCTTCCCGCTGACCGGGTTGACCACCATGTTGTAGAGGATGGTGCCGACGCCGGTGTAGAACCCCGCGGCGCCGGGCAGCTGCCTCGGCGGGCTCGCGTTCGCGTCGATGACGAACACGTCCTTGTCGGGCAGCGAGAGCCGGACGGAGCCGTCCCAGACGCGGTTCAGCTCGTCGACCCAGTGGGAACCATTGAACTTGACGATGAGCCCCGTCTCCGGGTGCGGGATCCCCTCCGCGTTGGTGGCCGGCCCGGGCACGCCCCCCGCCGCCTCTCCGCCGTTCGGGATGATGCCCTCGTGGAGCGAAGTCGTGCGGTTCCCGGAGTGGAAGGCCGCCGCATACACCTTGCTGCCGTCCGGCGTCACCGCGAGCGCCCGCGGGGTATCGCTGAACAGCGTGACGATCGTGAGGGGCGCGCCGGCGAGCGTCGACCCGAGGCGATCGGCGTCGAAGACCCATACGTCCGCCCGGCCCACGCCGGGGGTCGTGAGCTGGGGATCGAACGGGATGTTCTGTCCGCGGTGCGCCGTCGTGATGAACGCGCGGCGCCTTCCAGGACCCGCGAACACGATATCCCGCGGCTCGTCGCCCACGAGCAGCGTCCGCACGACCCGGCCCGAGCGCGCCCCCTGGGTCAGCTCGACGATGCTCACGCTGTCCGAGAGGTGGTTGACGACCCAGACCTCGGTATCGCTCCGAGCCGCCACGGCCACCGGCTCGAGGCCGACGGGGATGGAGGCGCGGTGCTCGATGCCCTGATCCTTGACCCGATACACCTCGAGGTGGTTGTCGGGTGTGTTCACGGCGAATAGCAGCTTTCCGTCGGGCGAGAGCGCGAGCGGACGCACATGGCCGCTCTCGAAGAGGGTGAAAGACGACGCCGCCTCGGCGGATCGGCCGGCCGCGAGGGCGACGAGCAGCGCCGACGCCGCGACGAGGCGGGAGAGGACATCGCGCAGGACAAAGTACGAGGCCATGAGTCACCTCCGATGAGTGGGGTTCTCCTCAACTGATTTCGAATGGCAAGCAGACGATAAGGCGCGAAGGTTGAGTTGAAAGGTAGTCGTGGCCGGCTCGCATTGCAATATCGCAATGGTTTTGCTTCAGCAATCGATGCCTTCGGCACACCTGCGCCGAGCTACCTACCGAGGTGTCGCGACCGTGCGAGGCAGTCCAGTCGGGCAGACGGCGCCGGCGACCTCGAGCCGGGCCCCCGGATCGCCGTGATCCGGTCGCAGAGCATCGCGGCGCCGCGGCGGTTCATGGTAGGCTGCGCAACATGCAGGGGGGCCTCGCAGTCGGGCCGTCGTCTCGGCGCCGGGAGCGCGGCGCGCGGCGATCGGCGCGCATTCCGCGCTGTCGCCCCGCCGCGCGGCGCGCGCTGCCCGCACGACACGCCCCGGGAAGGAGCCCCGAGAGACCATGAAGACATCGGCTGTGCGGCGCACGATCGCCTGGCTCACGGTCGCCGTGCTGTCCGTCCTCGCCTCGGCGTGCCAGCCGGATCCTTCGCCCGGCGACCGGGGCAAGGAGGCGCGGCCGCCGCTCCGCTTCAGCCACGGCTACTGGGTCGGGTTCTTCCCGGTGTCGATCGCCGAGGAGAAGGGCTTTTTCGACCAGCAAGGGGTGAACGTCGAGCTCGTCTTCAACCCGGATCTCTACGGCATGATCTCCGATTTCACCGCGGGCAAGGTCGACGGCTTGCCGTGGACCATGGAGGTCGTCGTGCGCATCCTCGCGAAGGAGCCGGATGTGCGGGTCGTCCTCTACCTGGGCCAGACAGCGGGCGCCGACGTCATCATGGCGCGGCCGGAGATCCAGACGATCTCCGATCTCAAGGGGAAGAAGATCGCGGCCAAGACCGGCGCGCTGGGCGAGATGCTGGTCAGCGAGATGCTCGAGAGGAGCGGCCTCGCCATCGACGACGTGACGCTGGTCAACGCGAGCGAGACGGATGTCATCCCGTTCCTGTCGAACAACACCATCCAGGCCGCGCACACCTGGGAGCCCTACGCGACGCAAGCAGGGAAGGCCGGCGCCAAGGCGATCTTCTCGAGCAAGGAGACGCCCGGGCTCTTCGCCGACTTCACGATGTTCCGCGGCGCGGTGCTGCGCGACCGCCCGGACGACGTCCGCGCCTTCATCCGGGCGTGGTTCCAGGCCGTCGAGTTCTGGAAGGCCCACCCGCAGGAAGGCAACGAGATCATCGCGAAGGCGCTCAAGATCCCGGCCTCGGACATCAGCACGGACGGATACGAGCTCTTCTCGCTGGAGGAGGTCCGACGGCGGTTCGCCCCGAACAACGACCCCACGTCGCTGGCCCCCCTCGTCGACAAGCACATCGATTTTCTCGTCCAGGACGGGCAGCTGGGGCGCCGCCCGGACATCAACAACATCTTCGATTCGTCCTTCCTGCCGCCCGCCACGAGCCGCGAGTGACCGCCGCGGCCCGCGGAGCACCTGGAGAGCATCGCCACGGAGGTTCGACGAACGCCATGAGTCGCGCAATGCAGCAGCAGGCCCCGCTCATCACCCTCCGCATGAAGCTGATCGTGGCGCTCTTGACGGTCGCGCTCGCGCCGCTCTCGATCCTCACGCTCCTGAACAAGCGGACGAACGAGATGGTGTTGACCGAGAGCGCCAACCAGGCGCTCGCCGCGGCCGCGTCGCAGGCCGCGACAAGCGTCGACGACTTCATCGAGAGCAACCTGGACGCGGTCCGCGTCGAGGCCCGCCTGCCCGGGCTCACCAGCTACCTGAGCCTCGACGACGAGGCCCGGAGGAGCGGGAGCGAGGCGCATGCGTTCGCGTCGAGGACGCTGCACGGCCTCATCCGGAAGGACACGATCAACATCCTCTCCTATGCGCTGCTCGACGAGCGCGGGCACAACGTCCTCGACACGGTGCAGGCGCCCGCGGAGAGGGACGAATCCAGGAGGGACTACTTCGTCAGCGCGATGGAGACGGGCCTGCCGTACGCGTCGTCGGTCGTGTTCGCCGGCGAGGTGCCCCAGCTCGTCTTCAGCAGCCCCGTCCGCGACGCGCTGAACAAGAAGAAGACGATCGGCGTGCTCCGGTGCACTTACAACCTGTCGGCCGTCCAGCGGATCATCCTCTCCCAGACGCGCCTCCTGGAGGCGTCGGACGCGTTCGCGATCCTGCTCGACGAGCACCACGTCCGACTGGCGCACGGCCGCTCCCCGGAGCTCGTGTTCAAGTCGCTGGTGCCGCTCGCCCCGGAGCTCGAAGGCCGGCTCAAGGCGGAGCGGCGGCTGCCGGACAGGCCGGCCGCGGAGCTGTCGACCGACGTGCAGGCCTTCGACGAGGGGCTGCGCCGGTTCGAGCGCGAGCAGGACCCGACCTCGACGGCGAGCCGCTTCCTGCAGGCCCGCATGGCCGCGCGGGACGCCCCCATGAGCGCGGTGGCCCTCGCGCGCGTGAGCGCCTTCGACGGCATGAAGAAGCCGCCGTGGACCGTGGCCTTCGTGCGGCCGGAGGCGGCGTTCCTCGAGCCCATCGAGGAGAAGACGACGCGCGACGCGCTGCTGCTCGCCTCGCTGATCGCCGCGATCGTCACGGCGGTCGCCGTCCTGATGGCGCAGGTCCTGACGAGGCCGATCACCCGCCTCGCCCAGGCGGCGTCGCAGCTGGCGAGCGGGAAGCTCGACACAGCGGTCGAGGTGCGATCCCACGACGAGATGGGCACGCTGGCGGAGTCGTTCAACCAGATGGCGCGCCAGATCCAGGGGTCGTTCGAGGAGCTCGAGCACCGCGTCGAGCAGCGCACGGCCGAGCTGAAGGAGGCGAAGGTCGCCGCGGACGCCGCCAACAAGGCGAAGAGCGACTTCCTCGCCAACATGAGCCACGAGCTCAGGACGCCGCTCAACGGCATCCTCGGCTACGCGCAGATCCTCCGGCGCTCGCGGGGGCTGAGCGAGCAGGACCTGCGCGGGATCGACGTCATCCATCGCTCCGGCGCCCACCTGCTCACGCTGATCAACGACGTCCTCGATCTGGCGAAGATCGAGGCGCAGGCGATGGAGACCCACGCGAACGACTTCCACCTCCCCTCGTTCCTGCGATCGACGGCCGAGATCTGCCGCATCCGCGCCGAGGAGAAGGGGATCGCGCTGGTGTATACGCCCGATCCCGAGCTCCCCGCCGACGTTGTCGCCGACGAGCGGCGGCTGCGGCAGGTGCTGATCAACCTGCTCGGCAACGCCGTGAAGTTCACCGAGAAGGGCCGCGTCTCCTTCACGATCAAGCGGCTGGGCGACGGGCCGCGCCCGCCGCACGGCTCGGCGCCGGACTCCGCCGCGATCCAGAGCGCGCCGCGCAGGACGCACCGGGTGCGCTTCGAGATCGAGGACACCGGGACGGGCATCAGCCCGGATCAGATCGACCAGATCTTCCTCCCGTTCAAGCAAGCCAGCGACGGCAAGCGCCGCGTCGACGGGACGGGGCTCGGGCTCGCGATCAGCCAGCGCATCATGAAGCTGCTCGGCAGCTCCATCGAGGTGAGGAGCGAGCCCGGCAAGGGGAGCGTGTTCTGGATGGACGTGATCCTCGCCGAGTCGCCCCGGCGAACCCAGCCCACGGCGCTCCGGCCCGCGTCGGCGGTCGTCGACTACGAGGGCAGGCGGCGCCACGTCCTCGTCGTCGACGACAAGCCCGAGAACCGCGCGGTGCTCGTGAAGATGCTGCAGTCCGTCGGGTTCGAGACGTCCGAGGCCACGGACGGCAAGGAGGGCCTCGCGGCGGCGTCGGAGCGCGCGTTCGACCTGGTGATCACAGACCTCGCGATGCCGGAGCTCGACGGCTGGGAGATGATCCGGCTGCTCCGGAAGGCGCCGGATCGAGCAGGATTGAAGATCTTCGCGTCGTCCGCGAGCGTCTTCCTCTCCGATCAGGACAAGAGCCTGGCCGCGGGCGCCGACGATTTCCTCCCGAAGCCGCTGCAGCTGGAGGAGCTCTACGACAAGATCCAGCGGCACCTCGGGCTCTCGTGGATCTACGAGCAGCAGGGCGGTCCTGACGCGCCGGGCGAGGCGCCGGGCGAGGCGCCCGCCGGCGCCCACCGCGACCCGAGCTCCCCCGAGCTCGCCGGCGGCGCAGATCTCCCGGTGACCGCCCCCGCCGCCGAGGATCTGCGGCTCCTCTTCGATCTCGCGCACAGGGGGCTCTTCCACCAGCTCCAGAAGCACCTCGACAGGCTCGATCGCGCCGATCCGAAGCTCGCGCCGTTCTGCAGGCACCTGCGCCGCCTGATGCAGGATTTCAAGATGGAAGCCGTTGAAGATTTCATCAAGATGCACCTACGCGATTGACGTTGCTTGGACGGCGCGCGCCTTGGTCGTGGCAATGGGAGCGCGCGCCCCTTGGAGGGTAGAACGATGGATGCCAGTGAAGCCGGGACGATACTCATCGTGGACGACAACCCGAGGAACCTCGGTCTCTTGTCCGATACCCTGACGGGCTCAGGCTTCGAGGTCGCGGTGGCGGTGGACGGCACGCGCGCCCTCCGGCTCGCGAGGGAGGGATTGCCGGATCTCATCCTGCTCGACGTGAAGATGGATGGGATGGATGGGTTCGAGACGTGCCGCCGGCTGAAGGGAGACCCGGCAACGGCCGCGATCCCCGTCATCTTCATGACGGCGAGCACGGACCTGTCTGCGGACCGGGTGAAGGGCCTGAACCTCGGGGCCGTCGATTACCTCGCCAAGCCGTTCCTGGACGAGGAGCTGCTCGCGCGCGTCCGGGTGCACACAAAGCTCAGGAGGCTGACGATGCACCTCGCCGCGCAGGTGGACGAGCGGATCGCGGCGGAGGCGGCCTTGCAGCGGCTCACGCAGGAGCTGGAGAGGCGCGTTGGAGAGCGCACGGTCGCGCTGGAGCGCGCGCTCGAGGGGCTCACGCAGGCGCAGGCGCAGATGGCGACGGTCATCCGCGCGGCGCAGGCGGTCTCGGGCGAGATCGTCCTCGACGACGTGCTCGACCGGCTGATGCGGCTCACGCTGGAGCACGCCGGCGCGCTGAAGTGCGTCCTCGTGCTCTCGCGCGAGTCCGGGCTGGTGATCGAGGCGTCGATCACGAGCGATCCGGACACGGTGGTGCTCGGGCTCTCGACGCCGGTGGACCCGGGCGCCGATCTCGCTGTGTCGCTCGTGGAGGAGGTCGCGAGGACCCGTCAATCGGTCTTCGTCTGGGACACGGGCCGCGACGCTCGCCCGGAGGACGCGCGGTATCTCGCCGGGAAGGGGCCGAGGTCGATCCTCTGCCTGGCCATGATGTGCCAGGGCGAGCTGATCGGCGTCCTCTACATCGAGGGCGACGCGGCGCCGGAGCCGCTGCTCGCGACCCAGCTGGAGACGCTCGGGCTCCTGGCCTCCCAGGCGGCGGTGGCCGTGAAGAACGCCCTTCTCTACGGGCACCTGGCGGACATGACGTCCGAGCTCCGCCGCTCGAACGAGCGGCTGGAGACCGAGGTGGCGCGCCAGACGGAGGAGCTCCGCCAGACGAACGAGCGCCTGCAGCGGGAGCTCGTGGAGCGCGCCCGGGCCGAGGAGGAGCGCTCCGCGCTGCAGGCGGAGGTCATCGACGCGCAGAGCGCCCGGCTCGCGGAGCTCTCGACGCCGCTCATCCCGATCACCGATCACATCATGGTGATGCCGCTCATCGGGACGATCGACTCCGCGCGAGCGCAGCAGGCGCTCGAGGCGGCGCTGAACGGCGTCCAGACGAACCGGGCGAAGGTCGTCATCATCGACGTCACCGGGGTGACGGTGCTCGACTCGGCGGTCGCGAGCACGCTGATGAGCACGGCGACCGCGCTGCGGCTGCTCGGGTCGAAGACGGTGATCACCGGCATCCGCGCCGAGCTGGCACAGACGCTCATCGATCTGGGCGTCGATCTCGGCGCCGTGGTGACCAAGGGGACGCTCCAGAGCGGCATCGGCTATGCGCTCCGGCAGGCCGGCGACGGCGTGGCGGGCCTGCACGTCAACGGCAACAGCGCCCGCAACGGCGGCGCACCCGGGCGCAGGAACGGCCATTATTAGCGCCCGGCGGCTCGCTGCCCTTCGCTCGCCGCGACGGGGAGCGCCGCCCGGTACCCGAGGTAGCGCCCGAACGCGCGCATCGCCTGGTTCCAGTGCTTGGGCTCCTTGACCAGCATCTCCTTCACGCCGACGTCGGCCAGCGCGTCGCCCACCTCGATCCACCGCGGCTCGCGCGTCAGCGCGTAGGCGGCGCCGAACACGGGCACGATCAGCAGGTTGAGGTCGGCGGTCCCGCTGTCGTCGTACGCGTCGGTCTCGCAGCCCCACAGGTACCGGAACGCGCGCCCGTCCGAGGTGATGGCGCGCTCGGCGAGCCAGCCTGCCGCGCGCGCGACCACCTCGCGGACGCGCGGATCGCCGGTGAGCGCGTGGTAGTCCATGAGCGCGTCGACGAGCAGCGCGGTCATGAACGGCGAGCCGCCGCGCGGGCCGCGCTCGCACTCCGACGGGTCGGCGCGGGTCAGGTCGTGCTCGAACGCGCCCGACGCGCCCTGCCGCTGCCACGCGACCGTGCGATCCGCGAGCCCGCGCAGCGTCGACAGGAGCTCCGGCCGCGGGTCGAGCGCGTAGTAGCTCGACAGGGTCATCATCACCCAGGCCATGTTGCGCTCGGTCACGCGCAGCACGTCTTCCCTTCCGCCCGTGAGCGCGGCCTGGTTCTGCCGGAGGGCCTCGCCCATGGCGAGGACCGCCTCCCTGGCCGCCGGATCGCCCGTGAGCAGGTAGTCGTCGACCATCCCCTGGCCGAGCATGCGCCGGAGGACTGGCCAGGAGAGGGGCGCCGCCGGGCTCCAGTCTTCGCGCTCGCAGACGTGGACCGCGAGGCGGCGATCGGGCGAGAACCTGAGCTCGTGCTGCCGGTACCAGACGGCCTCGGCGCGCGCGCGCCGGTAGCGCGCGGCGTCGCCGTTGCGGAGGAAGCGCTGGTAGAGCGCGTGCGGGCCGTCGTAGTACGTGCGGTACGGGGCCGAGCAGGTGACGCCGTACGCGTCGTAGGCGGGCGTCATGCGGGCGAGCGCGCCCTCGATGCCGGCCTCGAAGCCGGGGAAGCGGCGATCGTCCATGGCCGGGAGCTGCGGCCCGGACACCAGGCTCGCCGCGTACCACGACGGCGGCAGCACCGCCGCGATCGGCCCGTCCGGGTTCGGAAGGAGCGCCTCGTCGAGCACGGCCGCCGGAGGGACCTCGAAGGGCTGCGGGACCTGGGTGAGCCAAGGGGCCGGGGGGGCCTGGGTGAGTGGGCGGTCAGCGCGCTGCGAGGGTGACGATGGCGAAGGGGCGCCGAAATCCAGCGTGTAGATCGCTCGTTCTCCGGGCGCGAGCGCGGCGCGGAAGACGAGGAGCGCGCTGCGGATCGAGCGGCCCCTGGGCCAGACCGCGAGCGGCTTCGCGCGGAGCGGGACCGCCGCGCCCCGCGCGTCGCGCAGGCGGATGAACCGGACGTCGCGCAGCGCGCCCGGCGCGAACGGCACGGCCGCCGACACGACGGCTTCCGGCGCCGGCAGCGCCGCTCCAGGCGGGCGCTTCGCGGGCGCGAGCGCGCTCGCCGCGGCGTCGGCGACGAGCAGCAGCGGGACCGAATCCGCGGGCGGGGGCGCCGGGAGGGCGGCCACGCCGTGCGTCTCCAGAACGGCCCGCACGCGCGGCTCCACCCGGCGGGCGGCGGGCGCCCGGCCGCAGCTCGCCAGGAGGAGCGGCGCTGCGAGGAGCAGCGCCGCGAGCGGGCGGCGGACGGCGGGCCTCACCCTGGCGCGCTGCGCATCCATGCCGCATCCGATGCTCTGCGCCCGCCGCGCATCGCGGCACAGCCGTCGAGCGCACGGCCGCTATGAGGCGGGCTGCTCGGCACAGCGCGCTCGCCGGGCCGCGCCCGATCGCGCTCGCCAGCGCCGCGGGAACGAGGGCAATCAGCGCGTCGAGCTCGCTCGGCGGGCCGTAGGCTCGAACGCCTCCGCCCCTCGCCGGCATCGAAGGGGAACCTGCCGCGATGCTGTGGGCTGTCCTGAGCGTGTTCGTCGGAGCGCTGCTGGCGCCGGCCCTCTACCGCGGGCTCGGGCGCCCGGCCGGCTGGCTCTTCGCGGCGCTCCCGCTCGCGGTGCTCGTGGTCGCGGCGCAGCTCGTCCCGGGGCCCTTCGCCGAGGGGGAGGCCCATCACGCGTCGTTGCCGTGGATCCCGTCGCTCGGCGTGGAGCTCGCGGTGAAGCTGGATGGGCTCTCGCTCGTGTTCCTCGGGCTCATCTGCGGCATCGGCGCGCTGATCTTCGTGTACGCGAGCGAATACCTGCGCTCGCACCCGCGGCTCGGGCGGTTTTACGCCTACCTGCTCCTGTTCACGGGATCCATGGCGGGCCTCGTGCTCGCCGACGACGTCATTCTCCTCTTCGTGTGCTGGGAGCTCACGAGCGTGAGCTCGTATCTGCTCATCGGGTGGGACCACGAGCGGCCGGAGGCGCGCAAAGCCGCCTTGACGGCGCTCCTCGTGACGGGCGGCGGCGGGCTCGCCATGCTCGCGGGCCTCGTCCTCCTCGTCGTGGTCACGGGAGAGACGCAGATCTCGCGGTTCTCGGGGGACGTCGTCCGCGAAGGCCCCCTCTACCTGCCGATCCTGCTCCTCGTCCTCGCGGGGGCTTTCACGAAGTCAGCGCAGGTGCCCTTTCATTTCTGGCTCCCTCGGGCGATGGAGGCGCCAACGCCGGTCAGCGCCTACCTGCATTCGGCCACGATGGTGAAGGCCGGCGTCTATCTGCTCGCGCGCCTGCACCCAACGCTGGGCGCGACGCGACAATGGCACCTCGTCGTGACGGGCTTCGGCGCCGCCACGATGGTGGCGGGCGCGGCGCTCGCGGTCACGCAGAAGGACCTCAAGCGGATCCTCGCCTATTCGACCGTGAGCGTGCTCGGCCTCCTCACGATGCTCCTCGGCATCGGGACCCGGGCGGCCGTCTCCGCGGCGGTGGTCTATCTGGTCGCGCATTCGCTGTACAAGGGCGCGCTCTTCATGACCGCGGGGACCCTGGACCACGAGACCGGGACCCGCGACGTCACCCGCTTGCGAGGCCTCGCGCGGCTCATGCCGATCACCGCGACCGCGGCCGTGCTGGCGGCGATCTCGAGCGCGGGGGCGCCGCCCCTCCTCGGTTTCCTGTCGAAAGAGCTCTTCTACGAGGCCGTCCTCGGGCCGCCCTCGATGACGGCGGTCCTCGCCGGGGCCGCGGTCCTGTCGAGCGCCCTCCTGGTCGTGGTGAGCCTGATCGTCGGCCATCGCCCCTTCTTCGGGGGTCCTCCGGCGGCGCCCGCGCTCCCCCACGAAGCGCCGCTGTCCTTGTGGCTCGGGCCTGCCACGCTCGCGGCGGCGAGCCTCGTCCTCGGGGTGGCGCCGGCGCTCCTCGGCGGCCTTCCGAGCGCGGCGGCGACAGCGATCCTCGGCCGGCCCGCGCCGCTCGAATTGCACCTGTGGCACGGCCTGACCCCCGTTCTCGGGCTCAGCGTCGCGACCCTCCTCGCCGGCCTCGGGCTCTTCCGTGCTCTCTCCGGCCGCGAAAAGCGCCTCCTCGACGCTGCCGCGCGCCTCGGGGCCTGGGGCCCTGCGCGCGTGTACGACGCTGCCTTCGCGGGGCTCCTCCGGTTCGCGGAGTGGCTGACAGCGCGGCTCCAGACGGGGCATCTGCGCCGTTATCTGCTCGTCACGGCCCTGACGACGGTCGTGCTCGTCGGGACGCCTCTGCTCCGGAGCCTCCCTTTCACGATCCCGTCGCTCACGGTGGAGCTCCCGGAGCTCGTGCTCGCGGGCGTGATCCTCGCGTCCGCGGCCATGGCGACGCGCACGCAATCGCGCCTCGCCGTCGTCGCCGCGCTCGGCGCGATCGGCCTCTGCGTCATGCTCGTCTACGTGATCTTCAGCGCGCTCGATCTCGCGCTGACGCAGATCATGGTCGAGGTGCTGACGGTCGTCATCTTCGTCCTCGTCCTGCACCACCTGCCGCGCTTCGTGCCCCGATCCCCCGCGCGCGTGTGGATCCCGGACGCGATCGTCTCCGTGATCTTCGGGGCCACGGTGACCCTGTTGATCCTCATGTCGTCGACGCTCTCCCCGGAGCCGATCCTGCGCGAGTTCTTCGTGGCGAAGGGATACCCGGAGGCCCACGGCCGGGACATCGTCAACGTGATCCTCGTGGATTTCCGGGCGATGGACACGCTGGGGGAGTCCACCGTCCTCTGCGTGGCCGGGATCGGGGTCTATGCCCTGCTCGCGACGCGCACGCGGAAGGGTGCCTGAGCATGCCCTCCGTCGTCCTGCGCGCCGCCACGCCGGTCCTGATGGTGCTCCTGATCATCGTCTCGATCTACGCGCTCCTCCGCGGTCACAACGAGCCCGGGGGCGGGTTCCTCGGCGGGCTCATCATCGCAGCGGCGTTCTCGCTCCACATCCTCGCTCACGACGTCCCCTCGACGCGGCGGCTGCTCCGCGTCGCGCCCCAGACGCTCATGGGGCTCGGGCTCGCGACGAGCCTTCTCTCCGGCGTCATCGGGCTCGTGGCCGGCGGCTCCTTCCTGCAAGGCGTGTGGGCGACCGTCCCCGTGCCGGGGCTCGGCGACGTCGCGGTCGGGACGCCGGTGCTGTTCGACGTCGGCGTGTATGCCGCCGTGATGGGCATGGTGCTCATGATCCTCCTGATGGCCGCGGAGATGAGCTCATGACGGTCCTCCTCGCGATCGTCGTCGGTGGGCTCTATGCGTCGGGGCTGTTTCTCATGCTCCGGCGCAGCATCGTGAAGCTCGCCTTCGGCCTGGTGCTGCTCGGGCACGGGACGAACCTCCTCATCCTCACGGCAGCCGGCGTCGTCCGCGGCCGTCCCCCCCTGATCCCCAGGGGAGAGGGGGCCTTCCACGCGCCGCCGGCCGATCCCGTGGCCCAGGCGCTGATCCTGACGGCGATCGTCATCAGCTTCGCTGTCGTCGCGTTCGCCGTCGTGCTCCTTCATCGCGTTCATCGGACGATGGGCAGCGACGACATCGACTCTCTCGAATCGACCCGCCCATGAAGGTGCTCCTCGTCCTGCCCGTCCTCGTCCCCCTGGCCACGGCGGCCCTCTCGCTCCTCTCCTTCCGGCGCGTGGGGAGGCAGCGCGCGCTCGGGCTCGCCGGGAGCGTCCTTCAGCTCACCGTCGGGTTCGCCTTGCTCCGCGCCGTGCACCGGGGAGGCATTCAATCGACCCAGCTCGGAGGCTGGCCCGCGCCGTACGGCATCACCTTCGTTGTCGACCTCTTCTCCGCGCTGATGGTCCTGCTCGCGGGCGTCATCGCGGTCGTCACGTCGATCTACTCCCTGTCGGACATCGACCGCGGACGGCGGGCGCACGGGTTCTACCCGCTCATGCACGTGCTCCTCATGGGGACGAACGGGGTCTTCGTCACAGGCGACCTCTTCAATCTGTACGTCTGGTTCGAGGTGACGCTGATCGCGTCCTTCGTCCTCCTGGTGCTCGGCAACGAGCGGCCGCAGATGCAAGGCGCGATCAAGTACGTCGCGATGAACCTGATCTCGAGCGCCCTCTTCCTCACCGGCCTCGGCATCCTCTACGGATCCGTGCACGCCCTCAACATGGCCGATCTCTCGCTCAAGCTGCCGGGCCTCGCGCCGCCGATCCGGTTCACCCTCGCGATGATCTTCCTCGTCGCGTTCGGCATCAAGGCCGCTGTCTTCCCCCTCTTCTTCTGGCTGCCGGACTCGTATCACACGCCCCCCGTGACGGTCACCGCGCTGTTCGCGGGGCTCTTGACGAAGGTGGGTGTCTACGCCCTCGTGCGCAGCTTCACCCTCCTTTTCGTGAGCGACGGGGAGGCCACCCACGCGCTCCTCCTCGGGATCGCGGCCTTCACCATGGCCGTCGGCGTGCTCGGCGCGGTGTCCCACCGGGAGGTCCGGCGCATCCTCGCGTTTCATAGCGTGAGCCAGGTCGGCTACATGGTCATGGGCCTCGGCCTGTTCACGCTGTCGTCCCTCTCGGGGGCGATCTTCTTCGTCCTGCACCACGCCATCATCAAGTCGAACCTCTTTCTCATCAGCGGGATCATGCGATCCGACGGGAAAGACGCTTCCCTCGACCTTCAGGGCGGGCTCCTCGCGCGGAGCCCCGGGCTCTCCGCCTGCTTCCTCGTCACGGCCCTCTCCCTCGCCGGCATACCGCCCCTGTCGGGGTTCTGGGCCAAGCTCATCCTGGTGCGATCGGGGCTCGAGGTCGGCTCGCGGGGGGCAGCGGCCGTCGTCGCCACGAGCCTCGCCGTCGGCCTCGTCACCCTCATTTCGATGACGAAGATATGGAATGAGGCCTTCTGGAAGCCCGCGCCCGCCGAGGCCGACCTCGCCCCGCGCGAGAGCGGGACGCGGCGTCGCGCGCTCCTGTACGTGCCGGTCGTCCTCTTGACCGCGCTGGGCGTCACGCTCGGAATGGCGCCCGAGCCGCTCCTCGCCGTCGTCCGGCGGGCCGCCGCGCAGCTCGCCGATCCGACCGAGTACGTGCGCGCCGTGCTGGGGGAGGGTCGCCCATGAGAGCCCTCGTCCTCAATCTGTTCCTGGCGATCGTCTGGGTGGGCCTGACAGGCCGCGCCACCGCAGGGGGCCTCGTCTTCGGCTTCCTCCTCGGGTACCTCTTGCTCCTCTGGCTCCGGCGCCTGATCGGCCCAACGACCTATTTCGAGAAGCTGCCAGGGGTGCTGTCGTTCATGCTCTTCTTTGCGAAAGAGATGGTGCGGGCGAACCTCAGGGTCGCCCGCGACGTCATTTCGATCAGGCGAAAGAGCCGCCCCGGCATCGTCGCGGTCCCCCTGGATCTGACGACCGATCTCGAGATCACCGTGCTGACGATCCTGCTCGCCCTGACGCCAGGCACCTTTGGCCTCGACGTCTCGGGCGACCGCACGGTCCTCTTCGTCCATGCGATGTTCGTGGACAGCGCCGACGCGCTGCGCGCGACCATCAAGAGCGACCTCGAGCGCCGCGTGAAGGAGCTCTTCCGATGACCCCGCTCTTGCTCGTCGCGATCGCCGTCGTCACGGTGGCGTTCGTCGTCGCGTTCATCCGCCTCCTGCTCGGGCCGAGCCTCCCCGACCGCGTTGTCGCCATGGACCTCATGGCGACGGTCGGCAGCGGCGGCATCGCCCTCTACGCGATGGTGACCGATCACGGCGTCCTCCTCGATGCGGTCATGGTGCTGTCGCTCATCTTTTTCCTCGGCACCATCGCGTTCGCTTACTACCTCGAGCGGCAGGGGGAGACGTCGTGATCCTCGAGCTCGTCGAGGGCGCGCTCCTCATCGTCGGATGCATCTTCATGCTGCTCGCGGCCGTGGGCATCCTGCGCATGCCGGACCTGTTCACGCGCCTCCAGGTGACATCGAAGGCCTCGGTGTTCGGGATGACGTGCATCATCTCGGCCTCCGCCCTCCATTTTTACGACCCGGCCGTCACCACCCGGGCCATCGTCATCATCGCGTTCGTGGCGCTGACGATGCCCGTGGCGACGCACTTGCTCGCTCGCGCCGGTTACACGACGAGCACGCCCCTCTCGCCGGAGACCGTGGTGAACGAGCTCGCGGCGCATTACGATCCGGCGACCCACACCCTCGCCGGCAGGGAGCCGAGGACCCGCACGTTCGAGCTCGCGCCCGGGGCCACCGTCGTCGGCAAGCGCATCGCCGAGCTCGGGCTGCCTGCCGGCGTGCTCATTCGCGCCGTTCACCGCGAGGGCGGGACGGTCGTGCCTCGAGGCCAGACGATCCTCGAGCCCGGCGACAGGCTCGACGTGCTCGTGGAGCCGGCGGAGCTCGGCCGCGTCCGCGAGATCTTCGAGGCCTAGCACTACTGCGGGAAGTCGGGCTGGGGAACGAACCGCCAAGACGCCAAGGACGCCAAGAAACCGGTGAAATAGGAGGGAAAGATGTCGCGGCGGACGTTGCCCTCTCCTCTTGGCGGCCTCCGCGTCTTGGCGGTTTTTCTGCCGATCCGGGGCAACCTCCCGCAGTAGTGCTAGCTCGATCCCTGATGAACCGGCTCCGTGTCCTCACGCTCAATCTCTGGAACCGCAAGGGCCCCTGGGACGCGCGCCTCTCGCTCATCCGCGAGGGCCTCGGGAGCTGGGATCTCGAGCTCGCCGATCGCATCCGTGCAGGCTGGCCAGACGGCCCTCCCCGGAACCAGGACTTTCTCGCTTGGCTCGGTCGAGACTACGATCGTCTCGCTGCCAGGACAGCCTCCTCCACGCGAGCGCTCAGGGCTGGATAGCCCCCACCGCGCGCGCCGGAGCGCCGAAGCAGGGCAGCAGGGCCACATCTTTCTACGATCGTCGGAATTTCGTCGCCGGATAGGCGACCGATGCATGATTTTTGTGACGGAACTGCTTGGACGCTCGCCGTGTTCGGACATACTCGTGCCCTCGATGGCTTGATCGCGTCCGGGGGGCAACTGCCTGCCTGTTCGGGTCACGCCGAGAAAAGGAGACTTATGTCACGGTGGTTGAAGCTCTCGTTGCTCGCCCTTGGGGCCAGCACTCTCTTGGCCGCGTGCGGGGATGACGGGGAATCGTCCGCTGGCACCAGCAGCACGTCGTCCACGGCCGGCTCGGGCGGGGGCGACGCCTCGACGAGCACATCCGCGTCGGGGAGCGGCGGCGGTGACGGCGGAAACGGCGGCGGTGACGGCGGAAACGGCGGCGGTGACGGCGGAAACGGCGGCGGTGACGGCGGAAACGGCGGCGGTGACGGCGGAAACGGCGGCGGCGCGTCCCTGCGGGCCGAGGCGGAGATCCAGGCGCTGAACTCGAGCGGCCTGACCGGGACCGCGGCTTTCGCGCAGACCGGAGAGGAGGTGACGCTCACCATCACGCTGTCAGGCTGCCCTGAAGGCGAGCACTCCGCTCACATCCACGAGAACAAGAGCTGCGGCAGCAACGGTAATGATGCGGGCGCCCACTGGGTGCCCAACGGCGAAGGACTCGGCAGCTTCACGTGCGATGCGACCGGCAAGGCCACGCACACGGTCAAGCGCGGGACCGACGTCTGGACCGTCGGCGACGACGCGGACACCGACGTGACGAAGTACGCGATCGTCGTGCACGCCGCGGCAGACCCCAACGCGGGCGGTCGCATCGGCTGCGGCCTCATCGAGCAGGAGTAACCCTCCGCGGAGCTCGTCTGTCCGGGCCTCCGGGGGGCGTATCGGCCCCCCGGCTACCATCCCGCGGCGGGTGGCCAGCTAGCGGGACTCGGAAACTTTCTTCGAAGGCATCACCGTGACCTCCTGACGCCGGAGGGTGACGGTCCGCTCGATGACGTCCGACGCGGAGAGCTGAAGGAAGAGAAGCCGAGAAATCCGCGGCCCAGCCGGGAGCGCCATGCCGCCCGAGTCGCCCGTGCGAACCGCGGCCGCGTCCTTGGTCCCGTACACGAAGCGCACCGCCCGCAAAGGCTCGAGCGACGGTGTGCCCTCGAAGCTCGTGTAGCAAATCTCGTCCACCGCGTATTCGGCGGTATGGCTGTCCTCGGCCTCGGCGAGGCAATACGCGTAGGTCATGGCGTTGCCACGGCCGTCGCGGGCCTCGTTCGCGAGCCACGCGCGCGGGACGCCGCCTCGCGCATCTTCATGCTGCTCGCGGCCGTGGGCATCCTGCGCATGCCGGACCTGTTCACGCGACTCACCGCGAGGGCGGGACCGTCGTGCCCCGAGGCCAGACGATCCTCGAGGCCGGCGACAGGCTCGACGTGCTCGTGGAGCCGGCGGAGCTCGGCCGCGTGCGCGACATCTTCGAGGCCTAGCACCAGAGCCGCACCTCGACGCCCCCGGCGCTCGGCGAGAAGGCGTGTTTGCCAGGCTCGTCACCCTATCCTATCCTATGCGATTCGTCCGCTTGCGCCGCTTCCATGTGGCGAGCCGGGACGAAGGGGGGTTGTAATGAACAGAAAGATGCTGGTCGCTGGGTCGCTCCTCGCGCTCACGGGGTGTGCCGGGAACGTGGACGCTCCCGGCGCAGGCGGAACCGACGATCCAGAGGAGCTCGAGACGGCGCCCGAGCCGCTCCGGGCGGGTGACGTCATCGCGTATGCGGCCGAGACGTCCCACCCGTACGCCGGTGGCTGGAAGCAGGCGATCACCTCGCCGGGCGCCACGTTCGTGCGCGTGCACTTCAACGACTTCTCTCTCGCGAAGGGTGATTATGTCACCGTCTCGAGCCCGGACGGCGCGCAGTCGTTCCGGTACGAGGACCGCGGCCCGAACGGGGACGGCGACGTCTGGGCGTTCGCCATTGACGGTGAGACGGCGATCGTCGAGCTGCACAGCAGCACCGGCGGTGGCCACGGGTTCTCGATCCCGGACATCGGCCACGGGACGCTCGCGATCGCCCCGGTTCCTGTGACATCGGGCGAAATGATGCCGGGCGGCATCTCCCTCGAGAGGAGGCCCGGCGGAGGCACGCCGGATATCGTGTGTGCCACGGAGGGCCGCGAAGCCATCGCGTGCCACGACCTCAACGACCAGCAGAGACCCGTGGCGCGGCTGAGCTTCGTGAGAGACGGGGGCATGTACCTGTGCACGGGTTGGCTGATCGCCGGGAAAAACCGCAACACGCTCATCACCAACAACCATTGCATCAGCACCCAGACAGAGGCGACCAGCCTCGAGGCCCGCTTCGGTTACCAGCATATGGACTGCCTTCGCTCGACCATGGCAACCTATCAGCGCTTCGGTGGCAGCACCCTCCTCAAGACGAACAGCCGAACCCGCACCCGTTCCAGAGGTGGCCTCGATTACACGCTGATCCAGCTATCGGGCGACCCTCAGACGACCTGGGGCGTGCTCACCCCGACGACGAAGGCGCCCAGCGTCGGCGACCTCATCAACTTCATCCAGCACCCGGGCGGGCGCCCGAAAGAGATCGGCTTCTGGAGGGATGACGCGCATACCCTCCGCTGCCAGATCGACGCGATCGATCAGACCTACTCCGGCACGCTCTCTGGATCGCAGATCGGCTACTCGTGCGACAGCGAAGGGGGCTCGAGCGGGTCGCCGATCATCGACGCCGGCACGGGCAGGGCGTTCGGCCTCCACCACCTCGCCGACGTGGCCTGGCTCTCCTGCAGGAACGGAGGAACAGAGATGTCCTCGATCTGCGCGGACGCCGGCGACCTGATCAGCTGCGTCAACAATTGAGTCGGACGGAGTCTTGTCGCGCCTCCGCCGCTCCAGACCAACGACGCCGGTGTCGAGCGCCTTGAGGCCGCTCGCCCCCCGAACCGCGGTCAGGCGACGGCGGCGATCGTGCGCGCCAGGCGCCGTGTTAAGCGTCGCCGCACCATGCAGGCGCCCGACACCGATCCCCCCCCGCCCTCGGGGCCGCTCCAGGACAGCGCCCCCCCGGCCGAATCCCCCACGCTCGCCAGCCGCGGCGCCGCCTCCGCGCGCCCGTACGGGCGCCGCTGGGCCGTCGGGCTGCTCAGCGCCCTGCACGCCCCCGTCTTCGCCTGGGCCGCGCTCTCCCTCCCCTTCCGGCCGTGGACGCTCTTCGCCGTGGTCACCGCCGCGCTCGCGCTGCTCCACGCCGCGACCGCCGTCCTCTCGCTCCTCCCGCACCCGCTCGCGCCCCGCGCCTTCCGCGCGACGTCGTTCTGCTCGCTCGGCTACCTCGCCTTCCTGAGCTTCGGGCTCCTCTCCTCCGCCGTCTACGTCGCCTCGCTGAACCGCGGCCTCGGCACAGGCATCGCGGCGGCGCTGCTCGCGGTCTGGGCGGTCGTCGCGCTGCTCACGCTGCCGTTCGCGTGCTGGGGCGTCGCCTCGACCGGCGGCCTCCGCCTGCTCCGCGCGAAGCGCCGGCCCTCGCGCACGCTCGCCGCGCTCGCCGCGCTGGTCGTCCTGGCCGCCCTCTCGCTGCTCTTCCGTCACCGCGTCGCCAAGGCCGACGTCGTGCCCGTGCCGGGCGGCGCGCCGTCGCGCACCGGGGCGGCGCTGCGCGAGGCCCTCTCTTCCTTCGACGCGCTCCCGCCGCCGCCGGCCAAGGCGCCCTCGCTCATGACCACGGCGCCGGCCGCGTGCGCCGCGCCCCCGGAGCCCGACCGCCCCACCCTCGTCGTCACCCACCTCACCGGCGGCCGCGACCCCGAGCGCGCCGCCGTCGCGACCCGCTGCCTCCAGCCCGCCCCCGGCGAGGACGCCGCGGCGGCGCTGCGCGGCGCGCTCGCCGGGGCCCTGCGTGGCCCGCTCAAGATCGACGTCGTCTCGGCCACGCAGCCGCTCGCCTCCCCCGGCCCGGGCCTCGACGGGCTGTCGCTGCGCCCCGGGCTCGACGGCCTCTGCCTCGCGGAGCGGTGCCTCATGCCGTGGCAGCTCATCGCGCTCGACGCGTTCAACACGAACGCGCCGCTGGCCGGCGTCCCCGACTTCCGCTTCGGCGTGGATCTCGCGGTCCTGCGCCGCGCCCTCGGCGAGCCCGAGCCGCCCGGCGGCCCCACCGCCGGCGGCGCCGCGCTCCGGGACGGCCTCGTGCGGATCGAGACGCTCAGCTACGCCGTCGACGCCGAGGGCGCGCTCCACCTCCTGTCGCGGATCGGAGAGCCGTCGGTCCCGCTCACCGAGGCGACAGCGCAGCAGGCGGCGGCCGCGGCCCAGCGCTACATCCTCGGGGCGCAGCGGAAGGACGGCATGTTCCGCTACATCGTGGACCCGTTCACCGGGCGCGCCTCGTTCGACGGGTTCTCGATCGCGCGGCAGGCCGGCACGACGCTCGCCCTGTGCGAGCTCGGGGTCGGCGCCGAGGGCGAGCCTGCGTCGCCGGAGCTCGCGAAGGTGGTGCAGCGCTCGCTCGGCCTGCTCGCGAAGCTCGAGCGCAGGGCCGGCGAAGGCGACTCCGTCGGCGCGCTCTTCTACCCCAAGGACAGCCCCGGGACGATCGCGGGCCTCAACCCCACGGCGCTGAGCCTTGTCACGTTCCTCTCGTGCCGCGACGCGCACGGAGCGCACGACGCGCTCATCGGGCGGCTCGCCCGCATGGTGCTCGCCACGCAGCGGGACGACGGCGGCTTCGCGCCGCAGCTCGACCTCGCGCGCGTCGCGCCCGTCCTCGGCCCGACGCAGCTCTACGAAGGAGGCCAGTCGGTGCTCGCGCTGGCGCTGCTCGAGGCGCTCGCCGCCCGCGAGCCGAGCCCCGAGTACCCGCCCGCGACCGCCGTGCGCGCCGCCGTCGATCGCGCCATGGACTACTACGCGAACCGCTACTGGGACCATTTCGCCAGTGATTTCGTGTACATGGAGGAGAACTGGCACTGCCTCGCGGCGCGCGCGGCGCTCGGGCACCACCGCCGCGACGACTACGAGCGGTTCTGCCTCGACTACGTGGCGTTCAAGTCGCGGCTCGTGCTCGACGAGGACAGCAAGGTGGCGCCCGATCTCGTGGGCGGGTACGGGTTCGGCAACGTGCTGCCGCCGCACAACACGGCGACGGCGGGGTTCGGCGAGGCGCTGGCCGCGGCGATGGCGGTCAAGGAGGCGCGCGGGGAGGACCTCGCGTCCGATCAGGCGTTGATGCGGCGGGTGCTCGGGTTCCTCGTTCAGCAGCAGTGGTCGCCCGCGACCTGCTTCGCGTGCAGCCGCGACGTGATCATCGAGGGGGGCTTCAGCGAGAGCATGGCGTCTCCCCGGATCCGCATCGATTACGTGCAGCACGCCTGGGCCGCGCTCGGCCACGGGGGCCGGATGCTCGGGCTCGTGCCAGGGCGGAGCGCGCCGGCGGCGGGGCGTCTGTGAGCGCGGGCGGCGAGGGAGAGGCCGTCGCCAGCGCTGGCGCCGGTGGTGGACCGAGCCCGCAGGGCGGCGCCGTGGGCGCCGGGGCCGGCGGTGGATCGAGCCCGCGCGGGGCCGCTCGCTTCGGCGAGCGCCGGGCGTACGCGTACGGCGTGACCGCCGCCTTCCTGCTCCTCATGCTCGCCCCGCTGTTCCGCCGCCCTCCGGTCGACAGCTTTCCGCTGTCGACCTACCCGATGTTCTCGTGGGGCCGCCACGACGCGCGGACCGCCGTGGAGCGCGCCGTCGGCGTGGACTCCCGGGGCGGGCGGCGGCCGATCCCGCCGCGCCTCGTGGGCAGCGAGGAGGTGCTGCAGGCCAAGGCCACGCTGGCGCAGAGCATCCGCCAGGGCGCCCGCGCGGCCCGCGCGCTCTGCCGCGGCATCGCGTCGCGCGTCGCGGCGCAGGACGGCTACGCGGATGTCGTCGCGGTCGAGATCCGGACCGACACCTTCGATGCCGTCGCGTTCTTCGAGGGGCAGGAGGCCCCGATCGACGCCAAGCTCCACGCGACGTGCAAGGTGGGCGCGCGATGAGGCGGCTTTTTGCGCGGTTCGACCGCGCCTTCTTCGCGGAGGCGCCCGCCGAGCGGCTCGCGCTGTTGCGGCTGCTCGTGGGCGGCTTCGCCCTCGTGTACCTCTGCGTCCGCGCTGTGCACTTCCAGCGCGTGAGCCACCTGCCCCCGGAGAGCTTCAGGCCCGTCGGCGTGGTCGCGGTGCTGTCCGCGCCGCTCCCCCTCTGGGCGGTACAGAGCCTCCTTGGCGCGGCCATCGCCGCCGGCGCGGCGTTCGTGGCGGGCTACCGGTTCCGCGTCGCCGGGCCCGTCTTCGGCGCGCTCCTGCTCTGGGTGCTGAGCTACCGGAGCTCCTGGGGCATGGTGTTCCACACCGAGAACCTCCTCGCGCTCCACGTCATCGCGCTCGGCCTGGGGGCCGCGGCGGACGCATACTCGCTCGACGCGCGCGCGGCGCGCGCGTCGTCGGAGCGTGCCCCCGCGCCGGCGCCGGACGGCCGCTATGGCTGGCCGATCCGGCTATTCTGCGCGATCACGGTGATGTCGTATTTCATCGCCGGGGTCACGAAGCTCCGGAACAGCGGCCTCGACTGGGCGACGAGCGATATCCTCCGCAACTACATCGCTTACGACAACGTCCGGAAGATCGCGCTCGGCGACACGCACTCCCCGCTCGGCGGCGCGCTCGTCCGCTACGGATTCCTGTTCCCGCCGCTCGCGCTCGCCAGCCTGGCCATGGAGCTCGGCGCGCCGCTCGCCCTGTTCAGCCGGCGCGTCGCTGTCGTCTTCTGCGGCGCCGCGTGGCTCTTCCACCTCGGCGTGCTGCTCACGATGGCGATCCTGTTCCCGTACCCGCTGCTCGGCGTGGCGTTCGCGGGGTTCTTCGAGCTGGAGAAGCTGCGCGATCTGAGGCGCCCGCGCCGCGCGGGGCCTGCATCGAGGACGGGAGGTGTCGAGAGGCTCTCCTAGCCGGGTGCCGCCGCTGCCTGACGACCTACTCGCGGCCCGAGCCACCGGTCGAACTCGCTCGAACAAGCTCGTGCTGTTGCAGGGTCAGTTCCGAGCGCCATCGGGTCGTGCCCCGGTGTCCTTGGCCATGTGGTCGAGGAGACGCTTCACCTCAGCGACGAGCTGCTCGTTACCGTCGGCCTGCGCCACGTCGACGGTCTCAAGGAGCACTTTCCGTGATTTCTCCGTCTGATTCCCGAAGAACAACACCGAACCGAGGGAATGGAGCGCGTCGCTCAAACCTGCGCGATCGCCCGCCTCCCGGAAGCGGGTGACGGCCAGCTCGTACCAGGCCGCAACATTGGACCAGTCGCGAGAGTCTACCTTGATATTGCCGATCGCCATCAGCGCGCGCCCTGAGGCAGAGTAATCCCCCACTTGCTCGTAAAGATGCGCGGCTTCTTCGTACTCTCGCAAAGCCCCCTCATGATCGCCGCCCTGTCGGCGCACCCCTGCGCATTTGAAGAGCAGGGCTGCTTCCCATGAAGGATTTCTCAGCTCACGCGCAAGCTCCAGCGCCGCCTGGTAAGCGTCTCGCGCACGCGCTACGTCATTCATCGATGCGCACGCATCGCCGAGCCCCTCGATTGCCCTCGCCTCCCCGGCTCCGTCGGCGAGGTAGTGATAGATCGGGGCGGCCTCTTCGTAAGCTTCCCGTGCCCGGCGCGGCTCGCTCCGGCGCAGCGACAGCTCCCCGAGCGCTTCGTGCGCAACAGCCTCGTAGAACCGGCTCTTATGCTCTCTGGCGAGCGACAGGGCTTCCTCGAAATCCTGGCGAGCATTCTTAACGTTGCCTTCGAGCTGCAACAATCGCCCACGGGAGAGGAGCGTGACAGCGCGCCCGATCGGGTCCCCGGCGTCGTCGACAGCGGCGAGCGCCCGCTCGTATGCGGCCCGTGCTTGATCGAGCTGATGGATCTTGACTCTGGCATCTCCGAGCGCCCTCAACGCGGAACCTTCCTCGCTCCGCAGGCCGAGGCGGTGAAAGAGCCGCACGGACTCTTCGGCGTCCTCGATCGCCTCCTGCACGCGCCCCGTCCAGAGCTTCAGGTGGGACAAGCGGCTCATACAGACGGCGAGGCCCACCCAATCTCCGGCAACCGCCGCCAGCCTGCGTCCGCGCTCGAACAGCGTCGCGGCGCCATCCCACCGTTCGACCGTCGCGCACGCGAACCCCGCGCTGACGAAAGCCATTACGACCATCTCGGGCGCAGCGCCGGAGCGCTCCAGCCAATCGCCTGCCGTTTCGTAGAGCACCGAGATCCGCTCGATGGTCGCGGCATCCCTGTTCTCCCCGCGCCGCTCGTTCTCGACCGTCGCCAGCTCATACAGGGTCAGCCCCGCGATGTGCAGATCATCGTTCGACCAGGCGCTGTCGTCACGTTGCTGGCGAGATCGGAGCAAGAGCCGAGCGCTCGACTCGGCGTCACCATCCTCGATGAGCTTCAGCGCCGTGCGGACAGCCATGCTCCGGGGCTCGGGCAGGCTGGACGGGCGCGCCTCGATGGGGCTCGACACCTGCGTAGACACCATTTCCCTGCCAGCTTGTGTCGGCACCGCCCGCCCCTCCGCTTCGGGAAACAGCCCGGGGGCCAGCTCCGCAATCGAGCCCTCGATCCGCCGCAGCGCGGCGACGTGCAGCAGCGCCCGCCGGAGGACCTCCTCGTCGCGCATTAGGTCGAGGATCGGCAGCACCCCTCCCATGTCCGCGAATCCCGCCTTGCGCAGCGCCTCGTGTCCCTCAGCGCCGAGCGGCTCGCCCCTGCCGACCGCAACGAGGGCGCGCACGGCGGTCTCCGCTGGCCCAACCGCGAATCGCCCGGCGACGACGCGTCCGATCGCCTCCGCCTTCGCCGCGTCGAGCCCCTCGCCCTGCGCCTCGACCTCGACCATGGCCTCCTCCGCATCGATGAGGTCGATCGGACTGATCAGCTTTGTCGAAATCTCCCGGACCGCATCGGCGATCTCCTCGTATGCCCTCACCGGCCGCTCGTCGAGCAACCGATCCAGGATACGATGGAGCACCCCGATCTTCAGCGGCCCGAGCCACGCCTCCGCGGGCAGGCTGATCTCCTGATCGAAATCGTACAGCGCGAGCCCCGGCGTCATCTTGCTCCCGTCGATGACAACCGCTTGTGGGTCAACCACGGGCACTGCGTCGACGCGCCACCAGACGAGCACCGGGTTCGGAAGGTTGATCCGGCCGGAGAGCAGGGCATGCCGCTCCGCCCAGCGGAGCTGAATCAGCCTCAATTCCGGCTCGAGCGGGCGCAGCGCCTGCGCGAGCAGCCCCGCGAGACGGTCACGGTGCGCGCGCGGGAGCCCGGGCGGCATCACCCACGGCCGAGGCAGATCACCGCTCTGAACGGCGAGGCGCGGGAAATGATCGCCGGCGAACAGGCGCACGCGGTCTCCTCAGGTTTAGGGAGCCTGACCGGCCGCGTGCTCGCAGAGGAAGTGGAGCCCGGGCGACAGCATGTATCGGTCAGGGCTGAGCAGCCAGTCGGGAACCAGAGCGCCATAGCGGAGCGCGCGCTCGCGGAGCTCCTGCGTCACGCCGTGCGTGTCGAGCTCGACGCCGGTGAGGAACTGGTGCGGCGCGTGCTTGAACGCCGCGGCGACGCGGTGGATCTCCTCACCGCGCAGTCCAGCGAAGCGATTCTCCGCGATCCGGAGCAGCGCATCGCGCAGGCGCTCCCCGTCCTCGGGCGGGAAGTCGATCCGCTCGTAGTCGAGATCCGCGAGCCACGAGAGATACCCCCAGGCGTTCGTCGTCCACGAGGCAAGCTTCGCTGCCAGCCGCTCGAAGCCGGCTTCCTTGAGGGCCAGGCGCTTGTCCGGGCCCGCCGTGCTCATCCGCGTCTTCGCGATCCGGAGGAGCTCCTCGGGCTCCAAACCTCTCACGACGACCTCGTTCGAATACAGCTTGCGCAGGTCCGCAGACACGAACTCGGTCCGGAGGTTCGCGACGACCACGCAGTCCCGGAAGCCGAGGATGGCCTTCGCCAGGTCGGTGACCCGACGCACGTCCTCCTCGATCTCGGCGTAGCCGACCTGATCGAGGTTGTCGACGAAGAGGACCACGTGCTCCCCGGCGGCGCGGCAATCGCTGAGGAAGTCCTGCACCTTGTCCCTGAGGAAATCGGCGTCGACCGCGCGCTCGTACGACTCCTCGACGGTCCGGACCCGGCCGGCGGCGCCGCTGATGCCGAACTCGACCTGCACGCTCTCGACGAGCTTGGACTTCACCGCAGCGCCGAGCTGGATGTTGCGCGACCACTGGCGAACCTCCTTGACGCTGACCTTCGTGAGCACGGCGAACCGCTGGAGCAGCTCCGCGCCCTTCTGCAGCGCCTGGTCGTTCGCGTTCTCCGTGGCCTCGCGGCCGAGGTCGCCTGCGATCCGCTTGAGAACGGCGTCAGGGCCGTGCCCTGTCTGGGCACCGTCCACGATGACCCGGAGCGCCCCGGGCGACGAGATGACCGTGTCGAGCGCCTTGCGGGTCAGGATCGATTTTCCGACCCCGCGATGCCCGCGAACCAGGATCCTCGCCTGCCCCGGCCCCCCGGGCTCCAGGACGCTCTTCAGCCTCTCCACCAAGTCGCTAAGGAGCTCCTCCCGGTTCGTGAACAGCGCCAGATCGACGTAATTGTCCGGTTGGAAGCAGGCCGAGCGGGTGGGCTTGGGGCGAGGGGTCATCGAGACGCTCTCCGGACACCTTCGTGGCTCGCCAGGCTTTCGCACGTCCTCGCCCGGCGTTCAAGGTGCGCCGCGCCCCGTCCGCCCGCCTCCCCACGCTCGCGCGCCGCTACGAGGGCTCGACCGGCTCCTCGTCGAACGGCTCGCAGACGAGATAGACCTTCTTCCCGCTCGGATGGATCGCGAGCGTCGCGTAGCGCGGGCAGGCGAAGCACTCCCGCGCGTCCACCGTCGCCGCCCGCCGCGGGCAGCGCACCCTCCGTGGTTCGGTGCCTCCCCCCTCGACCTCGATCCACACCAGCTTGTCCGATTCCTCCAGATGACAGGCCATGGCGCCCTCCTCCCGCGGCATCCGCCGATGAAAGGAGGTTTGCAATCATCGAGCCGGAAGATGTCGACCCGCGGCGCCGCCATGGCGAGCCGCCAGGACCGCACCCGGCTCGCGCCTGTTGCCGTCGATTCCCATGCTTCTTCACGGCTCCTCACGTCGCCGCTCGGCGGCGGGGCGGGCTGCTGCGCCTCGCCCCGGGCTCCGGGGCGCACGCCCTGCGCCGAGAGGCGCGCGGAGTGCATCTGCGATGCACGAGGGACGGGCCCTGCCGCGCCGGCCAGGCCCACGCCTCGGCGAAGCGCGTGGCGCATCCCTTGCTGCGTCGTACCTGCTGCGGTGGACGCCGCAGCGCTCTTCACAGGGGGTCGCGATGGCAGACTGGCTCGTCGTGCTGCTGGCGGCTGCTGGAGGCGTCGCGGCGTTGATCGTCGGGACGAGAAGCCTGCTCGCCCGGCGGCATTACCACACCTCGGAGACCACCCTGGTCTGCCCAAGGACCGGGGCTCCCGTGCGGTGCCGACTCGTCGTCGACGGCCGCTCCGAGGAGTCCGTCGAGGTCGCACACTGCTCGCTTCTCCCCGGCGGGCGGCCCACGTGCGAGCAGGACTGTGTGAAGCTCCTGAACCTGGGCATCCGGCTCGCGCCCCTCGATCCGGCGCGTCCATCACGAACGCACGAGCGCCCTGACGCGGGCGAGCCCGGCGCCGGCGACGAGCCCGGCCCGCCCTCGCCCTGATGGGACCGGGGGCTCGCGACGCGCAAGGCGTGCGCCGCCCCGCACTCCCTGCATCACGCAACGCGCCGGCCGGCCCGCCGCCGCCCGGGAGCCCTGATGGCACATCGCGTGCTGTCATGGCCGGAACCATGGCTTTCCAGATACCGAAGATGACGACCCGCTCCTCGGCCAACCTGCCGATCGCGATGGTCCTCCTGGCGACTGGCTCCCTGCTGTGGATCCGCGCCGCGCTGCGCACGCCGGGCGCGCTGGACATGACCCCCAGCGTCGACGGCTGCCTCACGGTGGGGATCGTCGGCGTGCTGCTCGCGTTGCTTCACGGCGTCACGTACCCGACAGCGCTCCTGTCGATCGCGGCCCCCATCGCCCTCGTGCAGTTCCTTGCCACCGGGGGCTCGGGCTCCGCTTTCCTGCCCGTGCTGGGGATCGAGCTCACCGCGTTCGGCCTCTTCGGCCTGCCGCTCTCCCGGCTGCCTCGCCGCCGCCCTGCCGTGACGGTGCCGGCGCGCTCGCTGAGCGCGGCGCACCCGTCGCCCTCGTGAACAGCCAGCCGCTTGCGGGTTGAGCGACGCGCCGCGGTGTCGCCGCGGCGCGGTTCTACAGGCGTCGCTCCGGCCCCACCCGTGCGAGCGGGGCCGTCGCTTTCGCCGCGGATCAGAACTCGAACTTGTCGAACGAGTTCAGATCCTTGCACGCATCGACGAGGCGCGCCGCCACGCCCTTCTCGCCGAGGTGGAGCCAGCCGCGCGGGTCGATGTACTTCTTGTTGGGCTTGTCCTCGCCCTCGGGGTTGCCGAGCTGCGACTTCAGGTAGGCGCCCTTGTCGTCCATGTACTTCTTGATGGGCTGCGTGAAGGCCCACTGCGTGTCCGTGTCGATGTTCATCTTGATGACGCCGTAGGACACCGCCTCGCGGATCTCCTCGCGCGACGAGCCGGAGCCGCCGTGGAACACGAAGTCGACAGGCTTCGGGCCCGTCTTGCGCTCCTTCTGGATCGCGTCCTGGGAGTTCTTCAGGATGGGCGGCCGGAGCTGCACGTTGCCCGGCTTGTAGACGCCGTGCGTGTTGCCGAACGACGCGGCGATCGTGAAGTTGCCGATCGGCTTCAGCGCGTCGTACGCGGCGAGCACCTCCGCGGGCTGGGTGTACAGCTTGGAGTTGTCGATGCCGCTGTTGTCGACGCCGTCCTCCTCGCCGCCCGTGACGCCGAGCTCGATCTCGAGCGTCATCTTGAGCGCCGCCATCTGCCGCAGGTACTTCTGGCAGATCTCGAGGTTCTCGTGGAGCGGCTCCTCGGACAGATCGAGCATGTGAGAGGAGAACAGGGGCTCTCCATTCTTCTCGAAGAACTTCTTGCCGTGCTCCAGCAGGCCGTCGATCCACGGCAGGAGCTTCTTCGCGGCGTGATCGGTGTGCAGGATGACCGGGACGCCGTAGGCCTCGGCCAGGTTCCGCACGTAGTGCGCGCCCGCGACGGCGCCCGCGATGGCGGCCTTCTCACCCTTGTTGTCCAGGAACTTGCCGCCGAAGAAGTGGGCGCCGCCGTTCGAGAACTGGATGATGATGGGGCACTTGGCCTCCCGGGCCGCCTGGAGCGCGGCGGTCGTGCTGTGCGAGCCGATCACGTTCACGGCCGGCAGCGCACACTCGACGCTCTTCATGTACTCGAACAGCTCCTGAAGAGCGGAGCCAGTGATCACGCCGGGCTTGAGCTTCATCTTGGACATGGCACTTGAATCCTTGTTCGTTGCTCGGGTCTCGCCCGAGCATGCAACGCGGCGAAGGAAAGCGGAAGGGTGGATCGGATCCGCAGGGCGGGCGGGTCCGGGTACCATCGCCAAAGCCCAGGGAGCAAGCGGATTCTCCGCTGGCTCCACGGGGGAATGATCACCCCACGGCGAGCTTGCCCTCGCCGAGCAGCCGCCCGGAGATCCGCATGCAGGCCTCATCCATGTCGCCCGAAGAGCTCCTCGCATCCCTCGCGGAGGCCGCGCAGGGCCTGCTGTTCCCCAGCGAGTCCGATCACGAGCTGCGTCCGTTCCGGTCGCGCGGGGACGCGTCCTCGCCGGCCGCGCTGCTCGCGGCCGAGGGCCTCGGCGCGGCGACGCCGGTCGAGGTCACGACGGCGGGCGACCTCTTCGCGCCCGTGATCGACGTGCCCGGGGACGCCGGCGACGCGGCGCTGGCCGAGGCGGGGCGGTACCGGCGGCTCGTGGACCTGCTGGAGCGCCACCTGACCGACGTCCGGGTCTACCGCGTCGGGCGCGTCACGATCGATGTCTACGTCGTCGGCCGCCATCCGTCGGGCGCGTGGCTCGGCCTCGTGACGAAGGTCGTCGAGACCTGAGCGCGCCGCTCAGCGACCGCCGGCGGGCCCGTCGTCGACGCGCGCCTCCAGCGTCCGCTGCGTGGCCTCGGGGAGCGCGGTCATGAGGTCGTAGCCCGCGCGCCGCTCGATCTCGTCCACCGTCGTCCGGTACTGCCCCCAGCCCTGATCGAGGATGCCCGTCTCGTTCGGCATCACCACCGCGATGACCCGCGTCGCCGGGCCGATGTCGCCGGACCCCTGCCCCGGCTCGAGGACCACGGCGACCTTGAAGAACGCGTCCGGCACGGCGACGTCCTTGCCGATGGTGGCGGCCGGTCGCTCGCGCTCGTCGAAGAGGCCGCCGGCGATCAGGAACAGCACCCGCCGCTCCTTCTGCGCGAGCTCCTGGCACGCCTCCTCGAGCCTCAGCCACGGACCGGCGTTGAGCTCGTGCCGCTGCGGCAGGATGTTCGTGAGGAGGAACGTCGCCTTGTTGTCGTCGGGGTTCCGCGTCCGCTCCTCGGAGCGGACCATGTGGCCTCGATCGAAGCCGGAGCCGGTGTAGTCGTCGTGCTGCACGCGGTACCAGCCGTCCGGCAGCGCGCTGTCGGCCAGGAACTTGCCACGGTGGCGGGGCGCGTCCCCGAACGACGCGGCGTCGAGCCTCCAGCTGACCCAGTTCGCCACGTTCCTGGAGCGGTTGTAGGAGAGGGCGTACTGGGGCTTGATCATCAGGTGATCGTCGGACGCGTCGGCCCGCGCGGCGCGCGCTCCCGTGCGGGCCGGGACGCCGAGCTCGAGATGCGGGCTCGGCGCGGGCGGGCGCGAGGAGGGCGCGTCCTTCGGCGGAGCGCCCTTCGGCGGCGAGGCGCTGCCGGATCGGCCGGGCGTCGGCGATGGTTTGGAGGGGCGGTCGCCGCCGAGGTCGAGGCCGAGCTCCTCGAGCACGCGCTCGAAGCCGCACTTGACCCCCACCGCGCTGAGCCCGGTCACGAGGAGCGCGACGAGCACGCGCGAACCCCAGGACTTCTGTTGTCGCTTCCTGTTCGAGCCCACGTCGACGCTGCCAGCTATCTACGGCAGGGATGGCGCGGTCGTCCAGCGCGACCTGGGTGAGGCACGGCAGCGCTCGGCCCGAAAGGCGCGCCGGTACGTTTTGCTTGAGCGTGCCGCCGCGACTCTCCATGGTTTCCGGAGCGCCGATGGAGGAGCCGGAGCACAGCGATCTGCGACGCCGGAGGACGCGCGGCTCCGCGGCCGTCGCGGTGGCCGCGGCGACCGGCGCCCTCGTCGCCTTCACCGACGGCGAGGCCACGGCGACTCCCGCGCAGGAGCAGGCCCCTGCGGCGCCCGCGGCGGCCACGCAGGGCGCCCGGGTCACCATGCCGTCGCCGATCGGCCCCACCGAGCCGCCTTACCCGCCCGGCGGCGTCGGCGATGCGACCGTGGTCGCCCGCATCACGGTGTACCCGGACGGCACCGTGGGCGCGGTCGAGGTGGAGGGCGAGGAGCCGTTCGCGAGCGCGGCCGCGCGCGCGGCGCCGTCGTGGCGGTTCGAGCCCGCCCGGCGCGACGGGCGGCCCATCGGCGCGCGCATCCTGTTCCCCGTGAGGTTCCGCGATCCTCGCGCCGGGGCGCCGGCCGCGCCTCCTGCGGCGCCCGCCGGGCCCGCGCCGCCCCGCGGGAGCGTCGCGACGATGCCGCCCTCGCCGCCGGCTGCCGGGCAGGCCATCGACGTGGTGGTGGTGGGCGAACGCGCGGCGCCGATGACGACCTCGATGACGCGCGAGGAGGTTCGCCAGGTGCCCGGCGCGTTCGGCGATCCTTTCCGCGCGATCGAGGCGATGCCCGGCGTGACGCCCATCGCGTCCGGCGTGCCGTACTTCTTCGTGCGCGGCGCGCCGCCGGGCAACGTCGGCTACTTCATCGACGGCGTGCGCGTCCCGCTGCTCTATCACGTGGCGCTCGGCCCCAGCGTGATCCACCCGGCGCTCGTCGAGCGGGTCGATCTCTACCCCGGCGGCTTCCCGGCGCGCTTCGGGCGCTACACCGGCGGCGTCATCGCCGGCGAGACCCGGGAGCCGGCGCGCCTGCTCCACGGCGAGGCCAACCTCCGGCTCTTCGACGCGGGCGCCCTTGTCGAGGCGCCCTGGGCCGACGGCCGCGGCACGGCGCTCGTCGGCGGGCGCTACGCGTACCCGGGCGCGCTGCTCGCGCTCTTCTCGCCCGGCATCGAGCTCGGCTACTGGGACTACCAGGCGCGCGTCACCTACGATGCCTCGCCGTACGACCGGGTCGGCCTCTTCGCCTTCGGGTCGCACGACTACCTCGCCCAGATCGAGGACGACGGCGACAAGGACGTGGTGCTCGCCGGCGACTTCCACCGGCTCGACCTCCGCTACGACAGGTTCTTCGCGCGCGGCGGCCGCCTCCGGCACGCGATCACGCTCGGCCACGAGGAGAGCGAGAACCAGGACGGGGAGCGGGCCGGGCGCGCCCGCCTCCTCGGCGCGCGCGTGGAGCTGTCCGCGCCGGTCTCCGAGCGGCTGACGGTGCGCGCCGGCGCCGACGCACAGCTGGAGCGGTTCGACATCGACATCCGCGAGAACGACGGCGACTTCCCGACCCGGAACGACAGGGCGCTCGCGCGCCTCTTCACGAGCCGGGAGGACCTCACCGCGGGGCTCTGGGCCGACGTCGTCGTCCGCGCCGCGCCCGGGTTCGAGGTGGTCCCAGGCCTGCGCGGCGACCTCTTCGCGTCCGGCGGCGCGACGAGGGCCACGGT
The DNA here is from genome assembly GCF_051520915.1 of Sorangium sp. So ce448. NCBI lineage: Bacteria > Pseudomonadati > Myxococcota > Polyangiales > Polyangiaceae > Sorangium > Sorangium sp. So ce448. Next base: position 2,755,910 of record NZ_CP150343.1, on the reverse strand, counting down.
GGATCCGCGGCTCGCGACGCGGCTGCAAGCGACCCCGCGCGTCGCCCTGCTCAGCGCCTTCGGCGTGACCCACCAGCCGCCGAGCTTCCTCGGCGCGGTGCCCGGCATGCAGGTGGGCGGCCTGCGCGGCGGCGTGCAGACGGGGCTCCTGGCGAGCGCCGGCGTCGAGCTCCGCCTCCCCGGGGAGATCAAGGCCACGATCACCGGGTTCCGGAGCGGCTTCCTCGACCTGAGCGACGCCCTCGGCAACCGGCCTCCCGGCACCGACGCTGGCCTCGCGCAGCGGGCCGAGCTGCGCGGCGCCGGCAGCGCCCATGGGCTGGAGATCCACGCGCACCGCAGCCTGTCGAAGCGCATCGGAGGGTTCGTGTCCTACACACTCTCCCGCTCCGTCCGCCATGTCGGCCGGGAGAGCTTCGACTCGGCGTTCGACCGCCGCCATGTGCTCAACATGGCGGCCGCGGTCGACGTGGGCCGCGGCTGGAAGCTCGGGGGCAGGGCGGTGTTCTACAGCGGCATTCCGATGACGGTCGATTACGACCTCTGGGACAACGACGGCGTCGACGGGCAGCGCCCGGATGGCAACGACGACCGCCCCGACACGGAGCAGGACATCCGGCGCCGCGAGCAGCTGCGCGAGCGGATCGCCCAGGTGGTCCGTCGGCTGAGCCTGCCGGAGCGGCTGCCGGCGTTCTTCCGGCTGGACCTGCGGCTCGAGAAGCGGTGGATCCTCCGCGAAGGACGGACCGTCTCGCTCACGGTCGAGGTGCTCAACGCCACCGCTGGAAAAGAGACGCTGCAATACGAGTGCTCACTCCTGCGCGGATGCGAGCCGGAGACGCTCGGCCCCATCATCCTGCCGAGCATCGGCGCCGAAGCGACCTTCTGACCGGCATTGACGTCATCGCGCCGCGAGCAGCGCTCGCGCTCACCCGGGGCGCCGCGGCTGCGCCCCCGCGCCGCGCCGGCGATCGCCCGGCTCACCCGCGGGGGCGCGATCGGCCGTGCAACGGCGAGCACAATGCAGTGGAGCCACAAAAATCCCATATCGATTCATCAAACAACCTTCGTGGCGCGATGGCGTCTCCTGGCCATGACGTCCGGCAAGAGCGGTAAAGCACGGGGAGATTTGTTCGTCAGCACAGAAGTCGTCGTGATGACGCCTTCCCTGGCACATGTGCCGGGACCGGCAGCCGGCGTCACACCCGTGCAAATCATTGCGGCATCACGCAAAGCCTCGTGCAGCGTCCACTCCTCACGACGGGCCGCGAGGGCCCGGCGAGCCCGCGGTCAACGCGCTGGAGATCAAACATCGCTCCGAAATGGCGGCGCACGGCGGCGCGGGCGGAGATCGTGCGCTATCCTGTTGACGTGGACGCTTTCTGGTCCAATGTTTGCGAACATGGCGTGGCGGCGCTGGAGCTGAGAGACCACGGGATATCGCACCGCGATAGACGTTGCCTCACCTCCAATCACCTGCCGTAACCATGAGGGTCAATTCATGAACTTGTATTATCGCGCACTCAGCACGGTACTCTTCTCGGCGACGCTCGCGGCCGCCGCGCTCTCTCCGGTCGATGCCGAGGCGTCGTCGTCGAGGCAGCCCACCAAGGTCGAGCGCCTGGTGTTCCCGGTGACCCTCTCCGACGGCAACACGTACGACGTCGTCGGATACCTCTATTATCAGGGTCATACCAAGTACCGCCCCCTTCAGGTGCTCGTGCACGGCCTGACCTACACGCACGAGTACTGGGATCTCCCGTCGTTCGGCGGACACGATTACTCCTATGCCCGGCACATGGCGAAGGAGGGATACGCCGTCCTGGCGCTCGACATGCTCGGGGCCGGAGAGAGCAGCCGGCCCGACGGCGACTCCCTCGACCTGGCCAAGACCGCCGACAGCGTCCATCAGATCATCACCGAGATGCGCACGCCTGGCGGCGTCTACAAAACGCCTTTCACGCGCGTCGCGCTCGTCGGTCACTCGAACGGCGCCATCATCAACACGTTCACTCAGAGCACCTACAATGACGCCGACGTCCTCGTGAACACCGGCCTCGCCTTCACGCCGCACCCGATCCCCGTCCCCCCGGAGGCGATCTCCGCGCTGCTGCAGACGCCCTATATCGCGATCCCGCCGGACATGCGCACCGCCATCTTCTACGACACCGCGAACGCGCCGCCGGCGCTCATCGATTTCGACAACGCCACCATCGCCGACACGTTCACGCGCGGGCAGTTCCTGAACCTCCTCGCCGTCTCCGAGGACCCGACGCTCGCCGGCATCGACGAGGTGACGAGCCCGGTGTTCATCCAGTTCGGGGAGACCGACGCGCTGCAGCCGGCGGCGTACGCGGACTCCGACGCGGCGCTCTATGCCAGCGCCGAGAGCGTCACGACCGCGATCGTCCCCGACACGGGCCATATCCTGAACGGCCATCGCAAGGCGCGGGTCGGCTGGGAGCAGATCGACTGCTGGGTCCACCACACCATGGGCTGGTAGGGCGCGATTGGCGCCTCGGGCAGCGCCGCCTGCCCGGACCGCCGCGGCCGGCGGCCGCCGCCCTCCTTGCCCGGGCGGCGGCTCGAAGGCTTGGCGGCCGCTGTCCTGGGCCTATGCTGCCCCCATGCGCGAACAGCTCGCCAAGACGCTCGGGGAGGTCTTCTGGACCGATCTCCGCACCCATACAGCGCGCGACGCGGTCATCGTCGTCGCCGCCGATCTCGATCTCCTGGACGTCGGCGAGGCCATGGCCGCGAACGACACGGCCGCGGTGGAGGCCTGGATCGCGGCCGGCAAGCTGGCCAAGCCGACGGCCGCCGATCTCGCGCGCTGGCCGCAGCAGCACGATCTGCGCTTCCTGTCGCTCGTGGTCGCGCCGTTCGTGCTGATCCGCCAGCCGCCCTCGCCGCCGCCCTCTTGAAGCGCGCCGCCGGCGCGACGTGATATCGTCGCCCGCATGCGCCGGTTCGAGTTCGTGCAGGGGACGAGCGCCAAGTTCTGGATGGCCGACGTGGACGACGCGACCTTCATCGTCGTCTACGGGCGGCTGGGGACCGCCGGGCAACGCAAGGAGAAGGCGTTCCCCACGGCGGAGGCCGCGCAGCGCGAGTGCGACAAGAAGATCGCGGAGAAGCTCAGGGAGGGCTACCAGGAAGTGGCCGCCGCCGGGGGCGGCGCGCCCGCCGGCGGCGCCCCCGCAGCCACCTCCGGAGCGGCCGCGCCCCCGCAGCCGCCGAAGCTCGATCTGCCGCCGCGCGTCCAGCCCGGCGAGGCCACCGAGGCGCGGCGCAAGGCCGCTGTCCACGCGCTCGCCGCGGTCTCGGCCGCGCGCGGCCGGCGGAGCTGGGTGCTCGGGCGCGCCGTCCGACGCGCCCGCCGGGCGCTCGAGTCGCTCGGCGGGCTCGATCCCGCGACCGACGGGGCGCTGGCCGCCGCGCTGGACGCGCTCCTCGACCGCGTCGTCGCGCCGAACGCGCGCGATCGCCTGCCGCTGGTGCGCGCGATCGAGCTGCTCTCGGAGCTCGACGCCGCGGCGTTCGCGCGCGCGGTGCGCGACACCTGGAAGGCCCCGCCGGCGACCTCTCCTGCCGCCGGAGCGCTCGCCCTCCTGAAGCGGCAGCTCGAGGAGCTCGACGACCCCGAGCTCGGCCTCCGGCTCGGCGCCCTGCTCGTCGATCGGCCACACAACGGCTCGATGAGCGCCGAGGCCGGGTGGGCGCGGCGCTGGAAGGCGCTCTCGCCGCACCTCGAGGCGCACCTCGCCCATCGCGGGCGCTCGCTGAAGGAGCTCCTCGCGAGCATCGACGCGGGCGGCGACCCGCACGTCACCGAGCGGGTCGCGCGGATGCGCGCGGCGTGAGCTGCCCGGCCTGAGCTGCGCTGAGTGAGCTTCGAGGCCTGAGCTGCGCGTCCGGCGCGCGCCTCGAGGCGACGCTCCGGGCGCCGCGCCGCGCGGCCCCCCGGCAGCCGCGAACGCGCCCCACCCACAGGCGCACACCGGGTGGAAGCGACGACGCTTCCGTCATCGTCAGATCGACTCTGGCTTGACCTGCACCGCGGGGCTCGCGATTCTCCCAGGCCATCCCGCCGCGGGAGGGCGCCTTGACGAGCTCACCGAACCCGATCGACATCGCGAACGTCAAGCAGCTCGCCACGAGCGGCTCACCCACCCTGGCCGAGGTCGTCGAGGCGTACCTCGAGCAGCCGGATCCAAAACCGGAGACGCCGCCGCGCGAGGGGGCGCTCACCTTCGCGGCGTTCCTGCAGCTGCTCTCGCGCGCGCAGGGCATGCGCTCCCCCGAGCAGCGGCGAGAGCAGTCGACCGACGCGTGGAAGCGCTTCCTCGCGCAGGTCGACGCCGCGCCGCCGCCGCGGCTCGAGCTCGCGGACCTGCTCGTGCGCATCTACGACGAGGGCACGGACGCAGGGCGCAGCGCGCTGCGCGACATCGCCACGAGCGCGCCGCTGGTCTTCGGCGCGTGGGGCGGGCTCAAGCGCATCTACAAGCTGGCCGAGGCGCGGCTCGACGCGGAGATCTTCGGCGCGCTCGCCTTCCGCTTCGACGTCGAGCTCTCCCGCAGCCGGCGGCGCGAGGTCTCCAGGGGGACGTTGATCTACATGCGCCGCCGCGCGTGGCGTTTCCTGCGCGAGCTCGGGCGGAGCACGCCGGAGCTCTACCCGCAGTTCGCGGTCGAGGTCCTCCGGCACTACGCGCCGGGCACGAGCTTCAGCGACCTCTGGGTCGCGAACCACATCTGGGCGCACGGCACGGGCAAGTACGACGGGCGCTCGTTCCACGGCAACGTCCCGCCGAACGACATGGTGAAGCACCGCGCCTTCGACGAGGCGTGGAAGCGATCGCCCGATCCGCTGATGCTCCTGCTCTCGGCCTGCCAGGCCGATCCGCCTGCCAAGTTCGCGATCCAGGGGCTCAAGAAGGACTTCGCCGACACCCTGCGGAGCGTCACGCCCGCGTGGCTTTCGCGCCTCGCGTACCGGCCGCTCGCGAGCGCGCACGAGTTCCTGATCGAGACGCTGCTCGGCTCGCCGGAGCTCCACCAGAGCAAGCTGCGGGGCCTCGGGCTGCACGACGCGGCGCTCGCGCTGCTCGGCTCCCCGAGCCCGAAGGCGCGCACGTTCGCGATCGAGTACGCCCGCGCGCACGCGACGGACCTCGACCCGGAGCGCCTCGCCGCGCTGCTCGACTCCGAGCACAAGGACACGCGCGCCTTCGCGGCGTCGGCGCTCCAGGGCAAGAGCCCGCGCGCGCTCGGCCACGCGTTCCTGGGGCGGCTGCTCACGCACAGCGAGACCGAGGCGTGGGCCAGCAAGGCCCTGAGCGAGAGCTTCGACCGCGCCGAGCTGCCCGAGGGCTTCCTCATCGACATGCTCTACGGCGAGTCCGAGCAGAAGAAGTGGGCCGCCGCGTACTTCAAGTCCAAGTACCGGCCCGGCGAGCCCGGGGCGGCCTTCTGGGTGCGCGTGCTCGACGACCCGCGCCACGAGGACGACTACCAGGCGACGAAGTCCGCGCTCGACGCGCTCGGCAAGTGCCCGATCGCGGCGATCGGGACGCCGTGGCTGCTCGGCGCGCTCACGCGCAAGCGCCTCGGGTCCACGGTCGCGACCTGGCTCCAGAAGGCCGACGCCCTGCCCGACCTGACGGCCGAGGGCGTCGAGCGCCTGAAGGGGCTCGTCTTCAGCGCCGAGACGCGCGCGGTGGCGCTGGAGGTGCTCGGCAACCCGAAGATCGTGTCGCCGCGGCAGCTCACGCTGCCCTGGCTGCTCGCGCTCGCGCGGCGCGCCGATCCGACGCTGAACGGCTTCGCGCGCCGCTACCTCCTCTCGCACATGAAGCCGCAGGACTTCGACGCGGGGCAGGACGCGAGCGGCCGCGGCGACCGCGAGGCGGGCACGGCGAGGCTGTTCGCGCTCGCGCTCGGCGAGAAGGAGCCCGAGCCGATGCGGGCGTTCGCGCAGACGTACCTGCGCTGCCACCACCCCGTCCTCGGGCCCGAGCAGGGCGAGGCCAAGGAGCTCGAGCTGAAGCCGGCGCTCAAGCGAGGCGCGTTCACCGCCGAGCGCATCTGGCCCGCGCTCTCCGACAAGCGGGACGACGTCCGGCGCTTCGCCGCGCTCATCACGCGCGCCGAGCTCCGGGCGTGGGGCTACCAGACCCGCGTCTACGAGCTCGCGCACAGCGACGCGAAGGAGGTGCGCAACATCGCCTTCGACGCGCTCCGCAAGGTCGGCGATCCCTCGGCCGATCCGGCGATCGCGCTCACGCCGGAGGAGCTCGATCCGGCGCAGGTCTTCGCGCTCACGGAGAGCCTGAAGAAGAGCGCGCGCGAGCTCGGCCTCTCGCTCATCCTGAAGCACTACGCGCGGCTCGGCGGCCCGGAGCGCCTCGGCTGGCTGATGCAGAGCGCCGACCGCGAGGTGCGCCTCTTCGCCGTGCGGATGCTCTGGGAGAAGCACCGTCCGCGCCATCTACCGCCGGGCTGGCGGCCGCGCGGTGCGCGCGGAGACGACGCGCGCCCCGCGGCGGAGCTGCCCGAGGACGCCGGGCGGTTCGCGGACGTCGAGGCGCTCCGGCGCTTCCTGCGGTACGTGCTGTCCGGGATCCCCGCAGGGAGGTCGCCGGAGCCGGGCGACGACGCGGGCTCGCGCAGGCGCCTCTCGGCGAGCGAGGCCAAGCGGCACGTGATCGAGGTCGTGCGCGATCTGGCGGTCGAGGACGCGGCGTTCGCGGCGCTCGTCGCCCCCGTCATCGCCGAGTTCACCGGGTCGATCGCGAAGGGCGAGTGGCAGGCGTGCCTGGCGGCGCTCCTGCGGCTCAGGCACGCGCACCCGGGGCTCGAGCTCGAAGGCCTCGGAGCCGTCGGCGAAGGCCGGGCGCTCCCCGGCGTCGGACAGGAGACCGCATGAGCCACGCGATCGGCCATTACGAGAAGGTCCGCGCGCTCGCGATCGGCCCGCGGCTCCTCGCGGTCGGCGGCGTGCGCGCGCCGGCGCCGGGCGAGGCGCGCGGGACGCAGACCACGCCATCCCCCGCCGGCGCGAGCCAGGTGACGCTGTTCGATCACGTGGCGAACAAGCCGGTGCGCTCGATCGACGTGCCCGCGCACGTGCTGGGCCTCGCCTTCGCGGGCGACCTGCTCGCCGCGGCGTGCTCCGACGGGGCGCTGCGCCTCGTCGCGGGCGGCGTGGCCGATGTGCGGGCGATCGACGCGCACCCGGGCGGCGCAACGGCGATCGCCGCGGGCGTGTCGCAGAACGCCGGCGCGCGCCTCGCGACCGTGGGGGTCGACGGCGCGCTGCGGGTGTTCCGCGTCGGCGAGGCCGCCGGCTCCCCTGCCCCGCAGCCCGGCGCCGCCGTCGAGATCGCGTCGTTCGCGCTCTCGGCGGCGCCGCTCCGCGCCGTCGCCTTCGATCCTGCCGGCGAGCTCTGCGCGGCGGCAGGCGACGACGGCGTCGTCCGCGTGGTCACGCTGTCGACGGGCGCCGTCCGCGCCATGCCGGGGCACGACGGGCCGGTCACGGCGCTCGCGTTCACGCCGCGCGACGGGCGGCTGGCGTCGGGCGGCGACGACGGCACCGTGCGCCTCTGGTACCTCGTCGGCGACGTCGAGTGCGAGGTGCGCGGCGCGGACGGGAGCGGTCACGCGGGCGGCGTCCGCGCGCTCCTGTGCCTGCCCACCCCGCCGCCGCAGGAAGACGGCAAGGAGAGCGGCGACCGCCTGCTGTCCGCAGGCGCGGACGGCGCGATCCGCATCCACCGGCTCGAGGACAAACGCAAGCCGCGCACGCTGGAGACGAGCGCGCTGGCGCTCCACGCGCTGGCGCTCGCGCCGGCCGCCGCGCGCAAAGGCGCGCGCGGGCAGGCCGCCCGCGGCGGCGCGGACGCGAAGGACGGGCTCGGCGCCGTCTTCGCCGCAGGGGACCGGCGCACGGTATGGCGCTTCCCGATCGACGCCGCCGGCGCGCCCGCGGACGGCACCGCCGAGCTCGCGCACGGCTTCGACGTCCTCGCCCAGGCGCTCTCGGGCGCGCGGCCGGCGCGCGAGAGCGCCGTCAAGACGCTCGCCTCGCTCGACGAGCCCGAGGCGCTCGAGGCCGCGCTCTCCGCGCTCCGATCGGACCGCGACGCCGAGGTGCGCGCGCTCGCCGCCCGCGAGCTCGGGGAAAAAGGGCGCCGCGGCGCGCGCGCGAAGCTGCGCGAGGCGCTCGACGACGAGAGCCCGAACGTCCGCATGGCCGCGCTCGAGGCGCTCCGCGCGATCGAGCGCGACACGCCGCTCGCCCCGCTCCGGGCGGCGCTCGATGCCCGCGCCGCGGACGTGCAGCGCCGGGCGCTCCTCGAGCTCCGGAAGCTCTACGGCAGCTCGCCGCTCGTCCCGGGGCTCATCGCCGAGAAGCTCGCCGGCCGCGACGCGTCGGTGCGGCTCACGGCGCTCGACCAGCTCCAGCAGATCTACCCGGACGGCCCGCAGCCTCTCCGCACCGCGTTCGAGCGCGGCCCGGCCGACCTCCGGGTCGAGGCGCTCATCCGGGCGGCGCTCGCCGGCTGGCTCTCGGCGCCGGAGTTCGCGCCGATCGCGGCGCGCGCGCTCGACGACGAGGACGCCGAGGTGCGCCGCATCGCGTTCGCGGCGAAGGTCATCGAGCGGCGCGCGCTCGCCCACGCGCTCGAGGCGCGCGACGAGGATCTCGGCCGCGCGGCGATCGACATCGCGCGGCGGGCGGCCGAGGTCCTGCGGCGCGCCGGCGCGGGCGGCGCGGAGAAACCCGCGGCGAACGCGAAGGATGGGGCGAAGGACGCCGCGAAGGCGGCCGAAGAGGCGGCCATCAAGGCGGCGCGCGCCCGGATCCCCGGCGTGGGCAGCCCGGGGGCCGAGCCCGCCGAGGCCGACCTCGAGCCGCTGCTCACCGCGATGGCGTGCCGCACGCCGGACACGGCGGTGCGTGGGGCGCGCGGCCTCGCGCAGCTAGGCGACACGCGCGCCCTCGGCGCGCTGCTGCAGCTCACGCGCGAGCAGGACCCGTCGCTGAGAAGGCAGGCGGCGACCGCGCTCGCCGAGCTCCGGGACACCCGCGCCGAGAAGCGCCTCATCTGGATGCTCGACGACGCGGACGGGGCGGTGCGCGCCGCGGCGCACGACGCCTACGCGCGGCTCCAGCCGTCGGCCCCGCTCACCGTCGCCGAGGCGTCGCTCCGCTCGTCGCAGGAGGACATCCGCGTCCGCGGGCTCGACCGGCTCGTGGCGCTCGCCGGCGAGGGCAAGGGACCGAGGCCGCCCGAGGCCGAGGCGCTGCTCGCCGACGCGATCGAGGACGAGTCGCCCAAGGTCCGCCGCGAGGCGTTCCGGACGCTCTGGTCGTGGCACGCCTCGGATCCGCAGACGGCGCTCGACCGCGCGCAGCTCGCGCGCTTCCCCGACCTGCGCCTGCGCGCCGTCGAGGAGCTCAAGGCGCACGGCGAGCAGCCGTGGGCCGCGGAGCGGCTGCACGCGGCCATCGGCGACCGCGACGCGAGCGTGGCCCAGGCCGCGTACGACGCCATCGTCAAGCTGCGCGGCAAGGAGGCCGCGGAGCCGCACCTCGCCGCCATGGCGTCGATCCACCCCTCGGTCCGGGAGAGCGGCGCGCGCGGGGCCGCGGGCATGCCGGCGGGCGACGACACGCGCAACACCCTGCTCCGGCTGCTCGCCACGCGCGTGCCGGTGGGCGAGGCCGCGCGCAGCGCCCTGAGCAAGCTGCTCGAGGACGAGCACGCGGGGCCGCGCATCGCCGCGATCGAGGCGCTCGACAAGCTCCTGCCGGGAGAGGCGGGGCCGCTCCACATCGGCCTCCAGTCGAGCCACCTCGACCTCCGGGTGCGCGCGGCCGAGCTCTGCGCCGTCCGGCGTGACGAGCAGCTGATCAACCCGATGCGCGCGCTCCTCGCCGATCAGTCCCTCTTCAAGCAGATGCCGATCCAGGTCCTCGGCCCGCTGCGCGCCCGCGCAGCGACCGCGCTGGCGACGCTGGGATCGCCGCGCCTCGTCAAATACTTCGCCACCGAGCTGCTCAAGGACGAGTACCCCGACGTGCGCGAGCAGGCCGCGCGCGGGCTCGCGATGGCCGCCCGCCGCGGCGAGGAGGGCTACCTGCTCGACGCCATGGGCCACGCCGACGTCGCGGTGCGGTCGTGGGCCGCCGACGGGCTCGCGCGGCTCGGCGACGTGCGGGCGCTGCCGGTGCTCACGGGCACGCTGCGCCACGAGCACCCGCCCATCCGCGTCGCCACGATCATGTCGTTCGCCGCGCTCGGGCCCGAGGGCTACGGCGGCATGCTGCAGGGCCTCGAGGACAGCTCGCGCGAGGTCCAGGAGATCGTCTTCGCGATCGTGCTCGCGCGCGACCTCAGGGCCTTCCGCCGCGGCGACCCGCCGGACCTCCTGACGAGCGCGCTCTCGTCGCAGCGCTCCGACGTGCGCTTCGCCGCGGCGCGCGCGCTGGAGCTCCGCACCGATCCGGAGCTGTACCTCGCCCACCTCATCGAGGCGCTCATACCCCCGCGCCCCGACACGGCGGAGCAGGGCCGCGCGGCCGACGGCGAGAAGCCCGCCGGCACGAAGGACTGGCCGCCCGAGGTCGCGCGCGGGCGCATCCTCGTCGGCCTCGCCGAGGCGCTCGCCAGCGACGACCCGCAGCAGCGCTACGCGGCCGCGCAGGTGCTCCGCATCCGGCGCAAGCCGGTCGAGTACTTCCGCGAGGCGAAGCGCGTGGCCGCGCTGCGCCCCGCGGGCGCCCACGTCGTGGCGGACACGACCCCGCGCGCCGCGGAGGAGAGCGACACGAAGCCCGCGAAGGGGTGGCTCCGCCGCCTCTTCGCGCAGCCCGAGCCGGGCGGGCAGAGCGCCCAGAAGCAGAGCGACAAGCCGGCCGGCGACGCGGTCCCGGAGGGCGAGCAGCGGCGGCTGCGCTGGCTCGCGTTCGGCGCGTACATGGGCCTCCTCCGGCAGGTCTCGGCGGGCGACGACGAGGCGCACCGCACGCGCCGCGACGCCATCGATCGCATCGTCGACGTCTGCGCCAAGGGGCACGTCAGCAGCACGGCCGCCGTCCCGCCGCTCGTCCGGGCGCTCGACGACCCGCACCACCTCGTGCGCAAGGCGGCGTTCGCGGGGCTCAAGGCGCTCTTCCCGGCGGGGGCGGGCGAGCCGCTCGCGCTCGGGCTCGCGTCGGCGTCGGCCGACGTGGCGCGGACCGCGCTCGACGAGATCGCCGCGCGGGGCGGCGACGCCCGCCCCGAGATCGTGCGCGCGCTCAGCTCCGCGCTGCCCGACGTGCGCCGCTACGCCTTCGAGCTCCTGGAGCGGCTCTCCCCGAAGGGCAGCCTCGACCCGCTCCTCGCGGCGCTCGGCAGCGAGCACGCCGACCTGCGCCTCGGCGTTCTCGAGCGCCTCGCGTCGTCGAGCGATCCGCGCATCGTGCCCGCCCTGTGCCGCGCGATGGAGAGCGATCACGACGACCTGCGCCTGCGCGCCGCGGAGCTCCTCGCCCGCAGCCGCGACGATCGCGCGGTCGACGTGCTCTCGGCGTTCCTGCGCGAGGGGGCGGCCGCGCCGGCGGCGCGCGCGCGCAAGGCGCTCGTCGCGCTCGCGAGCGACGCGGCGGTGCGGGCGCTCGCGGCGCGCATGGATGAGGCCGCCACGCCGGCGGACCGCGCCGCGCTGGCGAGCGCGCTCGGGAGCACGCGGAACCCCGCGGCCACCGCGCCGCTCGCGGCGCGCTTCGACGACGAGGCGGCCGAGGTCCGGAGCGCCGCGCTCAAGGCGTGCCTCGAGATCGTCGACAAGGGGCGCGAGCGCGAGAAGCGCGAGACGGCGCTCGCGCTCGCCTTCCTCGCCGCCGCCGCGCGCGCGAAGGACCCGGCGCTCCGCCTCGCCGCGGCGCGCGAGCTCGATCTCGGCGACGATCCCGCGCAGAACGACCTCCTTGTCGCGCTCTTCGGGGATCGCGATCTCCCCACGCGCGTCGCGGCCGTGACGTCCTACGCGAAGCGGGTGAAGGGCGATCGACAGGAGCGCGCGCCTTCCGGGCCGCTCGAGGCCGTGCTGCGCGCGGGCGCCCGCGAGCTCGTGCTGCCCGCCGCGGAGGGGGTGGCCGAGCGGGGCCTCGCGTCAGCGCTCCGGCCGCTCCTCCTCGTCGTGCGCGCGGGCGAGCCCGGGGAGCGGGAGCGCGCGCTGCTCGCGCTCGGTACGCTCGGCGACGCCCGCGCCCTGGAGGAGCTCGAGGCGGTGGCCGCCGGCGGCACCAAGGAAGCGCCCATCGAGCCGAGCATGCAGGCCGCCGCCACCGAGGCGCTCGGCCGCATGGCCCCGAAGCTCGGGAGCGCCGAGCTCCGCAAGCGGGCCTCGGAGCGCGTCGAGCAGGCGCTCCACGCGGACTCCATCGATCTCCGCGAGTCGGCGGCGAAGGGCGTGCGCTGGATCGGCGGCGAGCGCGCCCGCGTGCTGCTCGAGGAGCTCGTGCGGGCCGGCGACACGCCCGACAGGCTCCGCATCGTCGCGGTGAACGAGCTCGGCCTGCTCGGAGACGGCGCGGCCGAGCCCGCGCTCGCCCGCGCGCTCGACGCGCGGAGCAGCGAGGTCCGCAAGAACGCGCGCAAGGCGCTGGAGAAGCTCTTCCCCGGCGAGCGGACGCGCGTCGAGCTCCTCGCGGTCGGGAGCGAGTACGATGACATCGCGGGCCCGGCGGCGAGCTACCTCGCCGCGGAGGCCGACCCGGCCGAGCTCTTGCCGCGGCTCGCCGCGCTCAAGGACGAGGACCTGCGGCAGCGCCTCGCCATGGGCCTGCTCCGCCGCGGCGCGCTGCCGGTGGCCGCGCTCCTGCGCATGCTCGAGGACGAGCGCGCCCCGGCGCGGCAGGAGGCCGCGCGGCTCATCGCCGCCGGCACCGTGACCGGCGATCGCGGGGCCCTCGCGGGCGCGCTCGCCGCCGCGGCGCAGCGCACCGCGGAGCGCTGGTCGGCCGCGCACGGCGACGAGCGCAGCGCCGAGGCCGCGGCGTGGCGCGAGCTCCTCTGGGCCGCGGGCCGCGCCGGCGCGACCGCGACGGCGCCCGCGCTGCGCGCGCTCCTCTCGAACGACAGCGCTCCCGGCGAGGTCCGCCGCGAGGCCGCGCGCGCCCTCGGCGCGCTCGAGTCGGCAGCGAGGTCCGCAGGGGCCGCGCCGCCCGCGGGCGCCGTGGAGGCGCTCACGGCGGCCCTCAAGGACATGGACGCCGGCGTCCGGGCCTCGGCGTCGGCCGCGCTCGCCGCGCTCGCGCCGGACGGCTCGGCCGCGATCGCCGTGGCGGTGAGGCCGTTCGACCCGGTCGCCTTCGGGCCGACCGCGCGCGTCGCCTCGCCCGAGGCGCTCGCGGCGCTCACCGCGACCGAGCCGGGCCGGCGCCTCGCGCTGCCGTCGATCCTCGCGCGCCACGACGTCGCCGCGCTCGCCCCGCTGATCGCGCTCGCGCAGGGCAGCGGCGGCGACGCCTCCGCGCGCCTCGACGCCATCGCGGCGCTCGGCCGCGCCGGTGGCGAGCGCGCGCTCGAGGCGCTCGCCGCGCTCGCCTTCGACAAGGAGAAGGCCAAAGAGAAGGCCGACGTCGCCCTCCGCAAGGCCGCGTACCGAGCGTACCGCCGCGCGAAGCGCAAGGCGGCGGATCCCCGCGCGGCGCGGCTCGCGGCCGCGCCCTCCCCCGCATCGCCCGAGACCCCCGAAGGAGTCAACGCATGACGGCCGCACTCGCCCGCCCGATCCTCCTCCGGTACGCCGCGCCGAGCGAGCTCGCCGCCGCCCCGCTCCACTCGAGCGTGCGCCTCTCCCTCGACGGCGCCCGCGGCCCGGTCGGCGTGCGCGGCACCGTCCGCGACGCGGCGCTCTTCCGCGACGCGATGGCCGCGCTGGCGACCATCCTGGAGAGCGATCTCCGGTACAAGGGCCGGGATCGGACCGCGTACCTCGCCTACCTGATGAAGCAGGGCAAGAAGGCGACGGCGGCCATCTGGGAGGCGCAGAAGGCGTTCCTGGAGGGCGCCTTCCCCGACGACGCGGCGACCCAGGGCGACGGCTCCGCCGCGAAGCCGAGGGCCTCCGGCGCGCTCGATCCCGTGCTCACCGTGCACCCGGACGAGGTCTCGATCGAGGTCTTCTCGCGCGACGAGAGCGCCTACGCCCGGCTCGCCTTCTCCAGCGACCTCTTCGAGGGCCGCGAGGCCGCCCACGGCACCGCCTTCGTCGATCTCTCGCCGCGCATCGTCGAGCAGATCGATCGCCTTCGCGCCTACGCCAAGGTGGAGCTCGACGCAGGCGTGGCGCGCGGCGACGCCGCGGCAGCCCGCGCGACGCCGATCGAGCGCTCGCTCGAGGTCCCGACGACCTGGCTCCGCGGCTTCCTGCAGGTGCAGTCGGCGGCGACGCTCCCCGCGGTCTCCTGCGAGCTCGCGCCGATCGATCTCTACAACGCGCTCTTCGTGCTCCGCACCCGCAAGGCGAAGAAGCCGCCGCGCGGCCTGCGCTTCGAGCTCGTCCCCGGCAAGCCGCCGCGCCTCATCCTGGAGCCCTGGGAGATCTTGATCGAGGGCCACGGCCCTCCGTACGAGGGCCCGGCGCGCGTGGTCCGGACCTTCGGCCGGCAGCGGCTGCTCGCGCTGTCGCGGCTCCTGCCGCACGTGCAGCGCGTGCGCGCCGAGCTCCGGGGCCCCGGGCTGCCGGTCTTCTGGGTGCTCGATCTGGGCCGCGCGACGCTGACGATCGCGCTCACGGGCTGGACCGACAGCAGCTGGGCCAGCGCCGCCTCGTTCGACGCCCTGATGCCCCGCGAGGGGAAAGGCGGCGACAAGGCGCGCGCGGCGCTCGACGCGCTCGCGGGCAGGCAGATCGCCCTCCTCCGCGAGCGCGGGCCGCTCCCGCTCGCGGCGCTCGCGGCCGGCGGCGGCGCCGAGGACGCCCGCGCGGCGCTCCAGCTCGAGTGCCTGCGCGGCCGGGTGCTCTACGACGTCGCGCGCCGCGTCTACCGCCCGCGCGAGCTGTTCGCCGATCCGGTGGACGAGCGCGACATCCGCTACAGCTCGCCCCGCGAGGCCGCGGCCCACCGCCTGCTCGGCGCGCCCGGCGCGGTCAGGCCGACCAAGGTGCACGAGATCGCCGGAGAGGGCACCGAGATCCACGGAGAGGTCGCGGACCGGGAGGCCCACCGCGACTTCGCCCCGCGGTTCACGATGGATCTCGAGGGCCGCGTCTCCGACGCGTGGTGCAGCTGCCCCACGTTCCGCCGGAGCGGCCTCCGCGAAGGTCCGTGCGAGCACATGATCGCGCTCCGCGTCGCCTACGCCCGCGAGCGCGCCGAGCGGGACGCCCTGCGCCAGACGGCCGAGGGGCGGTCGCTCATCCGCGCCGAGACGCGCACGTACGTGCGCCGCGAGGCCTCGGGCGCGGAGGTCGTCTACCGTGTCTCCCTGGACGACCGCGTAGTACACCTGTCGTGGGGGGCGCGCGCCGAAGCGCCGCGACACCAGCGCATTTGGTTTGACACGGACGGCGAAGCGCGCGACGCGTATTTCAAGAGACTGGATGCATTGACGTCCTCCGGGTTCGTGGACGCCGACGCGTCGTCAGCATGAGAGAGGAAAGGAGGTCAAGAAAAAGAGATTGTTCGTGTTGCCAGGAGAGGTTCTGAACGCACCAGCCTCCACGCCTCGAGCGTAGGAGCGGCGTCGCGCCGCTCTGGAGGAACCGCCAGTCACTCTCCGCAAGGTAGCCTGTTCTTGGTTCTCTTCGGCTAGACGAGCCCTACGGCGTCGGGAGAGCTGAGACAACCTCGCAAACGCCGTTTCTCCCGACGCCGTAGGGCTCGTCTAGCCGAAGAGAACCGGTGAGGCTACCGTGCACCAAGCGATGAAGGTGATGCGCTTGGAGCCTCTCTTGGCGACATGAGACAGCGATCGACGGTCCGGTGTCCCCGGGACAGATCGCTCCCATCGTGACTCACCACCACGCTCCCACCGAGACATGACCGCGAAGATCGACGCGACCGTTCAAGCCCGAGCCCCCGTCGTTCTCCCCATCACGACGCCGCCTGCCCCCGGCGGCGCGGCGGCGCGCTTCCACGCCGCCGCAGGCGCAGAAGCGCGCCGGCTGGCCCACGAGGAGCGCGTCGCCCGCTGGAAGGCGATCGACGAGGCGGGCGGGATCGACGCGTGGGTGAGCGCGGAGCTCACGTCGAAGGGCGCCCTCGCGACCGGCGATCCCAAGGCGATGTCCGACAGGGAGCGCGCCCAGTGGAAGGAGCGCAAGAAGGTCGAGGCCAGGGAGCGCCGCTCGCTGCGCCGCCTGGCCTGGGAGGCCTACGTCGCCACGCACGTCAATCACCTCGGCGCGGGCGTGCACTGGAGCGACCGTGGCGGGCCGGACAGGCTCGATGTGCCCGGGCTGAGCGAGCGCGCGCGGGCGCACGGCCTCCCCGACCTGCCGGGCGCGGCCGAGCTCGCGAGCGCGCTGGGGCTGTCGATCCCGCGGCTCCGCTGGCTCGCGTACCACCGCGAGGTCGACACGGGCACCCATTACCGGCGGTGGCACATCCCGAAGCGCGACGGCAGCGCGCGCACCATCTCGTCGCCGAAGCGGGACCTGAAGCGCGCGCAGCGCTGGGCGCTCCGCAACCTGTTCGAGAAGCTGCCGGTCCACGCCGCGGCGCACGGCTTCCTGGCGAGCCGATCCATCGTCACGAACGCCGCCGCGCACGCCGGCGCCGACACGATCGTCAAGGTGGACATCAAGGACTTCTTCCCGACGATCACGTGGCGCCGGGTGCGCGGCCTGCTCCGCAAGGCGGGCGTGGCCGAGGGTCCCGCGACGCTGGTGGCGCTCCTCTCGACGGAGGCGCCGCGGGACGTCGTGCAGTTCCGAGGGCAGACGCTCTACGTGGCGACGGGCCCGCGCGTGCTCCCGCAG
Organism: Sorangium sp. So ce448; assembly: GCF_051520915.1. Classification (NCBI taxonomy): domain Bacteria; kingdom Pseudomonadati; phylum Myxococcota; order Polyangiales; family Polyangiaceae; genus Sorangium; species Sorangium sp. So ce448. The sequence continues at coordinate 2,738,921 of NZ_CP150343.1, read as the reverse complement.
GGCGCGCCCACCTCCCCGGCGATCACGAACGCGATCTGCCTGCGGCTCGATCGGCGCGCGTCCGGCCTCGCCCGCAAGCTGGGGCTTCGTTACACGCGGTATGCTGACGATCTCACGTTCTCCTTCCGCGCGCCCGAGGCGCCCGGCCTCGCCGGCGCCGCGCGGCCGCGCGCGCCGGTGGGCGCGCTGCTCCGCGGGCTCCGGGAGATCCTGAGCTCGGAGGGCTTCCGGCTGCACCCGAGCAAGACCGTGGTGATGCGCAGGGGCAGCCGGCAGAAGGTGACAGGCCTCGTCGTCAACCAGGCGAGCGAGGGGGCGCCGGAGGCGCGGGTCCCGCGCGAGCGGGTGCGCGCGCTGCGCGCGGCGATCCGCAACCGGGAGCTCGGGAGGCCGGGCAAGGGCGAGACGCTCGCGCAGCTCAAGGGGCTCGCGGCGTTCGTGTACATGACGGATCCGGCCAAGGGGCGCGCGTTCCTCGGGCGCATCGAGGCCCTCGAGCGGAACCAGCCCACGCCGGCCGGCGAGGCGGGCTCTCCCGACGCGCGCCCCGTGCTCACGTAGCGCAAGGGCGCTGGTCGTTCGATCTGCGATGCCGACGACGGCGCCCCCACGAGCGCCACCGGCGCGCCGACCGTCCAGGAAGCGCCTCTCCCCTCGTCTCGCACCGTGACTCGCCCGGTCTCGATGTCGAGGTCCAACGCCGGCTCGGCGCGCGCCATCCGGTCGCCGTACGACAGCTTGTCCGAGTCTCGTGCCCTCGCAACTCCAGCGCGATGACGCGGTGGTGGCGCGAGAATGCCTCGACTTGCTGCGCGACCATGATCGCCGTCTGTGACCATCCCGGGTTCATGACCAGAGGCCTCTGCCAGCTTCGAGGTACTGCAGGTTCACGCCGTCGCGGGTGGCAAGGAAGGAGCGAGATGCCGCCGACGTATACGCTCCATGGCCCGATCTCGACAAGGGAGCGGCGAATCGACCCATCACGGCCGTTGCGCGATGAGACAACAGCGCTCCCACGCTGCTCCAGGACACCCGAGACAGCGCCGAACGGGCGGCACCTGGCGTGCGCGAACCATGCGAATGCGAGAACGATGCGTGAGGCCATGCCGCTGCAATGCTGCTTTCCCCGCGAGGTGCCTGGACATCGCGAGTGTGGAATGGATAGGATGATCGGCTATGCGAAAGCCCTCTGCTCGGCTCCTTGCGCTTCCGGCCGTCCTGCTCTTCGGCGCCCTGCTCTCGGGCTGCCCCAACCCGAACTCCTACGGAACCCCGCGGACCGTGGCGCCCGGCAAGGTCGCGCATTCGGTGTCACTCGAAAGCTTCGGCTACATCGGCGAGATCACCGAGGACGAGGTGAATCCAGAGACCGGCCAGGCGGAGGCGAGGAGGAGGACGACCAGCGGGTTCATGCCGACGCTGCCCTCGTATCAGCTCCGTTCCGGCTTGACGGACATCCTCGACGTCGGCGCCCACGTCCATAACCTCAGCTCGTTCGGCGTCGATCTCAAGGTGAACCCGGTCCGCGGCGTCTTTGATCTCGCCGTCGATCCAGGGGTTCAGTACTTCTACCTCGCGTCCGACGAGGCGTCGGTCCACATCGTCTACCTTCACGCGCCGGTGATGCTCGGCGTGAACCCGACGGACTGGTTCTCGATCGTGGTGACCCCTGGCATCACCTACGGCCTCGCCTCGGGCAATATCGTGGACGACGGCGAGGCCGCTTCGAGCGCGGATGGCCTCCTCCTCCGAGGCAGCCTCGGGTTCCAGTTCCGGACCTCCGACAACTTCGCGATCCACCCGGAGCTCACGATGATGAAGAGCCTCGAGGGCCGGGGGCTCGTCTACAACTTCGGCATCGGGTTCAACTTCGGCGGACTGCCGAGCTACAAGGACCTTCAAGAGCCGATGTGACGCGCCCGCCGGACTAGCGGGCTGGGCCGGGCGTCGAGAAGAGGCGGATCGCGTCCTTCGGGGTGCGCATCGTGACCATGCTCGACAGATCGATGCCCAGCGAGGTGATCGTGTGCGCGACCGCCGGCTGGATCCCCGTGATCGCCGCGCGCGCGCCGAGCAGGCCTATCGCGCGGACGATGCCGACCAGCCGATCGGCGGTGCGCGTGTCGATCGTCTCGAGCGCCGAGAGGTCGAGCACGACGCTGCGCACCTGCCGCGTCGCGATGATGTTGAGAAGGCGCTCGGTGAGCGTCGCCGTCCGCTCCTCATCCATGGCGCCGATGAGCGGCACGCCGACGACGCCATCTGCGACCTCCAGGATGGGCGCGGAGAGCGCCAGGATCTGCCGGTGCTGCGCCTGGATGACGGCGAGCCTCCGGTCGAGCTCCGCCGCGAGCGCCGACTTCTCGTCCGCCTCGCGCCGGGCCGCCGCGGCCATGGCCTCGAGCTCGCGCGCCGAGCTCTGGAGCGCGTCCTGCGCCCGCTGGCGCTCGGTGACATCCACGCAGAAGCAGGCGACCTGCACCTCGCCGCTCCTGCGGAGGATGGGCTTCTTGACCGTCTCGTACCAGTGCACATCGCCGTTCGGCCGCGTCTCCTTCTCCTCGATGACGGCGGGTTGTCCCGTGTCGATGACCTGCCGGTCGACGCTGGTGAAGCCCGAGGCCTCGTCCGCGCTCGTGGTGAGCTCGTGCTGGGACGCGTGGACGACCTGCGCCGGCGTCATCCCGTAGCAGCTCGCGAGGGCGCTGTTCGCCATGACGAAGCGGCTGCGCCGGTCCTTGATGAACATGAGGTTGGGCGCGAGATCGATGAAGTTGCGCAGGAGCTCCAGCTCCTCGGCGAGCGCCTCCTCGCGGCGGCGCTGCGCGGCGTCGTCGGCCGCATGAGCGTGGACGAAGACGAGCGGCTCTCCCTCGGATCTCGAGCACCGCAGGAGCGTCCAGCGCTGCGGGCTCGCCCCGCTGCCCGCCGTGGCGTCGATCTCCGCCCGGCTCTGGACCCCGCCGAGCACCGCGCGAGCGGCCTCCTCCGCCTCGGGCACAAGCAGCGCCGCCTCTCCGAACGCGTTGCGCCAGGCCAGGTTGGCCTCCCGCAACCGGAGGTTCGCGTCGAGCACCGCGAGCGGTTCAGGAAATGAATCCAAGTTTGCGTGCATCCATACCTCCCCCGCGGCCCGTGCGGCGCAGCAGACGCACCATGCCGCATCGTCGAAGATGCCTGTGCTTCAGCGCCTTGTCTACGGCGCGCGCCGGTGCCCGCGACGAAAGCCACCGTCCCTCACATCGGAGGTTCCGTGAGTGACGGACGGGCGAGCGGCGCTGGACGGACTGGGCCTGGTTCGCGTGTAGAGCGACAGACCATGAAGGCCCAGGACTCTGCCCGTCCACGGCGTTCCCATCCACGGCTGTGGAGTACGTCGTAAGCGTGGGCGTGCTCGCATCTGCGCGAGTCAGGAGAGCGACGCGCGCGCCGGGTTCGCGATTGCCGACTACGGCGCTGTCGGGTGCGGGGCCTGGCTCCCCTTCAGGGGCAGCCGCGCCGCGGGATCGCCGAGGAGCACATAACCCCGCAGATCGTTGCGCAGCATGAAGGCGCTGCCGCGCTGCATGGGATCGACCGGGGAGGGCCGTTTCCACGCGCGCGCGTCCTCCTCGGCGTGGTAGCCGGCGAGCAGCTCATCGTTGACCTCGCGGTAGGAGCGCATCAGCGCGTCGAGCGCCACGCCGGCGCGGCTGCCGCGGGCCATGGCCTGGATGCTGCCAAAGATCCGGGAGGCGCGGCTCTGGGTCATCCTGCTGGGATCGACGAAGCCAAAGGTCCAGGCCAGATCCAGGTGCGCTATCACCGAGAGCGGCCCCTCTGGATTCCGGAGCGCGGCCTGCGGCAGCGCGGCGAGGAACGGACGCTCGCCGCCCTGAGGCAAGCTCGCCAGCACCCGCTGGACCTGGCCGCCGTAGGCGCCCTCGCGCGCGAGGAGCGAGAGCCAGGGATAGAACGCGCTCTCCTTCGGCGTCCCGGCCCCGAAGCAGGCCAGACAGAACCACAGGCCGCCTGGGAGGAAGGGCGCGTGTTGCAGCATGTCCGCCGTGAGCAGCGGCGCGGAGCTGCCCTGTGCGCCCACGAGCAGCGCCCCCTGGAGCGCGCGCTGCTGATCGACGGAGGCCCACCCGCCGCGGGGCCGGCCGAGCCCGTGGCTCACGGACAGGAGCACGGAAGGCCTCGGCGTGCTCCCCGCGCGGAGGAGATCGTCTGCGCTGCCGGCGCCGGGGATCTCGACGACGTTCGCGGCCGGGAACGGTCGCCTGCCTTGCCTCTGCGCCATCGCGACGCAAGGCGCGATGAGCAGGCTGCGGCCGAGCTGGGTAGCGGCGGTGCCGTCGTCCGCGACGAAGAACAGCGCATCGGGCCGGTCGTGGCCAGAAGGCTCCTTGCCCCAGCGCACCACCTTGTCTGCGTACGCGGCATAGCCGCTGGGATCCGGCTTGCCGTCGGCGCCCGCGATGTGGAGGCGGCCGACGAACGCGCCGTTGGCGAGGACGTGCTGGAGCTCGGCGGAGACGGCGTCGAGATCCCCGAGGAGGAGCAGATACCGGGGCCTCTCCTCCTCCGGAATCGACTCGTCGCGCAGCACATCGGTCTTCCAGCGGGCCGCTTCGGCCATGTCCATTCCAGGCTTGACGCGGTAGGGTCTCACGGGCGCCCCCTGCTCCGCCTCCCGGAGCCGGAGGAGCGGCGCGATCGCCTCGAGCGCCTCGTCGCCCAGCGCGCCTTCGGGCGCGATCACCGACCAGCGCTGGAGGGCGAGATCGTTGGGATCTGCGTCCGGCATCTCGCGCACGAGCGCGTCCACACGACGAGACGTCTTGTCCGGCCGCGGCGCAATGCCCGCCGTCACCTCGGGCAGGCCCGCCGCGAGGGTGGGGCGGAGCTCGGTCGCGTCCGCGAGCAGGAGCTCCAGGGTGCTGAGGGCAGCGTTCATGGAGGCGGCAGGGTGCCAGCGGCATTCGGGTGGGTCAATGCGCCGTGGAGGTGTGGTTCAACCTCTCTCTTCGCGCCACGCTCCATCCTGCGTCGCGCTCTGCTCGGTGTGCTCGGGGGCCAGGCGAACGGCCTGGATCTCGTGCCGTGCGATCGCGAACGCCGCTCGCCCTTCCGCATGCGCGCGCAGGCTACCGCAGGATCCACGCTGAGTGACCGGCTCCCGATGTGAGAAAAATAGGAGCGCAAATCCAACGCGTGTTGAATGCGCCGGCGGCATTCCGGCGAGCCGTATCGATTTTCCGCGCGATCGACGCCCATGCGGGGGAAACGGGGCGAGCGCCGGCGAGCGGCCGTTCGCACGCCAGCCCGACGATGTCGCTGAGCAGGTAGGGAGTGCTAGAGAGGGTTGGCCGATCCAGGGCCATCTCGCCCCACCGTGCGGGTTGACATCGTCAGCCGCCATGCGCCCAGCGACACGCCGGACTCCCTGCGCAAGGAGATCGCGCAGCGCCTCGGCGCGAGCGCTCGATCGCGAGCATGGGCAGGCGCTCCTCGCTTGCCGAGCATCCACCGCGGAGCACGACCTGGCGGCGCGCCGGGAGCGCTCACGAGGCGCTCCGGTGATCTCCCGAGTTTCCGTCGCGTGTCGTCCACCGGCTCGCGAGGGGCCTCGTGCAAAGGCGATTGACCCGGCTCGGCGCCTCGACTCCGATGCGCCGCCATGACGACCGCCGTGACCCCTCTGCAGATGCTCGCCGGCACGAACCACTTTGGCAAGGCGCAGCCGCACTGGAACCTGCTCGGACCGCCCAGCGAGGGCATCGATCGGGAGTTCTCGGCACGCGTCGAGTTCGAGCGCGAGTTCAACAGCCCGCCGGTCGTGCACATCGGCATCGCCGGTCTGGACGTGGAAGGCAGCGACGCGGTGCGCGTGCGCGTGCGCGCGCGCCACATCGATCGCGCCGGCTTCACGGTGCTGCTCAGCACCTGGTTCGGCAGCCAGGTGCACGGCGTCGACGTCAACTGGATCGCGCTCGGCACCTAGAGCGCCGCCCGTCGTAGGCGTGCTTCCCGACGAGCCCGTCCCCGCGTCCTTCTACGACCGGCGGGTCCCGCAGCTGCCCGATTCGCTGCCGGCCGGCCGGTCGATGTCGAGCAGGCACCCTTGCAGCTCACGGCAGGTCAACGTCTGCGTAGAACGGGACCCGGCGAGCGCTCGCAGGACTCGTAGCCCAGACGGGCGTCTTCGTCGCCCTCGTCGAGGTAGGTCCGGCTCATTTCAGGAGAAATGCAGTCGCTGGTGGCGGCGCGAAGGGCCGCGTTCCACCCCCGCGCGGTCTCGTCGCTCGAGGCGGTGACGATGCGCCGCCCATCGGGGCTGGAATCGGCAACCAACACGTCGCCCCCATGGCCGCGCATCGTGGGCATCGAAGGATGCCGAGGCCAGCACATCACGTGTCAGATCGGTCCAGCCACGTACTCCGTCCGCGTCCCTTACCTCGAGCAGCAGCTGCACCGCTGACTCCGGCTGGTTTCGCGCCAGCAGCTCACGAGCGCCGGCCATCAGCGAAGAAGCTCGCGCTCGCGCCGCCTGGGCCGCCGCCTCTCGCTGCGCATCCTCCGCCCTTCGCGCTGCAGCCTCCGCATTCCGTGCCGCGCCGCGCTGCTCCAGCGCCCAGACGACGATCGTCGCCATCACCGCCGCAGCGGCGACGGCCGCAATCGCCCCCAGCCTCCGCGACACACGCTCCTGGGCCGCCCGCCGCTCCTCTTCCACTCCTTCCACTCCCTGCTTCAACTTGGCCTCTTCCCGCTCCCGTTCCTGCCTGCGCTCGCCTCGAGCGCGACGGTAGCAGGCCACAACGTGGTACGCGCCTCGATCCCGCCACCCCGGGGAGCACCCCGCGCTCTGCCGAGCAGGGTGCCGCCTGCGCACGCACCGCCTGACGACGGGAAGCGGTCCCGCCCCCCTGCCGGCGCCCTGTGTTGGGTGGCGTGGGAATTCCCCCACCCTGCTGGAATGATGGAATGACCGGCGGGAGGCACAGCACAGGCCGGGCGCGGCGTGCGCCGGTCGCCACTGCTGCCAGAGACCACCGTTGTCCCTCCCTCGGCGGTCGCATGACGACACTGCATCGCGCTCGTGTCACCCGGCGCGGGCGCTTGCTGTGCAGTCCGCGCTCGACGTACGACAGCGCGATCGCCCGCAGGAGCAAGTCAATGTCCACACCATCGATTCCAGCGCTCGTCACACGCCGCGGCTGCGCCGCCGCTGCCTTCTCCGCCATCGCCCTCGCCGTCGCCCCCGGCTCGGCGGCCTCGAGCCGCACGAGTTATGTCGTCGCCGAGATCACGAGCGCCAGCGCAGGCCTGCCCTCGAGCGCTCGGTCCGAGAAATACGCGGAGATGAAGGCGTCCCCGTTCACGTTCTTCCGCGGCTCGAACCACCTTTACTGGAAGGATCTCGGCAGCTCGTCCCAGCTCCTCACGTATGGCGGCGCGAGCTCCACCAGGACGTGGCTTGGCGGCGACATGCACGTCAACAACATGGGCTCGTTCGATGACGACCAGGGCGACGTCGTTTATGCCATCAACGACTTCGACGAGGCGGTCATCGGTGACTACCAGCTCGACGTCTGGAGGCTCGCCACGAGCCTCGCCCTGGTCGCGCGCGAAAACGGCGGCTTCAGCGCCGCCAACCAGAGCTCGCTCCTCGACGCGTTCACCGAGGCGTACCTCGACGCGATCGCGAGCTACGCCGGGAACAGCCAGGAGATCACGCTGAAGTTCACGTCGAGCAACACCTATGGCCTGCTCGACGACTTCCTCGACGACGTCGAGGCGTCGAACAGCCGGACCGAGATGCTCGATGATTTCACGATCAAAGTCGGCGGCGTGCGCACGCTCGACACGGCGGGCAATCCGGATCTCGTCGCGGTGACCGCGGCCGTCGACACCGACGTCCGGGGCCACATGTCGGCCTATCGCGCCACCCTGAGCGGCGGCGGCGCCGGGCTGCCGGCCGCCTACTTCGCGGTGAAGGGCGTGGCCCAGCGGCTTCACAGCGGCATTGGCTCGCTCGGCGTGACGCGGTTTTATGTGCTGATCGAGGGGCCGACCACGGGGCAGGACGACGACCGCCTCCTCGACGTCAAGGCCCAGGGCGCGCCGAGCGCGTTCGCCGGCATCGCCGCCGCCGCCGTCTCGCAGACGAACGCGGCGAGCGGCGGCAACCAGGCGTACCGGACCGTGCTCGCGTACAAGGCGCTCGGCTACCGCGTCGATGACCTGCTCGGCTGGATGACGCTCTCCGACGGCCAGAGCTACAGCGTGCGCGAGCGATCGCCCTACAAGGACACCTTCGACACCGCAGACCTCTCGACGATGACCCGCTTCACCAACCTCGCAGAGCAGTGGGGCGAGATCCTGGCGACGCAGCACGCGCGCGCCGACGAGGACTGGGACGCGGCGGTGTTCCCGGACTCGGTCGACAGGGAGATCGACGCGCTCACCGACGGCGATCACACGGGATTCCGCGCCAAGGTCCGCGCGATCGCGCTCGACTACGCTGACCAGGTGGCGCTGGATTACGCGAGCTTCTGCGCCAACTTCTGACCGGCCTGGCGGCGGCATCCGGCCAGACTCAGGCGGACCGCCGCCGGGGCGCCTGCAAGCCCCGCCGCCCGGTGGACGCGCTCAGCCCCTTCTCCTCGTAAAACCGCAGGGTCGAGGCGGGCACGCCGGAGCGCCGGGCCACCTCCGCGATGTCCAGCTGTTTCACGCTTGACCTCAAGTTGACTTGAACTTGCAGACTACGGCACATGAGTTCCGACTGCAAACCGAAGGAGACGCCGATGTCAGAAGCCCATCAACCGAATCGCGACCAGGCCACGCTGTGGAACGAGGCCAGCGGGCGCACCTGGGTGGAAATGCAGGAAGTGCTCGACGGCATGATGGCGCCGCTCGCGACGCGGCTCATCGACGAGGGCTTCCCCGGCGAGGGCCGGCGGGTCCTCGACGTCGGCTGCGGCGCGGGCGCCACGTCCCTCGCGATGGCGCGGCGCCTCGGGCCAGCGGGCCTCTGCCTCGGCGTGGATATCTCCGGGCCGCTCGTGGCGGCCGCCGGGGCACGCGCCGCCGCCGAGGGGCTGGCGTCCGCCGCGTTCGTCCAGGCGGACGCGCAGACCCATGCGTTCGAGCAGGCCACGTTCGACGCGGTGATCTCGCGCTTCGGCGTGATGTTCTTCGACGATCCCGCGGCGGCGTTCGCCAACATCCGGCGCGCCGCCCGGCGCGAGGCAAAGCTCTCGTTCGTGGCATGGCGCAGCGCGGACGAGAACCCGTTCATGACCGAGGCCGCGCGCGCTGCGGCCCCGCTCCTGCCGAGCTTGCGCGTCCCGGACCCCGACGCCCCCGGCCCGTTCGCCTTCGCGGACAGAGCGCGGGTGCAGCGGATCCTGGACGCGAGCGGCTGGACCGACGTCGACATTCGCTCGATCGACGTGCCGATCGGCGTCGCGGAGAAGGACCTGCTCGCCTACGTCACCAGGCTCGGACCGGTGGGTCAGGCGCTGCGGGACGCGGACGAGCCGACGCGCGCCCGGACGGCCCAGGCGGTTCGCGCTGCCTTCGACGCGTACGTCCAGGAGGGCGCTGCCCGCTTCACCGCGGCCTGCTGGCTCGTGAGCGCGCGCGCCTAGAGAAATCCTGCAGAACAGCCGGTCGATGACGAACCGTCGCCCGGCGCGCCGTGCCCGGCGCCGGGCCGAGACCGACATGCCGCGCGTCGCGAGGCGCCGGGCCGCACCTCAACCAAGGTCGCCGGTGAAGCGGATCGGCACGCGAAACGCCATGAACATGGCCTTCACGTGCCTGGGCGAGAAGAGCGCGCCGAGCGTCGTGTCCTCGACCCCGCGGCTCCGCACCAGCTCGTGGAGCTCGAGCAGCGAGTACGCGCAGAAGAGCTCGAGGCGCTTTCCGATGTGCTTCAGGATCCTGCCGCGACTCCTGTAATACGGCGCGTAGTCGCCCTTGTACCGAAGATCGAGCGCTTCGATGCGGACCTCGTACTGCACGTAGGAGCGCTCCCCGAGCGCGCGATTGCAGAGGAGCTCGGCTTCGACGTGCGCGCCGGTGTCGTCCACCACAACACCGGGCCCATCCCCGAAGACCCAGAGGCCGTCGAAATGGGGCGCTTCGGCCTCTCGCGGCTCCTCGTGCGTCTTCGGGTGCCCGGGCGACACGGAGAAGCACGCTCGAAACTCGTCCCGTATCTCGGCGCTGCGCGCGCAGAGCGCCTCCATCTGCCGCTCTTTCGGAACCGAGAACAGTTTGGCCGTCTTGCCCATGAGCCGTGCTCCTCGGAGATGTCTCGCCCGCAGCCCGAGAGTGCCCGATTCGGAACCTCCCATGCTACCCGATCGCAGCAGGCTGCGAGCGCCGGGCCAGCGCGTCCCCGGCGGCTTCCCGTCCAGGCCACGGGAGGATCAGGTCACCGCGCCGCGCTGGTGGAATTCCGGCTTGTCCCAGGCGCCGCTGTCCAGAAGGTCGCGCAGCGCTTCCACCGCATCCCATACGTCGACGAAGCGGGTATACAGCGGGGTGAAGCCGAAGCGCATGATGCGGGGCTCGCGGTAGTCGCCGATCACGCCACGGGCGATCAGCGCCTGCATCACCGCGTAGCCCTGCGGGTGCTCGAAGCTGACCTGGCTGCCGCGACGGGCGGCGTCGCGCGGGGTGACCAGGATCAGCGGATGCTGGCCGCAGCGGGCTTCCACCAGCTGGATGAACAGCTCCGTCAGCGCCAGCGACTTGGCGCGCAGCGTGGCCATGTCGGTATGGCGGAAGATGGCAAGCCCGCATTCCACCAGCGAAAGCGCGGTGATCGGCTGGGTGCCGCACAGGAAGCGGCCGATGCCGTCGGCGGGGGTGTAGGCGGGTTCCATCGCGAACTGCCGGGCATGGCCGAACCAGCCCGACAGCGGCTGCCCGAAGCGGCTCTGATGACGCGGCGCCACCCACAGGAAGGCCGGCGCGCCGGGTCCGCCGTTCAGGTACTTGTAGGTGCAGCCGACGGCGAAGTCGGCGCGGGCGCCGTGGAGGTCCACCGGCACGGCGCCGGCGGAATGCGCCAGGTCCCACACGGTCAGCACGCCGGCTTCGCGCGCGAGCGCCGTGACGGCGGCCATGTCGTGCATGGTGCCGGTCTTGTAGTTGACATGGGTGAGCATCAGCACCGCCACGTCGTCGCGGATCGCCTGCGGCAATTCCCTGGGCGAGTCGATCAGGCGCAGCTCGTAGGCTGCGCCGCCGCCCATCTTCAGCAGCTCGGTCAGGCCCTCGGCGATGTACAGGTCGGTGGGGAAGTTGTCGCGCTCCGACACGAGCACCCGGCGCTCGGGCGCGCTGCTCTGCTGCTGGCGCAGGGCGACAGCCAGCACCTTGAACAGGTTGATGGACGTGGTGTCGGTGACCACCACTTCACCGCTGCCGGCGCCGATCAGCGGAGCCAGGAGGTCGCCCAGGCGGCGGGACAGGTGCACCCAGCCGGCCGTGTTCCAGCTACGGATCAAGCCGTCGCCCCATTCCGCTTCGATCACTTCCCTGGCACGGGCCAGCGACGCCTTGGGGCGGGCGCCCAGCGAGTTGCCGTCCAGGTAGATCACACCGTCCGGTAGCGCGAACTCGTCGCGCAGGCGGCGCAGCGGGTCGCTTGCGTCGCGGGCAAGGCAGGTGTCGCGCGTGGTCTGCAGGCTCACGTGAGGCGTCCTTCGGTTCCGCGGGGCAGGGTGCGCAGCATGGCACGGACCGGACTCGCGCCCAGGGGGCCAGCGTGAGCGGCAGGGCGATCCGTCCGCGGTCGCCTGGCGGCATGGCATCCAGCTGCAAGCGACACGCGGGCCCGGTCGCCCGTGCAGGTGCTCAGTCGGCGAGCGCGCGTTCGACGGCCTGCGCGTACGGCATGGGCGTGAGCGGGATGATGGCGCGGATCGGCCCCACATCGCCGACGAGGTCGGCGTCCAGGCCCAGCAGCAGGTCGGCGAAGGCGCCGCGGGGCAGGCCAGCGATGCGCTCGAGGAGCCCGGCGAACGGCGCCAGCAGCCAGGGCAGGAGGTGCAGCTTCCACGGCGGGCGCCGGCCGAGCACGCGGGCCGCCACGTCGACCATCTCGCCGGCGGTGAACGCCTCGTCGCCGCCCACGTCGAAGGCCCGACCGAAGGTGCGCGGCTCGTCGAGGCTGCGCACGAGGTAATGGACGAGATCGTCGAGCGCGATGTTCTGCATGCGGCTCCGGCCGCTGCCGAGGATCAGCGCCACGCGCCGCCGCGCGTTGGCCAGCGTGGTGTCGAAGCCGAAGCCGCCGCGTCCGACGATCTGCCCCGGCCGGAGGATGGTCACGTCGAGCCCGCTGCCGAGCAGCATCTGCTCGGCCTTCCAGCGACCGCGCGCCCAGATCGAGCGCGTGTCGGGCGTGATGCCCAGGAAGGTCACGTAGAGCACGCGCCGCACGCCGTGGATCCGGCAGGCTGCCACCACGTTCTCGAGGCCGCGCAGCTCGGTGTCCACGAAGGTCTCGCCGGGCGCGGCGGCCTTCTGCGGCGAGAGCGTGTGCACGCAGTTGAACACGGCCTCGCAGCCGCGAACCGCCTCCTCGATGGCAGCGCGATCGGCGATGTCGCCGCGCACGAGCTCGGCGGCGGCGGGGAGTCTGGCGCGGGCGGCGTCGAGGTTGCGCACGGCGCAGCGGACCAGGAACCCTTCCTGGAGCAGCGCTTCGACGAGGCGACGGCCGGTGAGCCCGGTGCCGCCGAGGACAAGCACGGTTCGCATGTCCTCATCGATAGCGATGGCCTGTCGAACGCACCATGCGCCAGCGTGCCGATAACTGTCGCGAGCGTACGAAACGCTCGGACGAGCTTCAGCCGCGCGCTTCGTTCCGGTAGTCCCGCGGCCGCTTGCCGGTGACGCGCTTGAAGGCCTGGCTGAAGGCGCTCTCCGACGAGTAGCCGAGCGCGGCGGCGATCTGCGAGATCGGCGCTGCCTCGTCCCGCAGCCGCCGCTCCGCCAGCCGGATGCGCCACGCCGTGAGGTACTGGAGCGGCGCCACCCCCGCGGCCTCCTTGAAGCGCACGGCGAAGGTGGTGCGCGACATGGCCGCGGCGCGGGCCAGCTCCTCGAGCTTCCAGTCGCGCGCCGGCTCGCCGTGGAGGAGGCGCAGCGCCGCCGCCAGCCGCTCGTCGCGGATGGCCCGCAGCCAGCCCGCGGGCAGGCGTGACGCCGCGGCCAGGTGGGCGCGCAGGATCTGGACGAACAGCAGCTGCGCCAGCATCGATGCCGAGAGGAAAGCCCCCGGCGCGCCGCGCGCGGTCTGCTCCGCCAGCAGCTGCTCGATGAGCCAGCGGATGGGGGCTGCCTGGGGTGCGGTCGCGCGCACGTGCAGAAAAGGGGGAAGCGCGCCCTGCACGAGGTCGGCGTGGCGCGGATCGAGGGTCACGCCGCCGGCGAGGAGCAGCACCTCGGAGCCGTCACCGATGGTGGAGAAGAGGTGGCGCTTCTGGGCCAGCAGGCCCATCACGTCCAGGGGCGGGGCCGAGAGGTCGCTGCCGACGAGGAACCCCTTTCTCCCGGGCAGGAGGACCGCGTCCCCCGGCTCACCACGGATCGCCTTCTTGTGGCCGTCCAGGCGGAACCAGCAGCCTCCCTTGGCGACGACCGAGATCTTCATCTCGCCGGGCGGCGGGAAGTGGACGGCCCAGCGGCCACCGGCGGCGATGCCTCCGGCCATGACCGATGTGGCCTGGGTGAGCCGCAGGATGTCGGTGAGCGGATCGCCGGCAAGGGAGTGGATCGCAGCGTCGAGCGACACGCGTCGTACTATGGCGCATGCTGCCAGGCGAATCATGATCGTCGTCACGTTCGTCGGCGCCGAGATGATGTCCGGCATGATCGACGCATCGACGACGTGAAGTCCGTCAACGCCGCGAACCGCGCCACGTGCATCGACGACGGCGGTTCGCGAGCACGGCGCCCGCGGATCCGCCGCCCACGATGACGACGTCGAATTTCGGGGTTTCATTGGCCACTGGGGTTTCTCCTTTTCTGGCGGGCTCCTTTCAGCCGCGGTCGAAGGCGTCGCGGAGGAAGCGGGCGGCGCGATCGAGCGCGTTCCTGCTGGTCTCGAGGTGCGCGACGTCGAGCTGGAAGACGTGGTGCATGCGCTCGAAGATCTGGAGCTCGACGGGGACTCCGGCCTTCGCCGCGCGATCGGCGTACTGTCTGGAATCGTCGAGCAGGCGCTCGTCGGTGCCGACCTGGAGGAGGAGCGGCGGCAGGCCTCTCAGGTCGCCGAACAGCGGCGAGGCGAGCGGATGGGAGGTGCCATAGGCGCCGACAACCTTGCGGGCGCAGTCCTGCAGGTAGTCGTGGCCGATCAACGGATCGACGATGCCCGGGTCCGTCATCGACGCGCCCGTGAAGGAAAGATCCACCCACGGCGAGAACACGACGCCCGCGACCGGCGCCGGACCAGCGGGCTTCCCGGTCAAACCCGCCAGCGTCACGAGCGTGAGGCCGCCGCCCGCGGAGTCGCCGACGATCGCGATGCGGTCGAAGCCCTTGGCGACCAGAGACATGTAGGCAGTCCGCGCCGCGTCCGGAGCGGCCGGCAGCGAAGCTTCGGGCGCCAGAGGATAATCGATGACGAGCGCCGGGATCTCCGTGCGGCTGACGATCTGGCTGACGAACCCGCGGTATGCCTTCGCCGAGCCGAGGACGTAGCCGCCGCCGTGCAGGTAGAGGATCGCCCGCTTCGGCTCGGCCTGCGGCGGATGGATGAAAAAGCCCTGCACGCCCGCCTCGTCGACAGCCTCGAGCGTGACGTCGCTGGTCAGAGGAGAGCCGGAGATGAAAGCATCGTAGACGGTCCTCTGGTCTCCCATCGCCGTCGCCCAGAAGTTGGCGAACCGCTCGCGCAGCGCGGCTTCGCGCTGCCGCTCCTCGGACGAGAGCTTGATGATTTCCATTTTGCTACGCTGATGATCCTGCAACTGCATTTCCGACATCGTCGTTCTCCATCGTTGGACATGGCTCCGCCGTCCGCGCGGAGCCACGTGTCGCGCGTGGCGTGGGACATCTAGGGGCGGGAAACGTCGACCTGAAAAGACGCCGTTTTTGAGACGTAGCGTCCAGCTGGTTGGACGACCTAGATCAGCACGGCTCTCGGAAGCTCGGCCGCCAGATGATCGAGGAAGGCGCGCACCGAGGGAAGCAGCCCCTGCCTGTAGGGGATGAGCGCGGTGATCGTGGAGTCGCCCGCGATCCAGCTCGGCAGCACCCGGCGCAGCTTGCCGGACTTCACGGCCGCCCGGCAGATGTAGCCGGGCAGGGCGACGATCCCGAGGCCTCGGATCGCCGCCTGCTGCAGGCCGACCATGTCGTCGCTCAACAGCCGCGGCGTCAGCGGCACCACGGCCTCGCTCTTGGCCTGACGCGCGTGGCGCAGCCGCCAGACCGGTTCGACCCCGGTCCGCATCATGAACAGCGAGGGATGCTCGCGCAGGTCCTGGGGTCTCTGCGGCTCGCCTTTCTCGTCGAGGTAGTCGGATCCGGCGAACAGGTACCAGGGGGCGGGCGCGAGCGTCCGCTGGACCAGAGTGGAATCCAGCAGCGGATCGGAGTGCGCTCGGATGGCGACGTCGAAGTTCTCTCCGACGATGTCGACGGCGCGGTCGACCGCATGCACGACGAGGTTGACCTTCGGGTACTGCACAAGGAAGTCCGCGACGATGTCGGACATCGCAAACTGCATCGTCGCCACGCCGCCGGTGCAGCGGATCGTGCCGCTCGGCTCGGCCAGGCGCTGGCGGATCGCGGCCTCGGCCAGCTCGGCTTCGCGAAGCATGCTGACCGCGTGCCGATAGAACTCTTCGCCTGCATCCGTCGTCCCGAACTTGCGCGACGTGCGGTTGAGGAGCCGGACCCCGAGGCTATTCTCGAGCTGCTGCATGCGGTAGCTGAGCGTCGATTTGGGGGTCCGCAGCGTACGGCTCGCGGCCGTGAATCCACCCCGGTCGACGACCTGCACGAACAGGAAGAAATCGTTCAGATCCAGCATGCTTCACCATCGTCCAACCGACCGGACGCTGAGTTCGAATTTTGCCGTCTTCTGGGCTGTTCGTCCAGCGGGTAGCCCTCGCGTCGTCACGGCAAACGACCGTGACACCGAACGTCCGGACCCACCCGGATCCGGCGACGAACTCAGGAGGACCCGATGACCATTCGCAAGTACGAGCCGCTCACCCAGGACAACGCCGCCGTCATCCTTGTCGACCATCAAGTCGGCCTCATGACCGGCGTCCGCGACTACTCGACAGGCGAGCTGAAGCACAACGTCGTCGCCCTGGCGAAGGCCGCCAGGGCGCTCAAGCTGCCGATCGTCGTCACCACGACGGCGCGCGACAGCATGTGGGGGCCGACCTTCCCCGAGCTCGTCGACGCCTTGCCTGGCATCGAGATCATCGATCGCTCGACCGTGAACGCCTACGACGACCCGCGCGTCGCCAGGGCCATCGAGGCCACGGGCCGCAAGAAGCTGATCTTCGCGGGTATCTCGCTCGAGGTGTGCGCGGGCTTCCCGGCGATGACGGCCGTCGCGCGCGGGCTGGACGCGTATGTGGCCGTCGACGCCTCCGGAACGTTCAGCGAGACCAAGCACGACGTGAGCCTGTTCCGCATGCAGCAGGCCGGCGTCATCCTGTCCGACCACGCGACCCTGATTGTCGAAATCCTCAAGGACAACGGCCGTCCGGAGGCGGGCGACGTCTACGCCGCGCTCGACATGCCCTGGGCCACGCTCGTCGGCCAGGTCGCCAGCGCTCTGCGCAGGTGAACGAGGCGGGAAATCTCTCTCTGGACCCCTGGCCGACTCCTGGTGGGTGAAATCAGCCGCTGCAGACCTGTTCGGTCAGCGCCTCGAGCAGCGCGCTCACTTCGTCCGCTTCAGCGCCGCCTTGAGCACGTGCTCCGCGATGAGGTAGCCGAACCCCTCGCCCTCGATCCGCCGGATCAGCTGATCGCGCGTGGTCCGGAGCGCCGACGCCGTGGCGTTCAGGTTCCACCCGTGCGCCGCGAGCTGCTGGAGGAGCCGGGCACGCCTCACCTGCCCCGCCGCGAGCCGGTACGTCTTCGCGTACTCCAGCGTGCCGTCCTCGCGCACGATCGCCTCGCCGATGTGGTTGTCCAGCGACGGATCGAGCTCGGTCATGAACCGCTGCAGCGAGAACGGCCCCGCCCGGTACACGCGCTCCGCCGTGATCGGCCGGCCGAGGAGCCCCGCGGCCGTGTCCACGTGCAGCGCGCCGGCCTCCGCCCGCGCCCGGCCGAGCGCGGCCCGCAGGTCGTCGAGCGAGCCGATCTGCGCGGCATCGAAGGGGTGCTCCAGCGCCTGGCTGTCGCCGTTGTGGCGGGCCGCGTAGAGCAGCGTTTGCTCGTAGAAGTCCTCGATCAGCGTGCGGTGCAGCGCGCGGTAGTCGTCGGGGTGCGACACAACGAACACCGACGCGAGCAGCTCGCCGACGAAGAGCAGGACGCCGCACTGGCCCTCGTGGATCTCGAAGACGCGCAGCGCGTCCTCCAGGCTCGGGATCGCCCGGCCGGAGAGCGACATCTCGGTGCGCGGGTCGAGGCCGCGGGAGATGGCGCGCCGCGAGTACTCGGACCAGGCGATCTCGGGGGCGTTGAAGTGCAGCGCGAGGAAGCCCTCCATCGCGAGGTGAAGCGGCAGGAGGCGCAGGCGGTTCCGCTCGGCCGGGTCCTCGCCGCGCGCCTCGCGCCGGGCCATGCGGTGGAGCAGCTGGACGCCGCAGCCCCACTTGCTGAGCGGGTTTCGGACCTCCGGCCCCGCGAGCGCCGCGCCGTAGGACGCGACCGGCGAGCCGTCCTCGGTCCACCCGATCACGAGCGCGTGCGGCACATAGGAGCAGTAGGCGGTGCCGTCGCCGAGATCGACGATCGACCAGGCGTCCTCGTGCCTGCGGCCGGCGATGCGCAGGTCGTCCCGCGGCGCGTCCCGGAGGAGCGGGACCAGGCGCACGCCCGCGAAGACCTGGGCGTGCGTCGCGGAGAGGCCCCGGAGCGAGAGCGACCGGAGCAGGGCCGGCGCCTTGGCCATCAGGGCACCTCGAGCGCCGCGGCGGGCGCCTCTTCTGCGAGCTCGGCGTCTGCTGCCGGCGCCACGGCGTCTGCCGGCACCGCGTCCGCAGATGCCTCCGCGGCGCCCGGCGTCCGGGCGTGCCGCGAGAGCAGCGCGGCCGCGCGCTGCGCGAGGTAGCGCTCGAGCTCCGCGAGCGGCGCCGTGCCCTCGGCAAAGCGGGCGAAGCCGAGGACCGTCGGCAGGTCCTCGGCGTCGCGCAGGCCGACCGTCGGGATCGACGGGCCGAGCGCGCGGGGCGCGTAGCGCTCGCTGTCGAACACGGGGTTGATGTGGACGATCGACGTGCGCTGCCCCGGATCGAGCCGCGCCCGGAAGCAGCGCGCGACCTCGGCGGCAGCGCCGGGCGGGTCGTTCTCGAAGCCGTCCGAGAGGATGACCACGACGTCGGGTCGCCAGGCGAGCGCGTCGAGCAGCGGCGTCGCGAGATCGGTCTGGCCGCGCGCGCCGACGAGGATCTCGTCGGGCGTGGGTGCGGTCCAGAAGGCGCGGTACTCGCGGGCGGCGGCGCGGAGCAGGTAGCTCACGCCGAGCGCGACGGCGAGCGGGCGGCGGCGCTTCTCGCTCGATCCGGACGCCGAGTAGCTCCTGTCGAGCACGGCGGCGACGCGCCCGAGCGCGGCTGGGCTCTTCCTGAGCGCGCGGGCGGCGGCGCGCTCGAGCCCCGCGTGGAGCTCGTCGCGGCGCTCGCGCCGCACCTTCTCGGGCAGCGAGAGCGCATAGAGCGCGACGCGCGTGAGCGGGGCGCGGCCGAGGTCGACGGCGAGGTCGACGTCCTCGCGCCCGGCGGCGCGCTGGAGCCGGAGGCGCTCGCCCTCGGTCATGCGCGGCGCGGCGCGGCGCAGGAGCTCCTCGCGAGAGACGCCGCGGGCGGCGGCGAGCCCCTCGGCGACGGTCAGCGGCAGGTCGAAGATCGCCTCTTTCGCATAACGCGCCTGCCGCGCGCGCTCGAGGAGCGGCGTCTCGAACGGCGCACGGCGCTTGGGCTCGAACAGGAAGGGCCCGACCTCGCCGGGGAGCTGGAGGTGGGCGTGCACCGCGAGCGCGCGGAGGTGGGCGCGGTACTTCACGGCGTCGAACGCCGGGTCGGGCCGGCCGGCGAGGTAGCCGCGGATGACGGCGCGCGCGCGGCGGTTGTTCACGCGGCGCTCCCGGAGCTCGCGCAGCGCCCGGAGCGCGCGCTGCGGGGGGAGCTCCCGGAGGGCCGCCGCGATGAGCGAGCCCTCCTCGCGCCGGTCGGGAGCGGGCGTCTCTGCGCCGGTCGCGAGGAGGTTCACGGCGATGCGCGCCTGGTTGAAGTGGTTGATGCCGGCGGCGAGCGTGCGCGCGTAGAGGCGGCGGTAATTGCCGAGGATGTACTCGTGGAGGAACTCGATGGAGACGGCCTGGCCGCCGGAGGTGCCATAGAACTCGGCCTGCCCGGTGCACGCGAAGCAGGCGTTGATGAACATGACGAGGTCCTCGCGCTCGACGCGCTCGGTGTGGAAGCGTGCGGGGGGCGCGGGAGGGGCGGGGGGCATGGCAAAGAGCCGCCCGGGGAATGGTGGGGCGATCAACCTACGACAGTTTCCAGACTGGGATCGGAAATCGCCCCGAAGTCCCACGGGCGGCGGCCGGCAGCATACACCTGGAGGGGCACCTCTCGAAGGACAAGATCTCCCTTGACGACAAGGTCATCGCTGGCAGCGCTGAACTCTCCACCCTGCCTGCCATGTCTTCGTCCCCCGCTCCGAACCCAGTTAGGGCAAGGGTGGCGAAAAACGGACAGACATCGACCTCACGAAGCAGGCCCTCGTCGCCTGGGAGGGCACGAAGCCTGTGGTTGCGACCTGGATGTCCCGCGGACTCCTTGTCCCTTGACCGCTTTCCCCGAGGGAGGCAACGCGGCGTGTGGGGCGCGAGCCGCCCCTGGCACGCGTGCCCGCACGGAAAAGTTCCTGGTACAGCAGCCCAACCACGTTGCGCCTGTCGTCGACCTCGCCAGCGCGCGCCGCGCGCGATCCTGAGCCCATCCTGAACGCCACCGCGGCCGGCTGAACGCCGTCGCCGTCCACCAGGTCGCAAGTCCCACGACGGGGTCTGCCGCCTGGAGGTCGCCGTTCCGCTGATCTACGTCGCCGGTCGGTAGCGGGCGCCGTCTCCCTACGGCGAGGTAGAGGTTCGCGCCATCGTGGACCTGCTCTGGGAGGTGCATCAGTGGGAGCGCTGGGTGTTGATCCTCGTCGGCGGCGGTGAGCAGGTGAGCGAGATCGCCCGGAGCCTCGGGATGCCGATCGGGACCGCCCTCTCGCAGCTCCGCCGAGGGCGCAGCCACCTTGCCGCCATGCTCAAGCAGCGGCGTCGCGTATTCGGTTACACCGCCTTGCCATCAAACGCAAACTGCCCCTTGTTCCCGTTGAGGGGGCGCAAGCCCTCTGTGCCAACGTCGGGTGAGACAGGCTCCCCCTGGAAATCTGTGGTGAGAGGGCGGAGAATGGACCTGACCCGTGCCCAAGCCTTCCCATCTCCGATCCGTCGATCCTACCCTTGCCCCAGCGGCGCAGGGCGCTGCTCCTCGCGCGAGTGGCGTCGCCGTCGAGACCATGCCGAAGGCGGGCAAGAGGCGGAAGTTCTCGGCGGCGGAGAAGCTGCGCATCGTTCGCGAGGCGGCCGCATGCACCCAGCGCGGCGATATCGAGGCGCTGCTGCGCCGCGAGGGCATCTACAGCTCCCTCCTGACGGCGTGGCGCAAGCAGCTCGCTCTCCACGGCAGCGAGGCTCTCGCGGGCGCAAGCCCGGCCGCAAGCCGAAGCAGGACGCGAAGGACCGGCGCATCGCCGAGCTCGAGAAGCGCTCGGCCCGACTCGAGGAGAAGCTCGCGCTCGCTGAGAAGCTCATCGATCTCCAAAAAAAGTCTCTGCCATTCTGGGCATCAACCTCACGAGCGACGAAGAGCGCTGATGGACGTTATCGAAGAGCTCGATGACCCGCACGTCCCCATCGCGCAGGCGTGCGCGACACTCGGCGTCAGCCGCGCTTCGCTTTGGAGCGGCTCAGCATCCTCCGCGACGGTCGGGTGGCCTATCAGGTGAAATACCCGCGGCGAAAAGGAACGCATCGGGTGATGACGCCGATTGTGTACAGCTATACGGTAGGATGCCTTCCGCTTGGTGCCAGTAGTGTACAGCTATACGGTAGGATGCCTTCCGCTTGGTGCGACGTCGCGGTAATCGCAGGCGGTTCACGAGTGGAAGGCCTGTCTGATCGCATAAGGCCCGTTCTGTCGATAAGCTCGTACAGTCGGACTGCACGAGCCAAGAACGGCTCCGAGAATCTTGACTTTGCGGAACGCGTTTGCTTGTCCTATCCGCACGGAGACAGCTGATGGACCTGGTGGAAGACTTCGCCGAGCCTGGGGTCTCGGTGGTCGCCGCGTGCGCCGCGCTGGGAGTGAGCCGTGCGACGTTGTACCGAGGTACGAGCCCGCCGCGGCCACCGGCGATACGAGAGCGCGTGCCGAGTTAGGATTCTCGTGACCGCTGTCTCATCCGCGTTGACAGATTCCACCTCCGTCGACCGAACGAGAATTCGCCGACGTACTTTGGGTTTCGCAGCATCTCGCGAATGGCGGAGTGCATCCAGCCCGCGCCAGCTCGGCGTCGCCCACGAGCGCCCACGTGCTCACCCGCGGATCGGACCGAGGGAGCGAACAGCGAAGGAATAAATTTCTAGACCGTGACTCCGGTACTTACAAGCGGTAGGTAAACCCGTACGTCCCCTTTATGGAGAGGCCTAATGAACCGCGCTTCCCTCGTCGTCATTCTCACCTCGTTCGCGTGTGCCTCGGCGCTCGTCGGTTGCTCGTCCGATTCGGGCGACACGCAGGGCTCTGGAGGTAGCGCTCCCAATGGTTCCGCAGGCACCGGTGCCGTGACCACGGGCGGCTCGGGCACGGGCGGCTCGGCCACGGGCGGCTCGGCCACGGGCGGCTCGGACACGGGCGGCTCGGCCACGGGCGGCTCGGACACGGGCGGCTCGGCCACGGGCGGCTCGGACACGGGCGGCTCGGGCACGGGCGGCTCGGACACGGGCGGGGCTGCTGGCTCAGGTGGTAGCGGAGCCGGCGGGGCCGGGTCCGGTGGTGGCGCTGGTGGAGGCTCGGACACGGGTACGTTGTCCGCCGGGTGCGGCAAAGCGCCGACCATTCCCGCCAGCATGTACAATAACGGCAACCCGATCTCGATTATGGCGGCGAATCGGCAACGTCGATACATCCTGAGCGTGCCGGCCAACTACGACAATACGAAGCCGTACAGATTGGTCATCGCTTGGCATCAGCTCGATGGAAACGACAAGCAGATGTATCAGCAGAACTACTACTGGCTGAAGGACATCCCCGACGCCGCCAGCAGTACGATCTTCGTGGCTCCCAACGGGGAGAAGAACGGAACGCCGTGCACCGGGAATGGCAACGGGGAAAGCGGCTGCGGGTGGCCCGACTCAAGCGGCTCGAACGTGGCACTCGCGGACGCCGTGGTAGAGCAGGTCGAGCAAAATTTCTGTATCGACAAGAGCAAGATCTTCGCAAACGGCTGGAGTTACGGCGGCAGCATGTCCTACCGGACGGCTTGCTCGCGTCCACTCGATGGAACCGGCACTTGGGGTGTCCGCGCCGTCGCCGTCTACAACGGAATGGCGCAGCTCAGTGCCGGCAACTGCAAGCCGAGCGAAGCGGTCGCCTTCTACGCATCCCATGGCACCAACGACAACGTCCTTCAGTACAGTGCCGGTGTCTCGATGGCGCAGACGTACGCCGGGCTGAACGGTTGCACCTGGAAGGAGCCGACAAGGGCCACCGGAAACCACGTGTGCACCAACTTCATGGGCTGCACGACGGGTTATCCGGTCGAGTTCTGCTCCTTCGTGGGACCGCACACGCCTGATCCGCCGCGAGAGGGTGGTCAACGTTGGCAACCGCAAGAGGTTTGGAAGTTCTTCAGTCAGTTCTAGGCTGCCAAGAGTCGAGCCTAAAACCTCTTGAAAGGTCGGATCGAGTGTGAGCTACAGTGCTTTGTGGAAGCCAAGTTTGCCGACGTGCCCGACGCTCTGTGGCGTCGGATCGAGCCGCTGATACGAGCGGAGCCGCCGAAGCCGAAGGGAGATCGCCCTCCAGTCTCAGCGCGAGTCGTGATGGCCGGCATCCTGTATGACGGTCGTCGCGGCATCGCCTGGAAGTGGAGCTCTCTCGACAGCGCCTCGGTGAAGGCGCCAAAAGGGGGACCTCACGGGCCCAAATCCGACTGACCGCGCGAAAAGCGGCGTCACGATGCGCGAGTGAAGGGCTTTTGTCTCCACCGCCCGGTGGCCTCGCCCCATCCTGGACTCGAACCGCGGCGGCGAGCAGCGCCCGCCTTGGTCGCGGGACGGTGCGAATCAGCGAGCGCGTCCCGGCTCGCGTCGCGCAACCTGCCAGATTCGCTGGCGTTCGCATTTCCGGGACCGCGCGAGCGGAGCGAACCCGTCCCGCCGAGAGCCCCGCGAACGGGTTGGTGCTCGGCTCCCCATGCGGAGCCATTCACGCGGGATCGCGGAAACGCGACCCCGCTTTCTTAGCACCGGCCTCGGAGAGCGATCTCCGGGGCCATCGCGCTTCTCCCCCACGTTTCCGCGACCTTCGGCGCTCGGCGAGCACCACGCACGCGTGGACAGCGCTCGCGCAGAGAGCCAGTAGTGTACAGCTATACGGTAGGATGCCTTCCGCTTGGTGCCAGTAGTGTACAGCTATACGGTAGGATGCCTTCCGCTTGGTGCGACGTCGCGGTAATCGCAGGCGTTTCACGAGTGGAAGGCCTGTCTGATCGCATAAGACCCGTTCTGTCGATAAGCTCGTACAGTCGGACTGCACGAGCCAGGAACGGCTCCGAGAATCTTGACTTTGCGGAACGCGTTTGACGGTTTATATGCCGCCGGGGTA
Organism: Sorangium sp. So ce448; assembly: GCF_051520915.1. Lineage (NCBI taxonomy): Bacteria > Pseudomonadati > Myxococcota > Polyangiales > Polyangiaceae > Sorangium > Sorangium sp. So ce448. The sequence continues at coordinate 2,714,820 of NZ_CP150343.1, read as the reverse complement.
TTCGACGAGCCAGAAATACCCTGTCGTTTACCTGCATCATGGAATCGGCGGCAATGAGGTCTCCTGGATCGGCCAGGGGAGCAACGAAGGCAATGCCGACAATATCATGGATTATCTGTACTCGAAGCAGATGGCCAAACCCATGATCGTCGTGATGCCCAGCGGCAAGATGGACGGAGGAGACGATTTCGCGCGCTTCGCGAACTTCGGGGACGTCCTGCTCAACGACCTGATCCCCTGGGTCGAGAAGACTTACTCCGCCGCCACCGACGCCGATTCGCGGGCCATCTCCGGCCTGTCGATGGGCGGGGGGCAGACCTTCAACTTCCGGTTCCCCAACACCGATGTCTTCCATTACATCGGACCGTACTCGGCTGCGCCCAACACCCAGCAGCCGAGTCAGACCATCAAGGATGTGGCTGCGGTCAAGAACAACGTGAAGCTCATCTTCATCTCTTGCGGCAGCGCAGACAACCTGATCGGCAATAGCAGAAATTATCACGACTTCCTGGATCAGAACAACATCGACCATATTTACCAGATCGAGGCGAACGAAGGCCATACCAAGACGGTCTGGAACCGCAGCTTTTACAACTTCGCCCAACGCATCTTCCTCGACCGGGGCACGACGGGCAGCGGTGGGGCCGGTGGGGCGGATGGCGCCGGAGGGGCCGGCGGGGCCGCGGGCGACGGCGGTAGCGCAGGGGACGGGAGCGGCAACGGCGCGGGCGCAGGGGACGGGAGCGGCAACGGCGGTAGCGCAGGGGAAGGAAGCGGAAACGGCGGGGGCGTGCCCGGAAGCGGTGCTGTCACGACAGGCGGTTCTGCAACGACTGGCGGGCAGGTTTCGAGCAGCGCGAGCGGCGGCACCGACGAGGGGGCGCCCGCGACGGAAGACTGTAGCTGCAGCGTCTCGGTCCCCGGGTCCGAGCCCGGAACGCCGCCTTGGCGCTTCGGGATCCATCTTGCGGCGATCGGAGCCCTCCTCTTCAGAGCGCGAGCAAGAAGGAATCGAGGCTGAGCGGCCGAGCGTCGCTCGACGCTTGCACAGCGTAGAAGACGACGGATGCGCCATGGCGGGCCCGTGGAGGGCACAGCGTGTGAAGGCGGCGCCGTTGATGCCTGGATAAGAAACGGTTGAGCTCGAGCGGGCGCCTCGCAGAACTGGCTGGAGCGCCCGCGCGATGCGGCGCACGGAGCCAGTTTCCGACGTCGGTGTGAGGCCATCGGAAGCGCGCCCACGTGATACCCTCGCGCCGGCCAGTGCGCGGTCGGGGCTCCCTCTCTCTGCTCGCAGCATTCCTCCTCCACGCGGGCGGCGTCATCGCGGCTCGTGTGCTCGTGCCGGAGGGCCTCGAGGCGCCGGCGCGGGCTGGCGCGAGCGACCAGCTCGAGCCGCTCCTGGTGCTGGACACCGATGTCTTGCTGGACGAACCCAGGACGCCGGAAGCCCGAGCGACGGAGCCCCGCCAGGTCCTCGCCCGGGCAACGGGCGTCGATCCCGGCTTCTCGCGTGCCGCGCCGAGAGAGCGCGGCCGAGCGCTGTCCGAGGCGCCTCCGGCGCGAGCATCGCGCTCCGGCGCGGCGACCCACGATCACGCGCCGCCGGACGCGGCTCACGCGCTGCCGGACGCCGCCCACGCGCCGGCAGACGCCGCCCACGCGCCGCCGGACGCGCCCGACGCGCCTCCCCCCGCCGCGGCACCTCCAGGCCTCGGCGGCGCGCCGATCTGGGCATTGCCAGGTGTCTTGCCGGTGGAGCCTCCGGTGCGTCCCCGCGCTGCCGAGCGCCCCCTCGCCCCGGCGCGCCCCGTCCCTGAGCGCTCCGCGCGGAGCGACGCGGCCAAGGAGGGGCGACAGCCGGTCCTGGTCTTCCCCGCGGCGGGCGTGCTCGCCTCTGCTGTCGCGGAGGAGGTGTCGTCATCCGCCGTGCCGCCGGACTCCGAGAGCTCGTTCGAGCTCACGCTGGACGCGAAGGGACGGCTGGTCTCGGTGCGCTTCCTGGAGGCAAACACGGGGAACGGCGACGACTTCCGGCGCGTCGCCCAGGCCGTGTTGAAGCGCTTCTCCGCGCGTGCGCTGGCGATGAACGGCGACTTTGCCGCCGGGAGCAGGGTGACGGTCCACGTGACCAGCCGGGTCGTCATGCCGGATGGGACGTCGCACGGGATCCCGACGCCGACGAAGAGACCTGGAGACGGCAGGTCGATCATCCGCGAAGACTCGCTGGACGATCGCTTCAGGTCGCCTCATCTGGCGCCGTCGCCGGGCGTGAAGCTGCCCAAGCTGACGTTTCTCTTCGATCTCGCGAACATCGGCGCGCAGCGCCGGAGGGTCGTCAGCACGCGGGTCGAAGCGGTGCCCGCCGCGCTGCCCTAGAATACTGTTCACGTTGCTCAAGCGAGAAATGAACCGCCAGAAGACGCCAGAAGACGCCAGAAGACGCCAGAAGAATAGAAATATCTTGGCGTCTTATGGCGCCTTGGCGGTCCGAAATCTGCGCTTTTCAGGCAGCCTCAGCCCGTTTGTCGCCCTACAGCGGTTTCCGCCCGCCTCTGCACCATGCAGAGCAGAGCGGCGGTCTCCCGCACAGGAGACGGGCCCAGATCGGCGTTTTCGGCGCGCAAGCGTACGAAGGTGCGCTGAGCACCGAAAACGTCGAGGTGGGCCCGTCTCCGAAGCGGGTGACCGCCGCTCTACTCCGGCCAGACCTCGATCCAGACGAACAGCACCTGTCCGGCGGCCTGGTTGTCGACCGCCACCGGATAGACCGTGCGGGCTCGGAGCGCCTCGACGAGATGACCGTGGTGGATCGCGAACCGCCCGATGAAATCGTCGTTCACGAGGTCCCTGTCGATGAGCTCACCGCTCAGATGGACATCCGGCGTGAGCGGCACGCGGTACCAGGTCGGCGGTCCGTTCCATCCAGGCGCGCAGGTGTCGCGTTGCCCCGGGCGATCCAGCGCGCGCCTCCCCAGCGATCGGCCGCCCACGAACAGCTCCGCCGAGCCGAAGGGCTCCGGCGGCTCGGTCCCCGCCCCTGCCGCCTCCGCCGCGAAGCCGGCCACGCTGGCGGCCGCGGCGACAGGGTGCTTCGTGCGGAGCAGGCCGCCGATGGCGGTGAGCGCCTCCGCCGGGACCGCGCCCATGCCGTCCCATTGACGGCCGTCCGCCTTGGCCGGGCTGATGACCGCGCCGTCGATGGAGATGCGGACATGCGCCGGCAGCGGCGGCGCCGCCGGCTTGCACGCCGCGCAGCCAACGGCGATCCCGCACAGCGCGGCCGCTCCGAGAGGACGTGACGCCATGCCTCGAGAATCTATCCTGGCGGCCGCGCCGCACCAACGTGCTTGGTCGCGCGCGGGCGGCCATGCACACCGACGGCGTAGGCCCCGATCACCATGAATTTCGCGTCAACCGCGCACAGGGCGGAAATCAGATCGAGGAAGTCGTGGCCGTGGCGCAGGCGCTGCTCACCCCCAGCTCATCCGCGCGATCGCCTCGACCAGAGCGCCGTCGTCCGCGCCCTCCGCGTCGCCCGAGAGCGCCTCCTCCGCGGCGGCGAGCGCCGCGTCGCGCAGGCGGTAGAGCTCGGGCTCGGGGATGCGCTCGCGCGCGGCGAGCACACCCGGCGGGACGCCGCGCAGCATCTCCAGGACCAGGCCCAGGCGGCGGCGGGCCTCGGGCAGCGGCGGCGCGCCCAGGCCGAGCCGCCGCCGCGTGGCCCGCGGCGCTCCGGCGAGGCGGCGCGCGGCAGCCTCGGCGACCTCCGCGGCGAGCGCGTTGTACGCCGGCGGCGACGGGAGCCGCGCCTCCATCCAGACGAGCAGCCGCACGAACTCGCGCGCCCCCTCGAACGCCTGCCGCCCGTGCAGCATGCGCCGGTTGTCGACGACCAGGATGTCCGCCGGGCCGAGCGACAGCTCGATCACCTCGCGTCGCGACGCCTCGACGAACCGCGCGAGGCGCGCGGCGAGCGCGTCCCCCGGCGGCACGACCGGCGCGTGCGTGAGCGCGAGCGCGCCGCCGCGGAGCGACACGGTGGGCCCGAAGAAGTCGCCGAAGACGAACGGGATGCGCCTGTACACCGTGAAGAGCGCGCGGAAGAGCCCGGGATCGGCGCGCTCGATCGCCGAGAGCAGCGGCCAGCCGTCGAGCAGGAGACAGCCGCCGCCGCGCTCCGCCGGCCTGACGCAGGCCATGATCTGCACCGCCGGAGGCGCGCCAGCGAAGCACTGGCTGTCGGTGTGGAGCGGCGCCGCCGCGGAGCTCGCGGCGAACGACCTGCCGCCCGGCACGGCCTTGATCGGCTGCCGCTCCACAAGGAGCGGCCTTGCCCCGAGGAGCCGCTCGGCGAAGCTCCACGGCGCCCGCGCGGCCTCCTCCGGCGCCAGCGCCGCGTCGCCGCGGAGGACCGAGAAGCCGCGCGCCGCGAGCTCGTCGAAGAGCCTCGCCGGACCGCCCTCCGGCCCGGGCCAGATCCATCGCTCGCTCATGGGCGCGCTCCGCGAGGGGGCTCGAAGGGGAAAATCATCCTATTTATCCAGCACATAGAGACCCGCTGGCCGCGCGGTCCACCCCGCTCACGCATCGAGGAAGCGGGCCTCCCGGAAGCCGGCCCGGAGCAGGTCGCGCGGGATGGGCACGATCCGGAGCAGCTCCGCGCCCTCGGGCACCTCGATCGGCGCCCCGAGCCGGCGCACGTGGAACACCGCCGGGGTCGCGAAGAAGGCGTCGGTCGCGACAACGCCGCGCATCACGTCGTAGCCGTCGCCGTTGACGCCGTCGAGCAGGCTCGACCAGCCCGGCGGCGTCCGGGTGAAGGCCCAGGGCTTCACGAAGAAGTGAGGCTCGCCCGGCGGATGCGGCGTGAAGTACTTCGTCAGGTACCAGAGCGCCCCGCGGTTCGCGGCGAGGAAATCGTCGCCGAAGGTCCGCGCGAACGCGCGCTCCACCGCAGCCGCCCCTTCGGCGAGGCGCGGCGCCTCCGGCGCGACGGCGAGCGTGTGCCCATCGAACGTCGCGCGGAACGGGACGGCGTTCCTCACCACGATCGACGCGAGCCGCCGAGCCCCCCCGCGCCAGAGGACCGGATCCGGCCCGGCCGCGGTCGTGACCTCGGTCACCTCGGTGATCTCCGGCGCCGCTGGCCCGGCGACGACCAGCCGCACGCGCGCCGGCCCTGCGCTCCCCTCGCCCGTGCCCTCCCCGCCCGCGCTCCCCTCGCCCGCGCTCCCCTCGTCCGCGCTCCCCTCGCCCGCACTCCCCTCGCCCGCGCTCCCCTCGTCCGCGCTCCCCTCGCCCGCACTCCCCTCGCCCGCGCTCCCCCCGCCCGCGCTCGCGTTCCGCCCACCCGCCGTGCCCCCGACGAGCCGCCGGTACTTGCGGGTCACCTGGCCCTTCTTCACCGCGAAGTACTTCGCGTCGTAGAACTCCGCGTGCGCCCGCCCCACCTCGGGCGCGTCCGCGAGCGAGCACGCCTCGATCTGCACGTCGGGGAGCACGGGCGCGATGCAGCCGATCTCCCCCTCGAGCTGCAGCCGCTGCGGGGCCTCGTCGCGGACGCGCAGCTCGACAACCAGCGGGACGAACGCGCCGTCGTCGGCGAGGTACGCCTCGCTCACCTCGATCAGCGCGTTCCGGCGGTTGGCTGCCCCCGCGACGCGCAGCCACAGACCCGGGTCGGGGCGCACCAGGAGGCCCGTCCACAGGCGCAGGCGAGGCGGCCCCAGCCCCTTCCGGCACGTCCAGGCGAGGCCGCCGCGCAGCGCCCGGTGCCATGCCCCTTCCGGCGCCAGGAACCCCTGCGAGACCAGCCGCGTCAGCGCGGCGCGGTGGGCGCGGGCGAGCGCCTCGCGGTGCTCTCCCGCCGGCTCGGCGCGGAGCGACCCAAGGCGCCGCCGCACCTCGATCGGCCGCGCCAGCGTGATCTGGAGCCCGAACGCGTTGCCCTCGAGCAGCGGCACGCACGCCTTCGCCACCCGGAGCGGCACCGCGCCGTCGAGATCGCCGGTGCGCCGGGTGAGCCGGCACAGGCCGAGGGCGTCGAGCACCTCGAAGCGGGCGTCACCCGCCGCAGCCACCACCACCGCCGCAGCCGCCGCCACCGCCGCAGCCGCCGCCGCCACCGCAGCTCGACGAGCTGCAGCTCGATCCGCCGGACGAGCCGCCCCCCGTCGAGACCGGCGGGGGCGGGGTCATCGCGTAGACCATCGGCCCGAAGAGCGGCGACATCGCGAGCGCCGCCGTGCCGCTCGCGGCGACCGTCAAGCCGATGTCCACCGCCTCCCGGCGGCGGCCGCTCGCGACGTCGGAGCGGAGCGAGACGGTCGAGTCGTCGAGCCACCGGAGGTAGTCCGACTTCATGGTGCTGTAGGCGCTCGCGGTCCGCGCCACCATCCACGTGGCGACGAGCAGCGCGATCATCTCCACCACCAGGAACGAGTAGGGCCGGTCGAGCTCCTCCGCGCGGATGGCGCGGATCAGCCCCACGCCGAGCAGGCCGGCGCCGACCGCCCACACAACGGCCGAGAGGGCCGTCATCGTCCCCCGCGGGCGGAGCATCCCCGCGGCGGCGAGCTCGCCGCGGAGCTCCTGCTCGAAGCGGGCCGCGATCTGGTCGGCGGAGGCGCGCACCTGATCGAGCGAGAGCGTCACCGTCTGCTGGCCGTGCGCGCCCCTCGACGAGAGCGAGCTGAAGAACGCCGCGAGCACCCGGTCCGGCGGGGGCGAGCCGACCAGGAGGTGGAGCGCCTGCGGCGCGTCCTTCGCGTCCCCGGCGGGCACGAGCCAGCCCGCGCCCATCGCGACCGCGATCAGCGTGGCGGCCACGCCCTTGTTCCCGTCGCGGAGGTACGCGATCGCCCAGTACTCGTCCGGCTGCGGGATCCAGCCCGCCGAGAGCCGCTGCCGCCACGCCGGTGAGCGGTACGACGCGCCCCCCGCGGGGACGCTCGCCTGCCCCGCTCGATCCAGGGAGGCGCCGACGGCGCTGCGCACCAGGATGGCGAAGATGAGGCCGGCGACCGAGAGCGCCAGATAGAAGAGCAGGAACGCCGGCCCCGACGCCATGTCGAACGGGAAGAAGTCGAAGATCTCGTGGATCATCGCGCCGCCTCCGGGTGCTCCAGCCGGTCGACGTCGTCGACCGCGCGCGCGAGCAGCTCCGCCAGCGCCGCGTAGGCCGCGCCCGGCGCCTCGTGGACGCGCGGCAGCGGGGCCACGTCGACGCCGAGGAGCTTGCCCGCTCCCGCGAGCACCGTGCCCAGATCGTCGCCGCCCTCGATCCCGTGCAGGCCGAGCAGGGCGTGGAGCGGGCCGCGGATCTGCTTCACCTTGCGGGAGACCGCGCCCTTCAGGGCGTCGTCCGCGCCCATCCCGTCCACCACCGCGCGCCGGAGGCGGATCTGCGCCTCGCGCAGCTCCTGCTCGACGCGCAGGCGGCGGTTCTTGCCGTCGATCACGAGCGCCGAGAAGGGATCGCTGCCGGAGAGGAGCACGTGGCACCGGCGGATGTCGTCGTAGAGCAGCGGGAACACGTCCGCGGCCCGCGGGATCTCGGCGGCGGTGAGGATCATCGCCTCGATGCGGGCCGCGTAGCGCGCGATCTGGAGCGCGTTGGCGATCGCGTCGAGGCTCTGGCGGGAGGCCTCCTTGAGCACCACCATCAGATCGACGTCGCTCTGCCCATCGCGGTAGCCGCCCCGCGCCGCGCTCCCGTACACGAGCAGGCACGAAAGCTCGTCGCCGAGCGTCCGCTCCAGGCTCTCCTTGAGCTCGACGAGCCGCGCCTGCACCGGCGCCGGCAACCTGGAGACGGCGCTCCCCGTGGCGATGGATCCCTCGTTCATTGTCTACCTTCGCGGCTCGATGAGCCGGACCTCGGCGCTCGAGCCAATCCCCTTGATCGCCCAGACTACCCGACCTCCCGGCAGCCGCTCTCGCCGAATGAACGGCAGGAGCCTGGGCCTGACGCTCCCGTCGCCCGAGGGCCCGACGAAGCGGGCGCGGAGCAGCAGGCGGTCGACGATCGCCTCGGGCGCGAGCCGGGCGTCGCCCGCCGCCGCCGCGGCGATGCGGAGCGCGTCGGCGACCGCCGTGAGGCTCGGGGCCCGCGGCGACGCCTCGACACACCGGGCCCCGAGGCGCGCGGCCGCCTCGCGGTGAGACGAGAGCCGCGGCAGGAGCGGGAGCGCGTCGTCGACGCGCTTGCGCTGGAGGATCGCCCGCGACCGGGCGACGTCCTCGACGTCGAACGGAGCCACGGCCTCCGGCGGCGGATCGACGGGTGAGGTGAGCAGCTCGGCCACGCGGGCCTGGACCTCGGCGAGCGCCGACGCCTCGGAGGGTGAAGCATCAAAAGAATTTTGCAGCGAGGTGGCGCGAGAGGCGGGCAACCCCGGTCGGGTCGGCGCCAACCCCAACCCCGGTCGGGTCGGCGCCAACCCCAACCCCGGTCGGGTCGGCGCCAACGTGGGTTCGGCCGGTGTGGGCCCGGCCAACGTGGGTCGGGTCAACGTCGTTCGGGACGGCGCGGACAGGGCGATCGCCCGCGCGGTCGCGATCTCGGCCGCGAGCGCAGCGAAGGGCGGGAAGTCACCGTCGCGCTCGAGGAGGATCGGGAGCGGCCCGGCGCGAGCAACAACCTGGGCGAGCAGGGCGAACACCGGCGCGGGGACCGGATGGGCATGCGTGTCGAAGTAGAAGCCGTGCTCCACGACGCCGCCGGCGATGTGCACCATCGCCACGCGCTCGAGCGGGTAGGAACCGAGGAGCTCCCCCGGATCGACGCCGGCGTTGACGGCGTTCGCATAGACATTGCCGACGTCGAGGAGCAGATCGCACCCGGTGCGGGCGACGACCTCGGCATAGAAGTCCCCCTCCCCGAGGGCGTCGCCCGGGAACCGCAGCGTGCACGCCGCGTTCTCGAGCAGCAGGGGGATTTCCGGGAGCGCCCGCCGGGCGGCGGCGACGTTCCGCGCGACGGCGCGCGCCGCCTCGAGCGTGTACGGCAGGGCGGTGAGGTGCCCGATCTCCCGGCCGCCGCCGCGCACGAACGCGACGTGCTCGCTCACGACCGGGGCCGAGAGCTCCCGGCAGAGCGCCCCGAGGCGGCGCGCGCGATCCATGTCGATGCCCGAGGCGCTGCCGAGCGAGAGCTTCACGCCGTGGGGCACCACCGGCCAGATGCGCGCGATGGCCGAAGCCTCGCGCCGCGCGGCCGGGCTCGCGAAGCACGCCTCGGCGACGACCTCGACGAAGTCCACCGCGCCGGGCGCGGACAGCAAGTCGGCGGCGAGCTCGGGGCGGAATCCAACGCCGACGGCGCCGGAGAGGGGCGATCTGGGGGCGGGCACGAGCACGCGGGGACCTGCCTCAGTCTGCCCTCGCGGAGGGATTCGGAACAGAGGCCATCGGGATCGGCTAGAAGTCGAGCTCACCCGAGATGCGAGAGGCAGCACCCATGCGCGTAGCATCGACGAGGCGGCGCTGCTCGCCGCCCTGCGCGCGCGGCGCATCGCCGGCGCGGCGCTCGACGTCTTCGAGCCCGAGCCGCTGCCCGCGGATCACCCGCTGCTCGCGCTCGACAACACGGTGATCACGCCGCACCTCGGTTATGTCACCGAGGAGGGCTATCGCCTGGTCTATGGCCAGGCGGTCGAGGACATCCGCGCCTTCCTCGATGGCAAGGCGCTGCGGCCCCTGAACCAGCTCCCGGTCGATGTGGCCCCGCCCGGATAGAGGCCGCCGCCGCGCCCCGCGCGTCAGAGGAACTGGCTGCTCCACTTGCGGAACGTCATGATGCCTTTCTCCCCGGCGCACAGGACGGGCTGAGCGCGGTAGATCTTGTTCTCCCAGATCGGGATGTCCTCCTCGAGCTGCCGGCAGACCTCCGCGGCGAGGGCCTGGCCGAGGCGCTGCGCGCCGTCGTTGCGCAGCCAGAAGGCGAAGCGGATGTCGACGAGCTCGTCGTCGATCGGCGTGACGGTGTTCACGAAGAGGAGCTCGACGATGCCGGTGAAGCGGATCGTCCCGTACCCCATGCCGTGGCCTTCCCATGTGATCGTGCCGTCGACCACCCGCCCTCCCGGGCCCTTCTGCTTCACCGTCGACCGCGATCGGAGGATGTGGCCGTCGATCTCGATCTCGGTCCGGGGCGGCTCGAGCATGCCGTGCACGGTGACGAAGTGGGCCGGATCCACGATGTTCTCGAGGGTCTCCTGGATGTGCGTCCGGACCCTCCAGCGCTTGATCAGGTTCAGGGACCACTCCGTCGAGCGCGCCTCGGCGAGCGGCGGGATCTCGAAGGCGGCGGGCTCGCCGCCGAGCGCGTGGTGGACAAGGATCAGGCCGTCGAGCTCCCGTACCTCCCAGGCGCGGATCCTCGCTTTCGGCGGGATCGTGTCCGCATAAGGGATGTGCACGCACTTCCCTTCGCCGGAGATGACCCATCCGTGGAACGGGCACCGGATGCCGCCCTGCTCGACGCGGCCCCCCACCCCGAGGTGCGCGCCCATGTGAGGGCAGTGGGCGTCGAGGACCCGGGCCTGTCCGTCCTGCGTCCGGAACAGCACCAGATCCTGCCCGAAGCAGCGGAGCGACATCGGCGCGCCCGTGGACAGCTCGTCCGAGGCGGCGACCTGGAACCAGCCTTGGGGGAAAGGCTGCAGAGGGATTCGAGCGCTCACGTGGGTCTCCTCGGCTCAGCGTCTGTCGGGGTCGCCCGCGCGCTCATGCAGCGCCGGGCGGAGGGGCTCGATCGTGCCGGTGATCGCGGCCTGAGCTCGTCATCTTACGAGACCCGGACGCGCCGAGGTACTGCCAAGCTGGCTCCTGCAGGCCTCGCGCGCCCGAGCGGACGGCCGCGCTCCTGCGGAGGCCGCCTGTCCGCCGCTTGCCCTGCCCGCCCGCGAGCTCTCTGTCGCTCGCCGCCGGCGGGATCCCCGGTGTTCACCGCCCGCGGCTCGTCCCCTGTCAGCGCGCCGCCGAGAGCTGCTCCAGCCCCTCGTCCACGCCGATGACGGGCGCATACCCGAGCTCGGCGCGGGCGCGGTCGGTTTTCACGGTCACCGAACGCGACATCATGGCGGCGGCGAAGCGGGTCATCGGCGGCGCCCGGCGGACGCCGAGGAGGCGCCATGCGCCCTCGATCGCGGCCGCGAGCGGGAGGACGACGGCGCTCGGGACGCTGCGCCCGGGCAGCGCCACCCCTTGCGTCCGCGCCAGCGCCGTCAGGAACTCGCGAAACGTGCGCGTGCCGTCGTCGGCGACGAAGTAGGCGCGCCCGCCCTGGCCGCGCTCCAGGGCGAGCAGCAGCGCGTGCACGAGATTCGCGACGTGCGTCGTCGACGTGCGCGCGCCGCCGCCGTCGAGCCACGCGAAGCTCCCCTCCCGCGCCATGCGCAGCACGACGGGCAGCACCGTCGCGTCCCTTGGACCCCAGACGAGGCGCGGGCGAATGGAGACGGTGGTCATGCCGCCGGGTTCGTTCGCGGCGAGCACGCGCCGCTCCGCCTCTGCCTTCGTCTCCGAGTAGAGGAAGCGCTGCCGCTCGGGATAAGGGTGCGTCTCGTCGATATCGATGAGATCGTGGCCATCGAAGAGCGCAGCCTCGGTGCCCACGTGGACGAACCGGCGCACACCGGCGGCGCGCGCCGCGGCGAGCACCCGCCCCGTCCCCTCCACGTTGCCCTCCCAGAACTGCGCGCGCGTCCCCCACTCCTCGACAACCGCGGCGCAGTGCACAGCGGCCTCGGCGCCCGCGAGGTCCTCGCCCTTCAGCGTCCCGAGGTCGGCCGCGACCGCCGTCGCACCATGACGTCGCACGACATCGGCGCTCCTGGGCGAGCGCGCCAGCGCGCTCACCTCGTGACCGGCGCGCACGAGCCCCTCGATGAGATGGCCTCCGATGAACCCCGAGCCCCCTGTAACGAAGACCTTCATGGCCGCCACGATGCGCGCTCTCTCACCGGATGTCCAATGCGGCCACCGGCGGCGCCGGGACGGGCGCAGTGGTCGATCGGCTCGAACCACGGGGAGGAGTTGACTGAATCGATGTACCCGCGGTCAATCAGGCATTTCTCCCGGACCCTTTGTCACAACGTCCGCCCGCATGACGACCTGGGCTTCTGCCGCGCGCGGCCCGATGTCGTCGGAACCACCCGCAGCAAGCGGGTGGAAATGATCAATCTCCAGCTCGCCTCCCACGGACGTTTCGGGAACGCCGCAGTAACCCACCGTCCACCGAAGGTGGCCCGCACGATTGCGCGCGCTTCAGTCGAGACGGCCATTCATGCAGCGGGAAGCGGCCCGCCAGCGACGCGGGTGAGTCCGTCGAGGATGGACGCGCGGCGCCGGTCGAACTCTTCGAGGAACCTGCGCGCGTCGACTACGAGGGCCTGTTGCTGTGCCATGATCTGGGCCAGCTGCTCGTTCTCGCCCTCGACGCTGACCAGCTCGGCCGTCAGGTCGCCGGCCTCGGCACGCAGCCGAGCCATCTCCGGGGCAAGCACCGCCGCCTCCTCCGCCTCGATCCGCGCCATGAGCGCCGCGAGCTCCTCCTGCTCGGGCTGTGTCAGCGTGCCGGAAAGCTCCCTGTCACGGAGGCGGTCGAGCTTGCTCTGGTCATCCTCGGTCCAGCTCATGGCAGCCACCCTACCCATACCAGGCTCGGATCGCCGGGGCAACGGCCGGCGCTCGCGAAGGGTGGCGACGATGTACATGTTGGTGTACATCTACGGGATGACGCATCGCTACTCCGTCGCAGAAGCTCGGGCCCATCTCCCCTCCATCATCGAGCAAGCGGAAGCGGGTGAGGTCGTCGAGCTCACCCGGAGAGGTCGCCCCGTGGCGGTCGTCCTGTCCCGGGAGGAGTTCGAGCGGCTGCGCTCGGATCGACCGAGCTTCGGCGACGCGTACCGTGCATTCCGGAAGAGGCACGACCTCGATGAGGTGGGCCTGGAGCGCGACTTCGCCGCGTCCGTTCGCGACCGTTCGCCGGGTCGACAGGTCAAGCTGTGAGCCCGCGCTTCTTGCTCGACACCTCCACGATCTCGGAGCCGATGAAGCAGGCGCCCGACGAGGCGATGCTCGCGAAGATCGAGGCCCACGCGCACGAGAGCGCGCTCGCCGCCCCCGTGTGGCACGAGCTGTGGTACGGCTGTCGGCTCCTGCCCTCAGGCAAGCGGCGCACGGCGCTGGAGGCGTACCTGCGCGAGGTCGTCTACCTGTCTCTTCCCATCCTGCCGTACGATGCCGCGGCCTCGGCATGGCATGCCGACGAGCGCGCTCGGCTTGATGGAAAGGGAACGCCGGCACCGTTCGTGGACGGCCAAATCGCCGCCATCGCGAAGAGCAACGACCTGATCCTGGTAACGGTGAATACCCGAGATTTTCGGCGATTTCAGGGCCTGCCGATCGAGAACTGGTCGAGCAGAAAGAAGCAGTAGGCGCCGAGTCATCGTATCGACAGCGAAGGCAGGTGCCGCCGCGCAGCCGCGCGCGGCAGCCGCTCAGGGACGGCGCAGCTCAGCCGAGGAAGTCGAGGACATCGTCGTTGAACTTCTCGGGGTTCTCGAGCCACATGAAGTGGCTGCCCCCCTCGTCTGCGCCGAAGATGACGAGCTCGGCGCCGGGGATCTGGTCGGCGACCCACTGCTGGGAGATGGGGTTGAAGATGCTCGCCTCTCCGCCGACGACGAGCGTGGGCACGTCGATCCGCGGGATCACGTCCCTCCAGTCCTGCTCGGCCTGGTCCACGAGCAGCTTGGCGGCGTACGCGCGCGGGAGCTTCAGGTTCTGCTCGACGACCAGGGCGAGCTGATCCGCCGGGTAGCCGGGGGTGAACATGGTGGCCACGAGCCCGTAGGTCGTGGCGATCCCGTCGGGCCCACGCAGCGCGGCCGCCGTCTCGTGGAGCGTCTGCGGGGTGAACAGGGCCCCCGCCTCGGCCGCCTCCTCCGCCGACCAGTCGGGCCAGGCCGTCATCGCCGGGCCCACGTCGACAAGGACCAGGCGGTCCAGGTCGCGACCCCCATAGTTATCCCAGTAGCTGTAGAGCGCGCCGCACCCCATCGAATGCCCGAGGACGGAGAGGTGCTTGAACCTCATCCCGCAGATGAATTCGTGAAGATCCCTGCTGAAGCGCGCGATGCGGTAGCCGTGCTCGGGCTTCTCCGACTCGCCATGTCCGCGCCAGTCGAGCGCGAAGACATGGTGGTGCCGCGCGAAGGCGAGGATCTGCGCCCTGTACAGCGCTGCCGACTGGGACCACCCGTGCAGGAGCAGCAGCGGCCTCCCCCTCCCCGCCTCCAGGTAGTTGAGGGCGACCCCGTCGCTCGTCGTGAAGGTCCCGGAGCGGATGCGCGGCGCGGCCGACGCCTCGCCGCCGAGCAGGCTCGTGGCAGCCAGCCCCGCGCCGAGGCCCACCGCCTGCTTCAGCACCTGGCGACGGGTAGGGGTCGAGCTGGACGAAGGTGCTCCTTGCTTCTTGTCGGTCATGGCTCTTGATCTCCACTGCCGGCCCCGCGCGCGAGGCTGCCCCTCGATCACGCGCTGCCACGGCCAAAAGGAAGAGTCTCGACGCGACCGCGGCGATCGCCCGGATTGACGATCATCTCGACCGCGCCGTCGAGCAGATTGTTCACGAACGGACCAGGGCCGCAAGTAAATACTAATTATAAACGATCCAAGCAAATCTCCGACGCCGGCGTGTGTCTACACAGGAGACAGGCCGCGCGGCGCCGCGATCGCGACGGCGCGCGCCGTGACATGCCATGAACCGGACGCGATAGATCGGTGGGAGGCGGCGTGAGATCAGCTGCCATGAATCGCCTTGATCCTCCGTGATCCAGAGCGAGCGCACGAGCATCCAGGAAGCGCCGCAGTCGTCCGAGCGGAACAGCCCGCCCGGGATGGCGCGGCAGAAGAGCGTGCCAGGCTGGCTCGGGTGCGCCGCATCGAGCGACCCGATCTGCTGGAGGCGCCAGGGCCACGGCTGCCCGTCCGGCAGGGAGTCCGTCACGCCCTCGGGCTGCTGCGGATAGGCCGGCGTCTGCAGCGGGCTCACCGCCCCGGCGCCTGCGGCTGCAGCGGTCCGGAGCGGCGGTCGCCCGAAGCCTGGCAGGCTGGTGGGGGCCTCGATCTGGGTGTAACCTCGCGCGGCCCCTCCTCTCCACCGCGGCGTCGTGGGAATGCGCATCACGCCGCCCGCTGGCTCGATCGGAGAGGGGCTATTGCCCTGGAGAGCAGACATGTTGAAGGTGGCGATCATCCTGGGGAGCACGCGGCCGGGCCGCAACGGCGAGGCTGTCGCGAGGTGGGTGCACGACGTGGCGACGAAGAAGGGCGGCGCCGACTACGAGCTCGTCGATATCAAGGATTTCGACCTGCCGCTGCTCGACGAGCCGGCGCCCCCGTCGATGGGTCAGTACACGAAGCCTCACACCAAGGCGTGGGCGGCGAAGATCGATTCGTTCGACGCCTTCGTGTTCGTCACGCCGGAGTACAACCACGGCACATCGGGCGCGCTCAAGAACGCGATCGATTACCTGTACAAGGAGTGGAACAACAAGGCGGCTGGCTTCGTGAGCTACGGGAGCGCGGGAGGCTCACGCGCCGTCGAGCACCTCCGGCTCGTGATGGCCGAGCTCCAGATCGCGGACGTGCGCTCGCAGGTCATGCTCTCTCTGTTCGACGACTTCGAAAATTTCAGCGTGTTCAAGCCCCGCCCCCGCCACGAGAAGTCGGCCTTCGGCTTGCTCGATCAGCTGCTCGCGTGGGCCGGAGCGATGAAGACGCTGCGCACCGGGTGAGCAAGGCGCGCTCGCGGAGCCTCACGGGCCCGACGACGCCGATCCGCAGCGGTTCTCGTGGCGTTCGCCGATTCTACCGCGGACGTTGCAGGAGGGTACCAGGAGCACCCCGTGGAGGGGAAATCGGCGCCTGAGACCGCCGACAGGAAACCAGCGCCGACCTCGATTGTGTAGGGTGTCAGATGGCGCAACCCTTGGTCGGCTCGTGGGGCTTCACGGCGGACGGGACCCTCGCTCGGAGGCGCCGGTGAACCTCGCCGCGCGACCTCATTGCGAGGGCCAGACCCGGGCGGAGGAGCTGCTCCCCCCTCCGGGGGACGGAGGCCGGAGCGCTCCGCCGGACGACATCGCCGTGCCTTCGGAGCGGAAGCTCCCGCCCGCCGTGACGCAGCGCTCCGGCGAAGAGGCGCACGAACTCGGCGCGCTGTACCGCAACCACCATCGCCTTGTGTACCGCCTCGCGCTCCGCTACGGCCGCGGCAACGTGGCCTGGGCAGAGGACGTGACGCAGGACGTCTTCCTCGACCTGATGAAGGCGCTCGATACCCTGACCGAGCGAGACAACCTCGAGGGGTGGCTGTACCGGACGACCTCGAATCGCTGCCTGAACCGCCTGCGCCGGGACCGGTTCCTCGCGCTCCCGCCCATCCGCTGGCTGCTCGGGCAAGGCGAGGGCGAGCGCAGCGCCCTCGATGAAGTGACGATCGCGCGCGACGATCTGCGCCGCGCGCTCGAGACGCTGGGCACGCTGCCTCCCAAAGAACAGGTCGCTTTCTCGATGTTCTATCTCGACGGCAAGGAGCAGGAGGAGATCGGGAAGATACTCGGCCACTCCAAGGGATACGTTTGCAAGCTGATTCAAAAGGCGGTTGCGCAGCTCCGCGACGCCGGATGGGAAGTGGGCCATGACGCGAAACCGTGATCTGCTCGCGTTGCTGCGCGAGGTGGACGAGCAGCTCGCCGCGGTGAAGCCGTCCCCTCGGCTCGAGGCGCGCCTCGTCGCGGAGCTCGACCGGCGCGGGCGGCGGCCTTTCATGGCCGGGAGCGGGGGGCGCTCGCTCGTGCTGGCGCTGGGCGCCGGCGCCGGCGCCGTCACCCTGGGCACCGCGCTCCAGGGCCTCACACCCGGCTCGATCTTCACAGAGCGCCCCGTCGAACACGGGATCGAGCTCGTGGGCGATCCGCCTCCCGCGGACGGCGGGCTCCTGGAGCGCACGCCGGCGCACGGCCCGACAGCGGCGCCTCCCCGGATCCGCGCCCCGCTCCTCCAGGAACCTCCCCGCCGGCTCGCTCCGGCGCCGCCCGTTCCGCGCAGCGCCGTGCCGCCGCGGGACGCGAACGACTCCCCAGGGTTCCTGGACGACAGCCGGCTCCCGGTCGACCGCGTCTCGCCTCCGCCGGCGCGCGGGCGCGTCGAGCCGCTGACCCCCCCGCACACGCTGGGCAGGAGATGGGTTGATGGCCAGGAAGGGCTATCTCCTCTCGCGCAGCGCGGCCCTCACGCCGCCCTTCGCCGAGGCGCCGGAGGCGTCCCCGCGGAAGCGGCCGCGCACGCGGGCGAGAGCGGAGAAGGCACCCGAGCCACGGACGCCGAAGGACCGGCGACCGAAGATCCGGCGGTCCCGCGGGACGAGGCGCTCTGCCGGACGGCGGACGCGTTGCGACGTGAGGCCAGGGCACGGTGCGAGGCGCAGGGCCTCATCGTCGCGGACTTGACGCTGCTCGATCCCTGCGATCACGGGAGCTACCTCGACGCCGAGTACACGTGCGGGAAGATGGCGCTGACCACGTGCTGGAAAGGGGTGCTCGGCGACGGCGTCACGTGCTTCGACACGACGTACGTCAAGGACGAGGTCTACATGATGTGCAGGGAAAGGAACACGGAGCTCCGCTCCCTCGATCAGGAGCAGCCGGACGGGGACTGCGCCGGTCACGAGACGACCAGGGTCTACTACGAGTGCTGTCCCCTGGGAGATCCGCTGCCTTCGCCGTCGTGCTGGACGAGCGAGATCGACTTCGGTGAGGTATGCCAGCCGTACGAGACGCTGGATGCCGAGGCCACGGCGCTCTGCAGGGGCAATGGCCACTATCTCTTCCGTCGCGTGTTCGGGGACAAACACGTCGCCTGCACGGACGCCACGGCCACGAGCCTGAGCTACACCTGCTGCCCCTTCTGATCGCGAAATCGCCCGCCCGAGGAAACCGCCGGCCTCGTCGCGGTTGATAGATGGAGAGCGACACGACGGAGAGGGCGCGCTGACCCGAGCTCGAGCGGCGCGCGTTCGGAGCTGTCCGGCGCAACGCCGGCTTTCACGGAGGATCACGATGCGGACTTCCCTTGCGATAGGTCTATTGCTCAGCGTCTCGATATCCAGTCTCCTCGTCGGCTCGGGGTGCACCATCACCCTGGCGCCGGATCCCGATCCACCAGCGGGCTCGACGGGCGGGGAAGGCGGGGACGCGAATCAAGGGACGGGCGGCGGCGAGGACCCGGGGTCGGAGGGCGGTGGGGGAACGTTGCCTCCCCCGCCCTCGGCGTGCTGGCTCGGGGACATGGGCGACGGCTTCACGTGCCACGACACGGCCACGCTCCGGGATCACGCCCAGGCGAGGTGCGCGAGGATGGGCGCGGAGCTCGCGAGCTTCGTGAGCGACACCCTCAACCCGAGCTGCGCCGAGCACGAGAGCAGCGAGGTGGTCTTCGAGTGCTGCGGCGGCGAGCCGCCGCCTCCTCCGCCGCCGCCGAACTCGTGCTGGAAGGGCGAGCTGGGCGACGGGTCGTCCTGCATCGACATGGGCGCCATCAAGGATCGGGCTTACGCGATGTGCGTGAGCGCGGGCGCCCAGCTCACCTGGCTCGACGCCGTGCCGGACCCCGGGCGCTGCGGTCCGAACGAGGCCACCAAGGCCACCTTCGAGTGCTGCGGCTCCACGCCGCCGCCCCCTCCGCCACGCGCCTGCTGGAAGGGCGAGCTGGGCGATCGCAAATCCTGCGTCGACCCCTCCGCACTCAAGGACCAGGCCTATGCGGCGTGCTCGCGCTCGGCCGCAGATCTCACCTTCTTCGATTACGAGCGGAACAACCCGAGCTGCGCACCTTACGAGACCACCTGGGGTTACTTCGAGTGCTGCGGTAGCGAGCCGCCTCCGCCACCGCCTCCTCCGTCCGGCGCGTGCTGGAAGGGCGAGCTGGGCGATGGCCTCTCCTGCGTCGACCGCTCGGTCATGAAGGATCGGGCCTATGCGACGTGCGTGAGCGCGGGCGCCAGGTTCACCTCCTTCACGTACGAGGAAGACAACCCGCGCTGCACCGGCTACGAGACAAGCAAGGCCGTCTTCGAGTGCTGCGGTAACGAGCCGCCTCCTCCTCCGCCGGAGGCCTGCTGGGGTGGTTCTCTGGGTGACGGCTCCTCGTGCATCGACATGGCCGCCCTCAAGGAACGGGCCTACGCCACGTGCGCGAGCGACGGCGCGGAGCTCGCGGCGTTCGACACCGGGTACGATGGTCGCTGCGCCGCCCACGAGTCGAGCTACGCAAAGTTCACTTGCTGCGCCTCGAAGACGCCGCCCCCTCGGTAGCGCCGGCGCGACAGCGCGGAACCGCGGGCGAGCGCTCTCGATCCTCGAGCGCTCGCCGCTGCCGTCGACAGATCGTGTGACCCGCCGGCGCCGCCGGTGAGCGTACCGAGCGAGCCCATCGAGCCGTGCGTACATCCCAGGGTCGTGCGGCCTACGGCGGCCGCTCGGGCCGCGTCGCTGGACGAGGCATGCGCAGCCCGCGACATGCGCCCGGCGCAGCAGGGTCGGGTGGCAGGCGGCACATCGCACCTGCACCGCACAGCTCGCCCGGCGCGGCTGGCCGCGCAACGTGTTTGCACATCGGCGCGGCATCGGCTCTGATGGCCGAACTTCTTCCGAGGTTCTCATGGCCGTGGCACCGCCCCTCGTCCGCGCACGACTCACGATCGATGGACTCAAGACCTCGCTCGAGGTGAAGGAGCTCTCGGGCGCGGAGGCGATGTCGGAGCTGTACGCCTTCGATATCACCGTCGAGTGCGCCGACACCGACCTCGACCTCGACGCGCTCGTCGCCGAGTCGGCCGTGCTGACGCTCGATCACGGCGCCGGCGCCCGCCACCTGCACGGGATCGTCAGCCGGTTCGAGCAGGTCCACACGTCGGAGCACCACGCCGCCTACCGCGCCACGCTGGTGCCGGAGGTCTGGCTCCTCGACCAGCGGTACGATTGCCGCATCTTCCAGGGCGTCACAACGGCCGAGGTCATCGAGCGCGTGCTGAAGCTCGGCGGCGTCCGGCGTTACCAGATCGTGCTCCAGCGCGGCTACGAGGCGCGCGACGTCTGCGTCCAGTACCGCGAATCGGACTGGGCGTTCCTCGGCCGCCTGATGGAGGAAGAAGGCATCTTCTATTACTTCGAGCACACCGACGCTGGCGCGACCCTGATGATCTCCGACACGGCGCAGGTCCACTCGCCCATCTCCCCGAAGGAGCTCCGGTATCGGCCGGTGACGGGGTCGATCCACGCCGGAGAAGGCATCGATACGTTCCGCTTCGCGCAGCGGGTCCGGCCGGGGAAGGTCACGACGCGCGACGTGCCGTTCGAGAACCCCGCATCGGTCGTGGACACGGCGGCCGAGAAGGGGCGGCACACGGACCTCGCCGTGTTCGCGTACCCGGCCAGCCCCGCGGCGGAGGTCCGCCTCGACGCGCTCCAGGCGACCGCCGCCGTGGGGCAGGGCGAGGCCTTCTCCGTGCGGCTCGCGCCCGGCGCGCGGTTCCGGCTCGAGGACCACCCGAGGGAGAGCTTCAACGCGGAGTACCTCGTCACCCGGCTCCAGCACGCGGCCCGGTTCGACAGCAAGGAGGGGTACCGCTGCACGTTCGAGTGCGTCCCGGCCGGCGTCGCCTTCCGGCCCCCGTGCAGGACGCCCAAGCCGCGCATCGCCGGCCCGCAGGCCGCGACCGTGGTCGGGACGCAGGGGGCCGAGATCGAGACGGACAGCGACGGGCGCGTGAGGGTCAGGCTGCACTGGGATCGCAACGGCAGCGCCTCGGAGAACGCGTGCTGGGTCCACGTCGCGCAGATGGCGTCGGGGGCCGGCTACGGGGCGATGCACATCCCGCGCGTCGGGAGCGCGGTGCTCGTCGAGTTCCTCGACGGCGATCCGGACCGGCCGATCGTGACCGGGCGGGTGTACACGGTCGTGAGCCCCTACCCGTACGCGCTCCCTGCCGAGAAGACCAAGTCGGCCTTGCGGACGCAGACCACGCCGGGAGGCGGCGGGTACAACGAGCTCCGCTTCGAGGACCAGTCGGGCCGCGAAGAGGTCTACCTCCGCGCCCAGCGCGACCTCAAGGTCGAGGCCCTGAACGACGCGCGCCGCAACGTCGGCGGCGACGACGCGCTCGCGGTGACGGGCGACCGCACGAAGACCGTCGGCGGCGCGGAGACGGTGACGGTCGCGGGCGCGCGCACCGTGACCGTGGGCGCGGCCGAGACCAGGACGGTGACCGCGGATCAGACCACCTCGGTCGGCGCCGACAGCTGGCTCTCGGTCGCGGGGGATCACACGGCGAGCGTCGTCGGGGACCGCCGCGACATCGTCGCCGGGGACCGCAGCGCGTGCGTCGGCGGGGACGAGTCGGTCAAGGTGAGCGGTGATCGGACGGTACTCGTCACCGGGGCGCACGCGATCTCGTCCCTGGACGACGAGTCGAGGCGCGTGGCGGGCAACCTCACCCTCTCGGTCGGCGGCACGATGCAGCAGGTCGTCGACGGGCACTGCACGCTCAGCGCGGGCTCGCTCGAGTGGGCGGTCACCGACGGCGCGCTGGAGATGACGTGCGCCGGCGAGGTGCGCGTCGAGTCCGAGCAGGAGGTCCAGATCGGCGGGCCCGATCTCGCCCTGTTCGCCGACTCGACGATCCGGATCCGGGCCCAGAAGAAGATCGTCCTCGAGATCGGCAATTCGACCGACGCCGAGGGCAAGTCCGCGAAGATCGAGATCACCTCGGACGGGATCTACGTGACCAACGGGAGCGCCACGGAGAAGCTCGACGGCGGCACCGTGCGCCTGAACTGCTGAGCGCGGCGCCGCGGCGGAGAGGGCTCGATCCGTGAAGCTTCGCAACGAGACAAGGCGCCCGGCGGTGCTCCTCAGGACAGCGTCGGCGCGCAGCGACGACCACATGCTGGGCTGCGCGATCGTGCGGCCCACCTTCCGGGTCGCCGGCGGCGCGCTCGTCGCAACGCCCGACGAGCCGTGGCCGATCTCGGGCGAGCCCGTCGCGACGGCGCTCGGCAGGATGCCCGGGGACAAGCCGTTCTACATGGGCGGGATCGACGTGCTGCTCGGCGGGAAGGTGCGCCAGCCCGGCGGCGCGGCGAGGCCGCGCCTCGACGTCGAGCTGGAGGTGGGGCGGAGCTTCCGGCGGCGGATCGCCGTCTTCGGCGACCGCTCCTGGGTGCCCGGGGCCGGCGGCGCCCTGGTCCCGAGCGAGCCGGAGTCGTTCGTCTCGATGGAGCTCGACTACGGGCGCGCCTTCGGCGGGACCTGCCCTACCGACTACGGGCTCGACATGCCCTTCACGCCCAACCCGGCGGGGCGAGGGTTCTACCTCGACGCGAAGAGCGCGCTCGGGAAGCCGCTGCCCAACCTCGAGGACCCGAACCGGCTGCTCCGCTCGTTCGGCGACTCCCCCGATCCCGTCGGCCTTGGGTATTACCCTGGCGAGGGCGCGCTCCGCGTGAAGGCGGCGACGAGCGCCGCCGCGCCGGACCCGAGCCGGCTCACGCCCGACAGGGCGCCTGAATTCAAGGTGGGGCACAGGGACATCCTCCCCACGTTCTTCAACATGGGGCACCCGGGCATGATGATCGAGGCGGGCGGCGAGCCGAGGCCGGGCGACGGGATCCGGCTCACGCACGGCCTGCGCGGCGGGGACCTCGCGTTCGCGATGCCCGACCTGCGGATGCACATCCATGTGCAGCTCGAGGAGCGGGCGTATGTCTTTCCCATGCACCTCGATCAGATAGGGATCGTCGCGGGGGAAGGGCGGGTGTTCTTCTCCCTGCGCTGCGTGTTCGAGTACCACGTCCGCAAGGAGGAGCGGCGCACCGCGACGCTGTACGACGGGCCGCCGCCGCCGGTGATCCCGGCGAGTTACCGGATCGCGCACGACCGGTGAGGCCGGCGCGCGCTCCCCTGCCGCCTAACCCCGGTCCAGGAAGACGGAACGGCGCGCTTGCGGACGACGATGCACCGGGCTAGGATGCCCTCCTCACGATCGTCCCTGGCCCTCTATAACGACGCTTTCCCTCTTCCCTCTCGTGAGGGAGGTTGCAGCTCGCTCGGACGACTGGACGACGCACCGTGTGATCGCGCGGGAGTTCCGCGCCGCACGTCTCCGTTCGATCCGTCACGGTTTGGTCGGATGGCAGGCCGAGTGCGCCGCAGAGCGCACCAGAAAGCCGTAAAAGAGCAGGATGGCATGGGAAATCGTCTCTACGTAGGAAATCTTTCGTTCAGCACCACCCGCGAGACCCTCGAGTCCGCGTTCGCTGCGGCCGGCGAGGTCCTTGAGATCGCGATGCCGACCGACCGCGAGACGGGGCAGCCGCGCGGCTTCGCGTTCGTGACCATGGGCTCGGCCCAGGCCGCGAACAGCGCCATCTCGCAGCTGAACGGCGCCCTGCTCGATGGCCGCGCGCTGAAGGTCAACGAAGCGCAGGAGCGTCCGGCGCGCGGCTTCGGCGGCGGCGGCGGCGGCGGCGGCGGTCGCGGCCGGTACTGATCACGGGCGCGGCATGGCGGCGCTCGTGCGCCGCCACGCCTGCGCTTTCAGGACGCACCATGAGGTGCTGAAGAACGCGCCTGGAGGCGCCGAAAGGCCGGTTCGGCATGCAGAGACAGGGAGCATTGAAGCGTCAGAAGGAACGCGAAAGGCAAGAGAAGCAGCGCGAGAAAGACGCGAACCGTCTCGCGCGCCGCATGGAAAAGGGCCCCGCCGTCAGCGGGACGCCGGGAGAGGATCCGGACATCGCAGGGATCGTCCCGGGGCCTCAGCCTACGGTCATCGAGTGAAGCGCGCAGCGCCGAGCCAGGGCGCCGAGCGCGCCCCGTCAGAGCCAGGAGCCGACCAGGACGGCTCGGCGCAGGCGGCCGTACGGCAACGATTCATCGAGCAGAGCGCAAACGCGCTGGGCCAGGCGTGGGCCAGGCGTTGGCGTCAAGACCTCCATCGAGAAGGCCGCCCCGCCGCCGGCGGATGGCCCGGCACGCTGCGTGAAGCACGAACGCAGGTGGAGATCACCCTTCCCGGGGAGCTGTGCCATCGCAAGATGCCCGCCATCACCGGCGTGGAGCGCGAGCTCGCCGCCCGGACCGCCTACTCAAGCGCGCGGGACGAGTGGCGAAGGCACACCGACCCCGAAATCCCCTAGTCGGGTAGGCCGGGGTCGACTACCCCCCGGCCCTCCACAGATCCGGACGTGCGGAATTCCCGCATCAGGGCGAACGCCGGGGAGGCGTCGAGCGCACCTGATCGAGCCTGAGATCCAGCCGGATCGAAAGGCGAATCCGCGTGAGTAGAGTTTGTTAGGCTGGTCGCATGATTCCAACGAAGAACAGTTGGCCAGTTCTCAGTCTCGTTGCGATCGCCGCGAGTTCGACGTCGGCGTGCACGATCGAGACCGCGTCGTCCACCGGCACATCGGGCACCTCCGGCGGCGCGGGCACCTCCGGCGCCGGGGGCGCTGGTTCGAGCGGCTCCTCCGGCAGCACCGGCACATCGGGCGGCACGGGCGCTTCCGGCAGCGGTGGCTCGCCCACCGGCGCGGGTGCCCTCCCCGCCGGCACGTTCCTCTACGTGCGCGCCGAGACGGCCGATCACGATCATCTCATCGCGCGAGACTTCGCGACCGGCGCCGAGCGCGTGGTCACCGATCTGCGCGGCGACGGCAGCGAAGGTTGGGAGATCTGGGGTCACACCCTCTCGCCCGACCGCACCCGCATCGTCCTCGCTTCGCTCTACGGCCCCACCAAGGAAGACAACGACACCCACCTCGCGACCCGCCGCCTCTGGAGCCTCGCCACCGACGGGACCGACTTCCGCCGCCTCACGCCGGTGTTTCCCAACGACGGCGGGGGCCGTACGAACTTCCAAATCTCGGTGGACGCACCGATGTTCACGGCCGACGGCGCCGGCATTCTCTATGATTTTGGCAACTGGTGGTACGAGGGGACGAGCCTCCAGGGAGGCTCGTTCCCGTGGCGGGTGCCCGCGGGGGGCGGCTTGCCGGAGCCCTTCCCGACGGTGTTGAGCTGCACGGTGATAGAGCCCTCGGTCAACCCGGCCACCGGCGAGATCCTCCTCATTCACAGCGTGTGCGTGAATTCGGAAGATCAGGGCATCTTTCTCTATCCGAGAGCGGGTGGCACCAGCCCCGTGAAGCTCGTGGATGAGGGCTACGGCGCAGGCCAGGTGCGGCCCTCGCTTACGCCGGCGAGCTGGCTCGGCGATGGAAGCGGCTTTGTCTTCGCCGGAACCATCAATATTCCGGTCGACGACACCACGGTAGAGACAGGCGCCCTCCTGGTCTACGACATGGCCACGGCCATGATGTCCCCCCTCGTGCTCGCCGAGCCCGGCACCTACATCGACAGCGTGACGATCGCCCCCGACGCGACGTCCCTCGTCTACTGCCTGCGCCATGACGACGTGACGGATCTCCACGCCATCGACCTCACGCAGGCCGAGCCCGAGGACAAGCCGATCACCACCGACGGCAAGAGCTGCTCCCCGGCCTTCTGAAGCGTCGCTGGCCTAGCGATCTCCGGCGCCGTGGGTCACGTCGGTGCCTCGCAGCGCCTGCTGGGCGATGCTCAGGAAATCCGTCTCGGTGATGATCCCGACGAGCTGCTCCTCGTCGCCGACCACGGGCAGACAGCCGATCTTGTGATCGAGGAGGATCTGGGCTGCGTCGGCGGCCGGGGTCGTCGCTCGCACGGTGCGGACACGCCGGGTCATGATCGACTCGATCGGGATGGGCTTGCCGTCCAGGCGGCTGACGTGGCGGAGCAAATCGCGATCGGAGACGATCCCGACGACGTGCCCCTTCGCGTCGACCACGGGGATATGCCGGATCTCCGCGAGCTTCATCTCGAGGTTTGCGGCGCTGATCGAGTCGGCCTCCTTCAGCGTGATGACCGCGGTGCTCATGTAGTCCTCGACCCTGCAGTTCTTCTTGAGCTTCATCGAACAGACTCCTTGCGCTCTCGGCACGCATGAGTACGCCCGCCGTCATTGCGAGCTCCGCTCCCCCGTGCCCGCTCGACGGACCATGCAAGGGGCCGACCAGCGAGCGCCCGCGCCCCGGAGCCGCTGCGTCGCTGCGTCGCCTGGCCGCGGGCGCAAGGCCTGCGGACGCGGTGAAATTGCTGCGCCTCACGCCTCACCGGAGGTGCTCTCGGCCGTGCGTCGTGCGCCGGCCGTAGAACGCGGATAAGACGAAATCCAGAGATTCGTTCAAGATTCTACGCAAGCACAGGATCTATCGAGAACCTCCGACGCGGGGTTCGTCAGGGTCGAGCGGCAACGATCTCGACGTGCGCTCGCGGCGCCTTCGAGACGAGCAGCGGCGCCACGCATCGCACAAGCGGCATCGAATCGCTGCGCGTCTCGTGGTGGGTCGGTTTGCCGCAGCGTTCTCGGCGCCGCGACGCGGAGCGCCCGCGCGCCTGCGACGTCCATCGTCAACACTGGAGTAGCCTGATGCAAGACTCTATATCATACATCGGCGGAGAGAAGGGAAACGAGCCTCACCGGCTTTTGACAGGACTTCGCGACAACCAGCACATCCAGCTCCTGGATCGGGTCAAGCTTCGCCGGGACATCTGGGTCCCGCTGAGCTTCGGGGTGCTCGGGTTCATGCCCATCGTCTGCCTGGCGCTGGCGATGTTCGAGATCGTCCCGCTGCACCTCTCGGGTCCTGGCGTGGCGCTCCCCGCAGCGTTCGCGGCGATCGCGCTTGGCGTCCGCTTCCCGCGCTACGGGCGGCTCGCCGCCCGCGGGTACCTGATGGCGCTCGTCGCGGTGTGGATGTACGACGTCACGAGGGCGCTCTCGATCCTCACCGGACAATGGAACGACTTCATCCCGAACATCGGCGCGCAGCTGCTCCATCGACACGAGGGCCACGCGCCGCTCGGTTATGCCTGGCGCTGGCTTGGAAACGGGGTGGCATGGGGGTCGCGTTCTTCATGGTCTACCCCATCTTCGCCAGAGGGCGTGAGGTCGTCCAGGCTGCCGTGAAGTACGGCGTCTTCGTCTGGACTTGCCTCATCATCACGGTGCTCGCCGCGCCCCGTGGCGAGGAGCTGCTCTTCCGGCTCACGCCGAAGACGTTCGTTCTGAGCCTGATCGGTCACCTGGTGTTCGGCGCCGTCCTCGGTTACCTCATGCGCTGGACCGGCCTGAACGTGCGTCCGTACCCGGCGGATCGCGCGCCCCGATCGAGCCGCGGCTAGAACAACGATCACGTTGAAACCCGGAGCATTTTCACAGGGAGGCGGGGAGGCGGGGAGGAAGAAAAAATGAATTTCTCCCTCTTGCCGTCTCTCGCTCCCCGCCTCCCCGTCTCCCTGTGAAATTCCTGCTCTTTCTCGTGGTTTCAACCCGTTTGTCTCTCTAGCCGGTCCCAACGCGCTGCGCGGGACCGCGCGCCGCGGGCCCGTTCGTGGCCGTCAACTGCGGCGCCCGGATCCCTGGCCTGACTCCTGATGGGTGGAGCTACGCGCCGGACGTGGCGGCGTCGCTCGCGATCCAGGCAAAGCGGTCGTCCACACCCGCGCTCCCGCCGCTCTCCGCGCTCTGATCCGACCACGAGAAGCGCTCGCTCACGCGCGCCTTCGCGCTCGCGTCGCCCCGCCAGCCGAACCGATCGCCGACCACGGCCTTGGTGGTCTTGTCATCGTCGTCGTCATCATCCGTGTCCCCCACGGGGTCCCCGAGGTCGTCGTAGACGCCGCTCCTGCTCCCGAGCGCGAACGGCCCGAAGCTGTACCCGTCCGAGCCCGCGTCGAGATCCCCGGGGTCGTGGTACTGCGCGTCGATGGAGCTGTAGAGTTTCCCGCCGACCTTCTTCGAGTATTTGAACCCGTTCGCCAGGGCCGTGTACTTGAGGATGCTGCTCACCTTCCGCGACTTGAGGAGGTTCTCCTCGGTCACCTTCTTCCACGTCTTCACGGCGATGATCCTGTCCTTCACCGACTTCGCCGCGGCGCCAACGCTCTTCCCGAGCTTCTTCATGCGATCGGCGGCGCTCTCGCCGAGCTCCGCGGCGCCCTGCTTGAACGACCTCCACACGCTGCCGTCCGCGGCCTCCGCGAGCTCCTCGAGCAGCTCGTCGCTCTGCGATCGCAGCCGGCTGAGCGAGTCCGAAAAGCTCTCCGCCGCCTGCTTGCCCACCTTCGACGCGACGTCGTCGGCCGCCTCCTCGGCGGACTCCTTGAGGATCTTCGCGAGCGTCTCCTCGGCGCTCTCCCGCGCGAGGGCCTTGCCGGCCCGCTTGAAGAACGGCTGGGCGAGATCCGCGCTCCTGGCGGCGGCCATCTTCGCGCCCTTCACCAGCCCCTTCCCCGCGGCCTTCGCGCCTTTCCACAGCTTGCCCGCGATCTGGCCGCCGAACTTCATCAGGATGTCCATCGCGATCTCGATCGCGATGTCGATGAGGCACGCGATGAAATCGGTCCAGGTGAAGCCGGCCTTGGCGGTGCCCCAGACGATGGTGAAATCGAGCGGCAGGCTGATCGGGCTGTTGCACGCGAGGTGGAGCGAGAACGGCACGGTCTTGAACGGCGAGCACGCGAGATCGCAGGTCGTCTCGCCGAAGATCGGGTTATCGCATCCGATCGCGACCCCGCTCGTCCCCCAGACCGAGATGGAGCTCCCGAAGAGGATGGTCCAGGGCAGGAGCGGATTCCACCCCTGGACCACATCCACGTGCGGGACGACGAGGCTCGCGTCGCTCCCCCGCCCCATCCAGTGCACGCCGTCGAGCTGTATCTCGCGCTTGTTCTGCTCCGACCAGAACGAGAAGAGGTGTGTGCCGCTGACGAGCCCCGTCTGGAAATGAGGCCAGTACTTCTGGGGCACGTAGGCCCCGGGCGGCGGCATCGGCCACCAGAACAGGGCCTCGTGCCACGAGAGGCCGAGGAACACGTTCCACCGCGTGACGGTCAGGCAGCCGTACGACATTGTCCGCGCTCCTTCATCGGGTCGATCGAGCCGCCGAGGTCCAGCGCACCTCGCGCCGCAGGTTCATCATCTGCTCCTCGGTGAGATCCAGGGCCACGGGGGCCCGGGCGCTCCAGACCACCACGACCTCGCCCGCGACCGGCCGCACGACCACCGAGCAGAGGTGGGACTCCGCCTCGGTGAGCGCCCGGCCGGGCGCGAGCTCCAGCATCACCCGGGGCACCTCGCCGGGCAGGTGGAAGGAGTAGACTTGCCGGTTCGGGTGCACGTGATGCAGCTCGAAGTACTCGTCCGGAGCGAGGTCGGAGACGCTCATCCCGGGCGACGCGACCTGCGCGTACTCCGGCCGGAGCGGGCCGCCGGGATCCTGATAGAGCGGCGGAATCGAGAGGACATCCCGGGCGGCCCAGCCGCGCTCGACCTCGGCGGGGAGCTTGCCGTCGCTCTGGCAAGTCGGGGCCAGCCCGAGGTACGCGAGCCGGGGAAACCACGCCATGGACTGGTAATCCCAGCCTGCCGGCAGCGGCGCATGGATCCACCGGTACGGCTTGCCCACGGCGAGGCGCTGGGGCGTCAGCGGGTCGAACGGGAACTCGAGGTTGGGGATCGGCCGCCCCGCGAAGCTCTCGGCGTCGAGCTCCATCAAATACCCGTAACCACAAGGATTTCTCGGGTAGTGGTACACGGTATCGGAGAGCCGGTCGATGCCTCGGCGGGCATCCTGGACGAGCTGCCCGAGGATATCGCCGTTCCGGCCGAGCGCCGTCAGATCGACGCCGCCGTAGGCGTAGTCGTAGCGGATCGGGACCACCTCGATCGGCGCAGGCTCGGAGAAGCGCGGTCGGCCCGCGCGGTCGATCTCCCCCACGCGGTCGCCGTGGACGACGATCTCGCGGTGGTGCTTGCCGAACCGGACGCCCGCGGTGAGCGTGCGGGTGTCGGGCTTGTAGGCGTGGGCGAAGGCCTGGATGACGACGTCGGTCGCGCGCCGGAAAGGGAGCATCTCGTCGACGGCGATCGGCGGAGAGACCCGCGGCGGCTTGCGATCCTCGCTGTACGGGATCTCGTCGTCGTGCAGGACCTCCTGCTGCGCGGGGGCGTCGAGCTCGCAGCGCCCGTTGTGGATCCGGTAGGTGCGCTTCGAGATCCAGGCGATCCACCGCCGCCCGTCGGGCTCGCCCTGCAGGAGCAGCTCGGTCTTGCGGCGCGGCCTGCGCGGTCTGTGCGCAGGCGCGCGCGCGGCGGGCGGCGTCGGGTCGTTGCTCACGGCCGCTGCTCCGCGCTCACTCTGCCTCGTAGATGCGCCACCGGCCCCGCCAGAAGTTCTTCTCCGGCTCCTCCGCGTCGCCTGGCTGGCGCCGTGTGTCGGTGAGCAGCGGCTCCATCTGATCCCAGAAGCCCTGACCCACCGCGGGGCCGAAGATCGCCATCACCGTGTCGCGCATGAGCTCGTGGCGCTGCGCCTCCGGCAGCACGTGAAAGGGGTCGGTGAGCCTCTTCATGCGGTCATGGTACGTGGCGCGCGCGGGCGGCGACTCGGTATTTTGTTTTGATCTCCCGCCGCCGGCGCGCACCTCTGGCCGAGCTCGGCGGCCAGGTGATGAAGCCATCCGCGCACCGCCACACACCGGCGACGACTCCCATGGTCGTTGCGGCCCGCGATCGCTGGATGAGCCCTTGACCTCGGGAGGCGCGGTTGCGACCGTGCACGACGGGGACATGAGCGAGCCGAAGGGGACACTCCCGGTCGACGACGCGCAGGCCGCGCAGTTCGCGGCGCGCGCCTTGCCGTTCTTGCCAGGCACCGCGGGCGGCGTCGCGTGCGCGTCGCTCACGCCGGAGGCGTCGGCGACGGCGGCGCAGGCGACCGTGGACACGGTCCCCTGGCGCCACGAGGGCAAGCTCCGGCTGACGGTCGTCGTGAAGGCCAGCTTCTCGCTCGACGCGTCGCCGATGCGGCCTGCGGTGGTGGCGGCGCCGTTCCAGACGAAGGATGTCCACGACCGCCGCGGCCCGATGACCCACGTGACCGCGGCGAGCGATCGGGTGCCGTACCGCCAGTACGTGGACGTGACCGCCCTCGGGCACGCCGCCGCGCCGGGCGGCCACCCCGTCGCCGAGATGACCGCGCGGTTCGCGCTCGTCCAGCGCGAGGGGCAGGGCCTCGACAAGACGGTGCGCGTCGTCGGCCGCCGCAAGGAGGCCGGGGCGGCGCCGGAGCCGTTCGTGCGGATGCCGATCGTGTACGAGCGCGCCGCC
This sequence comes from Sorangium sp. So ce448, assembly GCF_051520915.1. NCBI lineage: Bacteria > Pseudomonadati > Myxococcota > Polyangiales > Polyangiaceae > Sorangium > Sorangium sp. So ce448. The sequence continues at coordinate 2,683,472 of NZ_CP150343.1, read as the reverse complement.
GGCGGCGTCGGCGTGCCCGAGAACCCCCTGGGGTGCAGCGAGCGCGACGGCGAGCTGCCGAACGTGCTCGATCCCGTCGATCCGCAGAGGCCCGCCGGCTTCGGTCCGCTCGCGGCGGCGTGGCCGGCGCGCAGCCGCCGCCTCCCGGCCGGCGCCCGCGCCAGGCTCGACGCCGAGGTGATGGAGGTGCCGGGCGCCTTCGACTGGTCGTACTTCCAGTGCGCCCCGCGCGACCAGTGGGTCTCCGCGCTGCAGCCGGACACGGTCGTCGTGCTCGAGGGCTTCCACCCGGATCGCCCGCGCATCCAGAGCGCGCTGCCGGACGCGCGCGTCGCCGGCGCGGTGTACGGGCTCGACGACGCCGATCCCGACGCCCCGGCGCGGCTCGCGTTCCACGCCGACGGCCTCCACGTCGACGCGGATCGGCGGCTCTGCACGATCACCTGGCGCGCCCACGTCGAGCTGCGCGACCCGGCGCAGCGGGAGCGCCTGGTGGCGGTCGCCGGCGTGGGCATCGGGAGCGCGCCAGCGGTCCCGCCGCGGCGTCCGCCGGTCCAGCGCCCCGCGGCGGCCGCGCCGGCCGCGCCGTCGCGCTCCGGCGAACCACGACCGCTGCCGCGGGAGGGGTCCGCGGGCGGCACGCTGGCGCTCGACGGGCCCGGCAGCGCGCCGGGGTCGGGCACCTTGCCCGCCACCCCGCCCGCGGCCACGACGCCCGGCCCAGCGGCGGGAGCGGCGCTCGCGGCGCTCGACCTCGCCGGAGCCCCGTCGCAGCCGCCCGCCCCCGCGGTCGCCGCGCCGCGTGCCCCGACCCCCGCGCCGGCCCCGGCGCCGCAACCGCCGGCCCCGCTGAAGGAGCCGCCGGCGCCGAGCGCAGCGCGGCCGGAGGAGCAGGTCACGATCGAGCGGTACGCCACCGTCTGCGCGGCGCTCGCCGAGCGGGGCGCACTGCGCGGCGAGGTGCTCTCCGCGCACGACCTCGACGATGGCACCTGGCGGAAGGCCGAGCGGCGCTGGCGTGACGAGCTCGAGCGCGCGCTGAAGCACGGCGACCGCGCGCTGCGGGAGCGCTTCGACGACGCGTACGTGAGCACCTGGGAGCGGCGCCACCCGGACCGGTTCGGGGCCGAGCAGTACGCCCGCCTCGTCAGGGCCGAGCGGCGGGGCAAGCTCTCGCTCGAGATCGCCGAGCAGGGGCTCGACGCGCCGCTCGGACTGCGGCTGAAGCGCGTGTGGCAGCGGCGCGTCGCCGCGCAGTCCGCGCTGGCGGAGCAGGTCGATCGCGCGCTCTCGGCCCTCTGACGCGCGGTCGACCCTGCTCGCGCCGCCCGCGGTACGCCGTCGGTGAGCGCGGGCGCCGCCCACCGCGCGCCGTCCGCGCGCGGCCCTCAGCAGTTCAGCTTGATTCGCTCGCCGAGCAGCTGCACGTCATCGTTCGCCGCGATCTGCACGTCGCCGCGCGTGGCCTCGAGGTTCACCTGACGGGCCTCGGCGCGCAGCTCGCCGCGCGCCCGCGTCGTCACGTCGCCGGCGACCGTCTGCGCGAGGTCGCCCCCGGTCTCGTGCACGATCCCGTGCTCGGCGCGCACATGGAAACGATCGCAGTCGACGCGCACCGCGCCCGGCGACTCCAGCTCGAGCTCCGCCGCCCGGATCCGCAGCACCGGCCCGCGCTCGGTGAGGCGGACGTCGAGCTCGATCTCCCCGGACGCGCTCCGGATCGTCACCCGCTCCTCGTCCCCTGCCGCGGGTCGCACCTCGACGACGCGCCCCGACGGCAGCTCCACCCGCCGGCCCTCGGCGCCGCGCCGCGTCTGCTCCGCGATCCGCTCGATCAGCGCCGGCAGCTGGTCCACCTGCTCGGGCTCCGTCACGATCTCTGGTGCACGAGCTTCGTACGAGGGCTTCATCGCGGCGCGCTCGCGGGAGAGTCTCCCGCTTCCTGGATAGAAGAAGAGCGCACCCGGGCGCGCCGGGCAATCGCAATCTGAGCGTCCCGGGGTGCGACCGCGGACACAACGGCGCAGGTCCCTTCCACCGCCTTGCGGCTCCCCGCAGGGTCGAACGCTGGCACACAGCACGTGGAGGAGGGCGAAGCGTCGTTCGGTGCGGCGCGTGCCCACGAGGCCTGGAAAACCGCTGCTGACGCCACGCTGTCAGCAGACGCGAACTACATGGGATGCGCGTCAACCCCGCAGCCCGGCTGCGCAAGGAGGCCATCATGGATTTCGTCTCGATCCGCATCATCACGGATGCAACCAGACGTCTGGTCGCGTTCTACGAGCAGGTCACGGGCGTCGCGGCGACCTGGTACACCGAGGACTTCGCCGAGCTGACGACGCCTTCGTGCACCCTCGCCATCGCGCACCGGCGCACCATGGATCTCTTCGCGGCGGGAGCAGCGCACCCGGCCGACAACCACTCCGTCATCGTCGAGTTTCGCGTGAGCGACGTCGACGCGGACTATCGAAAGCTAGCTCCTGTCATCGGCAAGGCCGTGCAGGAACCGACCACCATGCCCTGGGGCAACCGTTCGCTCCTCTTTCGCGACCCGGACGGCAACCTCGTGAACTATTTCACTCCCGTCAGCCCGGAAGCGATCAAAAAGTTCGACAGGCAGCGCTGATTCGCCCCGGCGCGAGCGCGCGAGGTGGGCCAGCGAAGCGGTCGTCCCCCGACGTCCGCGGCTCCTTGGCGATCGGGGTCGCGCCCTGTCGCAGAACGACGCCGACGCGCGCGCTTAGCTGTGCGCCATCGAGACCTTCGGCGCCGCGCTCGAGAGCGCGGGCCGGCCGGGTCGCCCGGCTTCCGAAGACGCCCACCGAAGCCACGTTCCCGCCGCTCAGCCTGGACCGCCGCGGCTTCCAATTTGTCCAATACGGCGGCGCGCGCGGGCAACAGGATCGGCGCATGAAGATCATCCTCAAGATCATCCTCATGCTGGTCATCCTCTCTCTCGGAGGCTGCATGTCCCGTACCACCGAATCGACCTCGGCCATGGAAGTCCCCGATGCCACCTCGGCCGTCGTCCGCTACCAGGTCACGGACGTCGATCGCGCCGTTCGCTTCTACACCGAGCGACTCGGCTTCACGCTCGACCTGCAGGCCGGCACGGCGTTCGCGACGGTCTCCCGCGGTGACTTGCGCCTGCTCCTGAGCGGCCCCGGCAGCTCCGGCGCGCGCCCGATGCCCGATGGCCGCGCTCAGGTCGCCGGCGGCTGGAACCGCATCGTCCTCTACGTCGACGACCTCGCCGCGATCATCGAGCGACTCCGCGCGGCCGGCACACCCTTCCGAAACGACATCGAAAGCGGCGTGGGGGGCGCGCAGATTCAGCTCGAGGATCCCGACGGCAACCCGGTCGAGCTTCACAAGGCGCCCGAGGAATCGACCTCGGCCGCGGAAGGCCCCGATGCCACCGCGGCCGTCGTCCGCTACCAGAACACGGACGTCGATCGCGCCGTTCGCTTCTACACCGAGCAACTGGGCTTCACGCTCAACCTGCAGTCCGGCACGGCGTTCGCGACAGTCTCGCGCGGTGACTTGCGCTTGCTCCTGAGCGGCCCCGGCAGCTCCGGCGCGCGCCCGATGCCCGACGGCCGCGCTCAGGTCGCGGGCGGTTGGAACCGCATCGTCCTCTACGTCGACGACTTCTCCGCGATCATCGAACGACTCCGCGCGGCCGGCACGCCCTTCCGGAACGACATCGAACGCGGCGTGGGAGGCGCACAGATTCAACTCGAAGATCCCGACGGCAACCCGATCGAGCTTCACGAGCCATCGGCGGGTTGATCATGACGACTCGGAGGCGACCGGGTTCATCGCCGGTCGCGCCGCGGTGCGTCCCGACACCGCGCTGATCCTGCGCGGTCATCGGGTCGGGACGCCTCGGGATCGCGCGTGTTGCCGGTCCCTTCCGCGCGCCCCCTCCGGCGCGGCGAGGGCGATGTGGTGCAACTTGACGCGTTCGCGGGAGGACTGGGCGATGAGCGCGGTCGGCGAATTGCCGGAGAGCGCCACGAACTCGCGGATCAGGTGCGACTGGTCGCAGAACCCTGACACGGCAGCGAGCCGGGCCCAGTCCGGCTCGCGCTCCCTCTCGGCCTGCAAGAGCGCCCGCCGAAAGCGTGTGATCCGGGCGAAGGCCTTCGGGGCGAGGCCGGTCTCGGCGGTGAACACGTCGACGAGCCGGCGGTGGCTGATGCCGAGCGTGGCCGCCACGTCGGCGACGCGCCTCTCGCCTCCCTCGAGCGCCGCGATCGCGTGCGGCACCAGGGGATGACCGGGGCGCGCGTTCGAAAGGCGGTCGAGCAGCGCGCGCTCGAGCAGCGCGAAGCGAGCGCGCGGCTCCGGCGCCGCGCACAGGCGCTCGCGGAGCTCCGCCGCTCGCTGCCCCCAGAGATCCGCGAGGTCGGCGTGCGTGTCGATCAGCGCGCCGGGCGGCGCGCCGAGGAACGGCCACGCGCCGCCGGCGCGGAACTGGACCCCGACCATCGACGCGTGCTCGCGTGTGTCGACACCGAAGGCGGACTGGTACGCGCCCGAGACGACGGCACCGGAGTAGCGGCGAATGGTGGGGCCGTCGTAGACGCGAACCTCGTCCTGGTCGAGGTTGACGACCAGCTGGAGGGTACCGGAGGGCAGGATACGCTCGGCCGCGTGAGGCGGAGCAGCCGAAAGGTACCAGAGCTCGGCGACGTGCGCCGAGAGCGGCGGACCCGGCACGTGGCGGACATACAACACGTGGACACTATGGCCGACGATCACGTCGCCGGCCACATCGCCGCGCGGCGGTCGCGAGGCCCGAGCACCCCCGTCGCACCTTCGCCTATGTCGGCGTGAAGCTCGCGAGGTCGGCAATCCCGAACGCCGCCTCGAGCTCGTTCACCTCGGCGACCGCCTTCTCGAAGCCCTCGTCGCCCAGCATGCGGTGCTCCTTTTCCTCGAACTGCTCGCCGAGATCGGCATACGCCTTCCCGCCGACGAGCGCCCGAAGCGCGGGAAAGAGCACCGTGTCCTCGCGCGCCGCGTGCGGCCGGTACATCCGATTGAACGCGCGCAGCCTGTCGGCGAGCTTGCGGCGGGCGGCTTGCTCGCGAAGCGGCTCCCTCGCGAACGCGAGCACGTCGTCGGTCACGAGGCGCCCCGCCTGGTGCTGGCGCCGGAGCACCGCGACGAGATCGGTGTGCTTGCCGGCCCTCTCGAAGCGGGGGAACAGGAAGTCTTCTTCGAGCTTCTCGTGATAGTCCTCGATCACCCGGCGCACGACGCCCGCAGCCGATAGAAGCACGCCGCCCGGGACCTCTTCGCGCGCGTCCAGGCGCCGGATCGCTTCGTCATACAGGAACATGACCCGGCGCAGGACCCCGTGCTCTCGCATCAGGTCCTCCGCGGGGGTGACTTCGCCGGCGCCGCTGTCCTGCTTCGGTTCGCGGGCCGCAGCGCCCTGCCGGGTGCACGCAGCCAGGACCGCGCTCACGCCGATGCTGCTGGTCGCGAGCACCAGCGTCCGTCGCAACAATCCGTCGTTGTTCATGGGCGATGCCTCCCTTCCGCAGCGCGCCTCGACGTGACCCCCTTGCTTCAGCCCCTCCACGCGCGTGGTGCGCTCGAGCAGCCCATTCCCCTGGAGGCGCCGGTCACGAGCGCAGCAATCGGCGCCATCCCGTGACCTGCGATGCCAGCGGTTCGAGCCATGGACCACGATACCAAGCAGCACCGAGCCGGCCGATGCGGAAGCGCCGGGTTCGATCGTAGGACCGAGCCGGAAGGCCGCAGGCCGCGTCCGTACGGCAGCGGGTCGAGATTGACGAGATCACGAAGATCGTCTACGCGCTTCGAACCACGATCTCGACGGCGGATCGTGAGATCCGGGTGAACCTCCGGAAGATCCACATCCACACTCCCTCGACGAGGGCTGGAACGGAAGTATGAAACACCTGCGCAAGATGCTCGATTCCGAGGCGCCTGCGGCGACGCTCCTTGTCCGCCTCTCGGTCGGGGCCGTCTTCTTGTCCGAAGGGCTCCAGAAGTTCATCTATCCAGCGGAGCTCGGCGCCGGACGGTTCGTCAAGATCGGCATCCCCTGGCCGGAAGCCATGGGACCGTTCGTCGGGGTGGTCGAGATCGTCTGCGGGGCGCTCGTGCTCGCGGGGCTCCTGACCCGGTTCGCCGCCGCTCTGCTCGTCATCGACATGGTCGTGGCGCTGGTCTCGACCAAGCTCCCGATCCTGCTCGGCCGGGACATCCTCGGCTTCCACGTGCGCAAGCTGCCGCACTACGGCTTCTGGAGCATGGTCCACGAGGCGAGGACGGACTGGGCGATGCTGCTGGGCGCGCTCTTTCTCGTGGTCGTCGGCGCGGGGCGCTGGTCCGTCGACGCGCGCCTGGCACGGCGCCGGAGCCCGCCGTGAATGAATCAACCACCTCTCCCGCGTCGGTCCGGCGCTGGACGGGGCTGATCTGACGCCTGGGCGTCGCTCGCGAGCCTTCATCCGAAAGACCAGAAGAACGACAGCTGACGCGGATTCGGCTTCAGGCGGCCGGGGGCTCCCGGCGGAGCAGAGGTCCTATCCTCGATGACGGGAGGAGCGCATCGCGACGGCGATGCCGTCCTGGAGCGTGCCCTTCGTGACGATGCCTTGCAGCGGCGCGTCGAGCTGCACGAGCGTTCGAGCCACCTCCGAGCCTATCCCGGTGATCACCGTGCGCGTCCCCAGGAGCCGCAGGCCCCTGGCCGCGACGAGGAGCATGGCGGCGACGCTCTCGTCCACATGTTTGAGGCCCGTGATATCGATGATGACGAATTCGGCGCCCCGGCTGCTCGCGCCATGGAGCATCGCATGGTTGGCCTGCTGAGCCCGGTCGCTGTCCATCGTACCGATGAGCGGCATGACCAGGATGCGATCCGTGATCGGAATGAGCGGCGTGGAGAGCTCGAGGAGCCGGCTGCGCTGCGCGGCGATGACCTGCTCGTGCAGCGCGGTCCTCTCCGCGTTCACGTGCCCCTTCTCGACGAGCTCGCGCTCGAGCCCCTCCTTGGCCTCGCGCAGCTCGTCCGTACGGGCCATGAGCTCGACGAGCAGCGCCTCGCGCGCGGCCTCGACGGCCACGCGCTGCCGGACCTCCGACTCCAGGATGGCATTCTTCTCCTGCAACGCTCGCGTCATGCGCCGGACGGCGATGTGCGGGCGTATCCGCGCGAGGAGCTCCTCCGTATCGAAGGGCTTGCTGATGTAATCCACGGCGCCCGCCTTCAACCCTTGCAGCCGGTGCTCCCGATTGTTCAAGGCGGTCATGAAGACGATCTGCGTGTCGGCGGTCTGCGGGTTGGCCTTCAGCCGCCTGCACACCCCGAAACCGTCGATATCCGGCAACATGACGTCGAGGAGGACGAGATCCGGCTGCTCGCGCTCGATCAAGCTGATCGCCATGTTGCCATCCGTGGCCACGGCGAGGTCCAGATGCTCGCTCGACAAGACGTCGAGGAGCGTGTCGAGGTTGGCGGGGTTGTCGTCGACCGCGACCACGAAGCCATTGAATTGCGTCAAATCGTCCCCCCAGTGCCTGAAATACGCAGCGTGGACGCTATCAAGGAGCGTGACGACTGTAAAGGGTCACGCAGGCAGCGTCGCCCCGGGAGTGCTGTTCCGACGCTCCCTGCAAAGTGCTCACACGACGTATCTGTAAGGTGCTTCACGCCGAGAACACCAGACAGATTACACTGTACGAGTGCCAACGTGTACGGCTCTGCGCAACGCTGAACACGATCTGGAAACGGCGCACGCGGGTGTGCCCGCGCACGCGCGCAGGGTGCGCAAATGTGGCAGTCGGGGAGCATCTTTCACAATTGCATTGACTTGTGTTGACCCGCCCAGGCTAGTTTAGCGAACACTCGGCTATCGCGCCGAGGTGCGGGTGCACGGGAGGGGTTCAGTGATGGAACTGACGGAGTATGCCCTGGGGGATATCGCCTACGAGGGGAGCGAGACGCGCGTCTGTCGCGCGGTGCATCTCCCCTCGGGCGCGCAGGTGGCGATCAAATTTCCGCTCGCCGAGGTGCCCACCCCTCGCGTCATGGGGCGGCTGGTCCACGAGCATCAAGTGCTCCAGCAGCTCGCGGCTGTGCCAGGCGTGGCGCGCGTGCATGCGTTCGAGCAGCGGAACGGCACGGCGGCGCTGGTTCTCGAGAACCCTGGAGCGAGCTCGCTCGATCAGGTGCTCGCCAAACACGGTCGTTTGTCGGTGGCGGCCGGGCTGCGGTTCGGGCAACGCCTTGCTCAGGTGCTCGAGGGTGTGCATGCCGCCGGCGTGATGCACAAGGACGTCAAACCGCAGAACCTGCTCGTGGATGACACGTACGAGCAGGTCACCCTGCTCGACTTCGGCATCGCCTCGCTGCTGTCCCAGGAAGCGACCGAGGCGAGCATTCCCGAAGCGCTGGAGGGGACCCTGGCGTATATCTCGCCCGAGCAGACGGGGCGAACGGCGCGCGCGCTCGACACGCGCACGGATCTCTATTCGCTGGGCGTGACGCTCTTCGAGGTGCTCTCGGGGCGGCGGCCCTTCACGGACCGCGATCCGCTCTCGCTGGTGCACGCGCATCTGGCCAAAAGCCCGCCTCCGCTCGACACGGTCGCGCCGGAGGTGCCGAGCGGCGTGTCGGCGATCATATCGAAGCTCCTGGCGAAGGATCCCGAGCGGCGGTACCAGACAGCCAGAGGCGCGGCCGAGGATCTGGAGGAGGCGCTCCGCGCGCTCCACCAGCGCGGCACGGCGGCGCCCTTCTCGCTTGGAAGGAAAGACTTCTCACGGAAGCTGCGGTTGCCGCAGGTGCTCGTGGGGCGGGAGCGGGACGTCGAGCGGGTGGGCGAGTCGTTCGCCCGCGCCGAGCGAGGCGCGGCGGAGCTCTTGCTCGTCGGCGGACCGTCGGGCATCGGCAAGACGGCGCTGGTGCGCACGGTCTACCACGACATCGCGAAGGCGGGGCGCGGCCTCTTGATTGCAGGCAAGCACGATCAGCTCGCGCGATCGACGCCGTACGCCGCGATAGCCCAGGCGTTCGGGGGGCTGATGCGTCAATGGATCTCGAGCCCGAAGGCGGTCCTGGAGACCTGGCGGGATCGGATCCGGAGCGAGGTCGGGGACAACGCGCGGCTGATCGCGGACGTGGTGCCGGAGCTCGACCTCGTCATGGGCAAGCTGCCGCCGGTGCCGCCGGCGGAGGGCGAGCAGGTGCTCAACCGGCAGAAGCTGACGTGGTTGAACTTCGTTCGAACCGTCACGACACCGAACCCGCCGCTCGTCATGTTCCTGGACGACATGCAGTGGGCGGACAGCGCCACGCTGATCATCCTGCAGACGCTGCTGACGGACGTGGAGCGGAGGTCGCTGCTCGTGATCGCAGCCTACCGCGACAACGAGACGCCGCCCGAGCATCCGCTGTGGAAGCTCGTGGAGGCCGTGGAGGCGAGCGAGGCCACGGTATCGAGGCTGACGGTGGGCCCTCTGTCGGAAGAGCAGGTCAAGAAGTGGCTCTCGCGCACGCTCGAGAGCGAGCCGAAGCGCGTGGAGCCGCTCGCGCGCGTGCAGTGGCAAAAGACGCGTGGAAACCCGTTTTTCCTGGAGCAACTGCTGTTCTCCCTGCACCGGCAGAGGCTCCTCTCGAGGGACGCGGAGAGCGGGGAATGGCAGTGGAATCAAGCAGACCTGGAGCGAGCGCAAATCACTGACAACGTGGTGTCGTTGCTGACGGACAAAGTGCGAGAAATGCCGGACGCGACACAGCAGCTCATGGGGCTCGCGGCGTGCGCGGGGCACACGTTCCATCTCCATGATCTGGAGCGATTGAGCGGGTGGGAGCCCGCCCGGGTGACGGGAGCGTTATGGCCGGCGCTGCAGGAGGAGCTGGTCGTGCCGGTCGACGGGGCGTATCGCCCCGCGCAGGCGCTCGGAGGGGTGGGCGACGGAGCGCTGGACGCTTCGTACCGGTTCTTGCACGACCGCGTGCAGCAGGCGAGCTACGAGCGGATCTCGCCGGAGCAGCGCGTCCTCGCGCACCTCGAGATCGGCCGGCGGCTCTGGGCGCGGTATCGCGCGGAAGGGGGCACGGCGCAGCAGCTCCTGGAGCTCGCGCGGCACATGAACCAGGGTTCGGCGCGGCTCACGTCCGTGGAGGAGCTCAACGACGTCGCGCGGATGAACCTGGAGGCCGCCCGCGTCGCGAAGGCCGCGAGCTCCCACCGCCTGATGGCCAGCCTCCTGGAGAACGCGCAGGCGCTCCTCGGCGAGCGAGCCGCCAGCGACGAGCTGGCGCTGTCGGTGGAGATAGCGCTGGAGCGGCTGGAGGCGGCCTATCTGCTGCGAGATTTCGAGGACGTCGAAGCGCGTGCGCTCGACTTGCTCGCGAGGCCTCTCGGGGCGGTGCCCTGGCTGTCGGCGCAGGAGATCCGCGTCCGCTGCTGCCTGGCGACGGGCCAGTACGCGCGGGGAATCGGGCTTGGTATCGCGGCGCTCGCGGAGCGGGGCTTCGCCTTCCCCGAGACGGACGAGGCGTGTCAGCCGGCGCTCCTCGAGGAGTCCGCCGCGCTGGATCGATGGTTGGAGGAGGACCTCGGCGCGTTCGATCGAATGCCGCCCGAGCAGTCCCCGGAGCACCGGCTCATCGACGCCCTGATGACGCAGACGCAGCTCTGCTCCATCTACGGCGGCCGGCCGATGCTCTACACGCTCATCATCGTTCGCCTTGTCTCCGAGGCGGTGCGACGGGGGGCCCTCACGCCAGCTGCCACCCTCATGCTCTGCAGCTTCGCCAACGTGTGGTCGGTGGCCACGGGCATGTATCGCCGGGTCTTGCGGTGGGTCGAGCCCGGGGTGCGCGCTGCGGAGCGCGTGGGGTCCCCGATGCTCCCCGAGTGCCTGGTGCTTCACGGCATCTACATGGTCTATTCCAGGCCTGTCGACGAGACGGCTGCCCTCTATGAGCAAGGCATGGCGGCCGGCCTGAAGCTCGGTTCGTTCCAGGGCACGAGCTGGGGGCTCCTCGCCGAGCTGTTCTATCACCGCGTCTGGCGTGGCCTGCCGCTCGGCCAGGTCGACGCGCAGGTCAAGGCGCGCTGGGATCTCGTGCAGCGCGCGGGCGACGCCGTGGGGAGGCACCACTTCGAGGCGATCGCGTCCTATTGTGACGTGCTGATGAGCCCTGACGGCGCCCCGAAGCTCCTGAACGACGAGCCGCTCTCGCGAGGCTCGCACTCCCTCCTGGCCGACGGGGACGGGTTCACGGGAGGGCTCGCTCGTACCCTGGAAGTCTATCTTTTCTGTGTCACCGGCAGGTGGGAGCGAGCGTTGTCGCGGGCGCGGGAGGCAGACCAGTCTCGAGCCGACATCCTCGGCATGCCGCCGGTCACGGATATCCCGTTCTTCCTCGCCCTCTCGGCGGCGAAGCGCTGGGATGACGCCGCCGGCGCCGAGGAGCAGGCGAGGCTGCGGGAGCACATCGACCACGGCCTCGAGCGGCTGCGGTACTTCGCGGAGGGTTGCGCGCCGAACTTCCTCCACAAGCTGCGCCTCGTCGAGGCCGAAGACGCCCGCGTCCGCGGCGAGACCGAGGACGCCATCGCCAGGTACGACGAGGCCATCGAGCTCGCGCGCGAGCACCGCTTCCTGCACATCGAGGCTCTTTCGATCCAGCTCGCCGCCGAGTTCCGGCTGCAGACGGGCAAGAGGCACATCGGCGCCATGTACCTGCGCGAGGCCCGCGACGCCCATGCGCGCTGGGGCGCGGTCAACGTCGTCGCCCATCTGAACGCGAAATACCCTGCCCTGCTCAGGGCGGCCATGCAGGGGGCGCCTGTCGAGCGCGCGACGGCGGCGGCGGCGACCACGGCGACGACGGGCGCCTCCACGGGCGCGAGCCTCGACGTGAACACCGCGGTGCGCGCGGCGCAGGCGCTCTCGAGCGAGCGGGACCCGGAGCGCGTCGTGGGCCGGCTGATGGAGCTTTTGCTGGCGAACGCGGGGGCGCAGCGCGGCGCCCTCGTCCTCCGCGAAGGGGAAGCGCTCTCCGTCGTGGCGCGGCTGTCGGTGGAGGGGGCTCGCATCGAGACGGGGCTGTCGGAGCCGCTCGGGCAAAGCCACGATGTGCCGGCGACCATGGTGCAGTACGCGGCCCGCACGGGCGAGCCGGTGGTGACAGACGACGCGACGAGCGAGGCGCGCTTCGCCGTCGACCCTTACCTCGCGTCGCGCGTGGTGCGCTCGCTGCTGGCCCTGCCCTTGACCCACAGGGGCCATCTCGTGGGCGTGCTGTACCTCGAGCACCGCGACGTGCCCTCGGCGTTCCCTCCCGCGCGCGTGGAGTTCCTGTCGGTGCTGGCCTCGCAGGCGGCCATTGCCGTCGAGAACGCCGTCCTGTACCGGGACCTGGAGGCCAAGATCAAGGAACGCACGGCCGAGCTCCAGATCGCCAAGGAGGCGGCCGATCGGGCGAACCGGGCGAAGAGCGATTTCCTCTCGAGCATGAGCCACGAGCTGCGCACGCCGCTCAACGGCATCCTCGGTTATGCCCAGGTCCTCGCTCGCGCGCCCGAGCTCTCCCTGAAGAGCCGTGACGGGGTGCAGGTCATCAAGAAATCGGGCGAGCATCTCCTCTCCTTGCTGGAAGACGTGCTGGACCTCGCGAAGATCGAGGCCGGCAAGATGGAGCTCGTCGCGAAGAAGTTCGATTTCCAGGCGCTGGTGCGCACGGTGGTCGATCTGTGCCGCGTGCGCGCGGACCAGAAGGGCATCGCCTTCACCCATGAGATACGCGGCGGAACGGCGTCCTCGTTCCACGGCGACGAGAAGCGCCTGACGCAGGTGCTCTTGAACCTCCTGAGCAACGCCATCAAGTTCACCGAGCGGGGAAGCATCGCCCTCGTCGTCGACGAGCTGAAGCGCGGCCCCGGTGAAGCGAGCACGTTGCGGTTCCGGGTCGAGGACACGGGCCCCGGGATCGCCGCGGAGCACGTCTCGCGCATCTTCGATCCCTTCGAACAGGTCGGAGATCACAAGGCGAAGAGCGCCGGCACAGGGCTCGGCCTCGCCATCACGAAGAGGATCGTCGACCAGATGGGCGGCACGATCGAGGTCGAGAGCGAGCTCGGCCGAGGCAGCGCCTTCACGGTGACGCTCACGCTCGCGGAGGGGCCTGCCTCCGCGGGCGCCGACAAGGCCCTCGGATGGCATACGATCACCGGGTATCGCGGAGAGCGCCGCACGATCCTCGTCGTGGACGACAACCCGCATAACCGTGCCTTGATAAGCGATCTGCTGGTCCCGATCGGCTTCGAGGTCGTGGAGGCCGAAGACGGCGAGGCGGCGCTCCGGCTGGCCATGGAGCGGAGGCCGGCGCTCGTCTTGATGGACCTGGTCATGCCGGGCATCGACGGCCATGAGGCCACGCGCCGCCTGCGGCAGATGCCCGAGCTCGGCGAGGTCGTCATCCTGATCTCGTCGGCGAACGTATCCGGAGCCGAACGGCAGGACGGCGTCGGCGCCGGCTGGAACGACTTCCTGCACAAGCCCGTGCAAGCGGGCGAGCTCTTCGAGAAGATCCAGCGCTTCCTCGGCGTGGAATGGATTCACGCCGAGGAGAAGGCCCCTGTCACGGCGGCGAGGGAGAAGGGTCCGCTGGTGCCGCCTTCGGCCGAGGAGCTCGCCCTTCTATCGCGGCTTGTGGCGTCGGGGCGCGTCCGCAACGTGGTCGCGGAGGCGGTGCGGATGGAGGAGACCGACCCGCGGCTCGGCCCGTGGATCGAGCAGCTCAGGGCGCTCGTGCGGACGTACCAGATGCGAAAGCTGCAAGAGTTCGTCGACGGGTATGCCGCGGGCGCGGCGCTGTCCAGGAAGAGCGCTAGCACTCCGGCAAATTGACCCCCACCTCCACCGGCAGCTCGAGCACGTTGACGGCGAGCCCCCCGCGCGCCGTCTCCTTGTACTTCGACTCCATGTCTGCCCCGGTGTCGCGCATCGTCTTGATCACCTTGTCGAGGCTCACGAAGTGGGCCCCATCGCCGTGCATCGCCATGCGCGCCGCGCTGATGGCCTTGATCGCGGCCATCGCGTTGCGCTCGATGCACGGCACCTGGACGAGCCCGCCCACCGGATCACACGTCAATCCGAGGTTGTGCTCCATCGCGATCTCGGCCGCGTTCTCCGCCTGCGCCGGCGTGCCGCCCAGCCCCTCGGCCAGCGCGCCCGCGGCCATCGAGCACGCGGAGCCCACCTCGCCCTGACACCCCACCTCCGCGCCGCTGATCGACGCGTTCTCCTTGTAGAGGATGCCTATCGCGCCCGCCGTGAGTAGAAAACGGATGACCCCCTCGTCCGTCGACGTCGGCACGAAGCGCCGGTAATAGTGCAGGACCGCGGGGATGATCCCCGCAGCGCCGTTCGTCGGCGCGGTCACCACGCGGCCCCCGGCGGCGTTCTCCTCGCTCACCGCGAGCGCGTAGAGGCTCACCCAGTCCATCGCCGTCAGCGGATCCCGGAGCCCCGCCTCGGGGCTCTCGATGAGCTTGCGGTACAGGGCCGGGGCGCGGCGCACCACCTTGAGGCCGCCGGGCAACACGCCCTCCGCCCGGAAGCCGCGCCGCACGCACTCCTGCATCACCCCCCAGATGCGCAGCAGACCCGCCCGGGTCTCCGCCTCCGGGCGAAAGACCTTCTCGTTCTCCAGCATGACCTGGCTTATCGACAGGCCGCTCGCCGCGCACGCCGCGAGCAGATCCGCGGCGCTGTGAAACGGATACGGGAGCGGCGTCGTGTCCGCTTCGATCGGGTTCTCCCCCTTCGCCGCCGCCTCGTTCACCACGAAGCCGCCGCCCACCGAGTAATACACGCGCGCGCGCAGCGGCGCGCCCCCCTCGTCCAGCGCCGTGAAGCGCATGCCGTTCGGATGAAACGGCAGGCTCCGGTGCAGGAAGGCGAGGTGTCCTTTCACCTGGAAGCCGATCTCGTGGCGGGAGAGCAGCGACAGCCGGCCGCTCTGCCGCACGCCCTCGACGATCGCGCCCGCCCGCTCGACGTCCACCCCGTCCGGCGTCTCGCCCAGGAGCCCGAGGATCACGGCCTTGTCGCTGCCGTGGCCGCGGCCGGTGGCGCCGAGCGACCCGAACAGCTCCACCGACACCGCCGCGGTGCGGGCGAGCAGGCCCGCCTCGTCGAGATCCACCGCGAACATGCGCGCCGCGCGCATCGGCCCGACCGTGTGCGAGCTGCTGGGCCCGATACCGATCTTGAAGAGGTCGAAAATGGTGACTGCCATGTGACGTGGAACGCCGTTCAGCTGGATCTCCGGCGCCTTTGCCGGAGCGCGCTCGACGCTCGACGGTACACCCTACACCGGTGCAGGCCGCCGCGCAGGGCGGCTCGCGCCGCGAACACACAGGAGTCACCCCGCCGCTCCACCACGCGCGCCTTTTGGTATGCTCGGGGACGTCTTCCCGCACTTCCCTCACCCTCCAGAGATGGGGATCCCCATGCGCCATGCCCCGGCCGTGCTCCTCGCCGCCTCCCTGCTCGCCCCCGCCGCCGCGCGCGCCGACGGCGCGTCGCCCGCTCGCCCCGCGCCCTCACCGCCACGGAGCGCCCAGGCGAGGCCGCCCGCGCTCGAGGTGACGATCGACAGGTCCAAGGTCGACCTCAAGGGCCGCCAGATCGAGGTGAAGCTGTCGCGCGCCGCCAGCAAGGTGCGCATCAAGGTCCTCGGGCAGTCGGGCGCGGTCCTGGCCGAGGAGGAGAAGCCGTTCGGCGGGGCCGCCGCCGGCTCGCCGCTCGCCGTGACCTGGTCGCCCTCGAGCGACGAGACCGTCGCGCGCATCGAGGTGTACGGCCACGACACAGAGGGGTACTGGGCGGGCATCGCGATCATCCCCTGGAACGTGAGCATCCCCCACGAAGAGGTGCAGTTCGAGACCAACTCCGACGTCATCCGCGCCCCCGAGGTGCCCAAGCTGGAGGCGAGCCTCCAGAAGATCTCGGAGGTCGTGGCGAAGACCAGCGAGCTCGGCAAGATCACGCTGTTCATCGTCGGCCACACGGACACCGTCGGCGGCGCGGAGCACAACCTCACCCTGTCGCGGAAGCGCGCCCGCGCGATCGCCGCCTGGTTCAAGGGCCGCGGCGTGAAGCTCCCCATCGCCTTCGAGGGGCTCGGCGAGTCGGCGCCGCTCGTGAAGACCGCGGACCAGGTGGACGAGCCGCGCAACCGCCGGGTCGACTACATCCTGTCGGTCGAGCCGCCGCGGCTGCCGTCGGGCGACGCGTCCTGGAAGGCGCTCTGAGGCGAGGCGGCCCCATGAAGACCACCGTCCTCGCGCTGGGCACCCGGGGCGACGTCCAGCCCGCGATCGCGCTCGGCAAGGCGCTCGCGGCCCGCGGCCACGCGGTCCGCGTCCTCGCCGGCAAGAGCTTCCAGCGCTGGATCGAGGCGCACGGGCTCACGGCGATCCCGGGGAGCCTCGACATGGTCGACATCATGGAGAGCGACCTCGGCAAAGAGTGGGTGTCGCGCGGCACGGATCCGATGGCCCAGTCGCGGATCCTGCAGCGGCTCATCGATCGCTTCGGCGCGGAGATGACCGACGACGCCCTGCGCGCGTGCGAGGGCGCCGAGCTCATCCTGAGCAGCTTCACCTCGGACACCTACGCGGCCTCCATCGCCGAGGCCTCCGGCGCAGTGCAGGTCAGCATCCCGTTCCAGCCCTCCATCCTGGCGACGCGCCACGGGCCGACCGCCGTCGCAGCCCCCTTCCCGCGCCGCGACAGCCTGCTCAACCTCCTGTTCGGCAAGCTCCTGATCGAGCCGACGGTGTGGCGCTGGTATGGCGGCGTGACGGCCCGCGTGCGGCAGAGGCTCGGCCTGCCGCCGCAGGATCGGCGGGCGTACATGGCCGCGCTGCGCCGCATGCTGGTCGTCCACGGCTACAGCGCCCACGTCGTCCCGCACCCGCCGGACTGGCCGCCCAGCTACCACACGGCGGGCTACTGGTTCCTCGACGAGGGCGAAGAGTACAGGCCGCCCGAGGCCCTCGAGCGGTTCCTCGCGGCGGGCGAGCCGCCGGTCGCCCTCGGCTTCGGCAGCATGACGTCCCACGATCCCGGCGCCACGACGAGGCTCCTCGTCGACGCGGTCGCGCGGAGCGGCCAGCGCGCCATCCTGCTCTCGGGCTGGGCCGCGCTCGGCGACATGGCGCTGCCCGACAGCATCCTCCGGATCGACGCCGCGCCGCACGACTGGCTCTATCTGCGCGTCGCCGCGGCGGTGATCCACGGCGGCGCGGGCACCGTGGCCGCGTGCCTGCGCGCCGGGCGGCCCGCGGTGGTCGTCCCGCACCTCGGGGACCAGCTCTTCTGGGGGCGCCGCGTCGAGGAGCTCGGCGTCGGCCCGCGCGCCATCCCGCGGCCGCGCCTCACCGCCGACGCGCTCGCGGCCGCGATCCGGACCGCCGCCACCGACACGGGCATGAAAGAGCGCGCCGAGGAGCTCGGACGCAAGATCCGCGGCGAGGACGGCGTGGGCACGGCGATAGGCCACATCGAGCGGCACCTCGCGGCGCGCGGTCGCGTGACAGCGTAGGAATACAACGTCTGAGGACATCGGCCCTCCGGCGCTCGCGTCGTCGCTTGGGCCTCGCGCGTCCACACTGTGGGCGGTTGGGGGCGTACTGGGAAGAGGCATCTTTCCAAAGTCTCGTCGCCGGGATCCGCGCTCATGTACTCTCGTCCGATCAGCGCGGCGGGTGCTCCAGCTGCCTAGCGGCTCGGATACCGCACGTCGCGCGGATACGCCCCTTACGTTGACGAGGCCACGATGCAGCCGGATCTTCTCTCCAGCACACCTGCCCGCGCCACCGCCGGCGCCGCCCCCCGCGCGGGCGCGCCGCCGTCGGCGCGCGGCTTTCCGCTCGTCGGCGTGCTCCCGCATTTGCTGAAGGATCGGCTCGATTACCTCGTCTCGGCGAGAGAGCAGCTCGGCGATCTGTACACGATCGATCTCGGGCTCGCGCGGCTCGTCGCGCTGAACCACCCGAGGCACGCGCAGCACGTCCTGCGCGACAACGCGCGCAACTACAGCAAGGGAGGGGCTCTATGGGAGAGCATCCGCGCGCTCATCGGCAATGGGCTGCCCACGAGCGAGGGTGACCTCTGGCTGCGGCAGCGGCGGATGATCCAGCCGGAGTTCCACAGGGACCGGCTCGCCGCGATGTGCGACCTCATGGTGCAGGCGATCGACGACGGCATGGCCGGCTTCGGCGTGGCCGCCGCCGCGGGGCGCCCTGTCAACGCCGAGCGGGAGCTCCCGCACATCACGATGAAGGTCATCCTCAACACCATGTTCGGCTCGGGGATCACCAAAGAGGAAGCCGACGCCGTAGGCGGCTCGATGCAGTACGCGATCGACTACATGCTCTTCGGGGCCGTGCTCCGGGCGCTGCCGAGCTGGATACCGGCCCCCGGGCGGCGCCGCTTCGAGCGGTCGGTGAAGACGATCGATGAGAACGTGTTTCGCTTCATCGCGCAGCGCCGCGCGCAGCCGGGGCGGGGCGGCGATCTGCTCTCGATCCTCCTCGCCACGGTGGACGCCGAGACCGGCGAGCAGATGTCCAACCAGCAGCTGCGGGACGAGGCGGTGTCGATGTTCCTCGCGGGGTACGAGACGACCTCGGTCACCCTCGCGTGGGCGCTCCACTTCCTCGTCGAGAACCCCGACCTCCTGCAGGCGCTCGCGGCGGAGGTCGACGCGGCGCTCGGCGACAGGCGGCCCGCCTTCGCGGACGTCCCCAGGCTGCCGCTCGCGCTCGCGGTCGTGCAGGAGGCCCTCCGGATCTACCCTCCGGCGTACTGGATACCGCGCACCGCGGTCGAGGACGACGAGATCGACGGCTTCCACATCCCCGCAGGCACCCTGGTGGGCATCATGAGTTATGTCCTGCACCGGCACCCGGACCACTGGGAGGCCCCGACGCGCTTCGACCCGGGCCGGTTCACGCCCGAGCGCGCGCGCGCCCGGCACCCGCTCGCGTTCATCCCGTTCGGGATCGGACAGCGGCAGTGCATCGGCAAGGAGTTCGCGCTCATGGAAGGGCAGCTCATCCTCGCCCGGCTCCTCCAGCGCTACCGCGTCAGCGCGGTGCCGGGGCGGACGACGCGGCTGCACGTCGCGACCACGCTGCGCACGTCCGGCGGCGTGTGGCTCCGGCTGGAGCCGCGCGCGGGCAGATGAGAGGATCGAGGTGAGCAGCCGCTCTGTCGGCCTCGGCGGATGGAGTGGCCGTGATCCTCGTCAAGGCAGCCTGCAACCGTAGCGCAGCAAGGCAGGCTGCACACGTAGGGCAGCTCGGCGTCGCAAGGTATGTCGTTCCACTGCCCGCCCTCGACGGGCCTTCGGCCGAGATTGTAAACGGACCGGTAGACGTCCCGCACCCTCCTGATGATGTGGCCGCGCTATCTCATTCAGGCGCGATGCGGCACGACGCATCTGGCTGCTCGTCCGCCGCGCGCCCTCCCTCCTGGCGCCCCCGGCCCCTCGAAAAGGTGCCGACTGCCACCTATCTTAGACCGATCTATCCTATGGCGCTGGACAGCATCTGGGCCTTGCGGCGCAGAACCGCTCCGCGCGATTTTCCGTGGATAGAGGTCACAAAAGGCGACGAACTAGACAGACCTGGTCCGGCGGTTTCGATTCACCAATCGACTGATAGCTGGGCGGTATTACCGCGCGCTCTCATCGATGCCGCAGGCCGTCGCATCGAGCACAATGCTTGAGGGGAGGGGTTCCGCCCAACGAGGCTGGCCATCAAGGAGAATGCTCGCTCCGCGTACGCGACCTGGGAGGACGACTCCGGAGCGCCGCGGCGCACGACGCATTGCCTCCGGACTCTCAGGATTCTCATCTCCGTTCCCTCTGAGCACGGTTGCGTCGGCTCAGAGAAGCCCTTTTCACGCGGGCGCCCGCCTTCCGTCCACCGACCGAATTACCCCCCTCGTCGCTCCCACATCCGCCTCACGAAGGGGTAGGCCGCTCGCAGGAGCGGAGCAGCGGCGCGGTGCCGACCACAAAATAGGCGACGAGGAGACCTGATCTTGGCGGACAGCCTCCTCGTCGTGCTCCGGTTCTTGTGCCCAGCAATCGAAGCGGTCGCAGTGTTATCCAGAGCGCCATCGACATCAAGCGCTGGTAGCAGCGGCCGCCCACGGTCGTCGAAGCGCGGCCGGCGCGCTGCCCCGTCTGTGGCGCTGCGAGCTGTCCGCTGGGCGGCGCCATCCGGCTCCAAGGCCACGGCAGGCGCGAGCGCCAGGTCTGGGGCCCCGCCAGCCACGGTGCGCCGGTGGGCGCGCGACGTCGCGCAGCGACGTCTGTTTTCGGATGCCCCCGACCCGGGCCCGTCCGCCTCACTCCGAAAGAGGGCAGCCGCCGTCGCGGCATCGCTCGGCAACAGTGGGTGTGCGCAGCGGACCCACCCGCAGCAGAAGCCCTTGTTGGGCGGAGAAGTGGAGGAGACCGAAGCCGGCCCCGGAATCCGGAACCTGGATTTTAGCGCCCCCGGTACGGCGCTGCCCCCCTGATGAGAGCCTCGCTGCTCGCCCCGCCGGCCCCAGCCCCGGTTGGCTGGTTCGCGCCGGTCCTGACGGCTGCCGGCGCGGAGGCCAGGCCCCCGACGCGCCGTACCGGCGTGCCGTGTGGTAGGCTCCAGGCATGCCGAGCGACCTGGAAGACGTGCTGGCTGCCGCGCTACGCCTGCCTGACCACGCGCGGGCTGCTCTGGCAGCCGAGCTGCTCCAGAGCCTGGACCAAGCCGAAGCAGACGGCGATCATGTCGAGGAAGCCTGGACGGATGAGATCAAGCGCCGCCTGGACGAGGTGGATGCGGGAACGGTGACGCCGATCCCATGGCCGGAGGCCCGCCGCCGCCTCCTCGCGGCAGCCGGTGGCCGTGGCCAAGGCCGTTGAACTACAGCCAGCCGCCCTCGCCGAAGCCGAGGAGGCCGTCGTGTGGTACGCTGAACGGGATTCGCGTGTGGCAGGCGCGTTCGTGGCGGAGCTCGAGGCGGCGCTGGAGCGGATCGCCGAGGCCCCGGGTCGCTGGCCCGCTCACCAGCACGGCACGCAGCGCGTACGTTTGGCACGGTTTCCGTACCTCGTCGTATATCGCGATGAGCCAGAGCGCGTTCTCGTGGTGGCTGTGGCGCACGCCAAGAGGAGACCGGGCTATTGGAGGAAGCGATGAGGCCCGTCCAACTGGGCACTGCACCTGACGGCCGCGTGCGAGGCGCACGCGCCCGCGGGTGAATGCCAGTCTCGTACACTCAGGATCGGACAGCGGCAGTGCATCGGGCAAACTTGCTGCAGGCAGACAGCCTCAGGGAGAGAGCAGCAACGCAACGCAGGCCGCAAAGGAAAGGGCAGGCGCATGGACCTGCTCGCGTGCAACGGCGCCACGCCGGGCAAGGTAAGCCGATTTCCCTTCGCGGTCCGGAGGGCTACATTCCCGTGAGGCCGAAAAGGTAAATCATGGCCGTGTTGCCCACAGCGCCTTCTCCGCCGCCGAACCAGGCTGACATCGATCGCGTGCTCGATGAGGCCACCGCGGCGTGGCTCGTCCGCGACAAGCAGCGCTGGATCCGCATCAGTCGCTCTGAACTCGGCTCGCTCCGCCAGTTGCTCCGCCTCCGCAAGAGCACGCACGCTAGCCTCGCGGCCTGCGCACGCCGGGTGACCCTCACGTTCGAACGTGCCTGTCGGCCGTCTGGCACGCTCTGGATCGAAGGGGATTGCACCGTGCGGCTGCTCTCGTGGAGTGAGTTCGCCGATGTGGAGGAGCCTGCGATGCTCGCGGCGTGGCTCGCAACGCACGGTGTTGACGATCCGCTGCGGGCGCAGGAGCGGAGTTGCGCTCCCGAGATCGCCTCTGTGCTGAGCACCTGGCGTGCCGCCGCGCCGCCCGAGCTCTGCCGATACGTGGATGCGTTCTGGCGGGACGGGCGTGCCGTGTTCGATGCCGAGGTGTATGGCGCCGCCCTAAAGGCTTTACGCGCAGCCCGAGGCGAGCCGGCCGAGATGGCCTGGGCGCTCGGTGCCTGGTACGGCGCGCGCCGGGGTCGCTGGGACGAGGCGTATTCCTTCGAGGCGGTGCCTGAGGCGATGCTTCGCAGCCTCGATGCCCACGTGGTGTTCGAGGCAGCGCTCGCGGGTGTGCCCGCCGCGGCGCGCACAGGGATCACGAGATTCTTGGTCGAACAGATCACCTGGCGCGCGCGATGGGGCATCGAGCAACGTATGCCGCTGGAGGTGCGCGAGGCGCTCCTGGCAGCGGCTCGGGACTCCGGCGCTCCGGAGAACATCGTTCGCGCCGGGCGCCTGTTGTTCGGCGAGGGCGACCTGGCCCCGCCGGGAACCGAGCTTGTCGCAGCGTCGTCGGGGGGGCGGTTCAATCGCCTTTGCACGGATGGCGCCCGCGCATTCGGCATCGATGGTCATGAGCTCGCGCGGTTGGAGAGAGGCCTTGGCACCACCGAGCTGGCCAGGCTCCTCGCCCCCGGGAGCCCGCTCGCCGCTCGCGAGGGCAGCCTGTTCTTTCTCCGGCGCAGCGGCGTACACAGCATCTCGGTGGAAGGCGGAGAGATCCGCGCCCGCGTCGGCCCGCTCTTCAATTGGCCATCCGGCCGCCTGCGCCGCGCCCTCTGGCGCTTCGCGGAGGCGCGCGACGCAGCGCTCGCCCGCTTCGTCCCGAACGACGCCGACCTGCTCCCGCTCGACCCCGGCCACGACGCCTGCGACGCCTACGAGGCGTTCGGCGGCCCGCTGCCGGCCGCGCTGCGGCTGCGCTCGTTCTGGGGGTGCGACGTTCCGCGCGGGCTCCTGCACGAGGTGCCGAAGCGCGGCGCTCCCCGGAGCGTCGCGCTCGGCGGGCGCCCTGTCTGGCTGGGCGCGACCGATACGGGCGTGCTCATCGTCGTGGCGCGCGCTGACAACGAGGTGGCCGTGCTCGCGGTCGACGAGGGCGGCCCGGCCCGCTCGCTGGGCGCGTTCCGCGGCCGCTCGGACGACGTGCTCGCCGCGCTGTGCGTGGGCGGCGAGGCGTGGCTCCGCCTCGCGGCGCCGCTCGGCGACATCGTCGTGGCGCTGGAGGGTGCCGCCGGCGCATGACACCACCGCAGGGGCACCTCTACTGCGGCACGATGAGCGGCACACCGAACAACCCGACGGTGCATGGCGGGCTGGCACCGGGGCGTCAGCGCCCCGCGCGCCGGCGACGATCGATGAGCGCGGTCACGATCGGAAACAGCGGCAGCGCCATCAGCACGTAGAACCCCGGCTCATCGAACGCGGGCCCCCGCGGCCGGTAGATGCCGCCGCTGAGCAGACACGTCGCGAGGTACGCCATCAGGATGGCCGCCCCGCACAGGCTCCACAGCCGCAGGTCGATCGGCGCTGGTGACGAGGCACGCGCGGCCCGAGGCGTGGCGTCCGGCGCGTCGAGGACGCCGCGCCACCGCGCGACGTCCCACAGCGCCAGCCCGACCAGGCCCGCGAACATCAGCGTGACGACCGTCGCCGTCGGGACGACCGCCGTGCTCCAGCAGAACGCCAGGATCGCGCCCGTCACCGGCAGCGCCATGAATGCGCCGACCGTCGCGAACCGCTGCGTCATGAGCAGCGTAGCGGCCACCAGCTGGACCACGCCCACGAACGTGTAGAAGTGCCCGGTCGCGTGGAACGCGTGCAAGAACTCGTGGAACGGGCCGCGATTGCCCGGATCCGTGAACGGCTCGCCGAGGATCTTCTTCAGCCCCGCCGGCAGGAACGCGAAGCCGATCAGGATGCGCAGGTTCACCACGGCGAGGTGCGCCCACCGGCGCTGCCGGAGCCAGGCGACCATCGCCTCGATGCTGTCCATCACGGAGTCCACGGGCCGCGCAGTGTAGCCGCGCCGCGCGCGCCGCGGATCTGAAACCGCGGAGCTCTCGGCCGTGTCAAGCCCCGCAGGGACGGCGCCGGACGAGCCGTCTATCGCGCATCAGGTCCTCCGGGCTCGCTCGCCTCATGAGCATGAATACGCCCCTCATCCGAGCACAAACGCTGCGCGCTTGCGGGTAAAAGAAGAGGAGCAGAGAAGAGGGAGGAGCGGCGAGGTGACGATCTGGGTGCGCGATGGACTGGGGGGCTGCTGCGCAGCAGCCGTGGTGTTGGCGCTGGGCCAGGCGGGCGCTATGGAACCGCCTCCCGGTTCGACGCCGCAGATCTCGCCGGCACCACCGTCTCGGCCTGCGGCGGCGGACTCGACCATGGCGCCGCCGGTCGTCGTGCCGCCGGCTGCTGGCGCCGCCCCGCCCGCGCCGCTCGCGCAGCCTGCGGGCGAGGCGGGGGGCGTACCATCTCAGCCTCCGTCCGGCGTGAAGAGCATGCCACAGGCGGGATACCCGCCGCCCGGGTACGCCCCGCCGCCCGACGGCTGGCGCGCTGGCCCACGGCAGCCCGGGAATCACGGCCCAGGCACGGAGCGCACGTCGCAGCGCGTCTGGTATGGCTGGAAGCACGCCATCGTGCTCGGCGGGAGTCTCCTGCTCGTGCCCGTCGCCCTCGCCGCCGAGACCCCGGAGATCCTCGTGGTGAGCCTCAGCGGCATGATGGTCGGCGGCCCGATCATCCATGGCGGTCACGACAATTCCGGCAAGGCCCTGGCCAGCCTCGGCTTCAACATCGGGGGCACGTTGGTCGGCAGCCTGATCGGAGCGAAGACCGCCGGCAAGGCCGATGAAGGTGATTGGGTCGATCCTTCGGTCGTCGGTGCGATCTTCGGCGGCGGCCTCGGCCTGCTCGCGGCCAACATCGTCGATATCGCCGTCCTCCCGTACGAGGAGAGCGAGCCGGAGAGCCATCGTTCCACCCGCATCCGGCTCGAGCCCCAGATCGGCTTCGCGCCCGGCGGCGTCACCTTCGGCCTCGGCGGCACCTTCTGAGTCGCGAGCCGCTCGGGCTGTGGAGAGGCCACGAAAGGCAACGAGCTGGTGGACTGTTCGACAGATCTTTCAACATCATCCGCGGTGACCGGTCGAACCCGCACACCGGGCGGCGAGCCGCGATCGGACGGCTCTGCTCCACGACCATGTTGAACGACTTACCGAACTGTCCACTGGACAGACCTCGCCCTGCGGCTTCGGACGACCAATCAACCGATAGTTAGACAAACTAACCAACTTGCACATGAAGACGACACAAGCACCGCTACTCGTGACACTGCTGTTGCACGCCGGCTGTGCCCCAAATGGTCCGTCGCCGCCGCCCCACGGCTCTGCAACTCGACCGCCCGCCCCCGCCCAAGAGATAGCAAATAGCAGCTTACCTGCATCGAGACAGCCAAGCCCGCCAAGCGCTGCTGCGCAAGACGTTGTCAGCCTGCACATCACCGCTGTCGCGAGCAGCCCCGGCTCCCACGCGTTCCGACTTCGCGAACGAGCATTGGTATGGCTCAAGGCGCCAGGGTGCCCTGCCACGGGTATCACGCCGTCACTTCGGCAAGACAGCACGGAATTGACGAGAATCGAGGAAGAGTGCACGATTGAGCTCCCGGCGGGCGTTTATCAACTCGGGTTCAGCTGGCCAGACGCGGCTGCCCCCAGAAACATCAGCAACTGTGCCGTCTTCTTCCAGGCGCGGTATCTCACAGAGGCGCCATGCTCCGCGAAAGACGCACTATTTGGGGTTCTTCCGTTCGACAGCGAAGCGCCCAGCGTCGAGTCGATCGGCGACATCAACGCGGACGGCCGCGAGGACCACAGGGTGACATTCAGCGCGTCGCCAACACAGATGGGAACGCGCGTGGTGGTGTCCCAGGAGCCTCCGGCATGCGTTCGCACCGTATTCGACGGCGTTGGCCATGTAGTGCCGCTGCCTGAATCGAAACATGGCTGGAAGCGGCTCTACTTTCTGGAATCCGAGCATCTGGCGGATGGCGCCCCGGACTGGCTTGCAAGGACCCATGGATCGACGTGGTCCGTCACGTGGCACCTCGACTATGAAGCCAGCTCCCAGTCCTACCGCAAGAGCGAGGCCCCGGTTCGTTGCGAGCGAACTGACGGTGTTCAGCGCGCCCTCGGAGATCCAGGCCCGAATGCACGAGCCACGCTCATCCCCGATACCTCATGCCGACCTTCGTACTGGCAGAGGAACGAGTAGCGCATCACCCAGGTGAGCACGTGCCGTCCAACTCGGCGTTGCCACCGATGGGCCCTTCGCTTACGCTCGGGTCCCACGGCCGCACGCTCTCTGTTGGGCGAAAAGGGGACAAAAGCTGGACGCCGCCTCGGCCGTGGCTCTGGAGATTCTCATGACGACGCTGCAGGAGCTCCTTGGGATCGATCTTCCCATCATCCAGGCCCCCATGGCCGGCGTGCAGGGCAGCACGCTCGCGGTCGCCGTCTCCAGCGCTGGTGGGCTCGGTTCGCTGCCCGGCGCCGTGCTGGGCCCGGACGCCCTGCGCAAGGAGCTGGCAACCATCCGAGCGCAGACCACGCGGCCGTTCAACGTGAACTTCTTCTGTCACACGCGGCCCGAGCCCGACGCCGAGCAAGAAGCGATCTGGCGTGCCCGGCTCTCGCCGTACTTCGCCGAGCTCGGCGTCGACGCAAGCGCGATCCCGACCGGCCCCGGCCGGTTGCCCTTCAGCGATGAGGCCGCTGATGTGCTCGACGAGCTCAGGCCTGCTGTGGTGAGCTTTCACTTCGGCCTGCCTTCGGAGGCTTTGCTCTCGCGGGTGCGCCGCTCGGGCGCGAAGATCCTGTCCTCCGCGACGACGGTCGACGAGGCGCGCTGGCTGGAGGCGCGCGGCGTCGACGCGGTCATCGCCCAGGGCATCGAGGCGGGCGGTCATCGCGGCAGCTTCCTGTCCGACGATCTCAGCGTCCAGCTCGGCACCTTCGCGCTGGTGCCGCAGATCGTGGACGCCGTGAAGATCCCCGTCATCGCCGCGGGCGGCATCGCGGACGCGAGGGGTGTCGCAGCCGCCATCGCGCTCGGTGCGGCCGGCGTGCAGGTCGGGACGGCCTACCTCTTGTGCCCGGAGGCCACCACGAGCAGGGTGCATCGCGCGGCCCTCGCGAGCGGCGCAGCCAGCATCACGGCGCTCACCAACCTGTTCACCGGGCGACCCGCTCGGGGCATCGTGAACCGCCTGATGAGGGAGCTTGGGCCGATGAGCGGCGCCGCGCCAGCTTTTCCCCTGGCGACGTCGGCCATCGCGCCCCTGCGCGCCAAGGCGGAAAGCCAGGGCAGCGGCGACTTCTCGCCGCTCTGGGCGGGACAGAACGCCAGCGGGTGCAAGCAAGTGCCAGCGGCCGATCTCACGCGACAGCTCGCGGGTGCACTCCCAGGTGCACGCTGACGCCGCCCGACCTGCCGGAGGAAGCGATGAAACGCACGTGGACAATCATCGGTGTTGCGGATGTTGCTCGTAGCTTCAAGTGGTATCAGTCGCTGTTTGGTCAACCGGAGACGAAGCCCGCCCACGATGATTTCGGGCAAATACTGGACTCCGATGGAACGGTCCTGCTTTGCCTTCACGAGTGGGGAGCCCACGAGCATCCACCGCTGACCAGCCCCGATCACGCTCAGCCTGGCCATGGGCTGCTCTTGTTCTTTCGTGTGGACGACTTCGATGAGACGCTGCTTCGGGCACGGGCCCTCGTCGCCGGACTGGAAGAGGAACCCCGTCTGAACCCCGGTACCGGCACCAGCGAGTTCGCGCTCCGTGATCCTGATGGGTATTACGTCATGGTCAGCGCGCTCGCCGCGGCCTGACAGTTCACTCCCGGCGTGCCGCCAGCGCAGGGGCGCCGGCTGGACCCGCGCGCGGGCAGGTGACCGGGCACCGCGCCGGGGCCATGGGGTGAACGGCTCCTGTTCGTGTATCCTGCAGCGACCATGTGCTGCACCTTCTCCCCCGCCACGCTCTCCAGCACCCTCCTCTATGCGGGCGATGCGCAGTGGAACGGCCTTTACGTCCACGTCCTCGCCTACCAGAACACGGCGTCGACCTCCGGCCCGAACGCCATGATCCTGCCGATCCCGGCCACGCGGCTCGGCCCGCAGAACGCTGTCGACACGCGCCCGTTCCGCACCTTCCTCGAGGACATCCGCGAGGCGACGCGCGAGCCGGTCCCGCGAAGCTACGGCACGCTGCTGGGCGGCACGCTCGATGCCGATCAGGCCGTGGTCTTCGACGTGGGCAGCTATGCGGTGGTGCTCGCGGAGTCGCCGCGCGCGGTGCTCTCCGTCCTCAGGCAGGTCCCGAAGCCCAAGCGGCCTGCGCTCAACGACCGCATGCTTCAGGCGTTCGAGGCCTATTACCCCGGCTGGCCGGTGGCGGTCTGTTGCTGGAACGGCAACCTCCAGCCCGAGCCGCTCCTGTGGTGGTACGAGCCCAGGTACCCGGAGTGGCTGTTCGCGCCCGCGCTCGACGCCCACGACGGCAACCCGCCCGATCTCCGGGCGACGGTCGAGGTCGATCACCACATCGCCTTTGGCTCGGCCCTGAAGCCCGAGGGCCAGCGGGTCCATTACCGCGATGATGCGGGGGCGAACCGACCGCTCTTGCCCTCGAGCGCGCACGGCACGGAGCTGCAATCCCGGATGATCAACGGCGATTTCTGGTTGCGCCGCGACCAGCTCGGCGGGCCGGCGCTGCGTTGCGTGCCGGGCGACAGGGCAGGCGTGCCCATCGCGCTGAACGGCTGGGAGGGAGCTCCACCGCCCTGGCTGCCGCCGGAGCCCATGGTGTCAAACTGGAATCCGCCGCCCCCCCGCCGGCCGATGCCGCCGCCTCCCGGCGGAACGAGGTACTGCTCGAACTGTGAGATCCTG
The DNA here is from genome assembly GCF_051520915.1 of Sorangium sp. So ce448. Classification (NCBI taxonomy): domain Bacteria; kingdom Pseudomonadati; phylum Myxococcota; order Polyangiales; family Polyangiaceae; genus Sorangium; species Sorangium sp. So ce448. The sequence continues at coordinate 2,654,569 of NZ_CP150343.1, read as the reverse complement.
CTCGACGCGTCGGCGAAGCTCTGCACCCTATGCGGAACGTGGATCGATGTCGAGGGAGCAGCCCAGAGCTGATCTCGACGGCCACGGACGAGCGATCGGATAGCAATCGACCCCAGGCAAGCAGACGCGAACGATGTTCCCCACCACTCGCCTCTCCACCTTGGTCTCTCGATATATCTCCTCCCCGTCTCCCCGTCTCCCTGTGCGCTCTCTCTTGCTCTCTCTCCCGCCCGACAAGCGGACGGGGCCACCTCCGAGCTGAAAATCGCTCGGTCATCGCCCGATCTATACCCTCGTGACGACCATCGCGCCGTCGGATAGAGTCTGCGAGATGCTCCCCGCCCCGCTCGTCCTGTTCCCGAGCAGCCCGCTGCACCCGACCGCGCCGGACAGCGCCTTCGAGGAGGAAGCCCGGCACGCCGCCAGCGCGGGCTTCGACGTCGGCCTCATCGACCTCGAGGCGTTCCTCGGCGGCGACGTGAAGCTCCGCCGGGTGCCGGAAGGCCCGGGCGACGTGATCTACCGCGGCTGGATCCTGGGCCTCGATGCTTATCGATGCATGAGCGAGGTCGTCGCCGCGCGTGGCCGGCGCTTGATCACGGAGCCGGCGGCGTACCAGCACTGCTATCACCTGCCCGAGTGGTACGAGGCGATCGGCGGCGCCGAGCACACAGCGCGGTCGATCTGGATCCCGGGCTCCACGTTCGACCTCGAAGCCGTCGTAATCCACGTGCGAGAGGCGTTCGGATCGGGCGCCGTGATCCTCAAGGACTATGTGAAGTCCCGCAAGCACGAGTGGTTCGACGCCTGCTTCATCCCGGCGGCGGACGACGAGGCCAACGTGCGGCGCGTCGTGGGCAACTTCCTCCGCCTCCAGGACGACCACGTCGTCGGCGGGCTCGTCTTCCGGCAGTTCGTCGAGCTGCGACGCATCGGGCTGCACCCGAAGAGCAGGCTTCCGCTGGTGAACGAGCATCGCTTCTTCGTGCTCGACGGCCGGCCGTTCTACTCGGCGCCGTACTGGGCCGACGGTGCCTATCCGGGTGAGCCGCCGAGCGCCGACGTCCTCGCGCCCGTTCTCGGCCGCGTGCGCAGTCGTTTCTACGCGGCCGACGTCGCCGAGAAGGAAGGGGGCGGCTGGATGCTGGTGGAGCTGAACGATGGCGGGTCGGCGGGCATCCCCGAGGGCGGGGCCGCGGACGCGTTCTACCGGCACCTGCGCGCGGCGCTCGGCTGAGGAGCGTCTCGTTACTCGATCCGAACCATCCGCCGCGAGCCGTCACCCAGCGCACGCCCTGTGAGCAACGGGGTACATTATTGACATCCTCCAGTCGTTTTCCTGTTCCCCTTCCGAGCCCAGATCCTGGCGGGACTGTTTCGCGAGGGCGGAACGTCGCGGGCCGTCGGGTCGAGTGCGCGACCGTGCCAAAGCCATCCAGTTTGGCCCGTTCACCGTCACGATCGCGAGCGCACCACGGTTCACTCGGGCCACGAGCACGTCGAAGCTCTCCGGGAGCGAAGCGTCGAGTAGCTCTCCGACGAGCGCGGGATAACTCTCCTGCTCTTCGCCTTCGCCGCCGTGCTGGGCGTCAACGATGGCGAGGCACGCGGCCACGCACGAACCGCGCGTCTTCTGAAGGCGGTGCCAGCCCTGAGCGAGCTTCCGCGCCTCTGCGCTCATGCCGAAAGCTTGGCGCGCTCGGCATCGAGATCGAAGGAGAGGATGTCCTCCCGCACAGCGCTCCCTGAGGCGTCGACGATAGACACGCACCAACCGGTGTCACCGCGGCGAACCTCCCCCGGCCGCAGATCGCAGGCCCCGGTGCGCATGAGCGCCACACGGGCGATGTCGCGCACATCGTCGCGCACTGAACGAAGGGGGTCGCGCAGCGACGCGGGAAGCTTAGGGTGCTCCGGCAGCGGCTCGTGGAGGGCAAGGCCGAGCACGCGATGCGCCTCTATCCGGTCGATGCGTTTCTCCGCGAGCGCGGCAGCGACCTCGTCGAGAAGGGCGCCTGCGCGAAGGCCACAGCGCGGAGGCGCCAGATCGGGGTGTCTGCGGGCGTGTCGCTCCTCATGAGGTCTGCGGAGCATCTGAAGCCGGAGAGCATCGCTGAGCCCGAACACGTGCTTGATGCGCGACACGGCCGTAATGCGCCCAACACCGAAGGCCGTACACACCTTGGTGACCGAGTCCTCTGCTACGGGATCGCGCCCGGAGAGCACGTTGCGGAGCGCGTAATCCGGCACGAGGAAGTGCGAGGCGAACGCGCTCGCGCGTTGTTCTATCCAGGCGAAATTTCGGAACAGACGAAAGTTACGCGCCCCCGCGGCCCGGCTGTCCGGTGCCGCCTCCGCGTCACCGGTACTCGCTGGACTGACGAGCGCCAGGTTGCGGTGCTCGTGGGTCAAGTCGCAGAGAAGGTGGCAGAGTTCGTGCGCTAGCGTCATCCGCGTGCGCCACCAGCACGCCGGGCCCTCGACCAGATGGACGAGCACCGTGGGCCGTGGCGTGCGGAGTGAGGCGCCGTCCAGGAATGGAGACATCTCCTCCCGCCGCGCCCAGACAATTTCGATGCCCAGACGCTCATAGATGGCGCGCATCGAGGGGATGTGCGCCGTGGTGATGTCGAGCTCCGTCCGTAGCCAGATGGCGAGCTCGTCGGCGCGGTAGGGCGCCTCGCCAGTGCCCCACAGCGCGTCCACGGGGGGTGCCGGCAGGGGCTGAACACGCGCGCGCGAAGCGAGCTGAAGGCGATCGAGGGCACGGGCCACCTCGACGAACAGCGCCAGATCCGGAGAGAACTCGAGTAGGTCACTGAGCCGGCCCTCGTGCCCGGTCGCCCGTAAGAACAAGCTGGGCACGGACGCGTGACCGATCTCTCCTGCCAGCACCTCATCGACCGTGAGCGCTAACGCGCGTGCGCAGCGCACGAGGGCGCTCGATCGCGCGTTGCGCGTTCCCGCCTCCCACGCCTGCACGTCCGCGAGGCAGACATCGAGCAGCGCGGCGAAAGTTTCCTGGTCGAGCCGCATCGCTTCCCTGGCGGAGCGGAGCGCTCGGGTCACCGCGTTCATGCGGGGAATGTAGCTCACCTGGTGCGCGGTGGATACCGCGATCCCACCATAGGGAAATCACTACACGCACTCCGGAGGGTGCGGAGAGCCTGTACTGCTGCGGCATGCCTCCGCGGATCCCGTCGTGACGACGACCAACCCTGCCATGAGAACGCAGCGACGAGTCCCGCCCGCCAGAAGTCTGGCCAGGGTTGGCCCGAGCTCTGCGCCGCTTCGCGCGGGCGGCACTGGACTTGTTTCCCCGCGGCTCGGTTCCGAGCCCCGGCGTCCGCTTCGCGGCCGCCCTCGTTCCGTGTGTCAGCAATCCGCCAGCGGGATCTCTGACACGCGGCACCAATGGCGCGCCGTCGCCGGCTCCTTCGCACGGCGCTTGCCCGCGAGGCGCGGCGGCGCAAGGGATGCCGGCCATGGCCCAAGAGACAGCGTTCGCCCTGTGGCTCATCCCCTGCGGAGCGCCGGCCGCGCGGCTCGAGGAGCTCATCGAGGCGCTCGCCCGGGAGAGCGGGGGCCCGGCGTTCGCGCCTCACCTCACCCTGCTCGGCGGGCTGCGCGGCGACGCCGGCGCGCTGGCCGCGAAGCTCGGCAGGCTGCGCGGCGACGGCGGCACGCTCCGCCCGGTCGCGCTCGAGGCGCGCGGCCCCGCCACCGGCGACACCCGCCACCGGTGCGTGTTCCTCGACGTGACGCCGTCCGAGCCGCTCGCGGCGCTGCGCCGCGCGGCCCAGGCGGCGTTCGGCGCGAACGCAAAGGAGGCCCCCTTTCGCCCGCACGTGAGCCTCGTGTACGGCGAGCTGCCGGCCGCGCGCCGAGAGGAGCTCGCGGCGGATCCTCGGGTGCTGGCGCTCGCGCACCAGGTGTGGTGGGCCGACCGGCTGGAGCTGTGGGCCGTGGAGGGGCAGACCGAGCGCTGGCGCTGCGTCGAGGGCGTCGCGCTGGAACGCCGGTGAGATCTCGCCGGCGCGGGTGTCATGTCCGCCCACCACGCGCCCAGACGCACGGCTCCGCCGCAGGGGAAGCGTCGACGAGGGAATTCCGCCCTGCGCGCAGATCGCGGCGCGCCGAAGTATGTGATCTCGTGGATCTCGGCTAGCCTAGGGCCCATGGCGATGGCTCCCGTTGCTGTGGGCGACGTTCTCGCGGGCAAGTACCGCGTGGAGCAGATCGTTGGCGCCGGTGCGATGGGCACGATCGTCGCCGCGTGGCACCTGGAGCTGGAGCAGCGGGTCGCGATGAAGTTCCTGCACTCGCTGCGGGCGGACGGCGGCGACCCGGCCGAGCGGTTCCGGCGCGAGGCGCGCGCGCTGGCCAGGATCAAGAGCGAGCACGTAGCGCGCGTCCTGGATGTCGGCTCCCTGGAGGGCGGGATGCCCTACATGGTGATGGAGTTCCTGGAGGGGAACGACCTCGCCCACGAGATCCGGGCGCGCGGTCCGCTGCCCGTGATGGAGGCCGTCGGGTACATGCTCCAGGCCCTCGACGCGATGGCCGAGGCGCACGCCACGGGGATCGTGCACCGCGATCTCAAGCCGGCCAACCTGTTCCTCTCGCTCCGGCCCGACGGCGACCGGGTCATCAAGGTCCTCGATTTCGGTATCTCGAAGTCGCTGCTCGGCATATCGCGCGACCAGGTCGCGCTGACCCAGACAGCGTCGCTCCTCGGGTCGCCGCTCTACATGTCTCCCGAGCAGGTGCGCTCCGCGCGGGACGTGGATACGCGCGCGGACATCTGGTCTCTCGGCGTCATCCTGTACGAGATGCTGACCGGGCGGACTCCGTACGACGGCGACTCCGTCGCACAGCTCTTCCACGCGCTGCTCTACGACAACGCGGCCCCGGTCTCCCAGCTGCGCCCCGACGTCCCGCGCGAGCTGGACGCCGTGGTGATGCACTGCCTCGCCAAGGAGCGCGAGCAGCGGTGGGCGAACGTCGGCGATCTGGCGGCCGCGCTGCTCCCGTTCGGCCCCGCCACGGGCCACATGCACGTCGACCGGGCGCGCCGCATGCTCGGCAGCTCCTCGGACATCGCGCGGCCGTCGCTCCTCCAGACCGGCGTGCCGAGCGGGGGCGCCCAGGGCACCGGCTCGCGCCCGTCCATACCGCACGGGGGCCCGCCGTTCACGTCGGGCATGCCGTCTTCGCCGTCCTTCGCGTCGGGCACGCCGTCTTCGCCGTCCTTCGCGCCGGGCACGCCGTCCTTCGCGCCGGGTACGCCGTCCTTCGCGCCGGGCACGCCGCCCTTCGCGCCTGGCATGCCGTCCTTCGTGCCGGCCTCGCCGACAGTGCCCAACGCGGAGACGGGGCCCACGGTCAACTCGTGGAGCAACTCGGGCCATCCGGTGCGAACGGTCCGCAACGGGGCGCGCGTCGTCCTGGCCATCGCCGCCGGCGCCTTGCTGGTAGGGGCCTCGCTCGGCGCCCTGTTCTTCCTGCGCTCCGGGCTCGCCACCGACCAGGGACAGCCCCCGGCAGCGGCGGCTGCGCCCAGCGCCGAGGCCGCGGCTGCGCCCACCGCAGCCACGGCGGCGCCCACCGCCGAGGCGACGGCGAAGGGCGACACGCGCGAGGCTCCCGGCGCCGCGCCCGAGGTGGCCGGCGGTTCGCCGGCCCCGACCGCGCCGGCGGCCTCCTCCAGCGCGCCCGCGGCGCCGCCGGCGGCGTCCTCCGGCCCGGCGGCGCCGCTCGCCGCGCACCCGGCCGCGCCTCGGGCGACCGCCTCGACCCGGCCCGTCGAGCGCGCGCAGCCCGACGCGGGGGCTCGCCAGGAGCCGACGCGGGGCAATTCGATCAGCGACTTCGGCGGGCGGCGCTGAGCGTGGCGCTCGCGTCGATCCGGCGACGGCCCCGAGGCTCGTCGTGGCCAGCTTGGAGGAGAACACGGGACGTATGAGGCGTACGAAACGTCGTCAGCGAAGCATCGCACACTGCGTCGGCCTGGGTCTGTGCGCGGCGTTGATCTCCGGGGGGCTCCCCGCGCGGGCGGAGCCGAGCGCCGCCGACAAGGCGACGGCGGAGGCGCTGTTCGACGCGGCGCTCGACCTGATGAAGCAGGGGCGCAGCGCGGAGGCGTGCCCCAGGCTGGAGCAGAGCCAGCGCATCGATCCGGGCATCGGCACGCTCCTCTACCTGGCCGAGTGTTACGAGAACACCGGCCGCACGGCGAGCGCCTGGGCCACGTTCCGGCAGGCCATGTCGGAGTCGCAGGCCGCTGGACAGGCCGACCGCGCCCGCAAGGCGCAGGCGAGGGCGGCCCGGCTGGAGCCGGGCCTGTCGAAGCTGAGCATCGGCGTCGCCGCGGAGAACCTCGCGATCGAGGGCTTCAAGGTGCGCTCCGCCGGAAAGGCGGTCGATCCCGCGGTCTTCGGCGTCGCGATCCCCGTGGATCCGGGCGAGATCACGATCGAGGCGAGCGCCCCGGGCCACGAGACCTGGACGACCACCGTGAAGCTCGGGGGCGACAGCAAGGGCCCTGCGAGCGTCGATGTCCCGGCGCTCAAGCGGCTCGCAGGGCCGCCGCCTGCGCCCGGCGATGCGCGGCCTCCCGAGGCGGCGGGCCCTGCGCCGGCGCCCGGCGCCCCTGCGCCGGCTCAGGCGCCCGCGGCGTCCGGGGGCAACACGACGCGCTTGATCGGCCTCGTCGTGGGCGGCGCGGGCGTCGTGGGGCTCGGCGTCGGGACGTTCTTCGGCGTGAAGGCCATCTCGAAGAACAGCGACGCGGAGGCCTACTGCAAGGGCGGCAGCACGTGCGAGGACGAGCGCGGCGTCACGCTGACCGAGGAGGCCAAGAGCGCCGCCACCGTGTCGAACGTCGCGTTCGGGCTCGGGGCGGCGGCGGCGATCGGCGGCGCCGTCCTCGTGTTCGTCGTCGCGCCGAGGCAGGCCCCGCCCGTCCAGGTGGGGGCGTTCGTGGACGCGCGCAACGTCGGGTTGCGCGTGGGAGGTAAGTTTTAATGAGACGCATGACAGGGCTCCTGTCGCTCGCCCTGCTCGCCCCGCTCTCGAGCCTCGCGTGGCTCGGCTGCCAGGCCATCGCCGGCATCGAGGACCGCACCTTCGACCCGGGCAGCACGGAGACGGGGGGCGGGCAGGCGCCCGTGAGCGAGCAATGCGCGTCGTACTGCGCCGACGTGATGGCGAACTGCACGGGAGAGCACCAGGTCTATGCCACGCTGGAGACCTGCCAGGGCGTGTGCGCGCGGCTCCCGGCGGGCGATCCCCTGGAGCCCGTGGACAACACGGTCGCCTGCCGCGCCCGCCAGGCGGTGCTGGCGGGCGCCACCGGCGAGGTGGGGGTGCACTGCCCAGCGGCCGGCCCGGGCGGAAACGGCGAGTGCGGGAGCAACTGCGAGAGCTACTGCGCGCTGCGGGCCGCGGCGTGCTCGCTCGAGGTCGCCACCGAGGAGGAGTGCGTCGCGATGTGCGCGGGGCTCAAGGACGTGGAGACGTTCGACGTCATCGAGAACCACGAAGGCGACACGCTGCAGTGCCGCCTCGTGCACGTGAGCTCCGCGACGGTGGACCCCGAGGAGCACTGCCCGCACGCGAGCCTGACGCCGGTGCAGCCCTGCGGCGATCCGGAAGGGACGGCGCCGAGCTGCGAGGATTTCTGCCAGGTGGTCATGACGTCGTGCACGGGCGATGTGGCCGTGTACGAGTCGAGAGCGCAGTGCCTCGCGGTCTGCGCGGCGCTCCCTCCCGGCGCGGCGGAGGACCGGACCGAGAACACCGTGGGCTGCCGCAAGTACCACGCATACAGCGCGATGCTGGCGCCGAGCACCCACTGCCCGCACACGGGGCCGGGCGGAGACGGCCATTGCGGGGTCGAGGAGCCGGGCTCGGGCGTGACAGGCAACTGCGTGTCGTACTGCACGCTGTTCGAGGCGGCCTGCAAGGAGGCCCTCGGCGAGGCGTACGAGGGCTGGGGCGCGGCGTGCCAGGACGAGTGCAGCACGATGGCGGGAGCGGCCCATGATTCCCACTACTCCGTCGCGAGCGCGGAGGGCGGCGACACGGTCTCTTGCCGGCTGCTCCACGTGAGCCGCGCGCTCGAGAACCCGGACGAGTGCGCGGCGCTGGCCGACGGGACCGCCTGTCAGTGATCGGGGCCGTGGCCCCACCGCGTAGGAGGGCGCGTCGGCGGTTCCGGGGATGGGTCGGGCCGCTCGACACGCCCTCGACGACACAAACGGACATGCTCTGAGCGAAGGGGGCGCCCTCGGGCGCTCCGCCGGCAACGCGTTGATGTGCGAGGTCGCCTCCATTCGTGGAGGCGAGAATGACGGCGGTTCCCACAGTTCACGCCGATCCGCGATGAAGAGGCGCGGAAATCCAGGAGACCCCTGACACGTCGGTCGGGAGAGGCGTCCATGGACGCGCTCCGCGAGCCTCGATAAAGTCCGCCGCATCGAGGAGGACGACATGCAGGGGTGGACGCGTCGAACGCTCGCACTGGTGTTGACGGGGGGGGATCCTGGCCGTGCTGGTCCCAGCGTGCACCATCCACCTCCGACCGGCGGATCGAGACGAGATAGAGGACGAGCCCGCGGAGAGCGAGCCGGCGGAGCGCCCTGACGAGGACAGTGAGCCTGGCGGCGGCCCGGAGGCCGATGAAGTCGACAACGAGCCGCTGTCCCCGGAGGAACAGGCGTACGAGGAGCTGCTGAACGTCGATCCCCAGGAGCTCGCTCTCAAGACCATGGCGACCTCCTACGCGGCGGTGATGGTCGCGAGCGTCGTCGAATCACAGGTGCTCGATCCAGCGGCCATCGACGAAGCAGCGATAGCGTCACTGATCGAGCAGGTTGAACCAGCCGGCTGGGATGCGGCGTACGCCTGGATGGAAACACCGGAGGCCGTGACGCTGGCTGCGAATGACGGGATTTACCCCAATTTCGCGTGCTTCGACGAGCCGTATGCCTGTCCACAAACCACCGAGTTCCCATTGAACAACAGCGAGCAGGCGTTCTGCATGGTAACACATTGTGGCGACGCCCAATGCCCTTGGTGCCCATGGGGCCTCGGGAATCTTGTTTTCAAGTCCTGGTGCGCCTACGGCTGCCTCAAGCACGGCAGTCTCGTCGCTGGCGCATATATCCTCGTTTCGCGCTTTGGACCCGGTGACAGGCACTGCACCTACTGGTGAGCAAGAAGCAATGAAAGTCACATTCAAGGACGGGAACACCCTGACATTCACGAGCGGCGACGGCAGAGCGGACATCGAGGACACGGTCGACGCCATCAACGCCACGTATTGGCTGTGGGCCTTCTCGTCGCCGCGCGTCTACGGGACGTTTAGCCGCGTGCCTCCTCGCGACCACATCCTACGCATGATGAACATCTACATCTCTTATGTGAAGAAGGGCGGCCGCCACACTGCTCCACAGTTCCAACCCGTACACTACGAACGGCGCCTGCCGCTCGCGCTGCGCCTACGCGAGCTCTTCGAGCAGTGGACACAGCCTGAGTTGCCCCAGGAGGTCGTGGACATTTCTCGGGCGCTCATCGAATATGAAGGCATCAAGGCGCCTGCGTGCGGGTGGGATGCGTACGAAGATCCGGAGGAAGACGGGATCAAGTACGAAGACACGCTCCTCTGGCCCGAAGGTGTGCCCGCCATCCTGAAAGGCCGATGGCCGCCGAAGCGTTCGAATCGTTGACTCCGGCGGCATAACGAACGGCGCCGGCCCCGCCACGGCGCCGCGAGCCCGCGGGTCTAACGCGCCGTCATCCTGCTCCCCAGGACGAGCCCCCGCCGCGCGTGAGCGCGATGGATTAGTGATCGCGGCGGCAGGGGACCATGCACGAAGGAGAGGCGGTCAGGTCATGAAGAGCGCGGAAGCGAAACGGCGGCTTGCCCTTGTCGTCCTCGGGGTGGCGGCGGCGGGGATCCTGGGCTTCTTGGTGTGGCTCCGCGCCGGAGAGGCGCCGGCGGACGGCCCCGCACCTCCGGCGAGCGCCGCTTCGACGCGGGGAGCGCGGCGCCTCCGCGCGAGGGACGCGCCGCCCCCGCAGCTCGGGAGCATCGCGGGGCGGGTCGCCAGTGCGGCCGGCTCGCCCGTCGCCGGAGCGCTTGTGTGCGCCAGCGCGAGCGGCGGAGCGAGCGGACTGACGCCGTTCGATCTGGGCGAGCCGACGTGCGCGCCCGCAGGAGAGGACGGCCGCTACCAGATCGCGGATCTCTCCCCCGCGCGCTGGACGATCTTCGCCTCGGCGCCGGGTCACCGCCCGGCGAGCTACACCTCCCCTGCCCCGGACCGCGCCGGCTGGCTCGATCTCCGCCAGGGAGAGGCGCGCGCCGGCGTCGATCTGACGCTCGTCCGCGGCGGCGTCGAGGTCCGGGGCCACGTCAAGGACGTCAGCGGCGGGCCCATCGCCGGGGCGCTCGTCATGATTCATGGCTTCCTTGGGTCGCACCAGGGCGCCGCGGTGGCCCGCTCCGACGCGGAAGGCTCGTTCTCCGCGTGGACCGAGGAGGGCTACTGCCTGGCGCGCGCCACCGCCGACGGGTACGCCGAGGGGTCGCAGCACGGCATGGCGCCGGGGCCGCCGCTCGAGATCTTGATGACGCCCGGCTCGGTGATCGAGGGGCGGGTCGTCGAGGCGGGGTCGGGCGCGCCGATCGCCGGCGCGACGGTCCGTCCCGGGATGGATCAGAGGTGGGGCCCCGGGGAGGTGAAACCCGCGTCGAGCGACGCGGAGGGGCGCTTCCGCATCCCGGGCCTGGCGCCCGGGCGGTACAAGCCCACGGCGCGCGCCGCGGGCGGCTATGGCCAGGCCCGCGCGAGCGTGGTGCTCGGGATCGGTCAGACCTCGAGCGAGGTGGTGATCGAGATGCACCCCGCCAGCAGCGTGGCCGGCCGCGTGGAGGTCGCGCCCGGGGGCGGGCCCTGCACGAGCGGCTCGGTCACCCTGTTTCACGAAGGGAGCGGCTGGCTCCCGACGGTCCTCGGGGCCGACGGTTCGGCGCGCTTCGAGGGCGTGCTGCCCGGCTCGTACCAGGTGATGGTGTTCTGCCAGGATCACGCGTCGGAGCCGACCTACCCCGCCGTGGAGGTCGGCGAGGCGGACGTCGAGGGACTCGTGTGGACCGTCCGCGCCGGGCTGTCGCTCCGCGGCCGGGTGGTGGACCGCGAGGACAAGCCCGTGCGCGCCATGGTCCACGCGAGCCCGACCGACATGGGGGCAATGCAGCCCGGCTCCGTCGGGCAGAGCGATGACGACGGCCGCTTCGTGCTCCGGGGGCTCCTCCCGGGCAAGCACAGGGTCATGGCGCGCTCGGACGATCACATTCCGCCCGAACCGGTCGAGGTCGAGCTCGTCGATGAGCGCGCTCCCGAGATCACCCTCGTGATGGATAGCGGCGGCAGCGTCGAGGGCACGGTGACCGACGAGGACCGCCGCCCCGTTGCAGGCGCGGACGTCATGCTGAGCGCGCCGCGGCCCGGGTGGAGCGGCCCTCCGGCTCCCAGAATGTCCCTCGCGGACGGGACCTTCGTGTTCAAGGGGGTCGCGCCGGGCGCATACCGGATCTGGGCCATGCAGGGGGGTATGCCCATGAGGGCGCCAGGTCAGGCCGACGGCGGTGACCTCGGGGTGGCGGTGACCGTGAAGGCAGGGGCGGCCGCGCGCGTGAGCCTGGTCGTGGAGCGCCAGAACGGCGAGATCCACGGGCGCGTCGTCGACGGGAGCAGCAGGCCGGTGGCGGACGCGTTCGTCAATGTCCAGCGGGAGCCCGAGGGCGCGGGCGAGCCGGGCGCACCGGCCCCTCCGCCCCCGCCGATGGAGAGCATGGGGCCCTACGCGCCGGTGCTCACCGATCCCGACGGGGAGTTCGTGATCGGGAACCTGGGCCGGGGCACGTACACGGTCCAGGCGCAGCGCCGCGGAGGGGGCCGCGCCGCCGTCGAGCACGTCACGATCGGCGGCGCCGTGACGCTCACGATCCAGGAGACAGGCACCGTCTCCGGCGCCGTCTCCAGCCCCGGCGGCGCGCCGCCCGATCAGTTCACGATCCGCGTCATGGACCGCGAAGCGCCGTTCTTCCGGAGCGAGTCCTTCTCGTTCACGGACGGGGCCTGGACGATGAGCGATCTGCCGGCGGGCAAGTACGAGCTCTCTGCCGACGCCCCGGAGGGGACTGCCACGGGCGAGGTGACGCTCGCGCAGGGAGAGCAGCGGAGCGGGGTGGTGCTCACGCTCGCCGGGCGCGTCGCACTCCGGGGTCAGGTGGTGTCCCTGGAGGACGGCGCGCCCATGGCCGGGGTGACCGTGCACGCGTACCCGCGCGCCGGCGGAATGGCGCCCTCGCCGGTGCAGCAGCACGAGATCACCGACGGAGCGGGTCATTTTCACCTCTACCGCGTGCCCGGAGGCCCCCTCGTGCTCATGCTCATGCCCGCGGATCCGATGAGCTCGGCGTTCGACGCGGCGATGATCCCGGTCGATGTGCAGCCGGGCACGGAGACCGACGTCGGGCGGTTGCTCATGGCGAAGCGCCGGGTGAAGCACGACGAGCCTCCCGGCGATCTCGGGTTCGCGGTCGAGCCGCCCCGGTCGCCGATGGATGTGGCCATGCGGCCGCACAAGGTGGTCGAGGTGCGCCGCGACGGTCCGGCCGCGGCGGCGGGCCTGCAGGTCGGGGACGTGATCGTCTCGGTGGACGGCCACGATGTCACAGGCAAGCTGGGGTATCTTGTCGGGTCCCTGATCCGCGTGCCCGCGGGGACCCGGGTGACCCTCGGGCTGTCGCGCGGGGCGCGCGTGACCCTCGTGGCCGCGGCGATGCCGCCGCCCCCCGGCGTCGGGCAGGGCGGCATCGAGGCCGCGCCCTCGCCACCGTAGGCGCCGGCCGCCATCTCGTGACGGCAGGCGCGTGGAAGAGCTCGCCGCCCGCGCGCTCGGCGGCGGGTGTCAGGGCAGCGCTACCCTTCCCACATGAACGCACCGCCGCTGCCTCGCCTGCGCGCCGTGGACCTGAACCTGCTCACCGTGCTGGACGCCGTGCTCACCGAGCGCAACGTGACGCGGGCGGCCGAGCGCCTCGGCATGACCCAGCCGGCCGTGAGCAGCGCGCTGAACCGGCTGCGCCTCCTGTTCAACGACGATCTCATCGTGCGCCGCGGCAAGGAGATGGCCCCGACGCCGCGCGCCCTCGCGCTCGCCGGCCCGATCCGCAGGGCGCTCGACATGATCCATGCCTCGCTCGCTCACACAGGCGCCTTCGATTGCACGGCGAGCCACACCTTCAGGCTGGGGATCACCGACCTCGGAGAGGCCCTCCTCTTGCCCCGCTTTCTGCAGTGGCTCGAGCAGCTCGGCGCCCGCGTCCGGCTCGATCTCTGTCGCGAGCCCGGAGCCTCGCTGCAAAATGAAATGCGGCTCGGCAAGGTCGAGCTCGTCCTGGATCACATCGCCATCCCGGGCGAGGAGTTCCGGCGAGCGCGCGTGCTCGACCTCGAGTTCGTCACTCTGGTGCGCCAGGATCATCCGACCGTGGGACCCTCGCTGACGCTCGACGAGTACATGGCGCTCGAGCACGTGATCATCGAGCCGCGCGAGGGCCAGACCAACCTGGCAGAGCAGATTCAGGCCGTCGTTGGGCGAGCGCGGCGCGTGCGGGTGCAGGTCCCCCGCTATCTCTCGATGCCGTTCATCGTCTCGCAGTCGAACCTCGTCTGCACGGTGCCGCTCCCCCTGGCGCGGCTCTTCGAGCAGCACTTCCCCGTGCGGATCGTGAGCTGTCCGTTCCCCATCCAGCCGATCCCGCTGTTCATGATGTGGCATGCCTGTCAGGACGGCGACCCGGCCCACGAGTGGCTCCGGCGATCCCTCATCGAGCTCTGCAGCCGCGTGTGACGCGTCCCACGCGGGCGGGCTCGGCCGGGAAAGAGGCGGGCAGCCGTGGATTCGGAGGAATATTCACGCCGGCAATCTGCCTCATACCATTTCCTGATTGGGCTTTTCGGTGGCCGCCTCCATGAAGCCACGTGCAACAGGGAGCCATGACATCGTGAAAGCCATCTCATTCGGCGGCCGGACGAGCGTTCGAGCCGGGACCCTCCAACTCCTGGGCAGCGATCGCGCGGTCCGTATCGAGGCCGGAGAAACGCTGCTCAGCGCAGCCGTGCGCGGGAACATCCCGTTTCCACACATGTGCCGCGTGGGCGAGTGCGGCACCTGCAAGTGCCGCCTCATCAAGGGGCATATCCGCCTCAAGAGCGATATCTCGCGCCACGTCGCGCCCGAGGAGATCTCTGCCGGCTTCGTCCTCGCCTGCCAGAGCCTCGCCGTGTCGGAGGAGGTGGCGATCGAGGTCCCGGGGGTGGGCCGCGGGCGCTCGACGGATCGAGCGCCGGCGCAGATCGACGCGAGCGTCGCGCGCGTGACGCGGCTCGCGCCCGGCGTCGTCGCGCTCGAGGTCGACCTCGCCGCGGACGTCCGCTACGTGGCCGGGCAGTATGCGCAGCTCACGGTCCCCGGCGCCCCGGGGCTCGGCGAGCCGCGCTGTTACTCGTTCGCCCAGGCGCCGGATCGGGCCTCGCCGCGCAGGGCGCTCTTTCATATCCGCCACGTGCCGGGCGGCGCCTTCACCGAGTGGCTCTTCGGGGCCGATCGCACGGGCGCGCGCCTGTGCTTCTCGGGGCCCCACGGCAGATTCCGCTATCACGAGGCCGATCGGCCGCTCCTCTGCGTGGCAGGAGGCACCGGGCTCTCTCCGATCAAGGCGATCCTGGAGCAGGGGCTCTCGGATGGGCTCGCCCGCGACGTGACGCTGGTCGTCGGCGCGCGCGCCCGGCAGGATCTCTATGCGCTCGACGCCATCGCCTCGCTCAAGGAGCGATGGCGAGGTCGATTCGACTTCATGCCCGTGCTCTCGCACGAGCCCGAAGGCTCGGGCTGGACAGGGCGGAAGGGGCACGTCACCGACCACCTCCGTGAGGTCGCCGCGGGCCACGCCGATTGCGCGGCCTACGTGTGCGGGCCGCCCGGGATGATCGACGCCGTGCTCGACGTGCTGCGCGGCGAGATCCCGCCGAAGCACTTGCATCACGACAGATTCCTGGACCGCGGCTCGGTGGCTCGCGCCGCCGCCGCGGTGGCCTGAGCCAGGCCACGACGCTCGAAACTCGAAAGGAGAGCCCTCATGCTCCACGGCACGGTGTTCATCCTCGTCTTCCTCGCGCTCTTTGCCGCCCTCGAGCTCGCGCTCGGCCTGTATCGGCGCACAGGCGTGCTCACCATGCGGGAGCTCGGCGCGAGCCTCGTGTCCGTCGGCGCCTACCTCGTGATCCGCGGCGCGTCCTTCGTCGCCGTGACCTGGGCGCTCGGGGCGCTCTGGCCCGGCTCCGAGGGCGCGCTCGCCCACGTGAGCACCTGGCTGGTATTCCCTATCTACGTGCTCCTCGATGAGTACGGGATCTACTGGGTACACCGCAAGAGCCATGAGTGGCCCTGGCTCTGGTGGATCCACAAGCCGCACCACGTGCCGCGCAACATGAACATCGCGGTCACGTACCGCGAAAACTGGCTATGGTATGTCCTGGTACCGGGCACGTGGATGGCCCCGCTCGTCGTCTGGCTCGGCCACCCTGGCACCTATGTCGTAGGATTGGCCATCAGGACGATGATCGCGCTGGCGGAGCACAGCGATCTCCGCTGGGACCTGCGCCTCCAGCAGAGCCGCTTCACGCGCCCTGCCATGCGGGTCCTCGAGCGCATCGTCTCGCTGCCCGACACGCACCATGTGCACCACGGGGTCGGCCGCTTCGGCAATGCCACGAAGAACTATGGCGCCGCCCTCATTTGCTTCGATTGGATCCATGGCACGCTCATGATCCCGCACGCGCGCCAGGAGGGCTTCGGGCTCCCCGAGAGCGCGCCGGTCGAGCCCTGGGCCGAGCAGCTCTTCTGGCCGTTCGTGCGCTCGACGAAGCACGAGAGGGCGGCTCGTCGCCGGCCGATCGAACAGACGTCACTGGAGGCCGACGTCGCCGGGGCAGAGGCGGTGATTTACACCGCCGATGGCCGCGCTGTCGTCGTGAGGTGAGGCGTGCCAGACGGCTCGCCCGCCGCCCTCCGCCTCACGGCGGCATGACGAACGACGCCGGCCCCGCCACGGCGGGGGACGGGTCCTTCCGGTAGCGCTCCAGCAGCTCACGCCGCTCCGCGGTCCAGCCGTTCTTCGGCGACGCTGCCTGCAGGAGCGCCTCCAGCGCGAGCCGGCGCAGCCGCGGATCGGGGCTCGCCCGGAGCTCCTGCTCGAGCTGCAACGGGTGGACGCAGCCGTGCACCGCGGACATCGCCGCGACCATCGCGTCGTGGTGCAGGAGGTCCCGCCGGCCGAGCTCCGCGAGCGCCTGTCCGAGCGCCTTCCAGGGAAGGAGGCGCGCCGCGAGCCCCAGGTACTGGGGCACGGCCAGGGCGTCCGCCTTGAGCGCGGCGAGCAGCCCCTCCCCGACGGCGACGTGGTGCTTCGCGGCGTACGAGCCGAGCCGCGCCGAGAGCGCGGGCAGGAACGCCACGAGGTGCCGGCGCCTCGGCGAGAGCTCCGCGAGCCGCTGGACGACGATCGCGACCTCCCCGTGCTGCATCCTGGCGAGCGCCGCGGACAGCGCCTCCGCCGCCTCCTCGGGCGCGGGCGCGGCCATGTGCTCGAGCAGCCGTCGGAAGAGCGCTCGCGCCTCGTCCCGGAGCGGCAGGTGCGCGGCGCGCCGCAGCAGGTCGAGCCGCGCCTCCGGCTCCGCCCGTCCGAGGATCGCGGCGAGCAGGTCCACAACGCGCCGCTCGGCCTCGGTCGACAGCCTGCCGAGCGGGATGTCCGCGAGCTTCGAGGCCACGATCCAGTCGGGATCCCGCGCGGCGCGGTCGAAGACGTCCCAGGTCTCGGGCTTGTCCAGGTGGTCCCAGAGCGCCCGGAGCAGCGCGATCCGCACGTCGCGGTGGGTCTTCGGGGCGTCCAGCCGGAGCAGGTCGCGGTAGGCGTCGTTGCCGCCCAGCTCGCCGAGCAGGCGCACGACCTCCTTGGCCACGGTCACCTTCGTGGTCGGCACCGCCCGGAGCTCGGCGAGCACCCGCTCCCGGGACATCTCCGCGAACGCCTTCCGGAGCGCGTAGATCGCCCAGCGCGCGCGATCGTCGCCCAGGCACTCGATCAGGACGGGGACGCCCTGGCCGGCGTCGAGCCACGGCAGGCCCCGGATGGCCATCTCGCGCAGGGGCGGCCTCGGATCCGAGGCGAACGGGGTGATCGCCGACGCGTCGACGTACACGAGCCGGACCAGCGCGGAGATCGCGAACCGCAGCGTGGGGACGTCGCAGGTCTCGTCGCCGAGCAGCGCGCGGAGGCCGGCGGCGTACAGTTCCTGCTGCCTCGCCGTCCAGCGACCGTGGCCCCCGCCGAAATCGAGCACCCAGCGCGTCTTGCCCGTCGCGAACCTGCCGGTCATGGGCTGCGTCCGGTCCAGCAGGGGGTCCAGGAGATCCTGGCGCCTCTGGCTCACGTGCCGGGCGACGGCGCCGATCAGCACGAAGCTCCTGTCCTCGCGCAGCAGCGCGGGCACGAGCCGCGCGAACCGCGGCCTGTCGTGGGCGCGCAGGAGGCCGAGCGCGCCCGCCGCGACGCCGACGAACGGGAGCTCGCGGGACAGCCGCTCGAGCGCCTCGAGCAGCGGCGTGACCACCGCGAGGCGGATGCCGAGGCTCTGCGCGAGCGAGAGCACCGCCCCTGCCCGCTCGCCGGTGCACCAGGCGCCCGCGAGCTGCGCGAGCGCCGGGCTGAGCCGCTCGGCCTCCGCGCGGGTGAGCCCCTCCCCGAGGCCCGCCGTCGAGACCGAGCCGCGCACCGCGAGGAGCTTCGTGAGCCAGCGCGCCCCCCACGCCCCGTCGATGCGGAACAGGCGGACCACGAGCCGCTCCACGGCCGAGGCCGTGGCGTGGGACAGGTCGGCGGCGTCGAGCGCGTCCTGCGCCACGGCGCCCGCGGCCTCCAGGTGCTCCTGCGCGAACCGGCCGATGGGCAGCGCGGCGAGGGCGCCGATCATCGCCCGCCGCACCGGATCCTGCTCGAACTTGCGGGCGCGCACGTTCGCGAGGGCGTCCGCGAGCGCGCCCCGGTCGTGCAGGACGCTCGCGAGGAGCAGCGCCTGCGCCTTCGCCCGCTCGTCGCCCTCCGGGTGCCCGAGGAGCGGCGCGAGCACCTCCTTGGCCTCGGCGAAGGACAGGAGGCGCGCGTAGCTCATCCGCCGGTCCGGCTTCGAGACGAGCGAGGGGCAGCTCGAGAGGTGCCGCCTCGCCTCGCGCTCGCGCAGGTCGCGGGGCAGCGCGTCGAGCACCTCGGGCGCGATCGTGCCGTCGGTGGCCTGCGCCGCGCAGGACCAGCGCACGAAGGCCCGCTCCCGGAGCGCTTGCTCCTTGGCCGACTCGGCCTTCACGTAGCGGAACAGGAAGGCGCCGTAGCCCCCGGCCCCTCCGAGCAGGAAGGCCCGCAGGACCGCCTGCTGGTCGTCGGGGCCGAGCCGCAGGAACCACCGCACGCCCCGCTTGCCGTCGCTCAGCGCGCCCCAGGCGTGGCGGATGAGGTAATCGAGGCGCTCGGCGCCGAGCGCGGGCGCGCCCTTGTCGAAGCGCACCACCCCGAAGGCGCCGGGCGGCCGCGCGGGTCGCCCGCTCTCGTGGCGCGCCTTGAGGAGGTCGAACGTGGCGGCCGGGCGCGATCGGGCCAGGAGCTGCAGGGAGCCGGCGAGGAACGAGGGCTCCTCGCCGCGCTCGAAGAGGGCCTGGATCAGCGGGAGCGCCGCGTCGGGCGCGCGCCGGGCGAGCGGGACGAGCAGCGGCGCGAGGCGGTAGCGCAGGCGAGCGTCGAGGGACTGGGAGCGGGCGATCGCCTCCCCGAACCAGCGCGCCGCGGCCGCGGGGTGCCTCACGCCGAGCCGATCGAGGCAGCTCGGGCCGCCCGCCTCGTCGATGGCGCGCCGGTGCGCCGACACGAGCGCCTCGGAGCCGAACGGGAGCAGATCCACGATCAGGGGGTCGCGCCCTGCCTGCATGCGCGCGCCGAGGAAGGCGTCCACGGCGGCCTGGCGCTTCCGCCGCGCGAGCTGGGCGACGGTGCGCCGGAGGGTGCGCCGCTCGAGGAGGGCGCCGAGCGCCGTGAGCGCCTGCGCGTCGTCGCAGAAGCGGGCGACCATGCGGCCCGCGCGCCGCCGCACGGTGCGGGACGGGTCGGAGATGGCCGCGACGACGCGCGCGCCGTCGCCCGAGCCGTAGACGCTCATGAGCGCGAGGAGGCGCTCGTAGGGCTGAGCGCTGCGCCAGAGCGCGTCGAGGAGAGCGCTTGCGCCCGCATCGCCGCGCGCGGCGGCGCGGCCCAGCTCCACCACGCGGCGGACACGGTCGTAATGGGCCAGCGGCTCGACGTCGGCGAGGAAGGAAGCGGCGTCCATGGGCGCGATGATAGCGCCTCGCGATGGGATGCTCGCAAGGCCGAGCGCGGCGGCGCTCCGGTGCGTCGACACCCTCCGGTTTGAGTTTCATCTCTCCCGGGCGGCTGTCGACAGGTTCGGGCCGCGATGGTTCAACCCGGGTCGGGTCGCGCGCGCGCGTCTCACTTCCAGTTGACGGTGGCCCAGCCGCCGGCAGGAACGCGGAACTGGAGCTTCTTGCCGGCCACGCCGAGGGTGGTCGTCTTCGCGGAGCTGCCCGAGTTGTAGATGACCGTGACGATGCTGCCGTCAGGGTTCTTGAACGCCAGCGCGTCGCCGCCGGTCGTGTTGACGCGCATCGCTCCAGGATCGACGTACTGCGAGACGTGGCGGAAGACGTAGTAGGCAGGCGTCAGCACCAGCTCTTTCGTGTCGGCTTTCACGTTGAGGAGCGCGTTCTGGGGCCATGGCCGCTGCGAGTCGATGTTCTTCCCCACCGGGTCCAGCACCATGTTCCAGGCGTTGTACGAGTTCACCCCCGCCTTGATCCAGTCGCGGATGAGCCCCCAGCTCTCCTGCCCGTAGGCGTGATCGTTCGCTGCCGTGTTCGGGTTGAACGTCGGCACGCCCGGAGGGTTCCAGTTGTAGTTGCCGCACTGGTGCTCCGTTTGCACGATCGGCATATTCCGCGTTCTCAGGCCGTTCACGCTGCCCCGCATGTTCCACTGCAGCCCGAAGCCCTTGACGTACTTCATCGCGGTGGCATCGCCGGTCACGGCGCTGAGGATCCCCGGGTCCGCCGCGTCGTTGGACATCGTACCGAGGAAGATCTGCGCCTTGATCCCGCGCTCTTCGAACAGCGGCCCCAGGTGGGTGCCGATGAACTTCGCCATGAGCTGCCCCGTCCACGCGCAGCTCGGATACCTCGTCTCGTAGGTCGGCTCGTTCTGGGGGTGGACCGCCTCGATGGTCATGCCCTCCGCGGCGTACGCCTCAACGAACTTCGCGAAGTAGAGGGCATGCGCCTTCAGGGTGTTCGCGTCGTCCTTCATCTTGCCACCATCGAAGGCGCCGTTGCTCTTCATCCAGGTGGGGGGTGTCCAGGGGCTGGCCCAGAGGTGGAGGCCGGGCCTCACGGCGAGCGCCGCCTTGATGTACGGGATCAACTTCTCCTTGTCCCGCGCGATGGAGAAGCTCTCCATCGTGAAATCATCTTTCTTCTCGTTGAGGCTATAGCGGTCCATCGCATAGTCGCTGGCCCCCATGGGGATGCGCCCGTAGGCGAACCCTGCGCCCTCGTTCTTGTCGAAGAGGAGCTTGATGGCTCGCTGCCGCTCAGCCTCGCTGAGCATCGAGAGCATGTTCCATCCCATCTCGTTGAACGAGCCGCCGAAGCCATCCCATCGCTGCTGCGTTGCCGCGTCGTCGACGGTCACGTCGGCATTGCCGCTCGTCACTTCCGTCGGCGTCCCGATCTTCCAGTACTCGTTCGCGCCCGAGGTGATCAACGTGGGCTCGACAACGTCGGGCTCACCGCCGCCGGTACCGGAAGACGAGCCGCCGCCGCCGTCTCCGCCCGGATCGCCGCCCGCACCGTCCGAACCGCCCGTCCCCGCGCCGCTGCCTGTCGTCCCGCTGCCGCTCCCGCTCCCGCTCGCGTCTCCGCTGCTGCTCGCGTCTCCGCTCCCGCTCCCACTACTACCCGCACCCGCACCCGGGCCGCCCGAGCTCTCGGGTTCTTCCGGGCTGCTCGAAGAACCACAACCCACCAGGAGAAACGCGAGCAATATGCTGACGGTCGAAGCGCGTGCCCTGTTCATCACAAAAATCCTCCATCCCAGGGGTACAACCCCTTGGCGGTGCCTGCAGCAGGCGTCAGAAAGTGGCCGTCCTATATGCCCAGAAGGCCCCACGGTGATCGGGCGGGTGGAATAAAAGGCGGCAAGCTCCACGTGGATGACCCGGCGCACGCACGCGCCGTGCGCTCGCGTCACGCCGCCCGTGCCGAGGGTCCGCGTCGACGTCGCGGATGGCACGGCGGCACGCCTCCCAGATCGTGCACAGCGGATCCAATCCGGCCGTACGATTGCTGGGTTTCGATGCGCGTGTTAGCGTCGGCCCCCGATGCGAACCGCGGTTTTCGCCCTCGCCCTCGCCCTCCTGGCCGGCTGCGGGGGCGCATCCGGGGCGGCGCCCGGCGCGGCCCTCTCCCCCTCCTACGCGACGAGCCTGGGCTCCACGTCGACGAGCATGTCCAGCATGCCGTCCGCGCCCGCGTTGCCCAGTCGGGCTTCGGTCCAGGCCGATCTGGTCGTCCGCCCCGACGTGCTCGTCCTTGGCTTCGCGCTCCAGGAGACCGACGCCGATCCGCAGCGCGCCCTCACCGCGGCGCAGGCCGCGGTACAGAACCTGGAGCAGCAGTTCAAGGAGGCGACCGGCGGCGCATCCACGGTGAGGATGCTGGGCGCGTCGTTCACCACAATCTTCACCGAGAAGGCGGAGAGCGAGGGCGACGCCGTAGCGGCCGCTGTCGACGGCGTGATCGAGGTGCGCCTCGCCCCGGAGCTCGACTTCTGGGCGAGGAGCCGGCTGGCCGCAGCCGTGGCGCAGGTCAGGCGCGAGGTGAGCGCCGCGGTGCAGGCGGCGAAGGACGGGCGGCGCGGGGCGACGTTCGGGCAGCCTCGGGCCGAGGTGAAGGAGCCGGAGGGGCACCGCGCTCAGCTGACCGAGCAATGGCTCCGGAGGGCGCGATCGTTCGCGGAGGCGGCGCAGGCGGCGTCGGCGCCGCTCCTGCTGGTGGACTGCGCGCCGCCGGGGGCCATCGAGCAGCGGCCCATCTCGCTGCTGGAGGTGGGGCTCTCTCTGTCGGTCGCGTGCCGCCTCGACGCGCTCTCCGCAGAGCCGAAGCGCGACTGACGGCCTCCGGGCGGTTCACCCCCGGCCATCCGTCGTCGGGCAGGACGTCACCCGGCGATCAGCCGGAACACGGGGAGCTCCGGCCGACATGTGAACCGCACAGGAAGGACGCTTGTACCGACACCGCGGCTCACGTACACCCTGCCATGGGCCGTGTCGTACATGCCCGAGCGAAATCGGCCCGATCCAGGCGGAACCCACACCGGCGTTCCGAGCGCTCGGATCTGCCCTCCATGTGTATGCCCCGCGAGGCCCAGATCGAAGCGCGGCGCGCCGGGAGGGAGCGTCTCGAAGACGCCGGGCGCGTGCGTGAGAAAGAGCCGCACCGGAGCGGACGGCACGTTCGCGAGCGCGGCTCGCAGGTCGTGGTTCCCGCTGCAGAAATCGTCCGTCGCGACGATGGAGACGCCGCGCTTCAGCAGCACCGACTCGTTCCCGAGGAGCCTGGCTCCGGCGCGCGCGTACACCTCGCTCAGCCTCTGCAAGGGGACGTGCCCCCAGTGTTCCCAGTTGCCGACGGTGGCGAGGACCTCACGCCCCGGCGCGGCGAGGCTGCGGCAGAGCTCCTCCAGCGCGCCGAGCGCGCCCTCGCCCTCGATCGCGTCGCCGGTCAGCACGACGAGATCAGGCGCCAGCCCGCGGATGGCCTCGATGGCCTTCTCGTGGACGCCGCCCAGCGCCCGCAGGTGGATGTCGGAGAGGTGAGCGATCCGAAACCCCTGGAGCGCGGCCGGGAGCCGCGGGATGGGGACATCGTGCTCGGCGACATCGAGCCAGGAAGGTTCGATGGCGATCCCATCGAAGGCGGCGATCCCTGCGGCGCAGCAGCTGGCGTGGAGGAAGGCTCGGCGGGTGACCGGTCGGACCATGTCGGAACCTTAGCAAACTCAGCTGGAGGGCCGCGGCTTGCGCGTGAGCTGGACCAGCCGCTCCGGGGAATCGAGCCCGGGATCGGGGCCGTCGAGATCCTCCAGCACGAGCTCGAACAGCCCGTTGTCGAACGGCCTCCCCGCGGCCGGCGCGGCGGGCACGAGGCGCTCGCGCTTGCCCTGCGCGGCCAGCGTGCGCGCGCGGAAGTGGCAGTACGGGTTGTTCCCGGGCCGCCCGAAGAGCGCGTGCGCCGTGAAGGTGCACCCGCCCATGCACACCTCCGCGAAAGCGCAGCTCCGGCAGAAGCCCCAGAGATCGTCGGCCGTGCGCGCCCGCGCGAACGCGAGCCGCGGCGCCTCGTCCCAGATCTCCTGGAGCGCGCGCCCGCGCAGGTCGCCGCCCACGTAGGCGTCGCTCTGGAGCGACGGGCAGCCCTTCACCGCGCCGTCGGACTCGATCCCCAGCACCAGCTTCCCGGCCTGACAGCCGCGAAAGTGGTCGCGGCCGCGCTCGCGCAGCGAGCGCAGGAGCGCCTCCTCCGGGCCGAAGTAGCCCAGGTTATTGCCGGGCATCACCGAGATCCCGTCCCGGAAGGCCCGCCGCTTCAGCTCGGCGATGCGCGGGAGCACGTCGAGCAGATCGTAGGGCTGGAGCAGCATCGCCGGCCGGTCGGCCGCGCGGCCGAGCGCCGCGGTGATCTGCACCTGCCACGCCTTGATCCCCTGCTCCCGGAGCAGGTCGTACAGCGCCTCGAGGTCGCCCTGGTTCACCCGGTTGAGGTTGGTGTTGGCCGCGGTCAGCAGCCCCGCGCCCCGGAGGTGCCCGAGCGCCGAGAGCGCGCTCCGGTGGCTGCCCGGGGCCTTGCGGATGAGGTCGTGGGCGCGCTCCAGCCCATCGACGCTGACCGAGACGCTGTGCAGGCCGGCCTCCTTCATCTGCGCCGAGATTTCCGCCGTGATCCCCCGACCTCCGGTCGTCATGGTCGGCCGCACGCCCGCGGCCTTGAGCGCCGCGATGATCTCCAGAAAGCCGTCGTGCAGGTAGGCCTCGCCGCCGATGAGCACCACCTCGCGCGCGCCCATCGCCGCGAGCTGCCGCACAACGCCCAGCGCCTCCTCGGTGCCGAGCTCCGAGGGCCGCGCGGCCCCTGCCCTGGATCCGCAGTGCCGGCAGGGCTGATCGCAGCGGAGCGTCAGCTCCCAGACGACGTACGCCGGGAAATACTCGCCGGGGACCACATCGAGACGGCGCAGCGCCATGCCGGAGCCTACCGCGAACTCCGCCGCCGGCTCCTGCTCTCCGGCGCCCTTTCGACGCGCGGGGGATGGATGATGGCGACCTGCGCACGCGCACGCCGGGCCGCTGCGCAATTTCCCCTTCATTTTCCTTGCGCGTCGCGGAGGCGCCTTGCCATAGAATGGGACGGTTTGACCTCCCTGGCTCGGCCTTCCGAGGCGCGCCAGGGCTCGGCCCCATGGCCCAAAGGCGGAGATCCTCATGCTCACCCTCGGCGCTTGTCCTTGCTGCGATGGTTTCCTGCCTCCCGGCGCGTCCGCCTGCCCGCATTGCGGCGCGATGCCCACGGCCGAGCGCGCCAGCTGCGCGCAGGCGCGCCACGGGATTGCGGGCCGGCTGCTCGCGGCGGCGTCGGGCGGCATGATGGCTGTCACGCTGATGGCCTGCTACGGCATGCCCCCGTGTGACGAGCCCGCGACCGACAGCGACGGCGACGGCTACCAGGCGACATGCGAGGGCTACGGGCCCGAGGAGGACTGCGACGACGGCAATCCGGACATCCACCCCGGCGCGACGGACGTGGCAGGTGACAGCATCGATCAGGACTGCAGCGGCGACGACACCCCGCTCGGCACCGGCGGCGCGGGAGGCGGCGCTGGCGGTGCCTCCTGACAAATCCCCTCACCTTGTTGGCATTTTAACGAGAAATTGAACAGGGAGACGGGGAGGCGGGGAGATTGATGGGATTCTACTCCCCGCCTCCCCGCCCTTCTGTGAACTTTCCCGAAAACGGAGCCGCCGCCCATTCGGACAACACACGGCGGACGCGCTCTAGATATCCCTCCTCGCGCACGATCTCCTGGTATCCCGGCACCGCGCCGACCCACTCCCGCATACGCACGTTCGACGCCTCGGTGAGGTACATCGTGGGGAGCCCCATGAGCGCGGGCCCATCCATGCCTGCGGTCGTGACGCCGAGCTGGCCGACGAGGCCGTGCGTTCGCTTCAAGTGCTCGAAGAACTGCAGCTGCGCCCGGCGCATGTCGAGCTGCCGGAAAGTGGGGTCCTTCCAGAAGAGCGTCATGTCGATCGCGCCCTCGGGGACCCGCGCGTCTCGAAGCGCGTCGCCGGTCAGCACAGGCACGAGCCCCGTGCGTTGAACGAGGTCTGTCAGCTCGAGCAGCTCGGCGAGCGTCGTGTTGCGGTGCGGGTGGTGGACACCCTCGCGGATCCAGAGCAGCACCTTCTTCCGGCCTGACGCTCCCTCCCGCGCTTCCGCGAGCCTGCGATCGACCCAGGCGATCACGGGTCCCGGAATCGGCGCGTCCGCCAGAAACGCCGCGCGGAGCGTCCCTTGGGCGGAGGACGGATCTTCCTTGAAGGCGCGCGCGACGATCTCCGTCGTCTGCTTCACCGCGCGGGGGCGCGAGCGGTACGCCTGAAGGTGATCGCTCAGGCCTGCATCGCGGAGAAACGCCTCTGCTTGCGGTGTCCCCGGTTTGCCTGGCTCGACCTGGATCGCCGCGCCCGCGAGGACGGCGGCCGCGGCGACGTACCACCCCTCGCCGAACGAGAAGCCGCCGTCCGTGTGGAATGTATACGCGTGGTTTCGCTCCTCGATGATCCTGCGCGCCGCGCGGGCGGCGTTCTCGGCCTCGTGAGCCGCCGCGCGCGCCGCGCGGGCGACCTTTGACCGCGGAGAGCCGCCCTCGATCTCTGATGCGCTGATGGCGGCCGCGCGCGCCGAGGCCTCTGCGCCGGCCACGATCGCCTCCACGCGCCGCCAGCCGTCGTCGCAGGCGTCGCGCGTCGGCGCGCGCTGCGCGCTCAACGAGAGCTGGCCCGCGCCGTGGAGCGCGTCTGCCGCCCGCGCCGCGTGAGCCCTTGCCAGCGTCGAATGGGCGCCCATCGCCGTCGCGAGGATTCGCTCTCTTCCCGCGGCGACCTCATGTTCCTGGAGGGCAGCGCGCTCCTGCTCGGCGGCGGCCAGCGCGCGAGCCGCCTGCTCGATCGCGCAATCGAGCAGACGCCGGTAGCGCTCACGCTGCCCCGGTGCATGCAGCGTGGTCGCCAGGGCGAGCGCCGCGTCGAGGCTGCTTTCGGCGTCGCGCTCGATATGCTGCGCGGCGAGCACCTCTGCGACAACCACTCCCATGCACACCGGCTCGAGTCCCTCGATCATCGTCCTGTCGGTCAGCCGCGGCGCGCAGCGCCGCCGGCAGCAGCGGATTGTCGGGCAGTTCCCTGCCTCCGCTTCAGCGCAGGCACCTCGTATCACGGCGGTGGTTCCAGGTCCCGCACCCCTGCCATGGGAAACGCTTCCGGTCCGGGCGTTGGCGCCTCGAGCAGACCATAAGGATACCTTACGATATCCACTGGGACGCCACCCACCAGTAGCCGCAACGCCGCATCGGTCATGCTTATCACCTGCAGATCGGGCACCACAACCCGAACCTCCTGGGCGAGCATCGTCAGATCGACGTCCGCGGGAATGCTGAACAAGTCGAGGTCCAGCGACCGACGGTGGCGTAGATGCACTGCGACGGCCGTCCCCCCGGCCAGATAGAACCGCTCGATCCCGGGGATGTTCTTCAGTCGACCCAGGGCGCGGCTCTGCTCCTTCGCCAATCCGGTGGACTTGCCCACACTTCACCCTCCGCTTTTAGTACTGCCCGCCAGAACGCGAGCGTCCGCCCACTCAATTCGGGGTGCCCGAGTTCCCGCAAAAATCGGTGAATTCCGTTCATTCCGTACGTCCGGATGAGCCAGCGCACCTCCTCCAGCCGACCGAACTCGAGAACTCGCGGGATGATGTAGTCCTGGCCCGTCACTGTATCGAGTGCCTTCGCGTCGACGTCCCAGAACACCCAGCGGAATCTCTCCGGCACCTTCGCCATGCCCCAGTTTACCGCACCTGGAGCCCCGCCAGGAAGCCGCTGCCGCTCAGCTTTCGCGCGGGCTGCCGGAATCCACCCGCCTCTGTCCGCGTAGAAATTCGAACGCCGGTCGGTCGTGGCTCCCCCCACGGACGAATCTGCCCAACATCGACCTGAGCCGGACCGCCAGACCGGTCAAGCGCTGTCGCCCGCGGGGTGTTCCGCTTCGGTGAATCCATCGCGGATTTCCTGGACTTCATGCTCGCGCACGACGACAAGCCGCTGGACGCTCGCGGCCAAAGCGCCGGCGCGGCCGAGCACCGGCGGTCTGCGTCCAGCGAGGTTCAGTAGGGGTATCCGGGGATGTTCATCTCCATCGCATAGAGCGACGCGCCCGCCGTGATGTAAAGGGTCTTTCGATCGGCCCCGCCGAACGCGACGTTCGACACCTCGCCCAACCCCGTGATCTTGCCGAGGCTCGCGCCGCTCGGCGCGACGATCTCGATGCCCTCACGCCACGCGATGTAGACATTGCCCGCGCAGTCGACACCCATTCCGTCGGCATTCGGCAGGTTCGCGGCGAAATCGGACGAGGCGCCGGGCGCTCCGTCGGCGCTCAGCGTATAGCGACGGATCCGGCCGGGGGTGAACTCGGTCACGTACAGCACGCTCTCGTCCGGCGAGAGCGCGACACCGTTGGGGGTCTCCAGCGTGCCGATGAGGCTCACCGCGCCGGACGGGGACACGCGGTAAGCAGCTGTCGGCAGCTCCGGCCAGCCGCTGCTGAGCTGAAAAGCGGGATCGCTGAAGTAGACGTTGCCGTCGCTCCGCACGACGACATCGTTCGGGGAGCTGAACCGCTTGCCCATGTACGACCCGGCGACCTCGCGCCGCGCCTTCGTGCCGAGATCGAACACGGAGATGCTGCGCGTGTCGTGGGTACATGCGATGAGGTTCCCGTCGCTGTGGAGGCTCAGCCCGTTCGTCCCGCTGTTCTCGAGGAACACCTCGAACGCGCCCGGCGGCGTGAGCCTCTGGATCTTCGCCTTTGGACCGTTGAGGGGCGGAGAGTTCTGCGCCCGCAGGTCGATCTCCGAGAAGAACAGCGCCCCGAGCTCGGCGACCCAGACCGGGCCCTCGACGTACGTGAACCCCCCTCTCACCAGCTGCGCCATGCCGTTCGCCGGCACCGGATCGGCCGCGTACGGGCCGCCCGGGCAGACGACCGACACGTCGTCACCGCCGCCCGCCCCGGCGCCGCCCGCCCCGGCGCCGCCGCTGCCGCTGCCGCTGCCGCTGCCGCTGCCGCTGCCGCTGCCGCTGCCACTGCCACTGCCGCTGCCGCTGCCGCTGCCGCTGCCACTGCCGCTGCCACTCCCCGTCGCGTCGCCCCCGCTGCCGCTCGTCGCCGCGGCGCTGCTCGCCCCCACGCTGCCCGCGCTGGTGCCGCTGGAGCTCGTGGCCCCCACGCTGCCCGTGGAGCCGCTCGACCCGCCAGCCCCAGAGCCGCTGGAAGATCCGCCCCCGCCCTCCGACTCGAGCGGGTCGTCGCCACCGCCACAGCCGTTCGCCGCAGCGAACACGATCCAAGAAACGACGAGCGAGTACCTGACCTTCATAAGTAAGTGCCTCCAAGCGCCCCCGGATGGTGTGCCGATAGGGCACGCTCATCTTCGTCAGCTCGCCTCGCGCCGCAAGGGCCAGGTGCCCGAGCGGCACGGCGCCTCAAACGCGCGCTCCGCAGGCCAAGGACCGTCGCAACGCGGTGCGCCGTGAACGGCGGCGGCGGGCGAGGAGGCAACCGGCGGTCCGCGACGATAGGATGCAGGCACATCATGAAAATTGCTGTTTACGGCTTCGGATCCATCGGTGGTTTGCTCGGCGCCCGGCTGGCCACGGCCGGCTGCGACGTCAGCGCCGTCGCGCGCGGAGAGAACCTCGCCGCCTTGCAGAAGCGCGGCCTGCTGCTGCAAGGCGAGGGAGAAATCACCCGCGTGCCGATCCGCGCTGCAGAGGATCCGGCCGCGCTCGGCGCGCAGGACGTCGTGATCATCGCGGTCAAGGCCACCGCGCTGGCCGACGTCGCCGCGCGCATCGGTCCGCTGCTCCGCGAGGACACGATCGTCGTCCCCGCGATGAACGGCGTGCCGTGGTGGTTCTTCGCGCCCGAGAACGTGCCGTATGCCGGCGCCCGGCTCCAGTCGCTCGACCCGGGCGACGTCGTGCCGCGCGCCATCCGGCTCCGCCAGGTGGTCGGCTGCGTCGTGCATCTGTCGGGTTCCAGCCCGGAACCCGGGATGGTGCGCGTCGGCCCCGGCAACCGCCTGCTCGTCGGCGAGCCGGCCGGCGGACCTTCGGACCGGGTGGTCGCGCTGGTCAAGCTGCTGAAGCGCGCCGGCTTCCAGGCCGAGGCCAGCGCCCATATCCGGACCGACATCTGGTACAAGCTGTGGGGCAACATGACGATGAACCCGGTGTCGGTGCTCACCGGTGCGACGTGCGATCGGATACTGGACGATCCGCTGGTGCGCGGCTTCTGCCTTCAGGCGATGCAGGAAGCGGCGGCGATCGGCGAGAGGATCGGTTGCCCGATCGCGCAGAGCGGAGAAGACCGGATGGAGGTCACGCGCAGGCTCGGCGCGTTCAAGACATCGATGCTTCAGGACGCGGAAGCAGGCAAGTCGCTGGAGATCGACGCGCTGGTGACCGTGGTCCACGAGATCGGCAAGCTGACCGGCGTACCGACGCCGACCATCGACGGCTTGCTCGGCCTCGTGCGCCTGTGCGGCCGCACGCGCGGCCTGTATACCGGATGATCCAAACGTCGCTCAGGGCCGGGCTCCACCGCAGTCGCCCGGGCAATTGCAGTCGTTCTCACCCGCGCCACAGGCGCCATCGCCGCATTTCACGCAGAGGTGCGCGTCGGGCGCCGTGGTCACGCACGCACCGTCGACCCGCGCCATGCTCGCGATGGGCGTGAGACCCGGGCAGCAGGTCGTGAACGACTTGCTCGACGCCATCCCTCCCTCGCCCGAGCAGCGCGACTCGAGCGCGGCGCACGAGCCGTCGGCTTGCTGGACATACCCGGGCAAGCAGTCGCACTGCGGCCGCCGGGGGCGCAGCACCGGGACCGTGCCGGCCGGGCCGCTCGGCCCGAGCTGAACGGTGGCCGCCGCCGGAGACCGCGCCGGCGCAGCGCCGTCCGGGCTCGCCGGCGGCGCGGGACTGGCTCCCTCCGGGCCCGTCGGCCCCGCGGGAGGCGTGGCGATCTTGCCGTCCGGCGTCTGGGACTCGATCGGGATCCAGTCGACGATCTGGCCGTCCGGCGTGACCGTTGTGGCCACCACGTGCTCGCGGGGAGGCCGCGGCGTTCCCCCCGGCGCGCAGGGGTTGTCAGCGCCCGGGTGAGGGGGATCCGCCGGGTCGGGCCCCCTGGCGGCGCAGGCCGTGGCGAGGAGCATCAGGGGACACAGGAGCAGAGCAAGCGCGTGCATGGGCATGGAAACACGAGAGCCCGCGGGATCTTACAGCGCCGCGCCGCCTGCGGCGACGCACGGTCTCGCCCAGTGCCATCCTTGTCCGTACGACCGAGTGCGTAGTACACTCGACGCTGAAGCGGTGCGCTTGCATCTGGCAGCCCTAGAGAGACAAACGGGTTGAGACCACGAGAAAGAGCAGGAATTTCACAGGGAGACGGGGAGGCGGGGAGCGAGAGACGGCAAGAGGGAGAACTTCATTTTTTCTTCCTCCCCGCCTCCCTGTGAAAATTCTCCGGGTTTCAACGTGATCGTTGTTCCAGACAGGGCCGCGGCCTCTGGCGCCGAAGCTGGGTAGTAACGTTGTAGCTGCCCTCGCCACCCGGACCTGCGCCATCCCGACGTGGCTCGGCACGCTCAACCTGGGTCGGGTCACGCCCGCGCCGCCTGGGCCGGCGGACATGGCGGCGGAGCGGCCGGCGTCGCGCGGATGCCTCGGAGGTGACGCAGCGTCGGGGGTGTTGTAGCTGCAATCTTCGCTGTGCAGCGCTGTGTACCTGGCCTCGGCTTGCTGATCGCGGGCGCCCTCACGGGCGCGTGCGCTGCCGCGCCGGACGCGCCCGCGCGGCCCACGGGCGACGTCGAGGCGCCGGCCGGCAGCGCGCTGCCTGGAGCCCCGGAGGCGGCGCGGGTGCCCATGCCGAGGCCGGCGCGGGCGCGGCTCGAGGCGGCGGTGAGCGCGAACCAGGCCTGCGAGGGGTGCCACGAGGAGGTGGCGCGGGAGTGGCGCGCGTCGCTCCACCACCGGGCGAACACAGAGCCGGCCTACCGGCGGGCGTTCGCGATCGAGCCGATGCCGTTCTGCCGGGCCTGTCACGCGCCCGAGGCGAGGCCGGAGGAGCCGGAGCCGGAGGCGATCGGGGCGCTCGGCGTGGGGTGCGTGACGTGCCACGTGACGGGCGACGCCGAGGGCGAGCTCGCGAGGCAGGCGGTGGCGCCGGTGCTCGCGGCGCCGTGGGCGGGGCGCGGGGCGCCGCCGGCGGCGCCGCACGCGGTGATCCGGGACGCGCGGTTCGGGGGCGCGGACGCGTGCGCGGCCTGCCACGAGTTCGCGTTCCCCACGGCGCGAGGGCGGTCCGCCGCGGAGCTGATGCAGTCGACCGTCATCGAGCACCGCGCGTCGCCGGCCGCGGACCAGCCCTGCGCGGCGTGCCACATGCCCCGCGGGCCGGGGGGGCGGCGCGGCCACGGGTTCGCGGGATCGCGTGACGAGGCGCTCGTGCGGAGCGCCGTGGCGGTGACGGCGCGGCGCCTCTCGGCGACGCGCGTGGCGGTGACGCTCGCGCCCGCGAACGCGGGGCACGCGTTCCCGACGGGGGATCTGTTCCGGAGGCTCGAGGTGTCGGCCGAGGCGCTCGGGCCCGACGAGCTGGTGCTGGGGCAGGAGGCGCGCTACCTGACGCGGCACTTCGCGCTGCGGCCCGGGGCGATCGGGCGGAAGCTCGTGGCCGACGATCGGGTGCACGCGGAGCCCGTGACGGTGGAGCTCGACGTCGGGGCCGCCGGCGAGGGGCGCGCGATCGCGTGGCAGGTGGCCTACCAGCGGGTGGCGCACCCGAGCGGGGTGGACCTGCGCGACGCGGAGATCGAGGGCGAGATCCGGGTCGCGTCGGGGAGGCTCGCGCCATGAGCGAACGAGGGATCGGCGCGAGGGGAAGCAGCCCGGCGTGGCGAGCGGTCCGGGGGGATGAGCGGCCGGGCAGCCGGCGTGTCGAGGATGAGAGCACGGGAGCGCGGCGCGGCGGTCCGGCGCGGCCGTGCCTGGAGGAGGACGAGCGATGATCGGGCGAAGGACGTGGTGGGGGCTGGGCGGGCTCGTGATGGCGATGGCAGGGTGCGGACCTGCGCCTGCGCCGCAGGCCGCGGACGGGCCGCGCGCGGAGGCCGCGGCGCAGGGGCCGGGCGCGGCAGGCGCGGCAGGCGCGGCAGGCGCGGCAGGCACGGCGGGCACATCGAGCACCGCAGGCGCGGCGGGCGGGGTGAAGGCGGACGAGGCGGCGAAGCCGGCGCCGCCGCCGAAGTCGGCGTTCGCGCCGGTGGCGCAGATCCCGGAGGAGGTCGAGCTGCTGCTTCACCCGGTGGAGGGGGCGCTGCTCGTGTCGACCTCCAACCGGACGGTGATCGAGGGGGAGCAGGAGGCCGTGGCCGCCGCCGTCGGCGTGCTGAAGGACGGGAAGATCGAGTTCCCGAAGCGGCTGCACCTGCCGGGGTGGTGGGTGTCCGTGATCGGCGTCCACGGGCGCTATCCCGACCAGCTCGACCTGATCGCGACGGGCACGACGGGCCGCACCGGCGTCGCCGAGCACCACGTGCTGGGGGCGAAGGGCTGGGTGCAGCGCGTGAGCGACGCGGGGCAGTGGTTCACCGGGGTGGCGAGCATGGGCAGCTCGCTCGTGGGGCTGGTGGGGCCGACGATGATCGGGCCCTCGAGGTTCGTCACGCTGCGCGGGCCCAGGGTGGGACTGACGATCACGCCGGCGCCCAGGAAGGGAGAGTGCCGCGGGTTCGACTTCGAAGGGGCATCGCGTTACTCGGAGACCGAGGTCCGCCCGGAGGCATTCGGGGCGACGCGCGATGGGACCGCGCTGAGCTACGGGCTCGACTGCAAAGGGGAGAGCGCCCTGGAGGTCTGGAAGCCGGGCGAGAAACGCTCGACCATCCTGCCCATCCCGGCGCCGTTCGATGAGAAGGCCGACGATGTGCGCAAGCTGATCCTGCCGGGCCCCGGCGACGGCGAGGCGTGGATCGTGGACGGGGGTGTGCTCCGCTACCAGGGCGGGCAGGCGAAGAAGATCGACCCTCCGGCGAAGGGCGCGCGCGTGCTCACGGCGTCGGCGGCGCCGGACGGGACGCTGTGGGCGCTCGCGGACGGCGCGCTGTTCGCGCGCAAGGGAGATGCCTGGGAGCAGGCGCCGCTGCCGGACGGGGTGAAGGCCCGCGACGTGGCCGTGGGGAGCGACGGGGCGGTGTGGGTCGCGGCCGGCGGGGCGATCCTGAAGCACGGCGGCGCCGGCGAGGCCGCGGGTGCGGCGCCCGGGAGCATCCAGCTCCAGAAGGGGCCGCCGCCGAAGCCCAGGGAGAACCGGACCTTGCCCAGGCCCGGCGGGCCGAAGTGCCCGCAGAACCTCGTGGTGCTCTACACGTTCAGCAAGACGGCGCCGGACGACTACGACTTCCCGCTGACGCGCAAGGCGCTCAAGGGACGCACGGAGTTCTCGCCGGCGCGCTTCGTGGTGACGCGCGACATGGGACAGCGCTTCTTCGCCGCGTTCGTGCCGACCTGGGATCTCGCCAAGAAATTGGAGGAGCGGATCAAGACCGATGTGCAGGGCTCGACGCCGCAGATCGTGTGCGCCACGCCGGAGGTGGTGCGGGAGCTCAAGCTGGATCTGAAGACGGGAGAGGTCGCGAAGTAAGACGGGTGAAGACGGCGCGGCCGGGGCGCCGGCGTGCGGCGGCGCCTCCGTCGATGGGCCTCCGTCCGCCGCAGCCAGCGGCGGCGCCGTTCACAGGTGCCGGGTCTCTGCCGGTGGCGCGCCCCAGTCGTTGTTGCGTCCGTCGGCGAACCGGATCGGCGCGGAGACGAGCTCGGCGAGATCCACGTCGTCCAGCGAAGCGAGCTGGACCGCCACATAGTCGCCGCCGATCGCCTCGACATATCCGCGCCCGAACGAGCGGACGCCGCAGTGTCGACAGAACAGGTGGTGCCCGGCCTTCATGCCGAACTGGTAGTCGCTCAGCGCGTCCTCACCCGCGAGCAACCGGAACGCGTCCGGCTTGAGGATCACGTTCCAGTTTCTCGTCTTGGTGCAGATAGAGCAGTTGCACTTGTTGGTTCCAGCGCTCAGGTCGATGTCGGCCTCGAAGCGGACCGCGCCGCAGTGGCAGCTCCCTGTATAGGTCTTCTTCATGCGCAAACCTCCTGGCAGGACAGGCGTTCACGTTCGAACGCTCGACCGCCTGAAGGTCTGACGGTACCCGAATCCGCGCCGGCGGGAGCCCCCTTCGAAGCGCCGCCGCGCGGTCTGGAGGCGCGCCGCGCCCGCGGCGCCCGGGCGTCCTTCAGCCGAGCCGCGGGTTCGTTGCCCTGACACGCCTGTCATGCCGCTCGGCGGGGCGCCCGGCACAAGGCGTCAGGAGCGCCGGCTTCTTGCGCCCGCGCAGGTGGTCTACGCGTTGCTTCGCCAGCGCCTCCATCCACGGCGGTCCCGCCGGAGAGAGGATGGATCCATGACCTTATCTCTTTTTTCCCTCGTCCCGCTCGGCTCCTGCGTGCGCACGACCGCCGCGCTCGCCGCCGGATTCGCCATGGTCTCCGCCATGCCCGGCTGCATCCTGAACCAGAAGCAATGCACCGAGATGGCCTGTAGCGACGCCTTCACCATCACCGCCGCGACGGCGAACAAGAGCTGGGCAGCGGGAGAGTACACGCTGGAGCTCGCGGTGGACGGCAACGCCGTGTCGTGCGCCTACAGCTGGACGAACACGTCGAGCGTCGGCGGCAGCGGCGTGTTCGTCCAGTGCAGCCCGAGCGTCAGTGTCTCGGTCAATGCGGTGAGCATCTGCACGGAGACGAAGCACGGCGACGCCGTCTCCCAGAGCTGCGTCCCGGCCCCCGGGCAGTTCACGCAGCAGCTCGCGATTCGTGGCACGCCGGCGCGCGTCGACGTCGTCGTGCGCCGGGACGGCGCGCTCCTCGGAGAGCGGAGCTTCACCCCCGCGTACCGGACCTGGTACCCGAACGGCGAAGACTGCGGGTCTGCGTGCCGACAGGACGCGCAGGACTGGGCGCTCCCGTAGCCCTCGGCGCCGCAGGGGCGCCGAGGCGCTTACCTAATCCCAGCGAGCAGAGAGGACGCTTCTCATCCGGTCGATCCGCAGCGCCCTCTCCAGGGCGCGCCCCTCGTAGGCGCTGAGCAGCGCGGGGAGCGCCTGCCGGGCCAGCGCCAGCAGCGCGCGGCGGCGGACCTCCGGATCGAGCCTGCCCTCGACGACGATCTGGCTGAAGGCCAGGGCGAGGATCGCCTCGTCGCGGGTGAGCAGGCCGTACTCGTCCTCTTCGCCGAGCGCCTCGACCTCGGCCGCTTCCACGGCGTCCCAGCCGGCATTGCCGACCTCCCAGCGCTCGAGGAGCTCGTCGAGCAGCTCGATCGGGCTCTTCTTCGGGTGCTCGTCGCGGAAGTCGCGGAAGGCGGTGAGGGTCTCGTGCGCGGTCTCGTTGCCGAACGGAGCGGTCTCGTCGGTGAGCGACCAGAAGAACGGGTCGGCGAGGGCAGCGGCCGCCCTGGGGTGGCAATCGTCGGGGGAGAGGTCGGGGAGCTCGGGCGCTTCGATCATGGGAGAGGGCTTTCCGTCGGCTGAGGCGCGGGCGCGCCGCGCCGCCACCTTACCGCGTCGGCGCGCCCCGTCCGAGCGCGGCGCTCTCCTCCCCCGTCATTTCCAGTGCCCCCTGCCCTTCCCCTTGCCCTTGTGCTTGTGCTTGTGGATGACGAGGACCCGGCCGTCGTCGTCATCGTCGTCGTGCACCACCACCGTCGGCCTGACGTCGACCTTCACGGCCCACGTGGTCGCCACCAGGATGCCGATCACGGGCGCGCTCGGGCCGACCACGATCACCGCGCCTGGACGGTAACCGCAGAGGACCACGTGCGTGTGCCCGCCTTCCTTGAGCACCACCGTGACCTTGGTCGGATTGACCTTCACGTTGAGCTTGCCGGTGAAGTAGAGCCGATCGGGCCCAGGCGCGAGCACGATGACGTCCGGCCCCGACGCCGTCTGGATCGCGAGCTTGATCTCGCGCTCGCCGATCGGCACCGGCTTGAGGTTGAGATCCAGCACGTACACGCGCAGATCGCCGCTCTCCTTGTCGGCGACGATCTCCACGATGTCGTCTCCGACCGGCTGGAGCACGCCCCCGTTCGGCCCCTTGGTCCCGTCGAGCTGGGTGGTCTGGTGCTCCCTGGCGCTCTCCTGGAGCTCCCGGGTCCCGCCGCGCGGCACGTGCAGCACCCCCTTGAACGGCTCGCCCTTCACCTTGAGCTCGTAGCTGACCTCGGTCAGGTCGTCCTCGAGCGGCGGGAGCTTGGCGAGCAGCACGCCCCCCGACTTGGCCTCCGGCACGAGCGCCGCGCTCATGGGGGCTCCGCCCTTGCCAGGCGCCTTGACCGAGACGCTGCCCGACACGTCCGCCGCGATGGGCTTGCCGTCGCGATCCTTCACCAGCGCCGTGACCTGCCCGTCCTGGGCCACCGTCATGACGACGGACCCGGGCTCGTGCTGCTCCGTCAGCGCCCAGTTGTCCTCGATGCTCTCCGCCGTGATCTGCGGCGACTTGCTGCAAGCGGGCGAGACGAGCGCCGCGGAGGAGACCCCGAGCGCGACGACCATGGACCGGAGACAACGTTGGATTCGCATACACCCCTCTCTGGTGACACCTTGAAGGCGCGATCGCCTCATACCTGCTTGCGCGTCACGGACCAGATGAATCCGTCGTACCAGAAGTGCATCAGCGCGACGGTCTGCGTGATCGACCACAGCGCGCGGTCCTCCGCCGGCGCGAGCTCGGCCCAGACCCCGTACACAAGGACGCCCGCGAGGAAGACCGCCACCGCGACCGGCGTTCCGGCCCGGAGCGCGTCGAGGCGCAGCCGGCGGCGGAGGCGGCCGCCCTCCGACCACCAGACGAGCGCCAGGTACTGCACGGCGTGGAACAGGTTCATGATGAAGAAGGCCTGTCCCCAGGGGTTGAAACCCCACGTGTAGATCGAGCAGAGACCCGTGCTCACGAGCAGCCACACCTTGGGGAACGACACCCGATACCCCCGCCGGACCATCCCTCGGTAAGCGAGCGCGTAATAGAGCAGGTACGACGTGCCCGCGGCGATGACGGCCCAGCTGATGACGCGGTGGCTCGACGTCATCAGCGCAGGGACGGCGGTGAAGAAGGCGGGGCCCACGCCCTCGAAGGCGTCGAAGCTCTGGAAGTGGAGGAGCATCGTCGCGCCGCCCAGGATGGGGCCGGCATAGAGGACGAGGTTGAGCCACAGATCCAGCCGGCGGCCGAGCGCCGGCGCGTTCCCCGCGCGCGCGTCGTAGATGCGCCCGAGGCCGAAGGTCTGGAGCGCCGAGTGGTAGACGTCCCAGAACACAACGAGGACCGACACGCAGGCGACGGCCCACATGGACAGCATCATCGCGGCGAACAGGGCGACCGGCGCCACGAGGAAGCGGAGGCGGTGCCGCCGGAAGATGTCCGCGTTGCCGTGGCTCCGGAGGAGCACCGCGGCGAGGTGGCCGTGGATGAGCGTGCCGATGAAGAGCCCCGCCCACGTGACCTTCTCCCCGTGAAGCCTGAACCTCGCGTCGGCGAACGGCGTCCCCGCGATCAGGGCGCCCGCGGCGAGCGCGACGAGCGGCGGGAGCAGGAAGAAGGCCCAGTCATACAAGGGGCCGACGATGTACGCGGCCCGGCCCACACCGAGCAGCGCAGCGGACGCGGGCTCGGCCCGTGCGCTCATGCGGGACGCGGGGCCGCCGCGGGCCGCGGCTCCGGTGCTGCTGGCGAGAAGCCGATCGTCCATCCCTGCACGGCGAGGTGATCGACGAGCGACAGCAGGAAGAGATTCACGCCGAGCATCTCCATCGACTCCTCCACGAAGTCGATGAGCGCGTAGATCAGGTTGTCGCTCCCGGCCCGCTCGGTCCAGTACCCGAGGGGCAGCTCCAGGACGAGGGCCCCGGTGACATAGATCCCGCCCGAGAGGAGGAATCGATTCCGCGTATCTCGCGGGAGGTGCGAGAGGAACCGGAGGTATGCGACCACGAACGCCGCCACCGCGGCGGCCGCCGGGATCACCCAGCTGAAGTACAGGACCCCGCCCAGATCGAGCCAGGAGCTCGCCGCTTCATGGATCTCGACCACCTCGTCGAGCGAGATGTAGAGGAACGCCGCGGAGAGCCCCCACCAGTGCTTCACGAACTTGCCCGTGCGTCGGGCGCCGGCGGCAATGACAGCGAGCGTGAGTGAGCACACGAACAGCAGTGACGAGGTGTACCACGTGGGCACATTCTGTTCGTAGCTCAGCGAGAACAACGGGACGACACCGCTCTGGCTCCTCAGGTGGAGGAGCGGCTTGAGCACCTCGACGGCGAGCCCGGCGCCCGCGATCACCGCCATCACGGCGAGCAGCGCGACCTGGAGCCGGGCCCTCGGGAGGGTGATCTGCATCGAAGGAGAAGAACTACGCCAGGACGCCGGACACGGTCAACGCGTAAAGCAGCCGACACCGGCGCAGCGGGGCTGCGCCGCGCGCCCTGGCGAGCGGACTCGGGAGCGCTCGCCATGCGCTCTCGATCCACGTGGGTGCAATGCGGTGAGGGCGAACAGGCTCCCCCGCTGCGTTCGCCCCTGCTGTCCTGCTGCCCCGCATCGCCGCCGGACATGCGCTCAAGGAGCGCTATAGGACACGATCTCGCCTTCGAAGCGGTAGTCACCGCCGTTGGTCCAGAACACGTCCTGACCTTCCGGGGCGATGATGCGCCAGGCGAAGTGCTGGCCGAGCGCGAGCACGGTGGTCTTGTTCTTCACGAGATCATGGGCCTGGACGCTGCGGTTCCGGCTCATGTCCGTCGAGAAGAGCGTCGAGCCCCTGAGGGCCAGCCCCCCCATCGAGCCCCCCTGGTAGATCAGCGTCTTCGCCCCTCCGCCGATCGGCGCCTTGAACACGCCGCCGTCACCGGTGTTGGCCCAGTAGACGAACTGCGCGTCCACCGCGATCCCGGCCGGCTCTCCCTCGTTCTCGGCGACGACCGTCACGTCCCCGCCCGACTTCGCCACCTTGTAGACCTTGTTCGTCGTGGCGCCGCCGGTCCAGTAGATATTCGCGGCGTCCTGCGCCAGGTGCTCCGGCGCCCCGGCGTCGGCGGCGAGCACGACGGGCTCGCCGCCGTCGAGCGGCATCTTGTAGATGTTGTGTCCGTCGCCATCGCCGAAATAGACGGACGACTCGTCGCCGATGACGCTCAGCACGTAGCCGATCTCGACAAGCGTCTCCATCTCCAGGGTCGATTTGTCGACGCGCTTGAGCGCCGAAGGGATGATCGGATCGTTGTCTCCGCCGCTCGCCCAGTACACGTGGGAGGCGTTGACCCACAGCGCCTTGGGGTCCGGATCCGCGGGGGTCATCGCCTCCACCTCGGTCGTGCCCGGCATGACGCGATAGATGTAGCCGTCGTTCGAGTCCGCGGGCGCGGTGGACTCGGTGCCGCCGCTCGCGAAGTAGAGGTAGGTGTCGTCGGCGGCGAGCGCCATCGGGTAGGCGTGCTGGCTCGCCATCACCCCCGCCGGGATCATCCCGGCGTAGAAGGTGCCCACGGAGGTGGTCTCCGTGATGAGCTCCGCGGCAGAGGCCTCGTGACGCTCGAGCGGCGTGAAGACGTCGGAGCCCGTCGGCGCGGAGAAGCCGTAGGCATCGAGGACGGTATTCTCCCCGAGCTCCGCCTCGAGCTCCACGGTGATCGGCAGCGTGAGCTTGATCGGCTTGGCGAACGTCTGCCCCTCCGGACCGAGGCGGTACGTGGGACCTACCGCGCCCTCGCGGGCGTCCTCGATATTCTCGATGGTGAGCTCCGTCGCCGCGCTGACCGCCCCCGGCGGCACTTCGATCTTGAATCCATCATCCCCGGTGAAGACCCCGCCCTGAGCGTCGACAGCGAACTGGGGCTCCGTCTCGTGCGTGGCGTCGTCGCCCGCGTCCGCCCCCCCGCACGACACGCTGCCCAGCCCGCACGACACGCACGCCAACACCATGAATGAGGTTCTTTTCATCGACTTGCTCCTCCTCGGGCGGTCACCGCCGCCCAAGATGGACAGGGTTGCAAGCAGGGCCACGGCCGGAGTCTCCACGGTCGTGACCTGTTAAGAATCGAACATGCCACAACGGCGCCTCTGTGCGAGATATTCGTCGAATTCCAGGGCGCGTATTCAGATCAAATGCATCCTGTATCGATGTTTCGTCCCGATAGCCAGTGCGCGTGATTCCGCCCCGGCCAGCGTGCGCTGACCATGTTGACGAAGACACAGTGATGGGTCTCCGCACGAGCGCTCAAGACCATTGAATCCGCCGAGATCGCTGCGCGCGGCCGCGGCGTGGCCGTCGCGCCCAGACGCCGGTCACGCGGCCGGCGACGCCGAACCTGAGCACGCGAGAACACACCTCCCTACCCTCCAGGGCCGTCCCGAACATGCAGTTGCGCCGCGGCTCAGCGACGGCTCATGAATCGACGCGAACGGGACGAGTCCGTCGACCGTCGACGTGATGGCGCGGCGCGCGTCGCGCCACCGTGGGGCAGCCGTGGGGAGCGTCGTGCGCCGGCGGAGGCCCGCCGGCGGCGTGTCAGCGCCCGGGGAGCGGCAGCCCGGCCTGCGCCGAGAGCCGGGCCATCGCGAGCTTCGCGGCGACGAGCGCCTCCTCCGGCGTGCGGCCCGTGG
The DNA here is from genome assembly GCF_051520915.1 of Sorangium sp. So ce448. Classification (NCBI taxonomy): domain Bacteria; kingdom Pseudomonadati; phylum Myxococcota; order Polyangiales; family Polyangiaceae; genus Sorangium; species Sorangium sp. So ce448. The sequence continues at coordinate 2,613,153 of NZ_CP150343.1, read as the reverse complement.
CGGAGAGGTGGCCCATCTTGCGGCCGGGGCGGGCGACCCGCTTGCCGTAGAGGTGGAGCCGGACGCCCGGGATCTCCAGCGCGGCCTCGAACGGCGGCGGCGCGCCGTCGAGCCACACGTCGCCGAGCAGGTTGAGGATCGCCGCGGGGCGGACGATCTCGACCGAGCCGAGCGGCAGGTCGCACACGGCGCGGACCGCCTGCTCGAACTGGCTCGTCGCGCAGGCGACCTCGGAGGCGTGGTAGCTGTTGTGGGGCCGCGGGGCGAGCTCGTTGATGAGCAGGCGGCCGTCCTTGAGCAGGAAGAGCTCGACGACGAGCAGCCCCTCGACGCGCAGGCCGACCGCGAGGTCGAGGGCGATCTGGACCGCCTGCCCCGTCACCGCGGCCGAGAGCGGGCCCGGCAGCAGCGACCAGTCGAGGATCTGGTCGACGTGGTGGTTCAGCGCCGGCGGGTAGACCGCGAGCTTGCCGCTCGGGCTCCGCGCGACGAGCACCGACAGCTCGGCCTCGAGGTCGAGCGCCTGCTCGACCACGCAGCGCTGCCCGCCGAGCGACGCGAAGAGCGACGCGGCCTCGCCCTCGAGACCGCCGGCGCCGCCTGGCGACGTGTCTCCCGAGAGCCGCAGCTGGCCGCGGCCGTCGTACCCGCCCACGCACGACTTCACGAAGCACGCCCCGCCCATGGCGCGCGTCGCCTCGAGGAGCTGCTCGCTCGTCGCGACCTCGCGGAAGGGCCCCACCGGGAAGCCGTTGCGCGAGAGCCAGCCCTTCTGGACGCCGCGGTCCTGCACCATGGCCAGCACGTCGGCCGACGGGCGCACCGGCGCGAACCGGGCGGCGGCGACGAGGCCGTCCGTGGCGACCTTCTCGATCTCGAGCGTCACCACGTCGCACTGCGACGCGAGCTCGGCCGCCTGCGCCACGTCGTCGAACGAGGCGACGATGCAGCGATCGAGCACCGACCGGGCCGGGCAGTCCGGGTCAGGGTCGAGGGCGTGGACCTTGTACCCGAGCGTGCGGGCGGCCAGCGCCGTCATGCGGCCGAGCTGGCCGCCACCGAGGATACCGAGCGTAGAGCCGGGAGCGATGGGCATTTCCGGAGGACCTGTACGAGGGGGAGCGAGACGAGGCCCGACGAGGCCTGACGAGCTAGACGATGACCGAATCGCGTAGCACCGCCGCCTCCTGGGCGCCGCGGAAGGCGGCGAGGCGCTCGCGGAGCTCCGGGTGCTTGCCCGACAGGACCGCCGCCGCGAACAGGGCCGCGTTGGCCGCCCCGGGCTTGCCGATCGCCATCGTGGCGACGGGGACGCCCTTCGGCATCTGGACGATCGAGAGCAGCGCGTCCATCCCGTTCAGCGCCGTGGCGGGGATGGGCACGCCGATGACCGGCAGCACCGTCTTCGCGGCGACCATCCCGGGCAGGTGCGCGGCGCCGCCGGCGGCGGCGATGATCACCTCGATCCCGCGCTCCGCGGCCGTGCTCGCGTACTCGAACATCCGGTCCGGCGTGCGGTGCGCCGAGACGACGCGCACCTCGTGCGGGATGCCGAGCTGCGTGAGCAGCTCGCTCGTGACGGCGAGGTGCTCGTAGTCGCTCTTGCCGCCCATGATCACGCCGACCCAGGGCTTCTCGGCCGAGCTCGCTCCCATTTCCGCCGGGGTCCGGCCCTCGCCGGCCCCTCCCTGCGCCATCGTGCTCATCGTTCCACCGCTCACCGGCTCATCGTCCATCCGTCGTCCGTCATCCGTCGCCCCCCCGCCCGCGTCAGCGCGTGAGCTGATCCAGGAGGCTCAGGCTCTCGCGCTCTTCCTCGCCGATCTCGCCGTCGGACGAGATCATCTCGCGCGCGGCGTTCAGGAAGAGCTGCCGGTGCGCGCGCGGGATCTTCATCGGATCCACGTCGTCGGCCGCAGGCGGCACCTCGAGCCAGCCGCGCACCTGCTTGGCTTCCTCCGCGTCCAGGTGGAGCCGCAGGATCATCTTGCGCACGAACTCGCGCTCCTGATCGCGCACCTGGAGGTCGGCCCAGGCGAACGAACAGATGAACCGCATCAGCTGGAGGCGTTCTTCGCGAGAAAGCTTGTCGAGCATGGGCGGGGACTCTAGCCCGGATCCGCCAGCGTTTTGTGTGGAAATCAGCGAGCCGCGCGCCGTAGGGGGATTCCCGGTTCCGGCGCGCTGGCCCCCGCCCGGGCGCCTGTTCCGCCTGTTCCTCGCCGCTCAGCGGTACGGGCGGGCGGCGCGCGGGCCGCGCAGGAGCGCTGCCACGTGCAGCTGCTCGCCGAGCAGATCGCGCAGGGTGGCGGGGTCCTCGAGCGGGGCCGGCAGCGTGATCACGATGGCGTGCGGGGCGATCCGGAGCGCGCGCGTGCGGGCCTGCAGGCCCTTGACCGCCTCGCGCGCCCTGGGCGAGGCGGCGCGCAGCTGCTCGGGATCGTCGGGATCGAGCGCCGCGTCGAGGGGCGGATCCACCACCAGCGTGACCTCGGAGCGCTCGGGGTGGGGGCCTCGCTCGAAGCAGGTGTCGACGTGGAACGTCGCGCCGTCGACCTGCGCGTCCCGGATGCGCATGCGGCCCACCTCGAAGCGACCGTGGACCTCGGCCGCGAACCGCTCCCAGGCCGCGCGCATCCCCGCCATCGGCGTGGGCGGCGGGATGCGCTTCTTCGCGGCGCCGATCTCGGCCGCCAGCGCGGCGAGGTGCTCCAGGAACGCGCCGAGCCAGGGTTGATCGTGGCCCGGCGTCCGCGACCGGACCGACACGTGCTCGTCGTCCAGCCGGACGTCGTCGAAGGCGAGCAGCGCCCGGCGCAGCGGCCCCGCGATCACGGCGCGCACCTGGCCGGGATCGCGCCCGCGCACGCGGTAACGGCGGCCGAAGCCCTCGTCGTCCTCGGACGACAGCGCGAGCAGGAAGCGCTTCACGCCGACCTCCAGGTCGAGCCCCCACGACGGCCAGCGCAGCTCGCCCACGAGCGCGCCGCTCGACGAGGAGCCCGCGTCGATCCACACCGACGCCGCGGCGCCGGAGAGCGTGCCCGAGAGGCGGAGCTCCAGCGCGTCGAGGGACAGGCCGTGGCGCGCGCCGACCGCTTCCCAGACGGCGCGCCACCTCCCGGAGCCGATCTGCCGCCGCATCGCGCCGAGGCCGGGCGGGCTGTCGAAGACGCCGAGCGCGAGCGGCGTCGTGTGGACGACGCCGTCCGCGCGCGCGAGCTCGACGCGCACCTCGAGCCCCCAGACGAGGGCGACCCAGCCGGCGTCGAACGACGGCGCGACCGAGCGGGGGATCCGGAACCGGAAGGGCAGCTCCCGCCCCTCGTCGCGGCTGTCCGCGCGGCGGAAGGCGGTGAAGCGGTGCGCCTCGGTCGCGCGGTTCGGCGCGGAGCGGTCGGCGCTGAGGAGGCGCTCGACGCCGACAAGCGAGATCTCGATCCCGCGCACGCCGCGGCCCTGCACGTTGCCGAGGGCCACCGCCCCCGAGATCTCGTCGCCCGGCGCGAAGACGCGATCGTCGAGCGAGACCTCGACGAAGGGGCTGTCGCCGCGCGCCGTGGTCCCCGCGGCCGGCGACCGGGCCGGCCGCGTGACGGGGCGGGGCGTGACGAGCACCTCGTAGGACTCCTGGACGTCGAGCCACCACGGGATCGCGATGGAGAGCGTGATGCCGTAGCGGATCTCGGCGCGCGTGCCGAGGTAGGAGCAGGGCGCGTCGTCCGGGAGCGGGAAGCTCGCGCGGTAGCGCTGCTCGCCCTCCGGGAGCGTCGTCGCCCCCGAGACGCGGGCGACGAGCGAGAGGAAGTGGGGCGGCACGAGGACGCGCTCCTCGACGCGGGCGACCTGCATGCCCTCCAGGTGGAGCTCGATCGCGTCGACCGGCGTCCTCCCGCGGCAGCGGAGCACCAGCTCGACGAGGACGACGTCGCCCGGGTGGACGGTCCTGGACATCCGGAGCTCGACGTCGGGTCGGGTTCGCATGGTGTCCGGCTCAGCGCGGCGGGCGCGGGCTCACTTCACGAGCGGGGCCGGGACGGTGAGGCGGATCGGCCCTCGGGGAGCGCCGCGCTCGAAGATCTCTCCGCGCCGGTCCGCGACGCCGAGGCGCATGAGCCCGTCCGCGCGCACGAGCGCGAAGGGCGCGCGCGGGGCCGGCGCGTCGCGGACCGAGCCGCCCCGGCCCGCGTCGAACGGGACGATGAAGACCGCGACGTCCTCGGCGCCGGCGGCCGGCGCGCGGGGCGCCGCGGCGCGGGCGCAGCGCCCGGCGACCGTGGCGTTCCTGTCCTCGGCGGCGCAGCGGGCGAGCGCGCGGCGATCGTCGTCGGCGCCGCTCCGCGCGAGGTGGTCGGCGGCCGCGAGGCGGACCGCCTCCGCGGGGTCGCGCGCGAGCAGGTCGCGGGCCGCGTCGCCGTCGCAGCGGGCGCCGGCGACGGTGAGGGCCGCGAGCGCGTTGGCGCGCACGTAGGGGCGCGCGTCGGGGAGCGCCGCGCAGAGCGCCGCGGCCGCGCGGGCCGGCTGCCCGGCGCGGCCGGCGGCGCGCCCGATCGCGCCCGCCGCGTTGCCCGCCACGGCGGCGTCGGGGTCCTTGAGGAGCGGCAGGAGCAGCGGCAGCGCGTCCTTGTCCCCCGCCGCGCCCAGCGACCAGACCGCGTTGGCGCGGACGCCGGGATCCGGATCGCCCGCGAGCTTGCGGAGCGCGGCGGCGGCCTCCGGGTGCCCCGCGAGCGCCTCGGCGATCTTGCGGCGATCGTCGATGGGCGCCGCCGAGGCCATCCGCGCGAGCGCGGCGCCCGCGGCCTGCCCCGGCATGCGGCCGAGCCCCTCGATCAGCGCGTCGCGCGCCGCGTCCGGCGCGCTCGCGATCGCGGCCGCGACGTCGTGGACGAGGCCCTTGCCGCTCGCGTCGTTCGCGTCGTTCGCGGCCTTCGCGTCCGTCGCGTCCGTCGCGCCGCCCGCGCCGTCCGCGCCGTCCGCGCGCGACAGTGCGCCCGAGAGGGCGATGCCGAGCGCGCCGCGGTCCTGCTCCGCGGCGACCGTGAGGCGCTGGAGCAGCGGCCGGGCGCTCCCTGGGCCGGCGACGCGGGAGAGCGCGATCGCCGCCCGGAGCCGCACGTCGGCCGACTCGTCGTCGAGCGCCGCGAGCAGGGCGGCGTCCACGGCCGCGCCGAGCGTCCCGGCCGCGCGCGCGGCCCCGAGCGCCTCGATCACGGCGAGGCGGAGCGGCGTGGAGCGCGCCTTGGCGAGCGGCAGCAGCGCCGCCTGCGCGCGCGGTGAGCCGGTGCGCCCGAGCAGCTGGACGAGGGCGAGCTTCTCGTCGGGCGCGGTCGCCGGGTCGACCAGCAGGGCGCGCGCCGGGTCCACCGCGCGCCCGTCGGGCCGCGCCGGATCGAGCAGCGCGGTCGCGGCGCGGATGGCCTCCGCGCGGACCGCGGGGTCGGCGTCGCCGAGCAGCTCCAGCACGCCGGGCAGCGCCGCGGGATCGCCGAGCGCGCCGAGGGCGCGCAGCCCGTGCCGGAGCGGGACGACGCCCCGCTGCATCCCCCGCTCGAGCGCGGGCAGCGCTTCCCTGGCCTTGAGCTCGCCGAGCACGAGGGCGGCGCCCGCGGCTGTGTTGGCCGACGGCGCGGCCGCGAGCGCGGCGACGAGCGCGGGGACGGCCGCGGCGCCGGCGCTGACGAGCGCGTCGCGGACCGCGGAGCGCGGCGCTGCGGGGTTGTCCTTCGCGAGCGCCGCGAGCAGCGCCTTCACGGCCGCGTCGGAGCCGATGCGGCCGAGCGCCCGGAGCGCCGCCTCCCGCACGTCGTTGCTCGAGGTGGCGCTGTCGGACGGCCGCGCTCCCGGGAACGCGCCCGCGGCCCCCGGCGACGCCGTGACGAGATCGGCGATCGCCGACGTCGCGTCGTCCGAGCGCAGCCGGCCGAGGGCGGTCACCGCCTCGACGCGCACGTCCTGGGAGGCGTCCTGGAGCGCGAGCAGCAGCGCGCTGACCGCGCGCGGGTCTCCGAGCTCTCCGAGCGCGCGCGCCGTGGCCTTGCGGACCTCCGGCACCGAGTCCTGCACCTTGCCGATCAGCGGCACGACGGCGCGCGCGTCGCCGATCCGGCCGAGCGCGCGCGCGACCTCCGCGCGCACCTCCGGCGCCGTGTCGTCGAGGTGGCCGAGCAGCGGCGAGACAGCGTCCGGGAGCCCCGCCGCGCCCATCGCGGTCGCGGCGGCGAGGCGGACGTGCGGGTCGGGATCGCCGAGCACCCGCCCGAGCGCGACGACGGAGCGGTCCGTGGGCGAGGCGCGGATCACGTCGCAGGCCGCGAGCCGCAGGCGCGCGTCGCCCTCGCCGAGCCACTCGATCACGAGGTCCCCCGCGCGCGGCATCCGGAGGCGCACGGCCGCCCCGGCGAGGTGCAGCCGCACCTCGACGTCCGGGTCGCTCATGCCCCGCTGGATCAGCCTGATCGCCGTCTCCGGGGCGAGCTCGCCCACGCGGGTCGCGGCCAGGCGCCGCTCCAGGGCGTCGCCCGACGTGAGCGCACGCGCGATCTGCTCCGGCACGTTGGGCCAGAGGGTCGCGGCCGCTCCCCCGGGCGACGCGACAGCGGCGGCCGAGGCGGCGACGACGAGCAGGACCTGCGGTAGGCGGCGCAGCGGGGAGGACGAACGGCGCACGGGCCGAGCGTAATACAGCGGGCGCGGCCACGTCATGGCGTTCCAGACGGCTCGAGCGCCGCGGGGGGGCGCGCCGCGGGGCGCGCTGGCGAGGGCGCGCGCTCGCGGGGGCGCTCCTCGCCGCGATCGCGCGCGGAGACCGCGCACGAGCCGCGCCGGTCCCCGAGCGCTGCCGCAACCGTCCGTGGCGTGCAAGAGTCTGGCGAGGTGTCCAACATGATTCCCTTCTCCGTTCTCGACCTAGCTCCGATCGTCCAGGGCGGAGACGCCGCGCAGGCGCTCCGCAACGCGCTCGATCTCGCGCGCCACGCCGAGCGGCTCGGCTATCACCGCTACTGGCTGGCCGAGCACCACAACATGGGCGGCGTCGCCAGCGCCGCGACGTCGATCGTGATCGCGCACGTGGCCGCCGGCACCTCGACGATCCGCGTCGGCGCGGGCGGGATCATGCTGCCGAACCACGCGCCGCTCGTGATCGCCGAGCAGTTCGGCACGCTGGCGTCGCTCTTTCCAGGGCGCATCGATCTGGGCCTCGGGCGCGCTCCGGGCTCCGACCCGCTCACCGCCCGCGCGCTCAGGCGCAACCTGGCCGGCGACGCGGACGGCTTCCCCCAGGACGTCCTGGAGCTGATGGGCTACTTCCGCCCGGCGGAGCCTGGCCAGCCGGTTCAGGCCGTGCCCGGCGCCGGGCTCCGCGTGCCGATCTGGATCCTCGGCTCCAGCCTCTTCGGCGCGCAGCTCGCCGCGGCGCTCGGCCTCCCCTACGCCTTCGCCTCCCACTTCGCGCCGGGCCAGATGACGCAGGCGATCGCGCTGTACCGCAGGGAGTTCCGCCCCTCGGACGAGCTCGCGGAGCCCCGCGTCATGCTGGGGATCAACGTGGTCGCGGCCGGCACCGACGAGGAGGCGCGCCGCCTGTGGACCTCGCTCCAGCAGGCCTTCGTCAACCTGCGCCGTGGCCGGCCGGGGCCGTTTCCTCCGCCGTCCGACGACTTCGAGCGCGACCTGAGCCCCCTGGACCGCGCCGGCCTCGAGCAGTCGCTGTCCTGCTCGGTCGTCGGCTCGCCCGAGACCGTGCGGCGCGGGCTGGACGCCTTCATCACCCGCACCCGCGCCGACGAGCTCATCGTGAGCTCACCGATCTTCGATCACGCCGCGCGCGTGCGCTCGCTCGAGCTCACGGCCGCGGCGCGAGACGAGCTCACCCGCGCCGGGTGAAGCGCCTGGCCGGTAGCTCGGGCGCCCCCCCCCGGGCCCGGTCGCCCCGAAGTTCAGCAATTTCGGTCAGGCACGGCGCGCCGCGGCTCGTTACCTTGCCGCTCGCCGAGGAGGACACCGCGTGACCGAAGCCGCCGAGAACGCGTATATCGAAAGGTTCCGCAGGGTGCTCGAGCACATCGACGCGCACCTGGACGAGGACTTGACGCTCGATCGGCTGAGCGGCGTCGCCGCGTTCTCGAAGTACCACTTTCACCGGCAGTTCTCCGAGCTGTTCGGGATGGGAGTCCACGCGTACGTGAAGCTCGTCCGCCTGCGGAGCGCGTCCTACCGCCTCGCGCTCCCGGAGCGGGAGCACGCCCGGATCATCGATATCGCGATGGCGAGCGGCTACGAGAGCCCCGAGGCCTTCTCGCGCGCCTTCAAGAGAGCGTTCGGGCAGTCCCCCTCCGAGTTCCGGGAGCAGCCCCGGTGGGATCCTTGGCACGCCACCCATGAACGCCTGAGAGAGACAAGGGCCCTCCCCATGAAGGCCGCTCACCGCGCCGAGGACGTGGCGATCGTGCGGTTCGACGAGACGCGCGTCGCCGCCCTCGAGCACCGCGGCGACCCGAAGCGGATCCTGGAATCGGTGCGCCGGTTCATCGCGTGGCGCAGGGAGAACGGGCTCCCGCCGAGGGTCAGCGCGACCTTCAACATCCTGTACGACGACCCGGCCGAGTCCCCGCCGGACGCCTACCGCACGGACCTCTGCGCGGGCATCCACCGCCCCATTTCAGAGAACCCGCACGGCGTCGTCGAGAAGGCGATCCCCGGCGGCCGCTGCGCCGTCCTTCGGCACGTCGGATGCGACGACACGCTCTACGTGGCCGTGAGGTACCTCTATGGGACGTGGCTCCCCATGAGCGGAGAGGAGCTGCGTGATTTCCCGCTCTTCCTGCAGCGGGTGCGCTTCTTCCCGGAGGTGCCCGATCACGAGGCCGTCACGGATGTCTTCCTCCCGCTCCAGTGAGCTTCCCGTGAACAGACAGGCATCGTCCCTGGTCTTCCCATCCCCCCGACACCGTCCGGAGAAACGAGCATGAATCGATCCGTGGGCTGCCGCAGCCTGACCGTTCGAGATCCGATGAACGACCTCTCGTTCCCGGTCCTCGTGATGTACCCGACGCACGTCCCTGCCGAGGTCGTATCGATGGGGCCTTACTCGCTGGAGGTCGCCAGGAACGCGCCCGTGCACGGCGGCCCTCTCCCCTTCGTGCTCATCTCGCATGGCGGCGGCGGGACGCCCCTCGGGTATCGGACGCTCGCGTCCCACCTCGCGCAGAGCGGCTATGTCGTCGCGATGCCCGAGCACCCCGGGGACAATCGCAACGATCGGTCCCTGACCGAGGCGGTCGAGAACCTGGAGCGCCGGCCCCGGCACGCCCGGCTGGCGGTGGACGCTGTCTGCGCCGACGCCGAGCTCGGGCCGCGCCTGCAGGGCGACGACATCGCCGTCATCGGGCACTCGATGGGTGGCTACACCGCGCTCGCCCTCGCGGGCGGGCAGCCCTGGACGGGGCCGGGGCAGAGGGTCGCGGTCACGAAGGACCCGCGCGTCAAGGCGCTGGTCTTGATGGCCCCCGCGGCGTGCTGGTTCGTGCCCAACGACGCCTTGAAGGACGTCGAGGCGCCCATCCTCCTGCTCGTGGCGGAGCACGACCGCATCGCGCCGCGATGGCAGGGGCAGCTCGTCCTCGACCTCGTCCCCGACCCGGCCCGGGTCACGTTCAAGGTCGTCGAGAACGCGAACCATCACGCGTTCCTGAGCCCGTTTCCTCCCCAGATGCGGCGCCCGGACTTCCTGCCCGCGATCGATCGTCCCGGGTTCGATCGCGAGGCGTTCCACCGTCGGCTCGAGCGCGACGTGCGCGAGTTCCTCGACGCGGCGCTGCGCCGGAGCCCTTCATCGCCGCCGCGTCGACAGCCCGTCCCGGAGAGAGCAGGCGACGCGCCGGCGGCGGTGGAGCCACCTCAGCCCGGATCGAGCCGGTAGACGCGCCCCGTGTTGAACATCACCACATAGACCTCCCCGGCCGCGTCCTCGCCGAACGAGGACGGGAGTCCGTTCGGGTTCAGCGCCGAGGTCAGCTCGACGGGATCGGTCGCTGCCTTGCCGTCCCACACGAAGGAGAAGAAGCGGCCCGTCACGTAGTCGGCGTACAGGTAACGGCCGCGCAGGCACGGGATCTTCGCCCCGCGGTAGACATAGCCGCCGACGATGGAGCCCGCCTCGCTCCGCGGGTGCTCGACCGTGGGCGGGAGGCCGCGCGGCTTGCACGTCGTGCCAGGAGGGTAGCAATGGGCGCCCTCCATCGCTTCCCAGCCGTAATCGTTCCTGCCCTGACCAGGGCGCTCCACCAGGATCTCCTCCCAGCTCTTCTGGCCGACATCGCCGATGTACAGGTCCCCGGTGAGCCGGTCGAAGCTGAACCGCCACGGGTTCCTGAGCCCGTAGTCCCAGATCATCGGGTCGCCGCTCGTCATGTTGCCCGCCGGCGCCTTGCCCGGCTGATCGACGTCGATGCGGAGGATCTTGCCGAGCTTCGAGGTGAGATCGGCCGCGGGGCTCGGCGATCGCGCGGAGTCGCCGATCGCGGCGTAGAGATAGCCGTCCTTGCCGAACGCGAGCATCCCGCCGACGTGGTTCCAGGCGCCGTGCTTCACGTCGACCAGCGACCTGACCGGCTCGGGATGGGCGGCGTCGCCGCCCTGCGCCGCGCGCTTCCACTCCTCGATCACCACGTTGCCGCGCGGGGCCGACGAGTAGTGGAGCCAGAAGCGCCCGTTGTTCGCGTAGTCCGGGTGGAACGCGAGCCCGAGCAGGCCGCCCTCCGCGTTCGGCGCCGGGAAGAACACGCGCGATCGCACGTCGAGGAACGGCGCCTGCTGGAGGGCGCCGCCCTTGATGAGCCGGACGACCCCTGTCTTTTCGAGCACGAGGAGGCGCGACGGATCGCCGGGCGGCCCGGCGACATACGTCGGCTGCTCGAGCCCGCTCGCGACCATGGTGAGCTTCAGCTGCGGGACGCCCCCGCACTTCGCCGGGCGAGCGAGCTCCGCGGCGCTCGCGGGCGCCCCCTGCGCCGCGGGAGCGCCTTGCGCGGCGGGCGCCCCCTGCGCGGCCGGCGTGTCTTGCGCGGCGAGCGCCGCCCCAGGCGCCCCCGTGCCCCCTTGAGCCGCCTGGACGGGGTTTCCCGCCGCCGCGGCCTGGCCGGGAGGGCCGCCCTCGCGAGGCTCTTCGGGCGGCCCGGCGACCTGCACGCGCCTGTCGCAGGCGGCTACACTGCCAGCCAGCAGGAGGCACCAGGCGGTCCGATGGCACGCTCTCGTCAGATAGGCAGCGCGTCCCACGACGCGCCGGTGGCTCGGTCTCTCGGGCAAGCGGGCACCTCCCTCTCCACCTTCACCACGAGAGGCCGCGCCTGGCAAGCCGCGGCCGCGTCGCTGCTGCTGGCCGGCTGCGGCGGCTGCGGCGCGCAGGAGGCGCCCCGGCCCGAACCTCTCCCCACCGCACCGGGCCAGACCGTCCCGGCGGCCGCGCCCACCACGCGCGCGGCCGGCACAGGCGATCGCCCCGGCCAGGGCGCGGCCCAGGCGCCCGGAGGTCTGCCGCCGTGCAAGGACGGCGACACCGATCCTCACGATCTCCGCTGCACCGGGCTCTACAGCGACCCCGGCGCGCGCACGATCGCGGCGGGTGTCCGCGAGTTCAAGCCCGCCTTCGAGCTCTGGAGCGACGGCGCCGAGAAGACGCGGTGGATCTACCTCCCTCCGGGCGCGACCATCGATGTCTCCCGGATGAACGACTGGATCTTTCCTGTCGGCACCAGGCTGTGGAAGGAGTTTCGTCTGCCCGTCTCCGGCGCGAGCCGCCGTATCGAGACGAGGTTCCTGTGGAAGACCGCAGAGGATCGCTGGACGCGCGCCACCTACGTCTGGTCGGAGGACGGAGCGAGCGCGACGCAGGTGAAGGCCGGTGTCCCCCACGTCCCCGGCGCCCCCGACTACGCGATCCCGGCGCAGGTCGACTGCATCCGTTGCCACGCTGGCAAGACCGACAACCCGCTTGGATTCGAGGCGATCCAGCTCGCCGCGCGGGGCGCCGGCGGCCTGACGTATACCGAGCTCGTCGAGCGCGGCCTCCTGTCGACGACCTCCGGCGGCCCGCTCCCCGACGCGGCAGCGCTCGAGGTGCCCGGGACCGCGACGGAGCGGCGCGCCCTCGGCCTGCTGCACGTCAACTGCGGCGTCTCGTGCCACCACCCGCTCGGCGTCGCGACGCACTTCGAGATGCGCCTCGACATCGACGCTGCCGGCCGGGTGGGCGACGTGCCCGGCACGCGCGTCTACCAGACGGCGATCAACCAGCCCGCGAAGGTCCGCCCGCCCGGAGCGCCGCCGGGAGCCCGCTATGACCGGCTGAGGCCCCTCGATCCGGATCACAGCGCCGTGCTCCGCAGCATGTCCCGGCGCGACGCGCCCGGCGCGCCGCCCGAGCAGATGCCGCCGCTCGCGACCCGGCGCGTCGACGAGGAGGCCGTCGCCGCGATCCGCGCCTGGATCGAGGCGATGACCCCTGCCGCCGGCTATCCGCGCCCCTCCCCTTGATCGTGATCGCCCGCCGGGGTTGCCCGGCGCGTCACGAACATGCCATCTCGTGGCAGCACCTCACGCCGCCGTCCGAGGCGCCGAGAGGAAGGGAGCGCCGGAAACGCGCGAAGGGCGCCCGCGGGAAACGCCATCGCGCGCGCGCCGGGCCCGTGGTGATCGCGGCCCTCGAGCTTCATGCTCCCGGCGGGTCGCAGCGCCGCGCGGCCTCGACCGACCTCGCGCTCGCCGTGCCCACGGCGCCGGCGGATGCCCGCCCTCGCCCGGCGAGCGCCCACGACCACGGGGGGAACACGTCACGTGAAGCAGCCGAAAGAGATCAAGACCGCGGAGGGCAAGCTCGGGGTCCTGCTGCCGGGGCTGGGCGCCGTCTCCACGACGACCATCGCGGGCGCCCTGCTCGCGCGGCGCGGGCTCGCGGCGCCCATCGGGTCGCTCACCCAGATGGGCACGATCCGGCTCGGCCGGCGCACCGACGAACGCGCGCCAAGGATCAAGGATTTCCTGCCGATCGCGGCGCTCGACCAGCTGGTGTTCGGCGCGTGGGACATCTTCCCCGACAACGCCTACGAGTCGGCGCGGCACGCGGACGTGCTCGAGCGCCGCCACCTCGACGCCGTCCGCGAGGAGCTCGAGCGGATCCGCCCGATGCCCGCGGTGTTCTACCCGCAGTACGTCCGGCGGCTCCACGGCAACCACGTGAAGAAGGGCACGAGCAAGGCCGCGATGGTCGAGCAGGTCCGGGAGGATATCCGCGACTTCCTGCGCGACAGCGGCGCTGCGCGCGCCGTCGCCGTCTGGTGCGGATCGACCGAGGTCTATATCGCGCCGGCGGAGGTCCACTCCTCCGTCGCGCGCTTCGAGGCGGGCCTCGCCGAGGACCACCCGGCGATCTCGAGCTCCCAGATCTACGCGTGGGCCTGCCTGAAGGAGCGCGTCCCGTTCGCGAACGGCGCCCCGAACCTGACGGTCGATTTCCCGGCCGCGTGGGAGCTCGCGAGCAAGCAGGAGGTCCCCATCGCCGGCAAGGACTTCAAGACCGGCCAGACCCTGATGAAGACGGTGATCGCCCCGGGGCTCAAGGCGAGGATGCTCGGCGTCGCGGGGTGGTTCTCGACGAACATCCTCGGCAACCGCGACGGCGAGGTGCTCGACGACCCGGACTCGTTCCGTTCGAAGGAGGTCTCGAAGCTCGGGGTGCTCGAGCACATCCTCCAGCCGCACGTCCACGGCGAGCTCTATGGCAAGCTCTTCCACAAGGTGCGTATCGAGTACTACCCCCCTCGTGGCGACGCCAAGGAGGGGTGGGACAACATCGATCTCGTCGGCTGGCTCGGCTACCCGATGCAGGTGAAGTTAAACTTCCTCTGCCGCGACTCGATCCTCGCCGCGCCCCTCGTTCTCGATCTGGCGCTCCTCCTCGATCTCGCGCAGCGCGCCGGGCTGCGCGGCACGCAGGAGTGGCTCAGCTTCTACTTCAAGAGCCCCATGACCGCGCCGGCCCTGTACCCGGAGCACGATCTCTTCATCCAGTCGATGAAGCTCAAGAACACGATGCGCTGGCTCATGGGGGAGGACCTCATCACCCACCTGGGCAACGAGTACTACGACTGATCGCCCGGCAGCTCCGCGCGGGCGGCGACGCTCACGACACGCGAGTCGAACCAATCTGGCCCAACCCGTGTCCCCTCGCGCCCAGCCGGACCCGTGAGCCTCAGCCGCGCGGCGGCGCGTAGAAATCGACGATCCGGATCGGCTCGGTCAGGCGCACGCGCACCCGCGATCGCTCCCCGCGGACGTCGCCGCCGATCTGGAAGCTCGTCACCGGGTCCATCTCGATCGTGACCTCGTCCACGAAGTAATCGAACACCGTCTCCAGGTCGTCGTACTCGCCGCTCCAGATGCTCGAGAAGTTCCGCACGAACGTGAACGGCGAGACCACCGACACGCGCAGCTGCATCCGGTCCTGGCGATCGTCCGCATAGGGGAACATCCGGAAGCCGAAGCCGTAATAGGGGATCGTCGACAGCGCCGCGATCTTCGCCGGCCCCTCGTAGATGACGCCGCCCTTCTTGATGGGCGCCCCCAGCATCGCCCCCTTCTCGCCGACGCGGATCGCGTCGTTGCCCTCGTTGATGATGCGGCAGTGCGGTGTTCGCCGCACGAGGTAGCTCGGGATCGTCCGCGTCGTCGCGGCGACGGCGTACGCCACCGGCCCCGGCGCGAGCCGCTTCAGCGGGCCCCGCGCGAGCGCCGACTTCACCGCGTTGTAGTCGCGGAGCATCACCGCATCGATCCCGAAGCCGCAGAACGGCGACAGGATGTCCTCGGCCTCCACGAGCCGCAGGTTCCGGCTCCCGGCCTCGGCGCGCAGCCGCTGGAGGTCGACCGCGAGCCCGGGCTTCGCGCCCGCGCCGCCGGACGCGCCGAGCACCCACGCCAGCGAGTTGCCCGTCCCCAGGCGCAGCAGCCCGAACCGCGGCAGCGGCAGCCCGCGCCGCTTCGCCTCGTTCACCACGGCCGTCACCACCACCGTGAACGTCCCGTCGCCGCCGCCCGTGAGGATCGTGCCGTAACCCCGGTCGACCAGGATCCGCGCGATGCCCTCGCTCTCCTCCACCCGCCGCGAGACGAACAGATCCCCCGTGTCAAGGATCTGATCGAGCGTCTCGATCACCTCCGCCGTCACGCTCTTGGCGTTGCCGTTCACCACCACGGCAATCCGGCTGCTCGCCGCGCCTCGCGGGTTCTCGCTCGCACGACGCGGCGCATCAGCGACCGCGGCCTTGGGGACGTCATCGGCGGGGCCGCGACCGGCGGGCGGAGAGGTCATACACCGCGATCTACCACGACCCACCCCTGCGCTTGGAGCGCGGGATGACGCGGAATCGCGCGGGACGCGCGGGATGCGCTGGATGGATGATGGATGACCAACCGCCCGGCCGGCGGCCTGCGCGCGACAGGCGTCGCGGGCGCGGCCTTCGCCGGATCGCAGCGCCGAGCCCGCCGGGGCCGGCGATCGTGGACCGATGTGACCGGCGCGACCCAGCGGCCCGCCCGACGACCGACTTTCCGCGAGGCCCGATAGCGTGCGATGCTCGCTGGTTTTGGCTCCCGGACCGATCTTGGGTCATGCTGCCCTTCGGGAAAGCGAAAAGCCTCCCCGAAACTTAGTGGACGGGGTGGTCGATTTTTTGGTAAGGCGACGACCTGGTGAGCCAATTGGGCTTGACAGCCGTGCGGGTCTTTACCGCCGCGCGGGCGGCGCGCGCTTGAGGCGAAGGGCCGCGACGATCTCGTACCCAGCGGGGGACGCAGCGACATGCCGAAGATCACAAAGCAGGGCAGCTCCGAGAAGGCGACGGGTATGAAGAAGAAGGCCTCTTCGAGCAGCAAGGGGGGCGCAGAAGCTCAGCTTGCCAAGCCCGTGAATCCGGTAATCAAGGAAGATTCGAAATCGGCGTCGAGCGCGTCGAAGCGTAAGCTCGGCCTCCGTGGCGCTGCGCCATGGGCTGCGCGGCACGCCGCGAAGCACGCCGCCGAGGCGCGGGCCCGGGCCGCGGAGCCGGCGCCCCCTGGCAGCGCCCGGGCGACCATCCGCGTGCCGAGCGGAGCCGAGGAGATCAAGGCGAAGATCGCCGAGCTCCACAACCAGACCCAGAAGATCCGCACGCTCCGCAAGCGGCTCGACAAGGGGTTCTTCGATATCGGGGTGGTGCTCGCCGAGATCCAGCAGCAGGAGCTGTATCAGGCGAAGGGCTACGGCTCGTTCGAGGCGTTCCTCGAGCGCGAGATCGACCTCGGCAAGCAGACGTCGTTGCGCCTCATCAAGGTCGCCCACGTCTTCCAGCGCGAGGTGGCCCTCGACTACGGCATGGACCGGCTGTTCGTCGCGCTCGCCGCCCTCGAGGGCGAGGTGCCCAAGCCCGCCCCCTCCGCGATCCCCTCCGCCCCCGGCTCCAAGCCTCCCCTCCCGCTCAAGCCCCCCATGCGCATCGTTGGCTGAGCGACGTGAGGCCGCCGCGGCGGCCCCATCAGCTGCCAGCGCCGCGGGGGGGTGACGAGCCGATCGGGCGCTCGACGGGCTCGGGGACGAAGCGGGGGAGGCTCACCCGGACCGTCGTGCCGTCGGCGGCGTGCGCGTCGACATCCACGCGGCCGGCGTGCTGGTCGACGATCTTCCGGACGATCGCGAGCCCGAGGCCGGTGCCCGCCGCCTTCGTGGTGAAGAACGGATCGAAGATCTCGGCGAGGATCGTCGGCGCGATCCCTGGCCCCGTGTCCCCGATCGACAGCCACACCTCGTGCGCATCCCCCGACGCGCACGCCCGCAAGACCCCGCCGTCGGGCATCACGTCGAGCGCGTTGACGACGAGGTTCAAGACCACCTGCTTGAGCTTCTCCACGTCGCCCAGCGCGAAGCAGTCGTCCGCCAGATCGCGGACGACCTCGACATGGTGGCTCGCGAACGCCTCCTCCTCGAGGTCGAGCACGTCGCGCACGACGCGGGCCAGATCGACGGGCTCCCGGTGGGGCGCGCGCGGCCGGGCGAGCTCCAGGAACTCGCCGAGGAGCCGGCCCAGGCGGGCGATCTCCGCCTCGACGATGCCGACGCGCCGCTTCATGGGCTCGCGGATCGCCTCGTCGGAGAGGCGGTCGATGCCGCGGCTGAGCAGGTGGAGCTCCAGGACCGCGGCGTTCAGCGGGTTCCTGATCTCGTGGGCGAGCCCGAGGGCGAGCGGGGCCATGGCGTTCAGGGCCTCGGCGTCGGCGGCCCGCCGCTCGAGGGCGCGCCGCTCGGTCACGTCGATGCCGATGCCGTAGACGAGGTCGGTCCTGCCGCCGCGCCCGCCGCCGCGGACGCCGGAGAGGTGCCAGCGCACGCGGCGGACGGCGCCCACCGCGTCCCTGACGCCGACCTCGACCTCGGCGGCGGCGTCGCCCTCGACAACGCTCAGGAACGACTGGTTGAACCGGCGCTGATCGGGCTCGTCGACGAGCGCCTCGCAGAACGCCATGCCGAGCGCGGCGTCGCAGGACACGCCGGTCAGCGCGGACAGGCGCGGGTTGAAGAGCGCGACGCTGCCGCCGGCGTTCAGGCCGAGGATGAGCACGTCCGCCGCGTCGATGATCGCCCGGTACCGGCGCTCGAGCTCTTCCCGCTCCCGCTTCAGCGAGATCTTCTCGATCGCCTGGGCCACGGTGGAGATGAGCTCCTCGGGGCGGAACGACTTGAGGATGAAGGCGAAGGCGCCGGCGCGGAGCGCGGCCATGGCGGCGTCGACGGTCGCGAAGCCGGTCACGAGGACGATCTCGCCGTGGGGGGCGGCGGCGCGGAGCGGGGCGATGAGCTCGAGGCCGCTCGCGTCCGGCAGCTTGACGTCGACGACCGCGACGTCGAACCCGTCGCGCCGGGCGGCCGCGAGCCCCTGCTTGCCGTTCGGCGCGAGGGCGACCTCCACGTCGAGCTCGCGCGCGCCCTCGAGGACCTCGCGGAGGTTTCCGGCGAGGCTCGTGTTGTCGTCCACGATCAGGATTCGAGCGGGCACCTGGGGTCTCCTGGGCGAGCGGTCCGGCGGGCGGCCCGATGCGCGGGGCGCCCTTCCGCTTTGGGGTCTTTCCTAAATTGTATGCTATGAGCCGCCGTCATGCGGTTTGTCGATCGGTGCCGTCTGAAGGTGATCGCCGGGGATGGCGGCAATGGAGCGATCGCATTCCGTCGTGAGAAGTACATCCCGTTCGGGGGCCCCGCGGGTGGAGACGGCGGCCGCGGCGGGGACGTCGTCTTCGTGGGCGACGGAGGCCTGTCCACGCTACTCGACTTCACCTACGCGCGCACGATCGAGGCCGACCGGGGCGAGCACGGGATGGGGAGCGACTGCCACGGGCGCGCCGGCGCCGACCGGGTCGAGAAGCTCCCCGTGGGGACGCAGATCTTCGACGCGGAGAGCGGCGAGCTGATCGCCGACGTGACCGAGCAAGGCCAGCGGGTCATCGTCGCCCGCGGCGGCAAGGGGGGCCGCGGCAACCTGCACTTCAAGTCGCCGCACGACAGGGCCCCGCGGCGCGCCGAGCCGGGCGAGCCGGGCGAGGCCCGCGAGCTCCGCCTCGAGCTGAAGGTGCTCGCCGACATCGGCCTGCTCGGCTTCCCCAACGCCGGCAAGAGCACCTTCGTCGCCGCCGTCTCGGCGGCCCGGCCCAAGATCGGCGACTACCCGTTCACGACGCTCACCCCGATCCTGGGCATGGTCCAGATCGGCGGCGGCGTCCGGGCGGGCGGGTCGAGCTTCGTCATCGCGGACATCCCCGGGCTGGTCCCGGGCGCGAGCGAGGGGGTCGGGCTCGGCATCCAGTTCCTGAAGCACGTGGAGCGGACGCGGGCGCTCCTCCACCTCGTGACGCTCGACCCGGGCGAGGGCCGCGAGCCGCTCGCCGACTACCGGGCGCTCCGCAAGGAGCTCAAGAAGTTCAGCCCGGAGATCGCGGAGCGCCCGGAGATCGTCGTCCTGACGAAGGCCGATCTGACCGAGGTGCGCGAGGCCTACCCGAAGCTCAAGGCGCGGTTCGCGAAGGCGAAGGTGAAGCTCCACCTCATCAGCGCCGCGACGGGCGAAGGGGTGCCTGAGCTCGTCCGCGAGCTCGCGGCGCTCGCGCGCAAGCGGGAAGAGCCGGCAGAGCAGGAAGGCTGAGCGCCTCGGCCCGGACGGCGGGCGCGGCGCGCGGCGCGCGACGACGGCGCGGCGTGAGCGCCGCCGCCGTCGGCGCATCGTGAGACGAAGTGTTCTCACGTGGGCTGGTCCTCCACATCCGTCGTTCGTGGGCTCGAGCGGGCGCGCCCCACCTGGACAGGAGAGCGAAACTCGAGTCCAATTTACGATCCGGACTCACGTGTCCTGTCGGAAGGAGAAGCCCTATGCGCTGGTCGACCCCCAACAAACCGTCTTCTCTCGCGTGGCGTGTCGCCCTCTTCGTGGCGCTCGGCGCGGGCGGGACGGCGCGCGCGGATGTGGTGCAGCCGAACGGCACGGTCGTCCCGGTCACGAGCCGATTGAGCGATCTGCTGAACGGCTCGACGAAGAACGACATGCTCGACGAGATGATCGACGTCGTGGCCGACGCCGCGGTGGAGCCCCAGGTGTTCTCGCCGCTCTGCGAGTTCAGCGGCAAGTACATCGAGAAGGGGGGCGGCGCCAACTTCGCGGTCGGCTGGTACAACGTCGACGATGGCCGCGACAGCGGCGACCCGCCGCGGTACGTCCCCGTCGACACCGGAGCCAACCTCAGCACGCCGGCGCCGGAGAGCGATATCCAGATCCTCTTTCCGTTCTCTGGCTCCCTGCCGCCCGCCGCGCAGCGCGAGCTGACGGCCGTCTCGATCCGGGAGAACCCCGCCTACGCGGGCGGCCTCATCGGCTTCGTGCTGATCCCCAACCCGAACGGCACCGGCAACGGCAACGCCACGCAGTACCATTACACCGAGCACCGGTTCAACGTGGAGTGTAAGGCGTGCGCGAGCCCGGGGCCCTGGTACTCCGATCTCATCTACAGGTCGAACCAGCTCGCCAACACGTTCTACCTGGGGTTCGAGGATCTCGATTTCCAGAACGCCGACGGCAGCGCGGGCGTCAACGGCAATGATCTCGATTACGAGGACTTCCTGTTCCGCTTCTCCGGCATCACGTGCCCGGCAGCCGGCCAGCCGTGCGAGGTCAAGCAGAACGTGGGCGCGTGCCGCGCGGGCATCTCCGACTGCGACGCGCAGGGACAGGCGATCTGCACGCCGATCGTCGAGCCTGGCAGCCAGGCCGAGCAGTGCGATGGCATCGACAACGACTGCGACGACATCGTCGACGAGGAGGCGCCCTGTCCGGAGGACCAGGTGTGCAGCCGCGGCCGCTGCGTGAACCGCTGCGGCTCGGCCGAGTTCCCGTGCGAGCCGGGGCTCGTGTGCCTGGAGGGCCTGTGCGTCGAGCAGGCGTGCGTCGACGCGAACTGCGATGTCGGCCAGGTGTGCCATGACGGCGTGTGCCGCGCCCCGTGCGCCGGCGTGGTGTGCCCGCACGGCCAGACCTGTCGCGGCGACCGCTGCCTCGATCCGTGCGACGGCGTGACGTGCGGCGCGGGCGAGGTGTGCGAGAGCGGCGTCTGCGTCGTCCAGTGCGGCTGCCGCGGCTGTCCCTCGGACGACCGCTGCGCCGCGGGCACCGGGCGGTGCGTCGAGGCCGCGTGCGCCGACGTCGCGTGCGGCGCGGGCAGCTATTGCCGTGGCGGTGCGTGCGTCGACCTCTGCGACGGCGTCGTGTGCCCCGCGGGCGAGCGGTGCGTGGCCGGCATGTGCGCGGAGGAGCCGCCGGCTCCTGCCACAACGACGGCGGCGGGTCCGACGCTCGACGTGGCCGCCTCGGTCGGCGCGGGTGGGGACGCCGCTTCAGGCTCGGGTGGGGCTCCCTCCACCGGCGCGGGCGGGGACGCGAGCGGGAGCGGGGAGTCGGCGGGCTGCAGCTGCAGCCTCGGCGGCGACGCGCCGTCCGCCGGCGGCGTCGCCGCGTTGCTCCTCGCCGTGAGCCTCGGGCTCCGCCGCAGGAGGGGCGGAGACCCGGAGCGCTCGGCCCCGGGCCTCCGGTTCCGTCGTTCAGGGTGATCCGGACGTCGGCCCGAAGAACTCGACATCATCGATCTCGATGGTGCCCGAGTCGACCTTGTCCTTGCCGAGGAAGCCGTTCGCGCGGACGCCGTTCATCTCCGCGCTGAAGGAGAGGCCGACGATCGACCGGAGCACGTCGTTCACATCGTCGCCCGGGTCGCGCCCCTGATCGATGGCCCAGCCGGGGAGCGCCATGTCGGCGAACCTGAGCTCGATCAGCGTCGGCTCGGCGGTGAGCCGCACGTCCCATCCGTGGCGAACGCCCGAGAGCCCTTCGCTCTGCGCCGGGCTCTCGACATCGAAGCGCATCCCGCGCGCCGCCTCCGCCCGCGCCCAGAAGCGGACCCCCTCGAGCGCCGTCGCGTCGATCGTGCCCTCGGCGAGAGGCACCCCGAAGTACACGTACTGCCCCCAGGGAGACGCCTCGTCGCGGAAGTCGAAGCGGAGGAGCATGCTCTGCGCGCCGTTCAGCGGATCTTCCTGCGAAAGGCCCTGCACGGCGCTCGACGCGTTGTTGGTGGACAGCACCGTCCCGACGTACAGCCCGAGCGTGTCCGCGGCCTCGAAGTCGTTGATCCGCGTCGCGGTGAACGAGAAAGGCGCGAGGGGCGTGTCGCCGGCGAAGCGGCCCAGGCGCTCTCGCAGGATCGGCAGCTCGTTCCTGAGGCGCTCGACCGCGGGCTCCCACCCGGCGAGCCCGGGCCCGAGCGGGTCCTCCTCGACGGCGGTGCGGATCAGCGCCGCGTACTTGTCGACCTGCTCCTCGAGCCGCCCTTCGCTGAACGGGCCCTCGTGGAGCGCCTGCAGCGCGGCCTTGTAGCCCGCTGCGTCCTGGTTCAAGGCGGCGAACAGCGCATCGCAGCCCGGCGGGCGCACGTGCTCGGAGCCCATGAACACCGGGACCACGGCGCTGCAGTCCGCCGGCGTCTCCGTCCATCGCGGCACGTGGCCGAAGTAGGTGCTGGGGCCGAGGGTCTGATCGAGATCCCACGGGATGAGGTGGAACTTGCCCGAGGACGGCTCGTCGTAGAAGTAGAAGTTGTGGTTGAACGCGGCGCCCGCCTCGTTGGCGTAGTAGGTCGTGACGCCGTCCCAGTTCACGATCGTCTCGTCGACGGCCATGTACCGCTGCAGCTGTTCGATGTCCGTCCACTCCGACAGCGCGGTGAGCCTCTGATCGCCTTCGGCGGACGCGAGGGCGGTCGAGAACGCGATGAATCGCTCGTGCGTGGCCGCGTCTTCGTTCGTCTCGATCCGCCCCGCGTAGTAGCCGGCGTCGTCCGAGACCGGCCACGCTTCCTTGTAGAGATCGCCGTCCGGGGCCTCGGAGAAGTGGTGTTCTAGGAAGCGGCCGTCCACGTCCTCGACCATCGAGAAGAGCCCCTGCGACTCGCCGTTCACGCGCAGCGTCGCCCACGCGCTCCGCGGGGCGGCGACGCCCATCTCCCGGAACAGGCCATAGGCGATCCGCTCGTGGAGCCGGGTGGGGTCCCAGATCATGGAGTGGAAGTTCAGGCGCTTCTGCGCGTAGAAGCGCTGTCCGTCGACGTACTCGTCGAACTTCACCTTCATGCTGAGCTTCGGACAGGTGAGGTTCCCCTCCCCGTCGAAGCACATGTCGAGGGTGCCGTAACCGCCCTTGAACCGCAGGCCGACCACGCCCAGGCTCTTTCCCTTGTAGCAGGCCTCGGCCTCGACATACTGCTCGTCGCGTGCGTTCTCCTTGAGCTCCGCCCAGCGCTCTTCCGGAAGGTAGAAGTCGAAGCGCGGGACCTCCTCCGCCGCGTACAGCTCGTCCGCGTCGCGGTCGGCCAGCG
This sequence comes from Sorangium sp. So ce448, assembly GCF_051520915.1. Taxonomy (NCBI): domain Bacteria; kingdom Pseudomonadati; phylum Myxococcota; order Polyangiales; family Polyangiaceae; genus Sorangium; species Sorangium sp. So ce448. The sequence goes on along the minus strand of NZ_CP150343.1, from coordinate 2,590,155 downwards.
CGGGGTCGGACGGCTCGCACCGCGGCGTCGGGGGCTGCCCGCCGCTCCCGCCGTCGCTCGTGCCGCCCTCTCCGCCGGCGCCTCCGCCTCCAGCGCCTCCGTCTCCAGCGCCTCCGGCGCCAGCCCCGCCCGAGCCGCCTGGCCCGACGCCGCTGCTCGCGCCTTCGTCATCACCGCAGCCTGCGCCCACCGAGGCAGCCGCAAGTGCAAGCACCATCCAATACCCAAGCTTCATCCAACGATCCTCCAAGAGCCTCGACCCTAGTCGTGGCCATCCCGTCCGTCGATGCCTGATTTTCACGGCAGACATGGACGCCTCGCTGGACATCGTGCGTCGCCGCGCCGCGTGACCCCTTGACCCCGCTCATGACCCGGCACGAGGCGCGCAGTGATGGTACTTTTCCAGGCGTGAGCCAGCGCCCGTATCCTGAGCCCCAGGCAGCCCGCCTCTTGTCCGTCGCGGAGTGGGCAGCGCTGCCGGAAGACGAAGCCGGTGAGCTCATCGATGGCCGCCTGGTCGAGGAAGAGATGCCCGATTGCGTCCACGAGCTGGCCGTCGCCTGGCTCATCCACACCCTGCGGGCCTGGCTCATCCCGCGCGGCGGCTTCGTCTTCGGCTCCGAGGTGAAGTACGCGCTCAAGCCGCGGCGCGGGCGCAAATCCGACGTGTCTGCGTTCCTCCCGACCTCGCGGAGGCCCCCGGCCCGTGGCGCCGTCGGCATCCCGCCGGACATCATGGTCGAGATCGTCTCCCCCTCGCCGCGGGACAGCCGGCGCGATCGCGTCGAGAAGCTCGAGGAGTACGCCGCGTTCGGGGTGCGCTGGTACTGGCTGCTCGATCCGCAGCTCCGCACGCTGGAGATCCACGAGCTCGCGCGCGGCGGGCTCTACCAGCGCCGCCTCACCGCGCCCGGAGGGGTGCTCCGGGAGGTTCCGGGCTGCGAGGGGCTGACGCTCGATCTGGACGCGCTCTTCCGCGAGCTCGACCGGCTCGACGCGACGGAGCCGCAGGAGTCGCCGCAAGGCACCGCGGACGACGAGGCGTGACAGCGCGGGCGGCGAACGGCGCGGCCGCGCGGCGGTTCACCCGCGATGCCAGCGCGGCTCACCCGCGGCGCCGCGGGGCGCGCTCACTCGCGGCGGGGGCCGGCGCCTCGGCCTCGACGGCCAGGCACGCCTCGAACCCCTCGATGTAGCTCGGGTAGAGCAGCGCCATCCCGAGGGCGCGCTTGATCTTCGCGTTGTCCACGGCGCGATCGTGGCGGAGCGTCTCGTGCAGATCCTCCCGCGGCGCCCCGGCCGGCAGCGCGAGGCCGAGCCGCGCGCAGAGCCAGCGGACGACCTCGATCTGCGGCACGGGCGCGTCGTCCGCGACCACGAAGGCCTCTGCGGGGGCGGCGCGATCGGCGCGCTCCAGCGCCGCGAGCGCGAGGCGCGCGAGGTCCTCGACGTGGATGCGCGAGACGACGTTCATGCCCTGCCGATCGCCCTCGCCGGTCATGCGGAAGTCGCCGCGCAAGAGCCGCTGGTGCAGGCCGCGGCCCGGGCCGTAGATGCCCGCGGCGCGCAGCACCACGGCGCCGCGCGCGCGGTACACGTCCTCGGCCGCGAGGCGCGCCGCCGCGCGGGGGCCGTCGGCCGACGTGGGCGTCGCCTCGTCGATGCGCCCCGTCGCGTCGCCGTACACGGCGGTCGACGAGACGTACGCGATAGCGCGCGCGCGGCGGAGGGAAGGCGCGATCGCGGCGTCGGTCACGCCGTCGGGCGGGAAGGCGACGAGCACGTCCGCGCCGTCCGTGACGAGCCGGTCGACGGCCTCGGCGGTGAGCGCCGGAAGGACGCTCACCTCGATGCCCGCCTGCGCGAGCTCCGCGGCGCGCTCCGTCGAGCGCGTCGTCGCGACGACGCGGCCGCCGGACGCCCTCCGCAGGCCGGCGACCACCGCGCCGGTGAAGCCGCAGCCGAGGACGATGAGCGGGGGAGAGGTGTTGAGCATGGGTGCTGGGCGACGCTTCTACCAGCAAGAGCGAGAGGACGCCTCCGCGGCGCGAGAGCGCTGCCGGCCGCGCCCGAGGTGCACGGATGGGGGTCGCGGCGTCGTCGTCTTCGTGCGGGTGGGTCGCCAGGTCTGCGCACCGCCGCCTAGGATGGTCATGGTAGGGCTGGCCGCCGCGCTGCGACCGCCGGCATGGCGGCGGAGCGACGCACCGAAGGCAGGAAGGACAGGGAGATGGGTAATCGGGAGAGAGCGAAGACGCTGCTGCTCGTGGTCGCGACGGCGGGGCTCACCGCGTGTGAGGACGACGATATCTCGATCAATCCCCCGCCTCCACCGCTCGTCTGCGACGAGGTCGCCGACGGCTCGGCGCTGTGGGCCAGGGGGACGCTCACCAAGAATCCTCAGGAGCCCAGCGCTCTCTTGTGGATCGAGCTGAACCACGAAGGCTCATGGGTCGACCCCCCGGTCGTGACGGCCCTGTCGGGGATGACCATCACCTCCATCGACAGCTCCTTCGGTTCGAGGAACATCCATGCCGTCATGGACGACGACGCCACGACCGCCAGCTTCCAGGTGCGCGGCAAGCTCGCTGACAACAAGACGACGTGCGACGTGGACCGCACGTTCACCCTGACGATCGACGAAGAGAACAAGGTTGAGATCACGAGGCACGACGCGCTCCCGTTCCTGCCGCACAGGCACGCCTCGGTCGATCCGGGCAGGCACGCCTCGTTCGACGTGATGCGGTGCGACGGCGGCGACGCCGGGCCGCGCGCGTCGGGCGGTGAGAACGAGCGCGCCCCACGGACGAAGGCCGCTGGCACCCCCGAGGCGACGCCCGACGTGGCGCGGGGCGACGCTGGCCGGAGGGGACAGGCATCTACCCGGCGGAGAGGCTGAGCGAGCGTGGCGAGCGCAGCCCCGCGCCGGCGTCGTGGCATCTCGATCTCGACCTCACGGGTCGACGGCCTGCGCCCCGGGGAGCCGCCCAGGCCGCTTCCACGGCCCGGACGGCGTGGATCCAACGGATGGTCGAGGGCCCGCTCCGCGTCTGGTAGCCTGGTCGACGCGGAGCGGGCGGCCGGGACGCGAGCGAGCTCGCCGCCGCAGCGACGCGCCTCTGCGCATGGCGGTCAACGTCTTCATCTCCTACGCCCCCGCGGATCGGTCGCACCTCGAAGCGCTCGAGGCGCACCTCGCCTCCCTCAAGCGGCAGGGCCTGGTGAGCACCTGGCACCGCGGCCGGATCGGCCCAGGCGCGATGCGCGACGAGTCGATCGCGGCGGAGCTCTCGTCCGCCGAGGTGGTGCTGTTGCTGGTGAGCGAAGCGTTCCTCGCCTCGGACAGCTGCTACGAGCGGGAGCTCGGACGAGCGCTGGAGCGGCATCGCAGCGGGGCGGCGCGCGTGGTGCCCATCCTGGTGCGCGCGTGCGACCTGGAGGGCACCGCTCTTTCGGAGCTCCAGGCGCTGCCGCGAGACGGCGGGGCGGTGACGAGCTGGGCCAACCCGGATGAAGCGTGGAGGGAGGTTGTGCAGGGCATCCGCGCGGCGGTGGAGGAAGCCGCCGCGAGCGCGCGCCCGGAGGCGGCGCTCGCCGGCACAACCGCGCTGCCCGGCGCGCTCGGCGTGAGCCTGCGCGAAGCAGACGAGACGATCCGCGCTGTCGACAAGCAGATCGCCGCCGCGCAGAAGCGGCGGGTGAGGCTGAGGGCCGCCGGCGCGAGCACCGAGGAGGTGGACCGGGAGATCGTCGACCTCCGGCGCAAGCGCCGGGAGGGCGGCCAGCTCCACGTCGGCGAGGAGCTCAGCGACGGCCGGTACCTGCTGCTGGAGCGGATCGGGCGCGGCGGGTTCGCGACCGTGTGGCGTGCGCTCGACGCGGGGCGGGGCGACCTGCCCGTGGCGATCAAGGTGCTGCACCCGAACCTCGCGGGCGACGAGAGCCGGCGGGAGCGGTTCTTCCGTGGAGCGCGCGCGATGGCGGAGCTCGATCACCCGGGCGTGGTGCGCATCCTCGCTCCCAAGGGGGAGGACAGCGGCTGGCATTACTTCGTGATGGAGCTCGTCCATGGCGAGGACGTGCACAGCGCGGTCGTCGGGAAGCGGCTGCCAGCAGAGCGGGTGATCCCGATGCTCCTCAGCGCTGGAGAGGCGATCTCGTTCGCGCACGGGAGGGGGCTCGTGCACCGGGACGTGAAGCCGGCGAACATCCTGCTCGACGGAGAGGGGCTGCCGCGGATCACAGACTTCGATCTGGTCTGGGCGCGCGACACGACGGGGGGCACGAGGAGCGGCGCGCTGGGGACGTTCCTCTACGCGGCGCCGGAGCTGATGCACCGCCCGCAGGACGCGGACGCGCGCGCAGACGTGTACGGGCTTGGCATGACGGCGGTGTTCTGCCTGCACGGGGCGGAGCTGCCGCCGATCATGATGCGGTATCCGGGGCGGGTGATCGAGCGGCTACCGTGCAGCGACGCGGTGCGGAAGGTGCTCGAGAGGGCGATCGAGTTCGAGACGTCGGAGCGATTCCCGGATGTGGCGGCTTTCTGTGAGGCGCTCAGAGTTGCGGCGGAGAGCGGAGGCGACGCGGCGCGGGAGGCGCCAGGAAGCACCACCGCAAGCGAAGGCGAGGCGCCGGGGAAGGCCACCGATGGCGCGCGGCGAGCAAAGGGCAGCTTCATGAGGGCGGTGCAGCGAGACATCGAGCGAGGAGGCCCGGTTCGCGCAGCGATCGAACACGCCATCCTGCACCCACGGGGGGAGCGAGTGAGGCCGTCGGTAAGGGTGAACGTCGTGGACCTCGACGAGATCGGGGAGCAAACGGTCGTGTCCGGACGCTGGAGCCTGATCTGGCGGAAGCCCTTGGTCCCTCGACCTGCCGGCGCGCTCTTTCAGGAGCGCGGGACCTTCCGCTGCACCGTAATCGGGAAGCCGAACAGGAACCAAGCAAACGTGACCTATCAGAGCGGCTTCTTCGAGGCGCTCTTGCCATGGGTTGACATCCCTGGTGGCACGTTCCTCATGGGTAGCCCCGACGAAGACACGGAAGCGCACAAGGTCGAACGACCCCAGCACCAGGCGCATGTCGACGCATTCACCATCGCCGCCACGCCAGTCACGGCAGGGCAATATGCGGCCGTAACCGGTCAGGCCACTGAGGAGAATGCAGCGAATCGGCCAATTTGCAGCATATCATGGCGAGATGCCATCGAGTTCTGCAATGCGCTCTCCCGGCTGGCGGGGAGGCGCCCCTGCTATCTGTTAACCATGGACAGCTGGAGTTGGGCGCGGGACTCAGATGGCTTCCGGCTACCGCAGGAAGCCGAGTGGGAGTACGCGTGCCGCGCCGGCACAACGACTCGCTATTTCTTCGGCGACAACGAGCATCGTTTAGGAGACTTTGCTTGGTACCGTGGGAACAGCGAAAAGCGCGCTGCACCGGTGGGACGGAAGAAGCCCAATCCGTGGGATCTCTACGATATGCACGGGAATGTCTGGGAGTGGATCTGGGACGAGTTCCCCAGGCTCGATCAAGTCGTGTCATCTGACATGCCGCTGGGGCCGGCTGCTCGGCGTACGGGCGATGTACGGGTAGCGCGCGGCGGGTCGTTCCTCGATGGCTCCAAGTGGCTGCGCTCAGCGAGCCGGATCGGCTATGAGCACGGGTACCAGAACGAGAATCTCGGCTTCCGCTGCGCCGGTCCCGCCCACCGAAAAGGCTGATCTCCGTCTCCGGCCGCCCTCAACCCCCCGGCTTTCTCGTATACCGGTGCTTCACCCCGAGCGGGAAGTACTCCGGATCCCCCGCCGCCCTCAGCGTCACCCGCGGCGCCCGCTTCCCGGCCGGCACGTAGCTCCTGAACTCGCTGTTCAGCCGGACGAGGTGCTCCTCGATCGACCGCGCCGTCGCCTCACGCCGCGCCTCGCTCTCCCCCTCCCCCGGCGCGAGCTCGACAACCACCGACAGGACCACATCCCTGTCCGCGCCCTCGCGGACCTCCAGCACGAACTTCCCGGTCACCCACTCCTTCACGCCGGGCTGCTCGATGCCCACGACCACGTTCTCCGGATAGATGTTCGCTCCAAAGTACGACACCGTGAAATCCGAGCGCCCGAACACATGGACGAACGGGAGCTCCCGGGCCCCGCGCTCCCCGTCGAGCTCCCGCCGCGGGTCGAAGCCGAAGCCAGCCAGGGCCGCCATCATGTCCGCGTGCGGATAAACGCCCCCGCTGTCGAGGATCGCATATCGAACGAGCGGGACGCCGTTGTCGCCAGAGAAGAGGAGCATCCCGTCGCGCTGCTCGAAAAACCGCTCCGCGGGGTCGTACTGCACCAGCGTGGGGAGCCGGTCCTGCCCGAACAGGGCGCGCGCGGCGTCCGGCCTCCCCGCGAGGAAGCGGCGGATCGCGACGCTGAGCGGTGTCTCGTTGCCCAGCACGCCGGCGTCCGCCGTCCCGTAGAGCGAAGCCGAGTCGTAGCAGGGCGACGTCGACCCGACGCGCTCGCCGACCAGGGTCCGCCACTCCTCGCTGAACACCTCCCCGGCCATCACGAGCTTGATCCGGAAAGGCGCCCAGTCGACGCCCCGGGCCCGCCCCGTGTCGATGACGTCCTTCAGGAACGGCGGATAGCCGAGCAGGACGACCTGCTCGAAGGCCGGCCCCAGATCCTGCACGACGCGGAAGATCTCGTCCTTGTTGTTGCCCGGCGTGACGACCGTGATCGGATATCCCTTCGCCGCGAGGTGACGGCAGCACGCGGCGGTGTACATCCCGCCCACCCACGAGCCGAGCGCGAAGCACACGACCGCGAGCGTGCGGCGCGTGTCGGCCCGGAAGCCGTCGTGGAACACCTGCTCGAAGCGCCGGGCGACCGGGAGCTCGTCCGTGATGGAGCGCGGCCAGAACGTCGGCTTTCCGGTCGAGCCCGAGGAGACAGCGATCATGTCGCACGGCTCGACGCGCCCGCCCCGGCAGAGATCCGCGATGGGGTGCCGGAGCACGTAGTTCTGCTTCGTGATCACCGGCAGCGCCGCGAAATCCGCGGGCGTCCGGATGGCCGCCGGGTCCACGCCGTGCTCGGCGAGGAAGCGGCGGTAAGCAGGGACAGCGGCGGCGACCTCGTGGAACAGCGCGAGCGCGCGGTCGGCCGGATCGGCCTCACGGTGCCGCGACAGCGCCGCGTCGAGCTGCGTGCTCAGGAAGGCGTCGATGGCCGCCAGGACCCGCTTGGGTTGCACATCCTGCATCGCGAGATCTCCCTCCGTCCGATGTTCGCAGGAACGCAGGAGCCGGTCCAACGCCCGCCTGCCTTCCTCCCCCTCGCCTCGCGGGCGAAAGCGCCCGCGCAGGGTCAGCGCCCTCCACCCCCCGCCGCGCCGGCGAGCTCCGCCGCGAGCGCGATCTCCTCGGCGCGCTTCTCGTAGCCGTCCGGCGGCTCGGGACGCGGGTTCGCGAGCAGCGACGTGATCACCATCTCCAGCCAGCGCCGGAGCGGCGTGTGCTGGAAGCCGAGCTCCGCCCTCGCCTTCGCCGGATCCAGCAGCGACATCCAGCGGTCGCTGAACGGCGACATCGCGACCAGGTCGATGCCGCGGGCCCTGATCGCCGCCGACGGGATCGGCGCGAGCCGCGCCGGCGCGCCGAGCAGCGAGGCGATGAGCTCGAGCAACTCGGTGAGCGTCGGCGTCTCGTCCATGCAGAGGTTGTACGCCTCGCCGAAGGTCGACGGCACGAGGAGCAGCTTCACGATCGCCCTGACGACGTCACCGCTGTAGACGTGCCGCACCGCGTGTCCGCCGCCGTCCGGGACGAGCAGCGGACCGCCGTCGAGCATGCGGACGATGTACCGATCGAGGCGGCGGTAGGGATCGCGCTCCCCGTTCACCATCGGGATGCGCAGGACGGTCGCGGGGAAGCGGTCCCTCTGCCAGGCGGCGGCGATCTCGTCCTCGCAGCCGCGCTTGTTGACGCCGTAAGACCACGCCTCGCGGTCCTTTTCGTCCGCGGGCTCCGGGAGCAAAGGGCCGTGGTAGTCGCGCTCGCGCGAGGGCCGCGGGCACCCCTCCCGGACGAGGTACACCGAGCCGGTGCTGATCATCACGTAGTGACCGATGCGCCCGCCGCCCAGCGCCTGGGCCGCCGCGCGGCCGTCCGCGGCCGTGTACGCGGTGAAGTCCACCGCCGCGTCGAACTCGCGACCTCCGAGCGCCTGCGCGAGATCGCCGGCCGCGCGATCGCAGCGGACCCGCGCGACGCGATCGCCGAACGCATCGGGCGTCGCGCCGCGGTTCAGGAGCGTGACCTGGTGGCCCGCCGCGAGCAGGCGATAGACCAGGAAATGACCCATGAATCGAGTGCCGCCGAGCACGAGGACGCGCATGCGCGGCAACCTATCACCGCTGCGCGCAATGACGATGACGAGGACGCCATCACGCGCGGGACGGCGCGTGGGAAGGCGCGCGAGGCGCGCCGGAAGGAAGACGCCGCCGGGCGGCCTCGCGCGCGGCGCGGACCGGGACCTGGTCGACCCCCGGTCGTGCTAGATAGCGGGCCGTGCCGTTCTCCCACATCCTCGGCCAGGACACCGCGGTCGGCACGCTCGTTCGCGCGCTCGAGGCCGGCCGCGTGCACCACGCCTACCGCTTCGAGGGCCCGCCGGGCGTCGGCAAGGAGCTCGCGGCCGTCGCCCTCTCCCAGGCGCTCGTCTGCACCGGGGGCGATCCGCTCGGCTGCGGGCGCTGCGACGCGTGCCGGCGCGCGGCCGCGCGCTCCGACGGGCGCCCCCCGGCGCCGCTCCACCCGGACGTGCAGATCGTCGCGAAGAACTTCTACCCCGCCGCCGTCATCGGCCGGAGCCGCGACGAGCTGACCGAGATCTCGGTCGACCAGGTCCGCGCCATCGTGCTCGCCCGCGCCGCCTACCCGCCCCACGAGGGGCGCGCTCGGGTGTTCATCGTCCGCGACGCCGAGGACCTCAGCGTCGGCGCCGCGAACGCGTTCCTCAAGACGCTCGAGGAGCCGCGGCCCGGCACCCACTTCATCCTCTTGACCTCGCGCGGCGATCGCCTGCTCAACACGATCCGCTCGCGCACCCTGCCCGTGCGCTTCGCCCCGCTCTCCGAGGCCCTCATCCGCCGCATCCTCCATGATCGCGGCGTGCCCGAGGGGCGGCACGACCTCGCCGTCGAGCTCGCCGCCGGCAGCGCGTCCACGGCGCTCGATCTCGCGGACGAGGAGCAGACCGCCTCGCGCGACGCCTTTGTAAAGGGTGTCCTCGATGCCGCGGCCGCCCGGGACCTCGGGCCCGCCGTCGCGTTCGCCGAGTCGGTGGACCGCGACAAGGGGGCCCTCAAGGACGACCTCCGCGCGCTGAGCGCCGCGCTCGCCCGCGAGGCCCGCGCCGCTGTCGCGTCCGATCCGCGCCACGCGGGCCTGTCGGCCCGGCGTTACGCGGCGGTCTCCCGCGCCGTCGCGCAGCTCGAGCGCAACGCCTCGCCGAGCCTCGCGATGGCGTCGCTGATCGCGGAGCTGCGCAGCGTCGTCGGCTGACAGGCGCCGCGCGGCCACGTGGCCGCGCGGGCCGGCGTCAGCCCTCGCCGCCTCCGCCCAGCCGCTCGTATCCGCCCTCCTCGATGCGCCGCCCGGCCCACGCGTGGATCCGCCCCTCGCTGGCGAGCACCACGGCCGCGTCGCGCCCGGCGCCGTCGTAGAGGGCGATGATCCCTGCGTCGCCCACGGGGGGCGCGCCCTGCCCGCACCGCTCGAGCGCCGCTGGCAGCCGCGCCCGCCGCCGCATGGTCGCTCCCGCGATCTCGAGCGTCGCCGGCGGCTCGTCCGGCGAGTCGGCCGCCGCGGGCGCGAGCCACAGGATCTCGCGCCGTGGCGCGGGGAAGGCCACGACCGCTCCGTGCGCGCCGCCCTCGGGCGCGAGGAACACCGCGGCGACGATCTCGCCCCGCTCGCGCGCGACGATCGCGCCCGAGAGCCAGCGCTCCTCGCTCCCGGCGAGGACCACGTCGCCAAGCGCGAGCGGCAGCTCGTGCCACGGCGCGTCTCCCGGGGGCGCCGCCGGCGCGTCTCGCGCGCGCTCGCCGCCGCCCCCGCCCGGCGCCTCCCGCTCGCGGCGCGACGCCATGTAGCCCACGGTCGCGGCCACCGCGGCGGCCGCCGCGAGCAGCGTGAGGCTCATCGCGCGCCCCTGTCCACCGGCGCCGCGCGCGCGCCCGCCAGCGCGAGCGCCTGCTGGAGCGCCCGCGCCCGCGCGCTCACCTCCTCGAGGGCGCGCGGCGCGGGCGTGCCCTGATCCGGCAGCAGCGCGGCGATGATCGCGGCGGCCGAGCAGCGCGCGCCCACCTCGGCCGCCCTCTCCAGCGAGATGCCGCCGATCGCCACGACCGGGAGCCCGGGACGCACCCGCTCGACCAGGGCGCACAGCGACGCGAGCCCCTCGAGGCCGACCACGGCGTCGGGGCGCTCCTTGCTCGAGGTCGCGAAGATCGGCCCGATGGCGACATAGTCGAGGCGCTCGAGGGAATCGCCGGAATCACCGGCATCGCGGAGCTCGCTCGACGCCCGCAACGCGGCCTCGATCTGCGCGGACGTGTGGGTCGAGAGCCCGACGCGCAGCGGGACGGAAGCGCGCTGCGCCAGCCTGCGAACCGCGGCTACCGGAAGATCGTCCTGGCCGACGTGCACGCCGTCGCAGCGGGCGAGGATCGCGAGATCCGCCCTGTCGTTCGCGAACAGCGGCACCCCCGCGCGCGCGGCCAGGGGCTGGATCGCGCGGAGCAGCGAGAGCGTCTGGGCCGCCCCGCCCCGCTTGTCGCGCAGCTGGATGGCCGCGGGGCGCGCGTCGAGGACGGCCTCGGCGAACGCCGCAGGATCGAGCCCGCGGCGCGCGAGCGAGTCGGTGTCGACGATGGCGTACAGGCCGCGCATGACCACGCTTCGAGCGGTGGGAGAGCGCCCGGGCGCTCCGGAGGAGGCCAGGCTCGCTGGCTACGCTAAGGTTGACGCCCCCGGAAAGAAAGCGGAAGCGTTCGCTCCCGAACGGATCCTCCATGCGCACACGTCTCGTCCGGATCGCCTGTCTGTTCACCTCGATCGCTCCTGTTGCAGCGGCCGTGATGGGGCTCGTGTCGAGCCCTGCGCTCGCGCAGGAGAAGTCGAGCCCCGCGCAGCAGAGCGACGGGCCGGGCTCCGCCGTGCCAACGGAGGGGCCGAAGACTGGCGCGGCCCCGCCGCCTGCGGGGAGCAAGGTCACCGCGCCCAAGGCGGGCGTCGGCGCGCCCAAGGCGAGCGCGAAGAAGAAGGCGCCCGAGTCCCCGCCGCTGCCGCCTCCACCGGCGCGCCTGTGGCTCATCGCGCCGTCGCCTCACGGGCCCTGGACGTTGCGGATCGACAACGAAGGGGAGCGGCCGATGCGCATCCCGGCGGACGTGCGGCTGCTGCGCCTCGAGGTCGACACGCTGAACAAGCGCGCGAAGAAGACGGTTCGCTGCGCCGCGCCCGCGGGGCTCAAGCCGAGCGGCTTCCCGGAGCGGCGCGCGCTGCTGCTCGCGCCCGGTCAGTCGTACATGGAGCATTTCGACCCGCGCCTGCTCTGCTTCGGCAAGGACGAGGCGGCGCTCGCGGGCGGCTCGGTGGTGAGGACCTGGTACGGCTGGGGTCCGCCGCCCAAGTGGTCGAAGAAGCCGCCTGCGGCGCCGTTCGCTGCGGAGTCGACGGACGATCCGCCGGCGTTCGCCCCTGCGCCCGGCCTCGCGGCGCCCACCGTCGTGCTGAGCTACGGGCTGCCCCCGAAGGAGGCGGCCGCGGACGCTGCCGGCGGCACCGAGCCAGCCTCTCCGGCGGACGAGACGGCTCAGCCTCCTGGCGACAAGGCCGCTCAATCCTCGGGTGACAAGGCGGCTCAGGCCACGGACGATAAGGGTGCTCAGGCCACGGGCGACAAGGCGGCTCAGCCCGCGGACGACAGAGCGGCCCAGACATCCGCGGACAGGCCAGCCGGCGAGTCCGCGGAAAAGCGCGTTCCGTCGGACAAGGACCACGGCGCCGGTGCGCGGGGCAAGCCGATCGTGGACGCCAACACGCCTCGCCTGGAGCTCACGAGCGAACCCTGGTCCGACGCGGCGAGCCCTCGCTCGATCGTCGTCCGGGTGAGCGCCAAGAACGCTGGCAGGCGCCCCATGACCGTCGCCATCCGGTCTCGGATGCTCGAGTTCCACGTCGCCGGCCCGAACGGCGAGACGGTATGCACGGCGGCCCCGCCGACGGGGGCGATCCCGCGCGATCTCTTCAGGACGCTGAAGCCCGGCGCATCGGCCGACGTCTCGCTCCTCCTCCGGGAGGTCTGCCCCGCCGACACGTTCAACCGCGAGGGCCTCTACGAGGTCACGGCCACGCTGCACGCGAACGAGCCGGGCAGCGAGCTCGGCCTGGACGCGTACACCGCCGTCGTCCCCGCCAAGAACACGACGCTCCTTCGCGTGAAGAGCGCACCAGAGCCGTTCTACGCGGCCGCGCCGCGAGCCGTGCCGACGCCCAAGCCGAAGCCCGAGGCCAGCCAGGCGCCGGAACACGAGGAGCACGACCCGTAGCGCGAGGCACAGGACCGCGCGTCAGTTCGGCAGGGACACCCTGACGCGGGGCACGCCGTCCCTGGCGCGACTTACACCGGCAGGATCCCCCGCTTCTTCTCCGGCCGCTCCACCCGCTTCTTCCGCGCGAGCTCCAGCCCCCACGCGATCGCCCTCCGCGTGTCCCGCGGGTCGATCACGTCGTCGATGAGCCCCCAGCCGGCGACCTTCATCACGTCGATGTTCTTCTGGATCGCGTCGACCATCCCCTGCTTCACCTCCGGCGGCGGCGGCGCGTCACCGAACACCTTCCTCGCCGCGATCCCGAGCATCCCCTCCGGCCCCATCACGCTGATCTCGGCGGTCGGCCAGCCGACGATGAGGTCCGGCTCGTACGCGCGCCCGCACATCACGTAGTAGCCCGCGCCGTACGCCTTGCGCACGACCACCGTGATCTTGGGCACCGTGGCCGCCGCCATGACGTGCAGCATCTTCGCCCCGTGGCGGATGATCCCCTCGTGCTCGACCTTCGAGCCGATCATGAACCCCGGCACGTCCTGCAGGAACACGAGCGGGAGGTTGAACGCGTCGCAGATCTGCATGAAGCGCGCGGCCTTGTCCGACGCGTCCACGTCGAGGATGCCGCCCATCTGGGTCGGCTGGTTGGCCACGACGCCGACCGGCTGGCCGCCGATGCGCGCGAGGCAGGTGATGATCGACCGCGCCCACCGCGGCTTCAGGTCGAACCGCTCACCGTGATCGACGATGGCGTCGATCAGCTTCAGCATGTCGTAGGCGCGCCGCGGGCTCTCCGGCAGGAGGTCGAGCAGCGACTCCTCCCGCCGGTCGATCGGATCCGTGACCGGCAGGCGCGGCGGATCCTCGTCGCAGCTCGAGGGGAAGAACGACAGGTACCGCTTCACCGCGGCGACGCACGCGGCGTCGCTCGGGTACTCCGCGTCCCCGACGCCGCTCTTCGTCGTGTGCACCTTGCTGCCGCCGAGCTCCTGCTCGGAGATGTCCTCGCCCGTCATCGCGCGCACGAGGGCCGGACCGCCGAGCGCCATCGAGCCGACGTCCTTGACCATCGGCACGAAGTCCGCGAGCCCCGGGATGTACGCCGTGCCCGCGGCGCCGGGCCCCACCATGGCCGCGACCTGCGGCACGACGCCGCTCATGTGCACCTGCTCGCGGAACAGGTGCCCGGAGCCGGCGAACAGCGAGATGCTGTCCGGGTGCATCGAGCCGGGATCGATGCGCGCCCCGCCCGAGTCGATGAACCACACGATCGGCCAGCGGCCGCGGAGCGCCATCTGCCGCAGGCGGGTCACCTTCTCCTCGCCCGTCTGCCCGATGCTGCCGCCCTTCACGGTGAAGTCGTACGCCGCGGCGCAGACCATCCGCCCGTCGACCTTGCCGAACCCGCAGACCACCGCGTCCGCCGGCGGCCTGTCGCTCCCGTCCGGCCCTGCCGCGAGCCCCATCTGCGTGCCGTGCATCCCCACCTCGAAGTGCACGCCGTCGTCGAAGAACGCCGCGAGCCGCTCCCGCGCCGTCATCTTCCCGCGCGCGTGCTGCTTCGCCACGCGCTCCTCGCCGCCCATCCGCCGCACCTGCTCCCGGCGGGCCTCGAGGTCCTTCACGAGCTCTCGCATGTTCACGGGCCACCTCTCCCTGCGCGCCCCGGCGCGCCTACTTGCCCGACCAGCGGGGCTTTCGCTTCTCCAGGAAGGCCAGGAGCCCTTCCCGCGCGTCGTCCGTCGCGAGGCAGCCGGCGAGCCGCTCGCGCAGGAGCGGCAGCGCCGACTCGAGGTCGAGATCGTCCTGCGCCGCGAACGCCTCGAGGCCGAGGCGCACCGCGATCGGGCTCTTCGAGGCGATGGCGGAGGTCACCTCGTCGACCGCGGCGTCGAGCGCGCCCGGCTCGACCACCTTGTTGAGCAGGCCGCACTGCGCGGCCTCGTCGGCGTCGAGGCGCTGCCCGAGGAGCATCATCTCCAGCAGCTTGCGCCGGCTCACGTGCCGCTGGAGCACCGCCATGATCATCATCGGGAACAGGCCGACGTTGATCTCCGGCGTCCCGAGCTTGGCGCCGCGGGCGCCGATCGCGACGTGCGACGCCGCGACGAGCCCGAGCCCGCCGCCCAGCGCGTGCCCGTTCACCCGCGCCACGATCGGCTTGCTCGAGTTCGCGAAGGCGAGCAGGAGGTCCGCGTAATCGCCCTTCATCTCGGGCGGCGGCGCCCCCTCGGCGCCCGCGATCTGCGCGAAGTCCCCGCCCGCGCAGAACGCGTCGCCCGCGCCCGTCAGGACCACGCAGCGCACCGCCTCGTCCGCCGCGCCCTCCGCGAGGGCGTCGAGGAGCTCGCTCACCATCGCCGGCCCGATCGCGTTCTTGCGCCACGGGTTGTTCAGCGTGAGCCGGAGGACGCCCCCCGCGGAGAAGGCCTGGATGACCGTGTACGCGCGCTCCGTCATGAGGCCGCCGCTCCTGCCGCGCCGCCGTCGTGAAGGCCCAGGATCTGCCGGGCTTCCTCGACGGTCGCCGGCCTGCGGCCGACGTCGCGCACCATGCGCACGGCCACCTCGCAGAGCTCTCCGTTGCTGCGCGCCATCTCGCCGCTCGGCAGGTAGAAGTGGTCCTCGAGCCCGCACCGCACGTTGCCGCCGAGCACGAGCGCCGCCGCCAGCATCCTCCATTGCCCGTGGCTGATCCCGATCACCTCCCACTCCGAGCCGGGCGGCATGATCCTGGTCTGGAGCTGGAGCGATTCCACGTGCGCGGGGATGCCGCCCAGCACGTTGACGATGAACGAGAACTGGAGCGGGGGTCTGAGGAGCCCCATGTCGACGAGCGGCCAGGTGCCCTGGGTGTGCCCCGTATCGAAGCACTCGAGCTCGGGCTTCGTCCCGGCCTCGTTCATTGCGTCAAGGAGCTTGCTGATCTTCGCGTACGTGTTGGGAAACACCATATCGAAATCGAAGGTCTTCCGCGCGCGCGAGTACTTCGAGTAGTTCATGGTGCCCATGTTGAGCGCCGCGATCTCGGGGCGGCTCTCCCGGAGGGTCGCGCACTGCTCGCTCACGTCGTCGAGGAGGGTGCCCGTCGAGAAGTTCAGGATCACCGGGCAGCGCTTGCGCACCTCGTCCTTGATCCGCGCGAACACGGCCGGAGAGAACGTCGGTGATCCGTCGTCGTTGCGCGCGTGGATGTGCACCGCCGCCGCCCCTGCGTCGTAGGCCCGCTTCGCCTCCTCGGCGATCTCGACCGGCGTATACGGGATGGCGGGGCATTGCTTGCGGCCGGCGAGCACCCCTGACAGCGCGCAGGTCACCACGCAGATATCGGGATCTCGTCCGTTCGGATCCCTCGGTTCTCCGGTGAACGTCGGCTTCTCTCTCATGCCCCCTGCCTTCCTTTCACGTCCTCAGCGCCGTCGCTCTTCCTCTGTCCGGCTCTGTCCGACCCGCGAGACCACCTGTTTTTGCAGCTTCGTCAGGATCCGGAGCAGATCGCGCAGGTCGGTCGGGCTCAAGCTCAGCAGCGCGCTCCGGAAGATCTCCATCGGTTCGACCTGGATCTCGCGGGCGAGCCGCGCCCCCTTCTCGCTGAGCCGGATGTGGACGACGCGCCGGTCGGCCTTCGAGCGTTCGCGGCGGACGAGCCCCTCTCGCTCCATGCGATCGACGATCCCGGTCACCGTGCTGTTCTGCGCCCGGATGCGCTCCGACAGCGTGGACAGCGAGAGATCCTGGAACGACTCGAGCAGCTTGAGGATGGTGAGCTGTGGCCCGGTGAGGCCGAATCCGCTCGCCATGCCCTTCGTGAGCCTGCGCGACTCCGTGTAGAGATAGATGATCATCTCCACGATGGCGTCGATCTCCGGCCTCTCGGGCGGCGGCAGGGTCGCTGTCACGATGCTTCGTGTACGAAATATTCGCTCCCCGGGGGAAGCGCAACCTGGATCTACCGCCGTCCCAGCCGCGGCTTCCCTGTCGCCCGGTCTGCCCGGAGCTCCCGGATGCACCACCTCAGCGCCTCCTGGAGGTCCCGATGCACCTGGACGGACGAGAGCTCGACGCCCAGCGACGAGGCCGTCTGCGCCACCTGCGGCTGGACCCCGGCCACGACCCCTTGCGCGCCGAGCAGCTCGATCGTCTGGAGCATGCTGATGAGGTGCTGCGCCGTCGTCGAGTCGACCTCTTCGACCCCCGTCACCTCGACGATCGCGTAGCGCGACTTCGTCTCGACGATCGTGCGCAGCAGCTTCTCCGTGATCTCTGTCGCCCGGTGGCGATCGATGCTGCCGACGAGCGGCAGCACGAGCACGCTGTCCCAGACCTGGATGATCGGCGTCGACAGCGTCTCGATCGCGGACTCCTGCCGCGAGATCACCGCGCGCATCGACTCCTGCTGCTCGACCACCGCGCGCAGCGACTCCTCGGCGCGCATGCGCTCCAGCGTGATCGCGAACATCTCGCCGATGACCTGGAGCAGCGCCCGGACGCTCTTGTCCCACGCGCGGGTCGATCGCACCGCGTCGAGCCCCACGACGCCCAGGAGCCGCCCCCCGTACGCTGCAGGCATCCGGACGAGCGAGGCGATCCCGAGCTCCGTGAAGGCCCGCCGCTCGCTCGCTGCCTCCTCCGGCAGGTCGGCCACGCGCGGGACGTCGCACACCTCGAGGCGGAACAGCCGCTCGACGAGCCACGGATACACGTCCCTGGACACGACTCCCCGCTCCGCGCGCAGCGACGGCACCCCGTCGGCGCACCACTCGTGCGTGTTCAGGAACCGTCGCCCGTCCTCCGCCAGGAGGAACAGGCTCGTCCTGTCGGCGCGCAGCGCCTTGCCGAGCTCCGCGAGCGCCGAGTGGAAGCCGCGGTCGACGTCCGAAAGCTTCACGTTGATGAAATGGGCCGAGATCGACGCGACAAGCATCTTCGTCTCGATCCGCTGCATCAGCGCCCGCTCGAGGCGCTTCTGCTTGCCCACGTTGCGCGCCCACCCGTACACGAGCCCCTCGCTCGGCACCGAGAGCATCGACCACGACAGCCAGACGTAGAGGCCGCTCCTGCTCCTGCACCGGTTCTCCAGCCCGAGCGTGACAGGCCCCTGGCGGAGCCGATCCATCTGCTCCCGGGTCGCGACGACGTCGTCCTGATGCACGAGATCGAGGAGGCTCCTGCCGACGAGATCCCCGGTCCCGAGGCCGAGCGTCCGCTCCCAGGCGCCGCTCACGCGCAGGAACGATCCATCGCTCCGCAGAACACACAGCGGATCGGGACAGACAGCGAAGAACCTCTCTACGTCCGCTTCGTTCGCAGGTGTGTCCATCGCCGGTCGCCTTACCCAGCCCACACCCCCACGCTTAGGTCTCCTTGACGTCCTCGAACGTCGTCCGCGCGGCCACGTGCTCCTCGTTCAGGTTGAGCAGGATGGGCAGCGTCTCGTGCTGCCAGTCATCGTCGAGGATCCGCCGCACGGTCACCCGGCCGGGGACCAGGTTGTACACGGCGTCCACGATATCCATGATGACGTAGAAGCCGTTCGAGTTGCAGAACCGCATCTTCACGAAATCCATCACCGTGGACGTGATCGGGTGCTGCGGGAGGACTCGGGCGAGCTCGTCCAGGTAGCTCGACAGGTACCGGTACGGGTTGTCGATCCGGATAGCGCCCTCGAAGGTCAAGACGAGGCGGTTGTCGTCATCGAGCCGGGCGACCGACTGAAAGACGCTCAGCCCGCCATCCGTGATTTCTCCATAGCTGAGAGCCTTCATACGCGACCTTTCGTGAAAAACATACGCAGCCTTTTCAAGGGAAAGTAGCCTGGACGACGAGGATTCCATCGACGTACTGCGTCGAGAGATGGAACTTGTTCTCGGCGGTCAACCGAATGAGCCCTAGACCGCCCCTGCGTCGATCGTTGCGCCGCTCGCGCACCGTCCTGGCAAAGAGCTCTCTCGGGTCCTCCGCGGCGAAGATCTCGTCGAATACCGCCTTGACGGTCCGGTACTCTTCCGGCGTAACGCGGTTGGATACCTTGATGAGCAATCGATCCGGATCGATGCTCAGATCGAGCCGCACCTCGCTCTCACGCTCGGTCCCGTGCTGGAGCACGTTGGTGACCAGCTCCGTGACCACCACGTTGACCTTCTGGCAGATCCGTCTGGGATAGAACCTCACCAGCAGCGCGTCCAAAAAGTTCGCAAGCAGGCCGGCCACGTCGCCCGTGATGTGATCGATCGGAGATATATATATCGATGCACCGACCGACGTCTGCGAATGATTCTTCTCGGGCTTCATCAGGCGCACCTTCGCAGGATGATCAGTGTGATGTCGTCGGCGTCCGCCACCCGGAACCGCGTGTAGTCCTCGATGCACCGGTCGAGGATCACCTGCACCGGTTCCTCGCTGTGCTTGACGACGATTTCGTTGAGACGTTGCACGGAATATATCTCCCCGCTCGCGTCCTGCGCCTCGAACATCCCGTCTGTGTACAAGGCGAGGACGTCATCCTCCTCGAACGGCAGCTCGAACTCGTGAAATGGCTTGATGCGCAGACCGATGAAGTTGCTCACCCGGTTGAACGAGCGAGGCGTACCGCGACGGACCAGGAGCCCGTACCCTCCGCCCGAGACGTAGCGGAGGAATCGGTCAGTAAACATGACGAAGTTCACCGTCGCGTAACGGCGAACCTCCCGGAGGAACGAGTAGGCGCTCCGGTTCACCCAGTCCACGATCGCCCCCGGGCTATCCAGCCGCTTGGTAGCGTGGGCGAACTGCGCCTTCAAAAACGCCATGATGAGCGCCGACGATACTCCGTGACCTGAGATATCGTAAACACCTATCGCGTGGCGCTCGCCGGGAAGGTAGAAGAAGTCGTAGTAGTCTCCTCCGACCTGGGCGAGCTGCTTGTGGAAGATGGCCATGTCGAAGGACGAGGCGATGGCCCCGCTCGCCTCCGGAAGCAGGGCGCGCTGGACCTGCCGCGCCACCGCAAGGTCGTCGTCGATGGCCCGGTTGTACCCTTCGAGCTCGTTCTCGATGCTGGTCGCGTGTTCCAGGATCGCCTCGTGCACCAGGGAGAGGTCGTCGAAGTCGAGCTTCAGCTTGTCGACGTACTCCAGCAGCGCGTTGCAGCGCTCCATGAAGTCTGTGAAGTTCCCCTCGTCGCGGAGCAAGGTGTTCCACGCTTGCCGCTCCTTCACGATCGCCCTGATGGCATCCAGATTGCTCTGCTTCTGCAGGAAGCCTCTGGAGTGCATCGAGCTGATGTCCTTGGGTGCAGTCATGGCTCGACCTGGACGCGATTCGGGTTGGACGGAAGAACCCATCCGATCTCAATCACAGAGTATCATCTCGAAGTTCTGATTGAACTTCTTCAGGTTGGGCAGCGACTTCCCCTGCCACGGGATGGACTTCGACCCGCGGACGATGAGCTGGAGTTCGCCCTTCTTCCTGGTGGCGATCGCGAACTTGTAGAGGACGTTGATCCCGGAGCTGTTCAGGAAGTTCAGCGCCCTGACGTCGAGTGTGATGGTGGGAGGGTTCGTGGCCAGGACCTTGTCGAGCAGCTCCTCGATGGGGGCGTACTCGGTGGTGCCGCCAAGACGAAGGATTCCTTCCAGGTACACCACCACCTCAGAGGGATCGTACCAAACCCGGTAGTTACCACCTTTGATTTCCATTCTCGACCTTTCATTCAAAATAGGAATCCTGGCCATCGTCTTGATGCTGAAGCTGTTGACCGAGATCGGGTCCAGCTTCCAGCCAAGACTGACACCGTAATCATTCATGATGATGAGATACCCGAGCCCCGACCCGGCGTTCTCCGCGTCTTCGGCGTTCGCCTCCGCCTGCCGACGCAGGAGCTCCCCAGGGTCCTCCTGTGTGAGCTCTAGGAGCTTCTCACGAAGCGAGGGGACAGCGGCGTTCGTGATCTGGTTGCTGACGAGGCACACCAGGTCCTCACGCCCGATACCCACGGTCACAGTGATGTCACCGTGCTGATTGAACTTGACGGCGTTCTCAACCAGTTCGTTCAGAACGTACCCGATGGCGCCTGAGACCTCGTCTCGGCTGATGAGCCTGTCCTCGCCGTCGATCTCCGGAAAGAGCTCGCCGAAGTACTCGGCCATGAAATTGGCCGTCAGGTTACAGAGGCTCCATCTCACCGCGAACGAGTCGGGGTACAACGTCAGCGACATGTGTTCGCTGAACGAATCGTCTAAAGAGTAGACGCCGATGATTTCGCTCATGGTAATGCCCAGTCTCCCCCTTGCTCATACCCTCTTAATGACAAGTACAGTGATGTCATCATGGATTTTGTTGTAGCCTACGTGCGCCAAGACGTCCTCGATGATAGCGTCCTTGATCTCCCGCGAGGTTCTTTGGTGGTTTCGCGAGATCACCTGACACAGACGGTCGATTCCGTACTGTTCCTCTGAAGAGTCCTCCGCCTCGGTGATGCCGTCGCTGAAGAGCGTCACGACGTCCCCGGGCGCCAGCTTCACCTCGATGCTACCGATGAAATCGCTGATATCCAGGTCGATGCCGATCGGCAACCCGAGCCCCATGGTCTCGACACGATCGAGGGTCCCGTCCTTCCTGACGATGATCAGGTCCTCGTGCTGGCCGGTGAGCTGGAGCTCGCCGTCGCTGTAGTCGAGCAGGGTCAAGGACAGGTTCTTGTCCGACCGGATGCGCTGGATGTTCTGGTAAATGACCTTGTTGACGATGCTCAGGAACTTCTTCGGATCCCGCTCGTTGGCCGCGAGCAGCGTCCGGACGGCCGTCTGGACCATGAGCATCAGCACGCCGCTCTCCAGCCCGTGGCCGGTGACGTCGCCGATCCCGATCTTGACGAGCCCGTCGCTCCGGAGCACGTCGTAGTAGTCCCCGCCGACCTCGTCGGCGGGGGCCATGTAGCCCGAGATGTCGAGGCCCGGGATCTCCTGGAGCTCGCTCGGCGCAGGGAGCACCATGAGCTGGAGCTGCCGCGCGACGTTCAGCTCGGCGCCGAGCCGGATGTTCTCCTGCGCGAGCTTCGCGTTCAGCTCGCTGATCTCCTCGTTCGCCTTCTCGAGTGCCCGCGTCCGCTCGCCGACGAGCTCTTCGAGGTTGTTCGTGTAGGCCTCGATCTCGCTCGCCATGTCGTTGAACGCGACGCCGAGCTGCCCGATCTCGTCCGCGGAGTTCACGTCGATGCGAACGCCGTAGTCGCCCTCCCGCATCCGCGTCGCGCCGGTCGAGAGCGCGACGAGAGCGCCGGTCATCTTGCGGGAGACGAGGTATACGCCGAGCATCAGCGCGAGGAACGAGGCTATCGTGACGAGGATCTGCTTCGTGACGATGCTGGTCCGGCTCTCCTCGATGGCACGCTGCGATGCGAGGAGCGACGCGTAGAGCTCCTTCTTCGGCACGACGAACCCGAGCGTCCACTGCTGCGACTCGATCCGCGCGCCTGGACCAGCCCAGCTGTTCACGGGAGCGAGCCGCTGCAGAGCGATGATGTACGCCTCTCCGGCGATCATCCGCTCATGGTAATCTACGTTATCGTCGCTGGGCAGCGCGATCATCGCGACTGCGGGGTCACTGCTGTCCTTGAGCCGACGCTGGAGGACACCCACCCCCTCGCTCTGCCCCGCGCCGCCTTCGGCCCGGAGGTGCAGCGTCGTGACGCCAAGGTCGTTCACGGCGAGCACGTTGCCGTCCGCCTGGGTCAGGAAGGCGAAGCCGGCGTTCGCCAGGCGGACGTCCTTGATCGACGCGACGAGCTGCGCGAGGGTCAGGTCCAGCCCGAGCGCGCCCGCGAACTTGTCGCGCCCCTTGCTCCAGATCGGATGGAACGCGGTCATGATCATGCCGCCGCCCCCCGCGTCGTCGTAGGGCGCCGTGACCGTCGTCTGAACGGGACGGCTCTCCAGCCCTCCAGGCTCCTTCAGCCACTCGCTCCAGCTCTCGACGAGGCCGGGATAGAAGAAGTCGTACCACCGCTTCTCGTTGTGCCCCGGATAGAGCTTATCGAACGTGCCCCCCATGTCGAGGTAGGGCGCCACCCGGACGAACGGCTGCTCCGCGCTGTCGGCGTAATAGACCTGGAGCTTATCAGCCCCGTACTTCTGGAACGACGGAAGGATGAGGTCGAGCAGCGCGGTCCTGTCCACCGCTCGCTGCACGTCAGGCAGAATCTGGCCGTCCTTGCCGAGGTAGCCCCAGACGCCGAGGACGGTCGGCTCGTCCGGGCCGTTCTGCCACCAGTTGCTCTTCGAGTTGTAGACGAGCTTGTCGCGGAAGAAATCCGTGCTGGCGACCTTCTTGTGCAGCTCGTCGAGCTGGTCGCCTTGGTCCACCATCGTCTGCATGATGGCGGCCAGCATCCTGAGATCGGCATAGGCGTGGCCCAGCTTCAGGTTGACCTGCTGCGCCGTGTCGCCGAGGTGGTTCGTCAGGTACTCGCGGTTCGCCTCGTTCAGCCCGCCTTCTATCTCGCGGGCGGACTTCTGGCTGAGCTCATGCAGACCTTGCCGAGCTACGAGGACGTTCAGGAGGGCACCGAGCAGCACGCTGAACCCGGTGACCAGCATGAACTTCGTATTGAATTTTCTGAGTCCAAAGAAGAAGCCACGCCGCCGAGGCTCCTTCCGTGTCTCATCAGCAGGCGAGGTCACGTATGAGTATCTCCCACTGAAACGAGCGCAGTTCCCACAAAACGTCCTACATCATCTTCACTGGCTTGCGCCCCGAGCCCGCGTAGATGGGCCACGACGCCAGTCCTTTCGGATTGGTGATGGTCGCCATGTGGACCTTGAGGCCTGCCGAGATCTCCTGGTGAAACTCCGGAAGGGTGCCCGCCGTGGCCGCCATCTGGCTCGTCCCGTTGATCCAGCTCTCCACGACCCGGGCAAAGTCGTAGCAGTCGGTGTTCATGTTGGTGATGTCGATGAGGTTGATCTTGAGGTCTTCGAGGCCGGCGTCCGTCAGCACCTGCCGCGTCTTCATCCCTATATCGAGATCCATGCCGACCATCTTGCCGAGTTCGAGGATGCGCTGGTAGGTCGCGCGGATGAGCTCGTGGTCGGGCCACCCGTAGTTGCACGACATCATCTCGTTCGTGATATAAATGCGTCCCCCCGGCTTGCAGATGCGATAGAGCTCCTGCATGATCATCTCGGGCTGGTGAAAGACCTGGAGCGCGAGGCGGCATGCCACGAAATCGAACGAGTTGTCCGGCAGGAGGAGAGTCGCGGCATCGCCGTACTGGTACTCCACGTCCTCCATCGCGAGCCGCTTCGCCATCTCCTGCGCATAGCGGAGCGATGGGCGGGAGTGATCGACGCCGACCAAGTACTCGGGCTTGAAGTCCTTCTGGAGCATCACCGCGAAGTACCCGAGCCCGCAGGCGATGTCCGCGATCCTCATCCCCGGCATGAGCCCGTGGTGCGGCAGTATCTTGCGCTCGTGCTCCCAGATGATCCGCTCCTGCAGCCGGAGCACGTCGATGAACTCGGCGTCTTCCAGCATCCGCTGGATCGGATAGAACGCCATGTCGTAGATCTCGACAGAGACGTTGGTATAGATCTCCGCGATCACCTGAAACTTGCGGATAGCCCAGGGGATAACGCTCGAAATAATGAGCTTAATCTTGAGGTTAGGACGCGCCTCGACCGCCCAGCGAACGAACCTGTTGATCTCGAGGAACGCGACGTTGTTCATGTACTTGAGACGCTTGAAGTCCAAGCACAACTCGCCCCTCGCGCTCTTCGCTGCCGTCTCCAGCGTACCGCGGATGGCCCTCATCTGATCGGCGCCAAAAGGCCGCAACATGCCTGACAGCGCGACCTCTTGATCCGTCTGGTCGACGCGCATGCTGAACGTGACCTGCGAGCGCCACGACGGCAGGCCGCTCGAGGAGGAAGGCGGCACGACGGATTCGCGACCGATCGAAGCAGTCATAATTCGTCTACCTCAGTGAACGGGAACTGAATGGCCAGCAGAAGCTGGCCCCCGCCAGCGGGTTCGGTGATGCTCAGTTTGGAGCCGTACACGACCGCGAGCTCCAAGAGCCCAAGCGCCTGCGCGTCATCGTCCGGGACGTCGTTCTCGAGCTGTTCTCGATACCAGGACATCGGGTCGGGCTGATTGACCAGCTGGACTGCGTGATTATAAAACTTCGCGCTCTGTTCGTTGACCGGAACCTCGGCCTCGACGAAGATATGACTCTGACTCTTCCGGAACCGAATCTGTATTTCGCCGCATGGCCCGTGATTTCGAAAGACGGCCTCGAGCAGCTCGTTAAAGAACGTCGACAACAAGGTTGCATGACGCTCGGGGTCGTCTTCGTTGGCACTGGCATATCGCGCGAGAAAGTTGGCCAGCTGATGACAGTGGTTCCAACGTTTGCTGAAACCACCCACGGAGAAGTTCGCGGAGATGATCATACCGTCCACCAAAGGAGCCGGCGGCGGTCTCAACGTCGGGGCTATGTCGGCCTGCTTGGAAACGGACATCAAAGCCTCGGGGGTTGGTTGACGAGTGAGGCACGAACGAGGTTACCCGGGTTCGGGGTGCCCCGTCGAGTGCATCGCGAGGTTTCCAGCGAGCCCCATCGGGATTTCAGACGGCAGAAACGTCAGCGCCCGCCCGACGGGTTGCACCAGGCATGCCATCACGTCGCAACATTTTTGTAATACAAATCGCAAATTCGGATCTACACTGACCTTACGGTCAGGTAAATCGATGTAGGACAGCCTCCAGCAGCCTGCGGCTCGGCTCGATCGTTTCGCGCTTATCCGCGTGAAATGAGCCCTGCCTCTATCCGGACGCGACGTCATGGAGTCACCACGGCCGCCAGCCATTTTGTCCACAGAGCACCCGCTGCGGAGGCGTTTGGTTGTAATTCGAACCACATATGCACCCCGCTCGTCTTGACCGAGCGCACAGTGGTTGACCATCAGAGCATCTGGAGCTGCAGAAGAGAGGTAATCGAACGTGCCTCGCTTCTGTCAACCCTTTCCTGCGCGAGGCGAAGGCGCGCTCAGGCATCGTGTGGTCCCGAGAGTCGCCACGGGAGTGCAAGGAGATCCGTGCGCCCACCTACCGCCTAGCCCATCGCACGCCGGACCCGAGTCCGTCTCTCGCACGCGGATTCGGTATGCGGCCCATCGCGCGGAAGTCGGCGTCTCTGGGCTGCGCCGCGACGAATGAGCGCCCGCGGCCGGCGTCGGGTGTGCCTCGCGTACGGGATCGCTTCACGACATCGATGATCCTTCAGCGCCCGCTCCTGCTGCCGGGCGCCGCTCGGCCAAGGAGCGCCCTCGCCTTCGGCGCAGGCGGCTAGGCGGCGCGCGGGGTCGGACACGGCAACGATTAAGCTTGACAATCAACGACGCAGGCCGCGGGTGTTCACCGTCGCGCTGTCCAACCCGGCAGCGCACCGCCTCCCCAGCGCTGCGCGCAGCTCACCGCGCAGCGCCGCTGTGGCGCACGCGACCGGCGCCTCGGCGTCACCGCGGCGGAGCGCCGCGCCGCTCGATGGCGTCGAGCTCGTCGATCACCGCCTTCACGCGCGGATCCGTGGGGTCGACGGCGCGCGCCTTCTCGTACGCTGCGCGCGCGTCCTTCAGCTGGCCCGACTGCGCAAGGGCGTTGCCCAGGTTGATCCAGGCGCTCCCGAGCTTGTCGTCGAGCTTGAGCGCCTCGCGGTAGAGCGCGGTCGCCTTCTGCAGGTCGCCACGGAGGTGGTACGCATACCCGAGGTTCGATCGGTAGGTGGCGCGCGCCGGGTCGCGCGCCACAGCCGCCTCGAGGTGCGGAACGGCGCGCGCGGGATCGTTCGCGGCGAGGAGCGCCGTCCCGAAGTCGTTCTGCAGGCGCGCGTCCGCGGGCGAGAGCCTCGCGGCGCGCTCGTAAGCGCGGATCGCGTCGGCCGTCCTCCCCGCGGCCAGGAGCGCTGTCCCGAGGTTCGCCTGCCGCTCCGCGTCCCCGGGTGCGAGCTCTGCGGCACGCGTCAGCTCGCGGACAGCGTCTTGCAGGTTGCCGAGCGCGAGGTGCGCGACGCCGAGCGCGGAGTGCGCCTCGGCGTCGCTCGGGGCGAGCTCCGCGGCACGTGTCAGCTCACCGAGCGCCGCGTCGGCCCGGCCGAGGACGAGGAGTGTGCGACCGAGCTCGAGGTGCGCGAGCGCGTGGCCAGGCTCGAGCGTCACCGCGCGCTTCAGCTCCGGGAGCGCGGCGAGCAGCGTCCTGTCGCCCGGCGCCCCGTTGTAGTCGGTGGACACGCCTGCCCTGGCGATCGCCGCGCGCTGGGCGCCGACGATCGCCGCCGCGTCCTTCCTGTCGAGCTGCGCGGCCGCGCGATAGGCCCTCTCGGCAGCAGCGAAATCGCCGCTCGCATAGGCGGCGTCGCCCTCTTCGAGCTTCCTGTCCGCCGGCGTGCCGGTGCCGCGCGCGACGCGCGGCGGAGGGCTCGCCGCCGCGACCTCGCTGGTGGACGGCGCGTCGAGCGGGACGCCCGAGCCGACCGGCGGGCCTGCCGCGCCCGGGGCAGCGCCGCTCCCCGGAGGCGGCGCGGGCGCCGCGTTCGCCGTCTGATCGAGCCGGGCAGACGGCGCAGGGGCCTCCCCCGAGGGTCGCGGCGCCGGCGCCGGAGAGCGCGACGCTGGCGCCGCCGGGGCGCAGCCGGCGAGCGCGAGCAGGACGCCGAGCCGGCGGATCGCTCCGCAGGCGCTCACAGCTTGTACGGGGTCATCGCGTGCTCCTTGCCGTCGTACCGGAGCAGCACAGGCTTGTTATCCATCTTCGTCGCCACGCCGACCGGCCGCTTCCAGCACCGGACGAGCGCCACGAGCGTCTCGCGCGCGTAGTCGGCGCGGAGGTCGAAGCCGCCGTGCACGTGCTCGAGCAGGAGCTCTCCCCGGTTACCGTAGTTGGCGTCGACGACACGGATGTACGGGTCGCCGAAGTTCGTCAGCTGGAAGAGGAGCTTCTCCTTCACCTCCTTGAACTCGCGACTCTCGATCTCGAACCTGTCGTTCCGCCCCGAGAAGCCGAACGTGTACATCTTCTGCTCGATCACGAACTCCGGCGTCAGGAACTCGTCGATGAAGGTCACGTCGTTGTAGAGCGCGCGCACCTGGAAGATCTTCTCGCGGCCGAGGCCGAGCCGCATGTCCCAGGTGCGCTTCGCGTCGAGGTCCGCGCACTCCTCCCACTCGCGGCCGAAGCGGCCCTTGTTCCATCGCTCCTCGATGTAGCGATAGAGCTCCACGCCGACCTTGTAGGGGTTGAAGCGCCCCGGCGCCGTCGCCATGACACCGGCGTTGTTCTCGGCGTAGTCGATGATCTCCGACGCATCGAGGACCTTCTCGGTCATCATCTTCGAGTGCCAGTACGAGGCCCACCCCTCGTTCATGATCTTCGTCTGGCGCTGCGGGACGAAGTAGTAGGTCTCCTCGCGGATGATCTCGAGCACGTCGCGCTCCCACCGATCGAGCGGCGCGTGGTCGAGCAGGAACTTGAGCACGTCGCGCTCCGGGCGCTCCGGCACCTTGCGCTCCGGCTTCTTCTGATCCTGCCGCTTCTTCCGCTGCGCCGCGAGGATCTCCTCCGGGTTGATGAAGGAGTCCATGTACTCCTTGGCCCGGAGCTTGTAGGT
The DNA here is from genome assembly GCF_051520915.1 of Sorangium sp. So ce448. Taxonomy (NCBI): domain Bacteria; kingdom Pseudomonadati; phylum Myxococcota; order Polyangiales; family Polyangiaceae; genus Sorangium; species Sorangium sp. So ce448. Next base: position 2,561,915 of record NZ_CP150343.1, on the reverse strand, counting down.
GTCCATCGGCTCCTCCGTGGGCTCCTCGTCCTCCTTGGCCACAGGGCGGCCGGAGAAGGGGGCCCACGGGTCGATCAGGTTCTCGAGCGAGAGGCAGTGGTCGACGAACGCCTCGACCTTGTTGATGCCGTAGCGCTCGATGTGGCGCGACACGCGCGCGCCGTGGTTCGCCATCTTGTCGATCCACTTGCGGTCCGGATCGTAGGCGTCGCTCTTCCGCACCGGGTCGAGGATCGGGCCGCGATGGTCGAGATCGGTCGACCGGAAGCAGAAGTTGTTCTTGAAGAAGTCGACGTGCGCGTACACGTGCGCCATGACGAGCTTCTGGTCGGTGAGCGAGTTGCCCTCGAGGAGGTAGGCGTACGAAGGGTTGTTGTTGATGACCATCTCGTAGATCTTCGAGAGGCCATACTCGTAGCTCTTCGAGAGCTGCTCGTACTCCATGCCGAACCGCCAGTGCGGGTAGCGGCTCGGGAAGCCGCCGTACGCGGCGATCTCGTTCATCTGGTCGTACGTCAGCATCTCGAAGATGACGGGGAAGAAGTCGAGCCCGTAGTCCTGGGCGATCTTCTCGATGCGCTCCTTCTCGGTGCGCAGGTAGCGAGGAAGCGCGGTGTTCAGGGCGAACTTGCTCATACCGCTCTACTTCCCCTTCCCCAGGAAATCCTTGATGCTGCCCACGATGGCGTCCTTGTCCCTGATCTCGCTCACCACCACCCGATCGTCCTGCGAGAAGTGTTCTTTCAGATCCTTGATGAACTGGCCCGAGCCGTACGGGCTCTCGACCTGCCCGTAGGCGAACATGTTGACCCGCGGCAGGATCTGGGTCTTGAGCACGTCCACGCAGGAGAGCGTGTCGTCCATCGACCAGTTGTCGCCGTCGGAGAAGTGGAACGGATAGATGTTCCACTCGTCCGGCGGGTAGTCGTTGTCGATGATCTGCGAGCACAGCTTGTAGGCGCTCGAGATCATCGTGCCGCCGGACTCGCGCGTGTGGAAGAACGTGTCCCGGTCGACCTCGCGGGCGATCGCGTCGTGGATGATGAAGCGCGACTCGAGGCCCTTGTACTGGCGGGTCAGCCACGCATCGATCCAGAACGACTCGATGCGCACGATCTCCTTCTGCTCGTCGCCCATCGACCCGGAGACGTCCATCATGTAGATGATGACCGCGTTCGCGACGGGCTCGGTGATCGTCTTCCACGAGCGGTACCGCTTGTCGTCCGGGACGGGGACGACGACGGGCGCCGACGGGCGGAACGTCCCGCTCGAGATCATCCGCTTCAGCGCCTCGCGGTACGTCCGCTTGAAGTGGCGCAGCGACTCGGGGCCCACCCTGCGGATGCCCGAGTAGCGATCGTGGGCGTTCGAGATCTTGCTCTTGCCCTTGTCCTGGATGTCGGGCAGCTCGAGCTCCTCGCCGAGGATGCCGGCGAGCTCCTCGAGCGTGACGTCGACCTCGAGGAGGTGGTCCCCCTCGCCGCTGCCCGCCTGCCCCTGGCCGGGCTGCTTGTCGTCCGAGCCCCCCACGGGATCGCCGGGGTTGCCGTCGCCCTGCCCCACACCGCCGCGTTGCTTGTCGCCGAAGCGGAAGCGCGGGATGTCGATCTGAGGGATGGGAATCGAGACGAGGTCCTTCCCCTTTCGCCCGATGAGCTCGCCCTGCGAGATGTACTTGCGCAGGTTCTCGCGGATGCGGCCGCGAACGATCTGACGGAAGCGCCCGTGATCCTGGTCGATCTTCAACGACACGCTCACGAGTGTAGCATCGGAAGCCGCCTCGGGTCCGCACGTTCGGCGGGCCGCCGAGGTCTCCCGCCCCGGCGGCGCCGCTTCCCCGCTTCCGTTCGACATCTCCATCTCCACTTCCCCACGTCCCCGCCGTTGCCCCACCGCCACGCCCGCCCGTCGTGAACTGCCCCCGTGTTAGCCTCCGCGCCGTGCTTTTCCGAGCGCGTTCCCTCCTCGTGTTCCTCGTGCTCGTGGTCCTCGCGGCGCCGGCCCTCGGGTGCGGCTCCCGAGAGCAGCTCGTCGGGCTGCCCGATCCCGCGGGCGCGGGGGGCGCCCCCGACGCGCCGCCCCCGGACCCGCCGGTGTGCCGGGAGGACGGGCTCCCCTGCCAGGGCCCGGCGGACTGTTGCAGCGCCGCGTGCGCGCAGGGGATCTGCGGCGGCGACAGCTGCGCGCGGGACGGCGCGCCGTGCGCCGCCCCGGGCGACTGCTGCGCCGGCCTGTGCGCCGGTGGGCTCTGCGGGCAGGGCTGCTCGGCCGACGGGGCGCCGTGCCAGAGCGCGGCGGAGTGCTGCGCCGGGGTCTGCATGGGCGGGGCCTGCGGGCGGGGCTGCTTCCTGGACGGGAGCGCGTGCGGGTCCGCGGGACAGTGCTGCTCGCTGAGCTGCGTGGAGGGCGCATGCCGCGCGCCGTGCATCCCGAACGGCGCGCGCTGCAGCGCGGGCGACGCGTGCTGCAGCGGCGCCTGCGTCGCGGGCGTCTGCGCCGAGGCGTGCGCGCCCGACGGCTCCGAGTGCGGCCGGGGCGCGGACTGCTGCACCGGGCGCTGCAACGCGGGCATCTGCGGCGGGTGCAGCTCGGACGGGGTCGCGTGCGGCTCGGCCGATGCGTGCTGCTCCCGCGTCTGCGCGCAGGGCGTGTGCGGGGGCGCGGCGTGCTCGCACGCGCCCTGCGAGATCGGCGCGCCGCTCGCCGCGGACTGCGGCGGGTGCGCGGCGGAGCTCTGCCGGTTCGACCCGTTCTGCTGCACCACCAGCTGGGACGAGATCTGCGTCGGCGAGGTCCCCAGGCTCTGCGGGCTGGTCTGCGTCGAGTGCGCTGCAGACGGCAGCCGCTGCGCGTCCGGCGAGGCGTGCTGCAGCGGAGCGTGCGAGGACGGCGTCTGCCGGCCCCCGTGCGCGCGCGACGGCCAGCCGTGCGCGGACCCAGGCGAGTGCTGCAACGGCAGCTGCCAGAACGGCCTCTGCGGCGGCCCCGCTTGCCCATCGGACGGGACGGGCTGCGGAGGATGCGTGGCCGAGCGCTGCTGCGCGCAGCTGAACCAGTGCCTTCTCAGCCCCACCTGCGCGGACGACGTCGCGTGCTTCTTCGGCTGCCTCGACGAGGGGAGCGGCCCCGCCGTCTGCGGGTTCCAGTGCATCCACAGCCCGGAGACGTTGCAGCTGCTGCGATGCGTGGGCAGCAGCTGCGGCGGCGGCACCTGCTTCTGACGCGCGGCGCGGGGCGCGATGGCGGCGCGAGGGGAGCGGATCTCGCGCGGGCGTGGGGCTCGCCGCGCCTGCGGCTCCACCGCGCGGGTCTCGGGCGCGGATTTGCCGAGCGCCTGACGCGCAATAGGCGCTTCCGCCGGGGTTGGCTACAGCGGATCCTGATTTCGATTCCGGTGCTTCCCGCCGACTTTCCGACCGGGAAAGAGGGAAGGCTGTGGCACCATGAGTCCACGAGCGAGCTCATGTCGAGAGAGCTCGGGGGGAGGGCTCAATGCCGAGAGGCGAGACATCGAAGGATACGTCCAAGCAGCGGAAGCGGGTCCAGAGCGGCGAGCGCAAGCAAGCTGCGCCCGCGATATCCCAGGGCGAGGCGGGTCGGAAGGCTCCGCGCAGGCGGACGAAGTCCGCTGCCGGCGCGCGGATGGCCGCTGCGTCGACCCGGCGGGTGACCCGGGCGAAGAAGGGAGCGAGCAAGGCAGGAGCGAGCGCCGCGGCGCGGCCGAGCACGGCGCGGAGCACCGCGGCGGCGGAGAAGAAGAAGACAAGCAGCGCGCCGAGGAAGGCGACCGCCGGACAGACGAGCCGGCAGCAGAGCGGCGCACCCAAGAGGGCGGCCACGACGAGGAAGCGGACCGCCACCGGTAGCGCGGCGGGGCGCGGCCGGAGCGCGGCCGGCGCGACGCCGGCCGCCGGGCGCAAGACGACGCGCGCGGCGGGCGCGAAGCGCGCGGCGCCCCAGCGCGCGGCGCCGCAGCGCGCAGCAGCGATGAGGAAGCCGTCGGCCAGCGCCCGCGTCGGGCGCGGAGCCGCGCGGCGAACGAAGGCGGCGCAGCCGGGCGCGCGGAGGGCGGGGCAGAAGCGCGCGACCGCCGGCAAGCGGTCGGCGGCCAGCTGAGCTGCAGCGTCGGGCGCGCCGCTCGCCGCGGAGCGCCCAGCCGCACCTTTCCATCACATCCCATCCCAGGCATCATCCCAAGAGGGCGTCGGCAGATGCTCGACCGTCGAGCCCCCGCGCGAGGCCCCACCTCCGGGCGCAGCGGCACGCCAGCCACCTTCGCGGCCAACGTGAGGGGTGGCGCGCGCCCGCTCCGCCGCGCTGGCGACGAACGCTCCCGGAGCGCAGCGTCGTGCGCGGCTGAGCGGCTGACGCGCCCGGGCGCGGCGTCGTGAGCGTCAGCCGCTCAGCCGCGCACGACGCCGCGCCCGGGCGCGATCAGGGCGGTGACGGCAAGGGCTCGCCGACCATGAGGACCACCCAGGTGGCGGCCAGGAAGGGATACGGCGCCCCGCCGAGGCCTGGCATCGTCGACCGCGCGCGCCGCGCGCAGAGCGGGCAGCCCGCGTCGCCGCGCCGGCTGAACAGGTACCGGCGCGAGGACGGCGGCGGCGCAGGACAGACCTGAACTTCATCGCCCTCCATCACTCCGCGCATCCCCCCCATCTCGCCCTGCAGCGGAAGCGCCTCCGTGCGCCCGGTCTCCTGCGACGCCCCGCATGATCGCGGAGCGCGACCGCCCTCGCGAAGCCAGCGCTCGATGGCCCGACATGCAGCCGCTGGCTTAGGGCGATGCTGGACCATCGTAGGAATGTTCCTTCTTCCGAGCCGAAGATCAGCGACCCCGGCTCCGGATGTAACCCCGCACTGCGGGCGAGATTCATCCTAGCAGGATCCCCGGACCATGCATGGATGACATTCCGTATCTGCGTGGTGCTTCCCACCGCGACAGCCTCTTGTCTCGGCTGTCGTCATGATTGTCGTCTTCGTACGTCTTCGTACGTCTTCGTACGCCTCCGCCTGCTCAATCGATATCTCCGAGGCGCACGCGGAGGGCAGAGCGGAGAAATGGCTGCGCAGCGCGGCAGCGTGTCCCGCCGCCGGCGCGCGCAATGGGGCACAGACGCTCCCCGGCTCGCGGTCTCCCGCGATCAGGCGAGGCGGATGGCAACAGGACATCCCGGAGAGGCACGAAGGCGAAGCCCGATGGCGCCCGGCGATCGCCGGGTCGAGCGGAGAGGACGCTCTCCGCCCATCATCAAGGATCGTTTGCGGGGCAGCTCGGGATGGAGACGACGTAGTTCAGGAGAATACCGACATGCGTCCTTCAGCCCCGGCGGGGCTCCGGGGCCGGCGCACGGGCGCCGGCGGCGCGGTGGACGCCAGCGAGGCAGGTCACTGCGGGATGGGGATCGGCGGCGGCTCGTCGTCGGGCACGATGCAGGACGACAGGTCGAACAGCATGAAGAGCAGCGCCTTCTCCTGAGCGCTCAGCTCCTCCGTGGAGCACCCCTCCGGGAAGGGCGGGCCCGTGAGGTCCGCCGCAGAGACATGGATGTCCGTGAACACGAGACGCCCGCACTGCTGATCTTCCGGGACGTCGACGGGCGTGTTGAAGGTGAAGTACTGGACCCCGGCCGGCTCGGGTTCGTTGTAATAAATCCACCGGGTCGAGATGTCCTCGGTCACGTCGCTCACCGTATGCTGCGCGCCGTTGATCACGATCTCGCCGGGCACGTCCGACGCGCCGACATTGACGAGCCACTCCGCGAGGGCTTGCCCCTTCGGGAGCGTGGTGTCCACGAGCGCCGTGAGAGGGCTCTCCGGGTCCGTGACGTCGTTGTCCCAGACCGCCGTGTCCGGGAACGGCGCCGGCCCCTTCTTCAGCCAGACGTTGTGCCAGTGGGACGCGAACACGCGCCCGCCGAGCGAGGTATAGTCGAACATGGCCTGGCGCGCGGGCCCGGGTTTGTCTTCCTGGTGCGGGTCGCCCTCGCAGGCGAGGATCACCATGTCGTACTGGCTCAGGGCGTCGACGGTCCCCCAGAGGCTCGTGGCCGGCGTGAACTCGACGCCTTGATTCAGGCGATCCGCATAGCGCGTCGTCACCTCGTGATCGACGTCCCCGCGGCCGGCGAACAGGTTGATCCGCCCGGTCCCGGTCTCCGGCGTGAACTCGCTCTCATCAATCCCGAGCTTGTGCAGCAAGCACTCGAGCGGATCGGCGCCGCCCGTCGTGAGCGCGATCTTCGGGATGTGCCCCTCCGACTGGTTGCGCGGCAACCGGATGATCCCGGCGTCCGTCGCGGTGTCCTCGCATCGCGCGACCACGGGGAGCGTCATCTCGCGGCGCCATTTGCCCACCTGCACGACGAGCGGGATGTTCTCGCCCACCGGCACGTCCTCCAGGACGAACTTTCCTTCCGTATCGGTCAGCGCCGTCACGAGCGGTGAGCCGGAGAGCGTCGCGCTGCACTGGTCGCAGGTCGCACCGTCGGGGATGGGCTCAAGCGGCGCATTGGGGACGTAGACGATCACGTTGTAGAGCGGCAGTCTGCCCGAGGGGTCGTACACGGTGCCGCTCACCGTCGTCTTCGCCCCGTTCTCGCATTCGACCTGCTGGCATTCGAGGCCCTCGCAGTCGCCTTCGCCTCCGACACCGCCCCCGCTGGCGATCGCCGGGAAGCCGCCGAAGCCACCGCCAATTCCACCGCCAATTCCACTCCCACCACCAGGCCCCGCGCCGCCGGATGCTAGAGGCGCCGTGCCCCCGGTATCTCCGCAGGAGCAGCCAGCCATGACGCCCGGTGCTACAGCGATCGCAGCCATCAAGACTCCCGCCTTGCCCGACCAAGTCACCATTTCGAGCCTCCCGGCGACGCGAGCAAAGGTGCTCTGCTGCCGCCCAGTCTCTATCGTATGCCAGACTGTAGAAATCGGGAAGTATGTCCAGCAAAGAGCAGGAATGGAGCGATGGGTTATTAGGGCGAGTCCTGATACCTCTGACTACCGCGTCCGCGAAGGACATGCGTGTCGCGCGGCCGGACGGCCTGGACAGCGAATCTCCGTGCGTCCGACATGGTGCGTGACGCAATGACAAGAAGGATTGACGGATCGATGATTCGTGACGAGCGCGTTGCTGTTCGGCTCCGCGCAATCGCGCCGCGAGCGAGGTCCCGCGACGAGCGCCGCTCGCGCCTCCGGCTCGCCTGAGCCCGCGTCGGCCGGGCCGGCGGACTACTGCGGATCGACGCGCGTCAGCCCGAACCAGAGCACGGCGTGCCACCGATCGTGCCACTTCAGCAGCATCGGCCCGATCGCGAGCCCGGCCTCCACGGCCCGCAGCTCGTCCTTGACCGCGCTCACCGGCCAGGGATTGCCGAACGCCTTCTCGCCATACGTCAGCGCGAGCGTCGGCTTGCCGTCGAGCTCCGAAGGGATCAGCTGCGCCTTGAAGCGACAGATCCGGCTCCCGAAGACAACGTTCGTGCCGGAGTTGCCGCCATGGTCGAACTCGTTCCCTTTCCAGGGCATCCAGCGCGACGCGAGCGCCGTGATCAGCGGGCGCGTCGCCAGGTGGATCCCGGCCGTCGGCTGCAGGGCGAGCAGGCGCCCTCGCGGCAGATCGCCGAGCTCCGCCGGATCCGCCGGCTTCCCTGCCTCGTAGAACTGCCTCAGCGCACCCGGGTGCGCGCCGACGAGGCTATCGAGGGCGGTCGTCCCGGTGACATGACGGTGCCCGACGGACGGGCGTGCGCTCTGCTCGCTCTGGGTGGTCATCGGAACGCCTGGCATTCCACCGCGTCCGACAAGGGTCAACGGCAACCGTCAGCGCTCGTCTTCGTCCGGTTCGTCCGGTTCGTCCGGTTCGTCCGGTTCGTCCGGTTCGTCCGGTTCGTCCGGTTCCCCCGGTCCCGCCGGTCCCGCCGGTCCCCCGTGTTTCCCCGCGCTCGCCGTGTTCGCCTCTCGCGCCTCGCTCGCCTCACCGAGAGACGCCGCGCCGCCCGCGACGATGGCCTCGTACGCCCGGCGTACGCGCTCGGTGATCGCGCCGTAGCGCGCGAGCAGCTCGCGCGCGGCCTCGGCCGCGGTGCGGCCCCGGATGCCCGTCCGACGCGCGAGGGTCGGGACCCCGGGCGCGTCCTCCTCGAGGAGCTGCGACGCGTCCGCGTGCACGATGCGGATCCGCTGCTCCAGCTTGCGCAGGAACGCGTGGCCGTCCCGGAACGTCTCGGCGTGCTCGGCGGACAGGTGTCCGGCCGCGGCGAGCGCGTCGATCGCGGCGAGCGTCTCGGTGGTCCTGACGCGCGGATCGGCGCCGTGCCGGATCTGCAGGAGCTGCACCGCGAACTCGATGTCCGCGAGGCCGCCCCGCCCGAGCTTGAAGTCGCGGCGGCCGCGGCGCTCGTGCGAGAGCTCGTGCTCCATGCGCAGCCGGAGCCGGTGGATCTCCTCGGCGATCCGATCGAAGTCGTCCGCCTGGAGGTACGCGGCCTCGTGCACGATGGCGATCGCCTCCGCCCCGAGCTCGGGATCGCCGGCCGACGCGCGCGCCCGGATGAGCGCGAGCCGCTCCCAGATCGCCGCGCGCATGTGCCGCGCGCCGGGCGACGACTCCGGCTCCGCGGGCGCCGAGGAGGCCGCGTCGGCGCGGCGGATGCCGTGGTAGCGAGCGAACGAGTCGATGGACGTGACGAGCAGCCCCTGGCTGCCCGACGGGCGCAGGCGCGTGTCGAGCTCGTAGCCTGGGCCCGCCGCGTGCGACATGGAGATGAGCCGGATGATCTGCCGCGCGCGCCGCGCGTAGTAGGTGGCGGGATCGGACGCGGCCCCCTGCTCGCCGGGCGGCGCGCACGCCGGGTCGAACAGGAAGAAGACGTCCAGATCCGAGCCGTAGCCGATCTCGCGGCCGCCGAGCTTGCCCATCGCGATCACGGCGAGCCCTCGCACGGGCTCGCCCGGCGGCGTCCCGAGCGCGAAGCGCGTCGCGGCCTCGAGCGACGCGTCGGCCAGATCCGAGAGCGCGAGCGTCGCCTCGCGCGTGCCGACCTCGCCGCTCAGGTCGGCGAGGCCGACCTCGATGGTGACGCGCGCCTTGGCGCGCCGGAGCGCCCCGATGAGCGCCTCCTCCGGATCCTCGTCCGGCGACGCCTCGCTGAGGCTGGCCTCGATCGTGTGCCGGATCAGCTCGGCGCTCGGCGCGCCGCGCGCGAACAGGACGGCGTCGACGAGCTCGGGGTACCTCACCATGGCGTCGCCGATGAACGCGCTCGACCCGAGCGCCTCGACGAGCCTGCGGAGCGCGCGCGGATCGTCGCCGAGCATGCGCGCGTAGACGGAGGAGTGCCTGATGCGGGAGAAGCACAGCCGGAGGAAGCGCGCGGCCTGCTCCGGATCGGCGGCGTCGACGACCGCGGCGAGCAGCGTCTCCGCGAGGGACGAGGACGCCTCGCGGCTGCGCGCCCCGAGCAGGCCGTCCGGGTGGCGGGACAGCTCGAAGAGATCGTCGGCCACGTCGCGGAAGCGCGCCGTCAGCGAGGCGTGCGGCTCCGGCGGCGCGGCGAGCTCGGGCGCGGCGCCGCCGGCGGCGGCCGCCGGCTCGCCGCCGAGGACGAGCACGGCGTGCTTCGCCAGCGCCTCGGCGAACGCGTCGCGATCGCCGTGGTCGAGCGCGGCCATCGCCTCGATCCACCGCGACGGCCGGGCGCTCCCCTTCGGCAGGAGCGACAGGAGCCGGGCCTTGATACGCCCCCGGCGCTGCGCGGTGTCGGCCAGGAACGCCGCGGCGTCCTCGAAGCGCAGCGCCCGCGCGAGGCGCGTGATCTCCGCCTCGCTGTCGGGGAGGAGGTGCGTCTGCACGCCGGTCGCGGACTGCACGGCGTGCTCCGCGCGCCGGAGCGCGAGGTAGCCCTCCACGAGCTCCCGCCCCTCCCGGTCGGTCACGTACCCCAGGGCGCGCAGGCGGCGCAGGCCGTCGAGCATGCCCTGCGCGCGCGCGCGGGGCTCGCGTCCGCCCCAGATGAGCTGCAGGGCTTGCACGAAGAACTCCGCCTCCCGGATCCCGCCCGGGCCGAGCTTCAGGTCGCGCGACGCGTCGTGCGGGAGCTCCGCGCGAGCGCGATCGACGAGCTCGATCATGTCGACGGCGAGCTGCGGATCGACCTGGCGCCGCCACACGAACGGGCCGAGCACCCCGAGCGCCTCGGCGCCAAAGTCGAGATCACCGGCGATCTCGCGGGCGCGGAGCAGCGCGGCGCGCTCCCAGAGGCGGCCGAACGACTCGTAGTAGCGCTCCGCGGCGGCCAGGGAGTTGACGAGCGGACCGCTCCGGCCCTCGGGGCGGAGCCGGAGATCCACGCGCCAGACGAAGCCGTCCTCCGTGACCTCCTCGAGCGTCGACGTGAGGCGGCGGGCGACGCGGGCCCAGAAGTCGTGCAGGGTGACCGAGACGGCGCGGTCGCCGGGCAGGCCGACGTGCCCGTCGTCCGTGTCGTAGAGGTAGATCAGATCCACGTCGGAGCCCGCGTTGAGCTCGTCGCCGCCGAGCTTCCCCATCCCGAGCACGACGAACTTCGAGCGCGCGCCCGTCGCGGTGCGCGGCTCTCCGAACCGCGCGGTCACGGCGGACACGGCCTCGGCGAGCGCGACCTCGATCGTGGCCTCGGCGAGCGCGGTGAGCTCGCGCGCGGTGACGTCGATGTCCGCGCCGCCCGCCGACGGAGGGAGCAGCTCGCGCAGCGCGACGCGGATCCGCTCCTCGCGCGCGATGCGCCGGAGCTCCCGCCGGACGCGGTCCGTGTCCGAGACGTCGCCGACGCGGCTCCGGATCCGCGCCAGGTACGTGGCGCGATCGCGCGCCGTCTGGTGGCCTTCCGCCGCGAGCCGCTCCACGATGTCCGGATTTGCCTCGATGATCGCGCCGATCGCGGGGTAGGCGGCCGTCAGGAGCGCCGCGATGGCGAAGGCCATCGTCCCGGGACGAAGCCGAGACGACAGCCGCTCCGCGCGGTCCTTCACGCGTTGCTCATCGATCGCGCTCGCGATCTCCAGGAGCCTCGAGACCTGTTGCATGGCGGGAGGCTAGCAAGACCGTGGGGGCGTGAACGGCGGTTCCGCAGGGCCCGACCGCCGGTTTATCGCGACCGGGCCCCACCTCGCGCCTTGGCGGCGTCGCTCTCAGATCCTATGCTCGCCGGGTGCGATTGCTCTGCGTCTCGGATATTCACGGCCACGCCGACGCGCTCGCGGCGGTCCTGGCCACGGCCGAGCGCCGAGGGTATACCCAGCTCCTGGTCGCCGGAGATCTCTGCTTTCCCGGACCAAAGCCGCTCGAGACGTGGCGCCGGCTCACCCAGGCCAAGGCGGTTTGCGTACAGGGCGTATCGGATCGCGCCCTGGCGACGCTGGACCTCGACAAGGTCAGGGCGCGGAGCGAGCACGAGCGAGCGCGGCTCGATCGCCTGTCCCAGACGCGCACCGAGCTCGGCGAGCTGATCCTTGCGCGGCTGGCGCGGCTCGCCCCCACGTACCGCCTGCCGCTCGAGGACGGCGGCGAGCTCGTCCTGGTCCACGGCTCCCCGGCGGATCCGCTCGAGCCGATCTCTCACGATATGACGGATGAGGAGGTGCTCTCCCTGCTCGGCGACGATCCGGCGGACGTCGTGATCTGTGGTGGCTCCCACGTCCCGTTCGATCGGATGGTGGGCGGCGTGCGCATCATCAACGTCGGCTCGGTGGGCGAAGCCCCGTGCTCGATGCGGGGCACCGTCGATCACGTGCGCGTCGGTGCGCGCGCTCCTGGCGAGCTTGGCGAGCTTGGCGAGCTTGTGCGGAGCGGTGCCGTCTCCGGGTATGGCGCGGGGCACGCCGACGCGACGTTCGTCGAGCTCCGGGCGGGCGAGCTCTGGGTCGAGCAGCTCGTGGTGCCGCTCGGCAGGGCTGCGTGAGCGCGCAGGTGCGCGGGAGCGCTCCGTCGGGAGCGCGCGCGAGGGGTGGGAGACGCTCGAGCCGCGCGAAACGCGCGACGCTCCGTCACGCACCCTACCCGACAGGGAACATCGCCTGTGCCATGTCCTCCCGCTTGAACCTATTTCAAGGATTTAGGATCATCCTCAGGGAGCATGGGCAGCTACCTCCCCGACGATGACTTCGAGGCCACGCGGGTGGCCAACGTTGGGGAACTCCACAAGGAGCTCCCGGCGCGCTCGCCGAAGGACCGCGCCTACCTCATCGTGCTCGCTGGCTCGAACGTCGGCGAGATGTACCGGGTCGAGGGCGCCGAGATCGTGATCGGCCGGGCATCCGGGGCGACCATCCGGCTGAACGACGACGGCATCTCGCGGCGCCACGCGCGCCTCCTCCAGATGGACAGCCAGGTGCTGATCGAGGATCTCAACAGCTCGAACGGGACGATGGTGAACGGCGAGCACATCACGCGCGTCGCCCTGCACGACGGCGACAAGATCCGCCTGGGCTCGACGACCATCCTCAAGTTCACCTACCACGACCACCTGGATGAGTCGTTTCAGCAGCAGATGTACGACGCCGCGCTGCGCGACGCCCTCACGAAGGCCTTCAACAAGAAGTATTTTCTGGATCGGCTCGAGACCGAGGTCTCCTATGCGCGGCGGCACGGCGCGCAGCTGTCGCTGCTCATGTTCGACGTCGATCATTTCAAGAGGATCAACGACACCTTCGGGCACCTCGCCGGCGACTACGTGCTTGCGAGGATCGCCAAGATCGCGAGCCACACGGTGCGGACCGAGGACGTGTTCGCGCGCTACGGCGGTGAAGAGTTCGGCATCCTGTGCCGCGGCGTGGGGCTCGAGAACGCGGGCATCCTCGGCGAGCGGCTGCGCCTCCTCATCGAGGGGTCGGTCTTCGAGCACGAGGGCGTTCGCATGCCGACGACGATCAGCGTCGGTGTCGCGGCGCACCCCGAGCTCGCGGTGCAGACCGGCATGGAGCTCATCGCGGCGGCCGATGAGGCGCTCTACGAGGCCAAGCGCACCGGCCGCAACCGCGTGCTCCTGAAGTTCGGCCAGAAGCCGTAGAGCAGGGCGCAGGTTCATCGGAGCGCCGACCCGCACGGCCGCAGCCACCGCAGGCCGCCGCTCCGCGCCGCCCAAGCGACCGGCGCATGGAACCGTGCGCCCGCAGAACGCGGGCGGTGGGGCGCGGCCGCTGGCAGTCGCCGCGCCTCAGTCGATCTTGAGGAGTTCCTTGACCTTGGCGATGACCTGCGGAGCCTGGATCGGCTTCGTGATGTACGCGTTCGCGCCGAGTTGCAACGCGCGCTGACGATCCTCCTGAGACCCCTCGGTGGTGATGATGATGATCGGGGTGTCCTTGTGGACCGGATCCGTGCGCACGCGCTTGACGAGCTTGAGCCCGTCCATGATCGGCATGTTGATGTCGGTGATGATCACGTCGTACTTGGTCGAGGCGAGCTTGCGGAGACCGTCGACGCCATCGTCTGCCTCGGTGACGCGGAGGTTCTTCACGCGCGCCAGCGCGAAGACCAAGAGCTGCCGCATCATGGGCGAGTCTTCAACGATCAGACACGAGTACTCGGCCATGATCAGTCCTCCAGGTCCAGGAATGCCTGGACGCCAGGCACCTTCCGGCCGGCGTCGGTGAAGAGCCGCGCGTTGATGAGGGCGGGGGCGGCCTGGGCCCCGAGGAGCTTGAAGAGCTCGGTGTCCACGTTCACGAACTCCGTCTTCTGCGGGAGCGTGCTGAAGATCGCGATGACACCCACGGTGCGCCCGTTGAAATCGAGCGGGATCACTGCAGCGGGATCCTCGATGCTCCCCTTGGAGACGTCCTTGGTCTCGTCGAAGAAGATTTCCCCCTTCGAGAATGCCTGGCCGACGACGCCTTCGGTCACCGGCATGCGCGCAATCTCCTCGACCGCGACGCCTTCGCTCGCGATCGAGACGAGCTCTTTACCATCGGGGGACGCCAGGTACACGGAGAAGGCGCCCGCCCCGAGGAACTGCGCCAGGAGCTCCTTCAGGTTGCGGAGGACATGGCGCACGTTGCGCGCCGCGTGCAGCTGCGACAGCGCGACGTACAGGTTCGCGAGGTTCGCGAGCTCTCCCTCCGCCTCCGAGTAGCGGCTGTTGAAGCGGTCCGAGGCCGCCACCATCCGCACCGACTGCGTCACCAGGTCGCGTTTCTCCTGCTCGAGCTCCTCGATCTTGCGGAGCAGATCGCGGATGGCCGAGTCGCTCGCGAGGTGCGCGCGGAGCTTGCCGTTCTCCGACTCGAGCTCGGAGATCTTGTCACGAAGGCGCTCGTTCTCGCGGAGGAGCTCCTCGGTCAGCTGCGCCCCCTTGCGGAAGAACTGCTGAATGAAGGCATCGCGCTCCTTCTTCAGGTCCTCGGGGGGACGATCGCTCGGACGCCCTTTTTTCTCCGTCATTTTATCCCGGGGTTCTCCAGAGCTTCGGACCGTATCATGCGGGGCTGACCGGACGGAAGCGTCGAGCGCGGGCCAGAGGCGTGCCCGGCGCCCCCGCCAAGGACAGCGACCGCTGGGCGCCTTGCCGTCCCCGCCGACAACGTCGGTTCGGCCCCGCCGGCCCTACCCCGGGGACCGGACCCCGCCGTCTCTGCCCCCCTACCCCCGTTGTCCCGACCGCCACGACTACGCCCTCTCCATCTGCTTCATCTGCTTCAGCAACCGGGTCCACCTGCGCAGCTCCCGTCCGAGCAGCACGGGTGCCTTCTGGAGCGACGCGACGTCGCGCGCGCCGACGAGCAGCATGACCGCCCGGAGCTCGGCCTCGACGCTCTCGAGGTACCGCACCGCTGCGTCCCGTCCCCCCGACACGAACGCCTGGAGGACCGGGCGCGCGATCCCGGCCGCATGCGCGCCGAGCGCGAGCGCTCGAGCGACGTCAAGGCCGCTCGTGATGCCTCCGGTCGCGATGATCGTCTTGAAGCGAGGACGGATAGCGCGGGCGATGAGCACCGAGGCGGCCGTGGGCACGCCCCACTCCCGCAGCGCCTCACCGAGGGAGCGGGCGGCCCCCTCGGCGCGGGCCGCTTCGACGGCGACCCAGGAGGTGCCTCCAGCGCCGGAGACGTCCAGGTCGCGGACGCCCGCCCGGACCAGGCGGTACGCGGTCCCCGGGCCGATCCCGCAGCCGGTCTCCTTCGCGACGACCGGCACGCTGAGGCCGCTCGCGAGCCGGCCCATCGCATCCAGCGCGCCGGCGAAGTCCCGGTCGCCGCCCGGCTGGACCAGCTCCATCGCGGGGTTCATGTGGACGCAGAGCGCGTCGGCGCCGACCTGGGCCACGAGCTCGGCGACCGCCTCCGTCGACAGCGATCGCGCCTGCACAACGCCGATGTTCCCGAGGAGGAGGGTGGTCGGAGCGTGCGCGCGGACCTCGTAGGAGGCGGAGGCGTCGCCGTTCAGCATCGCCCGCTGGCTCCCGAGCCCGAAGCCGTACCCGCGCTCCTCGGCGATCTGCGAGAGCTCCCGGTTGATCGCACGCGCGCGCTCCGTCCCGCCGGTCATCGCCGCGATCAGGAGCGGGACGCGGAGCCGCTTCCCGAGCAGCAGCACCGAGGTGTCGATCGCGTCGAGGGAGAGCTCCGGCAACGCGTCGTGGATCAGCTCGACCTGCTCCAGCAGCGTGGTCTTGGCGCGGAACCCGACATCGCCGGTCGCGCAGAGCTCGATGTGATCCGCTTTCCTCTCGGAGATGCCCTTCGCCTCTTCCGTCATGGGGGCACAACTTTACGCGGTCGCCGACCGCCGTCGAAAAGGAAGTGGCATGGACAAAAAATCGCCAAAATTCACGTCCCCGAGCCAGGCGCTGCCGCCCGGCCCGCCTTCCGCTGCCGCTACCTGGGAACTACCGCGCGACCGCCGCGCAGCGGTGGCATACAGTAGCTGTATGGACCTCCCGGACGAACCGCAGATCCGCTGGATCCTTCGTACGACCGCGACGCTCCTCCAGCACGGCGCGGAGCCGGTGCGCGGGCTGGTGCAGCCGACGGCCGAGTTCTTCCCGGACGCGTTCGACGGCTCGCCGAAGACGGTGGCCGCCCTGATGCTGCGGGTCCAGGAGCACGCCGGGCTCCAGGATGTCCCGGTGGAGCTCGCTGTGGTCACCCCCGAGGGGCAGGCCAGCACGGTGAGCTGCTCGAGCGGCGCATGCGGCGGGATGGCGCTGGAGTCGAAGCTGGAGCGCGTCGCCCCGCGCGGCGACGGCGGGTACCGGGTCGCGCTCTCCGCGGGCGAGCTCCGCAACCCCACGGTGCTCACGACGGCGTTCGTGCGCGCCGTGGCGTACATGTTCCTGAGCGAGGCGGGCGCCTTCGACGCGCTCGCGCCGTCGGACCGCGAGCCCGCGGTGGATCTCGCCGCCGTGCTGCTCGGCTTCGGCGTCCTCGCGACGAACGGCTCCTACCTGTACGCGAAGGGCTGCGGCGGCGTGCAGGTGCACTCGGCGACCAAGATGCCGGTCGACGAGCTCGCGCTCGCGCTCGCCGTCTACTGCCGGCTGCACGACGTGCCCGAGCGGACCGCCGCGCGGCACCTCGACGTGACGCCGCGCGCCCACTTCGATGAGTCCGCCGTCTGGGCGAGCTCCAACGCCGCGCTCGTCCGCATGCTGCGCGCCGCGCCGGACCGGATCGCCGCGGACGACTACGCGATCGGCGAGTCGAGGAGCTGGCTGGCCCGCGCGCTCGGCCTCGGCAAGCGCCGGCCGGCGCGGACGGCGGACGACGAGCTGCGCGAGCTCGAGCGAGAGCTCGCGCCCGTGGCCGGCGCGGCGAAGCCGCGACCGCTGGACGAGGGCAAGGCCAAGAAGCTTGCCGAGATCCGTGCTCTCGTGGACGAGAGCCTGGGGAGCTGAATGAGCGTACGACTGTGGGACAAAGGGGGCGCGACCGACGCCCAGATGCTGCGTTACACCTCGCGCGACGACTGGCAGCTCGATCAGCGTCTGCTCGCGTACGACCTGCGGGCCACGATCGCGCACGTCCGCGGGCTCGCGCGGATCGGCGTGCTCAGCGAGGCGGAGCGGGACGCGCTCGTCCGCGAGCTCGAGGTGCTCTCGGCGCAGAACGAGGCCGGCGAGCTGCGGCTCACCGAGGACGACGAGGACGGCCACAGCGCGATCGAGGCCGCGCTGGTCGCCCGCATCGGCGATGCGGGCAAGAAGGTGCACACCGGCCGGAGCCGCAACGATCAGGTGCTCGTCGCCACGCGCCTGTACGAGCGCGACGCGCTGGACGAGCTCGCCGAGAACGCGACGGCCGGCGCCCGCGCGCTGCTCGATCTCGCAAGGCGCGAGGCGGACACGCCGATGCCCGGCTACACGCACCTGCAGCGGGCGGTGCCGTCGTCCGTCGGCTACTGGGCCGCCTCGTTCGTCGAGGGGCTCACCGACGCGCTCGACGTGGTGCGCGCGACGCGGGCGCTCGTCGATCGCTGCCCGCTCGGGGGCGCCGCGGGCTTCGGCGTGAACCTCCCGCTCGATCGCGTCGGCGTCGCGCGCGAGCTCGGGTTCGCCGGCGTGGCGCTGAACCCGCTCGCGTCCCAGACGTCGCGCGGCATCATCGAGGCGCAGATCCTCGCCGCCGCGTGGCAAGTGATGGCCGTGAGCCGCCGGCTCGCGTGGGATCTCAGCCTGTTCGCGATGAGCGAGCTCGCGTTCATCCGACTCCCGGAGGCGTTCACGACCGGCTCGTCGATCATGCCCCAGAAGCGCAACCCCGACGTCGTCGAGCTCATGCGCGCGGCGTGCTCCGTCGTCCAGGGGGCGCTCGCCGAGGTGCAGTCCATCGTGGCGCTCCCGTCGGGCTACCACCGCGATCTCCAGCTCACGAAGGGCCCCACGATGCGCGGGCTCGACGAGGCGCTCGCGACGTCGCGCCTCTTGCCGCGGCTCGTCGAGGGGCTCGCGTTCGACCGGGAGCGCATGGCCCGCGCGATCACGCCCGAGTGCTTCGCCACGGATCGCGCCGTCGAGCTCGCCGTGGAGGGCGTCCCCTTCCGCGAGGCTTACCGCAAGGTCGCGGCCGAGATCGCGGCGCTGCCGGCCGGCGACGCGGCGGCGAGCCTCCGCGCGCGCGTGTCGCTCGGGGCTCCGGGCAACCTCGCGCTGGACGACCTGGCCCGCAGGCTCGATCGCCACGCGCGCTAGCTCCGCCCGTCATAGGTCCAGCCATGAGCGGGCGCGCGCTGGCGCCGCCCGCCCGAAGGCCGTGTTCCCTGGCCTCGCGTGTCAGCGATCCCCGACGGGATCCGTGACACGCGGAGCTAACGCTGCCGCGTCAGCTCGCGGACGGCGCCCGGGTCCGCCACCAGCACGAGGGTCGCTATGTCGAGGAACAGCCCCGTGTCGACGACGCCGGGGATCTTGCGGATGCGCGCGTCGACCGCCGCGGGCGCGTCCATCGGGCCGAACGCGGTGTCGAGGATCCAGTTGTGGTTGTCGGTCTGGAAGGGGTAACCGTCCGCGTTCTTGCGGATCGCCGGCTTGCCCCCGAGCGCGGTCAGGTGCCGCGTGGCCGTCGTGATCGCGAAGGGCACCACCTCGATGGGGATGGGCACGCGCGAGCCGAGCTTCTCGACGAGCTTCTCTGGCGTGACGAGGATGATGAACTGCGCGGCCTCGTAGGCGACCACGCGCTCGCGGAGGAGCGCGCCGCCGAGGCCCTTGATGAGGCCAAGGTCGGGCGCCACCTCGTCCGCGCCGTCGACGGCGACGTCGAGGCGCTCGACCTCCTCGAGCGACACCATCGGGATGTTCTCGCGGCGAGCAAGCGCCTCCGACCGCTCCGACGTGGCGACGCCCTTGATCTGGAGCCCTCGGCGGACGCGCTCCCCGAGGCGGCGGATGAAGGCCTCGGACGCCCGCCCGGTGCCGAGCCCGAGCAGCATCCCGCTGTCCACGCGCGCGAGCGCGGCGTTGGCGATTCGATCGAGGTCGGAGGGGTCCGGTCCCGCGGTGCTCATGCGCTGCTCATCGGCCATCGGGACCGTCAGCGCAACGGGATTTTGTCGAGCTGGTCGAGCGGCCCCGGGCAGAGCGGCCGGAGCCTGCAGCCCTTGCACTCGGCGCCGGTCCAGATCGCCTCGAACGTCGCCTGCATCTCGTCGAGCAGGAGGTCGTCGTCGGTGAGCACACCCGCCTCGAAGTTCCGCCGCCCCTCGCCCTTCGCCCCGAGCCCGGCGCCGGTGAGGTTCGCGGACCCGAGGTAGAGGAGCGCGCCGTCGACGGCGATCATCTTCAGGTGGACCCGCGGGCAGCGCCGCATCTCGATCGGCGGCCGGGGCCGCCGGCGCAGCTCGGCGCGGAAGGCGCGCGACGGGACGCCGGCGTGCAGCAGGCGCAGCTCGACCCCCCGGGCGGCGAGCGCGTCGAGCAGGTCGAGGAACGACATGTACCGGCCGCGCGCCCGCGCCCTCGAACCGATGGGCGCCTCCACGCGCAGCTCCTTCACGTTCGCCGTCGCGATCCACACGGAGACGCGCGCGTTCGCCACGGCGCCCATCAACAGCGTGTCGTAATGCGCCCTGTCGCGGAGGAGCGTCAGCTCGACGCGCCGCTTCAGCAGCGATCGCGCCTTCGCCTCGGGCTCGGTCTTGGCGCGTGCCCCCGCCCGCGGGCGCGCCGGCCGAGCGCTCACGCCGGTTGACCGGCGCTGGAGGGCGCCTGCTCGGGCTCGAGGTGAGCGCTGAGCAGGGCCCGGACGTCGTCCGGCATCGGGACCGACACCAGCTGCACGAGGTCGGTGGTCACCACCGTGTGCCGTAGCTCCGCCGACAGCACGCCGTCGTGCGCGCGGTGCATGCGGTACCGGAGCGTGGCGCTCCGCCGGCCGATACGGACGACCAACGTCTCGATCCGGAGCGCCTGGCCGTAACGCACCGGCGCCGCGTAGTCGGCCTCGACCCGTACCGCCGGCAGCCCGATCCGCCGCTCGAGGATGAGCCCGGCGTAGCCTCCGTCGAGCGGCGCGAAGAACCGCTCCATCGCCTCGTGCGCGTAGTTGAGGAAGCGCGCGAAGAAGACGATGTTCGCGGCGTCGACGTCTTCGAACTTGATCGGGCGATCGAGGGAGACCATCGCGGCTAGGACAGGTCCTCGGCGAGCTTCTCGAGGGTCGCTCTCCCGAGCGGCGCCCTCACCGCGTAGCGCGGGTGCCCGACGACGAGCGATACCGTCGCCTTCTTCGCCTTGATCGCGGCCTGCGCCTCGGCCGGGAGATCCGCCTTGAGGTAATGCACGGCCGTCGTGCGGTCTTCCATCGATCCTTCGCGCTTGCCGAGCGCCCGCGCGGCGACGCCGTCGACCTCGATCGACACGGTGTCCTCGAGGCCCACCAGATCGATGAGCATCCGATCGCGCAGCGCTCGATCGGGGATCTCGACGAAGAGCGTCAGGCTGAGCTGCCCCGCGCCCGGGATGAGATCGTTGTACGTCTCGATCTCGTGGAGGATGCCGCTCTCGCTCGTGATGCGCTCGGTGCGGAGCATCTCCTGGATCTGGAAGAGCACCGAGTCGCGGTTCTCGAACACCGCGGTCAGGTGGTCTCCGATCCGCACGCGGCGGGGCCGCTTCTCCTCGATGATGCGGCCGCGGAATCGCTCGCGGATCGCCTCGTATTCGCCGATCCCGAGCACCTCGTTGCGATCGATGGGACGCATGACGCTCCTCTCTTGACGACGTCGGACCGAGATTCAGGGCGTCGGGCCGAGCCCGTAGGCGTGGGCGAGCGCCTCGACCGGGTGCAGCACCTTCGCGCCGTTCTCCTTGACCATCCTGAGCCCCGCGAGGGTGCAGTCGCTGACGATGACGTCCGCGCCGGCGACGCCGCGCACGAGCTTCGACGCGTACTTGCGCCCGGTCTCGTAGTGGGCCGCCTTCATCCCCCAGGTGCCGTCGACCGCCGAGCACTGCTCGATGACGCGCACGTCCGTGTCGGGGACGACGCCGAGCACCCTGGCGCCCGGGAAGCCGATCTTCTGCGCGCGCAGGTGGCACGCGGCGTGGTACGCGATCGTTCCGAGCCCCTTCTTGAACTCGCGGTTGAGCTTCTTCTCGCGGCCGAGCTGGACGAGGAACTCCATCATGTCGACCGTCGCGGCCGCGACCTCGCGCGCCTCCGCCGTCTGCAGGTACTCCGGCCACTCCTTCTTCATCGTGTAGCCGCACGTCGGGCCGATCACGACGATCTTCCTCCCACGGCGAACGTGCGGCAGCAGGAGCGCGACGTTGTGCTTCACCTTCGCGGTGAAGGCCGCGAGATCGCCGCCGTCGAGGTTCGGCATCCCGCAGCACGTCAGCGCTCCCCCCGGAATGTCTCGCAGATCCACCCCCGAGGAGCAGCCCGGGACGTGCACCGCGTAACCGTTGTGCTCGAGGACGCGGACCGCCGCCTCGGGGACCGCGGGCGTGTTGTACTCGCCGTAGCAGGTCGCGAAGAGCACCACGTCGCCTTGCTTGCCGGCGCCGGCCGCGGCGCCGTGCTCCGCGAACCAGGACGAGAACGGCCTGCGCGCCATCTCCGGGAGCGGGAACTCCGACGAGATCCCGGTCACCTTCTCCTGCACCTTGCGCAGCAGGCGGCTGGCCTGCACGAGGTTGGCGAGCGGCGCGACGGCGCCGGAGCCCAGCTCGCCGATCAGCTGCGGCTCGCCGAGGATCCTGTCCACCAGCGGGATGCCCTCCCGCTGGGCGCGCACCGCGCGCTCTCGCGCGAGCACGCGCGGGAAATCGAGGAGCTCGTAGGCGTGCTCGTCGGCCGTGTACGGGCACTTGATGTAGCAGAGCTTGCACTGCCAGCACTCGTCGCCGACGGCCTTGAAGTCATCGTAGGTGAGGGCCTCGGCGCCTTCGGCGACGCCGGCCTCGATGTCCCTGTCGACGCGCGCGAAGAGCTCGGGGAACGAGCCGCAATACCCGACGCACATGCGGCACTCGTGACAGATCTGGAACGTCCGCCGCAGCTCGGCCTCGAGATCGCGGGGCTCGAGATATCGCTCGTCGTTCGGCGATGTCGCGGGTGGACGGTCTGGTGCACGCCGGATGACGCTCACTGGTCGGCTCCTCTCAACATCGTCAACGTGGGGTACGGCGCGAAAGGACGGCTCGCCGCGCGGCCCGGCGCCGGACGGCCCTCGGTGCCGCGATGGCGCGCGCGCCCCGGGTCGAGTCGCCTTCGGTTCGGCGCGCCCCGGAGCGCTCGCGCTCTCGCGTCGGTCGATCTCAGAAGTCGAGCGACTGCAGCGCCTTCGTGAAGCGCCCGGCGTGAGACTTCTCGGCCTTCGCGAGCGTCTCGAACCACTCCGCGATGTCCTCGAAGCCCTCGTCGCGGGCCTCCTTCGCGAAGCCCGGGTACATCGTCTCGTACTCGTGGGTCTCGCCTGCGACGGCGGCCTTCAGGTTCTTCTCCGTGCTGCCGATCGGCAAGCCGGTCGCCGGGTCGCCCGCCTGCTTGAGGTAATCGAGGTGGCCGTGCGCGTGGCCGGTCTCGCCGTCCGCCGTGTCCTTGAAGAGACCGGCGACATCGGGGCGACCTTCGACGTCGGCGACCTTTGCGAAGTACAGGTAGCGGCGGTTGGCCTGCGACTCCCCGGCGAACGCGTCCTTCAGGTTCTGGTGCGTCTTCGTGCCCGTAAGCTGCTTGGTTGTCATGGGTTCGCTCTCCTTCCTTCGGTTGAACGGCTGGGCTGATGAGTCCCTGGTGCCCGCGCAGGTCGGCTCGGCGGCGCGGTGGATCCGCTAGACACGTCCAGGGCGCCGCGCCCCTCGAGCCCCTGCAGGGCGGAGTCGACTGTTCGCCGCGCTTCGCCCGGCGTCTCGCGCCTTGCCGCGCGCGCCTTCGCCACCCCGGGTGCCCTTCGCGCAGGCAGCGCAGAGCCCTCGGTAGATCCGCTCGACGGCGCGGACCTCGAAGCCGGGCGCGGCAGTGAGAGGCGCGGGGGCGATCTCGCCCGAGCGCTCGGCGGATGGGCCTACCGGCTCGGACGGCACATCGCGGACGAGCCCGCAGCGATCGCAGACCGCGTGATGATGCGCCGCCATGTTCGGGTCGAAGCGCGATGCGCCCGGCGACAGCGACAGCGCGACGCACAGCCTCGCGGACGCCAGCGCGTCGAGCGTGTTGTAGACGGTGGCGAAGCTCATCGTCGGCAGCGCCGGCCGGAGCCGCTCGAACAGCTCCTGCGCCGTCGGATGTGTCGGATCCGCCGCGAGCTCGCGCACGATCGCCAGGCGCTGCGGCGTCAGCTTGAGCCCCGACGCTCGCACGCACGCCAGCATGGAGGCGATCCGGGTATCCCCCTCGACCACGCCGCGCTCGAAGCCGACCGCGCGCCCCCGGACATCGCGGGACGCGGCCCCCTTTGCAGCACCTGTCCGCGAGGTGGCCACAGCGAGATGTGTACTTAGAACGTTTCTCAGGTGCAAGACCTAATAATTATCGACGGACAGCCAGAGAAATCCGGGGCAAATTGCAAATTCCGGCGAAACCTGACGAGCAAGACGAGTCAGGCGGAACAGGCGGAACAGACGGAACAGCCGAAACAGCCCGGACGGCGCGCCGTGACGTCGTGCTGCGCGACGACCGGGAGGTCTTGCGAGGCTAGAAGGCCTCTGCCATAGTGCGCGCCCCGCGCTGCCGGCCCCCGCCGGCTTGCATTTCGCCCGCCGAGTGGGCCAGTTTTTTCCCAGCAGAGGACGCTTCGAGACATGCCGACAGACGCCATTCAGTGCAAACCGCTCGAGGTCGCCGTGGGCGACAAGGGTATCGAGCGCGCCATCAAACATCTCAAGAGGAAGATGGCCGCCGAGGGGATCCTCCGCGAGCTGAAGCGCCGTCGGCACTACATGAAGCCGTCCGTGAAGCGACGGAAGAAGGCCTCGGAGGCCGCTCGTCGTCGCCGGAAGCGGTCGAAGATGGACATGGTCGCCTAGAGCGACCACCCCTCGCGCAAGAGCAGCCGGCCAAGACGCAGAAGACGCACACGGACGCTTGATTCGAGCGTCCGCGGCGTGCTCTGCGTCTTGTCATTTTGTTCGTCCAGCAGTTACCCCGGCAGCGTGATGCAACCGCGGCTGCGCGCGTGAGCGACGCGGAGGCGGTGCCCGCGCCGCGTCCAGCTTGGGGAGGTCCCGATGCGCGCCGTGGTGGTCACGACGTCCTATCCGGTCAGCGACGAGGATCCCTCCGGCCATTTCGTGCGGTCGTCGGCGGAGGCGCTCGCGCGCAGCGGCGCCGAGGTCCACGTGATCGCCGCCGGGGGCTCGATCCTCGATCCACCTTCGCAGGACGGCCGGCTCGTCGTCCATCGGGCAGGCGGGGGCGCGCTGTTCGCGTGGCCCGGCGCCGTGGCGCGCGCGCGCGAGTCGCCGCTCCGGCTGCTCTCCGTGGCCCCGTTCGCGGCCGGCGTGCTCGAGCGGCTCCGTGAGATCGGGCCGGTCGATCGCGCGGTGGCGCACTGGATCATCCCGTGCGCGTGGCCGCTCCTGCTCGCGCTTCCGCGCACGCCGCTCGAGGTGCACGCGCACGGCGCCGACGTCCGGCTCCTGCTCCGCGCGCCGCGCGCGGCTCGCGCCGCGGTGGTGAGCGCGCTCCTCCGGCGCGACGCGCGCATCGTCTTCGCGGCGCGCGCGCTGCGCGACGCGCTCGCAGGCTCGCTCGCTCCGGAGCAGGCTCGCGCGCTGGACCTCGCCTCGCGCGTCGAGCCCCCCGTGTTCGATCTGCCCCCGGTGGCCGGGCGCGCTGCCGCGCTCCGTCGCGAGATCGTGAAAGGCCCCGGCGAGCGCCTCGCCGTCGTCGCGTGCCGGCTGATCCCGACGAAGCGGGTCGAGCTCGCGATCGAGGCGGTGCGCGCCGCGGGACCCGGGTTGCGCCTCGTCGTCGTCGGAGACGGTCCAGAGCGCGGCGCGCTCGAGCGCCTCGCGAGCCGCGGCGACCTCGATGCAGGGAGCTCGCGCGGCGCAGGCATCACGGCGACGAGCGAGGGCAGCGCGGCGGTGCGCTTCACGGGCACGCTCCCGCGGAGGGAAGCGCTCGCATGGATCGGCGCAGCAGACGTGCTGCTGCACCCTTCATCGCACGAGGCCGCCCCCACGGTGATCCGCGAGGCGCGCGCGCTCGGCGTGCCGGTCATCGCCTGCGACGCGGGCGACGTGGTCGCATGGGCCAGGCGCGACGACGGGATCCTCGTCGCGGACAGCACGGCGCAGGGCCTCGCTGCCGCGCTCCGCGGCATCTGATTGCGCCGCTCGGATCGCGCGCCCGCGACGTCGCGGCGACGTCGCGCCGAGCGCCCCGGCGTTTTCGTCGGAGGATCCGCGCCCCGCGCCCGGCTGCATCCAGCGCCAAACGCCCCGTCTGGAGCGAGTCTGCGATCCTCGATGCGATGTCCTTGCAATTCCCAAGGCTTCGACTACGGTGCGCCCTCGCTCCGCACCGAAACGTGGCGGCGGAGTGGCTCGGGGCGTAGCGCAGCCTGGTTAGCGCACTTGACTGGGGGTCAAGGGGTCGGTGGTTCGAATCCACTCGCCCCGACTGGTCCGGCGGAGAGGTTCTCCGGCGGACCTTTCGGCTTTGTAGGGCTTCAGCTTTTGTCGACTGTGGACGCGCCGGACAGCGACCGCGCGGCGGTGTCATCGAGTTTCGGTGTCGTCCTGGTCAGCCGGCTCCCGGCGTCCGCCGCGTCATCCGGCGAGCGAGGGCGGTGAGACAGGCGTGACCGGCCGATCGGCCTCGCCGGCGAGCTCGTCCTCGATGGCGATCATGGCGGCCATCACCACGTGTTCGGTGAAGGGGAAGCCGACCACCTGCACCCCGACGGGCAGCCCTACGCTCTTCGCATCGACCTCGGCGGCCCGCTTCTCCAGCCGGTCGCGCGGCCGCTCGCGGCGCGCCTCCTCGGGCCGCACGCGGGTCACGGGGACGACGCCGGCCGGGAACTGCGTGAGGTTCCACAGCATCGCGGCGCTGCCCGCGAGGACGAAGTCGCGCGACGCGGCGTGCGGCAGGGCCGGCGTGGCGTACGGCGGGCAGAGCAGCAGGTCGAGCGCTTCGGCGCGCATCGCCGACGCGATCGCGGCGCGCGCCTCGCGCAGGGCGTGCGTGGTGCGCCAGAACTCCGAGACCGACTTCGGCCCGGTGACCTCGAGGAGACGCTGGAGCCGCCGCTCGCCCGCGAGACCAGCGACGCGCGCGGCGGCGCGGCGCGCGAGCGGCGGGAGCGAGGCCATCGTGCGGAGCGAGCGGAGCGAGACGTCGATGTCCGTCCCCTCGCTGCCGTCCTCGCCGGCGTCGAGGAGCGAAAGCGCCGTCGCGCCGCCGTCCGCCGAGAGCGCCGCGAAATACGCGTAGACCGCGTCGGGGATCCCGGGCGGCGTGAACGGCACGACCGTCGCGCCCCGCGCGCGCAGGGCCGACGCCGCCTTCGCGACGGCGCGGGCGACGGAGGTCGAGGGAGGCACCAGCCCGTCGTCGCAGTAGAACCCGACGCGCAGGCGCGCCACCTCGACGCTCGCCGGCTCGACCATCGGGAGCGGCGGCACGCGCACGTCGAGCTCCGCCATCGACGTGGGATCGAGCTCGGACATGACGAGCGCGACGTCGCGGGCGCTCCTGGCCATCGGCCCGATCTGCGCGCGGATCGCCTCCTGCCCGAGGAGCGCCGTGTTGCTCCCCTTGTTGGTCCAGCGATCGAGCGTGGGCTTGAGGCCGACGATGCCGCAGCAGTGCGCGGGGACGCGGATGCTGCCGCCGATGTCCGTGCCGATCCCGAGCGGCGACATCCCCGCCGCGATGGCGGCCGCCTCGCCGCCGGACGAGCCGCCCGGGCTGTGATCGAGGCTCCACGGGTTCGCCGTTTGCCCGAAGAGCGGGTTGCGCGCCTCGTTGTACAGGAGCAGCTGCGACACGTTCGTGCGCCCGAGGATCACGGCCCCCGCGCGTCGGAGCAGCGCGGTCACCGTCGCGTCGCTGGTCGCCCGATGCCCCCTGCGGGAAGCGACGCCGAGCGTGGAGGCCATGCCGGCCATGTCGAGCGACTCCTTCACGGTGATCGGGAGCCCGTGGAGCGGGCCGCGGACGTCCCCGCGACGGCGCTCCTCGTCGAGGCCGCGGGCGGCCGCGAGCGCCTCGTCGCGGAGCACCTGGGTGAAGGCGCGGAGCCGCGGCTCGAGCGCCTCGATGCGCGCCAGGTGCGCCCGCGTGAGCTCCTCGGAGCTGATCTCGCGCGCGGCCAGGAGCGCGGCGAGCGCGGTCGCTGAAAGATGGGTCGGATCGGTCGATGCGCTCACGGCAATTCGACGAGTATCACAGGTCCGCGCGCGCCAAGGATTGCTAGGCTCCGCTGCCGCGCGCCCATCGCGCGGAGAGCGCCGAAGCCATGCAGCCGCTGCCGATCGATCCGATCCTCCCCGATCTCTGCGCCACCCTGGGCGCGCGCCCGAGCGCGGTGCTCGAGGCCCCGCCCGGGGCGGGCAAGACGACGCGCGTACCACGCGCGCTGCTCGACGCGGGCTTCGCGGAGCGCGGCGAGATCCTGGTGCTCGAGCCGCGGCGGCTCGCGGCGCGCCTCTCCGCGCGGCGCGTGGCCGAAGAGCTCGGCGAGCGCGTGGGCGAGACCGTGGGCTACACGATGCGCTTCGAGGAGGCGTCCAGCCCGGCCACGCGCGTCCGCTTCGTGACCGAGGGCGTGCTGACGCGGCGGCTCCTCGTCGATCGCGAGCTCCGGGGCGTGAGCGCCGTGGTGCTCGACGAGTTCCACGAGCGGCACCTCGCCGGCGACGTCGCGCTCGCGCTGCTCCGGCGCCTGCAGCGCGGCGCGCGGCCCGATCTCCGCCTCGTGGTGATGTCCGCGACGCTCGACGCCGGGCCGATCGCGGCGTTCCTCGGCGAGCCGGAGGCGCAGCCCGCCCCGGCGGCCGAGGCCGAGCGCGGCCACGACACCGCAGCGGCGGGAGCCTCCGTGGCGCCGACCCTGCGCGCCGAGGGGCGGATGTTCGACGTCGCGATCGAGTACCTGCCGAGCGCCCGGGTGAGCGCGGCGACCCACGCCGCGGGCGACCGCCGCGCCCCGGCGCACTGGGGCGACAGGACGCTCGAGAGCCTTGTCGCGTCGTCGGTGCGGCAGCTCATCGAGGAGGGGCTCGACGGTGACGTGCTGGTGTTCCTGCCCGGCTCCGCGGAGATCAGGCGGGCGATGGAAGCGTGCGCACCCATCGCGAAGAGCGAGGACCTGCTGCTCCTGCCGCTCCACGGCTCGCTGTCCGCGGCGGAGCAGGATCGCGCGGTGCGCCCCGCGGATCGGCGAAAGATCATCCTCTCGACCAACGTGGCCGAGACCTCCGTGACCATCGACGGCGTCGTCGCGGTCGTCGACAGCGGCCTCGCGCGCGTGGCCGCGCACGCGCCGTGGTCGGGGTTGCCGACGCTCCGCGTCGCGCCCATCGCCCGCGCCTCCGCGGCGCAGCGCGCGGGGCGCGCCGGGCGGACGCGGCCCGGCCGCTGCCTCCGGCTCTACACGCGCGGGGATCTCGCCTCGCGGCCGGAGCACGAGGCGCCCGAGATCCGCCGGCTCGACCTCGCGGAGACGGTGCTCGAGCTCTGCGCCGCGGGGGTCACGGATCTCGAGGGGTTCGGGTGGCTGGAGGCGCCGCCCTCCACCGGGCTCGCCGCGGCCGAGGCGCTGCTCGTGCGGCTCGGCGCGCTCGACGAGGGGCGGCGCGTGACGCCGACCGGACGGCGGATGCTGCGCTTCCCGGCGCACCCGCGCCAGGCGCGGATGATCGTCGAGGCCGAGCGGCGCGGCGTCGCCGGCGACGGGTGCACGCTCGCGGCGCTCGTCGCGGAGCGCGACCTCGGCGCGCCGTCGGGGGCGCGGGAGCCCCATGGTCGGAGGAGCGACGCGCGGCACAGCTCCGACCTGCTCGCCGCGCTCCAGGCCTTCGAGGAGGCGGATCGCGCGCGGTTCGCGGCGGACCGCCTGCGGTGGCTGGGCGTGGACCCGGCGCGCGCGCTCACCGTGGAGCGGACGCGCAAGCAGCTCTCGCGGCTCGCCGATCACCGGAGCGCCGCGCCGCCGGGGACCGTCGAGGCGCGCGAGATCGCCCAGCGCATCGCGATCCTCTCCGGATACCCCGACCGGGTCGGGCGCCTCCGCCGGCCGACCAGCGCGACGGGTCGGACCGGACGGGAGGTCGTGCTCGCCGCCGGCGGGACGGCCGCGCTCTCCGAGGCGAGCGTCATCGACGAGGTCGATCTCGTGGTCGCGGTCGACATCGAGGAGCGCAGCGAGGGGCGCTCGGCGCGCACGGTCGTCCGGGCGGCGAGCGCGATCGAGGCCGACTGGCTGCTCGATCTCTTCACGGACGCGATCCGGGACACGACGGAGGCGACGTGGAACGCCGCCGCGGAGCGCGTCGAGGTCGTGCGCCGGCTGTCCTACGACGCCCTCGTGCTCGACGAGGCGCGGCCGGCCGCGGGCGCTGGCGGTCCGCTGTCGGAAGCGGCGGCGCGGGAGCTCGCGGCGCAGGCGAAGGCGAAGGGGTGGCGGGCGTTCGTGAAGGGCGACGCCCTCGAGAGCTGGCTCTTGCGGGTCGCGTTCGTGCGCGCGCACTGCCCCGACGCCGCGTTACCCGACGTGGACGAGGACGCGGTGATCGCCACGCTCGAGGCGCTCTGCGACGGGCGCCGGAGCTTCGCCGAGCTCCGCGACGCCGACCTCTCGAGCGCCGTGCAGGCCTCGCTGGGCCCCGCGAAGGCGCGAGCGCTCGCCGAGCTCGCCCCCGAGTCGATCGTCCTGCCCGGCGGCCGTCGGGCGCGCCTCGAGTACACGGCGGGCGCGCCGCCGTCGCTCGCGTCCCGCCTGCAGGACTTCTTCGGCATGGCGGAGGGGCCGCGCGTCGCCGGTGGCCGGGTCCCCGTGGTGCTTCACCTGTGCGCGCCGAACCAGCGCCCCGTCCAGGTCACGACCGATCTGTCGGGGTTCTGGGCGCGCCACTATCCCGCCATCGCGAAGGAGCTCCGCCGCCGCTACCCGAAGCACGCGTGGCCGGACGACCCCGCCCACGCCGCGCCGCCCTCGCGCGCGCCGCTCCGCAAGGCTTGAGTCAGCGCACGAGCGCGACGCTCCGCACCGTGTCGGCGACCGTGCGGAGGAGCATGCGCACGATCCCCTCGCCGAGGGGCAGCGTGAACGCGACGTCGCTCTCGCGCTGCGCGACCTGCATCGGAGGGACCGAGCCGTAGCCGAAGCCCCACGAGGAGAGCAGGGTCGCGATCCTGGCGATCTGCTCGAGGTTGCGGAGCGCGACGGCGCCGTTCGCCGCGCTCTGCGGGTCCGTGTACGTGAGGGCGCCGGCGAAGTTGACCCCGGGCGGCTGGAAGTTGCCGATGACGCGCACGTACTGGAGCCCCGCGAGGAAGGGGAACTGCCCCGCCGCAGACGCGACCGCCGCCTGGCTCGAGAGATCGCCGGCCACGGCGAACGACGCGCCCTTCGTCCCGAGCAGCTCGACCATCCACGAAGGCACCGAGCGCGTCAGCTTGCCGGAGCGGAGCCGATCGAGGGCCCGCCGCATCCCGGTCTCGTTGCCTGTGAGGATCGTGTGCGGCGTGAGCACGACGAAGCCGACGTTGCCGGCCGTGAAGAGATCGTTGTCCGCGTAGCGCGTCTTCACGAGCGGCGCGCCGATGACGGTGACCGACCTGGCGTCGGCGGAGCGGCGGATCGCGTCGACGTCGAAGTTGCCCTGCATCACGGCGCAGAAGTCCGCGCCCTGCATGGCATAGAGACCGCCGTAGACCTTCACGATGTCGCGCGACGGGACGAAGTTCGACTCGGGGCCCAGCGGGAGCAGGCTCGTGACGATCTGGTTGACCTCGCCTCCCAGGCCGGAGGTGAACATGGCCGCCGCGTCGAGGTAACCGAGCATCACCGCGCCGCTCGGAAGGACGGCCAGGGGGTCGCGGTCAATCGCCGTCGCGTCGATCTTCTCTCCGCCGACCAGCGCGAGGCTGTCGTCGGCGCCGCCGCAGCCGCCAAGGGCCTGGAGGGCGAGCGCCGCGATCGCGATCGCGCCCGCCGCGCGGCGCAGGACGGCAGCGCCTCGGGAATGGAACAGCGTCCGCACCATCGCGCTCGTCATCAAGCTCGCTCGTGCGGCGGGTCGGGGCGCTCCAGCGGGAAGGAGCCGATGATCTTCAGCATCTTCGTCTCGCGCTTCACGCCCTCGAGCGCCGCGACGAGCGCCCGATCGGTCGTGTGTCCGCTGACCTCCACGTAGAACACGTAGTCCCAGCCCTCGCCGGGGACGGGGCGAGAGTTGACCCGCCTGAGGTTGCAGCTGCGCTCCTTGAAGTGCTGGAGGATGTCGTGGAGCGCGCCGGGCCGATCGTGGACGCTGAAGAGGACCGCCGTGGCGTCGTGGCCCGAGCGCGGCGACGGGAGCCGGGACAGCACCGCGTAGCGGATCCGGAGCTCCCCCTCGTCGCCGACGTTCTCGCGGGCGACCCTGAGCTCCTGCCCGCCGGCGAAGCCGCGGGGGACGATGGCGGCGCTGCCCTCGTTCTCCGCCGCGAGATCCCAGGCGGCCTGTGGGCCCCGCACGTCGAGCACCAGCGCGCGCGGGTGCTGGAGCTCGAGGTAGTTCACGCAGGCCACGTGGTCCTGGGGCGAGGAGTACACCCGCTCGACGTCGGCGAGGCTGCCCGTCCGGTTCACGAGGTCGAGCGCCTGCACCAGCTGGCGCTCGCCGACCACCTTGAGATCGGCGCCGCCGATCGCCTGGATCGTCGGGAAGATCGGCCCTTCCTTGAGCGACTCGTACGGGACCACCGCGAAGTCGGCGCGCGAGCGCGCGACCTCTTCGATGGCGGCGAGGGGGCTGTCGGCGCGGACGAACTCGCCTCCGATCCCGAAGTGATCGTGCGCCGCGGTCCAGCCATAGTCGCCCTCGGCCCCCAGGTACGCCACCCGGGGCGCGAGCTCGAACGCGCGCGAGGCCGCGTCGATGGCGACGAAGATCGGCCGCACCGCGCGCTGCGGGAACGGCGGCGTCACGGCGCGCTCCAGCGCCTGCATGTGGGCGGCGTCGGCCGTGGGGGCGAACCGGGCCGTGCCCGTCCTCAGCTTGGCAAGCTCGTGCGCGATGCGAGCCCGCCGCTCGATGCTGCGAAGGATTTCTTGATCCAGCTCCGTGAGCTGCCGGCGGAGCTCCTCAAGTCGCTTTCTCTCATCCATCCAGGGCACCCTAGCACCACGCCCGGCGCCGGTGGGCACGCAGCGCTGCCGGCGCACCACGACGGCGCCACTGCGCGCTGCGCCGCGCTGGCCATCCCCCCGTCGCTGCTCGCCGAGTTGGCGTCAGGCCGCCGCGGAGGAGGCGGACGACGCGCTGGAGTCGCTCTTGGTGCTGCCGCTCGCCGACGAGGCGCTGCTCGACCCGGAGTCCGAGCTCGCGCCTTCCGACCCTGAGGAGCTGCCCGACCCGCCCTCCGACTTCGCGGGCGGCTTGTTCGACCCCGAGGCGTAGAGGTCGGAGTACCAGCCACTGCCCTTGAGGATGAAGCCCGTGCCGCGCGAGATCTGCCGCCGGGCTGTCGCGTTGAGGCACGACGGGCACTCCGAGAGCGCGGCCTCCTTGATGGACTGCTCGGCCTCCCATTCATGCGCGCAAGATGTGCAGGCGTACTCGTAAGTGGGCATGACGTTTCTACTCCTCGGAACAACCCGAGGAGTATGGCCACGTTAGCCACCTGTCAAGGCGGCTGCCAAAAGCACACCTTGCGCTTCGGACATCGCTGCACCAGCGGGATGCGCAAGACCCGGTCCTCGACGCGCTCCTCGGTGCGCGTGAGGAGCCAGGATTCCGCTCTTGCCGCGCGGCGCCAGCCCACGTAGACCCCGAGACACCAGTTGTGACGGTACGTGGCGTGCTGTGACGATACGTTTAAGCCCGCCCGGCCGGTCCCGGGGACGTCATGCGCATTCGTAAGCTCGAGATCAGCGGGTTCAAATCGTTCGTCGACCGGACGGTGGTCCATTTCGACACGGACGTGGTGGGCATCGTCGGTCCCAACGGCTGCGGCAAGTCGAACATCGTCGACGCCATCCGGTGGGCGATCGGGGAGCAGAGCGCGAAGCACCTGCGCGGCAAGTCGATGTCGGACGTCATCTTCAACGGCTCCGAGACCCGCGCCCAGCACGGGATGGCCGAGGTGACGCTCACCTTCGACAACAGCGAGCCGACGGCGGCGTCGCAGCTGCCCCTGGAGTACCGGGACTACGCGGAGATCGCGGTGACGCGCCGGCTCTTCCGCGACGGGACGAGCGAGTACCTCATCAACAAGACCCAGGTCCGGCTCAAGGACGTGACCGACCTCTTCCTGGGCACCGGCGTCGGCACGAAGGCCTACTCCATCGTCGAGCAGGGAAAGATCGGGCTCATCGTCTCGGCGCGCCCCGAGGACCGTCGGATGCTCATCGAGGAGGCCGCCGGCATCACGAAGTACAAGGCCAGGAAGAAGCAGGCTGAGCAGAAGATGGACCAGACGCGGCAGAACCTGCTCCGCGTGGGGGACATCGTCTCCGAGATCCAGAGGAACCTCGCGTCCTTGAAGCGCCAGGCGGCCAAGGCCGAGCGGTACGTCAACTACCGCAAGGAGCTGGAGGACCTCGTGCTCCACGAGGCGTCGCACAAGCTCCTCGAGCTCACGGTGCTCACGCAGCACGAGTCGCTCGGCAGGGCCGCGCACGCGGAGCGCGAGCAGGCGTCGCGCACGGCGCTCTCGGCGCGCGAGGCCGAGATCGAGGTCACCCGGCTCGAGGCCCTCGCCTGCGAGGAGCGGGCCGAGCGCGCGCAGAACGAGGCGTTCGCGGCCGACAACCAGGTGCGCACCCACGAGGCGGAGATCGCGCGGGCGCGCGACCGCCTGCGGCACCTCGAGGAGCGGCTCGTCACCGCGGCCAAGGAGCAGGGAGAGCTCGAGAAGACGGTCGAGGAGCTCAGCGCAGAGAAGGCGCAGCTCGAGGCGCAGCTCGCCGGCGTCGACGAGGAAGAGGCGCGGGAGAGCGAGCTCGCGCTCGAGCAGCACGAGCGGCTCGAGGAGCTGCGCCACGGAGAGCGGACGGCCGAGCACGAGGTCGCCGCCCTGCGCCGGCGGGCCGCCGAGGCCACCGCGGCGGTCGCGGCCGCCGAGGCGTCGCTCACCGGCTTCGATCGGCGCATGGCGGAGATGAGCCAGCGGCGGGCGAAGCTCGAGGACGAGCTCGGGCGGCTGATGTACGAGTCGGAGGAGCTCGAGCGGCGGCGCTCGTCGCTGACGCGCAACGTGACGGAGCTCGCCGAGGGGAAGCGGATCTCGGCGGAGGAGCGGACGCGGCTCGACGCAGAGATGAAGACGCTGCGGGAGCAGGCGGTCTCGAGCGACCGCGCCGTGGAGCACGCCAAGAACGAGCTCGGGCAGCGGCGCAACCGGCTCCGCGCGCTCGAGGAGCTGCACGCGCGGCTGGAGGGCGTCGGCGCGGGGGTGAAGAACCTCCTCAAGACCAAGGACCCGGCGCTGCTCGGGCTCGTGGCCGACCGGATCGAGGCGCCGGCCGAGCTGACCGCGGCCTTCGCGGGGCTGCTCGGGGACCGGCTGCAGTGCGCGGTCGTGAGCGACGTCGAGCGCGGGATCGCGCTGCTCGCGGATCTGTCGAAGAACAACCGGGGGCGGGCGAGCGTGATCGCGGCGCGGCCCTCGTTCGTGGCCGGCGCGACGCGGCGGCCGCCGCGCGGGGAGGGCGTGCTCGGGCCCCTCGTGGACCGGCTCGTCTTCGCGCCCGAGGACGAGGCGCTGGCGCGCGCGCTCGTGGGGGACGCGGTGGTCGTCGCCTCCGCCGAGGTCGCGGCGCGGCTCGCGGCGGAGGGCGCGGGGTGCACGCTCGTGACGCTCGACGGCACCGTCCTCCGCGAGGACGGCGTGGTGAGCGGCGGCTCGGGCGACGCGGTCGCGGCCGGCATGATCGAGCAGAAGCGGGAGATGCGCGCGCTGCACGAGTTCGTCGCGACCAAGTCGGAGGAGGTGACGGCGCTGCTCGACGCGCAGCAGAAGCTCCGCCTGCGCATCACCGAGGTGGGGACGGCGCTGGAGCGGGCGCGGAGCGAGGCGCACGAGGGAGAGCTCGCGCTCGTGACGGCCGAGAAGGATCTCCGCCGCGCGGAGGAGCAGCTCGCCGCGGCGCAGAAGCGCGAGGGCGTGGTGCGCTCCGAGCTCGAGGACCTCGCCGACAACCTCGACGCCGGCGGGAGCGAGCAGCAAGCGGCGCGCGACAAGCTCGAGGCGGGGCGAGCGGCGCGCGAGGCGGCGGCGGCCGGCCTCGAGCACGCCGAGCAGGTCGCGGCCGAGTGGCGCGAGCGGGTGCTCGGGCAGCAGTCGGTCGTGACCGAGCGCAAGGTGAAGCTCGCGCGCGTGCGCGAGCGCGCCGCGGCGGCGCGGGGCACGGTCGAGCGGCTCACGCGGTCGTGCAACGAGCTCCGTGGCCGGATCGCCCGGCTCGACCAGGAGCGGACGGAGAGCGCCGTGGGCGCGGGGAAGGCCGCGGCGACGATCATGATCGCGCGCGAGGCGCTGGTCCGCGCCGTCGCCGAGGCGCACGCCGCGCAGGCCGCGCTGACCGAGGCGCGGCGCTCGCTGGACGAGGCGCGGCAGGCGCACGGGGTGCGCGAGGCCGACCTGCGCGGGCTGCGGCAGGAGCTGGCCGAGGTGTCGGAGCGGCTCCGCAAGCACGAGCTCGCGCTGGAGCGGCTGCGGGTCGAGCACGACCACCTCATCGAGGGGGTGCGCGAGCGCTTCCGCGGGCTGGAGCTCGCCCGCGTGGTCGGCGACTACCACAAGCGGCCGCCCGCCGACGCCTCGCACCGCGCGCGCATCCAGGAGCTGACGGAGCTGCTCGACCGCATGGGCCCCGTCAACCTCGACGCCGTGCGCGAGCACGCCGAGGCCGAGGAGCGGTACACGTACTACTCGAGCCAGAAGGCCGATCTCGAGAAGGCGCTCGACGACCTCGAGAAGGCGATCGCCCAGATGAACCGCGAGTCGAAGCGGCTCTTCAAGACGACGTACGACGGCATCAACGCGCGCTTCAAGACGCTGTTCCCCAAGATGTTCCGCGGCGGCCAGGCGGAGCTCCGGCTGACGAACCCCGACGACATGCTGGAGACGGGGATCGAGATCCTCGCGCAGCCGCCGGGCAAGAAGCTCGGGAACATCGAGCTCATGAGCGGCGGTGAGAAGGCGCTCACCGCGGTGTCGCTCATCTTCGCGATCTTCCAGTTCAAGCCGTCGCCGTTCTGCATCCTCGACGAGGTCGACGCGCCGCTCGATGAGGCGAACGTGGCCCGCTACAACGAGGCGATCCGGAGCATGACGAGCCACTCGCAGTTCATCCTCATCACGCACATCAAGCGCACGATGCAGTCGGTCGACGTGCTCTACGGCGTGACGATGCAGGAGCCCGGCGTCTCGAAGCTCGTCAGCGTGAAGATCAACGAGACGGCGAAGCGCCCGGAGCGCGAGGCGGCGCCGGCGGCGGCGGTGGCGTGAGCGCGGAGGGGGCGGCGGCCGCGCAGCGCCTGTCGCGCAGCGCCTCGGGGCTCCGGCACCTCCGCTGGGCCCGCGAGGTGCTGGCGACGATCGAGGCCCACGTCGAGCACAACACGGCGCTCTCCGGCGCCGATCGCGAGGCGCTCCAGGGCGAGGCGAGCGCGCTCGCGGCGGCGGTGCAGGCGCTCAGCGGGGCGGTGAAGCCGTACCGGGATTTCCTCGAGCGGACGCGGGTCCGCTACCGCGGGCGCGTGCGCGTCGCGGAGTACCTGGTCCGAGAATCCAACGCGGGCGAGGCGGACGGCACGGCGCGCGCGCACCTTGGTGCGGCGCGCGCGCACCTGGAGGAGGCGCTTGTAGAGCTCGCCTGGATGGAACAGGCGCAGCGCCAGCCGCTCAAGGCAGCGCTCTCGGACGAGATCGATCGGCTGCGCGAGGCGATGGCGCGGATGGATGCACACCTCGCGGGGCGGCTCTCCGGGAAGTTCGTCGAGAGCCTGTATCCGCCGCTCACGGACGGTGCGACGAGGATCGCCGACGACGGCGATCCGGACGACGACGCGACATCCAGCCCTCGATAGCCGCGCGAAGCGGGCGAGCCGACCGGCTGGCGAGCGGCTCGAAGGAGACCGGCGACGCGGCGGGGTGCCTGGCAGGCGCAGCGGAACGGATCACCATGCCTGCACGCCGGGATGGAGATGCGGTAAAGGATCTTCGAAGGACACCTGAAACGGGTCTTCGAAGGACAGCTGAGAGGACGTCGATGGGCTGCGCGGAGCCGGCCGCCATCCTGCTCCTCCGCGGGCGCGCCGCGGCGAGCGAGCGATTCGAAGCGCTGATCCGACGCCATGTGCCGGACGTCGGCGTCACCTCCGATCCCGCGCACGCCCTCGAGAGGTGCCTGAGCGACGCGCCGCCGGTGCTCGCCGTCGACTGGAGCGAGCCCGCCAGCGCCGCCGCGTTCTGCGGCCGCGTGCGGGCGCAGCCCGGCGGCGATGCGGTGTTCGTCCTCGCCATCACCGAGCGCGACGGAGACATCGACGGCATCCTCGCGGCCGGCGCGAGCGACTTCCTGCTCGCGGGCGGCGACGGCGCGGGCCCCCGGGCGCGGCTCTCCGTCGTCCGCGAGCGCGCCGCGCGCGACGCCGCCTCGCGCCAGGCGCTCGCGCAGACGCAGGCCCGCCTCGTCGGCGCCGGCCGCATGGCGAGCGTCGGCACGCTGGCCGCCGGCGTCGCGCACGAGATCAACAACCCCCTCGCCTTCGTCATCACGAACGTCGACGCGGCCATCCGGCGCATCGGCTCGCTCGATCGTAGGAACAGCGCTGCGCGCGGCGGCCCCTGGGCGCGCTCTCACGGCGACGGCCGCGCTCCATCGAGCGAGCTCTCCGACGTGCTGAGCCTGCTGGAGGACGCGCGCGAGGGCGCCGAGCGGGTGCGGCTCATCGTGCGCGATCTCCACAGCTTCTCGCGCGCCGAAGAGGACCGACGCGGCCCGGTCGACCCCCGGCGGGTGCTCGACTCCTGCGTCCACATGGCGATGAACGAGATCCGGCACCGCGCCCGCGTCGTCCGGAGCTTCCAGGAGGTGCCGCCCGTCCAGGCGAACGAGCCGCGGCTCGCGCAGGTCTTCCTGAACCTCATCGTGAACGCCGCGCAGGCCATCCCCGAGGGGCTCGCCGAGCAGAACGAGATCGAGCTCTCGACGCGCTGTGACGCCCAGGGGTCGGTCGTCGTCGAGGTGCGCGACACGGGCGCCGGGATCGCGCCCGAGTCGCTCGAGCGGATCTTCGAGCCGTTCTACACGAGCAAGGAAGCTGGCGAAGGGCTCGGGTTGGGGCTCGCGATCTGCCACTCCATCGTCACGGCGCTCGGCGGTCGGATCGAGGTGGACAGCCGTCACGGCAAGGGGAGCACGTTCCGCCTCGTCCTCCCCGCCGCCACGGCCAGCGAGGCGCACGCCTCCGCTGCGCCCGGCTCGTGCGCGTCGAGGTGGCCGCGCGAGAACGGCATCCTCGACGCGCTCGCGCCGGAGGCGGCGCAGCGGCAGCGGGTCCTCATCATCGACGATGAGCCGCTGCTCACGCGGGCGATCGCGGGGACGCTCGAGCCACGGCACGAGACGACCGCGACCGCGAGCGCGCGCGACGCGCTCAGCCGG
This sequence comes from Sorangium sp. So ce448, assembly GCF_051520915.1. Taxonomy (NCBI): domain Bacteria; kingdom Pseudomonadati; phylum Myxococcota; order Polyangiales; family Polyangiaceae; genus Sorangium; species Sorangium sp. So ce448. The sequence continues at coordinate 2,523,160 of NZ_CP150343.1, read as the reverse complement.
ATCCGCGCCGGAGAGCGCTACGACGCCATCCTGTGCGACCTCATGATGCCCGATATGACGGGGATGGATTTCTACACTTCGCTTGCCGAGCACGCGCCCGAGCAGCAGCGCCGTGTCGTGTTCCTGACCGGTGGCGCCTTCACGGAGCGCAGCAAGGCGTTCCTGCAGCAGGTCAACGCCCGGCTGCTCCTGAAGCCGTTCGACGCGGCGACGCTGCTCTCGCTGGTCGACGAGGTCGTCGCCGCCCGCTGACGAGCGCGCGTGCTCTCCTCACGCGCCGCCGATCGCCCCGCGCCCCGGGAGCGCGGCGTCGGCGCGCCCTCAGCGGTAGTCGCGCGATTTGAGCGCGATCTCCTCGCCGCTCGGCAGCTCAAGCCGCTCGAGCTCGCGCGCGAGCACGTGGATGACCTCGCCCTGCCGCTCGATCCGCCCGGCGACGAGCAAGAGCGCCGCGTTCCTCGCCACGTGCTCGTACTCCGCGAAGACCTGCCGCTGGACGATGACGTTGACCACGCCGGTCTCGTCCTCGAGCGTCATGAACGTCACGCCGCTCGCGGTCGCCGGCCGCTGGCGTCCGACCACCATCCCGGCGACCCGAACGCTCTCCCCGTCGCGCGCGGCCTTGATCTCCTCGGCGGTCCGCACGCGCCCGGCCCCGCGCCGCCGCTTGAGCGCCCGCCGCACGTGCCGCATCGGGTGGTCGTGCAGCGACAGACCCACGCGCCCGTAGTCCAGCGCGAGCTGCTCCAGCGGCCTGAGCGGAGGGAGCCCGACGTCCCGGTCCTGCTCGATCGGAACGCCCTCGAACAACCCCTCCACCCGGGGGGCGCGCGCGCGCCAGAGCGCCTCTCTCCGGGCAGGCACCAGCGCGGCGAGCGCGCCCGCTTCTGCGAGCGCCTCCACCTCGTTCTTCTTCAGCTCCGTGCGCCTCACGAGATCCGGGAGGCTCGTGAACGGCGCCTCCTCGCGCGCCGCGACGATCGCCGCCGCGGCCGCCTCGCCGAGCCCCTTCACGAGCCGCATGCCGAGCCGCAGCGCCGGGCCCGCCGAGGGCTCGGCGGAAGGCTCCAGGGTCGCGTCCCACGCGCTCTGCACCACGCACACAGGCCGCACCTCCACGCCGTGCCGCTGCGCGTCCTGCACCAGCGCCGACGGGCTGTAGAACCCCATCGGCTGCGCGTTGAGCAGCGCGCAGGTGAACGCCGCCTGGTGGTGGACCTTGAGCCAGGCCGACGCGTACACGAGGAGCGCGAAGCTCGCCGCGTGCGACTCCGGGAAGCCGTACTCCCCGAAGCCCTGGATCTGCTGGTAGAGCATCTCCCCGAACCTCGCCGAGATCCCCTGCTCGGCGAAGCCCTGGATGAGCCGCCCGCGGTGCCGCTCCAGGCGCCCGTGCTTCTTCCACGCCGCCATGTCGCGGCGCAGCTGGTCGGCCTCGCCCGGCGTGTAACCCGCGCCGACCATCGCGATCTGCATCACCTGCTCCTGGAAGAGCGGAACGCCGAGCGTGCGCTCCAGGATGGGATCCAGGCACGGGTGCGGGGACACCGGCGGCTCCTGCCCCGTCCGCCGGCGCAGGTAGGGGTGCACCATCCCGCCCTGGATGGGCCCGGGGCGCACGATCGCCACCTCGATCACCAGGTCGTAGAACTTGTTCGGCTTCAGCCGCGGGAGCATCGCCATCTGCGCGCGGCTCTCGATCTGGAACACCCCCACCGTGTCGGCCCGGCCGATCGCCTCGTAGACAGCCGGGTCCTCCGGCGGGATCTGCGCGAGCGCCGCGATCGGATCGAACGCGGCGCCTCGGCCCGCATGGAACGAGACCCCCGCGGGCGCAGGGTCCTCTGCCGCGTGGACCAAGGGACCCGCGGACGCGGGGTCCCGTGCCGCGTGGCCCAAGCGACCCGCGAGCTCGGCGTACCGGTCCGAGTGGATCAAACCGAGCGCCTTGCGGATCGCCGTCAGCATGCCGAGCGCCAGGACGTCGATCTTGAAGAAGCCGAGATCGTCGAGATCGTCCTTGTCCCACGGGATCACCGTGCGACCCTCCATCCGCGCGGGCTCGACCGGGGCCACCTTGTGCAGCGGCTCGGACGACAGCACGAAGCCGCCCACGTGGATCGAGAGGTGGCGCGGGAAGCCCTCGAGCGCGCTCGCCATCATGACGGCCTGCCGGACGCGCACGTCATCCGGATCGAGGCCCGCCTCGCTGACCCGCTGCTCGGTGATGTCCGCCTCGTGGTGGAGCACGAGGCCGCTCAGCCGATCGACCTGATCCGCCGAGAAGCCGAACGCCTTGCCCACCTCCCGGAGCGCGCTCTTGCCGCGGTAGGCGATCACCTCCGAGACCATCGCCGCCCGGTCGCGCCCGTACATCTCGTAGATCGCCTGGATCACCTCCTCCCGGCGCTCGTGCTCGAAATCGACGTCGATGTCCGGGGGCTCGTGGCGCTCCTCCGACAGGAAGCGCTCGAAGAGCAGGCTCGACCGGGCCGGGTCCACCGCCGTCACGCCGAGCACGAAGCACACCGCGCTGTTCGCCGCGCTCCCGCGCCCCTGGCAGAGGATCTGCCGCGCGCGCGCGATCTTCACGACCTGCTGCACGCTGAGGAAATAGGGCGCAACGCCGAGCTTCGCGATCAAGGCGAGCTCCTTCTCGATCTGCGCGCGCACCGGAGGCGGCGCCCCCTCCGGGTAACGGTCGCGGCAGCCCTCCTCGGTGAGGCGGCGCAGCGCCTGATCCGACGTCTCCCCCGGCATGCAGAGGGCGTCGCTCGGGAAGCTGTAGCGGAGCTCGGACAGCGAGAAGCGGCAGCGGGACGCGACCTCCACCGTGCGCGCGACCCAGGCCGGATGATCGCGGAACAGCGCCGCCATCTGCGCGCCGGACCGCACGTACGCCTCCGCGTTCGGCGCGATCCGCGTCCCCGCTTGATCGAGCGTTGTCTTGGTCCGGATGCACGCGAGCACGTCCGCGAGCGGCTTGCGCGACGGGTGGTGATAGAGCGGGCGCGCCGTCGCCACCACGCAGGGGCCGTAGCGGCGCTCCGCCGCGAGGGCCGCCGCGACGCGCTCGCCGTCGCGGCGGTCGAGGTGCTTCCAGGTCGCGACGAGCGCGCGCTCGCCGAACGCGTCGCGCAGCGTGCCGAGGAGCGCGCCGGAGACGCCCGCGGGCACGAGAGGATCGAGCGGCACGATCGCGGAGAGGCCCCGCTGCGCCGCCGCGATCGCCTCCACCGAGATGCTCGCCATCCCCTTCTCGCACTCGGCGTGCGCGATCGTGAGCAGGCGGCAGAGGTTCGCGTAACCCTCGCTGTCCTCGACCAGGAGGACCACCGACGGCCGGACCTCCGGCGCGCGCTCGGCGCCCCCGCGCGGCGCGCCCAGCGTCAGCTCGGCCCCGACGATCACCCGCTGCTCGACCTTCTTCGCCGCCGTGTGTGCGCGCACGCTGCCGTAGATCCCGTCGCGATCGCAGAGCGCGAGCCCCTCGAGGCCGAGCTCCTTGGCGCGGTGCACGAGCTCCTCGGGGTGCGAGGCGCCCTCCAGGAACGAGAAGCAGGAGCGGCCGCAGAGCTCCACGAACGGGACCGACGCGCCGGCGCTCACTCGCACCACCCCTGCAGGAAGGCCTCGCCCGTCGCGCGGTCGACGTAGATCCACGCTTCGCCGCAGGAGCTCGCGCTCGCGCCGTCTCGCGGAGGGCGCAGCTCGCCGAGGCGCGCCGGGGCGGCCTTGCCGGACGGAGAGCCCGAGACGAGCCAGGCGCGCGCGTAATCGCGCGACGCCGGCGTGGGCGTCCACCACTCCACCGCGTCGATCCGCATCACGAAGGAGAGCCGCTCGATCGCGTAGAGGTGCCGATCGACGGCCACGATCGCCCCGCGCCCCACCCGGCCGAGCGGGATCGGCTGCACGAGGAGCCGCGCGGGCTCCAGCGCCGGCGCGTCGGCGCCCCCCGCCTGCTCCGCCGCGCCCCGATCCGCCGCGGCGCGCGCGCGGGCCGCGGCGGACGCGCGCGTCATGGCCGCCTCGCCAGAGGCCGGCACGAGCCGCGAGCGCGCCTCGGGGCGGTGCGCGTCGGCGATCTCCAGGATGCCCACCCGCTCCTGGCCGATCTCCGCCGAGAGCTCGGCCAGGAGCGCCGGCAGGCTGTCGGGATCGACCGACCGGTCGCGCGACAGATCGAGCTGCACCCGGCGGGCCCGCGCGATGCGCGAGGCGATGACATGCACCCCCACCGCGGGCGCCGCGAGCTCGATCCGCTCGAGCCTCGCCTTCAGCGGGCGGAGCAGATCGCCCGCGTCCGAGAGGGGCACCGGCATGTCGACGTGGAAGCGCAGAGAGGGGCCGCGCCCGTCGTCTTCCAGGAGCGCCGCGGCGCCGCCGTCGTCCTCGCGCTCGCCGAGGCGGAGCCGCGCGATCGAGCGATCGTAGGCGATCGCCACGTTGAGCCGCCCGCACGCCTCCCCGCGCGCGGCGAGCCGCGACGCGATCCGCGACGTCATGCCGCGCAGCACGAACAGGAGCGACTCGGCGCTCTCGATCGGCTCGTCGAAGAGCACCTCCTCCTCGAGCAGCCGGGGCACCTCGAACGGGAGGAGCGGCACGGGATCGCGGCCGGCGAGGAGCTCCATCACGTCGGCCGTCCGCGGCCCCAGCCGCGCCGCCACCTGCGCCCGCGGAAGGCGCGCGAGATCCTCGACGCGGAGCACGCCGAGCCGGACGAGGAAGCTCGCCACCTCGCGCTCGACCGGCAGCGCCTGCACCGGCAAGGGCCCGATCGCCTGCGCCCCTTTGCCCGGCGGCGCGATCGGGGCCTCCGCCCCTCCCCCGCCGTCCGCGTGCGCGCCGAAGCGCGCGAGCGCCTGCGCGAGCCGCGGCCCGTCGGCGATCGCGAGCCGCGCCCGGTGGCCGAGCGCCGCCACGCGCTCGCCGAGCTCGCCGAGCAGCGCCTCCTCGCCGCCGACGAGGTGCGACGCCCCGGTGATGTCGAGCCACACCGTGTCGTACGGGCCGTCGCCCCAGGGGCTCCGCGCCTCGCTCGCGGCGCGCTCGGTAGCGCGGCTCGCCCGCGCCGCGCCGGCGCGCGGGGCGCCCTGCTCGCCGAGCTGGATCGACGCCGTCGCCCCGAGCCCGAGCGCCACCTCGGCGACCCGGCCGAGCGCCGCGTCGATCTCGGCGAACGTCACCCGGTGGATCGCGAGGTGGGCGACCAGCGCCGCCGCCTCGACGACCTTCTGCCCCGGCCTCACCCCGTACCGCCTCGCCTCGTCGTCGACCACGTCGATCACCGCCGCCGGCGCCTGCGGCTCGCGCTCGGTCTGCAGGGTGAGCGCCGCGCGGCGGTCCTCCTCGCCCCCGAGGATCACCGCGAGCGGCGCCTTCCCGCTCGGCGAGACCGGCCCGCGCTGCTTCACCAGCTCGCACGCGAGCTGCGGGAGCACGATCGCCACAATGCGCTTCACCGCCATCGCCTCTCCTCTCTCACGCCCGCGACAGCGCGGGCCGCGGCTCGCCGCCCGCCGTCCGCTCTGCCTTGTCCCCGGGCCGCTCCCCGAGCACCACCGGCGTCGGCGAGGTCACGCGCCCTCGGCGGTCCTTGGCGACGCGGACCATCAACCGGTTCTCGGCGACCTGCTCTAGCTCCAGCCGCATCGCGACCGGCAAGGGCATCGGCCGCGCCGCCTGGCGATCGGTGAGGAGCAGGATCGTCCCGTCGCTCCCCTCGATCGCCAGGGCGAGCTTGCGCACCACGTTGACCCAGCGCGCGAGGTCCTCCTCGCGGCGCCCCGCCCCGGGCGCGCTCCGCTCCCCCTTCCCCGTGCCCTGGCCGAAGGCCCCCGGGACCCCGGCCACGTCGATCACGAGCACCGCGAACGCCCGGCTCATCGCCATCCGCACCGCGACCTTCGCGAGCACCTCCGGCGGGGGCCGCACCACGAGCAGCCGGCTCAGATCGACCTGCGCGCGCGCGACCGCCGGCGCGAAGAGCGAGCCGCTCGGGTCGATCCACGCGCACCACGCCCCCGCCGTCGCGCTCGTCCCGCGCAGCCGCGCCTCCGCTTGCGCCGACGCGCACGCGGAGAGGGCGAGCGAGGTGGAGCGCCCCAGCCCCCGCGGCGCGGCGAGCTCCACCACCCCCCCGCGCGGCAGCCCCCCTTCCGGGAGCGCGTCGTTGATTTCCCGCAGGCCGAGCGGGAGCGTCTTGGCGCGCGCTTCGAACTCGGGGAGGGTATGGCGCAGGAGGTCCCGGGCAAGCGGAGCGGCAAGAGCGGCGGACGACATACTGAACACGATAACAGTGCCCCCGCGAGGCTGCCAACTTTGCAGGACGAACAACGTCCTACCCGCGCCCGTGGCGTTCTCCTTTTGCCCTCCCAGGGCTCTGGAGCAGCCTCTCCGGCAATTTCTGTGCGGATAGAATGGCAAGACGACGGGGATGAAGCGAATGCCGGCGCGGACTCTTCAATAAGTCCGACCTGGGCAGGTCGACCTCATGGCCGGCGACGACCAGCGCTCCTGCCAGCCCTGCGGGGCGCGGGCGGCAGGCCTGACGCCTCAATGCGGCGGAGCTGCCGCTGCGGGGACGCCCCCGATGTAGCGTGAGCTCGGGCGAATGAGCCGCCCCGCGCGCCGTTGCTCGTCGATGTGCGCGCACCAGCCGGCGACCCTGCCCACCGCGAAGGTCGGCGCGAAGAGCGCGCGCGGCAGCCCGAGCGCGTCGAGCAGCACCGCCGTGTAGAACTCGACGTTCGCGCGCAGCGGGCGCTCCGGGTGCCGCGCGCGGAGCGCGGCCTCGGCCGCCCGCTCGACCTCACGCGCCAGCGCGAGCCGGGCGCTCCGCGCGCCGCCTGCCGTCCGCTCGAGCCGCTCGATCGCCCGCTCGAGCACCGCCGCCCGCGGATCCCTCACCCGGTAGATCCGGTGGCCCATCCCCATGATCCGCCGGCCCGCCGCGAGCTCGGCCTGGATCCAGCGCTCGGCGCAGCCCGGGAGCGGCGCGCCGCCCTCGCCCGCCTTCGCCGCGACCGCGTCCAGCATGTCGAGGACCGGCCCGGGCGCGCCGCCGTGGAGCGGCCCCTTCAGCGCGCCGATCGCCGCGACCACCGCCGAGATCGCGTCCGACCCCGTCGAGGTGACCACGCGCGCGGTGAAGGTGGACGCGTTCATGCCGTGATCCGAGACCGTCACGAGGTACGTGTCGAGCTCGCGCGCCTCGGCCTCGCTCGCCGCGGCCCCCCGCGCCATGCGCAGGTAGTCGGCCGAGAGCCGGAGCGCCGGATCGGGCGCGACCGGCGCCTCCCCCGCGCAGCGCCGCGCCCACGCCGCCGCGAACGTCGCCACCGCCCCGGCGATCGCCGCGGGCGGGACGTCGCCCGAGAGGTGCGCGACCGCGGCGCGGAGCGCGTCCATCCCGTCGCCCGCCTGGAGCGCGTCCCCGAGCCGCCCGAGCAGCGCGAAGGCCCTCGTCCGCCCCTCGGCGATCGCTCGCCGGAGCGACTCCCGCTCCGCCGCCCCGGGCAGCGCGCCGCCCCAGAGCAGCCCGCACGCGTCCTCGAAGGTCACCCCGCCGCCGCTGGCGAGCGCCTCGACGTCATGGCCCGCCAGGGTGAGCCTCCCCCGCTCTCCGTCCACCTCCGAGAGCCGCGTCTCCGCCACCACCACGCCTTCCAGGCCGCTCGCGAGCGGCGCCGCCACATCCCTCATCCCGATCACCTCCGCTGACGACATCTTGGGCACCGCACGAGGTTGATCAACCTTGATTGTACAATCAACCATGCACGGCCTCGAAGCGCGTCGAGGCAGAATCCCGGAGGAAGCCGAGGAGGGCGGTGCTAGGAGGAATGGATGTCGCCGATGTCGCCGGCGCTCGCGACGCTGGCGCCTCGTGCATCGGAAGACAGGATGGATGCGACGTTGATGGGCGCTCATGGTGGATCTACCTGACTCGGGTCAACGGCCCTCGGCGTACGTGACCGGCGCGGAGGCGGCGGAGCTGCTCGGCGTGAAGCGGGAGACGCTCTACGCGTACGCGAGCCGGGGCGTGCTCCGGGGGGTGCCCGGCGGGCGAGGGCGCGCGCGGCTCTACCTCCGGGCGGACATCGAGCGGCTCAAGGCGCGGCACGACGCGCGCGCCGGCCACGGCCCGGTCGCCGCCGAGGCGCTCCGGTGGGGTGAGCCGGTGCTCGAGTCGGCGCTCACGGCGATCGGCCCGCGCGGGCCCGTCTACCGGGGCAAGGAGGCGGTCGCGCTGGCGCTCGACGACGTGCCCTTCGAGGCGGTCGCCGAGCTGCTCTGGACCGGCGAGCTGCCGGCGGAGGGCGCGCCGACGCCGCGGCCAGGCCGGCTGAGCGTCCGCCCGGCCAAGCTCGCGGCGCTCCTGCCGGAAGGCGCGCCGCCGTTCGTCGCGCTCGCGCTCGTGGTGCCCGCGCTCGGCGCGCACGACGCCACCCGCCACGTGGGCGCGCCCTCGGGCGACGGGCGCATCCCCACGGGCGACGCGGAGCGCGCGCGGGCGCGGGCCCTCGTGCGATCGGTCGCGGCGCTCGTGGGGCTCGGGCGGGACGCGCGCAGGGCGACCGACGCCCTCGAGGCCGACGGGGCGGCGCGGCGGCTGCTCATCGCCCTCGGCGCGAACCCTTCGAAGAAGGCCGAGCGCGCCGTGAACCGCGCGCTCCTGGTCTCGGCCGATCACGAGCTGAACGCCTCGACGTTCGCGGTCCGGGTGGCCGCCTCCACCGGCGCCGACCTCTACGCCTGCGTCAGCGCGGGGCTCGCCGCGCTCTCCGGCCCGAGGCACGGCGGCATGACCGACCGGGTGGAGGCCCTGGTCGCCGAGGCAGGCCGGCCCGAGCGCGCCGCCGCCGCGGTCCACGAGCGGCTGCGCCGCGGCGAGCCCATCGCCGGCGTCGGGCACAGGCTCTACCCCGAGGGCGACCCCCGCGCTCAGCTACTGCTCGACACGGCCCGCGCGCTCGCCCCGCAGAGCGCGGCCTTGCGCACGGTGCTCGCGCTCGTCGACGCGCTGCGCGACGCCGGCCTCGATCCGCCGTCGCTCGACCTGGGCCTCGTCGCGATCGCGGCCGCGCTCGGCCTGCCGGCCGGCACGGCGGCCGCGCTCTTCGCGGTGGGGCGCGCCGCCGGCTGGATCGCCCACGCGTTCGAGCAGCGCGAGGCGGGGTACATGCTCCGGCCGCGCGCCCGGTACACGGGGCCCTGAGCCCCGCGCCCGCCCCTAGAAATCGACCTGCATTCCGAGCTCGACAACCCGGTTCGGGGGCAGACCGAAGTACGCCGTCGCCGGCCGCGCGTTCCGCGAGATGAAGGCGAACAGGCCCTTGCGCCACCGGGACATCTTCGAGCGCCCGGTCGTCAGCAGCGTCTCCCTGCCGAGGTAGTAGCTCGTCCTCCCGAGGTCGATGTCGAGCCCGTGCCGCTTGCACCCCTCGAGCACCGACGGCGCGTTCGGCGTCTGCATGAAGCCGTAACACGCCGTGACCTGGTAGATCCCCTCCCCCCGCGGGATCACCGTCGTGCGCCGCTCCGCCGGCACCTCCGGCACGTTCGTCACCTGGATCGAGAGGAGCACCACCTGCTCGTGCAGCACCTGGTTGTGCTTCACGTGGTGCAGCAGGATCGGCGGCGTGCCCTCCGGGCTCGACGCCATGAAGACCGCCGTCCCGCGCACCCGGTGCGGCTTCACGCGCTTCACGTCCTCGAGGAACATGTCGAGCGGCAAGATCGCCGACTTGATCGCCTCGGCGAGGTGCTTGCGCCCCGTCTTCCAGGTCGTCATCACCGTGAAGATCGCCGCGCCCATCACGATGGGCACCCAGCCCCCGTGGAAGAACTTGGCGCTGTTCGCCGCGAAGAACGCGAGATCGATCACCAGGAAGAGCCCGGCCAGCGGGAGCGACTTCCAGACCGGCCAACCCCACGTCTTCCGGGTGACCACGTAATAGACCACCGTGGTGATCCCCATCGTCCCCGTGACGGCGATGCCGTAGGCAGCCGCGAGCGCGCTCGAGTTCTTGAAGGTGAGGACCAGCACGATGCACGAGATCAGGAGCCCGCTGTTCACCTCGGGGATGTAGATCTGCCCCGCCTCGTCCTTCGACGTGTGGACCACCGTGACGCGCGGGAAATACCCGAGCTGCACCGCCTGCTGGGTCAGCGAGAAGGCCCCGGAGATGAGCGCCTGGGACGCGACGACCGTCGCCGCGGTGGCGATCGCCACCGTGGGGTAGAGCGCCCACGACGGGACGAGCGCATAGAACGGGTTCGCCGCCGCGGTGGGGTCCGCGAGGAGCATGGCGCCCTGGCCGAAATAATTGATGAGCAACCCGGGCCAGACGATCGTGTACCAGGTGTATTTGATCGGCACGCGGCCGAAATGCCCCATGTCGGCGTACAGCGCCTCGCCGCCCGTGATGCAGAGGACGACGGCGCCGAGGATCAGGAAGCCATGCAGTTGGTTCTCGACAAAGAAGCTCACCGCGTAGGTCGGTGAGACGGCCCGGAGCACGCCGGGGCTGCGGATGAGCTCCTTGGCCCCGAGCAGCACGAGCGTGACAAACCACACGAGCGTCACCGGCCCGAAGATCGACCCGACCCCGGCCGTGCCCCGCTTCTGCACGAGGAACACGGCGAGCAGCACGCCGCAGGTGAGGATCGGCACGACGGCAGGGTCCAGCTTCGGGATCGCGACCTCGAGGCCCTCCACAGCCGAGAGCACCGAGATCGCAGGCGTGATCACGCCGTCGCCATAAAGGAGCGCCGCGCCGACGAGGACGAGGAGCACGAGGAGACCGCGGCCCTCACCCTTGCGATCGCCGCTCGGGACGAGCGCGAGCAGCGCGAGGATGCCGCCCGCGCCCTCGTTGTCGGCCCGCGTGATGAACGTCACGTACTTGACGGTCACCACCATCATCAACGACCAGAACATCAGCGAGAGCACCCCGAGCACGTTCTCGGGCGTCGGAGCGACGTGGTGCGGGCTGCTGGGGCTGAAGCACTCCTTCATCGCGTAGAGCGGGCTCGTCCCGATGTCGCCGTAGACGACCCCGAGCGCCGCCAGCATCAGCGGCCACATCTTCTTCGAGCTCCCCGGGTGGGCGCGCTCGGCCATCGGAGAGGACGCGGGGCGCTCTGCGGCAGGGACCGGTCGTGGGCTCATCGTCATCGCGGGCGAATCCTACTCCATCGAGAGCGCGCCTCGCGAGGAGGCGGCGCGCGCCGGCTCAGCCGAGCGCGCGCGCCGCCACGGTGAGATCCTCGATGAAGCGGGAGAGCTCGGCTCGCCTCGTCGCTTCGTCCGGCACGCGGAGGATCGACGCGGGGTGCACGGTCGCCAGCACGCGCGGCGCGAGCGGCGAGGCGACGATCCTGCCGCGCTCGCGCGTGACCCGGAACGAGCCGCCGAGCAGCGCCTGCGCCGCCGTCGCGCCGAGGCATACCACGATCGCCGGCTGCACCACCGCGATCTCCGCGGCGAGCCACGGCAGGCACGCGCGGATCTCGCGCGCGTCCGGCTTCACGTGGATGCGGCGCTTGCCGCGCGGCTCCCACTTGAAGTGCTTCACCACGTTGGTCACGTACGCCCGGCGCCGCTCGATCCCCGCCGCCTCGAGCGCGCGATCGAGCAGCTGCCCCGCCGGGCCCACGAACGGCTTGCCGGCCAGATCCTCCTTGTCGCCCGGCTGTTCGCCGACGAGGAGCACGTCCGATCGCGCCGCGCCCTCGCCGAACACCGTCTGCGTCCCACGCTCCCAGAGCGGACACGCCCGGCACCGCGCGGCGGCCTCGCGCAGGCTCGGCAACGAAGGAGGGCTGGGGACGAGAGCCGCCGCCGTCGCCTCGCCGACGCCGCGCCCTGCTGCATTTCGTCTCGCCACGGTCGCCATGACCGCCTCCGCGGCATCGCTCGTGCCATGGGCGACGCGGCGTGGTCGAACGCGCCGCGTCGCGAGGAGCGCGGCCGACGAGCGTCTTGACGGCTTCCGGCAGCCTTCCCATAGTGCCCCGGTCCTCCGACGTTGACCGACCAGTCAGAATGCCCCGCCTTGCCGATCGCCGCGCCAGGATCGAGCTGCTCCGCGCCGCCGAGGCTGCCTTCACCGAGCGCGGCCTGGCCGCCGCGAGGGTCGAGGACATCACCGAGCGCGCAGGCGTCTCGAAGGGCGCGTTCTACCTGCACTTCCAGAGCAAGGACGACTGCTTCAAGCAGATCGTCGAGACCTTCATCGCGCGCCTCGCCGACTGCGTGGAGCCGCCGCCCATCGTCTTCGAGGCCGAGCGAGCGTCGGTGAACGAGTACTTCAAGCGGGTCCTCGCCCACGACCTGGAGGTGCTCGAGTTCTGCTGGCAGAACCGGGCGCTCCTCAGGATGATGCTGGCCGGAGGCGGTGGGACCCCGTACGCCTACCTGATCGACGAGTTCGCGCAGCGCGTCGCGCGGCAGGTGGAGGGCCGCGTCCGGTACGCGATCGACATCGGCCTCTACCGGCGCGATCTGGAGCCCAGCGTCATCGCCGCGCTCATCTCCGGCGCCTTCGATCGCCTGGTGCGCAAGCTCATCGACGCGCCGTCCAGGCCAGACATCGCCGCCTGGGCTGCGCAGGTGCTCCAGCTCTTCACGCACGGCCTGCTCGCCCCGGAGGTGCGCGCCGTCGCTGACCTGTCGGTCATGGAAGCCCCCCCGCGCAGCGCGCGGCAGACCGCCGACCCGCCGCCTGCCTCAGCGTCGAGCAGCGAGCGCCGGCGCTCCAAGGCCAAGGCGACCTAGGTGACCTAGGCGTAGGGCTTTGCCTGAATAGAACGGCCAGAGGCTCAGCGGTGCCAGGACAGCTTGCAGGGAATCCCTGACGAGGGATTCCATATCGCCCTAGCGGTCGGTCGGGCAGCAGCTGAGCTACAGCTAGCAGTCAACGGGATTTTCGGCGGGACAGTGAGGGGGTGGAGCGGGGAGCCGGAGGGGGAACCGCTCGGGCAACTCGGGAGGAGTGCAGCCTTGGGGAGCGGTCCTGCTCGTTCAATCGCGCCAGGCCGACCGTCGCGCGCTCTGGCCGGTCGCAGGCACTCTCTGGACGGCTCTCCGCAGAAGAACGGAACTGTCGAGGGGGCGGAATGGGCATACAGACGGGTCGTGATGGACGGTTAATCCAGGAGCTGCTCCGGCAGACCTGTCGATCGATCCAGTGGCGTGCGGACACCGCAAGGTCGATTGCGGAAAGGATCGAGGTCGCCCTCGCCGAGCACGCGCTCCACGTCTCCACCCCGGACGTCGACCTGCGCGTCCGGCTGACCAAGGACTTTGCGCTCTCCATCGCGATTCGCGTGCTGTCCTTCGGCGAAGACGCCGAGGAGTCGCTGAGCAAAGCCCTCTGTCAGGACAGGTCGCTCATGGCGGAGCTCGTGAAGGCAGAGTGGCAGCTCGTGCGCACCGCCTGCAGAACAGCCGAGCAGACCGCCGGGAGGCTGGTGATGCTGACGGCGGTACCGGAGGCGTGAGACCGCAAGCAGGACGAGCCCCGAGGACTCGCGCCCTGGGCTCACGGCGAGCGATCCGTGAGAATCTCATGGAGCGGGGGCCTCGCCCGCTCGGCCCGGCGCCATGGCGAGCTGCACCCCGGAAGCTGCTGTCAAGAAGAGCACAGACACCGCATGACGCGACCGGGCCCACGAGGCGATAGAGATGGCGCCCCAGACCAGCTACAGCATTTACGTTCGCTTCCGGGGCAGGCGGCTCGCGCTCACGAAGCACATCCGCTCGCTCGAGACGGCCCGGTCTGCGCTGCAGGCCTTGCGGGCAGAGCGGTTCCACGACGCCGATCAGGTCTTCCTCGTCAACGACACGACGAAGCAGATCGTCGACGAACGGGGCTGGGAGGACGCCGGGGGGCACGCGGAGGATCAGCAGATCAGCGTCAACCTCCGCCTTCCGACGCAGGACGCGGGGAACGACGAGGCGGATCGATCGCCGCGAGGGGCGCAGGCCCCCGCGCCGCTCGCGGCGCCCGAGGCGCTCGCGCCGCCCGCCGATCACCTGGCGCGAGCCGAGGGCGAGGCGCGGCACGTCTCACCGGAGAGGAGGTGGTCCGGGGTCGAGAACCTGAAGCCGCCGCGCGCACGCCTGCGCCGCGCGATGGCGGCAGCCCAGGTCGCCCGAGCGCGCCACGACGCCGCGCTGGAAGCCATGATCAGGCTCCAGCCCGGCGGGAGGATGGATGAAATGGCACTGATGAGGCTCAACGATTCTGCCCGAATGGTATCCGACCGATCCGCACACATCATCGAGCGGATCGAGCAACTCCTGAAGCGCCTGGAAGGCGCGCGTTGATAGGGTGAGATGACCGTGAGGCGCCGTGTCCCATGCGCGACATGGACGACGACAGCCATCGTTGACCGACCGCCCACCGGAACCCTGGCTTAGTCCCTGTCAGGCGCTCGCCGTCGCGAGACGCGTGAGAGCGCGCCCAACCGTTCAAGCCAACAATGCCCGAACAGAAGAAGTCACGCCGGACGCAACTCGGGGCACCGGGCCCGAGCGACGCCGCGCCCCAGGCCGGCAGGGCATCCGCGCCGGGGCGCGCGCCGGTCCCGCCCGAGGACGCCGGCGAGAGCGCCGCGGCGGGCGAGCCGCGCCCCGAGGGTGAGCTGCGCTTTCCCGTCGTCTGTGTCGTCGCTTCGGCCGGCGGACGCGGCGCGATCGCGGAGCTCCTCCGGCGGTTGCCCAGCAGAGATACCAGCCTCTCTCTCGTCCTGATCTACAGCGCAGATCCAGGGGAGCTCCCCCTCCTCGAGCTCGTGGCGCAGAGCAGCCCTCTCCCTGTGGCCGAGCTCCGATCGGGGACGAAGCTCGCGCCGGGTCGCGTCCAGGTCCTGCCCCTGGAGGCGCGGGCGACGCTGGCGGGGCTCCGCGTCGAGCTCGCGCCGCGGGGCGAGGGCGGCCCGGGCCCAGGCGATCTCTTCCTGCGCTCGCTCGCGGGCGAGCTGGGGTCGGGCGCGGTGGCTGTCGTGCTGTCCGGCGCCGGGAGCGACGGTGCGCTGGGGCTGAAGGACGTGAAGGCCGAGGGCGGGGTCACCTTCGCGGAGAACCCGCGCGGCGCGGAGCGGCCGGCGCTCCCGCGGAGCGCCATCGCGGCGGGAGGCGTCGACTTCGTCCTCAGCGTCGAGGAGATCGCGGCGGAGCTCGTGCGGATGGGTCGCCCCGGGCACGTGCTCGCTCCATGGCTCAGGCAGGGTGCGCCCCTCGGCATGGACCCCGATCTCAGCAAGCTCCTTCGGCTGCTTCACGCCGCGGTGGGCGTCGACTTCAGCCAGTACAAGAAGAGCACCCTGAGGCGGCGCATCCAGCGGCGAATGACGCTCCATCGGCTCGCCACCCTCCAGGACTACCTGGATCATTTGAGAGCGCACCCCGGCGAGATCGAGGATCTCTACCAGGACCTCCTCATCAAGGTCACCACGTTCTTCCGCGATCCGGGCGCCTTCGCCGCGCTGAAGACCCACGTGTTCCCGGTGCTCATGCACAGCAGGCCGCAGGACTCCCCTGTTCGCATCTGGGTGCCGGGCTGCTCGACGGGCGAGGAGGTCTACTCTCTCGCGATCTCGTTGCTCGAGTTCCTCGAAGCCGACGCGACCGATCATGCCATCCAGATCTTCGGCACCGACCTGAGCGAGGCCGCCATCCAGCAGGCGCGGTCCGGGATCTACATCGAGAGCATCTCGATGGACGTCTCTCCCAGCCGGCTGCGCCGCTTCTTCGTCAGGGTACAAGGCGGCTTTCAGGTCAACAAATCGGTCCGCGATCTGTGCATCTTCTCGCGCCACAACGCCGCGGCCGACCCGCCCCTGCTGAAGCTCGATCTCACCAGCTGCCGCAACCTGATGATCTACCTGGAGCCGAGCCTGCAGCGCAGGCTGCTGCAGACGTTCCACCAGGCCCTCAAGCCCACGGGTTTCCTGCTCCTCGGCTCGTCCGAGAGCCTCACCACGGCGCCCGATCTGTTCGGGGTCGTGGACAGGACCCACAGGATCTTCTGCAAGCGCGCCGCGTCGGAGGCGGCCCACTCGCTCGCCCTCACCGCGCCCGCTCTGCCCGGCGCGCCGGTGGTCGCGCTGGCGTCGGAGCGGCCGCGGGAGCCCGAGGGGCTCGGCATGGATGCGGTGCGCAAGGAGGCCGACGCCATCGTCATGGCGCGTTATGCCCCCGCCGGCGTGGTCGTGGACGAGGAGATGCAGATCGTCCAGTTCCGGGGCAAGACGGGGCCCTACCTCGAGCCGTCACCGGGCGACGCCAGCCTCCACCTCTTCAAGATGGCCCGAGAGGGGCTCGTCCTCGGCATCCGGGCCGCCATCGACGCGTCGATGAACTCGGGGGTGATGGCCCGCAAGGAGCAGCTCAAGGTCAGGCAGGACGAGAAGATCCGGTACGTCGACGTCGAGGTCTGGCCGCTCAAGGTGCGGCTCCCGCAAGGGCGCTGCTTCCTCGTCACCTTCTCCGATTCGGGCGCCGCGCGGCTGGACCGGCCGGGCAGCGACCCGGCCCCGAACGACGCCCAGAAGGATCTGGAGATCGTCCAGCTCCGCAGGGAGCTCGTGACCACGAGGGAGTACCTCCAGTCGCTCATCGATGAGCTCGAGGCGACGAACGAAGAGCTCCTGTGCACGAACGACGAGATCCTCGCGAGCAACGACGAGCTGCACAGGGTGAACGACGCGCTCGAGGGCGCCCACGACGAGCTCGAGTCGGCGAACCAGGAGCTGACGACCATCAACGAGGAGCTCCGCAGCAGCAACGTCGCGCTCGGCCTCGCCAACGACGAGCTGCGCATGCTCCTCGGCGGCATGAACATCCCGATGCTGATGGTCGACGCGGACCTGCGGATCCGCCGGGTCGCCGGCGCCGCCGACAAGCTGCTCGGCCTCGCCGCGAGCGACGTGGGCAGGTCCATCCTCGAGGTGAAGTCGAGGAGCGTGGCCGACATCGCGCCGGTCGTCGCCGAGGTGCTCGGCAAGATGAGCACCGTCGAGCGGCACGTCGAGGACCGCGACGGGCGGTGCTATCTCCTGCGGGCACGCCCTTCCCGGACCACCGACGACGAGGTCGACGGCGCGGTGATCTGCTGGCTGGAGAGCGAGGCGCCGAGGCGCGCGGCGCGCGAGCTCGCGGGCGCGCGCGACGGCCTCTCCGCCGTCTTCGAGGTGCTGCGCCATCCGTTCCTCCTGCTCGACGGGGAGCTCCGGATCCGGGCGGTCACCCGGCGCTACTGCGAGCAGTTCATGGTCCCGCTCGGGGACATCGAGGGACGATCGCTCTCGGCCATCGATGCCGGATGGAACACCCCGCAGCTGGAGCAGCAGCTCCGGGACGTGCTCCACCGCCGCGCCGCGCTCGTCGACTTCCGCCTCGAGGCCGTGCTCGCGCACGCCGGCCGCAGGACGCTCTCGTTCTCAGCCTTCCGGCTCCAGGCCGACGAGGGCGAGCTCCCGGCCCTGCTGCTCGTCGTCGAGGACAGGACGGCGCCCGAGATCGACCCGGCCGGTCCACCCGGGCTGCGGCCAGCGCGCCGCGCGGGCCCCGGCTGACGCGCTCATCACCGCCGTGTCCGCCAGTCCCCCGAGGCGATCCGAGGCCACCCCAGCGCCTGCCCTGCGGGCATGAGGTAGGCCTCGCAGAGCGCGCCCCCGTCGAGTTCGAGCGGCTCACGGCTGAAGAGTTCGGGGCAGTCCTCGTAGAGGTCGAGCGAGGGCAGCGCCTCCGGGTCCAGCTCGTACAGCTCCCCGAGGACCGCGACCGAGC
Organism: Sorangium sp. So ce448; assembly: GCF_051520915.1. Classification (NCBI taxonomy): domain Bacteria; kingdom Pseudomonadati; phylum Myxococcota; order Polyangiales; family Polyangiaceae; genus Sorangium; species Sorangium sp. So ce448. The sequence continues at coordinate 2,505,354 of NZ_CP150343.1, read as the reverse complement.
CCCCGCGCACGAGCGCCGGGTAGGCGCCGAGATCGGCGAGCTCGAACGACGGGGCCGTGCGGGCGGGCCCGAGGCACCGCGCGCGCCCGAGCAGCGCGTGCGCGCGCTCGCCGCGCATCAGCGTGCCGTAGACGAACAGGCGCGCCGTCACCGGCAGTGCTGTTCGACCGCGGCGAGCAGCTGCTCGAGGTTGATCGGCTTCTTGAGGAACTGCGCTGCGCCGAGCGAGGACACGAACTCGTCGCGGCCCGTCGCCGAGATGATCACCACCGGGATCGCGGCGAGCTCCGGATCCTTCTTCTGCTCCGCCCTGAACTGCCAGCCATCCATGATCGGCATCATGAGATCGAGCAGGATGAGCCCGGGTCTCGGATCCGTTCTCAGCGCGCTGAGCGCCTCACCGCCGTGCGCCGCCGACGCGACGGCGTACCCCTCCTCCTGCAGGAGCTCGGCAAGGGTCTCTCGAATATCCGGATCGTCATCGACAACGAGGATCCTCTTCAAGGGAGTGGCAGGCACGGTGCATCAACCACTATGCGAAAGCCTGACGTCACGGCGAAACAGGGAAAGCCCTGAATCCCTGCTCGGGTTCCGCTTGATGAGGCTCTTTCTGCGAGGAAGGGGGCTCATGAAGGTCTCTCTACGTCTCTCTCCGGCAATCACCGCCGCAAAGGCGCCTCGGAACGGAGCCCGCTCCCGCGTCGCCCGTGCGGCCATACGGCCATGCAACCGCGCGGGGTCGACGTTGGGTGAGCCGGCAGCTCTGGCAGGCGGGTTCGGGCGTACGCATTACGGCGATCGATCGTCGGCGGTCGAGCCCGATGTTACAGCACGGCGGCGCTCCGGCGAAGCCGCTCTGTGCCCGATCTGCGGCCCGCCAGGGTGAGCGCAGCGCGGCTTGCTCGCCATCCACCACGTCATGAGCGGCGATCCTACCACCGGCGCCGGGGGGCGCAGCAGCCCGGCGTCCGCCGGAACGACGGCCCGAGGCGCTCGCGACGTGGTCCGAACGGGCAGCGTCAACGGTCGATATCTGTTGAACCGCGCGAGCCGAGCGAGCCGAGCACCACCTTCGAGAGGGTGCCCAGCAGGACGTCGATGTCCACCGGCTTCGGGATGAGCGCGGCCGCATGCAGCCGCTCGGCGATCGCCTGCATCTCGTGGGGGAGGCGGGCGGAGAAGATCATGAGGGGCGAGGGCGTGCCGAGCCCCTCGATCTCGGAGACAAACCGGTCCGTCGTCATGCCTGGCATCGTCAGATCAAGGAGGACCGCGTGGAAGCGCCGCTCCGCGAGCGCATCGAGCACCGCGCGCGCGGTGGCGGTCAGCTCGACCTCGTACCCTTCCAGGGTCAGGAGCTCTTCCAGCATCGTCGCGGTGTCAACGTCGTCCTCCGCAACCAGGATCACGTGCTTGCCACACATGGCTCCCCTCGGCTTTCTTCAGTAGCGGGGGTCGCTCGCCAGGGCAGCGCGCCCGCTCTTCCCCATGCCGGGGGAGGACGGGATGGACGCTCGACGCTGCCCGAGCCTCCGCTGGCCAGCAGCCAGCGCAGCGCGAGCAACCTCCGTGATGCCCCGGTGTGACGAATCGCCCGGACACACCGGGGCGCTCGCCGCGGTGCGCCACACGTACGACCACGCCACGAAGTGCGCAGCCCGACAGTCCGCCGCTGTCTGCCGATCCGGTACGTTCCGTTCCCCCTCTCCCGCCCAGGGCAATATGAAAGCCCGACTGCGCGCCGGATGCAACTCCGGGCAGAAGGAGCAACTCCGGGCGCAAGGAACCGACCGGGGGGCGGGGAGTGAGAGCGGACAGAGAGCGCGAACGGACTCCCCGACAGGGGAGACACCCTGGTAGACTCTCATGGATGCCTGGCGAACGCCGCGTCGCGCTACTCGCGATGGAGCCAACCATGCCGGACGGTGGGGGAGCGCCGTCCAGCCATGGAGTCCGTCGTGTCGAGGCCTCCTTGCTCGCCGATCCGGACCTCGCCGGCGTGCCGATCCACGTGATCGACGCACAGACGAGGGATCTCGACGCGTGGGTCGCGGAGGTCGAGACCGTGGACGCGGACGTGGTCGGCCTCGCCGCGCACGTCTGGTCGTTCCCCACGTTCATCGAGGTCGCGCGCCACCTGCAGCGCAACCGGCCGGAGCGCACGATCGCCCTCTGGGGGCCCCTCGCGCGCCCCGCGATGTTCGCGCTCGCGCCCTGGCGCGACGCCACCGCTTGCATCGACGCCCTCGTGCACGGCAACGAGCTCACGTTCCGGGACATCGTCCGGCTGAGCGAGCGCTCTCCCGATGCGCTGCGCGCGGTGCCGGGGCTGCACGTGTGCACCGCCGGCGGCTGGGTCTCGACGGGCGACCCCCTCCATGTGGCGCCCGACGCGCTCCCCTCGCCGATCCGGATGAAGCTGCTCCCGACCGATCGCGTCGTCCCGCTCGAGATCTGCCGCGGGGGCGCCATGAGCTGCGCGACGTGCGGCGTCTCCGCGGGGGACGCCGGCAGCGTCTTCTCCGAGGCCTACCTCGTCGAAGAGCTGAGCGCGCTCCGCGCCGCCGGCGCGCCGGGCGCGCAGATCGTCGACGCCCCGCTCAACCTGAGCGCGGAGGCGTTCCGGAACCTGGTGGCCGCGGAGAAGCAGGTCGGCTTCTTCAAGCAGGCGACGCTGACGGCATCGATCGATCCCGAGCACGTGCACGACGAGCACCTCGAGTTCCTCCGCGGCGTCGCGCGCGTGTCGCTCGACGCGCGGCTGCCGCCGCTCAACAAGGAGACGGGCGACGGCACGCAGCGCCCCTTCAGGGAGTCGAAGTTCGCGAAGGTGATCGAGGAGCTCTCGACGTTCACGGACATCGAGGTGGACATCCTCCTCGGCCTCCCGGGCGACGGTCCGATCACGTTCCGGCGCACGCTCGAGCGCGCGCGCGAGCTCCCGTGCAAGGTCCGCATCTTCCACAGCCTCGTCCTTCCGGACGACCTCATGGTCCGCGCGCCCGCCTCGTTCGAGCTCCGCTTCGACCCCTTCACGCTGATGATGCGCTCCTGCCTCGGCTGGTCCGAGGACGCGCTCTCTCGCGAGCGCAGCCGCCTCATCGAGATGGCCTACCGCGAAGGCGGCGAGATCACGCCGGACATGTGGTCGTTCCCCGGGCCTCGGGAGATGCGGCGGCCCGCGATGCCGCTCGGCAGCGGCGTGGTCCCGCCGGGCGCCGAGATCCGGGTCGAAGGCGCGACGACGCTCGCGCCGGCGGGCCAGGACTTGCAGCGCGTGCTCGAGCTCGGGATCAAGGAGGCGACCTCCGGCGGGTGGACGTTCGTCGAGGCCTCGGCGCGCCCGGGCGAGATCGTCGTCATCATGAAGACGCGCGACGGCGCGCTGGTCGTCGAGATGCGCCCCGCCTCACCCACGGAGAACGCCTACAAGGTCGTGGACGGCGTCGCGTTCGGCTACCGCTCGCCGCGCGGCGTGAAGATGAGCGACGGCGCGCTCCGCCTGCTCGATCGCGTCCTCCAGCGCCTCCACGCGCCGGCGCGCACGGCGCTCGGCCTGTCGACGCAGGACGGCGGCCCCGGCTCGGCGCGCGTCCGGCGATTCCGCGCCACGCCCTCGTGACCCGATCGCGCAGCGCGCCGCGAGCCCTCGGCTACTCCTTGCCGCGCAGGGCGGCCGGCGCCCGCGGCGGCATCGATTCCATCGGACGGGCCCTCGAGAGGAGCTCGCTCCGGAGCTCGCTCAGGCGCGCCGGAGACAGCTCCATGTGGTCCACGATGTAGGGGTGGACCTGGCGGGTCTTGCCCCGGATGCTCAGCGCGCCGGTCGGCTGCGCCGGGACGCAGTCGTCGAGGGTCGCGTACGTCGTCTGGCAGATGATGATCTTGGAGCCGAGCTCCTTGTTGAACTGCTCGAGGCGCGCGGCCGTATTTACTGTATCTCCGATGCAAGTGTACTCCATGCGCTGGAGCGAGCCGATGTTGCCGGAGATGACGGTGCCGGTCGCGATCCCGACGCCCATCTGGATCTCGCCGCAGCCGAGGAGCTTCCGCTGGTTCATGCGCTCGAGCGCCTGCACCATCTCGATCGCCGCGATCACGGCGCGCTTCGGCGCGTCCTCGACCGAGAGCGGCGCGCCGAACACCGCCATCAGCCCGTCGCCGATGTACTTGTCGAGGGTGCCCCCGTAGCGGAACACGATCTCGACCATCTCCGTGAAGTACTCGTTCAGGAACGAGACCACGGCCTCCGGCTCGACCGACTCGGTGAGCGGGGTGAAGTTGCGGATGTCGGTGAACATCACCGAGACGTGCCGCCGCGTGCCTCCCAGCTTGAGCCGCCTCGGATCGGAAAGGACGAAGTCGACGAGATCCTTCGACAGGTACCGGCCGAGCTCCTGCTTCTCGCGCTCGAGCCGGAGGCGGGCCATGGACTCCACCTCGGCCCGCACGACCAGGTTGCGCGACATCCGCGCGATGATGCCGGCGACGACGCCGGGGAGCGCGATGAAGAGGATCTGCTGGCACTGGTCCGCGATGTTGATGGCGTTCTCTCCGTAGACGGACACCGGGCTGATCGGGATCGCGCCGGAGCCGACCGTGACGGCGAGCACGACGGAGTTGAAGAGGGCCGACAGCCCCGCCGAGTACAGGCACGCCGCGAGGCTGTAGCGGAAGCCCGACATCAGGTTCCAGAGCACGTAGACGGTCGCGAGGTAGCTCGTGAAGTACTCGATGATCCCCGAGTGATTCCTCGCGTTGCCGAGGGCCGTGAGCGTCAGGAGCGCGAGGTCGACGAAGATGCTCACGTACTTGAGCCAGCCCGCGTAGACGCCGGGGCGCAGCCGGAAGAACGCGTAGAGCACGAGCGAGTAGGCGAGGTACCCGCCGGTCAGGATCGCGAAGATCTGGTTGGCGGCCGGCGTGTTGATCGTCCACACGTGCATGAGCGTGGCGGCGCTGAGCAGCGCGAACGCGAACCGGATGTGGTTCACGATCTGCTCGCCGCGCATCTCCTGCGCCTCCATGATCCGCGCGATCTCGGGCGACTTCTCGATGCTCATGTGCGCCGTCCCCCTGCGCGCCGCAGCCGAGACCGCGCCGCGGCGAGCCCACGCGCGCAGAGCGCCGTCGTCAGCGCTCTGCCCTGGTGGTGGCCCTCGCGACCGCGCTTCATGGGCACCCGGTAGAGCGGCTCCGCTGGCCAGGAGCCGTCCACGAGCTGGCGCTCGCCGAGGTAACGCGCCCCTCGCTCAAGGAGCAGCGCATCGCACCGCTCCCTCATCGCGGCCCCCTCGATGCACGCGGCCGTGCGGAGCGGCGTCCCGAAGCCGCCGTCGAGCCGCTGCGATCGGAGCATCCGTGACAGCGTCGCGGCCTCGACCGCCGCGACCTCGTCGGCCCACCGCGCGTCCCCCGCCCTCCCCCGGTAAAGCCGCGCGAAGCGGAGGAACGCGAGGTCCGTGTACGAGGCATCGTAGAAGCAAGCGCCCTCGAAGCCGCCCTCCGAGGCGGCGTCGAGCACGCGCCGCGCGTTCGCGTCGATGAGCCGCGCGAACCGCTCCGCGTCGAACGAGAGCAGGCCCACGAGGAGGTTCAGGCGGACCGTCGCGCAGTCGTCGCCGGCCCACGCCACGCCCGGCGTGGTCGGCCCCGCGGGCCCGCGGTAGAACCAGGTCGGAACGACGCCATCCTCACCCACGTTGGCCAGCATGACCTCGATCCACGACTCTGCCCTCTCCTTCGCGGCGCCCGTCTCGGCGACCAGCTCGAGCACAATGCCGAGGAGGTCGGCGTCCGGCGGGACGTCACGGAACGCGGTGAAGTAGCGGAGCTCTCCAGCAGGGATCTCGTCGAGCAACGCCGCGGCGTCGGCGCGGACGTCGCGCCCGACCTCCCCGATCTCGAGCAGCGCTCTCAGGATCGTCGCACGGACGAACCAATGCCCGACCGGCTGCTCGCTCGACCCGAGCACGCCGAAACGCTGCACTTCCCAGGACTCGCGCCACGGCGCGGCGTCCAGGAGGAACGCGGCCGCCGCCTGCAGATCCGCGCGCGCCTCGTCGGGCGGCGCCGGGTCGCCCTGCGCGCGCGGCGGCCCGAGCGCCGCGCCGGGGCCGAGGAGATCGCGGAAAGACATCAGCCCCTCGAAGAAGCGGAGGCGCTCGCCGAGCGCCTCGATGAACTCGCGCTGCGCCTCGGCGAGGCCGCGCGCGCTCGGGCTCGTTCGAGGAGAGGTTGCCACGACCTCACGGGCGGACGCGAGCGTCTCCTGCATGCGCGCGGCGAGCGCGGCGCGGTACGGGCGGGTCGCGAGCAGGCTGTGGATCTCGCCGCGGCGCACGCGGGACGCACGCTCACCCGAGAGCGCGCGGAGCAGCGGAGGAGCGAGCCCCGCGCCGCGCAGCCAGAGCGCGAAGAGCGGCGTGAGCGTCGGCGCTGCGAGGTCAGGCGCGATCGGATCGATCCAGAGGCGCACGAGCCCGTCCAGCAGCCAGATCGGCTCGGCCACGGCCTCTCCGAAGCGACGCGCGGGCGCGAGATCGTCGCCTGCGACGAGCGCGGGCGCCGTCCAGAGGGCCACGGCCTCGCGCGCGCCGGCAGCGGTGGGCGCCGCCATGGCGCCGGAGCCGTCGATCTCGATCACCGGGTTCTCGCGCCACGAAGCCTCCGCCAGGTCGGCCAGGCCCAGGAGCCACCCGTGCGCGCGCGCGTCGTCCGCGTGCTGCGCGAGGAGCCGCGCGGCGAGCGCGCCCCGCGCGAGCGCGTCAGGAGCGCCTTCGATGCCCCCGGCGGCCACCGCGGCGACCGCCACGGCGGCGTCCGCGGCTGCGTCGGGCGCGGACACCCGCCCGCAGAGCCGCAGCGCCCAGCTGGCCCACGGGACGCTGTATCCCGGCGGCGTGCCCACGCTGCGCTCGAGCGCGAGCGCTCCCCACGCCGCTTCACCGCGCTGGAGCGCCCCCTCTGATGACAGATACGCCGACCAGGCGCGCCCGCACACAGCCCGGTCACCCGGGTCGAGCCATGGCCAGGCGGCGGTCACCCCACCAGCAGGGGACAGGGTCACATACCGACTCCGCCCTCACGCGCCGCGGCCGAGATGGCCGCATCGACCGCTTCGGGCGTCGAGGTCGCGGCATCCCGGATGCGCTGGAGCGTCTCCGCGCCGACGTCGTACCCCTCCGCCTGGATGGTGCGCTCGGGATCAGCAAGGAGCTGCTGACGGAAGCTCGAATCCACGACGGCACGACCGATGAGCTCTGCCTCAGATTTCTTCGACGTCACGACTCCTCGCTTTCTGGCTCGGAGGCTAGGAGACCTCCAAACGGCGAGCAAGTACAAGCAGGCGCGTCCGCGCGTCGTCCGGCGATGTTGCGTCCGCGCACGACACGCCGGTTCACCGCGGCGCGACGGCGGGCTCGCCGGCGAGCGCGCTGAAGAACGCGAGGAATATCCGCCGCTGGATCGCGCCCATGTACTGCTCGCGCTCCCTGCAGAACCGCGCAGCCTCCGGTAGCCCGAGGGCCCCGGCGGCGACCTCGGCGCGAGCCAGCTCACAACGCGCCTCCTCCAGGATGGCGTCGAAGCCGCCGCGCGCAAACAGGCGCGCGCGCAGGGCCGCCGCGCTGCGCATCTCCTGAGCGCGACAAGCCCCCCTGTCGTAGACATCGGCCCCCCTCGGCGACGCCGCATCCGCCTCAGCAAGCGCCCAGAGCCGGGAGAGCACATACGTTGTGTTGCCGAACGCACGATCCTTCTCAGCGTGCAGCAGGTCCGCGAACAGCTGATGCGCTGCGACAAGGGCGGAAACGAACTCCTCGAGGGCAGCCAGGTGCTCGGCCTGCGACAGCGCGAACAGGGCCGCCGCTGCCGGGAGCACGAGCGGACGCGAGCGGGCGAGCACCCGCCGGAACGTGGCGCCGTCCCGCGGGCCTGCGCCGCGGTGGAGCCGCCGCTCGAGGAGCATCGCCTCGCCATACCCGAACCAGACCTCTTCGAAGAGGCCCCAGAACGCGCTCCCGCCGGGCAGCGAGCGGGCGAGCAACGCCTGATGGCGAGCGAACAACGCCCCGGACAGGAGCACCGTCGCTCCAGGCTCACCGACCCCTTCGTCCAGCAGGTCGTCCTCGATCCGGACGTGCAGGTACCCGACCGCTGCCGCCTCGGCGAGGTCGACGGCGAGCGGCGGAAGCGCCGGCGATCCAGCGTCCAGCGCAAGCGCTGGTCCGCCGGGACGCGTCGCGACCCAGAGCGGCAGCTCGAGCACCGGGAGCGCCGTCGGGTGCGAGAAGTAGCCCTCGCCCGGCTCCCCCTCGAACAGCCGGAGGCGCCCGGCGAGCTCATCGAACAGCGCGCCGAGCTCGCTCCCCAGCCGAGCCCGGAACGACGCGAGCCGCCGCAGCACCTCGGCCTCGAGCGCCGCCTCGACGGCGCCTTGCGCGCCCTCGCCTCCCCCTGCGCGGCTGTCCTCGCTCATCCCACCTCCGGACGGCGCTGGCGGCGCCGACCCGGGCGACGCTAGCACGAGCAGCCTCGTCCGAGGGGGCGGGCGCCGCCGACTTTGCCCCGCGCGCCGCCCGTGCGACACTCAGCGACTTCACGAGATCAGAAACCATGATCGATTCCGAGCGTTTCGCTGGGCGTCACGGGGACATCACGACCGACGCGCGCGCTGACGTCCTCGATTTTCGCGACACCCTCTATCGCCCCACGATGGTGGAAGTGCCTCCGATCATGCCCCCGGAGCGCTTCGTGGAGTACGGCGTGCCCGTGCTCGACCAGGGCAAGAACAACGGCTGCACCGGCTTCACGGTCGCCACCGTGGCGCACTACCTGCTGCGCAGGCGCCGGGTCTCGCCGGACCGCAGCCTCGTCAGCCAGAACATGGTGTACACGATGGCGCGCCGCTACGACGAGTACCCCGGCGAGGACGACGCGAGGGGATCCAGCCTGAGGGGCGCCATGAAGGGCTGGCACAAACACGGTATCTGCTCCTACGAGCACTGGCCGTGGGACGCGAACGATCTCCACGGCACGCTCACGCCGGAGCGCGCAGTGGACGGGATGCTCCGGCCGCTCGGCCTGTATCAACGGGTGAACCACAGGGACCTCCCGGCGATGCACAGCGCCCTCGCGGAGGTCGGGATCATCGCGGCCTCGGCGCTGATCCCGTTCAACGGCTGGTATTACGGGACCCAGAGGAACGGCATCATCCCGACGGTCGACAAGACGAACCCCTTCATCGCCCCCTGGGGAGGTCACGCGTTCGCGATCATCGGGTATGACGCGGAGGGCTTCTGGATCCAGAACTCGTGGGGTGTCGGCTGGGGCAAAGGCGGCTTCGGTCGACTCTGTTACGACGACTGGCTTCAATACGGCTTCGACGCGTGGGTCGGGCGGCTCGGCGTCCCGATCCGCCTGAACCAGGCGCGCTCGCTCCGCCCGCTCACGTCCACCAGCCGGACGTTCGCCAGCCTGCGGCCGCACCTCGTCAGCGTCGACATGCACGGCCAGCTCCAGCAGCGCGGAGCCTACGGCACGTCGTCGGAGGACGTCCGTATCATCATGGAAGAGGATTTCCTGAGCGCGACCGCGACATGGAAGCGCCGCCGGCTCGTCCTGATCGCGGGCGGCGGGCTGCGCCGGCAGATCGACGCGATCAACCGGATGTCGCGCCTCCGGCCGAAGCTGCTCGGGCACGAGATCTACCCCATCGAGCTCCTCTGGGAGACCGACCACTACCCGCGCCTCCTCGAGATCCTCCATCGCGCCACGGAGGGGCGCCGCCACGACGGCTACGATCCCAGGGCGTTCGGGTTCATGATCGATCGGCGCGACGACGCCCTCGAGCCGCTCGTCCGCCGCATGGGCGGCAAGGCCGAGTGGGACCGCATGAAGCTGGCCGCGGGCGACGCGACGATGGACGCCGACCACGGCGGCCTCCGCGAGCTGATCGGCCGCCTCGCGTCGCTGATGGACAGCGATCCGAAGATCGAGCTCCACCTGGTCGCCCATTCGAGCGGCACGTTCCTGCTCGCGCCGCTCGTCCAGCTGGTCACCTCGGAGAAGGGCAAGAAGATCGAGGGCGGGCCGATGCGAGGTCAGCTCGGGCTCGGGCTCCCCATCGAGTCGCTCTCCCTGCTCGCGCCGGCGAGCGCCCTCGACGCGTTCCGCGACACGTACATGACGCCTATCAAGAGCGGCATGGTGCGCCGGTTCGCCCTGTTCACGCTCACGGACGAAGCGGAGCTCCAGGACCACTGCGAGGTGTACGGGAGGTCGCTCCTCTACCTGGTGTCGAACGCCCTCGAGCGGCGCCCGCGGGTGCCCGGCACGAGCGGCGTCTCGCTGCTCGGCATGGAGGCGGGGCTCCTCGATCCGGAGAACGCCGACGTCCTTTCGCTGCTCACGGAGACCAAGGACGACCGGCCCGTCGTGTTCCCGAGGGCGGAGTGGATCAAGGGGCCCAACACGAGGCCCCCGCCCCACGGCTCCGAGGCGCGGCGGCATGAGGACTTCGAGAACGACATGACCACGTGGAAGTCCGTGATCGCCCGCATCCTCAACCAGCCGTTCGCCGATCACCTGCCGCCCATGTCGGCGCGGGATCCGTGGTGAACGCGCGCCCCTCACCCCTCCGGGCGGCGCCGCTCCACTGAGCTGAGCCCGCGGAGCGCCGGGGCGTCGAGCCGCCCGGACGGGAGCGGCGGCGCGCTCGCGCCGCTCAGGAGGAGCGCGAACGACGCCCGGATCTCCTCGCCGAAGTTGATCCGGAAGAGGCCCATATCGGGGCGGCTGCGGATATCGCGGATCACGTCGCTGGGATCGCAGACCTGGCGCATCCCGATGAGCAGGGCGTACATCCGGATGAGGGTCGGGCCGCCGTGGCCGGGAGCGAGCGACGGCAGGCACCGCTCGAGCAGCACCCCGGTGCGCTCGACGTGACCCAGGAGAGAGAGCTTGAAGCGGAGCGCGGCCTCGTAGCTGACGTTCTGCTCGAGCACGCTGTGGAGGATGCCGAGCAAGCGTGTCATCGCGTCGCGCGCGGCGAGGGTCGTCGACAGGATCGAGGCGACGCTCGCCGAGGCGTCCTCGGCAGGCGCCCCGGGCGCGCCGCGGCGGGCCCGCGAGGGCCGGGGGCGCGCCGCGCTCGCGTCGCCGCGGGAGGCGCAGAAATGCGTCAGATGGATATCCACATCGTGGAACCACTTCGCGAGCTCTTGATCGACGACCGCGAGAAAGAGCTCTTCTTTCGTGGTGAAGTAGAGGTAGAGCGTGCCCTTGGCGAGCCTGGTGCGCTCGGCGACCTGAGCCATGGTGACCTCGGAATAGGGGGTCTCCTGGAACAGCTGCCAGGCTGCGTCGATGATGAACCGTCGCCGCTCCTCCTTCTGCTCCTCCTTCCTCGCTCTCCGCGTCGAGCTCATAGACTCCCCGGTCTACGATGTCTCCAGAAGCGCCGCAATCCAGACTCAGCGGTCACCACACACAGCGCGAATTCGAGCTGACGGGCACGACCAGCGCTCGCCACGTTCGCCGTTCGCTCAGCAGAGCAGCGAAACGCATGTTGCAGCCGCAGTAGCCGCGTTCATCACATTTCGCCGGACACGGTCACACCGAACCCGTGCAGACCAAGGAACATCGGGGCAATGCCCGAACGCGCCACCTGTTCGACGGTCCTTGAGAGGGCGCGCGCGACCCGCGCCGGGAGCCAGCCCGACCCCTCGGGTACACCGGGAGGCGCGGCGGCACGCGAGACGCGCGTGACGCGCGGCGCGGGCAGCGCGAACAGGCCAGCGCCATCGTTGCAAGGCAGCGCGAAGCAGAGAGGAAAAGAGACCAAGGTCGCCACCGTGACGACCACCAATCCCCTCCTGATCGTCGAACCAGCGCTCACCCCTGCACCCACATCTAACCTAGCGCTGCCACCGACGATTGTCGCGAGCGGCAGGGCAGCAAAATAACATTGCTGCTGTCCAACAAGGGAAGTTCGACATGGAGAGTCGCCCTTTCTGCGACATCCCACCTACGCCACGGCCGCGCCAAGTCGGGCGCTCCCTGGATCGCGCTGTTTCAGCCGGCGGCCGCCATCGCCAAAGCTTTATGGATCACGCGGAGCGCGACGTCGGTGAGGCTGTAGGCCGGCAGCTCGGGGACGGGCACGAGGGCCACCTCGGAGGCGTCGTCTCCTGGAGAGAGGGCGCCTCCGATCGACTCGCACAGGTAATCGAGGATCACGTAATGATAGGGAGTCGCCACGATCTCCACGACCTCCACGAGGGGACCGACGCGGACGTCGAGGCCCGTCTCTTCGCGGATCTCGCGGGCAACAGCGTCGGCGAGCCGCTCTCCGGGCTCCACGCGTCCACCCGGAAGCGACCAGGAGCCCTCGAGGGGAGGCCGAGCGCGCTTGACGATGAGCACGCGCGGCGCGTCAGGCGCATCCGGCCGGCGATCGATGACGACGGCGCCCACCGCGACGCGCGGGGGCGAGAGGGCGCACGCCGGCGCGTCGCTCACGGGGCGGCAGCTTCCGTGCGGCCGGCCTTGCAGCGGACGTCGCCGGGCGTCGCGACCGCGAGGTCGTACTCGCCCAGCGCGAAATCGCCGGGGATCACGACGGCCCCGTCGTACCGGCCGCGCTCGTCGGTCGACAGCGAGCCGACCGTCACGCCCTGCGGCGCCGCGGTCCCCGTCAGGATCACGTCGACGCGGACGTGCCCGCACGGCGCCCCGGCGCTGCTGACCTGTCCCTGGAGGTGGAGGGGAAAGCCGCGGCGGATGTCCTTGTCCAGCGCGGTCACGACCACGTCGGTGCTCTCCGCCGCGGGCCCGGCCGCATCGCTCGTGGGCGTGGGCGCGGGGGGCGGCGGCACGGCGGCACCGCTGCTCCCGGCCCCTGGGCCAGCAGGCCCCGGTTGCGCCTGCTCGGCGCGCGTGCGGTCAGCGAGATCCTGGCCCGAGTCCCGCTGCTCCGGCCAGCTGTAGGGATCCGGCGGCGGCACATGGGGCGGGCGGCTCGGATCGACCTCCTGGTCCATGTTGAGGGCGGCCCCCCCGAGGTCGATGCGATGCCAGAGCGAGCCATCGAAGACCTCGACCCAGGCGTGCGCCTCGTTGACGACCATCCGCGCGGGGATCCCGATGTGCAGGGCCGTGACGAGGAACGCGAACGCGCGGTGGCGGCAGACGCCTTTTCGCGAGAGGGCGAGATCCAGGTAGATGTCGCCGTTCCCCTTGGGCGGGTCGTCCGACGGGACGAACGACCGGAAGTACTCGACCATCTTCTGAACGACGTCGCGCGGCCGCATCGCGGACGAGATGCCGATCGCCTGGGCGACCTGCCTGAACGCCGCCTCGTGGGAGGCCTCCTGCGGCCCGCGGAAGGGCTCGAGCTTGCTCCAGCCGACGTCGGCGAAGTCGCTGCCGAAGGTCGCGCGGGGGATGGCGAGCTGCACGATGAGCCGGACGCGCGCGCTCTTCGTGCCGCGCACGAACCAGTTGTCGGCGCCGTCACGCAGGACGACGACCGGGGTATCGGGGTTCACGTGCATCCGCACGAGCCGCGTGTCCGGCCCGACCGTCGGGATCCGGACCGGCTCGTTGGGCACGAGATCGACGGCGATGTCCCCGTAGAACGCCTCGTCGCCCGCCGAGACGGCGCTGTCCGCCTTGACGGTCTTCAGGCTCCGATCTCGGACGACGAGCGAGTAGTCCGCCCTCACGGCGTCGTACGCTTGCAGCCGCTTGAACGGCGCGGTCGCGGGGGAGAACGGATCGTCGTAGCGCTCGACGTTCGGCCGGCGGGTGTCTCGATCCGGCTCGTAGGACGCGTCGGGGCCGGCGTCGGATCCGACGTTGCTGTAGACCTGCTGCTGGTTCGACGGCGGGCGCTGCGGGTCGGGCGCCGTGGCCAGGCCGCTCGGCGTCTGGATCGCCGCGGGGAGCCCGCCGTCGAGCGTCGTCGTGGCGAGCGACACGTCCTCCGCGGGATCCGGCGCGATGAACTCGTGCAGGAGCGACGCCTGAGCATCGGCGAGCCGCGATACGGCGCAGGCGAGCGCGAACACGAGCAGGCTGCGCGCCGAGCCGCCGAACCGGCGCCTGGACACGGGGACAGCCGGCGGAGCAACAGGGCGCAGGCGCGCGACCGGAGAGGACATCAGGGGCCTCTTATGAAACCAGAAACCCCGGTGATGTTCCACGGCGGCTGGTCGGTTGCCGTCAGCAACCTGCCCGACGGCCACCTTCGATCGCGCCGCCCGCGGCGCTGGCGGCGCCCGCGTCGATCACCGGTCAGCGCCGGAAGTGCGCGGCGTCGGCCTGCTGGCGCCGCGGGTGCGGGGCGGAGCGCAGCCGGTCGATCGCTTCCGTCGACTCTCCGCGCGCGGTGAGCTCGGCGGCGAGCACGTCGAGGGCGGGCTGGAAGATGTCCGTCCGCGCGAAGCGGCCAGCGCGCCCCCCCGCGAGCCTCGGCAGGACGGCGACGATGCGCCGCATGCCGTCGGCGTAGCGGCGGGAGATGGCCAGCCGGTCGATGAGAGGCTCGAGGAAATCGGCGACCGCCGCCGCGCGGTCGCGGACGCCGTCGCAGGCCTCCTTCATCGGCTCGAGGAGCAAGAGCGTCCAGAGGACCGTGTCGTCGAGCGGGCGATCCGCCGCGGTGCGCCGGTCGACGTAGTCGAGCACGCGCCAGAGGCGCTGGCCGGGGCCATCATCGCCGCGATCGTCATAGAGCAGCGCCGAGACCTCCGGCAGGAGGACGTCGAGCACCCCGGTCTCCCACGCGAGGTAGATGGTGCGGCGCGCCTGGCCGCCGCGCAGCAGGCGCAGGATCTCCTCCGAGAGGCGCGGGCGCGCCGCGAGCGCGAGCGCGTCCCGGCAGTAGACGACCGCATCGTAGACGTCGGGGGTGATCGCGAAGCCCAGCCGACCGGCGAACTTGAGCGCGCGCAGGATGCGGATCGGATCCTCGCGGAAGCGCGTCTCCGGATCGCCGATCGTGTGGACCACCTGGCGGCGCACGTCCTCCATGCCGCCGACCCAGTCGAGGATCTGCCGCGCCTCCACGTCGTAGAAGAGCGCGTTGATCCGGAAGTCGCGGCGGAGCGCGTCCTCGTGCGCGACGCCGAACGCGTTGTCGCTGCGGATGAGCAGCTCGCTCCCGTCGTCGGAGTCCTCCTTCGGGTTGCGGCGGAAGGTCGCCACCTCGATGACCTTGCCGCCCTGGAAGAGGACGTGCACCAGGCGAAACCGCCGGCCGATGATGCGCGAGTTGCGGAACAGCTCGCGGACCTCCTCCGGCCGCGCGCTGGTGGCGACGTCGAAATCCTTCGGGCGCCGATCCAGCAGCAGATCCCGCACACAGCCGCCCACCAGGTAGGCCTGAAAGCCGTGGCGTACGAGGCGTCGAACGACTTTCTGGACGTCCGGATCGATCCGCGCTTCGTCGAAGACGACCTGGTAGCGCCGCGGGGTGGGGATGTCTTCGTCGACGAGCTCGACGCGGAACGGATCTTCGTCGAGGGCGCCTGTGTCCGTCGGCATGAGCTCGCCCTCGGGCCCAGCGCGTGGCCCGAAGGCGCTGCGGCTCTCGTACATCGGGAGTTCGGCGTCGTGAAACGCCGCTGTGCCGTTATCAGGTGATGGGGTCGCGCGACCCATAGTCAGCAACCGAAAAAGCGCCAGGCAAAGCCTGGAGGGAGTGGAGGACGACTGGCGCGCGATTCTGGGATTCCAGTACTCGCTGGAGAACCGACCCGCGCAGATGAGGCCCGCGCCCGCGGACCTCCGAACCACGCCGGCTCGCTCGCCGCGGCCAGTGTCGGCCTGACGAGCGGATCCGGCTGTCGCCCGGAACAAGAGATGGTAACGGCCGTCTAGCAGGGCTTCGCCGTGAGAGCAAAGCCGAGGCGCAGGGGGGCCGACGGAAGCCTCCGGAGCGAGCGGGCTTCACGGTTTGGTGCCCCAGTGCCCGACGCCGGGGGGCGGCGGCGCGCCGGCGTCGGGCGGAACGGCGGACGACGTCCCGGCGCGGGCCTCGGGCGTCGCGAGCAGCGCCTGCCGCAGCTCCGCCATCGAGGCGAACCGGCCGCGGGGGTCCTTCACGAGCGCCTTGCGCACGACGGCGTCGAGCTCGCGCGAGATGAGCAGCCCCGGGTGTACCCGGTGCAGCGGCGGCGGCGGCTCGCGCCCGTGCTTCTCCGCGATGGCGGGGTACGGGCCCTGAAAGGGGACACGGCCCGCGAGCATCTCGTAGAGCACGATACCCAGGGAGTAGACGTCGGCGGCGGGCGCCGCCGGCGCGCCCTGCGCCTGCTCGGGCGCCATGTACTCCGGCGTCCCCACGACCCGGGGGAGCAGCGCGCCTTCGGCGCCCTGGCCCTGGATGAACGAGAAGCCGAAGTCGAGCAGCTTGACGATCTCGCGCCCGTCGGCCGCGTGCACGAGGAACACGTTCTCCGGCTTCACGTCGCGGTGGATCACCCCGGCGCGGTGGGCGGCGTCGATGCCCGAGGCGAGGTCGGCGGCGATCCGGACCACGCGAGACGGGACGAGCGCTCGGGTGAACGTCAGCGTATCGGCGAGATCGAGCCCGACGAGCAGCTCCATCGCGAAGCACGGCGCGTCGCCGGCGCGCTCGAGCGCATCGACGCAGAGGACGTTGGGATGACGGACGCGCGACGCCGCGCCGGCCTCTCGCTCGAACCGCGCGATGAGCAGCGGATCGTCGCGGAGCTCTGCCCGGAGGACCTTGACCGCGACGCGCGACGTCGCGGCCTCACGCGGCCTGCCGACGCGATCCGCGAGGTAGACGTGCCCGACGCCGCCGCTGCCGAGCAGCTGCACGACGCGGTACTTCTCGCAGAGGAGCTTGCCCACGAGCGCTTCAGCGGCGACGCGAGCGGGAGGCATGGGATCGATCGTAGCGCAGTCGCGCCTGCCGAAGGGCACGGAGGGCACACGGACGCGACGGCGGCGCAGAAGAGCGCGCTGGCCAGCCTGCGCGCAGCCAGGAGAGGTTCGCGCCCGTACCATCGGGCGGCCGCATCGCGCGCCCCGCTGCAGCGCCGCGCTCCGGCCGCGATCGTTTCCACCGACCGGGCCGACGCCACGGGACGACCGCGGCGCAGCGAGATGACGCGCAAAGTCATCGGTGTGCGCGCAGACCTTGTCCAGCCTGCAGCGGGCGTGGTCAAGGGTCCCGGGGCCAGACGAGCAGCACACCGCCGCCGCAGGGCCCCGCGCCGCCTAGCAGCGCGGCGTGCGCTCCTGGAGCGCCGCGAACTGCCCGCCCTGAACGCAGGCGCGCCTGGATCGCTTGAGCGGCGACGAGGAGGCGGCCACGCTAGGCGCCGCATGACCGACGACCGTCGATCCTCCACCCCGAGCACGCTCGACCTCGACGCCGAGCTGGCGCCTGCGGCGACGAGCTCCGCAGAGCCGAGCGCAGCAGCCGCCTCGCACCCGCCCCCGCTGCGATGGCAGAAGAACCTCGCGCTCTTCTGCCTGACGGTCGTCTCGGTGTTCGTCGCCGGCACCCTCTGGACCCCGATCACGCCGGACGACGACAGCGCGCTCTCGTTCGTGAAGGCGCTCCCGCAGACGTGGCCGTTCGCGGTGCCGTTCCTGTCGATCCTGCTGGCGCACGAGTTCGGGCACTACTTCGCGGCGCGCGCGCATGGGGTGGAGGCGTCGCTCCCCTACTTCATCCCGCTCCCTGTTGTGAGCCCGCTCGGCACGATGGGCGCGGTGATCTCGATGAAGGGCAGGATCAAGTCGCGGAACGCGCTGCTCGACATCGGCGCCTCCGGCCCGCTCGCCGGCCTCGCGGTGGCGCTCCCGGTCCTCTTCGTGGGCCTCATGCACTCGGACGTGCACGCGAGCTCCGGACCTGCGCTGCAGGAGGGGCGCAGCCTCCTGTATCTCCTGCTGAGGCGGCTCGCGGTCGGCCCGATCCCCGAGACCCATGACGTCTTCCTCGGCCCCACGGCGATGGCGGGGTGGGCAGGGCTGCTCATCACGGCGTTCAACCTCTTTCCCGTCGGCCAGCTCGACGGAGGGCACGTCGCGTACGCGTTGTTCGGCAAAGATCAGGACCGCTACAGCCGCGCCGCGCACTGGCTGATGCTCGCCCTCTTCGTCGGCAACGTCGCCTATTTCACGCGGCACTTCATCGCGGAGGGGCTGTCCGACGCGCTCATCTCCGCGGTCGCGAACGGGATGCCGTGGCTCACGTGGTTCGGCTTGGTCCACCTGATGTTGCACGTGGGTGGGCGGGAGCACCCTCCCACGGAGGCCGGCGAGCTGTCGCCGGCGCGCAAGGTGATCGCGGTGGTGACGCTGCTCCTGTTCGTGTTGCTGCTGATGCCGACCCCGTTCGGCACCTACTGAGCGCGCGGGCGCTCAGGGTTTCGCGGCGCCGAACTTCGCCCGGAGCGCATCGCAGACGGCGGCGGGCGCGTAGTGGCTGACATCGCCGCCGTGGCTCGCGATCTCGCGCACGAGCGACGCGGAGACGAAGCCGTAGTGGGTGCGCGTCGGCAAGAAGACGGTATCGACGCCGGGGAGCATGTCCGCGTTCGCGTGGGCGATCTGCAGCTCGTACTCGAAGTCGGTCGCCGCGCGCAGGCCGCGGACGATCACCCGCGCGCCGACGCGCTGGCAGTACTGGATGAGGAGCCCCTCGAACGAATCGATCCGCGCGTTCGTCACCTCGCTCGTGGTCTGGCGCAGCAGCTCCAGCCGCTCCGAGTACGTGAACAGCGGGTGCTTCGTCGGATGACGGCCGACGGCGATGATCACCTCACCGAACAGCTTCGACGCCCGCTGGATCAGATCGAGGTGACCGAACGTGATCGGATCGAAGCTCCCCGCGTAAACTGCCAACAGATCCTTGGACATGACACTCACTGGTCCGGCGTCCGCTTGGGAGCGCCCGCGGGCGGCGCCGACTTCGGAGCGGCCGCAGGCGGAGTCGGCTTCGGAGCGGCGGCGGGGGGGGTCAGCGGCGCCTGGAGCGCGGGCCCCTGGGGCGAAGGTGAGGCGGGCGCGCCTGCTGCACCGTCTGCTGGCGCCGCGGCGGGAGCCTGCCCTTCGTTGACGGGCGCCGGCGCGCTGCCCCGGAGCACCTTGTTCACCGCGCTGTCGTCCTCGATCCACATGAGCCGACCGCCGTCGCCGAAGGTGACACGGAAGTAGGCGAGCAGCCCCGCCCCGATCACGCCGTCCAGATCGAGCTGGAGCTGCTTCTCGACGGCCTGGAGCGGCGCCCCGTACACGCCCGGGACCTTGGGGATCTCCAGCGCGCCCAGCCGCAGCATCGGCACGACGCCCTGCTTCAGCTTCTGCTCCGGATCCTGCTCGACCCGCTTCAACCCATCGGCCTCGAAGCCGGCCTTCTTCCAGCCTTCCTTGTCGAGCGCGATGGGGAACGTCATCGACGTGTCGATGAGCAGCGGCCCCTGCACCGACTTGTCGGGGCCGAGGCTGCTCCGAAGCACCATGCCGCCGCCCTTGATGAAGACGACGTCGACGCGCGTCGCGTCGGGCGGCGCCGGCGGGGAGAAGCTGCGCACGACGAACTGCCAGCCGCTGTAGTCGATGGTCGCGTTGAGGCGGCGGAGCAGGTTCACCCCGAGCAGCGCCTTGACCGGCGCGCCGATCTGCTTCGAGACGCCCGACAGGTCCTGCGTGAGGGCGGGCACGTCGTTGATCTCGAGCTTCTTGCCGAAGCGGAGGGAGACCCAGCTCGGCTCCTTGCGCGTGCTGCTGTCGAGGACCACCTCGCCCGTGCCGGTCGACACCATCGCGAGCGCCGACTCGCCGTCGATCTCGAGCGGGACGACGAAGAACGGGGCCGCGGGGCTGACGTGCTGCATCTCGATCGCCGCGAGGAGCGCGCCCGAGACCGTGAACGGCGCGCGCCCCGCGCCGCGCCTCGCCAGCTTGGCGATCGACTTCGCCCACTCGTCGACGACATCGGGATCGTCGAGCATCGCCTCGAGCTCGTCGGCGGCGGCGTCGAGATCGCCCTTGTACCAGAGCGCGCGCCCGCGGAGCCCTGCGGCCTCGGAGCCGGCGACGCCCTTGAGGAGGCGCAGCGCCTCGGCGTAATCGAGCCGGGCCAGCGCGATGCGCCCCGCGAGCAGCCGGGCCTCGGTGTCGGCCGGGACGATCGTCAGCGCCCTCGAGACCGCATCGCGCGCGTTCTCGACGTCGGCGGACTGGAACTCCTGTCGGGCGCGGGCGAGCCATTTCTCGGCCGCCGGCGGGCGGGCGGACTCCGGGCCGATCATGCTCGAGCACGAGGCGAGGAAGGTCGCGGTCAGGAGGCCGCCGAGGCGGACAGCGAGGGAGCTTCTCGTCGGCGAGGTTCGGTTCGAGTGGATTCGCACGTGGATCTCAGGCCCTTTGCGGCACACCGTCCGGCCCGAGCTCTCCCGGCGAAATCGGCTCGATCGCCAGGATGCGATCGGCCCGTAGCTCGCGACGGCTGCGCGACGGGAGCAGATAGCCGAGAACCCGGGGTGGGTCGAGGTCCGTTCGCACCCCCGTTACGCACACGACGAGCTCCTCCGGCCCCCGGCGCGCCGGACGGTACCTCACGCGCACGATGGCGGCGTGCTCGGCCGCGCGCACCGCCGCTGCCACCAGCGCCGGGCGGGCGTGGCGCTCGCCGATCCGGACGTGCCACAGGTCGCGCGGCGTCCGCGGCGCGAGGACCTCCACGATCTTGCGGAACACGGCGCGCAGGGCATGGACGTCGTCTTCGGCGCGGTGAGCGCGCTCGCGGTGCACGCCGAGCTCCCTGCAGAGGGAGGCGAGGCTGTGGCTCGGCAGGGCGAAGGCCCGGCGGGAGAGGACGAGCGTGTCGAGGTAGTGCGGGAGGCGCCTCGCCCTGCCCGCCCGCGCAAGCTCGGCCTCGAGGAACGCCACGTCCCATGCGGCCGCGTGCGCGATGAGCACCGCGCCCTCCGTGACCTGGTCGATGCGATCGCAGAGCTCGGCGAACGTGGGCGCGCCCGCGAGCTCCCGCGGATCGATGCCGTGCACGTGCGCGTTGCCGAACACGCCCGGCTCGGGCCGCACGAGCGACGTGATCGCGTCCTCGCACGCATCCCCCCGCGTCCGCTCGGCGCAGACCTCGATCACGCGATCGCTCTCGGGGCGGAGGCCCGTCATCTCGAGATCGAGGAACACGAGCGGCGCGCTCTCGATCGGATCATCCCAGGGCGAGCCGGCAGGGGGCTCCGCGCCGGTCGCCCGCTCGGGCCCCACCCCTTCGCGCTGCTCCGTCATCCGACCTGCTTCCCCACCACGGCGGCTCGACCCAGGAGACGACCGTCCCTCGACATGGACGCGTCTTAGCGAATACGGCGCCCGATCGAAAGCGATCCTCGCGGAGCTTCGAGCGCGGCACGCCCGGCCCGTGACGTCCGGGCTCCGGCGCGCAGCCCGAGCTTCGACAGGGCGGGCGCGGGGGGTTCGAGGCGATGCCCTGACGGCGCAGGGCGCGGCGTCGCGCCGGATCCGCCGCGCGGCAATGGCAGAGATCCAGCAGAAACGCCGCCGTGCAGCGCCGGATGTTCACCGGAGCTTTCGTTGCTACACTGCCCAGCGTGCCGGACGGGGTAGCTACAGTCCCGGGGGGCCCTCCTCACGAGGAGCTCGATCTCGGCGACGGTTTTTCGGGGTTCCGCTGCGAGCGTAGGACCGAGCCGCTCGATCTCCCGGTCCTCGTGGTGAACCGCTTCTTCCAACCTGTGCAGATCACGACCGCGCGTCGCGCTTTCCTGCTGCTCTTCGGCGGGGCCGCCCTCGCCGTCGACGAGGTCGGCGATCTCCACGATTTCTCGGCATGGCGGAGCTTGCCGGTGCGCGAGAAGGACGATGGCCTCCCCGTGGTCGGCGGCTCGCTCCGCGTGCCGCGCGTCCTCCACCTCCGCCGGTACGACCGCATGCGGCGCCCGACGATCCGGCTGACGCGCAAGAACGTGATGCTCCGCGACACGCACCAGTGCCAGTACTGTGCGCGCCGCCCGCCCGTCCGTGATCTCAACATCGACCACGTGCTCCCCCGGTCGCGCGGCGGCGAGGACACCTGGGAGAACCTCGTGACCGCGTGCCGCACGTGCAACCTCCGCAAGGGCTGGCGCACGCCGGACGAGGCCAGCATGCGGCTCATCCGCCAGCCTCTGCCGCCGCGGTGGTCAGCGACGATGCAGATCCTGATCGGCTTGCCGCATTCGTTCGACGAGTGGAGCCCCTTCCTCAGGGCCGGCTGACGGGCTCCCCCGCAGGTCTCTCCTCGGCGCCGAAGGCGGGCGCCGACGAGCAGATCGTTCACGGCGCCATGGTCACGCGCCCTTGCTCGTCGCAGTAGGCGATCGCTCTCCACCCGTCCTCGGTGCAGAGGAAGAAGTCGATGCAGCCGGTCCAGCACGCGGTATCCACGCAGGTCTCCGCGGCATCCGCCGGGCAGTCCGGCTGCTGCAGGGCGGGCGAGCAGCCCGCGGCCTCGCCGCTGCGATCGAGCGTCACGACCTCGCACGCGCCGGGGCCGCCGCCCGCGCCCGCATCCCCGTCCCCGGCGGGCTCACTGGCGGAATCGCAGACCGCGGCCTCCGTCCAGGCCCCCTCGAGGCAATCGTAGAGCGCACGACACGCTGCATCGTCGCAGGTGCCCCCCCGACCGACCGGGCACCCTCCCTGGGGGATCTGGCCGCACAGCTGCGGCTCCGCGATGGGATCGCAGCCTGGCGCGAGGGCGGCGACGGCGGCGGCCGCGATGAGGCACAGCGGGATCTTCAAGACGGCCGTCGAGGAGAGCTCGGATTGCCGGCGCGAGGGGAGAAAAACGCAAGGCGCCTCGCCTCCGCTCAGCCGAACCGTTTAGTATGCGCGCCATGCGTCCCTGCGCCACCGCCAGCGCCGTGTTCACCGGAGTCCTCCTCGCCGCGGCCCTGTTCGCGGCCTGCTCGAGCGGCGCCGCGCCGCCGCCCTCGCCGCCTGACAGCGCGCCGCTGCCTTCGCCGCCGCCTGCCTCGCAGCCGACGTCCCCTGGCGCCGCGGACCCCGGCGCCACGTCCCCTGGCGCCGCGGACCCAGGCGCCGCCGCGCCCGCGCAGCCGGACCGGCCTGCGAGCCGCAAGAAGGCCCCCGAGACCGTCGAGGACTGCAAGGTCATCGCCTCCGAGATCACGAACGATCCGCCGGACGGCGGGGTCGTGATGAACAACGCGACGACCTCCGCCGACGCCGGATCGAGCGATCGCCTGCAGCCGCTCGTCGACGCGATCAAGGCGAGGCGCGACGGCTTCCGCTGCTGCTTCGATCTCTACGCCCGCAAGCACCCGGGCGCGCAGGGCAGGATCACGTGGCAGCTCAAGCTGAAGCCCGACGGGACGTTCGAGGAGGCGAGCATCGTGCGCGACAAGAGCGACGTGACCGCGCCGCAGGTCGAGTCCTGCATGGAGGAGCTCGCGAAGTCGATCACCTGGGCGCGCTCGCCGAGCGGCAAGGAGACCGTGCTGACCTACCCCTTCGACTTCAAGCGACGCAACTACTAGCAGCGCGCCGCCTGCGAGGAGCACGTCAGTGTCGAGCGACGCTTCGGGGATCCTGCGCGGCTCGGGCCACCCCGGCCGCAATGCCTACGCCGAGCTGCTCCGCGACACGCGCGGCCTGAGGCGGGAGCAGCAGCAAGCGCGCGAGGCGTGGTTCGCGCGCCTCGCGGCCGACAAGAAGGACGAGACGCTCTTCGAGCTCGAGATCCTCCTGAAGGGCGTCGCTTGCTTCGCGAACCCGCGGAACCACCCGGGCGCCGGGCGGCGCCAGACGATCGTCAGCCACGACTTCCGCGAGCACCTCCAGCACGCCCGCGACGGCATGGCCCGCGTGGTTCAGCTGACGCGCACCATGCTCGGCGATCGCGATCGCGCCTTCGTCTTCCAGCGCTACCTGGAGACGGTGCTCCCGGAGGACACGGCGCGCACGCGCCTCCTCCACGCGACGATGGCGCAGGAGTCGCCGGAGTCGAGCCTCTTCGTGCTTCGGCACGGCTTCACGAACCTCATCGAGGTCGCGGGCGGGCTGCTCCGGTTGCCGAGGGTCAGCTTCAGGCTCTTCTACGCCCACCTCGCGACGGCGATGCGCGAGATCGCCCAGAGCACGTTCTTCAACCCTCTCCACGCGCTCGAGTTTCGCCCTGAGTTCGATCGCATCCCGTCGACGCAGGTGCTCGAGCTCATCCACCGCGTGCCCGGCGAGCAGGCGCACCGGCTCGTGGCGCTCACGTTCCTCGCGCTGTTCAGGATGCTCAGGTACCTCCGCCTGCTCGACGCCATCGCGCTCGATCACTCGGATCACCGCGTGGCGGGGCGCGGGTACCTCGTGCTCGCGGTCCTGCGCAGCGACGCCCGCGCGCTCTCGAACTACCTCCGGCGCCGGGCGGGCGCGCTGCTCGCGGACAGCTTCGAGCGCGATCTGCTGCGCGTGCCCGCGAGCGACATCGTCGCGCGCCACGACGAGCTCGCCGCCGAGGGGCACCGCCTCCTCTCCACGAAGGCCGCGCTGACCGGGCTCGCCGCCAACCTGCGGCTCGAGATGCGCCGCGCCTTCGAGCACGACCTCCCGCCCGCCGACGCGCTGGTGAGCGAGTCCGAGTACCGGGTCCGCCTCCGCGCCGTCTCGCACGGCCTCCGCCCCGCGCTGCAGAACGCGATCCTGTTCCTCGGCAGGTCGCTCGGCGCGAAGCTCGAGGAGGGCCGCGTCTTCGACGATCAGGCCGCGCGGCGCGCGACGAGCGATCGCCTACGACGCGACGTGTGGATGTTCGCCCAGATCGCGCGCGCGTTCGCGAGCAAGGCGCGCCACACCGGCCCGGCGCCCGATCGATGGACCGGCATCGCGAGCTTCGCGTTCGTGCGCGAGTTCCTCTCGTATTTCCGGGCGATGGGCTACCCGCTGCTCCGGGTGGGCGACTATCCCCACGTCGACGCGTTCGTCTCCGCGATGACGGCGCTCGAGGAGAGCGATCTCCTCGATCCGCAGCGGCTCGACGCCGCCATCCGCGAGTGCGAGGCGTTCTTCGAGTTCCTGATGAAGCTGTTCGAGCAGATCTCGAAGCGTGAGGACCTCGCCGGCGTCCCGTTCGATCGCAAGGGCGCCGCGCGCGCTCTCCGGCTCTACCTCGGCGAGCGCACCTGAGCGCCCCTCGCGGGCCGCGCCGCCGCATCCTCAGAGCGCACCGAGGGCACGAGCGCCGCTCGCAGATCCTGGAAGCTCCCCCGCGGTCCGCCGTCGCTGAGCGGGACGCACGCGCCCCACCCGCCGCTCCGGCACGCCGGCGAACGGGAGCAACGCGCCGCACGCCGATGCCGGCCACCTCGGCCGCAGGCGGCGGCGCCGCCGCGGGGATATCGTCCACCCGCGCGCGCCTCCGGCCTGGCCTCGCGCGTCCGGAGCCGCGGCGTCCTCACCCCCCGATGGTCTTGTAAGACGGATTATCTGGTCGCAAACGGCGGGTCGGCTCGCTGCGCCTCGTTCTGTTGGAAGACCCGAGGCGCTCCCGTGTCGCCTTATTCCGACTCGTCGGACGGGCCGGTGCTCGCAGGAGCAGGAGCCGGCGTGCTCTTGCGCGCGCCGCGGGTGCTCGCGCCCTTGGCCGGCGCGCGCTTGGCGGCGGCGCGTCCTCGAGGAGCGGCCGCCTTCTTCGGCGCAGCCGCCCGCTTGCCGGCGGCCTTCGCCTTGCGCTTCGGAGCGGCCTTCTTCGCGGCCGGCTTCTTGGCGGCGGCGCGCTTCGGGGTCTTCTTGGCGGCGGCGCGCTTCGGGGCGGCCTTCTTCGCTGCCTTCCGCGCCGGCTTCTTCGCGACCTTCCCGGCCTTCGCGGCGGCCGGCTTCTTGGCCGACTTCGTCACCTTCTTCGCAGGCTTCTTCGCGGTCTTCTTAGCAGCCATTGGAAATCCTCCTGCATTCGCCCCGGCACGGCACGGCGGACATCGCCAAACGTCCTCTCCGCTACAGTTTCCTTACCGAGGCAACAGATGTTGCACGACGTATATTGCCACGCATGGTGATGGTCAAGGAAAATCTTGCAGGCCCTAAACCGATGTATCCCGTGTGTTCCAGGCAAACTGGTCCGCAAGCGTTGCGAGGGTAAACGTCGGAGCAGGCCATGGTGAAGCAACCAGACCGAACCGTACGAATGATTTTTGTTGACAGTTGACGGGATGTCTGTCTTGGCCCTCTGCGCTCCTTCCTGGCGATCGCGCGCCTGCACGGCGCGGCAAAAGGCGCCGGAGCGCTCATGGTCGCACGGAGCTCCAGCGTTGCGCAGGCTCTAGAGAGCCTTGTGCGGCGCCATTCGCCTCGCTACGGTCGCGCCGCCTGCGCGGCGCCCCTCATGGCCGAGCGCCGCGCTGCTCTAGGCTGCTCTAGGAGGAAAGGTATGTTGGTTCGTCGCTCGACGTCGTGGTTGTTGCTTGGTGCAACGCTCCTTGCGGGCTCGGGGGCGCTCGGGTGCGGCTACTCGGAGGAGGAGATGCAGGCGAAGATCCGCGAGATCGAGGGCCTGAAGACCCAGCTGAGCGCCGAGCAGGCGCAGAACAAGAAGGCCAAGAGCGAGCTCGACGAGGCGGCGGCCCGGATCGAGCAGCTCAAGTCCCAGCTCAAGGCAGCAGGCGTGGACATCTCCAACCTGAACGCGAACCTCGAGCAGCAGGCGCGCGCGCTCGAGGACTTCCGCCGCCGTGCCCAGCAGCTCGAGGACATCAAGAAGCGCTTCGAGGTCCTGCGGGACAAGCTCCAGGCCCTCACCAAGCTCGGGCTCAGCGTGACCGTCCGCAACAACCGGATGGTCATCCAGCTGCCCGGCGACGTCCTCTTCGACTCGGGACGGGAGACGCTCAAGAAGGAGGGTCAGGAGATCCTGCTCAAGGTGGCCGAGGTCATCCGCAACGACGCCGGCCTGTCGGCGCGCTCCTTCCAGGTCGCCGGGCATACGGACAACGCGCCGCTCGCCGGCGGCCGCTTCAAGGACAACTGGGGGCTCAGCGTGATGCGCGCCCGCGAGGTGCTGGCGTTCCTGCTCCAGCCGGAGGACAAGGCCGGCGGCGGCCTCAAGCCCGAGCGGTGGAGCGCCTCCGGCTACGGCGACACCGACCCGGTGAAGCCCAACGACACCCCGGAGAACAAGCAGGCCAACCGGCGCTGCGAGCTCGTGGTGCTGCCGAACGTCGAGGAGATGCTCGACCTGAAGACGCTCACCCAGTAAGGCTCGGGGCATGAGCGTCGCGGCCATCGACATCGGCACGAACTCGGTCCTCCTGCTCATCGCCGAGCGCCGCGGGGGTGAGCTCGTCGCGCTCGTCGAGCGCGCGACCATCACCCGGCTCGGCCAGGGGGTCGACGCGGCGCGCGCGCTCGCGCCCGAGGCCGTGGAGCGCACGCTCGCCTGCCTCGCCCGCTACGGGGAGGAGCTCCGGTCCCGGGGGGTCGAGCGCGTGGACGCCGTCGGCACCAGCGCGATGCGCGACGCCGCTGGCGGCGAGGCGTTCATCGCCCGCGCCCGCGAGCTCATCGGCGTCGCGCCGCGCGTGATCTCCGGGCCGGAGGAGGCGGAGCTCACGTACGCCGGCGCGCTGACGGGGCTCGACCTGCCGGCGCATGGTCCCAGGATCGTGGTCGACGTGGGCGGCGGCAGCACGGAGATCATCGTCGGCAGCGCCGGCGGCGCGGTGGAGCAGGCGGTGAGCCTCGACGTGGGGAGCGTCCGCCTGACCGAGCGTCACGTGCGCACGGATCCGCCGGCCGCCTCGGACCTCGAGGCTGTCCGCGCCGACGTCCGGGCGGCGCTGGCGACGCTTCCAGCCGTGCCCCAGCTCGCGGCGCCCACCCTGGTCGGCGTCGCGGGCACGGTGACGACCCTCGCCGCGCTCGTGCGCGACGTGGCCCCCTACGACGGCGCCCGCGTGCATGGCGCGCGGGTATCCGGGGCAGAGATCGTGGACATCACGTCCCGCCTCGCTTCGCTGCCGCTCTCCGCGCGCAGGCAGCTGCGCGCGCTGGATCCAGCGCGCGCGGACGTCATCGTGGCGGGCAGCGTGCTCATCGAGGAGATCCTCGCCTGGGCCTCGCGGCTCGCCGGAGCTCCTGTCGATCTCGTCGCTTCGGATCGCGGCGTCCGCTGGGGGCTCGCCGAACGCCTCAGCGCCGCCTGAGCACCCCGGCTCGTTTGAAGTACGGACGGACGCAACGCCCGAGGTGCGTCGCGTCCGTCACATTTTCGAGTCATCCCACCCAGGTCAGGTCCGCCACCTCTCCCGGAGAGGCCCGCTCTGCCCTAAACTAGGCGAGTGAGCCGGCGCGTACCCACGCCGATGCCTCCATCGGTACACACTGTCACCCCGCCCGACCCCGAGGAAAAACCAGAGTGATCACGCCACGATGGCTCAACCACGGGGATTTTCGTTGACGTATATCGGCCGGCTCACTAGAGTGCGCGCGCCTGGCGCAAACCGGCCCTTTTCCAAGAGGGCGGTTCCCCCAACCTCAATCCCTTCCGCCCGCAACCGTCCGCTTCAACCGCCGCTTGTCAAGATTCCGCCGTGCACGCCGGAGCACCGACCTCTCGCGGGTCATGGAGGGTGCTCGCGTTCCCGCTTCTCGCACAGCGGTCTCGAGCGGCGGCTCGTGGCTCTTTTCTCGGAATTTTTCTCGGAATGCGTGACGGTGTGTGTCGGTTCTGCGGGTCCAGGTTCAACCGCATGTGCAGCGTACGCCCCTCGAAGGGATTTCGGGAGGCAGACGAAAAACTAAAAGGACGGCGGGGTGGAAGGCAAAGGAGACGATATGCAGGCTCGTTCGGAGATCCAGTTCAAGGTGGGCGACAAAGCCGTCTACCCGGCCCAAGGCGTGGCCGAGGTGGTCAACATCGAGGAGAAGGACATCGCTGGCAACCGTCAGCGATTCTATGTTCTCCGCATCTTGGACACGGATCGAAAGATCATGGTTCCAGTCAGCAACGCGAGCGCGGTCGGCCTTCGCCAGGTCATCTCTGAACAGGAAATCCGGGAAATTTTCGACATCCTCCGCGAGCGTACCATCGCGTTCGACAACCAGACCTGGAACCGTCGGTACCGCGGCTTCATGGACAAGATCAAGACGGGTTCTATTTACGATGTCGCCGAGGTGCTACGCGACCTCTATCGCTTGAAGACGGACAAGCAGCTCTCGTTCGGTGAGCGCCGCATGCTCGACACCGCCCGGACGCTGATCGTGAAGGAGATCGCGATCGCCCGAGGTCAGACGGAAGAGCAGGTGAAGACCGAGATCGAGGCGATCTTTCTCGCCAACTAAGGCGTTACCTGATGGTTAGCGGCCTTGCGGCCGCTGCCGATGGAGGCCGGCACTGCCGGCCTCCGGGCTTTTGTGGGCCGAAAATTCCCTGCACCATCGGTCCGGGTGCGTTCAGAGGTCGCTGCCCGGTCGCTTCTGCACGGGAGGGAGCGGGGGCAGCGCCACATCGACGCGCCACCCCGCGTCCTCGTAGACGCAGGGCACCTGGACGCGCTCTCCCGGGAGCAGGCCGGCGATGTCCACGAGGGCGTGGGCGCCGGCGATCTGGGCGGTGTAGCGCTGCGGCTCGAAGCGCAAGAGGAAGCGGGACGGCGTGATCATCGCCTCGGGCGCGATCGCCTTGCCGGTCGCGGCGCTGTAGCGCTGCGCGCGCGACGCGAGGTTGTCTCGAGCGCGGCGCGACAGGAGCTCGAAGGCGGCCTTGGCGTCAGCCGGGTCGCCGTGCAGCTGGCGCAGACGAGCGACCAGCTCCCGGACGGCACCGTCGGGCGTGCCGCTCGGAGGCCGCCTGCTGCATCCGGCAGAGGCGAGCGCCGCGACCGTGAGCGCGACCGCCACGCCGGCCCGGACGAGGCGCGCGCCCGAGCGCCGGGCGTCCTGTCGCGCAGGTTGCCGCTGCATGACCATGCGGCCCTCTCCTTAGAACGACGCGTCGCCGACGTCCACGGCGCGCGGCCGCCGGCCCCAGGATGACGTCGCGACGGATCGCGCTCTTACCGGATGTTGCGCGCGCCTACGCCCACGCGCCGTCACCCCGGCGCGGCGCCGGCGAGCGCGCCCACCTGGCGGAGCGCCTCGTACAGGACGATGGAGACCGCGTTGGCCAGGTTGAGGGAGCGCACGGGACCCAGCGTGGGAATGCCGAAGACGTCGTCCGGCATCCGGGCGAGGAGTTCGGGGTCGAGGCCCACGCTCTCCTTGCCGAACACCAGCGCGTCGCCTGGCCGGAAGTCCGCGTCGAGGTAGCTCCGCTGAGCCACCGCGCTGAAGAGGCGGAGCCGAGCGTTCGGGTGATGGTGGCGAAAGTGGGCGATGTCGAGCTGCTGCTCGAGCGTGACCAGGTGCCAGTAGTCAAGCCCCGCGCGACGGACACTCCGCTCGTCGATGCGGAACCCCAGCCTCCCGAGCAGATGCAAGGGGCTCTGGGTCGCAGCGGCGAGCCGCGCGATGTTGCCGGTGTTCTGCGGGATCTCCGGCTCCACCAGCACGATCCGGAACGGCGGATCGAGCGGCGCCGCACGGAGCCGGGGGCGACCATCGTTGAGCACGCCCTCTCTTTCCGCGACGCGACCGCGCGCCGCAACCCCCGAGCGGTGGATCGTACGCGCAGCCTGGCTCGCCAGCGCCGCCTCGACAGATAGCCGGCCCACGTGGCCACGCGGAAAACGCGAACCGAACGGACGGAGGCCCCTCTGTTCGCTTGACGGCTGTACGAGCGGACACGTAGCCTCCCGCCTCGGAGACACGGAATGCGCGCATCGTGCTGGATCGCTTCGGCTATTGCCCTCGCAGGAGTGGCGTCGTCCTCGCTCGCGGCCGCCGACGCCATGGATCCGGCGCTCGCGCGGCTCGTGCGCGACCCGGAGCCGAGCCTCGGCGGCGCCGCTGTGCCCTGCCGCATCACGGGGCCGGGCGGTGGCCTCTACTACAACCCCGCTTCCCGTTATCAACGCTGCCTGACGGACGACGCTGCGTTCGCCAAGCTCATCGCGCAGTACGGCTTCGCGGTGGCGCCGTCGGCGATGCACGCGGCGCGGACCACGGGCTACGGCGGGTTCGAGATCGGCATCGAGGCCAACTATACGAAGATTGACAGCGACGCCGATTATTGGAAGCAGGGCACGCAGGGCCCTCAGGATCCGACGAGCAAGAACTTCTCCATCGAGAACCGGAGCCCGGACTCCTTCCTGCAGCACTACTCCCTCAAGGTCCGCAAGGGGTTTCCGTTCGGGTTCGAGCTCACCGGCGCCGTCGGGTTCCTCGCCAACACCAGCCTCGTGAGCGCGGGCGCCGACGTGCGCTGGTCGCTGTTCGAGGGGTTCCGCCGAGGCCTCCCCGCGATCCTCCCGGAGCTCGCCGTCGGCGGCAGCGTCCGGAGCGTCACCGGGACCGAGGAGTTCCAGCTGACCGTGGCCGGCGCCGACGCAGTGATCTCGAAGCCCCTGCCGATCGCCGGCACGGTCGTGATCACCCCCTACGCCGGCTACCAGTGGCTCAGGATCTTCGGAGACTCGGGGCTCATCGATCTCACCCCGAACACCGACGCCGTGAACTTCTGCAACTTCCGCGGGGTCAACTCGCCTGCCAACCCGGTGCAGGGGCAGGACGGCAACGCGCTCCCCCACGACGGCCAGCCGGTGTGCGGGGGCGGCTCCCAGGCCGACTTCAACAACACCGTGGTGTTCGACGCCGTGCGCATGAACCGCCACCGGCTCCATTTCGGCGCGCAGCTGCGGTTCCAGATGGTCAAGCTCGGCGCGCACTTCATCACCGACATCGTGAGCCCCGAGGACGCGAACCAGGGCGCGGCGAACGAGATCGACGGCGAGAACAAGTTCGCCGGGCTCGGGTCGCAGTGGACCCTCGGGATCGATCTCGGCGCGATGTTCTGAGACCCGCCGCGCCGGGGACGCCCGCCACGGGCCCTCCGGCGCAGACCCGCTTCGAGCGGACGCGGCTCGCTGCGCTCCTCAGCGCTTCGAGCTCAGATCGGGCAGCGCGTAGCCGAGCTCGGCGAGGAGCGCACGGAATGCGCGGTCCTCGTTCCGCGCCACGGTCAGGTGCTCCATGAACTTCTTGAAGTTGCCCTGGGCCGCCGCGTCGGCGGCGCGCTCGCTGTTCTCGAGCACGAGCAGGAGATGCGGGTGCGCCTTGGAGACGGAGCTAGGGCACTCCATCTTGCTCGCCACCCGGGCGCGCGCTTCCGCGAGCGCATGCACCACCATGACGAGCTCCTTGTCATGGGTCCGCGGCAGGAGCATGTCGCCCTCCCTGCGCGCCTCGTCGAGCAGCAGGCTCGCCCTGTCCAGATAGCTCCCGGCCCAGGCCGGCAGCGCGACGAAGAGCGAGCAGAGCGCGAAGGTGAAAGCAAGCATCAGGTGACGGATCATCGACTGGGTCCTCGGTCGTTCACGGTTTGCTCGGAGGACACCTCGCCGGATGGCGGGCCCCCTCTGCCCTCGGGCGCACCTTGCAGGGTCTCGGCGGCTGCCCGTCCATCGGATGCCGCGGCCGAGGGCTCCGGCGCGGCGCACGAAACGAGCGCGGCGCGCGCGGCCGCCTGCTCCGCAAGCTTCTTCGACCGGCCCCGGCCGGTGCCGATGACCTGGCCGTCGACCTCGACGGCGACGAGGAACGCGCGGTCGTGGTCGGGCCCCTCCGTGCCCATCAGGCGGTAGCGCGGCGACGCAGCGCCGCGCGCCTGCACGCGCTCCTGCAGCTCGCTCTTCGCGTCACGCCCGAGCAGGCTGCCGCTCGCGAGCTGCGCGAGCGGGCTCGCGGCGATCTTCCGGCTCAGCGCCCGCGCGCTCTCGAAGCCGCGATCGAGGTACAGGGCCGCGACGAGCGCCTCGGTGGCGTCGGCGAGCACGTTCGTCTGGTCGCGCTCCCCGGCGACCTCCGCGCCGCGCCCGACCCGGAGCGCAGCGCCGAGCTCGATCCCTCGCGCCCACGCCGCCAGCGCGTCCGTGTTGACCAGGGCCGAGCGCATCATCGAGAGCTCCCCCTCCCTCGCCCCTGGAAAGCGCTCCATGAGGAGCTCCGTCACGCACAGGCCGAGCACGGCGTCCCCCAGGAACTCGAGGCGCTGGTTGTCCACGCGCCGGCCGCCTCGCTGCTCGTTCGAGAAACTCGGATGCGTCAGCGCCTCCTCGAGGTGCGGCAGGTCCCCCTCCAGCCCCAGATCCAGGCGTTGCAGCAGCTCGCTCGGGAGCATCCCCAGCACCTTGCCCACGCGCAGCGTCAGCCCGCGCTCAAGCGGTCGGTCAGCTCGGCCAGCTCCAGGTCGAGCGCGGTCAGGCCGCCAGCGTCATGCGTGGACCACGCGACCCGCACCTTGCCCCACGACAGCGCGATCTCCGGGTGATGATCGCGCCGCTCGGCCAGGAGGGCGATCTGCATCACGAAGCCAACGCCGGTGCCATAATCCGGAAACGAGTAGCTCCGCTCGATCTGCTCGCCCGCTCGCACCCAGCCCGGGTGAGCAGCGACGAACCCGGCGATCTCATCTTCCGAGAGCCGATCACGCTTGCCCATGGGACGCAACTATGGGCTAAGCCCCGCCCCGGTGGAACCCCGGAATGCGGCCCCCGCCCCGCGCAGCGTCCGCCGCGCGCGCCGCTCGCCGTGCGCTATCCTCCCGCCTCGATGACCGGGCTTCACGCCTGCCCCTTCTGCCGGGAGATGTTCGAGGCGAAAGAGGCGTCCACGTGCCCCGCCTGCGGCCTCCGGCTGGAGGCGCTCGCGAAGCTTCCCCCCTCGTACGACGCGCTCCAAGAAGAGCCTGACGAGCCGCTCCCGCCGCACATGGAACCGCTCCCGTGGACCTACGCCGGGCGCGGCCGGGGCGCCCTGCTCGCGCTCGCGCTCCTCGGGCTCGCGGCGTTCTTCGCGCCGTGGATCCACGAGACGGCCCCCGAGCTCCGCGACCTCAGCGGCTTCGGGCTCGCGCGACGGCTCGGCTGGATGTGGGCCCCGGCGGTCGCGTTCTTCGTGATGATCCCGCTCGCGCTGACCCGGAGATCGATCCACAAGATGCGCGGCGCCCGCGTGGCCGTCGCTTTCCTCGCCGCGATCGCCCTCGTCACCGTCGCGATGCGCCTGATGTTCACGCCGGGCAGCACGCTGCTCCGTCCCGTCCGCTTCACGTGGGGCTACGGGCTCTACGCGACCGGGGCAATCGCGCTGCTCGCGCTGTTCACCGCGGCGTTCTTCGGAGGAAGGATCGACGACCTCCCCACGGGGCAGCGGCGGCGGGGCAACGAGGTGCTGCACTGAGGCACGGAGGAGCGCGTGGCCGGTGGCATCTCGGGTCGACAGGCTCGCCCGTGCGACGTAACCTTGATGGGAGTGGCCTTTGTTCGCTGCTCGAAGGTGCGCAATGGCCAAGCGATCTGCCAGCGTACGCCGTGAGCTCTCGCGGGACGACGAGACGTTCGATGTCCCCGCGGCGGTGCTCTGCGCGTGCTGCGGACAGCCCGACTGCGCCGGGTGCTCCGCGGCGAGCGACGAGGGCTCGGGGGTCGTCGCGATCGTCCCGTGGGAGCGCCCGATCGGCGGGGTCTGGTCGCGGCTCTGGGCCACATCGAGGGCGACCACGCTGGGAGCCGAGACGTTCTTCGCGACGATCCCCGACGGCGCGCTCCCCGCGGCCATGCGCTTCGCCCTGCTGGCGGAGACGCTCGCGATCCTGTCGATGATCGCCGCGCTCCTGCCCCTCGTCGCGCTGGCGCTGCCGAGCCTCACGCTGGAGCTGGCGCGCAATCCGGCCGCACGCGCGAGCGCCCTCCAGTGGCTCGCGATCGGCGTTCCGGCGGTCACCGTGTGGATGGTGCTCGCGCACACCTTGCACGGCGCCGCGCTCGACCTCGGGGCACGGCGCCAGGGCGCACGGCCAGAGCGCCGGCGCGCGCTCCGCTTCGGGCTCTACGCGTGCGGCTGGGATCTCATGGCTGGCCCGCTCGGCGCGCTGGCCATGCTCATCACGGGCGGCACCAAGGGAGCGGAGCAGGTCCTCTCGGCCTCGCTCCGGGTACCGGGCAAGGCGTCCATGGCGCTGCTCCTGGGCGTCTACGCGCTCCACCCCGACGCGGCGGAGCGCGCTCGACGCGCCGGGAGCATCGCCGCGCTCGCGCTCACCATCGCCTCCGGCTTCGCCGCCATCGCGCTCGCCGTCGCCTTCAGCTGACACGCCGTTCAGCGCCCTCGGGGGTGTCGCCCTCGGCGGCGCTGCCGCCGCGGGTGTCGAGCGCCCATCCGTGCGCGCCAGCAGCCTCAGCGCATGTCGTGACGCGGCACGGGCGAGGGCGGAGGCGCGCCAGGACGCCGACCGCTCGCGAGGGTGCCCGGGCGCCTCTTCGGCTGCAGATCGCCCGTCGAGGTGATGTCGATGAGGTCCACGAGCTCGGGGGCGTGACCGGAGACGTCCTGCGCTCGCAGGCGATCGAGGAGCTGCTTCACCTGCGCCTCCGCCTTGCCGTGCGCGAGGATCTGACGGATGGACGGCGCCTCCTGCTCGAGCGAGCGGCTCACGGGTTTCCTGCTCTGGCGCCGCCACAGCACAGCAAAGCCATCGCCCTCGGGCACGGGCTCGGGCACGAGCTCCGCGTCTTTCACCCCGGCGGCAGCCGAGAGGAGCCCCGGGTCGACCTTCAGCCCCGGCTCGGACGTGGCGCCGTCGGACGCCACGAAGCCGAGATCGCCGCCGCGCATGCTCGTCGCCTTGTCGAGCGACTTCTCGCGCGCGATCTCCTTGAAACGCTGGGGTGACGGGTCCTTCTTCAGCTCGGCCAGGATCGCCTCGGCCTCCGCGTGCGTCGCGACGAGGATGCGCCAGAGCGCCACCATCGCCGGGGAGCTGAACCTGTCGCGGTGGGCCTCGTAGTAGGCGCGGACCTCCTCGTCCGTCACCGGGGAGCTCGCCGCCGCCTCCGCCTGGATCCGCTGCAGCAGCGCGGAGCGCAGGACGCCGCGCACGCGATCCTGCACGTCGGCGCGCTCCGTGAGCTTCTGCGCGGCGGCCCCCTGGGCGAGGAGCAGCTCGCGCACGAGGACCTGGTTGACGAAGTTCTTCCGGATCTCTTCCGGGGTACGCCCGAAGGTCTGGAGCTGAAACGGCGGGACTTGCGCGAGCCTGCGCTCGACCTCCGACGCCGTGATCGCCGCGTCGCCGACGCGCGCCACCGGGACGTCCGCAGCGGCCGCTGGCTGGGCCTCAGCGCGGAGCGACAGGCCGGTCGACGCAGCGCACACGACCGCCATGGCGGCCGCGCCGAGGGGGAGCTTCAGCGTTCTCGCGCGCATCGGAGCGGGTTATCCCCGCGCCAGCAGGCAAGGTCAAGCTGCCCCGCGGCGCGCTGCATCGGCGGACACGCCGCGCTCGTCTCCGCGCTCGCCGCCCCGCAGCACCCCGGCCTTGCGCAGCGCGTGCGCGTCGAGCCCGACGAACCGGTACACGTCCGCAGAGAAACCGTAGGCGCGGTGGAGGTGCCTCAGACCTTCCACGAGCTCGGCGGTCACCTCGACCGGGGGCGGGGGCGGGTACGCCTTGCGGATCGAGGTGAGCGGCTCGCCCAGCTCAAGGAGCTCCTCGACGCGCGACAGCACGTCGATCGGCTTGAGCGCACGCTTGCCTCGCCGCGCGACGCCCTCGGCCAGCTCGGCGAGCAGGCGTCGGCGCCGGCGCTCGGTACGGCCGTCTCCGGCGCGACCGCCGCCGCCCAGGAGCAGCTCGTTGAACCGGCGCGCGGCCCGGCGCTTCTCGACCGCATCCGGACTTCCCCGGCGGTTCTGCGCGCCGCCACCCCGCTTGGCTGGACGTGGCGCTTTGGTGGACCCGGCCGTGCGGGCCGGCGAGCTCTTCGTCTTCACGATCCTCGGCAAGAGCACAGCGCGCTCGAGGAGCCGGTATTCCCCGGCACATCTTCTTGCTGTCCCGGCAGTATAGACAGCTCATCCTCCCGCTTCGAAGAAAGCGGCGGGCGCACGGTCGCGCTCGCCCCGCGCGGCGCTGGACGTCAGCGCCCACCTGCGCACCACGCGAGGGCCGTTCCGACGGCCGCGATCAGCCAGGCCGGCCACGTCGCGCGCACGAAGCCGGCGACGTCCGACAGGGCGCCGCGCCGGGCGCGCCGCACCGCCTCGGCGTGGCCCACCCGGCGGAGCTCCTCGCGCGCGATCTGCTCGTGCTCCTCGTCGTCGAGCGGATCGCTGCCAGCCAGATGGTGCAGGTGATGTGTCACCTCGTGGTCGATCGTCTCCTCGATCTCCGCGTCGATGTCGAAGCCGGGATCCTCGCGGGCCTCCGACCGGAACGTCCGATAGAAGATCCGGATCTCCGGAGGATGGGCGATCCCGAGCGCATCAGCGGGTGTCCCGGGCGTGTAGCAGCCGAGCAGCGGCTCGCCTCCGTCGTCGCAGGCCGGCACCCCTGCGTCGATGAAGAGATCGATGTTCCGCACGCCGCGAGCCTCGTAGATGCGCCCGGCCGCGGCGCGGACGCGCGCCTCGAAGCCGTCGAGATCCGGAAAGGCGCTCGAGGCGCCCGCCCGAGCCCTCGTCCCTGCCCTCGTCGAGCGGAGCTCCCCGAGCTCGTCCGCGTCCGCTCCGTCCGCTCCAGCAGCGCGCAGCGGGGCGCGCGCGAGCTCCCGCTCGAGCGGCACGTCGAGATCGTTGCGGGCGCCGCAGCCCTGGCAACGGTAGACGGCGAGGAGCCGCGCGGGGTAGCGCGCCTCGTGGTAGAGGTCGACGATCGCCGCCCACGCCTCGTCGGGCGCTCTGGCGAGCGCGTCGGCGATCACCGGCGCGCGGCGCTCGCGGCCGAGCGCCGCGATCCCCATGGCCACCACCAGCGACGGCGTGACGCGCAGGACGCCGTCGTCGGGCAGGCGGAGGAGCGGCATCGCTTCCTCGACGGTGCGCTCCACGAGCCGCACGGCGCGGCAGACGGCGCGACCCACGCGCAGCGCCGGGATCGGGTGCGACACGCCGAAGTCGAACGGGAGATCGAGCTCGGGATCGTCGAGCTCGCCATCGGTGAAGGGCCCGATCTCCAGCAGGCCCGACGGAGCGACCTCGAACGGAGCGCTGCAGTTCTCGCAGGTGTAGGCGCCTGGCTCCTCGGGCACGACGCCGGCAGACGCGAGGAGCGCGCGCAGGACATGGGCGTCGGTGAGCGGGAGGCCGAGAGGATCCAGCGGCGCGCCGCGCGCGTCGGCCAGGACCGACGGGCCCGCGAGGACCTGCACGTCGAGCGCGCACCTGCCGATGGATGCGCGCTCGCCGCCGCGGCCTGCGGGTGCGCCGAAGACGGACGAAGCGCGAGCGCGCGCGGCGGCGTCCGACAGGCGCGCCACGCCGCCGGAGGGGAGGTGGACCTGAGCGGGGAGCAGGCGTCGCGCGGGCGCAGGCATCGCGGCGGCCTATATAGCGGGTGGCTCGCCTCAGGGGTCCTCGGGACGCGGCGGACCGCCGACGGCGCCCTCGTCGCTCGGAGCGAGCGATCCCCACGGTTCGCGATCCCTGTCGGTCGCGGACGGCTCGCTCGCCGCGCGGCCGATGTCGAGGCCGGCGGCGCTGGCGAGCTCGGCGGCCACCGCCGCGGAGAGCGAGCCTCCGCTGAGCGGTGAAGCGCCGGCGACGGTCGAGATGGGCGACGGCTCCGAGGATTGGCGATCTCGGCGGCGACCGCGCGCGAGCACCGGCGCGCGCTCCCCGTCGCCGGCCGGATCCGGCGCGGCCGCGCCCACGCGATGGACGGTCGCGCGCAGCTGCACGCGCCCGAGCGACAGGCTCGCCGCGCTGGCGGGCGGCATGCTGGACGAGAGCTCCGCGCCCACGGGCACGCCTGTCCCGAAATCGAGGTAGCGGGTGATCGCCAGGGCGTAGATGAGCTTGTGCACGGTCGGCTCCGGCGCGACCCCCGCTCGGAGGAGCGCGGCGAGCGTGGGCGTGGAGCTCTCCAGCGCCTCGATCACCGCGAGCTCGCCCTCGCGGAAACCGAAGCGGCCGGGCTCGAGGGCCGGGTGCAGGCGGAGGGGCACGGCCCCGATCCGCTCCAGGGTCCGCTGGAGGCGCGTCGAGCGCTCGCCGTGATCGCGCAGCCCCGCCCAGAGGAGCGCGAGGGGATCGACCTTCGCGGGATCTCCCCCCCACTCGGCCAGCGCGTCGAGGCCGTCGAAGTAGCGGTACTTCGTCTCCGGGGGCAGATCGAACAGGCGCACCATCCGCCGCACGAACTGGACCTGGGCAAGCCAGTCGATGGTCGTGGCGTCGACGCACCCCGACAGCAGCAGCACGTCCCCCAGAAGGCCCCTTGTCGCGAGCGCCTCCGCCAGGATCTCGGCGGTGATCACCCCCTCCTCGAGCAGGATCTCCCCGAACCGGGCGTACCCGTCGCTCGGACGGATCTTCACGGGGTTCCCCCGGACGATCCGCAGCGTGTGCTCGGCGCCCGTGGGCTCCACCAGGATGAGCGCGCCGGTCAGCCGATGCTCGACGGCATAGACGAAAAGATGAGCGAACGGCGTCCGCTCCAGATCTCCTTCCGCCGTCGCGAGACCGTCGGGAGACATCCTGGGCCAAGCTACCATAGCGCGCGCAAGCCGGATCCCCCTTTCTCCGCGCGCGGCGGCGCGGAAGCTGAGCAGGCGCCCTTGGTCCCGCTGCCGCGCTCCGCCGGAGCGCGGGCATCGGCCGCGGCGGTTCCGCGCTACGGTGGCAGACATGCCGCGCGGACATGTGCTGGTGCTCGATGACGAGCGGGCGATCTTGACGACCCTCCAGAAGGCCCTGTCACTCGAGGGCTACACGGTCGACGTCGCCGGCGGCGTCGGGGTTGCGGAGGAGAAGCTCGCGAAGCGGAGCTACGACATCGCGCTCTTCGACGTCTCGCTGCCCGACGGTGACGGCGTGGAGCTGCTCCAACGGATACGCGTTGCCGGCTCGGAGCTGCCTGTCGTGATGATGAGCGGCCACGCGACGGTCGACGCCGCCGTCCGCGCGACGCGGCTCGGGGCGATCGACTTCCTGGAGAAGCCGCTCTCGACCGATCGGCTGCTGCTCGTGCTCGAGAACACCCTGCGCCTCGTCCGCGCCGAGGCCGAGGCGAAGGCGCTGCGGACGCAGACCGGCCAGGTCGGCGAGCTCATCGGAGAGAGCCGGGCGATGCTCGACCTGCGCGAGCAGATCGCGCGCGCGGCGAAGGCGACAGCGACGGTCTTCGTGACGGGCGAGCGCGGCACCGGCAAGGAGCTCGTCGCGCGCGCGATCCACGGCGCGTCGAAGCGGGCGCGCGGGCCGCTCGAGAAGATGAACTGCGCCGCGGTCCCGAGCGAGCTCATCGAGAGCGAGATGTTCGGGCACGAGGCCGGCGCGTTCACGGGCGCGACGAAGCAGCGGCGAGGCAAGTTCGAGCGCGCGAGCGGCGGGACGCTGTTCCTCGACGAGGTCGGGGACATGCCGCTCGCGATGCAGGCGAAGCTGCTCAGGGTGCTCCAGGAGCGGGAGATCGAGCGCGTGGGCGGGCACGAGACGATCAAGGTCGACGTGCGCGTGGTGGCGGCGACGAACCGCGACATCGAGGCGGCGTGCCGGGAGGGGCAGTTCCGGCCGGATCTCTATGATCGGCTGAACGTGCTGCCGCTGTCGCTGCCGCCGCTGCGCGCGCGGCGCGAGGACGTGCCGCTGCTCGCGCGGCATTTCCTCGCGCTCGCGACGCAGGCGAACGATCGGCCCGGGATGGCGTTCACGGACGGCGGGATGAGCATGCTGGTCGCCTACAGCTTTCCGGGGAACGTGCGGGAGCTGCGCAACATCATCGAGCGGCTGGTGATCCTGACGCCCGACGAGACGATCGACGAGGGCGACGTGAAGGTCTGCCTCGGAGGGCAGCAGGCCGCGATGAAGGGCGGGCTCTTCCGGCCGGGGGTGCCCTTCCGAGTGCTCGCGGAGGAGGCGGAGCGGGCGATCCTGGAGGAGGCGCTCGGCCATCACGGAGGGCAGATGGCCGCGACGGCTCGGGGGCTCGGGCTCGAGCGGAGCCACCTGTACAAGAAGTTCAAGGCGCTCGGTCTGCGGGGGGACAAGGGCGAGGCGGAGGACGAGTAGGGCGCCGAGGGGGGCGGTTCTTCCGGGAGGCCGCGCCGAGGGGAGGGTCTGCGCGGCGGCCGCGGGTGGGCGCTCGGCCATCCGCCGAGACGGGAGCGCGGAGCTTGCGCTGAGAACACCGCCCGGCATGTCTCCCTTCGGGCCATGCCACCTGGGACGTTTCGTCGCGCGCCACACAAGGCGCGCCTGAGACGTGGAGCCAGCTGGGACCTTATGGCACCTCGGTCGGTGCTCGTCGCGCCCACCCGCCGCCGCCGCGCAGACCCTCCCCTCGGCGCTACGGGAGTGGAGACGCAGGACAGGACGGACGACGCATGGCCTGGACCGTGACGGGTGTGGTACGCGGAACCAAGATGCTGCGATCGCTGCACTTGGAAGGCGTGGGGCCGGCCGACCAGCTCGACTTGGGGCTCGGCGAGCGGCTGAACGTGCTCACAGGAGACAACGGACTCGGCAAGAGCTTCGTGCTGGAGGTCGCCTGGTGGGCGCTCACCGGAACGTGGACGGAGCGGCCCGTGCTGCCACAGCCGGGTAAGGAGGCGAGCGCACGCATCTCCGGGGAAGCCAAGCCGGGCACCGAGTTCGAGCAGTTCGAAAGCAAGTACGATCGTGTTGCTCAGCAGTGGCGCGACAGGTTCGGTCGCGACACGGGCCGCAGCTGGACCAATACTCCTTCCGGGGTGGTCATATCTTCGTGGGTGCGCGGCCTGGTCCCGGTACTCCACGTCCGTACGAATGGCGCGTGCTCCGTCTGGGATCCCTGTCGAAATATTCCCTCGATGGGCAGCGCTCTGTACCGGCTCTCGTCGTCGCCTTCGCCCGATCCGCAGCCCTATCTCTTCGAGGAAAGACAGCTCTGGGACGGGCTCGTTCACGAGGGAAAACCCGTCTGCAACGGGCTCGTCCAGGACTGGGTGACGTGGCAGCTCGAGGCGGCGGACAACGACGGGGCTCACCCGTTCGAGCTCCTCTGCCGCGTGCTCGATCAGCTTTCTCATCCCGAGGAGACGATGAAGCCCGGCAAGCCGGTGCGGCTCTACCTTGACGACGTGCGCAAGTTCCCGACCGTCGAGCTACCGTACGGCACGATCCCCATCATCCACGCGTCGGCCGGGATGAAGCGGATCCTCGCGCTCTCCTACCTCATCGCGTGGTCCTGGTCGGAGCACGTGCAGGCGTCACGCCTGATCGGCTGGCAGCCCTCGGAGCGCATCGTCGTGCTGATAGAGGAGCCCGAGACGCACCTGCACCCCAGGTGGCAACGCCACATCGTCCCTGCGCTCCTCGGTGCCCTGAGCGGGCTCTCCCCGTCGATGCGCCCGCAGGTGCTGCTGACGACGCACTCGCCCCTCGTGCTCGCGTCGATGGAGCCGCACTTCAAGCCGGCCAGGGACAAGCTGTTCGTGTTCGAGCTCAACGGCACTGACGTGACCGTGCGCGAGCTCCCCTGGGCGAAGCGCGGCGACGCGATCGGGTGGCTCACGTCCCCGGTGTTCGGCCTGGAGCAGGCGCGCTCGATTGAGGCGGAGCGGGCCATCGAGGCTGCAGAGGCGCTCATGCGCGGCGAGACCAGCGCTCTGCCGGACGGGCTCAGGACCGAGGAGGAGATCCATCGGGAGCTCATGCGCCTCTTGCCGGATCAGGATCGCTTCTGGCCGCGCTGGATCGTGCGCCGGGAGCGGGCGGGCGCATGATCCCGTTCGAGCGCACGCCTGAGCCCGCGGACTTCGATGTCAGAGTGCGAAAGCCCGGCCAGCGGCGGCTCGCCGAGGGCGGCGCCAAGAGGATGCCGGACTACTGGCGGCGCGCTGCGCGCGACCTCCGGGCAGCTTTCAAGGGCTTGTGCGGCTACACCGCGATGTGGCTCTCGACCCCGGGGACCGTTGACCACTTCATCTCGCGCGATGAAGATCCCAGCCTCGCGTACGAATGGGCCAACTTCCGCTACGCGGCGGCGTGGATCAACAGCAGCAAGAGCGCGCTCCGCTCCGACCATGTGCTGGATCCATTCGAGGTCGGAGACGGCTGGTTCGAGGTGATCCTCCCCTCGTGCCAGATGGTGCTGACCGATCGCTGTCCGCCCGAGCTCCGTGATCGCGCGCAGACCATGCTGAAGCGGCTCAAGCTCGGCCATGGCGAGGAGATCGTCTCCGTCCGGCAGGAGTGGTACCGGATGTACTGCGAGGGAGAGCTCAGCCTGGAGGGCCTCGCGCGCTGGGCGCCCCTCATCGCGCGCGCGGTGCGGAAGCAGCGGGAGCAAGCAACCGCCGAGCCGGCGGCAAGCGACGGTGCCCCGCGCTCCGCGCAAGAGGAAGCGTCGAGCGCATGACTGCTTGCCGCGCGGTGAGAATCGGCCGTGGAGAAATGTTCGCCCAGCAGCGTCTGCCCCGGAGCGGCAGACGACACACCAGAGCCTGTCGCATAAATCGCCAGCCAGGCTTCAGAAGGCGCTGTGCCATCAAGTAAGGCGGTACTGGCGACCGTTTCCGGTTCGCCGAAGGCTCCCTGCCTCCTCCCAACCGTTTCCGGTTCGCGAGGGCTCCCAGCTGCGTCCCCGTAACCGTTTCCGGTCCGCCTGCGGGGCCGGACCCCGCGCATCTTCACCCAGCGCGCGGCGATTTGCTCTGGCACCACGCGAGCGCCGGAGGGGGTCTCCGCGCGGCAGGGTGCGGGTGGGCGCGGCGAGCACCGACCGAGGTGCCATAAGGTCCCGGAGGGCTCTACGTCTCAGGCGCGCCTTGTGTGGCGCGCGACGAAACGTCCCAGGAGGCAAAACCCGACGGGAGACATGCCGGGCGGTGGTCCATGCGCAAGCTCCGCGCTCCCGCCTCGACGGATGGCCGAGCGCCCACCCGCACCCTGCCGCGCGGAGACCCCCTCCGGCGCGTGCAGCCGGGATCCCCACCCCTCCCCTCGCCCCGAGCCCGAGCCCCGAGCCTCAATCCGGCATCGCCCGCGGCGCAGGCGGCGACGCGCCCTTCATCGTCTTCTGGTACTCGATCGCCTGCTTCGCGAAGTCGTCCCGCTTCATCTTCGCGTACGCCTTGGCGAGCTCCCCATAGATCTCCGCCGCGTCCCCCGGCTTCGGCCCGGACAGGAGCGCGCTGTTCAGCTCGTAGATCGCCGACACGTGCCGCCCCGTGCGCGCCAGCGCCCGCGCATAGAGCCGGTGGATCTCCGGGTTCGCCACGTCGACGAAGATCGCGCCCTCGCCGACCTTGCGCGCCTCCTCCCACGCGCCGCGCTCCACGAGCAGCCGGAGCAGCCGCCGCCAGACCCGGCGATCGTGCTGGTCGAGGAGCGCGAGCCGGCGTAGCGCCGAGAGCTCGCCCGCCGCGTCCTTCTGCCGGCGCGCGAGGTCGTAGAGCCCCTGGAGCGGCTCGGCCTGCGTGGGATCCTGGCGCGACGCTGCCTCGAGGTTCGCCTTCATCTTCGCCGCGTCCTTCTTCAGCTCGGCGA
The DNA here is from genome assembly GCF_051520915.1 of Sorangium sp. So ce448. NCBI lineage: Bacteria > Pseudomonadati > Myxococcota > Polyangiales > Polyangiaceae > Sorangium > Sorangium sp. So ce448. The sequence goes on along the minus strand of NZ_CP150343.1, from coordinate 2,460,711 downwards.
GATCGGCGAGCTTCATCCGCACGACGTAGCCGTCGTTCCCGTCGGCGATCATCTTGCTCAAGAGCCTCGCCGCCTCGTCGGGCTTCTTCTCGGCGAAGGCGGCCCGCACCTTGAGGTAGGTCGCGTCGGGCTGCTTCGGGTCGACCCGGAGCGCCTCGGCGAGCACCGCCTCGCCCTCCTGGCGCTGCCCGTCATCGAACAGCGCGAGCGCGAGCTCGACGAGCCGCTTCGCGTCCTTCGGAGCGCGCGCCGCCGCCTTGCGCGCCTCGTCGAGCGGCGGCGCGTGCAGATCCGGGACGTACTGCTTCTCGTAGCGCTCGAGGCGGGGCTTCAGCCACGCACGGAAGCGCCGGTCGAGCTCCTCCGCGCTGATCCCGAGCGACTCCTTCACCACCTCCTGCGTCCGCTTGCCCGCGGCCCATCGGGGCAGCATCGAGACCACCTTCGGGAAGCCGAACTCGCCCGCCATGAAGACCACGATCTGGCTCGCCGCGAAGTAAGCCATCGTCACGTCCTCGATGTCGTCGACGTGCGTGAACGCCCGGTTGAACCCGTCGACCGCCGGGATCCTCCCGCCCTTCAGGGCGGCGAACAGCGCCGGATCTTCCTCGCGGTGCCACTCGGGCCGCCGCACGATCGTCTCGTACTCGCTGAGCCCCTCGGTGAACCAGCGCGGGACGTGGTTCTTCGACATCTGGATCGCGAAGACGTGCCCGAGCTCGTGCCACAGCACGTTCCCCCAGTTGAACTCCCCCGCCGCCGGGCTCAACGCCGCGAGCGTCTGGCCGAAGCAGACGCCCTGGATGCCCACGTTGGGCAGGCCGCTCGTCCTGACGCTGAAGTTCTCCGTCGACGCGTAGAGCTCGATCGAGACCGGGACCTTCGGCGTGAAGCCGTAGCGCTTCACCATCGAGCCCCAGGCCTCCTCGAGCATGCGTGGCACGTACCGCTCGAGGATCGCGCGCTCCTGCTTGTGGTAGCGGACGCGGAACGTCTGCCCCTCCACGGTCACGTACTGCGCCGCGATGTCCTTCTCGTAGAGGTTCAGCGTGTTGAAGACCCGCACGTTGAAGCGGTCCTTGTCCCAGGCCTTCTGGAGCGAGAGCACGCCGCTCTTCTCGTCGCCGGCGCGGATCAGGTTCAGGCCGAGCGTGGCGTGCGCCTTCGCGTCGTTCGGATCGACCTGCGTCGCCTCCCCCATCATCTTGACGATGTCGTCGTAGCGATGCTCCCACTCCGCGAACTCGCCGACGATCTGGAAGAACCGCGAGAACTCCGGGTTCAGGCCGAGCACCTTCGCCTTGATGGCCTCGAAGCCGGCCGCGTCGTCGGCGAGGAAGCGGCCCGCCGCCTTGATCGAGAGCAGCGCGAGGTCGTTCGGGTTCACCTTGAGCCCGCGGTCGGCCGCGGCGTCCGCGGCGTCGATGTCCATGTCGCGGAGCGCGAGCCCGGCGCGGACGAAATACGCCTCCGCGAGGTTCGGGTTCACGGAGAGCGCCTGCGCGACCTCGCTGTCGGCGCCGCCGAAGTCCATCGCGCTCTCGAGCTTGACGCGCGCCATGGCGACGCGGCAAAGCGGATCCTTCGGGGCGAGCTTGAGCGACTCCTTCACGACCTGCCCGGCGTGGCCGGGGTCGTATTTGTCGAGGAACAGCTCGGCCCGCCAGAGCAACGTCTCGACCCGCTGCTTGCCGCCGACCTTCTCGGCCGCGTTGAACGCGTCGTTCGCGTCGCGCGCGCTCCGCAGCAGGTGCGCCGCGCGCCCGACGAGCGACAGCCCCTCCGCGTCGCTCGCGGTGATCTTGTCGTCGTTGTAGTCGTCGATGATCGTCATCAGCGGCGCGCGCGCCTCGCCCCGCTTGCCCGACTCGATCAGGAGCTCGCCGAGCACGAGCCGCGCGCGGCGGGCCTCGTCCTCCCGCTCCACCTCGCGCACCGCCGCGATCGCCTCGGCCATCTTCCCGCGGCGCGCCAGCGCCTGGGCCCGGAGCGGCGCGGCGGCGATCCGCGCCTCCTTGCCGAGCGCCGCGGCGGCCTTCGCCGTCTTCGCCGCGTCGTCGTAGCGGCCCGTGAGCAGCTCGATCCGCGCCTTCGCGAGCAGCGCCGCGGCGCGCTCTTTCCCGCCCTGGAGGCCGAGGACGACCTTCTCAGCCTCCGCGTAGTCGCCCTGCGCGAGGAGCGCCTCCGCGCGTGAAAGCGAGGGGGACGGCTCGCCGGAGGCGGGAGCGGGGGCCGCGCAGGCGGCGGCGACGAGGAGAGCGGCAAGAGAGCGGCGGATCGAGTGGCTTCGCATGTCACCCCGTGCGCAACCGTGCGCGACCGTTCGTCAATCGTGCACGACCGCACGCAAACGAACGCAAACCTACGCAAAACGAACGCAATCTACGCAAAACGAACGCAAACCTACGCTGAGACGCGGCGCCCGGTCGAGCCGGGTGAGGCCATCGTAACCGACGCCACCGGCGCGACCGAACGGCGAAAGGCCGAGCATGAGCGAGCGCGCGAGGGCGCGCCAGGGCGCGCGCTCCCGCGATCGTGGTATGCGGGCGTCCATGGCAAGCAAGCTCGCCGGGCGGGTCGTTCTCATCACGGGCGCGTCGTCGGGGATCGGCGAGGCCCTCGCCCGGGAGGTCGCCCGGCGCGGCGGCCGGGTCGTCCTCGCGGCGCGGCGGGCCCAGCGGATCGAGGCGCTCGCGACGGAGATCCGGCGGTCCGGCGGCGAGGCGCTCGCGACCCCGTGCGACGTCACGCGCGACGGCGACGTGGAGCGCGCCGTCGCGCAGGCGAGCGAGGCGTTCGGGCGGCTCGACATCGCCATCGCGAACGCCGGGTTCAGCGTGGCGGGGCGCGTCGAGGAGCTCGCGCTCGACGATTTCCGCCGGCAGTTCGAGACCAACGTGTTCGGCGCGCTGCGCACCGTGAAGGCCGCGCTTCCGGAGCTCAAGCGATCGCGCGGCGGCGTCGCGCTCGTCGGCAGCGTCCTCGGCTACCTCGCGGTCCCCGCGGTGGGCGCCTACACGATGAGCAAGTTCGCGGTGCGCGCCCTCGCCGAGACGCTGCGCGCGGAGCTCCAGGCCGAGGGCGTCGCGGTCACGCACGTCGCGCCGGGGTACGTGGCGAGCGAGATCCGCCAGATCGACAACGCGGGCAACCTGCACGAGGGCGCCCCGGATCCCGTGCCGCCCTGGCTCGTCATGCCGGCGCAGACGGCGGCGCGACAGATCATGGACGGCATCGCCGCGGGGCGCGCCGAGGTGATCGTCACCGCCCACGGCAAGCTCGGGGTATCGCTCTCGAGGCACGCCCCGGGGCTCCTCCGCGCGACCGTGTCGAGGCTCCCGCGAAAGCGCCGCGCCGCCGGGGGCTGAACCGCCGCGGCGCCGCCTACGGCGCGGCCGGCGCGAGCTCGCGCCGGACGAGCGCCTCCAGGGCGTCGATGAAGCGCGGCCGCGTGTTCACGGCCGGCGCCCGGGAGAGCCGCGCGAGGCCCGCCTCACGGGCGAAGACCTGCGCCTCCACGTCGAGATCGTAGAGGGTCTCGACGTGATCCGCGACGAAGCCGATCGGCGCGATCAGCGCCTCCCGCACGCCGCGCGCGGCGAGGCCGTCGAACGTCGACCGCAGATCCGGACCGAGCCAGGCGTCGCCGGTCATGCCCTGGCTCTGGAAGGCGACGAGCACCGGGTTTCCGCGGGCGGCGATGCGGCGCTCCACCTCGGCGGCCATCGCGCGGAACTGACGCTCGTACGGATCTCCGGCGGCGATGATCCGCTGCGGGAGGCTGTGGGCCGAGAGGATCACCGCCACCTTCGCCCGGCCCTCCTCGGGGATGCGCGCGAGCGCCTCGTCGATCACCTCGACGAAGGCGTCGATCAGCGCCGGCTCGAGCCCCCACGCAGGCACGCACCGGACCTCCATGCCGCCCTGCTCGGAGGCCGCTTCGCGGACGACGGCGTGGTAGACGTCGACGGACTGCGGCGCGAGCGGCAGCGAGACGACGCGCTTCACGCCGCTGCGATGGAGCGCGCCGAGCACCTCGGCCGGATACGGGTGCCAGAGGCGCCCGGCGATGGCGACCGGGAGACCGAGCCTCGCGGCGAGCGCGTCCGCCTGGGCCTGCGTGATGCGCATGAGCGGCGAGCCGCCGATCGCCTGGAAGCGGCGGCGGACCTCGTCGATCACCTCCGGCGGGGCGGGCCTGCCGCGGCGGATGTTGGTGACGAATGCGGGCAGATCGTCGAGCCGCTCGACGGTGCCGTGGCAGCTGAGGAGGACGGCGGTGGTCACGGCGCTACTCTACATCGGCGCCGCGCGCGCAGCGCAGCCCTCGCCGGCGCGTGAGGGCGCCGCCGCTCGCTGGCGCTGGCTCAGTCCGCGTCCCAGGCGACGACGACGCGATCGTGGCCGATGAGGCCGTTCTTCTTGCGGGCCAGGTGCTGGGCGACGACCCGATCGCCGGCCGCATAGACGCGCACCTCCATGTACGCCAGCCCCTCGTCGGTCTCGATTCCGTCCAGGATCTCCGTCGAGTCGAGCTGGCGCTCCCAGCCCGAGACCGGATCGCGGAAGAGGTCGCTCTTGAGCCGCTCCAGGATCGCGTGCCTGCCGCTGGTGACGCTGGGGTGGGCCGGCGGATCGCGGCTGCTCACCTCCTCGATCACGGCGTCTTCCGCGTAGATCCGGGAGAGGGCCTCGATGTCCTTGCCCCTCAGGGCACGGGTGATCTCTGCGAGCAGTCCACCGTTCACCCGCTGGGCCGAGGGTCGCGTCCGCGCCGAGCCTTCCATGCCTGCTTGCATGGGACGCAGCGGCGCAGGCGTCGAGCCCGTGCCAGGGCCGCGCGGCAACGATGACGGTGATGAAGCGATGAAGCGATGAAGCACCGCATCCCGGCAGCGAGATCGGGCCGCGACGCGAGCGTTACGGATGTGACAGACGAGCGCTGAGCTCGGTGGGCAGCCCTCCTCCACATGGCTACCCGCCGAGATCGCGCGGCTGGCGGCGAGTTGCAGCGCCAGGACGGACGTGATGAATAAGGAAGGTTATGACGCAGCGCCGCACGGTCGTGCTCGCCGATCTCCATCTCGTGCGCCAGACGCCGCGCGACGTGACCGCCGATCTTGCCCGGTTCGTGGAGGCCCACCGGGGGGCACGCATCGTGGTCGCGGGCGATCTGTTCGATCTCTCCTCCGAGTCGCCCTGGATGCCCCGGCCGCGTGCGCTGCGCGAGGCGCTCCTCGCGCACCCGACCGCGCGGGCGGCGCTCGCCGAGCACCTCGACCGCGGCGGCGAGCTCTGGCTGGCGGGTGGCAACCACGACGCCGAGGTCGGGGCGCCCGACTTCCCGGTGGCGCTGGCGGAGGCCCTCGAGGTGACCGGCGAGGCCCGGTCGCGGATCCGCACGACGCCCTGGTTCTTCCGCGAGGGGGCGATCCATCTGGAGCACGGCCACCTGTACGATCCGGACAACGCCCCGGCTCACCCGCTCGTGGTCGGCGAGCGCAGCCTCGGCGTTCACTTCGTCGAGGAGTTCATCGCGCCGACCGGCGCGCACCGCTATCTGCAGGCGAACGATCAGACGCCGCTCAGCTTGTTCCTGTCGGCGTTCACCTGGTACGGCCCTCGCGCGCCCTACGTCATCTACCGCTACTTCCACGCGGCGATCGGCGCGATGTTGAAGAGCGGCCCGCTCTACCGCGCGGGAGGCGAGGCCACGGTGGGCGCCGCGGCCATGGAGCGCTTCGCGCACGAGCTCGGGGTGCCGCGCGCGATGGCGGACGCGCTCGTCGGGCTCGGGGCCACGCCGACCCTGGAGAGCGCGGCGCGCACGTTCACGCGGCTGTACTTCGATCGCGTGATCGCGACGCTGTCGATGGGCGCCGGGATCGCGGCGCTCGGGCTCGGCGCGCGGGGGACCGGCGCCGCGGCGCTCGGGCTCGGCGCGCTGCTGATGGGCACGAGCTGGGCGAGCGGGCACAACCGCTACGCCGGCACGGTCGCTGAGCGCCTGGCCGAGAGCGCCGGCCGCGTCGCAAGGACGACCGGCGCGAAGCTTGTCGTCTTCGGCCACACGCACCGCGAGGCGCTCGGCGACGGCTACGCGAACACCGGGAGCTTCTCGTTCCCTCGCGCCGCGCCCGGCCGGCCCTACGTGGAGATCGAGGGGCCGCCCGAAGCGCCGCGCGCGATGACCCGCTTCTGGCGAGCCGTGGCGTGACTCCGACCCGCTAGACGCGGGTGCCCGCGGCTCTAGCCGCCACTCGCGTGCGCGGTGAGCGCGCCCTCGACGAGGTCGAGCGCGAGCGGGACGTCCTCTTCCGGGATCGGCGCGCCGCCGAGCATCGCTGCCAGCAGCCGCTCCCTCGGCTCCGGCCGCAGCAGGACAGGACCGCCGCCACAGGCCCGGCAGACGAGGCCGCCGCGCGCCGGGTCGGCACAGGCCGACTGCGTCGTGTCGCAGGCGCGCCCGCAACGGACGCACTGCATGAGCTCGAGGCCCCAGCCGAAAGCGACGAGCAGGCGAAGGCCGGTCTCCGCGAGCAGCGCCTGGGGAGGGGCCGTGGACACCTCGTCGAGGCGGTCGAGCAGCTGGTTCAGCTCGCTCCACGCCGCCTGCTCGGCGGTGTGCGCCGGCGCGATCTCCCGCACCCAGCGCAGCGCGCGCCCGGCCACCTCGAGGCGCCCGAGATCCCCCGCGAGGCGCAGGCGCGGGCGCTCGATCGCCGCTTCCGTGAGCTGGGCGAGCTCCGCGCCCGGACGGATCTCCAGGCTCACGCGGAGCAGGTGCATCGGCTCGAGCGCCGGGAAGCGCTTGGCCGAGCGGCGCGCTCCGCGCGCCGTGGCAGAGATGAGCCCCCCCTGCTCGGTGAAGAGCCCGACCAGGAGGTCGGCCTCACCGAAAGGTACACGCCGGACCAGAAGCGCCCCGGTCCGGAGGCGCTCCGTCCGCGGGCGAACCGATCGAGGCATGGCAGGTACCGGCGGTTATGGCGCGAACCGCGCGCGAGCGCCCGGCGAAAATTTGGCCCTCAGGCCGAGAGGGAGGTACGAGCCCTCGCGAGCGTGCCCTCCGACAGCTCCGGCGGCATGTCGTGGCCGCGGGGCCTGAGCACGATGCTGAGCGCCAGCGTGAAGAGGATGAGCAGCAACACGAACGCGATCGCGACCCCGAAGCGCCTGCTCTGGGTGCGGCGCGCGGGCGCCGCGATGGGCAGCGGTGTCACCAGCGCGATCCGGCGGCTCGCCGTGTATCGGGCCAACACCTCCTCCATCGGGAGCGAGACCGCGCGAGCGTACGCCTTCAAGAACCCCCGGACGAACACCTCGCCAGGCAGGTCGTCGAAATGATCTGCCTCGATTCGTTCGATGGAGATCACCGGGATGCGCGTGGCGCGGGCGACTTCCTCCACGCTCATGGCCCGGGCCTCACGCGTGCGTCTCAGGTAGCGTCCGATCGACTCCATCCCATTCCACCCATCGTCATTCGGTCGTCACTCTACTCACCCTGAGAACCGTTGCTCAACCCCCTAGCGCACCCCGCGGTACTTCTCGGAGAGCGGCGCGCCGAGGCCCTATTGCAACGTCTGTAACTGTGCAGCGCAGCGCTGCCCCACGGGCGTCGTCGCGTTGATCTCCCGGCACCGCTCGAGATCGGCGCGCGCGTCGTCCACGAGCCCCCTCTTCTCGGCGATGCGGGCGCGCGCGTCGAACGCGTCCTGCAGCCGCGTGCACTCCGGCTGGTCGGTCTCGACCGCCCTCGTCAGCGCCTCGCGCGCCAGATCGAGCTCGCCGCGCTTCTCGTAGGCGAGGCCGAGCCGGTACTGCCCCACGCAGAAGAGCGGCTGCGCGGCAATCGCGCGGCGTAGCGCGTCGATCGCCTCGTCGTTCCTGCCCTTGAGCAGGTACGCCCAGCCCAGGTTGCCCCACGACTTCTCCGGTGAGGCGTACAGGATGTCCTCGGTCAGCGGCTTGAGCACCGCGATCGCCTCGTCGTAGCGCCGCTGATGCACGAGGATGACGCCCAGCGCGTTCTTCGCGTCCCGCATCTCCGGGTTCGCCTCGAGAGCCCGCCGCGCCATCTTCTCGGCGCTGTCGAAGCGGCAGTCGCTGGAGTGAGCATCACCCGCGCAGAAGCCGAGGAGGATCAAGGCGCCTAGATAGGACGCCTCGGCGTTGTCCTCGTCGTGCGAGAGCGCCTGCTCGACGTGCGCCAGCGCCTCGCGCAGGCGGCCGCGCTGGAACGAGTCGCGCGCGAGATCATATTCCGCGAGCGACCGTGCGTCGCTCGTCTGCGCCGAGGGCTGCGCGCCGCCGCACGACGCGAGCAGCGCAACGGACGCAAACGACGCAAACGACAACAGCGACCCCATCGACACGACAGCAGCCGCGCCGCGGATGCACCCCGCGCGGGTCGCTGCTGTCCTGTGTCGCTGCGAGGTCATGTGCGATCTTGAATCCGCTGCCGAACGATGCCGCGGCGCGGCACATTGTCAGGACGGGACTTCGCCTGCCCTGCGGGGACCCCTGAGTAAACCAGGCCGCTTGTCACGTCAACCTGCGAATCTCCCTGGAAGACGCGGCGCGTTCTCAGGATCCCGATTCGGCTTCCAGCAGTTGTCGGGTCGGCGTAGGATGGTGGCGCAGGCGGTTCCTGCTCGTCACTGTTCGCCACGGATCTCGTCCTTGAGACCCAGCAGGCCGAACAACCTCCGCAGCGCTTCGATATCGGGGATCTCGAGGCGCTCGTCAGCGACGCGCAGGTACTGGCCCTCCCGGAGCTGCTGGACGGCGCGCTTCACCGTGTCCACGTCGAGGCCGACGCGGGTGGATAGCTCCATCGGCGAGATCGCGAACGAGGCGCCGTTCGAGGCGGCGCCGCCGGTGGCGCGCGACTGCTGAGCGAGCTTGAGGAGCGCGTTCACGACCTTCGACTGCGTGTCGGTGAGCATCATGATCTCGATCTGGTCCTCCGCGTCGCGGAGCCGACCGACGAGCTGCTTGATGATGCGCATCGCGACGGCCGGGTTGCGCTCGACGAGGTTCTGCAGCGTGCCCTGATCGAGCGCGAGCGCGACCCCGCGGGAGAGCGCGATCGCCGTCGACGAGCGCGCCGCGCCGCCGAGGAGCGCGGATTCGCCGAACAGATCGCCGGGCTTCAGGACCATCAGGCTGCGCTCGGCGCCGCGGACCTTCTTGATGAGCCGGACCCGCCCTTCCTCGAGGAGGTACGCCTCGGTCCCGGGCTCGCCCTCGCGGAAGATGACGTCGCCGGCCTCGAACGGGCGGCCGAACCGGGCGCGGAGCCGCTCGGGATCGGGCACCGGCTCGGCCGACTCCACGCGGGCGGACAGCGCGGCGGGCTCCTCGCGCGACGCGGCGGGGACGGAGGGAGAGCGAGCAGGCTCCGCTGCCGCGGCGGGCGGCGGAGCGCGCTCCGCGTCGCTGGGGCTCGAGGCCTCGCGCTCCGCGTCGGGTGCGACGCCGTCCCCTTCAGGCGAGCTGATCATCGGGGCGGAGTGTATCCCAGCTCGGCCGGCTTCGCGTCCGGCGCGCGCACATAGAGCGGCTCCAGGAGCGCTGGATCGTGCGGGGCCGCCGCGGGCCCGCGCTCGCCGCCCGCGGCGGCCGCCCGGAGACGGTCGATCGCGAGGCGTCCGATCCATGTCGCGTCGGGGAAATCCAGGGCGTCGCCCCGCGCGGCGAGCGGCCGGAGCGCCTCGATCTCCTCGGCGACGGCGCCGACGACGACGATGCGGCGCCCCGCGGCGAGCCCGGCCACGACATCGAACGCCGCGTCGCGCGGCAGGTGGCGCGGCGGGATCGAAGGCGCCGCCGCGGGCGCATCGAAGGCGGCCAGGAAGACCTCCCCCTTCTTGGCGTCGATCAGCGGGACCAGGAGATCGCCGGGGCTCGCCGCGCCGGCGGCGAAGGCGGCGGCGGCCATCGCCTCGAGCGAGGTGACGCCGGCGACCGGGACGTCCAGCGCCAGCGCGACGCCCTTGGCCGCCGCGACCGCCACCCGGACCCCGGTGAACGAGCCGGGCCCCACGTCGCAGCCGAGCGCCTGCACCGACGCGGCCGGTAGGCCTGCCGCGGCGAGCACCTCGTCGACGGCGCCGAAGATGCGCTCCGCGTGCCCGTGCAGGTCGGCGTAGGTCGTCGCCGCGAGCAGCCGCGCGCCGGCCGCCGGCGCCGCGGCGAGGCCGGCGGTGGAAAGCGCGCCGCCCCGCGACGCCGCCGCCTCGGCGTGCAGGTCCACGTCCGCTGCTTCGAAGAGGGCGGCGCTGCCGCGCGGGGTCGAGGTCGAGAGGGCGAGGAGCTTCAAGGCGCGCTCGGGAACGTTGCAGCCGCGATGCTGTCTGGCAGAACCTCGGGCCAAGGGCAACGAGCTTCGGCGAGGCGCTGGGGCCGCTGTCCGTCCGACGGGGCCGAAGGGCGGGGTGCGAGCCGATGCGCGATCAACGAGCGATGCTGCCGGCGCTCCTCGTATCGGCGCTCGTCCATCTGGGCGCGTGGAGCTCGGCGCGGCTCGGGCCGGAGGTGCCTGCCAGCGATCCCGTCGGGCCAGCGGCGGAGCGCGAGCCGATCGATCTCTGGACCGGGCTCACGGCCGCGCTGCCGGGCAGCGGCGGCGCGGCGCGCCCGAGCGACGCTCGCGGCGGGCGCGACGAGACCGGCGAGCGCGGCGAGCCGACGAGCATGCCAACGGCGCGCGCTCCGGCCGATGCCAGCCGGCCCACGGCGCCTGCAGAGCGCACCGCGGAGGCCGGCGGCGAGCCGGCGCCGCCCATGGCGGCCGCGTCGCGCGGCCCGGCAGCGCCCCCGCCCAAGGCGACGCCCCGGCCCAAGGCGACGCCCCGGCCCGCAGAGCGACGCCGGGAGCCCGCGGCGAACGGGGAAGCCGGCGCACCGGCGCGCTCCGCCGCCGCGCGGACGAGCGCTGGCGCCGGAGAGGACGGCGAGGGCGACTTCGGGGCGGCCGGCGTCAGCGCTGTGCGCAACCTCGGGCGCGCCTTCACGAGGGCCATCCCGCCCGCGTGCCAGGCGGATCCGAGCTGGGCGACGCTCCCGCCCGGAAGCGCGGGGAAGGCGCGCTTCGTGATCGACATCGACGACGCCGGGCACATCGCGACGTGGCGTCCGGAGCCCGGAGGGGAAGAGCCCGCGCGACACCTGAGCAACCTGGCGAAGCGGACGATCGCGCTGCTCGGCGGCGGGACGTTCGCGGTGGCGCGGGGCGCCGTGACGGCAGGGAAGCAGACGCTGGAGGTGAGCGCCGTCGTCCGCGTCGGCGAAGGCGCGGGAGAGACAGGCGCCCCTGCCGATCTGGCGTGGCGCTTCGAAGGGGGGCGCGGCAAGGCATCGTTCGTCCAGCCCGGCGGTCGCCTGGTGGAGGTCGTCGTCCAGGTGGTGCGCACGGAGGCCGCGCGAGGCGCGCCTCCTGGCTGAGCGGCCAGCGGACCGCGCGTGCGTCTCCTCGTCCGGCCCACGGAGCAGCTCGGCCGCGGCGCGGAGCACTTTCCAGCGGCGGTCCTTGCGCGCTTGCGGTCGCGCCTCGAGGCTCTACGTCCGGCCCGTGGGACGGCTCCGCGCTGCCGCATGGGCGTGTGTCGGGTTCCTCGGGACCGCACCGCTCGCTGCCTGCGACGACCGGGCAGCCGCCCTCTCGCCCCCTCCATCGCTCCGCGGCGCGGCGAGCGCGCCGTGCTCGGTCCTGCGCGCGGAATCGCCGCCCGAGCCGCCAGCGGCCCGCGGCGCGATGACCCTGCCTGCGCTGATCGAGCAGGTGCGGCCGGTGGTGGTGACCATCACCACCTTGCGCGCGCCCTCGTTTCCAGACGGGCGCGCGGGCCCGGCGCTCCCGTTCGAGGGCCGTGTGCAGCGGGTGGAGCGGGCGATCGGATCCGGGTTCGTGATCGCCCAAGAAGGGCTCGTGCTGACGAGCGATCACGTGATCGGCGACGCGTTCGGCATCGAGGTGCAGCTCTCGGACGAGCGCGCCTTCGAGGCGACCGTGGTCGGGCGGGATCCGACGCTCGACGTGGCGCTGTTGAAGCTGCTCGGAGCGGGGTCGCTGCGGGTCGCCTCCCTCGGATCGAGCGCGCCGGTCCGGCCGGGCGACGGCGTCATCGTGATCGGGAGCCCGTTCGGGCTCGGACCGACCGTGACCCGGGGCATCATCAGCGCGACGTCGAGGCCCATGGGCACGGGGAGCCTCGACGGCTTCCTCCAGACCGACGCCGCCATCAACCCGGGAAACAGCGGCGGGCCGCTCTTCGACGCCACGGGGCAGGTGATCGGCATCGCGACGGCGATCCACGCCGATGGCCGCGGCATCAGCTTCGCCCTGCCGATCGACGAGGTGCTCGAGATCCTGCCCGAGCTGCGGGAGACGGGCCGCGTGGACCGAGGGCGCATCGGGATCAGCTTCCAGGAGGTGACCCCGCAGCTCGCGCGGGTGCTCCGGCTGCCAGGGCGGATGGGCGCGCTGATCACGGAGGTCGAGCCGGAGGGCCCCGGAGCGCGGCTGGGCTTCAGGCCGGGCGACGTGATCACGTCGGTCGAGGGGCGCCGCGTCGAGCACGCGCGCGAGCTCGCGCGCATGCTCCGGCGAGCCAAGCCGGGAGACGAGGTGGAGCTGATCTACAAGCGCGACGGCGCCGACCGGCGCGCGACGATGAAGCTCGATCCCTCGGCCCCCCACGAGCCGTCGTCGAGCTGGCGCGCGCTGGAGGATCGCGCGCCGAGGGACGCCGAACAGCCGCCGTTCGGCGTGCTGGCGAGCGACGCCCTGGAAGGAGCGCGCATCGAGTCGGTCGCGCCTCGGAGCCCTGCGGCTGGCCGCCTGGAGGTGGGCGACGTGGTGCTCGACCTGAACGGCGCGCCGGTGCGGGGCGGCGCCGACCTGACCGCGCGCCTGGGCGCGGCGGCACACCAGGATCTCCTGTTGCGGGTACGGCGCCACGGGGCGCCCCGCTACCTCGCGGTCCCGGCGCGCTGAGCTGGCATCGCTCCAGCGACCTCGGTCCAGCGCGCTGAGCGCGGGCGACACACTCACCGAGCGCTGGCCACACGCCCGCCGAGCGCGGGCCACATGCTGGGGAGCGCGGGCCCACGGCTCACCGAGCGCGGGCTACATGCTGGAGAGCGCGGGCCCACCGCTCACCGAGCGCGGCCTACATGCCCGCAATGGACGCTGCTACGTTACGCCGCATGGGAGCTTTGGCAGGCGCGAGGTGCCCGATTTGCCGCAAGTCGGCGGGGCCCAGGCCCGAGAACCCGGTCTTTCCGTTCTGCTCGCCCCAGTGCAAGCTGGTGGACCTCGGCCGCTGGCTCGACGGTGGCTACAGGGTGCCTGGCCCGCCCGTTTCATCCACAGGGGACGCCGAGACCCTGGAATCGAAGGGACGAGCCGACGGGCTCGACGGGAACATCCAGGAAGAGGACGAATGATCGCTCGTCGCGCGCTTTGCCTGCTCACCGTTCTCACGTCGGCCTCCATGACGTCCGCGGCCCTGGCTCAGCAGGGGCAGCCGCTCCCGGGGACCTCGCCGAGCGTCGGCGCCAGCGCTGCCTCGCCCGCCGGCGCCGCGGCCGCGCAGCCGAACCCGTACGATCCATCGATGCAGGCCGGAGGCCTGGCGCCGCCCCCTCCGATGACCACGCCCGAGCCGGAGCCCGCCGCCCCCGACGGCACAGAGCAACGCCTCGACGAGGCCAAGGAGCGGGACTCGGGGCGCGGCCTCGAGATCGTCTGGCTGAACGTCGAGGGAGGCTACGAGAACGTCGGTCTCCAGACGTTCAACATCGACGAGGACGACTTCACGGCCGGGTTCGTTTCGAGCGCGGCCAACGGGGGCGTCATCGGCGCGGGGGCCGGCGTCCGGCTCCTGTACTTCACGCTCGGCGCCCGCGGACGGGTCGGGTTCTTCAGCGACTGGCAGCTCTTCACCCTGGGCGGCGAGGTCGGCATGCACCTGCCGCTCGGGAAGCTCGACCCGCACGTCGATCTGGGCTTCGGCTACGCCGGCCTCGGCAGCGTCAAGAGCGCGGTGAGCGGCGCGGCCGACGCCATCGCGATCCGCGGCTTCTACGGGAGGGTCTCCGGGGGGCTCGACCTCTACCTGTCGCCGGTCTTCTCGATCGGCGCGAACGCGAGCTGGGAGCTCCTGGCGCTGACAAGGCCGGGGCTCTCCGCGGCCGCGATCGAAGGGATCAAGGGCGGAGCCGCCGCGCCCCAGCAAGCCAAGGCCGATCTGCTCGCGGCCGAGGGCTCCAGCGTGGGCTCGGCGCTCGCCCTGACCGCGGTCGCCGGGCTCCACTTCTAGCCGCAGCGAAGCCAGCTCCACCGCCCCGCCCCTCGCGCCCATGAACGCCGCCGCCGCGCTCCTCTGGCTCGCCACCGTCGCAGCGCCGCTCGGAGGGCTGGCCGCGCTCCTCGTCTGGTCGCAGCGCCTCTATGGCAGGCGCCGGTTCGCGGTGGCGACCGCGCTGCTCGGCGCGCTCGCGTTCGTGCCGGCGCTGCTCATCGAGACGTTCCTCCAGCGCTGGCAAGGCGTTGACAAGGTCGCCAGCGCGCTCGACGCCGTCACGCTCGTCTACATCTTCGTGGTCACGGCGCCGCTGGAGCAGGGCCTCAAGGTGGCGGCCGTCGCGCCGATCGCGCGGCTGCGCGCCGTGGAGGAGCCGTTCGACGGGCTCGTGTACGCGGCCGCCGCGGCGCTCGGGTTCGTGTCGGCCCACAACGCCCTGTACCTGTGGGGCCGGCCGCTGGAGCCGCTCGACATCGCGCGGGCCCTCCTCGCCGTGCCGGCGCACCTCTTCTTCGCCTCGCTCTGGGGCTACGCGCTGGGCCGCGAGCGCACGCGGCCGCTGGGCGGCCGTCGCTTCAACGCCGCGTGGCTCGGCGCGATGGTGCTCAACGGCGCCTACGACTACATCGTCTTTGCGTGCCGCCCGGTAGCGCTCGTCATCGCGGCGCCGGTGCTCCTCGGCACCGGCCTCGTGACCTTCCTCGCCGCCCGCGACCTGCTCCGCCGAGGCGCGTCGCCGCACAGCTCGCAGCGCAGGGAACGCCGCTTCCTTCCGCGCATCGCTCCGCCCTCGCTCGGAACGTTGCGTGAGGCGCTCAGGCGCACCGAACGACCGGTGACGCTCACGTGGATCGCGTTCGGCGCGCTCGTCACGGTCGGGGTGATGACGACCGCGCTCGCGATCGCGATCGCGCTCGGCCACCGCTTCGGCGTCGACTTCGCGGCGGTGGACCGGGGCGACGCCTCGACCGCCGCAGCAGCGCCGCTCCTCCTGCTCGTCGCAGCGGCGATCGCGGCCTTCCCCTTCGCTGGTTATCTCGTCGCCCGGGCCTCGTCGACGGGCAGCGTCCTGGAGCCGGCCGCCTCGGCGGCGCTCGCCATCCTGGGCTCTCTGGTGCTGCTCGGCCTCGCGGCGCCCGTCGCCGTCGTCTTCGCGGCCGCGCTCGCCCCCATCGCCTTCAGCCTCGCGTGCGCGGGCGCCTGGATCGGCACGACCCGCTGAACGCGGCGCCGGCTCACGCCTGGCGCCAGAAATCCTGCCAGCCCGCTGGGCGTCGGCGCCGCGACGAGCTTGCGCGATCCCGACCTCGTCTCCGCAGCAGCGCTGGCCGGAGCTCGTGCGACCAGCAGACCTACGCGGTCGCCGCCTTCGCCGCCGGCGGATGCTTGGCTACCTCGTCCTGGAACCTGCGGAGCAGCTCCTGCGCTGCAGGCGACAGGTTCCGCGGCACCTCGACCTGGATGACCACCTGGAGCGCTCCGCGCCCGCGACCATCGATCCGAGGCGCGCCCTTGCCCTTGACCGAGATCACCTCGCCGGGCTGCACGCCCGCCGGGACCTCGACGTCGACGACCGTGTCGTCCGGCAGGTCGATCTTGACCGTGCTGCCGAGCGCCGCGTCCGCGAAGGAGATGGGCGCCCGCGTGATGAGGTCGAGCCCGTCGCGCTCGAAGCGCTCGTCCGCGGCGAGATCGACGTCGACGTACAGATCGCCGGGCGGCGCGCCCTGGGCGCCCGGCATGCCCTGGCCCGGCACCCTGAGCCGCTGGCCGCCGTCGATGCCGGCCGGGAAATTGACGACGACCTTCCGCGTCTTCTCGACCGCCCCGAACCCCTTGCAGGTGGCGCACGGCGTCTTGATGACCGACCCCTCGCCCGAGCATTCAGGGCACGTCTGGGTGAACATCACGAACCCGCGCGAGGTCGAGACCTGCCCGGCGCCGCCGCACGTACCGCACGGCTTGCGTTTCGTCCCTGGCTTCGCCCCCGAGCCGGAGCAGTCGTCGCACGCCACCGGCGTCCGCAGGACGACCTCCCGCTTGCAGCCGAGCAAGGCGTCCCGCAGCGAGAGCCGCTGCTGGACCCGGATGTCCTGACCACGCGCGGGCCCGCGCCGCCGGCGCTGCCCGCCGCCGAAGCCGCCGAAGAACTCCGAGAAGATGTCCTGGAAGTGGGAGAAGATGTCGCCGTCGGCCGCGCCGCCGATCCCCTCGAGACCGGCGTGCCCGAACTGGTCGTACCGCCTGCGCTTCTCCTCATCGGAGAGGGCCTGGTACGCCTCGGTGGCCTCTTTGAAGCGGGCCTCCGCCGACGCATCGCCGGGGTTCCGGTCCGGGTGGTTCTTCAACGCAGCCTGACGATAGGCCTTGCGAATGTCGTCAGGCGTCGCGTCTCGCGCGAGGCCAAGAACTTCGTAGAAGTCGCGCTTTTCACTCATGAATCGTGGACCGCCGCGTCGATCCTGCCCGACAGCGGGCACAGGCGCCGGCAGACCATAAGTCGTCGTGCGCGCCTGTCAACGCGTAATACAGCGTGAACGCCCGCAGTGGCTGAGCACCGGGACTTCTTCCGTGCGGGTTGCGGCGCTGCTACTGGCCCCGGCGCTGGAACGCGGGCGTGTCCCAGTCGGAGTCGAGCGGAGGGACGAAGCTCGCGCGGTCGCGCGGGCTGCCGCCTGCCGCCTGGACCTGCGGCGCGGGCCGGCGGGTGGTCGGATACGCGACCTCCTCGTGCCGGTGCGGCTGGCGCTGCGTCATGGGCATGGGAGGAGCGCTCGGGGCGGAGCGGCCCGACATCGGCCCGGCCGCCGCGGCCAGCGACGCTCCGATGGAGTGCGCGGTGGCGCGCGGCTGCGCGGCGCTCGCGAGCTGCTGCGGGACCTCGGCGACGAGGTGGTCGAAGCCGGTCGCGATGACCGTGACCTTGATCATCTCGCCCATGTTCTCGTCGATCGTCGCGCCGAAGATGATGTTCGCGTCCTCGTGCGCCTGCTCCTGCACGAGCGTCGCGGCCTCCTCGATCTCGCGCATCCGCATGTCGGGGCCGCCGACGATGTTGATGAGCACGCCGGTCGCGCCCTCGACCGAGATGTCGTCGAGCAGCGGCGAGCTGACGGCCATCTCGGCGGCGAGGCGAGCGCGGCCCTGCCCCTTCGCGCAGCCGGTGCCCATGAGCGCGCGGCCCATGTTCGACATCACCGTCTTCACGTCCGCGAAGTCGACGTTCACGATCCCGTTCTGCGTGATGAGATCGCTGATGCCCTTGATCGCCTGATAGAGCACCTCGTCCGCCTTGCGGAACGCCTCGACGAACGAGAGGTCCTCGTCGCCCAGCGAGAGGAGCTTCTGGTTCGGGATCGTGATGAGCGTGTCGACGTGCTCCGCGAGCATCGCTAGGCCGAGCTCGGCGCGGCGCGAGCGCTGCTTGCCCTCGAAGAAGAACGGCTTCGTCACGACGCCGACGGTGAGGCAGCCCTCCTCGCGCGCGAGCTGCGCGATGACCGGCGCGGCGCCCGTGCCCGTGCCGCCGCCCATCCCCGCGGTGACGAACACCATGTCCGCGCCCTGGAGGCACTCCTTCACCCGCGTCACGTCCTCGAGCGCCGCCTTGCGGCCCTTCTCGGGATCGGCGCCCGCGCCGAGACCGCGCGTGACGCTCGCCCCGATGTGGAGCTTGGTCGGCGCGAGGCTCGATCCGAGCGCCTGGGCGTCGGTGTTGACGACGATGAACTCCACGCCCTCGAGGCCGAAGTTGATCATCGTGTTGACTGCATTGCCGCCAGAACCGCCACAACCGATGACCTTGATCCGGGCGTCGTACCCGGTGTGCTCGTCGGCAAACTCGATGGAGAAACTCATGAACTCCTCCCGGGGAAGTACAGCTAGCCGCTCGGCCCGGCGCCGACCCCTACGGAGGTCGAGCGGCGCGGAACCCTCAGTGCGCGAGGACGTCCTCGCTCTGGACGGCATTCGAAGGGGCGCCTCTTCCCCTTCGAACACCGCGCTTCAAACCCTCTTGACTTCGAATTCAAGAGGGATCGCCAGTGCGCTATCGGACCCTCTCAAACCCAATTCTCTAACAACTTTCTCTGGCCACGTCATGCCTAGAATGCTGCTCGAAGCCAGTTCCAGAACCTCCCGCTCGACCTCTTTTCAATCGCCATTTCTTCGACGACATCTCGACGCGACTCGCGCTCGCGGAGCTTCTCGCGACGGATCTCCGCGCGCCCGGCGTGGCCGGCGTCGAGCGTCACCGGCGTGAGCGCGCGCGCCTGCGCGAGTGCGTTGGCGCCGTACTGAACGAGGCCCACGCCCGTCGCGTACTGCGGGCCGGCCACCAGCTGCGTGATGCCTCGCACGCCGACCGGCACGCCGAGGCGCACGGGCATCCCGAGGATCTCCTCGGCGAACTCTGTCATCCCTTCCATGAGGACGCCGCCGCCGGTGACCACCGCGCCGGCCGAGAGCTGCTCGAGCATCCCGGTGTCCTCGATCCGCTTGCGGATGACCGCGAAGATCTCCTCGACGCGCGGCTCGATGATGTCCGACAGGACGCGGCGCGCCGCCTTGCGCGGCAGGTGCCCGCCGACGCCGGGGACCTCGATCTCCTCCTCGTCGCCCACCATTCGGCCCAGGGCGCAGCCGGCGTTTCGCTTCAGGCGCTCGGCCTCGCCCATCGGCGTGCGCAGCCCGGCGGCGATGTCGGCCGTCACGTTGTTGCCGCCCGCCGGGATCACGCTGGCATGCGCGATTCCGCCGTCCACGTAGAGGAGCAGGTCCGTCGTACCGCCGCCGATGTCGATGATGGCGACGCCGATCTCCTTCTCGTCCTCGGAGAGCACCGCCTCGGCGCTGGCGAGCGGCTCCAGCACCACGTCGGCCACGGTGAGGCCGCAGCGCTCCGCGCAGCGGACGACGTTCTGCACGCACGAGGTCGCGGCCGTGATCAGGTTCACCTTCACGCCGAGCCGGACGCCGCTCATCCCGACCGGATCGCGGATGCCGTCCTGGTTGTCGACCGTGAACTCTCGCGGCAGGACGTGCAGGATCTGACGATCGGCGTCGACAGGGATGGCCCGCGCGCCCTCGAGGACGCGCTCGACGTCCAGCCGCGTGACCTCGCCGCCGGAGACCGCGGCGACGCCGTCGGATTGCTGGCAGCGGATGTGGCTGCCCGCGACGCCGGCATACACGGTGCGGATCTCGACGCCCGCCATCGTCTGGGCGGCCTCGATCGCCTCGGCGATCGAGCGCACCGTCCAGTCGATGTTGCTCACCACGCCCTTCCGCAGGCCGCGGCACGGGACGTTGCCCACCCCGAGGATGGTGATCCCATCAGCGTCGATCTCGCCAACGACCGCCGAGACCTTGGTCGTCCCGATGTCGAGTCCGACGACGATCTCAGTAGTCTCCATCCGGCTCTTCATTGCGTGCACCACCTCATGCGGGGACGAGCCCCATGCGCGTGTAAGGCGGGCACGACGCTGCCATGAGCCAGCAACACCGGCCAAGTTTTGCTCGGCGATCGCCGGCGCGGAGAGCGGGCGCGACGGCGCTCATCTCATCCTCACCACGACGCGCTCGGGGTGCGCGTCGTTGTCGAGGAAGATCACCGACGCGTTCGCCTTTCGCTGGGCGAGCTCGGTGAGCACCCGCGACGCCTGGGCGATCTTGTCCCGGTAGGGCGGCTGCCCGAGGTGGAGCGAGATCGCCTCCTTCCCGATGGTGACGACGATCGACCCGTCCCGCTCGACGTGGAGCTCCTGGGTCGGATAGCGGCGCGCGACGCCGGCGCGCTCCAGGTCCTCGACCACGTCGAGCAGGCGCCGGACCGCGATGACGACGCCGGGGCGATCCCGCGCCACCTGTTCGCCGGTGATCCCCGTGACGATCGGGAGGTCGACGGGGTCGTCGCCGGCGAGCTCCTTGAAGAGCTCGCCGTCGCGCGTCGCGAGGTAGAGATCGCCGCCGATGGCGACGAGGGCCTGCGCCTCCCGCTCGACGACGTCGACGTGGATCGTCGAGGGGAGCCTCCGCGTGACCGTCGCCTTCTCGATCCAGGGGTCGGTGGCGATCGAGGCGCCGGCGAGCTCGAGATCGAGCGTGAAGATGTTCTTGCCCACCTCGATGCCGCCGGAGCTGGCCACCTGCTCAGCGGTCCGGCGCTGGACGCCGTCGACGAGCACCGTGCGCACGGCGAAGCGAGGGCTCGACACGATGTAGCGGCGCGCGCCCCACGCGACGGCGGTCGATGCGACGAGCACGACGGCGGCGCCCGCGAGCAGCTGCAGGGCGCGGAGGTGGCGCGCGATGGGCCGCCGAGGGCGCGCCGCCGGGGGCGCGCCCTCCTTCGCCGTCGGGCGCGGCGGGCGCACGGAGACGCTGGTCGCGGGCGGGGCCGGCGACTCGTGTGCCGGCGGGGTCGACGCGCGCACGCGCTCGTTCTTCGGCGGCACCGCCGCCACGGGCTCGGGCTTCGAGCCGCGCGAGGCCGCCCGGACCGGCGGCGCCGCGGGCACCGACGGCAGCGAGCGGCGGCGGTTCGGCGGGGGCGCGCTGGGACGCTCGGTCATGAGCTGCCCTCCTGCGGCGGCGACTTCGCCTCGAGCCGCGCCTTGAGCCCCCGCACGCACGCGTTCACGTCGCCCGCGCCGAGCGCGATGACGACGTCGCCGGGCCGGGCGATCTTCTCGAGGGCCTCCGGGAGGTCGGCCTTGTCGGCGATGAAGCGCGCGTCGTGGTGGCCGTGCTCCCGGATCGACTGGACGAGGCGCTCCGCGGTGACGCCGGGGATCGGCGGCTCGCCCGCGGCGTAGATGTCCGTGACGAGCAGGACGTCGGCCTGGTTGAAGGCGCGCGTGAACTCGTCGAAGAGATCGCGCGTGCGGGTGTGCCGGTGCGGCTGGAAGGCCACGACGACGCGGTGATCCTCGCCGGGGAACGCCCGGCGGGCCGCGTCGATGGTGGCGCGGATCTCGGCCGGGTGGTGGCCGTAGTCGTCGATCATCGTGACGCCGCCGATCGACCCGACGACGGTGAAGCGGCGAGCGACGCCGCCGAACGTGGCCAGCGCCTGCTTGGTGACGTCGAGCGGCACCTCGAGCTCGTCCGCGACCGCGATCGTCGCGAGGCAGTTGAGGACGTTGTGCGCGCCCGGCATCTTCACCGTGAAGCCGCCGAGCGGCTCCCCCCGGCGGTACGCGTTGAAGCTCGTCTCGAGGCCGCGGAACTGGATGCCGCGCGCCGAGTAGTCCGACTGCGGCGAGACGCCGTACGTGACGTGGCGGCGCGGGATGCGCGGGAGCAGATCCTGGACGTGCGGGTGGTCGAGGCAGAGCACGGCGAGCCCGTAGAAGGGGACGCGCGCGGCGAACTCGACGAAGGCGTCCTTGATGCGCTCGTGCGTGCCGTAGTGATCGAGGTGCTCGGGGTCGATGTTGGTGACCACCGCGATCGTCGGGGTGAGCCGCAGGAACGATCCGTCGCTCTCGTCGGCCTCGGCGACGAGCAGGTCACCGGCGCCGAGCCGCGCGTTCGTGCCGAGCGCCGCCATCTTGCCGCCGACGACGACGGTGGGATCGAGGCCGGCGGCGCGCAGGACCGTGGCGACCAGGGAGGTCGTGGTGGTCTTGCCGTGCGAGCCCGCGATCGCGACGCCGTACTTCACGCGCATCAGCTCGGCGAGCATCTCCGCGCGCCCGATGACCGGGGTGCCGAGCGCGCGCGCCTCGGTGAGCTCCGGGTTCTCGGGGCGGATGGCGCTCGAGTACACGACGACATCGACGCCGCGGACGTTCTCGGCGCGGTGGCCGATGTCGATCCGGACGCCGAGCGACGTGAGCCGCCGCGTCGTCGAGCTCTCCTTGAGATCCGAGCCGGAGACCTCGAACTCGAGCGAGCGCAGGATCTCGGCGAGGCCGCTCATCCCGACGCCCCCGATGCCGACGAAATGGACGTGGCGAACGCGACCGCGGAACATCAGCCTGCCTCCTCCCAGCCGAGGCCAGCGCCGGGCGGCGCCGCCTGGTTCGTCACGGCGCCGCGCTGCGCGTCGCCAGCGCGCGCCGCGCGCCCTCCGAGGGTGGGGAAGCGCAGCGCGCGGTGGCGCGGAGCCCGCGCGAGCTCGAGCAGATCGGCGGCGACGCGCGCCGCGGCGTCCCGCGTGGCGAAGGCCGCCGCCGCGTCCGCCATGCGGGCCCGGTGCGCCGGCGCGGCCGCGAGCCGGCCGATCTCGTCGGCGAGGCGCATCTCGGTGGCGTCGCCCTGGGCGATCGCGACCGCGGCGGAGGCCCGCTCGAGGGATTGCGCGTTCCTCAGCTGGTGGTTGTCGGCCGCGAACGGGTACGGAATCAGGATTGAAGGGCGCCCGACAGCGCAGAGCTCGGCGAGCGTCGACGCGCCCGCACGGGCGATCACGACGTCGGCCGCGGCGAGCGCCTCCGCCACGTCGTCGATGAACGGGACGACGCGCGCGCGGCCTTCGAGGCCGAGCTCGGCGTAGAGCGAACGGACCGCGGCCTCGCGATCCCTGCCCGTCTGGTGCACCACCTCGAGGTCGACGCCGCGCTCGCGGCCTCGCGCGATCGCGCGAGGGACGACGTCGTTCAGCGCCAGCGCGCCCTGGCTGCCGCCGAGGACCAGCAGGCGGAGCGCGCCTTCGCGCGGCGCGTACGGGGCGCGGGCGAAGGCGCGCCGGAGGGGGACGCCGAAGAGGCGCACGGTGCTCGGGCGCAGCGCGCGCGCCGTCTCCGGGAAGGCGACGTACGCGCGATCGACGATCGGCGCGAGCAGCCGGTTCGACAGCCCGAGGACGCTGTTCGGCTCCAGGATCGCGACCGGAACGCCGAGCGAGCGCGCCGCGAGGGAGACCGGTCCGCCGGCGTACCCGCCGAGCGAGAGCGCCACGCGGGCGTCGAGCCGCTCGACGAGCCGCCTCGCCTCCGGGAGGACGCTGCCCGCGCGGGCAGCGCCGCGCACGAAGCCGGAGAGGCCGCCCCCGCGGAGCGGCAGGACGTGGAGCAGCTCGAGGTTGTCGCCGCGCTCGCCCATCACGCGCACCTCGATGCCGCGCGCGGTGCCGACGTAGACGACGCGCGCTTCTTCGTCGCGCGCCGCGGCGCGGACGGCGTCGCCCACGGCGATCATCGGGAAGACGTGGCCGCCTGTGCCGCCTCCGGCGATGAGCACGGTCACCATGCGCCGCCCTCCTCGGCCGACGCGGCGACCACGGCCGACGCGCTCGGCGCGTGCGGGACGGGCGAAGCGCCCGCCTCGCCGCGCTTCTCGGGGGCCACGACGGTCCGCGATCGGCTGATGCTGAGCAGGATGCCCGCGGCCGCGGCGTTCACGAGCAACGACGAGCCGCCATAGCTGAGGAACGGCAGCGTGAGCCCCTTCGTGGGGAGGATCGCCATCGCGACGGCGAGGTTCGTCATCGCCTGCACCCCGAAGAGCGTCGCGATGCCGAACGCCATGAAGCTGCCGTAGTCGTCGGCCGCCTCGAGGGCGATCTTCACGCCCCGCGAGACGATGACGAGGTAGGCCGCGCACAGGCCGAGGATGCCGATGAAGCCGAGCTCTTCGCCGACGATCGCGGACACGAAATCGGTGTGCGCCTCCGGCAGGTAGAGCACCTGCAGCCCTCGCCCGAGGCCGAGGCCGAAGAGCCCGCCCGAGCCGAAGCTCATGACCGACTGGAACGGCTGGTAGGCGAGGTCCGCGCGGTTGTTGTCCATGTCGATCCACGCGAGGTAGCGCGCGTAGCGGTACCCGCTGAAGCGAACGAGCGCGGCGCCGGCGAACGCCAGCAGCATGGAGAACGCGGCGATGTACGGGACGCGCGCGCCCGCCACGAACAGCAGCGTGAACGTCAGGAAGAGCAGCACGACCGCGCTGCCGAAGTCGGGCTGCTTGAGGCAGAGGAGCATCAAGAGCCCGACGACGAGGAGGTGCGGGAGGAAGCCGACGGAGAACGACTTGATGCGCTCGGCCTTCTTCGACAGCGAATAGGCGAGCCAGAGCACGATCCCGAGCTTCGCCACCTCGGCCGGCTGCACGTGGACAGGGCCGAGCGAGATCCAGCGGTAGGCGTTGCCGGCCTTGTGGCCGAGCCCCGCCACGCAGGCGACGAGCATCCCGGTGACGGTGATGAGCACCGGGTACGTGAGGACCTTGAGGCGGCGGTGATCGATGCGGCTCGTGATCCACATCGTGGCGATCGAGAGGACCGCGTAGACCGCCTGACGCTTGAGGAAGAACTGCGCGTCCTTGTAGCGGACCGTCGCCTCGACGGCGCTGGCGCTGTAGACCATCACCACGCCGAAGCCGATGAGCGCCGTGACGACCGCCGCGAGGAGCGCGTCGACCGGCCCCGACGGGCTCGATCGCACCTTCCAGAAGGCCTCGGCGGCCGCCGCGATCCCGCCCGGCGCCGCCTTCTCCTGGTCCGGGGGCCCGACGTGCCGGTTCTTGGGTGCGTCGGCGCGCGCGCCGAACGCGCTGCTCCACGACGTCACGACGCCACCTCCCCGGCGGCCCCGCCGCCAGCTCCCTGCAGCTCGCGGACCGCGCGGACGAAGGCGTCGCCGCGGTCCTTGTAGTCGCGGAACATGTCGAAGCTGGAGCACGCGGGGCTGAGCAGCACCGCGTCGCCCGGCCGGGCGAGGGAGCGCGCCGCGAGGACCGCCTCCGCCATCGAGCCCGCCCGCGCGATCGGCAGGACGCCGGCGGCCGCACCGGCGATGCGGTCCGCGGCCTCGCCGAGGACGACGAGGGCGCGCCCCCGCGCGCGCAGCGCGGACACGAGCGGGGCGTAGTCGCCGAGCTTGTCGCGGCCGCCCGCGATCAGGACGGCCTTCGCCTCGCGCAGGCCGGAGAGCGCGGCGACGGAGGCGCCGACGTTCGTCCCCTTCGAGTCGTCGTAATAGCGGACCCCGTCCACGTCCGCGACGAGCGCGGTCCGGTGCGCGAGCCCCTCGAAGATCGAGAGCGCGTCGCCGATCGCCGCCGCGGGGGCGCCGAGCGCTGCGGCGAGCGCGACGGAGGCGCAGGCGTTCGCGAGGTTGTGCGCGCCCGTGAGCCGCACGCGATCCAGCGGGTAGCGGGCGCCGGCGACGCGATCGACGATCGCGTCCCCCGCGGCGCTCACGTCCGCGCGGGCGTCGCGCGCGCTGAACGTCACGACGCGGGCGCGCCCGCGCGCCGCCTGGCGGGCGACGAGCTCGTCGCCGAACGGAACGACCGCGACATCGTCGGACGTCATGCGCTCGAACGGGTTGCCCTTCGCGTCGGCGTACGCCGCGAAGCTCGCGTAGCGGTCGAGGTGATCGTCCGTGATGTTCAGCAGCGCGTGGGCGCGCGCGTGCAGCGTCGGCACGCGCTCCGCCTGGAAGCTCGAGATCTCGAGGACGAGGACGTCCCACGTCTCGTCGACGACCTCGGCGAGGGGGGTCCCGAAGTTACCGCCGACGAACGTGCGGAGGCCGGCCCGCTCGAGCATCGCGCCCGTGAGCGCCGTCGTCGTGCTCTTGCCGTTGGTCCCGCCGACGAGCACGACGGGCGCCGATACGAAGCGCGACGCGAGCTCGAGCTCGCCGATGACCTCGCGCCCGGAGCGATCGACGGCGTCGAGCGCAGGAAACGACGGCACGCCCGGCGAGACGACCACGAGGTCGGCGCCGTCGAACAGCGCCGGATCGTGCCCTCCCGGCGCGAGGACGACGCCCTCGCCCTCGAGGGCCGCGGCCGCGGCGGAGAGCCGCTCGCGCGGCGCGCCGTCGTTCGCGATCACGCGCGCGCCGCGCGCGTTCAGGAGGCGCGAGGCCGCGACGCCGCTCCGGCCGAGACCCACGACGATCACTGTTCGCCCGCGGACGTCCATCATGCCCTCACCGCAGCTTCATCGACGCCAGGGACACCAGCGCCAGGAGGATGGAGATGATCCAGAAGCGGACGATGATC
This sequence comes from Sorangium sp. So ce448, assembly GCF_051520915.1. Taxonomy (NCBI): domain Bacteria; kingdom Pseudomonadati; phylum Myxococcota; order Polyangiales; family Polyangiaceae; genus Sorangium; species Sorangium sp. So ce448. The sequence continues at coordinate 2,434,441 of NZ_CP150343.1, read as the reverse complement.
TTGGGCTCCGCCCACCCCTTCTTCTCGTAGTGGTGGTGGATCGGCGCCATCAAGAAGACGCGCTTGCCGGTGAGCTTGAACGAGAGGACCTGCGTGATGACGCTGACCGTCTCGATGAAGAAGATCCCCCCGAGGATGATCGACAGGAGCTCGTTCTTGGTGAAGACGGCGAGCATCCCGAGCCCGCCTCCGAGGGCGAGCGACCCGACGTCCCCCATGAAGACCTGGGCGGGGTACGTGTTGTACCAAAGGAACCCGATCCCCGCGCCGATGACCGAGCCGCAGTACACCGACAGCTCGCCGGCCGACGCGATCGCCGGGATGTCGAGGTAGGTCGCGAGCGAGAAGCTCGCGATGGAGGCGCCGACGATGTACGCGAGGATGAGGTAGGTCCCCGCGTTGATGATCACCGGGCCGATCGCGAGGCCGTCGAGGCCGTCGGTGAGGTTCACGGCGTTCGACGTGGCGACCACGACGAAGACGGCGAACGGGATGTAGACGTAGAGCGGCAGCTCGATCGGGTACTTCGAGAACGCGACGAACGGGATCGCGAGCCGCGTCCTGATCTCCGCCCAGTCCGGCGGGAGCTTGGACGCGAGCAGGAACGTGTAGGCCACGGCCGCGCCGCCGATCAGCACCTGGCCGATGAGCTTGTAGCGCCCGGGCAGGCCGCCGCTGTTCCGCCGCTTGATCTTGAGGAAGTCGTCCAGGTAGCCGATGACGCCGTAGCCCGCGGTGACGGCCGTCGTCGCGAGGACGAAGGGGTTCCTGAGGTCGGCCCACAGCACGGTGGGGAGCAGCAGGGAGAGCAGGATGAGGGCGCCGCCCATCGTCGGCGTGCCCGCCTTGATCTTGTGCGTCTCCGGCCCCTCGGCGCGGACCACCTGCCCGATCTGCTTGCGCCGGAGCTCGCGGATGAACCACGGCGCGAGCACGAAAGTCAGCACCATGGCGGTGATCGTCGCCATGATCGTGCGGAACGGGATGTAGCGGAGGACGTTGAGCCAGCTCAGCCAGCCGTAGTGGAACTTGAGCGGGTAGAAGAGCTCGTAGATCACCCCGCACCTCCGTGCGCCGGCCGCTCGCCGAGGGCCCGCGCGCGGCGCGCGGCGAGCGCGCGCCGCGCCTCGTCGCGATCGTCGAACGGCAGCGTGACGCCGCCGATGATCTGGTACGGCTCGTGGCCCTTGCCGGCGATGAGGACCACGTCCCCCGGCTCGGCGTCGAGCACCGCGAGCTCGATCGCGCGCGCCCGATCGAGCTCGACGACGACGCGCGCGCGCCCGGCGGCGAGCCCCGGCAGGATGGCGTCGGCGATCGCGCGCGGGTCCTCGCTCCGCGGGTTGTCGTTGGTGACGATGGCGACGTCGGCGGCGCGGCCGACCGCTTCGCCCATCTGCGGCCGCTTCAGCGGGTCGCGGTCGCCGCCGCACCCGAAGACGCAGAGGACGCGCCCGCCGCCGAGGGCGTGCACGCTCGCGAGCACGCGCGCCAGCGCGTCCGGCGTGTGCGCGTAGTCGACGAGCACGATCACATCGTCGGCGCCGGGGGTGTCACAGCGCTCCAGGCGGCCCGCGACCTGGATCGGAGACGAGAGCGCCGCGGCGGCGTCACCGACGTCGAACCCGAGCAGGTAGGCCACGGCGAGGGCGGCGAGCAGGTTCGACGCGTTGTGCGCGCCGAGCAGGTGGGAGCGGATGGTGACCTCGCCGACGGGCGTGCGGGCGCGGATGAACGTGCCGCTCGCGCTGTGCGCGAGCTCGACGGGGGCGATCTCCGCGGCGTCCGGGCCCGCGCCCACCTCCGCCGAGTAGCGCGCGAGCGTCGCCGCGGTCGGGCGCGAGAGCCCGCTGGGGGCGAGCATCTCGACGAGCTGCCGCCCGAAGGGATCGTCGACGTTGATGACCGCGGCGCCGGGGCCGAGATCCACGAACAGGCGCGCCTTCGCCGCCGCGTACGCCTCCATCGTGCCGTGGTAGTCGAGGTGATCCTGCGTGAGGTTCGTGAAGACGGCGATCCGGAACCGGACCGCGTCGACGCGCTTCGCCGCGAGCGCGATCGATGACACCTCCATCACGAGGTGCGTCGCGCCGCGGGCGACCATCGCGGCGGCTACGCGGGCGAGCTCGTCCGCCTCGGGGCTCGTGTGCGAGGCGTGGACGTCGAGATCGCCGAAGCGGTAGCCGAGCGTCCCGACGATCCCGGCCTGGCCGCCGCACCGATCGATGCAGGCCTGGACGAGGTGGGCCGTCGTCGTCTTGCCGTTCGTACCGGTGATGCCGACGACCTCGAGCGTGAAGGTCGGGTGTCCGTAGACCACGGCGGCAGCCTGGGCGAGCGCGAGCGGCACGTCCGGGACCTCGACGCGCGCGGCGCCGAGCGTGTCGGCCGCGCTCCCGCGGGCGACGATCACCGCCCGCGCGCCGCGCGCCACGGCCTCGGGGATGAAGCGCTCGCCGTGAGCGCGCGCGCCCGCGCGCGCGACGAAGATGTCCCCCTGCCCCACCTTGCGCGAGTCGAGGTGCACGCCCGTCACGACCATGTCCGCGGCGCCCGCCGGAGAGAGCGCGGCGCCCGGGATCTCGAGCAGCACGTCGCCGAGGCGGAGCGCGAGCTCGACCTCGGCCAGGCTGGCTTCCTTGTGATCGTGCTCCGTCATGTGGGGGGCTCGAAGATGAGCTTCAGGGGCGATCCCTTGGGCAGCACGGTCCCGGGCGGAGGCTCCTGGCGCGCGAGCCGCCCCGTGCCCTCGACGCTCGGATCGAGCCCGAGCGCGGCGGCGCTCTTCACGGCCTCGCGCTGCGGCAGCCCCGTCAGATCGGGGACGCGCAGCTCCCCCGCCTTGAGCGGCGCGGACGGCGTGACCACCCCCGTCGAGATCGGCGCGGCCGCGGCGCGCGCCTCGCTCAGCACCTGGTAGGTGCTCGCCGCGAGGTCCTCCCCCGACTGCTCGCTGATCTCCGACAGCTTCATCGGCACGCTCCCGCGCGGGGTAACGCCCAGGTAGCGCAGCGCCATCTCACCGACCCGACGGAAGACGGGCGCCGCGACCGAGCCGCCGGCGTACGTGCCGCCCATCGGCTCATCGAGCACCACCGCGATGGCGATCCGAGGCCGCTTGGCCGGGACGAACCCGACGAACGACGCGACGTAGTGGGTGTCGGTGTACTTGCCCGTCGCGGGATCGATCTTCTGCGCGGTGGCCGTCTTCCCCGCGACGCGGAACCCCGGGATCGCGGCCTCGACGCCGGTCCCGTCCCCCTCCGTCACCGCGACGAGCATCTCCGACATCATCCGCGCGATCGGCGCCGGCACCGCGTCGCGGCGCACGCGCGGCGACGGCTCCGACAGCGTGACGCCCGTGCCGTCGGTGACCCGCTTGATCAGGATCGGCTCGAGCAGCCGCCCGTGGTTGGCGATCGCCGCCGCGGCCATCGCCAGCTGGAGCGTGGTCACGCTGATCCCCTGCCCGAACGAGGCCGCCGCCGTCTCGACCTGGACCCACGGGCGGCCGCGCGGCCGCAGCACGCCCACGGACTCGCCCGGCAGCGGCACGCCGGTCAGGTCCCCGAAGCCGAACCGCCGGAAGCCCTCGTAGAGCCGCTGCTCGCCGAGCCCGAGCGCGATCTTCGCCGTGCCGATGTTGGACGACTGGGCGAGGATCTGCGGCACCGACAGCCACTTGTGAATGTGCGTGTCGTGGATCACGACGTTGTCGATCGCCATGTTCCCCTCCTCGCAGTAGATGGTCGCGCTCGGGGAGACGCTCTTCGCCGCGATCGCGCTCGCGATGGCGAACACCTTCATCGTGGAGCCGGGCTCGAAGCGATCGACGACGCAGCGGTTGCGCCGGGACCCCGGATCGCTCTGCGAGTAGTCGTTCGGGTTGAAGCCCGGAGCGCTCGCCATGGCGAGGATCTCGCCGCTCTCCGGATCGACGACCACGATCGATCCGCCGAGCGCCTCGTAGGTCTTCATCGCCGCCTCGAGCTCGCGCTCGGCGGTGAACTGGATGCCCTTGTCGATCGTCAGGTGGACGTTGTGCCCGGCGAGCGCCTGCTCGTCCTCGATCCCCTCGGAGAAGATGAGCCGGCCCGAGCGATCGCGGAGCCCGCGCACCTCGGACGCGTTGCCGCGGAGCTCGTGCTCCAGGCTCAGCTCGATCCCCTCCTTGCCCTCGCCGTCGGTGGCGACGAAGCCGAGCAGCGGGCCGGCGAGCTCGCGGTTCGGGTAGAAGCGGCGCCCCTCGCCCTCGATCACGAGCCCGCGCACCGGGTAGCGCTGCGTCCTGTCCCCGAGCGCGCGGACGTTCTCGACCTCCTGCTCGGAGATGCGGCGCTTGAGCCACGCGAAGCGGCGCCTCCGGCTGAGCTTCTCCACGACCTCCTCGAGCGGCAGCGAGAGCGCCTGCGCGATGCGCTCGGCGTACTGCTGGATCCGCATCGGGACGTACTTCTCCTCGATGCCGCGGAGCATCTCGACCGCGTCCACGGAGACGCTGGGCACCTCCACGCTCTCCGCGAGCGGCGCGCCGTTCCGGTCGTAGATGGTGCCGCGCTTCGGCGTGATGTGGAGCCGCCGCTGGCGCTGCCGCTCGGCGAGGTCGTACCACGCGTCCCCGTCCTCGACCTCGATGCGGTAGGCGCCGGACACGACGCCGCCCAGGCCGAGCGCCATGAGGCCGCAGAGCAGCCCCATGCGGATGCGGATCCACCGCGCGCGCCGGGGATCGAGGTTCTTCACGGCTGCGCTCCGCTCGGCGGCGCGCCGCCGGACTCCTCGCCTTCGGGCTCGCGCTCGCCGGGCGGCGCCGAGTAGCCCCGCACCGGGATCACGCGCTCGGGCGGGGGCGGCGTCATGCCGAGCAGCGAGCGGGCGACCATCTCCACGCGCTGGGGCGTCTCGTAGCTGGCCGCCTCGAGCGAAAGCACCCGCTTGACCTCACGCAGCCGCGCCTGCTCGGCGCGCGCCCGCCCGAGCTTGTAGCCCAGGTCGACCGTGCGCCCGCGCAGCGCGAGGTGCACGACGAAGGCCGCCACCGTCGCGGCCACCGCGAGCGTCCACAGGATGAGGAACGGACGCTGCTGCGTCACGCGAGCGCCTCCGCCCCGCCCACGCGCCGCGCGGCGCGGAGCTTTGCGCTGCGGGCCCTCGGATTGCCCTCGACCTCGTCGTCACCCGCGGTCACCGGCTTCTTCGTCAGCGGCTCCCAGACCTCGGGCTCGCGCAGCGCGCGCTTGACGATGCGGTCCTCGAGCGAGTGGAACGAGATCACGGCGAGCACGCCGCCCGGCGCGATGATCCTGGGCGCCGCCTCGAGCAGCGCTTCGAGCTGGTCGAGCTCTCCGTTCACCGCGATGCGCAGCGCCTGGAACGTGCGCGTCGCCGGATCGACGCCGCCGATGCGCGCCGGCCCGACGGCGCGCACCACGGCGCGCCGCAGGTCGAGCGTCGTCACGAGCTCGCCGCTGTCCGCCGCCTGCTTGATGCAGCGCGCGACCCTCCGGCTGCGGCGCTCCTCGCCGTAGCGGTAGATGAGATCCGCGAGCTCCTCGTCGCTGAGCCGCTCGATGAGCTCGAGCGCCGTCTCGCCGCGGCTCGGGTCCATCCGCATGTCGAGCGGCCCCTCCGCGCGGAAGCTCATGCCGCGGCCCGGGTCGTCGAGCTGCATGGAGCTCACGCCGATGTCGGCCAGGAGGCCGTCCACCTGCGGGACGCCGAGGGCCGCGAGGTGCCGCTCGATCTCGGAGAACTCGCCGTGAACGTAGGTCACCCGATCCCCCGCGCGGGCGAGCCGGGCGCGCGCGATGGCGAGGGCGCGCTCGTCGCGATCGATCCCGATGACCCGGGCGCCCGGCGTCTCGAGGATCGTCGCGGTGTGGCCGCCGGCGCCGAGCGTGGCGTCGACATAGACGCCCTCGCTGACCGGCGAGAGCGCGGCGAGCACCTCGCGGCCGAGGACGGAGACGTGCTGCTCGCCGCGCGGGCGCGGCGGCGGAGGAGGCAGGTGCATGGGGACTACATTGACGACGTTCATAGGCGGAACTGCTCCGCGATTGCGTTCTTGAAGCTCTGAAGCTCGACCTCGCTCATCTGCTGAGCGGCCTTCCACCGTTCCTGCGACCAGAGCTCGATCGTCTGGCCCATGCCCGCCCACAGCACGTCCTTCGTGAGGTCCGCGTGCTCGCGGAGGGACGGCGGGATGAGGATCCGGCCCTGCTTGTCAAGGTCACACTCGACGGCCGCGGACAGGTAACGGCGCCGGAAGGCGACAACGTTCGAATCAAATTGCGGAAGTGCTGCAATTTTCGCCTCCAGCTCTTCCCAGGCCTTCATCGGATACGCGTGCAGGCAGGGGTCGAAGAGGGCCGGGGTGATCACCATCCGCAGGTCGTTCGCGGCCGCGAGCACGTCCCGAAAGCGCGAAGGGAGGCTCGTGCGCCCCTTCGCGTCGATCGCGTGCTCGAAGTGACCGCGAAACATCGTGCTCATCGACCCCAGCTCCGGCTGGTCCGTCCCGCCGAGGGGTTGGCGACGCGTTGCTCCACCGGGCGCACGCCGCGTCGTGACATTCTCTGCCACTTCTTCCCACGAAGCTCCGCCACGCTACGGAGTGAGGTGCCGAGTGTCAACAGTTTGGGAGATTTCTGGACCTCATCCGCCACCTATGTAGGACATAAACCCCCAAGGTCGCACCCCACAAAACAGCGCGATTTATCGATAAATTGCTCACCGGCAGGGCCGTGGGAGGAAGTGGGGAGCCGCTCGGAGGTGGGCTGGAACGCGTCGGGCGGACGCTGGCAAGACGGAAAGCAAGCAAGACGGATCGCCGCCCTGAGCACGTCGATTCGCGGTCGGGCGAACGGGTGCGTAGCCGTGTTACCGGGCGGGCTCAGCGAGACTGTGGCTGGGGTGAGACCGGGCGGGGGAGGCGCGCGGTGGGGGAGAGCGGAGAGGCGCCCCGCGATGGGGGAGAGTGGGGAGGCGCCCCGCGGTGGGGGAGAGTGGGGAGGCGCCCCGCGGCGGCGGTCAGCTGTGGGGGGTCACGTTGGTCTGGACCCACTCCACGATGCTCTTCAGGGTGGTCCCGGGGGTGAAGACGCCCTTCACGCCGGCGTTCTGGAGCCGCGCGATGTCCTCGTCCGGGATGATGCCCCCACCGAACACCACGATGTCCTCGGCCCCGCGGCTCCGGAGCGCTTCGATAACCGCGGGGAAGAGGGTGTTGTGCGCTCCGGACATGATCGACAGCCCCACGGCGTCGACGTCCTCCTGCACGGCGGCGGAGGCGATCATGTCGGGGGTCTGGTGCAGGCCCGTGTAGACCACCTCGAAGCCCGCATCGCGGAGTGCCCTGGCGACCACCTTGGCGCCGCGGTCGTGGCCGTCCAGGCCGGGCTTCGCCACGAGGATTCGGACTTTGCGCTCTGCCATGAGCGCGTCGATTACCGCCTGCCTGGGCAGACGTAAAGCGAAGCGCCCGATCGAGCGGCCTTCGCTCCGCAGGGGTGCATCCTTGCTGAGCAGCCGGCTTACTGCGCGGCGAAGACGAACGGAATCGTCACGGGGGTCGAACCCGAGGAAGGAGGGAACCGCCAGGACTTGATCCGGGAGGCGATGCAGCTCGACAGGCCGGGGTAATCCTTCTCCGACCCGCCGGCCGAGACGGACTGGACGGCGCCCGACGCGGCGATGACCACCGAAGCGGAGACCCTGGCGGTGCTGGCCGCGTTGCTGGCGCGCGCGTCGAGGGCGGGCTGCCAGCAGTGGCGGCGGACGCTGGGGCGGTTCGACTCGACGACGCCGGAGATCTCCCCCTGGGAAAGCGGGGTCAAAGCGGCGCTGGTCCCCTGGCTGCCCGGCCCTGACGAGGGACCGGGGACCCCGGCGCCGAACCCGGACCGGTCGAGCTGAGCAGAGGCCGATGGAGCGACCGGCTTGTCCGGCGGAGGGCGCTGGCTCGCGACGCCGCCCGCCTTGCCCGTCGAAGCGACCTCTGGCCGGGCGGAAGCCGTCTCGGCCGGCGCAGGTGCGTCCGGCTCGACGGGCGGCGGCGGCGGCGGGGCCGCCGTGGGCAAATCGGCCGGCTGGCTCTGCGGCGGGGCGGCGGTCACGACCTGCACGGGCTGCGGCTTCGGGGAGAGCAGGACGAAAGCGGAGACGCCACCGAACGCCGCTGCCATGGCGATGAAGGCGTATGCGAGCGGGCTCATGCCCGATCTCCGCCTTGGCGCGACCGTCTCCACCAGGCTGCCAGGCGTGCCCACCAGAGGTGCGGGCTCCGCGGCGGAGAGGGCCCCTGCCGGCGCGGCGGGCGAGCCCCCCGCGGTCAAACTTCCGCCTGCTGGCGCCGTCGCAGAGCGCGCTACCCCAGCGGCCAGGCCACCCGCGGGCGCCGCCGCAGAGGGCGACCCGCCCGCGGCCAGGCCGCCGGCCCCACGAGCGAGCTCGGTCGAGGCGGACGCGGCCAGCTCGGGTCCGGGCGCGAACGCGACGGGGGCCGTCCGATCGGCCGCGAAGGGATCGGTGAGCACCTCGACCGGCGCAGCGCCCGCGGCGTGGGTCCGCCCGGCGCCTGCCGGCGCGCCTGGCCATGCGGCCGGCGCGCTCGCTGCTGGCGCAACCGGGGTGACGCGCGCAACGGACGCAACGGACGTAACCGACGCAGCCGACGCGACCGGCACGGGAAGCGGGGCCGACACAGCGGGCGTCCCCGCCGCGGTGAAGGCGGCGACCGCCGGGGCCTGCTCGTTCAGGCCAGGAGGCTCCGGCTCGCGCGTCGCCGGGCGCGCGGGCACGGCCCCCGCGAGCGCAGGGCCCCTCGACGAGGAGGGCGCCTTCGCCGACGGAGACGCCTGCGGCTGACCGACAGAGGAGCCCGTGGTGCTGATGCGGCGCGCGGGCGGGGACAGGCGGGTGGACTGAGCCTGCGTGACGATCTCGAGCAGCTCCGGGAAATTCTTGAGAGGCAGCCACTCATCGAAGCCCTCGCGCCAGACGAGCGACTCGCCGTCCACCGCGCCGGCGAGCGCCTTGTCGCGAATGACCGAGAGCCGCACCGGGCCGAGCGGGACGCCGCCGACCCCGACGTACCAGTCCTCGCTCGCCGTGGTGCGCACGGCCGGCGCCTTCCCGAGCGGGCGGTCATTGGACATCGCGCGCGTGAACGCGCCGGCGGCCCCCGCCGGCGGCGTGGGCTCCGCCGCCCTGGCGGCAGGCGCAGGGGAACGAGCCGGCGCCGCGGGCGCCGGCTGGACAGCCCGGGCTGCCGGGGAGGCCTGCGGTGCGGTCGCCGGACGCGGGCTCGACGCCGGTCCGGGGACGGCGCGCGGCGCGACCGGAGGTCGAGGAGCGCCCGCCGGGCGCGGCAGGGCCTGCGATGCCGGCCGGGGCGGCGCAGGCGCGGCGCCGTGACCCAGAGACGAAGCCAGCGGCGGCTTCAACGGGCTCGCCGCGCCCCCGTTCGCCGCCGGCGCCTCGTCGCTCGGAGGGGCGACGTGCGCATCGTCGCCCGCCTCGCGCGGCGGCTCGACCGGGAGAGCACGCGCCACGGAGCTCTCGGTGACGCTCGCGCTGACCTGGATGAGGTGCCCGCATCGCCGGCACTGCATCCGCACCATCTTGCCGGCGACCTTCTCGTCACCGATCTGGTACTTGGCCTTGCAGTTATCGCAGATGAATTTCATCCAAGGACGCGCCTGCCGGTGGAATGGCGCAGTCTACGACAGCTTGGCCCCAGACGACATGGGGTAGGCGGTCAGAGCAGCCCGAGCAGGTGCTCCTTGATCGATTGCCGCGTCGGGTCATCGGGGGCGACGCCCAGCGCGCGCTCCCAGGTCTCGATGGCTTTGTTGCGAAACCCGGCCTTCTGATAGAGCACGGCGAGGTTCTTCAGCGCGGGGAAGTGCTTGCCGTTGATGTGCAGCGCCGTCTCCAGCTCCTGGATGGCGTCGTAGAGCTGCCCCTGCTTGCCGTAGAGCAGGCCGAGGTGGAAGTGCAGCCGGTACGCGAGCGGGTCGATCGCCGTGCCCTCGCGGAGGTGCCGCACGGCCTTGTCGAAATCGCCCGCGCGATACGCCGCGATCCCCGCGGCGAGGAGGCGCTCCGCCTCCGCCGAGATCCGGTCCTGATCGCCGCGGATCGAGCGCGCCTGGAGCGCGTTCTCCACGGCGGCAACGACGTCGGCGACGCGGAAGGGCTTCTCGATGTAGGCCTCCACGCCGTAGCTCGACTTCAGGTCCTCAGCGAACCGCCACCCGCGGTAGACGGCCGAGATCATGATGATCGGGATGTGGCCGTAGCGCTGGGTGCCCTTCATGCGGCGGGCGATGTCGAAGCCGTGCACCTCCGGCAGCATGGCGTCGAGGATCATCACGTCGGGCGGATTCTCCTTGACCATGCGCAGCGCGAGGAGCCCGCGATCGGCCTCCTCCACGCGGTACCCGCGCTCCTCGAAGATGCGACGGAGCAGCTTCCGGATCTCCGGCTCGTCGTCGACGACCAGGATCGTCGTCTGATCGCCCTGCGGCGCCTTGCCTGCGCCCGGGAGCGACTCGACGACGGAGAGATCGCGGTCTGCGGTGCCGAAATCCGTGTCCGTGAGCTCGTCGGCCGCCGCCGCCCTCCGCATGGCGTCGTCGACGACGAGCGGCGGCCCCGCCGAGGAGAGGCGGGCCGGCGACGGGGCAGCAGGCGGGCTCGGCTCGTCGGTGAGATCGGCGAACGAGATCTCCGCGTCGTCGCGCGGGCGCTCCGGCGCGGGCCGCGGCGGCGGCGGGGCGGCGCTGGGAGCAGGCGCCGCAGGGGCCTGGGCCACCGGGGCCTGGGCCGCCGTCGCCGGGGGCACGGCGGACGCGGGCCGGCGCGGCGCGGGCTGCGCAGGGGCTGGCGGTGGCGCGGGCGGCGCCTCGGAGGCGGACGACGCCGTGGAGCCGAGCCCGGCCCGCTTCAGCACCTCGGGCGGGCACTTGGCGCCCACGTAGAACGGCTCGCCCTGCTCCTTCATGTCGTAGGCGGCCGCGATGGTCCGCACGAGGGGGCCCGCGAGCGCGATGTACGGGAAGACGCGCTTGCCGGTCACGAACTCGAGCTCGTCGATCACCTTCTTGTCGGCGGGCGCGGCCATGGCCACGAGGATGCGATCCTCGCGCACGAGCACGGGAAGGAGCTTGTGCTTGGCGGCGATCTCGCGGGGGAGGATGGAGAGATCGCTCAGCTTGATGCAGACCTGGTTGAGATCGATGCCAGGAACGCCGCTCTGCTCGGAGAGGGCCTTCAGCGCAGCGACCTCGGAGACCGTGCCGCTCTCGATGAGGTTCGTGGCGAGGGGCACCCCCTTCGCGCGCGCGTCGAGGAGCGCCTGTTCGAGCTGGGGCTGGGTGACCGCCCGTTGCTGCAGGAGGATGCGTCCGAGCGGCTTCTTGTTGGCGTCTTGCGTCATTCCGCGGGCCGAGTTCGAAGGCTAATGGACGAGGAATGCGCGGGCAAGCACGCGACCCGCGCGCGAAGGCGGCCATCCGACCTACACGACCGGCTCGGGCTCGTGCGCCGGCGGCTCGGGCATACGGCCGGGTCGAGCGCGGCCAGGACGCCGCCCGATGCGCGCGGATCCGAGCGCGCGTCCCGACGCCAGAGGCGAGAGCTCACCATCCGCCCATGGTACTCCGGAACCCTCCGGGCAGCGCAGGCGATGCGCCGGCGGCACGACGGCGCCCGCTGCACGCGCTCCGCGAACGCATCGAAGAGGCCATGGCGACGATGTAGGGTCACTCGGTCGACTCGGTAGCGGCCACCGTCTCGTTCGCGTCGTTCGCGTCGTTGGCATTACCGGCGCCGCTCGCGCCGAGCCACGCGCGAGCGAACGCCGCGTACCTCCCCTCGGCGATCGCCGCGCGCGCTTCTCGCATCAGGCGGCCATAGAGGTGGAGGTTGTGCTCCGTCAGCAGGCGCAGCACCAGGATCTCGCCGGCCATGTAGAGGTGCCTCAGGTACGCGCGGCTGTATCCGCCGGCGCAGGTCGGGCAAGCGCAGGTCGGATCGAGCGGCGAACGATCTTCTTTGTAGCGGGCCTGCTTGATGACGATCTTGCCGTACTGCGTGAGCGCCTGCCCGTTCCGCGCGTTCCGGGTGGGGAGCACGCAGTCGAACATGTCGACCCCGGCGCCGATGGCGTGCACGAGGTCGAGCGGCGTCCCCACGCCCATGAGGTAGCGGGGGCGCGTCGGGTCGAGGTGCGGCCCGATCTGAGCGACGACCTCGTGCATCATCGCGATCGGCTCGCCCACGGAGAAGCCGCCCAGGGCGAGCCCGTCGAACGGCAAGGCGCCGAGCTCATCGGCGTGCGCCATGCGCAGCGCGACCGAGGTGCCGCCCTGCACGATGCCGAAGAGCGCCTGGCTCGGGTGCTTCGCGGCGAGGCAGCGCTTCCCCCAGCGCGTCGTCAGGCGACACGCCTCCTCGACCTCCGGGCGCGGCGCGCCGCCCGGCGGGCACACGTCGAGCTGCATCGCGATGTCGGCCCCGAGCAGCCCCTGCACCTCCATCGCGACCTCGGGCGTGAGCGCCTTGCGAGCGCCGTCGAGGTGCGATCGGAACACGAAGCCGTCCTCGACGAGGGTGCGCCGCTCGGCGAGCGAGAAGGCCTGGAAGCCCCCGGAGTCCGTGAGCATCGCGTGCGGCCAGCGGGTGAACGCGTGCAGGCCGCCGAGCTGCGCGACGAGCTCGGGGCCAGGGCGGAGCCACAGGTGGTACGTGTTGCCGAGGACGATCCTCGCGCCGGTCGCGGCGACCTCGCCGGGGGTCAACGTCTTCACGCTGCCCTGGGTGCCGACGGGCATGAACGTCGGGGTCAGCACGTCGCCGTGCGGCGTGGACAGCACGCCCGTCCGGGCATGCCCGTCCCTCGCGAGCTCGGAGAAGGAGAAGCCAGGCGTCCGGCTCATGGCGCGTCCACCCCACGGATCAACATGGCGTCACCATACGAGTAGAAGCGGTAGCCGGCGTCGATCGCCGCGCGGTACGCGAGGAGCGTGCGCTCGCGGCCGGCGAAGGCGAACACCAGCGCGAGCAGCGTCGAGCGCGGCAGGTGGAAGTTGGTCAGCAGGGCGTCGACCACGCGGAACCGATAGCCCGGCTGGATGAGGAGGCGCGTCTCCCCGGACTGCGCCCGCACGAGGCCTGCGCGGGCCGGATCGGCGGCCGACTCCAGCGCGCGAACCACGGTGGTGCCGATCGCGAACACCGGCGCGCCGCGCTCGCGCGCCCCCGCGATCGCGCCCGCGGTCGCGTCCGGGATCGAGTAAACCTCCGCGTGCATCGGGTGCAGGTCGAGATCGTCGACCGTGACCGGCTGGAAGGTGCCGAGGCCGACGTGCAGCGTGACGCTCGCGATCTCGACCCCGTTCGCGCGGAGCCGCTCGACGAGGCCGGCAGAGAGGTGGAGGCCCGCCGTGGGCGCGGCGACCGCTCCTGGGACCCGGGCGAAGATGGTCTGGTACCGCTCGCGATCGGACGCGTCGTCGCCGCGGCCGAGGTAGGGCGGGAGCGGGACGTGCCCGTACGCATCGATCGCAGCGGCGACGGACAGCCCCGCGGGCGAGGAGAGCTGCACCGTGAGCACGCCGTCCTCGGCGCGCTCCAGCACCTCCGCGACCAGCGCGCCGTCGCGCTCGATATCGAGCACCGATCCCGGGCGTATCGGCTTGGAGGCGCGCCCCATCGCCCGCCAGCGCTCGGACCGCGGCGCGCTCTCCTGCGGCAATCCGCCGAGGTCCTCCGCGCCGGCCGGCGGCCCGTCCAGCCGGTGCAGCAGGAAGAGCTCGACCTGCCCGCCTGTGCCGCGCTTCCTTCCGAACAGACGAGCGGGGACGACCTTCGTGTCGTTGACGATGACGAGCGCGCCGCGCTCGATGTACCGGTCGAGCTCGCGGATCGCCGCGTGCTCCACCTCGCCCGCTCTGCGGCCGCGATCGACCAGGAGGAGCCTCGCTCCGTCGCGCTCCTCGGGGGGCCGCGAGGCGATCAGCGCCTCAGGGAGTTCGTAGTCGAGCAGCTCGCAGCGCACGCCGCGCTACTAGCACGACGCGGGCGTGAGCACGTTCGTCTTGGCGCGGAGGAAGCGACAGATCTCGCCCACCTGGTAAGGCTTGGGGACGAAGGCCACCGCGCCGCAGTCGGCGCGCTCGACCTGGCGCGCGGAGAGGTGATACGCGCTGGAGAGCACGACCCGCACCCTCGGGAACGCATGCCGGATGTGGCGCGCGAGCTCGAGGCCGTTCAGGTCCGGCATCATCAGATCGATCATCGCCACATCGATCGGGGACGAGCCGAGGGTGAAAAGCGCATCCTGGAACGAGGCGGCGAACACGACCTCGAACCCCTCGACGCTTAGCCCTGCCGAAAGAGCGCGACGCTGGGAATTCTCACCGTCCACGATCAGCATGCGGGCCATTAAGCGTCCTCCTGCGGCGATCGCCGCCATCCAATACGCCTACCTGTCTAGCAATCACCGGGCCAAGTTCCCGAATCGACGCGTTGCGGTTGCCGACGCTAAAGTGAAACAGAAGAGCACAGTCTACATCAGACGCCTCATTGCACTAAGGCAAATCCCGACGCTGCATCATTGCAAAGATGCAATCTCGCGTAGGCTAGCTCCCTCGATTTACTGCTGAGTCAGATGGTTTGCTCGGATCGAGCGGCCGCATCCATATGACCCCAACGGAGGAATGCAGGCTGAGCTCGACGGGCAGCAGGTCGCGGTGCGCGGGGAGCAGCGCCCGTCGAGCGCGGTCCGCCTGAGGTCGCTGTGTGCCATGGGAGCGAGCTGCTGAGCCCGGCCGGTGGGCGATGGCAGGCGCCCGGCATCTGGGCGCCGTTTCAGCCCGGGGGATACGTGATCGTCAGGCGGGTCATCTTGCGCCACAGCGTGGTCGCGCTGATCCCGAGCACCTCGGCGGCGCGCTCCCGGCTGCCGTCGCACTCCCGCAGCGCGGCCTCGATCGCCTGGCGCTCGGCGCAGTCGACGACGTCGGCGAGCAGCCTGCCACCGGCCTCGGGCGCGCGCTTCGGCTGCACCGCGGCGGGCAGCACGTCGTCGACGCTGATGAGGCCGCCGCCGGAGAGGGCCACCGCTTGCTCGACCATGTTCTCGAGCTCGCGGATGTTGCCGGGGAAATCGTACTGCGTCAGCGCCTCGACGACGCCGTCCGCGGCGCGGGCGCGGCAGCTCATCTTGCGGTTGTACTTCTCCAGGAAGAACTCCCAGAGGATCGGGATGTCCTCGCGACGCGAGCGGAGCGGCGGGAGCACGAAGCGCGCGACGTTCAGCCGGTAGTAGAGGTCCTGGCGGAACCGCTTCTCCGACACCGCTGTCAGGAGCTCCTGGTTCGTCGCGGCGATGATGCGCACGTCGACGTTGATGGGTTTGTTCTCGCCTACCCTGCGGATCTCGTTCTCCTGGATCGCGCGGAGCAGCTTCGCCTGGAAGGTGAGCGGGGTCTCGGCGATCTCGTCGAAGAAGAACGTGCCCCCGTCGGCCTCCTCGAACAGCCCTTTCCTGGCCGAGATCGCGCCCGTGAACGAGCCTCGCGCGTGGCCGAACAGCTCGCTCTCGAGGAGCGTCTCGCTGATGGCGGCGCAGTTGACCGGCACGAACGGGCGGTCGGCGCGCTTGCTGTTGGCGTGGATGGCCTTGGCGACGAGCTCCTTGCCGGTGCCGCTCTCGCCGGTGATGAGCACCGTCGCGTCGGTCGGCGCGACCTTGACGATCCGGCCGAGCACCTCGCGGACCGCCTGCGAGCGGCCGACGATGTTCTCGAACCGGTAGCGCTCCTTGAACTCGCTGGCGAGCAGCTGCACCTCGCCGGTGAGCTTCCGGTTCTGGATCGCGCGCTCGACCTTCACGAGGAGCTCCTGCTCCGAGAACGGCTTCTGGATGTAGTCGAACGCGCCGAGCCGCATCGCCTCCACCGCGCTCTCGATGGTGCCGTACGCGGTCATCACGATGACCTCCGTGTTCGCGTTCGACTCCTTCACCGCGCGCAGGACGCCGATCCCGTCGAAGCCGCCCATCCGGAGGTCGGTGAGCACGACGTCGTACGCCCCCTTGGCGCCCAGATCGGCGCCCTGGCTGCCGTCCGCGGCTTCATCGACCTCGTACCCGGCGCCACGCAGCATCATCGCGAGCGTGGTCCGCATGTTCCGCTGGTCATCGACGACAAGAATCTTCGACATGGATTTCCCCCGCCGCGCTCATCCGCCTCCGGGAAATGAGCGCGGCGCGACGATCACGACCGACGTGCCGCGCTGGCGCGTAAGCGCGCGAGCACGGTCGTCCGCGGCGCCTTGGACATGCGTCCAGAGCATCGTACGTCAAGCACGACCTCCGCCGCCAGAAGGTGCACGGGGGACGCTCCCTGTGCGAGGGACGGCCCTCACCCTACCCTACTCGCGGATCTGCTGCGCGAGGTAGGCGGTCTCGCCAAGCTTCT
The DNA here is from genome assembly GCF_051520915.1 of Sorangium sp. So ce448. Classification (NCBI taxonomy): domain Bacteria; kingdom Pseudomonadati; phylum Myxococcota; order Polyangiales; family Polyangiaceae; genus Sorangium; species Sorangium sp. So ce448. Next base: position 2,417,954 of record NZ_CP150343.1, on the reverse strand, counting down.
CGATCAGCCCGATTTGTGTCTCGAGCCAGTCGATGTGCTCCTCCTCGGACTCGAGGATCTTGGCCAGCAGATCCTCGCTGGTGCGATCCCCCTTGTCGCGGCAGAGGGCGATCGCCGAGTTGAGCCGCTTGACCGCGTGGTACTCCAGATCGAGGTCGCTCTTGAACTGCTCCGGCACGCTCTGCCCGATGTGCAGGGTGTCCAGGCGCTGCAGGTTGGGGAGCCCATCGAGGAAGAGGATGCGATCGATGATCGCATCGGCGTGCTTCATCTCGTCGATCGACTCGGCGCGCCCGTGCGCAGCGAGCGTGACGAAGCCCCAGTGCGAACACATCTTCGCGTGCAGAAAATACTGGTTGATCGCAACGAGCTCTCCGGCAAGCACCTCGTTCAACGCATCAACGATGTCTTTTGCACCCTTCATCGGACCCCTCTCGCGCTCATGCCTGTCGTGCGGACCCCGCCCCTATCAGGCGGGGGACGCTGGCTAGAACGCCAGCGCCCCGCACAAATGCGCGAGGTCCGTGGAGGTGCGCAAGAAGTTTCTAAGGAAACAGGTGCCACCGCCGTCGCTTCCGACGGAAACCAGGGCATTGAGGCTGTTGCCGGTCAATCCGGAGGATCAAGCTGCGCTGGAGACCGGCGCCATCACCAGGCGACGCGGCGTCGAAGCGCCATCGCGCTCGCCGACAAGCTCGGCGATCGTCGACCGACAGGAGCCACAGCGCGTACCGGCGCCCGTGCACTCCATGACCTGCGAAACAGAGCAGGCGCCCTCGCTCATCGCTTCACGAATCTCTCGATCACAGACGCCCATGCAGAGGCAGACGTACATGCAGACCCCCGGCTACGTAACGGGTTGGATTGATATTGAACATAGCTTTCAATATCGGAGCGTCAAGGGGAATGTCGCCTGGGCGGATCGCCGCCTTGGCTCGTGGTCCGAGATCCCCTTGGATCGAGCCAGCAGCGCTCGGTCGAACCCGCCGAGCAGCGCTCGGCCGGCCGACGAACGGAACCCGCCCAGCAGCGCTCGGTCGGTCGAGCGCCACCGCAGCACCGGGGAATGAGGAAGAGGGATCGGGCAGCGATGCAGCCGGTCAGACCGGCGGAAGACGACGCCGCGCGAGCGCGGGCTAGCGGCGAGGCGCGGACGCACGCCCACCGCGGAGCGGTCGGCCGCGCGGCGGCGTCACATCGTGAGGCCGCCGTCGACGTCGATGCAGCGGCCGTTGAAGTACTCGCACTCGATCACGAAGCGCACGGCCTGCCAGATGTCCTCGGGCACGCCGATGCGGCCCACGGGGATCATGGCGACCAAGGCGTCGCGCGCCTTCTGGTGCATGCCCTGCGTCATGGGCGTCTCGATCATGCCGGGCGCGACGGCGCCGACGCGGATGCCGAACGGCGCGAACTCGAGCGCCCAGGTCTTCGTGTTCGCCGCGAGCGCGCTCTTCGCGGCGGTGTAGCTCGACTGGCCGCGGTTGCCGTGGCGCGCGATGGAGCTGATGTTGACGATGACCCCCTTCTGCTCGGTCTCGATCATCTTCGCGACGACCTCGCGGACCATGAGCGTGGCCCCCGTCAGGTTGACGTCGATGACGGCCTGCCACTGCGCCGCGCTCAGCTTGACGACCGCGCCCGTCTGGCGGTCCTTCTTGACGAGCAGGCCGTCCCGCAGGATGCCCGCGTTGTTCACGAGGCCGTTCAGGCCGCCCATCGCCTCGTGCGCGAAGCGGACGAACGCCTCCACCTCGGCCTCCACCGCCACGTTGACCGCCCGCGCGTGGACCTTGCCGGCGAGCCCCTTGCTCGCCTCGACGAGCGACGCGAGCCCCTCCTCGTTCATGTCGCCGGCGGCGACCTGGCCCCCGAGCTCCGCGAGCCGCAGCGCATAGTGGCGACCCAGCCCCTGGGCAGCACCTGTGACGACGAACTTCGTGTCCTCGAGTCGCATGATCGCACTCCTCCAGGGATCGCTCCCGATCTCCGTGTCGAACGCGCCGTCTACCACGACACCACCGCGAGGCGGCGGACGACGTGGCAGCGCGCCACCAACGCCCGCAACCCCCGCGCGGCCTGCAGGCCCCCGCGCAATCCGTGTAACCGCGCAACCCGCGTACCCCGCGTACCAGCGCGGTCGCCGCTTGCGCCGGGTGGCATCGATGTTATTCAGCGCCCATGAGGTCGATCGCGCTCGCCGCCGTGTGCGCCGGCATCCTGACGCTCGCGCCTGCATGTGACCGCGCCCCCCCGGTGCCCGAGACCTCCGATCCTACGGGCAAGGATCTGGTGATCGGCGCCGTGGTCGCAGCCGCCGAGCAGAGCGGAGGGATCCGCATCTACAAGATCGTCGAGGTGGAAGAGCTGCCCAAGCCGTTCGGGTCCGATCTGCACATGATCGCCTACGATCCGAAGGCGCAGAGCTTCGAGGAGGCCGCGGAGCTCCGTCGCAAGGGGAAGCTGACCGTCGCGAAAGACCACATGACGGTCCGGCTCGTGTACTTCCTGCCGCGCGACCACCGGGTGATCAGCAACGAGCCGGTCAGCGACGACGAGCGGGCCCCCTATCTCCGCTCGTACCAGAGCCGCCAGCGCTGACCGGCATCCGCCGGCGGGCGGCGAGGCGCCCGCGCCTCAGCGCGCCGTGCGGAGCAGCTCGCCCAGCCGCTCGATGGCCTGGCTGTGCAGCCGGCTCGCCCAGCTCTTGCTGATCCCGAGATCCTGCGCGATCTGATCGAAGCGCTCGTCGTCGAAGTAGTGGCGCTCCACGAGGGCGCGCTCGCGCTCCGGGAGCTCGCGCACGGCGTGACGCACGACCTGCGCGAGCTCGGCGCGAGAGGCGTGCTCCTCCGGGTCGTCCGCGGCGTCGGGGACGGCGGCGACGTCCCCGTGACTCGAGAGCAGGCCGAGCGCCATCGCGGCCGCGTGCCCGGCGAGCAGATCGCCGAGCCGCGCGGCGTAGGCCTCCTGCGTGGCAGGCGCGTCGGCGTCGTCGTCCGCCCCGCGTCCCTCGGCGAAGCGCGCCGACGCAGCGAGCGCGCTGGCCCGCGCGGCCGCGGAACGCCAGCGCGTCTCCCTCCGGACGCCGTCGAAGATGGCCCACCGGAGCTTCCGCTTGGCGTAGGCCTCGAAGGTGGATCGGCTCGGATCGTGTGTCCGCACGATCTCGAGCAGCGCCGGGTGCCCCAGCGCGACGAGGTCCTCCACCGGGATGCGGCGGCCCAGACGGCGCGCGATGCGCTTCGCGACCAGCTGAAGCAGGTCGAGCCCCTCGGCGAGGAGCCGGTCTTCCGGAGTGCGCACGTTATCCCGCCTTGGCGCGCCCCGCTGCGCCGAGCACCCCGAACGCCCGCTCGCCGCTCTCGTCGACCTCGCGCGGATGCGCGCGCCGAAGGAGGCGGCTCGCCTCCTCGTCGTGCAGCAAGACCTCCACGAGCTGCTCGCGCATCCACGCGATCTCGTGCGCGGGCAGGCGCCCCACGTAAGGCGCCACGGCGGCGTCGACCTGAGCGGCGATCCAGGGGTCATCGAGGAGTGAAGCGTCCATGGGAGACGCCCATTATATCTCCGCCGAGCGCGCCGTCATCCGCCGCTCGCCGCGTCGCCGATGCGTCATTTGGACGGCGGCGGCTCGTTGAGGCAGGCCTCGAACGCCCTGACGGTCCGCGCGTCGAACGCGCACTTGAGCGATCTCGGATCCACGCTCTTGCCGACGTTCTGCTCGCACGACTGCGCGTACTGCTCCCCCAGCGTGGCCGCGACGGCGTCGATCTTCTTCTCGGTCTCGCCCCGCTGCTCCGCCGTGAGCTTGGCGCTGAGCGCGGCGACCTGCTCCGAGCGCGTGAGCACTGTGAGCCGCTTGCCCAGATCCACGCAGTCGCCATGCATGAGCGCGTAGTCGTCGGGCACCGAGTCGTCGCGGCGCGGCGGCGCCGGCGCCGCCCCGACGGGCTCCGCGTCTGCCTCCCGCGCCTCGGCGCCCTGGGCGGCATCGCTCGTGGGCTCGGCCGTCAGCGACGGCTCCTCCGACCGCACTGGCTCGGGCTGCTCGATCGGAGGCGGCAAGGCCCCTCCGCACCCGAGCAGCAACGTCGACAACGGACCCGTGACCATGAGCAAGAAAAGAGCTCTCCCCATGCAGCGAGGGTTGATCGGCTCGCGCCGGGCGTCCATGCCGCGCCGGGCGCGCTCGGCGCTGCGCGGCGGATCGAGCGCCCCGTCGGCTTGCCGCGCTTGCCGCGAGGGTGCACGGGCCGCCTTGGCAGGCTCCGTGCAGGGCGCACCGTGACGACAGGTCGGTCTTGCCGGCCATGTCGCCTGTCCGTGCGGAGGCGGGAGCATGCGGTCGCTCTGGATTGTTCTCGTCCTGGTGCTCGGCTCGGCGTTGCTGCTTCAGGTGATGGCGGCGTCCGACGGCCGGATCCCCTACGCGCGCTTCCGCTCGCTCGCGCAGAGCGGAGAGCTCGCCGAGATCGAGATCCGGGATGACATGTACATCGGACGCGCGGTGCCGGGCCTGAGCGCGCGCGCGCCGCAGAGCTACCGCACGGGGCGCATCGAGCAGACCGAGAAGGATCTGCTCGCCGATCTCGACCGGCGAGGGATCCCGTACACGCGCGTCGCGGACGAGCTGGGGCTGCCGCCGTACCTCTGGCTGCTGCTGCCGCTCGCCGGTCTGGCCGCGATGGGCCACCTCGCGTCGCGCCGTGCGACGACGGCAGGGACCATCTCGGGCGCCGCGACCGCCTTCGGCAAGCACAAGGCGCGGCTCTACGAGGAGCGGGGCGCGATCGCGACGTTCCGCGATGTCGCCGGCAACGCCGAGGCGAAGACGGAGCTCGGCGAGATCGTCGACTTCCTCAAAGCGCCCGAGCGCTACGAGAAGCTCGGCGGGCGGATGCCCAGAGGGGTGCTCCTCGTGGGGCCACCCGGCACGGGCAAGACATTGCTCGCTCGGGCGATCGCGGGAGAGGCGAGCGTCCCCTTCTTCAGCGCAAGCGGGTCGGAGTTCGTGGAGATGTTCGTCGGCGTCGGCGCCGCGCGCGTGCGCGACCTCTTCTCGCAGGCGCGGGAGAAGGGGCCCTGCCTCGTGTTCATCGACGAGCTCGATGCGGTCGGCAAGGTGCGCGGCCTCGGCGGGTCCGTCGGCGGCCACGACGAGCGAGAGCAGACGCTCAACCAGCTCCTGACCGAGATGGATGGGTTCGACGCGCACACGGCCATGGTCGTGATCGCCGCGACGAACCGCCCCGAGATCCTCGATCCGGCGCTGCTCAGGCCAGGGCGGTTCGACCGCCGGGTGCACGTCGACCGGCCGGACCTCGCCGAACGGAAGGAGATCCTCGCGGTGCACGCGAGGAAGGTGACGCTGGATCCTGGCGCGGATCTCGACGCCGTGGCCGCGCAGACCGCGGGGCTCGTCGGCGCCGACCTCGCGAACATCGTCAACGAGGCGGCGCTGCTCGCGGCGCGGCGCGGCGCGGAGGCGGTGGGACAGGGCGACCTGGAGGCGGCGATCGAGCGCGGGCTCGCCGGGCTCGAGCGCCGTGGCAGGCGGCTCGGAGCGCACGAGAAGCTCGTCGTCGCCTACCACGAGGTGGGGCATGCGCTGACCGCCTCGCTGCTGCCGACGCAGGATCCGGTGCGCAAGGTATCCATCGTGCCGCGGGGGCCGGGCGCGCTCGGGTACACGATCCAGCAGCCGCGCGAGGATCGTTACCTGTGGAGCCGGCAGGAGATCCTCGATCGGCTGGTCGTGCTGCTGGGCGGACGCGTCGCCGAGGAGGAGGCCGTCGGAGACCTCTCGACCGGCGCGCAGGACGATCTGCTCAACGCGACCGAGCTCGCGCGTCGCATGGTCCGCGAGCTCGGGATGGGCCAGGGGCTCGGGCTCTCGGCGCTCGATCCGCGCCGGCCGCTGTCGTTCCTCGGGGAAGCGCAGGGCGCGATGCCGTCCGGCGCAGGGCCGCGGGAGTGCAGCGACGCGACAGCGCGCGCGATCGACGCGGAGGTCGCGCGGATCCTCGCGGACGCGGAGGCGCGGGCGCGCGCTCTGATCCAGGGGCACCGGCCGACGCTCGAGCGCGTCGCCGCCCGGCTCTACGAGGTCGAGACCCTGAGCGGCGATGAGCTCAGGGAGATGGTGGCAAGAGGAGAAGCCTAGAACAGCCGCTCAGTCGACGCTCCGGAGCGCGCGGGACAGATCGAAGCCCGCGGCATCATGGTGATAGACGACGCGGAGCACGCGGCCGCGCAGGAGCTCTTTCGGCACCGCCCCCATCGCCCGGCTGTCGAGCGAGGCGGCGCGGTTGTCGCCCATCACGAAGAGGTGGTCCGGCGGGACGACGACAGGACCGAACGCGTCGAAGTCGGGCTCGCCGGCCGCGTGGGTGACCTCGCCGAGGTGCTCCACCCTCGTGCCGTCCACGAGCTGCTCGAGAGCTTGCGCCGCACCGTCGACGTACAGCACGCCTTGCCGGAGCATCACCGTCTGGCCCGGGAGCGCGATCACGCGCTTGACGAGGAGGGTGGACCCGCCGCGCGGATCCGCGAAGAGCACCACGTCGCCGGCGCTCGGTCCGCTTCGCTCGAACAGGTAGTGATCCGTGAGCGGGACGCGGAGCCCGTAGGCGACCTTGTCGACAAGGATGCGATCGCCCGGGGCGATCGTCGGCCACATCGAGCCGGTGGGCACGTGGTACTGGTCCGCGAGGGTCGAGCGACCCAGCGTGAGGATCGCGAGCGCCGCGAGGACCTTGAGGAGGCTCCGCCCGAACGGCGCGACCGTCTGGTAGGCGCGCCGCGCGAACGCGCGATCGGATCGAAGCATGAAAAGTCCGGCCTTGTCGGGCTGGAGGCACACCGCCGCGGCCTCCACCGCCGGCCCGGGAACGCTGGGCTCGCTCATCTCTGGCGGGGCTAGCATCCGCGCTCGAGACAAGCCAGCTTCGCTGCATGCACGGCTGCACTTCATCGACTGCACCACTCTCCCAAGCTCCGGGCCGCCTCACACTCTGCGGATCAATGTCGCGTCATCCGGTAACGACAGGGGCCGCCATGCACCTCGCCGGCTACCGCGCGCTGGGACTCGATTTTACCTATATCCCTTTTGCGGTGACCGATGTTGAAGGCGCGACGCGCGGGATGCGCGCGCTCGGGATCCGCGGCCTCGGCGTGTCGATGCCCTACAAGCAGGCGGTAATTCCATGGATCGACGAGCTCGATCCCGTCGCCGAGCGGATCGGCGCGGTCAACACGATCGTGAACAACGACGGGCGCCTCAGGGGCTACAATACCGACTGGATCGGCGCGGTGCGGGCGCTCGAGGAGGTGACGCAGCTCGGGGGCGCGCGGGTGCTGCTCCTCGGCGCCGGCGGCGCGGCGCGCGCGGTCGCGTTCGGGCTCGCGGAGCGCGGCGCCAGCGTCACGGTGGCGAACCGCGATCTCGAGAAGGCGCGGCAGCTCGCGGCGGCGGTCGGCGGGGCGGCCGTGCCGCTCGACGCAGCGGCGCTCTCGCCCGACCACGGCGTCCTCGTGAACGCCACGTCGCTCGGCATGGCCGAGGTCGATCCGCGAAGCCCTGTCCCGGAGGAGGTGTTGCGGGAAGGTCTCCTGGTGATGGATATCGTGTACAAACCGATGATCACGGAGCTCGTGGCGGCGGCGCGTCGGCGCGGAGCGACCGCCGTTCACGGCGGGAGGATGCTGCTCCACCAGGCTGCAGAGCAGTTCCGGCTGTACACCGGGCGGGAGCCGCCGCTCGATGCCATGGACGAAGCGCTGCGCGCTCAGCTCGGCTGACGCGCGGAGCCGCCGCTCGACGCCACGGACGAAGCGTCGCGCGCTGAGCTCGGCTGACGCGCGCGACGTCCCGCGCTGTCCGGCGCCTGTCCGGTCGGTCAAGGCGCGCGGCGATCGCCGCTCTGCGCCATGCGCACGGCTTCCCGAGCAATGGCCAAGGACGGGCGCCACGCGTAGGCTTCCGGCGATGGTCTCGTTCGAGATACGCGCAGCCGTGACCGACGACGAGGAACAGCTCCTCTATGTCGCGCGCCACCTGAACTCGGTCAACCTGCCGAACAACCGTGACGCAATCCACGAGATCGTCGCCGAGAGCCACAAGAGCTTCAACGGGTCGATCCAGGACCCGCGCCTCCGCCAATACGTCTTCGTCCTCGTCGACCTGACGAAGGGCGACAAGGGCATGATCGTCGGGACGTCGATGATCATCGCGCAGCTCGGCCGGCGCGGCGTCCCCTACATCTTCTTCGACGTGCTCGACGAGGAGAAGTACTCGGCCACGATCGACAAGCACTTCCATCATACCGTGCTGCGCATCGGCTACTCGTACAACGGCCCCACGGAGATCGGCGGGCTCGTGCTCATGCCGGAGTACCGGCAAGGGCCCGAGCGGCTCGGCACGATGATCTCCTATGTTCGCTTCCTCTACATGGCCGCGCGATCGGCGCTGTTCCAGGACGAGATCCTCGCCGAGCTGATGCCCCCCCTCGAGCCGGATGGGACAAGCCACCTCTGGGAAGCGCTCGGGCGCAAGTTCACCGACATGAGCTATGCCGACGCGGATCTCCTCTCCAAGAAGAACAAGGAGTTCATCAAGGGGCTCTTCCCGGAGGGGACCATCTACGCGTCGCTGCTACCCGAGGACGCGCAGCGCGTGATCGGGAAGGTCGGGGCGCAGACCCGGGGGGTGGAGAAGCTGCTCCGCCGCGTCGGCTTCCGCTACGCCCACAGGGTCGATCCGTTCGACGGAGGGCCGCACTTCACCGCCCGCATGGACGAAATCTCGCTCGTGAGCGATACGCGCCGGGCGAAGGCGGGTCGCCCGTTCACCCCGAGCCCGTCGGATCCGAAGGGCATCATCGCGTTCGAGCGCCCGGACGCCCCTTATTTTCGCGCGGTCGCCGCGAGCCTCCGCGATGAGGGAGAGCTCGGCATCGCGATCGCCGAGGACGCCTGGAAGCACCTCGAGCTCCAGCCGCGCTCGCCGATCTGGATCCTGCCCATGCCGTGACAGGCCGCCTGCGCGACACGTCCGGCGCGCAAGAGCAACGGATCAGCCCGCCTGCGCGGCACGTCCAGCACGCGCGAGAGCAGCGGCTCAGCCCGCCTTGCATCATGACGATTCTGTTGCTACAGAATTAACAGAAGTTTTCACGAGCGGTTCGGAGGACCATGACCCTTGGATTGGACCTCGATTTCGGGCGCTTGCCCGCGCTGGAGCGGAGGGAACGCTGGCCCGGGACACCGAGGGAGGATGCCGGCGCGGAGCGGGCCCCCGAGACAAACGGCGGCGCGGAGCCCAGGCTCTCTGGGCGGGAGATGCGTATCGCCGCCGCGCTCGCCGAGGCGGCGATGCCACCCGGCCGCTTCCTCGACGGCGCGGGCGCCGCGACCGCAAGCCGACTCGCGGCCTGGCTCGGCTCGATCCCGCCGCACCTGGCGCAGGGGGTGCGCGCGGCGCTGTGGGCGATAGAGCTCGCTCCCCTTCCGTTCCGGCTCAGGCCGCTGTCGGCGCTGCCGCTCGAGGAGCGGATGGAGGTGCTCCGCGGCTTGGAGCAGAGCCGGGCGCGGACGCTGCGCTCGCTGCTCCGCGCCGCGCTCACGCCGCTCAGGTTCGTCCATTACGACCGGCCCGAGATGTTCAAGCACGTCGGCTGCCGTTACGAGCTGCCCACGGTGCGCGACGAGGCGCCGCGCTGGCTCGCGCAGGTGACGGACGGGCGCGAGGTCGAGGAGGACCTGGAGCTCGAGTGCGAGGTCCTCGTGATCGGCACCGGCGCCGGCGGAGCGGCCGCGGCCTACGAGCTCGCGTCGCGCGGACACGCGGTGCTCATGCTCGAGGAGGGCGACTTCCACCGCCGCTCGAGCTTCACCGGACGGCCCGCGCGCGCCTACCGGGAGATGTACCGCGACCACGGGCTCGACATGACGCTCGGCAACGTGAATATCCCGGTGTTCGCGGGGCGCGCCGTCGGAGGGAGCACCGTGATCAACTCCGGTACTTGCTACCGGGCTCCGGAGAGCACCTTCGCGTCGTGGCGAGACGGCATGGGGCTCCCTGCGGAGTTCTCGTCCGGCGGGCTCGCTCCTTATTACGAGCGCGTCGAGCGCATGCTCCAGGTCGCCCCCGCCGATCCGCTTCACCTCGGGGCGATCGGGCCGATCGTCCGGCGCGGGGCGGAGCGGCTCGGGCTGCGGCACGGGCCGCTCCAGCGCAACGCGCCGGACTGCGATGGGCAGGGGATCTGCTGCTTCGGCTGCCCCACGGGGGCCAAGCGCTCGACCGACGTGAGCTATGTGCCCGAGGCGCTGAAGCGGGGCGCGCAGCTCATCACGGCGGCGCGGGTCAGGACGATCGACATCGTGGCGGGCCGCGCGCGGGGGGCGACTGCGGTGCTCGGCGGCGACACGAGGGCCGGAGGCAACGACGACCGCGCGGCGAGCGGCGCAAGGCGGCAGCCTCGGCTCGTGGTCAGGGCGGAGGCCGTCGTCGTGGCCGGCGGCGCGCTGATGACACCGCTGCTCCTGCGCCGGAGCGGAGCGTGCCTGTCGAGCGGCGCGCTGGGAAAGAACCTCTCGATCCACCCGGCGTCGAAGGTGATGGCGCTCTTCGATGAGCGGATCGATCAGTGGCAAGGCATCCCGCAGGGCTACCAGATCGACCACTTCGCCGATGAAGGGCTGATGTTCGAGGGAGGCTCGCTCCCGTTCGACGTCGCCGCGCTGGCTGTGCCCTGGACGGGACACCGCTACACGGAGCTGATGGAGCGGTATCCGCACCTCGCGACGTTCGGGTTCATGATCAAGGACACGAGCCGCGGCGAGGTGAGGCCCGGGATCGGCGGCACGCCGCTCGTGCTCTACACGATGAACGGGGCGGACCTCGCGAAGATGAAGCGCGGGGTCGAGCTGCTCTGCGAGGTGTTCCTGGCCGCGGGGGCGCGGCGCGTCCTGCCGCTCGTCGCCGGCTGCGACGAGGTGAACGGCCCCGCGGACCTGGAGCGGCTCAAGGCGCGGCAGATCAAGGCCGGGGACCTCGACGTGGCCGCGTTCCACCCGCTCGGGACGTGCCGTATCGGGGTGGATCCGCGGTCATCGTGCCTCGGGCCGGACCACCAGGCGCACGACGTCGCCGGGCTCTACGTGTGCGATGGAAGCGCGATCCCGTCGTCGCTCGGCGTGAACCCGCAGATGACCATCATGGCCATGTCGCTGCGCGCGGCCGAGCTCCTGAGCGAGCGGCTATCCGGCTGAGCCGTCGCGGTACCCGAGGGCCGCGGCGCGCTCGCTGCCGATGCGATCGCTCTCGATCGTCCCGTCGCGCATGGTCACCACGCGCGGCATCGACTCGGCGAAGCTGAGGTTGTGCGTCACCACCACGATCGTGGTGCCGTGCTTGCGGTTCATCTCGAAGAACAGCTGGTGGATCGAGTCGCTCGTCGCGGTGTCGAGGTTCCCGGTCGGCTCGTCGGCGAGGAGGAGCTTCGGTGAGAGGACGAGCGCCCGCGCCAGGGCCACGCGCTGCTGCTCGCCGCCCGACAGCTCCCCCGGCCGGTGCGTCGCGCGCGCCGCGAGCCCGACCTCGGCGAGCAGCGAGCGCGCGAGCGGCTCCATCTCGCGGCGGGTCTTCCCCTGGATGAGGCCCGGCATCATCACGTTCTCGACCGCGTTGAACTCGGGCAGCAGGTGGTGGAACTGGAAGACGAAGCCGATCGTCCGGTTCCGGATCGCCGCGAGCCGCGAGCCCGGCAGGCCGGTGAGCTCGTCGTTGCCGAGGCGGATGCGGCCGCTCGTGGGGAGGTCCAGCGTGCCGATGCAGTGGAGGAACGTGCTCTTGCCGGCGCCGGAGGGGCCCACGAACGCCACGACCTCGCCCTGGTTGATGACGATGTCGATGCCGCAGAGCACGTGGAGCTCGCGGCCCATGTGAACGAACGTCTTGCGGAGGTCTTCGACGACGACGAGCGGAGTGGACATGGAGTGATTACTCGTAACGGAGCCCGTCGACCGGAGAGAGCCTCGAGGCGGCGCGGGCCGGGTAGATGGTGGCGATGGTGCAGATGAGCAGCGACGCGACCGCGACCATCGCGTAGTCGGAGAGGTTCACGTTCACGGGCAACCGGTCGATGTAATAGACGTCCGGATCGAGCCGGACACCGAACCAGTACAGGCCCGTGCAGACCGCGAGCGCCGTGCCGACACCGTAGATCGTGCCGATGGCGCCGATGATCACGCCCTCGATCATGAACACGCGCATCACCGCGTTGTCCGAGGCGCCCAGCGCCTTCAGGACGGCGATCTCCTTGCCCTTCTCGGTCACCATGAGGAGCAGCGTGCAGACGATGCAGAAGCTCGCGACCGCGATGGCGATGGACAGGATGATGAACGTCGCGATCTTCTCCAGCTTGAGCGCGCTGAAGAGGTTCTTGTTCATCTCCATCCAGTCGCGGACGCGGAGCTGCGGCGGCGGCTTTCCTCCCTCCGGCGCCTCGTCGAGCGCGGCGCTCGCGGCGACGGCCGCCTCCACGGCCGGGCGGACCTCCTGCACCCGCTCGGGATCCGGGACCCGGATGTCGATGTGGGTGATCTTGTCGTCGAGGCTGAAGAACTTCTGCGCCTCTTCCATCAAGACGTACGCGTGCGTGACGTCGTACTCGTACATGCCGCTATAAAAGATCGCCGCGACGCGGAACTTGCGGGAGCGCGGCATCACGCCGGTGGGGCCGAGCTCGCCCATCGGCGACAGGAGGGTCACCTCGTCCCCGACGAGCACGTGGAGCGACTTTGCGAGCTCGCGGCCGATGATGACGCCCGGGTACAGGCGCGTCTGCAGCTTCAGGTAATCGCGCACCGACGGGTCGACGTCCGTGGGCTGGCGGAAGTCCGGCCCCTTGAAGTACGGCTCCCCGCCAGGACCTCGACCGATGATCTCCTCGGGAGGCAGGCTCGTCAGCTTCTCGGGCTCGCGCAGGTAGTCGAAGCTGCCGACCTCGATGTTCTTGGCGAGGTCGATGACCTGCCCGATGGTGTCCGGATCGATGCCGCGGACGAGCGCGCCCGCGGTGTTCGAGGCGCTCGATCCCATCGCCTCGCCGGCCGCCACCGGGGTCGCGGCGCCTCCGTAGGGCGCGAGCGCGACGCGCACCTGGGTGAGCTTGTCGTCCCAGTTGCCGAAGCCGCCAGGGCGGGAGGCGTCGACGACCATGTGCGCGTTGTTGCCGAGGATCTTGCGCTTCAGGTCGGCGCCGAAGCCGCCCATGATGCTCGTCACCGAGCACAGGGCGCACGAGCTGACGGCGACGCCGGCCATCGACAGGACCGAGATGACCGTGAGAAAGCCGCTCTTCGAGGCGCGCACGTGGCGCGCGGCCACGTGGGGCACGAAGCTCCGGCGCTCGAGCGCGTCGAGGGCGAGCGGCAGGAGCGCCGACAGCACGAAGAACAGGAAGACGACGCTCGAGACGAGCGCGGTGAAGCGGATGATCTGATCCGTCGAATTGAACGACGCGCCCTTCCCGACGGGCATCCTGGCCGTGAGCGTCGCGGTGACGCCGAAGGCCACGCCCACGAGCGCGCCCCACCACCAGCCGAGCGCGCGATAGAGCCCCTTGCGGACGGGGCGGCTCCCGGCGACCAGATAGCCCGCGCCCGCGCCGAACAGGATGCCTCCAAGGATCCACCTGAAGGTCGGCTGGATGGGCAGGACCGCGACCCAGAGGACGACGATCGCGAGCGCGGCGAGCAGCGACGTCGCGCCGAGCACGCGGAGCCCCACGCGGGCCTTGGACCCCCACCTGCCGGAGAGCCACCGGCCGTTGTCCGCGGCCGTCCTGGCCCGGAACAGCCGAAGGGCACCCCCCACGACCAGCGCGGCGACGAGCTGGGCGATCAGCTGGGTATTGCTCGCGAAGAAGGCGCCGATGGGCGCGAGGCCCTTCGCGCGCCCGCTGGACCCGATGAGCGTGAGCGCGAGCAGGCTGGCGCCCGTGAGAGCGACCACGACCCCGGCGCGCACGACGCCGGGGCGCCGCGGCTCCAGCTCGCCCTTCTTGTCGAAGCGGGTGGTGCCCCGCCAGGCGAGCAGGACGATGCCCAGAGCGACGGCGGCGAGGAGCGCGGCCTGCAACGACCTGGAGAGCTCGATCACGCGTCGGTCTCGGGACGGAGAAGCGGGAACAGGATGACGTCGCGGATGGAGGTCGCGCCGGTGAGGAGCATCGTCAGGCGGTCGACCCCCATGCCGAAGCCCGCCGTCGGCGGGAGGCCGTGCTCCAGGGCGCGGACGTAGTCGGCGTCGTAATCCATCGTCTCCTCCTCGCCCCGGGACTTCTTCTCGACCTGCGCGCGGAAGCGCGCGTCCTGGTCCTCGGGGTCGTTGAGCTCGCTGAAGGCGTTGCAGAGCTCGCGGCCGTCGATGAAGAGCTCGAAGCGATCGACCAGCGAGGGATCGCTGTCCTTCTTGCGCGCGAGCGGGGAGACCTCGAAGGGATAGTCGATGATGAAGACAGGGACGCTCTTGTCGCCCGCCTCCGTGCGGTAGTCCCTCGTGAGGAACGGCTCGACGACGTACTCGTAGGCGCAGAAGACGAGCTCACCCGGCGACTCGCACTTCTTCGCGCCCGCGCGGAAGTTCGTCCAGTCGATCTCGCGCCCGCTCGCCTTCGCCGCCTTCGCCCACTCCTTGATCGGGGCGTCGTCCGCGGCGACGCGCTGCGGGACGTCGGCCGGCAGGCCCGACTTCGCCAGGGCGCGGGCGATCCCCTCGGCCATGGGGACGCGCTCGAAGCGCTCGAGCGAGTACGTGCGCTGCGCGGCCCAGGCCGCGTGCTCGGCCGGGAGCCGCTCGGCGAGGCGGGCGTCGACGTGGCGGAGCATCGCCTCGGTGGCGTCCATCAGCGTCTCGTACGTCGCGTACGCCTGGTAGTACTCGAGCATCGTGAACTCGGGGTTGTGCCGCGTCGACAGCCCCTCGTTCCGGTAGCAGCGCGCGATCTCGTAGACGCGCTCGAAGCCGCCGACCACGAGCCGCTTCAGGAAGAGCTCCGGCGCGATGCGCATGAAGAGCTCGAGATCGAGCGCGTTGTGGTGGGTCTTGAACGGCTTCGCGGCCGCGCCGCCGACGAGCGTGTGCATCGTCGGGGTCTCGACCTCGAGGAAGCCGCGCGCGTCGAGGAACTCGCGCAGCGCGGCGACGATCGCGGAGCGGGCGCGGAAGACCCCCGCGACGTGCGGGTTGGCCACGAGATCGACGTACCGCATGCGGTAGCGCGACTCGACGTCCTTGAAGCTCGTCTTGGTCGGCAGCGGGCGGTAGGCCTTCGTGAGCAGCCGGAGGCGCCCTGCGCGGATCGAGAGCTCGCCCTTCTGCGTCGCCATCGCGACGCCGTGGGCCTCCACGAAGTCGCCGAGATCGATGTCCTCCAGCCGCTCGAAATCGGCGAGGCCCCCCTGCTCGCAGTAGAGCTGGAGCTCGCCGGTGCGGTCGCGCAGCCGGACGAAGGTGACGCCGCCGAACGAGCGCACGAAGAGGACCCGGCCCGCGACGCGGAACGGGACCGGCTCGACGCGCGCCGGATCGTAGCGATCCGCCGCGGCAGAGGCGGATCGCTCGGGCGCCGCGCCCTCGGGCCTCGGCTCGACCGCGGCCCGCGCCCCGTCGAAGCGGGCGCGGACGGCCGCGAGCTCGACGAGCGGCTCGCCCTCCGTGACGTCGTTGGCGAACGGGTTGTCACCGCGGGCGCGGAGGCGGGCCGCCTTCGCCTTGCGGGTGGCGATCAGCGTCTCCTCGGCGCGCGCGGCCTCGGCGGCCTCCTTCACGAGCCGCTCGGTCTTCTTGTCGTTCGGTCTGTCTTTTTGCTGGCTCACGGAGCGTCGTCCTCCGCGACGGAGCCGCCCTTCCTGAGCGAACCGCCGGCCGCGGCGAGCAAGTAGGCCTCGATGAAGCCCTCGAGATCGCCGTCGAGGACGGCGTCCACGTCGGTGGCCTCGGTGGAGGTGCGCACGTCCTTGACGAGCCGGTAGGGCGCGAGGACGTAGTTCCTGATCTGGCTGCCGAAGTTGATGGCGCTCTTCGCGGCGTTGTAGGCCTGGACCTCCGCATCCCGCTTCTGGAGCTCCATCTCGTACAGCTTCGCCTTGAGGACCTTCATCGCCATCGCGCGGTTCTGGTGCTGGCTGCGCTCGGCGCGGCACACGATGTTGAGTCCAGTCGGGAGGTGCCGCAGGCGAACGGCGGTCTCGACCTTGTTCACGTTCTGCCCGCCCTTGCCGCCGGCGCGCATCGTCGTGATCTCGATGTCCTTCTCGTTGACCTGGATGTTGATCTCGTCGTCGCTGTCCGGGGTGACCTCGACGGCGGCGAACGCGGTCTGGCGCGTGTGATCGGCGTTGAACGGGCTCATCCGGACGAGGCGGTGGACCCCGGCCTCGGAGCGCAGATAGCCGTAGGCGGCGTCGCCGCTCACCGTGAGGGTGACGGCGTCGATGCCGGCCTCGTCGCCGTCCTGGTAGTCGATGATCTCCGTCTTGTACCCGCGGCGCTCGCAGAAGCGCAGGTACATGCGGAGGAGCATGGACGCCCAGTCCTTCGCGTCGGTGCCGCCGGCGCCAGGGTGGATGCTGACGATCGCGTTGCCGCGGTCGGCGGGGCCGGACAGCATGCGATCGAGCTCGACCTTGCGCAGGCGCCCGGCGATGGCGTCGGCCTGCGCGTCGGCGTCGGCGATGACGCTCTCGTCGCCCTCGGCAGCGCCGAGCTCGAGGTACTCCGCGAGATCCTCGATCTCGCGGCCGAGCCGCTGCGCCACCTCGAGCTTCGACTCGACCTGGGCGCGCTTGCGGAGGACGGCTTGGGCCTTTTCCTGATCGTTCCAGAACCCCGGCGACAGCGTCGTCTGGGTCAGATCCTGGAGCATCCGTTCGAGCTTGGGGACGTCAAAGATGCCCCCTTAGCGCCTCAAAGCGCCGTTTGATGTCGAGGACTTTCTCGCGGGTCTCGGAGAGCATGGCCGGGGATCTATTCGATCTGGGCGGCGATCGCCAGGAGAGACGCAGGCGAGACCGCCGCGCGCGGGCGGACCGAGGCGGCTCCGCGTCGGGTCCACGTCCGGCGCGCCGGCGACGCGCTCTCCGACGCGGCGCGCGGGCGGGAGGGGGTGCGGCAGATGACCCCGCGCCGCGGATTCCTTGGCCGTCGACCGCGTCACGAGAGCCGGGCCCCCCGAGGCCGCGCGCGCTCCGAGCTTCCCGTCCAGCAGGACAAGGCGCCTCAACCAGGAGTCGGCGCGGGGACGGATTCCCGGACGGCGCGGCCGATCCTGGACCACAACCGCTGAGCGCTCCGCGCTCGCCTTGGGCTCCGCAGGGCATCCTTGATGGCCCGGATGGAGACCGCGGGAGGCGGCGCCTCGCTGCTCAGCGCGGCGTCGAGGTAGCGACCCAGGAACTCCGTCAAGGCGACGGCGGTGACCGCATTGGAGAAGAGACCGGCGACCGGGACGAGGCCGAGCGTGAAGTTGGCGAAGAGCCTTACGCCCGCTCCACCCCAGATGATCTTGCTCACCTGCAGCCACGGAGCCCTGCGGAGCGGCACGCCCCGGCGCCGGGTCAGCGACACGGAGAAGGAGTAATGAATGGGAACCACGATCAGCTCATCTGCGCCGGGAATGGGCTGAGTGACGAAGCTGATCACTGCAGCGATGGCAGAATACTTGTTGGTCATCCGGCGGATCGTCGGTTCCATGGGTCGTATATACGGCCTGGAGCCTGCCGCCGGGAGGCCGAGACAAGCATGTTGACGAGGGCGCGGCGCGCGCAGTCGAGGGCGGATCACGGTCGGCCTGGACGAAGCAGGGGAGTCTCCGCGCTCGTCGGTGTCCTGGGGGCCCTGGAGATCTTTGCAGGACAGAGAGAGGGAGATCTCCAAAGCACGCTGGAGCGCCCCGCGGATTGGACCCCGGCATGGGAAAGACCAGTTCCCGCGCTCCGCGTCCCTCGCGAGGCGCCGGCGCTACGGATCGAGCCCTTCCCTGCACGCGACCCGGAGCTCACCGAGCGCGGCGACGAGCGCGCCGCGCTCGCCCTGCCACGCGGGCGACGGGTCCTCGGCGTCACGCCGGCGGAGGTGCTCGCGGGCCTCGTCCCAGAGCGGACGCGGCGGCACGAGCGGCGGCACCCGCGCGCGCACGTCGTCTGCCAGGCGCAGCACGCGCTCGACGCGGGCCAGCGCCTCGCCGAGCGGCACCTCGCCCGCCTTGCAGCGCCGGAGCAGGCCGCACTCGTAGCTGCTGCACACGGAGAAGCGCATCTCGTAGACGGTGCACTTCCGGTCGAGATGGCAGGGGCACGGCAGGCTGAAGGCGTCGTGGTACCGATTGCAGGCGAGCGGCAAGCGCAACTTCTCCGCCCGCGGGAGCTCGTGCTCCTCGAGCGGCGCGACGTCGAAGAGCAGCCCCGTGCAGCAGAGGCCGCACGCGGTGCAGAGGTCCGAGCCGTCCGGCCGCGCCTCGGGGGCTTCATTCGCTGGGGGAGCGCTCACCCGCGTCGATTGGCACGCGCACGGCCGCGCGTCGAGGCGCGAAGCGGGCGGGCGGCGCGCGCGTGTCCGACGAGCGGGTGCCAGACGCGCGCGTGTCTGACGCGCGATCAGTGCGCGGCGTCGTCGAGCACGATCTCGCGCAGGTGATCGAGCCCGACGGACCCGGAGCCGATCACCCTGGCGTGAAACGCCTTCAGATCGAAGGCCTCGCCGTGGCGGCGCCGCAGCGCGTCGCGCAGCTCCAGGACGACGCGCTCGCCGACCTTGTAGGAGATCGCCTGCCCCGGCCAGCCCAGATAGCGCGTCGCCTCGCTGTGCGCGTGATCCAGCGGGAGAAAGGCCCGGCGCTGGAGGTACTCGACGGCGATCTCGTAGCGCCAGGGCTCGCCGGCGTGGAGCGGCGCGTCCCGGGGGATCGGCAGCTCCAGGTGCATGCCGATGTCGAGGACGACGCGGTAAGCGCGCGTCAGCTTGCCCGCGAGCATCCCGAGCACGTAATCGGGGCGCTCGAAATAACCGAGCTCGTACATGAGCTGCTCGGCGTAGAGGGCCCACCCCTCGGCGTGGCCGGAGTTCGTCACCAGGAAGCGGTGGAGCCGGCTCAGCCGGTCATCGAGGTGCACCTGGAGCGCGCACTGCAGGTGATGGCCAGGAAAGCCCTCGTGGTACGCCGTGGTGATCTCCTCGTAGAGCGGGAACGCCTGCTTCGTGCCGGGCGCATACCAGACGGTGCCGGGCCGCTTGAAGCCGTCGCTCGGTGGCACGTAGTAGGCGCCGAGCGCGCCGCCCGGCGGAGCGAGCTTCACCTCGATGTGACGGATGGGCGCCGGGATGTCGAAATGGACGCCGTCGAGATCGGCGAGCGCCTTTCGCTGGCGCTCGGACATGATGCGGAGGAACTCGTCTGCGCCCTGCGCGCACCGGGCGGGGTCGGTCATGAGCAGATCGATCACCTCGGACAGCGACGCGCCGGGGAGGATCTCGCCGGCGAGGCGCGCCATCTGGGCCTCGATGGCGTGCACCTCGGACCACCCCCAGGCGTAGGTCTCGATCGGGTCGATGCTCGCGCCGAGGAAGCGGCGCGAGAGGCGCAGGTAGCGCTCCTCTCCCACGGCGTCCGCGGCGCGCGCGCTCGGCAGGTACGTCTGCTCCAGGTAGCCGGCGAGCGCACCGAACGCGGCGCGCGCCCGCTCGACCCCGTCCGCGATGCGCGCGCGGCCTGCGCCCGCGCCGCGACCTGACGCCTCGTGAGCGGCCGGCAGCGTGAGGAAGAACGACGCGTCGCCCGCCTGGTAGCGCGCCTGCTCGATCACGGCGAACACCTGGCGACGCGCGACGACCTGGCCCGTCCGGCGCCCCTCCTCGAGCGAAGCGCGGTAGCTGTCGCACGCGCGCGGCAGGCCTTCCAGGCGCGACGCGATGGCCTCCCAGCCGGCGGCGCTGTGGACATCCATGAGGTCGAAGACCATCCGGAGGTGCTGGAACGCCGACTCGATGTTGTTGAGATCGCGCAGGTGCTCGCCGTGACGGAAATCGTCGAGCCGCTCATCCAGGTGATCCGCCATGACACGGCGTGCGAGGCGACCCCACCGCGCCTCCGCTCCTGGGCGCGGCGGCGGCAGCGAGCGGAGCCGCTCCTGGAAGGACGCGACCGTGGTAGCCCAGGACGCGGCGCCGCTCGGGCTCCAGTCGTTCCAGGCGCCTTCGTCGCAGGGGATGCCCGCGAGGGTGGCATGGGCAGGACAGCGGGCAGCGAAGGCTTCGACGAACTCGTCGCTGAGGGCGAAGATCGGATCGCGCGCGTCGTGGTCTTGGCTCACCGCGACAGCATATGCGGCCACGACCGGATTTTCTCCGGGCGCGCGAGACGATCCGTCGGGTCTTCGTTACGCTTGCTGGAGGGAGGTCGCTCACGCGGCGGCCTCGGGGAGCGACATGAACCACCGCAGCCTGCCAGGCGAGCTCCATGACGACGACCGGCCCTCCTGCGCCGCTCCTCCATCGCGCCCCCGACCCCCGCAGCGGCGCGCCTGGCCGCGCGTCTCGGCGCTCGTCGCCGCGGCGGCGATCGCGGCGCTCGGCTGCACCGCGAGCTCGGCGAGCCAGCCGGCGATCTCCGCGTCACAGCCCGCGGCGATGACGCCGGCGCAGATCGCGGCGCGCGCCATGCCGGCGGTCGTCACGATCCGCGGCGACGGCTCGCTCGGGGCGGGCTTCCTCGTCCGCGAGGACGGCTGGATCGCGACGAATTTCCACGTCGTCGCCGGGATGCCGGACCTCAAGGTCGTCCTCTCGGATCAGAGCGAGCACCCGGTGCTCGAGGTGCTCGCGTTCGACGAGGCTCGAGATCTGGCGATCGTCCGGATCCACGCGCCTCGGAGGCTCCCGCTGCTCTCCCTCGGCAACAGCGGCGCGGTCCGCCCGGGCGATCCGGTCGTCGCGATCGGCCATCCGCTCGGCCTCGCGGACACCGTGTCGAACGGCCTCGTGAGCGCGGTCCGCGTCGTGGATCCGGAGCTGACGCTGCTGCAGATCTCCGCGCCGATCGCGCCAGGCTCCTCGGGCGGCCCGCTGTTCAACGATCACGGCGAGGTGATCGGCGTCGCCGCGGCGGTCTCGACGCAGGGGCAGAACCTCAACTTCGGCGTGCCCGCCGACTACCTCAAGCGGCTGCTCGTGCGCCCCGATCCCGTCCCGCTCTCGACGTTCGCGGCCGAGACGGCCGACGAAGAGCAAGGGCTGCCGGCGGTCAAGCGATCGGTGCCTCACCACGCGCTCGCGATCCTCCGCGGCTGCACCGAGGGTGACCTGCTCGTGCTGGCGCGCACGATGGACGGCGCGATCCAGGTCGGCTCGCCCCTCTACAACCAGGGGGATTTCGCGTCCTGCTATCACGTCTACGCGGGCGCCTCGCTCGACATGGAGCGCCGGCTCGGCCCCGCGTGCAGGGGCCCGAAGAACGCGCTCGTCGAGGGGCGGCGCAAGGCGGCTGGCCTCGACGACGAGGCCGCCCAGGCCTGGGCGATGCGCGACGCGTTCGACGGGCTGCTCGAGGTGATCCTGCGCAAGGTCCACGGCGAAGCGCAGTGAGCGCCTCGCCGCGGTAGCAAGGGGGCCGGGCGCGGCGCGCCGCGGCCCCGGAGCGCTGCCAGTGTGCTGCTAGTCGAGCTGCGCCGACGCCGGCCGGCCCGCGTCGTGCGCGACGGCGGCGCGCGCCGCGGCGCCGCGGTGCCCCGCCGCGACGACCCCATCCCCCGCCGGAGCGACGCCGCCCTCCCCCGCCCCGCGCGGATCGCCCTGGTCGTCGTTGCCCCGCATGAAGGGCAGGATCCGCTTGAGCCACGACGATACGTCGTCGAACAGCGAGTAGGCGACCGGGGTCGCGAGCAGCGTCAGGAGGAGCGCCAGCGTCTGCCCGCCGATGATCACGAAGCCGGTCGCGCGGTTCGTGCCCGAGCCCGCGCCGCTCGAGACGACGAGCGGGATCATGCCGGCGACGAACGCGAGCGTGGTCATCAGGATCGGCCGGAGCCTGTCGCGGTTCGCCTCCAGGATGGCCTGCGCACGCGGCAAGCCGTGCTCGCGCAGCTTGATCGTGTGATCGATCTGGAGGATCGAGTTCTTCTTCACGACGCCGAACAGCACGACGATGCCGAGCAGCGAGAAGATGTTGAGCGACTGCCGGAAGATGATGACCGCGATGAACGCGAACGGCACCGTCAGCGGCAGCGACAGGAGGATCGTGATCGGGTGCAGCCACGACTCGAACTGCGCCGCGAGCACGAGGTACATGAAGACCAGCGACAGGAGGAGGGCGACGAGGAAGCTCTTCATCATCTTGATGAGCTCCTTCGACGCGCCGACGGGGCCAGCGGAGTAGCCGGACGCGAGGTTCATCTCCGCGGCGGCCTTGTCGAGCTCCTGGATGACCGTCTGCTGCGAGTAGCCCGCCTCGAGGTTGGCGGTCAGCATGACCTGCCGCTGCCGGTTGTACCGCTCGATGCGTGACGGGCCTGTCCCCTCGGCGAACGAGACCACGTTGTCGAGCGTCACGGCGCCGAGCTTGGTCGACGGCACCGTGATCTTCGCGAGGCCTTCCTTGTCGGAGCGGAAGCTCGACAGCGCGCGCGCGCGCACCTCGTACTGCTCCCCGCCTTCGTTGTAGGTCGACACCTTGTACCCGCCGACCAGGAGCCGCAGGGTGCTGGCCACGTCGCCGACCTGAACGCCGAGATCGGCGGCCTTCTTGCGGTCGATGACCACGCGGATCTCCGGCTTGCCGACGAGCAGCGAGGTGTCCGGATCGACGACGCCCGGGATCGCCTTGAGCTTCTTCAGCAGCGCGTCGGAGTAGACGCCGATCTTCTGGAGGTCGGGGCCCTGCACCTGATAGGCGATCTGGGTGCTCTGACCGCCGGAGAAGGCGGGCACGACGCCGATGTTCGCCCGGAGCTTCTCCGCCTCGAACTGCGGCGTGAGCTCGCGGCGAGCGCGATCGATGAGGTCCTGCTGCGACAGCGCGCGCTGATCCGCCGGCTTGAGCTTCACGTAGATGGTGGCGAGGTTCGGCGTCTTCTGCGGATCGTCGCCGATCGTCGTCAGCGTGTAGAGCACGCCGGGGAGCTTCTCGATGTCCGACGCGATCCGCGTGGCGATGACGCGCGTCCCGTCGAGGCTCACGCCCTCGGGCGCGCGCATGCTGACCTGGAACTGCGACTCGTCCTCGACCGGGAGGAAGTTGAACTTGGCCATCTTCCCCAGCACCGGGATCGAGAAGAGCGCCAGGAGCGAGGCGAGCACGATCACCCAGCGGTGCGCCATCGACCAGCGGAGGATCGCCATGTAGCCGCGCTCGATCGGCCCGTAGAAGCGCGACTCCTTGGAGCTGCCGGCGTCGTGCTTCTCCGGCTTCTTCAGCCATCGCGCGGACAGCATGGGCGTCAGCGTGAAGCTCACGATCAGCGAGACGAGGATCGAGAACGCCATGGTGAGGCCGAACGAGTTCAGGAAGCGGCCGACGATGCCGCTCATGAACGCAACCGGGAGGAACACGGCGATCAGCGAGAGCGTCGTCGCGAGCACCGCGGGGCCGATCTCCTTCGTGCCCTGGAGCGCCGCCTCCCACGGGCTCGCGCCCTTCTCCTCGATCCAGCGGTAGCAGTTCTCGAGGACGACGATCGCGTCGTCGATCACGATGCCGACCGCCAGCGTCAGCGCGAGGAGCGTGATCCCGTTGAGCGTGAAGCCCGCCACCTTCATCAGGGCGAACGTGGAGATGATGCTCGTCGGGATGGCGATCGCCGAGATGAGCGTGCTGCGGGCGTTCGCGAGGAAGAGCGCGACGATGATCGCGGCGAGCACCGCGCCGAGCACGAGGTGCTCCTTGACCGCATGGACCGAGTTCTTGATGAACTCCGACTGATCGCGGGCGACGGCGATGCTGTACCCCTCGGGGAGGCGCTTCTCCACCTCGCTGATCCGCGCCTTCAGCCCGTCGATGACCTCGACGGTGTTCGTCCCGCTCTGCTTGCGGATGCTGAGGAGCACGGCAGGATCGAGGCCGCGGAAGCCGGCGGACTCCGGCTCCGCCATGCCGTCCTGGACCTCCGCGACGTCGCCGAGCCGGACGGAGTAGCCGTCGCGGTTCGCGAGGACGATGTCCGCCATCTGCTGGACCGACTGCACGCGGCCGCGCGTCCGCAGGGTGAGCGCCCTGCCCCCCTGCTCGATCCGGCCGGCCGGGATCTCGACGTTCTGGCTCGCCAGCGCCTGGGCCACCACGCCGCCGGTCAGGGAGTACTTCTCGAGCTTCTCCGGATCGATCCAGATGTTGATCTGCCGGCTCCGGCCGCCGATGAGCAGCACCTGTCCGACGCCGGCGAGCGACTCCAGCTCGCGCCGGAGCGTCTTGTCGGCGAACTCCGTCACCGAGCGGACGTCCGCCTTCGGCGATGAGACGGCGAGCGTGAGGATCGGCGCGGCGTCCGGATCCAGCTTGCCGACCACCGGCGGCTCGATCCCTTCCGGCAGATCCGCGAGGATGCCTTCGACCTTGTCGCGCACCTCCTGCGCGGCGACGTCGACGTCCTTCTCGAGCTGGAAGGAGATCATGACCTGGCTGAGCCCCTCGACCGAGGCCGAGCGCAGCTCGTCGATGCCGCTGATCGTGTTGACCGCCGACTCGATCTTGTCGGAGAGCTCCGTCTCGACCTCCTCGGGCGCTGCGCCGGGGAGGACGGTCGTCACGACGATGAACGGGAACTCGACCTTGGGAAACCGGTCCACGCCGAGGCCGAAGTAGGAGAACGCCCCGAGCACCGTCAGGAGCAGGACGATCACCGAGGCGAAAACCGGCCTACGGATGCAGATTGCCGCGAGCCATTGCATGGTCGCTACCTTTCTTCAGTAATGAGGCGCGCGGTGCGCTCGGCTCACTGCGCCGCCGCGACCTCGATGCCGTCCGCCAGCTCGCTCACCTTGTCGATCGCGACCTCATCCCCCTCGGCGAGCGGACCGACGACCTCGACGAGGCCTTCGATCTTGCGGCCGGGCTTGACGAGCCGCTCCGTCACGCGATCGCCCGACTTCACGAACACGCGCGCGCTCGTCCCGGAGGTGCCGACCGCCGACTCGGGGACGAGGATCGCCGTTCTTGACTCGCCGGTCAGCGTCAGCTGCCCCTGCGCGAAGAGGCCGGGGCGGAGCTTGCCCTCGGTGTTGTCGAACTCGGCCTCCACGGGCAGGGTGCGCGACGAGGCCTTCAGGCTCGCGCCGATCCGCTTCACGACGCCCGGGAACAGGCGATCGGGGAAGGCGGCGACCGAGACGCTGACCGGCTTGCCCACCTCGATGTGCGCGATGTCCGCCTCGGGCACGTCGATGCGCAGCCGCAGCGGGTTGTCGCGGACCACGACCGCCACGACGCGGCCCGGGCTGGCGTACTCGCCGACGCTGATCCGCTTCTCGGCGATCGCGCCGTCGAAGGGCGCCCGCACCGTCGTGTCGGACACCGCCTTCGAGGCGAGCCCCGCCTGCGCCTGCGCGGACGTGAGCGCCGCGACGGTCGCGCGGATGCCGTTGACCGCGGCGTCGTACTGCGCGGTCGCGTTCTGGGCCTGCGTGCGCGCCGCGTCCCAGGTCGACTGGGGGACGGCCCCCTGGTCGTAGAGCTGCTTCACGCGCTCGGCCTCGGACTTCGCGAGCTCCATGCTCTGCTTCGCGGCCCGGACCTCCGGCACCTGGTCGGGATCGATGCCCTTCGGCGACGCGCCGTCCTGCAGCGCGAGCTTGGCCCGCGCCTGCGCGACGGCCGCGGACGCGGCCTGTGACTGGAGGGCGACGTTGCGCGCGTCGAGCACGACGAGCGGATCGCCCTTCTTGACCCGGGCGCCCACGTCGACCGCGACGCTCACGACCAGGCCGCCGACCTGCGTCGCCGCCTCGCT
This sequence comes from Sorangium sp. So ce448, assembly GCF_051520915.1. NCBI lineage: Bacteria > Pseudomonadati > Myxococcota > Polyangiales > Polyangiaceae > Sorangium > Sorangium sp. So ce448. Next base: position 2,391,950 of record NZ_CP150343.1, on the reverse strand, counting down.
CGTCTCGTCGGCGACCAGGGTGCCGCTGATGTCCAGCGTCTGCGCGAGCGGGCGCGCGGTCACCTTCCCGAAGTGCACCGCGGGCTTCTGGCGTGGCGCGGCGGTGTCGCGCGCCGGCGACGGCTGCGCGTCCGCCTCGGGGCGGCGACAGCCGGTCAACGTGGGCACCGCGAGCGCAGCGAGCAGCGCCGCGACGACGGCGGCGCGGGAGTGATTCGATGAGGCGCTACGAGCGCCGAGAGCCCATCGAGCGAAACGGCGCTCGGGTCCGCAAGGAGGATGTGTCATGGGGAGTCCGCCCGGTTCTTTGCCAGCGCCTGCCGGTGCGGTCCAGGAGCAAAGCTGGCGGGCATCACACTAGGGTGCTGACCGGCCGGTCATCAAGGGGGTGTTCCGGACAAGGTCTCCGTCCCTCTCGCACTTCATGCCGCCATGGCCGCGAAAAACGTGCTGGGGGATGTGCACCGGGTCGCGCGGCCGGCGGCGGGCGATGAAAAGGGCCGGTGAATCGCCGGTCACCCTCCCGAAAAGAGGCGCCGAGGGCACCGCCGCGGGGCGCACACGCCCTCCCACGGAGTCGACCACCGCGACGCAGAGGGTAGGCGACCATGTGAAATATCGTCGTAGAATATTTTAACGTAATTTAATCCTCCGCTGCCGGAAATTGATCTGCCCCCCTGGAGCACGGGAGATCCGGAGGCGAGGGGCGCAGGGGAACGCCGGCTCAGCGCCACGGGTCGAAGGCGCCTCGGAGCGCAGGGCCCGAGAGCTCGACGAGGAAAGGGTCGAGCGCGCACAGCGCGTCGAGCCACGCCACGTCCGAGGGCGAAGCCGTGGGTTGCTGGGCCAGGGACGCGAGGCGGCGGGCGCGGATCGCGTGGGCGTGGGCGCGCGCCTCGGCATAGGAAGCCGTCTCCCCGGCCGACATCATGAAGGCCCAGTCGCTCGATTGAAGGAGGAGGAGCTCGCGGATCGCCTGGTCCAGCGCGCGGCCGGACAGGCCGCCCGCGTGGCGGCAACGCGAGAGCGCATCCAGCACGGCGCGCTCGGCGTGGTGCGCGTGGCGCCACAGGAAGGACGCGCTCGGGCCCGTCCAGAAGGCGCCGAACCCGCCTTCGCCCCACGTGGAGGCGGCAGGCTCCACGACCTCGACGGGCGGATGGCGCTCCAGGTACGCGCCGAGCGCGATCGGAGCGGCGCGATCCGAGGCCGCGAGGCCGCGCAGGGCGTGCTCGAGGAACTCGGGCCCTTCGAGCCACCAGTGGCCAAAGAGCTCGGCGTCGTAGGGGGCTACCAGGAGGGGCGGTGCGTTCACGCCGCGGATCGACGCGAGCGCGGCCTCGCGGCGGGCCACGAAGTCCGCGGCGTGCGCGCGCGCCTGCGCGGAGGCGCGGGCCGGGTCGTACGGCGCCTTGTCGGGGCCGGGCCCGGTCACGCGATGGAGCTTGAGGCCGGTCATGAGCCGGACGCCGTCGGGACCGACCTCCCCTTCGAGCTCGCGCTCGGGCAGGTCGAGCCCGACGTCGCGGTAGAACTCGCGGTAAACCGGGTGACCCGGATAGCCGGCGTCGCGCGACCAGACCTCGCGCGCGCTGTCGCGATCGCGCCCGAAGCACGCGAGGCCGGCGGGCGAGAGCACCGGGACGGACGCGCCGGCGGACGCAGGAGGCGCGGCGAGCGTGAGCGCGTGGGCGTCGAGCACGGTGAAGCGGACGCCCGCCGCCGCGAGCTCGGCGTCGAGGCCGGGCGCGTAAGCGCACTCGGGCAGCCAGAGGCCCCGAGGCTCGGGCGCGCCGGTGAAGGCCGCGAAGGCGCGGCGGCCGAGCCGCAGCTGCGCCCGGATCGACGCCGGCGTGGCGAGCAGTCCGGGCAGGTAGGCGTGCGTCGCGGCCGTGGTGAGGAGCTCGACGCGGCCCGCCCCGGCGTGGCGCACCAGGGCGCCCGGGACATCGCCGCCCAGCGCCTCCCAGGAGCTCGCGGCGTCCGCGAGCCGCGCGCGGTAGAACGCGGCGGCCTCGGCGAAGCCGCTCCCGGCGAAGCGGGCCTCGACCCGGGCCGCAAGCGCGGTGAGCCGGCGGAGGTGGTCCTCGAACCGGCGAAGGAGCAGCTCGTCGCGCAGCATCGCGAGGAGCGACGGCGAGACGGAGAGGGTGAGCGGGGCGACGACGCGATCGGCGGCGAGGCGATCGAGGACCCCGAGCAGGGGGAGATAACACTCCCAGAGCGCCTCGAAGAGCCAGCGCTCCTCCAGGGAGCGGACGTGCTCGGGGTGACGCACGTACGGGAGGTGAGCGTGGAGGACGAGGGCGACGTAGCCCGGCATGGAGCGCTGGGCGGCGGGAAACCGCCGGCGGGCTGTCGTCTCGCACGGTCGCGCCCGCGCGGGAAGCGCACCGGTCATGGGCGACACGGCGACGCGCACGCCGCGGGCCGACGGGCTCCGCCTGGAGGCGCCGGCGCGCCGAGCGCCGGCGATCACATCGTCAGGTGACCGTTCATCCCGGCGCGGTACGGAGATCCCTTATCCATTCCATTCTAGAATTGTTCTGGACGTGGCAGCCTTCCAATCGAGTTACACGCCTCAACCCTTCTTGAGCTCCGCCCCGAGGTCCGCTCCGAGGCGCTCGGCTTCGTGCGTGTTTCCGGGCCACGACAGGCGCCTTTCCGCCCTTCGCAACCGGGAGCCGTCGGGCTCGGCGAGGAGCGCCCGAAGCCACAGCGCGTCGCCGTCCCGCACCGCATAGGCGGCCACCGGCGTCCGGCAACTGCCTTCCACCGCGGCCATCACGGCTCGCTCGGCAGAGACGCAGATCGTTGTCTCGGCGTCCGCGAGCGTCCCGAGGACGTCACGCACGCTGTCGTCCGCCGTGCGGCACTCGATGCCGAGCGCGCCCTGTCCGATGGCGGGCAACGACACCTCGGGCGACAGCACCTCCGTGGCGCGGCCTTCGAGGCCGAGCCGCTTCAGTCCGGCGAGCGCCAGCACCACGGCGTCGAACGCTCCGTCGAACACCTTGCGGAGCCGGGTGTCGACGTTGCCGCGGACGGGCTCGATCACGAGATCCGGGCGCGCCTCGCGCAGCGCGACCGCCCGGCGGAGGCTCGAGGTCCCGACCCGGGCGCCCGCCGGCAGCTCTGCGAGCAAGGCGCCGCTCCGGGTGACCAGCGCGTCGCGAGGGTCCTCCCGCGCGGGGATGCAGGCGAGGCACAGCGCCGGGGCGATCTCGGCGGGGACGTCCTTGATCGAGTGGACCGCGAAGTCGGCGCGCCGGTCGAGGAGCGCCTCTTCGAGCTCCTTGATGAACAGCCCTTTGCCGCCGATATCCTGGAGCGAGCGATCCTGCGTCTTGTCGCCCGAGGTCACCACCTCGAGCTCGCGCAGGGAGAGATCGGGCACCGCCGCTTCGAGGGAACGAGCGAAGGCGCGAGACTGGGCGAGGGCGAGCGCCGAGCGGCGCGTGGCGAGGGTGAGCTCCGTGGGCATCACGCTCCCTTTAACCCAGCTGCGCTCACGGCCGCGGCTGGATTCGCGACGGCCATGACGCCCGCCTCGGCGGGGCGCCCGCCGGGCTGCCGCGCGTAAACGCCGTTGTCCTCTGCAGCCTGGACGCGCGGATCGGCGTGCCGGGGCGAGGCGCCGCCTCGAGCGCCGGAGGCGGGAGGCGCCGCCCCGCGGGCGGAGCGAGGCGTGGGAGGCCCGTCCACCGCGCCGCGCAGCTCCCCCTCGGCGAGCGCGGAGGCGGCGGCGTTTTCGGACGGCGCGCCGTCGATGTCGAACAGCTCCCGGAGCGAGTCGACGTGCTCGGCGACGCGGGGATCGCTGGCCATCGCGCGGAGTCGGGTGGTGGGCACGTGGAGCAGCTTGTTCGTGGCGGCGTCGATCATCATCGCGAGGGCCTGGCGCTCGGCCGCGCCGAGGTGCCGGAGCTTGCCAGAGAGGCTGCGCTCGACCTCGGCCGCGAGGATGGAGCGCGTGCGGGCCCGCAAGCCGACGATCGTGGGCGTCAGGGCGCGCTCGAGCGTCCACGCCTCGAAGGCCTGCGCCTCGTCCGCGACGATCGCCTCGGCCCGCGCCGCCTCGGCGGCGCGCCCCTCGACGGACTGCGCCACGATCTGCGAGAGGTCGTCGACATCGTAGAGGTACACGCTGTCGAGCTTGTTGACGGCGGGGTCGATGTCACGCGGGACCGCGATGTCGATGAGAAACAGGCTCCTGCCCTTCCTGGCCTTGCGGGCTCGGCGGACGAGGTCGGGCGTGACCACGTAATTGGGGCTCGAGGTCGACGAGATGACGATGTCGGCGTCGATGACGGAGCGCTCGAGGTCGGCCCAGGGGCGAGGCTCACCGCCGACCTCGCGGGCGAGCGCGGCGGCGCGGTCCGGGCTCCGGTTGACCACGATGAGGCGGGCGCCGGCGCGGACGAGGAGCTTCGAGGCGGCCTCGGCCATGTCGCCGGCGCCGATGAGCAGCGCGGTGTGACCGGCGAGATCGGCGAAGATCTGGCGGGCGAGATCGATGGCGACGCTGGAGACCGAGACCTGCCCGGCGCCTATCGCCGTCTCCGTGCGCACGCGCTTGCCGACCTTGATGGCGCGGTGGGCCGCGCGGCCGAGCCTCGCGCCGAGGGTCTTCGCCCCGCGGGCCACCTCGATGGCCTCCTTCATCTGTCCAAGGATCTGCGGCTCGCCGACGACCATCGAGTCGAGCGACGCGGCGACGCGGAAGAGGTGGAGGACGGCATCGCTGCCGACGCGGCCTGCGAGGTGGCTCCGGACGGCGTCTCCCCCGAGGCCGACGAGGGTCGCGACGGCGGCGCGCAGCGCCTCGTTGTCGCGCGAGAGATCCTCATCGGACGGCGGCGGAGCGCTCCCGGGGCGGGGCGGCGCGGGCGTCTGCTGCCGGGGTGATGCGTAGATCTCGACGCGGTTGCAGGTGGAGAGGACGAGCGCCTCGCCGATGGCAGGGTGGGCCGTGAGGCGCGCGAGCACCTCGGGTAGCCGATCCCGCCCGATCGCGAGCCGCTCGCGCACCTCGATGGGCGCGGTCTTGTGGGAGAGCCCGACGAAGATCACCTGCGCTAGCCTCCGAGCCCCGCGGCGGGACGGATGAGATAGATGATGAGCACCGCCCCGGCGCAGGCGAGCCCCGCGATGGTGCCGTACGCCGCGCGGCGGCCGCGCCAGCCAACGGCGGCGCGCATGAGCAGCACGAGCGCGATGAGGAGCCATGTGGCGTAGCCGAAGATGGCGCGCATCACCTCCTCGGCGTTGCCCATCTCGAGCTGGTGCGCCCAGTACGTCCCCGTGACGATGCCGAGCGTCAGCAAGGGGAAGCCGGCGCTCAGGAAGCGATGGATGGCGCGGTCGAGCGTGTCGAGCGGCGGGAGGTTGCCCATGCGCTCGAGATGCCGCTTCCGCTTGAGCCGCTTCTCCTGGACGAGGTAGAGCGCCGCAGAGGCGCCGGCGAGAAGGAAGAGCGCGATCCCGAGCAGGTTCGCCATGACATGCGCCGCGATGAACAGCGGGCTGAGCTTCGGCTCGGGGTGCGGCTTTCCGAGGAAGAACGTGCCGAGCAGGAAGGCGAGCCCGAGCGGCCCGATGAGGAGCCCGAGCGCGTCGATGCGAAAGCGATGACGGGCGACGAGGTAAACGGCGATCGCGAGGAGGGACGCGACCGAGAGCATGAAATGAACGGAGTGCACAGGGCAGACCCGCGCGACGAAGCTGGCGAGCGTGACGTAGGTCGCGTGCCCGAGGGCGCCCAGGCCGAGCAGCAAGGGCGCGTGCCGCGAGGCGGAGGCGGCGACCGCAGCGCTCGGCCGAGCGCCGGGGTCGTGGACGCGCGCCCCCGCGCCGAAGAGGCCCGCGAGGTCGCCCGTGGAGGGGAGCCGGGCGCGGCTGCGGGCGACGTCGAGGAAGAAGAGCGCGCTGGCAGCGCTGTAGAACAGCAGGGCGAGCGCGAAGCTGATCCCGGAGATGACCTCGGGCATGGCCCCGTTATAGCCTGCCTCACCGGGGATGGCCCGCCGGCCGCAGAGGCGGGAGCGTACTCTCGTAGGCCGAGGCCTGACAGCGCGGATGCGCCGGGAGAGGCGGACGCGAGAGACCGTATCGGCAGCGCCTCGCCCCCGCGGGTGTGGCGCGCCGGGGGGGCGCCGAAGCAACGGGGCGCGGCGTCGAAGCAACCGGGCGCGGCGTCGAAGTAACCGGGCGCGGCGTCGAAGTAACCGGGCGCGGCGTCGAAGTAACCGGGCGCGGCGCCGCTACATCTTGCTGGTGAGGAACGCGGCCAGGAGCTCTTCGTCGCTCGTCGGGCTGCTGCTGGTCGCGGTCCCCGCCGGGGCGGCCTTGCGGTGCTCGGCGAACGTGCCCACCGGGGCGCCGATGAACCCCGGGATCACGTCGTAGGCGTTGTCGCCGATGATCATGGACCCCTCGAGGATCTCCGCCCCGAGCTCCCGCAAGAACGCCCGCGTCTTGACCCTGCCGAGGACCTCGTGGATGTCCGCGGAGCCCGTCACCTCGCGGAGCACGCGGATCGCCTCGATGATCTTGTAGCGGCGGCCCTCGGTCTTGATCAGAAGCTCGTCGTTGTTCAGATCGACGCGGTCGCTCGCGATCCAGTCGTCGAGCGCGGCCTGCGGAAAGAACACGCGGTTCTTCATCGCACGCAGTCTACTCAAAAATGAGCCGGAGCGGTTGGGTCGCGATGCCGGTCACCAGGGGTGCGCCCAGGCGCTTCAGGCCGCAGGCGCTTCAGGCCGCAGGCGCTTCAGGCCGCAGGCGCTTCAGGCCGCAGGCGCTTCAGGCCGCAGGCGCTTCAGGCCGCAGGCGCTTCAGGCCGCAGGGGGTACCGTGGGCGGAGGCACCGAGTCCCGACGCAGGCCGCGGAGCCGCGCAGGCAGGTGCCAGAGCGACTCGAAGATCCCGAGCAGCACGTAGAAACCCAGCAACCACACGAGCACGAACGCGGGCTGCAGCTGCGTCGAGATCACCGCGCTCGACCCGACAGCGAACGCCACGAAGAGCACCGTCCGGACGTTGAGCCGGAGATCCTTGAAAGAGCGGAACCGGATGGTCGAGACCATCAGCAGCGACAGGATCGTCGTGGTGACGAGGATCGCCGATGCGTAGCGCTCGCCGCCGATCTCGCCGGCGGCCGCGTGGTTCGCGACCACGATCGAGACGAGGATGCCCGCCGCGCCCGGGATCGGGAGGCCGACGATGTACTTCGAAGGCTTCGTGGGCTTGCCCGCCTCACCCATGGAGAGGACGTTGAAGCGCGCCAGCCGGACCGCTCCGCAGGCCGTGAAGATGAACGACACGAGCAGCCCCGCGAGATCGAAGCGGTGCAGCGTCCACTGATACACGAGCATCGACGGCGCCACGCCGAACGAGACGATATCGGCCAGCGAGTCGATCTGCAGGCCGAAGGCGCTCTGGGTCTTCGTCATCCGCGCGACACGCCCGTCGAGGGTGTCGAAGAACATCGCGAAGACGATCAGCAGCGCGGCGCGGTAGAAATCATCCTCCGACTGCGCGGTCGCGGAGCGCCGGATCGAGTCGAAGCCACAGAAGATCGATGAGAGGGTGATCAGGTTCGGAAGCAGGAACAGCGTCTTCCTGAGCTCGAACCGCCGTCGCTTCCGGATCATGCCGCCTCCCGTTTAGGCAGGCCAGGCTATCGCCGCAGGGACCGCGAACGCAAGCGCCGAAGCGCACACGCGAGTCGCTAGAAGGTTACCGCGAGCCAGGATCCGGGATCGTTTCATCTCACCGTCAGCTTCGTTTCATTCGTCGTTTTTGCTTTTCCGCCGTCGCTCAACGCGCGGGCTGCGCCATGCCCGGCTCGCTCCATACAGCCTCCGGGATCTCCGCGCCGGGATCGAAGCGGCACACCATCGGGCGGAGCTCGACGGCCGGGCCGCTCGATCCGCCCACAGCGACCGCCGAGCCCGCCGCGGCCCGGAACAACCACGCCTGGGCTAGATCGCCGGGGATGATCGCAGAGCGGGGCCCCCGTCCGATCGCTCGCGCCTCCCAGCCCGCAACACAAGGCGCGGCAGGCGTACCGTGGAGCACCGTGGTGGAGGTCAGGAGCACCGTGACCTCGGGCGGGCTGGAGGGACCAGCGGCGTCCACGACGAGCACCGGGTGGCGTGTGCCCGGGAACAAGGCCGTGCTGCCGAGGAAGAGCGGCGCCTCCTGGCGCGCGGTCGCCGCGCGTTCGGCGGCAGAGCACGGGCGCGGCGCGTCTCCGAGGTCGAACGGCGTCGGCAGCGGCAGCGCGGGGCCGAGCGTGCCATCCCCACGGAACGGCTGGAAGATCGACCACGCCGCCGCGTGCCCGGGATGGGCGACCAGCGTCGACACGCCGATCGACCCTCCAGCGTAGGTCCAGTCGGTGTGCACGATCCGATCGCGGTCCGTCGGCGGAGCGACCGAGACGGCATCGATCGCCCACGCGGCGCCCGGGCCCGGCGCGGCGGACGCGCCGGCGGGGGGCGCCGGGCGGTGGGCGAGCAGCATCCCGATCGTCGGGCCGTTCGACGCCTGCCGGACCATCCCCACGCCGACGGGCTGGCCGTCCGCCAGGACCGCATCGGCGCGCACGTCGAGGCTGCCGTGAAGGCCCGACGCGGGCCAGGAAGGGAAGTCGAAGCGCTGGAGCTTCCCCGGCGGCTCGTAGAAGAACGTGAGCGCCGACTGAGCGCTGTCGGAGTGCGGCCTGATGAAGAGGCCGCGCAGCGAGACCGACAGGAGCGCGGGATCGAAGAAGTCGTCGGGGGGCGGCGCGCGGCGCGAGGCCGCGCCTCCCGGGCCGGCCTGCGGCCGGGCGCCCGCGCGCGGCTTTCGCGCGGCGTCGGGGACGACCTTCACGTCGCCGAGCTCGAACGGGCCGGCGTCGGGGATCGTGCCGCGGCCCGAGGTGCCATCCATCCAGTTCTCCCAGGCGACCTCGACGTTGCGCATCGGGGCCCCCGGCGCCGCCGCGCCGCCCGGGATCCGCAGGCGCGCCACGGCGTAACCCTCCATCTGCGAGGTGACGTTGGTCGCGACCCGCGCTCGCCCGAGCCCCGCCGGCACCGCGGGCAGCAGCGATCGCGTGACGACCCGCGCCTCCCCGGCGCCGGACTCGGGCAGCATCGCGGAGACGACGTCGACGGCGCCGCTCGGGGCGCGCGTGAGCAACGACCACACCGACCGGCCGCGCAAGAGCTCGTCGCCGTCGGGCAGGCCGAGGCCGCTCGAGTCGACGTGGTCGACGCGTGTCCACTTCGAGGACGGCAGCATCTCGCAGACGATGGGCGTGCGCGCGGAAGGCTGCCCGCGCGGGGCCGGATCCGGCGCGCGGGGCAGCGCGCCGTCGGCCTGGCCGCCCCAGCCGACGCGGGTCGCCACGTCGCCGAAGAGGCAGCCGCTGGCGCCGCATGTGATGGTGAGCTGGGCCTCGGAGACCTCGCGCGAGAGCGCCGGCATCTCCGGGAGCTCCGCCCAGCTCACGCCGCCGTCGAGCGACTCCCAGAGCGCCGCGACGTCATCGCCGCTCGCGCGCGCGCGCGGCGCGAGCGCGAGCACGCGCCGCCCGAAGCCGGCGAGCGCCGCGCTCTCCGGCGGGGTCGTCGCCGTGAGCACCCGGCCGTCCTCGTCGGCGGTCAGGTACGTGAGCGCGCCGCGCTCCGAGAGCAGCAGGCCGACGGCGCCGTCCTCCGCCGGGCGCAGCGCGCTCTCCTCGACGACCTCGAACCCCTCCGGCGAGGGACCGTCGCCCGGCCCGCCCTCCTCGTCCTCGTCCTCCGCGCCGTCAGCCTGCGGGGCGGGCAGCGCGGCGGTCGCGTCGAGCGGCCGCGGCGCGAAGGTCTCGCCCCCGTCGTGCGAGACGAACAGCGCGAGGCGCTCGTCCTTGCCGCGGAAGCCGAGGAAATACGCGGAGCGCCCGTCCGCCGAGAACGCGGGCAGCACGGCGGACGCGCCGAGCGTGGGGGCCGCCGCGAGGGCGATCGCGGCGCGATCCTCGTCGTGGGCGCCGTCGTGGGACAGGAGGAGCGGCGCGGTCGGCTTGCAGCTGTCCGCGCCGTCGCTCGGCTTGCAGACGCCGGTCAGGAGCGCCGCGCCATCGGGCGCCACAGCGACGCCGACCTGGTCGATGTCGGGCGTCTCCAGCGTGGCGGCCGGCGACCACGCGCCGCCGCCGTCGTCGCTGCGGAGCACCCGCGCCACGACGCGATCGCCGTCCGGCTCGGCGCACACCGCGACGACGCGCCGACCGTTCGCGCCGAGCTTGATGCTCCCGCAGTCGCCCGTGCCCGGCATGGCCGCCTCCTTGAGCGGCCCCTCGATGGGGCCGCTCGCGAAGAGCCACGGCGCGCCGGCGTCTTCCGGGCGGACCGCCTCGACGTAGCGATCGCCGCTCATCGCGGCCCGGCCGATCGACACGGCGGAGGCGGACGGGGCGCGCGGGGTCGTCACGTCGAGCTCGACGTCGGCCCGCGGGAGCGTCGCCGCGCTGCGGGAGAACGCGGGCGTGCGCCGCGGATCCCAGGTCGCCGAAGCGAGGAGCCCCTCGGCGAGGAGCTCGCCCCCGAGGGCGCCGACCCGCGAGAGGCCCATCGTCGGGAGCGGCGCGCGCGACCAGGTGCCCCCGCCGTCCTCGCTGGCGAACAGCGCCTCCGGCAGCGCGAGCACGAGCGCGCGGCCTCCGTCGGCCATGGCGACGCCGAAGGCGCGCGCCGGAGCCCCGCCCTGCCCCGCGGCGCCTTCGAGCAGCACCGGCTTCCAGCCGAGCTCCTCGCGCCACCGGAGCACGCCGCCGCCCCGGGTCACCCCGATCAGCGAGCCGCCGGCGCCCGCGACCTGCAGGAGCGGCTCGGGCGGAGAGAGCGCCCGCGTGAGCTGCCCGAGCGGCGAGGAGGCCTCGTAGATCGCGCCGCTCGCGCCGACGAACATCCAGGAGGCCGGCGAGCGCCGCACGATCGCGGTGAGCTCCTCGGGCGCGGGCGAGGCGCTCGTCCTGCCCTGGCCGGCGCAGCGCGCGGCCTGCGCGGCGGGCCCGGCGGCGCTCGGCGGCGGCGTGGACGTCCGTGGATCGGGCGTCACCGTCCATCGCTGCCCTCCCTGGGCGACGACGACGCAGCCGGCGCCGGCGAACGGCGCCCACGCGACCGCGGCGTCGGGCGCCGCCGGATGGTAGCTCCAGCGCGCGGGCGAGGTGTAGGCCGCGCCCGCGGCGTCCGCCGCCGGAAGGGCGGCCTCGGCAGGGCGGGGCGGCTGCGCCGGGGCGCCCGAGCAGCCAGCGAGCGCGCACGCCGACGCGAGCGCGAGCGGCGCGCGGGTCCGCGACGGCGGCGCGGTCATTCGACCCAGCGGGCGACGAACAGGTTGGTCTCGCCGGGCTTCGCGCCGTACCGGTTCGAGGCGAAGACGACGTGCTCACCGGTCGGCGAGAACATCGGGAAGCTGTCGAAGCCCTCGTAGAAGGTCACGCGCTCGACGGGCGGCACGCCGTCCGCCGCCGGGGGCGCGTCGGAGTCGACAAGGTAGAGATCGAAGTTGGGCATGCCCCGGGCGCCCTGCGGGGTGCTGAAATCGGAGGCGAAGAGGATCCGCCGCGAGTCCGGGAGGAAGTAGGGCGCGAAGTTGGCGCGGCCGTTCCTCGTCACCGGGCGCGGGTTCTGCCCGTCGGCGCCCCCGACGAAGATCTCGAGCGCGCTGGGCCGCACGAGCCCCTTGGCGAGCAGCGCGCGGTAGTCGTCGAGCGCCGGTCCGGTGGGGCGGCTCGCCCGCCAGACCAGCTTGGTCGCGTCGGGGGAGAAGAAGGCGCCGCCGTCATAGCCGGGCGTGCTGGTGATGCGCTTGACGTCCGATCCGTCGAGCTTCGCGGTGTAGAGGTCGATGTCGCCGTCGCGCGTGCTCGTGAACACGAGACGCGAGCCGTCGAACGCGACGGTCGCCTCGGCGTCGTAGCCCTTGCCCTGGATGAGGGGGCGGAGATCCGAGCCGTCGGCGCTCGCGGTGTAGATGTCGAACTCGTCGAGCGGCCAGACGTACCCCTGCGAGTGGTCGGGCTTCGGGGGGCACGCCTCGCCGGCGGCGTGCGTGGACGCGAAGAGGACGCGCGCCTGGGCAGAGGCCGCGGGCGCGGGGAAGAGGAAGTAGCCGCAGGTGGTCTTGCCCTGGCCGTTCGAGACCCGGCGGACCTCACCGCTCTCCAGATCCAGGATGTACTGCTGGTCGCACTTGTTCTCGTCGCGGGTCGACTGGAACACGAGCTTCCTGCCGTCGGGCGACCAGTAGGCCTCGGCGTTCTCGCCGCCGAAGGTGAGCTGCCGGAGCTCGGCGAAGTGCTTCTCGCGCGGATCGGCGGCGACGCTCTTGCCGGCGCGGATGCGGAAGGGAAGCCACTCGGGCTTCGCCGTGGTCGTCGCCTCCGGGATCTGGCCGAGCGGCTCCTTCGGTCGGGGCTCCGAGGAGGCGCAGGCGGCGAGCAGCAGGCAGGCGAGCGGGGCGGGCAGCCTTCGTTTCATGGCGGCGCGACCATAGTACGAAAGCGGCGAGCCGTCGCGGGGACGCGCCCGCGGCGGGTCAGCCCGAGGCGACGGAACCCCGGACCGGCTACTCCCGGAAGACGGTCACCGTCGTCGGCGTCGTATGGCCACCGCCAACGCAGTTCGGGAAGCTGCCGTCCGACGTCGGAGCGCCGCAGATGTCGTCGCAGTCGCCGAGGACGTCGATGATGCAGCCCTGCGTGTCGACGCCAGTCCCGCCGCACACGCGGCTGATGAGCGTCGAGCCGGGCGACTTGCACGCGAACCGGCGCTGCTCCGGCGCGAAGAGGTCGCCGAAATAGGCCCCCTCCCGCCGAGGGAAGGCATCCCGCTCCGCTTGATCCGAGTCAAGGGCCTTGTGTTTTCCGCGCATCGAGATAGGCACGCTCTCCCCGAGATGGTTGATCCTGGCCAGCATGCAGGCGGAGAGCCAGCCCTGACAGCGGGCGTTGCACTGACCATGATCTCGGCCCCACTCGGGCGCAAGACCGATGCTCCCCTCGAAGGTGTAGGTCTCGCCGTCCAGGGAGACCTGCACGGATTGCCCCTCCGGGAGCGCGCAGCTCGCCACGTACGTCAAGAACTCGCGGGCCAGAGGATCCCGCAGCGCCCTCATGACATCGCTGCTGCTCGCGACTGCGTCGCTCGTCAGCGGGTTGCCCGTGAGCGCTTCCGTCGCGAGCCTGTCTGTCGTGAACGGGCTGTCCACGAGCGCTTCCTTCGTGAACGCATTCCGCGTCAACAGGTCTTGCGCCCCAGTGCCGCCGTCTTCCTCCTCGGGATCAGCCTCGCCGACACAGGCCGGGAGACAGACGCACCATAGGGCCAGGAACGAGATTGCGAGTTTGAAACGATACTGCATAGCCCCCTCCACACAAATGAAACACGCGTCAGGAATTTCCTCAACGACTTTTCCGGAGGAACCCTAGAAATTCCGCGCCTGCGATGACGTCGTGAGAACGGCGAGGAGACGGTCGTTCGGGCGCGCTCGTGGGCAGCGCGCGGCGCCTGGAAGAGCCGCGAGCAGGGAATCCCACGTGCGCCGAAGCGCGAGTTCATGGGGCGTCTCGGTCGCCGAGCCATCGCGCCGCGAGCGCGAGCGTCTCGCCGTTGTCGAGCGCAGACAGAAACTGATCCCGGTAGCGAGGATTCGAGATCTGCCCGGCGCGGGACAGCACGCTGTCGCGCGCCCGCGCGATCGCGGCGAGCGCCTCGGCCTGCCAGCCGCTCGCGAAGAGCGCCTCGGCCCGGACGAGCCGGATCAGCGACTCGCCCTCCTCGACCGCGCCGAGCGACTCGAGGAGGGAGAGCGCGTCGCCGGAGAGCGCGAGCGCCTCTTCGGCGCAGCCCTTCCGGAGCAGGACCCGCGCGGAGAGCGCCCACGCCGCCGCGCGCAGCGGCGGCGCGCTCTGCAGGAGCTCCGCGGCCGCGCGGGCCTCGGACTCGGCTGCGCCGAGGTCGCCGGCGAGCAGCGCCGCCTTCCCCAGGTACGCGCGGGCGACCCCCTCGGCCCTCGGATCGCCCAGCCGCTGGAACGTCGCGATTGCCTCCTCCTCGACCCGCCGGGCCTCGTCGAGATCGCCGCGGGCGATCATCACGTTGCCCAGGTTGCTGCGGGCGAACGCGGCCAGATCCGTGAGCTCCATCTGCTCCGCCGCGCGGAGCGCGGCGCGCAGCGCGGCCTCGGCCCCCTCGTAGTCCCCGAGCTCCATGGTGATGGCGCCCAGGTTCACCCGCAGCGAGCACGCGTTGCGGCGATCGCCGCTCCGCTCGAACACCTCGAGCGCCGCCTCGATGCCGTCGAGGCAGGCGCCGAGATCGCCGGAGGTCATGGTGCGGATGGCGCGCGCCTCGTAGAGCCTGGCGAGCACCTCGACGTCGAGCGGCCGCTCCTCCTCCCCGCTGCGCTCGAGGGCCTCGATGATCCCGTCTGCCACCGCGTAGCGGCCGCCGAAGGCGAGCCAGTTGGCCCCCTCGACGAGGCAGACGTCCCTCCCGGTCAGCGCGCCCTCGCGGGGCGACGCGCCCCGCGCCGTCGCCACCCAGGACTCCACGCGATCGAAGGCCCCCTGCTTGCCAGCGGCCGTGACCACCCAGGTCACGGCGGAGTACCAGGACGGCGAGCCCGGCTCGAACAGCGCGACGGCGTCGAGCGCGCGCTGCTCGGCGACGGCGAAATCGCCACGCCACACGCGGGCCTCCGCGTCAGCGAGGAGCAATCCGCCGGCCTCTGCCTCGGTCGCGCCGCACGCGAGGCCGCGCTCAGCGCGGCGGATCGCGGCGAGGAGATCGTTGCCGCGCAGCGCCTGCTCCGCCGCGCGCCGGTACCACGCCGCCGCGCGCCCCGGCTCGGCGCCGCGCTCGAAGTGCTCCGCGAGCTGCGCCGCGTCGCCCTTCCCCTCCCCTTCGAGCCACTCGCCCGCCAGCCGGTGGCCGAGCCGCCGGTCGTACTCCGTCAGCGCCCCGTACGCCGCCTCCCGCACAAGGCCGTGCCGGAAGCTGTACTCGGCGTCGTCCGCGCCCGCGTCGATCGGAGGGCCAGGCTCGGGCGCCCCGGCACGGCGCGCCGGCGGGGCCTCGCGCTCGGGCCCGTTCCCGGCCCCCCCGCCCCCGGCCCCCCCGCCCCCGGCCCCCCCGCGCGCGGACGACGTGGAGGAGAGGCTTTCACCAGCCGCGCCGCCCCGGCCAGGCGGCCGCCTCGGGGCAATCACCTCGCGCTCGACGAGCTCGGCGAGCCGGACCGCCACCTCGGCGTCGGCGCCGCCGAGCAGCGCGGCGACGCCGGCGGGCCGGAAGCTCTGGCCGAAGACGCTCGCCGCCCGGAGGACACGCCGCGCCTCGGGATCGAGCGCCTCGAGCCGCGCCTGCACCATCGCCAGCACCGTCTCCGGCAGCGCGGCCCCTCGCCCCTCGGCGGCAGCGCGGATCTGCTCTTCCAGGAAGAAGGCGTTGCCGTCGGCCCGCTCGATCAGCGTGCCGATGATCTCCTCCGTGACGGCGCCGCCGAGGGCCTGGCGCGCGAGCCGCTCGCTGGCGCGGCGCGAGAGCCCCGTGAGCTCGATCTCCTGGACGCCGCGGCCGGCCCACAGCTTCGGGAACATCTCGCGCACCTCGGGCCGGCCGAGCGCCAGCACCATGAGAGGCGCGTCGCGCAGGTTGCGGAGGGCGCTGTTGATCATGCCGACGGTGGGCAGGTCGCCCCAGTGCATGTCCTCGAGGACGAGCAGCACCGGCTGCGCCGCGCACTCGGCGCGAAGGAACTCCTCCCACGCGAGGTGCAGCTGATCGCCCATGAGCACGGAGCTCCGCCGCGCCGCCCTGAGCGCCTCGCTGGCCTCGTCCGGGAAGGGCGTCCCCACGAGCTCGCCAAGGAAGGGCGCGACGTGGGCGCCGCGCTCGCCGTGGCCACCGACGCGCTCGCGGATCCTGCGGTGCACCGCCGCGGGCGGCGCGCCGTCGGCGACGCCGAGCGCGCGGCGGAGCACCTGCGCCAGGAGGCCGAAGGCAGAGCCGGCGCTCATGGGGTCGCCGCGCGCGATCCAGACCGCCATCGGCTCGTCCCGCGCCCGGAGGCGCCGGAGCAGCTCGACGCGCAAGCGCGACTTGCCCATGCCGGCGGGGGCCGTCACCAGCACCGCGGACGGGGTCTGCTCCTCGATGCACTGGACGAACGTCGCCTCCAGGAGCGACAGCTCGCGGTCACGGCCCACGCACGGCGTCGGCTTGCCGAGGAGGCGCGGCACCGCCTCGAGGTCGTCGCACTCGCCGCGCAGGAGATGGCCCGCGTGATCCGACCCGAGATCGAACCGCGCGCCGAGCAGGCCGGCCGTGACCTCGTCGATGCGGACCACGCCGAGCCGCGCCTCGTCGCCGGCGAGCAGCGCGGCGGCCTGATCGATGAGCTTGCCGATGGGAGAGCGGGCGGTGATCTCGGCGCGCCCCGAGACGAGCGCGACGGGCGCGCCGCCGAGCAGCACCTGCATCGCGAGCGCGCACCGCGCCCCCCGGGCGGCGAGATCGGTCGGCGCGACGAGGCCGGACAGCACAACGACGGGAGAGCGCGCCTCGATGATCTCGAGGCGGCCCTGGTGGCGCTCGGCCAGGGCGCTGAGCGCGCGCACGCGGAGCGCGTCCTCGCCCTCGGACCGGGTAGCGTCGCTGTCGAGCGCGCCGTCGCGGGCGAGGAGGAGGCAGATCATCCGGCGCTCGCCGGTCGTCAGCTCGGGCGTGGGGCCGCCCATGGGCACGGGGAGGCCGCGCCGCGAGGCCGGCGCGAGATCGCCGAGCGACCCGAGCTCGGCGGCCACGGCCGCGCCGTCGCGGGGGCGGTCGCGCGGGGCCTTGGCGAGCATGCGCGTCACGAGGTCGTCGAGCGCGGCCGGGACCTCGCCGCGGAGCTCCCGGAGCCGCGGCGGATCCTCGAGGAGGACCTTCACGAGCACCGAGAGGCCGTCGTTGCCGACGAACGGGGGCCGGCCGGTGAGGCAGCGGTAGAGGATGCAGCCGAGGGCGAAGACGTCGGCGCGGGCGTCGATGGCGACCTCGCCGCGCGCCTGCTCGGGGGCCATGTAGCCGGGGGTGCCGAGCATCACGCCGGGCATGGTGAGCTCCTGGCCGGCGTCCGCGACGCGCACGACGCCGAAGTCGAGGAGGATGACCTCGTCGACGGAGCCGCCGGCGAGCAGGAGGTTGCTCGGCTTGAGGTCGCGGTGGACGATGCCGAGCCGGTGGAGGGCGCCGAGCGTGGAGGCGACGCGCACGCCCAGCGAGCGGCTCTCGGGGACGGTGAGCGGCTCGCGCAGCAAGCGCTCGGCGAGGGTCTCGCCGGAGAGCCACTGCATGGCGAGGTAGAGCTCGCCGCCCTCGGTCGTGCCGTGGGCGACGTACCCGACGACCCCGGGGTGCCGGAGCGCGGCGAGCGCGTGAGCCTCCCGGCGGAAGCGGTGCGACTCCTGCGGGCCCGTGCGCTGGAGGATCTTCAGCGCGACCGGCTCGCCCGTGAGCCGATCGCGGGCGCGGAAGATCTGCGCCATGCCGCCGGAGGTCGCGTGCCCTTCGATCTCGAAGCGGTCGGCGACGATGTCACCAGCGCGCATCAGCGGTACCCCCGAGACGACTCAGAGAGCCGCAGCGCTCGCCTGTGGGGTGCTTCGGACGAGCTCATCGCAGCGACCGAGGATATCCAGAACTGAAGCGCTCCCCGTGAGCAAATTGTGCTGTAAGCAAGGCAACGTCAGGGACCGCAGCGCGATAAGCTCGCGGCGAGGGCGGATCCGAGGTTGTGCGCCTCACCACACATGAACAACGAGGCACCCCACGTCTGCCCGAGTCGATTGGCCCTGCGGGTGTCCGTCCTTGGCGCCGGAGAGGATTTCATCGACCCGCCTCACCCAGGCGCTTCCATCGAAGACCGCGGCCAGCTCATGCACGGGGGCGGCGCCGGCGTCCGATGAGCAGTTGCTTGCAATGCCACCGCTCATCCGGGCGGAGCGCGTCGCTCTTCAGCAGGTGCTGATACTGGCTGTAGACGCGCTGCACCTCCGAACGGACCGCGTCGAACGTGCTCTCGTGAGAGAGCGTCCTGATGTCGTTGAGCGTCAGAACGAGGACGGGGTGCTGCTGGAAATGCTCGCGGGCCGCCGGGTCGTTCAGACGGCGAGATCCTGGAACGGCGGCGAGAGGTCCTCGCCGCGCTTCCCGAGGAAATACGCGAGGGTGTGGACGTTACGTGTCCTTTCGAAGCGGCGCGGCCGCGGGAGCGGTTGGAAAGACGTCTGCTGAGCTCAGCGGCCTCGCATGTCCGGCATCCGCGCCGGCCCGATCGCGCCCGTTCCCGGCGCCGCCGCTGCTCCGCGTGGCCCGCCGCGCACCGTCGATCTACCCTACCCAGGTGCGATCCCACGTTCTGGCCGGCTGCCTCGCGGTCCTGATCCCCGCGGCCGCGACGCTCGCGATCCCGCACGCCGAGGCCGCGGATTTCGATCCGTCCGGCCGCGGCAAGCGGCCCAGGCCGAAGGCCCCGAAGCCCGGCGGCAGCACGCCTCGCCCCGCCGCGCGGCCGCAGCCCGCGAAGCCGCCGCAGGCGAAGCCGGAGCCGGCAGAGACCGGCGACGGGAAGCGGGGCGGCCCGTCGAGCGACGCGCTGATCGCGCGCTACACGGCCATCGTCATGAGCCAGCCGAGCGCGCCCTTCCCGCTCCAGCGCCTCGCCCAGCTCTACCGGGAGCGCGACGGGAACCTGAAGAAGCTCGTCGAGGAGTTCGAGCGCCGCGCCGCGCAGCCGGGGGCCGACGCCTGGGCCTCGAAGGTCGTGCTCGCCGGCGTCTACAAGCAGGACGGGCGCTACGACGACGCCATCAAGACCTACGAGGCCGCCATCGCGGACCGGCCCGGGGACCCGGCGGCGATGATGGCGCTCGCCCAGCTCGAGGCAGATCGGGGCGACAAGGCCCGCGCGCGCGGGCACTACGAGAAGGCGCTGCCGCTGCTCAAGGTCCCCGCGGACGTCGAGCAGACCCGGCGCACGCTGCTCGCGCTCTGCCTCGACCTCTCCGACTTCGAGGCCGCCAAGGCGCAGCACGACGCGCTCGTGAAGAACGCGCAGGGCTCGCTCTTCGTGAAGGCCGAGCTCGGGCGCGAGCTCTCCGCGCGCGGGCACCACGCGCGCGCCGAGGCCGAGTTCCGCGAGCTCGTGAAGGCCGCGGCCGGCGACAACCGCGCGCTCGCGCCGGCGCTGCGCGATCTCGGGCAGTCGCTCGCCAAGCAGAAGAAGATGGACGAGGCGCTCGCCGTGCTGAAGCGGGCGCTCGCCATCGCCGGCAGCGCCGCCGGGGTGCGGGCCGAGATCCTGCTCATCATGACCGACGCGTTCCGCGCCGAGGGCAAGCTCGCGGAGCTCATCGCGATCCTCGAGGCCGAGAAGGGGCAGGACTTCCAGCGGCTCGCGACCCTGGGCGCCCTGTACGAGGAGACCGGCGACGTCGACAAGGCGATCGGGATCTACAGGAAGTCCCTCGCGATCGACGGCAAGCACATCGACACGCGGCTCCGGCTCGTCCACCTGCTGCAGACCGCCGGCGAGCTCGACGCCGCGATCCGCGAGTACGAGCTCCTGATCAAGGCGGCCCCGGGCAACGCGGACTTCGTCTTCGAGCTGTGCGAGACGCTCATCCAGCGGGGCGACCGGCCCAAGGCGCTCGCGCTGCTCACCCAGCTCGAGGGGCGCGTCGCGGACGAGGCCGAGACGCTCGCGGCCGTCGCCGATTTCTACGAGCGGGTGGAGGAGAAGGACCGGGCCCTCAAGGTGCTCCAGCGGCTCGCCGCGGCCGCGGGCGGCGATCCGAGCCACCTCGTCGACCTGGGCGACCGGTACTTCCAGGCCGGCGACAAGAAGAAGGCGCTGGAGACGTGGGCGCGCATCAAGCAGGTCGTGCCGAGCCGGGCGCGCGCCGCGGCCACGCTCGGGGAGGTGTACCTCGACCACGATATGGTGGCGGAGGCGCTCGCCGCGCTCCGGGAGGCCGCGCAGCTCGAGCCCGCGAACAGCCGCTACAAGAAGGCGCTCGCGATCGCGCTGGAGCGCACCGCGAGCGCGCTCGGCAACGCGGGGCCGCGCTACACGGAGGCGCGCGAGCTCTGGGAGCAGCTGCTCGCCGGGGCGGGCAACGACAAGCTGCTCGCGCGCGAGGCGCGCACCCACATCGTCAGCCTCTGGTCGCTCACCCACGAGCTGCCGAGCCGCGTCGCGCCGCTCGCCGCGCGCTTCAACGCGACCCCGCCCGACCTGGAGGCGGGGCGGCTGCTCGCGGAGGTGCAGCGCAAGCTGCACCGGCTGCCCGACGCCGAGGCCACGCTCCGGAGGCTGGTCCAGGCCGCGCCGGGCGACGAGGACTCGCTCCTCGCGCTGGAGCGCGTGCTCGTGCTCCAGCAGAACCTGCTCGGCGCGATCGACGTGCTGGGCAAGCTCGTCGAGGTGAACCCGAAGCGGGCCCGCGAGTTCTACCAGCGCATGGCGCAGTACGCCGCGGAGCTGTACCGCGACGACGACGCGATCCGGTACGCCGCGCGGGCCGTCGAGCTGTCGCCCGAGGACGCGAGCGGCCACCAGAAGCTCGGCGACATGTACCGCCGGCGGCAGGACTTCCAGCGCGCGATCGCCGAGTACCGGCAGGCGCTCGCGAAGAACGACCGGCTGTTCCCCGTGTACTTCGACCTCGCCGAGCTGCTGCTCACCGCGGGTCAGGCCGAGGAGGCCGACCGGCTCTTCCGCCGCGTGGTGAGGGCGTCGAACGACGAGGAGCTCGTCGCGCGCGCGGCGCGGATGTCGATGCAGGTGAACCTCGGCAGGGGCTCGCTCGAGGTGCTCGAGCGCGAGCTCCTGCCGGTCGCGGTCGGCAACCCGCAGAAGCCGCTCTACCGGCGGCTGCTCGTGGAGCTCTACGGCGCGATGACCTTCCCGCTGATGCAGAAGGTCCGCGGCGACGGCCGCGCGGCGAGCGCGGCGGCGCGCGCGGAGCTCGCGAAGATCGGCGCCCGCGCGGTGAAGCCGCTGCTCGACGCGCTCGCGGACGAGAAGGAGTCGCAGCAGAAGATCGCGATCGAGGTGCTGGCCTACGTCGAGAACAAGGGCGCCGGGCCGGCGCTCTACAACTTCGCGGTAGGCCAGGCCGACAAGGGGCTGCGCGCCCGCGCGATGATCGCGTGCGGCGCGCTGCGCGATCCGGCCATGCTGGAGCGCTACGAGCAGATGCTCGCGCCGCGGGACGCGGCGGCGAGCGTGCTGCCGAACGACGCGGTCGCGGTCGCCGCGACGTGGGGCGTGGCGCGGCTCGCGGCGGGCGGCGGGCGGCCGGCGGCCAAGGCGGTGGCGCTGCTCGCGCGGCTCCTGTCGTCGCCGGCGCCGGAGGTGCGGGCGCTCGCGGCGGTCGGCCTCGGGCTGACGCACGACCGGAAGCACGCGGCGGCGCTGTCCGCGGTCGCGAGGGCGCCCGAGGCCGGCTCCGTGCCGCGCGCGGCCGCGGTCCGCGCGCTGGGCGAGCTCGGGGGCGGCGGCGAGGGGCCCGCGCTGTTCATGTCGCTCGCCGACTCGAGCGAGCCGGAGCTCCGCCGCGCGGCGCTGATCACGCTCGCGCGGCTCGGCGGCGGCGGCAGCGCAGGGCCCGGGGGCGGCGGCGCCGGCGAGGCCGAGGCGGTCGCCGAGGGCGGGGCCGCCCAGGCGATCGCGGCCGGCGCGTTCTCGTCGGACGAGGGGCTGCGCGCCGCGGCGGTGTCGGCGGCGGTCGCGCTCACGCGGCGCGCGTACCCGCGCGCGCGCGAGCCGCTGCCGGTGCCGGACGGCGCGCTGACGGTGAAGGACGTGCTCGCGGGGCTCGACCCCGATCCGCCCGGCCCGGAGGATCGCGCGGCGGCGCTCGTGGCGCTCGGCCCGGCGCTGCAGAAGGCCGCGGTCGCCGCGGTCGCGACGTCGCCCGAGCGGGCCCTGGTCGTCGCGGACGCGATCCTGTCGCGCGGCGCGGCCGTATCGGGCGGGGCAGGCGGCGATCGCGGCGCCGACGGGGGCGGCGCGGCGCTCGGGCTCGCGCCGTTCACGGACGGGCGCGCGGCGCTCGCACCGGAGCCGAGGCGGCAGGTGGAGGCCGCCGTGGAGGGGATCGCGGCGGCGGTCGTGAGCGGGTTCGTGGCGCTCGTGCGGCACCCGGCGATCGAGGTGCGCACGCGCGCGGTCGAGCTGCTCGCGACCCGGCCCGAGCCGGAGGCGCAGGCCGCCGTGGTCGACGCGCTCGGCGATCCCGAGGAGAGCGTGCGGCGCGCGGCGCTCGCGGCGCTCGGCGCGGTCCGGCACGGGCCGACGATCGCGGCCGTCTCGGAGCTCCTGCGGACCTCGTCGAGCTGGCCGCTGCGCGTGCGCGCGGCGGAGGCGCTGGGTCGGCTCGGCGCGCCGGGCGGGGGCGCGGGCGGCGGCAGGCCGAGCCAGGTGGCCGAGACGCTCGGCGGGGCGGCCCGCGCCGACGCGTATGCCCTTGTGCGCGAGGCGGCGGCCCGCGCCCTCGCCTCCGCGGACCGCGCAGCGGCGGCGCCGGTGCTCCGGCAGCTCGCGGCGAGCGATCCCGAGCCGCGCGTCCGCCAGACCGCGGCCGAGCTGATGCGGAGCGCCGCGCCTTGAGCCGCGCTTCTCCGCCCGGGCCGCGGCGCCACGCGCTGCGGCTCGCGCCGCTCGCCCTCGCCGGCGCGATGAGCGCCGGCGGGGCGGCCGGCTGCGACGACCTGAGCCGGTTCTCGACGGCCGACGGGGAGGCGTACTGCGGCGCGATCACGCTGGGCGGCGCGTTCCGCGCCGGCCTGAGCCCGCGGGTGCAGATGCGGCTCACGCTCGACGCGGACGCGCTCGACGGGCCGGAGCCGCCCGGCGCGCTGTGGACCTACGAGGCGCCCGACGGGGCCACGGCCGAGCGGCGCCTCCTCGACGGCGTGCCGCTGCGGCCGATCGGCGCGCTCGCCCACGACCCGCTGTCGCGGCTGGAGTTCGGGGAGGGCCGGGAGCGCAACGCGATCTACGCGGTCGACACGTCGGAGCCAGAGGCGGAGCCGCTGCTCGCGGTGCTATCGCTGCGCACCGACGCGTCGGTCGAGGTGCGCCTGCTCCGGCCTGGCCGGGCGCCGTTCGCGCCGGGCGAGGTGGATGCGGCGGGGCAGCGGCAGGTGTTTGGCAATTTCAGGCTGACGCGGCGGACAGGGACATGCGGGTTCTAGGGATCGAGACATCGTGTGATGAGACGGCGGCGGCGGTGGTCACCGAGGGAGGCGATGTCCTCTCCGACGTCGTGCGCAGCCAGGTGGCGCTGCACGCGCCTTACGGGGGCGTCGTGCCCGAGGTCGCGGCGCGCGATCACGCGCGCGCGGTGGTCCCGGTGGTGCGCGAGGCGCTCTCGCGCGCGGGCGTCTCGGCGGCGGATCTCGACGGCATCGCGGTGACGTCGCGGCCGGGGCTCGCCGGGGCGCTGCTCGTCGGCCTGCAGGCCGCGAAGGGGCTCGCGTGGGCCGCGGGCAAGCCGCTCGTGGGCGTCGATCACCTGGTGGGGCACCTGCTCGCGGTGTTCCTGCGGCGGGGCGGCGCGCCGCTCGCCGACGAGCACGAGCGGCCGTCGTTCCCGTACGTGGCGCTGCTCGCCTCGGGCGGGCACACGGCGATCTACCGGGTGGATGGCCCGGCGATCGGCGCGATCCGGGAGCTCGGCGCGACGCGCGACGACGCGGCGGGCGAGGCGTTCGACAAGGTGGCGAAGCTGCTCGGCCTCGGGTATCCGGGCGGGCCGGTGGTCGATCGGCTCGCGGCCGGGGGCGACGCGGCGGCCGCGGCGGACGCGGTGCCGGCGCTGATGGCGCGCAAGGAGTCGCTGGAGTTCAGCTTCTCGGGCATCAAGAGCTCGGTCGCGCGGCACGTGGCGAAGCGGGGGCGGCCGGAGGGGCAGGCGCTCCGCGACCTGTGCGCAGCCTTCCAGGGGGCGGTAGTCGACGCGCTCGTGCAGAAGACCGTGCGGGCCGCGCGGGCCGAGGGGATCGGGCGGGTGGTCCTCGGCGGCGGGGTCGCGGCGAACCAGGGGCTCCGCGCGAAGATGGCCGCGGCGTGCGAGCGGCGGGGCCTCGCGCTGTTCGTGCCGCCGCTCGCGAGCTGCACGGACAACGGGGCGATGATCGCGTATGCGGGCGCGCTGCGGCTCGCGGCCGGGGAGCGGGACACGCTGGATCTCGCGCCGGAGACGAGGACGGCGCTGCCGCGGGTGACCCGCAAGGGCGGTGGCGCGAGGTGATCGGGACAGGCCGGTAGCGGGAGCGGCGCGAGGACGCGGAGGACGCGGGTCCTGTGTGTGTGGGGACATGGCGTCCGGTGGCGAGCGGTGAAGTGATGGCTCGTGCTGGGGATTACCTCGGACTTGTACGCTGCGGCGAGCCGTGGTCTGATGCGTTTCTCAGGATTCAGGCCGGTCCGCGTTCGCCGTTCTTCCGGCCGCGCGGGACAGGACAGGGCGGGATAGCCCGCCCTGCGGGGCGCGAGGATTGTAAGCCATGCAGGTTGTTCTACCGATAGTGCTCGGGTTGATTGCGGTGGCGTGCGGCGCAGGCGCCGTGTTCCTGCTGATGCAGGCCACGCAGCTGAAGCGGAAGCTTCAGGACGCGAACCAGCACATCGAGGCGCTCCGGCAGGCCAAGGGCCAGCTGGATCAGATGCGCGCCCAGTACGGGCAGCTCCAGCAGGCGCTTGAGCTCTCGCGGGGCGAGGACCGGCAGAAGGTCGACTGGCTCGACGCCCAGCAGAAGGAGATCGACTGGTACAAGAGCGAGCTCGAGAGCCGGCCGAAGATCACGCAGAAGCGGTACAAGATCCTGACGCTCGGCATCAAGTGGACCGGCAAGACGTCGCTCACGCTCAAGTGGGCGAATCCCCTGGTGGATCTGGGCACGCTGCAGGGGACGAAGATCGAGCGTTACGAGCGGACCGTCAGCCACGTCCTCACGAAAGAGGTGCTGACAGAGCACGTGTTCGAGGTCGGCGACTGGGGCGGCGAGCACATCGTGGACGCGCAGCAGGAGCTCATCATGGAGGAGGTCCATGGGCTCTTGATGGTCGTGGATCTGGCGGGCAAGGACGGTCAGAAGGTCGAGCCGTCGAGGATCCAGGAGCAGCTCCGGGAGTTTCAGCCGCAGTCGCTGCAGTTCTTCTTCAGCCCGAAGACGCTGGCCTCGTGCAAGGCGGTTGTGCTCTTCATCAACAAGTCCGATGTTCTGTCCGGGACGCCGGCCGAGGTGGAGCGGGAGGCGCGCGGGTATTACAAGACGCTCATCGACAGCCTGGAGCGGTACAAGAACAACATCGACATTCGCGTGCTCGTCGGGTCGGCGAGCTACGGGCACAGCACGCATCACCTGTTCTCGCATTTCGTGGAGAAGATCCTCCCGAAGAACGCGTATGATCCGCAGCTCCTGCAGCGGATGAAGCAGGACATCAGCGGGCATTCGGCGCTGGCGCGGACCGCGGCGCTCCCTGCCCCGCCGGTGCCGCAGCAGGTCAGGCCCAATGTACGGTAGCGAGGGCGCTTCGGGGTATGTGATCCCGCGGTACCGCGCGCCGGCGGACGCGGCGTGGTATCACGTGCTGCACGGGAACATCCCGGGGCACCAGATCGACTTCATGTACTGCCCGGAGGTGCCGCAAGGGCCCCTCACGACGACGCAGTTCAGCCACCTGGCGCGGTTGATGAAGTACATCGAGCCTGCGACGGGAGCGACTCACGCGTTCGCGATTGGCAATCTGTCGAGGGATGACACGCAGCACGAGCCTGGCCACGGGGCGGTGGGGCTCATCTTCGGCTTCCGGATCGGCGGGGCGGTCGACCACGCCGGGCGGGGGAACCCGCCGTTCGCGCACGGGATCGTCGCGGTGGATCGGGACCTCGGGTACACGACGCTGCTCGAGGCAGCGGCGACGTTTTACCGGCACGTGATGAACGCGACGGAGGTCAACTCGTCGGCGGGCATGTTCTACCGCGAGTACGTGAGCGCGGTGCGGGAGGCGCCAGAGCGGGTGGCGCACGTGCTGGAGCGGTATGTCGAGGAGTTCGGGGATCTGCCATATCTCCGGCGGAGCGGCGCGACGTGGGACTGGGTGGCCGACGAGGGGGCGCAGCCGAAGCGGGTGGTGATCGTCCACAAGCCGGATGAGCCCTTCGGGGCGATCGCGCACGCGGCGGCGCGGATCGCGACGGTGCTGTACCGGTCGAACATCAAGTGGACGTCGATCACAAGCGGGCGGGAGGCGGATATCCCGGGCGGGGTATCGGTGCGGTTCGTGAGGGAGCGGGACGTCACGATGGAGGACCGGCACGGGATGCTGATCCGGATCGAGGAGGTCTCGGAGGACGAGGGGGAGATCGCGCGGGGGATGTTCGGGGCGCGGCCGCTGGCCGAGGTGGAGGAGAAGCCACAGTTCGGCGGCGGATGGCGCGAGCGGTTCGCGGCGCAGCAGGGCGGGACGGGGCCGGTGGGCGTGGCGGCGCATGGCGTGGGGGGCGCGGGACAAGAGCGGCGGGCGCCGGGGTCGATGCCGCCGTCGCAGCGGGGCGTGGGGGCGGGGCCGGCGGGGCCGGTGTCGCAGCAGGTTGGGCCGAAGGGGACGCTGGTCATCGATTCGGAGAAGCTGCTCGGGAGCGCGGCGCTGACGGCGGGGGTCGAGTCCGGAGGCACGGGGCCCGTGCGGATGGGACAGGCGGCGGCGGGGAATGCCGTGCCGGCGGGCGGTGCGGCGGGGCGGGCGGCGAACGGCGGGGCGTGGAGCGCGCCGGCGGCGGCGGCGCCGCTGCCGCCGTTGCCGGGCGTCGGGGGGGAGGAGCGCGACGAGATCCCGGTCATCGTGGAGAAGCCGGCGTCGTCGCGGACGTGGATCTGGGCCCTCGCGGGGCTCGGCTTCGTGGCCGTGGCGGGCATGGTCGCGGTGCTGGTGTCGCAGGGGGCGCCCGGAGGGGGGACTGCAACGCCGGAGGCAACGGGGCCGGGCGTGGCGCCGCC
This sequence comes from Sorangium sp. So ce448, assembly GCF_051520915.1. Classification (NCBI taxonomy): domain Bacteria; kingdom Pseudomonadati; phylum Myxococcota; order Polyangiales; family Polyangiaceae; genus Sorangium; species Sorangium sp. So ce448. Next base: position 2,364,846 of record NZ_CP150343.1, on the reverse strand, counting down.
TGCCGGGAGCGCGGCGGCGCCGGGGCCGAGCGCCGAGGCCGGCACAGGGGCGGCGGCGACGACAGGCTCGCCCGCCACGACGGCGCGGCCGGAGGCGACGGCGAAGCCGCAGGCCGGGCAGGAGCAGCCGCAGCAGGGTGAGCCGAGCGAATCGGCGTCGAAGACTCAGCAACCGGGACGGACCCGGAATCCCAAAGGGGGCGGCGCGGCGACGGGGCGCTTTGAACAGAAACCCAGAGGGAGTAAGGTGCCGTCGTCGAGCCCCCGTGAATCGTCTCTCCCCGAAGGGACGCCAGAGTTCTGATGATTCCGACGATGAAGAAGTGTCCGCTACTGTGGGGTGTGAGCGTTTCCGTGGTGTTGGCTGCGCAGGCGGCCGGCGCGCAGCAGCCGGCCGCACCCGCCGTGGCTGGTGAGACCGATGCGCTGACGGACAAGGCGCGGCAGCTTTACGAAGAGGGGAGACAGGCGGCAGCGGCAGGGAAGTGGGCCGATGCGCACGCGTCGTTTCTCGCGGCGTGGGCCATCAAGCCGCATTACCAGATCGCGTCGAACCTCGGGGTGACCTGCCTGAAGCTGGGCAGGCATCGTGAGGCCGCGGAGTACCTGGCGCGGTATCTCCGCGAGGCGCCTGCCAGCAAGGTGAAGGAGCGGCAGAGCGCGGAGGCGTCGCTGAGAGAAGCGCTCTCCAAGGTCGCGTCCGTCACTGCACAGGTGACGCCGGCAGGGGCGGAGGTGACGGTAGATGGGGCGGCAAGGGGCAAGGCGCCGCTCACGGATCCGATCTTCCTGGAACCGGGCAAGCATGACATCGGAGCGAGGCTCGACGGTCACGAGCCGGCGACGCAGTCGATCGTGGCGATCGCGGGGGGAAAGCAGACGGCGGTTCTCCAGTTGAACCGCACGCCAGCTGCCGGCGTGCTGGTGCAGCCTGGTCCGGCGGTCCTTCCGCCGGCGTCCGGCGCCGTGGGCTCGGAAAATCGCACACGGAAAGCGCTGCTCCTGGGCGGGGGGATCGCGGCGGGCGCCGGCGTGGCGGCGGGGGTGATCTTCACGGTGATGGCCAACGCACGGGCGAGCGAGGCTGAGGACAAAAAGGACGAGTTGCTCCGCAAAGGGTACAGCGAATCTTCCTGTCATGGCATGACCATGCCCGGCTGCAAGGATCTCAGGGATACGGTCTATGCCAAGGTCGATCTCAGCAACGCAGCGTTCTGGAGCTTCGTGGCAGGCGGAGCGATCGGGGCTGGCACTCTCGTATACGGGCTCGTGACGAGGAAGCCTGCGGAGGTGGCGCCAGGCGTGCGGGCAGCGCCACTCCTGGGGCCTAGCGTTGCCGGACTCTCGCTCAGCGGACAGTTCTGAGCTCGCATTCCTGGACAGGAGGAGTTTGCACTATGCGTCGCCGCGCTCGTGTCGCCTCGGTGCTCTTTCTAGCGACGATGGCCCTGGCCGCCGGCGGGGCCGGGTGCGGCGCAGTCGACTGGCCGTTCTCTCGTCCTCAGGAGGCCGACGAAGCGGGCTCCCAAGAAGAGGACGCCACCGACTGCGCGAAAATCTATGCCTGCCTCAGGAGCGATGGAGAAGGCGGAGGCGGAGGACAGCCGCCACCGCCGCCGCAGTGCGTGCCGGGCGACGGCCAGGGCTGGAACGCGGACGCGACGTGCGGCGTGTTCGTGAGGCTCGACGGAGACGATGATAACGACGGGACACCGGGCGCACCGGTGAAGTCGTTGGAAAAGGCCATCGCCCTCGCGACCGCCAAGACCGACGCCACGAAGAAGAACGTGTATGCATGCGCCGAGACGTTCGAGGAGGCGGTCGAGATCGCGGCCGACGTGACGCTGTTCGGTGGACTCGACTGCGAGAACGGCTGGCGATGGATAGGCGAACAGAAGCGGACGACGCTGACGGCCGATGCTGGGGGAATCCCCCTCACCATGCATGAGGGAGCAGAAATTCGGATGGAGGACGTCGATGTTGTTGCGAAATCCATTCCCCCGGAGGAGCAGGCGATGTTCGGAAAGTCGTCCATCGCGGCCGTGGCCGACGGTATCACGATGTCGCTTGCGCGCTGCACGATTGCGGCAGGTGATGCCGCGCGAAACGCGAAGAGACCCCCGAACACCGGCGACAACGCGGCCGCCGAGGCCGGGAAAGATGGGAACCCAGGTCGTGAGGCGTGCATGCCCACCATTACCCCCGGCGGTGCTGAGCAATCCAACGACTGCGAAGAGGGGGTCGAGGACTCTCTCAGTGGCGCGGGCGGACCAGGGCTTCCGGCCGCTGGCAACCAGGGCCTCAGGGGCACACCAGGTGGCTCGGACAATGGCGGAGTCGGGCAGGCATCAACAGCCGATCTCTGCAAGAACGGCCGCGATGGCGTAGATGGCACTGCCGGCGAGCCGGGCGCAGGCGCTGGGGCCATGGCTCTCGGGACCCTCTCACGAGAAGATGGCTACACCGGCGTATCCGGCCTGTCTGGCCTGCCCGGGGTCACGGCGCAGGGTGGCGGTGGAGGCGGCGGTGCTCGCGGTATTCCGAACATTGCCAACCCTACGCCGCCGCGGGAATGCCCCAACGGCAAAGGAGTCGGCGGCGCCAGCGGCGGCTCGGGCGGCGCGGGAGGCTGCGGTGGTAAAGGCGGCCCCGGGGGTAACGCCGGCGGCTCGAGCATCGCACTGATCAGCATCTACTCCACCCTCGAATTCAACGGCGTCACCCTGAAGACAGGCCGCGGCGGCGACGGCGACGACGGCTGGCCAGGACAGCCCGGGGGCGACGGTGGCAAAGGCGGCGAAGGCGGCAAGCCGCCGACGAACTCCTCCGGCCTTGACAACGCCTGCAGTGGCGGTCGTGGCGGCCGCGGCGGTCAGGGCGGCACCGGCGGAGGCGGCCGCGGCGGCCACTCGATCGGCATCGCCTTCCTCGGCACGCCACCGCCGATGGCCACGGACCAGATCGGCTTCGAGATTGGCGACCCTGGCCTCGGCGGCCAGGGTGAGGGCAACGACACCATACACAATGGCGCCGACGGAGACGCCGCGCCGACGCTCGATTTCACCCCCCGGTGACATCCACCGTGCCCTGCAGTGGCCAGGTCGCATGTACTTGCCGGAGCGCCTTCTTTCCGCGAGGACGATTCGTGAGCAAGAATAGGGAAACGAACCGCCGTTCCGCTGCGGTCAGCCTTCTCCTCCTCGGCTTGCTCTGCACGTCGCCTGCGGCGGCACAGGACGGTCCGATGTTGGCACAGAGCAAGACAGCCGCCGTCGCGCTCGCCGAGCAGGGATGGGGCCACTACGAGGCGAGCCGATACGCCGAGGCGCTCCAGGCGTTCCGTCAGGCAGAGGCGAAAGCGCACGCGTCTCCGTTCCTCCTCATGGTGGCGCGCTGCTACGTCAAGCTCGGCCGCTTCCTCGAGGCGCGTGACGTGTATCGGCTCGTCGTGGACGAGAAGCTTGCGCACGGCGCTCCGCCTGCGTTCGCCGAGGCGAAAGCCAGCGCAACGAAGGAACTCGCCGACCTGGAAGCACGCACCCCGACCGTGGAAATCAATGTCACGGGTACCGTTCCTGCCGGGCTGGAGATGACGCTCGATGGCCTGCCCATCCAGCGTTCTACCCCTGTGCAGCGCGATCCCGGTGCTCACACCTTGGTCGTTCGTTGGCATGGGGGCCGTCCCTTGACCCGGGATGTCCAGCTGGCCGAGGGAGCGAGGGAACGGGTCGAAATCGATCAGGTCACGCTCGACGCGTTGCTGGCGGCCAAGCGGCCGGCAGACACCGCCGGTTCGCGGACGCATCGCCCTGGGAAGCCCGGAGTTCAACCTCTTGCGCAGGGAGACCACGATGCAGCCGAGTGGTCAGACACCAAGGGACGGACTGCGGTGCTCATCGGCGGGGGTGCAGCGGCGACGCTGGGGCTCGCGGCAGGCGTCGTCTTGACAGCGATGGCCAATGGGCGGGCCAGCCGTGCGGAAGCGATCAGGAACGAGCTGAAGGCTCGATGGAACGGTGAAAAAAAATGCCCCGAGGGGGACGTCTCCCGATGTAGAGAGCTCAGCGATGCCGTGGACGCGGAGATCGCCTTCGGCAACCTCGCATTCTGGAGTCTCTTGACGGGCGGAACGGTCGGAGTTGGCACGCTGGTCTATGGGCTGGTGACGAGGAAATCCACGGCGCCGGCCCCAGGCCCACGGGTGGCGCCACTCCTCGGACCAGGCATCGCAGGGGTTTCGTTCAGCGGAAGGTTCTGAGCTTATCTATCTGGAAAGAGAAGGCTTTATCATGCGTCGTCGCGCCCACCTTGCTGCAGCGATCTTCCTGGCGACGATGGGTATGGGTGCCATCGGGCCTCGCTGCAACACCGCCTGCCCTGATGCTCACACCAGCGACGAAAAGCTAACGGATTGCCGTTTTGACGAGGTCGCAGAAGGGACGCCAGATCCATCGCCGCAGTGTGTGCCAGGAGAGGGTGAAGGCTGGACGGCGGACGGGTCGTGTGGGGTATTCGTGAGGGCCGATGGAGGTGGCGAGAACGCCGGGACACCGGACGCACCGGTCCAGACGTTGCAACAAGCCATCGACCTCGCAAGCAAGCTCACCGATCCCAAGACGAAGAACGTGTATGCATGTGCCGAGACGTTCAACGAGGCGGTCGAGATCGCGGCCGGCGTGGCGCTGTTTGGTGGGCTCGACTGCAACAACGGCTGGCAATGGATAGGCGAGCAGACTCGGACGACGCTGACGGCCGCTCCTGGAAACATCCCCCTCATCATGCATGGGGGCGGAGAAGTTCGGATGGAGGACGTCGATGTCATTGCGAACTCCATTCCCCCGGAAGATCCGGCGATGTTCGGAGCGTCGTCTATCGCGGTCGTGACCGACGACGTCACGGTTTCCCTTGCGCGCTGCACGATTGCGGCAGGTGATGCCGCGCCAGGCGCCAATGGACGCCAGGACACGAACAATGCCACCCCCGGTGGACCTGGAAACCCAGGTGCTGATGCGTGTGGGGCCCCTATTACCTACGGCGGTGCCGAACAATTCACCGATTGCGAAGACGGGGGCGAGGATTCTATGAGCGGCAGCGGCGGCGTCGGACAGACGAGCAGTGGTGCCCCAGGCAGCCGGGGCACTCCGGGAGGCTCGGACAATGCTGGAGCCGGGCAGTCGTCAACGGGAGCTGCCTGCACCGACGGCCGCGATGGCGCGGCTGGCGCCTCTGGCAAGGCAGGCGCTGGGGCCACGGCTCTCGGGACCATCTCACGAAGAGACGGCTACACCGGGGTATCCGGCCTGCCCGGCCTGCCCGGGCTCACGGCGCAGGGTGGCGGCGGCGGCGGCGGCGCTCGTGGTGTTCCCAACATTGCCAACCCCGGCCGTTCTTGCCCCGGCGGGGTCAAGGGGGTGGGCGGCGCCAGCGGCGGCGCGGGCGGCGCGGGCGGCTGCGGTGGCAAAGGCGGCCCCGGGGGTGACGCCGGCGGCGCGAGCATCGCGCTACTCAGCCTCTACTCTACTCTCGAGTTCCACCACGTTACCCTGAAAACAGGGCGTGGCGGCAACGGCGGCAACGGCGGGAAAGGACAGCGTGGCGGCCCAGGCGGCGAAGGCGGCGCAGGCGGCAGGCAGCCCGCGGACTCCCTCGGCCTTGACGACGCCTGCAATGGCGGCAGCGGCGGCCGCGGCGGTCAGGGCGGCACCGGCGGCGGCGGCCGCGGCGGCCACTCCGTCGGCATCGCCTACCTCGGCACGCCACCGCGGATGGACGCGGACGAGATCCTCTTCGAGATCGGCAACGGTGGCCTCGGCGGTGAGGGTGACGGGAACGACGCCATGTCCCACGGCGCCCCGGGAGCCGCCGAGCCCACCCTCGATTTCACCCCCCTGTGACACCGTAGCCTCCTCGATGGTCCCAACGAACTCCCGCTCTTCAGCAATGGACGCGCGGTCGTGCCGCCGGCGTCGCCCGGCGCGGCCCGCCTCCCGAGGCGCCACGCCTCTGCCGAGAGCAGCGCAGTGGAGTCGTCAGCGGTCCCGACCTGCGCGGTGTGCCGGCTCAGCGGGCCGTCACGTCCCCGCGCGGGGTGTATCCATGCAGCCACCCCATCGCCGCCTGCCCCGCGCCCCCTCCCCCAGCCGTCCCTACGAAATCCTCCCCCGCTCTCCCTCACCCCATTCCTCGCCTGCCCCCGGATCCGCTAGGCTCGTCCCCGCCTCCTGCTGCTTCCCGCCCTTCCATGCACCTCGGCGCCGGCTCCGTCCTCATCGACAAGTACCGCCTCGAGCGCCCGCTCTCCCGCGGCGGCATGGGCTCGGTCTGGGTCGCGCACCACCTCCAGCTCGGCACGCCGGTCGCCGTCAAGTTCATGGACCCGGCCTACGCCAGCTCTCCCGCGTTCCGCACCCGCTTCGAGCGCGAGGCGCGCGCGGCCGCCCAGCTGAGGACCCCGCACGTCGTCAAGGTGCAGGACTTCGGCATTCACGAGGGTGTCCCCTACCTCGTCATGGAGCTCCTCCAGGGCGAGGACCTCAACGCGCGCCTCCTGCGGCGCGGCCGCCTCCCGCTGCTGGAGGCGCATCGCATCCTCGCCCAGACCGGCAAGGCCCTGCGCAGCGCGCACGACGCCGGCCTCGTCCATCGCGACCTCAAGCCCGCCAACCTCTTCCTCGCGCGCGTCGACGGCGAGGACGAGGACATGGTGAAGCTCCTCGACTTCGGCATCGCCAAGGAGACCACCTCGAAGCTCGTCGCCGACGCCTCCACGACCGGCGAGGTCATGGGCTCGCCCCACTACATGAGCCCGGAGCAGCTCCGCGCCGAGCGCGACGTCGACGCGCGCAGCGACCTCTGGGCGCTCGGGGTCATCCTGTTCCGCATGGTCACGGGATACCTCCCCTTCCCCGGCGATGTGCTCGCGCAGGTCATGACCAGGATCCTCGTCGACCCGATCCCCTCCGCGACCCAGCTCGCCCCCGGCCTGCCCCCGACCATCGACGCCTTCTTCCACCGGGCGCTGGCGCGCGATCGGGCCCACCGGTTCCAGACCGTCCGGGAGCTGGTCGACGAGTTCGCGCGCATCGCGGGCGCGCCGAGGTTCGCGTCGTCCGTCTCCGATGCGCACGGACCGTTCTACGCGCCGCCTACCGGCTTCGTCGCGGGCACGGCGACGCCCCTACCCGGAATGCCCCCGGGGCCGGGCGGCACGACGCCCGCCGGGCCGCTCGCGCCGCCACCGGCGCCGCTGACGGCGGCTGTCTCGGCGGGCACGCTGACCGGCACGATCGATCCCGCCAGGCCGTCCGGCGGACGCCGCTCCTTCGCGTGGACGACATGGATCCTCGTCGCGGGAGCAGCGGCCACCGTCAGCGGGATCGGCGTGACCCTCGGATCGCGCTTTGGCCAGCAGGCCGAGCCTCCCTCCGCCGCGGGTGCCCCGGCGACCGCGGAGCTCGCGGCCTCCGGCCTGGGGCAGGCCACCGGAGAAACGCCGTCCAACAACCCCGCAGCGCTTCCCTCGCCGCCGCCGAGCGCTGCGCCTCTCGTCGTCGTCGAGCCGTCCGCACCGGTAACGGACGCCGGCCCGAACGCCGCGGCAGAACCCTCCGCGCCGGCTCCCACGCCACCCAAACCCAGCGCACCCGCCGCCGAGTTCCCCTACGCGCCAGCCCCCGACGGCACCAGTGCCCCGGCTGCCCGACCTACGAACACGCCGACGCTCGATCCCAGCCTGCCCGCAGCAGGGACCGGCACACCACCTCGGGGACGCCCCACGGCCGACAAGCCCACCCCCCAGCGAGCACCGCCGCCATCGAGGGAAAAGAAGCCCAGTTGGGGGATCTTCTGAGAGCGAGCTCAAGGACGGAAGCAGCCGCCGCCGGTGCTCCGGGCGTGCCTCTCCGTGCATGAAGCCGCGCGTCAACGCCCCCGCGACGCAGGAACGGCCGCGGGACGCTGCGGAGCTGCTGCACCATCACGCCCTGTATGAAACGGGAGCATCAAATGCTTCCCTGATCGCACAGAAGAGGTACGGTTCGAGCTCCAGGGTAGGCAAGGTGCTGCTGTACCCTTCCCTTGCGCCCGACGCAGCTCCCTGAAGCAACGCCGAACTTACCATGACGAGGAACCGCCCGCTGCCGTGGACCCTGAGCGCAATCATCGCCTTGCTGGCGCCCGCCGCCGAGGCGCAGCCGGCGCCCCCTCGGGCCGAGGCGCAGGAGAGCGACGCGCTGACGGACAGGGCGCGCCAGCTCTTCGCAGACGGGGTGAAAGCGGCCAACGCGGGGAAGTGGGCCGATGCACACGCGGCGTTCCTCGCGGCGTGGGGTCTCAAGCCGCACTACCAGATCGCCTCGAACCTGGGCGTGGCCTGCCTCCGGGTGGGCAAGCCGCGCGACGCGGCCGAGTACCTCACGCGCTACCTCCGCGAGGCCCCCGCGACCAAGGTCCAGGAGCGCCAGCGCGCGGAGGCGTCGCTGCAGGAGGCGCGGGCGCAGGTCGCGGCCGTAACCGTGGAGGTCGCGCCGGGCGGGGCCGAGGTGACGGTCGACGGGGCGATCGTCGGGCGAGCGCCGCTCGCGGATCCCGTGTTCCTCGATCCGGGCCGGCATGAGGTCGGAGCGAAGCTCGACGGGTATGTGTCGCAGACCCAGCCGGTCGAGGCGACCGCGGGGGGCACGGAGACGGTGGTCCTCAAGCTGGAGCGTCCTCCGGCGCCGGATGCGAGGCGTGCCGGCGCTGAACGGAGCGCCTTGCCGGCGCCCGAGGTGTCGCGGGACAGCGGGAAGACGGCGGTGCTCGTCGGGGGCGGCATCGTGACCGGCGTCGGAATCGCCGCGGGCGTCGTGTTCACGCTCGTCGCCAACGGTAAAGCGAGCGATGCGGCGCGGCAAAACAGCGTGATCGACGGCATGGAGCGCGAACCCTTCACCATCAACTGCGCGACCCCCGCTGGTAGCGCTCAGACGCAGCAGTGCAGCAAGCTGCGCTCGCTGGTCGACGACAAGTATCTTTTCAGCAACCTGGCGCTCTGGAGCTTCATCGGTGCAGGCGCGAGCGCGGTGGGGACGCTCGGCTACACCTGGCTCGCTGGAGCGCCGAGCGAGCCCGAGCAGCGGGTGCTTCTCTTTCCGCTCGTGATGCCAGGCGGCGGCGGGCTCGTCGCCGGCGGCGTGTTCTGAGCCGAGGAACCATGAACCGACGAACACAGAGGGCGATACGGCTTGCCGCGTGTGGAGCCTCGACGCTGACCCTGGCCTCGATCGCAGCAGTGCTCCCGACGGCGAGCTGCCTCGGCCCCGACTGCAGCGAGCTGCATGAATGCGACGGCGGGCGCGGGGTGGGTGGAGAGGCAGACGGCGCGGGGGCCGGCGGCGCATCAGGGAGCGGAGGAGCTACGGGGACCGGCGGCGCGGGCGGGACCGGGGGTACCGGCGGGACCGGAGGTGCCGGCGGGACCGGGGGTGCCGGGGGAGGGCCGATGACCGTGGGGTGCGTGCCCAGCGAGGTGGCGCGCTGGACCGCGGACGCGAGCTGCGGCGTGTTCGTGTCGGCCACGGCGAGCGACGGCGGTGACGGGAGCCCGGATGCGCCGGTGAAGACGCTCGCGAAGGCCATCGAGCTCGCCGCGCAGATCGAGGACAAGGAGGCGCGGCGCGTGTACGCGTGCGCCCAGACGTTCGAGGAATCGCTCACCGTGACGGCGGGGGTCACCCTCTACGGTGGCCTCGATTGCGACGCAGACTGGCAATGGCGGGAGGCGAAGAAAACCATCCTCACGGCGGCGCCCGGGGTTGTGCCCCTGGCCATGCGCGCCGAAGGCGAGACGGTGCGCCTGGAGGATCTCCATGTTATCGCTCCGTCGATCAATCCGGACGATGCGGGGACCTCTGCTATTGCGGCGATTGCCGAGCGCTGCACGATCGACCTGGTTCGGTGCACCTTCGAGGCGGGCAATGCGGCGCCCGGTGCGTCAGGAGCAGCCTCTCCTCTGGCGCCCCTGCGCCCCCCCAACGGAACCCGCGGAAACAATGGATGCTCGGCGGACGACGTATTTACCGCTGCGCAGCTGCCCAACGACTGCGGCACAGCGGACACCGCCGACGACTCGATCGGGGGGCGAGGAGGGAATGGCTTCGTCGACCGCGGGTCCGATGGCGGCAGCGGTTCTCCCGGCGCGGAAGGTCACGTAAACGCTGGCACCTACGTTGCCACGGGCGGGACGTGTACGAGCGGCGATCCGGGGAGCGATGGCGACCCCGGCGCGCCAGGCGCAGGGGCACGTGGCATCGGCCAGCTCTCCAGCGATAGCTATATCGGGTCGTCCGGCAGCGATGGCGAACGCGGGAAGACCGCCCAGGGTGGCGGGGGTGGCGGCGGCACCCGCGGAACCACCGAATGCCCTGGTCGCACCGATGGCGGCGCCAGCGGCGGCAATGGCGGCGCTGGCGGCTGCGGCGGTGCTGGCGGCAAGGGTGGCTCTCCCGGGGGGTCGAGCATCGCCCTGGTGAGCATCAACGCAACGCTCACGTTCCGTGGGCTCCGCCTGATCGCCGGGCAGGGCGGCAGGGGCGGCGACGGTGCCGCCGGCCAGGACGGCGGACCTGGCGCGTATGGCGGCCCCGGCGGAACGGGCCGGACTTTTGACGAAAATAATTTCGTGCGTAATGCCTGTGACGGCGGGAGGGGAGGCGAGGGAGGCAACGGCGGCCGGGGCGGCGGCGGTCAGGGCGGCCATTCCCTCGGCATCGCCTTCCTGGGCACGCCAGGCACCGCGCCGTCGCTCGAGGATGTGATGTCCCTCCAACTGGGCGCGCGCGGCGAGGGCGGCAGGGGTAGCGACGCCGGGCACAACGGCGACGCGGGGCAGGCCAGCGGCCTGCTGGACTTCTCGCCTCCGCAGCGTGCTCCGGCGCCATGACATCCGCCGGCGTCTCCTCCTCGCTGCTCCGCACCACGCCCGCGCGGCGCTCCGGCGGCCTTCCGAGAAGATCACCCGGCACCGCTGGTCCCGGTGGTCAGGGAGTGCCCCTCGACCACGCCAGCGCCAGGTCGGATCGCGAGCCATCCGCTCGATCTCCGCTGCACCACCTGCCGCCCCCATGCACCTGTCCGTCATGAGATCCCGCCGACGGCTCCCCTTGGCTCTGCTGCTCGCGCTTGCGCTCCCGGCCGTGCCGGCCACCGCAATGTCCCGGCCGGCCCAGCCGACCCAAGCGGCCAAGGCCGCGGCCCTGGCTCTCGCCGACAAGGGCTGGGAGCACTTCCAGGCCGGCCGCTACGAGGAGGCGCTCGCTGCCTTCCGCGACGCTTACGACCAAGTCCACGCGCCTCCGATCCTGCGCTACGCGGCGCGATCCTGTGAGCGGCTCGGCCGCCTGATCGAGGCGCGCTCGCTCTTCCAGCGTGTCGTGGACGAGCCGCTCGATGCCAGAGCGCCGCCGGAGTTCCATGAGGCCCAGGCGAAAGCCCGGGTCGAGCTCGCCGCGCTCGCCGCCCGCATCCCGACCCTGGAGATCGCGATCACGGGTGTGGCGCCAAGCGCGGTGGAGCTGACGCTGGACGGAGAGCCCGTCTTTCAGACCGGGCCGCTGGAACGCGATCCCGGCGAGCACACGGTCGTCGCGAGCGTGCCGGGGCAGGCTCCGGTGACGAGGACGATCCGGCTGAGCGAGGGCGCGAAGGAGCGCGTCGCCCTCGTGCTGACGCCCGCCCCCGCGCCGGTGACGCGATCGGCGCCCCCCTCGGGCAATGTGACCCATGCCGCCAGGAGCGACGTGAACATGGCCGTGCTCGTCGGCGGCGGGGTCGCGACCGGCGTCGGCGCAGCAACGGGCGTTCTCTTCACGGTGCTCGCGAACAACCGGGCCGGAGACGCCGAGACGCAGAAGACGACGCTGCTCGCCGGCGGTCGGAACCCGTGCACCACCCGGCCCGCACCAGCGGCGTGTACAGCGCAAAGCCAGGCGGTCAACGAGAGCCAACTGTACAGCAATTTGGCGTTCTGGAGCTTCGCGGGGGCCGGGGTCGGCCTCGGGACGCTGCTCTATGCCCTCGTTCACCGCCCTGAAGCCCCCGTTCAGGTAACGCCCGCGGTGGGAATGAACGACGTGGGGCTCTCGGTGGGCGGAGCCTTCTGACGACGGTGACCTCCGGATGATGAAGGTTGGCTGATGCCTCGGATTGCTCGTACCCCCGCGCTGTTCGCCCTCGGCACGATGGCCTCCAGCCTCGCTGTGGCGGGCTGCTTCCCGTTCCCGCCGCGAGACGATTGCGAGCACAAGGCCATACGCTGTGAAGCGAATCTGGCCGGGGCAGGAGGAGCGGGCGGCGTGGGGGTCGGAGGGACTGGCGGCGCTGCTGGGACCGGGAGTGCCGGGGGAGGGCCGATGACCGTGGGGTGCGTGCCCAGCGAGGTGGCGCGCTGGACCGCGGACGCGAGCTGCGGCGTGTTCGTGTCGGCCACGGCGAGCGACGGCGGTGACGGGAGCCCGGATGCGCCGGTGAAGACGCTCGCGAAGGCCATCGAGCTCGCCGCGCAGATCGAGGACAAGGAGGCGCGGCGCGTGTACGCGTGCGCCCAGACGTTCGAGGAATCGCTCACCGTGACGGCGGGGGTCACCCTCTACGGTGGCCTCGATTGCGACGCAGACTGGCAATGGCGGGAGGCGAAGAAAACCATCCTCACGGCGGCGCCCGGGGTTGTGCCCCTGGCCATGCGCGCCGAAGGCGAGACGGTGCGCCTGGAGGATCTTCATGTCATCGCTCCGTCGATCGATCCAGCCGCCGCGGGTATCTCCGCCATCGCAGCGATCGCCGAGCGCTGCACGATCGACCTGGCCCGGTGCACCTTCGAGGCGGGCGATGCGGCGCCCGGCGCCCCGGGAGCCGCCCCTCCTCCACTGCCCGCGCCCCCCTTCCAGGGCATCCGGGGAGCATCTGCATGCTCAGCGAGCACTGTGTCGACCGCTGCGCCCCAACCCGAGACCTGCGGCACAGCGGATACCTCCGACGACTCTATCGGGGGGCGGGGCGGGAATGGCCTCGACACGCGCGGAACCGATGGCACCAGCGGTTCTCCCGGCGCGGAGGACCATCCCAACGCTGGCTCATACAATGCCAGCAACGGGGGGTGTACCCGGGGCCAGGACGGCCTACCGGGTGACGACGGCGCACCAGGCGCAGGGGCACACGGCATCGGCCAGCTCTCCAGCGCTGGCTACACCGGGTCGTCCGGCAGCGATGGCCAACACGGAACCACGGCCCAGGGCGGCGGGGGTGGCGGCGGCACCCGCGGGAACCCCGAGTGCCCTGATGTTGGCCGCCGTGGCGGCGCCAGCGGAGGCAACGGCGGCGCTGGCGGCTGCGGCGGTCGAGGCGGCAAAGGCGGCTCTCCCGGTGGGTCGAGCATCGCCCTGGTGAGCATCAACGCAATGCTCACGTTCCGTGAGGTCGTCCAGCTGATCGCCGGTGATGGCGGCCGGGGAGGCAACGGTGCCTACGGCCAGAACGGCGGATCTGGCGCGTATGGCGGGCCGGGCGGGATGGGTTCGACCATGGCGTTCGTGGCCAACGGCTGCGACGGCGGGCAGGGAGGCCAGGGAGGCTCCGGCGGCCGGGGCGGCGGCGGTCAGGGCGGCCATTCCCTCGGCATCGCCTTTCTGGGCACGCCGGACACCGCCCCGTCCCTGGAGAACGTGAGAGTCCGATTGGGCCTGCCCGGCGACGGCGGCGCTGGCAGCGACGTCGCACACGACGGCGACGCGGGTAAACCCGCCATACAGCTGAATTTCTCGTCTCCTCAGCAAGGGCCGGCGCCATGACGTCCTGCCGGCGTCTCCTCCCTCGCTCCGCCACGCGCCCACGCGGAGATCCGCACCGCGCGGATGGCACCGGCTTTCGTGATGTAATGGTCCCTCAGAAAGGCCGAGGCGGCGCAGCGCTCTTCCTCTCTGTCGCAGGCGCCTCGCCCGGCGGTGCGCCAAGTCCAGCGGGCGCGGTGGATCGCGCAGCCGGCGCCCCATACACCTCGTCCTCCCGCGGTGGCGCCTTCGCCGGGCCCGCCCTCTCGCCGGACTTCAGCGCCCGTTCTCCCGTCGCCGCCGTCATCCCCGCCGCGCGCGACGGCACGCTCCCCTGGCCCGTCGTCGCTGCCGGGGCGGGCGGCTTCGCGCCCCCCTGCGGCGCGGCTTGCGGCACCTGCACCGCCTGACCCGCCCTGGCATCCCTGCCCTCCCCCTCCCCGACCCCAACCACCCCCACGCCCTTGTGCGCCGTATCCCCAACCTCGGCGGGAGCCCCTGCCACCGCCGTCGCCGTCTGCTCCGGAGCAGACGACGCACCGAGCTTCGCCGCCGCCGTTGACCGCTCCCCTCCCCGAGCGGACGCTGCCGCCGCGTCCGTCGCCAGCGCGCCGCCGCCGTCCACTGCCACAGGTGCTGCCGGCAGCTGCTCCCGGCGGCCAATCCACACGGCGACCAGCGCGCCCACGATCAGGCCCACCGCAAGCGTCACGACCACGTCAACGGTCCTGGATTTTCCTCTCTCTCGCCTCGCCTCGCCGTTACTCGCCACCTTGGCTGCGGGTTGAGCGCTCGCGACGGGCGCGCCGCCCCTCTTCGCCTGCTCTCTCGCCGCATCCATGATCGCAGCCACCGCCCGCTGCTGCGCTACGGCCAGCTGATCTCGCATCACAACGGTTCCACGATGCGTCACCACCGGCCTGGGATCGGCGACCGGCGCCCCGGTCGGCATCCCGGCGCTCGAGGCCCCACCGACCTGTTCCCCCGCGCCCGGCCCTCCGAAACGCGCCTCCCCGCCGACCGGCCTCCCACCCCAGCCCGACACCGCGCTGGCTGCATGAAGCCCCTGCCTCGTCGCCTCCGCCTCCACCCCCGCTTGCCCGCCCTGCCCAGCCGCAGTCTTCCCCCCGCCGCTCTCCCGCTCCGACCGCGCCACCGGCACCGTCGTCGCGAGCTCATCCACGCTCGCCCCCTGGCTCCACGTCGGGGCCACCGCCGTCTCCACGCCGTCCTGCCTCGCGACCGTCTCCGGCAGCGCCTCCGCGCCCTCTCCCGCCGCTCCTTGCACTTCCCAGCGCTCCGCCGCCGCCGCGGCCCGCTCCACGCCCGCGCCTCCTGCCATGCCCGCGCCCCGTGGCACGAACACCGCCAGCTCCCGCGCCACCTCCTCCGCGGACGCGAACCGCTCCTCCCGCGCCCTGCGAAGGCAGCGATCGACGATCCGCACGAGCCGCTCGTCCACGCGCCGCAGGTAGCGCGACACCTTCGGGATCTCCCCCTCCAGGATCTGCGAGATCAGCTGCGTCCCGTCGCCCTGGAACGGCCGCACGCCGGTCAGCATCTCGAACAGCACCACCCCGAGGGCCCAGAGATCCGCCCGCGGATCGATGTCCCGGTCGGCGCGGACCTGCTCCGGGCTCATGTAGAACGGCGTGCCCACCGCCGCGTCGAGCGTCGACGTCGCGCCGCTCGCGATCGCCAGGTTCTTCGCCACGCCGAAGTCGAGCACCTTCACCACGAAGTCGCTCGCCTCCGGCGGCCGGTGCAGAAAGAGGTTCGCCGGCTTGAGGTCGCGGTGCACGATCTGCACGGCGTGGGCCGCGGCGAGCGCGCCCGCCACGTCGCGCGCGATCCGCGCCGCCAGCGGCGCGTCCAGCCGCCGCCTCGCCTCGAGCAGCGCCGCCACGCTCTCCCCGACGAGCATCTCCATGATCAGGCACGGCTCGCCGCTCTCGGTGCGGGCCACGTCGATCACGTCGACGATGTTCGGGTGCTGCAGCGCACCGCACGACTGCGCCTCGCGCAGCAGCCGCTTCCGCAGCGAGGGATCCGGCCGGGCGATCACCTTGAGCGCCACCTCGCGCCCCGTGGCCTCGTTGGTCGCGGCCCAGACGACCCCCATCGCCCCCTGCCCGATCTTGCGGTGCAAGCGGTACTTGCTGGCGAGCAGCATGCCCGGAAGCAGCTTGTACGCCTCGATCAGCCCCGACATAGGCCCCCAGGTAGCTCCCCCACCTGCGCAGGCTTACCATTGCGCTCGCGCGGCCGGAACGACGGATGCCTGGCTCCCCCGCGCTCAACACCGCTCAGGGAGCGTAGGGGTCCTTCTTCTTCGCCTGGTCCCGCAGGCAGTTCGTCCGCATGAACCCTGTCTTGCCCGCGCACGGATCCACGGGTTGCCGCCGGACCGCCGGTGGCTGTGCAGGACGCGACGCTGCGGCCGCGGGCTGCGCCGGAGGCTGACTCCTGGGCTGCGCCGCGACGACCGCCCGCGCCGACGCAGGCGCCGCAGCAGAAGGCGACGCCGCGACAGCCGACACCGCCGCCGCTGGAGTCGGCGCCTCCACCGCCGGCTGACTCCGATCCGCCGACGCTGGCTCCGTGCCCGCCGGCCCCGCGTCCGGCGCGCTGTTCGCCCCGCCGGCATCCATCGGCTCATCCACCCTGGGCGGCTCAGCCGCCACCGAAGCCTGAGACGCAGCGGTCGCAGGCGGGGGCGGCGGGTCCGGCGGCCTTGCCGCGCTCGTTGCGGCGCTCTCGATCCCGGCCTCCGGCGGCGCCTCGAGCCCGGCCGCGCTCTCCGCGGGCGCTGGCGAGCGCAACGCGACGAAGAGCGCTGCGCCCACCAGGCCAGCCGCGCCGGCAGCGAGCACCGCGATAGCCGGACCTGGAAGGCGCTTCCAGCCTGCCTGCCGCCGCGGCGGCGTCCGCGGCGCCTGCACAGGCACCGGCGTTGCGCGCGCTGCCCAGGGCGACGGCTGCGCGCCTTGGCCAGCCTCCGGGCCGGGCACGAGCGGCGCGGTCGTCGATTTCCCCGGCTCACCGTGGCCCCATGCGGGCGACGCGCCCAGCGCCGCCTCGGCGCTCGCCATTGCCTCCGGCTCGAGCCTCTGGGTCAGCTCGGCGTTCCACTCCTGCTCCGGCGCCCCGCTCGCCATCGGCGACACCGGCGCCCCGCTCGCCATCGGCAACACCGGCGCCCCGCTCGCCATCGGCGACACCGCCGCCCCGCTCCCCGTCGGCGACACCGGCGCCCCGCTCGCCGTCGGCGACACCGCCGCCCCGCTCCCCGTCGGCGACACCGCCGCCCCTGCCGGCGCCGCGGCGGGAAACGCCGGCGCCTCCATCGCCGCCACCTGCCCGCCGCCCCCACCCCCGACGGCGAAGGCCGCCCTCGCCCTCGCCCCCGCCGCCGTGTACCCATCGAGGAGGTCCGCGATCTCCGCGGCCGACCCGATCCGCTCGTCCCGGTGGCGCGCCATGCACCGCGCCACGAGCTCCACGAGCCCCGGGTCCACCCGCCGCACGTACCGGGAGATCTTCGGTATCTCGCCCGTCAGGATGCCGGTGAAGACCGCCCTCGCGTCCCCCTGGAACGGGCGCATGCCCGTCAGCATCTCGAACAGCACCACGCCGAGCGACCAGATATCGGCCCGGTGGTCGACGTTCGGCTCGGCCCTCACCTGCTCCGGGCTCATGTAGAGCGGCGATCCCACCGCGCCGCCCGTCGCCGTGCGGATGCCGTCGTTCACGGAGAGGTTCTTCGCCACCCCGAAGTCGAGCACCTTCACCACCGGCTCGTCCATGTCCGGCTCGCGGTGCAGGAAGATGTTCGCCGGCTTCAGATCGCGGTGGACGATGTGCAGCGCGTGCACCGCCGCGAGCCCCCTCGCCACGTCTCGCCCGATCGACGCCGCCACGTCCGCGTCGAGCCGCCGCCTGCGCACGAGCAGGTCCGCGAGCGTCTCTCCGGTGAGCAGCTGCATCACCAGGAAGGGCTCGCCGAACTCGGTCTCCCCCATGTCATACATGTCGATGACGTTGCGGTGCCGCAGCGCCCCGCCGTTGCGCCCTTCGCGCTGCAGCCGCCTCCGGAGCTCGGGATCCGGGCGGTGAATCAGCTTCAACGCCACCTCGCGCGACGTGGACAGGTTGAGCGCCGCCCACACGACGCCCATGGACCCCTCTCCCAGCCGCCGCACCAGCTTGTACTTCTCGGCGATCACCAGGCCGGCAGCGATCTGCGTGAAGGAGGTGGACATCGAGCTCAGCAGGGTGGGTCGAGGCGCGTCGCCGCGGCGGACGAGATCGCTTTACCTATCGCAAACGAGAGGGCGGCGCGGAAGGTAGCACGCTCTCCGCCGGGATCCCTCGGGCGCTCCACCTCGCTGCGCCGCAAGAGATACCCCGCGGCCATGCCGATCCCCAGCAGGAGCGCCGCCGCGACCACGGCCATCGCGATCCACACGACAGGCGAGCGCGCGGGCACAGGAGGCGACCTCTTCGGCTCGGGGAGCGGATCGAGCGGCACCGTGCCGCCGAGCGACAGCGCCTTTCCGAGGGGAGCGGCCGGACGCGCCAGCGACGGGCTGGACCCGCTGGACGCTGATCGATAGGCGGCCGCCTGCTCCGGTGACATCTTGATCGTCCCGCGGTCCCCCAGCAGATGATTGCTCGCCATCCGCTCCCGATGCCCCGGTGTCGCCGCCCCGCCCGCCGCCGGCTGCTCCGGCCACGCGCCCGCCGCCGGCTGCTCCGGCCACGCGCCCGCCGCCGGCTGCCCCGGCCACGCGCCCGCCGCCGGCTGCTGCGGCGACGCGACCGCGCCGCGCGGCCCCGACACCGGCGTGTTCGGGTGTCCCTGCTGGGCCTGCAGATGCGCCATGGACGCCGGGAGCGGCGTCCCGGTCGCCGGCGTCGGCGACCGCCCGGGAGCGTGTCCCTGCTGGGCCTGCAGATGCGCCATGGACGCCGGGAGCGGCGTCCCGGTCGCAGGCGTCGGCGACCGCCCGGGAGCGTGTCCCTGCGGGGCCTGCAGGTGCGCCATGGACGCCGGGAGCGGCGTCCCGGTCGCCGGCGTCGGCGACCGCCCAGGAGCGGCCCCACCCCACGACCCTCGCCCGAGCTGCTGCGGGATCTCGGGCCGCAGCTCCGGCGACGACCCCGGCCTCGAGGGCACGCGCTGCGGCGCCGACGGCGTGACGAACGGCTCGAGCGCCGCCGCGACGTCGGCCGCCGAGCGCGGTCGCTTCTCGCGATCGCGCTGGAGACACTGCGTCACGAGGGCGTCGAGGCCGGGATCGATCTGCCAGACGAACTGGGACACCGCCGGGATGTCGCCGTGCAGCACGTTTCTCAGGAGCTCATGCGCCTTGCCCTGAAGCGGCCGCCTGCTCGTGAGCATCTCGAACATCACCACGCCGAGCGCCCAGAGGTCCGCGCGAGTATCGATATCGCTCTGCGCCCGCACCTGCTCCGGGCTCATGTACGCCGGCGAGCCGATGAGGATGCCTGTCGCGGTCTTCACCTGTTGAGGACCCGCGAGGAACTTGCTCACGCCGAAGTCGAGTATCTTGACGATGGCATCACCCTCGCCAGGCTCGGTGTGGAGAAAGATGTTGGACGGCTTCAGGTCGCGGTGGATGATGCCCCGCTCGTGCGCGGCGGAGAGGCCGCGCGCGATGTCCCGAGCGATGCGCGAGGCGTCGTGGATCTCCAGCTTGCGCTTGCGCTTGAGCAAGGACGAGAGCGTCTCGCCGGAGAGCAGCGGCATGACGAGGAACGGATCGCCGCTCTCCGTCTCGGCAGCATCGTAGATGTCGACGATGTTCCGGTGGCTCACGGCGCCGCAAGCGCGCGCCTCCCGCAGCAGCCGGACGCGGAGCTCCGGGTCGGGCCGCACCAGCAGCTTGAGCGCGACCTCCCGAGAGGTAGCCTCGTTGTGCGCTGCCCAGACGACGCCCATGGCCCCTTCGCCGATCCGTCGAAGAAGGCGGTATTTGCCGCAAATGAGCGCACCTGGCGGCGGCGCGGCAGGAGCCGAAGGGGACTGCATGGGGTGGTCTCGCTGAAGGACGGACGTGGCAGCAGGTCGACGGTGCTTGAGAAGAAGTGTCGCAGGTGAGACAGCGCACCGTCAAGAAAAGCTGCCGGCCAGGCTCGCAGAGCGCGAAGCCGGCTCCGGCGCTTCCTGTGTAGGCACGCGCTCAGCGCACGTGATCGCCGCCACGTCGTCGCTGCCCAGGAATCGCGGCGCTACCGTGGCGTCATCTCGGGAGGGGCGGCCCGAGCCGCGGAGAGGCCGAGTCTATTTCTTGTGCTTCGCCTCGCACTGCTTCTTCGCCAGGAACCTGAGATGAGCGCACGACGCCGCGGATGGCGCAGGAGCAGCCTTCGCGGGCTGCGATGTCGCGGGCTGCGATGTCGTGGGAGGCGCCCCGAGCGTCGAGCTGCCCGGCTTCGCGCCGCTCGCCGTACCCGGCGCCGTGCCCGCGCCGCCGCCTGGCGCCGGCGCGCCGGCCGCGCTGCTCGTCGGAAGGGCGCTCGGCGCCGAGGGCACGGGCGGCACCAGCGCCGAGGAGCCCGGCGGCGCCAGCGCCGAGGAGCCCGGCGGCGCCAGCGCCGAGGAGCCCGGCAGCGCCTCCGCGGGTGGCGCCGAGGGTTCCTGCGCCGGGAGCTCCTCGGTCCGCGGCGGCGCTCCCCCGCGCTCCGGCGCGGCGACCGTGTCTCCTCCGGCGGGGTCCAACGACGGCATCGCGCTCCCGGACACTTCCGGCGCGGCCGACGACGTCTCCTGCGACCTCAGCGAGATGAGCATCCCGACGACGATCAGCGACAGCGCAGCAGCCACGATCGCCAGCGTCGCGGCCGTACGCTTGCGCCTCGGTTCGCCGCCTTGCGGGGCCCGCTCCTGAGCGTCCTGGGCCTGGTGCGCCCCGACCTGATGGACCGACGGATGATTCGAGACGAGCGGGGTCGTCGACGAGCTCCCGGCCTGGCGCGGCGCGCCCGTTGCCGTGGTCGCTCCCGATCTGGAGTCCGAGGCGCTCGCGCCCGCTTCCGGGCCGAGCCTCGCGGCCGGCGCCGCGCTCCAGCTCGGCTGCGCGGCGATGCCTCCCGGCGGCAGCGCGCCAGCAGGGCCGAGGCCACCCGGCCCCGCCCCTGCCTCGGGCATCGGCGGCGCGTTCATGCGCACCGTCATCGCCCAGGAGCCCTGCTGCGGCGCCGCCACGGGCGCAGGCTGCACCGGAGCGGCTGGCGCCGCGCTCGCCTGGGACGGCTCCGGCGCTGCAAACGCCGCCACCGACGCCGACGGCGGCCGCGGCGCAGCGGCGGCAGGCCCCGCCGCCGGATAGGCCCCCGACCCAGCGCGCGGCCCCGCGGCCCCGGCCGCATCCGCGTTCCGTCGCGTGAGGGGCAAGGTCGCCACGTCCTCTTCCCGCAACGCGCGCACCACGGACGCCGCGGCCAGGTGCTGGCCCGAGCTGCCCGGACGCCGAGGAACCGCGCCCGCCGCAGGGCCGGCGCCCGACGCTGGCCCCGCAGCCACCTGCCCCGGCCCGAGCGACGGCGACCTGTGCGCCTCTGGCGACTCCTGCACCGGGACCGGGGCCCGCGGCCCCCCACCGAGCAGCGCCAGCGGCAGCGCTCCCGCGCCCCCCTCGACGCTCCCCGATCGGTTCGCCACCGACGCGGGTTGCGCCACCGACGCAGGCGGCGCCGCGAGCGCCGACCCGGGTTGCGCCACCGACGCAGGCGGCGCCGCGAGCGCCAACCCGGGTTGCGCCGCAAGCGCCACCGTGCCGCCTTGCGACTCCTCCCAGCCGCCGTCCACGTCCTCGTCCGGGAGCGCCCCCCGCCCCTCCGGCGACGACTGCCGCAACGCCGCGTCCCTGCCCGGACTCACGCCGCGCTCCGCGTACCGATCGAGCAGCGCCGCGACCTCCGCCGCAGAGCCGATCCGGTCCGCGCGATCCCTGCGCATGCAGCGGGCGATCAGGTCGACGAGCCCCTGGTCCACCCGCCTCAGGTACCTGGACACGGTGGGGATCTCGCCCGTCAAGATCCCCATGAACACCGCCTGCGCGTCCCCCTGGAACGGGCGCATGCCCGTCAGCATCTCGAAGAGCACCACGCCGAGCGCCCAGATGTCGGCCCGGTGATCGACGTTCGGCTCGGCCCTCACCTGCTCCGGGCTCATGTACAGCGGCGACCCGACCGCGCCGCCCTGCACCGTGTGCAGGCCGTCGTTGACCGAGAGGTTCTTGGCGACCCCGAAATCGAGCACCTTCACCACCGGCTCGTCCATGTCCGGCTCGCGGTGCAGGAAGATGTTCGCCGGCTTCAGATCGCGGTGGATGATGTGCATCGCGTGCGCCGCCGCGAGCCCCCTCGCCACGTCTCGCCCGATCGACGCCGCCACGGGAGGGTCGAGCCGGCGCCGCCGCGCGAGCAGCTCGCCCACGGTCTCCCCCGTGAGCAGCTGCATCACCAGGAACGGCTCCCCGGCCTCGGTCTCCCCCATGTCGTAGATGTCGATGACGTTCCGGTGGCGCAGCGCCCCGCAGTTGCGCGCCTCGCGCTGCAGCCGCAGCCGGAACTCGGTCTCCGGCCGGTGGATCAGCTTCAGCGCCACCTCGCGGGCCGTCGCCACGTTCACCGCCGCCCAGACAACGCCCATCGCCCCCTCGCCGATCTGGCGCAGGAGCCGGTACTTCTTGTCGATCAGCACACCGGAAGCGAGCAACGTCGAGCTCTTCTGCGAGGGCATCATCGGCTTTCCGGAAGCGCGGCGCGCCCCACCGTCACGGAGCGCTCACGGACGGCCGCGACCGGCAGAGCGAGGCGAGCCACGGCGCACCCGCGACGCCCCCGCCGCCCAGCGCTCGCGCCGCGCGATCCGTCAACCACCCGCGCCCGCGCGACATGACATCCGGTCCCCAGGTCCACGGGACAGCCTCCTGTGCGGGCATCCTACAGCAGATCTCCCTGGCGCGATACGTTCCCTGCAAGGACGAACGCACGAAGAAAACCGACGAGGAAAGAGGGAGAAGCCCGATTCGATCCATCCAGGACCGGACCCACGCTCGTCGCCAGACCCGGCAAATCATTCGTGGGGGAAAGCGAGGCGCACATGAGCGACACAACCGTCATGAAGGTCTCCTCCGGCCGCTCTCCGACAGGCCAGATGGGACAAAAATACCTGGCCTCCGGGATCCAGGTCTCGATGCGGCTCTGGGAACGCGAGCCGCCAGGCGACGCCAAACAGCCGACCGTACGGGATTACGAGACCGTGGGGTTCGTCATCGCTGGGCGGGCCGAGCTGCTCATCGAGGGGCAGATGGTGCGCCTCGAGCCGGGCGACTCCTGGACGGTCCCCAAGGGGGCGTCGCACGCCTACAAGATCATCGAACCGTTCACCGCCGTGGAGGCGACGAGCCCGCCCGCCGGCGTCCACGGGCGAGACGAGACCGGGGCAACGCCCTCTGGCAAGACCTGAGACCACGACGCGGGGGTCTCGCCGCCTGGAAGCCCGAGCTCACCCGGATCTCACAGCGCGGTGCCAGCGCCAGACGCGGGCTTCTCCTTGTCCTGCGCCCCCTTGGCGCGCCCCGCCGGCTGCGGCTCGGCGGCGCCACGCCCCGCCGGCTTCTTGTCGTCCCCTCCGCCCGCCGCCGGCTTCTTCTCGCCCTCGGCGGCCTTCTTCTCCTCCGGCCTCGCTCCGGCCAGATCGCCCGCGCCCGCCGCCCCCGCGCCGCCGGGCTTCCCTTCGGCCGCGCCCGCCTCGACGGGCGCCACGGGCGTCAGCAGCACCGCCGGCTTCACCGGCTCGGCCGCCGCCTTGTCGCCGTCGTCCACAGCACCCGCGGCCTGAGCCGACGCCACGCGGACCTCGTCCTCGCGCGGCTCGACCGGCGCGGGGTCGTCCGGTCGCGAGGTCGGCACGTACACAACCAGCCGGTCCCCGGGCATCAGCGGGCTCCGCCGCGAGCGCTGGTTGATCCGCTCCAGGCTGCCGACGCTGAGGCCGTACCGGCTCGCGATCTTGCTGAACGAATCCCCCTCGCGCACCGCGATCTCGATGCGCTTCCGCCCCTTCAGCCCCTCGAAGTGCGCGAAGAACTCCTCCGAGCCGACCTCGATGACGCGCGCGCCGCCCTCGTCGAGCAGGAACACGCCGTCGTGGCGCTGCGACCTCGGGACGAACAGCTGGAGCGTCATCCCCTCATGGAGCGACGCCCCGGGCGCCAGCGTGTTCCAGCGGCAGATCTCGTCGGGCGTCACCGAGAGCACCGCCGCCAGATCCCGCAGCGCGTCGCCCGCGACCACCCGATAGAACACCCGCCGGCGCCCCTCGTACGAGAAGCGCTGCGCCGGGACCACCACGACCGGCTTCCCCTCCGACGACAGCGGCGCGCCGCTCGCGAGCAGGTGCTCGGCCGCCGCCGCCCCGACGCCCTCCGCCGCCGGGACGAACAGCAGCGCCCCGGGACGCACCGGCTCGCCCGCCCGCAGGCCGTTCAACGTCTGCAGCGTCCACCGCGTCGTCCCCCGGAACGTCGCGATGTCGTCGAGCGACTCGCCCCAGCGGACCAGGTAGCGCTCGAGCTTCGGCTCGCGCTCCAGGAGCTTCGGCATCGACTTCGCCGCGCGCGCCCCCGCACCGGCTGGCACCCGGACCTCCCAGCGCGCCTGCTCCTTCGCGTCCACCGGCGACGGCGGCGTGCGCTTCGCCACGAGCTGCGGGTTGAGCGCCTCGATCTCCGGCGCCGCCGCGCCCGAGGCCGCCGCCACCGCCTGCAGCGACACCCCGGAGCCCAGCGAGATCTTGTCGAACGTCACCGCCGGATCGAGCTCCACGTCGTCGCAGCCGAACACCGCCGGGTTCCGCGCCACGATCGCGATCGCGAGGATCTTCGGCACATAGAGCGCCGTCTCGAGCGGCATCCCCGCCTCGAGCCGCGACAGCTCCCAGAAGTCGTTCGTGTTGTACTTCCGGATCGACGCGAGCAGCCCGCCGTACCCCATGTTGTACGCCGCGAACGCGAGCTCCCAGCCGCCGAAGCGCCGCCGCAGATCCGAGAGGTACCGCGCCGCCGCCAAGGTGGATCGCTCTGGATCCATGCGCTCGTCGACCCAGCGGTCGACGGTGAGGCCATAGATGCGCGCGCCCTCCGGCATGAACTGCCAGAGGCCCGCCGCGCCGGCCGGGGACTGGATGGTCGGGTCGAAGCCGCTCTCGACGAGCGAGAGCCAGAGGAGATCCTCCGGCAGCCCCTGCTCGCGGAGGACGCGGCGGATGGCGGCGCCGTAGCGGCCGCTCTTCTTGATCCACGTGACAACGGCGGAGCGGCCGCGCGGGTCGTCCTTGTAGTACTCGAGGTAGCGCACCACCCGGCCGTCCCAGCGGACCGGGATCTCGGGCAGCTCGAGCTGACGCAGCCAGGAGATGTCGCGGGTCTCCTCGGCTTGCGCGAGCGGGGCGGGCAGGCCCGCGGGCGGCAGGCCGGAGACCTCGAGGCGCGGCTCGCCCGCGCCGAGCAGGAGCGTGCCGTCGACCGGCCACGCGGGCCCGGCGGTCGGGCCCGCGCCGGGAAACAGCGCCAGGTCGATCGCGCGCAGCGTGCGGAGCTCGGGCGACTCGCCGGTGCTCGCCCCCGCCGGCGTCGCTGTGCCGGCGATGACCCGCCGCGCCGCCTCGTCCGGCGCGCCCGGCTCCCCCGGCTTGCGCGTGTTCTTCGCCGCGCCCTTCTTCGAAGGCTTCGATCGCGCGGCGGCCTTCGCCGGCGCCTTGGCCGCGCTCTTCGCGCCGCCCTTCCCGCCCGACACGGCCGCCACCCTGACCGGCGCCGGCTTCTCCGCCTTGCCCTCGGCCGGCCCGTCCTTCTTCGCGTCGGCCTTCGCCGGCTCCGCCTTCGCGGGCTCAGCTTTCGCCGCGTCGACCTTCGCCGGCTCCGCCTTCGCGGGCTCCGCCTTCGCCGGCTCCGCCTTCACGGGCTCCGCCTTCGCCGCGTCGACCTTCGCCGGCTCCGCCTTCTTCGCGTCGGCCTTCGCCGGCTCCGCCTTCTTCGCGTCGGCCGCGGGCGCCGCTACCTCCGAAGGAGGCGCCGCAAGGCCGTCGAAAGCGACGCCCGAGAGGGCGGCCAACCAGCCAAGACATACAAGCCTGCGTGCGGCGCGTCGGATCCGCATGTCAGGGACCGACCTGTCTCACGATGCGCCCGAGGGGTCAACTTTGGCAGCCCGCTGAAACCCAGCCCACCTCAGGAGAGCAAGGCGATGAAGTCGCCGATCGCCGTGAAGGGCAGGCTCTCGTTCACGACGCCGGCCCGCACCGCAGCCCCGGGCATGCCGTAGACCACCGCCGAGTCCTCGCTCTCGGCCACCACCGTGCCCCCGGCCGCACGGACCGCCCGCGCGCCGTTCACCCCGTCGTCGCCCATCCCCGTCAGGATGATGCCCACCGCGCGGCTGCCGCCCACCTGCGCCACGCTCCGGAACAGCCGGTCCGCGCTCGGAACGTACCGATCCCCAGGCGCCGGCGCCCCCACCCGGATCCGGATGTCGCCGCTCAGCCCGACCCCGCTGCCCGGCGTCACCGCGATCTCCATGCACATCCTACCCGGGCACACATAGGCCTTGCGGGCCACCACCTGCTCGCCGTTCTGCGCCTCGACCACCCGGAGGCCGCCCTTCCGATCGAGCCGCTCCGCGAACGTGCGGGTGAACTTGTCCGGCATGTGCTGCGCGATGAAGATCGCGCCGGGGAAACGATCCGGGATCCGGTTGAAGATCTCGAGGAGCGCCGTGGGCCCGCCCGTCGACGAGCCGACCGCCACGAGGTGGCGCAGCGAGACGCCGAGCCGCGACGACTCCTGCACCGCGCGCGGCGACGCAGGCTGCGCCGGCCGCGCCGGGGCCGGCGCGGCAGGCATCGGAGACCGGGGGCGGAGGTAGCGCACCAGCAGGACCTTCTGGATGATCTCCCGCCGGATCTGCGCGTCCGCCGTGAACTGCCGGTCCGGCTTCGCCACGAAGTCGACGGCGCCCAGCTCGAGCGCCTTGAAGACGTTCTCCTTGTGGCTGTAGCTCGAGACGATGATGACGGGCGTCGGCTGCCTCGCCATCAGGATGCGGAGGAAGGTGAAGCCGTCCATGCGCGGCATCTCGAGATCCAGCGTGATCGCGTCCGGCCGGAGCTGCGCGGCTTGACGGAGCGCGTCGTCGCCGTCACCGGCCTTGCCCACGACCTCGATCTCGTCGCTTCCGCTCAAGATCTCGGCGATGTTGCGCCGGTTGTACGCGGAGTCGTCGACGACGAGCACGCGCAGGGGAGCGAATGTCATGAGCGCAAAACCTTCCGCCGGAGGTTCATTCTACCCCACCCGGAGCGCCATGGGACCAACCGTCGCCTGCGCAGCCTCGACTTCGTCGGCGCCTCATCCGCCCTCCTCCCCGCCGCCCCGCTCCGGGCCGCCCCGATCGGGCAAGATCTCCGGGATCCCCAGACGCAGCGTGGCCGCCGGCTTGCGGTACACGAGATCCTCCCGAAGGTGCACGAGCTCGAACGCGGTCGTGACGTTCAGGAGCGACTCGGAGTGGCCCAGCAGGAGGAACCCGCCGGACGAGAGGCGCTCGTAGAAGATGTCGATCACGCGGCGCCGTGACTCCTCGTCCAGGTAGATGAGCACGTTGCGGCAAAAGATGACGTCCACGCGCCCGACCACCGCCGCGCGCGACGAGTCGAGCAGGTTCAGGTGGCCGAACTGGCAGAGCGTCCGCAGCTCGTCCGCCACGTGGAACCCGTCCGGGCGCTCCACGAAGTAGCGCCGCTTGAGCTCGGGCGGCGTCACGCGGAACGACGAGGCGCCGTACACCCCCCTGCGCGCCGCGATCACGCAGCGGCGGGAGATGTCGCTGCCGAAGATGCGGACCTCGCGGCGCTCCGCGGCGCCCGACTCCCGCGCGGCGATCGCGATCGAGTAGACCTCCTCGCCCGTCGAGCAGCCCGCGCTCCAGATGGACAGCCGGCCCCTGGCGCCCCCCGCCTTGACGATCATGGGCACGAGCTCGGTCATGAGCGCGCGCAGCTGGTAGTCCTCGCGGAAGAAATACGTCTCGTTGACCGTGATGAGCTCGAGCGCCTCGTCGAGCTCGGCGCGCCCGCGGCTGTGGAAGCGCAGGTACTCGTAATACTGCGCGAACGACGAGAGCCCGAGCTCGACCACCCGCTCGCGCAGCCGGCGCTCCATCGACGTGCGCGCCTCGGGCCCGAACTGGAGCCCGCAGTGCTTGTTGAACAGGTCACGCAGCCTCTGGAACTCGTCAGGCAAGAGGCGGATCTCGTCGTCCCGCCGCCGGTTCACAGCACCTTCCCCGACGGCGGCCCGCCGGTCGTCCCCGAGGGGGACGCCGGGGCCTCACCGCCGTCGATCGCCGCGGGCGCGCTCAGCCGCTCCGCGGCGTCGCTCCAGGGAGGATCCGAGCGGAACGGCGCGCCCCCCTGCGCCGCGGCCGCGATGAGATCGGGCTCCCCCGACGCGCGCACCAGCCCGAGCAGCTCGCGCGCGCGCGCCCGCTCGTCGCTCGCGCGGTCCGGGAGCGACGCGTACAGGCGGCCGAGCGCGCGCGCCGCGGCGAGCCGGACCTCGCGCTCCTCGTCGGCCAGGGAGAGGCTCAGCACGTCGAGCGCGGAGACGCCCGCCGCCGCCGCGATCGCGGTCACGGCCGCGCGGCGCGCGCGCACGTCCCCCGCCGACGCGGCGCTCGTGAGGAACGCGATCTCCTCCGGCTCCGCGTCGCCGAGCGCCTCGATCACGATCGCCGCCGCGAGGTGGGTCTCCTCCGTCAGCGCGAGCCCGCGCGCGAGCTCGCGCGCCGTCCCGGGGTAGCGCTCCGTGAGCCCCGCGAGCGCGCTCTCCGCCGCGCGCGCCACCGGCAGCGAGATCGCGCGCGTCTGCGACACGATCAGCGGGAAGTCGACAGCGGCCCCGATCTTCGCGAGCCCGTAGAGCGCGCTGGTCGCCACGAGCGTCGAGGGGCTCCGGACCGACCGCCGCACCGCGCCGAGCAGCTCGGCGAGCGTCGCGTCGATCGAGGCCCGCTCGCCCGAGAGCGCGCCCTGCTCCGCGATCGCCACGGCGCCGTCGAGGAGCGCGGCCGTCGCGTCGTCGACGCCCTCCCAGAGATCCGGGTCGGGATCGATGTGGCGCTCGAGGTAGGACAGCACCGCGGGCAGCGCCTCCGCGCCGAGCAGCCCCAGCGCGCGCTGCGCCGTCTCGACGAGCGCGGGCTCGATCATGGCCTGCACCGCGGCGTCGGCCGCGCCCGGGGCGCGCGCCATCGCCGCGAGCAAGAGCGCCTGGGCGCGCCCGCTCACCGGATCCGCGCCTCCGCCGCGCCACGACGGGGGCTCCGCGCCGCCCGAGCCCGGCGCGGCGGAGGCGGCCTGCACGAGGCGGGCGCCCACCTCGGGCGGCGCCGCCCGGAGCGCGTCCACCGCGTGCGGCGCGAGCGGCCCCTCGGCGAGCCGCGCGAGCGCCCGGACGAGCTGCGCGAACGCGCCGCCCCGCGCCGTCGCGAGCGCCGCGCAGAGCGCCCGCGGCGCCTCCGGGCTCTCCGCGAGCGCCGCGGCGACCAGCGCCGCCGGCCGGAGGATCGGGTCGTCGATGAGCGACGAGAGCACCCGCCACGGCACCGGCGCCTCGAGCCCGTTCAGCCCGTTCAGCGAGGTCAGCCGCACGAAGCGATCCCGATCGGAGAGCCGCTCGTACAGGATGTCCGTCACCCGCTCGCGCGCGATGAGCCCCATCCCGGCGATCGCCTCGATCGCGCTCTGCCGCAGGTTGTCGTCCTGCTCGGCGAGCGCGGCGTAGAGCGGGTCGAGCGCCGCCGGGTCGCGCGTGCGGCCGAGCGCGTCGACGACGAGCTTGCGCTCGTCCCCCGCGAGCGCGCCGAGCGCGTCGACGAGCGCCGGCGTGGCGTCGCGGCCGCAGTAGCCGAGCACCTCGATGGCCGCGTTCCTGAGGCCGACGTCCTCGCTCTTCTGAAGCGCGTCGAGGAGCGCCGCGACGAGGAGCTGCGGGGCGGACGGCCGCTCGCCCTCCGCGCCGGCGCCGGGTGAGGCCGGCCGCTCCCCCTCGGCGGCCTGCGCCGGCGCGGAGGCCGGCGCGGCCTGGATCAGCCGGTGGCAGGCGTAGGTCGCCTCCTTGCGGACGCGCCAGTCGGGATCGCCGAGCGCGCGGAGCAGGAGCGGCAACGCCTCGACGACGTCGGCCCTGCCGAGCCGCGCGGCCGCCTGGCGGCGCTCCTCGGCGTCGTCCGCGGAGAGCGCCGCGGCGATGACCGCGATCGGCATCGGCGTGCTCCGCACGCTGGGCGAGATGGACTCCGGCTCGGCCGGCCAGGAGCCCGCGTCGCCCGCGCGCGGGCTGTCGAACGGACCCAGATCGTCGAACGCGCGGCTCACGGGGCCTCCAGGAGGGCGCCCGACGCGGCGAGCGCGAGGGCGAGCTCGATGAAGCGCCCGACGTCGAGCACGAAGATCATCCGCTCGTCGTGGGTCGTCACCCCCGTGATGCCGCGCAGATCGCTGCTGCCGCCCACCGGCGGCGTCGGCCGGTAATCGCCGCTCGTCCCGAAGACCTCCGTCACCGCGTCGACCACGAGCCCCACCGTATGCGTCCCCACGTCGACAAGGATCCACTTGGTGCTGCGGGTCGGATCGACCGGGGGCAGCCCGAAGCGCACGCGGAGCTCGATGACCGGCACCACCTCGCCGCGGTGGTTCGCGACGCCGGCGACCTCGGGGGGCGTGTGCGGCAGCGTGGTCACCTCGAGCGGATTCACGATTTCACGGACCCGCGTGATGTCGATCGCGTAGTGGACGTCGCCGACCACAAAGCCGACGAGGCTCTTCTGCGGGTCGGGACGGCTGCGCTCTCCAGTCAACGGCATCTGAGCCTCCGAGCGCCCGGGCTCTACGAGCCGCCCGGGCGCGGACGAATCGTCCGTTAGGACGCGAGTATGGCCTGCAGGTCGAGCAGGATGATGACGCGCGGCTGCGCCTCGCCCTGGGTGCCATCCGACGCGCTCGCCCCGTGCATGGGCCGGGCGATGCCGGCGATGTAACCCGCCACGTCCCCCCCGAGCGCCGTCGCGGCGTGCTCGATCTCGGCGTCGGCGAGCCGGTAGACCTGCTGGACCTCGTCGACGAAGAGGCCGAGCGTCTCGCCGTTCGCCGCGTCGACGAGCAGGATGCGCGCCCGCCGCTGCGCCGCGCTCTCGTGCAGCCGCATCCGCCGCCGCAGGTCGATGACGGTGACGAGCTGCCCGCGCACGCTGACGATGCCCATCGTCGAGTCCGGCGCCCGCGGCACCGGGGTGAGCGGGGGCGGCTTCAGGATCTCGCGCACGAGCGAGACGGGCGCGGCGTAGGTGTCGCCCGCGAGCGTGAACGCGAGGTACTCGGTCCGCGGGCCGCTCGCCTGCGCACGCGAGTTCCGCTTCGAGACCGGTATCCGGGCGGGCCTTCGGGTGAGGTTAGCCATGGGTGCTCCGCGGATCGTTGCGCTGCCGGTCCCCGCCGTGGAGGATCTCCTCGATGAGCGCGGGGGCGTCGAGGACGAGCGCGATGCGCTGGTCGCCGAGCTCGGTGGCGCCGGAGAAGCCGCGCACCGAGGAGAGCGACGGGCCGAGCGCCTTGATCACGACGTCCTGCTGCCCGATGAGCGTGCTCACGACGAGGCCCAGCCTGCGCGCGCCGACCGACGCGACGACGATGTACTTGCGCTTGCTCCCCCCCTGGAGCCCGAGCGTCGAGCGGCCGCCGTCGCCCCGGCGCCCGCCGCCCACCGCGGCGCGCGCCGCCGAGCCGCCGCGCGCGCCGCCGAGCAGGCCGGCGATGCGCGCGCTGAGCTCCTCCTCCTCGTTCAGGCCGAAGAGCCGCGCCAGGTAGCAGAGCTGGAGCGTGCTGTTGCGCAGCGTGATCATCTCGCGGCCGTCGATCTGGCGCACCGTGGCCTCGTCGAGCGCGACCGCCTCCTGCACGTTGGTCAGCGGGATCGCGAACAGCCGGTCGGCGACCCGGACGATGAGCGCGCTGATGATCGCGAGCGTGATCGGCAGCGTGACCGTCATCTTGGTGCCGATGCCGGGCTCGCTGTGCACGTCGATGACGCCGCCGAGCTTGCTGATGTTCGTCTTCACGACGTCCATCCCGACGCCGCGCCCGGAGATCTCGCTGACGTCGGTCTTGGTCGAGATGCCCGGCTGGAAGATGAGGTTCAGCACCTCGCGGTAGCTCGTCGTCCGCGCGTCCTCCGGCGTCATGACGCCGCGGCGCAGGGCGGCGTCGAGCAGCTTGTCGACGTCGATGCCCTTGCCGTCGTCCTCGATCTCGATGACGACGTGGTTGCCCTTCTGGAAGGCGTTCAGCGCGATCGTGCCGACCGCCGGCTTGCCCACCGCCTCGCGCATGCTCTTCGACTCGATGCCGTGGTCGATGGCGTTGCGCATCATGTGCATCAGCGGGTCGCTCAGCTCCTCGACGATGAGCTTGTCGACCTCGGTCTCGGCGCCCGTGATGACGAGGTTCACGAGCTTGTCGGCGTCGCGGCTGATCTGGCGGACGACGCGCGCGAGCTTGTCGAAGACCTGCCCGAGCGGGACCATCCGGACCTCGAGGATGCCCGCCTGCATCTGGGCGAGGTGCCGGTCGAACGTGCGCTGGAGCCTGTGGAGATCGAGCGAGAGCTCGCGCTCGGTGGGCGCCGCGCGGAGCCGCTCGACGAGGCGGCCGAGCGCGGAGCGGACGAGGGCGAGCTCGCCGACGATGTTCATCAGCCGGTCGAGCTTGTGGATGTCGACCCGCACCGTCTGCGCGACGGAGCGGATGGAGCTGAGCTCCCCCTTGCGGTTGCCGCGCGCGCTCGACGGCGGGCTCGCCGCCGACATCGAGCCGGTCAGGTCGACGGCCCGCGACACGCCGGTCGGCGCGCCGCCCCGGAGCGCCGCGGACATCGACGGCATGCCCGGCGGGGCGACCCGGCCGTGGCCGTTGTTGTTGCGCCGCGGGATCTCCTCGACGGCGGCGCCGGCCTGGTGCAGCGCGCGCTGGAGCTCCTCGAGCGGCGCGCGCGAGGCCATCAGGATGTCGAGCTCGATCGAGTCCTGATCCGCGCCCGCGCCGGTCGGCAGGTAGGTGATGATCTCGCCGTACGGCTTCGCGGTGATCTTCAGGTCGTCGAGGGCCTGATCGATCGTGGCGAGGTGGAACTGCACGCGGAGCCGGAACAGGGTCATCCCGCTCGCGATGTTCGTGCGCAGCCGGTGCTCTTCGTACTCGGTGAGCACGGAGAGCAGCCCCGGATCGAGATCGTAGTTGTCGTCGGGGAGGCCGGCCGCGCTCGGGCCTGCGTCCTGGTGCAGCTGGCGCAGGAGGTCGTCGACCTCGGGCATCGGCGCCTCGCGCCCGTCCTTCTCGTTCTGGAGGATGCGCCCGTAGAGCTCGACGCTGCGGAACAGGAGGTCGAGGACCGACGCGCTGATCTCGATGCGGCCGAGGCGGAGGTTGTCGAGCAGCTCCTCGAGCTCGTGCGAGAGGGTGGCCATCCGGGTCGCGCCGAAGAGCCCGGCGAGCCCCTTCAGGGTGTGCACGGCGCGGAAGACGTCGTTGATGACGTCGGGGTCGACCTTGTTGGTCCGCACCGCCTCGTCGAGCGCGAGGAGGTCGCGCCCGAGCCCCTCGACGATCTCCTGCGCTTCCGAGAAGAACTCTTCGCGCGCCCGATCGCCGCCGTCGACCATCAGCCGCCGCCTCCCTCGCCGGAGCCGGGATGCTTCGTGCGGGCCGCGGGCTCCTCCGCGCGCGGGGAGGCAGCGGAGGCGCGATCGTCGACGCCGTCGGCGGACGGGGAGGCGCCGGCCTGCGGCGCCTCGGCCCGCGCCGCGAGGCTCGCGACCACCGCGTCGCGCAGGGCCTCCGGCGTGAACGGCTTCGGGAGGAAGCGGTCGGCGCCGAGGCGGAGCCCGCGCTGGATGTCTCGCTCGGTCGCCTGCGTGGAGATGATGAGGATCGCGACGTGCCGGTAGCGGTCGCTCTGCCGGACGAAGCGGATCACCTCGAGCCCGTTGATGTCGGGCATGTTGATGTCGGTGATCACGAGGTCGAACGCGCCGCGCGGCAGGAGCCGGAGCGCGTCGAAGCCGTTCACGGCCTCCACGATGTCGACGTCGCCCGCGAGCCCCAGCACGCGGTCCTCCAGCGTCGAGCGGATGTACGCTCGCATTGCCGGCGAGTCCTCGACGATCAGGATGCGTGCCATGCGGCGACAGGGTAACGGAAATCGGCCCGGGGAGACCAACTCGCTGAGCGCCCGGGGGCGACGCGCGCGGTTTTCGACGCGCGCGGGGCTATGTACGGCGGTCTCCCTCCCGGAGTAAACCAGCGCGAGCGCCTCCCTGCACGATCGGCGAGGCGACCGCGCGGGCCGCGCGCCTGGCGAGGCCACGCAGGGCCGCCGCGCGCGGCGCGGCCGGCGCCTCGGGGTGTGGGGTGCCGCCCTCCCCCGCCGGCGCGGCCGCGCGGCCGTGCCCGCCCGGCGGGGCGGCCGCGGGGAGGGGCCGCCTGCGGCAGCGAATTGACATCGCGGCGTCCGATGCGCGCTAATCGCGCGCGTGAAAATCCTCCTTTGTTCTCCAGCGTTCCGGATCCTGCTCGCCGCCCTGTTCGCTCTGTCGAGCGTGGCGTGCGGCGGCGGGCTGCGGGTGACCCGGATCAACTCCGCCCAGAAGAAGCCGAACAACGTCTGGGTGTTCTTCAGCGTCGATGCCGGCGAGGACGAGCCGGTGGGCGGCCTCACGGCCGAGGACTTCGAGATCTACGAGGACGGCGAGATCGTCTCGAAGTTCGAGAGCAAGCAGACCATCCAGAACCCCGAGGTCGCGGCGGTCATGTACACGATGCTGCTCGTCGACATGAGCGGCAGCATCACCGAGTCGGGTCAGGCCGACGCCCTCGTCGACGCCGCGCAGTCGTTCAGCGATCGGGTGGGCAAGAGCCAGAAGGTCGGCGTCTACGCGTTCGACGGCGAGGTAAAAATCCACTCGGTGGTGCCGTTCACCGAGGCGCAGGGCTCGGTCGAGGGCGGGCTCGAGGGGCTCCGGAGCTACAAGCCGAAGGACACGTCGACGAACCTCCACGGCGGCGTGGTGGAGGGCATCCGGGAGCTCAAGAAGCAGCTCGACAAGGACCGTCGTCCCCTCAAGTTCGGCACGCTCGTCGTCTTCTCGGACGGCACCGATCGCGCGAACCGCGTGAGCCGCGAGGACATGCTGAACGAGCTCAAGAAGGAAGAGTACGAGAACTACCAGATCTTCGTCGTCGGCGTCGGCGCCGAGATCGAGAAGGCGCGCCTCGACGAGATCGGGCGCGACGGGACGGAGCTCGCGGCGGACCAGGCGAAGGTCAAGGAGTCGTTCGACAAGATCGCGGCGAAGATCGAGGCGCACATGAAGCGCTTCTACCTGCTCTCGTACTGCACGCCGGCGCGCGCGGGGGAGCACGAGGTGGAGATCAAGGCGATCCGGAAGGATCCGTCGGCCTCGGGGTCGCTCGCGTGGAAGTTCAACGCCGACGGGTTCGGGCCGCCGCCGGAGTGCGATCCCAACACCCCGCCGTCGTTCGAGCTGAAGGCGGCCGTGCCCGCGGACGACAGCGGCGGCGGCGCGGGCGGGAAGGCGAGCTTCAAGGCGAACGCCAACGTGAAGGTCGAGGCGAAGTGAGCTGCGCCGCGGCCGCGCGAGGCGGCCGCGACGCCGTTCCAGCGGCTCGCCGCGCCCCGCGGCGGGCCTGATCGAGTGGCTGATGCGCAGCAAAGCATCCCCCTGCTCCGCGATGCCGCCCCTCCGCCCCGCGCGCGGCGCCCGCCGCCGCGCCGGGCTCCTCTCGCTCGCCGTGGCGGCGCTCGTCTCGGCGGCCCGGCCCGCGCCGATCGCGGCGCAGCCGAGCCCCGCCGACCAGGCGAGCGAGGACCTCGCCGCGGCCCACGCGCGCTGGAGAGCGGCCGTCGAGAGAGACGATCTGGCCGAGGGCGCCGCCCTCGCCGACAGGTACTTTGCGCTGCTGGAGGGCACCTCCGGGCTCGACAGCGAGCTCGCGCATTTCTACCTCGGCTACGGCGACTACGCGCGCGCCGAGGCGCTGCTGGTGCGGGGGCTGACGCGCGAGCAGCCCTCCTTCAACGACGAGGGGATGCTCTATGCCCGGCTCGGCAACGTCTACCTGGACCTCGGGGACCTCCAGAGCGCCGAGGAGCTCCTGAAGCGAGCGCAGCCGCTCCTCCAGGGCTGGGGCGAGTTCTACGCCGTCGACTCGCTCGCGCGGCTGTACCTGGAGCGACGCGCGCTGCGCTCCTTTGCGGAGGCGCTCGACAGGCTGCGCGTGATCCTCAGGGAGGCCACCGGCGGCTCGGGGTGGGCCTACGCGATCCCGGATCTGCGCGCCGCGCAGCTCTCCTTGCGGCGCGGGCAGGTCGAGGAGGCCGAGCGGCGCCTCCTCGCGCTGCGCCCGCGGCTCGAGCCCGCGCTGCCGGCGCAGAGCGCGGTGCGCGCCGATCTGCTGGAGGAGCTCGGCGTGCTCTTCACCCGCAAAGGCGATCCCGGGGCGGAGGCGCTGCTCCTCCAGGCGCTGGTGATCCGCGAGCGGGTCTTCGCGCCGGATCACCCGGCCATCGTCCGCGCGCTCGGGCACCTCGCGAACCTGTACGTCGCGCAGGGCCGGACCGCCGTCGCCGTGCGGACGCGCGAGCGGGCCGCCGGCCTCCAGGACCGGAGCGCCCGGGCCAACCTGGCGAGGGGCTCCGAGCGGCAGAAGCGCCTGTACATGGGCCTCGTCCAGCGCGACACCGACGCGACCCTCTCGCTGCACCTCCAGGGTGCCCCGCGCGACCAGGCCGCGGCGCGGCTCGCCCTGCGGTCGATCCTCCGGCGCAAGGGGCTCGCGCTCGACGCCATCGCCGAGAGCTTCGCGTCGCTGCGGCGGAGCCTCGACGCCGAGGGCCGGGCGCTCCTCGGCGCCCTCACGCAGCTCGACGCGAGGCTGTCCACCGCGATCACGCGCGGCCCGATCGACCTCCCCGCCGAGGAGCACCAGCGCGAGGTGCAGCAGCTCGAGGCCGAGCGCCAGGGGCTCGAGTTCCAGCTCGCCGCGCGGACGCGCGCCGCGCGCCCGGCGGACGCGAAGGAGCCGCCGATCACCGTCGAGGGCGTGCAGGCGGCGATCCCGGACGGGGCGGCGCTCGTCGAGATCGTCCAGTACCGGCCCCACGACCCGTTCGGGCCGCCGGTGAGGCCCACGTGGGGCAAGCCTCGCTACGCGGCCTATGTCGTCGGGCGGCGCGGGGACGTAACGGGGGTGGATCTCGGCGACGCCGACGCCATCGACGCGGCGGCCGCGGAGCTCTCGCGGGACCTCTCGAACCCGGAGCGAGACCCCCGGGAGAGCGCGCGCCGCCTCGACGCGCTCGTGATGCAGCCGATCCGGGGCGCCCTCGGCCCCGCGCGCTGGGTCCTCCTCAGCCCGGACGGCGCGCTGAACCTCGTGCCGTTCGCCGCGCTCGTCGACGAGGAGGGCGGCTATCTCATCGAGCGCGCCTCGTTCACCTACCTGACCAGCGGGCGAGATCTGCTGCGCGCCGCGGCGCCGCAGGCCGGAGCGCCGCGTGGAAGCGTGCTGGTCGTCGCCGATCCCGCGTTCGGCAGCCTCTCGGAGCTCGCGCCGGACGACGACGCCACGCGCGGCCTGCGCTCCGCCGAGCTGGCCGGTGCGCGCTTCCCGCCCCTGCCGGGCACGGAGCGCGAGGCGGAGGCGGTGCGGAGCGCGCTGGCCAGCGCCACGGTGCTGACCGGCCCGTCGGCCACCGAGGAGGCCATCAAGCGGGCGCAGCGGCCGCGCGTGCTGCACATCGCGACGCACGGCTTCTTCCTCCCGGACCAGGGCTCTCCGGCCGATCCGGCGAGCACCCGCGGCGCCGCGATCGAAGGCCCCGCCTGGAGCGAAAACCCGCTCCTTCGCTCGGGGCTGGCGCTGGCAGGGGCCAACGCGCGGCGGAGCAGCTCGGACGAGGACGACGGCATCCTGACCGCGCTCGAGATCTCCTCGCTGGACCTCCACGGGACCCAGCTCGTGGTGCTCTCGGCTTGCGAGACCGGCCTCGGCGAGGTGCCGCGCGGCGACGGGGTCTACGGGCTGCGCCGCGCGCTGCTCCTCGCCGGGGCGGAGACGCAGGTGATGAGCCTGTGGAAGGTCGGCGACATGGCGACGCGGGATCTCATGACGTCGTACTACGCGGCGCTCGCGCGCGGCGGAGGGCGCAGCGAGGCGCTGCGGTCGGCGCAGCTCCAGATCCGGCGTGAGCGCCCGCACCCGCACGCGTGGGCCGGCTTCATCACCTCCGGCGAGGGCGCCGCGCTCGACGGCAGGCAGGTCGCGCCGGCCTTCCCGCGCGTGGCGACGAGCCCGCGCGGGTGCGCCTGCGCGGCCGGCGAGGGCGGCCCGAGCGCTCCGCCCGCGCTCGCCGCGCTCGCCGCGGCGCTCGTCCTGGCCGCGCGGAAGCGCTGGCCCCGCAGGGCTGGGAATTGGTAGACGTCGACGCCGGAGCCCACCCATCGCGGGCTCGTGGAGGTCTGCATGCGTCGATCGGCGATCGTTCTGGTGCTCCCCGTCCTGACCTGGATGCTCTCTGCCTGCGGAGGCGCGCAGGCGCCCGAGCAGCCCGCCGCGAAAGAGGGCGAGGCCGAGATCTGCCCCACGGGCGATCCCAGCGTGCAGCCGTGCCCAGAGGGCTGCGTGTGGGACGAGAAGGTCCAGAAGTGCAACAAGGACCGCGGCATCATCGTGCACTACAACCCGGGCACGACGGCCCCCAAGCCGTGAGGTGATCATCCCCCGTCGAGCCACGCCGCCATCTCCGGCAGTAGGCCTCGCAACAGGCCGATGACGCGCGGGCTCGACGCGCGCACCTCCTCGACGAGCCGCCGGCGCTCCGCCTCGATCTTGCCGAGGACTTTCTCCACGCTCGGCGAGGCCCGCCACTTCGGTGTGCCGCGCCACACTTCCTCGCGCTGCGATCTGGCTTCCTTCTACCTACGCGCTCAAGCCGCCTTGACGGAGGCGACCCGTCGCTCTCTTCTTCTGCCGTGTCAGCGAGATCTTCCACGAGAGCGCATGTATGCAAGAACCGATGACCCGGGGCTCTCTGATACTCAATGCAGCAGCCTACTCGGACGTGCTGTGTGACGAGGCTGGGGTCCGCCCGGTTCGTCACGGGCTCTCTCAGGACCTCAGGAGGGCGCTGGCCACCATGTCCAGCGCGGCGTGGTACCCTCGCGCTTACTACGTCGAGGTGCTGCGCGGCATCGTCCAGGTCCACAACGAGCCATCGCAGAGCTACCTGGACGTCGTAAGGTGCGGCCGGACGGTCTTCGAGAAGGAAGCGAACACCTTGATGAAGCTGCTTCTCAGGGGGATGAGCGCTCGGCTCTTCCTCCGGAAGTTCCCCGACTTCTGGGCGCAGGATATGGTGGGCGGGGCGCTGCGGGTCGATTGCTCGCAGCTCGAGCGGAACGAGGTGACGCTGCTCGTGACCGAGGTCGCAGGGTTCGAGCACCTCGGACCGCTGTGCGCCGGTTTCGCCGGCCGCGCGCTGGAGCAGGTGACCGGCAAGCAGGTCGACGCGATCCAGACGGGCTGGTCGTTCGACGAGCCAGACGCGGATGAGATCACGTTGCGCTTCTCGTGGTGAGCGCGCCGACGCGCCGACTCACGGGTATCGGTTTCGGCGCAAGAGCAACGCACGCAGGCGAACTCGGTCCTCACCATTCATGTCCAGGAGCTGGACTGTGGCGCGCCCCTCGGCCGTCAACGCTTGAATCGTACCCTCAATCGCGACCGCGAAGTGCTCGCGCCAAGATTGATGCCTGGGATGATACAGTGCCACGAGGATCCCAGTCGTTGGATCAATGGAGGCGATGTTAGGCCCCTTCTTCAGATTACAATGGATGCAGCAGAGACACAGATTGGCAACATCGTCGGAGCCACGATGCTGCCTCCCGATGATGTGATCGACCTGATGGGGGAGGATTGAAGCTTCTTGAGGAATCCGGCAGTACTCACACGCGCCCTGGGCGCGCCGCTGTACCGTCTCCCGCACATCGTTCGAGAGCTTCACGAAGCCGCGCGCATCGTCCAGAACTCCTCGGCCTCGAGCTTGAGGAGGCTGAGCCTGTCGTTCAAGCGGACGATCTCTGCGTACTCCCTTTGCTCCTCCGGGGTGAGCGCGCCTTCGGTGCTCTTCCGAGCGAGCTCCTCGACGCGTGGGGAGAGATCTCTGCTGACGGCATCGAGCGCCGCCTCAAGCTGTTCGAGGGTTCGCCTTTCCATGATGTTCTCCGTTCGACGTCGACACGAAGAGCATGCCATCCCTCCGCCGTCGCCTCAAGCTCTGCCGGCTACACGGGCGAAGCAGCTCCACGCCCGCGGGCCGCACGGCCCGGCGCACGGCCCGGCGCACGACCCGCAGCAGAATCCACCCCGTGCGCAAGCGGCGCGGACGCCTGGCTTCGCGGAGCCGTTGCTTACGCCTGTCAGCGTCATCGGGCAGAGCTCGCCGAGTGCCGATGAGGGCCAGCGCGGGTCCGACGAACCGGCCCTGCGCACGCAGGACCATCCACATGCCCTTCATCGAAGCCGTACGCGCCACCCTACGACGCCTGCATTGCTCTCCGCGCACCGAAGAGGCAATCGTCCACTGGCTCCGGCAATTCATCCGCTTCCACAGCGACAAGCACCCATGGCAGATGGGCGCGGAAGAGGACACGGCTTTCGTTGACGAGCTTGCAGTCGCACGCCGCGGCATCCACGCAGAACCAAGCGCTGTGCGCGCTCTTCTTCCTTTACACGCGGGTTCTCGACCTGCGGATACCCCGGCTCGAAGCGCTCGAACGCGCACGCCGGCCGGAGCACCTCCCCTCGGTCCTCTCGCGGCATGAGACGCTTCACCGAACGCGGCGAGCTCCTTCAGCGCGGCCGGGTCGGCTCCGGACAGGAAGGGCAACATCACGACGTCGTGCCGGAGCTCCGCGCCGTCCGCGTAGACCACGACGGCCGCGAGCGCCGCAGGCGGGCCCCTGTCGCACGGGCATGACACCCGGCGTCGCGCCTGCGTGACAGCGTCACGACGTTGTTCCACGTCGCCCACGTCGCTCGCTCCTGATGGGCTGAAATCCGGGCGATCCGCGCCGTGCGCGCACAGGTACGGCCAATGCACTGCCCGGAATGCGCAGGGGACCTCACCAGAAATGGAGGCGAGTATGTTGAACGATAGGCGCGTTCCGGGTGTTTTCGTCGCAGCCACGCTGCTCGCGGCAGGCTGCGCGGTCGAGGCGGGCGACGCGGGGCAGGTCTCGGAGGAGGCGTCCGCGAGCCAGGCCTCGCATGGTTTCGGACGGGAGACGCCCGAGGAGAGCGCCGGCGACCAGCCCGCTCGGGCCATCGACAGGATCGAGAGCAAGGTGCTGAATCGATTCGTGGTGCCGCGCGTCGGGACGGTATCGCTGATCGACGAGGATCCGAGCAGCGCGGCGCCCCAGATCGGCGTCCTCGTCGTCTCTTCGCCCGAGGACGACAGGCTCATGCCGCTCGTCCACGAGGACGGGACCGAGATCACGCCGCTCGAGGTTCTGCTGAGCGCCGACGCCTCGGCCGACGTCGCGCCGCGGCTCTTCGAACAGCACGTCTCGATCGCCGGCGGGACACGGATGCTCTCCGTGGTCTACGACGCGGGGCCGGAGGTGACCGCCGGGAACTGCGCAGCGGCGTCGTGGCAGAGCTACTTCGACAATGCGGCGGTCTCGTTCGGCGGCGTGGACGATTCCGAGCACCTCCCGAGCATGACCACGTCGTTGCCGAGCTGGACGGCGAGCGGCTACCTGGGCAAATACTCGCGCATCGTCGCGGGGGCGTGCTTCGTCAGCCAGGGCGACGGCAACGACGACCTGTCGGTGAAGATGGAAAGGCGCGTCGGCGGAAGCTGGCAGACCGTGAGTGGAACCCAGGTCACGCTCAATACGACGATCAACGGCGGTAAGGATCGCTATCTTTACCTGAGCGGCTCGTATTGTTATGACCACGAACGCCGCATCACCGTCGCGGGGCGCCCCCCGGGTGGCATCTACCCGCCGGACAAGTTCCACCTCTCGGGCGCGTGGGGAGGGCAGGCGAACGGCTGCTGGATCGAGTCGGGCGGCTGACGCGCGCCCGCTCCTACGCCTTCCGCGGTCACCTCGCCCAGAGCACCGAGAGATCGAGCTCGACGGCGTCGAATGGCTCGACGCGGACGCGGGCGGTGTCGCGGTGGACGACCGCGGGCCCCCAGCGGCGATCCGCGCCGAGCACGTACACCTCCAGCGTCCGCTGGATGGGGTCGACCAGCCACGCGTACCGCACGCCCTCGCGCGCATAGATCGGCATCTTCTCGTCGCGGTCGACGTCCTCGGTGGAGGCGCTCAGGACCTCGCAGATCCAGTCCGGGGCGAGCGCGAAGTACGCCGTCTCGGGCAGCTCCATGACGGAAGCCTGCCCGTGGGCGGGCAGCGGGGCAAGGCGTTCAGGTCCGCCCGTCGCTCACCCTCGCCGCGGCCGCAGCGCCCTGATCAGTGCATCGATCCCGCGGGAGCGCCACCTGGAAGCCGTGCTGACCGGCGCGTCTTGCTGCTCGGCCACGTCCTCAATCAACATCTCGAAGATGTCGTGGGCAACGATCACGTCGCCCTCGTGCGCGGGTAGCTGGTGCAGCGCCTCGAGGAAGGCAAGGCGCCGCTCCTCGCGCTCGAGGGCCTGATCAGGAGTCGGTGCCTCGTGCTCGGCGCTCGGTGGGGTCGCGACGATCTCCTCGCGTTGCACCCGGGCACTTTCGAGGTGATGGCGGACCGTGTCGCCCGAGAAGATCCGTGGCATCCGCAAGTAGCATCGGCGCCTCACGCGGCGAGCTCCGCCGCGACAGCCACAAGGAGCTGGCCGTCGACCCCTCCTCGCCTCGCTCCAGCGGGCCGCCCCCGGGCCCCTGGCCCGCTTGGTACCCGTCGCGCCGCGAGGGTCGCGCGCGTCGCTCGCTCGACCTGGGCCGCGCTCCCGGGGGCCGACCTGCTCGACGACGACCCCGTACGCGTTTGACGCGACGCCCCGGCGGTGGTCCGATACCCAATCAGGCACGTCGAGTAGAACGGAGGTCCGCATGCGAATCGCGGTCATTGGAGACTCGATCCTCTGGGGGCAGGGGCTTCGCCCCGAGGAGAAGATCGCCGCGCGGGTGGCGGCGGTGCTGAGCGATCGGCCGGGGACTCCCTCGGTGGAGGTGCGAAGCTTCGCGCATAGCGGCGCGGACGTCTGGAACGACGGGGAGGGCGACATCGACATCATCCTCCCGATCCCGAGGCGCCTCGGCCCAATGGACGGCGTTCCCTCGGCCGACCTCCGGAATGTGCAGGTGCCCTGCCCGGAGCCGGCGGAGCGAGAGGAGCTCGGCGAGATACCGCGCGAGGTCCCCTACACGCTCAATCAAGTCGACCGCGCTGCGCTGGAGCTCGCGGCGACCCCGCCGGACGTGGTGCTCCTCGACGCGGGCATCAACGACGTGAACGTGACCAACATCGTGCTGCCCTTCAA
Organism: Sorangium sp. So ce448; assembly: GCF_051520915.1. Taxonomy (NCBI): domain Bacteria; kingdom Pseudomonadati; phylum Myxococcota; order Polyangiales; family Polyangiaceae; genus Sorangium; species Sorangium sp. So ce448. The sequence continues at coordinate 2,321,322 of NZ_CP150343.1, read as the reverse complement.
GTCGCGCCGCGCCCTCAAGGAACGCACCCGGTCCATGGGCGACCGCGTCCGGTGCCTCCTTGAGCACGTACACGCAGCCTTCCCTTCGAGCCGGATCGTGCTCACGGGCTATTACCAGATCGTCACCGAGCACAGCGACGTGGCGGCCCTGATACGCTACGCCGCGGGGCTGCTCACGCATTTCGAGGAGTGGTGGCGTCCAGAATACAACGTCTCCGCGTCCGCGACGGCCGTCTTCGCGGCGGCGACGCTGCTCGAGAACAAGCGCGAGCTGCTCGCGGCCGAGGTCGGCCCGGCAGCCATCCTCTCCAGCGGGGTGGAGCGCGTCAGGGCGATCGGGCCGCAGGTGAGCCTCGGCGATCTGCTGATCGAGCCGCTGCGCGCGAAGCTCGTGGGGCTGTCCCGGGTGTTCGCGGAGACAGCGGAGCACGTCCTGCGCGAGCAGGTCGAGGCGTTCAACGCACTGCCCGGCAGGCGCGCGTCGCTGGCGCTGCCCTCCATTCCGCCGCAGCACGCCATCCAGACAGCCGACCCCTGGTTGTTCGGCCTCGACGATCGGCTCGTGCCCCAGGACCCGCTCGTCGCCGTCCGGCGCGGCCTCTGCGACCGATTCGGCGTGCCCCTCCATACTCGCTTCTTGTGGGAGCGCGCTTCGGTGGGGCACCCGAACGCCCGCGGCGCCCGCGCCTATGCGGACGCCATCCTCGCTCAGCTCGTCTGAACCGTCACACCGTCAGGAGCCACCGGGCCGCGACGCAGAAGACGCGGCTCTCGGGTGATGTCTTCGTCTTCATCGGTCGGACGCGGAAGAGAGCCAAGGCGCTGTGCTTCGATGGCACGAGCCTGTGCATGATCACCCCCCGTCGAGCCACGCCGCCATCTCCGGCAGCAGGCCCCGCAGGAGGCCGATGACGCGCGGGCTCGACGCGCGCACCTCCCCGACGAGCCGCCGGCGCTCCGCCTCGAGCTTGCCGAGCTGCGCGCGGCGCAGCGCCGCCCAGAGGCGCGCGCCGGCGGCGATGCTGTCGTCGCCGTGCTCCTCGGCCACGCGCCGGGCCTCCACCGCGTCCTCGAGGGCCTCCCCCACCCGCTCCAGCTCCCAGTGGATCTCGGCGCGCCGGAGCAGCGTCAGCGCGTGGTATCGGTCCCCCCGCGCCCGCTGGAGCTGCTCGGCCTGATCCGCGCTCTCCAGCGCGGCGGCGGGGCGGCCCGCCCGCGTGAGCGCCGCCGCCAGGAGCGAGAGCGCCGCCGCGCGGAGCGCGGGGTCGCCGTCCTGCGCCGCGAGCTCCGCGGTCCGCCGCGCGACCTCCGCCGCCTCGGCGGCGCGCCCCTCGCGCATCAGGAAGGCCGAGAGGTTCTGCAGGAGCAGCCGGAGCTGGCCCCGCATCCCCTGCTGCTCGGCCTCGGCGACGAGCCTGCGCAGCCGGTCGATCGCCACGCCGGTCCGCCCGAGCTCGGCCTCGAGCACCGCGAGATCGCCCCCGATGTGGACCCTGTGCCACGCCGAGGCCAGCGGCGCCGCGATGGCGAGCGCGCGCTGGAGATCGCGCTCCAGCAGCTCGTGATCGCGGCGGTTCTGCGCGTAGTTCAGCTCGCACCGGAGCACGCGGGCCGCGAGCTCGGCCGCGGGGCCCGCGCCCGCCGCGAGCTCCACCGCCTCGCCCGCGAGCTCCATCGCGCGATCCGCGGCGACCCCCGCCCCGGCGGCGACCCCCGCGAGCGCCATCCGCGCCTCGCAGCGGAGCGCGGCCTCGCCGAGCGCGTCCGCGTCGGCGAGCAGCCCCGGATCGTCGGCCCCCGCCTCGCTGAGCCCGCGCGCCACCTCGAGCCGGTGGATGCGCCGGCGCACGTCGAGCGGCCCGCCGCGCGCCACGACGGCGTGCTCCGGGAGGCGCGCGAGCCGCCGGCTCGCCTCCTCGAGCTTCCGCCCCTGGATGAGCGCCCGGACCGCGTCGATCTCGAGGCCGGCGCGCGCCTCGGGATCCGCCGCGAGCGCGGCCAGCCGATCCGCGAACGCCGCCGCCTCCTCGAAGAGCCCCGCGGCGGCCGCCTCGGCCATCGCGCGGCCGAGCCAGCGGCGCGCCTCGGCCACGGCGCCGAGCCGCTCGTAGCCCGCGCCGAGCAGCCCCGCGTCCACGCGCCCCTGCGCGCCCTCCGCGAGCGCGTCGAGCAGCGCCCGGTGCAGCCGCTGGAACCACGGCCGCCGCTGCGTCAGGTGGAGCGCCGCCTGCCGCAGCATCTCCTGCGGGAAGCTGTACTCCTGCGCGTCGCCGGAGGCCGTCAGCACGCCCGACCCGCCGAGCGCCTCGAGCGCCGCCTCGGCGCGCTCGTCGTCCCCCACGACGCGCAGGAGCACGTCGACGCCGAGCCCGCCGCCGCAGAGCGCCACCGCGGCGAGGGTCCGCAGGGCGCTGCGCTCGGCGGCGCTGTCGGCAGCGAACGAGGCCACCCGGGCCTCGAGCAGATCGGCCACGCCGGGGACCTCTCCCCGCAGGGCCCGGTCGTCCGCGGCGCAGAGGGTCCCGTCGCGGAGCGCCAGGGCGCCGCTCTCGTGCCACGCCATGAGCGCGTGCACGATGTAGAAGGGCACGCCTCCGGACGTCGCGACAACGGCCCGCTCCAGCGCGGGCGCGAGCGGGGCAAGCGGGGCAACAAGCGCCGCGGCCCCGCCCTGCGTGGCCTCCGGATGCAGGCCGCGGCCCACCGCCTGCGCGAGCTCGGCGGCGGCCTCGGGGTCGAGCGGCGCGAGGCCGAGGTAGGTCACCCCGGGACACACCCGCGCGCGCACCTCGCCCAGCAGGGCGCGCAGGGGCGCCGGCCGGCTCGGCTCGCTGCGCGCGGCCGCCATCACGAGCAGCCGGCCCTGCCCCTCCGCGGCGGCGCGCCGCAGGAGCAGCTTGATCAGCTCCAGCGTCGCCGCGTCTGCCCACTGCAGATCGTCGACGAGGAGCAGCAGCGGCTCGCGGGCGCTCGCCCGCAGCAGCGCGTCCTCGATGGCCTCGACCGTGTGCGCGACCTCGTCCGCGGAGGGGAGCAGCGCCGGAGACAGCGCCCGCTCCAGCGCCGCGGGGAGGGCGCGGAGCTCGGGGAGATCGCTCTCGCCGAGCTCCTCGGCGGCGCGGCGCAGCGGATAGAACGGGCTCCGCCTCTCGGGCAGGCACCGGAGCCGGACGACGTGGCGCAGGTCCCATCCGGTGCGCTCGACCGCCGCATCGAGCAGCCGGCTGCGACCGATCCCCTGGTGGCCGCCCACCACGATCCCGCGCACGCGGCCCTCCTGCGCGGCCTGCGCGGCGCGCGCGATCGCGTCGAGCTCGGCTCGCCGCCCGAGGATCGGCGGCCGGCCGTCGGGCGGGGGCCGCACGGGACGGTCCTCCGGCGGCGGACGCGCGGGGCGATTCTCCGGCGACGGCCGCGCGGGGCGGTCCTCGGGCGGCGGCCGCGAGAACCGGTCGGACCCGCGAAGTGGCGGCTGCGACCCTTCCTTGCTCCCTGGCGGGGCGAGCTCCGGATCGAGCGCGGCGAGGATGCGATCGAGCTCGCGCGCGACCTGATCGGCGTGCCGGGGGCGGCTCTGAGGATCCAGGGCGACCAGCGTCGCCGTGAGGCCAGAGAGGAGGCCGGTCGCCGTCGTCGGATCGGGCACGAGCGCCTCGAGCGGGGGAGCCGGTCGCCGCGGCACGAGGAGCCAGTGCGCGGGATCCCCGCTGCGCTGCTCGATCTCGGCGGGGAGGCTGCCGGTCCTCAGGCGGAAGATCAGGACGCCGAGCGCGTAGAGATCGCTGGCGGGCGTGGCGGACTGGCCGACGGCACACTCTGGCGCGATGTAGCCGGGTGTGCCCGCGAGCACGGAGCCCAGCTCCCGGACGGGGCCGGCGACCGCGGGCACGCTCAAGGTCATGGTCGCGCCCGCCGGCTCCTCGGCCAGCACCGTGCCGGAGTATCCGTCGACCGCCACGGTGGGCGGCGGCCCGGTGGGGGCGGCGAGCCCCCGCTCGACCCAGCTCCGCGCGTTTCCCCCGGAGATCCCGAAATCGATCAGCTTGTAGACGCCCGAGCCGCGGACGACGTTGGCGGGCTTGACGTCCCGATGGACGAGCCCGGCGGTGTGCACAGCGGAGAGCGCCCAGGCGACGGCGGACGCCGCTTCGAGGACGACGCGCTCGGGGAGGCGGCCTGCCTCGCGAGACAGCTCATCGAGGCTCGTGCCGGCCACATACTCCATCACCAGGCCGACCACGCCGAGGGCGTCGTCGCGCTGGAACGAATAGAACCGCACCACGTTCGGGTGCTCGACCCGGCAGAGCGCCTGCGCCTCGTCGAGAACCGTGTCTCGCCAGGCGGCCGTCGCGTCGGGGGAGCCCGCGAGCTGCTCGGGTACGAAGAAGAGCTTGATGGCGACGTCGCGGAGCTTCCTGCCTTCGTAGATCTCCTCGGCGAGCCAGACCGGCGCGAACCCACCGCTGCCGAGCTGCCGGACGAGCCGGAAGGGACCGAGGCGGGCGCCCTGCCCGAGCGGGGCTCCGGAGGGATTCGGCGACGAGCTGGGCATCCGCCGCCGAGCATATCCTAGCCACCCCGGCGCTCCCGAGGGAACCGGTCGCACACGCTCTCCCTCGTCCGCTCGTGCGCGGGCGCCGTCAGGGCACGATCTCGCGGACGCTGCCCTTCTTGTACAGGAGCCCGTCGGAGCCCACCCCGTCGCTCCGGAAATAGACGCTGATGTTGGGCTTGCCGGTCTCCGAGCCCTCCCGGGTCGGCTCCCGCGTGAGCTTCATTGCGGGATCGATGCCCGGCCGACAGGGCTCGCCTCCCACGCCGAAGTCGGTCCCCTTGTCGACGTGCTCGTGGATCTTCACCCACGTGCCTCCGCTCGCGCCGTCGGTCTCGTCGATCCAGAGCTCCTGCTTCACATCGCCGTTCGGCAGGTCGTAGACGAGCTGCTTGTACCCGATCCATACCTGCTCCGGCATGCCGCCTTCCCAGTACGTCTTGCCGAGGATGGCCGAGGAGGCGGGGTGATTCGTCTCCTTCTCGAAATCGATCTTGCCGTCGTAGCCATGCTCTCAGCGCATCCGCGAGGCCATTGACGGCGAGATCCCGGCTGCAACGTACCTGCCAGGTGCTTACGGAGACAGCTCGGTTTCAGTTCGAGAATTGCACCTTTCATCGTGCTTCAAGCGGCGGCATTGCGGTGGTCGTGCTCGGAGGGCGATCGGTGAGGTTGCCGCCTGCACGCGACATTGGCTGCAGCGCTCCCGGTCTGCTACCTCCCGCAACACGATGGGTCAGCCGGACCTGTTTGCGAAGCGGACGTTTGCCGAAGAGACAGAGCGGGTCACGGCTGGAGCTGTGATGTGGCAAGATCCGCCCGAGATACGGCTGGAGAAGGTACAGACCGACGGCCTGCTCGCGATTCGCCGCCCGGGGCTCCTCGCACGGCTGCCGCCCCCGTGGCCGGCGGCGCAGGCGTACGAGGAAATCGTGGTGGAGCTGAAGCTCGCGGGGGACCATCTGGACATGAGCGCGGTGGAGCGGGCCCTGCTTCGGCGGCAGGCCAGGCAGGTGCAGCGGGTCGAGGAGCGGGCTCCGTCCTGGCCGGGTGAAACGCCGCTCTGGCTGGCGGCGCCGCACGTTCCGGAGTGGCTGAGGCAGGCGCGCCATCCGGTTCGCTTCGCTCCTGGCTGCTACGCGGTGGAGCCGCTGGGGCGCTGCTTCGTGTGGGTGGCGGCGAACGAGCTCCCGCTGCGGGACGAGCTGGTGCCGTTCCTTGTCGCCCGTTCGGGGCAGCCGCTCGACGAGTTCGCCCGCTGGGTGGCGCCGCGCCGGCCGCTTGAGTGGGTGCTGTCCATGCTACAGTACCTGCCCATGTCGACGACAGCCCGTGAGGAGCTCCTGTGGCGGTTCGCCAGGACCGGCGATCCCGAGATCGACGCGCGCCAGGACCGCATCCTGGAAGTCCTGCTCACGGCCAATCCCAAGATGAAGCAGCGTCTGGTCGACGAAGGTCGCCTCGACGAGGCGCGCGCGGCCCTACGCCGCGTGCTCGCGCACCGGCAGTTCGCGCTCACCGCGGAGGATGCGGCGCGCATCGAGGCGTGCACCGACCTCGCGACCCTGGAGAGGTGGCTCGGTCAGGCGCTCGCGGCGTCCAGCGCAGAGCAGGCCCTGCGCTGAGCGCCGCCGCGGGCGCACCTCAGCACCGGAACGGCCGCGGCAGCACACCGCGGCCGGACCGGTGACCCCCAGCTTCGATGAGCACCATGAGCTGCGAGCGGAGGCCAGGCTCCGATCAGGATCTGCGCGATGTCGTCATTCCGTGCCCCTTCTAGCCACCTCCCCATATCACATGCCAGCGCGATAGACGCGCCATCTGCGTGCGTTGCCCGCGAGCCAGAGCAGGAGTAGGCCGATATTCGCTGGAAGACGCAGAGCGTCTCGATCCATGGCGACACAGAGAATCAGCACTTCGAGAGAACAGAAAGACCAGCGCTCCGGCTCTCCGCTCCTCTCCTGCCGTGTCTCTGCGGCTCGACGGCCCACGCGCTGGCCCGAGTCCCCAGTTCCAGCAGGATTGCGCCTCCGGAGCGCGCGCCCTAGAAAACCCTCAACTGCATCGCTCTGCGGGGCGGTGTGCCAAGGGGGGAACCATGAAGAATACGCTCGGCGCGCTGATCCTCGGCGCGCTCTCGCTGTCCGCCGTGCTGTCCAGCAGTGATGTGGCGCAAGCCCAGGACAGGGGTCGTCCGCCACGCGGCTCGTATCTCCAGACGTGCAGGAACGTCCGGACGGAGCGAGGCACGCTGTTCGCCCGCTGCGAGGATCGGAGGGGCCACTTCCACAATACACGGATGGTGGACTGGAGGAGGTGCAGAGGAGACATCGAGAACGACAACGGCCGGCTCCGCTGCGGCCGCGGCCGCTGACGCGCGCAGCCGCCGGAGCAGGGCGCCTTCCCCACCCTAGTCCTTCGACGGCTTCCACGGATCGTCCTGATACAGGTAGTTCGGCTTCAGGATCTTGTTCTCCATGTTGGTGTGGAACACCGCCATGGTCGACGCCGACATCGGCGGGACGATCCACGTCCAGTCCGCATACACCGGGCGCTCGCACTGCCGCTCCTGCTGCTCGAACTTCTTGAAGTACTCCGAGAGCGTGTGGTGGTCCATCATCCGCACCTTGGCCTGCCGGAACGAGTGCAGCACCGCGACGTTCAGCTCGACCAGCGCGGCGTCCTGCCAGAGCGTGTCGCTGCGCGTCCGGTCCAGCCCGAGGCGATCCGCGATGAGCGGCAGCTGGTCGTACCGCGTCACGTCGCTCAGGTTGCGCGCGCCGATCTCGGTGCCCATGTAAAAGCCGTTGAACGGCGCCGCCGTGTACTGGATCCCGCCGAGATCGAGGGCCAGGTTGGAGACCGCCGGCAGCGCGTGCCACTTCAGCCCGAGCTCGGCGAACCACGCATACCGCGGGTGCTCGATCGGCACCTCGAGCACCTTCTCCCGCGGCAGCTCGAACCACTTCGGCCGGCCGTCGCCGATCTGGATGATCAGCGGCAGCAGATCGAAGCGCGTCCGCTCCCCGCCCGGCCAGCCCAGCGCGAGCGCCTGGTCCGTCAGCTCCACGTTCCCCGGATCGCCGAGGACGCCGCCCTCCGGGAGCCGGTAGCCCGCATAGCGGACCAGCTGGCCGTTCCAGATGCGGATCCGCGGCTCACCCGGCCTGAACACCGTCATGGTCGCCCGGACGTCGCCCCCGTTGGTCGCCAGATCGAGGTGCTCGACAAGCGCCTGGAAGATCTCCTCCTCCGTCTTCAGGTGGCGCAGGTCGCGCACGTGGAGCGTCGACCAGAAGAAGCGCCCGATGCAGCGCGAGCTGTTGCGCCACGCGAGCCGGGCGCCATAGGCGAGCTCGTCGGGCAAGTGCGTGTACGTCCCGTGCTTCTCCAGGCTCGCCCGCACCTCCTGCCAGCGCTCGTCCGCCGCCGAGGGCACCCCGAGCTCCGCGTAGCACTGGCGCAGGAACGCCTCGGCCTCGGTCGGCACCGCCTCGGGCGCGGTGGGGGTCACGTGAAACGACCCGTGCTCGACCGGACACACGCCGCCAGCCGCCCGCGCCGCGCCGGCGCGCCGGAGCGGCGTCGGGCGGACCTCGCCGGCGGTGTCGACGTTCGAGCTGAACAGCTCCCGCTGGATGGCGTCCGGCGGCCAGCCCACCGCGCGCAGGTGCTCCTGCGCGTCGCGCATGAAGGCATCGGGACCGCACACGAGCGCCAGCGATCCCGGCCGGTAAGGATACAGCTCGGCCACCTGCTCCCTGGACAGCCGCCCCTCCGCCTTCGTCGCGCGCAGGCGAAACGCGACGCCGGGCGTACGACCGGCGATCGCCCGCAGATCCTCCTCGAAATAGGCGAAATCCGCGGCGCGCGACGCCGACCAGTCGAGGAGGAAGGCCCGCGCGTCGGGGCGGCCGGCCGTGCCGTCGAGCGCCCGCAGCATCGCCATCGCCGGCGTGACGCCGATCCCGCCCGCGAGGAACACCACCCGCTCCACCGGCGGCGCCGGAAGGACGAAGCTGCCCTTCGGCGCCGACGCCCGCAGCAGCGAGGCCGCGGCGCGCTCGCACAGCCACCGCGAGAACACCCCGAGCTCCTCGCGCTTCACCGTGATCTCGTAGTCGCCGCCGGCGCGCGCCGGCGCCGAGAGCGTGTACGCGCGCGCCACCCAGCGCCGATCGAGGTACCCCTGCACGAGGACGTGCTGCCCGGGCACCGACGCCGCCGGCGCGCCGCCGACCGGCGAGAGCGTGATCTGGAAGATCCCGGGGGAGAGCTCCCGCGCGGCCTTCACCTCGGCCTGCTGCAGGCTCGATCCACCGAACATCTCGGCGACCGCGGGGGCGCAGCCGCCGCAGATCTGGCCCGCCCGCGTCCGCTCCGACAGCTCGGCGGGCGTCGCGCACCCGGCCTCGATGAGGCTCGTGATCTGCCCGCGCTTGAGCCCGGCGCAGTTGCACACGACCTCGTTCGGCTCGAACAGCGCCGCGGGCTGGTCGATCTTCAGCTCACCGAGCTCCCGGAACGTCGTGAGCTGCCAGCCGGGCAGCGGGCCGCGCGCCATGAGCAGCCGCATCGCCGAGGGGAGATCGTTCCATTCCCCCTCGACGTGCAGCCCCGTGAGCTGCCCGCTCGACAGGAGCAGCGCGCGGCGCTTGTCGCGATCCCCGCACGGCACCCACCGGAGGCTCTCCATGGGCGCGTCGAGCCACCGCGCCGAGACGCCGCTCCCGTCGAGCGCGCGGGAGAGCGACAGGATGCGGCCGCCGCTGTCGACGATCTTCGAGATCGCGGCCTCCTTGCCGGCCAGGGCGCCCATCGCGGCGCCGCTCTCGACGACCCCCTCGCGCCGGGAGAGCAGCCCCTGCCCGGGCAGGAGGTGGACGTTGACGAAATCGAGCGCGTGCCGCTCGGCCCAGGCGTCGACGCTCGCGGGCGGCAGCTCGAGCCAGGCCTCGTCGGACCCGCGGACGTCCGCGGGGATCCCCTCCCTGGCCAGGCTCGCCCAGCCCTCGATCAGCGCCTCGGCCGCCGCCTTCCGCAGGCCCGCCTGGACGAGCGCCGCCGCGGCCCGATCGGCCGGCGTGTCCACGTACCGGAGCTCGAACGGGTCCTCGCGCAGCAGCTGCTGGACCAGGTTGTCGAGCCGCCCCCGCAGCCCGGCGGTGAACTCCTCGAAGTCGACGGTCCCGTCCCCTGTCGTGTCCGCGGCCAGGAGCAGCGCCTTCGCCTCGTCGGCCCGCATCCCGAGGCCGGTGAGGTACGGCAGGAGCTCATCCTCGCTGAGCTTGCGGTCGTGGTCGCGATCGATCTCCTCGAACCGGCGCCAGGCGAAGCGCTCGCTCATCAGGCCGGCGCGGAGGCCGCGGGAGAGCGCGGCCGCCACCTCGGCGCCCGAGCACGCGGCGGGGCCGCAGACGACGGGCGCCGGCGCGCCGGGCTGCTCGAGCGCGCGGATCGCCCTGCGTGCCACGTCCGCGGGCGCCACCCAGGGCAACGCGCCGCCGCCGAGCGGCAGCGGCAGCGTGCGACGGAGCCGGATGTCCTCGCGCCAGAGGTTGAGCGCGCTCAGCAGAGGTCCGTGCCAGACCGTGGTCACCGCCTGGCCGGAGGCGCGCACGGACGCCTCGGCGTCGCGGATCTGCTGCCCCACCCGGCTCGAGGGAGGGAAGTACGGCGCCACCCAGAGGAGGTGCGACGCGCCCACCTCCCTCGCCGACGCGAGGAAGGTCCGCGCGGCCACGAGCGGATAGGCGAGATCCGCGGTGCCCATCACGAGCGCGATGGCCGGCTTTGCCGGCTCGATCGGCAGCGACTGGAGGAAGGAGGCGAGGTCGTTTCTGGGCTCGGAACAGACGATCTTGAGGAAGCTCATGGTGCTCGGCAGGGGCATCCGCGGAGGAGCGCAACCGCCCTCGCCGCCGCCAGGCGGCGTCGACCGCCAGGCGGCGTCGAGGGCTGCGCGCAGGCGCGGAGCGCTCCGCGCCAGGATACGGCGCATCACCCGGCCGGCCGAAACCCGAAAACGCCCGCGCGATCCAGCACACACCGCCGCACCCAGGCCACCCAGGTGCGTGCGGCGTCGGGGGATCCCTTGTTTTGCCTGAAGGAGATCCGTCTGCGCGTAACAATCTGCCTCATGGGGCACTTTGGTGCGCCGGCCTGCGCTGTCACCGCGGCCCGGTACGGCGCTGACGCGTCCGCCGCTCGACGTTCCCGCCGCCGATAGCCGCGTGGCGCCACCGAGACCTCACCCGCTCGCCCCGGGCCGACGGGCGAGCGCGCTCCGCTGTATTCGCGGGAAATCCGACGTGAAGGGAGAGCAGGCGAACGAGCGTGCGGACACCGATCGCGCGCTCGAGCTCCGCGCTGCGTGCGCTCGTACATCCTGTGGCTGTGTACGACTGCGGACCGGACATACGGGCACGATCCTTGAATTCGCTCGCTCAGCGCAGCCATGAACACCCTTACTTCGGATCAACCCCTGGCGATGAGGAGCAAGCAGACGCGGTCATTGGCTGCGTCCCGTCCCGCGGTATCCACCGCGCGTCATCCCGTCCTGCAGGGCGTGACGATGACGCCGGCGACCGTCTCCGAGGCGCTGATCGCGCTGGAGACGGTCGCCGCGCGGCTGCGCGAGAGGAACGACCCAAGGGCGGTGTTCCCCGACGTCTACGCCGTGATCACGCGCCGCGTGAAAGAGGCGGTCGAGGGCTCGGACGGCCGGTTCCTCGAGCCGGCGTGGATCTCGCGCCTGGCGGGGATCTTCTGCGAGTACTACCTGACGGCGCTCGCGGCGTCGCTCGACGGGCGGTCGACGGGCGTCGAGGCGTGGGACGTCGCGTTCCAGTGCGCCAGCGCGGGCGGGGCGGCGGCGGCGGTGCACGGGCTGCTCGGCATCAACGCGCACATCAACTACGACCTGGCCCTCGGGCTCTACCGGAACATCGTCCAGCACGGCGCGGCGCAGGACGCCCGGCTTCTCGACCGCTACCGTCACGACCACGACCTTGTGAATGAAATTCTCGCGGCGGCGATGCCGGAGATCTTCGCGATCCTGCGCGCTCGTTATGGCTGCCCGCTCGCCCGTGTCGCGACCTTCAGCCGGGACGTGGAGCGCGCTGTCTCGAGCGTCGTGATGTCCCTGCTGAGGCGCTGGCGCGACCGGGTCTGGACCGACCTGCTCTCCCTGCTCGCGACGCTCGGGCACACCGGCGAGACGGGCAAGCGCGCGGTGCTCGCCGGGATGAACCAGCGTTCGGGGAAGATCGCCCGTGCATTCGCGGCGGGCCACGGGGCGCTCCGCGTCGGGGCCCCGCTCGCCCGCGGCGCCGCCCTCACGCTGGCTCTGGCTGCCTGACGCGGGCCATCCCCGCGAGCTGACCGCAGGCGCCGCCCACGTCGCGCCCCCGCGGCCGTCGCACCAGCGTCGTCACGCCATGGCCGGACAGCCGCGCCACGAAGGCGTCGAGCCGCGCGGCCGACGGCGGGCGCAGCGCCGGATCCGGGCCGGGGTTGCAGGGGATGACGTTCACCCTGCACCGGAGCCCGGCGACGTAGGCCGCGAGCAGATCCGCGTCTTCCGGGGCGTCGTTGAATCGATCGAAGAGCACGTACTCGAAGAGCACGCGCCGCCCCCGCGGCAGCGCCTGCGCGATCGCCTCCTTCAGCGCCGCCATCGAGAAGCGCGCGTTCACGGGCATGATCGCCTGCCTGCGGGCGTCGTCCGGGGCGTTGAGGCTGACGGCGAGCTCCGCCCGCGCGTCGCGGAAGAACGGCTCGATCTTGTCCGCCACCCCGACGGTGCTCACGGTGACGTGCGACGGCGCGAACCGGAAGGCCCGCGGATCGGTGAGCAGCCGGATGGCCTTCAGCACCTCGCCGAGGTTATCGAACGGCTCCCCCATCCCCATGAAGACGAGGTTCCTGAGGGGCGCGCCGCCGCGCTCAGCCGCGAGCGCCCGAGCGATCCGGACCTGATCGACGATCTCTCCGGCGGCGAGCTGGCGCTCGAGCCCGAGGCGCCCCGTCTCGCAGAACGCGCAGGCCCGGGCGCAGCCGACCTGGCTCGAAACGCAGAGCGTGGTGCGGGCGGGCCCGGGGATGAGCACCGACTCGATGAGCGCGCCGTCGTGGGCGCGCAGGACGAGCCGGAGCGTGTCATCCTGCGCCGGCGCCCGCTCGGCGATCTCGAGCGACGGCGCCGGATCGAGCGCGAGCAACGCCTCGTGCGCCCAGGCCCCGACGCCCAGGGCGGCGAGCGCGCGCGCGTCCCAGGCCGGCGCCGGCGCCGGCGCGCCCGGTTCGGCGCCGAAGGCGTGGCGCACCACCTTGCCGGCGACCGAGCGCGCCGCCGACGCCGTGCCGCCGGCCCGGCGGAGCAGCTCCGCGAGCGAGGCCGCGTCGTGGTCGGCGAGCCGCGCGCACCAACGTGGGACGCGCGCGCTCCTCCGGATCAGCGGGCGCCCTGCGACCTGCGCCGGCGGGTCGCCGGCGCGCAGGGGCGACGCCATCTCTTCGGGGATCTCCGGAACGCGCATGCGCACCCGCTAGCACGCCGGGCGCGGCGCCGCGCGGCCCAGCGACGCCGCGCCCGGCGCGGCCGCCTCGCCCGGTCGGCCTCCGGATGGACCGCTCGCCGGGCGCTCCGGCCGGACGAGCCTCGACGCCCGCGCGTCCGCCGGATGGACGCTCGCCGGGCGCTCCGGCCGAGCCCCGGCGCCCGTTGCCTCCCCCACCCAGGTCATCGCGAGCTTGTCAATCGCATGTCGATCGCCACCCGAAAGACAAGCGAGAACGCGCCCGGCGCCCCCCATCCGACACGAAACCTGCGCGCCGTCTGGGGCCATCAGGTGGCCAATCTGTGGACAAGCATGTGGACTGTCAAACAGGGCTCGGGAACGTGATTTTTGGGTTGCAGATTGGTTCCGAAGGAGGGAGTTTAGCGCCCGGAAGTTGGGAGGCGCGCCGGGGCACGGAGCGCCAGAAATCGCAGAAAAATCAGTTGCATCGGTGTGGGCGGCGCGTCCATGCCCGGGCTGGCTTCGGCTGGCGCCGGGGCTTGGAGGGGCTGCCGCCCCGCGATCGGCGCAGGACGGGTAACTCCGCGGAGTTGCCAGGGTCCCACGGGGTTTCCACAACCTGGGAACAACCTGTGGATTATTTGTCCCTCCTGCGCGTGGCGTGTTCCAGGATCGGGTGAGCGGGGTTCCCGTCCCCAAGCTTTTCTGGCGCTCGCGGACACACCGGTGGGCTACGTTGCGCGCCGATGTCCGCACGCCACGGCCCTGTGTCCTGCGCGCCGCGCGCGTTCCTCGCGATCGCGGGGAGCCTCGCCGGGTGGCTGCCAGGGGTTCGCGTCGATCGGCGCGGGCGTTGCCTATGCCCCGATCGAGGCCCTCTCACTGAACCTCGCGCTCCGCGCGAGCCTCACCTTTCCTGCCGTGACCACCGTCCTCTCCCCGGAGGTCGGTCTTTCCCTGGGGTTCTGAATGGCTGACACCTCGGATATGCGCCGGGGGGCGACTCCCCCGGGCGCGCTGCGCAACCCGAAGATCGACGCGGCGATCGAGCGCGCCGTGCAGCTCGGCGATCCGGCCGAGCTGCTCGCGCTGCTCGATCGCAGCTCCGGGCTGCCCGCCCGGCGCGGCGGGGTGCGCGCCCCCGGCCCCGACCTCGGACCGAACGCCCCCTTACCACGCGTGAACATGGATCTCGCGCGGGCGGTCGGCGCGGCGATCGCGGACCGCGGCGCGCCGGCCGAGCGGCTCGTGCGGGCGCTCTGCGCGACCACCGAGGAGTACGCGCTCATCGTGGCGGCGCAGGCGCTCGCGTCGCTCGCGGTGCAGGGCGCGGGAAGGGCTGGCGACGCGGGGCGGGTGAAAGGCGCGGGCGGCGCGCGCCGCGGGAAGGGCGGGCTCGATCCGCTCGAGGCGCTCGAGGAGCTGGCCGAGGACCCGCGGCGCGTCGTGCGCGACGGGGTGGTGGCGGCGCTCCGCGCCGTCATCGCGGCGCGCGGCGACGCGGCGGTCGGCGAGCTCTCGTCGTGGACCGACGGCTACCTGCAGGCATATGTCGCGCTCGAGGCGCTCGCCGAGCGCACGCTTCTCGCCGGGCTCTCGGCGGGCGCGGAGGTGGTCGGGCGCCTCGAGGAGGCGTTCGTGCTGTCGGATCGCTCCCCGCGCGCGGACGAGCGGCTGCAGGGCCTGCGCGTCCTCCGGCAGGGGATGCCCGCGCAGATCGCGGCCCTCGCCGGCCGCTTCCCCGAGGTCGTGCGCTGGCTCGAGGAGAAGACCCGGGCGGAGCGCCCCGAGTCGCGCGACGTCGTGGCGGACGCGATCGCCGCGCTCCGGAAGACGTCGTTCTCGGATGCGGAGGTCGACCGCCTGTCCGCGGCGCTCGGCGCGACCGCCCCGATACCGCGCTACGCGGCGCGCATCGTCCAGGGGACGCGCAAGCGGAGCAAGGGGCGGCGGTAGGGGACGGTCGGGCCTGGGCCGCCGGCGCGAAGAGCGCCGAAACGCAGGAGATCAGGCGGCCTGCTGCGACCCCTCCGGCGCTCCGACGCCGCCCTGCGGCTCCCTTGCGGCCCCGGTGAACAGGAACTGAAGCGCCCCCGGGGCGCGCCGGCGCCACGCGTCCTCGGAGTGGGTTCCGTCCTCGTCCAGGCAGAACAGCAGGTTGTCCTCCCTGTAGCCCTGCTGGCGAAGTTGCTCGACCAGCCGCGCGGCGTCGCGCAGCACCGAGCCCCCGTCCTCGTGAGCGCCGGCGTCGACGTACAGCCTCGAGCTCGCCGGGACGGCCAGAGACGCGAGGACGTCGAAGATCTTGCGCTCGGCGAACCAGAGCGATGGCGACATGCAGAGCGCGGCCCCGAACACGTCGGGGCAACGCCAATGAGCATAGAGCGCCGCGAGGCCCCCCATGGATGAGCCGCCGATCGCCGTGCTGGCCGGGTCGCGCCTCACCGCGAAGCGCTCCTGTACGGCCGGCACGATCTCGGAGGTGAGCCAGCCCAGATACTCGTCGAGCTTCCCTTCGCTTCCGTCGCCCGGAAATGGCGACAGCTCCGTCAACCGCTCGGGCCCGCCGTGATCGATCCCCACCAGGACCGGCGCTTCGAGACCTCGATTTGCGAGATCATGGACGGCCTCGTGAAGGTGCCACCCTCCGCTGTAGGAGGGGTCGTCGTGAAAGACGTTCTGCCCATCGAACAGGACGAGCACAGGCGATGGCCGCCCGTCACGCGCCCCCTCGTCGGGCAGGTAAACACGCACGTTGCGCTCCCCGTCGAAGCCGGGAATTCGGTACGGACCGAGGAGATAGATGACATGTGTTTTCGCGGAGGTCTGCTGTTCCACCGTCCCGGTGTGAAGCAATCACCAGGCCGCACTCGGACGCTGCTCTCCGGCTGCGGAGCGCGGCGCGGCCCGGGCCATCTCGGCTCCCGGGTCGCGCCGCGCCGCCATGGCAGAACGCCTCACGCGTGACACGCTGTTGCGAGCAAACGGCCGCGGCCGCGGGTGCCTGGGCCTAATTGCAGCTCGCCTCGGAGCTGCCGCCGAACACCGTGGTCCAGTAGGACCCGTAGGTCCCGCCTCCGGTCGCCCGCCCGATGCCGATGACCTTGTAGGCGGAGCCGAGCATGTTCTTGTTGTGGCCGTCCGAGTTCTTCCACTGGGTGAACGTCGCCTGCGCTGCCGAGTTGCCAGCGGCGATGTTCTCGGCCATGGCGGTGCCCCCGCAGCCGAGCTCGTAGCAGGCGTTGCACATGCGGGTCCAGGGCGTCCGGCCGTCGAGGCTCGTGTGAGAGAAATAGTTCTGATCGCGCATGTCCTCGCTGTGCCCCTGTGCAGCGCGGTTCATCGAGGTGCAGGCAGAGAGCGCCCCGAGGCCGTTCTGCGCGCGATATTCGTTGATGATGGTGAGGAACGCCTGCTCCTCGGTGTCGAGCGGAGTCGTGCTGGGCCCGGCGCCGCTGCACATCTGGCATGCGCCGCAGTCGCTCGAGCAGCTCGAGCAATCCTCGCCCGCGCCGCAAACCCCATTGCCGCAGACCTCACCGCCCGTCGAGCCGCCCGCGCCTCCGGTGCTGCTCGTCGAGCCGCCCGCGCCGCCCGCGCCTCCGGTGCCGCTCGTCGAGCCGCCCGCGCCGCCCGCGCCTCCGGTGCCGCTCGTCGAGCCTCCCGTGCCGCTGCCCGGCGTCGCGGGGCCGCACGCCGCCTGCACGTAGAGCCGCTTCGCGGTCCTCCTGCACGGATCACCGGAGAAGGTCGCGTTGCTCGCCCGCACGGTACAGCTCGCCTTTCCGACGCACGCGCGCTCCACGACGGCCTTCGACGTCGGCGCGTTGCACGAGGTGGCCGCGTAGCCGCCGCAGACGCCGCGCGGCCTGCCATAACTCGCGAACTGGATCGCCGTGATGACCTCGCCGGCAGGACAGGAGAGCTCCACATCCGAGCCCTCCGACGCGGTATCGCAGACCGCCCCCGCGAGCGGCGAGGACTGGTCCGCAGGCAGCTCCGCCGACGGCTCCTCGCCGACCTCGGTCGAGGCGAGGCAGCCGACGGCAGAACAGCCAGCGATGAAGGCGAGGACAAGCGTCCTGTGCAAAGCGCTCATATGCATGCTCCTTGGTTCTCTGAGCCCGTCCGAGCTCGGCTCGCCCCTGCGTCGCGGCTCGCGCCAGCAGGTACGCCGGGGCACACGACACCTCGACGGGCCACCCCAGTACAGCGTTGTTCAGGGGGCGGAGTAGCGCACAGCGCGATCCCACGCAGCGCAGCGCCTCCCTTCGATTCGCTCACGACACGGTGTCACCTGACCGCTGGCATGTCCAGATACGAAACACCCTGGCACGCATGATTTAACGCCGTTTCGCTGGATCTTTTCAAGACCCATGAAACCGAGCTTCCCGGAGCTCGACGACACAGGATTTGTTCACGCAAAGATGGTGTGAGACATGGAGCCATCAGGACACAACATCTCCCCTGGTCCGAAGGGTGGGTGTCCGTGTCCGACGACAGACCGCGATCGGAAGCCCGTGGGCGCGACGACACCCTGCGGGCCTCCGCCTCCGCACGCCGTGGATCGCGCGTCGATGCGCGGCGGGGAGCCCCAGGCCGCATGTCAGAAGCGTGTCATTCGAACGCCCATGAAACTCCGCGCGACTCCCCCGCTCCTCGCGCCACCGCCACGCGCTCGCCTGAGGGCCCTCGCCCGCTCACGTCCGCGGCAGAGCTCGTCCCTGCGTCACGCGCGGGGTGGCGGTGGATGTGGCCTCTTGCCGTACGCGCGCGCCATCTCATCCGCGCGGCATGCCGGCTGCCGCGCTGGTGGAAAGGTGGAAAGGCGGCCTGACGGCCTGACGGCCCGATGACCGCGCGGCGACCCCGCAGCGCGGCCGCTCGACTGCGAACCGCGAGGCCGCACCCGCGGCGGCTCCTGTGCTATGACCGCCGACCATGCGCCTCAAGGACCGCGTTGTCTTCATCACAGGAGCTTCCCGCGGGATCGGACGGGCCGTCGCCCTCGCCTGCGCGCGAGAAGGCGCGGATATCGTCGTCGCCGCGAAGACGGAGGTCGCCGAGAACCCGCGCCTCCCGGGCACGATCCACGACGTCGCCCGCGAGGTCGAGCAGCTCGGCCGCCGCGCGCTGCCCATCAAGCTCGATGTCCGCGACGACGAGGCCTGCAGGGGCGCCGTCGCCACGGCCGTCGAGCGCCTCGGGCGCATCGACGCGCTCATCAACAACGCGGGCGCGCTCTGGTGGGCCGACGTCGTGGACACACCCATGAAGAAGTTCGACCTCATCATGGGCATCAATGTGCGCGCGTCGTTCGCCCTCTCGCAGGCCGTCCTCCCCCAGATGATCGCGCAAAAATACGGCCACATCATCATGATGTCGCCCCCCGTCGACGCCGGGGCCTGCGCCCACCACGGGGCTTATGCGGTCTCCAAATTCGGCATGACGATGATCGCCGACGCCATCGCCGGCGAGTACGCGGAGCACAACGTCACGGCCCACGCCCTCTGGCCCGCGACCGCGATCGAGAGCTTCGCCACGATCAACTTCGGGCTCGGCGGCCCGGAGCTCTGGCGCAAGGCGGATATCCTCGCCGACGCGACGCTCGCGCTGCTCTCGCGCGAGCCGTCGGCGCGGCGGGGCAAGGCGTGGATCGACGAGGCCCTGCTCCGCGAGGAGGGCGTCACCGACTTCTCGAAGTACCAGTGCGTGCCCGGCGTGGAGCCGCCGCACTTCCCCTTCACCGCGATCCCCAAGGCGACCAGCACGAAATCATGAGGCGCGACCCGTGACCCGCGAGGACGACAAGAAGACGCGCCCCGCCGCCGGCGGCGGCATCGATCCCGGGCCCGAGCTCGCCGCGGTCTTCGACGACCTGGAGACGCTGCTCAAGAACGGCGACGTGATCGAGGCGCTCACCGCGCGCGGGATCAACGCGAGCCTCGCGCTGCTCGCCGCCGACGCGCTCCGCGCCTACCTTGCGGGCCGCAAGGCCGACGCGGCGGAGGACTTCGCGACCGTCGCGGAGGAGATCCGCGGCCGGCTCGCCGCGAGCGCCGAGGCGCAGGGGCCGGACGACGGATCGCCAGGGGAGCCGTCACGCTCGAACGGGAGGGGCTGAATGGGCACGAGCTTCGAAGCAGAGCAGACACCGAGGCCAGGCGACGGCGCGCGGCCGGCGCCGCCCTGGGAGCCGGCCGCGGCCCTCTCCGGGGCCGACTACTCGGCCGTCGAGCTGGCGCAGGGCGACGACCGCGTGTTCCTCCTCGAGCAGCGCGAGCTGCCCGAGCGCGAGCGCTACCTCACCGTGACCGACTCCGCCGGCGTCGCCGAGGCCATCCGGACCATGGTGGTCCGCGGCGCCCCGGCCATCGGCATCGCCGCCGCGTACGGGATGGCGCTCGCCGCGCGCGCCGCCCGCGACGAGGGCGCCTCCAGCTACGTCGCCGCCATGCGGGCGGCGGGGGAGCACCTCGCCTCGGCCCGGCCCACCGCCGTGAACCTCGGGTGGGCGGTGCGGCGCGCGATCGCCGCGGCCCTGCAGCACGCCGGGCGCCGCGGCGAGGAGCGCGCGCGGGAGGTCGCCGAGCTCGCCCGCGAGATCCACCGGGAAGACGTCGCCGCCTGCCACCAGATGGGCCGCGCGGGCGCCGCGCGCCTGCCGGAGTCGGGCACGGTCCTCACCCACTGCAACGCGGGCGCGCTCGCGACCGGCGGCTACGGCACGGCGCTCGGCGTGATCCGCGCCGCCATCGAGGAGGGCAAGGCGCTCCGCGTGCTCGCGTGCGAGACCCGCCCGTACCTCCAGGGCGCCCGCCTCACCGCCTGGGAGCTCCAGCGGGACGGCATCCCCGTCGAGGTGATCTCCGACTCGATGGCCGCGTGGTTCATGCAGAGGGGCGAGATCGGCGCCGTCGTCGTCGGGGCCGACCGCATCGCGCGGAACGGCGACGTCGCGAACAAGATCGGGACCTACGGCCTCGCCTGCCTCGCGCGCCACCACGGCATCCCGTTCTACGTGGCCGCGCCGTGGAGCACGATCGACCTCGCCACCGACAGCGGCGCGTCGATCCCGATCGAGGAGCGGAGCCGCGACGAGCTCGCCGTCGTCGGCGGCCGCCGCGTCGTCCCGCCCGGCGTGCCCGTCCGGCACCCGGCCTTCGACGTCACCCCCGCGGAGCTCGTCACGGCCGTCTTCACCGAGCGCGGCAAGCTGACGACGCGCGAGATCAGCCGCTCCGTGCCGCCTGCGCCGCCGGCCGGCTAGCGCCGGCCGCGCGAGGGCCACGGCGCCCAGCCGCTCGAGGGCCGCGGGGCCGGCGCGCGCCCTCCCCCTCGCGCTCCCCCGCCGCATGGGCTAAGGACACCCCTGATGGCGCAGTTCTCGCCCAAGCCTGAATGGCTCAAGGTCCGCGCTCCCGGGGGTGACACGTACCACCACCTGAAGGAGACGTTCCGCAAGCTCGATCTCCACACGGTCTGCGAGGAGGCGCGCTGCCCGAACGTCGGCGAGTGCTGGCGCGAGGGGACCGCGACGGTGATGCTCCTCGGCGACGTGTGCACGCGCGGCTGCCGCTTCTGCGCGGTCACGACGGGCGATCCGCGCGGCGCGGTCGACGTGCGCGAGCCGGAGCACGTGGCCCGCGCCATCGCCCGGCTCTCGCTCCAGTACGTCGTGATGACGATGGTCAACCGCGACGACCTGCTCGACGGGGGCGCCGAGCACGTCGCCCGCACGGTGAGCCGCCTGCACGGGCTCCGGCCCGACCTGCTCATCGAGACGCTGGTCGGCGACTTCCAGGGCCACATGAGCGCCGTCGACATGGTGGTCGACGCCGGGCCCGACGTCTTCGCCCACAACGTGGAGGTCGTCCGCCGCATCACGCGCGTGATCCGCGACGTCCGGTCGAGCTACGACCAGTCGCTCGCCGTGCTCCGGCGCGCGAAGGAGCGCCAGCGGCGCCTCGCCGCCGACGCCGCGGAGGCCGGCGCGCCCGCGCCGCGGCGGCTCACCAAGAGCTCGATCATGGTCGGCATCGGCGAGACCGACGACGAGGTCCTGGAGGCGCTCCGCGACCTGCGCGAGGCCGGGGTCGACATCGTGACGATCGGCCAGTACCTCCGCCCCTCCTCGAAGCACGCGCCCGTGCAGCGCTTCGTCGAGCCCGAGACCTTCGCCGCGTTCGAGCGCGCGGCGCTCGAGATGGGCTTCCTCTACGCCGCCAGCGCGCCGCTCGTGCGGTCGAGCTACAAGGCGGCCGAGGTCTTCGTCCGCAGCCTGATGGACCGAGGCGGCGAGGCGCTGCCCGCCGGCGCCTCCCCGGGCGGCGCCCCGGCCGTCGAGGCGCTCCTCGAGGAGCGCCTCGCCGTGGCGCGCCGCGAGGCCGCCCGCCTCACCGCAGAGCTCGACCCGGACGAGCCCCGCCCGCCCGGCGCCCCGGCGACGGCGTCGTCGAGCCCCGCCCGCCTCGTCCCGGCGGCCTCCCTCGTCCGCCGCTAGAGCGCCCCCGAGCGGTGCTCACCCGCTCTGGGACGGGCTCGGCAGACTGGATGGCAGACTGAACGCATTCACCACGGGGAGCGCGGGTTGGGAGGCGCAAGCGCCTTGACGCTTACCGGCGTTTGGCCGAGCGTGTTGGACGGCAGGAGGGTCCAACACCACGATGTCCGCTCCCATCAACAGGCGCCCCGGCGGCATCGCTCCAGGGGCCCCGCGCCTCGGCTCGGAGGCGCCCCGCGTGCGCGTGGCGTCGATCCTGGCCCAGGCCGCGAGGGCCTACAGCGCGCGCCCTCCCATCGAAGACATCACGATGCCCACCGGCTTCGATCCGGCCGCGGTGGCGCTCTTCGAGACGATCATCGAGGCCGCGTTCCTCGTCGCGAACGCCGACGGCCACTTCGACGACGAGGAGCGCGGGCGCTTCCAGGCGATCGTGTCCGGCGCCTGCCAGAACCTCGTCCACGAGAAGCAGATCGAGGCGCTCGTCGCCGATCTCGGCGAGATGCTGGCCGAGGACGGGCTGGAGAAGCGCATCAGCATGGTCGCCCGCACGATCGCGCGGACCGAGCATCAGCGCGAGGTGCTCCGCGTGGCGGCCTCCATGGCGCACGCCTCCGGCGGCGTGAGCGCGCAGGAGCACGGCGTGCTCGAGCAGCTCGCGCGCGGCTTCAAGCTCGACGTGGCCGCCGTCGACGAGGCCCTCGCGCAGGCAGCCGAGCCCGTGAACGTCTAGCGTGGACATCAGCGCCGCCGCGTACGGCGGGAGACGCGCATCAGGGCGCGCGCGCGTTCGAGCTCGCCGCGGCGAGTCAAACCCCGCGCGCGATCGCTGCGACGAGTCAACGTCACCCCAACGTCACGCGTAAAGCGAATGAGCGTACGCCGCTTCTGGGCACTGGTCTCGGGCAGCGCCTTTGGTTAGTGTCCCGCGAACCGATGAGCACCGCGACGTACTCCACCGACCGCCCGCCGAACGTCTCAGGGGCAAGCCTCGAGCCGCAGGCTGCCGTCGCGCGGCACCCGCTCGATACGTGTGCCGACGACGTGATCAAGGTCCTGCGCGACGACGGCTCGCTCGACCCCGCGCACGATCCGAAGCTCGAGCCATCGGAGGTGATCGCCCTCTACAAGGCCATGATGCGCACGCGCCTGCTCGACGAGCGGCTCGTGGCGCTGCAGCGCCAGGGGCGCATCGGGTTCCACATCGGCTCGCTGGGTGAGGAGGCGACGGTCCTCGGCAGCGTGTCCGCGACGCGGCCCCAGGACTGGGTGTTCCCCTGCTACCGCGAGTTCGGGGCGGCGCTCTGGCGAGGGCTGCCGCTCCAGCGGTACATCGACAACATGTTCGGCAACGCGAACGACACGGTGAAGGGGCGGCAGATGCCGGACCACTACACCTACCGCGAGGGCCACTTCGGCTCGGTGAGCTCGCCCATCGGCACGCAGATCACCCAGGCTGTCGGCTTCGCGTGGGCCGCGAAGCTGAAGCGCGACGAGCTCGTCACGCTGGCCTACTTCGGCGACGGCGCGACGAGCTCGTCGGATTTCCACAGCGGCCTGAACTTCGCCGGCGTGTTCAAGGTGCCGGTCATCTTCCTCTGCCGGAACAACGGCTGGGCGATCAGCGTGCCGACCGAGCGCCAGACGTCGAGCAACACGTTCGCGAGCAAGGGCGTCGCCTACGGCGTCCCCGGGGTGCGGGTCGACGGCAACGACGTGTTCGCCGTCGTGAAGGTCATGCGCGACGCGATCGCGCGCGCCTCGCGCGGCGAGGGCGCGACGCTCATCGAGGCGATGACGTACCGCCTGTCGGGCCATTCGACGAGCGACGACCCGAAGGCGTACCGCCCCGACGCATGGCTCGACCCGTGGCGCCGGCTCGACCCGATCGCGCGGCTCCGGCGGCACGTCGAGCGCACCCAGGGCTGGACGGAGGCGCAGGATCGCGAGATCGAGGTGGCGGTCGACGCGGAGGTCAAGGCGTGCATCGCGGCCTCGGAGAAGGTCGCGCCGCCGCCGCTCGACTCGATGTTCGAGGACGTCTATGCGGAGCCGCCCTGGCACCTCGTGGAGCAGCGGGAGCAGCTCAAGGCGGGCCCGAGGCCCAAGGGCCACGGCGGCCACTAGGCCGCGCGGACGGCGGCGTCGGCGTGGCGGCTCGCCGGACGGCGGGGCGGCGGGGGTGGCGCCGCTGCCCGCGATCGGCGGGGACCCTCGGGGGGCCGGGGCGCCGGTGAGGTTGTACCCCCACCTGTTGGCCGAGAGACGGAGACGAAGAGCATGCCTCAGATGAACATGGTCCAGGCGATCAACGACGCGCTACGCCACGAGATGCGGCGGGACGCGCGGGTCGTCGTGCTCGGCGAGGATGTCGGCAAGGTCGGCGGCGTGTTCCGCGTGACCCAGGGCCTGTTCGACGAGTTCGGGGACGACCGGGTGATCGACACGCCGCTCTCGGAGAACGGGATCGTGGGGACGGCCATCGGGATGGCGCTCTACGGGCTCGTGCCGATCCCGGAGATCCAGTTCGCCGATTTCATCTATCCCGCGTACGACCAGATCGTGTCCGAGCTGGCGAAGTACCGCTACCGCTCGGGGGGCGAGTACCCGTCCAAGCTGGTCATCCGGACGCCGTTCGGCGGCGGCATCCGCGGCGGGCACTACCACTCGCAGTCGCCCGAGGCGCAGTTCATCCACGTGGCGGGCCTGAAGGTCGTGTGCCCGTCGAACCCGGCCGACGCGAAGGGGCTCTTGCTCTCGTCGATCCGGGATCCGGATCCGGTGCTGTTCTTCGAGCCGAAGCGCATCTACCGCGCCGCGAAGGGCGACGTCCCCGACGGCGAGTACACGGTCCCGCTCGGCCAGGCGAAGGTGGTCCGGCCGGGCTGGCACGTGACGCTCGTTGTCTGGGGCGCGATGCTCTACGAGGCGCTCGACGCGGCGAACCAGGCGGCCGCCCAGGGCGTCGAGTGCGAGGTGATCGACCTGCGCACGCTGTGGCCGCTCGATATCGACACGGTGATCGAGTCGGTGAAGCGGACGGGCCGGTTCATCGTTGTGCACGAGGCGCCGAAGACCTGCGGCCTCGGGGGCGAGCTCGTCGCGCTGGTCAACGAGAAGGCGTTCCTCCACCTGGAGGCGCCGCCGGTCCGGGTCACGGGCTTCGACACCCCGTTCCCGTACACCCTCGAGAACGAGTATCTCCCTCTGTCCCATCGTATCCTTCCGGCGATCCTGGAGACGGCGAGGTACTGACGCATGGGCAAGTACGAGTTCAGGCTTCCGGACATCGGCGAGGGCGTCACCGAGGGCGAGATCGTGACCTGGCTGGTGTCGCCGGGCGACATGGTCGCCGAGGACCAGCCGATGGTCGAGGTGATGACCGACAAGGCGACGGTGACGATCACGTCGCCGCGCACGGGCCGGATCGTGGAGACGCGGGGCAAGGTGGGCGGGGTCGTCCCCGTCCACTCGGTGCTCGTCGTGTTCGACCTCGACGACCGGCCTTCGGCGGCGCCGCCCGCGTCGGGGGCGGGGGTGCGCCAGGCGGCCGCGAAGGCGGGGGCTGCGGAGCCGCCCGCGGCGGCGGCCGCGAAGGGCGGGCCTGCGGAACCCGCGGCGACGGCGGTCGGCGACATCCGGGAGGACCTCCCGGGGATGAACCTGGTGGCGCCGGCGCGGTCGGCGTGGGCGAACGGCAGCATCGGCGCGGGGTCGCGCGCGGCGGCCTACTTCAACGAGAAGCCGCTCGCGACGCCCGCGACGCGCAAGCTGGCGCGCGACCTCGGGGTCGACCTGCGGCGCGTGCCGCCGACCGGGCCGGCGGGCCGCGTGACGAAGGACGACGTGCGGGCGCTCGAGGCGCCGGAGGTCGAGCCCCCGACGGCTCCGATGGTGTTCGATCCGGGGAATGACCGGGCGGCGGCGCCCCTGGACGCGGGGGAGCGCGCTGCGGCCGGGCGGCCCGAGGAGGACCGCGGGCGCGGGGCGGCCCGGCCCGAGGGGGAGCGCGGCCGGGGGTTGCCCTCGGCGCCGGGCGACGAGCGCGTCCCGCTGCGGGGCGTGCGCAAGCGGATCTTCGAGGCGATGTCGCGGTCGAAGCACACGGCGGCGCACTTCACCTTCGTCGAGGAGTGCGACGTCTCCGCGCTGAAGGAGCGCCGCGCGCGCCTGCGGCCGCTGGCCGAGAAGGCGGGCGTGAAGCTCACGTTCCTGCCCTTCTTCGTGAAGGCCGTCGTCGCGGCGCTCAAGAAGCACCCGATGCTGAACAGCGCCTTCGACGAGGCGGCGCAGGAGATCGTCGTCAAGAAGAGCTATCATATCGGCATCGCGTCCGCGACCGAGGCCGGGCTCATCGTGCCTGTGGTGCGCGACGCGGATCGGCGGAGCGTGCTGGAGATCGCGCAGGAGATCGCGCGGCTCGGCGAGGACACGAAGTCGGGGCGGGTGAAGCCGGAGGACCTCGGCGGCTCGACGTTCACGATCACGTCCCTCGGCCAGCAAGGGGGGCTGTTCGCGACGCCGATACTGAACTTCCCGGAGGTCGCGATCCTCGGGATCCACCAGATGAAGCAGAAGCCGGTGGTGCGCGACGGGCAGATCGTGATCGGCGAGGTGATGCTGGTGTCGCTGTCGTTCGACCACCGGATCATCGATGGTCACGTGGGAGCCGCGTTCGCGTACGAGATCATCGGGTACCTGGAGGATCCGGATCGGCTGTTCCTGGAGATGAGCTGAGCTGAGCGAACGCGAGCCGTGGCACAGGGGCGTTCCTGAGCGCGGCGCGCGGGGCGGGGGTCTTGCCGAGACGCCCGGCCCCCGGGGAGGGTGCTCGTCGCGTGGGCGCGGGGTGGGGCCCCGCCGAACTCGCCTGAGCCATCTATCCTCCGGCTCCGCCGGAGGATAGATGGCTATTGGGCTCAGACAGCGGCCCATCCCCACACCGCACCCACGCCACGAGCACCCTCCCCGGGGGCCTACCGCTGACGCAGGACCAGGGATCCTGTGGCCAGAAGCCTCGGGTGGACCGATACCCGTGTCGGTCATCCGCCCTTCCGTCAGGAGGGGCGCTGTTCACGATAAGGATGCGACGTTCCGGTGCTCCGCGCGCATCCGGCCGCGACAGGCGTCACCACGATCCGCTCGAGCCTGTCCGACGGCCACGATGCACCTGCGACGTTGATTGCGGCGCCGAGGCAGCCTCGGCGGCGGAGCCGCGTGAGCTCAGCCTGCTCTCGAAGCCTTCTGGACCAGCGATCGCTTCGGCCAAACGCCAGTCAAGCGGCCAGCGCTACGATAGCAAGGCTCCTGCCGCAGCAACGCGTAGCGGGTCAAGGCGTGTTGGTGTCGGGATAGAAGGGTGTCCGGCCATAGGAGCGCTCGCATGCCTCATAGCCCTTGTGAGCGTCGTCGTCGCTCTCGTCGAGGTAGGTCCGGCGCATGTCGGGGTCGAGGCAATCGGCAGTGGCTCCATGAAGACTCTGCCGGAGCGCAGAGATAGGCAGGGGCCACACCCGCGCGGTCTGATCCTTCGAAGCGGTAACGACCCGCTGGCCGTCGGGGCTGAACGCCGCGGAATAGACCCAGCCTTCGTGGCCCCGGAGCACGACAGGGCTGCCGGAACCGTCCGCGTTCCACACCCGCGCGGTTGTGTCCCTCGAGGCGGTGACGACCCGCTGGCCGTCGGGGCCGAACGCCGCGGAATAGACCCAGCCTTCGTGGCCCCGGAGCACGACAGGGCTGCCGGGCCCGTCCGCGTTCCACACCCGCGCGGTCTCGTCCACCGAGGCGGTGACGACCCGCTGGCCGTCGGAGCTGAACGCCGCGAACATGACCCAGCCTTCGTGGCCCCGAAGGACGACGGGGCTGCCGGACCCGTCCGCGTTCCACACCCGCGCGGTGTTGTCGCCCGAAGCGGTGACGACGCGACGGCCGTCGGGGCTGAACGCCGCGGACATGACCCAGCCTTCATGGCCCCGGAGCACGACGGGGCTGCCGGACCCGTCCGCGTTCCACACCCGCGCGGTCTTGTCTTCCGACGCGGTGACGACCCGCTGGCCGTCGGGGCTGAACGCCGCGGACATGACCCAGCCTTCATGGTTCCGGAGCACGACGAGGCTGCCGGACCCGTCCGCGTTCCACACCCGCGCGGTCTTGTCGTCCGACGCGGTGACGACCCGCTGGCCGTCGGGGCTGAACGCCGCGAACATGACCGCGTCTTCATGACCCCGGAGCACGACGGTGCTGCCGGACCCGTCTTCATTCCACACCCGCGCGGTCTCGTCCACCGAGGCGGTGACGATGCGACGGCCGTCGGGGCTGAACGCCGCGGACATGACCTCGCCTTCATGGCCCCGGAGCACGACGGAGCTGCCGAACCCGTCCGCGTTCCACACCCGCGCGGTCTCGTCCACCGAGGCGGTGACGACGCGACGGCCGTCGGGGCTGAACGCCGCGGAACTGACCCAGCCTTCATGGCCCCGGAGCACGACGGGGCTGCCGGACCCGTCCGCGTTCCACACCCGCGCGGTGTTGTCCGACGCGGTGATGACCCGCTGGCCGTCGGGGCTGAACGCCGCGGAACTGACCCAGCCTTCATGGCCCCGGAGGACGACGGGGCTGCCGGACCCGTCCGCATTCCACACCCGCACGGTCTTGTCGTGCGACACGGTGACGACGCGACGACCGTCGGGGCTGAACGCCGCGGACCCGACCCAGCTTTCATGGCCCCGGAGGACGACGGGGCTGCCGGACCCGTCCGCGTTCCACACCCGCGCGGTCTCGTCCACCGAAGCGGTGACGATGCGACGGCCGTCGGGGCTGAACGCCGCGGACCTGACCACGTCTTCATGACCCCGGAGGACGAGGGGGCTGCCGGACCCGTCCGCATTCCACACCCGCACGGTCTTGTCGTGCGACACGGTGACGACGTGACGGCCGTCGGGGCTGAACGCCGCGGACATGACCAGGCCTACATGGCCGCGGAGGACGATGGGGCTGCCGGACCCGTCCGCGCTCCACACCCGCGCGGTCTTGTCGTGCGAGGCGGCCACGACGCGACGGCCGTCAGGACTGAACGCCGCGGAACTGACCCAGCCTTCATGGCCCCGGAGCACGACGGGGCTGCCGGACCCGTCCGCATTCCACACCCGCACGGTCTTGTCGTCCGACGCGGTGACGACCCGCTGGCCGTCGGGGCTGAACGCCGCGGACCTGACCGCGTCTTCATGACCCCGGAGGACGACCGGGCTGCCGGACCCGTCCGCGTTCCACACCCGCGCGGTCTCGTCCACCGAGGCGGTGACGATGCGACGGCCGTCGGGGCTGAACGCACAGTCACTCAATGGGCCCTGATGGCCTCGCATCGTCGCCATGAGTAGACCCGGGGCAAGAACCTCACGCGTCAACTCGGGCCATCCCCGTATTCTTTGCGGTTTCTCGACCTCGAGGAGCAGCCTGACCGCCGAAGCACGTTGACCTGTCGCGAGAAGCTCCCGAGCGCCAGCCATCAACGAAGCCGCACGTGCCCGCGCAGCCTGCGCAGCAGCCTCTTGCTGAGCCTCTCGCGCGGCGCCCTCGGCCTTCAGCGCGGCGTCCCGCTGTCCGAGGGCCCAGATGACGACAGCCACCATCACCGCCGCCGCCACCCCCAGCGCCGCCGCGATGGCCACGAGCCTCCGCCTCTTCGCACGCTCTCTGGCGAGCCTCTGCTCTTCCTCCCGAGCCTGCCTCCGCTCGAAGACCTTCTTGGCGAGCCAGTCGTGCCCGAGCTCGAACAGCCGATTCCCCTGGCGCTCCTCCGCGCGCAGCACACCGGCCCGCTCCAGCCGCTCCAGCACCTCGGTCGCGTCCCCGGCCGGCAGCACGAGGCGCGCCGCCTTCTCCGTCAGCGGCTTCCGGTTGCCCGCCGGATCGATCAGGTGCTCTTCCAGGAGGCGACGGCCCGCGTCCTTCAGCGGGCCCAGCCCCTCCTCAGTCGCCTCCAGGTACCGGCGGAGGATGGCCTCGGCCTCGACCACACCAGGCTCGTGCCCTTTCCCCGCGGCCCGCTCGTCCCAGAGCACCCGACACACGATCTGGGCATAGACGGCCTGCACCTCCGCCTCGTCCGACGCCGATGAACCAGGCGCCCTCACCTCGAGCATCAGCGCGTGAATCTGCCGCTCGGACCACCGTTGCTCCTCCGCTGCACGGCAGACCGCACCGACCATCTCGCTCACCGAGAGCGGCCCGACCCGAAACCCGTTGTCGAGCAGCTTGCGGCGGCCCCGGAGCCGATCCCGGAAGCGTCCCAGGTAGTCCTCCCGCAACGAGAGCACCAGCTTCAGACCGCGCAATGGCTGATCCGCCAGCCGATCGATGCACTCGGCGAGCGCCTCGAGCTCCGCCGGATCCCGGCCGGGAAAGAGGAGTTGCTCGATCTGGTCCAGGTAGATCAGGATGGGCCGCTCCGACCGCCGCGCCGCCCGCTGCGCCGCCAGCAGGACCGCCTCGTCCGGCGCCGTCTCCCGCGGCCGCTCCCCCAGCTTGAGCGCGGCATACATCGCGTCAGCCATCCATTCGACCGGACGCTCGCCTTCAGGCCACGTGTCGACGCGCACCGCCCGCGCCTCGTGCGACGCCTCCAGCCCGGGGATCACGCCCGCCTGCATCAGCGAGGACTTGCCTGCCCCCGAAGGCCCGAAGACCGTGACGCAGCGATGGGCCAGGATGCTGCCGGAGAGCCTCTCGGTCATGTCCTCGCGGCCGAAGAAGCGCTCTCGCTCGCTCGCGCGGTAGGGCTGCGGCCCTGGAAAGGGGTTCTGGCTCATCGGGTCGTCGCCTCGGGCAGCGCAACCGCGGCGAGCGCCGCCGAAAGCTCGTCCGGCTCCTCTCGCAACGCGGCGATTCGCCCCGTTCCTGGCAGGCCTCCGCCGCTCTCCCAGATCTCCTGCTCGGCCGGGTCGACCCGGGTGTTCAGCAGCGACAGGCTGCCTTTCGGCGCGGGCCGCTGGTCATAGAGCCAGCGCAGGAGCATCCGGTGCCGCCACTCCAGCACCGAGAGGCCCACGAACAGGCCCGGTTGATTGCGCAGCCAGCCCATCAGGCCATCCGCCCACTCGGGAGGGCGGAAACCCTCCACGCCAATCAGGCCGTGGATGTGCTGATCCTCCGTGAGCATCGCGCTCGTGAAGACCGGCCGCGGCTCCGGCAGGTAGCCGCCGTAGAGACGCAGCACCACGAGATCACTCTCGCGATCGAAGCGGTTCGGCAGGCCCGCCAGCTTCGTCCACGCCTTCGCGCCGCCGGCGCGCTTCACCACCCGCGGCTTGCCCACCGTGTCGAGGAGCGACGGCTGGATCACGTACACCGTGCGATCCGGCTGGTGCTCGGCGATGGCCCGCTCGAGCAACGGCAGCCATAACAACGTCACGTGCACGCCCGGCCGCAAGAGCCGCCCCAGCGACGCCACGAGCGGCGGCGTGTGCGCGTCCAGCTTGCCGTGGAGCGCGTCCTGGAACACCTCGTAGAGCTTCTCCTGGCCGAAGCGCAGCGCGCAGCGCTGGGTGAGCGCGGAGAGCGACAGCGCGTCTCCCCCGGGGTCGCCGCTCTCGGCGAGGAACCGCTGGAGCTCGCGCCGGAACTCCGACTTGTTGTCCTGGCCGTGGTCGCCGAGCACCATCGAGAACGGCCGCTCCAGGAGGCCCTGGAGCGCAGGCGCCAGGCTCCTCGCGCGGCCCGAGAGCGCGCGCCGCGCTACGGGAGGCGATACCTTGCGGCGCTCGAAATCGAAGATCGTCGCGCCCGGGCCGCGCAAGGTGAGCACCGGGGAGAACCCCTCCGCGCTCTGCAAGAGCATCGTCCGCCGCGCGGAAGCGAGGCTCGCCGCCACGTCGCCGTGCGCGCGCCCCGATCCGGTGAGCGTTCGATAGAACTCCTTCGAGCACAGCCGAGCCATGCCGGCCTCGACCGGCCAGAGGTGCGCCACGACCGCATCCGCTCCCGCCCGCGCCAGGATCTCCGCCGCGCTGCCAAAGGCCCCGGGCGCGGCGCCCTCGCACGCCTCCAGCACCACCAGCCGGAGGTCCTCGCCGAAGCTCGCCGAGAGCTCCTGCGCCAGCGACCCGGCGGAGATCCGGGCCTCCTCGCCGTCCTCGTCGGCGAGCCGGAGCATCGGCCGGCCATCCGGGGCGACGGTGCCGTGCCCGAGGAAATGGACGATGTGCGGGCTCTTGCTGCGGCGGAGCTGCTCGAACAGGAAACGCTGACCCGCACGAGGGCCGGTGATCGGATCCAGCCACTCGATCTCGCCAGCCTCGATCTGGTCGGAGAGCGCCTCCTTCAGGATCCGCAGGGCGCTCCCCTCCCCCGACGGCACGATCGCGAGAACGCGCACCGCCCCGGCCACCTCGCGCGGCTCCCACGGGCCGGCGATGGCCACGCTCCGGGCGAGCAGGACCCGAGGGGAGCTGCCCCAGAAGCCCTCGCTGGTGTCGGCCTGGCAGAGCGCTTCCCAGGGGAACGCCTGCAGGACGGGATCACACAGCAGCAATCGCTGGAGGAGCGGTCGGTCCTTCGCGGCCTCGATCAGCCGAGCGGCGACGTCCCGGAGCTCGCCCTGGAAGACCGCCGCGTGGAGCGCCCGTGCCTCGCTCAACGCCGGCGCGCCGAGGGGCTGGCCGTTGCTCACCGCGTGCCCGACGCTCTTCGTGAACGCCGTGAGCCGCTCCAGGGTGATCTCCGAGCCCAGCGACCGGGACGGCAGGCGCTCCCCACGGCTGCCGCGGGCGGCGAGCCGCAGCTCGGCGCCGTGGAGCTCGAGCTCGATCTCAAGCCAGAAGGGCAGGTCCATCGGAGATCGCCTCTGCCTCGACCCATCGCCCGCAGGCGAGATGCGTGCGTCGTCCGCTGTCCACCGAAGGCGGCGGTTCCGTGGTGGCCTCGGTGCTCATCCCATTGCCCCTCTCGATAACGACCGCGTCATGGATCCCCCACGGGGGCCAAGATAACGGATTCCGCCGCGCGATGCCCAGGGAACACCGTCGGCGGCCGGCCTCCGGGCGGCGCCTCGGGCTTGATCTGCTCAAGACGAAGACGCGGTGACTACCAAGCTGCGCGCCGCCATCCAGACGCCCGTGCTGCTTGCAAAGGGGCGAAAGGCTTCGCTCAGCGCCCGCTCGAACGCGGGCTTGAGCGAGGGGTCCGTGTCCGCCATGAAACGGGCCGATGGCCCGATTTGCATCGAGTACTCCACTGCCTCGGCGATGTCTCGCGCCGCTCCCAGTTGAATCCTCGTCTCGCGGGGTTCGATGTTCACGCGCTTGAAACCCGCAGCGCCGAGCACCTGCTGAACGAACGCGGGAGCGGAAAAGTAAAACGGCCCAGGCTGGCCCGGTTGCAGCAGCGCGGGCATCGGATGATCGGGCGCGACGCTGCGCGCCGCCATGAGCGGCACGTGAGCCCAGTCATTGCGCTCCAGCTCTTGCCAGCACACGAAAGCCAGGCGCCCGCTCGGTCGCAGGCTCTCACGCATCTCGCGGAAAGCCGCGACGGCATCTGGAAAGAACATCACGCCGAAGCGTGAGTAGATGGCATCGAACGGCACCTCGAAGGTCTGACGTGCGGCGTCTCCCAGGATGATCTCGACGTTGTCGAGGCCCGCTTGCGCGACGCGCCCGCGCGCAGCCGTCACCATCGGCTCCGATATGTCGACCCCGACGACCGTCCCCGTCGCTCCCACGCGGACCGCGAGCTCGATGCAGCTCTGGCCCGCGCCACAACCCACGTCGAGCACCCGCTCGCCCGCCTCGAGCTGCAAGCGATCCAGCGCCGGGCGCCCGAGAGGCTCCAGCTGCGCGTCAGTTTGCGCCTGCAGCTTCACCCACGCTTGCCCGCTCGATTCTCGCCATGCGTCCTGAGCTTGCATCACGCCGTCCCTCTGCCGCAGAGGATATGCGCCTCGGCCGGCCGACCGCAAGCCGGCTCAGCGCGGCAGCCATGCGTTCGCATGGAGATGCCCTGTGGCACGTCGAAGACGTGGGCGGACAGAAGGATCCCTTGTCGCGCGGGGCCGGAACCGGCAACATCGCGCGCCGTGATCGCGATTCCCAAGACCCTCGAGGACGCGCTGCGCGACCGGTTCGTCGTGCCCTTCGTCGGCGCCGGCGTATCCATGGCAGCGCTGGACCGGAACGGGAAGCGGATGTTCCCCAGCTGGGGAGACCTGCTCCTCGGGGCAGCCGCGCGCCTCCGCGAGGACGGCAAGCGGCCCGAGGCCAACGTCGTGGAAGGGCTGCTGGAGAAGCGGGCGCCCGACTACTTCGAGGCGGCCCGGTACGCGCGCGAGGGCATGGGGGCGGGCTGGTACCGCTACCTCCGCCAGGTGCTGGATCCGCCGGGCAATCGCATCGACACCGGATCTCTGTCGCTCGCGCGCGCCGTCTGGCAGCTGCCGAGCAGGCTGGTGATCACGACCAACTACGATCAGATCCTCCGTTACGCCCTCGACGATCCCAATGATCTCGTGCAGATCAGCGTCGACGCGACGGCGGAGCTGTCCGCCATGCTGCGCGACGAGATCGATCGCCCGACGGTCTGGCACCTGCACGGCTTCATCCAGCAGCCGCAGCGGCTGATCCTGACGCCGGACGGCTACCGCGAGCTGTACCCGAGCCAGGAGGACGAGGTGCGCTACCGCGGCGCGCTGCAGGCGCTGCGGCACCTGCTTGCAGCGCGCACGTTCCTGTTCGTCGGCTTCAGCCTCGACGACGCGATGTTCGGCAACCAGATCGCGTGGGTCCAGGAGGCCTTCGGCGGCGCCGCGGGGCCGCACTACATGCTCGTCCGGGCGCGCGAGCTGCGCGACACCCAGCGGCGCCTGAAGGACCTGAGCTGCATCGAGTTCCTGCCGTTCGAGGAGTTCGGTGATCCCCTGGTCGCGCTGGTGAACGCGCTCGGGACCGCCGGGAACCGGGAGCCCACCACGCCGCCGCCGCTCATGGCGGGCGCCCCCCGGCCCACCGCGCGCCTCGAGGCGGCGTCCGCACCGTCCCCGGCCCCCGCTGGGCCCCTCCCGTTCCTCGCCGACGAGGTCGAGGTGATGGTCCCTCCCGTCACCCGGGTCGCACACCGCTCACTCATCACCGAGGCGGCGCCCGCCCCGCGCGCCGCCGCCGCCGCGACGCCTCGAAGTCTCGAGACGACCGCGGGGGACGGCGGCATGGACATGGCCCTTGTGAGGCAGAGCTATCGGCTCGTCCAACAGTATCAGCGCCGCGTCTTCGATCGGCTGGCAGAGCTGTCCGACGCGCTCGCGGGCATCGGGCTCGCGTTCGAGCGCTGGGACCCGTCCCTGTTCTCGCGTCACCCGAAATCGACCACCGAGTTCTTTCGCCGCAAGTACTGGGCCTGGGATTTCCTGCCTGCGTATCGCCTCCAGCTCGTCTGGCAGTCATCGGCCAGCACCTCGCGGAGCGTGGTCGTCGACGTGGTGTCGGACACGGGCTTCACGCGCGACGGCGGTGGGGAGCCGGATCCGACGCGCTTCGGCGGCGCGAGCGCGGCGGGCTCCGAGCTGCAGATCAGCCTGATGCGCTCCTCCGTTCGGAACCTGCCGTGGAACCAGATCTGGTCGTCCTTGAGCGAACAGGAGGACACCATCTACGACGGAAACGATCACGAGCTCGACGCCGGCGGGCGCCCGTGCACCTACCGCTATCTCCGCGTCGATCTCGGCGCTGCGCTGGACAAGAACGCGTTCAGCGAGCGCGTCATCGCCCCTGTCAGCGCCTGGCTCGCTCGGTGATCGAGAGGCTCGGACGAGCGCGCCCCGCGCTGGCGTGCCGGCTACGCCAGGCTGCATGGAGGAGAGACACCCCGCGGACCACGTGGCTCCCGGTGCAAGGACCGCTTCAATTCCGTTGAGGTCTTCGAACGTCGCGGGAGGGGTGAACCGTGGGCCGTCGCGATCATGAACGAATCGAGCAGGAGCCGACGGGCGCAGCGGACAAGGTGGCCGAGGTGCTTGCTCGGTTGTACCGCGCAGCCGATCGATGGCCGAGAGTGAACCCGCAGGAGCTCCAGCATCTCGAGCGGCTGGTCGCTCGCCTTCCTCCCGATGACCGCTCGCACGTGCTACTCCGAGCATTCGTTGCGCCGCCAGCCAATGCGTACCTCGCGCAGCAGTACGCGGGAGAGTTGCTCGAGCGGCTCCGCCCACCGTGCTCGGGTCCGCTCACAGACCTGCTGCGCAGTGTTTTGCCCAAGTGGAACCGGTCAGTAGAGCAGCTCCCCTGGTACCTTGCCGACGTCTTCGGGTCGAAGGCGATCGTCGAGAGCCTCGACGAAATCGATCGTTGCGACATGGTCGATCGCGTGCAAACTGCTACAGTGCGTTACTGGCTCAAGGGCCTCGACCATGGCGCGCGACGTGGCTAACAACCCGTTGCAACGGCGCATCGAACAACTTCTCAAGGAGGACGAGTGCCTCGCCTCTTGCGAGCTCGGCTTAACTGAGCTTGGGCAAGCCCTCACCTTCCGGTTCGGGGTCGTCAACTGGCGCGGCGCCTCGGAGCTCAGCGCACCATGGTGAAGAAGTTGAGCTTGTTGCCGTCCAGGTCGCGGAAATACCCTCCGTAGAAGCCCTGTCCGCGCGGCCCCGGCGCGCCCTCGTCCTTGCCGCCCAGCTCCACGGCCTTCTTGTGGAGCGCGTCCACCTTGGCTGGGCTATCGACGGCGAGCGCGACCATCACGCCGTTGCCGACCGTGGCCGGCTGGCCGTCAAAGGGCAGGGCGACGCCGAGCGCGGGCGCGTTCGGCTTCACCGCCCAGATGATCATCCGCTCGGATTGCATGAGCCGCGTCGCGCCCAGCTCGCCCAGCAGGGCGTCGTAGAAACGGGCGGCACGCTCCAGATGGTTCGTGCCCAGCGTGACATAGCCGATCATGGATCTCTCCGTTCGTTTGAATGGTTCGTCTTCGTTGGCCCCGGCGTGCTCATCCGCGCTCCAGCTTTTTGCCGCCCGCCGCGACGGCGGCCTCCTTCGCTGCTCCGGAGCTGTACATGAGGGCGGCGGCGGTGTCGTGGGAGAAAATCCAAACGTTTCTGAATCGTCAAGCCCCGACTGCCGGACCTGGCGACCGCGCGGTGACGCTCGCGCTCGCCGCTGTGGCCTGCTATCACGCGGGCCACAGCGGCTTCGTTCACCTGCGGGCCATGGCTGCGGACCACGGCGCGGCGCCTGCGCCCGTGCGCATATCGGCGCGGGTTCGCGGCGCTCTGGCTGGGCTCGACCGCAGAGCTAGGCGAGGAGGGGCGGCACGCCGTTGGGTGCTGGGCCGGGCGCCACCGCGCCGGGCGGCGCAGCGCCGGGCGGCGCCGGTGCAGCCGGGCTTCGCGGCACCACCGGAGGCGCGGCGCCCGGCGATGCCGGCGCCGTCGGACCAGCCGTGGCGGCGTCCTCCGGGGCTGCGGCGGTATCGCTCGACGACGCGGAGCGACCGCCGCGGCCCTTGTACAGCGACGGCGCGATCGCGTCGGCGTCACCCTCGTTCCAGCGGAGGTAGGCGACGGCCCTGCGTGTCTGATCGTAGGCGTGCACGAGCAGCGAAAACGCGCGCGCTCGCTTGTCCGCCGCCTCGGTGGGCCCAGGCCCCTTGCCGTGCTCCCTCACGCCGAGGGCGGCGAGGAGCTGCGGCCCGATCTCTCCGGCGCGGCGCACCTCCTCCTCGGTCGCCGCCGTCTTTCCGGCGATCTCCGGCCAGCTCCCGCTGAACAGCGCCGAGAGCGCCACGAGATCGTTGGCCGTATCGATGTGCCCCTGCCCTGCGCGGATCTCCGCGACCGTCTCCGCGTCGAGCAGGCCGCGGCGGGCCAGCGCCTCGGCGTCGCTCAGCAGGTTTTCGCGGAGCGGGACGGCCTCTTCGAGGAGCGGCTTCAGCGC
This sequence comes from Sorangium sp. So ce448, assembly GCF_051520915.1. Classification (NCBI taxonomy): domain Bacteria; kingdom Pseudomonadati; phylum Myxococcota; order Polyangiales; family Polyangiaceae; genus Sorangium; species Sorangium sp. So ce448. The sequence goes on along the minus strand of NZ_CP150343.1, from coordinate 2,283,825 downwards.
GTTCTCCGCGCCTTCGCTGGACAGCCACAGGAGGTGCGCGTACCACGCGGCGAGCGCGTAGGTCTCGAGCCTGTCGAGCAGCGCGACATCATGCTTGTGGAGGTGCTCGGCGACGGCGGGTCGCAGCGCGAGGAGGCCGGGCAGCACGCCAAGCACCTGGGAGACGACGCGCGGGATATCGAGGTTGATGGTGATGAGCCGATCCGCGCTCAGCGCCTCGATCTCGCGGAGGGCGTTGTCGAACGCCTTCGCCGCCTGGAGCGGGGTCGCGGGCTTCTTGGGAGCTGCCTTTTTCTTGTTCGAGAACGGTCTGGCCATGAGGGGATTACCTCTCGTTGATGTCCGTCGCGGAGCGGCGAAAGAATGGATATGCCATGCCCCCTACCCCCCACGCTGGATGTGATGTGAACGCCCAGCGCACGCCGGACGTTCCGGCAGGGGTAATCATGCTCGCTTTCGTGTCAATTCATCAGCCGGATGATTTGCAGAGCGCGTGCCCCTCAACGTCGTAATCTTGCTCAAGGGCATCCATGCCTGCGAGTCGAGGAGGGCTGCCCTATCGTCGTCTCGCGCGCCTGGCGTCCCGCGGGACGGGCGGTGGACGGGACCTGGATAGTGGAAAGTTACAGGCTCGGGCAGTCCGGTTGCGCGAGGGCTGCTCAGCTGCCTGCCCGTAACCGGATCCGGTTTCCCGGGGCTGCCCAGCTGCCTGCCCGTAACCGGCTCCGGTTTCCCGGGGCTGCCCAGCTGGAGATGTCCGGAACCACATCGGCGCCACCCGCATCCCGGACACCCGCGCGGCGCATTCCGGACACCCCGTTCTACTGAAGCGACAATGAGGGAAACGCCCGGCGGCAATTCCTACGCGAGAGCGACCGCCGGGCATCGAATGGGGCAGGCTCAGTCTCGCCGCTGTCTGTAGATCCAGTCGTCCGAGTTCTCGCTACTGCCTCCGAGCACGGGCGAGTCGTCATCATCGTCGTCCATGCCGGGGGCCTCGCTTTGGTCCAGGCCGGCGGCCTTTGCGCACACCATCCTTTCCTTCTTGTTGAGGGGCCGGTGCAATGCCTTCTCCTGCTCCCGAATGAGTCGGGCGTACGTCGAGAGTTGATCGGCCATGGATTCGCTTGCGTTTGCCATAGTGATTCCGGTGCCGCGATGGAACTCGGCCCCGCCAACCGGCCCCGAGTCCCCGCGGTTCGCCATCTCCTTCCGTGTTGCTCGAGCGTCTGAGGCATCTAAGCGGCCGTGTCCAGACTAATCTGGATTAGTTTTGGTCCTGGCCATCGACCCAGGATGCGCCGGCTGTCAAGGCCCACGGCTGGCCGGACGGTCAATTTTCTTCAGCCGGTTCGTCCTCGCCCTGCCGGTCGATCCGGTGCCGCAGCCACGCCCGAAGCGCGACCTCCCCCTCGACGTCCCACCACGTCGCCGTTCGGCGCGACCACCGCTCTCCAGGATGGGCCGCATGCTCGCGCCGTGGCGTCACAGCGGACGCCGCGCGTCCTGGCAGCGCTCTGCGCGCCATCGCGCGAAAGAGCCGTCAAACAGGCAGCAAACGTGCACGTCGGCTAGGACATGCGCTGTCCGACCGGTCTCAGCAAGAGCGGGCCGACGACATCTCAAGTGGTAGACTAAGGGCCTTAACGAAAGCGCCCGTCCGTAGCTGGTCACTACGGACGGGCTGCAACACACCCTGTGGAGGGCCCACAGAGCGCGCGTCGCAGCCGCATCATGGGCCGGCCCGGGGAGAGAGGCAAGGCCCGGTCATGCCCGCACCGCTCTCGCAGGAGACGCGTGTCCGCATCGCGTCCGCTCTCGTGGAAGGCAACTCGATCCGCGCCACCGCGCGCATGGTCGACGTCGACAAGGGGACCGTGATGACCCTAGCGCTGCGCCTGGGCGAGGGCAGCATCCGGTTCCACGACCGGAAGGTGCGCAATCTGGCGGCACACGTGATTCAGATGGACGAGATGTGGGGGTATGTACAGAAGAAACAGGCTCGCGTTACCGCGCGGGACCCTGCCGAGCACGGCGACGCCTACCTCTACGTCGCGCTGGACGCGAACACGAAGCTGGCGATCTCGTTCCACGTCGGCAAGCGCGACGGCGAGAACACGGAGATGTTCATCAAGGACCTCCGCGGCCGGCTCACGGTCGTTCCGCACGTCACGAGCGACGGCTGGCAGCCGTACATCGAGGCGATGGTCGCCAGCTTCCGCGGATCGGCGGACTACGGCCAATGCGTCAAGAACTACCGCGGTGGTCCGCAGCGCTCACCAGATCATCGATACGAGCCGCCGCGTGATCCGTTCATGACCAAGACACCGATCTTCGGTGCCACCAAGAATGAGCTAATCTCGACATCTTTCGTCGAGCGCTTTAATCTCCAGACGCGTCACACGGTCGGCCGGACGCGCCGGCTGTGCTTGGCGTTCTCGAAGACGCTCCGCGGGCACCGCGCCGCGATCGGTCTGGGGATCGCCTCCTACAACTGGGTTCGCGTGCACGGCACGCTCGGCACCACGCCGACTGTTGCGGCGGGTCTGGCGGAGCGTCCGTGGACCCTAGCCGAACTCGTCACGGCGGCGCTCGACGAGGAAGAGGAGACGCCGCCGCCCGCGCCGCAGCCGCTCAAGTTGCAGCCGCGCCCAGGGGAGTCGCCTACCGCCGCCCGCGAGCTCCCGGCCGGCCGGGGCTGGTTGCGCCTCGTCTCGGGCGGATCCGTAACGTCGGAGCCCTCCGCTGCTCCAGAGCCACCCCCCGCGGCGCCCGTCGCTCCCGACGCACTGGTCGCGGCCGTGGAGGTGTCGCACGCCGCGCCCCTCGCGGCGACCGAGCCCGCAGCGCCGCCGCAGCCTGCGCCCGCCGTCGTCGAGCCGGCCGGTCAACTCGATCTGTTCGCGTGGCGGCCGAAGCCGCGGACGCCCGTGCAGTTGAGCCTGTTCGGCGACCTGCCGGACGGCGCGGAGTAGGACGCCGGCCGCCTGGCGTCCCGGCGATCGGCTCGTCCCAGACGTCCATCCCTGTCACGATTCGGTGCGTCATCGCCGCTTATTCCAGGCTAGAATACGCAGTGAATGGTCGAGGTGGCGGGCGCGCTCATGTCACCCGAGCGCTCACGGCCGCGTGGCCCGCGGCTCGCTTTCGCGGAGGGCCATGAGGATCGCGACGATCATCGCCGCCGTGTTCATGTCGTCCTGCGTGGTCCAGCCAGTGGCCGAGATCACGGAACCGGAAGAGGCAGAAGAGCCGACAGATGAAGACGCTGCTGCGGCAGCCGAGCCGCGCCTCAAGCAGCTGTGCTTGCTCGCCAGCAAGCGACAGAGTTCTCGCGAGATGTTTTGTCGTTTCGCGTGCCCAAGTTGGCTCAAGAGGCAGTGCTGGTCCGCCGCGAATCAGGGCGGGCGGGAATGGACGAACTTCTGCACGAACAACTTCCACTGACGCCAGCGCTGCCCTATCTACCGGGCATGCACGACGGAAACGTGGTAGCCTCAAGGCATCTGGACTTCACGCCGAATGATGGGAGCTTCACGCGCAAGGTTCGCATCCTGCTCAGCAGGCCGCACAGCCCCGTTCATCGAGAGAACGAATGGATCGTTGACATCGAGATTGAGGAGTCGTTCAAGGCTCCGGTTCTCGACTATGCGATTGGCTCCGATCCGTTCCAGGCGCTGTTCCTGGCGATGTGCAAGGTGGGCGAGCTGCTCAAGCCGTGGCGCGACGCGGGTGAGCTCAAATGGGGCGACAGCGCCGACCTTGGTCTGCCGTCACTGATCCACCCGACGGTGTAACCCCGCGTCCCCGTTCAGCAATTCGCCCACTGAACGCCGACCGGGCGCTGCCGAACGGGCGCGAGTTCCTCCGGCTGGTCGGCGGCGCGCCGGCTGCGCCCGTGGCGCCCACGGAGCGGGAGCCCCCGCCCCCGTCAGAACCCCCGCCTGCGCCGGGTCCGAGGCGCATGGTGCATGCTGAGCTTGTTCGGCGAAGTCGAGCAACTGGCGCACGCTGTAGCGTGGCCGCGCCTACGTGGCTCGGTGCCCGGACGTCCGTCCACTCTTCGACCCGGACTGAGCCGGCGACTGCCGCATATCAAAGAGATTCCCCTGCGCAGCGGGCGGACGGCCGACATCGATCGAAAAGTCGCGAGTCGCCAAATGCTTTTGCGCCTCTTCGACCTCTGGCCTGAGCGCATCACTAATGTACTTAAGCCTGAATCTCGCGCTGGTAACGATCTCGCTCAAGGTTAGCGCGTATGTGTTCTTGTCGGACTCTTTGAGTTCCTCCCGTAGCCCATCGTCAATTTGGCGCCCGACCACGTACACATCCATGACCCTGAAGTTCGGAACGACGCGTCGGAGCTCCATCCTGTACCTCTTTGCCTGCGCCACGTCGTTTACGGTGACCGTGTGCTTTGGGCGCTTTAGCTCAAGCACTACGTAGTCGCCCATGAGCTCCTTCGCGATGATGTCAGGCCGCTCTTTGGCTCGTCTTCCAACATACATCGACTTGAGCATCTTATCAACGATAGTCGACAGCGTCTTGTTGCCAGAAAACAAGACGTATCTCTCATCCAAAATCCACAGGTTGCGCTCCAGAACACTCTGTAACCCTGATACTTCTTTGGTCTTGTCGTCCCGAACGAGTTCCTCAAACTTGTCGAGCACCTTTAGCCGGTTTTGTATAACCTGAGCAATGCTGGCGATTTCTCCAAAGCCCCACGTCTCTAGAGCCTTAGAGAGGGTGGTCACATCCTTTGGGTCAGCGCTGTCCAAACTGCTCAATATGGCCATGATCTCTGGAGAAGCATACGACTTTGCCATAAGCGACGCAACTAGCTTTACGACATCAATCGGCGCAGCTTTTACTACTGGAATAGCCTTCTTGATTGATGCTTCGGCAGAGGGTCGCAGATGCTCGGGCATGAGTCGCAACTGCTCCACAACTGCCGGGGAGCTGAGTATTATCGCTTCAAGGCGGGCGACTTCCGAGTCGGCGATCTTTGACTTGAAGTGAAGTATCATGCTCTTGAGCCATTCGCTGGCTGCCGCGTACTCAGGCGACGCCTCCAAGAACGACGAATGGTCCGGCGTGATAGAACTGCGCAGACCGTCCATGTTGATTCTGCCATATATGCGGCGGATGTCGCGCATCTGGTCCGATTGGAGATCCGCACCGAAGAATCCCGGCCGGCCTACGGCGCGACTACGAACCATGACTGTGACACCCGGCTCCGGCGGGAGCGGGGACGACCGCGGCAGAATGACGAACGTCCCGGTTACCTTACCTACGCCAGCCACTTCTTCGTCTATCTGGTGCCTGTCTCCGTGGATCTCATTCTCGGTCACGCGCTCGTTGTCTACGTAGAGCTTGAAGTCTTCGCGTATGCCAAACTGGTGGATCAGCTGCCGCGCGAGTCGAAGTGGTGTGGGTCCGTTGAACCTCCCACGTGTTCCAAGTAGCGTGATCTTCGTGCCCCTTTTGAGCTTATCGGTACACTCGTCTGTGACCACGTCGACTTCGATTGTGTCGATGTCTTCCGCCTGGTCAAACGTGTCGCGATCGAACGTTACGGTGGTACGCCGTCCATTGTGCCATGTCTCTAGCTTCATGATTTTGGCAACAGCGAGCCCGGCAAATTTGCCGATTCCACGGCGACCCATGAAGAGTCGTCCCCCGGCAGAGCTGTCACTGCCGGCCATGGCGCGTTTGTTGTGCCCGATGGCAAGGTGTTACCGAGCCAGCTCATTGATGGCCATGAAGTCCGTCTGGATGGTGGCCATCATCGCGCAGCAGCACGCCCACCACGGACGCGATGGTGCGGGCGTACTCGGGCGCGTCAAGGGTGCGCTCCCTGCCGGTCGCCGCTGCGCGCCCTTGACCCGCCCTACGTGCGCCCGCTGGCTGGCGCCCCGAGTGATGGGCATACGGATGCCGCCGGCGGGGGTTCCAGGCTCCGGATGGCCATCAAGGAGTCGGCTCATAAAGTGCTCCAAAAGGCGCATCTACCGGGCGCGATAACACTCACACGCGAGGACGGCGCGGGCGCCTCGACGCCGCCGGGCGCACCGCCGGCGCCGTCTCAGGCGGCGCTGCCCGTGCTGCCTCCTTCTCTGGCTGCAGCGCCGACCACCCCGCCGCTTGCTCCACCCATACCGCCTGCGTCCCTGCCGCCTGCGCCTCCTCCGCCTGTGCCTCCGGCGCCGCTGCCGGGGACGCCGGCGGCCCCGAGCCTGCGGCGGACGCTCGCCCGTGTCGGCCTCGCCCTCGGCTCGGCCGCGGCGGGCATCGCCGGCACGATCGCGGTGCAGCTCGCCATCGCGTCACCGCCGGCCCAGTGGGCTCGCCGTTTCGGGGCGCTGCTGCCCGAGCTGCCGCCCGTGAGCACCGCCTGCCATGCAGCGACCCCGCCGCTGCAGGCGCTGGAGCCGGGGCCCGTCGCTCCCGCGCCCGAGGCGCCCCACCGGCCGTGCCCTGCTGCTCCGCGGGCGGCGCCACGGGCCAGCGAGCGCGATGACCCGTTCGCGGAGGAGCTGCGGCTGCTCACCGCGGCTCGCGAGCGCCTCACCGCCGGTGACCCCGCCGGGGCGCTCCGGCAGATCGCCGTGCACGAGCAGCGGTTCCCCGGGGGCCAGCTGAAGAACGTGCGGGAGCGGCTCCGCACGATCGCCCGGGCGCGCCTCTCTCCTCCGGAGCAGCGTGCGCCGGGAGGAGCGCAGTCGCGATGAGCAGCGCCTGGGCCAGACACGGGCTCGGCGCACGCCAGGCCCGGCGCGCTATGGGATCGATCCGGGGCGCAGGGCGCTCGGCGCGCGCCGCCGTCGCGGCGGCCACGGCCGCCTGGGTCCTGCTGTGCGTCGCGGCGGCGCGCGCCGCGCCGGATCTGCCGCGGGCCGCGATGCGGCTGGAGGTATTGCGGGGCCCCGGCGCCGAAGCCTGCCCCGACGCGGCGCTCCTGCGCGCGGAGGTGACACGCGGGCTCGGCGCCGATCCGTTCCAGGACGACGCGCCGCGGGTGCTCACGGTCACCCTCGCGCAGGCGGGGCCGGAGCTCACGGCCTCGATGGCACTGCGCGAGAGCGAGAACGCGGACGAGACAACCTGGGCCGAGGGGTTCAGCACCCGGCGCGGCTGCGAGGCGCTGCTCTCCGGCGCAGCCCTCGCGATCGTGGCGCAGATCCTGAACGCGCCGGAGCGGGCGTCACCGCCCTCCGAAGCCTCACCGCCGCCCGAGCCCTCAGCACGGCCTTCACCGCCACTTCCGCAGGCGCGCCGGGCCGCGCCCGAGCCAGCGCGACCGGCCGAACATCCGAAGGCGCCAACACCGCCGGAGGTGGCCCCGACCCCGACGGAGCCGCTGCGGCTCGAAGCGGGGCTCGGCGCGACCCTGGGCCTGGGGACCACGCCGGGGGCCGCGGCTGGCCTGACGTTGTCCTTCGGCGTTCGCCGGCCCGCCTGGTCGATCGCGGTGGAGGGGCGAGGGCTCGTCTCCCTGGGAGAGGAGGTGAAAGACATGATCATCAGCACGAGAGCCCTCACGGCGGCTGGTGTGGGCTGTCTGCGCGGCAGCCATCTGTTCGGCTGCGGGGTCGCGACCGTCGGCTTCGTCCGGTTCGTACCCCGGCATCCGTGGGACATGACGGTACGCGACGACGCTCTGTTCAGCGTTGGAGCGCGGCTCGGCAGCGCCTGGGCCCTGTCGGACAGGTGGAGCGCGCATGGATACGCCGAGGCCAACGCGATCGTTGCGGAGGCGGTGCTCCGGCGCCGTAGCCAGCGGCGCGAGACAGCTGGATCCATCACATGGTCCTCACCTCCGGTCGGCGCGGCGCTCGGACTCGGTGTCACGGCGACGTACTGAACGATTTCGTGGAGGCCCGGCTCTCCTCGCCATCGAGATAAGAATTTTCAGAAGGAATCCTCAATGCTCAGTGCAATCGACTGTCTCGTGAAAGCTTCCCGTTGTGAGCGCGGGCCATCTCTACGTATCTTGTCCGGCATGCGAACCCCCTTCCTCCTGCTCGTGGGCTCTCTCTTCTTGCCTGGCTGTCCCGGAGATCCGACCGTGATCGGTCCCTGTCAGCCGCAGGAGTACGGCAATCCAGGTTGCCCGTGGCCCGAGCAAGGCGGCGGCGGGGCTGGCGGCGAAGGTGGGGGCGGCGGGGCCGGCGGCAGCGGCGGGACAGGCGGCGGCGACGAGACCGCCTGCGCCGGCGATTGCGTCCCACCGGCGCCGCTCGGCTGGTTCGGACCGGCGCTCCTCTGGTTCGGCCCGCGGGACCAGGTGCCGGACTGCCCCGCCGACGCGCCGAACGTCGGCTACGAGGGGTTCGCCGACCTGGCGCCCGCGCCGCTCGCCTGCGCGGCCTGCCTGTGCGATCCGCCGGAAGCGGCCGCAGCCTCGTGCCAGCTCCCGCTGGGCTGGTCGGCGCACACCTCGACGACCTGTTCCGGCGACCCCGGCAGCGTCGCGACCGCCTTCGCGGCGCCCGGCGGCTGGGACGGCGCCTGCACCGCCGCGAACGCCATCCCCGCGGGCCAGAACTGCGGCGGGCAGCCGTGTGTGAAGTCGATCTCGATCGACGCGCCCGCCGTGCTGGTCACCGCCACCGCCACCTGCACGCCGAGGGTCGATGAGCCCCCGCCGCCGGCGCTCCTCGATCCCTGGCTGACCCGGGCGCTCGCCTGCGTGCCCGGCGCCTACACCGAGTGCCTGGGCGACCGGAGCACCTGCATGCCCTCGCCGGAGCAGCCCGGAGTCCCGCCGCCCGGCGGCTTCCTGACGTGCATCTTCCACGAGGGCGACGTGACGTGCGAAGAGCCCTACCTGGACAGGCACGTCTTCTATGGCGGCGCCGAGGACAGGCGCGGCTGCTCCGAGTGCGGCTGCGGGGAGCTGGAGGGCGCGTCCTGCACCATCATGGCCTCGGTCTACAGCGACGGGGCGTGCGCCGAGCAGGTCGCCTCGACCCTCGTCAGCTCCAGGGCGCCGTTCTGCGGCGTCACGCCGCCCGGCATCGCCCTCGGCAGCAAGTCGGCGGAGGTCGTGGCCGTGGATCCCGGCGGCTGCGCCCCGAGCGGCGGCGAGCCCACCGGCGAGCTGCTGCCGGCAGAGCCGTCGACCTTCTGCTGCCAGGCCTAGGGCCCGCGAGAAGAACAGGCGATCATCGCCTCGCGCTCTGCAGCAGCTCCACCCGATCCGCGAGCTCTCCACCATGCCCCGGGTGCCAAGCCCTGTGTGCAACAAGAAACCGTATGGCCTGAGCCCATCGGCCGCGAGCGAACAACACCGCTGCAGGTCCAATTCCGGGCAATACTACGCACAAAGACGTGTAGTCCTTCAGGCCGCAGGGGCCCCTCGTCCGGACCGCGCACGTCGATCTCTTCCTCGGCGGGGACGTCCACTCCCTCAATCTCAACGTCCAGCTCGGCATCACATGTGAATTACGATTCAAGGACATAGGAATCTTCGATCGAAGCTCGGTCGCGGCAGGGACGCCGCTCGCCTCGTTGCTCTCGCTCAGGCTGATTGCGATGTTGGTGAGAACCGGTTCACCAGCGCGTCCCACCGGCGCCGCTCGGCTGGGCGAGCGCGCCGGCGACCGCCGGCAGCGCTAGAAAATTCCTCCCCAGCACGATCGAACAGGCGCGCGCGAAAACCGCGAAACCGACCCGCCCTCCGTCGCGTAGCACGGTCGAACGACGCGCCACGAGCCATCGCTGGTGGAGGCGGGCGCCATGCGGGCCCGCGGTCACTCCGATCTCAGGGGTGTGCCGGAGGACCGATCGCGCCACGCGGCCCGCCGCGGCGGAAGCGATCCAGGTCGCGTCATCTCAATCACCGCTTCTGGAGGATGCTTATGAAGATTCGGAATCGCGCGCTGTCGGCTCTGCCCCTCGTCCTCACCCTCGCCGCCGCCTGCGGCGACGGCGAAGGCGGCGAACCCACCGGCGCCGGTGGCATGGGCGGGGGAGGCGGGAGCGGGCCCGGCGGCGGGGACGCGGCCACGAGCTTCGACGTGACCCTCGAGAACGTGACGCCCGCGCGGGATTACCGGGTGGCCAGCGTGTTCAACACGCCCGTGGGCGAGAGCATGCCCGGGCCGCTCTTCCCCGAGAAGAGCTTCGAATTCCGCGTCGGCGCCCTGCCGGGCGACAGGCTGTCGTTCACGACCATGTTCGGGCAGTCGAACGATCTGTTCTATGCGCCCGATGGCGCCGGGATCGCGCTCTACGACGATTCGGGCAAGCCGGTGAGCGGGGACGTGACCGACCAGGTCATGCTGTGGGACGCGGGCACCGAGGCCAACGAGGAGCCGGGCGCCGGGCCGAACCAGGCGCCCCGGCAGAGCGGCGCGAACACGGGCGCTCCGGACCCGGACAACACAGTGCGGCTGGTCCAGGATGACTATACCTACCCGGCGGTCGAGGAGGTCATCCAGGTGACGGTGACGCCGGAGCCGGGCAATGAGTTCACGATCCGGATCACCAACATGTCGGAGATGGGGACGCTGATGCCCGAGGGCGGGGAGCCGGCCGCCGTGCCGCTGTCGCCGGGGCTCTTCGTGGTGCACACGATGGACAACCAGCTGTTCACGGTCGGGCAGGCGCACCCCGACAACGGGCTGGAGGCGCAGGCCGAGGACGGGAACCCGATGATGCTGCACGAGGGGGCCATTCCCCGCGCAGGGCTGACCTCGCCGGTGGCGCCGGGCGTCGCGGTGGTGCACGGGTCCGGAGCGCCCCTGTTCAAGACGGGCGAGGCGGACCGGGGCAAGGGCCTCGAAATGCTGGCCGAGGACGGGAATCCGGCGACGCTCGCGGGGTCGCTGGAGACCGAGGTCGGGGGCGAGAGCGGGATCTCGTCGGTGCTGGTCTACAACACGCCCGTAGACGCCTCGGCGCCGGGGCCGCTGCTGCCCGGCGCGAAGTTCAGCTTCACGGTGACCGCGCGGCCCGGCGAGCGGCTGAGCTTCGCGTCGATGCTGGGGCAATCGAACGATCTGTTCTTCGGGCCGAGCGATGCGGGGATCGCGCTGTTCGACGCGAGCGGCGAGCCGGTGAGCGGCGATGTCTCCGACCAGGTCACGATCTGGGATGCGGGCACCGAGGCCAACCAGTGGCCCGGCGTGGGCCCCGACCAAGCGCCGCGCCAGGCCGGGCCGCAGATGGGCGCCGACGATCCCAAGGACCAGGTGCGCAACGTCGATGACGGCTATCTGTATCCTGCGTCGAACCAGCTGCTGAAGGTGACCATCACCCCGGCGCGGTAGCGGGGGCGCGAGCGGCAGCGCTGGCCCCTGGACCACGGCCCGGGGGCGCCTGACGGCTGCGCGGGGCGTCTCCGCCCAGCACTGCCATGGTGGCGCCTCCTCGGGGCCCTGCCGCCTACGGAGGAGCCTGCCGGTGCTGGATGGCGTGCTCGGCCTCCATCGTGTACCGGCGGCTCTCGGCCTCGTCTGGCTCGAGCCCCAGCTCACCATAACGATAGGCCATCGCCAGCGCCTGGAGCGCCGCGGGGTGCTCCCGCTCGCCAGCGCTCTCGTAGAGCTCCACGGCTCTTCGGTCATTCCTCGGCACGCCGGCGCCCGCGCGGTACGCATTGGCGAGCAGGAACATCGCGTCCGGCGACCCTCCGCGCGCCGCGATCTCGAACCAGCGCGCGGCCTCCGCAGGGTCTGCCGTCACGCCATCGCCGTTCTGGCTCATCACGCCGAGGAAATACGCGGCGCTCGGGTGCTGCGAGGGGGCGGCTCGCAGCAGCCAGACGCGGGCGCGCGCCGCGTCCTTTGGGACCGATGGGAGCCCCTTCAGGTAGATCCTTCCGAGCGAGACCTGCGCCTCGACGTCTCCCTGCTCGGCCGCCCGCGCGAGTGAATCCATCCCGGCGAGGACCTCCCCGGGATCCGCGAGCGTGAGAAGGCGAAAGCCGAGCGCCCGCGCCTCCATGCCGCTCGAGGGCGGCGCCGCAGGGCGCGACGGCGGCGAGGCCGCCGCGGCGGCCGTGGGGCCTTCCGCCTCGGGACGATCGCCCTCGCGCAGCCCTCCAAGGGACAGGGCGGCGGCGCCGCCCAGCACGAGGGCGCCGCCGGCCAGCACAGCGAGCCGCACGGCAGGCCTGACGCTCACCGGCTCAGGTCGATGGAGTAAACCGAGAGCATCTTGCCGCTGCCGTCATCCTGCGCGACGAGCGAGAGGTTGGTCAGCCCGGCGGCCTCCGCCTTCGGAAGCGCGTTCTGCGCCGAGGTGAAGGTCACGAGGCCCGTGGTCGTGACCCGGGCAAAGCGCCAGCTGCGGGCAGAGCCGTTCTGGGCCCGCGTGAGGTTCTCGACCTTCTTGATGTACAGGATGAGCACGTCGCGGTTCGTGTCCGGCGCGGCGTAGATCGTCTTCGAGCCGTCGAGGCCAGGGAAGCTGCCGCCGCCGCTCGCGCGGTAGTTGTTCGTGGCGATGATGAAACCCGCGGCCAGATCCATGGGCTCGCCGTTCCACTGGAGGTTCTTGATCCGGCCGCTGGCCTTCATCCCCGTCGGCGGGAGCGGCTGCGTCACGTCGATCTCGTACGTGATCCTGCTGTCCGTGAAGATGTCGAAGTTGTATCCGGGCATCGCGCTGTTGATGAGCGGCTGCGGCTCCGTCTTGCTCGGATCGATCTGATTGAAGCGCGTCGCGGCCCTCTCCAGCCAGTCGAGGATGTCCGCGCCGGTGACCTTCACCGCCTGGACCGTGTTCGCGTACAGGTAGAGATCGGCCGCGTTGTTGATCGCGATGCTCCCCGCCGGCACGTCGGTGTAGTCGTTGCCGCCCTGAAAGCCGGACTTGAACGGCGCGCTCACCGAGAGCACGGGGAGCGACGCATACTGCGGCAGGTTCTCCTCGATGTAGCGGGCAACGTAGTCCGCCTGGGCCTGATTGACGATCTGGATCGCGCTGGCGTCCCCGACGTCGGCGAACATCGACGACATCGCGAAATCGCTCGTGCCGATGGGCGTCTTGACGTAGGCGACCGTCGCCTGGTGCTCGGCGTCGAGGAGCGGCGCGAAGGAGGCGTCGGCCGCGACGAGGACCTTCGTCTTGTCCGGCTGCGCGTCGCAGAGCGTCGCGAACGCGCAGGACGCCCCCGTGCGCCAGCGCTCCATCGCATCACACGCCTCGGGGAGCCCACCCTTGCAGGTCGTGGCAATCGGCCGGGCCTCGACGACCGTCTTCCCCTTGTCGACCGTCCAGCCCTCTCCGTCGTGGGTGAGCCCCAGCTTGATGACACCGAGGTGCTGGCCCCAGAAGTTCGCCATGACCGCGGGGAGGCCGCCGACGGTGCCCGCGTCCTTGTCGACCTCCGGCAGGCTGAACTGCGCCACGGTGCTGCTCGGGTTGGGGAAGATCTGGTGCGAGTGGCCCATGAGCATCGCGTCGATGCCGGGCACCTGGGCGAGGTGCCACGCCTGGTTCTCGAGGGTGGGCGTGTACGGCGAGTCGTCGAGGCCGCCGTGGATGATGGCGACGACCAGCTCGGCCCCCCTGGCGCGGAGATCGTCCACCAGCGGGGCCGCGACCTCCTTCACCCCCTTCGTGAAGACCTTGCCGTCGAGCCATTTCTTGTCCCAGCTCAGGATCGTCGGCGGCGTGACGTCGATGAAGCCGACCTTGACCGTGCTCGCGATGGCGCCGCCGCCCGGCGCCGTCGCGGTGATGGTCTTCTCGACGAGGACGGTCTTCGGAAAGAGCGTCTCGCTCGTCTTCAGGCTGAAGACGTTGGAGTTCACCAGCGGGAACCGAGGGCCCTCGCAGCCCGCCGACGCAGCGAGATCGAGCCCGTCGACGTCGAACGGGGTGTGGGTCACCTGCGACAGAAAGGCGAGGCCGAAGTTGAATTCGTGATTGCCGATCCCGCCGACGTCGAACCCCACGTGGTTCATCGCCTTGTACATGGCCAGCGTCTCACCGCACGCGATCGGCGCGACGAGCGCCTGATAGTCGGCGAGGACGGTGCCCTGGATCGTGTCGCCGTTATCGATCAGGAGCGTGTTCGCGAACTCGTCCCGCGCCTGGTTGATCAGCGTCGCGGTGCGCTCGAGGCCGATCGATGGCTCAGCGACCAGCTTGAAGTAATCGAAGCCGAGGATGTTGGTATGGAGATCGGTGGTCTCGAGCAACGCGAGGTCGGCCGTGGCGCCGCTCGGCGTCGCAGGCGCCCCTCCCGCGCCGCCTCCGCCCGCGCCGCCTCCGCCCGCGCCGCCTCCTCCCTCGCCGCCTCCTCCCTCGCCGCCTCCTCCCTCGCCGCCTCCCCCCTGGTCGCCTCCCCCCTTGCCGCCTCCTCCCTCGCCGCCCGAGCCTGCGGAGCTTGAGGTGCTCGAGGAGGAGCTGGAGGTCGATGAGCCTGTGCCCTCCTGGTCATCGCCGCACGCGGTCAGCGCGGCCATGGCCAGAATCAGCGACGAAACCGACGCTACCCGTCCGACTCGACCTGTCATCGTGAACACCTTTCCGAGCGCCGCTTCGGCCGATGCCTCTCCGCGCGCAACCAGCCATATCGAGTCGAGGCGGCCGAGTTTTCGCACCGATGCACGCCCGGATCAAGGGCTACGATGAGCTGCTCGGCATGTCAACCGCACCGGAGAGGCGATGCGGCGGAAGAGCGCTTGAACGGCGCGCCGTCGACCTTACGCGCGCCGTTGCGTCAACCCGATGGACGGCTGGTAACGGTCTCGTTAACGCTCGCCACGCGCGAAGGACCGCGTGGCATCAGAACACGATCGTCCAGCCCGGATTGCTCACTTGCTGCTTCGTGTAGGACACGCCGTCGACCTTCAGCCCTTCGGCGTTGAGCAGCGTGATGAGCCCGCCCTTGTTGGAGAGGACCATCGGAGCCTGGACGACGACCGTCGTCAGCCCACCGGGCTGAAGCTCTCCGGTGAGCGCCATCTTCGATTTGGCCTTGTCGGCCAGCGACCAGCCAGCGAGGTTGATCTTGCGGTTCGACGTGTTCACCAGTGTAACGGTCTCCCGCTCGGGCGTACGCGTGTCGTTCACGAGGGCGGCGACGATCCGCACGATCCCGTCGGGCTGCTCCACCGTGGGGAGCCCGCCGCCTCCACCGGCCACGTCCGACGGCGGTCCGGATACCGGGATGTCGAGCGTGTGACCTGTCTGGTCATCGGTGTGCCACGCCTGCGTCTGAAACTTCAGGAAGATCGCGACCCACTGGTCCCCACGCGGGAAGTGGATGAGGAGGCCGCCGTCCTGCCAGACACCATCATCCTTCTTGAAGCGGGCGTCGTTGCCCTGGTTCATGTGGATATCGTGGATGCCGTTGCCCGGCAGGAAGCCGAAGATCTTGTCCTTCTTCCCGTTCTCGGGGCCCCAGCGCTCCCCGAAGGCGTACAGAATCGCCGTCTCGTCGGCCATCGCCCGCTGCACGTAGTGATCGAGCTTCTCGTTGAGGTCGTTGTCAGGGCCTGGGGCGGAGAACGGCAGCGGGACGAACTCCGTCCGATCCACGAGGTTCCCCCGGATGAAGTCGAGCCCGCCCCCGCCGGGCTTGCTCTCCAGCGGATGGAAGCCCGGCTTCAGCTCGTGGAGATCTTGAAGCAGCGGGTGCGCAAAATGTGACTTGACGACATATTCGACCTGGGAGCCGTCCTGCGACTGCACATTCACCGCGATGCGATAGTCTATCGTGTCGTCCACGATGTGGATCTGATAGTGCGGGTTCGCTCCCGACGCGAAACGACGATCGATCACTGTCCCCTTCAGTACGCCATAGCTCTTCAGCGGCATGTCGCCTCCCGCATCCGTCGGCTGAGCACGGCCGGTGCCCGCCTGTGAGATTGCATCAAACCCCTATTTCACTCTTTCGAATGGTGATTAACCATCCGGCACGAATCGGACGCTGTCGCCATCAGGCTCCTTGCCCAGGGTCAGGAGCTGGACCTTCGAACAGCTTGGATGTCACCTTTCCCTCTTGGCGGGGTCTCGGCGGACGCCGATGGTGCGATTCTCGTGGCCTGGGCCTGCCCCCGCGATGCAAGACCCCACGCACAACACGTGCCCCCCTGGCGCCGGTGACCGGCGGGTGCTGAATGGAACGTGCGATAGCACGCTCTTCACCATTGCAACCGCCTTTCTTTTCGAAGTCAAGACCGAGCTGAGCGTGGACTCGCAAATTTCGCTGCCCTGTCACGCAACGGTGTATTTGCGGAAAGCCAGCGGAAGCCACGGAGCCGACGCTGGAACCCCACCCTCTCTTGAGCGGCCAATGCCGAGCCGAGGTGCACGCTCTTTACAGGCACATCAAATTCATCATGGATTCGCTCGCGCTGTGCAAGGCGCGCTTCGAGCGGTGCGCGACCATCGGGTGGATTTTGGCCGCGACGGATCTCGCTACGCGCGGCGGCCGCGGCCGGCGCGGGCCGGGTCGGTCGCCGGCAGCTCCCCGAGGAGGTGGTCGATGCAGGTCCGGACGGCGGCCGTCAGGGCGCGATGCGCGCGATAGAGGAGGCTGACGCCGCCGGCCTCGGCCTCGTAGCCCTTGAGGACGCGGACGAGGCGCTTCGCGGCGACGTCCTCGGCGCAGAACACCTCCGGAAGCAGCGCGATGCCCACGCCCGCGAGCGTCGCGCGGTAGGCGGCGGAGGACTCGCTCACATAGAAGCGGGGCTCGAAGGCAATGCGTCGTCTCCGGCGCCCCTGCCCGAGCGTCCACGTGGCCATTCCGTCCGTCGCGTGCACCGCGATGCAATCGTGACGCGCGAGGTCCTCGACCCGGTGGGGAACGCCGCGCGCCTCGAGGTAACGCGGGCTCGCATAAAGCAGCTTCCGCGTCGCCCGCCAGAGCTCTCGCGCCACGAAGTCGGTCGTGTCGTCCACGTGGCCCGGGACGATCGCGATGTCGAAGCCCCCGGCGAGCACGTCGACCCGCCGCGAATCGATCTCGAGGTCGACCGACACGCGGGGGTGCTTCGCGAGATAGGTGCAGACGACGCTCGACACCGCGGCGCCGAGGGCGATCGGCGCCACGATGCGCACGCGTCCGCGCGGCTCACTCTGGAGCTCGCGGACGTGATGCGTGCCTCTCGTGAGGTCGTCGATCGCCCGCTCGGCGTGGCTGAAGTAGGCGCGCCCGGCCTCGGTCAGGTCCAGCCGCCGCGTGGTTCGCTCGAGGAGCCGGACGCCGAGCGCGGACTCGAGCCGCGCGATGCGCCGGCTCACCGTGGAGACCGGCACGCCGCGCTCGCGGGCTGCGGCCGAGAAGCTGCGCGTCCGGACGACGCGCACGAGGAGCGCGGCGTCGTTCAGGTCCAGATCGATTCGTGCGTCCACGGCAACAGTCCCTTCCCTCCAGGCACACTAATGCGCTCCGGCGGCCGGCGCTAGGCTCGATGACGTGAAGCAGCCCATCGTCACCGGGCCACGCGGAGCACGGAGCGCCGCGCCCGCGTGATCCCTGGGATGACCGCGCAGGGTCGCTGCGCCAAACGCAGCAGGAGGTTGTCATGATCATCGTCACTGGAGCCAACGGTCACCTCGGCCGAGCCATCATGGAGCGGCTCCTTCAGCGCGTGCCCGCCGCTCGGCTCGGCGTCAGCGTCCGCGACCCGGAGCAGGCCAGCGCGCTCGCCGAGCGCGGCGTCCGCGTGCGCCGGGGGGCCTTCGACGACGCCGCGAGCCTGCGCCACGCGTTCGAGGGCGCCTCGCATGTCCTGATCGTCTCCATCAACAGCACAGGTGAGGCCGCGGTGCGCCAGCATGAAGCCGCGCTCGAAGCGGCGCGCGCGGCGGGCGCCCGGCGCGTCCTCTACACGAGCCACATGGGCTCGAACCCGGCGTCCCGCTTCGAGCCCATGCGCGACCACGCGGCCACCGAGGCCTCGCTGCAAAGGTCGGGGGGCGCGTTCACCTCGCTTCGCAACGGGTTCTATGCGGCGTCCGCGCTCATGCTCCTCGAGCGGGCGCTCGAGACGGGCAAGCTCGTCGCGCCGGAAGACGGCCCGGTCTCGTGGACAGAGCACGGCGACCTGGCCGACGCGGCGGCGATCGCGCTGACCGACGAGGCGCGCCTCGACGGGCTGACGCCGCCGCTCACCGCCGCCGCGGCCCTCGACCTCGCGGACATCGCGGCGATCGCCTCGGAGCTCACCGGGCGCTCGATCACGCGGGTGACCGTCAGCGATCGAGCGTTCAGGGAAGACATGGTGTCTCACGGCGTCCCCGAACACCGGGCGGACCTGCTCCTGGGCATGTTCGCAGCGAGCCGAGAGCGCGAGTTCGCCGCGGTGGATCCGACCCTGGAGCGCCTGCTCGGCCGAGCGCCGAGGTCCATGCGTCACTGCCTGACGGCGCGCCTGTCGCGCTGAGGCACGGGGCGCACCTCGAAGAGCAGGTCGTCCTTTCCTTGTGTCGTTCACCTCGCTGCTGTGACAGCCGTCGCTGGACCTGCCGGCAGCTCCGCGACCATGCGGGCGCGGCCGTTCTCTAGGCGCGGCCGATCTTGGTCGCGATGATGAGCCCTGATGACCAGCAGAGCTTGGTCAGCACGAGATCCTGGCGTCGCTCGAGAGCGGCGATCAGCTCTGCCACCTTGGGAGCGTGGTCATCAGGCCAGTTGGGCTGAGGGAGCATGTCGTCGATGACGTAGAGCCCGCCGGGCTTGATCAGGCTCAGCGCCTCGTCGAGGGCGTAGTACTTGCCCGGCCATGTATCGGCAAAAACGAGCTCGAATTGCTGCCCCCGGACCGACCGCAAGAAGGCTTCGCCATCCATGTTCTCGAGCGTGAGGCGGGGGTCGCCTCCGAGGTGCTGCCGCGCCACGTCCTGGACCTTCTCGTCGTGCTCCACGGAGACGAGCGTGGAGCTGGCATTCATGCCATCGAGGATCCAGCACGTAGAAATGCCCGTGCCGGTCCCGAGCTCGAGGAAAGCGCCCGACTTGGCGGCGGCGAGCGTACGCAGCATCGAGCCCGTCTGCCTGTCACTCGCCATGGCAAACCCGATCTCCGCCATGGCCCGCTCGATCTCCTCGAGCACCGCGGGCGGTCTCAAATTCTCCAGATCCTTCATGACCCCATCCCTCTTCACGCGCCCAACCGCGCGTCACTCTACAGCACCTCGATCTGGCGCCCCCCGGAAAGAGCCAGCGGTCCGAGCTCACTCCCCGAGCAACACCCGCGCGAGCGCCAGAGTCCGCGCGTTCGCGGAGACGTTCTCGAGAAAGCTCCTCCGGAGCGCAGGCTCCTCGATCCTGGCCGCCCGAGCGAGCAGCGCGCTGCGCTCCTCTCGGACGACCGCGCGCGCGGCCTCCGCGTCGCCCTTCGCGTGCAGCGCCTCGGCGTACAGCGCAGGGATCACCTCCTGCCGCATCAGGAAGACCGTGCCGGCCTGCCGCTGGAGCGCGAGCGCCTCACCGGCTATCGCGCAGGCCTCCTCCGTCCGCCCTTGCCGCAGCCGGATCTCGGCGAACAACGAGAGATGCACGGCCCCGGCGAAGGGCGCCATCACCGCCGGATCCCCCGCCGCGCAGAGCTCCTCCTCCGCCTTGGCGAGATCGCCGAGGAGCAGCCGCCCCTCGGCGAGGAGCTGCCGCGGGATCACGCTCCGGCTGCGATGGCCGCGCGCGAGCATGTGCTCGAGCAGGCTGCTGGACATCTCCACCGCCTCGGTGAGCCTGCGCCGCTCGAGGAGCGAGAGGATCCGGCACGTCACCGAGGTCGTGAACACGTAGTCGAGCAGACCCTCGGTCGCGAGCACGCGATCGAGGCACTCATCTGCGGCGGCCATATCGCCGAGCCTCGTGTAATCGATCGCCACCAGCATCCACGCCCAGGCGACGAACAGCCCGCTGCCGAGGGACTCGGCGCGCCGCGCGGCGGCGAGGTTCGCCTGGAGCGCTCCCCACAGGTCCCGCGCCGCATGGCAGCGCCAGAAGCCGCGGGTGAGCTCGATCCAGAGGGCCGCATGGAGATCGCCCTCGACGGCCGGCGCGATGACGTGCTCGATCCGGCGCACGATCCGCTCCGCCAGCGCCGTCCTCCCGTCCCAGAGCAGGCTGAAGACGATCCGGGTCGCGAGCTCCGGGCTCAGGACGTCGACGGGGAGCTCTTCGGCCAGGAGGCGCGGGATCAACACCTCCACGGCCCGCCGGTCGTCGCAGAGCGCGACGCAGTACATCGCGCCGCTCAGGGCACGCCAGGAGGCGAGGCTCCCGGGCGCGGCGAGCTCGAGCGCCTGGAGCGCGCTCGCGTGGGCGCGCGCGGCGTCGTCGGTCCAGATGAGGGCGTTCATCCGGAGCAGGTGGAGCTCGGCCAGCCGCTCGCCCTCGGCCCCGCAAGCGATCCCCTTCTCCACCCGCGCGAGCGCCGCCTGCACGTCCGCCCCGTGGAGCGCCAGGGTGGCGGCGCGCAGGTAGAACCCCCCCGCGCGCGGCCCGTCCCCGCCCCGCGCGAAGTGCTCGGCCAGCACCATCGGATCCTGCTCGCCGGCCGAGAGCAGCCACTCCCCGGCGAGCCTGTGCCCGACCGCCCGGTCGCGCTCGGTGAGCATCGCGTAAGCCCCCTCCCGCAGGAGCGCGTGACGGAACGCGAGCTCCTCCTGCCCCGCGAAGCGCGAGCTCGGGCGGCGCTCGAGGATCTCGCGATCGAACAGCTCCGCCCAGGCGTCCGCGTCGCTCGCCCCCGGCGACGGGGTGCGCGCGCCGACGAGCGCGCTCACGCCGCCGATCCACGACACGTCCCCGAAGACGCTCGCCGCCCGGAGCAGCCGCCGCACCTCGGGATCGAGCGCCGCGAGGCGCGCCTCGACCATGCCCAGCACCGTCTCCGGCAACGCACCGCCGCGCCCCTCGGCCACCGCCCGGACGAGCTCCTCCAAGTAGAAGGCGTTTCCCGCCGCCCGATCGACGATCGCCGCCACGGTCCCCGGCGCGACCGACGCGCCCAGCGCGCCGCGCACGAGCTGCTCGGCGGCCCGCGCGGACAGCTCGCGCAGCCGCATCTGCGTGAGCCCTCGCTCGATCCAGAGCCGGGGGAAGAGCTCGTGGACCTCGGGCCTCGCGAACGCGAGCACCGCATAGGGGCGCTCGCCGAGGGCCCGCAGCGCGTGATCGAAAATTTTCACCGAAGGCGCATCTCCCCAGTGCAGATCCTCGAGGACGACGAGCATGGGCCGCGCGCTCGTCACGGCGCGCGCGTAGTCCAGGTAGGCCTCCTGGATCCGGTCGGCCATGTGCGCCGGGTCCTGCCGCGCGGCCCGCAGCAGCGGCCCGCCGTCGGCGAGAGGAACGCCGAGCAGCTCGCCGAGGAAGCAGGCCACGCGCTGCTGCTGCTCCCCCGCGAACAGCTGGCCCACGGCCCGCGCGAGCTTCTCCCGCTGCGCCTCGGGGGCCTCGCCGGCCGCGATCCCGAGCGCGCTCCGGAGCGACCCGGCGAGCATCGCGAACGCGGAGCCCGCGCCGATGGAGTCCCCGCTGCCGACGCCCAGCACGAGCTCGGGGTGGCGCGGCCGCAGCGCCTGGACCAGCTCGTGACGCAGGCGCGATTTGCCCACCCCCGCGGCCGCGGTCACGAGCGCCACCGCGGCGCGCGGCTCGGTGAAGCTCTCCTCGACGAGATCGAGCAGGCTGCGCAGCTCCCGGGCGCGCCCGACATAGGGGCTCGGCTTGCCCAGCAGCCTGCGCGCGCCGTCGGCGACCTCGCGCTCCGCCTCCACCCAGGAGAGCCCGTCCTGCTCCGCGACCTCGAAGCGCGCGTCGAGCAGGGCCCGCGTCACGGCGTCGACGGCGACGCGGCGGCGGCCCGGGCGGCTCAGGGCGGCCGCGTCGTCGAGCAGCAGGGCCGCCCTGTCCAGGACCTCGCCGAGCAGCGATCGTCCCGTCGACTCGCCGCGCCCCGTCACCAGCACGACATTGGCTCCGGGGACCGACGCGCGGATCCGCAGCGCGCAGCGGGCGGCGATCGCCGCCTGGTCGGTCGCGCTGCCCGCGCCCGCCCCCGCCGCCAGGATCGCCACGACCGCCCCGCTGGCGAGCTCCTGGACGACCGCGCCGAGGGGCGAGGCCTCGCGCCGGACGGCGGCGACAGCGCTCCGCTGCGATCGACCGGCGGGCACGATCTCCGTCGACGCCGGCGCGCTGACGTCCACCGGCCCGACGGCCACGATCGAGCAGAGCCACACCTCCGCGGCGGTCACGAGCTCGACGGCGGCCAGGCTGGAGCGAGCGCCGTCCGCCGTCGAGGCGCCGAGCGCGTCGAGGCAGCGCACAACGGCCGCGCCGTCGGCCGGGCGCCCCTCCGGGCGCTTGGCCAGCATCTGCGCCAGGAGCTCGTCGAGCGCCTGCGGCACCTCGGGCCGCAGCGCGCTCGCCCGCGGCGGCTCCTCCTGGAGGAGCTTGGTCAGGATGGTCATGAAGTGCCGCCCGTGAAACGCCGGACGACCCGTCAGGCACTCGAAGAGCACGCACCCGAGCGAGAAGACGTCCGCGCGCGCGTCGAGCTGCGCGCGCTCCCCGCTGGCCTGCTCCGGGGCCATGTAGCCGATGGTGCCCACGAGGGCCCCCGTCCGCGTCAGCCGCGCCGAGGCGCCCGAGAGCTGGGCAATGCCGAAGTCGAGCACCTTCACCCGGTCGGCGGCCCCGCCCGGGAGGAACAGGTTGCTCGGCTTGATGTCGCGGTGGACGATCCCGCGCGCGTGCGCCGCGCCGAGCGCATCCGCCACCGCGCGCACGAGCGCGACGCTCTCCTCCACGTCCAGCGGTCCCCGCGACAGCCGGGCCGAGAGGCTCTCCCCGGAGAGCCACTCCATCGCCAGATAAGGCTCCCCGGTGGGCGCCACCCCGTGCGTCACGTAACGCACGACGTGCGGGTGATCGAGCGTGGCGAGCGCCCGCGCCTCGTGACCGAAGCGCGCCGCCGCCTGCGCGTCGAGATCGCCGAGCAGCTTCACGGCGACGACATCGCCGCTCGCGCGGTCCACCGTCCGGTAGACAGCGCCCATCCCTCCCGTTCCCGCGAGCTCGATCACCTCGAAGCGGCCGGCGAGCAGTCTGCCGTGAAGCATGCGCGCCAAGGATGTCAGCGCGGTCACTCGCGCGCCAAGCGGAACGAGCCGCCGCCGGGCGAGCTACGGCGCGATGTCGTCGAAGCGCTCCGCGACGGCGTGGCGGCTCTCCGCGTCCCGCGCCGTCCCCGGCCTGAGCAGCTGCGCCGTGCGCATGCCGGCGGCCGCCGCGGCGTCGAGCTCGGCCACGATGTCGGACAGGAACAGCACCTCTCCCGGCCGCAGCCCGAGCGCCTCCGCGATCCGCTGGTAAGCGCCCGCCTCCCGCTTCGGCCCGGTCGTCGTGTCGAAGAACGCCGTGAACAGGCCGGTGAGATCACCGGCCGTCGTGTGCCGGAAGAGGAGCTGCTGCGCCTCGACGGACCCGGAGCTGAACACGGCGAGCGTCACCCCGAGGTCTCGCCACCTCCGCAGCGCCGGCTCCACGTCCGCGTAGATGTGGCTCCGGAGCCCCCCCGACTCGTAGGCGCTGCGCCAGATCTTGCCCTGGAGCGCCTTCAGCGTCGTCTCCTTGCGATCCTGGTCGATCCACGCGAGCAGCGCCGCCGCGAGCTCGCCGTCGCTCACCGCCTGCTCGCCCTCGCCCCGCTCGCGCGCGACCGCGCGCCGTGCGGCCTCGACCTCCGGGCTCCCGCCGTGCGCCGCGACGTACGCGGCCAGATCCCGGCGCGCCACGGAGAACAGCGTGTCGTGCACGAAGCGCACGTCGGTCGTCGTGCCCTCGATGTCGACGAGCACCGCGCGGGCAGGGAGCGGCGCCACGCTCACGCCTCGAGCCGCGGGAAGCGCGACGCGATGTCCGACCCGGTGTGCTCGGCGACCCACCCCTTCGGGTCCGAGAACCACCGGATGCAGGTGAACGAGGGCTCAGGCCCCATGTCGAACCAGTGCCGCGTCCCGGCCGGTACGCTGATGAGATCGCCCTTCTCGACGAGGAACGAGAGCACGCGCTCGCCGTGATGGATGCAGAACAGCCCTCGCCCCTCGACGAAGAAGCGCGCCTCGTCCTCGGTGTGGATGTGCTCGTCCAGGAACTTCCGCCTGAGCTCGGCGTGGTTGGGGGTGCCCGGCGACACCGACACGACATCCGCCGTCACGAACCCGCACGCCTCGGAGAGCTGCTTCACCGGCCCCGCGTACGCCTCGAGCACCCGCTCCTGCGCCGTCCCCGGCGGCAGCGGGCGCTCGGCGGACCAGCGCTCGAAGCGGATCTTCGCCTCGGCGGCGACGCGGGTGATGTCCTCGAGCGTCGTGTATTCGTCGGCCCTCGTCGGGTCGCTCTCCCGGTAAACCCGCAATCGGCTCATGATAACCCTCCTTCCAGCAGCGCGCAGTCCAGCATGAACTCGATCGCCTCGATGTGGCGGATGGTGCTCGCGATGTCCGAGCCCCACGTGTACAGGCCGTGACCTGCGATGAGGTAACCGTACACGGGCGGATGCGCCGACATGAACGCATCGACGTCCTCCGCCAGCTTCCGGATGTCCTGCGTGTTGACGAAGACCGGGAGCAGCACCGTGGCGGAGTGCGTCGTCATCCCGGAGAGCGCCTTCGCCACCTCGTAGCCCGAGAGGGTCACGTACCCCTCCTGCGCGCACCGGCGCGACAGCACCGTCGCCGCCCGCGAGTGGGTGTGCGCGACGGCGCCGATCTCGCTGGAGTGCCGGTAAAGCTGGCAGTGCAGCGCCGTCTCGGCCGACGGGCGGGCCGGCGAGGGCCCGGTCAGGCGGCCGTCCGCATTGACGACGACGATGTCCGACACGCCGAGCGCGCCCTTGGGCCGCCCGGACGCCGTGATCGCGAGGGTGCCGTCGCCGAGGCGGGCGGAGAAATTGCCGCTCGTGGCCGGCGTCCAGCCGCGCTCATGGCAAAAGCGGGACAGCTCGATGAGGTCGGCCGCGACCGAGGAGAACGATGCAAACGACGTCCCGCGTACGCTCACGGCGCAAACATACCAAAGCGAACGCGGGCGATCAACGCGCCGCGCCGACGTTCGAGGCGCGTCCGGGCCGCTGAACCCGGGGATCAAGCGCTGCTCGCGCTCACGGCGCCGGAAGGCGCTCGGCCTCACGCCGGCCAGCGCCGTCCCGCGCGCCGCGGAGCAGGCCGGCCCAGAACCCGAGCCCGTGCGCGGCGTGCACCGCGGGGAAGATGGCGCAGAGCAAGGGGAAATCGCGCGGCGAGGCGCGCCGCGCGAGCCGGAGCGACTCCGCGATCACGAGCGCGGCATAGGCGAGCGAGGCGAGCGCCAGCGCCGGGAGGACCGCCGGCGCGAGCGCCGACGCGAGCGCGAGCAGCGCGAAGGCCGTCACCATGAAGAACGGCAGCGCCGGCCGGAGCGACAGGAACCTGCGGCGGCACAGCAGCGTGCGCGCGCGCCCCTTGCCATACGCGAAGTACTGCCGGAAGAGCGCGGCGAACGACGACCGCGGGTAGTAATAGGCGACGATCTCCCGGGACAGGTAGACAGCGCCGCCAGCCTCGATGATGCGCTGGTTCAGCTCGGCGTCCTCGTTGGTGATGGCGGCCGGGTCGTAGAGGCCGGCGATCTCGAACGCCTCGCGCCGGAAAGCCCCGTTGAACACCGACTCGACGAACCCCTCGCGCGACGGGTCCCTGTACGCCGAGCCGCCCACGCCGAGGGGGCTCGAGAGCGCGACGCAGAGCGCCCGCTGAAAGCCGTTCCGGTGGCGCGGCCGCGCCGCGCCGCCCGCGTTGAGGGCGCCGGTCCTCCGGAGCGCCGCGACCGACGCAGCCACGTAGTCGCCGGCGTAGTCGGCGTGGGCGTCCATCCGGACGATCACCTCACCTCGCGCCCGGCGAATGCCGATGTTCATCGCGGCGGCCTGGATCCGGTCGGGGTTGTCGAGGAGCGTCACCCGTGGATCCTCCGCCGCGACGCGGCCGGCGAGCTCCCGTGTCCTGTCGGTCGAGCCGCCGTCGACAACGAAGATCTCGAGGAGCTCTGGAGGATAACGCTGCTCGAGGGCGCAGCGGAGGACGTCCTCGATGTAGCGCTCCTCGTTGTAACAGGGAATGACGATGCTGCACCGCGGCCGCTCGGCGAGCGGGCGCAGAGAGAGACGCCCGCCTCGAGGCGCGCTCGCTGTTCGACCCATGGACTCCCCCCGTCGCTCGCGGGTCGAGTCGACCCGCAGCAGGACTGCGACAGCCGCGGATACAATCGCGGGGCCAGGCGATCTCGCGGGGTCGCCCGGAGCGAACTGCACTGCGCGACGCGGCCTGGACCGGGCCGGGGCAGGCCGCTGGGCTCGGGCTGCACACCGGCGGGCTCATGCGAGGGGCGCGCGGGGCGAACAGACGGCCTCGTGCTGGCAGGGCAGCGGCTCGAAGGGCGCGGCCGCCGGGGCGCGAGCGCCACGGAGCCCGGATCTGGGGGCGCGCGGCCCGCGCGGAGCCCATGCTCCGCTCCACGGCGATGCCCCGGTCCGGTGGGCTTCCCACGGTTCGGCGTGGTCCACGAACGAGCTTGTCGAGGAGGTGTGCAGATGGACTTCGATCTCGTCATCTCGCGGGGAACGATCCTCGATGGCAGCGGCCAGCCTCGCTACGTGGCGGACCTGGGGATCCAGAAGGGCAAGGTCGCCGCGATCGCCGGGCCGGGCGCGCTCGCGGGAGGGCGGGCGCTCGACGCCGGCGGGCTCGCCGTCGCGCCCGGCTTCATCGACATCCACTCGCACGTCGACTGGCTGCTCGCGCTGCCCGACCACGAGGACGTCCTCGCGCCGATGGTCGCCCAGGGCATCACGACCGTTGTCGCGGGCAACTGCGGTCATTCCCCTGCCCCGGTCACCGAGGCGTCGATCCCGCTGGTGGAGCACTCCGCGGAGATCCTGAAGGACGGAGCGCTCGCCTACCGGTGGCGCTCGATGGGCGAGCTGCTGGCGGCCCTCGAGGCCGGCGGGCTGCTCGTCAATGCGGCGCTCCTGGTCGGCCACGGCACGCTCCGCCAGGCGGTCATGGGCAACAGGGCCGCTCCCCCGGGCCAGGAGCAGCTGGACGCGCTCTGCGCGCTCGCGCGTGCGTCGCTCCGCGAGGGCGCGTTCGGGCTCTCCGCCGGGCTGGCCTACACGCCCGGGGTCTTCGCGGGAAGGCACGAGCTCCTGACGCTGCTCCGGGCGGTGGCCGGCGAAGGGGGCGTGTTCACGGTCCACGGCCGGGCCTACACGTGGATATCGCCGTTCTACAGGCCGCTGCTCCTCGGCCCGCCGCACAACCTCCGCTCCGTCCGCGAGCTGCTCGGCCTGGCCGAGGAGAGCGGCGCGAAGATCCAGCTCTCGCACCAGATCTTCATCGGCCGGCGGACGTGGCCCACGGTGCCCTGGGTGCTCCGCGCGATCGAGCGGGCCGTGGACAGGGGGGTCGACGCCGCCTTCGACGCGTTCCCCTACACGGTCGGCAACACCACGGTGAACGCCCTCTTCCCCGCCTGGGTGCTCGACGACTTCCGCGCCCGCATCGGCGACCCGGCCGTCCTCCGCCGGCTCCGGCGGGAGTTCGCGATGTTCCGGCGGCTCCTCGGGCTCTCGTATGCCGACATCCGGCTGCTCTGGGGCGGAGCGCCGGAGCTCGCGGCGCTGGAGGGGCTCGATTTCGAGGCGATCGCGGGGCGCCTCGGCGGGAGCGAGTTCGACGCCTACGTGCACGTCGCCCGCGTGAGCGACGGCAAGGCGCGCGTCCTCCTGAACACGTACTCGGGCGTCGATGCGCACGACGAGCCGCTCCGGGCCGTGCTCTCGCACCCGCTCTGCGCGTTCGAGACCGACGCGATCCTCACCCGGCGCGGCCAGCACAACCCGGCGTCATTTGGCACGTTCCCCCGGGTGCTCGGCCACTACAGCCGCGACGCCGGCCTGTTCCGGCTCGAGGAGGCCGTGCGCCGGATGACCTCGCTGCCCGCCGAGCGGATCGGGCTCCGCGACGTGGGGCGCATCCTGCCCGGGCACTGGGCGGATCTCGTCGTGTTCGATCCGGCCACGGTGGCGGACAACACGACGCCGCGGCGGGCCGACGCGCCGCCGACGGGGATCCGCGCCGTCCTGATCACCGGCGAGGTGGTGGCGCAGGACGGCGCGCTGACGAGCAAGACCCGGCAGGGGCGCCTGCTGCGCAGGTAGGCGGGGCGGCCAACCCCTTCGTTGACGCTCAGGTCGAGAGCGCGGAGCGGTTCTACGAAGAGCGCGCCGCGAGCCGAGGCGCGTGCGGCGCGGCGGCGTTCAACGCGGACCGCATCGCACGCGGATCTTCGCAGTTGCCGCGCTCGTCCCGCCGCGCCCATCGGAGACGCGCAGCGTCACCAGCCGAGCCCCAGGCTTCGAATATGTCCACGTGGGCGAAACTCCCGTGGCATCGCCGAACACACCGTCGCCGTCCAGATCCCAGCTGTACGTGAGCGCGTCGCGGTCGGCATCGAAGGATCGCCCCGCCGAAAATCTGACGGTCAACGGAGCAACACCCGAGGTCGGGCTGGCGTCGAGGGCCGCGACAGGCGGTGTATTCGCCGGTGCCTCGGAGACGGCTACGGTCGCGTTCGCAATGGCGACCCCGACCCTTCCGTCCGTGACCCGAACGCTCGCGACGTGGGTGCCGGCGACCGAATACGTCCGGGAGGCTGTGATGCCCGTCGCGTCGTCGAATTGGCCGTCGCCGTCGAGATCCCACGCGTAGCTCAGGGGATCGGAGTCCGGATCGCTCGAGCCCGCCGCCGAGAACGAGACGGTGAGCGGGACCTGCCCCGAACTCGGCGTCGCCGTCGCGACCGCGACGGGCCGACCATCGAACGTCGCGGCGAGGGTGCCCGCAGCGGAGGCCGTGATCGTGTGTAACCGCGCGCCGCGGTCGGACCACGACTCGAAGTCGTACGTCGCTCCGCCGAAGGATTGCGGCGTCGGCGCGGCGATCGACGTCATGGAGTCCTCGATGAACGTTCGCGTGAAGGGCGCGTTCTTCTGCGCGCTGCCGACGACGAGGGCCAACCCCGGAGGTTGGGTGTCGAAGAAGAGATCGATCGTGCGCGGGTAAAGCGACAGCGTCTCCGAATCGCTCAGGCCGAACGCATCGCTCACCGTGAGGGTGAGGTCGAGGTGCGACGGATAATCATGATCGGGCGTCACGAAGCTCCCCGAGGGGACACCGACGAACTCCTGGAGCCGATGCGTGTGGCAGTCGGTCGGCTGGTCCGGCGAGCAGTGACGGAGGTCGAGCACCCACCGCATCGACGACGCCGGGAACGGGTCTTGTTGGGGATCCGTCCCCTGCCCGGAGAAGTTGATGGTGTCACCCACGCCCCACGTCGTCCCCACGGCCGGCGTGATGATCGTCGCCGACGGCGCGTCGTTGGCGACCGCGATCGTGACCGAATTCGTCGCCGTGCCGCCGCGGCCATCCGACACGCCGAGCGTGGCGACGTATGTGCCCGGCGTGCTGTACGTGAACGATGCCATCGACATGAACGCATCGTCCAGCTGACCATCCCCGTCGAGATCCCAGCTATACGAGAGTGTATCGCCATCGGGGTCGAAAGAGCTGCGCCCGTCGAAGGTGACGGTGAGCGGCGCGCTCCCCCGCGTCGGCGTGGCTTGCGCAACGGCAGTCGGCGGAGCGTTGCCGGCGCCAGCGAAGACGATGCGTCGGATGGCGCCGCCGAGGTAGTCGACGGTGAAGATGTCGCCACCGGGGCCGCGCACGAGGGCGACGGCTGGTTCGTCCTTCGCGAAGAGGGAGATATTCGAAGGCGACGGAAGGCCATCGGTACCCGGGAGCATCACCCAGACGCATGCGCGGGCAAGGTCGGCGAAGAACAGCCCACCCTGATAGCTGACCGGGTAGTTCCCTCCCGCGTAGAACGCGAGCCCGGTGATGGCGGAAGTTGACCCGGGAGTCTCCGGGCAGCTCTCGAGCACGACGCCGTGCTGATACGTGAAGTGCGGAGGCGTCACCGCGCCCGTGGTGCTGTAGAGGTTCTCGCAGATCGGCAGGTCCGCGCTGTCGTAGCCCGGGTTCCGATCCGCGCCCTCGTAGCACGGCCAGCCGAAGTTCCGGATCGGGGACGCCGTGGGATCGGGGACGCGATTGATCTCCTCCCAGGTAGCCCAGCCGACGTCGCCGATCCAGAGCTCAGACGTGCCAGGCCTCGTCGTGACTCGGAACGGATTGCGCAGCCCATAGGCCACGATCCGATCGTCACGCGCGTCGCCTCCGAGGAGCGGATTCCCCGGGAGCGGCTCGCCGCTGAGCGGATCGATCCGTAGGATGGCGCCGTCGAACGTCACCGGGTCGGAGGCGGACGTGGTCTGCAGATCCTGGCTTCGGAGCGCCCCACCCTCGAGAGGGGGATCATTGCAGGGATTGAGGGGCGTCTGGCTCGTCGGATCTCCGCCGGCTTGTCCATAGTCCGCAAAGGTGAAGCTCGCTCCATCGCCCGCGCTGACGTAGAGCGCGCCGTCCGCGCCGAATTCGAGTGAGCCGATCGAATGCGAGGGGAACTGTTGGCACCAATTTCCGCGGAGGAGATCCCTCGTCTCTAGCACCGTGTCATCCGTGCCGACCGTGATCCGGACGAGCGCCCCGTTTGCCATGCACCCGTCGCTCGTCGCGCCGGGCGGATCGGGACACGTGTCTCCGTAGGGAACGATGTCGGTCGCGTAGAGCAGGTAGAGATAGGGCTGGGTCGGAAAGCTCGGGTGCAGCGCCATCCCGAGGAGGCCGCGATCCCAGTAGTCGTAGACCTGGGTGGACAGATCGATGAGCAGCGTCGGGCTCGTATCCGTGAGCGAATCGAAGACCTTGACCCTGCCGCTCTTCTCGGAAACGAAAACGCGCCCGTCGGGAGAGAACCGCACCATCGTGGGCAATTCGAGTCCCGAGAGCACGGTCTGGAACGAGAATCCGTCCGGCACCGACGTCGCCTTCAACTGGACCGACTGGACCGAGTCGGAGCGCGCGCTGCCGTCCGCGCAGGCCGCGAGCACGGTCGCCAGCAGAATCGGAACATGGGCACAAACCGCAAGAGGACGTATGGAGTTGGGAATCATGGACTCTCTGATGCCAATGCGGCTCGCGCCGCTCGCCGCGTGCACGCGAGCCTCGTATCGACGGAATCGACCGTCGGCCCGATAACACCGCCTTTCGGGTGAAGCGGCCGCGAGCGCGCGCGAAGGCGTGCGTGGAGGACTTGCGTCCAATTTGGAAACGCTTCAGAGGCCAGGACTTACGGATGCCCCGAGCGGTCGGAGGCGCTCGCCTGTCGGGGGGGGAGCGGAGGCGGTCGGGCCAGAGCCTTGCAGCACGTGCATCAGGAATCGACCCAGAAACTCCTCTGCGGAGAGCGTCACGGTCTTGTCTCCGCGGGTCCGGAAGCACACCGCCGAGCTCCTGCACCTCGTCAGCATCGCGCTCGCTCGCGACCCCGAGCGCCGCCGCCAGGTCCATGGCTCCCAGCGTCTCGTGGAGGCCTACGCGGGGCGCGAGGGCGGCGTCTTCATCGCGATCGCGGTCATCGTCGCGGCCGACCGCGGCAGGGACAGGAGCTGCCGCGAAGCGGCTTGGTCCAACCAGGGTCGGGTCGCTCGACAAGGCGTGGGAGCGGAGCTGCGCCCTGGGAAAGGCGGATGGCGACGGGTGCGGGCAGCGGGCGGCGCAAAAGCGGCTTGACAGCACGGATGGCTTTTGATTTTCCTGTTCCCCGCACGGATGGGCAGCTCAGTTGGAGATGACCCGGCCGAGAGGGGCAGCGTGGCGGGAATGATCGGGGAACCAGAGATTTTGAGCCTCACGTCGACGTGGTTTCTCCGGCCGGGGCAGGAGTCGGCCGCGATGGACGCGCTCATGGCGCTCGCGACGGAGGTGCGGGAGAGCGAGCCCGACACGCTCGCCTACCTCGTGCACGCGCCGTTTCTCGGCGATGACCGGCTGCAGGCCCTCCCGCCGGGCCCGCCGAACCGCGTCGTGTTTTTTGAGATCTATCGCAGCGCCGACGCCTTCCTGCGCCACGTTCACGGGCCTGCGTTCACGCGCTTCCTCGAGCAGCACGGCGACCTCTTCGTCGCCGCGAACGGCAAGCCGTTCACCTTTGTCGAGTTCCTCGCGCGGCAGGCCGGGTTCATCCGGCCGGAGGCGTTCGCGCCCGCGAACGCGACGTCGCAGGCGAACCAGCACCCGTCGGTGATGTTCGAGATCATCGGGCGCGATCAGGCGAAGCTAAAGGCGTTCTACAAGACCGTCTTTGGTTGGACCTATACCATCGGCACCGGCGAGTTCGCCTATGTGAAGTTCCCGGTGGAGCGGCGCGAGGCGCTCGGAGGGATCGGTCAGAGCGCGAACACGCCGGGCTTCGAGCCCGGCCACAATTTCTATCTGCTCGTCGACGACCTCGAAGGCACCATCGAGCGCGCGGTGGAGGCGGGCGGCACGAGGCTGATGCAGCCTACGTCGATCGACGGCTATCAGTTCGCGATGATCAAAGACCCTGAGGCCAATCCGATCGGCCTCATCAAACCGTTCTGAGCCAGCCTCTCATTCGTCTGCGAGGTGGAGAGACCATGAGCTATCTGAACCAGCCCCGGCTGACATTCTCCGGACGATTCCAGGCGGATCCGTCCACTGTCAACAATGACCCAAGGCACTTCGACAACGCGACGTTCACGTCGCGGTTTCAGGAGTTCAGCTCCCAGCAATCGTTGAACGGCTGGTGGAACCCCACAGGCACGGGCATCTTCCGCTTCGCCGGCTGCACGATCCAGCAGGCGATCGGCAAAGGCGGCGTCGATCCAGCGGACGGCGCGGTCGGCTTTGTGGTCGGAAACTCGCCGGATCGCCCGTCGGGCAAGCTGGTCGACATCGACCCGGACTGGCAGCTCGCCTCGCAGCTCTACGGGCTCTCGGTGTCGCTCCGCGATCCGCGCACCGGTGACCTCGTGCTCGTCGCCGATTTCGATCCCACGCCGTTCCGGGACCTCTGGTTCGTGCGCGGCGGTCAGAAGGGCGACTCGGGCGCATCGGCCATGTGGCAGTCGCAGCTCTCCAACCTGCGCTGGCGGCTCGCGGGCGTGACGAGCCCCGTGTTGCACGCGCTCGCCGAAGCGTCGAGCAACAGCGGCCGCCTCTCGATCCGGATCACGACCTTCGGCTACCAGACCCACGTCACGGCGGCAGACTTCACCTACGGCACCGTCGTCGGCGCGATCGGGCCGGTGCTGTCCGACGAGCCGGCGTCGTTCGTGTCGGGCCGGAGATTCATGCCCACGAGCGCGTTCCAGCCCGCAGCGCTGCCGCCGAACATGTGTGTCGCCGCCAATATGATGACCTGCTTCTCCGGCAAGGTCATCGACGGCGCGCTGGTGGTCGACGTCAGCAACGCGCTGCCCATCGGCAGCGACGGCAAGCTGGCCCCGCTCGGCGATCTGCGGTTCGCGCTGCTCCACGACCCGGACGCCAACGAGGGCGCGGTCCTCGCCGAAGATCAAGTCACCGTGCTCGGCGCGCTCGACGCGAGCGACGCATCGTTGACCGTGGCATCGGGCATCCAGACGCTGACGCTCCCCGCCGCGGCGCAGGACCTCATCACCAAGCGTCCGCTCGCGCTCGTGCAGTTCGGCGGCGGCGTGCCGGCCGGCCACGCGCTCGTCATGATGCGCGAGACCGCGCACGGTCGCGACGTGCGCTCCGACGCGCTCTCATTCCGCCTCGACCCGAACGCGTCGGAGCAGAACCACCGTGACGTGCCGCTGTGGGCGACGCGCTACGGCCTGCCGCTCGCGGACGCGCCGCTCGCCTTCCAGCAGCTCGCGCCTGTGCCCGACGACGGCGATGCGCCGCCCGACCCCGCCGTCGGCACCACGCCGACCGCGGCCATCCCGATCATGAACAGCCCGATGGGCGCGCTCGCGATCCATCCCCAGGTGGTCCGCACCGACGCAGCGGGGCGGGCGACGGTACGATTCCAGGGGCCGCCGACGTTTGGCCGTCCGCGCCGCTACATCGACGGCCAGCTCTATGCGGTCGCCTACAACTTTGCCGACGAGGGTCCGATCATCCAGCAGACCTTCGACCAGATTTCGGTGCTCCTCTTCAGCACCTTCAAGGCGTCGGAGAACCCGACCTGGGAGGAGGTCCAGCCGATCTGGAAGCAATACGCGAACCTCTACCCGATCATGAGCAAGGGCCTCTTCGACTTCTCGATCCAGGAGGTCGCCGACGCCAACGCGCACATCCTGCATTTCGTGCTCAACAAGCCGGTGACCGATCCCGACCACATGCCGGTGACGCGCGACCTCTCCGCCGGCAAGCGCGCCGCGCTCCTGCGCTACCTCGAGAGGGTGATGGACCGCGCCACCGTCCACGACCCGAAGCTCGTGGCGCGCTTCCAGGGGCGCTGCCCGTTCTCGGGGGTGGCGCCGTCGTCGCCTCCCAAGGAAGTCGAGAATCAGCCCATCTTCAACCGCGTGCGGAGCCGGTGAGACCATGCTCGTCGTCGAAAAGAACCTGATCACCCGGGCCCGCGAGGCCCAAGACGTCGCCGATGTGATCGCCACCCTCGAGGGCGCCATTCAGCTGGAGCTGTCGACGCTCCCGCCGTATTTGACGGGCGTCTTCTCGCTCCAGCCGGGCGTCAATGACGAGGCGCGGGCCCTCGTGCAATCCGTGGTGGTCGAGGAGATGCTGCACATGGCGCTCGCCGCCAACACCGCCGTCGCGCTCGGTGGCCATCCGCCCATTCGCAAGCTCGGTCTGGCGCTCAAGTACCCCGGACGCCTGCCGATGTCGATCGACCCCGAGCTGACCGTCACGCTCGGATCGTTCACGGCGGCGCAGCTCCAGGGCGTGTTCATGGCGATCGAGCGCCCCGACACGACCGCGGTCCTGCCCGGCGAGGACCCGCGGGTCGCGCAGCGGCTCGCCGACTCGAAGACGAAGGGATTCGGCTCGATCGGTGACTTCTACAACGCGATCATCGACGCGCTGAAGCGGCTGGTGAAGCGCGGGCAGGACCCGTTTGGCGACCCGCACCTCGAGCGCCAGCTCGACCTCTCGCGCTGGTTCCCGAAGAGCGTGCCAGGCGATTCGACGTGCCGGGTGAGCGACCTGGCGAGCGCTGAGGCGGCGCTCCGCACCATCATCCGCCAGGGCGAGGGCGCCGATGTCGGCATCGATCCGATCGACCCCTACGGCGGTGGCCACGAGATGTCCCATTACTTCAAGTTCGGCGAGATCGCGTTCGGGCACCGGCTGGTCCGCGACGCGTCCGCGCCGTCTGGATGGTCCTACACCGGCACGCCGGTGCCGTTCGACGCGAGCCAGGTCTACAACTTCCCCCAGAACGTTCGCTTGAGCGATTATTCGCCCACGTCGGCGGCGGGACTCACCGCCGGGGCTTTCTACGACGCCTACCTCCGCCTGCTCGGCGCGCTCGACGCCACGTGGAACGGCCGCCCGGAGATGTTCAACAGCGCGCTCGGCATCATGTTCGAGCTGAAGCTCCTTGCGCAGCAGGTGGTGCAGCACCTCGTCAATCCGCTGAACCCGAGCGGCCCCATCGCAGCACCGCCGTTCCAGCCCTGATCCTCTCTCGCCGGACACTGCCTCGACCACGGCCGCCCGAGGCGACAGCCTCGCGCGTGACGGGCGCATTGCGATCAGCCGGTGGACCGCTGAAGTCGTGCATCACAACCCAGCGAGGCCGAGGTCCGTTCATGACGACGCCCTCCGGCGTGCGGGTCGACCCGCGCGGCAGGCGCTCGGGGTGGTCGAGGTCGAGCACGGACCGGTCCCATGGCCGCGAAGTGGCGATCCTCCGCCTCGGCGAGCGCTGGGCCCATGCTCCGGCGCTGGAGCGCCTCCACGCCGAGCGGTCCGACTGCAGTCCCCTTCAGGGCGACGCTTGGCGCAGTGAGCCGCTCGAGCACCATCACACCGGCGCCGCCCAGCTTGAGCTCGATCGCGAGCAGGAGCCCGACCGGCCCGGCGCCTACAACCACGACATCGACTTGCTTGTCCATCGGCTATGAATCCATCGAGTACTACGTACAAACACCGATCAGCTATCGGGACACAGAAGGCGCTGAGAATATGTGAGTCTGCCCAGCTATCCGTCGATTGGTCAGCCGACGCCGCCGGACCAGGTCCATCGAGCTCGTCGCCTCTTGTGACTTCCCCCACAAAAAGTCTCACGGATCGGCTCTGCGCCGCAAGGCCCAGATGCTGTCCAGCGCCATAAAGCAGATC
The DNA here is from genome assembly GCF_051520915.1 of Sorangium sp. So ce448. NCBI lineage: Bacteria > Pseudomonadati > Myxococcota > Polyangiales > Polyangiaceae > Sorangium > Sorangium sp. So ce448. The sequence continues at coordinate 2,247,534 of NZ_CP150343.1, read as the reverse complement.
CGTCGGTCCGACCGGTGACTGCCTCTCGGCATGCTGCCACTGCCGCGGGCGATCGCAGCAGAGCCCGCGGGCGCTGGCGAGCGGCAAGGCTCCGGCGGCGAGTTGCGCTCGTGACCGCCCGGGAAAACGCCTCAGCGCTCGTTGCGCTTTCGCCCGGCGGCCCTGGGGGAGCGCGCGCGGTCTGCAGCGTGCTGCAGGAGCGGGCTCACCTCTCGCGCGGCCTCGATCAGCGCTCGCACCACGGGCGCGCCGTCGTCCTCCGCGCGCCATGTGACGACTTCGCTCAGATCGATGTGGAGATCTTCGACGGGCCGCCACAGCAACGAGGTCTGCGAAGCCAGCTCCCAGAACTTCTCTGAGACGAAGGTGACCGCGTCGCCGATCACGACCAGGGCCATGAGCGCCTCCAGGTCGAGCACCTCCGCCGTCACGTGCAGCGTCACGCCCTGTGCGCGCGCCGCCGTGATGATGTCCGCGTGGAGCCTCGGATAGAGCTGACGTGGCTGGAGCAGCACGCGCTCGCTCTCGAGGTCTCGAAGCCGGATCTTCTTGAGCCGTGCGAGCCGATGCTCAGGAGAGAGCAGCAGCCCCAGTCGATCGCGGGTCATCTCGAGGTGGCCGAGGGCGTCGTCTTCGGGCGCGTAGGCCCCATAGCCGAAGGCGATCGTCCCCTGCCGCAGCGCCGTCCACTGCTCCAGGCTGCTCATGGGGACGAGCTGGAGGCCGACGCGGGGCGTTCGCCGACGAAACGCCGCGACGAGGGACAAGAACAAGCCCATGAAGGTCGTGCCCGTCTCGAAGCCGATGACCACGGTTCCGAGCCTGCCTTCGGCGATTCCCTTGGCTTCGTCGACGGCCGCGTCAACGCTCGCGAGGATGCTCCTGGCTCTCTCCGCGAAGGACTTCCCGGCGGCCGTGAGCTTGATCCCGCGTCCCTCGGGCGCGAAGAGCTCAACGCCCATCTCCTCCTCGAGGTCCTTCATCTGCCGACTCAATGGAGACTGCGAGACGTGGAGCCTGGTGGCGGCTCGGCGGAAGCTCTGCTCCTCGGCGATCGTGACGAAGTAGCGCAGGTGTCGGAGCTCCATGGTCTCGACCGTTACCCTACAGGCATCATAGCCGTGCGATCAATGTCTTGGACGGCTCGGTTCGAGAAACCTACCGTGCTTGCCATGAACTCGATGATCCCGACGCGCCCCGCCTCCCGGGTGCTGGTCTCCGGCGCCAGCGTCTCCGGTCTCACCGTCGCCTATTGGCTCGCCCGCCACGGCTTCGCGGTCACGGTGGTCGAGCGCGCACCGCATCTACGCCCGGGCGGGCACGCGCTCGACGTTCGGGGGCCGGCCCTGGAGGTCGCGGAGCGGATGGGCATCCTCGCCACGCTTCGCGATCGAAGCACGAGGCTGACGGGCATCTCTGTGGTCGACTCGGCCGGTCAGGAGATCTTTCGGAGCACGGAGAGCACCTTGACGGGCGGCCGGCTCGACAGCCCCGACGTCGAGATCTTGCGCGACGACCTGTGTCATGTGCTTCACGAAGCGGTGGGCCCCCGGGTCGAGTACCTCTTCGCCGATTCCATCACGTCGCTGACCCAGGACGAGTCGGGCGTCGACGTCACGTTCGTCAAGGCTGCGCCTCGCCGCTTCGAGCTGGTGGTTGGCGCCGACGGATTGGGTTCGGGGGTGCGGCGGATCGCCTTCGGCCCCGATGAGCAGTTCATCCGCGCCTTCGGCGACCTGTACGTCGCGACGTTCGGCATGCCGAACTTCCTCGGTCTCGAGCGCTGGCAGATCATGTACCGGCAGCCGGACTCCGTCGGCGCGCTGGTCATGGGCCTGCGGAAGGATGTCCACGCGAGGACGTATCTCGGCTTCAACGCGCCGAAGGGGATCGACCACGACCTCCGCGACATCGACGCGCAGAAGCGATTGCTCGCCGACCGCGTCGCAGGCGCAGGCTGGGTCATTCCGCAGATCGTGGAGCACATGCTGCGCGCGACCGACTTCCATTTCTACTCACTGAGCCAGGTCCGCATGAGCAGCTGGGCACGCGGGCGGATCGTGCTGGTCGGCGATGCTGGCTACGCCGTCTCTCTGGGTACGGGGCAGGCCACCTCGGTCGCGATGGTCGGCGCTTACGTTCTGGCCAGTGAGCTCGCCATGCACGAGGATGATCGGGTGGGTGGCATCGCCGCGTACGAGGACGCCCTGCGCGCCTACGTGATCCGCAATCAGGACATCGCGCTGAACCAGAACGCAAAGCCTGACGAACCGACCGACGAGGGGCAGACTGCCCCCGACGGCAGCATCCCGGACTTCGGAGCGCTGACGCTGCCGTTCGATTTCAAGAGCTACCTGAGCCCGGGTTGGGTCCATGCCTCTTGAGGAAGGCGATCCGTCGTCAGGCTCTCCCCCAATCCCCGGGGACGCGACAGATCGCGACGGTTCGCCCCCGCGGAACAGTCCCATCAGGTCTCCGGACCGTCGTCTTGGCGCGGGCTCTCGACGGCCGCGACCAGGTACGCCGGGCGCTGCTCCGAGGCGAGGCGCGCGCTCGTGCTCCACTGCGGCGACGGTGTCCGGATGACCCCGTACAAGGGCGCCGAGGCTACAAGCCCGAACACGTAGGCATCTCTGTTGCTCGTGGGCCAGCAGGCGATCTCGCCGCTCGCGAGGGCGGCGCAGGCTTCCTCGTTGCCGGCAGTGACGTGAACGGCCTCCGGGATGTCGATCGCCTCCAGCGTCATCCTCGCTGAGAACCGCCAGCAGACGACCCTGCCGCCCTGCGCAGGTAGGCGGGGCGGCGGTGTCGTTCATTGACGCTCAGGGAGGGTGAGCCATGGCCTGGCTTGCGGTCCGAGCTTCGCGGCAGGAGCGAGCCGTGGCCTGGCCATCACGTGTTCGGCCGCCACGCGCGGCGCGGGTCGTCCATCACCACGGGGGCGTAAAGATGTAACCACGGTCGCAACTCTGCAGGCACTCGCCATAGTTGCTTTGACACCAGTTGAAGCATGGTCCGCGGTTCGGTTGATCGACGAATTCGCGGCAGGCACGGTTGCACTCGTAGAGATACTCGCCGCAGGCGCCGAGGCAGCTGGTGTAGCCGCCCGTAGAGCTGCCGATCGACAGCATCGCGGGCTCCGCAGTCTGCGTGTCGCCTTCGAGCTCCGGGGCGTCCTGCTCCTCGACGTCCGGCGGGGCATCGACCATACAGGCCGCAAAAGAGAAGGCGACGGCGCACGCGCCGAGCGCGGAGACGAGGGGACGAAGGATCGAATAACGACGATGGCTCATGATCTGGCCTCCTGGAAGATACGACCTTCCGGCATACGCCTGCGTTCGAAGCTGCGTCGCGCCGGTTGCTGTCGCCTCAAGCAGGGCGCGTGCCGGTCGCCATACCGCGCAATCGAAGCCTTCGCGCCAGGAAGGCTGGTCGATGCGGCGCCGATTGAGCTGTCATGGCGCGGGTTGAGCAGAACCGGCGCAACACGCGGGCTGGCTGCCACGTTGCAGGATCATGGGCCAGGGGGAGACGCCGTTCGAGCCCGGAGCCGTTGCCCGTGGTCCCGCCCGCGCCACTTCCTCCACCACCTCCTCCTGCCGCCGTGTTCCCGGCCTGCCCGGAACCGTCGACCTCGGAGGAACTTCCCCCTTCCCTATCGCCCGCGACGCCAGGATCGATGTGCCATGAGCGCGAAGCGCCGTAGGTCCGGGCCCCGCGGCGCATTCATGGCTCGGGCGCGCGACGAGCCCGTCATGATTCGACGGGATCATTCTCCGGTGCCTGGCGGCGCAGGTGAAGCTCTTTCACATGCGCGGCGCGTGCTCACTCACCGATCGTTCCCCGGCACGCGGCACCTCGGCGACGGCACGCCGCGTGCTCGCCCCGAGGTGATGATGCTCCTCGTCGACTACCCCCCCGGCGGCGCCGATCCGGTGCACCGTCACGACGCCCACGGCTTCATCTATGTCCTCGAGGGCTCGATCGTGATGGGCGTGAAAGGCGGCAAGGAGGTGACGCTCACCCCTGGTCAGACCTTCTACGAGGGGCCCAACGACATCCACACCGTCGGCCGGAACGCGAGCACCAAGAAGCCCGCGAAGTTCCTGGTCGTGCTCGTGAAGAACCGGGGCGTGGCCCCGTTGCTGCCCGTCCACTGATGCATCTCGTGGAGAGCCGGCAGCAAGCTGAGGAGCCAGGCGTGGTGGGACGACGCGACCAATCCGGAGATGACGGCGCTGTACCTCGAGCGCTACCTGAACTTCGGGCTGACCCGTGAAGAGCTCCAGTCCGGCCGCCCCGTCATCGGGATCGCCCAGACAGGGAGCGACCTCGTGCCGTGCAATCGCCATCATCTGAGCCTCGCCGTCCGGGTCAAGGAGGGCGTGCGTGACGCCGGCGGGATCCCGCTGGAATTCCCGGCGCACCCCCTCCAGGAGACAGGCAAGAGGCCCACCGCAGCCCTCGACCGGAACCTCGCGTACCTCGGCTTGGTGGAGGTGCTCCACGGATACCCGCTCGACGGCGTCGTCCTCACGACGGGCTGCGACAAGACAACGCCGTCCTGCCTGATGGCGGCGGCGACTGTCGATCTGCCCGCGATCGTGCTCTCGGGCGGGCCGATGTTGAACGGATACTACCGCGGGAGGCTCGCCGGCTCGGGGCTCGTGGTCTGGGAGGCACGCCGGCTCCTCGCGGCCGGCAGCATCGACTACACGGAGTTCATGGACATGGTCGCCGCGGCGGCGCCCAGCGTGGGACACTGCAACACGATGGGGACAGCCCTGTCGATGAGCCGGCCGATCCACCGGATGCGCGGCGCGACCCTGGGGCTGCTGTCGTTCGGCGCGATCGCCCGAAACGTCGCCGCGAGGATGGCGAGCTTCGGTGTGCGCGTCACGGCGCACGACCCCTTTCTCGACGCGGACGAGATCCGCGCCGCCGGCGCTGCCCCCGTGTCCTTCGACGAGCTCCTGGAGCGCTCCGACTACCTCGTCATCCAGGCGCCGCTGACCCAGGGGACCCATGGCCTCTTCGGGGAACGCGAGCTCCGGCGCATGAAGCCGACAGCGATCCTCGTCAACACCGCCCGTGGTCCGATCCTCGACGACGGCGCTCTGTACCGGGCACTCGCGGAGGGATGGATCGCGGGGGCCGGGCTCGACGACACCGCCGAGGAGCCGGCGTAGCGCCGGGACTGGAGGCCGACGAGCCCGCTCTTCTCGCTCGAGAACGTCGTCATCTCGCCTCACGCGGCCTACTATTCGGAAGAGTCGATCGAGTTCGTCCGACGATTCGCGGCGAGCGAGGTCGTTCGGGTCCTGTCCGGACAGGAGCCGATGTCGCCCGTGAACCTCATGGCCGCTTGAGCCCGCCGTCTCGCCGGCGCCGGCGGGTACGGGGGATGCATTGGGATGTACTGGAGGGACACCTCCATGCGACAACCAGCCCCGAACCAGGCCGAGGAGCCGTGGGTCGACGTGAGCGTGCCGATCCGTGACGGCATGGTGCACTGGCCGGGCAATCCCCCGGTCGAGATCGTCCAGACGGAGCACACAAGGGTTTCCGCTGCTGCAAGGCAACTCGCAAGGGTGTACGATGGAACCCATGAGCCTACACCGGGGAAACCTCGCCCTCGCCGCCATCCTCGCCTCTTGTTCCGCGACGCCTCCGGCACCCGCACCGCCGCCCCCGAGCGCTGCCGCGACCGAGGTCCCACCGCCGGCACCCACCGCGCCCGCGTCCGCGTCCGCGTCTGCGGCTGCGCCTGCGAAGCCGCCGCCCGACACCCGCGTTCGCGATGCGTGCGCGAAGCTTTGCGAACGTGTAAATACCTCGTGCGCGGAAGGGCGCGGAGAGGCATGCCTCGCGCAGTGTGCGAGCTACGAGGTCAAGTCGGCGGGTTGCGAGGCGGTGACCGCGGCAGCTTTCACCTGCCAGCTGAACGCCCCGGAAGGCTTCTGCCACAGCGTCGTCGCGCCGAGGTGCGTCGACGCGTTCGCCGGCATGATGCGCTGCCACCGCGGCGAAGCTCCGGTGCAGGAGAGCGCCCCGAAGGCGCAGGAGCTCCCGGCCGGCTGGGAGCGCGTCTCCGACACGACGTGGGGATTGGCGTTTCCCCTGCCCAAGGGAGCGGCGCTCGATAGCGCGGCGAAGTCTCGCACGTGGCGAGCAACCGCTGAGGGTGCGTCGTACGAGGTGATCGAGTTGCCGATGCCAGCCGGGAAGCTCGACGACAGGGCCTTCATCAAGCTCGTGATCGCCCACGTCGGCGCTGCCTGCCAGCGACAGATGAAGTTGGGGGGCCGCGTTGACGACGCAACGCACACGTTCATTCGATTCGAAACCGGGTGCACTGGCAAAGAGCGGCTGTACGGCAAGATCTACGTCGACCAGAAGCACGCGATCTCGATGCTGGTGCGGGGCGAGCAGAACCGCGAACGGCGCGAGGTGTTCCTCGAAAGCGTGCAATGAGTCATCGCCCGATCGCCCCCGCCGTCGCCATGGCGATTCACGCCGCCCGGAGCCCCGACTCCGGGCGCGCTCGACCGAAGGCGTCGCACCTGCCCCAGCGCCCGGGGATGTCGAGCAGTCGGATCTCCCCGAGCTCGGCAGGGACCGCCGGGTCGACGAACAGGCGATTGCCCATCGGCTCCAGCCCGAGCACCACGCGCAGGAAGAGCAAGGGAGCCGCCGTGGCCCAGGCCTGCGGGCTGCACGCGGTCGGATACTCGACAGGGAAACTTGTGAGCTCGCGTGGATACCCGGCGAACGCCTCCGGCAAGCGGTAGTGGAAGAAGGGCGCCGCGGCCAGGTTGCCCGTCGCGACGCGCCCGGCCTCCACGCTGAAGCCGTAGCGCCGGAGCCCGAGCGCGATCAGCGAGTTCTCGTGCGGCCAGACCGTGCCCACGTGATATCCGATGGGGTTGTACCCGCCCTCGTCGTCGGCCATGGTGCGCACCCCCCAGCCGCTGAACAGATGCGGTCCGAGGAGGTGCTCCACCACGCGTTCGGCCTTGGATGTCTCGACGATGCCGCTCCAGAGCAAGTGGCCGATGTTCGAGGTCAACGAGTCGACCCGGCGCTTCTGGCCATCCAGCGCGAGCGCGAAGAACCCGCGATCGTCGAGCCAGAAGTCCTGATTGAATCGACGTTTCAGCTCGGCCGCGTCTCGCTCCAGGCGCGCCGCCAGCTCGGGGTCCCGCCAGAACTCGCGCGCGAGCCGGGCGCCGCGCACCTTCGCGTCGTAGACGTAGCCCTGGATCTCGCAGCACGCGAGAGGCCGCCGCGCGAGCGATCCGTCATGAAAGACGATGGAGTCCCACGAGTCTTTCCAGCACTGGTTCTCCAGGCCGGTCTCGGGGTTGCGCGTGTCGTACTCGACATACCCGTCCCCGTCGCGGTCGCCCCACTCATCGATCCATCGAAGCGCGGCGCGCGCTGTGTGCTCCATCGACACGACGAGATCCGCGTCGCCGGTCCAGCGCTCGTACTCGTCCAGCAGGATCAGGAAGAGCGGCGTCGAGTCGGCAGAGCCGAAGTAGGGAGAGTGCGGCCGCTCCTCGAAGGCGGTCAGCTCGCCCCAGCGCACCTCGTGGAGGATCTTTCCCGGCTCCTCGTCGCGGAAGTCGTCCCGGCGGCTGCCCTGGCGGCGCGCGAGATAGCGCAGCGTGGAGCGCGAGAGCTCGGGGACGAACGGCAGCGCTTGCAGGCTCGTGATGATGCTGTCGCGCCCGAAGGCCGCCATGAACCACGGTAGACCGGCGGCCGGAATGGCGGCGTCCGGCATCAGCTTGGAGAAGAAGCGCAGCGCGGCCAGGTCGACGAGGCTCCGCTCGTACGTCCGGGCGAGCGTCTCGTTCGCGGTGAGGAGCCGCGGCGCGTGGTCGATCCAGCTCTCGAGGCTGATGCCGATGTTCGGGCGCGCGTGGCTCTCGCCGTGGGCGTACTTCACCCGGGTGTGCCGCTCCTCGAGGCCGTCGATCGCCGCCACGACGTCGAGGCACGTGCTCCAGCGGCCGTGCGGCGGGATGCTCGCCCGGAACGTCAAGCCGCTCGGATCGATCTGCGCGGGCTGCGAGGCGGAGATCCACGTCTCGCGCACGAAGCGCTCGCGTCGATAGCCGAGGACGAGCCGGTTGTCCTCGATGCGGTGATAGCGCTCCCCTTTCTTCGGGAGCATGTCCTTGACCTCGAACAGGTCGGCGAAATCGGCGCCGGCCTGGATGCGGACCTCGAGCTCGACCGGGAGCTTGCCGTGGTTCATCAGCAGGAGGTCCTCGTGGAAGCCATCACCCGCGAACCGGCTCCGGACGATCGAGAGCGTCGATTCGACGTACATCGCGGCGGGCCTCGGGACGAGGAAGAACTGGGCCTGGAAGTACTGCACGTCGTCGGTGGACAGCGCGGCCGGGACGACGCCGTCGATCGTCAGGATCCATTCGGAGAGAAAGCGCGTATCGAGGTGAAAGAGGCCGAGCGGCCGGCTGACGGAGTGCTCGATGTTGCCGCGCAGATCGCTGACGACGAACGTGCCGCCGTCCAGAATGCTCACTTGCCGTTCCATGGGCCCCCTCCGAGTACGGTGGCTCAGCGCGTCGCTTCCGGAGCCTGTTGATCTCCCGGGGAGAAGACGCTCTGAAACATCTGGGCGACGCCCAGGTCTCCTCGCACGCCGACGCGGCCCTGCATGATCGCCGTGATCAGGTTCTGTTCACCGCGAAAGATCCGCAGGAAATCGTCGAGCGAGCACGAGAGCTGGCAGTCCTCGCTCGCGCCTTCGGGCGCGATTCCGAAGGACCCGTCGGCGATCTCCACGACGACGCGCTCGTCGTCGCTGAGCTGCACGGCGCACACCTTCCGTGTTCCTCGCAGGCGGGCGTCGTAGCGTCCTGCCGCGAGATCCTGGATGAGCTTTCTTGCTTGCGACATGAAGTGTGTCCGGTTTGCCAACCTGGCCTTCGCGCTCGCCGCGCTCCTTGCTCCGAGCAAGGCGTGAGCCCTTCTGCACGGCGCGGAGGTCGCATCTTCACGGTCGCGTGTGGAGCACGCGAGCGCCGCCCAGCGCGATCAGGACCATCGACATCCCGCCGGTCAGAAGGCTGATTCCGACGAGCAAGCCGAGCACCCTCACGGCCGTCGTGACGCCGCCCGTGATGATCAGCATCCCGAGCCCAAACGCCAGGATGCCGTCGAACACGAGCCATCCCGAGCCCCGCAGCCCGCGGTGCTGATAGGCGCGGATGAGCTTGAGCGCGCCCTCGGAGACGAAGTACGCCGCGGCGATCACCATCAGCGCGAGCTTGCCGGTCATCGGGGCGACCACTAGGAGGAGCCCGAACGCCACCTGCACAAGGGCGCTCACGAGCTCCCAGCCGGAGCCTGCCCAGCCGCGGCTCTGGATGGCGTGACAGCCCTCGATCACGCCGGCGAGCACGATCAACCAGCCGAGGGCGATGGCGGTGACCCGGGAGGCGACGAAGGGCATGACGAACGCGAGCACCCCGAGCACCATCGAGGCCACACCGAGCGCGAGGAACCAACCGCGGTTCTCCCGCACGGTGTGAAAGTCGACCTGCGCAAAGCGAAGCGACCTCGGGGACTCTCCGAGCGGAGCAACCATGGGCGACCTCTCTGGTTCATGGAGCACGCGTGTCCCGTCGCTCACCCGCCGCGCGAGGACGAGGTGGCCGGGACCGCGTCGGCTTCGAGCATCGTCCGTGCCAGCGCGCCGGCGGGAACAATGTGCCTGGCGCTCGCTGGAGGCGTCATGGCCGAGGGCGGCCTGCAGCGCACCGCCTGATCAGCCGGCGGCGGCCTTCGCGGCCCTGGTGCTCGGACTGGCCGCCTGCCGGACCGCGCGCCGCTGGAGCTTCGAGCCCTGCTTCGCGCGATTGGCGCTCTTGCGCGTCGACTTGCGCGACGGGCGGTCCTGCGCCGAGTCTTCGAGCGTCGCGGTGGCCTTCCGTGTCCTCCGCATCGTGTTGCGCCGCGCCGTCGAGCCGCCGCCCGCCTTCCGGTCGGTCGCGCTCCGCTCCGGAGCGGCCGTGTCGACGGGAACGTCACGCCGCGACTTCTCGGGCCGCTCCAGCGCGCGCTCGAGGTTCTCCTTGCTGCGCCCCACGCGCCGCCCGATGAAGCTGCCCTCGGGTGATGGATGACCGAGCCGCGCCGGAGCCGCCGCGCCGCGCTTCGCCGCTCGCGCAGTGGGCTTCGGGCCGCGCGCCGGCGCGCGTGATGCGGCGCGCGGCGCGCGCTCGAGGGCGCTCTGCACGGCCCGTACGATCCCCGGGACGGCTCTGTCGATCGTCTCCCGCGGCTCTCGACCTCGCATCTGGTAGACGACGCTGGGGTGCCCGCTCAGGACGACCTTCACGTCGCACGCGACGTCGACGCCGCCGCGAGGCCCGTTGACGTCCGTGAAGCGCACCGTGAGCCGCTCGATGTCGGGCGCGAACCGCCCGAGCTTCGCCCCGAGCGTCTGGCGCACGTGCGCCCGCGTCGGCTCGTCGACGCCGACGCCGAAGGTCCGCACCGCCAACGGGGTCCGCTCCGTCGGTGTGCGCCCGGCGCGCGCCCGGACCGGTCGCGGCACGGTGGAAGGGAACTGCGGACGTCGCCCGGTGGATGGTCGCCCCATGCGCGCAACATCGAGACCGGCCCCCCGTCGTCAAGCGCCGCGGCCACCGGCGAGGACGTGTTCCTGTTCCCTCCGCCGCACCTCGGTCGGCTGCCAGTCCGCGCCGGCCCGGTCACCCGCGGGTCCGCCGCTGGCGTCGGAGCCGCTTGCCAGCGGCTCGTCAATGCGAGTGACAACCCGTGCAAAACAAGGCCGTCTTCACCGGCGGGTCGTTGTTCGGATCGTCGTCAGGCTCCGGACCGTTGAACCAGCTGCGCGATGGCGCGCGCGCTTGCCTCGTTCGCGGGTGAGAACACGAACATCGAGAGGCCGTCGCTGCCTTCGACGTTGAACACCGACGACTCGAGCACGATCTCGCCGACATCGGGACGGACGAGCCGCTTCTGAAACCCGCCGTGCGACCGGATTTCACCTTCGTCCCACAGGCGGCGAAAGTCGGGGCTCGTCTCCATCAATTCGTCGATGAGCGCCGTCGCCTCGTCAGATTGGCCGGCACGCGCGATGTCGACGCGAAACGACGCGAGACAGGTACGGCGAACGTCTTCGACGTTGTGCACCTTGTTCTCTGAACCCGGCTGGAAGACCCGGCGCAGCAAGTTGCGGTCGCGCTCCGGTACCCCCGCATAATCGCCGATCACCGCGACCGCCGCGCGATTCCACGCGACGATCTGGAACGTCGGCGTCTTCACGAACGCAGGGAGGGAGATGTTGTCGAGCACGCGCTGGAGCGACGGCGTGACCGCCATGGGCGGCGCGGGCTTGCGCGGCGGCGGGCGGTCGTGCGCGAGCAAGAACAGCATCTCTCGATTCGTATCGTCGAGTTCGAGGGCGCGGGCGAGGCGTTCGAGCACGTCGTCCGACGGCACGCCGCCGCGACCTTGTTCGAGCCACGTGTACCAGGTGACGCTCACGCCGGCGCGGGCGGCGACCTCCTCGCGGCGCAATCCGGGGGTGCGTCGGCGCGCGGTGGTCGCGGGACGGACGCGCTCGCGGCGGTCGCGCAGGAATGCGGGGAGGGTGGTAGCCGCCATACCAGTATAGGCGCCCGTCTTTTCGGACGAGCAGTCCGAGCGTACGGTCCTCGCATGACCAAGTCAATGCGAGTGTTTGTCACCGGCGCGACGGGCTGGATCGGTACGGCCGTGCTGAAGGAGCTGCGCGGAGCCGGCCACAGCGTCCTCGGCATGGCGCACAGCGATGCGGGCGCGGAGAAGTTGAAGGCGCAGGGCGTGGAGGTTTACCGCGGCGACATCAGGGACCCGACATGCCTCATCGAGGGCGTCCGCGCGACCGATGCGACGATTCACCTGGCGTTCCACATGGACTTCTCGGACTTCCCGAGGATCAACCAGATCGATCGCGACGCGATCCGCGCGATGCTCGATGCGATGGCGGGCACGAACAAGGCGTTCGTCGGCACGAACGGCACGCTGGTGGTTTCGAGGCCCGGCAAGGTCGCGCTCGAGACGGACGAATCGCCAGCGAGCTCGCCGCTCTCGGTCCGGCTGCAGGCCGAACGTCTCGTGGTCGATGCTGCGAAGCGCGGCGTGCGTGGCAGTGTCATCCGGCTGGCTCCGACGGTCCACGGCGCTGGCGACAAGGGCTTCGTCCCAATGCTGATCAACATCGCGCGAGAGAAGAAGACCGCTGGTTACGTCGACGATGGCAACCATCACTGGCCCGCGGTGCATCGCGACGATGCGGCGCGGCTGTACCGGCTTGCCGTCGAGAGCGCACCGCCTGGATCCGTGTTGCACGGCACCGCCGAGGAAGGCATCACGATGCGCGCGATCGCGGAGACGATCAGCAAAGGCACGGGCGTGCCGACGAAGAGCGTGCCGGCCGCGGAGGCAGGCGCTCACTTCGGGTGGATGTCGATGGTCGTCGGGCTCGACAACCGGACCTCGAGCGAGGCGACGCGTGAGCTGCTCGGCTGGAAGCCGGAGCAACCGGGCCTGCTCGACGGCATGCGCGCCCACTACTTCTGATCTACCACGCGGCCATCGAGGGCTTGTTCGTACCTGCCGCTCTTCATCATCGGCCGCTATGCGCGCGTCAGCGCGACGACGAACTCCAGGAAGGCGCGGACCTTGGCCGACATGAGCTGTGCGGCGTGATGGTACGCGTAGAGGGGATACGTCTCCTCGGCCCACTCCGGCAGCACGTGAACGAGCCGCCCGTCGGCCAGGAGCTCGCGCGCGTAGAGCTCGAGCACCTGCGCGATCCCTTGTCCCGCGAGGCACGCCGCGAGGAGCGGACCGACGCCGTTCACCATCAGCTGTCCAGAGGCGCTCACGGGGACGACCTTCTTCCCGCGCACGAACTCCCATGCGAAATGGCTTCCCGTCGAGGGATCTCGCATCAGAACACACGGGTGCTTCTCGATGTCGCTCGGGCGGCGTGGCGCCCCGTGGCGCGCGAGGTACGCCGGCGATGCGCAGGTGACGACGCGCGTGCGCAGGAGCAGGCGAGACTTCAATGACGACGGCTCCGGGCGACCGAACCGGACGGCGACGTCGAAGCCATCGCGGATCAGATCGCCCATGCGATCACGCACGGCGACCTCCATGGAGAGCTCGGGGTGGCGCGCGAGGAACGGTCCCAGGCGAGGCGTCAGCACGAACTGCCCGACGCCCCCGTCGACATTCACGCGCAGGCGGCCGCGAACCTTGGCCGAGGAGCCGCCCGCCTCGATGGTCGCGTCCTCGATGGCGGCCAGGTGGGGCGCCACCGACTCGTAGTACCGGAGCCCCTCGTCGGTCAGCGAGATGGAGCGGGCCGTGCGGCGGAAGAGGCGTACGCCGACGCGGTCCTCGAGGCGGGCGATCGCGCGGCTGACCGCGGATTGCGTGAGGCCGAGCGCCTCCCCCGCGCGCACGAAGCTCCCGGCCTCCACGACCGCGCGGAGGACGCCGAGACCGTCCAGCGAACGCCTGTCGAACCCGCGAGACCTACTTTTGATCATGCTCAGGCTTCCGAGGATACACGTGCAGCAGGCTCGACGGAGCTCCAATCTCTCCCGCGGCGTCGATGACCCGGCCGCGGCGGCGCGGACGCGAGAGCGGCTGGGATGGAGTTCCCAGCAGCCTGGGCTCATCGCCGACCTCGAGCAGGGGCGTCATCTCGACACCTGAAAGGAAAGGGCACCACATGATCACGGCGAGCGAAGCAAGGTTGGGCAAGAGCGGTCCTTCGGTGTTTCCTTTCGCCCTCGGCTGCATGGGCATGGGGGCCGGGAGCTGGTACGGGGCAGCGGACGAGGCCGAGAGCATCGCGACCATTCACGAGGCGATCGAGCGCGGCGTGAACGTCCTCGACACCGGGGACTTCTACGGCATGGGCAAGAACGAGCTCCTCGTCGGCAAGGCGCTGCGAGGGCGCCGCGACAAGGCGCTCCTCAGCGTCAAGTTCGGAGCGCTCCGCGGGCCCGGCGGAGAGATCCTCGGGCACGACGCGCGTCCGGCCACGACGAAGAACGCCCTGGCGCACAGCTTGTCGCGCCTCGGGGTCGACCACATCGACATCTACAGGCCGTCGCGCCTCGATCCCAAGGTTCCGATCGAGGAGACGGTGGGCGCCATCGCCGACATGGTGAAGGCGGGCTACGTCCGTTACATCGGCCTGTCCGAGGTCGGCGTGGAGACGATCCGGCGCGCGGCGGAGGTACATTTGATCTGCGACCTGCAAATCGAATATGCGCTGGTGAGCCGCGGCGTGGAAGTCGGCATCATTCCGGCCCTGCGCGAGCTCGGGATCGCGATGACAGCGTACGGCGTCCTGTCCCGCGGGCTGCTCACGGGCGCGAAGCCCTCGGGCGAGGGAGACTACCGGGCGCACATGCCCCGCTTCTCCGGGGGCAACGCCGAGAGGAACCAGCCCCTCGTCGATGCGCTCGCGCGCCTCGCGACGGAGAAGGGCGTGTCCCCGGCGCAGCTCGCCATCGCGTGGGTCCGCGCGAAGGGCGCGGCTCAGGGGGTAACGATCGTCCCGACCCTCGGGTCTCGCACGCGCAAACAGCTCGTGGAGGCGCTGTCGAGCCTCGATGTCTCGCTCGACGCGTCGGAGGTCGCCGCGCTCGAGGCCGCGGTGCCGGCGAGCGAGGTCGCCGGCGCGCGCTATCCGGAAGCCCACATGGCGGTGCTCGACAGCGAGGCCGCGGTCAGTGGGCGGGCGGGATGAACAGGCCCGGGCAGGGCTCGTCGCCGAAGACCCTGGAGCCGAGCCGGTACATCGTGATCTTCGGGTTCGGCGCCCAGTTCCAGCTGCCCCCGGCGTGGGAGTAATCGTTCGACTGGTTGAACGCCTGCCAGCTCGACGCGTGGAACGCGATGTTGAACCGGTCGGTGGTGGACGAGGGATCGACCGAGAGGAACGGCAAGCGCACGTCGAGGTAATGCGTCGCGCCCGCGCAGCCGCCCCCGGGCACCTCGTGGAAGCTCATCTCGAGCGCGCTCGAGCAACCCCAGCACGTCGCCTCGAGCGAGCCGGGCGGCTCCTGGCTGAAGTAGTACCGCACGGTCGAGCCCGCGAGGTACACGCTCTCGCTCCCCGTGTTGCGCACCTGGATCCCGGGCGTCACCCAGCTCGGCTGCGGCGCGTGGGAGTCGTACAGCACCTCCAGCTGGCAGTCCGCCGGGCACGACGTTGTGCTCTCGCCGCTGCTGCAGATGCCGTCGCCGCAGGAGCAGTCGCTCGCGCACGACGCCGGGCTCTCCAGCGGGCCGCAGGCGCCGTCGCCGCAGGAGCACAGGTCCGAGGCCGTGCGCTCGCACATGGCCTGGATGGCCCGGAAGGCATAGGTCACGTCCTCGCCGCGGCACGCGTCGTCGGCGCAGGTGAACGGACGCACGCAGTCGCCGTCCTGCACGAAGTCGCGCTCGCCGCGCACCAGGATGCCCACGAGCTCCTTCGTGTTCAGGTCGAACACCCCGGACCCGGAGTTGCCCACGAACGTGTCCAGGTTGCCGACGAAGAAGTCGAGGCTCGGCGCGTTGCTCCGGATCGCGGCCCCGTCGGCCAGCTTGAGCGGCAACCCGCGGGGGAAGCCGTGCACGACGAGCGGCGTGCCGATGGCCAGGGGATCGCTCGACACGCGCACCGCGGCGGGCGTCCGCCCCACGACCGGCCGATCGAGCCGCACGACCGTGTAGTCCGCGCCACGCCGGTCCTGGTAATAGCTGACGAAATCCACGCAGCTGTAGACGTCATCGCTTGTGATCTGGCCGAGCTGGCCGGACGGCGTCATCGCATAATCGAAGACGAAGCGGCTGCTATTGCAGTTGTTGATGCAGTGCGCGGCCGTGAGCACCAGGTCGTCGTCGATCAGCGTCCCGCTGCAGTCGGCGAGCGCCGGCTGGGACGCGAAGCGCTCGTCGGGGCACACGCCGTCGCGCCCCGTCCACGTGGGCCCGGCGATCTGGATGTCGTTCGGGTCCGAGTCGTCGACGGCCGACGCGGGGACGAGCGCCACGGTGAAGTCGAGCGCCCGCGCGGCCCAGGCGGGATCCGCGTACGTGAAGGGCTCCTCGCGGTCATCCTGGCCATAGATGACCTCGGAGCGGGCCTCGCCGGCGGCCTCCTCCCCGGCGGGCGCGGGCGCCGCGCACCCCGCGGCGGCCCCCACGCACAACAAGCCAGCAGCAATGATGAAATGGTTCGCTCTCATGACAAGCTCCCAAGTGGTCGAGGCAGAGCGAGGATCACCGGGCGGCCCGATGACGACGTGTCGATGCCTGGCCGGCGTCGAGCAAGGATCTGACGCCCGACAGGCGAGGACCCCCGAGTGGCACGCTCTTCCCGTTCTCAGCGAGGGGGATCTACTTCCTCGCGAGGCGCGCACCAATTCATATGCGCCATGGACCTCATGCACACGCTGCATCGAGCCGGCGCGGCCCGGGGCGCGAGCGCCCGCGGGGGCGCGCCCCTGACGACGGATTGACCATTGTCCAATGGATTGGCGCCGCCTCCAGCAGGCGGACATCCCGGGCTTACCCTCGTCGCATCGGGAGAACGTCCTCCTGGGGAGCGCCACAATGAAGGTAGCCATCTTGACCGGCAGCGTGAGGAGCGGGAGACAGTCGCACAAGATCGCCCATCACCTGGAGCGGAAGCTCCGGGAGCGGGGCGCCGAGGTCGATCGGATCGATCTGGCGGAGACGCCGTTGCCGATCCTGGAGGACCGGTCGGGTCGCCCCCCGCAGCTCCAGGCGACGGTTCAGGGGCTGAGCGCGCGCCTCCGCGGGGCGGACGCGCTCGTGTTCGTGACGCCGGAATACCACGGGAGCTTCTCGGGCGTGCTGAAGAACGCCCTCGATTATTTCTGGGAGGAGTTCAACAAGAAGCCGATCGGCGTGGTCGCGGTCTCCGCGGGGAAGCTCGGGGGCATCAACGCCTCGACGCAGCTCCAGCAAGTGATCCTGAGCCTCGGAGCGTTCCCCCTGCCCCTCAAGCTGCTCGTCCCGGAGGTCCAGAGCGTCTTCGACGAGTCGCTCCAGCTCAGGAGCGAGCAGGTCGCGAAGGCGGCCGACAGGTTCCTCGACGAGTACCTGTGGTTCGCTCAGGCCATCGTCCAGGCAAAGCAGGCCGGCGAGATCTCCCGGCCCCGGGTCGCATGAGGTCGTCCTCCTACATCGACCTCCACGTCCACGCCGACGACAGGAGCGCGAACGCGCGTGCGGGCAAGCGGGCGAGCGACATGGGAAACTGACGGCCTGACGAGTCCAAGCCTGAGGCTCACGAACATCACCTGGCGCGCCGCAGCGAGGCTGCCAGGGCTCCGGCCCTCGGGAGCAGGGCATCTTGCGGTGTCGTGCGATGTTCGATATCGTCGGTCGTCGGCGGAGGGAGCGCCTCAACCACCCCTGGATATGGCTCAATACCTTTCTCCACATCCCGGGCTCGAGGGCTCCGGGAGCGCCTTCGCGTCGGTCGGCGCAGCTCTCGGGGCGCACGGAGACATCGGGAAGAAGGTGCTCTCGACGCTGGGAGTGGCCGAGCTGGTCGCGGGCGAGTGGTACCCCCTTCAGATGCTCCTCGACCTGCTGAAGGGCGTGGCCCGGGCGACCGGGGACCATACGCTGCTCGCCATCGGGAAGGCGCTCGTGGATCACGCCGTGTGGCCGGCCATGCCGCCGACCATGGCGGACGCCCTCCAGATGATCGACGTGGCATACCACATGAATCACAGGCTCGACGGAGAGGTGATGTTCGATCCGGCGACCGGCGTCATGCGGGAGGGGATTGGCCACTATCGTTGTCATCCGGAGAAGCACCAGATCATCATGGTCTGCGATACGCCTTATCCCTCGGAGCTCGATCGTGGGATCCTGCTCGGCACGGCGCGGCGAGCGGCGTCGCGCGGGGTCAGGCCGCGCGTCGACGTCGTGCTCGACGAGTCCCGCCCGTCGCGGAAGCGCGGCGCCGACTCCTGCACCTACCGCGTCACATGGTGAACCTGGGATGTTGATCATCGGCGGGCAGCGCACCTCGACCCTTGTGGATGTCAAGAAATTTTAGCCTCTCCCGCCTCCGGGTCGGTCGAGTGGACATGATCTGCCCTGTGAATCTCGCCCGTGTAATAATCCAATAGAATCAACATGTCAGCTGACTTGCTGTGAGCGAAATCACCACCGTGAGCTACCGTCGAGATGTCCCCGCGCGCCAGCTGCGCCGCACGCCCTCCGAACGCGGCGCTCCGAACGAGCCCTGACCCGGCGCGGCGCCTCGAGGGAGGCCCGCCCGCCTCGTCCTCCCTCGGCATCGAGCACAGCCGCGGCCGGTCGATTGGAATTGACATCGGGAATGTGAACGTTCACTTTCCTCCTCGAGGGGCATCCTTTTGCTTCGACGATCGACGGCGTGCCGCCTGGGTCCGTGGGCGCCTGAAGACCCGTGTACACGTGCCCCGTCAGCACCGCGGGAGGATCGCAAGGTCAGATAAACATCGAATTGTTCCATGACACCGGCCGATGGCGTGCACGACCTTTGCCTGCGGTTCGCGGGGAACCGGTCCCATCGGCTGTTCAACCTGGACCATTTCGACTTCAAGTTGGGTATTCTGCCGTCGGCTCAGGCAGCCCTGCGCTCGCCCCGCGTCGTGATTGCATCTCGCAACCTCGCCCGGCCGGCGCCGGGCCGGGCGCTGCCGCATCCGGGCTGCGATAAAGATTCATAGCGTGGGTCGAGTCGAGGGCGACGCCTCGGGGGCACACCAGGCTACCAGCGACTCGAACCGCGGAGAGACGCGAATGGAGTCCATTTCTTCGATCGCTCGAGGGAATACGGTGTTGTTATGAAAAATAGATCGAGTTTGGCTTTCACCTTGGCCGCGCTGGGCATGATCGTCGGCGCTTGCGGCGGCTCGAACGACGACGGCGACGTTGGGGGGAGCGGCGGAGCCCCTGCGGGCGCTGGAGGGAGCGTGAGCGGCTCGGGCGGCGAGCAGGCGAGCACCACCGGAGGGCCTCTGCCTTCGGGCTCGAGCAGCTCGCAGAGCACGGCCGGAGGGTCTGACGCCTCCGGCTCGGCCACGAGCGGAGGAGCGCCTGCCGGCGGCGGCGGGGAGACGTCTGGCGGGAACGGAGGCTCGGGCGGCGACGGCGGCGGCGGCCAGGTCAATCGGCCCGAAGTGGTGCTGGCGGGTGACAATGTGAACGCTAACGGACCGCTCGAGACGACGGTTCAGGACCTCTCGTTCAGCGGCGGTGGCCACATTCTCGTCAGGCCGACGACGCTCACCACCGAGCCCAACAAGAAGCACCCGGTGGCCATTTGGGGTCCGGGCGGAGGTACCCCTCCTCGCGACTACCTACAGCTGCTGACGCGCATGGCCTCGCACGGCTTCGTCCTCGTCGGTATTCGAGAGTCGACGGGCGACGCCGTGCTCATGTCGGCGGCGATCGATTGGCTGGAGGCTCAGGACGCCGATCAGAACAGCCCCATGTACGGCCGCTTGATCCTCGACCGCGTTGGTGTGTTCGGGCACTCGATGGGCGGGCTGTCGTCGGAAGCGGCTGCTCAAACCGATAAGCGCGTCTCCACCGCGTTGCTCGACAACAGCGGCTCCTTCGAGCACAACGCCCTCGTCAATCTCAAGATCCCTGTCGGCATCATCTACGGTGAAACGGGTCAAGAGGCGCCCAACGCCGAGGGTGACTTCAACAACGCCGGCAACAAGGGGCCAGTCTGGCTCGGCAAGATGAAGGGCGGTGGTCACGGCTCGGGGCCTTGGGACGGCGCCGGAGCGAACGTTGCTTGGATGCGTTGGCACCTCGGCGGGGAGAACTCCCGCAAGGACGCGTTCCTCAAAGACGGTGGCGACTACAACAACAAGGGCGTGTGGCAGACTCAGTCCAAGAACTGGAACGGCTGGAAGAACTGGAACGAGTGACAGGCGGTACACCGAGCAGACCTTCGTGCTCGGCAGCATCACGTTTCAGGACGGGCTCGTGACATGAGCCCGGCTGGCTGCGTCTGGCGCGCCCTGTTCTTCGAGGATGTCGCAACCTAGTACTACAGCCGCACGTCGGTGAGCGCCGAACGAGCTGGGCTCCACCAGTGTGCGGACAAGCCAAGCGTCACGATCGTCCGCCCGTCCATCGAAATCCGCGGAGATTTCGCGACGTGCGGCTGTAGTACTAGGGGTACGTGCCGAACGCCCACCATTCGGTCGCCATGTTGTCGTCGGTGATGATCGGGTCATCCTGCGTCCGCAGCAGGATCGACTCCCGGCCTTCCCAGGTGGGCCCGCCGCGCCAGTCCTGTTCTTTCAGCAGATCGAGCTGCGCGGCGCCGATGCCGGCGGGCAGCACGGGACGGCCGTCGATACGCCAGGCGTCGAGCTTCCTCTCGAAGCGTGCGCGGTCGATGGCAATCGGACCGTCGCTCACGATCAGCATGTTCTGGTAGCGGAGGGCGTGGGGGAATACGGTCGCCCCGGTCTTCTGAGCCGCGGTGGACATCGTGGTGTTGTAGTAGAGCGCACCACCCAGCTTCAGGTGCCGGCGGCACAGATCCATCATCTCTCGGGAGAGCAACATCGAGGCATACGAGCGCCAGTACACGATCGTGTTCTCGACGATGACGTCGAAGCGCCGCGAGGTCCGCCCCAGGTAGCGCCGGCCATCGTCGATGAGGAGCTCCACCTTGGGGTTGTCCAGCGCGCTCGCGACGACGGGCGCGCGCCGCGCCGCCTCGACGAACCCGGGGTTGATCTCGACCACGGTGAGGTGCTCGACGTCGGGGTCGTTCGCCAGCACCTGAAGCCAGGAGCCGGACCCGAGGCCGATCATGAGGATGTCGCGCGGCCGGGGATGGAACGCGGACACCAGATAGGCCCGCAGCACCCGGTTCTCGTCCTTTTCAGGCAGCGGGCTGACGTTGGTGATGCCCTCGTAGGATCCGCCGCCGTACACCGCGCCCGACCGGGAGACCGTGACGACACCTTCGCGACGCTCGATGACGTGGGCGAAGCGACCGTGTTCGCGGTGTTCCTCCCCGTAAAGGAGCTTCTCGTAGAGGTCGCCGTAGAGCGCTGGCGCCGACCCCACGAAGGACGCGATGGCGGCGGCCAGGATGGCGCCGCTGAACGCGCGGGAGCGCGCCGTCGTCGACGCGGAGAGCATGAGCATCACGCCGATCGCGGCGCCCGCGATCGCGAGGGCCACGTTCAGCTCGCGCAGCGTCAAGACGTCCAGCAGCACGAGGCCGGTGACCAGGCTGCCCAGCGTCGAGCCCACGATGTTGCCGACATAGACGTAGGAAAGCCGCGCGCCGGCCAGCTCGTCCGCGGGGATCCCGAAGTGGCACAGGAGCGGGAACCCCGCGCCGAGGCAGGCGCTGGCGAGCGCGAAGACAGGCAGCGTCGAGGCCGGCTCCACACCGCGGCCGACGAGGTGGGCGACGGCGGGGGCGATGAGGAAAGCCGCGAGCGCCCCGGCGAAGATCACGACGCCCACCCGGTAGAGCTGTCCGGAGCGCTGCGCCGCCGCGCTCCGGCAGTAGCGACCGGCGAGGAGCGATCCGCCGGCCAGACCGGCGAGGTAGGCCGCGAGCAGAAAGCCGAAGGCGTCCGGAGCGCCTTCGGTCGTGAAGCCGTAGACCCGGAGCCAGAGGACCTCGTGCGAGAGCGCGAGATAACCGCCGAGCGTGGCGACGAGGACGGCAACGAGGAGCCTCATGGCTCGCCGCGACGCCCCCGGCGCAGAACCATCACGAGCACACCGAGAAATACGTTGAGCGCCGCGGCGACCTCCGCCGTGGCCCGGAGGCCCAGCCCGCCCAGCAGGTAGCGCGCCGCCAGAAAGGCACCGAACGCAGCGCCCAGCGTGTTGGTGAAGTACAGGTGACCTAGCGAGCGACCGACGTTGCGCGATCGCGACGTGGCGTGCGCGACCAGGAGGGGAAGTGTGGCTCCCATCAGCATGACCGGGAGCGCCACGAGCAGGAAGGCCGCCCCACCCGTCGCGACATGGCCAATGCCGTGCGTGACCTCTGCAATTAGGGCGAAGAGGTGAAGGCTGAGGGCGCCGTAGAGGCCTATCCCGAGCTCGGAGAGCGCAAACAGCGTCACCGCAGCTTGCGGGTACCGGCGCGAAAGCGCCCCACCCGCGAGGCTGCCGAGGCCGAGACCAAGCATGAACGCGGTGACGACGATCGTGACCGACAGGATGTCGATGCCATAGATCGCGTGGAGGGCGCGCTGCCAGACGACCTGATACACCAGCGCTGCGGAGCCCGAGAGGAAGAACACCGGGAAGAGCCAGGGCTCCATGGCTTGTGCCTTCGGCTGCTCACCGGCCGGCGGGGCGAGCTTGGTCGAGAGCGTCTGCGAAGGCATGCTTGCGGCCCCCGGGGCGAATCCGGGGGATCAGGTGGCCATGATGCCCTCACAGATCGGCCTGGCAAGCGCATTCTTTGGTTACCTGACCGCCAAATGTGGCGGCGACCTGGTGCCCGCCACGGCGCGGGCCCAGGCCGAGCTGGATCGCTGGCTGGCCTGGCAGCTCGCCCACCTCGGACCGGCCATGACCGCGGTCGCGTTCGAGCGCAACAGCAAGCGACGTGCCAGGCGCTGAAGCTCGCGTTCACGCGGTGCTTTCAGCGAACCGCGCGCGCCCCGAGACATTGCTGTCGCGGTACGTTCGAGCACGACGGCAGAATACTGAGCAGCAGCGGCGGCGAGGTCCCGGCGCAGCTCCGCAAACGCCTATTCGTTCTCCCAAGATGCCTCGTGGAAGCCGGAATGGCAGCGCGTGATCTCGGGGCGGACATCGCCGTCCTCATCCGTCGCTACCCCGTTGTGCTCGTCGGACATGAAGCAGAAGGGGATGCGATCTGTGCGAGGGTAGCCCGCGCAAAGCCATTCCGACCTGTCAAGAAATTTCTGCCAATGACCGGCAGTTGACACAACGTACAAAAAGTACGATCCACTGATCCGCCTATAAAAACAACAGATCCAACGAGCTCACTCGGCCGTGCAATACTGCTCACACCACGTTGAGTGGCATTCCCAGCCGACCGAACCAGGAAAGACTTGCTGCGATGAGCGAACTGATCATCTGGACCTACGACTGGGTGCCTGAAGGCCCTCGTGGTTTTGTGCGTGATCTGAGGCTGAGATGGGCGTGTGAGGAAGCCGACCTCATCTACGTGGTCAAAACGATCCCGTTCGATGGTCGCGAGACCAATCATCTCGCGCGCCAGCCGTTTGGCCAAGCTCCGTTCCTGAACGACGGAGAGCTGGAGATATTCGAAAGCGGCGCGGGGCTGCTGCATCTGGCCCGGAAAAGCGACAAGCTGATGCCGCCTGATCCGGCCGGAGAGGCGGAAACATTGCAATGGACGATCGCCGCGCTCAACTCGATCGAGATGGTCACCGTACCATGGTGGTTCCTGGAAATATGCGGCGATGAGGACAATCAACTCGCCGGATGGATGGGCCAGCGACTCGACCAGCTCGAAAAGGTACTGAGCGAGCGAGAGTGGCTCGCGGCCGGCCGCTTCACCGTCGCAGACCTGCTGATGGCGGATGTGCTACGGGTCCCGAAGGTCCGCGCTTTCGGCGATCGGCCGGCGACCGAGGCCTATGTAACCCGTGTGACGGATCGCCCCTCATTCAAGAGAGCCCAGGCCGACCAGATTCGTCTTTTCGAAGCGGCCGACGAGAAGAGAACAGAGAAAGGGGCAAACTGACGAGCGGCTTGGCCTCTGCCCTTCACGCACCACGCTCGAGCCGTTCGCGCCCGATGGTGTGAACGAGCTGAGCGCCGGGTCGCCGCGTCTCCGAACTGCGACAGAGCGCGGAGTCGGCAAAGGTGCCAAGGAAAGCGGCGCGGCGAGGGTGGCTAGCGCCCCCGGCGCACCACCCGCGCGATCTTCCGAGACAGCGCGTCCGGCGCGACCGGATAACGCGCCACGTCCGCGGCGCCCGCCGCCACGAGCGCGTTCATCCGGTCCGACGAGAGCCCGGACGCGCACACGACGGCGCGCACGACGGGCGCCGCGCGGCCGAGCGCCTCCAGCAGCGCGCACGCGCCTTCCACGTCGGCCCCGGCGTCGATCACCGCCACGCCGAGCCCCGCCTCGATCAGCGCCGCGGCGTCCGGCACCTCGGCGAGGTGGATCCCCTGCGCGTCGAGCCCGATCTCGCACGCCTCGCTGAGCCCCTGCCCCGCCGGCGCGAGACGGAGCAGCGCGACGGTGCGCTCCGGCACGGGCGCGAGCTCCGCCGTCTCGCCCTCCGGCCAGGCCTGCGCCCGCTCCGCCCGGTCGCCGGGCGGCGCGTCCGCCTTGCGCGCGGGCAGCCGCCGCGCCTCGGCCTCCAGCGACATCGCCTCGTCGAGCCGGGAACGCGCGGCCGCGGCGCTCTCCGGGCGCTTCTTCGGCAGCTTCGCCAGGAGGTCCAGCCGGAGCCGCTCCAGGAGCGGCGGGACCGGCGGAGCCCCGGGCGGCCGGCGCAGCGGCGGCGGGATCGAGAACATGTGCATCGCCATGAGCTCCACCGCAGGGAGGCCGACGAACGGCGGCGTTCCCTGCAACAGCGCCGTCAGGATGCAGCCGCACGCGTACAGATCGGTGCTCGGGCCCACCGCGAGCGAGCGGCACTGCTCCGGGCTCATGTACTCCGGCGTGCCCGCGACCATGTCCTGCGAGGTGAGCGTCGGCCCGGCGTCGAGCGGGTCGTCGAGGTGCGCCAGGCCGAAGTCGACGACCTTGGCGACCCGCTCCCCGTCCTGCTCGGCGAGCAGCACGTTCTCCGGCTTGAGGTCGCGGTGGACGATGCCGCTCGCGTGCGCGGCGCCCACGCCGTCGAGGATGTCCGCGAACAGGGCCGCGACCTCCGCGAGCGGCAGCAGCTCGCGCGACGCCCGGAGCAGCGCGCCGAGCGACTGCCCCTTGAGCAGCTCCATCACGAGGTAGATCGAGCCGTCGCCGTCGTCCTCGTCGCCCCCGAGGTCGAGCACCTTGACCACGTTCCGGTGCACGAGCCGCGACGCGGCGCGCGCCTCGCGGAAGAACCTCCGCCGGCTCTCCGGGAGCATCGCGACGTGCGGGTGCATCGTCTTCACCGCGACCGGAACGCCGAGGAGCACGTGCTCCGCCTCGTAGACCTCCCCCATCCCGCCCGCGCCGAGCAGCCGCACGAGGTTGTACTTCCCGCCGAGGACCCGCCCGGCGCGGGCGCGCTGCGGCGCGCCCGCGCCGGGCTCTTCCGAAGGGAGCGTCTCCGCGGCCGCGAAGCGGTCGGCGCGCGGTCGAGGCGCGGGCGCCCGCCCGTCCGCCGCCCGCTGGCCCTTCAGCACGGTGCGGTCGGGGTCCCCGTCCGGCGGCGGGCGCTCGC
Organism: Sorangium sp. So ce448; assembly: GCF_051520915.1. Classification (NCBI taxonomy): domain Bacteria; kingdom Pseudomonadati; phylum Myxococcota; order Polyangiales; family Polyangiaceae; genus Sorangium; species Sorangium sp. So ce448. The sequence continues at coordinate 2,222,056 of NZ_CP150343.1, read as the reverse complement.
CGTCGCCCGCGCTCACGGCGACGCCTCGCGGAAGCCCACCGCGATCTGCGCCGTCACCGGGCCCTCGCCCTCGTCGCGCCACGGGCTCACCCGCACCGACAGCGCCCCGAAGAGCGCGCCGCCCGCCTCCACGCCCGCCGACAGCCCGCCGAGCACCTCGTCCGCCCTGATCTCCCGGTCGACGAGGTGCAGATCCAGCGCGCCGTGCAGCCGGAGCCACGGCGCCGGATCCGCCGTCGCCCCCGCCAGCAGGAAGCCCTGCACGGCCGGCGTGGCCGGCTCGCCGCCCGCCGCCGCGCCCTCGCCCCCCGCCGCGCCGCCGCCCGCGCCGCCGCCCGCGCCGACGGCCGCGCCGTCGCCCGAGGCGCGGATGCGGGCCCCGGCATCGGCCACCCACGTGAACCGGCCCGCGGCGCCGCCGAGCGCGATCCCGGGCTCGACGCGGAGCGGCGGGCTCCCGTCGGCCATGGGCACGCCCAGGCGGAGCGTGGGGCCGAGCTCGAGCTCCGAGCGGCCGAGGCGCAGGACGCGCGCGCGCGCGCCGAACCAGCCGGTGCTGCCCGCGCCCGCGCCATCGCCCTCGCCGGCCGGGTTCGAGCGGAGCGCGACGTCGAGGCCCAGCGGGCCGATCGCGCCGCTCGCGCGCACCTGCCCCGCGGCGACCCAGCCGCCCCCGGAGCGCGCCGCGGCCGCGCCGACGGCGGCGACCGAGGGCGGCGTCGGCGCGAGCCAGAGCCCGTCGGCCACCCCGGACATCGGGAGGAGCGGGAGGTACGCGCCCAGCACGGGCGCGGCCGGGGGCGCAGGCGGAGGCGCGGCGCGCGGCGCCTCGGGCGCGGCGGGCAGCTCGGCGTCGCTCGTCCCGATCACGCCGCCGCGGCCGTCGGCGACGTCGAGCCGCACGCGCAGCGGCTCGCCGGGGCGCAGCGCCTCCCGGGGCAGCGGGATCCGCGCCGTCAGGGCGCCGCCGCGATCGCCGCCGGCGAGCGCGACGGAGCGCACCCCCCCCGGCAGGTGGGCGAAGAGCCGCGGCGCCACCCGCCGCGCGACGTCGACCCCGGCGAGCCCCTCGAGCTCGACCCTGGCCTCGAGCGCCGGCCCACCCGGCGCCGCCGCGCGCGCGGCCGAGACCACCGCGCCCACCTTCGTGTACCGGACCGGGAGCGACGTCGCCGCGCCGGGAGCCGCGCCGCCGCGCTCGCGCAGCCGGAGCGCGCGCGGCGCGCGCTGGAGCAGATCGATGCGCTCGGGGACGGGGCCGAACGGGCCGTCGTCGAGCGAGAGCTCGAGCGCGGGAGACGGCGTGAGCTCGATGATCCCGTACGGGTTCGCGGTGATCTCCTGCGCCGCCGGGACGACGCCCCCGGCGGCCCGCGCGGCGACGAGGTGGAACCTGCGCACCGCGCCCACCCCCAGGTACTCCTCGCGATCGACGACCCGGACCCGGAGGAAATAGGCGCCCGCCGGCATCTTCTCCGCGCGGAACGACAGGACGTCCGGCTTCACCTCCTCGCGGGCGATGAGATCGTTGAACTCCGGATCGCGCGCGATCTCGACGCGGTAGCCGGCCGCGGCGGGCGCCGGCTTCCACGACGCCGACAGGACGCCGAGCCCCTCCGGGGCGAGCGCGATCTGCGCGGCGTCCGCGGTCGTCCACTCGACCGGCGCCGGCAGCGGGCGCGGGCGCGCGGGCGGCGCTCTGCCCACGAACCGGGTGCCGTGGTCCTTCGGGACCACGACGGAGAGGCCGCCCGACGTGACGCCCGCCTTGCCGTCGAACACCGCGACCGTCGTCCGCTCCCCGCGCCGCTGCACCACCGTGTCCCGCGACGACGCGCTCACGCGGCCGCCCCCGCTCGCGGCGACCTCGACCGACTGGCCCCGCAGCGCGGCGAGCGCCGCCTTCACCTCGCCGTCCGCGAGCTCGACGGCCGCGGGCGGCGTCTTCGATACCCGCGCTCGGCTCGCCGTGCCGTAGATGACGACGAGCGTATTCGGCGCGAGGAGCACCCGAGTCCGATCCACAAACTCGATATCTGCCCTCCCCTCATCCAGCGTGTTGACGCTCGAGTTCGTGAGCAGGGGCATCCCCTGAGCCGCGGGCGACCAGGCGCCGCCGGCCGGGCGCGCGCGCACGTCCGGGTGCATCGACCGGAGCTTCGCGTCGGGGATCGACGTCACCTCCGCCGGGAGGACCAGCGTGAGCCCCTCGGCGAGCGTCGTGCCCGGGCCGCACGCGACGCGGTTGTACCGCTGGATCAGGGCTGCATGCTTGGACGAGCCGTAGAGGACCGCCGCGATGTCGTCGCAGGTCTCTCCCGCCTGCACGCCCCATTGAATGACCGCCTCCGGATATCCGGGCGTCGGCTCTCCGGCGCTCGCCGAGCCGACGTATCCAGCGTGGATCGCAGCGTGGGTGGCGCAGCCGAGGAGCACCGCGACAGCGACGGACTGGCCATTTGACGGTGCCACGGCAGCGGCACGCTACCGGATCGAGATCGGCGTTGCAAGGGACCAGGCAATAGGATACGAGCAGACCGATGGCGTATTGGTCGGCGCGCGTCATCGCGCCCCTCCTGGCCTCCCCGCTGCTCTTCGCGGCGGCCACGGCTTCCGTGCCGGCCGCAGCGCAGGAGGCCACAGCGCTCGACAGGCTCGCTCCCGCGCCCGCGGGCGACGGGCTATCCACTGTCCCTTCTGCCGGCGTATCGGGGGAGCTCCGGCCCGCGGTCGGACTTCTGTTCTCCTATTCTCATCAACCCCTCAGCCTGCGCGGGACTGCGCCTGCCGGGTCGGTAACGTGGGTGGGCCGGCAGGCGATCCTCCACGCGCTCGCGAGCGTCGAGCTCCTGCGCCGGATCAAGCTCGATCTCGACGCGCCGTTCGTCCTGGATCAGGGCGGCGCGTCCGGCGCGCTCGGGAGCATCCGCGTCACCGCGCCCGCCGGCGGCGCCACGCTCGGCGATCTCCAGGCGGGAGGGAGGGTGACGCTCCTGCCCCAGGAGGGGCTGCGGCCGGCGGCGGCGCTCGGGCTCTCCGTCTGGCTGCCGACGGGAGACGAGGCGGCGTTCGCCGGCGCGGGCGCCGTGCGCTACGCGCCGCGGGTGATCGTGGGGGCCGAGCACCCGGGCTTCCGCTGGTCGGCCTCGGCGGGGGGCCGGTTCCAGAAGGCCTCGGCGGACAGCCTGACGGGCAGCGAGGTCCTCTTCTCCGCGGGCGCGGGCGTCCGCAAAGGCCCGCTGCAGCTCGGGTCGGAGCTCTCCGTCTGGGCCGCCGCCGGCGAGGGCTCGGCGCTCGCGGTCCCGGGCCGCGCGGGTGGCGAGCTCCTGCTCACCGCGCGCTGGTCGCTCGGCCCCCTCACGCTCGACGCGGGCGCGGGCCCCGGCTTCGGGCGGCTGCCCGGCACACCGAAGGCGCGCTTCTTCGCGGGGATAGGCATCGCCGCGGACGCCGTTCCGTCGGCGCCCCCTGCCGCCGCCCCCTCGGCCGTCGCCGGCGCGTCCGCCGGGACGGAGGGCGCTCGCGGCGCGACGCCGGCCGCGCCTCCGGCCGCCGACTTCGACGGGGACTCGGTCCCCGACGCGGAGGACGCCTGCCCCCGGGTCATCGGCGAGGCGCGCCCGCCCGCCGCGGCGGCGGGCGCCCGACCGGCGTTCCGCCGCGGTTGCCCGCCGGACCGGGACGACGACGGGATCTACGATGTCGACGATCGCTGCCCGGACGTGCCGGGGGTCAGCAGCGCGGCCGCCGACGCGGGACCGGGCGGCGCGGGGTCCGGGGTCACGGCCGAGGCCGCCGCGAGCGCCGGGTCCCAGCCAGCGTCGAAGCACGGGTGCCCCGCGGACACGGACGGCGACGGCATCCCCAACGCCGCGGACGCCTGCCCCTACGAGCGCGGCAAGCCGAGCGAGGATCGCGCGACGCACGGCTGCCCGTTCGCTGTGCGCATCGAGGGCTCGCAGATCGTGATCCTCCAGCAGGTCCAGTTCCGGACGGGCCGGGCCGAGATCGAGCCGGAGAGCTTCGAGCTGCTCTCCGAGGTCGCGGCCGTCCTCGAGGAGCACCCCGAGATCGCCCGGGTCGCGGTCGACGGCCACACGGACAACCAGGGCGCCGCCCAGGCGAACCTGAGCCTCTCGCAGCGCCGCGCGCTCGCCGTCGTCGCGTGGCTGACCGCGCACGGCATCGACGCCCGCCGGCTCGAAGCGCGCGGCTTCGGCGCGCGCCGCCCCCTCGCCGACAACCGCACCCGGGACGGCCGGGCCAGGAACCGCAGGGTGGAGTTCCAGATCCGCAAGCGCACCGACGAGGGCGCGGCCGGCTGGAAGGACGGTCCTCTTGAGTGACGCATCGCCCGGGGAGGCCTCCACGTGAGGGCGTTCTCGCTCAAGACGAAGGCGATCGCGCTCTTCACGGCGATCGCGCTCGTCCCCGTCGCCGTCGCCGTGACGCTCCTCGTCGACATGAACCGGCGCGCCGTGCGGACCTCCGAGGAGAGGATGCAGACGGCGATCCTCTCCGAGGTGGCCTCGGCCTCGATCCAGCTCGTCCGGGACGTCGAGAGCGATGCCGTCGCGGCCGCGGCCATCTTCGGCCACGCCGCGGGCGGCGCCATCCGGGACGAGGACGCTGTCGCGTCGGTGCGCGCCCTCGTCGCGACGCGCGCGCTCATCGACGCGGTGCGGCTCGAGGTGCCCGACGCGGGGATCAGCACCGTGATCCGCAAGGCGTCCTCCGACGCGGACGTCCCCGCCGCGCCGGCTGCGCTGCGCCGGCTCGCTGACGAGCGCGGCGTCGGCTTCGGCGTGATCGGGCCGGCCCGCGGCCTCCTCGTCGCCCGCGTGCGGCCCGCCGGAGCCGCGGGCGCCGGCGCCGCGGCGCCGCCTCCCCCGGGCGGCCCGGCCGGCTACGTTGTCGCCGAGGTGCCGCTCGACATGCTCGGGCTCGACCTCGAGGTGATCGCCGGGCGCCGCCTCGGGAGCGGCGCGGTGCGCCTGCTCATCGCGGGCCACGACCGCCAGGCGATCGCGGCGTTCGGGGTGCCGGGCGTCGCGCCGGGCAGCGACGTCTCGTCCTTGCCGATCTGGCGCAACCTCCCCGCGGGCGCGGGGTTGAACGACAGGATCGGCGTGCTCGCCCCGCACGATGAGGGCGGCCAGCGGATGATCGGCGCCATCGAGACGGTGCCCGACCTCGGCTGGGCGGTCGCGATCTGGCGCCCCGAGCCGGAGGCCTTCGCCGCCCTCGACGACATGCGGCGCCGCGGCGTCGCCGTCGCCGCGGGCGCGCTCGTCCTCGCGCTCGTCCTCGCGCTCGTCACCGCCCGCCACGTCACGCGCCCCATCCTCCACCTCGTCGCGCAGGCGCGGCTCATCGGCGCCCGGCGCTGGCGCGAGATCGCGCTCGGCGACGCGCTCCGGGGGCGGCGCGACGAGATCGGCGAGCTCACGACCTCCCTCGGCCGCATGGCCCAGGACCTCGAGCAGGGCGAGGCGGACATCGCCCGGGAGGCGAAGCTCCGCGGCGATCTCGGCCGGTTCATGGACAAGGCGGTCGTCGACGCGATCGTGCGGGGCGAGCACCCGCTCGCCCTCGGCGGCAAGCGGGCGGCCGTGTCGGTGCTCTTCGCCGACGTCGTCGGCTTCACGCCGCTCGCCGAGTCGCGCGACGCCGAGCGGATGGTCGCCCTCCTCAACGAGCTCTTCTCGATGCTCACCGAGATCGTGTTCCGGCACGGGGGCACGGTCGACAAGTTCATCGGCGATTGCGTCATGGCCGTCTGGGGCGCCCCGATCGCGCAGGAAGATCACGCGCGGCGCGCGCTCGCGGCCGCGGAGGACATGATGCGCTTCCTCGAGACGGCGAACGAGGAGTGGCGCGAGCGGTACGACGTCGAGGTCCGCCTCGGCGTGGGCGTGAACTCCGGAGAGGCCATCGTCGGCAACATCGGCTCCGACAAGCGGATGGAGTACACCGTGATAGGCGACGTGGTGAACGTGGCCTCGCGGCTCGAGGCCATCGCGGCGCCGAACCAGGTGCTGGTCTCCGCGGCGACGAGGGACCTCGCCGGCGACGCCTTCCCGCTGCGCGCGCTGGGCGAGCGCAACCTCACGGGGCGAAAGACGACAACGGCCGTGTACGCGCTCGATCCGGACTGAAGCTCGCCAGCCCTGCCCTCCCCTGGCCTCACGGAGTTGCGCGGGCCGGTCGTTTGGCGTTGACCTCGGCCATGTGATCGTTCACATTTGGGCCAAGGGGTATCCTTTTGCTTCGCGCATGAGCGGGTCGCCCTGTGCGCCGCCCCCTTCGTCATCCAATCGAGTCCTTGTCGATTCCAGAGCTCCGTTCGCCCGACCGCCGCGAGAGCGATGGCCGAGCGATGGTGCTTGGTGTTCTTACCGAGGGTGAGCCACCGGAGGACACCACGGACCTCGTCGACTCGACGGGGGTCGATCAATCCTCGGTACGGTCCGTCGCGTCATCGGAGAGCAAGATGAAGAAGCCGTCCTGGCACGAGCTCCGTTTTTCAAGAGAAGTCGCCTGCGTTTGCGCGCTCGCCTTCGCGGCCGCGTGCACTGGCGCGCTGGGTGACAACACGACGGAGGGCGCCGGGTCATCCTCTGTCGGCGGCGACGGAACACCGACGGACCCGGGTGTCGGCGGCGACGGCGACGGCTCACCGACGGGCTCGGAGCCGCCGCAGTTTCAACCCGCGGCCGGGATGCTGCGCCGTTTGACGAGAACGCAATTTCGCAACGCCGTGCGCGACGTCTTCGGCGTGGAGGTCAATCTCAATGACCTCGACGCCGACAGCTGGAACGGGAACTTTGCAGTCATCGGCGCCGCGACCGTCGTGACCTCGGAGCGAGGCGTCGAGCAGTACCACGCGGCCATCGAGGGCGCCGTCGACGCGGTGTTCGCGGATCGCGGGAGGCGAGACCAGTTCATCGGCTGCACGCCCAGCGGCGCGGAGAACGACGCGTGTGTGCGCGGCTTCATCGAGGCGCTGGGGCTCCGTGCGTGGCGCCGCCCGCTCGAGGCCGCCGAGGTCGACCGGCTCGCGGCCGTCGCCGCAAACGCCGCGACCCAGCTCGAGAGCGCCGTCGAGGGGGCCCGCTGGGCGACAGTGGCCCTCTTCACGTCTCCGAACTTCCTGTATCGCCCGGAGCTCGGCGCTCCGAGCGCCGACGGCTCGCTTCGCCTGACGGGCTACGAGATGGCGTCCCGGCTCGCGTTCTTGTTGTGGAACAGCCTGCCAGACCAGGAGCTGCTCGACCAGGCCGCGAGCGGGGAGCTCGCAACGGTGGAGGGGCTCCGCGCCGCGGCGACGCGGCTGCTCGAGGCGCCTGCCGGGCGCGAGGCGGTCGGCGCCTTCGCCGAGGAGTACATGCGGCTCGATCGGCTCGGCACGCAGGCAAAAGACACGGGGCTCTTTCCGGAGTACAGCCCCGCGCTGCAAGCGGCGATGGTCCGCGACATGCGGGGCACCTGGGAGGCGCTCGCGTTCGACGATCAGGCGAGCGCGCTCGACCTGTTCTCGACAACGAAGGTCGTCGTCAACACCGAGCTCGCCCAGCTCTACGGTATCGACACGGCCGGCCTCGGCGCGGGCGCCTTCGAGGTCCGCTCGCTGCCCGCGGACGGCCCGCGCGTCGGGATCCTCAGCAAGGCGGGCTTCCTCTCGCAGTTCGCGAACCAGAAGGAGGGCTCTCCCACGTTGCGCGGCAAGTTCATGCGTGACGCCCTCATGTGCACGCCCATCCCGCCGCCCCCCGGCGACGTCGCCCTCGAGCTCCCGGAGCCACCCGCGGACAGGCCCCTCACGAAGCGTCAGCGGCTCGAGATCCACCGGACCGAGCCCGCCTGCGCCGGCTGCCATTCGTACATGGACCCGCTGGGCCTGCCGCTCGAGACCTTCGACGCGATCGGCCGCTTCCGCACGACCGACCACGGCCTGCCGATCGACCCGAGCGGCGAGTTCGACGGGGTGCCTGTGGCCGACGCGCGCGCGCTCGGCGTGACCCTCAGCTCGGACGCCTCGGTCGCGGAGTGCCTCGTCCGCAAGTACTACACGTATGCAGCGGGTCACGAGGAGAGAAAGGTGGACAAGCGCGTGCTGAACGCGCTGGCCGCCTCGTTCGAAGGGTCGGGGTACAGGCTGCGGGAGCTGGTCCTCGACGTCGTGACCAACGACGCTTTCTCGTCCGTCGCCCCCCAACCCTGATCGCAGGTATCCCCCATGACGAACAAAGTTTTGAGCCGACGAACTGTTCTCCGGGGCATGCTGGCGACGGGCGCCGCCGTCACCATCCCGCTCCCCTTGCTGGAGATCATGCTGAACGAGAGCGGCACGGCGCACGCTCAGACGAAGACGCCGGTGTCGCCGCTCTACGTCACGTGGTTCTTCGGGAACGGCACGCTGCCCGGCCGCTGGAAGCCGGCGCGCACGGGCGCCGGTCAGGCCTGGGAGCTCAGCCCCCAGCTCCAGCCGCTCGCGGACCTCAAGTCGTACCTCACGGTGATCAGCGGCCTCGAAAACAAGGCCGTCATCACCGGTGTCGAGCACCCCTCGGGGTCGGCGGCGGCCACGACCGGCGCCGCAATCAGCGGGAACGCCGTGCGGGCCGCGTCCATCGACCAGGTCGTCGCGGACGCCATCTCGGAGGGGGCGCCGTACCGCTCCCTCGAGGTGGGGGTGACGCCGGCGACGCCGAACGGCCCTCAGGACTCGCTGCACACGGTCTCGCACAGGGGGCCGAACGCGCGCAACAACCCGGAGTTCGATCCGAAGGCCGTGTTCAACCGATTGTTCATGGGCGGCTTGCCCGAGCCCAGCGACGACGGCGCGGCTCAGGCCGCGAAGCTCGCGAACGTGCGGAAGAGCGTGCTCGACTCCGTCCAGCAGGACGGCGCGAGCCTGAAGCAGCGGCTCGGGGCGGCCGACAGGCATCGTATCGAGGAGCACCTCGAGTCGATCCGGGCCATCGAGCAGCGCCTCGATACCATGTCGTCCGGCGGCGGTCCGACGGCAGCGTGCAAGAGCCCGACGGCTCCCACCGTCGGCAAGGATGCGCAGAGCGAGGCGCCGCCTGCGGTGAACTCCGCCATGGTCGAGCTCTCGGCGCTCGCGCTCGCCTGCGAGAGGACCCGCGTGCTCTCGTTCATGTTCTCGCTGCCCGCCGCGCACATCTACTATCGGCACCTCGCGCAGGACATGAACGACGACTTTCATGACACCATCTGCCACGGAGATGCCGGGGATCAATCGAGCCAGCCTCGCGTCGACAAGGGTGTGATGTACACGATGCGCTGCCTGAACGAGTTCTTGACGAAGCTCAAGAACACGCCGCACGGCAGCTCGAACCTGCTCGACAGCTCGCTCGTGTACGTCACGTCCGACACCGCGTGGGGCAAGATACACACGAGGACGGAATGGCCGGTGCTCTTCGCGGGGAAGGCCGGAGGGCGGCTGCGCGGCGACGAGCACCACAACTTCCCCGGCGACAACCTGAGCAAGGCGCTCCTGACGGTCGCCCAGATCATGGGTTTGCCGCTCAAGGAGATCGGCCTCGACGCGGGGCGGGTCACGTCGCCGCTCGCGGGCATCCAGGTCTGACCGCGCCAGCACGCGCCGCGATCCCGCGGAGGGATGGAATACGATGCACCGCATGCTTTCTCGACATGCTCCCTTCTTGAACGCCACGCTGGTCCTCCTCGCATCTGCCGCCTTCCTCGCCTGCGGCGACGACGCCGACACCTCCTCTGCTGGCAACGGCGGCGCGGGCGCTTCGGGCGGCGGCGCGGGCGCTTCGGGCGGCGGCACCAGCACGGCCAGCGGCGGCGCCGCTGCTTCTGGCGGCGGCACCGGCACGGCCAGCAGCGGTCAGGGCGGGTCCGGCGGCCATCCTCCCGCGGACCTCGTCGAGCCCGGCGATCCCGGGCCGGGTGATGTCACCTTCACCGTGCGCGCCGATCGGGATGTGCGCCCGATCAGCCGGCTCATCTATGGCGCCAACTGGGCCGAAGACCTGGACGGCGAGCAGCGCGGCACCACCGTCGTGCGCATGGGCGGCAACCGCATGACGGCGTACAACTGGGAGAACAACGCCTCCAACGCCGGCTCGGACTACATGTACCAGAACGACGGGTACCTCGCCGAGAACAGCCCGAACGGCAATGTCCCCGGGGCGGCGGTGCGCATGCACGCCGAGGGCGCGCTGGCGCACGGCGCCGCCTTCATCGCGACCATCCCCATCTGCGGCTATGTCGCGGCGGACAAAAACGGCGGCGGCGACGTCAACCAGACCCGGAATTACCTCGAAACCCGCTTTCACCCGACGATCGCGCGCAAGGGCGCTCCCTTCTCCTCGTCGCCCAAACTCGACGACAACGCGGTGTACCAGGACGAGTTCGTCGCCTGGATGAAGCAGGCCTTCCCCGACGCCTTCGAAGGCGACGTCGCGCGCGTCCTGTTCTCGCTCGACAACGAGCCCGACCTCTGGAATCACACCCACGAGCGCATCCACCCGGAGCCGGTGCGCTACGCCGAGCTCGTCGACAAGAACATCGAGTTCGCTTCCGCGATCAAGGACGTCGCGCCCAATGCGCTCGTCACCGGCTTCGTCTCCTACGGGTATTCGGGCTATGTCAGCCTCCAGGACGCGCCCGACGCGGACGGCAACTTCATCGAGCACTGGCTCGACGCCATGAAGGCCGCCGAGATGAGCGAGGGGCGCCGCCTGGTCGACGTGCTCGACCTGCACTGGTACACGGAGATCTACGCGAACGGCGAGCGCCTCACGGGCTCCGACGCCTCCCCCGCGTCGGTCGAGGCCCGCGTCCAGGCGCCGCGCTCGCTCTGGGACCCGACCTTCGTCGAGGACAGCTGGATCGCGAACGACGTCGTGCGCGGCCCCATCAAGCTCATCCCCTGGCTCAAGGGCCTCATCGACGCCCATTACCCGGGCACCGCCCTCGGCATCACCGAGTACAATTACGGCGGCGGCAACCACATCTCCGGCGCGATCGCGCAGGCCGACGCCCTCGGCGTCTTCGGCCGCGAGGGCGTGTTCCTCGCGACGATCTGGGATCCGGGCGAAGAGGTCTCGATGCTCCGGGCCGGCGTGCGCGCCTTCACGAGCTACGACGGGCAGGGCGCGCGCTTCGGCGATACGTCCGTCCGCGCCGAGACGAGCGATGTCGCCAAGGCCACCGTGTACGCGAGCATCGACGAGGCCGATCCGAGCCGAATGGTGCTCGTCGCCATCAACAAGACAGCGGCCCCGCTCACGGCCGCGGTGACCCTCGCCGCCCACGAGAGCTACACGGCCATCGACGCGTGGCAACTCACGTCCACCAAGGCCGATCTCGTGCGTGCCGATCCGGTCGCGCCGCGCGCCACGAACGCCTTCACCTACGCGATGCCGGCCCACAGCGTGTCGGTGCTGGTCCCCCGATAGTCGCGTCCCCCTCGTCCGGAGCGTCGTCGAGACAAGCCTCGTCGAGACATGCGGCAACCCGACACGGGTTGGGCTGGAGCCCGCGGAGGCCACCCCGGCCCGCCACGGCAGCGTGGCCCGCGCTCCCGTCAGATCGCCGGCGCTCGGTAGCCGCCGAGCTCCCGCTCGATGTGGCCGGCCAGGGCGAGGACGACATCCTCGCGGAAGGGGCGGCCGATGATCTGGACGCCGACCGGCGTTCCTCGCGACGAGGTGCCCGCGCGCACGACGACCGCGGGCCACCCTGTCATGTTGTAAGCGAACGAGTAGCTGAATCCTGCGTAGACCCCGTGCTCGACCCACGCATCGTGGGGCAGCGCCTCGAGGACACACGGCGGGCAGACGATGGCGTCGACATCCTTCATGAAGCCGAGCATCCGCCCCCTCCAGGCGTCCAGCCGCTCGACCGCCGCGGTCAGCTCACCGCTCGACAGCGGCGCGCTCACGAGCGCGGCGTCCACCTCGGCGCCGGGGTCCGTGGTCCCGGCCAGGTCCAGGAGCCGCCTTAACCAGGCGCCGCCGTCCGCCCGGAAGATATCCGCGTCGATCGTGAGCACGTCGCTCAGCGCGTCGGGCTTCTTCGACTCGACGCGCGCGCCGCCCGCCTCCAGCGCCGCCGCCGCGTCCATCACCGCCTGGCGCACCGACGCGTCCGGCGCCGCGATCCCGTTGTCGGTGTGCATCGCGATCCGCAGCTCCCTGAGCTGCACGTGCTTCGGATCGCCGAGCGGCGCCGGGATCAGCGCCGCGTCGCGCCAGTCAGGCCCCGCCAGGACGCTGAAGAGCAGCCAGAGATCGTCGACCGAGCGGGCCATCGGCCCGAGCACGGTGAACGATTGGAGCAGCCCCTCCGCCGGGACGATATGGCCCGTCCGCGGGATGCGGCCAGCGGTCGGCTTGAGCCCGGCGATCCCGCAAAAATGCGACGGCACGCGGATGCTCCCGCCGGTGTCGCTGCCGACGTCGAACGGCGAGCCGCCCGCGGCCACGATGGCGCCCGCCCCCCCGCTGGAGCCGCCCGGCGACAGGTCGAGGCCATACGGATTGTTGGTGCGCCCGTAAACTGCGTTGTTCGTCTCGTAAGACCACGTCATCTCGGGCGTATTGCTCTTGCCGAGCAGGATCGCCCCCGCTTCCTTGAGGCGCCGGACCACGGTGGCGTCCTCTTTCGGAACGAAATTCGTTCGCCCGGCCGTCCCGCCGGTCGTCACCACGCCGGCGGTATCGATGGAATCCTTGATCGTCATCGGCACGCCGTGCAGCGGGCCGAGCGGCTTGCCTCTCGCCAGGGCCTTGTCCGCCGCCCGCGCCTCGGCTCTCGCCTCGTCGGCGCGGAGCTTCACCACGGCGTTCAGCCGCGGATTGATCTTCGCGATGCGCGCCAGGTGCGCCTCCACGACCTCGAGTGACGACACCCGCTTCCGGCGGATGAGATCCGCCAGCTGCCCCCCGGTCGCCCGTGTGAGCTCCGACAGCGCCTCCGCTGTCGGCGCATCGACCGGCGTCATCCCATCGCACGCGCCCGACAGGGCCGCCACGCTCCCGGCGAACGCCCGCAAGAAGAAGCGGCGCGATATCTCACCTGTGTGCCTGGCAGCGCCCGGGTCATCGACGTTTGCAGACTTGGTCATACTCTCCTCCCCACGGGGGGCGTCGTGAGCCAGCGTCGCACGGCTCGCGAGACGCACACCGCGATTCTTCAGGTTCAAATGATGCATTTACAGGAACGAGCCATTGCACAGCAGGATACCGGCAATAGTGAAGGGGCCGCCATCGCCCCGCGACCCACGGCCCATGCCCATCTACGGCGCTCACCGCGCGCGGTTGCGGCGCCGACCACAGATTCGACCGGAAGCGCGAGCGGCGCCAGAGGCACCGACGAGGCGCACGTCGCATCACCAGGCTAGAGGCGAAGCTGCCGCAGACACACGCACATCTCGCCGCTCGGTAGGACGGTGTGCAGCGTCCACGGGAGGTCCACACACGTCGTCAGACGTGCGGGAAGCGCGAGGAGCAGGTTGTCGCGCCCCCGGCCTTCGGGCAGCCCGGCGCAGGTCCCGCGGTCGAGGCTTGACATTTTGAGTCGGCTTGGATTTGCTTCCCTCGGGAAAACTTTGACGTGCAACTTTTTATCCGGACGTCGCCGCGCCTCGCCTGAGCCGGCGCGCGTCCGTCTGTAAACCTGGGAGCATGGATCTATTCCAAGTCTCGGCAGCGCTGCTCTCGCTCGCTGCGATCTTCAGCTTCTTCAACCACCGGGTCCTCAAGCTGCCGACCACGATCGGGTTGATGCTGATCGCGATGACGACGTCCCTCGTCATGGTGGCCATCGGAGAGCTGTTTCCGGAGGTGGAGGCCGAGGCGAAGGAGCACCTCCATGGCATCGACTTCAACAAGACGTTGATGCAGGGGATGCTCGGTTTTCTCCTGTTTGCCGCCGCGTTGCACGTCAACCTGGCGGATCTGAAGAAGCAGCGGGTCGTCATCGGCGTCCTGGCCACCGGGGGTGTGCTCATGTCCACCGTGCTGGTGGGCGGCATGACCTACGCCCTGATGACGCTGATGGGCGTGCACATCCGGCCGGTCTACTGCTTGCTCTTCGGCGCGCTCATCTCCCCCACCGATCCCATCGCGGTGCTCGGGGTCCTCAAGCACGTGGGAGCGCCCAAGGAGCTCGAGATGAAGATAGCCGGAGAGTCGCTCTTCAACGACGGCGTGGCGGTGGTGGCGTTCATCGGGCTCCTGGAGATCGCGTCGGGGACGTCGGGCCTCGATCTGCAGCGGCTCTCGCTGCTGTTCGCGCAGGAGGCGATCGGCGGCGTGCTGTACGGCCTCGCGCTCGGCTTCGTGACGCTCGCCATGCTCCGGCAGGTCGACGACTACAAGGTCGAGGTGTTGCTCTCGCTGGCGACCGCGGCGGGCGGCTATGCCCTGGCGTACGCGATCCATGTCTCCGGCCCCATCGCCATGGTGGTCGCCGGGCTCTTCATCGGGAACGAGGCGCGCGCCGGCGCCATGAGCGAGAAGACCCGCGAGCACCTGGACGACTTCTGGGAGCTGATGGACGAGATCCTGAACGCGGTGCTGTTCGTCTTGATCGGCCTCGAGCTCTTGATCGTCGCCTTCGACGCCCAGTCGCTGCTCGCAGGGCTCCTCGCGTTTCCGGTCGTGCTGCTCGCGCGGTTCATCGCGGTCGCGCTGCCGGTGAGCCTCATGAAGAGGCGCAGGGTCTTCACCCCGGGGGCGATCCGCATCCTCACCTGGGGCGGCCTGCGTGGCGGCGTCTCGGTGGCCCTCGCGCTCTCCATCCCCGGAAAGCTCGCGGACGGCACGCTCGTTCCGGAGCGCGAGATGGTGCTGACCATCACCTATGTCGTTGTTGTCGTCTCCATCGTGGTGCAGGGCCTGACCATCGGCCCCTTGCTGCGCCGGACGCTCGCCGCCGCCGCCGTCGAGCCGGAGGAGCCGCTCCCCGTGGAAGCCGCCTGAACGAGCTGGAGAAGCGGCGTTCGCCCGAGATCCTCGCCTGTCGAGGCGCCGCTCGCCCGCCGCTCAGCGGTGCACGGCGTTGATGATGCCGTCGAAGAACTCGGTGCAACCGACGTTGTCGAGCATGCGGTTCCAGCCGAGCTCGTCGAACGGCTGCGGCAGCCCGTGGTTGGTCAGGAGGACGCCGATGATCTCGAGATCCGGATCGACCCACATGAACGTGCCGGCGCCGCCCGCCTTGCCGAAGGCGCGCGGCGACAGGCGCATGCCGCCGTTCGAGAAGCGCCGCGTCCGCATCTCCCACCCGAGGCCCTTCGGGGCGAGGAGCAGGTTGTTGATGGGCGAGGTGTCGGTCTCCGCCTCGGCCACGTAAGGCGTGTTGTTCTTCTTCATCTGCCGGACCAGATCGGGCCGCAGGACCTCGGCGCCGCCATAGGCGCCGCCGTTCAAGATCATCTGGCAGAAGACGGCGACATCGAGCGCCGTGGTGAACACGCCGTCACAGCCGGTGATGCCGCCCAGCGCGAAGTCCTGCTCGTCCTGCACCTGCCCCCGCACGAGGCAGCCCCGGCGGGCGGAGTACCCCGTGGCCGCGACGCGCTCGACGAGCTCCGGGGGCGGGTTGTACATCGTGTCGCTCATGCCGAGAGGACGCCAGACGCACTCTCTCGCGATGGCGTCGAGATCTTCCCCCGCGGCGGCCTCGATCATGCGGCCGAGGAGGCGGTAGGTGAGATCGCTGTACAGCGCCGATCTGCCCGTCGCGTATTCGAGCGGCGTCTCGGCCATGATGCACCAGGCCGTCTCGACGTCCTCATCCAAGCACCGGTTGTCCAGCGGCAGACCGGACGAGTAACGGAGCATGTCGTAGACGGTGACGGCGCCCTTTCCGTTGGCGGCGAAGTCCGGCAGGTACCTGGCGACCGGCGCGTCCATCCGAATCACGCGCTCCTGCACGAGCGCGAGGGCCGCCGCCGCCGTCGAGAGCACCTTGCTCATCGACTGGACGTCGAAGATCGTATCGAGCGTCACCGGCTCGTCGGCGCCGGCGACCTTGGTGCCGAAGGCCCGGTGACCCACGATGACCCCGCGCCGCGCGACCAGCGCGGTGGCGCCGGGAAACAGGGCGTCGTTCACGCGTCGCTGGATCCGCGCGAAGACGTCCTCCAGCCGCTCCGAGCTCATGCTCACGTCCTCGGGCCGCCCCGCGGTGAGCGTCGTCGAGCAGGCGCCTCTCCATGGGTCCGAACCGAGCGCGGGCGCCGCGACGGCCACCGAGGCGACCTGGGTCATCCCTTGCAAGAACATCCTGCGGTTGACCGTTCGTCGTTGATCGATCATGGCTCTTCCCAACCTTGCTTTCATCAAGAACGAATCCTTCCACGGCGTTTGCCCCCCCGGAGGGCCGGAGGCGCATTCAGCGTGGGCGTCTGGCGTGAAGGCTCGCAATATGTACGCCAGCGTGACCTGCCGTCTCCCCTTCGAGCTGCACCGCCAAAAAGAGCTGCTACCTGGCCGCTGGTTTCAGCTGAGAGGTCCGGCGCGTCCCCTTCAATGGAGTTGGCACGACTGGAATGGAAGCGCAATCGATTGCGCGATGACGCAAGCAGATGACATCCTGGACGACCGCGGACGACCGTGGACGAATGAACGCGCTGTTCCGAGGGACCACGGGCCCTCGTGGCTTGACGTCTCCCCCGCTTCCTCTCCCGTCGTCTCTCCCCATCACTCGCGCTCTCGCCCGCCAGCGGACGATACCGTGAGCGTGCCGCTCAAGGCCGAGCTCGGCAGACAGCGTCCGGCGGCGCTGCGCTCGACGCGGCTCGCCCTGATCGGCCGTCACGCTCTCTCGCCGGGTCGGCGTAGCCCCCGATCGGCCCGTCCGTCCCCCTGCAGCGCCGCCGGTCTCCAGCACGATCTCGTCCGGTGCCGGGAGGCGCTCCGGGCGGAGGGGTGGATCGCGCCGTTCCAGCCGGATCAACCCGCCCGCGAGCGGCCGGGAGCCACGGCGGCGGCGGCAGCGGATCGAGTAGCGATGAGCACGTTGACAGCGGGCGCGCCGGCGCTACCCTGGGCATACCGGTCAGGAACAGGATCCGTCATTCCACCGACCGACGAGTCATGACGGGCCGCGCTCGCGCCTGGCGACGATGGACCTGAGAGTGTCCCTGATCCCACATGGGGTCTCGGGTGATGAGGTCGCGCCATGCGAAAGGCGGAGATTGAGGCCCTGGTGCGCGCGCACCGGGGCCGTGCCCGTCCCGTCGCGTTCTTTCATGTGCTCCGTCAGCCGTCGCTGGAGCCAGACGATCATGCCTTCCTGTCCGAGCACATCGACGAGCTCGGGACATCCGATCTCCTGCGCTGGAGGGCGCGCTGCGAGAGCGGCTTCAGCGGGCCGGTGATCCGGCAGCTCGCGCGGCTCGCGATCCAGGATCCAGGGCACTTCCAGCACGAGGTGCTGGGCGTGCCGCGCCTCGTGCTCGACGAGGAGGAGTGGATCGAGCTCTCGGATCTCGTGCGCGGCAAGGTCCCGGCGGGGATCTACGAGCGCGTGCTCGAGCGTTGCCGGCGCGAGCCCGTCCAGTGGCCCTCGGAGTACATCCTCGCGCCCAAGGTCCACAAGGGGCTGCCGCCGCTGCTCGACGGGGACGAGCTCGACGGCCTGAACGGGGAGCGCCCCGCGCTGCGCGATCTGCCCGTCCCGAAGATCCTCGCGGCGAGGCGGGCCGGGGCGCTGTCGCTCGACGACGACGCGCTGGCCGCGCTGGCGATGGAGCGCGCGCGCGGCTCGGACGAGGACTGGAGCGTCGATATCCTCCATTTTCCCCCGGCGCTCCGGGACGCGATCCTCGAGAAGGCGCGCCGGACGCCGCGGGGCGCGGAGCGGGCGAACCTGCTCGGCTGGCTCGAGGCGCACGGCGTGGCGCGGGCCGCGCTGATGGACATCGCGCTCGGCGCGATCCGGGCGGGGGACGACGCCTATGCCGTGCTCTCCTGGCTCGCGCGCCAGCTGACGACGCGGGCGGCGTGGGACAAACATGGCCTGGAGACGCTCTCCACGCTGATGTCGGCGCGCGCCTTCTCGGAGATAGGCGAGCTCGTGACGCTCGCGTGGAGCGAGGTCAGCCAGGGCGGCAAGGAGGTCTCCCGCGGCTTCCTGGAGGCGATCCAGGTCGCCTTCGCGCTGGTGCTGCTCGGGATGGCGCGGGAGGCGCTCGCGGCGGGCCGCGAGGCGGGCGCGACGGCGGCGCTGTCGGCGCTGGCGTGCCTCGACCCGCCCTCGCGGGTGAGCCGCGCTGTGCACGAGCTCCGGCGAGTCCCGGGCGCGAGCCCGGACGTGGTGGAGCTCATCGCCGTGAACGAGCGGCTTGTGAAGCACAGCGACGCGCGCGACGCCTCCCTGGAGGGCTTCGTGGCGGCCCTCCACGCGATCGCCGACGCGTCTTCGTGATCGCCGCCGGCGCGGCGCCGCTCGCGGCGGCAGCGGCGGCGCGTCCGCTCGCCGCCGGCCGAGCGTGACGTAGCGCCGGGGAGCAAGCAGCGCCGCGCGACGTGCCGGGCGCGCGGCGCGCACCCAGCGCGGCGCACGACGCTGGGACGCGTGGGGGGAGCGGCCAGCGCCTCGCCTCCCATCGCGGGATCGACCACGGACGCCGCTTCCAGCGCGGGCGCCGGTGGCCGCCTTCGTTTCCATTGCGCTGGACGACCGCAGCCATCGCTTCCAATGCGACGGCCTCCGGCCGATTTCAATTTCAATGCGGGGACCGGCCTTGCCTCCCCCTCGAACGTCGACTCTGGAGGAGCACGCCGATGGCGTTCATCAACTATGCGAGCCGGGAGATCTACTGCAAGATCGTCTATTACGGGCCCGGCCTCTGCGGCAAGACGACGAACCTTCAATACGTGTACGACCGGACGGTGCCGGCCGCCAAGGGGCGGCTCATCTCGCTCAAGACCGAGAGCGATCGCACGCTGTTCTTCGACTTCCTTCCGCTCGATCTCGGGGGCCTGTCGGGCTTCCGGACGCGCCTTCAGCTCTACACGGTGCCGGGCCAGATCTTCTACAGGGCGAGCCGGAAGCTGATCCTGAAGGGGCTGGATGGCGTCGTGTTCGTGGCGGACTCCCAGCGCGCCCGGCTCGACGCGAACGTCGAGTCGATGGCCGATCTATGGGACAACCTCGCCGAGGAGGGCCGCTCGCCCGGGCGGCTGCCGCTCGTAGTCCAGTACAACAAGCGGGATCTCGAGGGGATCGCCGACATCGCCGAGCTCCGGGAGCTCCTCAACCCGAGCAGAGCGCCCGAGTTCGAGGCCGCCGCGGCGAGCGGGCGCGGCGTGTTCGATACCCTGAGGGCGATCTCGAAGCTCGCGCTCAAGGAGGTGCAGCGCCGCCAGCGGTAGGGCCTCCGCGAGCGCCGATCGGTTGCGGCTCGCGCGCGCCGGGCTCACCCTGCCGGAGGGAGGACACGCCATGACACAGAGACTCGCCTACCACGTCATGCCGGACCCCGACGGCTGGGGCTGGGTGGTCGCGGCCGAGGGCTACGTCACCCGCTCGCTCCCGTACGGCACGGTGCAGGAAGCGATCGAGTCCACGGAGGACCTCGTCCGCCAGCACCCGGGGAGCACGCTCGTCGTCGACGAGCAGCCGCCGCGGCTCACGCCGATCGAGATAGAGCACCGGCTCGCGGCGTGACCGCGGCCAGACAGGTCGCCTCATCCAGGCGATGAACAGGGCCGTCGCGCTGCTCGCCGCCGCGGGGCTGCACCCGAGCCCGATCCCTTGAGCGAGCCCTGCCCAGCTTGAGCAAGCCCTCGCGCAACGCGCCGGCGGACGCCCGCAGGCCGCGCAGCGCGGGCCTCGATCTCCCGCCCTTTTCCCCGGTGCACCGCCCCCCGAGGGGCCGGGCACATCGATTGCGATGAGCCCGGCACGCTCGCCCGAACGCCCCGCCCCGGGGACGGCTCGGGCAGGGCCAACTCGAGGGAACGACCATGAACAGGGTAGAGACGAAGTCGCTTTTTCTTTGTATCGCCGCCGTGCTGGCCGGGTGCAGGGCCGACGCGATCGAGGAGCCCGCGGGCCCGGAGATCGCCGAGGCGCAAGAGGCGCTGTACGGAGACCTGAACACGAGCTCGTGCACGCTCGCGCAGCGCGACGTGCTCGTGGAGGCCCACCAGGCCGGCCGGCAGATCGCGATGACCAAGGAGTTCGACGCCTGCCTGCGGTACCGGATGATGGAGTGGTACAAGCCCTGTCACCAGGGCAGCGACGACCCGTTCGCGAACGAGCCGAGGAGCACCCAGCACACCAAGGTCCGCAACGTCATGCGCAGCGGCAACATGGCCGACGTGACCGCCACGTGCGCCGACCTGACCGACGCCCTGGGCCACGCGCAGTACGACGGGTACGGCGACTCCCATGAGCGGATGGAGATCGACAGGGGTTACCTCGACGGCGTCGCCGCCGCCGGGATGAGCGACTTCGAGCGCGCCGGCGTCGCGGGCGTCATCTGGCACGAGGCGATGCACCAGCAGGACTATCGCCATGACAGCTGCGGTTATCCTGAAGGCGAGTACGACCAAGGGCTCCACAGCGTCCCCCACATGGCCAATCGCTGCATGCTCTCGGCCGGCATCCTCGGCCGGGCGATCGTCTTCACGGAGGACGACCGCGCCCAGGAGCTCGGGATCGGCCGCCATCGAGCGAGCTTCGGTCACCTCGGCGGCGTGGGCGACAACAGCATCACGCGCGTGCGCCTGCCGCCCGCGAGCCGGATGCGCTACTGCATCGACGAGGGCGTGAGCGGGACAGGCGGGAGCTGCGCGACGATCGAGAACCCGACCATCGAGTACGGGGGCGCGCACAACGTGCCTGCCGCCTACAGGAACGCGATCTCGTTCGTCGAGATCGAGCCGATGGTGCTGCTCTTCAGCCAGCAGGATTACCGGGGCAGCGTGTCGGCCTTCGGCTACGGGGAGCACCGCGCCAGCACCGGGAGTTTTTCCGGGGTCGGCAACGACCAGACGCGCTCCCTCTATGTCCCGCCGGGCGCGCGCGTGCGCGTGTGCACGGACGAGGGCGGGACGAGCGGGCACGGCGTCGGGACCTGCCGTTTCTACGATGAGCCGACGCCCACGACCGTGCTCGCGGGCACCTCGTACGCGGAGGTCGTGCGCGTGGTGACGGCCTTCACCGAGAAGGACCTCTATGGCACCCGCGCGAGCTTCGGGGCCGGCCGCTGGGCCGGCGCGGCGCTCAACGCGATCGGCGACAACCGGATCGTGTCGCTCGTCGTGCCTCCGACCCTCACGGCGCGCGTGTGCAGCGACGCCGGCAGCGGCAACACCGGCGCGGGCGCGTGCCAGAGCCACACGCGCACCACGTTCGACCTCGGGGCCGGCCTGGCGAGCGCGGTGTCGTTCCTGGAGGTCACCCCTCCCCTGCTGGGCACATCGACGCTCAGCGTGGTCCGCGCGGCGGGCAGCGGCGCGGGCCGCGTGGTGAGCACGCCGCTGAACCTCGATTGCACCTCGAGCTGCTCTGCTGCGTTCCCGACGCGCAGCGAGGTGATGCTCCTGGCCTCGTCGACGGGACACGACGTCGTGTTCACCGGGTGCGACAGCGTCCTGGGCAACGGCTGCTTCGTGACGATGTCGGCGGCGAAGACCGTGACCGTGAACTTCGTGCGGAACAACTCGGATGCATGTTACGACTCGTGCATGGATCTGTGCCGCGAGGACGGCCGGCTCACGCCGAGCCAGTGCGCGCAGTCGTGCAACGCCGAGTGCCTGTAGCCGCGCCCGCCCTCGGGCACGGGGGCCGCTCGGGTCCTGCTGCATCTGGCGCCGAGCAGGCGCGCCAGCAGCCAGGTCCACCGGCCGCGCCAGGCTACGCAGACAGCTGAACGTTTGTCCACATCATGTGGATTATTTGTGGATAGTGGTCGAGCCAGCACGCCACTGCGGGCTCATACGCCACCCTTTCCCGGTGTTCGAGGAGAATCGGCGGCTCCGCCGGCAGCGGCGGCAGCGGCGGCAACGGCGGCTACGGCGGCAGCGGCGGCTCCGGAGGCAGCGGCGGCGCCGCACCGACAGGGCATTACCAGATGGAGGACCTCGACCGCGGCGTCGTCGCCGTCAAGGTCTCGAACGGCGTCTACGTCGGATGGCGGATGTTCGGTTCGATGCCCTGACCAGTTCCCTCATTCTGCTGGCACTTTTATCAAAAGAAGAGATTGAACAGGGAGGCGGGGAGACGGGGAGGTTCATTGGATTCACTCCCCGTCTCCCCGCCTCCTGTGAATTTTTCCGAGATTGGAGAGGATGCTTCAGGTCGATGCCGCGAGCTCGACAGGCGCGTCGGTCCCGTCACTTCCGGTACTGCGCGAGCGTCAGGCCGGCGTCCTCGGTGCCGTCGGCCACCAGGCCCGCCATGACCCGGGCGCCGGTCTCGTTGAAATGCGTGCCGTCGACCGAGCCGTCCGCCCGGACGAGGAAGAAGTCCTCGCCCGCCGCCACGCACCCGATCGAGTTCAGGTGGGCGAGCGTCTTCGCGTTGAGATCGATGACGGCCACGTCCAGCTCGTCTCCGAGCTCCCGCATCGCCTGCGAATGGGCGGCCAGGCCGTTGCCGAATTGGTGGCTGTCCCCGGAGCACGATCGCCGCGGGGGCGGGGTGACAAGCACCGGCGTCGCGGAGCGCGCCTGCGCGCCCGTGATGTACCGCTCGAGGTACGATTTGAAGTCCGTCGCGGGGTCCAGGTAATAGGGAATGGTCTTGCCGTCGTGCTCGTACGTCGCGGTCTTGTTGCTGTCGTTCGTGCCGAACTGCACGAGGAAGTAGTCTCCGCTCTGGATGTCCTCGAGGACGTCGTCGAGGCGGCCCTCGTCGATGTACCGGCGCGCGGTCCGGCCGCCGATGGCCCGGTTGTCGACGCGCACCCGCTCGTCGAAGAACTCCCCGAGCATCTGGCCCCAGCCCGCCTGGTGAAGGGCGCTGTTCACGTAGGTCTGAACGGTCGAGTCGCCGGCGATGTACACCGTGACGTCGGGCAGCTCGGCGCTCCCGCCGCCGCCTTCCGAGCCGCCTGAAGCGCTCGTCGTCCCTCCGGCCGCGCCGCCGCCGCCACCCTCTCCCGCGCCGCCCACCCCCGCGGCGCTGGAGCCGGAAGCGCTGCTCGCACCGCCCGCACCGCTGCTGGCGCTCGTGCTTGCGCCGGTGCCGGTGCCGGTGCTGCCGCCGCCACCGCCGCTGCCCGTGGTCTGCGCGGCGGGGTGATCGTCGGGGCCTCCCGAGCTGCAACCCCCAGACGCGAGGCCGATACCGGCGACGAAAGAATGAAGTGCGATGGTCATGAAGATAGGCCGAATTCGCATGGCGAGCTCCTGCAGGAAAACAGTGCACGACGAGCACGCGTCGGGTGCGTGCCCGGAGGGACGTACGTGGCCAGCGGGGGTGAAGAGAGCGCGAAGCGATGACAAAGCACCGCGGATCACCCTCCGAGCTCGGCGAGGCGGCGGCGGGCGTGCTCGACGTACGGCGAGCCCGGGTGCTCCCGGAGCAGGCGCCGCCAGGTCTGCGCCTCGTCGCCGGCACGCCCGAGCGCCCGCAGGGCGCGCCCGCGGCCGTAGAGCGCCTCGACCGCGAGCGGGCGCGGGCCGGCGACGCCGAGGTACCGGTCGAACTGCGCGAGCGCCGCGGCAGGCGAGCCGTTGTGGAGGAGCAGGCCGCCCAGCGACACGAGGGAGAGCGTGGCCTCGAGCCAGGCGCTCCGCGTCCACCCGGCCCACCGCCGCCCCGCGAGGAGGGTCCCCGGCCGAGCGCCGTCGTCTCCGCGCCGGACGTCGTTGTCGGGCCGCACGGGCGCGCTCGCGAGCCGCGCGATCGCTCCTTCGCGCCGCCGCAGCGCCGGCGCTCGCTCGCACGGCAGGTCGATCACGGCCCCGCCGATCGCGGCGTTCGCGATGCGCGCGAGGAGCTCTGCGTCCCCGGGCTCCGCCGCGCCCGCGGCGTCGAAGTCCAGCGCGAGCACCCAGCTCATCCGGCACGACGCGCAGGTGCCGAGGTGGGCGTCGAGGGCGAGCCGGTCCGGCTCGGTCGCGACGCCGCGGCGCACCCGCGTGAGGAGCTCGCTCCGGCAGTCGGCTGTCATGTCTCCCTCGCCCGGAAGAGCTCGGCCAGCTTCGCGTTGTTGGCGAGCGCGCGCCGCAGCGCCTCCTTGCCGAGCCGGAGCCGGCTCCAGACCGTGTTCGGAGAGACGCGGGCCAGCGCCGCGATCTCGTCGACCGTGTAGCCAAGCACGAAATGGAGGGCCAGCGCCTCCGCGGTCGCCTCGGGCATCCTGTCGAGCACCTCGAGCACCATCTTACGCCGCCGGCTCGAGACCGCCTCGGCGAACGGCGACGCGCCGCGCTCGTCCGGGGCCACGTCGATCGCCGCGCCCGGCTCGTCGAAGCGCGCGCGCACGCTGAGGCGCCGGCGCGCCCCGAGCGCGGTCATCACGGCGATCCGGCTGGCGAAGTGGAGCACGGTGCACTCCGCGCGAAAGGACGGCAGCGCCTGGAGCAGCGCGAGCACGGCCTCCTGGGTCACGTCCTCGACGTCGGGGTGATGCGGGCCGAGCACCTTCCGCACGCTCCGCAGCATGGCGCCGCCGAGCTCGGTGATGAGCGTGCGGATCGCCGCCGGATCGCGCGCGGCGGCGGCGCGCGCGAGCCCGAGCAGCTCGTCCGCCCGCGGAGGCGCTCCCTCCGGCGGCGCGTGGAGGTCAATCACGGGCTTTCGCATTCTGGCGACGAGGGTGGAGTCCATGAGTCCCGATCATCAGGGCGCGCAGCGCGGAGCCCGGCGGCGGTGGCGCGACTAGGGACCTCCGGAGCGCGGAAAGCCGTCGGTGTCCCACGCCAGCTCGGAGATCCGCAGCGTGGGGGCGCCGTTCGATTGCGCGTCGTAGGCGTGATAGATGTTGTAAGAGCGATCGCCGGAGAACAGCACGGCGTTGTGCCCGGGCCCTCGCCAGCGGGCGCCTCCTTCCACGAGGATGCTGCCGCCGCCGGACATCATCGGTGTCCCCTCCTTGTCGACGTACGGGCCTGTGATGCTCGTCGAACGACCGACGGCGATCTTGTACGTGCTGTCCGTCCCACGGCAGCAGGCGTCGAACGAGACGAACAGGTAATAGAAGCCGCAGCGCCGGACGATGAAGGGCGCCTCGAGCGCCCCGCGGGCGTCGGGGCGGGCGGCGAGGGCGTGGAGCTCCTTGTCGGCCCGCTCCCCCGACGGGGCGAGCTTCACCATCTTGATACCGCCCCAGAAGCTCCCGAACACGAGCCACGGCGTCCCCTCCGCATCCATCGCGACGTTGGGATCGATCGCGTTCCAGTCGTCCCGCGCCCCGCCGTCGTTGGAGCAGATGGCGGCGCCGCGGTCCGTCCAGGGACCTGGCGAGTCGAGCGATGCCTTCGTCGCGTGCCCGATGCACGACCGGTTGCTGCCGAACGTGGAGGCGGAGTAGTAGAGATGGTAGGTGTCGCCGAAGCGCGAGATATCGGGCGCCCACAGGTCGCTCACGCCCGGGACCTTCTGTTCCAGCCAGGCGGGCTTCGCGTCGAACACCCGGCCGGCGGCCTGCCACGCGGTGAGGTTCGACGAGCTCTTCATCGGGAGCCTGTCCCCCGTCTGGAACAGGTAGTAGCGGTCGCCGGCCTGGATGACGGCCGGGTCGTGGGTCCCCAGGTTCCCGGACAGGGGCAGCGCCTCTGGCGGGCTCGCCGGGTCGTAGAGGGCATCGGCGCACCTGTCCTCGGCCCCTCCCGCGCCGCCGCTGCCGCCAGCGCCGCCGCTGCCGCCCGCGCCGCCGCTCCCGCCGGGGCCCCCGGCGCCCCCCACCCCGGCCGTCGCGCCCGGATGGCCTCCCGCGCCGCTGCTCGCCGTGGTGGCGGAAGCGGCGGTCGTGCCGCCGGCGCCGGTGGCGCCGCTGTCCTGGCCGCCTGCGCCGGAGCCCTGCGCCGAGGGCTCCGTGCTGCAGCCCGCGAGCGTTGCGACGACGCCGATCAGGAGGCTCGACGTGGGCGAGGACACCCGTCGTCGCCGTGACCGGCAAAGCGTGAGACGCATCTTGAACTCCTGAGGCTCCATGGGCGGATCATCCGTCGAGGTGCTGGCCATGGGGTCGGCTCGATGTCCTCCGGGACGGGTCGTCCCGCTCTCCCACGTGGGCCGGAGCGCCCACGATCGATCATGGGTTGCTCGAGCTTCTCGCGGAGCGCCAAGAACCGTCTTCGAAGAAATTTTACACCGAGATGGCGATGCAACGACTCATCGTGTGACGCGCCGAGCTTCGTAGATGTCGGCCACCCTACTCCGCGTCGACGCGAAGAACAGGACGGCCCCTTCGGGCGAGAGGTGTGGATCGGTGTCGCGCTCTTCGGGAAGGTTCAGCGGCTCACCGAGCGACTCCGCCTCTTCGAAGGCCGCGTCGGCCGACGGCCGTCGCGCCCAGAACAGGTCTCCTCCGCCCTCGCGGCTCGATCGGAGCAGGATCTGGCGGCCCTCGTCGGACACGCTGGATCGAGCCCCCGTCCCTGCCGACGAGGGCGGGTCGCCTCACCCGACGCCGGCACCGCTCGGCGGCGCGACGGCGGCGTCTCCCCCATCGGCCTGGAGCGGCACGCGGGGGAACCACAGCGCCGCGATGAAGCCGGTGACGCCCATGGCCGCGATGATCCAGAACACCGTGGTCAGGCCGGCCGTGAGCGCCTCCCCGAGGTGCTGGAGGATCGACGGATCGAGGCCGCGCGCCCCCTCCGCCGTCAGGAGCCGGCTCGCGGCGTCCGCGGGGATCGACGGGTCCTTCGCGAGCTGGGCCGTCAGGACGCCGCCCATGACGCCCACCGCCACGACGCCGCCGAGCAGCCGGGAGAACATCGTGCTCGCGGTGGCGATCCCCCGCTGATCCCACGCGACGCTGCTCTGCACCGCGATGAGCAGCGCGACGTTGGAGAGCCCCATGCCCACGCCGAAGACCAGCGTCGTCGCGCGGAGCATCAGCGGCGTGTCGTGCGCCCCGCCGAGCGCGAGCGCGAGCCCCGCCGTCGCCGTGACGCCGAGGCCGATCCAGATGAGCGGGCGGAACCCGACCCGGGGGATGAGCCGCCCGCCGATGGCGCTCGCGACCGGCCAGCCGATGAGCATCGGCGCGATGGCGCTGCCGGCGTCCGTCGGGGTGCCGCGGAGCACGCCCTGCACGAAGAGCGGCACGAACGTGATCGTACCCATCATCGCGCCGCCGAGGATCGCGCCGGCCACGTTGGAGATGAGCATCACCGGGCGCCGGAAGAGCGGCAGCGGGATCATCGGCTCGGGGGCCCGGCGCTCGACCGCGAAGAACGCGGCGAACAGCGCCGCCGACGCGACCGCCGCGAGCAGCGTCGTCTCCCCGCCGAGCCTCCCCGTGGCGAGCAGCAGCGCGACGACGCCGGCGGACAGGAGCGCCGCCCCGAGGAAATCGAGCTCGTGAGGCCGCCTCTCGATGCGCTCGTGGAACGAGGTCGCCACGAGCGCGACGGACGCAACGCCGAACGGGATGTTGATGTAGAAGACCCAGCGCCACGAGAAGTAGTGCACGATGAGCCCGCCCACCATCGGGCCGATGATGCCGAACAGCCCCCAGGCGGCCCCGAAGACGCCCTGGATCCGCGCGCGCTCCTTGAGATCGAAGATGTCGCCCGAGATGGTCATCGCCATCGGCTGCATCGCCCCGGCGCCGGCCCCCTGGAGGGCGCGGAAGGCGATGAGCTGCGGCATCGTCTGCGCCAGGCCGCTCGCGATCGAGCCGAGCAGGAAGACGGCGATGCCGAAGAGCATGATCGGCTTGCGGCCGTAGATGTCCGACAGCTTGCCGCAGATGGGCACCAGCACCGACGAGGTGAGCAGGTAGGCGGTGGTGACCCAGGCGTACTGGTGAATCCCGCCGAGATCGCCGATCACGGTGGGCATGGCGGTGGCGACGACGGTCGATTCGAGGGCGGCCATGGCGAGGGCCAGGATCAGCCCGGCGACGGTGAGGGCGCGGTGCGTCTTGCGTTCTGAGGCCATGCAGGTCGTGGGGATGTGGTGTGGATGAGCCGGCGCGGCAAGCGGGACGCCGCGCCGCGCGTCGGGCTGCTGGTCCAGCTGGCCGACGAGCTGCGCGCTGCGCGGGACAGCGGTCGGCGACCGCTGTCGGGGCAAGATGTGCGTCAGCGTCTTGTGCAGAGAGCTCGTCGCATGACGAGCGCCCGGGGGTGGGTCCCGTACAGGGGGCGGTGCGACCGGAGAGGCTTCAACCGCGCT
Source organism: Sorangium sp. So ce448 (assembly GCF_051520915.1). Classification (NCBI taxonomy): domain Bacteria; kingdom Pseudomonadati; phylum Myxococcota; order Polyangiales; family Polyangiaceae; genus Sorangium; species Sorangium sp. So ce448. The sequence continues at coordinate 2,193,730 of NZ_CP150343.1, read as the reverse complement.
GCTTCACGCGGCGAGCACCGACGACCGGGTCATCACCTGGCTCACGCCGTCCGTCTCGGGGTCGGCCACGGGGGCGCTCACGGGGTGCGCGAGGGCATAGCGCAAGAGCTCGTGTGTCCACGGCTCGAATAGGGTGAACACCTCGTCCGCGAGCGCGATGTACCGCGCGCGCGTCTCGGCGTCGAGCGGGATGCGCGCGAGCTCGGCGTGGTCGGCGTTCACCGCGTGGCCCGACTCGCGCTCGAAATGGAACGGGCCGCAGTAGCGCAGCTGCGTGCCAAGGCGCTTCTCCAGGGCCTCCGCCAGGGGAAGCATCTCCCCGAAGAGCACGTTGCCGGTCTCTTCGATCGCCTCGATGATGACGAGCCGCTCGAGGCCCGTCGTGCCCTTGATGAGCGCGGTGAGCCGCGCGGTGAGGATCCGATTCTGTATCGTCTCCTCACCCCAGAGGAAGTTCAGCAGGTCCGTGCTCCGGCCCTCGACGTCGTAGCCGAGCTTGGACAGATCCTCCAGGTACCACGGCCAGTGATGGTCGTCCTCGCGCGTGTGGGCGTTGACCATCTCTTGGTATTTGTCCGCGGCGTGCTCCTCCCGTAATACGAACTTGTTCAGATCACCGAAGCTCAGGATGAAGTACGCCATGCATGGATAGAACGCGAGCCGCTCGCTCGGATCGAGCAGTTCGTTACGCATGTGCTCGAACAGGGGTAGACGAGCGTATGCCTGCTTCTTCTCGAAGATGTGCCGCAAGACCTGCCGCATGAGCGATCTCCTTTTCGGCTGTGGGGTGTCAGTTGGTTGAACAATCCCTCTGTTTGCGTGAACCAAGCGCCGTGAGTGCCTGAGGCCTCAAGACAAGATCACGGCGCACCGAGCATGGACGCTGCCGCTGGACCTCCCCTCGGTTGAAATCCTGCGCCCCCCTCGCGCTGCAACCCGAGCGCGATTACTGGAATTTTCCACGAACCACCTCAGACGTTTCTGCAACGCTGTTGGGTGCGTCCAGCCGGTGCAGCCACTGTAGCGCACGCCCGGTGTAAGTTGCATCCACAATCTTGGGGTCACCATTCAAATTTGAAACGGCGGCCGGTGGGCGAACCGGCGCTGGGGTGCGATACGGCTTGCGACGTTCGCGATTGGCAGACGATCGATCCTGCGAGACGCCCGAGAATACGTGGCGACTCAATGGACCGAATGTGGAAGCGGGCCGCGGTCATTGCCTCGTGCCATGTCTCCCCCGCCTTCCCATGGGGCGCATGTCGCGGCTCCCCGTGTTCTGGTGGGATGCTGGCTGGTCCCACACGCGCGTACCTGAACGATGGCGAGCCCGGTATCCACGGCGCCGACCGAGGACGGCCCCCGCAAAGGTGCAGCCAAACAGCTTGAATGCCGGCGGTCGAGGCATGTAACTTGCCGGCTGTGCCGTGAAAGACCAACTCGACTCAGCTCTGATGGTGGAACCCGAGAGCCGCGCGGTCCCGAAGAGCGCGCCCATGCGGGCGGAGATCGTGCGGCTGGTCCGTGAGAAGCGCTACGAGGAGGCGCTGGCGGTGCTGTACCGGGCGCGCGCGGAGTCGCCCGGCGATCGCGAGCTGCAGGCGAGCATCGAGCGGATCAAAGAGTTCCTCGCAGGCGCCTACGCCAAGCGGCTCGGCGGCCTCGATCTGGTGGCGGGGCCCATCCCGGTGTCGGCGGGTCGCTCGCCCGACGCGCTCCTGGTGGCGCGGTACATCGACGGCTCCTCGACGTTCGACGACATCATTCAGATGTGCCCGCTCGGGCGGCTCCGCACGCTCCAGGTGCTGGTCGGCCTCTACACGGGGAGGGAGATGGCCTCGCCGTTCAGCGACCGGCCGTCGATCTCCTTCCGGCCGCAGCTGGACACATTGCCGTCCGAGGCCGGCGCCGATCCGGGGCCGCCGACCATGCCGGAGCGCGGTCTGGCGCAGCGACCGCCGGACGCTCCTCCCGCGAGCGCGCCATTTCCCCCCGCGAGCGCGCCATTTCCCCCAGCGAGCGCGCCAGCTCCCCCCGCGAGCGCGCCGTTCACGCCGCGGGTGTACGAGACCGAGGAGGATCGGCTCTACCGCGAGGCGTTCGCCCGCGGCACCGCCGCGTTCGTGCAGCGCCGCTACGACGCTGCGATCGAGGCGTTCGAGGCGTGCGCGCGCATGCGCCCGGGCGATACGGCGTCGTCGGTCATGCTGCGCCGAGTGCGGCGCGACACCGGAGGCTGATGGCCATCGTCGTGGTCGCTGTCCCCGATCTGCGCGAGCGCATGCGGTGCATCCGCGTCATCGCCGGGCAGGCGCCGGTGAGCGCCCTCGGCGCCGCGACCTGGGAGGAGCTCGATCAAGCCCTCGACGGCGTGCAGAGCGCGGAGCTCATCATCTATGCGCCGTCGCTCCCGGGTGGGCCGGAGGACGCCGTCGCGCAGCTCCTCCGCCGCACGGCGCGGCTGGTGCTCGCCGTCAACGATGGCGTGGAGGTCCCGGGAGCGGTGAGCACCACGCGGGTGACGTGGCCCATCGCCGAGGAGACGCTCATCCTCATGGCGCACGCCGCGGGCGCCCAGTCGGCGCCGATCGGGATGAACTTCGTGCCCGTCGACTTCTTGCAGATGATCTGCATGTCCGGCGAGTCGCATGTCCTCGTTGTCAGCAACGCCAGCGCCGACGTGGGGCTGATCGAGGTGCGGCGCGGCCAGGTGTGGACGGCGTTCGATGGTCTCGGCGTCGGCGAGGAGGCGTTCGCGCGGCTCATCCGCCCCGAGATGCGGGTGCGCGTCACCCCGGCCGTCGGCTCGACGAAGGAGCGCACCATCTTCAAGGACCTGGCGGAGCTGGTGCTCGACTCGCTGCGCCGGATCGACGAAGGCAGCGTGGAGGTGCCGCCGCCGATCTCGTCGAGGCGGATCGAGATCGCGCTCATCTCGCCGGAGCAGCGCGCGGCCCGCATCAAGCAGCTCAACGCCGACGCGCGGCGCCTCTTGATGGAACGCAGCTACAGCGAGGCGGCCTGCGTCCTCATCGACCTCTCGACGCTCGACCCCGCGTCCAGCCTCGTGCGCGCTAACCTGGAACAGCTACGCAAGCTCGGATACCCAAGATGACCCGATCCATCGCATTCGCCAGCCTCAAGGGCGGAGTCGGAAAGACCACCGTGGCGCTCAACTGCGCCTTCGCCTTCGCGCGCCGAGGCGCGCGGACCCTGCTCGTCGACACGGATCTGCAGGGCGCCATCGGCATGTCGCTCGACGGCGTCAGCGACCGGCCCGGCCTCGCCGCGAACCTCGCGCGAGGCGGCCCCCCGCTCGAGGGCCTGGTGAAGACCCGGCTCCCGGAGCTCAGCCTCTTGCCCATGGGCCCCGTCGACGCGCTCGATGAGGATCGCTTCGCCATCAACGCGCGCGAGGCCAACATCGTGGGGCGCATCCTGGAGCACAGCCAGCGCGACTTCGACCTCGTCCTCTTCGACACGCCGGCCGGGCTCGGCGGGATGTCGCGCATCGCGCTGGAGGAGGTGGACAGCGTCATCGCCGTCGCGCAGTGCGAGCCGCTCGCGCTGCGGGCCATGCCCCGGCTGCTCGAGCTCCTGGCGCGGCTCCGCGACATCGGCTCCGCCTGCTCCCTGCTCGGCGTGGTCGGCACCATGAGTTCGTTCCGCGATCCGGTGCTCTTGGCCTCGCTGGAGGAGCTGTGGTCCCTCTACCGCGATCAGGTCTTCGACACCGCGGTCCCGCGCGACGGCACGTTCCTCCAGGCGAGCCGCGCGGGCGTGCCGCTCGGTCTGCTCAGCCGCCGCCCTCCGGCGGTCTCCGCGGTGTTCGACAAGCTGGTGGCCGAGATCGAGGAGCGCCTGGGCTCCAACGCAGGAGGCGAGGATGACGGTCCGATCCGTCTCGTGGACTGACGCGCAGCGGGTGACCTCGCTCCTCGCGCGAGTGACCACGACGCGGTCGCGGGAGCCCGCGGCGCTCGTGACCGCCATGGGGGGAGCGCGCGCCGGCGCGCCGGGGAAGGCGGCGCCCGTGCCGGCGAAGGCCGCGCCCAAGGAGGTGAAGGCGGTGAAGGAGGTGAAGGAGGTGCCGCGCCTCGTTCAGACCTCCGACAACCCGGCCGATCGGCTCGACGTGCTCGTCGCCTGGACGCTCGATCACCACCCGTGCGTGGGCGCCTTCGTGGCCGACGACAACGGCCTCACCCTGGCGGCGCACGGTATCTCCGAGGCGCACGTGTCCCTCGTGGGCCCGCTGCTCTCGGCGCTGGTCGGCGTCCGCAGCATCCCCGGCATCGACGCCACGGCGGGCGCGCTCTGGCTGGGCGCGCAGATGATGTCCTGGGTCGAGGCGCGCACCGCGCGCGGCGGCTTCTGCCTCGGCACCGTGGGCGACGAGGCTCTCTCCACGCGGTCGTTCGAGCAGCTGAAGGAGGCGCTCGAGACGACCTTGCGCGGGCTGTAGTACATCCGGTTTTTCAATGCGGGCGCGCGCGCCCAGGAGCGACGGAAGCACGATGATCGATACCAAAGTCCTCGAGGCCGCAGTCCATGATCTCCGCAACATCCTCCGCGACGGGCTGCTGGCCACCGACATCTGGGAGCGCTCGGCGGGCCTGTCGCTCGCCGGCTTCAACCAGCAGCCGGTGGCGGTGGCCCTCTTCACGCGCATCACCGAGGAGCTGGACAGCTCGCTGCGCGACTCGAACTTCCCTCCGCTGGGGCGGTATTACCTGCTCGACATGGCGGGCAACCACACCGTGGTGGTGCTCAACCACGGGACGCTGCTCCAGGGCATGCTGGTGGACAACAAGCGGGCGAACCTGGGGATCCTCATCTCCGTGGCCATCCCGCGCATGATCGAGACCATCGCGCACGCGAGCGCGCGCTGAGCTGCTCGGCCCCCCTCACCCGCCTCGGCGCCGCTGCCTGGAAGAGCGACGCTAGTTCAACAACGGGACCGCTTCTGCGCGCGTCTCCCGGGGAGGTGAAACGATGCTGGGTGTGGCGTCAGCGCGCAGGCTCGTCGAGCAATGCGCGGACGCGCCCCTCGACCGCCGCGAACTCGGGGGTAGCGGGCTCCAGCTTGCCCCCGAGGTGCACGTGCCGCACGAGCCCCGCCCGATCGAGGAGGAAGCTGACGCTCGTGTATTGTCGATTCGGATGGCCATCCATCCACCAGCGCTTGAGCGTGCGCCAGTCCGGATCGATCGCGACCGGAAAGGTGTATTTGGCTCGTCCCTGTCGCCGGTCGCTCGCGTGGGCTCGCGCCGGAGCGGCAGCCAGCGCCGCGCACATCTACCGATCGGGCGACAGCGTCGTCATAACGCCCCAGTCCACCGTTTACCGCCGGCTCGCGCTTCCGCTGCCGAACGCACGGCGTCGAGCGGATCACGGAGCGAGAAATCAGCATGTCTGGAAAGGAAGCCTGCTCGAAGGAAGGTAGGCTGATATCGACGCTCCAGCGCTTGCTCGAGCTGCCGGCGGCCGACCTGAGGCAGTCGCTCAACCAGGCGAGTGACCTCCTCGCCGGCGCGCTCTGCGCCGACAAGATCGACATCTTCCTCTTCGACCCCAGCAGGAACACGCTGCATGCCCTGGGGACGAGCAAGACGCCCATGGGCCGGCTGCAGCGATCGCTCGGGCTCGACATCCACCCGGTCGCGAACGGCGGGTCGATCGCCCGTGTCTTCACGACCGGCGATCCTCACATCACCGGGCACTCGGAGCAGGAGCCCGGCGAGCTGCCCGGCCTGGTCCACGAGCTCGGCGTGCGGTCCCACATCGCGGTCCGGCTCGTCGTCGACGGCGAGCGGCGCGGCGTCGTCTCTGCTCACTCCGCCGCGCCGGATTTCTTCTCCGGCGAGGATCTCCGCTTCCTCAGCGCGGTCGCGCACTGGATCGGCGCCCTGACGCACCGGGCGGAGCTCGTCGAGCAGGTCACCTCCGCCGCGCTCGCGCAAGGCAGGCGCCAGGCCGCGGAGGAGCTCATCACCGTGCTGGCGCACGATCTGCGAAACTACCTGACCCCGCTCATGGGCCGCCTTGGCCTGCTCCACCGGCGCGCGGAGCTCGACGGCCGGGTCGACGACGTGCGCGACGCCGACCGGGCGACCGAGTCGGTCGCCCGGCTCAGCCAGCTCATCTCGGATCTGCTGGACGTGGGCCGCATCGAGCAGGGCCTCTTCGAGATCGCGCCTGCGCAGCTGGACCTTGTCTCGCTGGCGCGGGACATCGCCGCTGCGCTCGGGACACCCACCGTCGAGATCCGCATCGAGGCCCCCCCGGAGCTCGTCGTCGTTGCGGACAGGGATCGCCTTCGCCAGGCCCTGGAGAACCTCGTCGGCAACGCGATCAAGCACTCGCCCCCGGGAAAGTGGGTCCTCATCAAGCTCACCAGCGAGCTGGTCAAGGGGACGGAGTACGCCCACGTCGACGTCGTCGACCGCGGATCCGGCGTGCCGCCGGAGATCCTTCCCCGCATCTTCGACCGCTTCGTCACGGACGGCCATGCGTCCGGGATCGGCCTTGGGCTGTACCTGGCGAGCAGGATCGCCGCCGCCCATGGCGCCACGCTGGCCGTGAGCTCCCCTCCCGGGAGCGGAGCGACGTTCCGACTGAGCTTGCCTGCGAGCGGACCGCCCGTTCGTGGGGACGACCCGTGATCCCGCTGCGGCACCGGCGCAAACGCCCCCCGCCCCTGCAAGCGCGGCGCTCCGGCCGCGGTGGCGTGCCCCGCCGGCTCGGCTACACCGCGCCGATGCTCCGCCGGCTCCGCGAATGGCTCGACCGCGCGCTCTCGCCTCGCGCGCCCGCGCCCCCCGATCTCGCCGCGCTCGAGGCGCCCGAGGCCGGGCCCCCCGACGGAGCGCCCGAGCCGCCCGGCGACGACGACGTCGTGGTCATGCCGATCGAGGACGCGATCGACCTGCACACGTTCGCCCCGCGCGACGTCGCCTCCGTCGTCGAGGAGTACCTCCACGAGGCGCAGCTGCGCGGGTTCCGCGAGGTGCGCATCATCCACGGCCGCGGCAAGGGCGTGCAGCGCCGCGTCGTCCGGGCCGTCCTCTCGCGCCACCCGGCCGTGGACGGCTTCCGCGACGCCCCGGCCTCCCGCGGCGGGTGGGGGGCCACCGTCGTGTGGCTCAAGCCGGCGGGCGGCGACCTCTCGCCCTGAGCCGCCGGCAGGGCCGCCTCTGGACGAGCACAGGCTCACGCGTAAGATGGCGCGCATGCCGCGCCCCCCCGCCACGCCCGACGACCCCGGCCCGCCGAGCCTCGCGGCCTCCACGGAGCCCCGCATGGCGAAGGGCGAGGTGCTCGCGGTGCCCCGGATCGAGCTGTGCGTCGAGCGGGAGGCGGGCAAGCCCGCGAACCGGGCCATGGTGCTCGACGGCGATTTCATCCGCATCGGCTCCCACCAGAGCAACGACCTGGTGCTCGCCGACCGCGCCGTGTCCCGCTTCCACTGCATCCTCGAGCGCGTGAAGTCCACGTTCCGGCTGACGGACGTCGGCTCGCTCAACGGGACGACCATCGCCGGCGTCCGCGTGCGGGACGCCGACGCCATCCTGCCGGAGTGCCGCATCGAGCTCGGCGAGTCGGTCGTGCGCATCCGCGACGCCGACGCCGTCGCCGAGACCGAGCTCGCGCGCGCGGTCAGCTTCGGGGCGCTCCAGGGCGTGTCGGTCCCCATGCGGCGCCTCTTCCCCATCCTCGATCGCGTGGCGAAGAGCGCGCCCGACGTGCTGATCGAGGGCGAGAACGGCACCGGCAAGGAGGTCATCGCCACCGAGCTCGTCCAGCGCGGCGCCCGCGCCGACAAGCCGCTCGTCATCGTCGACTGCGGCGCCATCTCGCCGAGCCTCATCGAGAGCGAGCTGTTCGGCCACGTGCGCGGCTCGTTCACGGGCGCCACGCGCGACCGCGCCGGCGCCTTCGAGGAGGCCGACGGCGGCACCGTCTTCCTCGACGAGATCGGCGAGCTGCCGCTGGAGATGCAGCCGAAGCTCCTCCGCGCCCTCGCCTCGCGCGAGGTGCGCAGGCTCGGCGAGAGCCGGGTGCGCAAGGTCGATATCCGGGTGATCGCCGCCACGAACCGGCGCCTGGAGCGCGAGGTGAACAGCGGCAGGTTTCGCGAGGACCTCTATTACCGCCTCTCGGTGCTCACCGTGCGCGTCCCGCCGCTGCGGGAGCGCAAGGAGGACATCGGCCTCCTCGTCCACTGCTTCCTGAACGAGCTCGGCGCCGTCGACAAGGTGCACCTCTTCCCCCCCGAGGTCATCGAGGACATGAAGCGTTACGACTGGCCCGGCAACGTGCGAGAGCTGAGGAACTACGTCGAGCGCCGCGTCGTGCTCGGCGAGGGCGCCGCCATGGGGGCGGCGCCGCCCGAGCGCAGCGGCGCGCCGCCGGGCTCCGCGCCGCAGGGCGCCGCGCCGCCGGGCTCCGCGCCCGAGGAGCCCGCCGCGAACATCGAGATGCCCTTCAAGGAGGCGAAGGACGCGATCATCGACCAGTTCGAGCGACGCTACCTCGCCGCCCTGCTGGAGTGGTCGAACGGCAACGTGAGCCGCGCCGCGCGCAAAGCAGGGCTCGACCGGATGTACCTCCACCGCCTCCTCCAGCGCCACGGGCTGCGCCGCGCCGCCGCCCTCGACTGAGCCGCGCGCGCACGGGCCACCGCCCGTGCCGGGCCGCATCGGCGCCAGCCGGAGGCCACCACCCCTGCGATAGAAAAGGCGCAGCGGTGCTGCACATGTCACAGTCGCGTCGCAATGGCGCGATCCGTCCGTGTGCGCAACCTCGCAAAATCTCTGAATATTTCAGAAACCGATCTGCTCCTCTGGCTCGCGGAGCATGCGCCAGCGACGGAGCTCCGCCACCCCGCGGACTTCCTCCCGGCGGAGCTCGCGGGCCGGGCGCAGCAGGCGCTCGGTCGCTCCCCGCCGTCGGCTCCGGCGGAGGAGCGGGTCGAGCGCCGCTGCGCCGAGTGCGCGAAGCTGCCGCCGAAGGCCGGGCTCCGCGTTGTCGAGGTCGGCGCCGACGCCGTCTGCGACCTCTGCGGCAGCTCGGCGAACAAGCGGGCAGCGCTCGCGATGATCGGCGCGTTCCACGCGCGCGGCCTGCGGAGGCTGCTCGTGGTCGGCGGCGGGCCAGGCACGTCCGAGGACCTGCGGCAGCTGCTCGCGGGCGAGGTCGAGATCCGCATCGTGGACGGAGAGGGTCACCGCAATGCGGCGAAGGCCGACGCCGATCTCCGCTGGGCGGACGTGGTCGCGGTCTGGAGCTCGACGATCCTCTCGCACAAGGTGTCGAAGCTCTACACCGATCAGCGCGCCAGCTTCCGCGAGAAGCTCGTGACCGTCCCGAGGCGCGGCGTGGCCGCGCTGTGCATGGCCGTCACCGAGAAGGTGGGCGCGCCCGCGGGATGAGCGGCGCCCGGCCTCCCCGGCCGCCTTCCGCCGGGCGGCGCTTCACCCTGGCTCGGGGCGGTCGATCAGCGAGCGCGAGCGCTCACGCGGGGCGGCTGCTCAGCCGCACCCGGCGGAAGGTGCGCCGCGCGTGGGGCACCCAGCCCTGGAAGTGCCAGCGCGCGGCCATGACCAGCCCGCGGACCCACTCGTCGGCGGCGTAGGCGACCCAGATGCCGGCGAGCCCCCAGCCGAGGTGGACGCCGAGCAGCCAGGACAGCCCGACGGCCACGGCGAACATCGAGAAGACGCCGAACCCGACAGGGAAGCGGGCGTCGCCGGTGGCGCGGAGCCCGTTGATGACGACCAGGTTGAGCGTGCGGCCCGGCTCGACAAGGAGCGTCAGCCACAGCAGCCGGGAGCCGGTGGCTATCACCTCGGGATCGCGCGAGAAGAGGCCGAGCAGGTGGGGGCCGAGCAGCGCGGTGGCGATGACCAGGCTCACGCACACGCAGAACCCGATCGCCAGGCCGCCGCGCACCAGGCGATCGGCGCCCTGCAGATCGCCGGCGCCGATGTGGTGCCCGACCACGATCTCGGTCCCGAAGCCGATCGCCATGCCGAACAGGAGCAGGAAGTGCACGATCTGCATCGTGTACGTATGGGTGGTGAGCGCCGTCTGCCCCATGTTGGCGACCATCGCGAGGATGATCATGAAGCTGATGCGATAGACCACGTTCTCGCCCGCCCCCGGCAGGCCGATGTGCAGCATCTCGCGGAGGCGATCGGGGCGAATGCGCCAGAAATCCTCGAAGGTCGGGCGGATGCCGAGGCGCGAGATCCACAGCTGCCGGTGCATCCAGAACGAGAGCGCGCGCCCGATCACCGCGGCGACCGCGAGCCCCATCATGCCGAGCCCCGGAGCCCCGGCGACACCGAACATGAGCGGCAGGCTGAGCGCGAGCTGCACGATGTACATGACGACGATGAGGCGCAGCGTGTCGCGGGTGTAGGTGTGCGCGCGCAGCACCGAGCCCATCGAGAAATTCACCGCGTCGAACGCCAGCATCACGCCGACCGCGATCAGGTAAGGCTCCGCGATCGGGAACAGGGAAGGCGGCAGGCGCATCAGCTCGAGCAGCGGCCTCGCGCCGATCGCGATGACGACGAAGCTGAAGACGCCGAGCCAGAGATTGGCCGCGAGCGACGCCCGCGCGACATGCTCCGCGCCGGCGCGGTCCCGCGCGCCGAGATACTGGGTGACCACCACGCTCGCGCCGACGCTGACGAAGCGAAAGGTGATCATGAAGGTCAACATGATCTGGTTGGACAGCCCGTACGCGGCGGCGGCCTCGTCCGAGAGGCGGCTGACCAGCCATACGCCGAACACGCCGACGAGCATGTGCAGCAGGTTCTCGCTGAAGATGGGCCAGGTGATCTCCAGCAAACGAGGGCGAGGGAGAGCGGGTGCAGGTAGGACCGATTGCAAAGCGCCGCATCCTACTCTGCCAAGGGGCACCTCGCCATGTCGGAGCACGGCCACACGGGCGCCGTCGCGCGGTCTCGGGAAGCTCCTCGAGCTCGGCGAGGTCCGGCGATGTTCTGCGCTGTTCCCCGCTGTTCCCCGCTGTTCCCCGCTGTTCCCCGCTGTTCCCCGCTGTTCCCCGCTGTGGGGTCGCGCGGCCGCGGGGCGCGGTGGTATGCGGAACGAAGATTGGTGCCTCTGTCGCCTATCTCCTCACGATCCGCTCGATCGCACCGAAACCTAGCGAGGCAGAGCGAAACCGCGCGAAAGACACCCGACTGCCCCGCGCCGCTCCCGCCGGCGCAGACGGAGAGGAGGGCTCCCGTCAATGCACGGAAGAGCGTGTTCTCCCTCGCATCCTTGCATGGTTGTCCCTTCCCGTATCCCCGCGTATCGATTACTCTGGGAATGGCCGGAGCAGGGCACACTCGCCTCTCTGCGCCTGGAGGATCAAATGGGGATAGTGCACAGCAGCGCCCGATGGCTCCTGGCCGCGGCGGCCATGGCGCCGGCTGTCGCTGGCGGATGCTCCTGCGGCGATTCCGGCGGGACGATCGGCGTCACGTCCGGGGGCGGAGCCGACCAGAGCGCGGGGGGCGGCGGCTCCGGGGGAATCCCCTTTCTGGCGGGGAGCGGCGGGTTCCTGGCGGGGAGCGGCGGGTCAGGGGTCACGAGCGGCGGGTGCGAAGGGCTCGAGTGCCAGCAGATCGCCTGTCCAGGCGGCGGCACGACCACCGTGAGCGGCACCGTGTACGAGCCCGCGGGCAAACTCCCGCTGTACAACGTCACGGTGTACGTCCCGAACAGGGAGCTTGAGCCCATCACCGACGGCGCGAGCTGCGATCGGTGCGATGTGACGCTCTCCGGCGCTCCGATCGCGACCGCGCTGACGGACACGAACGGGCGCTTCGTGCTGGAGAACGTGCCCGTCGGGGTGGACATCCCGCTGGTCGTCCAGCTCGGCAAATGGCGGCGCCAGATCACGCTTCCGAAGGTCGAGGGGTGCGTCGACAACCCGACGGTGGACACGACGGTCCGCCTGCCGCGCAGCAAGGCGGAGGGCCACCTCCCGAAGATCGCGCTGACGACCGGCGGCTCGGACGTGCTGGAGTGCCTGCTGTACAAGATGGGAATCGACGCGTCGGAGTTCACGCCGGAGGCGGGCGACGGGCGGGTGAACCTGTTCGCCGGGCGCGCCATCGAGGGCGACAGCGCCACGAGCAGGTACCGAGACGGCCTGAACGGCGGCGTCCCCTTCTCTCTCGCGCGGGAGTTCTGGGGCTCGCTCGACAACCTGCGTCGATACGACATGGTGATCCTGTCGTGCGAAGGCTCCGAGTTCGGGGACGACAAGCCGGAGGCCGCGCTGCGAGCGATGTTCGACTACGCCTCCGCGGGAGGCCGCGTGTTCGCGTCGCACTGGCACAACACCTGGCTCCGGCTCGGGCCGGAGCGGTTCCCGGAAACGGCGGTATGGGACGAGGAGAGCGATCCCGACGACGGGCTCCCCGTGCTCGTCGACACCACGTTCCCGAAGGGCCTGGCGCTCCGGGACTGGCTCGCCAACGTGGGCGCGTCGACCGTGCCCGGGCAGATCGAGATCGACGATCCGCAGCACTGGGTCGACTCGGTGAACGAGGAGATCGCGACGCGGTGGCTCTACAACGAGGCCAACACCGCTTACGACGCGCCCGCGGGGGTCAAATACTTCACGTTCAACACGCCCATCGGCGCGCCGGAAGCAGAGCAGTGCGGCAGGTTCGTGTACACGGACATCCACGTGGCGGCGAGCGACGTCGCCGGGGCGCCCTTCCCGAGCGGCTGTGAACACCGCGGCGGGCAGATGCATGAGCTGACTGCCCAGGAGAAGGCGCTGCTCTTCATGCTGTTCGACCTGTCCGCCTGCATCGCGCCGGACGACGAGCCGCCGCCAGTGCCGGTGCCGACGTGACGAGCGCCTCGACGGCGCGGCGCTCGATGCTTGACGTTCCGGGGGCGGTCGCTCGCAATTTCCTGAGCGATATTGACGCCCTGCGCATGGATAGGCGGTTGCCCAGGGTGGTCACCCGACCACCAAGGGGAACACTGTAGCCTGCGTGGACCGGCGCGGGACGGCCCCCGCGCCCAGACCAGAGACGCAGCGCATCAGCGTCCGCTCCACGGGCTCCGCCAACTGGCATATTTTTTGCGAAATTCTGTCGCCTGCACACCACAGCTCCCTCAGATCGGCGCCCGTGAAGGCTTCGCCTTACGGTCCCGCTGAAGACCACCGGCCGCAGCTGTGACCTTCGCGCACTGACACTGTATTCCACCATACATACAGCGTGGATTTTATCCCCTCATCCGAGGCACGCAGAGGGCTTGCCATGGCGCTGAACTGCCCTTTTAATGCCGCGCCATCCGGATACTTCTCTTGGAGGACATGATGAAAAGTGTTTTGCTTCGCGGTGTGCTTGGCGGGTCGAAGTGGTCATTCGGCCTCGCGGTGGTTGCGTTGCAAGCCACCGTGCTGATCGGCTGCGGTGACGCGGGGACGGAGGACGGGGCGGGCGGCGCTGGCGGCGGCGGCGGGGCGACCTCCGCGAGCGCGACGACCTCGAGCGCCTCGACGACCTCCGCGAGCGCGACGACCTCGAGCGCCTCGACGACCTCCGCGAGCGCGACGACCTCGAGCGCCTCGACGACCGCGGCGACGACATCGGCCTCGTCCACGACGAGCGCGAGCACCGGGGGGATCCCCACGGACGGCACGCCGGTCGAGCGTCATGGCCGGCTGCGGGTCATGAACGGCAACATCGTCGGCGAGCACGGGTCCCCGGTCCAGCTCAAGGGCATGAGCCTGTTCTGGAGCCAGTGGAGCAATTACTACAACGGCAATGTCGTCAACTCGATCGCGGACAACTGGGAGGCGACCGTCGTCCGCGCCGCCATGGGCATCGAGGGCGAGGACGGGTACCTCCAGGACGCGGGCGCCCAGAAGGCCAAGGCGAAGACCATCGCCGACGCGGCGATCGCGAAGGGCATCTACGTCATCCTCGACTGGCACGATCACAACGCGCACCAGCACCTGGACCTGGCGAAGAACTACTTCCGCGAGGTGGCGCAGGCCTACAAGAACTCGCCCAACGTCATCTTCGAGGTCTTCAACGAGCCCCTCAACACGAACACCTGGCCGGCGGTGAAGTCCTACGCCGAGGCGGTGATCTCCGAGATCCGCGGCCAGGGCGCGAACAACCTGGTCATCGTCGGCTCGCCGAACTGGTCGCAGGACGTCGACATCGCCGCGGACAATCCCCTCAGCGATCAGAACGTGGCGTACACCCTCCACTTCTACGCCAACACGCACAAGGCGTCGCTGCGCGACAAGGCCCAGAAAGCCATCAACAAGAAGCTGGCGCTCTTCGTGACCGAGTGGGGGACCTGCTCCGCCGACGGCAACGGCCAGCTCAACCTCGGCGAGTCGCAGACCTGGCTCGACTTCCTGGACGCGCACAACATCAGCTGGGCCAACTGGTCGCTGGGCGACAAGGCCGAGGCGTGCTCCGCGCTCAGGCCCAACGCAAACCAGATGGGCAACTGGAACGACAACGACCTCACCGAGTCGGGCAAGTGGGTGAAGGGGAAGATGGCAGAGTGATCCCCGTAAGGGTCACCGGCCGCTCGCGCCGGTGACCCGGCCCCGACCGAGGGCGCCGCTCACCCGTGCGCTCGTTTGCTCTCCACGGACAGGGGCCGCCCGGCACAGAAGGGGCATTGTTCGTCCGAGCACCAGTCGTCGTCCTCGAGGCCGAGCGCCCGGAGCTGCTCCCGCTCCCACGCGCGCGCCTCGGGCGAAAGCGGGGCGGGACAGGTGGACTCGTGGTCTCTCAGGCTGCTCAACATGGACGGTCCCGTTCGGTTGTGCTCCGGAGAGCGATTCCGGGATCTATCGCGCACCGCCCTGCAGCGCCCGCGAAATCGGCCGTTCCCCGCCGCGTCCTCCTACACCCGAACGTTCACGTTCACACTCACGTTGGTGACGGAGGATGGAGTGGCGGGGCCGGCGCGCTCTTCAGCGAAGCCCGCCCGCGCGCAGCCGCTCAGCGACCTCCCGGCGTCGCAGCTTGCCGCTCGTCGTCTTGGGCAGCTCGCCCGGCGGGACCAGGACGACCTGGTCGACCGTGACCCCGTTCGCCCGCAGCGCCTCCCGCACGCGCTCCACGAGGCCGGGGTGCTCGGACGCCTCGGCCCGCGTCTCGGCCACCACGTAGACCGACTCGGTCTGGCGCTCCTCGACGAACAGCCCGACCGCGACAACGCACCCGGCCCGGATCCCGTCGACCCGGGAGGCGAGCTCCTCGATCACGGCGGGGATCATCGTGTGACCGCCCTTGATGATCACCTCCTTCTTCCGGCCGGTGACGAACAGCGTCCCGCGATCGATGAACCCGAGATCGCCCGTGCGCAGCCACCCGCCCACGAGCGCCTCGGCGGTCGCCTCGGGCTCGTTGAAATAGCCCTCCATCACCGTCTCCGAGCGCACCTCGATCTCCCCCACCGTGCGCTCCGGGACGGGGCTGCGCTGGGCGTCCACGATCCGGATCTCCGTGTGGGGGATCGGCCTGCCGACGCCGGCGAGCTCCAGCGAGAGGGGGCCAGGCGCGGCCTCCTCGACGCGGCCCTCGCGCTCCAATAGGCCGCGATCCACCGTGAGGGCGCGCGGCTCGGCGTAGAGGTCGGGGAACGTCACGGCGACCGTCGCCTCGGCCAGCCCGTAGACGGGGAAGAACGCCTCGATGCGGAAGCCGCACGGCGCGAACGCCGCGGCGAAGCGGCGGAGCAACGAGGGGGAGATCGGCTCGGCGCCGATCATCGCGCACCGCCACGCGCCGAGGTCGAGGCCCGCCTCGACGGCGCGGCGGGCGAGGCCGATGCAGATGGCATAGGCGCTCGGCGGCCCGAGCGAGATGACGCCCCGGATGCTCGACATCTCCGCGAGCCACGAGAACGGCCGCGTCCGGAACTCGAGCGGCGAGAGCATGTGAACGGGGAAATCGTTGAAGAGCGGGAAGAGCAGCCCGCCGACGAGGCCCATGTCGTGGTGGAGCGGCAGCCACGAGACGCCCCCCGCGCCCTCGCCGCGCACAGCGAGCCGCTGGCTCATCGCGTCGAGGTGCAGCATCAGCCGCTCGTGCGGGATCACCACGCCGCGCGGGTGCCCGGTGCTGCCGCTCGTGAGCTGGATGAGCGCGGGCCCGGGCGCGCGCTCCGGATCGGGCAGCGAGCCCGCGAGGGGCGCGTCGAGCAGCGGCTCGGCGGCGAGCTGGAGGAGGCCGTCCGCCCCCTCTTCGCCCTGCGCGAAGCCGAGCAGCGCGGACGAGACAACGAGCGCGCGCGCGCCGACGCGGGCGGCCGTCCGCCGGAGCTCGCCGAGGAACGCCGCCACGTCCGTGAGCCGGTAAGGCACCCCGACCTGGATCGGCACCGCCCCGAGCACCCAGACGCCGAAGAGGCACGGCACCGCCACCTCCACGTCCGTCACGAGCAGGAGCACGCGGTCGCCCGGGCGCACCCCCGCCGCGAGCAGGCCCGACGCCGCCGCGCACGCGCGGCGCCAGTACTCCGCCCACGACCACCCGACGAACTCGCCCTGCTGCTTGTGATAGAACCCGAATCGATCCGGCGTCGCCTCGGCGCGCGCCCTGAGCAGGCCCGCGACCGTCCGCGCAGCGAGCCCGCCGCTCACGGCGCGCGCCCCGGCTCGGGCGAGGGCGCGACGCCGAGGCGCTCGCGGCCGCCGCCCTTCGTCGCCACGATCATGTACTCGAGCGCGGTGCGGCGCGCGAAGGAGAGCCGGCCCACGGTCATGTACGTCTGGAGCAGCCGAGAGAAGCCGGGCGCGCGGGCGTCGATCCGGGCGCGGTTCGCGCGCACGTTGTCGATCCACCGGGCGACCGTGTGCACGTACGAGCTCGTGAGATCCTCGACGCGCCGGACATCGAGGCCGGCCTGCTCGATCATCCCGAGCTCCTCGGCCAGCGAGATCAGGCGGCAATAGCCGAGCGCCTCGACGAAGATGTACTGCGTCGCAGAGCTCTCCCGGTCCCCGCGGGCGCGCGCCGGGAAATAGCAGTCGGAGATGAGCAGCCTGCCGCCCGGGCGCAGCGCGGCGGCGATCTTCTGGTGGATCCGCTCGCGGTTGTGCATGTGCACGATGCTGCCCACGAAGAGCACGGCGTCGAGCGACTCGGGCGCGAGATCGATGTCCTCGATATGAGCGAGGTCGATGCGGACCCGCGAGGCGACGCCCGCCCGGTCGGCGCGGCGGAGCGCCTCCTGCCGCTGCTTGTCGCTCAGCGTGACGCCCTGAAAGCTCCCGCCTGTGCGCTCGGCGAGATAGATGAGGTTCGAGCCCCAGCCGCACCCCACGTCGAGGACGCGCTCTCCGGGGTGGATGTCGAGCTCGCGGCGGACCCAGTCGTACTTCCGCTCTTGCGCCGTCTCGAGGCTCTCGGCGGGATCGAGGAAGATGCCCGTCGCGTAGGCCAGGCGGCTGTCGAGGACCATGGAGAATATCTCCGGGTCGTTCTGGTAATGAGCGGCGACCTCCCGCCGCTCGTGCTCCCGCTGCTCCTCCGGCGTCCGGACGGCGGCCTCGCGCTCGGCGCGCGTGCGCGGGGCGGTCAAGGCGCCCCTCCCCGGCCGCCCCGCGCCGCGATCTGCGCCTCGACGAAGGCGATGACGTCGCCGACCGTGCTGATCTGCGCCTGATCGGGCGCCGCGAAATCGGGCGCCACGATCTGGAATCGCTCCTCGAGCGCGACGTTGACCTCGATGAGCGCCAGTGAATCCACGCCGAGGCCGCTCTCGAGCGACAGGTCGGGAGTCACGGCATCGACGCTCATCCCACATCGCTCTGCAATGATGGTACGGACCTCTCTGGCGATCTCCGGATCTCCACCGCCCGCCACCTGCGGCTGCTTCCGAAGCGCCGCCTCGCTCTTGTTCATCGCGCTCTCCAGTCCAGGGTTCGGCGCGCGCGACCATCAGCACGCCAGCGCGATAGATGCTCATGCCAGCGCCGGTCACGGCCGTAGCGCGACGTACCATGATCGCCAGTCGTCGTCCATGGCCGGACGAGCCCGCTCGACCGCGAGGTCAGCGCGTCGCGGGCGCGCTCGCGCGCTGCGCGCCGGAACCTGCGCGCGACAGACGCGCGAGGCCCTGCCGCGACGCCTCGCCGCGGCCCGGCGCGAGCGGCTCAATCGCCGAAATCGCCGTCGAACCCGCCGCCGTCATCGAATCCGCCGCCGTCATCGACCCCGCCGCCCTCATCGACCCCGCCGCCGTCATCACCCCACGGATCGCCGTCATCCGCCCCGTCCCCCTCGTCGCCCGCCGAGGGGTCGTCGCCGCCGCGATCCGCGCCGTTCAAGAGGTCAGGATTCTCGGCGGCCTCCTGCGCTGTGCCGAGCATCGTGCCCGCCGGGTTCACGAAGAGGACGTGTGGAGGCGTGAGCATGTGCATGAACGAGGTGATGAGCATGACGTCCAGCATCATCCCCAGCGGGCTGGGTGGGTAATAGACGACGAACGGGTCATAGCCGGGGTGCGTGGGGCTCACGGGAGGCCGCTCGGCGCCCGCGCCGTCACCCGCGCCGTCACCCGCTGGCGCGTGCACGACGCGCGCGTCGGCGTGGTGATGGTCCACGCGCGCCTCCGGCATCGTGGCCTTGAGGGCGCCCTCGACCCGCCCGACGAAGGACTCGAACTGCAGCCGCGCCGCCTCGAACAGCGCCGGATCCTTCGCCAGGGGCTCGACGCGGCGGCGGTAGTCCTCCCCGGACTCGCCGGCTCGCGGCTCGAGATCCCGCAGGCGCCCGCCGATGGAGACGAGCCCCGCCGGCTCGTCGTCGGCGTGCTCGGTGCGCGCCCGCGTCTCGATGACCAGGTGCAGCCCCGCCTCCTCGTGCTCGGCGGCGAACCTGAGCTCGCTGAACCCGCGCCCGAAGACGGCGGAATGCTCGGACAGCGCGAGCACGAGGTCGGGAAGATCGTCCGGCTTCCCGTCGGTGTCCTGGAAGATGACTGTGTCATCGATCACGAGCGAGAGGGCGTTCGTGACCCCGAGCTGGACGAGCGCCCGCCGCACCTGATCGACCACGGCGGTGGCCTCGAGCTCGACGCGCACGCGATCGGTGTCGAGATCCACCGTGGCGCCGAAGCTGCGCTTCAGCTTCTCCCAGACGGTGGGGTTGCGCTGGATGATGCTGCCCTTGAGCGAAACGTGGATCTGTCCGATGAGCCGCATACGCGCTACTTAGCACCGCGCAGGAGCCCGGCCGCCCCTGGCCGACCCGTTCAGCCGAACGTGAACCGCTGCGCCACGCGCTTGTACGCCTGCTCGACGACGCGGCGGGCGTGGTGGATCGCGTTGGAGTGGGGGAACTGCAGCGAGGGCGGCGCGCCCTCGTCGACATCGTGCGCGCCGTGCGTGGAGCCCTGCGTGGAAGACGCCGCGTCCGAGAGCCGGCGCGCGAGGGCGCCCACGGTGTCGACCTCGAAGTCCTTCGAGTTCTCGTCGAGGAAGCGGCAGAGCCCGCGGAGCCGCTCGACGTTGAGCCGGTTCGGGAAGCCGCGGCGCGCCTCCGCCGAGTCGAGGAAATAGAACTCGAACGAGTGGGTCACCAGCGTGACCTCCTTCACCCCGAGGGCGCGGTAGCGGAGGAGACAGTGCTTGATCTCGTCGAGGGTCACCGCCGTGATCTGAAGGTGCCTGAAGCGCTTCGTGGGCTCGATGAAGTTCGTGACCGGCAGCTCGTACACCCCCGGCTCGGGCGTCTCGAAGAGCCCGAGCCGCGCGCCCGGATACTGCATCTTGCAGTTCTTGCTGAAGTAGCAGGGGTTGTAGTTGCTGCTCAGCACGAGCCCCGCCCGCTTCATCGCCCGCCAGGTGTCGTTGTTCGCGCCGAAGTTGCCGGCGCGGTAGCCGAGCAGCTCGCTCGCCGGGACGCCCGCGCGCACGAGCAGGTCGCGCCCCTCGAGGAGGAGCCGCGTCTGCTCCTCGACCGGGTAGTCGGCGATGTCGTCGGAGACGCGGGGCTCGCCGCGGGTGTGCCAGTCAGCGCGCCGCTGCACCGGATGCACGTGCAGCTGCACGTCGTGGCCGCGGCCGTGGAGCGCCTGGCACACGCTCGTCAGCCCGTCCATCCCGAAGCTGTACGAGCCGATGGCCTCGACGAAGAACGTCCCGCGCTGGCCGTACGCCTCGAGCTCGCGCATGATGAGCTCGATACCGAGGGGATCGCGCTGGTTGACGAAGCGGCCCCAGATCCGGAGGTCGTAGCCCATCGCGGGAGACTTGGCATCGCCCAGGATGCGCTCCTCGGCGCACTCCACGTCCACGGTGATGTATACCCGCGTCCTCCCGTCAGCCATCGCCAGCTCCTCCCTCACCGCGTTTCTGAAGAACCATCGTGATCGTCGGGGACACGAAGCCCACGTGCATCCCGAGCGGACCGAGCAGCCGGTTCGCCGCCGAGAAGGCCATGAGCCGCGGCCCGGACAGCCCCATCTTGGCCTTCAGGTCGACGATCAGCCGGCCCCGATCCTGCTGCGAGATGTCGACATAATCGCCGAACCCGCGCCGGAGCTGCCAGGGAAATACGCTGTAGATCGACCTGCCCGGGAACAGCGGGCGCAGCACCCGAGGCACGTAGTTCATCAGGGGGCGGCGGCTGTGGCACTCGACCGGCCAGAGGCGGTTGCTCGTGCCCAGGATGACGATGAACCCCCACGGCCCGAGCACCCGATCGATCTCGCGCTGGACGGCCGGCAGGCGCTCAGGCGGGACGTACTCGAGCACGCTGTTGCAGGAGACGAGCTCGAACTCCCTGTCGGCGAACGGCATCGCTGTCGTGTCGGGGACGTGATGAACACGGATCCTGTCCGACAGCCCGTGACGGTCGGCGTTCAGCTGCGCCAGCTCGACATACATGGGGTCGACGTCGAGCGCGGTCACCTCGGCGCCCAGGGTCGCGAGCACGATCGACGTCCCGCCGAAGTGGCAGCCGAACTCGAGCACCTTCTTGCCGCGGACCGACGTGAAGAGGTCGTCGTAGGCGTGGCGGCTGCGGCGCCACTCCAGCGCCGCATACCCCCCGACCCACGGGTCGTCGGGATCCCAGCCGTGGCGCCGCGCGCTCTCGCGGAAGCGGTGATCGGCGTCTGCGTCGCGGACGGCCGGCGGGGTGGCGACGCTCTGGCTCGGTTTGCTCATCGGGGAAAGGATCAAGCGTCAGCTGTCCCTGCGGGCAGCAGGGGCGCCCGGTAGATGGCGAACAGGAAGGGCGAGAACCAGGGGTTCGTCTCGCCGGGGACCACCCGGCGCGCGATCGCCTTGAGCGGCGGGACGACCTTCCACACGACACGCCGCGCCAGGAGCGGCGTCTCGTCGTCCAGCCAGAAATCGAAGTGGCCGCCGGTGTAGCGGGCCTGGATGATCTCGGCGCCGTTGCGGCGGGCGGCGGCCTCCAGGAACGGCAGGTTCATGATGCGGGTGTTGTGGCCTTTCAGGTTCTTGCGATCGAACAGCCAGTGGAGCGCCTTCTGCCCGCCGGCGAAGTTCGGCATGCCCACGACCACGGTGCCTCCCGGCTTCACCAGCTCGAAGTGCCGATCCATCACCGCCCCGGCGTCATCGAAGTGCTCGATGAACCCGAAGGAAGCGACGATATCGAACTTCTGCTGGGGCTTCCAGCTGAAGAAATCCCCCTTCTCGATCTTGCCGACCTTGATGCCGCGCTTCCGGATCTCCTGCTCGACGACCTCCGGGTCGCAGGCGTAATCCAGGCCGTACGCGGTGAACCCCAGGCGCCCACAGAAGTCGACAAGGATACGGCCTGGTGCGCAGCCGATCTCGAAGAACGACACCCCTTCCCCGCGCGGCAGGAACGGAGCGACGTCGTCGTAGATCTCGCAGCCGCCACCCAGATCGTCGGTGCCGACGTAGCCCTTCCAATGGTTCTCCCAGTACTCCTGTGACGTGAGCTTCAACGTCGCCTCCTCCATGCCATCGCAAAAAGGGCGGCTCATGAGGAGCCTCCCGGAGAACCGCAGTCGACCACGCGCGGCGCGGGCGATCGAATGCTGCCCGAAATTCGTCCAGTTTTGACGAATCCTAGAGGACGGGCCGGCTCACATGCAAGCCGGCCCTCCGCCTTCTTCCCGCGCCTCCGTTCCTCAACGCAGGCGCACGCAGGGGCACCTACGCGGCGGGGGTCGCCGCGCCCGCGCGGCGCGCTGCGCCCGGGCCCGCTCCCCGGAGCTCCGCCGCGCGCGCGCACGTCGCGGTCGCGCGTCACCAGCGCTAGGAGGCGGCCCCCTGCTGGAGGCGCTCGCGGAGCAGGACCTCGAGCGAGGCGAGCGCCTTCGCGAAGCCGTCGATGCCCTCGCTCAGCTTGTCGCTCGCCATCCGGTCGGCGGCGTGCATCGCGCGGAACGCCGCCTCATCCATCGGGATCTTCGCGATCTGCAGGGAGCGCGCCGCGTCGGGGTCGAGCTTCCTCGGCAGGTCGCCGCGCGCGGAGGCGAGCTCCGAGAGCAGCTTCGGCGAGATCGTGAGCAGGTCGCAGCCGGCGAGCTCCTTGATCTCGTCGATGTTGCGGAAGCTCGCGCCCATCACCTCGGTCTTGTAGCCGTGCTTCTTGTAGTAGTTGTAGATCTTCGTGACCGAGACGACGCCGGGGTCCTCGGCCGGCGCGTAGCTCGTGCGGCCGGTGTCCTTCAGGTACCAGTCGAGGATGCGCCCGACGAACGGCGAGATGAGCGTCACGCCTGCCTCGGCGCACGCGATCGCCTGGTGCAGCCCGAAGAGCAGCGTGAGGTTGCAGTGGATGCCCTCCTTCTCGAGGACCTCCGCCGCACGGATGCCCTCCCACGTCGAGGCGATCTTGATGAGGACGCGCTTGCGCGAGACGCCGGCCTCCTCGTAGAGGCGCACGATGCTCCGGCCCTTCTCGATGGTCGCCTGGGTGTCGAAGGAGAGGCGCGCGTCGACCTCGGTCGAGACGCGGCCGGGGATGATCTTCAGGATGCGCAGGCCGAAATCGACGGCGAGCCGCTCGAACGCGAGGCCCACGACGTCGTCCGGCCCCTTGCCCGGGCCCGCCTCCTTCTGGCCCCAGGCGAGCGCGCCGCTCACGATGTCGGCGTACTCGGGCATCTGGGCCGCCGCCGTGATGAGCGACGGGTTCGTCGTCGCGTCCTGGGGGCGGAATTTCTCGATCGAGTTGATGTCGCCGGTGTCCGCGACGACGACGGTGTACGCCTTGAGGCGCTCCAGCAGGTTCTGGTCCATGGGCGGCATTGTACGAGCAGCCAGCCAGGACGCTTCAAAGCTTTCGTGGCCTTCGTGTGAGGACCCCCCTCCGGCTGGATGCACGGCCGGCGGTGGCCTATGGAGAGGGCCCCGTGGAGCCGCCCCCCAACGCCGTCGCCCAGCGCGTCCTGTCCGCCTACGATGATCGCCTCTCGGTCCTGCGCGCCGAGGCCGGCGCGCTCGAGCGCCGCTCGAAGACCTTCTCGCTGCTGCGCGGGGTCTCGTTCCTGGCGGCGGCCGTGGCCGGGGGGTATGCGCTCTTCGGCGACGTGCCGCGGTGGGTCACGTACGCCGCCGGGGCGGTCACCGCGGTGTTCCTCGGGCTGCTCGTCGCGCACGCGCGCCTCGTCACCCGGATGACGGAGCTCGAGCAGCGCATCGGCCTCTACGTGCGCGGCAAGCGGCGGGTCGCCGGCGATTTCGCCGATTTCCCGGAGCGCGGCGATCGGTTCGCCGCGCCGGACCACGACTACGCGGGCGATCTCGACGTGTTCGGGCAGGCGTCGCTGTTCCAGCTGCTCAACGTGGCGCAGACGGGCGAGGGCGAGGCCACGCTCGCGGCCTTCCTCGCGGAGCCCGCCCCGGCGCCCGCCGTGGCGGCGCGGCAGGAGGCGGTGCGCGAGCTCGCCGGCATCGGGGCGTTCCGGGAGGATCTCGCGGTGGTGGGCATGCAGGCGGGGGCGCGCGGGCGCGAGGCCGGCCCGCTCATCGCGTGGGCCGAGGCGCCCCCGGCGCTGCTCGGCCCGGAGGCCCGCGCGGGCGGCCTGCCGGTGAGCGCGCTCCTGACCGCGGCGAAGGTGCTCGTGCCGCTGACGCTGGCGCTGCTCGCGGCGCCGCGGTTCATCCCCGCGGAGCAGCTCGGGCTGCTCCGCCACGCCTACCTCCTGCCGCTGGCCGCCCAGATCCTCGTGCTGGTCCTGCTGCGGCCCGCGGTCGAACCGATCGTCGCCGCGGCCTCGTCGCGCGAGGCGCCGTTCGCCCGGTACCGGCCGATCCTCGCCCGCGTCGAGGAGCAGGCGTTCTCGTCGGCGCTGCTCCGCGAGCTCAAGGCCGAGCTCGCGGGGCCCTCGGGCGTGCTCGCCTCGCGGGAGATGACGGCGCTCGAGAGCCGGGTCGGCTACTCGGACCTGCGCCACAGCGGGCTCGTCCACATCGTCGCCAACCTCTTCCTGCTCTGGGACGTGTGGTGCGCGCTCGCGCTGGAGCGGTGGAAGCTGCGCGCGGGCCGGCACGTGAAGGCGTGGATGCGGACGCTCGGGCACATGGAGGCGCTCGCGAGCCTCGCGACGTTCGCGCACGAGAACCCCGACTACGCGTACCCCGACGTGAAGGACGGCGAGCCGCGCTTCGCGGCGGCGGGGCTCGGCCACCCGCTCCTGCCGCGCGACCGGCGGGTGACGAACGACGTCTCGCTGGAGGGCGCGGGCGCCGCGCTGCTCGTGACGGGGTCCAACATGTCGGGCAAGAGCACGCTGCTGCGCGCCGTCGGGGTGAACGCCGCCCTCGCCCTCGCGGGCGCGCCGGTCTGCGCGTCGTCGCTGTCGCTCTCGCCGGTCCGCGTGCGGACGAGCATGCGGATCAAGGACTCGCTCGAGCACGGCGTCTCGCACTTCTACGCCGAGCTGACCCGCCTGAAGCGCGTCGTCGACGGCGCGGACGGCGGCGAGCGGGTGCTGTTCCTGCTCGACGAGATCCTCCACGGCACGAACGCGCGGGAGCGCCAGATCGGGGCGAGGGCGGTCGTGCGGCACCTCGTCGCGCGGGGGGCCATCGGCGCGGTCTCGTCGCACGACATGGGGCTCGCCGTGCTGGAGCAGGAGACCGCGGGGCGGGTGCGCAACATGCACTTCGAGGAGCTCGTGGTCGAGGACAGGATGACCTTCGACTACAAGCTGAAGCCCGGCGTGGTGACGAGCGCGAACGCGCTGCGGCTCATGAAGATCGTCGGGATCGACGTCGACTTCGCGGAGGGCGAGCGGACGGCGCCGGCAGCGACCG
This sequence comes from Sorangium sp. So ce448, assembly GCF_051520915.1. NCBI lineage: Bacteria > Pseudomonadati > Myxococcota > Polyangiales > Polyangiaceae > Sorangium > Sorangium sp. So ce448. The sequence goes on along the minus strand of NZ_CP150343.1, from coordinate 2,168,439 downwards.
CGGCGGCGATGGCAGCGACGACCGCGGCGATGGCTCGGGAATGAGCGGCGGCGACGGCGGTGACGACCGCGGCGATGGCTCGGGAATGCGCGCGGCCCCCGGCCGCGTTGAGGGCACCATGCTTTCTCCGCTCCCCGGGTGCCTCTCGCGCCGCGCCCTCGCCTCGGCGCGTCCCCTGCTCTCCTGCGCGCTCCTCGCGATCGTCACGACAGCGAGCGCCTGCGCCACGGCGCCGCCACCGCCGTCAGCTCCCCCGGCGGCGAGCGGCGTGGCGGCCCCGCCGGCCGCGAGCGCGCCGGCCGCGAGCGCGCCGGCCGCGGCGCGGACCGAGATCGACGAGGGCGGGGCGGCGCTCCTCCGCGCGGAGGGCGTGGACGGCGCGTTCGTCCTGTTCGACGCCGCGCGGGGCGTCACCCGCGTCGTGAACCCCGACCGCGCGGCGGCGCGGTACGTGCCCGCCTCGACCTTCAAGATCCCGAACACGATCATCGGCCTGGAGACCGGGGTCATCCCGGACGAGCGCTTCACGCTGCGGTGGGACGGGGTGCAGCGCCGCGTGCCCGACTGGAACCGCGATCACGATCTCGCGTCGGCGATGAAGCACTCGGTCGTCTGGTTCTACCAGGAGGTCGCGCGCCGGATCGGGCCCGAGCGCATGCAGGCGCACCTCGACGCGCTCGGCTACGGCAACCGCGACATCTCGGGGGGCATCGACCAGTTCTGGCTGACCGGGGGGCTCCGCATCTCCCCGCACGAGCAGATCGATTTCCTGCGGCGGCTCCACGCCGGCGCGCTGCCCTGCTCCGCGCGGAGCGTGGACATCGTGAAGCGGATCCTCGTGCTGGAGCAGACGCCGGCCTACACGCTGCGCGGCAAGACGGGGATGGAGATGGACGAGCGATCGAGCACCGGCTGGCTGGTCGGCTACGTCGAGCGCGGCGCAGACACGTACTTCTTCGCGACCGTGCTCGTCGGCGCAGGCAGCGACGGCGAGCGCATCATGCCGCTGCGCCGCAGCCTGACCCGCGCCCTGCTCAAGCGGCACGGCGCGCTCCCCGAGGACGCCTGACGCAGGCGCCCCTCCCGGCGCCGGCGCCGCCCCCTACGCCGCCGGCGCCGCGCTCGAGGGCGACGGCGCCGCGCTCGAGGGCGACGGCGCCGCGCCCTGGGACACCGTCGAGCGCGCCGCCCACGCGAACGCGGCGATCCGCTCGGCGAAGCGGCGCGGGTCGTCGACCTGCGGGCAGTGCCCGATGCCCTCGGGCTCCTCGATCTCCGCGTGCGGAGGGAGGTGCCGCCGGTAGTACTCGAGGTTGGCGCTCGGCATCAGGCGGTCCGAGCGGCCCCAGATCAGCAGGATCGGCATCGAGAGCGCGCCCAGCTGCTCGGGCGTGAACGCGTGCTCGCACCGGGCCGAGCGCCTGAACGAGAGGATGGTCTCGCACGAGAACGTCCGCACGACGTCGCCGGCGATGAGCGGGGTGAACCACGGGACGCGGTGGTAGAGGCGCGCGAAGAACGCGTGGGCGTCCGCCCGCGACCGCAGGTTGAACACAGCGAGCAGCTCGGCGAGCTCGGCCTGCTCCATGCCGGCGCCGGCCGGCGACGCGAGCACCAGCGCGCGCACGCGGCCGGGCGAGCTCAGCGCGTAGCTCACAGCGACCGCGCCGCCGAGGGAGTTGCCGACGACGATCGCCGGCTCGTCGAGCTCGCGGTCGAGCAGCTCGTGCATGGCGGTGGCGAGGCACTCCGGCGTGAACGCCGACGCCGGCGCCGCGCTCCACCCGTGCCCCGGCGACTCCGCGGCGATGACGCGGCGGGCGCGCCCCCGGAGTCGCTGCAGCACCGGCGCGTACGGGAGCGCCGAGGAGCCGATGCCGTGGAGCAGGACCACCGTCGGGAGCGGGCCCGTGCCCGGAGCATCGTAGAGGTGCAGCCGGCAGACCGACGTGTCGACCCAGCGGCTCTGCACCCCGGACCTGTTCAGCGCCTTCTTGGCGAGGCGTTCGGCGAGCGGGAGGATGCCCATGCGCCGGGCATAGCAGATCGAAAGGGTTCCTGCGGGGGCGGAAGCGCTCGCGCGCGGGGGGGCCGTCGAGCGATCGGCGGGACGCGGACGAGGCCCGGTGGCGCGCCCGATTTCCGTTGAGCTCCATGGAGATCCGCGCCACATCTCCCGCCGTGCGATCGCCTCTCCTCGCCGCCGCCGTCGCCCTTGTCGCGTGCTCGCGCCCCGAGCCGCCGACGCTCAAGCCCGAGCTCGCGACGGTGACCGCCGTCACCGTTCAGGGCATCGATCTGCGGGTCCAGATCCAGGCGTACAACCCGAACAGCATCGATCTCTCGACGCGCTCGATGAAGGCGAGCGTGCTGCTCGACGGCAAGTACGACGTCGGCACGGTCACCGCGCTCACGCCGCTCGAGCTGCCCGCGAAGAAGTGGACCCGGATCGAGGCGCCGATCTCGGTGAAGTGGCAGGACCTCACGAGCATCGCCGCGCTGGCGACGCAGAGCCGCGGTATCCCGTACCAGGTGAGCGGCACCGTCTCGATCGGCGGAGAGACGCTCAACGTGGATGTGCCGTTCCGCCTCGCGGGGACGATCACGCACGAGCAGCTCGTCACGGCGATCGGCAACTCGCTCCCGGGCCTGCCCCTCCCCGGCCTGCGCTGAGGAGGGCTGCCGCGAGCGACGAGCGAGCGAGCCGCCTCGAGCGCTCGCGCGCGTCATCGTTCCCGTTCGACCCTCGCCTCGACCACGGCCCTCGCCTCGGGCGTCACGCACAGCGCCTCGAGCGCTCGCGCACGCCACCCAGGCTGGTCGCACAGCCTCCTCAGCGCGCGGCTCCACGCGTCCTCGACCGAAGGCCCGTAGGCCCCGCGCGCCTTGTCCCAGGCGGCCTGCGGCAGCCCGCCGAGCACATGCTCGAGCAAGATGAGATCGATGACGTCGCGTGCGAGCGCGGCGTCGTCGAGGAAACGGTCCTCGTTGGCGAGGAGCTTCTCGGCGACGAGATCCTCGTCGGCCAGGCGCGCGACCGGCAGCTCCGGATCCTCGACCCCGGCGAGTTCGATCCTGCCTTCGCTGACGATCTCGAGCTTGATCGGTGCGCCGCCCACGTCGAGCACGACGCGAATACCGTAGCGATCGGCGCGCAGCTCGCGTCGGACCGCCATGTCGGCGACGAAGAGCCCGCGAACGCCAGCCTCGTAGACGCGCTGCCGCAGCTGCCTGTACCCCTCGCGGGAGGCACAGAGGAAATCGACGTCACGCGAGATGCGGAATTCGTCGCAGCGGAGCGATATCGCCGTCCCGCCCGCAAACCAGCACTCGGACTGCCTCAGCAAGGCTGCATCCAGCGACGTGAGCAGGTCGAGGATCCGCCGGTGCTCGTCGCGCTCAGCCATTGAACACCCCTCGGCCGTACCGCGCGACGAGATCGTCGAAGAAGCGCCGCTCGCGCTCGCTCATCGAGGCGCGATCGACCCATTGCCGGTTCGCCTCGTACAGCGCGAGGGCCTCCTCCTCCGTGATTGCGCGATCCTCCCTGTTCCAGAGGAGCAACCGGAGCTGCTCCAGCTCCTCGCCGACGATCATGGCCCAAGGATAGCGGAAGCCGCGGTCGGTGCACTGCTAACAGGGGGCACGCTCGCTGCGCTGCGCCGCGGGCGCCCGCGGCGCAGCGCTGGGCGGCGCGCCGTCCTGCCGAGGGCCCGGCGCGCCTTGCGGTCTCCAGCGTTGTCTCGAGCCCGCAAAGCTTGCAGAATCGCGGCGGAGGAGACGTCCGTGCCCGTTTACGAGGAGCCCCCCGTTCGCGCGCGCCCGCGGTCATCGACGCGCTCGCCCCCGCCGCCGGAGGGCGCAGCCTCATGTCCGGCGGCCTGATCTTCCACGACGGCGGCGGGGCCGTCGCGCGCTGCACGCGCTGCGGCGCCGAGGCGGCGGGGCCGTGCGCGCGCTGCGGCGCGCCCGTGTGCGGCGACTGCTGCGTGCTCACGGAGGGCGGCGCGCGCGTCTGGGCGATCTGCCTCGCGTGCGAGGATCGCGGCGGCCGCTCCCTCCGCCGGGGCTGGGCGACCGTCCTCGGGTGGATCGCGCTGCCCATCGCGGCGCTCGCGCTGGTCGTCGGGCTGCTCGCGTGGCTGCAAAGCAACTGAAGAGACCGGAGGAGTCATGTTCAGCGTGAAGGAAGTCGAAGGCGCGATTCCCACCATCGAGCTCGCCGACAGCGACGCCGCGAGCCGCGCGGTGCTGGCCCCGGCCCGCGGCGGCATCCTGACCGAGCTGACCGTCGGCGGCCGCGCGCTGCTCTACCTCGATCGCGGCACGTTCGACGATCGCGCCGCCAACGTGCGCGGCGGCAACCCGGTGCTCTTCCCCTCGCCCGGCAAGCTCGCCGGCGACGCCTGGTCCGCCGCCGGGGCGGCGGGCCAGATGCGCCAGCACGGCTTCGCCCGCACCCTGCCGTGGTCGCTCGACGACCATGGCACCCTCGAGTCGGGCGGCGCGTACGCGCGCCTCGTCCTCCGGTCGAGCGAGGCGACGCGCGCGCAGTACCCCTGGGATTTCCGCGCCGAGTTCACCTACACGCTGCGCGGCAGGGCGCTCCGCGTCGATCTGCGCATCACCAACGAGACCGCCGACGGCGCGCCGCCGATGCCGTTCGGGGCCGGGTTTCACCCCTACTTCGCCGTCTCCCAGGCGGACAAGGCCCGCGCCTCGATCGAGACGCGGGCGACGCGCGCGTTCGACAACACGACGAAGCAGGAAGCGCCGTTCTCCGGCTTCGACCTGACCCGGCCCGAGGTCGACCTCCACCTGCTCGACCACGGCTCCACCGAGAGCGCGCTCTCGATCGAGGGCGACCCGGGGGTGAGGATCGCCGTCCGCGCCTCGCCCGAGTTCACCCACTGGGTCGTGTGGACCTTGCAGGGCAAGGACTTCGTCTGCCTCGAGCCCTGGACCTGCCCCGGCGACGCCCTCAACACCGGAGAGCGCCTCATCCACCTCCGGTCGCGCGAGACTCGGGCGCTCTGGATCGAGCTCTCCGCCTGAAGGGATGACGGGCGCGCGCGACGCGCTGCAGGGCGCGCGCGACGCGCCGGAGAGACCGAGGAGCCGCGCCGCGTCGGCGGCGCGCGGCTTCTCGGTTGACTGCCGGCCGGAAAACGCGTCGAATCCCGCCATGACTTCTACCGATCTCTTTACCGCACATCGATCCCTGCTCGCCCCCTCCCGAGCGCTCCTCGGGCGGCGACCTCGCCGCTCGCTCTCCACCCTGGCCGCAGCCGCGCTGGCGACGACGCTCACCGCGGGCGCCTCCGCGGCGCCGGTCTGGACCGGAGACTTCGAGACGGGCAATCTGAACCAGTGGAACACGACCCTGAACGGCGAGCACATCTCCGTGGTGACGTCGCCTGTCCTCCAGGGCACGAGGGCCGGGAAGGTCCAGCTCACCAACGACGCGAGGTGGTCGAACGGCATCAAGCGCGTCGAGCTGAACCACAAGCCGGCCGCCGGGCGCACGGCCGAGGGCGCCCAGACCTACTTCGCCTGGAGCTTCTATCTCCCCGAGGCGCTCGCGGCGGACCCGCCGACGCAGATCGGATACTGGGAGTCCGAGAATAGCTATAACCAGATGATGTCGTTCGAGGTCGTCGGACAGCACATCAGCTTCGCCACCCGCAAGCCCGACAACAAGGTGCACTGGGAGGCGGACGGCGCTGTGAAGCCCGGCGTGTGGCACCGCATCGCGCTGCACATCCGGTGGTCGACGAACCCGAACCAGGGCTCCGTCGACGTGTGGTTCGACGGCAAGCAGGTCGTCACCGGCGGGAAGGCGCAGACGCTCGCCGACAACAACGCGCACTTCACGCAGATCGGCCTGCTGCGCAACCCGTCCGAGTTCACGGACAGCCCCGTCATCGTCCTCGATGACGCCGTGGAGGGGGACACCCTCGAGGACGTCCGCCCCGCGCTGCCCTCCTCCGGGGAAGGCGGCGCCGGCGGCGCGGGCGGCTCCGGCGGTGAAGGCGGCGCCGGCGGCGCGGACGGCTCCGGCGGGAGCGGGGGCACCGGGGCCGCCGGCGGCGGCGCCACAGGCGGCAGCGACGGCGCGGGCGGCGACGTGGCGCCCGGCCCCAGCGCTTCAAGCTCCTCCTCCGCCGCTTCCGGCGCCGGCTCCACCGGCGCGGGGACCGGCGGCACGGACGAGGTGGACGTGGCCGAGGGCGACGACGGCGGCTGCAGCTGCCGCGCCGCCGGCTCGCCCGCGGCCCCCGCGCCCATGGCCCTCGCCGGCCTCGGCCTCATCGCGGCGCTCGCGTCCGCGCGGCGTCGCGAGCGGCGCTGAGCCGTCGCGAGCGGCGCGAGCCGCAGCGCCCCGGGCGGGCCGAAGCCGCGCCGAACGCATGACGAGGGCGGTTCTTAAACAAAATTGATTTTCGGATCAATTTTCATCACCTCAACATTGACAATATTGACCTCGGTGAGGATAATCCACTCATCCCGTGGCAAGATTTGTCGTCCGATGCCCTAGCTGTGATGGGGAGCTGCGCGCGACGCGGCTCGGTTGCCAGAGCTGCGGAACCCACCTGGACGGTCAGTTCGAGATCCCCGCGCTGCTCCAGCTGTCGCCGGACGATCTCGCCTTCGTGACCGCGTTCGTGCGCTCTTCAGGCAGCCTGAAGGCGATGGCTCAGGTCCTTCAGATCAGCTATCCGACGGTGCGAAATCGCCTCGACGAGATCATTGGCCGGCTCGACGCGCTGGAGCAGGGCGTCGCGCGGCGCCGGCACGAGATCCTGGATGCGCTCGAGAAGGGGAGGCTCTCCGCGAAGGAGGCCGAGGAGGCTCTGCGCAAGGTGGGATTATGATGATGACCACGCCCGACGAGAGAGTGCGCGCGCTCGTGCGCGACAATGTCATCAAGCCCGCTGAAGGTGAGCGGCTGCTCGCCACGATGTCGCCGCAGCCTCCCCTGCGCGGATGGCGGCTCGCGCTGAATCCATTCGAGCGCTTCGGCGGGGGGCTCGCCGCCGCGGCGGGGCTCGCCGTCGCCGCGCTGAGCGTCGCCGTCACGCGGCTCGGCGTTCGCTTCGACGGCTTCCTCGACCTGCACGCGGCGCCTGCCGTCATCCCGTACCGGACGGCGCTCCTCGAGCAGGTCGTCGCGTGGCCGTTGCCCGCCCTGCTCTTCTGGACGTATGCGCGGCTCCTGCGGCGCCGCGTGCGGCTCATCGACTTTCTCGGTGTGATCGGGCTGTCGCGCGCGCCGCTCGCGCTCGCCGCCGTCGCGCTCGGCCTGCTGGCCCCGCGGCTGCCGGCGGGCGCGCCCGCGTTCACCCCCGAGCTGGCCGTCATCGCCGTCCTCGGGACGGTGTGTCTCGTGTGGTCCTTGACGCTCCTCGTCGGGGGCTTCAGGAACGCCTCTGGCCTGCGGGGCGCGCCTCTGATCGCGGGGCTCATCGGCCTCGTGCTCCTGTCGGAGATCCTCTCGAAGGTCGCGCTCGCGCACCTCGGCTGAGTCATCGACCTCCCCGGCGCGCCGCGCGGCGCGCTCTGCGGTGCTCGCGCGACCGCGAGGGCGCACCGGTGCGCCCCGGGCGGGGCTGCACCTCTCTCTCATCCTCGGAGGGCTCGTCATGTCATTGCGATCGGTTCTCGTGGTCCCGGCGCGCCGCGCCGCGCTCGCCGTCTCGTGTGCCGCCGCGCTCGCGTCGTCGCCCCTCTGCGCGGGCTGCGGCGCCGGAGAGCGCGCGTCGACTGGCGGGAGCGGCGCGCTCCCTGACGACACGGACGTGCCTGACACGGAGACGCCGCCAACGCCGGACGCGCCGGGGTGTCCGGCGGCGTCCAGCGCCAGGACCACGGTCGAGAACGCGCGAGGCACGCTGGTCGGCACGCTCGTGGTGCCGGCCGGGTGCGGGCCGTTCCCTGCGGTCGTGATCATCCCCGGCTCGGGGCCGACCGACCGGGACGGCAATCAGGTCGCCGCGGGCATCGAGCCGGACACGTACAGGCTCCTCGCGGAAGGGCTCCGGGACAGGGGCATCGCGTCGATTCGCTACGACAAGGCCGGCATCGGCGCGAGCGTCTCCGCGGCTCCCGGGACGGAGCAGGAGCTGCTCTTCGAGATGGGCGCCGACGACGCCGGCCTGTGGGTGAAGAAGCTCCGGGCGGACGGGCGCTTCGCGACGATCACGGTGGTGGGGCACAGCGAGGGCTCGCTGCTCGGTATGCTGGTCGCCCGGGAGACCGCGATCGACGGGTTCGTCTCGATCGCCGGCGCGGGCCGGCCCATCGGCGATGTCCTGCGCGATCAGCTCGAAGGGCTCCCGGACGAGGATCGCGAGAGGGCAAACGCGATCCTCGACCAGCTCGAGGCCGGGGAGCTCGTCACGGACATCCCGCAAAGTCGGGTGTTCATGAGCCTGTTTCGGCCGAGCGTGCAGCCGTTCGTCATCTCCTGGATGAAGCACGACCCCGCGGTGGAGCTCGCGGCCGTGACGGCGCCGATCCTCCTCCTGCAAGGGACGACCGATCTCCAGACCAAGGTCGAGGACGCGGAGCGGCTCGCCGGCGCGCGGCCGGACGCGACGCTCGTCATCGTCGAGGGAATGAGCCACACGCTCAAGGAGGCGACGCTGTCGAACGCGTCGCAGGCCGACGCGTACACCGATCCGAGCCTGCCTGTCGTGCCGCGCGTCTTCGAGGCGATCGAGGCGCTGATCCGGGAGAAGTGACGCGGATCCGGAGGACGAGAGCACCAGCTCGTTCACCTTGTCGAGGGCAGAAGGCCTCAAAGGATCGTGGGCGCGCCGGCATCAACGGACGAGCTCGCGCGGCGGAGTGTCGCTCTGCCCACGCGTCGGAGCGCTGCCGGGCGGCAGCGGCGCCTCGACGGCGGCCGCCAGCACGTTGCGCTCGATCTTACCGCAGATCTCGTCGAGGGGCAGATGGCTCAGGCTCGTGAGCGCGAACGGGATCTGAAGCTCAGCGCCGATCTGCTCGACCGCCAGGATGGGATACGTGATGAAGAGCGCGGCGATGGGCGTGAACCAGCCGATCGATGACACGAGGGCCAGCGGCAGGGCCAGCAGGTAGACGGCGATGAAGCTGCGGGTCGTGAACGAGTAAACGCTCGGGATCGGCGTCGCGAGGATCCGCTCGCACCCACCGGCGTGCTCGAGCAGCCTGACCCGCTCGCGATCGAGCTGCAGGAACGCGAAGGGGTCCATGTGGTGCTGGTCACGAGCATCGCGCAGCAGCAGTGCGAGGCGGGCGCTTGCGTAGCTGGGCATGTGCTCCGCCCCCGCGACCGCGGCGGCGTCGGGCGCGCCGACCAGCGTCACGACCTCAGGCAGCGTCCGCTCGGCGCGCAGGCTGCGGCGCGTGACATGCGCGAAGACGGCCACCCACCGGGGGATCGCCTGCCGCCACGCAGCGTCGGCCGGCCCGTAGGCGAAGGCGGACACGGTCAGGTTGCGCGCCTGGTTCACGATGCTGCCCCAGAGCGTGCGGGCCTCCCACCATCGCGCGTAGCCCGCGTTGGTGCGGAAGACGAGCAGCAGGCCGAGCACCACGGTCGACGCTTCGATCGGTTCCGGCCGAAGGGCGACGGAAGGCGCCCGCTGGTACACCAGCACGGAGGCGACGGCCGCCAGCGCGAAGACGAGCATCCGCGGCAGGAGCCGCGCTGCGACGGCGCCCTGCAGCGCGAACGCCTCGTACCAGAAGTCCGAGCCGGGCAGGACGCGCCGGGCGCTCATGTCGGGACGTCGTCGAAGAAATCCACGGCGCCCGTCGCGAGCGAGTACTCGGCGCCGATGACGACGACGTCGCCGCGCGCGACCATCTCGGGCAGCTGCCCGCTCTGGCTGAGCTCCCGAACCGAGGCGCGCACGTTGGCGCGCGTGGCCGCGGCGAGGATCGCCGCGCGGTCGAGGCCGGGCTGCCTCGCCTCCTCGACCGCCGGCCTGATCCGCGCGAGGATCTCGTGGACAGCCCCGGAGGGCGTGGCGCCGCGCTCCGTCATCCAGTCCAGCGTCGCGGCGAGCGCGCCGCAGTGCGTGTGCCCCATGACGATCACCAGCGCCGTGCCGAACGCACCGACCGCATACTCGACGCTGCCGACCAGCGTCGGGGCGACGACGTTACCGGCAACGCGCACCACGAACAGGTCCCCGAGCCCCTGGTCGAACACGAGCTCGGCCGGGACGCGCGCGTCCGAGCAGGACAGGACGATCGCGATCGGCACCTGGGTTGCGACCAGCGCATTGCGCGCGGCCTGGCTGAGCATGGTGTCGACGCTCCGCACGTTCTGGACGAAGCGGCGGTTACCGTCGCGCAGCCTGCGCAGCGCTTCGCCGGCTGGCATCGGCTCACTGCGTGAGAGGCTCGACGGCACGTGAGGACGATCTGAGGGCGTCATGGGGACATGCCTCTAGCATGTCGCAATGGTTGTGCGTGATCGCCTGGTGAAGGTTCGAGGTCCACGCCCGATCTCATCGTCGAGAAATCCATGAAGCGGGCGCCGGTTTTGCGGATATGCCCGCTGATGCAAGGCTTTCCCGTGAGCTTCTCAGGTATCGCCCGAGGACGCCGAGAATGCGCTGCTCCGGAGCGGGCTGCCTATCCGTCGGCCCGCGTGGCGTCGGGCTCCAGGCGGGCGACCTGACGCTTGTCGGGCATCTGGAGGATGCCCATCCAGGCGAACACGCGGATGACCTGATAGGCCGGGTCGATCTCGAACCACCGCACCGCGAAGTTGGGGCTCATCGCGTACTTGTGGTGGTTGTTCTGGAAGAGCTCGCCGAGCGTCACGAGATCGAGCGCCAGCGTGTTGCGCGAGTCGTCGTCGTTGTTGAAGTTGCGGTAGCCGTAGCGGTGGCCGCACCAGTTCACGATCGCCCCGTGCAGCGGGCCCAGGGTCCAGTGCAGCGGGACGAACAGGAACTGCCACCAGTGCGAGGCGAAGGCGATGTAGATGACGGCGTAGCCCGCGCCCCACGAGATGCGGCTGAACCACGAGTTGCCGATGCGGTCGAGCGTGCGCCACTCGGGGTAGCCGCCGCGGAACCGCGGCTCCACGTCGGCGGTGCCGTCGCAGATGGCGTCGTAGAGCTTCTTGGTCCGCCACATCATCGAGGCGGGCTCGGCGAAGTACCGCGGCGAGTGCGGGTCCTTCGGCGTATCGCTGTACGCGTGGTGCATGCGGTGCAAGATCGCGTAGGCCCAGGGGACGAGGTACGAGGAGCCCTGCGTCAGGTACGTGAGGAGATGGAAGGCTCGCTCGGAGCGCTTCGACATCGTGAACATCCGATGCGAGGCGTACCGGTGCAGGAAGAAGGTCTGGAAGAAGACCGCGAACGTGGAGTGGGCGACGAGGAAAATTGCTAGCTCCATCCGCGGGTTGTACACCGGAACCGGCCTGGCGGTAGGCCAGCGCACCGCCATAATGCAGACGTCCGGATACCCTCCGTATTTCGTTCTGCACGTCTCGGATGCGCGCAGCTCCGTCCGTGACGACGACTCGCGACCGTCGAGACGGTCGGACAGCAGCGGCGACGGGCGATGAGCCTGGCCATTGTCCTTGACACTGGCACGCTGCGGTCAGGCTCGGCGCGCAGAGGGCTCGAGCGTCCGTTGTAGACGCTAACGACACGGGCGCGCCGGACGTCGTCGGTCGCTCTAAGGGACCTGCGTCGCTGCGGTGAGGATCGCCTTGACCTCCCGCAGCATCTCGGTCGTCTCGGCGCGCTGCACCCCCTCGGCGAAATACGCCGAAAGCTTCTCCGAGCCCGCCCGGATCGCGTCGCTCTCCTCGCGCACCACGACGCGGAAGATCGGCCGCTCGGCGGTGCCCGCGAGGTCGACGCTGCCGTCGGCGGGCAGCGCGTCGCTCCGGTAGATCGCGAGCCGCTCGTCCCGGAACAGCTCTCGAAGACCCGAGATCTGCTCGGCGGTGAGCTTCCCGCGGAGCGCCGTTTTCCCCTGGTGCCCCTCGAACGTGCCGCTCAGCTCGATCCAGACGACGGTCTCCTCGCCTGCGCCGCGGTTCACCTCGAGCTGCGCCCAGGGCGCCGGCGGGATGTCCGAGCCAGGGTGCCCGGCGCACCCCGCGAGGCACAGCGCGCCCCACAGGAGGCCGCCGAGCACGCCCCTCCTAACACGTGATGATCTTGCTGCCATTGCTCGTGATGTTGAAGCAGGGGTTGACGTCGAACATCGTGTTCAGGATCCGGTTCGCCTCGTCCCTCGCGAAGGCCTTCATCGTCGACGAGCTGTGCTGCGCGTCGGCCTCGAAAGCGTACCACCACAGCCACAGGACCTGGTAGCCGTCCGCGCCCCGGCCGCCGGGCGACCCGATCCCCGAGCACCCATCCAGGTACTTCTCGTCGCACGACTCGCTCTTCGCAGGGCACTTGTTGCTGCCGTCATTGCCGCTGTGGCCGCACCAGTCCGAATGCCGCGCCTCGTGGATCAGCGTCCCGGCGCGCTCCACGACGTTCTCGTTGTAGAAGAACGGGATGTAGAGCTCCGTGTAGTCGTCGAACCCGCCCCAGGTCGTGTACGCCCGCTTCGACCCGTCCCCGCACCGCGCGTCCAGCTCGTCGAACTCACGAATCGTGTAGTTGCCGCCCCAGCGCAGGATGTTGCCGTTGAAGTCGTTCGTCTTGAGCGCCTCGTTCGGCGACGCATAGTTGAGGAGCTGGATGGCCTGGAACGTGCGCGCCAGCGGCCGCCTCCGGTCGCACGCGGCCTCCCAGCCGAAGCCGTCGTCCCAGTCCCCCTTGTCGAAGTCGTACGCATCCCAGTAGAAGTCGATCCACGGCTGCGTGCACCAGAAGCTCGTCATCACCCCCGGATCGGTCCCCCGCACGGTGTCGCAGGTGTCGGCGCGGGCCTCGGAGGCGACGCCGAGGAGCAAACAAGACGCAAGAACGGCGCTGATCGTGCTTTTCATGATCGATCCCTCAACGAGTGATGGCAGGCGTGTCGGTCCGAGGAGCCACCTTGAATACCCGCGATCCGGGCTTCTCCGGCTGCGCAGGTCGACCGTTGTTCGGGTTGTAATCCTTGACGTCGGCGACGTCCTCCGCGAGCGCCTTGCGCGCGTCGATCAGCTGGATCCCACCGACGTCGATCCCGAGGGCGTAGAGGCTCGCCGCCGCCGGGTTGCGCAGGAGATCGCCCGCGGCGTAGATGGCCTTCAGCTCCGCCGCGGCGCCGAGCGCCTCGAGCCCGGCGATCGCGCGCAGGCGAACACGGTACTCATCCGCGAAGAGCTGCTCGTCGGCCTCGGGGTCGGGGAGCTTCGTCGTGGCGATCTCGTTCAGCGGCTTGATGCCGTCGCGCGAGCCGAGCAGGCCAAGGAGGTGAGCCGCCCTCCAGCGCATCTCGCCGGGCCTCGCGGACTCGGCCTTGTCCGGCGGGACGGACAGCGACCACGCCTTGTAGACCTCCGCGACCACGGGGACGGCCGCCGGGCCGATGGCCACGAGCTCCCGGAGCGCCCGCGTGAACTCCTCCTCGTTCCCGAACTCGCCCATCAGCGAGAGCTGCCTGTTCACCATCGCCAGGATGCACTCCTTGCTGCACTCGATGGCCTGCGACTCGACAGCCGTTTCCTCCGGCGCGTCCTTCTCGGCAGGCATGGCGCAGCCCGCGGCCGCGCCGATGAGAATGAAGATCATCGTTGTTTTGATCGAGACCGACGACATGGTTCACCTCGGGTTCGGTTCGTGTCGGGGCGCTCTCGCCCCCAGGGCGGCGCGCGCGGCCGCAGCGCCTCCGCGCCGGCAGGCCTGCGCGCTTGTCTCACGCGAGCGCGATATCGATGCTGGGCAGGCGCTCTTCCCATCCCTCGACGTCATGGTGGGAATCGCCTGACCGGACGGATCAACGGATCAACGTAATTGCAATCGTCAGGCCATGCGCTGAAGGCACGGCTGGGCGGCCCTGCGCGGCGCCGCCGGAGGCCGCGCGCTGGGCGGCATACCCCCGAGTTCGCAGCGCTCGTGCGTGGAGCGAGCGCCGGCTTCGCGTGATGCCCGGGCGCCTCTTGGAATGGTCCGGGCCCCGCTCGGAGGTCATGCCCTGGAGGCCGGGGCCTCCAGGTGTGGAGGCTGTCCCCCCCAGCGCGACGCGCCGGGGCCTTCATGGCCGGCTTTGGCGCGGCCCCGCCATTTCGGTCCTCCCGCCGACGAGGCGTGGTAGAAGGCGACGACCATGAGCAGGCTCTCCGAACGTGCGTTTGCCGAGATGGTCGAGGCGGGGTGTCCCGCGTGCGGGGGACAGAAGCTCAACCTGCGCTCGTATGTCGACGGGCTCGTGCCGCTCATGGAGGGCGAGCCCGTCGGGCCGGTCAAGTGGGTCTACAAGGGCGAGATGTTCGTCGACGGGCTGTACGAGATCACGTGCGGCGCGTGCCAGCACCTCGTGTTCACCGACGACCGCTGCCCGAGGTGCCACGCCGAAGGGGGCCTCGCGCGCGGGCTCACGACGACCAACGCGTACGCGGTGCCGGAGCGGTGCTCGCGGTGCGAGCACATCGAGGTGCGTTATATCGCGTTCGTGCCAATGCGCGTGAAATACGAGGGAAAGCGCGCGGACAGGGCACAGACGAGCGTCGAGCTGCACGACCCCGGCTTCCACGGCTATCGCGTCGACTGCAAGGACTGCGGCAAGATCGCCGAGCGCGCGGACGCGTGCCCGATCTGCGAGAGCCCGGCGCCTATCCGGGCGCGCTTCAGCTGAGCGTCAGGCGTGGCTCGCGATGAAGCTCGCGGTCGCCTCGGGTGATGAGAGGATCGCCCACGTCGACAGGCTTCATCCCAGGTCCCCCGCCGCCGGAAGGTACGCAGCGCCGAGCGTTACCCCCTGCGCCGCGCGGATGGCGCGCACAACGGCCAGCGTGCAGACCTCGGCCGCCATGACGCACAGAGTCATCATGCCGAGCGTCGCGCCGGACGCGCCCGTGCCCAGCGCGAAGAGGGCATCTCCGTCGGAGAGCGTGTGCAGCGGGTTGATCGCGCGCGCCAGGCCGTCGTGCCCCACGGTGGCGAGGCGGCAGGCCTGACTCTTGGTGAGCACGGCGTCGGTGGCGATCACGCCGATGGTCGTGTTGCTGCCCGCGAGCATGGGCCTGGGCGTGTCGCCCCGCAGCAGCGCGCGCCGCGTGTCCAGAAGGCGCGTGCCGCGCTCCGTGCGCGCGCCGGCGAGCACCTGGCCCGTCTCCGGGTCGACGACGTCGCCCAGCGCGTTGCAGGCGACGATGGCGCCCACGGTCACGCCGCCGACGGTGACGGAGGCGCCGCCGATGCCGCCCTTCATCGCGCGGTGGAAGCCGAAGATCTTGCCGACCACGGCGCCGGCCCCTGCTCCCACGTTGCCTTCGGCGGGCGGCGTGGTCGACGCGGCCTCGCAGGCGGCGTAGCCGGCGGCGGCGTCGGGACGGATACGCTGGTCGCCCAGCGCCAGGTCGAACAGCACGGCGCCGGGCACGATGGGCACGCGGGCGGGGCCGACGGTCATGCCCGCGCCGCGCTCGTCCAGCCAGCGCATCACGCCGCAGGCCGCGTCCAGGCCCCAGGCGCTGCCGCCGGCCAGCAGGACGCCGTGCACGCGCTCGACAACGTTGGACGGCGAGAGCACGTCGGTCTCGCGCGTGCCCGGCGCGGCGCCGCGCACGTCCGCGCCGGCGACGGCGCCCTCGCGCGCGAGCACCACCGTGCAGCCCGTGGGGCGGCGGCTGTCGGTGAAATGGCCGACCTCGATGCCGGCGACGTCGGTGATCGCGCCGGGGCGCGGGGAGGCGGACGCGGGAGCGCCGGGAGGCATACGCTCATTGTCCATGGCCCCGAGGAGCCGCGCCATGTGGCCGCGGCTGTCGCGGGGCGCAGGGCCGCGCGGCGCCGGCGGGCCCCGGCGCCTGCAGGTGACGTGTCGGATGGGTCGAGGCCCGGCGTCGTCCTCAGCAGCTGGACGGGTCCGCGAGCATCGCGACGGCCTCGGCAGAGAGCTCCACGCCGTCGAGGCCCCCGACGAACTCGCTCCACGCCGCGGCGTCGCCCTGGGTCAGCTCGCGGGCGACGCACACCGCAAAACCGTCGAGCGGCGTCGTCGACGCCGCGCGCAGCTGCTGGCTCAGGGCGGCCAGGGCCTCCGCGTTCTCCGTCGCGGTGGGCGCCTTCGTGCGACTCAGCCCGTCGAGCGCCTGGAACAGGGGATCAACCACCTCCGTGGACGCGACGATCTCGGCGAAGAAGGCGCGGAGGGCCGGGACGTGCTCCGGCTGAGCGCGATCGATGTCGAGGCGGATCCTTGTCATGGCGAGCGAGCGCGCGCGCAGCGAGCTGGACTGCCTGGCGACGTTCCCCCACGCCGATACAACCGTCTCGAGCGGCAGCTCGAAGTTGTACAGGAACAGCAGCTGCGCGTCGGAGAGGTCGCCGGCCGGTGGCCCCGCCGCGAGCGCCGACCACTCGTCCGCGTAGAGCGCCAGCGCGTCGACGACCTCGCCGCACGCCCCGTACTCCAGCCACGGCGTGAACTCGGTCCAGCGCGCGAAGGGCGGCCCCGCGGCGAGCGCGTCGCGCCGTCGTCCGCGATCCAGAGGCCGCCGCCGTACTCCGGTACGAGCACCAGCGCGTACTTCTCGAAGGGATACGGCACGAGCAGCTCCTCGAAGAGGCCTATCGAGCGGACCACCTCGTCGAGCAGACGGTCGTAATCGCCCGGGACGCCGCGCCGGTGCCAGACAGAGACGGGGAGGCTCCCCTTCATCGTGCCCTCGACCTCGAAGTCGCCGATCGCGAAGGCCATGAGGTAGATGGGCACCGTGTAGTCCGTCGCGTACTTCATGCGACGGCCGGACGCGCCCTGCTCGTCGGAGACGAGCGTGCCGTTCGCGATCATCGTCTCCTGTGCGCCCATCCCGAGGTCGATGGAGAAGACGGCGCGGTCCTCGGGCGTGTTGTGGCACGGCATCCAGAGCGCGGCGTCGAGCGGCTCCGAGAGCGTGTAGACAGCGCGCGACGCGGCAGGGTCCCCCCGGCGGGCGGGGATCGCGCGGAGCGCGTCGCTCTCGGCGGCCTCGTAGTCGATCTCCAGCGTGATCGCCTGATCCGCCGCGATGTCAGGCACGCGCGAGACATCGATAAGGAGCGCCCGGAGCTCGGCGTCGACCGTATAAGGCAGGTCCGTGCCCCCGGCCAGCCGGACCGCCTTGACCTCGGCGACCGCGCTGTCGAGGCGCAGCGAACGCAGGCCGTCGTCGCCTGGCAGGAGCGTCACCGCGACCGTCGCGACAAGCCGCCCCCGGCTCCAGTCGAACTCTCCCGTCACCTCGTAGCGCTGGACGTCGATCGGCGCGCCTGGCGGAGGCTCGGGCTCGGTCGGAGGCTCGGGCGAAAGCTCCGTGTCGTCGGGCGGCGATTGCCCTGGAGCGGCGGGATCGGCGCCCGAGCACGCGGCCACCGACGACGCCAGGAAGACGGCAACGAGCCACGTTCCCGGGCGGACAAGAGATCTGGCAAGGTCCATTCGAGCTCCTCGATGGACGAAGGGACGCCCTCGACCTCCGTTGATTGGCTCCTCTTCCCGCCGGTTTCGTGCTCCTGGCACGGAGGGACCCGATCGAGGACACGGCGCGCCTCGCGCTGTCGGGGCCTGAGCGCGGCCGCGAGACGGACCGCTCGTCAGTCGTCGTTCGTGGGCGAGAAAGGCGTGACGGGCGCGGATTCCTCGATCTCTCGCCTGGGCGGGTTCTTGACGGAGAGCTGGCTGTCGATGAGGACGGCTCGACGCGGGCGCGGCGCGCTGACCTGAGCTTTGCAAAGCTCCTCGACGACGCGGCCGCGCAGCGCATCGTTCACTTCCTTGTTCTTGCCGGGTGGCACGCGCGCGCTGATCCGCAGGACGATCGAACCCTCGTTGAGCTCCTCCACGCCGACCTCCACCTGCCCCGGAGCGCCCGTCTGCAGCTCGACCTCTTTTTCGGCGACCCTCGCGAGGAGCTCACGCACCCGCTGCACGTCCTCCTCGTAAGGCACGTGCACGTCGACCACCGCGTTCACGTAGGATCGCGAATGGTTCGCGACCTTGCGCACCTCGCCATTCGGGATCGAATGGAGCACGCCGATCTCGTCGCGGATCTTCGTGATACGAACGCCGATCTCCTCCACGCGCCCCTGGATGCCGCCGATCTCCACGAGATCCCCGACGAGCAGCAGGTTCTCGAAGAGGATGAAGAAGCCGGCCACGATGTCCCCCACGAACGTCTGCGCGCCGAAGCCGATGGCCACGCCGATGACGCCGGCGCCGGCCAGCAGCGGCGTGGGATCGATGGAAGCCTCGCGCAGACCCATCACGAGCGCCGAGAAGTAAATCGCGTACCGGACGAAGCCCATGGCCACGGGGACCAGGGTCCTTCGTTGCTGGAGCGTCTGGGGGTTCTCCTCCGCCACCTTCCCGAGGAAGAGGTCGTTGATGAGGAGCACGCAGAGCTCGACGAGGACCCGGCTCGCATAGACGATCGCGATGATCCGGAGCCCGACCCGCCCCGCCTGCGAGAGCCACGTGTCGGGCGTGAGCGCGTCGGCGACCCACGTCGCCGCCGTGATGTACACGCAATAATCGACGACGCGCTTCGTGATCCCGAGCAGGTGCGACAGGTTCCCGAGGTACCTGAGCGGGCTCTCGAGGCGGGCGAGCCTCGTGGAGTTGTCGAAGAGGACGTCGAGAAGGAGGTACCCGATCCCCGTCGCGAGGCGGCTCACGTAGAACGCGCCCAGCGTGTAGCTGGCGAGCAATACGGCGCGCTGGGTCCCCGGCGCGAGCGCGAGCTTCTCGGTGAGGAGGACCGCGGCGGCGCCGAGGACGACCACGCGGAGCGCCTTGCGCAGGCGGTTCGTGACCTCCGCGACCGGCACGCGCCGCTTCTCCAGCCAGTCCCAGCGCGCGACCGCCTTTCCCAGCGCGTCGGCGAGCCCCCGGGCGAGGGCGTCGACGAAGAGCGCGCCGACGGCGATCCCGAGCGCGGTGAGCAACCGCATCCTGGCGAGCGCGGGATCGTCTCCGGCGAGCCCGACGAGCGCGCTCTTCACCACGTCGAGGGCGCGAATTCCGCGAACCACGGCGAACGCCGCGCCGCCCATGAGCACGACCCCGACGAGCGCGACCCAGACGAGCGCGCGGCGACGGACGCGACGCCGGAACGACTTGCGCTCGTCGGCCGTGACGTGCTCCAGCGTCGGCGAGCGCAAGGCGAAGGCGTAGCCCCGATGGATCAGCCTGACCACGAGCTCCGAGAGGAGCAGGAGCGCCACGATCGCGATGCACAGCGCGACGAGGTTGTGGAGGAGCAGGTCGAGATGCAGCGTCATCGAGGCCGCCGAGGCTACCGCCCGATCTGGACGTTCTCAAGGACGCCGAGAGCGTCCGGCACCAGCACCGCGGCAGAGTAATAGGTGCTCACGAGGTACGAGGTAATGGCCTTGCCGTCGGTCTCCATCCTGCGGGCCGAGACGCCGGGCTCGATCTCCTCGGGGAGGCCCGTGCGGTGGAGGCCGATGACGCCCTGATGCTCCTGCCCCGTGCGCATGACGAGGATGGAGCTCGTTTTGTCCTCGTTGATCGGGATCTTGTCGCAAGGCAGGATCGGGACGCCGCGCCACGCCGCGACCGGCGTGCCGGAGAGCTCGACGGTGGTCGGGTAGATGCCGCGACGACTGCACTCCCGGTGGAAGGCGGCGATCGTGCGCGGGTGCGCCAGGAAGAACTGCGACTTGCGGCGCCGGCAGAGGATCTCGTCCATGTCGTCGGGCGTCGGGGGGCCGCTCCGGGGATGGAGGCGCTGCTTCAGGTCGGCGTTGTGCAGGAGGCCGAAGTCACGGTTGTTGATGAGCTCGTACTCCTGACGCTCGCGCAGGGCCTGGACGGTCAGGCGGAGCTGCTCCTGGAGCTGATCCATCGGATCATTGAAGAGATCCGAGACGCGCGTGTGGAGCCGGAGGACCGTCTGCGCGACGCTGAGCTCGTATTCACGCGGCGCGGTCTCGTAATCGACGAACGTCCTCGGGAGCGCGTGCTCGCCCTTGTGACCGGCGGTGAGGGCGATCGCCGCCTGTCCGAGCTTGTCCTGCGGCTTCTTCAGCCGCTCCTTGAGCGACTCGACGTGCGCGTGGAGCGCCGGGGATCGCGAGATGAGCTCCTCGAAGACGCGCTGCGGGAGCTCGAGCACGATGCACGGCGTGACGGCCCTGACCGAATAGGTCCATACGTCGTTCGATTCGATGACGGACTGGTCCCCGAAATGGTCCCCGTCCGCGAGGACGTCGAGGATCGTGTCGGCGCCGTACTTGCCTGCGCCGAGCTTCTGGGCTTTTCCGTGCGCGAGCAGGAAGATCGTCTCCGCCGGCTTTCCGCGCTCGGCGATCAGCGCGCCGGGCTTGTACTCCCGCTGGATGAACCGGCTCGCCAGGGTGTCGAGCACGGCGTCGTCCGAGAAGCCTTGCAAGAGCGGCAATTCGCAGAGCTCCTGCGGGATCACCTGCACCTTCGCCCCGATGTTGCCGAAGCTGAGCCGCCCGTCGCCGACGGCATAACTCAGGCGGCGGTTCACGCGATACGTGCCGCCCGTGACCTCGATCCAGGGCAAGACCCGCAGGAGCCACCGGGACGTGATCCCCTGCGTCTGCGGTTGCGACTTGGTCGTCGTCGCGAGCTTTCGCGCCCCCAGCGTCCCGAGGCTCGAACGCTCACCATCGTTCCCGATCCCAGGGTTTTCGGCGTTTGCCATGATGTACCTTTCCTTCTGCGGGCTTCGGAGAGCAGAGCGCTCCGCGTGTCCCCCGCGTTTGCACGGGGCACACGCGGAGCGCCTACCGCTCGCGGATCATTCGTGGGCGCGCCCGATCTCGACGCTCTCCAGGACGCCGAGCGCGTCCGGGACCAGCACGGCCGTCGAGTAATAGAGGCTGACGAGGTACGACATGATGGCCTTGTCGTTGATCCCCATGAAGCGCACGTTGAGGCTCGGCTCGACCTCGTCCGGAATGCCGGCGTGGTGCAGGCCGATGACGCCCTGGTTCTTCTCGCCCGCGCGCACGAGCAGGATCGAGGTCGTCCGCGTGTCCGAGACCGGGATCTTGTTGCACGGGAAGATCGGCACGCCGCGCCACGCCGGGACGCGGTGGCCGTTCACCTCGATGCTCTGCGGATAGACGCCGACGCGGCTGCACTCCTGGCCGAACGCCGCGATGGCCCGCGGGGGCGCGAGGAAGAACGACGGCTCCCTCCAGACCGTGGCGAGGAGCTCGTCCATGTCGTCCGGCGTCGGAGGGCCGCTGTGGGTGTGGATGCGCTGCTTCAGGTCGGCGTTGTGCAGGAGGCCGAACTCGCGGTTGTTGATGAGCTCGTGCTCCTGGGTCTCCTTCAGGGCCTCGATGGTCAGGCGCAGCTGCTGCTCCGTCTGGTTCATCGGCTCGTTGAACAGATCCGCCACGCGCGTGTGGATGTGGAGCACGGTCTGCGCCACGCTGAGCTCGTACTCGCGGGGCGAGGTCTCGTAATCGACGAACGTGCCGGGGAGGACGGGCTCGCCGGAGTGGCCCGCCGCGATCTCGATCGCCGCCTCGCCCGTGTTGTCCTGCTTCTTCGCGGCGAGCGCCTTGAAGCTGTCGATGTGCTTCTTCAGCGACGGGTGCTGGGCGACGAGCTCATCGAAGACGTTCTGCTGGAGCGTCAGCACCGTGACCGCCGTGACGGCCTTGGCCGTGAACGCCCAGTAATCCTGCGTCTCCAGGAGCGCCTGGTAGCTGTAATGGTCGCCGTCCGCGAGGACCGCGAGCACCGTCTCATCGCCGTACTTGCCCGCGCCGATCTTGTTGACCTTGCCGTGCGCGATGAGGCAGATGTGATCGGCCTCCTTGCCGCGCTCGGTGATGACGTCGCCGGGCTTGAATTCACGCTGCACGAAGCGGTTCGCCAGCGCGGTGAGGACCTCGACGTCCTCGTAACCGCGGAGGAGCGGCAGCTCGCAGAGCTCCTGCGGGATGACCTGGATCTTCGCGCCGGTGTTCGTGAACGTCACCCGCCCGTCGCCCACCGCATAGCTCAGGCGGCGGTTCACGCGGTACACGCCGTTGACGTGCACCCACGGCAGGAGCTTGACCAGCCACCGCGACGAGATGCCCTGCATCTGCGGCGCCGACTTGGTCGTCGTCGCGAGCTGCCTCGCGGCCGCCGTCGCGAGGCTGGTCTGGTGCTGATCGATCGAACCCAGATTCCCTGTGATAGACATGAGTCCCTCTCTCCCGGACGGCTAGGGCCGCCCCTGCTTCACCGGCACGGACCGCGCCGTACCCATTGAAAGATCCGCCTTCGCAGCAGGAGCCCCGGCGCCGGCTCTTCCGGCGCCGAAGAAGCTGCTGATACGCGCCGCAGAGGCGCCAAACCCACGCGCGCCATCGATCGCCCGTTCGATCGGCTGGCGCTCGAGCTCCGCGTCCACGTACCGGCTCGTCACGACGTGCCAGTTGAGGACGCCAGCCATGTACAATCGTTGCTTCTCGACGTATCCGAGCACGGCCTCGCGGGCCGCCTTGTCGAGCTCGAATTCGTCGAGGATGCGGGGCAGCTCGGTCGCGACGATGTGCTCGAACTCCAGCACGCGCGCCGTGAGCAGGTCATTGACGACCTCCTTGGCCCGCTGCGCGTCGCATTCGAGGAACCGCTCGGCGACCAGCACGAAATTGCTGAGCTCGCCCTCGAACTCGATCTCCTTGCGGTACGAATAGAGATCGTTGATCCACCCGCCCACGTCGGCCGTCGTGTTGTCGAGCCCTCGCATCGTCCGCGTGCGGAAGATCGGGGCCGGGACCACATCGCCCAGCGTGAGCTTGGACAGGCTCATCGTGAGATCGGCGCCGAACGTCTTGCGGCGCATCTCGACGTAATCGACCGGATCCGGGATCCGGTTCTGGGTCAGGTTCAGGAGCTCCCAGAGCCAGCTCCCGGTCATGGTCTCGACGCTGCGGCGGAGCGATTGCCGCGAATTCATCGACATGGGGGAGGCCGTGCGGATCCAGAGATCGAGCAGGCCGCTCTCCACCGGGTTCTCGGGCACCGGGGCGCCCGCGCAGTCGAGGGGCATGAACATCGAGAGCCGGGCGTTGAACCGCTTCGCGCCCGCCATGTCCCGCGTCGCGCCGAACACGAGGGGGAAATAATCGTCGCCGTACGTCCCCCACGTCAGCCAGGCCGAGCTCAGGTCGAGCTCGTGCGGGGACGCGTCCGGGTGAATGCCCGCGGCGCAGATGGGGAAATCGAAGCCGATGAACCTGCGCTCGTCCCAGATCCCGGACCCGAAGACGCCCGGCACCACGTCGAGCATCGCGAACTTCCGGGCCCACTCGAGGGTGTTCCGGCGCGCCGCGGCCAGATGCGGGCTCAAGCGGAGCTTGAACGGCATGTGAATCTTCGGGAGCGGCATCCTGCCCACAGGCTGGAACGGGGCGTGGGTGAGGGTCTTGATCCGCTGCAAACCGAGGGCGGCGGGCGTGAGCCTGATCCGGAACGCCGAGGTGCCGAGCCCCGTCGGCGTCCCGGGGAAATCGGGGACGTCCGCGGATTTGTCCGCGTTCTCGTTCATGTAGCGGCTCGACCGCATGTGCCATTCGTGGCCGCCGGACTGCCAATCCTGCAGCCCCTTCACGTACCTGGCGACGTCGAGGGCTTGCGCCGGCGTCAGCCCGTACTCGACGCAGAGCGCCGGCACCTCGACGAGCGCCGTGTTCTCGAATTGCTGGAGCCGCGACGTCAGGATCTCGTTCGTGAGATCGGCCGCCTTTTGCGTGGGGACGCCGAGGAAACGCTCGAGGACGAGCACGCAGTTGGCGTTCTCCCCTTCGACCTCGACCTCCCGCTGGTACGAGAACAGGTCATTGCGCAGGTGGACGCCGTCCGAGAACGTGTCGCGCAGGACCTCGAGGGGGCGCGTCGCGGCGACGGCGGCCGGGACCTCGGCGCCCACGGCGATCTCGACGAGGCCCGCGGACCAGGGCGCGCCGCCGACCTTGCGGCGCATCTCGATGTATTCGACCGGGTTCGCGACGCGGTTCTCCTGGATATTGGCGAGCTCCCACATGCATTCGAGCATCAGGTTCTTCGTCGCCTCGAGGAAGCGCTCGCGCCAGTGCACCGAGGTGAGCGGGACGGTCCGCGCCCAGAGGTCCGCGAGCGCGCGCTCGACGACGTTCGTCGGCTCCGGCGGCGTCCCCGTGGGCACGACGGGCATGAAGAGCGGCAGGCGGTCGAGGTACGCCTTGGCGCCGCGCATGTCCTTGGTGCGCTTGTAAATCTCGAGGAAATGGTCGTCGAAGAAGAACACCCAGACATACCAATCCGTGATCAGATTGAGCTCGGGCGCGGGCGCGTCGGGGTGGGTGTACGCGCAGAGCAGCGCGTAGTCGTGCGCGTCGAGGTCGCTCTCGGTCCAGATGGGTTTTTCCTTCGGGTTCTCCTCCAGGATACCCATCTCGTAGGACCAGGCCTTGGTATGCGCGCGCGCGCCTTCGAGGTGCGGATTGAGGCGCGCCGGATGCGGCATGTAGAAGTCGGGCAGCGTGAAAGGTTGCATATTCGCTGACTTCTCGCGCGCGACGTCGGTATGGGCGACGCGGGCGACCTGAATGTCTTGGCGGTCCGCATTCCGGACGCACCTCGGCCGCTCGCACGCAGACGTACGACGACGCGTTGGTGAGGCTCTTCCGTACAGACCGATCGGGATCGTTCGGACGGGGCGGATCTAGTTCAGCCCAGCGCTCCCACCAAATTAACTGGTGACGAACTCCAGACCGCAGGAACTCCACAGCTGCTGCTTGGTGCGGAACCGCGCGGGCGCCGCGGCGACCGCTTGAGCTCCGCGGGCGGGCTCCGTCATGACACGATCACCCGCCGAGCCGGCCCGCGGCCGGTGAGCCCGCGACAGCAAGCACGTTTCAGTCAGCCCGCTCGTTTGCCCTCACCGCCCGGTGGTGTGGTACCTGCCCCGCCCTGCCAGGATGCCGGAACCGCCAAGGCGCCACGAGACGCCAGGATTTTTGTGTTCTTCGTGGCGTCTCGGCGATCCTTGGCCGGATTTCTGACACACGAAATTAGGCTATACCCGCGCCGTCTCCTCGAGCTCCTTGCCGCGCGTCTCCGGGAGGAGCCACAGGATGAGCGCGAGCGCGACCAGCGGGAAGAGCGCGGTCGCGGACACCGCCGGTCCCCAGCCGATCTCCTCCGCGGCGAAGCCGACGGCGATCGGAGAGAGCATGTAGCCGATCCGGCCGAGCAGGTTGTTCGACCAGGCGATCGCGTCGCTCCGGAGGTGCGTGGGGAAGAGCTCGGTCATGTAGGCGTTCAGCACGGGGAGCACCCCGCTCGCGCCGAAGATGGCGAAGACCAGCGCGGCCGTGAGCGCGCCCCGCGAGCCCAGCGAGTAAGCGCCGAGCACGCCGGCCGCCGCCAGCGCATAGATGATCACCGCGCCCTTGCGGCGGCCCACCACGTCGAGCAGCTTGCCCGAGGCGAAGATGAGCGGCATCGAGACGAGCGCGGCGAAGGTGATGCTGCCGCCCACCTCGCCGTCGCTGAGCCCGCGCTCCCGGAGCGCGAACGTCTTCCAGAACGTCACCGCGTTCTGGGTGCAAACGTACGTGAGCCCCCAGATCAAGGCGAGCTGCAGCATCCGCTTGCGGTACGGCGTGCGCAGGATGCGCGTGAACGGCGGCGTCCCCTCCCCCTTTCGCTCGGCCGCCACCTGCTCGAACCGCGCCGTCTCGCGCAGGCCGCGCCGCGCGACCGCGATGAGCACGAGCGGGATGCCGCCGACGAGGTACACGCTTCGCCACCCGTACGGCGTCGCGAGGAGCAGCGGCACGACGCCCGCGCACACGATGGATCCCAGGCTCGAGAACGCCTGGATGACGCCGATCACCATCCCGCGCCGATCGCTCGGGTACTCCTCGGCCGCGTACACCATGCTGACCGCCCACTCCCCGAGCAGGAAGATGCGCGCGAGGAGCTGCAAGACGGCAAAGACATAGACGTTCGGCGCGAACGCCGTCAGCACGGAGAAGATCGTATACCCCGCGATGGTGACGGATAGCACCCGCCGCCGCCCCCACTGGTCGGCCTTGCGCACGAGGAGATACGCGATCATCGTGCCCGAGTTGATGACCCCGACGAGCAGCCCCTCGTGGCGGGGCAAGAGGCCCATCTGCGCGCCGAAGTTGGGCAATATCTGCGTGAGCGCCAGGAAGTCGTAGCCCTCGAAGAACGAGGCCACGCTCAGGAACCAGAACAGCCGCCGCTGGTACGGCGTGAACGGCGTCTTCTGGTGGAACCCGTGCTCGTCGAGGGTCACGTGACGTCTCCTGGCCAGCTCCCTAGCGCAGACGGGCCGCGGCGGGAACAGCGGCCGCAGGGAGCGCCCGCCAGCGCGGAATCTGCGCCGCTGCGCACGCCTTGCGGCCGCGTGCGCCGGCCCGCCGCGGCGTCCCGCGGTCGCCCTTCGCGCCGAGTCGGCTCGTCCCGCCGCCGGGCCATCGATCGCCGCTCCGGCCGAGACGCAGCGGCACCTGCCTTGCAAAGCGGCGGGTCGAGGATCGAGAATCGATGAACCGGTCCGGCGATAGATGACCCACGAACAAGATCCCATGACGGAAGCGCAACGGCGAGATGAACCGCCGGAGCCGCGGGCGCGCGAGCGAGCGCGCGGCGGGCGTGGCTCCACAGGAGCCTTGCTCCTCGCGCTCTGCGTCGCGCTCGGCGTGGCCGCCGGGCTCGGCGGGTACACCTTCGTTTATGCGAAGGGGGCCTCGTACCTGGGGAGCGATCCGTCGGCGTGCGCCAACTGCCACATCATGAACGAGCAGTTCGCCGGGTGGCAGCGCTCCAGCCACCGGGCGGTGGCAGGGTGCAACGACTGTCACGCTCCGCACACGTTCCTGGGGAAATATGCCACGAAGGCGTCGAACGGGTTCTGGCACTCCTTCGCCTTCACCTCGGGCCGCTTCCCGGACCCGATCCGGATCAAGCCCAGCAATCTACGCATCACGGAGGAGGCCTGTCGCGGGTGTCACGGCGACGTCGTGGATGCGATCGACAGCGAGCACCACGGCGCCGCGGGGCTCTCGTGTGTGCGCTGCCATGAATCGGTGGGCCACCTGCACTGAGGGGCGCCCCCTGCACGAGGGATGGAATCGATGACGGAGCCGAAGGACGAAGGATCCACGCAGAAGAGCGAGCGCGCCGGCAGGCCGCCGGCGCGCTGGCGCTACCTGCCGCTCGCGGCGCTCGCCGCGGCGGCGGCGACCGCCGGGATCGCCGCGCTGCTGGTGAACATCTTTGAGCACAAGCAGGAGGCGAAGAGCCCGTTCTATCGGGTCGTCGAGCTTGACGACACGATAGACGACCCGGCCGTCTGGGGGAAGAACTTCCCCCTCCAGTACGACGGCTACCGGCGCACGGTCGACCAGAAGCGCACGCGCTTCGGCGGGAGCGAGGCGGTGCCGCGCACGCCGACGGAGGCCGATCCGCGCAGCGTGGTCGCGCAATCGAAGCTCGAGGAGGACGGTCGGCTGAAGACGATGTGGGCCGGCTACGCCTTCGCGCGCGACTTCCGGGAGGAGCGCGGGCACGCCCACATGCTCGAGGATCAGGTGTACACCGAGCGTCAGGTCGCGACGAAGCAGCCGGGCACCTGCATTCACTGCCATGCGTCCGTGTACGTGCCGTACAAGAAGCTCGGCGGCGGCGACCTGATGCGCGGGTGGGAGGCGATGAACCAGATGCCCTTCCCCGAGGCGCGCAAGCTGGTGACGCACCCGGTCTCGTGCATCGATTGCCACGACCCGGAGTCGATGCAGCTCCGGGTGACGCGGCCCGGGTTCATCGAGGGGATCCGCGCGCTCAAGGCGTCGACGGGTGAGGCCAATTACGACGTCAACACGATGGCCACGCGCCAGGAGATGCGCTCGTACGTCTGCGGCCAGTGCCACGTGGAGTATTACTTCAAGGGTCCGGAGAAGCGCCTCGTGTACCCGTGGGCGAAGGGCCTCAAGGTCGACGAGATCTACGCCTATTACGAGGAGAACGGCCACTCGGACTGGACGCACGCGGAGTCGGGCGCGAAGGTGCTGAAGGCGCAGCACCCGGAGTTCGAGATGTGGAATCAGGGCATCCACGCCCGCTCCGGCGTGGCCTGCGCCGACTGCCACATGCCCTACCAGCGGGTCGGCGCGACGAAGATCAGCGATCACCACGTGCAGAGCCCGCTCCTCAACGTGAACCGCGCGTGCCAGACGTGCCACAAGTGGCCCGAGGACGAGCTCCGGCAGCGCGTGGAGACGATCCAGTCGCGCCATTTCGAGGCGCGCAACCGGGCGATGGACGCCGTGACCGCGCTCATCGGCGACATCCGCCGGGCGAAGGAGGCCGGGATGGCCGAAGAAGCGCTCGCGGGGCCGCGCGCGGCGCAGCGGAAATGTCAGTTCTTCGTCGACTTCGCGGAGGCGGAGAACTCGTCCGGCTTCCACGCGCCGCAGGAGGCGATGCGCATCCTCGCGTCGGCCATCGATACCTGCCGTCGAGGGCAGCTCGCGCTGCGAGACGGAACCCCCCCCGAACAGTGACCGAACCAACGTTCGCGTCAACGTTCACGTAAGCGACCACGAGACGGCGGGCCGCGCGGCTGCGCGAACAGGACGAGCGGCCTCGTCATCACTCACGGACTGACGAGCTGGACCATGACTCCAGAGCTCCGGTGGAGCGCGCGTGTGTCCCTCATTGCATTTGACGCGATTCGATCCAAAGCTCGACTCACCGCGAGATAGTGCTTGGATAATTCGTTTGAGATCCGTACGGTGTCGCCGAAAGGGGAAGACGCCATGACAACCTGCCGCAATCGTTCGAGCGCCCTCGCCGCGCTGGGCGCCGCCTTTGCGCTCGCCTCGACGTCGTGCGCGTCCGGAGATCCGGGCGCGCCGGCGGCCGGAGAGATCCACGTTTCGCACGTGGGCAAGGATACGGTCAGCACGTTCCTGAACCGGCTCGCGACGGAGACTGGCCAGGTCGTCGTGACCCGCGCCAGCGTCGATGACGCCTGGCAGAGCGTCACTCTGAAAGAAGAGCGCGGGGCCTCGCTCTACCTCGTGGAGGGGCCGCTGCCCAGCGCGGCGCTCCCGGGCGAGCGCGCGCGCGTCGGCGGGATCGCCGCCGTCGCCGTCCCGACGGGCCGAGACCCCCATGACTGGCTCGGCTCGCACCGCCTTCACCCGGAGCCGCTGGGGGAGCAGGAGGTGGTCCTGTCGCGCGCTCCGGGACGACAGGCGGACCGCGCTCCGGCCGGGACGCGCGCGCCGCGCGACGATCACGGGCGCGACGCCGCCGATCTCCCCGAGCTCCACATCGACGCCGCGTTCCTCGAGGCGCGGCTCAAGGAGCTCTCCGGCGCCGCGCCCGTGACCGTCGGCGGCCGCTCGGCGGTCATCCGCGAGCGCGGCTCCGAGGACGGGCGCGCGCTCGCCCGCGCCTGGATGCGCCAGCAATTCGAGGCGATCGGGCTCACCGTCGAGGAGCACGCTTATCAGAGCGGCTGGAGCCGGGGCGTCAACCTGACGGCGGACAGGCCCGGCGCCGATCCGTCGCGCGTCCTCATCCTCTCGGCGCACTACGACTCCATGAGCAACGCGGGCGCCGACGACGACGGCTCAGGCATCGTGTCGTCGCTCGCCATCGCCCACGCGCTGAAGGACGTGAAGCTGAGCATCGGGCTCCGCGTCGTCGCCTTCGACCAAGAAGAGGACGGCCTCCTCGGCTCACGGGCCTACGCGAGCAAGCTCTACCGGAACGGGCAGATGAAGCAGGTGGTCGGCGTCCTGGATCTGGAGATGACAGGCTACGACTCCAACGACGACGGGCACTATCACGTCATCCACTGCAACGAGAACACGTCGTCCGATCTGGCCGCGCTGGTCGAGGAGGCCGCGTCGCGCGGCGACCTCGGCCTGACCCGGGTGGACGCCTGCACGAACCGCAGCGATCACGCGGCGTTCTGGCGCTACGGGGCGCCGGCCGTGGCCATATCGCAGGACTTCTTCGGCGACGACGGCAACCCCTGTTACCACCAGCGCTGCGACCGGGTCGATCAGCTCAACTGGGACTACATGCGGCGGCTGACCGAGGCCGCCGGGCGCGCGGCGGTGACGCTCCTGATGAAGTGATTCGAGCGATCGCGCCATCAAGCGATCGAACGGGCGAGGCCGCAGCGCGCGGACGAGCGTCCGAGGATGGCGCGAGGCGGCGCTACTCTGCCCGCCTCGCCTTCGTCTTCGTCTTCTTTTCTGGCCTGGTCAGCTCGCTGATGGCGGCCGCCAGCGACTGGAAGATGGATATGCCGCGCAGCTCGATCCCGAGGCCGACCATGCCCTGCGCCATCGTGGGCCCGACGCCGACGAGGCTCACGCGCGCGCCGAGCAGCCGGGTCGCCTGCGCCGTCTGCACCAGCGCCGCCGCGATCGCCTCGTCGACGAACGGCACGCCGGTCACGTCGAGCAGCACCCACCGGGCCCCCTCCCGCGCGACGCCCGAGAGCGCGGCCGCCGTGATCTGCTGCGCCCGCGCTGCGTCGATCGCGCCGATCAGCGAGATGAGCAGCACCCCGGGCAGCAGCGGGATGACGGGACAGCCGAGCTCCCGCACCGTGCTCGCCAGCGCGCGCTCGCGCTCGTAGGCGGCGGCCAGCATGTCGCGCTCCGCCTGCAGCGCGACCGCCATCTCTTGCTGCTCGAACGCGGCGATCAGGAGCGACACCCACATGGACAGCGGGTGGAGGTTGTCCGCGAAGCTCTCCGTGTGCAGCCCCCCCATCACCAGGGTCCCCCAGTCGCGCTGCGCGCTCACGATCGGGACAATCACGAGAAAACCGCTCGGCTCGTCCGGCAACGCGGCCGCGCGCAGGGCGGGCGGCGGAAAGAGGCCAGCCGGATACCGTCGCCCCACGAGCGCGGCCACGTCCGGATCGCAGGTGTGCACGCTCTCGATGACGGCCTCCGGCCCGTCCGCGCCCGGATCGTCCGCCCAGCGCGCGACGCACGCGACGCGCACTGTGGTGTGCGCCAGCCACCCGAGGCGCTCGTCGGTCCATACCTGCTTCGAGACAAGGAGCCTGCTCATGTTCACGTTGGCGCGAACCAGCCGCTCGAGGCTCTTCACGCTGTACCGCTCCGCCGCCACGAGGGCCCGCTGCTGCGAGAGGCGCACGCGGTCGAGGAACGTCTCCAGCCGGCGCGCGGCGTCCGGATCCGAGGCGCCGGCGAGCTGCCGCGCGGCGGTCGCCTCGATGTGCCTCACCACCGCGAGGAGGACGTCGATCCTGTTGTTGCGCGCGACCGCCGCGCCGAAGGCGCGATCGAGCGTCTCCACGTCCGGCAGCTCCGCCCCGGTGAGCGCCGCGCCGAGACCCCGCACGATCACCTCGGCCTCCGGCCAGGCGAGGGGCGCCTCGGCGGGCTGCGAGCACCTCGGCCCCTCGATCAGGCCGCTCAGCTGCCGGGGCAGCTCGCGCTCCCAGTCGCAGGGCGGCGCGTCGAGCTCCGGCACGGACGGCGCGGCCTCCCACGCAGCGCTGCCGCACGAGCGCCGCACCACGAGCTCGGCGGGGACGCGGGTCACGAGCTGCGGAGGAGGGCGGCCGTCGAGGAGATCGATGAGGCGCTCGACAGCCGTGCTCCCGAGGAGCACCGGGTCCTGCCGTATCGTGGTGAGCGGCGGCTGGCAGTGCTGGGCGGCGCTGATGTCGTCGAACCCCACCACGGCGATGTCCTCGGGCACGCGGTATCCGCGCGCCCGAAACGCGTTGATGGCGCCTATCGCCATCTCGTCGTTGCCTGCCACGAGCGCGGTGCAGAACTTGCCGTCGCGCTCGATGAGCGCCCGCACGCGCTGCTCGGTGTACAGGATGGTGCACTCCTGGAACTCGGAGAGCAGGTTGAGGCCGGTCTCGAGGCCGCGCGCGCGCAGCGCCTCCTCGAACGCGCCGGCCCGCTCGATGAAGTCGTCCGACGTCGCCTTGCCGATGTAGGCGATACGGCGATGACCGAGGCGGGCGAGGTGGTCGACGAGCTGGTGAATCGTAGCGTGGTTCTCCGCCCGAACGACCGGGCAGCGCGGGCCGAGCGCGGGCGCGCAGAAGATCACGCCGGGCTTCCCATCGGAGAGCAGCTCCTCCAGGCCGTCGATGGTGTACATCGTTATCCAGCCGGCCACGTGGTGAAGCGCCATCCCGCGCGCGAGGACGTCCCGAGGCGTCGCGCGGATCAGGAGGAGCTCGTAGCCGCGCGCGCGCGCGGCGCGGTGCATGCCGGCGAAGGCCGCTGCGTTGAAGGAGTTGTCCAGGAAGACCGCCGCGACGCCGATCGCCTTCGACGTGCGCTGTTCGACAGGCCCACTCTTCATCCCGGTCGCGTCCTCCCCCCACGTCGCACAGGCGAGCCTATCACCGTCGTCGACGAAACAACTGGAGAACTTCCGAGCAACCGGTCGGACATCGATCCGGAGCGCGCTTCAGGTGCGCGCATGTAATCAATTCCACACGGCCGCCCCGCAGCGCTCGCTTCCACAGCAGCTTCCGCGCGGCGCGGGCCGAGCGGGCCAGCCGTGAATCGATATTGTGGGGAGCCCTACGCAGGAGGCGAGAGGCGAGGGCGGAGACGGGGGGCGCTTCAGGGCGCGGCGGGCTCTCCCTGCGGAGCGCGCCGGCCGGCCGGGCGAGCGCGTCGGCCAGGGCGGGTAGCCGCGGGCGCGGTCACTTGCCTTGAGTGCGCCCGACGGGGAGCGCCGGGCCGACGCAGCCGCAGCCGCACGCGTCGGAGAATTGCGCCTCTCCCGGCGCGCAGATGAAGTCGACGAGGTGGCAGTACTCCGGATCGTGAGAGACGTAGCGGACGTCCGGATCCGCGGCGTCAGGGCAGGTCTCCGGCGCGGGGCCGACGCAGCCACAGCCGCACTCGCCGCCGAAGAGCTCCTCTGGCGGCGAGCAAGCGAAGTCGATGAGCGCGCACTCGTTCGGATCGTGAGAGACGTAACGGACGCCTGGATCACCCGGGTCCGGGCACGCGGGGGGAGACTCCTCGTCGATGCAGCCGCAGCCGCACCCTGGCTCGGTCATCAGCCGCTGTCCCTCCGCGCAGACGAAGTCGATGAGCGCGCACTCGTCCGGATCTTGAGAGACGTAGTGGACGCCCGGATCGTCCGGATCCGGGCACGCCCCGCCGCCGCCGCCCGTGGGAGGGTGACAGCCGAGCAGTCCGACGATCGAAGAGGCCGCAAGAAGCAACAAGGCACAGGTTCGCATGGTGATCTCCGTATCTTTCTCGTGTGGGTTGGGAGATGCGAGCTCCCCCTCGAGGCCCGTCTCGAGCCTCCCGGAGGAGCGGAGAGCTGGAATCGACTCAGGGAGCGCCGGGCACGAAGAGCGTCACCGCCCTCCGGAAGACCTCCGGTGAAGACACCTCGATCAGCGCCACTTCCTCGCGCGCGGCGGCGCCGGTCGGCCGGTACACAACGCGGAGCTCTCCGGCGCTCCCCGCCTCGAGGACCACGGGGGCCGCCGTTCCCTCGAGGCTGTACTCGGGCGCGGGGGCGCGCAGCGCGATCCTGTCGATCGCGAGCGGCGCGCCGCAGGCGTGCGCGAGCGCGACGGCGCTGCTGGACGTCGCGCCGGAGGCCGCCTCGGGCAGCGCGAGCTCCCGCTCGACCTCGAAGCAGTCCGCGAGCGGGCGAGGCGACGGATCGAGGGCGCCGACCCCGGCGACGAGGTCCACCGGCTCGGAGCGCAGCGCGCCGCGCCGCGCCTGGAGGCGCAGCTCGTTCCCGCGGAGGCCGTCGATGTCGAGCGCGAAGCTGCCGTCGCCCGCGACCGGCGCGACGACCGGGGGCGCGGTCCCATCGAGGTTCACCGCCCAGACAACGTCGGCGTCGGTCACGCTCCCGGGCGCCCCGGTGAGCTCCAGCGGGGCGCCGTCGCACTCGTCGCACACCGCGCCGACGACGTCGCCGGCGAGCGCCGGCGGCCGCTCGAAGGGCGGCTCCGGGATGGGGTTCACCCCGCACCCGGCGGCGCACGCGACGAGAAGGACAGCAAGCCAGCGCATCACGCCGCCCCTCTGTTCAAGAGTCGCGCCAATGGGATCCGCTGCGTTCCGCGGAGATCGTGGGCCCCTTTTGTACCATTCTGTACCATATTGTACCGATGGTACACCACGGCATTGCGCCAGGGGCCGTGGTCGATGGCCGTTACGAGGTGGTGCGCGCGCTCGGGCGCGGCGGGCTCGCCTCGGTCTACGAGGCGCGCGACCGGCTCTTCGATCGCGACGTCGCGATGAAATCGCTGAGCTTCGGCTCCGCGGGCGCGCTCGAGGCGTTCCGGCGGGAGTTCTCGCTGCTCTCGGCCTGCGCTCACCCGCGCCTCCCGCGCGCGTACGACTTCGCCCGGACGACGTCCGGCGGCGCGCCGGGCCAGCCGCTCACGTACGCCACGACGGAGCTCATCCGGGGCCGGACGCTGGCCGAGCACGCGCGGGGGCGCGCCTTCCGCGCGGCCCTGCCCGTCCTGCTCGACGCGCTCGACGCGCTCGGGTGGCTCCACGGCGCCGGCATCGTCCACGGCGACTTCAAGCCCGAGAACGTCCTCGTGCGGGACGACGGCGCGGGCGTGCTCATCGACCTCAGCGCGGCGCGGAGGATGCGCGCGGGCGCGGGGGACCTCTCGGGGACGGCGCGGTTCTTCGCGCCGGAGCTCCTCCGGGGGGCCCCGCCGAGCGCGCGCTCGGACCTCTTCGCGGTGGGGCGGACGCTCGAGGCCCTGTTCCCGCTCCTCTCCGGGGCGCCGCCCGCCGCCGCTCGCCGCCTCGCCGAGCGGCTCACCGCGGAGGATCCGGCGAGCCGCCCCTCCGGGGTCGAGGAGGTCCTCGAGGCCCTCTCCGCGGGCGGCCTGCCGCGGCGCGCGCCCGCCGTCGTGAGCGAGCCGGGCGAGATCGTCGGCCGGGAGCGCGAGGTCGAGGCGTTCGGCGCGGCGCTCGAGGCGCTGCTCCGCGGCGAGCGCGGGCCGCGCGCGGTGATCGTCACGGGCGAGGAAGGCGCGGGCAAATCGCGGCTGTTCCGCGAGCTCAAGTGGCGCGCGCAGCTCCGCGCGCAGGTCGTCGAGGGCGCGCCCCGCGGCGACGATCCGCTGCGCGCGCTGCTGGTCCGGGCGCTCGGCGGCGCGGCGCTCCCGGCCGGCGTCGACGCGCTGCTCGGGGCCCGCGGCGAGCTCGCGGGGGCGCGCGGGCGCGAGGGCGAGGCGGGGCGCGCGCCGCGGGATCCGCGCGATCTGCGGGATTCGCGCGATCTGCGCGATCCGTACGGATTGCCCGCGCCGCGCCGGCCGCGCGTGCTCGCGATCGACGACGCCCACAGGCTGGGCGCGCACGACCGGGCGCTGCTCGAGGCGCTCGTGCGATCGACCGGGCCGACCGACGCCGTCCTCTGGCTGATCGCCTCCGCGGAGCGGCTCGACGTGGGCGGCGGCGCGGTCGTCGAGCTGCCGCTGGGCCCGCTCGGCGAGGACGCGGTCCGGGTCTGGACAGCGCCCCTCGCCACGGCGGCGCGCACGTCGGACCTCCTGCGCGCGAGCGGCGGCCGGCCGCGCGCGCTCAAGGAGCTCTGCGCCGCGCTGGCGCAGCGCGGCCTGAGCGAGGCGGAGCTCGACAGGTTCGTCCACACGACGGGCACCCCGGAGCTCTGGCGACGGCGCGTGGCGGCGCTCGACCTCGGCGAGGCGCGCGCCCTCGCGGCGCTCGCGGTCGCGGACCCGCTCGGGCCCGAGGCCGCCGCCGCGCTCGGCGTGGGGCGCGCGGCGCTCGACGCGCTCGAGGCCGCGGGGCTCGCGCGGCTCGACGGCGAGGGGTTCCGCCTCGGTCAGCCCGGGCAAGCCAGGGCGATCCTGCCCTGGCTCGACGCGGGCGTCGTGCGCGAGGTCGCGGCCGCGATGGCGGCCCACCTCGCCGGCGCCGACGAGGCGGCCCTCGGCCCGGCGGTCCGCAGCCAGCGCGCGGCGGACCGGGCGAGGGCGCTCGTGCTCGCGGGCGACCACGAGGCGGCGCGGCGGGCGCTCGCCGCGTCCGGGCCGATGCTCGAGTGGGCGCCGCGCGCCTGGGTGCGCGCGGCGGACGCCGCCTGCGAGGTCCTGCCGGCGCCACGGACGCTCGTGGCCGCGGCGTCCGCGATCGAGGCGGCCGGCGACCCGCGGCGCGCGCTCTCGCTGCTCGCGCGGGCGAGGCGCGCGCGGCCGCCCGCCGACGTCGGCGCGGAGCTCTCGTACCGGGCGGCGCGCTGCTACGAGAAGCTCGGGAAGGTCGAGCGGGCGCTCTGGCAGCTCGGGCGCGCGCGGGCCCTCTCGCCCGGGCCCTGGGGCGGGCGGCTCGCGAGCCTCTCCGCGCGCTGCCTGCTGCGCCTCGGCCGCTACGACGAGGCCCGGCGCGAGGCGGAGGGGGCGCTCGCGGCGCTCGGATCACGCGAGGTCGAGGGCGCGCCCGCGAGCGGCGAGGCGCGCGAGGCGCGCGAGGCCGACAGCGCGCCCGCGAGCGGCGAGGCGCGCGAGACCGCCGCGGAGCTGGCCGAGACGCTGGGCCTCGCGCTCGGGTACCTGAGCGACCAGGCCGGGGCGCTCCAGAGCCTGGCGCGCGCCGTCGCGCTGCGGCCGGCGTCGGGCTCGCCCCGCGCCCGCGCCCGCACGCTCAGCTACCACGCGCTCCACGCCTACCGCGCCGGCGACGCGGCCCTCGCGGCGCGCGGGTTCCAGGAGGCGCTCGACCTGGCCGAGGCCGAGGGCCTCGGCGACCTGCTCGCGACGGCCGCGCTCAACCTGGGGACGGCGAGGCACCAGCTCGGCGACTGGGGCGCGGCGCTGCGCTGCTACGAGCGCGGGCTCCGGGCGGCGATCGCCTTCGCCAAGGAGCGGACCGAGGCGACGCTGCGCTTCAACCTCGCCAAGATCCACGCGGACGTCGGCCTGCTCGAGCGCGCCGAGCTCGCCGTCGCGCGGATGCGAGCGCCCGAGGGCCCGAGGGCCCCCGAGGAGATCGCCGTGGCGGCGCTCGGGCTCGCCGCGGAGATCGCCGCCGCGCGCGGCGCGCTCGGCGAGGCGGCGCGGCTGCTCGAGGAGGCCCGCGCCGGCCACGCGGCGCGCGGATCGAAGCGCGAGGCGTGCGAGGCGGTGATCCACGCCGCGGAGGTCGCGCTCGCGGCGCGGGACAGGGCCGCGGCGGGCGCGCGGCTGGCCGAGGCCGCGGCGCTGCTCCGGGAGACCGACGCGGCGGACCTCGCGCTGCGCCACGCGACGGCGGGCGCGGAGCTCGCGCTGGCCCGAGGCGACACGGACGCGGCCCTCGCCGAGGTGCAGCGGGGCGCGGGACTCGTGGCGAGGGTCTCGCAGCTCGAGCTCCACGCGAAGCACGAGGAGGTGTCCGCCGCGGTGCTCCGCCTCCGGTCGGCGACGGCGCTGGCGGAGCGGCACCGCACGGCCGCGCTCGAGTGCTGGGAGCGCATCGGGAGCACGCTCCCCGCCGAGCTCGCCGAGGTCTTCTGGCGGCACCCCCGGCGGGCCGCGCTCCGCGGCGGGCCCGCGCCGCCGGGGGCCCGCATGGAGCTCGTGCTGAAGCTGCTCGAGGTGAACCGGCGCCTGAGCTCGACGCTCGACGCGGAGGAGGTGCTCCGCCTCGCCATGGACGCGGCCATCGAGCTGACCGGCGCCGAGCGGGGGTTCGTGATCCTCGCCTCGCCGTCGCCGTCGCCGTCGCCGGAACCGGGAGGCCACGCGAAGGGCAAGCTCGAGGTCGCTGTCGCGCGGAACCTCGATCGCGAGCGCGTCGGCAAGAGCCAGCTCAAGTTCAGCCACGGGATCGCGAAGCGGGTGGTCGAGCGTGGGGAGGCGGTGCTCACGGTCGACGCGCTGGCCGACGAGCGGTTCCACGGGAACGCGTCCGTGCACGGCCTGCGGCTCCGGTCGATCGTGTGCGTGCCGATCCGCGCGCACGGCGCGGTGCTCGGCGCCGTCTACCTCGACAACCGGTTCCAGCGCGGCAAGTTCGCGGAGGGCGACGCGGATCTGCTCGGCGCGTTCGCCGACCAGATCGCGGTCGCGCTGCACAACGGCAGGCTGATGGCCGAGCTCCGGGACCGCACGCGGGCCCTGGAGGAGGAGCAGCGGCGGGTCGCGGAGCTCATGCGCTCGCAGGCCGACGAGATCGAGCGGCTCTCGCACGAGCTCGAGCGGACCCGGGCGGACGCGCGCCGCGACTTCCCGGAGATCGCGGGGAGGAGCGCGCCGATGCGCGCGGTGCTCGCGCTCTGCGAGCGCGTCGCGGAGAGCGACGTGACCGTGACGGTGACCGGCGAGAGCGGCACGGGCAAGGAGCTCGTCGCGCGCGCGATCCACGCGGGCGGGCCCCGGCGGGACGGGCCGTTCGTGGCGGTCAACTGCGCCGCGCTGCCGGAGGCGCTTCTCGAGTCGGAGCTCTTCGGCCACGTGAAGGGCGCGTTCACCGGCGCGGTCCGCGATCACGGCGGGCTGTTCGTCTCGGCGCGGGGCGGGACGCTGTTCCTCGACGAGCTCGGGGAGGTGCCGCTCGGCGTGCAGGCGAAGCTGCTCCGCGCGCTCCAGGAGCGCTCGATCCGCCCGGTGGGGTCGGACCGGAGCGTCTCGGTGGCCGACGTGCGGGTCGTCTGCGCGACGAACCGGGATCTGCGGGAGGAGGTCGCCCGGGGGCGCTTTCGCGAGGATCTCTACTACCGGGTCAGCGTCATCGAGATCCGCCTGCCGCCGCTGCGCGACCGGCCGGACGACATCCCGGCGATCGCGCAGGCGATCGTCGAGAAGCTCGCGGCGCGCCAGGGCCGCCCGGCCTTCCGGCTGTCCCGGGGCGCGCTCCGGCGGCTCTCGTCGTACGGCTGGCCCGGCAACGTGAGGCAGCTCGAGAACGTGCTCTCGCGCGCGTGCGTGCTCTCGCCGGGCCCGGAGATCGGCGCGGCCGACATCCAGCTGCCGGCGGCGGCGCCCGCGCCGCGGGGCCGGTCGCGCGCCGAGCACCAGGGCGCCGAGGAGGAGCGGATCCGCGCCGCGCTCGAGCTCTCCCGCTGGAACGTGAGCGAGGTGTCGAGGAGCCTCGGGATCCCGAGGATGACGCTGTACCGGAAGCTCGCGCGATACGGGCTCTTGCGGAAGGAGTGAGGGTCAGGCCAGCGTGAACAGGGCGCCCGCGACCAGCCGCCCCACGCCGAGCGAGGGGGCTAATCCCAGATACGCACGACCATGAGCCCGAGGTTCGACCGCTTCCCCGCGGCAACGATGCGGCCGTCGCGCTGGACGGTGACGGCGTAGAGGTAGTTCTGGTCCGGATGGTCGTCGAGCACGACGGCGCCCGAGGCGCCGAACCCGGCGTCCCTGGAGCCGTCCGGCAGGAGCCGCAGGATCGAGGCCGTGATGCCCGAGTTCACGGTGCCACCCGCGACCGCGCCGAGGATCTTGCCGTCGGCCTGGAGGGCGACACCGTAGCCCCGCACATAGGGCTTCTCCTCGCCGCTCGCGTTCACCATGCCAGTCCCGCCGAACGTCGTGTCCACCGAGCCGTCCGCGTTGAAGCGCGCGAAGGCATAGTGATTCACGCCGTCGAGCGCATATCCCACGAGGACCGGCTCACCGTCGCCTCCGAGGGCGAGGTCGGAGTCGTTGTAGGGCGTCTGCGTGAGATAGGCGATGCCGCCCGTTCCAAAGCCAGGATCGAGGACCCCGTCGCCATCGAGCCGCGCCGCAAGGAAGGTGGGGCCCGCGTCCCGCTCCGTCCCTCCGGCGATGATGTGGTCGTCTCCATCGATCGCGACGGAGTGCAGCGGCCGCTCATCCATCGAGAAGATGCCCGAACCGCCGAAATCGCGATCGAGGTCGCCCGTGGCGGAGAACCGCACGACGATGCCACGGTTGCCCGGCTTGCCGACGCCGGCCGCGATGATCCCGCCGTCGCTCTGGACGGCGACATCGAACCCGTCCGAGCCGCTGATCAAGGCAGGTTCGAGCCTCGCGACCCCGCTGGCGCCAAAGGCTTGATCGATCCCCCCGTTCGCGTGAAACCGGACGACCGCGAGCTGCTCGTCGCGCGTCCCCACCGCCAGGATGCGCCCGTCCGGCTGCAGGGCCAGCGACTCGATCGTCCCCTTCTGGCCGACGACGAGGCCCCCTGTGCCAAACTCCGGATCGAGCACGCCGCTCGGCAGGAAGCGCGCGAGCCCCCAGGTGTCCCCGTCGACCCCTGCGACGAGGATCCTGTCGTCCTCCTGGACGACGACGGCGCGCGCCTCGTGGGGCGTGCCGCTGGTGGCGATGCCCTCGCCGTCGAACGATGCATCGAGCGTCCCCGGCGGATCGGCGACGAGCAGCGAGACGGGCACCACCCGATCCTCCAGCCCGGGTGCGCTGGCCACGAGCGAGGGCGCGGCACCACCGACCTCCGCGAGCGGCTCCGCGGTCAGCGTGAGCACGCCCGAGGCCTCGCCCTCCGAGACCACGACCGGGCTCGCCGTGACGCCGCTCGGCAGGCCCGACAGCGAGAGCGCGACGTCGCCCACGAAGTCGTCCGAGCGGGTGACGGCGACGGTGAGCGACGTCGAGCCGCCGCGCACCACGCGCGCCGCCGCCGGGTCGAGCGCGATCGAGAAGCCCGCCTGCGGCGCCCCGCCGCCGCTGCCGTGCGCGGAAAGGTCGCCGCCACCGCCTCCGCCCGACGCGGCGGCCCCACCGGCCCCGGCGCCGCCGTCACCGCCGGCCCCGTCGCGCGAGACGTCGTGAATGCCGAGGATGCCCTGGCAGCCGAGCGCGAGACAGGCCGCGGCCGCCCCGGCGAGGAAGGCCCCGCGCGCGAACCGGACGCCGCGGGCTTGCGGGG
This sequence comes from Sorangium sp. So ce448, assembly GCF_051520915.1. NCBI lineage: Bacteria > Pseudomonadati > Myxococcota > Polyangiales > Polyangiaceae > Sorangium > Sorangium sp. So ce448. The sequence goes on along the minus strand of NZ_CP150343.1, from coordinate 2,127,412 downwards.
GTGGCGCGCTCCTCTGTGCGAGGGGGAGGATCATGCCGGCAGGCTACCACGTCAGCTCCCAGCCGGACGCAGCGCCGCGACGGCGTCGGGGTCACGCGCTCGGAGAGATTGCGCGGTACAGGTTCCCGAGCCTGCCGTACGTCTCAACCGCCCCCGGATAGAACCGCTTGGTGTTGAAGTAGCCCTGATAGCAGGCGTAAGAGTTCGTCGGCGAGAGATCGGGCTCGAGCCCGGCGAAGCGCGCGTAGTTGCACCCATCAGGAGTCCAGCCAGGGCTCCGAGGAGAAATTTCAACGCAAAGACGCAAAGACGCAAAGGCGCAATAAAAAAACAAGTTCCATGCCTTCTTGCGTCTTTGCGCCTTTGCGTCTTTGCGTTGAATCTCTCTCCGCTCGCAAGATAGAGCCCTCCACCCCGCCTCATCACGAGCGTCTCTGCCAGGTGGAGGAAGCGGAGGAGATGGCGCGCCTCCTCGTCCGGTTCGTGACGTGGTCCGCCTTCCCCGGGCATCCGCCAGCCCGGACGGCCCACCACGCCGCGAGCACCAGGCACACCTGTACATCCGTTCAATGATCTGCTAGCCGATCGGCATGCGCCCCCGCAAGGCCGCCGCCGCCGTCGTCGAAGAGCTGCCGCCCGTCGAGGAACCCATCGACGCATTCCCGCCCGACGACACAGCGGCGGACGAGCCGAGCTCCGCCGTCCGGGAGCCGCTCGCGCTCGATCTCCTCTGCATCGACTGCGGCAGCAGCGGCCGCGGTCATGACGGCTGCGCGCACCGCGAGCGCGCCCGCTTCCACGCGCCGCCGCGGGCAGCGATCGAGCTCGTCGCGCGCCTGCGCCGGGCCGCCGCCGAGCACCGCGCCGCCGCCCGCGCCCTCCGCGCCCTGGTCACCGCCGAGCACGCGCGCGGTCGCGCCGAGATCGAGCGGGCGGATCCGGTCGAACCGCCGCTGCCCGAGGCGGAGCCGGAACCCCCCTCGCCGCCCCGGCTCGAGCTCGCGGCGCCGGAGCCGCCCGCGCCGCCCGCCGTCTGCCCGCGCTGCGCCGAGCAGACCGAGGGCGAGCCGGCGGAGTCCGGGGCGCCGCCGCGCCGGCCGAAGCGCAAGGGGCGGGTGGCCCTCGAGCAGCAGGCGTTTCTCTTTTCGAGCGACTCCGAGCAGCACCCGCCGCACGGGACCTGAGCCGCGACCAGGGCGCTGCCGAAGGAATCGGAGACCCGGGATCGGCGTTAGGCTGCGCCGATGTCCCCGAGCCCGTCCCGAACTCCTCGCTTGCGCGCCGGAGGCGGCGCTCTGGCCGCCGCGCTGCTCTGGCAACTCGCCTGCACGGCAGGAGCTCCACCCGGAACTCTGCCCGTGACCGGAGCGCGCCTGTCACCCGCGCCGCCTCGGCAGGAAGACGCGACACCACCGCGCCCGCTGCCCGCGGAGCGCGAGAGGACGCCTGCTCCGCCGCCGGAGCCAGCCGCGACCGAAGCGCAGCCTCCGCCCGATGTCGTGTCCACGATGCAGGCGCTCGCCGCGCTCGACACCAGCGCGGACGGCATCGGGCTGAGCGCGCCCCCCGCGGGAGCTCCGGCGCTGCTCCGCGCCTTGAAGGCCGAGCTCCGAGGCGTCGTCGGGCGCGCGCTCGACGCGGCCGAGGGCGCGCCGGCCGCCGCACGCACGCGCGCGATGGCGGAGCTCGAGCGGCTCGGCGTCCGCCCCGCCGGCGAGGAACGGCGGTGGGGCAGCCTGCTCGACCTCCGCATCGAGCAGCCCGCGGCGCACCCCGAGCTCCGGGTCGCGCTCCTCACGCTCGCGGTCCCGTGCGGCGAGGACGCGTCTCTCTACGTCTTCGAGCGGGGCCCGGCGGGCTTTCGCCTCGCGCTCGCTCACGAGAGCGATCCGTCGGAGTGGACGTCCGAGGGAAACCGGCTGTCTTATGGCTTCCTTGCGGGCCGACCGAAGGGGCGCTGGGCGCTGGCCGTCTCGAGCGCGGAGTCGTCCTGTGTCTCGCTCTGGAGGACGCTGACAACGAGGGTGCTGCTGGAGGGAACTGACCCGCTGCACCCGCGCGCGGCCTTCGCGAACAGCCTCCGATTCCACATGCCGGCCGGCTACACCCTCGCGGTGTCCGCCGGGGGCTTCACGCTGGGCTGGACAGGCGACCCGACCTTCCTCCCATGGTACCCGCGCTGGGACGCCCTCGCCGCGCGCTACACGGTGGAAGGCGACAGCGTGCGTCGAGCGCCGCCCCTCGCGCCTGACGCGGAGTCGTTCGTGTACGCCTGGCTCGGGCTCGAGTGGGCAGAGGCCGAGCGCTGGCTCTGCCCGGCGGCATCGCCGTCCGCGGGCCAGCGCTGGCACCGCGAGCTGCGCGCAGCGCTGCCAGGGCTCGCGTCCACACCGCAGCTCGGCGCGTGCGGGGGCCCCGACGGGGAGGATCCAACGAAGTGCGAGGACGTGGAGCTGTGGCTGACGCGCCCGGGCCTCGCCCGGTCCAACGCGACCACCCACGTCCTCCTGGCGAAGCAGGGCGCGGACCGCTGCGTCGAGCGCGTGTTGTCGAGGGTGAAGCCATGAGAGGTCCGGGCAGCGGCTCGGTCGAAAGCAGGAGGGTCGCGGCGGCGATCGAGCGGCCGGCGTGGCGGCGCCTGCGCGGACTGGCCCTCTCCTGCGCGGCGTGCCTGTCGCTCGCGCTCACGGCGTGCGCGGCACCCGCGCCCGAGGCGAGAGGACCTTTGGCGCCGCGGACGATGGCGCGACCCATCCAGCACATCGCTCCCACAGCCCTCTCAACGGCCCCCCCAACAGCCCCCCCGGCGGACGACGCCACGGACCTCGTGAGAGAGGCGCTCGCCTCGTTCCTCGCCACCCCGAGATCGGGCACGGCCGACGATCAGGACACGTGGCTGACGCCGCGGGTGAGCGTGGAGAAGCTGCCGGCGGAGTGCTGGGAGCTCGCGCCGGAGCAGGACGCAGCCGGACTGGCGAGGGTCGCGCTGCACCGGCGCGAGCGCGGCCCCGTCCAGTGCGCTCCGTTCAGCGCGCGCCTCGCGCCGTTCGCCACGTTCGCCGTCGACAGGCGCGCTGGCACCGTGCGCTGGTGGGACGAAGCTACGCCCCGGCCGATGCGCGAGTTCTTCGCCGCGCGCGAGGAGTCCCTGAGAGCAGCCGTCTCGGCGCTGGAGAAGCGCTTCATCGACGACGCCATCGCCTGGGGAGGCACGACCGCGCTGCACGTCGAGGACGAGACGGCCACGCACCTCCACGTGTCCGTGCTCTCGCCCGACAGCCGCAAACGGCTCGCGCGCTTCCGCGTCGACAGGCGCACGCACGAGCTCGCGTGGGACGACAACGGCGAGCTCCGCGACTACGCGGCGTTCAAGGCGAGCTGGTACCGGGACCATCCCCCGGCGGTCACCGCGCTCGGCCAGATGCTCGAATGGAAGTGGTCCGGCGTCGATTCGCTCACGCTGGAGGCGTCACACGGCCACGTCTTCGATCTCGTCGCCCGGGCGGGAGAGACGTGCTCCCCGGCGAGCCGCATCTGCGCCACGGAGCGATTCCGCGTCGATATGCGGCGCGGCGCGGCGATGTGGCACGACGGCAAGGCCTACGTGCCCATCGAGCGGTTTCTTCAGGACCTGGAGCGGAAGGGGCAAAGGGCCGTCGTCCTGGCCAGGGCCTGGGCGCTGAAGCAACGAGGGCCCGCCGGCGCCGCCTGTATCGCCTTCCGGCCCGAGAGCGTCGACAGGGCCAGCGCGCACGTCCGGATGCACCTCGCCCCCCCGTGCAACACCTCCCCGATGCTGATGACGCTCGCGTGGTACTTCGTGGACCTGCGCACAGGCAAAGTGTGCTCGTCCGAGGACGACACGTGCGGTCCGGAGTCCGGGCAGGGGAGACCATGACATGAGCCGGCGGGGGCGCCGGCCCCATGAGGCCGCCCGCCGCGGCGCCCTTCCGGCGCGCGACAATCGGGGCTGACAAGCCTCGCCATCCATCCGATACTCGCGCCGCTTGCCGCACAGCACGGCCATCAGCAGGCGACCGGGAGCCGGACGTGAGGACGCGGGGACGCCGGAGCTCGAGACGGCGAGCATCCGCTCCCGCCGCGAGCCGCATGGCCACACGGGTGTCGCGTGCTACCAGGTTGCGCTTGTGATCGCGTCACGACGGAACGCGGGCGCTGAGGACCACCGAGGATGCTGCCACCATGTCGCTCGATAGAGCCATCGGCATCATGTGCCCCGACATCTGGGGCAGCTACGTCTGCGAGCTTCTCGGCGGTATCCAGTCGGCCGCCGCGCGCGCCGGATATCGGGTGATCGCCATCCGGGCGTCCCCGCGAGACGTCCACAGGCTGCGGCTCGCGCGAGACCAGATCGACGGGTGGATCGCGCTCATCGACGCGGCGGAACTCGAGCCCTTCCTCGACGACGGCCGGCCCGTCGTGACCCTCAGCGCGCGCGCAAACGAGGACGCGCGCTGTCCCTACGTCCTGCCCGACAACCACGGTGGCGCCCTCTCGGCCGTACGCCACCTGCTCGACCACGGCCACGAGCGGATCGTCTTCGCGGGCCACATGGCGCACGAGGACATCCGGCAGCGCTTCCAGGCCTACCGGGACGCGCTCGAGGAGCGCGGCATCTCGTTCGACCCCGACCTCGTCTTCGATCTTCCGAACAACGAGCGGGCGAGCGGCCGGCTCGCCGTGCGGCGCCTGCTGGAAGAGGGCGTCACCTGCACCGCGATGTTCCTGTCGGCCGACAAGGAGGCGCTCGGGGTCCTCGACGCGTTCGCCGAGGCAGGCATCCGCGTCCCCGAGGACATCGCGCTCGTCGGGTTCGACGACATCGAGGCGGCGCGGTACGCCTCGCCGCCGCTGACGACGGTCCGCCAGCGGTTCGACCGGCTCGGCGGGACGGCCGCCGAGCTGCTCCTCGACCTCCTCGCCGGACGGGAGCTCCCCTGCGCGGGGCACATCGCGCCGACGACCCTGGTCCTGCGCCGCTCCTGCGGCTGCTCCCCCGCCCCGGCGCAGCGCGACGCGCCCCCGTCGTCCCGCAGCGCCGCGGCGCCGGCCAGCGCGCCCGCGTCGGCCCGCAGCGCCGGTGCGCTGGCCGGCGCGCTCGCGCGGGAGCTCGCCGCGCTCGCGAGCGCCTCGACGGCCCTCGAGGCGAGCGCGCCGCCGGAAGAGGCCTGGCCCGGGGCGATGGAGGTGGTCCTCGGGCTCGAGGCGGCCGTCTGGGGCAGGCCCGGCCCCGCTGCCGCGACGCTGGAGAGGGCCTGGCGAGAGGCCGCGGAGCAGATGCCCGACATCGACCAGCTCCTCGAGATGGTCGACCGGCTGGAGCGGGCCGGCCAGAAGATGCTCCGCGGCGCGCGCGACGCCGCCGCCGAGCGGCGCGTCGCTGTGTACATCCGGGCGGCCCGGCGCGCCGTGATGGAGGGCCGGGTCGCGATCGAGGCGGCCCGCGCCGACTACCTGAACGGCCTGCTCGACATCAACCTCGTCATCCGGGAGACGCTCCTGGAGGACGCGGGCGGCGGCGGGAGCAAGCTGAGCTGGCTCTCCGCCGTGCAGATGAGCTGGGGCTGCCTCGCCGTATGGGAGGCGCCCGGGGACACGGGTCCCCTGCTGCGGGTCGTCGAGAGCTGCTCCCCCGGCGCGGCGGCGGCCACGCCGGAAGCGGGCGCGCGCGTCGCGGCCGAGGCGTTCCCGCGCGGCGACTGGCTGCCTGCCGCCGCCCGGCGCGACGATCACGTCCTCCGGCTCATCCCGCTCCGCAGCGAGGGCGAGGATCGCGGCATCCTCGCCGTCTGCGCGCCGGTGAGCAGCCCGCTCGGGCTGGATCACCGGGACATGGAGATGTGGGTGGCGATGCTCACCGCGGCGCTCGAGCGCGCGTCGCTGATCGAGTCGCTGATCGCGCAGGAGCAGCAGGCGCGCGCCGCCTACGAGCGCGAGCGCGCCCTCGCGGACGACGTGCGCCGGCTCGGGTGCCCGGTCATCCCGCTCGAGCAGGGCGTGCTGCTCGTGCCGCTCGTCGGCGCCATCGATCTGGAGCGCGCGCGCCACGTGCTCGAGGTGGTGCTCGCGGAGCTCGGCCGCCAGGAAGCCGAGGTGCTGCTGATGGACATCACCGGCGTGCCCTTCGCCGACATGCAGGTCGCGGCGTCGCTGATGAAGACGACCCGCGCCGCCCTCCTGCTCGGCGCCGAGGTCATCGTCGTGGGGATGCGGCCGCAGGTCGCGCAGGGGTTCATCCGCCTCGGCATCGACCTCCAGGGGATGACGCTCCACCAGACCCTCGGCAGCGCGCTCTCGGCGCTGCGCCGCAAGCGGCAGCCGCTCGACGCGCCGCGGGTCCCCCGGGCCTGAGCCCCCGGCGCGCGCCGCGCCTCGGCGCCGCTATTCCGCTGCGTCCGGCCGCGCCGCGGCGGACCCGCGGGTACGGCGGCCGCGCTTGCCTTCCCCCGGCTCCCCCGGCGCGCCGCGCGCCGCGCGCGGCTTGCCCTTGCTGACGCCGACCCGCCGCACGAACGACAGGAACTGCTCGAGCGTGGGGGAGGCGTCGTCGGCGCGCCACGCGACGAGCAGATCGGTCGACGGCGCCCCGACGATCGGCCGCAGCGCGAGCCCCTTGCGACCGACATTCTTGATGGATTCCGGCAGGATAGAGACGCCGAAGCCCGCCGCCACGAGGCTCAGGATGTCGAGGTGCAGCGCCTCCTGCGCGATGCGCGGGGAGAAGCCCGCCGCGCGGCAGAGCCCCATCACCAGGTCGAAGAAGGCCGACCCGCGCTGGCGCGGGAACACGACGAACGGCTCGCGCGACAGGAGCTCGAGCGGGATGCGCTTCCGCGCGGCGAGCGGGTGATCGGCCGGCAGGGCGACGAGGAGCGGCTCGCGCCGGACGCACTCGGACGCGAGCCGGGCGTCGTGGAGCGGCGCCCTCACGAAGCCCACGTCGATGCGCCCGTCCTTCAGCGCCTCGATCTGCTCCTGCGGCGGCATCTCGCGGAGCGCGAGCTCCACAGCGGGGAGCTCCCCGCGAAAGGTGCGGACCAGCTCGGTGATGCCGCTGTAGGCGAGCGACGACAGGTACCCGACGACGAGGCGCCCGGTCTCGCCAACGCTCGCGCGCCGGGCCTCGTGCACCGCGAGCTCGAGCGCGTCGAAGACCCGCCGGACATGGGCGAGGAGCACCGCGCCCGCGGGCGTCAGCTCGACGCGCCGCCGCGAGCGATCGAAGAGCGAGAACCCGAGCTCGGACTCGAGATCCTGGATCTGCCGGCTCAGCGGCGGCTGGGCGATGCCGAGCCGCTGCGCCGCGCGGCCGAAGTGCCGCTCCTCGGCGACGGCCGTGAAGTACCGGAGGTGGCGTAGATCCATACCTTGAAGGTATCGTGTGATACGAAAGAATAGATTGGACGAACGTCGAGGGCACCCTAAATGCGGAGCCTGCCCTCAGGCGCCACCCCGGGCCGGGGCGCTCCGGAGGGGGACGGGAATTGGCCCATGTGGCTCGTCCGGATCGCGCTTCAACGCACGTACACGTTCATCGTGATGTCGATGCTGATCGTCATCCTGGGCGTGTTCACCGTCGCCCGGATGCCGACGGACATCTTCCCGGACATCGACATCCCGGTCCTGTCCGTCATTTTCAACTACGGCGGCCTCCCCCCCGAGGAGATGGAGAAGCGCATCGTCAACAACTACGAGCGCTTCCTCACCACGACCGTCAACGACATCGATCATATCGAGAGCCAGTCGCTCACCGGCATCTCGATCATCAAGATCTTCCTCCAGCCCGGCGCCAGCATCGAGGCCGCGACGGCGCAGGTCACGGCGATCTCGCAGACCGCGATCCGCCAGATGCCGCCCGGGATCAGCCCGCCGCTCATCATCCGTTACAGCGCCTCGAACGTGCCGATCCTCCAGGCCGCGCTGGAGAGCGAGTCGCTGAGCGAGCAGCAGCTCTTCGATTACGCGGTCAACTTCATCCGCGCCGACATCGCCACGATCCGGGGCACGCAGATCCCGTTCCCTTACGGCGGCAAGCAGCGCCAGATCATGGTCGACATCGACCCGCAGCGCCTCTTCGCCTGGGGGCTGTCGCCGCGCGACGTGAACGCGGCGCTCGGGCTGCAGAACGTCATCCTGCCCTCCGGCACGGCGAAGATGGGGGAGAACGAGTACCCCGTCATCATGAACAGCAGCCCCGCGGCCTTCGAGGAGCTCGGGAAGCTGCCGCTCAGGACCGTGAACGGCAGGACCATCACCCTCCGCGACGTCGCGAGCGTGCGCGACGGGAGCGCGCCGCAGACCAACATGGTGCACGTGGAGGGCAAGCGCAGCGTCCTCCTGAGCATCCTCAAGAACGGGAGCGCGAGCACGCTCGACGTCGCCTCGCGCATCCACGCGATGCTGCCGGCCACGCTGGAGAAGCTCCCGAAGGAGCTCAAGGTCTCGCTGCTCTTCGATCAGTCGGTGTTCGTGCGCGCCGCGGTCTCCGGGGTCGTGCACGAGGCGCTGATCGCCGCGGGGCTCACGGCGCTCATGATCGTGCTGTTCCTCGGGAGCTGGCGCAGCACGCTCATCGTCGTCCTCAGCATCCCGCTCTCGATCCTCGTCTCGATCATCGCGCTGAACGCCCTCGGCCACACGCTCAACGTGATGACGCTCGGCGGGATGGCGCTCGCCGTCGGCATCCTCGTCGACGACGCGACCGTGGCCATCGAGAACATCCACAGGAACCTCGGGCAGCGGAAGCCGTTCCTCCGCGCCATCGTCGACGGGGCGCAGGAGATCGCCGTCCCGGCGCTCGTCTCCACGCTCTGCATCTGCATCGTCTTCGTGCCGGTCGCCTTCATCACCGGCGCCGCGCGGTCGCTCTTCGTGCCGATGGCCATGGCGGTCGTCTTCGCCATGCTCACGTCGTACTTCCTGTCGCGGACGCTCGTCCCGACGCTCGTGCGCCTCCTGCTCGAGCGCGAGGCGGCGGAGCACGCGCACGGCCACGCCGCTCCAAAGGGCCTCTTCGGGCGCGTCTTCGCCGCGTTCAACCGCGGCTTCGACCGGCTGCGGGCGGCGTACGGCGGGTGGCTCGCCTGGGCGCTCGCGCACCGCGCCCTGTTCGTCGGGGCGTTCCTTGCGCTCGTCGCCGCCTCGGTCGCGCTGATCCCGCTCCTCGGCCGCGACTTCTTCCCGACCGTCGACGCGGGGCTCATCAAGCTCCACGTGCGCGGCCCGCCGGGCACCCGCCTCGAGGAGAGCGAGCGGCGCTTCGCCCGCATCCAGGAGACCATCCGCGGGGCGCTCCCGCCGGGCGAGATCCGCACGATGCTCGACAGCATCGGGATCCCGGCGAGCGGCATCAACCTGTCGCTCAGCGAGGGCGCGCAGATCTCGTCGGCCGACGGGCAGATCTTCATCGCGCTCGCGGAGCACCACCGGCCCACCGCGGACCACGTCCGGACGCTCCGCGCGAGGCTCAACGCGGCGTACCCCGACACGACGTTCTTCTTCCTCGCCCCCGACATCTCGACGCAGGTGCTGAACTTCGGCCTCGCGGCGCCCATCAACGTCCAGGTGGTCGGCCCGATCGGCAAGGAGGACGATACCTACGCCGTCGCGCTGAAGATCGCCGATCGCATGGAGAAGATCCCCGGCGCCGTCGACGTCCACCTCGCGCAGGTGCCGGCGAGGCCGCAGCTCCGCATCGACGTCGACCGCACCATGGCCGACCAGCTGGGGCTCAGCCAGCGCGACGTGGCGAGCGACGTGCTGGTCTCGCTCTCGTCGAGCGGGCAGACGTCGCCGACCTACTGGCTCGACAAGCGCGGCGTGCAGTACCTCGTCGCCGTGCAGACGCCCCAGTACGCGATGGGGTCGATCGACGACGTGAACGCCACGCCGCTGTCGACGGGCGACGGCCGCCCCCAGCTCCTGTCCAACGTCGCGTCGATGTCGCGCGCGAGCGGGCCGGCGAACATCACCCATTACAACGTCGCGAGGACGTTCGACGTCCAGGCGAACGTCGACGGCACCGACCTCGGCTCGGTCGCGGGCGCCGTCGCGCGTGTCGTGGACGAGCTCAGGCCCGAGCTGCCGCGCGGGACGAAGGTGACCATCAAGGGGCAGGCCGAGAGCATGGACACCTCGTTCACGGGGCTCGGCTACGGGCTCCTCTTCGCTGTCGTGCTCGTCTACCTGCTGATGGTCGTGAACTTCCAGTCGTGGCTCGACCCGCTCATCATCCTGATGGCGCTGCCGGGCGCGGTGGCGGGCATCGCGTGGGTGCTGTTCGTGACGCACACGACGCTGAGCGTGCCCGCGCTCATGGGCTCGATCATGTGCGTCGGCGTCGCCACGGCGAACAGCATCCTCGTCGTGACGTTCGCGAACGACCAGCGCAAGCTGGGCCGCGACGCGGGCACCGCGGCCCTCGCCGCGGGCATGACGCGCCTCAGGCCGGTGCTCATGACGGCGCTCGCGATGATCTTCGGCATGCTGCCCATGTCGCTCGGCCTGGGCGAGGGCGGCGAGCAGAACGCCCCGCTGGGGCGCGCGGTCATCGGCGGTCTCCTCGTGGCGACGCTGAGCACGCTCTTCTTCGTGCCCGTGATGTACAGCCTCCTCCGGAACAAGGCCCCGGCCAGAGACCTGCTCGCAGAGGACCTATGAGCTCCCCCGCCCGCCGCTCCGCTGCCCCCCCGACCTCCGCTCCCCCGCCTCAGGGCAGCCCCGCCGACGACCTCGGGTTCGATCTGCCGCCGCCCGCCGTGCTGACGAGGACCCGCGGCCTCGCCCTCGGCGTGGGCATCGTCGTCGTGCTCGGGGCGGCGTTCGCCGCGGCCTACCTGCCCCGCCGCAGCGCCCGCGCCGCGCTCGAGCAGGGCGCCCGGGCCGCCGAGGGCGCGGCCCCGCGCGTGGGGGTCGTCGCGCCGCAGCCGGTGTCGAGCGACAGGGCGCTCGTCCTGCCCGGGAGCATCCAGCCCCTCGCGGAGACGGTCGTCTACCCGCGCGTGAGCGGCTACGTGCGGAGGTGGACGGCGGACATCGGCGACAAGGTCGAGGAGGGGCAGATCCTCGCCGAGATCGACACGCCCGAGCTCGATCAGGAGCTCGCGCAGGCCCGCGCGCAGCTGGTGCAGGCGAGCGCCGGCCTCGTGCAGGCCGAGGCCAACCGCGACCTGTCGAGGTCGAGCGTGAAGCGCTACGAGCAGCTCGTCCCCGCGGGCGTGGCGCCGCAGGAGGAGCTCGAGCAGCGGCAGGGGCAGGCGCACGTCGCCGAGGCGAGCGTCACCGTGGCGCGCGCGGCGATCACCGCGCAGCAGGCGAACGTCCAGCGCATCCTGGATCAGAAGAAGTTCGCGAACGTCGCCGCGCCGTTCGCGGGGACGGTCACCTCGCGCACGATCGAGCGCGGGGCGCTGGTCACGGCGGGCAACGGGACGCCGCTCTTCACCGTCGCGGCGACCGACCCCGTGCGCGTCTTCGTGGGTGTCCCGCAGGACGTCGCGCCCAGCGTGCGGGTCGACGCGCCCGCGAAGGTCACGGTGCGCGAGTTCGCGGGGCAGCCGTTCCAGGGCACGATCGCGCGCACGGCCGGCGCGCTCGACGCGGCGACCCGGACGATGAACACGGAGGTGCGGGTGCCGAACCCCGACGGCCGCCTCCTCACGGGCATGTACGCGGAGGTCGCGCTGACCTTGCCCACGCCGCACCGCGTGCTCGAGATCCCGGCAACGGCGCTCTACAACGACGCCAGGGGGCTCCGCGTGGCCGTCATCGACCCCGGGAGCAGGATCCGCTTCGCGCCGATCGTCGTCGAGCGCGACACGGGCGCGACGATCCACGTGTCGACCGGGCTCGACGGGAGCGAGCGGATCGTGAAGCTCGCGAGCGCGGAGCTGACCGAGGGGATGGCGGTCGAGATCCTCCCTGAAGGCCCGCCGCCCCCGCCTCCGGGCGGACCTACCCGTTGAAGTAAGCCTCGCTCGCGTCGATCTCCTGGGCAAGCAGCGCCCTGGAGAACGCCGGGTGGTGGGGGACTTACCCCACCTTGCCGGAACGATGGGGTCGCCAAGGCGCCATGAGACGCCAAGATCTGGATGTCATGCCGTGACAATGTCACGATGTCACGCCGTGACAACGTCACGATGTCACGCTCCGCGAGCGTGCCTTCGTGCGGCGCAGCGGCGCGCCGAGCCTCTCCCCTCCTCCTCGCGAGCCGCGCGGCGCGGCGCCAGGAGGCGACGCCGGGCGCGGCGCTGCCGGGGGGGCGTCATGAGCGCGCAAGTGGCTGATATGCAATGCATTTCCGCCGGCTCCAGGCGGCGCCGCGGCCGCCCCTGAGGGGCGCCCGGCCGTCGCCGCGGCCATCACGACGCGCGCGCCGCGCGGGGTGCGCTGCTCGCCGGAGCGCCGTGCGGCCCGCTGGCACGAAGGGTGGATAAGCCCCTGACGGGGCGCGGGCGAAGAGGCGCTCCGAGACCTCAGCCGATGATCCCGACGGCCCTTCGCCCCGCCCCGCCCCGCGCTGCGGAGGCCGCAGCACCATTCAAGGAAGGAATCGCGAACATGAGAGCCAGTAGCTTGATCTTCTGTGGAGCCGCGGCCGCCGCCTTCGTCGGCATGGCGCCGTCGGCTCACGCGCAGGTGACACCGCACACGTACCCTCTGGCGTCGACGCAGAACGAACACCTCCGCCCTGACACAGCGGCATCGGTGGGTCTGGCCAGCATCATGCTCGATCAGGCCCTCGGGGAGCTGCAGGAGGCGGTCGATGACGGGGACATCAAGGGCGCCGTCCTCCTGGTCGCCCGCCGGGGCCGGATCGTGCTTTATAACTCGTTGGGGACGAGAGATGGCCTGAACGAGAACAACCCGAGCATGCCATCGGTGCCCATGCCGGCCGACGGGATCTTCGATCTCCAATCCATGACCAAGCCGTTCACCGTCTTTCTCGCGATGAAGATGCAGGAGTCCGGGAATTACCCGGGCTTCAACATCAACAACACGGTCGCGACGTATTTCCCGGAGTTCGCCGTCTCCTCGGTCAACAACAAGAGCTCTGTCACGGTCAAGGATCTGATGGCCTACATCTCGGGCGAAGATCTCGACTACTTCCCCCCCGTAACCGACCCGGGTGGAATCTTCGACGACGCCGACCCGTGGCACACGCTGCTCGACGCGCCGCTGGCCCACCCGCGGGCGACGAAGGTCGTCTACAGCGATCTCGGCTATCGGATCCTGGGCCACGTGCTGGAGACGGTCGGGGGCGAGTCGCTCCAGGACCTGATGCAGACCTACATCTTCGGCCCGCTGCAGATGACGGACACCGGCTTTCAGCCGTGGCTCAACATGCCGGCGAAGCAGGACCGCTTCGTCGGCACGGCATGGTCCGCGACGCGCGGGCGGTACCTCCGGGGCGAGGTGCAGGACGAGACCGACTACTTCCTCGAAGGCGACGGCCCCGCCCCCGCAGATCACCTCACCGGGTGCGACGGCCTGTTCTCGACCGCGATGGATCTGGCGAAGTTCGCCCAGATGATGTTGAACCGGGGCAAGCACCGCTACCCGTGCACCCCCGGCTCTACCTCCATCTGCGAAACGACCCTGCTCACTGCCCAGGCCGTGCTCGACATGAGCACGATCCGGACAGGCTCGCTCCATCTCCTCAGGCCGGCCTGGACGTACTCCGAGAACCTGCTCTACTCGCGCAAGGGGTACGGCTGGGAGATGTGGGACGGGGGCTCGTGGCCCGGCGGGGAGGCGACCTCGAGCGTCGCCTACAGCAAGACGGGCGGCGCAGGGACGCTCATGGTGATCGATCCCGAGCCGCGCCGCGAGATGTTCGCGATCCTGCTGACGAACCACGGGCTGCCGAAGTTCGACGAGTTCACCGTCGATGGGACGGGCAAGATGGAGTGGCCGGAGTTCAACTGGATGATCAACGACATCCGGGCCCTCGAGGTCATGAACAAGGTCCACGGGTCCATCATCTGGTGACCCGGCCCGCGGAGACGACGCGCGGGCCGAACCCCTGCAGCCGGGCCACCACCTCCTCGCGCGGCGTGCTCCGGGCCCATTCGATGGCGCACGCCGCGCGTGGCGGATAAGCAATGCATTTGCCTTCGAGGGGCAAGGAAGTTTGCCAGGTGGGGCAAGAACGTTTGCCCTTATCGCGTCTCTGACCGTGCGGTACCACCTCCGTACCAGGTCACGGTCGTCGTACGAGCTCCGCAGCGCAACCACCCCGCCGGAGCGACAGACACCGAAAGCATGAATGGAGGCGGAACATGACACACGACATCAAGAGCGCACAAGGCACACTCCTCGAAGGCCAGGACGGCTGCGCCGCGGCCCGACCCGAAGATGACCGGCGAGCTCGGTCGGGCGGGAAGGGCCGAGGCATGAGGGTTCTCGCGAAGCTCGGCGGGATGATCGCGGTCCTCGCCTCCATGGCGCTCGCGGGCTGCATCGCGCAGGAGGGCGACGAGGCCCTGAGCGACGAGGACCTGAGCGAGGAGACCGTGGAAGAGGCGGAGCAGGCGCTCCAGATCGGCCTCACGTCGGTGACCTGCAACAGCGGCTGGCCGGGCACGCGGGGCTGCTTCAAGAAGATCACGAGCGCGACGAACATCGTCGCCGGCACGATCACCGTGCAGGTCGATGGCCACAACGGCGCCGTCGGGTTCAGCGCGTCCCAGACCGGGCCCAAAACCATCGAGTTCTCGGCGAGCATCCGCGAGGGCGACGCGTTCAACCCGGGGGCGAACACGACCAAGTTCCTCGTGGCGTGGATGCGCCAGTAAGAGCGGGACGAGGTCCCGACCCAGGTCGGCGGCGCGGCGCAGCTTTACCGCGCGGGGCCAACCGGGGTCGGGTTCCCCCGACCCCGGGACGGACGTGCGCGGCTCAGGGGACGGAGCGGCCGACCGTCTCGGCCTTCGCCCACATCTGCGCGAAGCCTTCGGCTCCGCCGTAGAGCCGGTCGATGAGCTGCTCTCCGCCCGCAAGCGCCTCGACGTGCTTGAGGAAATCGGGGAAGAGCCCGATGTGAACGACCCCCTCCTCGTTGTAATCCCACGATCGGCTCCCCATCCGGGCCCTGGGGAAGCTGGAGTAATCGACGCACGCCTCGGCCGCCGGATCGACGCACCTGTACACGATCTCCATGGCCTGCGTACAGAACGCGCGCGTGGCGGCCTGGACGCCGGCGCGGCTGTATTCGTCGGGAGTCGGCGCCTTGTAGGAGCAGGACGTCCTGTCATTGCAGGCGCGGCCGACGAGGCCCGTCAGGTTTCCGCTGGTCTGGATGTCGAGGCAGCCGATGCGCGCGGAGCGCACGTCGATCTCGGCCCCTGTGCACCGGAGCTGCGCGGACGGGTGGTTCCAGGCGTCGCCTGGCACCGTCACCACCTGGTCCCGGGGCGCCTGGCACTCGGGAGAGCGCGGCATGACGACCATCCCGTTGATGTCCGATCCGAGGGTGATCTGAAGCGCCTTGCCGCCTGACGTGATCGCCGCGACGGCGGCCGCGCTCCGCAGGAAGGTCCGCGCATCGGAGTCGCCGAAGCCGACGCCTGCGAGCCCGCCGCGCGCGGCGAGCTCCGTGTACTGGGCGCTGGTCCGGCCGTTCTCGTTGCCGCTCGATCCGCGGAGCCCGTTGTGCCCCGAGACGAGCGGATACGCGCCGCCGGGCGTCGTCCGGGTGAACGCGAGCACGTCGCTCACCATCCGCTGCGACATGTGATCGATGTCGATGACCATCCCGAGCCTCATCATCTCGTCGAGGGCGACGCGGCCCATGGGCAGGAGCCCCAGCCGGTTCTTGTGGCCTTCCCCCACCTGGCAGCTCGGGAGCGGGATGTGACCACCGGCGTCGCCGAGCTTCATCAGCTTGAAGAGGTCGTTCCCCGACTGGATCTGCTTCGTGATGCCCTCTCCACGGGAGCACTCGAGGTCCCACCATTTCCCCGTCTGGAAGCGGTTGGCGCGCGCTACCTCGTCCTCGTAAGCGGCGGTGCCGCCGAAGAGGTTGTCGGTGAGGTGGACAGGGAACACGTAGCGCACGCCGAGGACGTGGAGGCGCTTGATCTCCGCGCGGATCTGGGCCTCCGTCGGCGACGCTCTGTTCCACACGAAGTTGCCGATGTCGTCCAGCTCGACACCGACGATCACCGCGAGCTTGTCCTTCTCCACGATGCGCCGGAGATCGGCGGCTGAACGCGCGATCTCCATCCACGCGTCGTGCTTGCCGACGAAGCGGACGAGCTCTTCGATCTGGAGATTGCCCGACGCCCTGTCGTCGATGGGCGGGTTTGCCTCGATGCCGTGGGCGAGCGTGCGGCTGTTGACGGCCAGCGCGACCATCACCCGGAGGCCACCCTCCTTCGCGCGGCGGATCCAGTCGACCCACATCTGCTGGTGCAAGATATCGTTGTGCGCCGGGAAGTGCGCGAACGTCGGATAGCCCACGGGGCGCTCGACCTCGAACGAGCGGATGCCGTGGGATTTCGCCATTTCCCCGAGCACGAGCTGGCGGACATGATTGCCGCACTTGTTCGTGAGAAAATCGTGACCCCGGTGGGTGCTGTAGCTGGTCCCCAGCGCCTCCGCGATGCTGGCGGCGCGGCGCGCCGATGCATTGCACGTGGCGCCTGACACGCCTTGACCGCTGGGGTCGTAGAGGGTCCCCGGCGCCATGAGCACGTCGACGTCGGGAGCGCCGTGGAGCACGTGCCCCCCGAAGCCGAGGTGCGCCATCGGGTGGGTGTGGAGATCGGCGAACCCGCGCAGCGGCCGGCCGGGAGCGTTGAGCGCGGAATCGAAGATCGGTGAGCGCCGCGCCTGCGCGCCCGCCGGGCCGGAGGCCGCGCACGTCATTGCGGCCGCGGCGATCGCAATCCAGGTCGGAGCCAATGCAGGACCTGTCATTGGGCTGGTTCTCTTCATACCGAGTCATCCTCCCGAGGGTTGCGAGCGACGGAGCCCACGCGAGCACCCACTTCGCCATCGAGGCGTACCGCACGGCCGGCGGCGCGATGAGGGCAAATCTTCTTGCCACCCTGTCCGCGCGCCGCGCGCTCCGCCGTCACACAGGCGCTTCGAGCAGCTCGATGGTGACCTTGGCGCCGCCTTCCGGGAGGTTGGCGCGCAGGACGAGCCCACCGCTCGACTCCACCATGCCGGCAACGAAGCCGAGCCCCTGTCCGGACCCGCCCGGCTTCGGGCTCGGCGTGTCGTGGAACCCGGGGCCGTCGTCCTTCACCTCGATGGCCACCCGTCCGCCGCCCAGCGGGCGCGCGTCCAGCGTCACGCTGGACGCCCCGCGCTCGCCCGTCCCCTCGCACGCGTTGACGAGGAGGTTGAGGAGCACGCGCTCCAGCACGTCGTGCCCCCCCGCGAACAGGACCGCTGTGCGCTCCGCGCGATCCGTGACGTCGACCTTCACGGCCTGGTAGCGCCGCCGGACGACCCGGAGCGCGCCGCGGGTCGCCTCGCCGATCTCGGCGGGTGCGGTCGCGCGCAGCGCGTCGAGCTCACGCATCGTCCGATCGCGGATGTGCCCCATGGTCGACGCGACATCCTCGATGCTCTCGCGGAGCTGCTCCAGCTTTCGCAACATGCGCTCGGCGCTCGCGGACTCGACCCGGAGGAGCTCGCGCCGGAGGAGATCGGTGTCGATGAGGGCGGCCGAGAGCGAGGTCTTCACGTCGTGGTGCTCGTGCAGCATGACGCTCAGGTTCCGCTGCGCGCGCTCGGCGCGCAGCGTGGAGCGCGCCCCGAGCTCGACGACGCGGACCGTGCGCATCGTGGCGAGGAGCGCCGCGCTGGCCGCCGTCAGGAGCAGGATGAAGAAGAGCGACGCCGGCGCCCAGAAGTCGCCGTGGTGACCGCCGTTCAGCGCGCGGTCGAGCGCGATGAGCACGAGCGCGGAGAGCGCGTTCGCCGCCGTCGCGAGGAGCACCGCCCGGCGGACGAGCCGGAACGCGCTCACGGACACCGTGATCAGGAGCGCGGCCATATCGGGCAGGTGCAAGATTCCCGGGTAGCCGTCCCAGGGCCAGAGCACGTTCGGCAGCAGCGCCAGAAAACACAGGAGCGCGTCGAGGCCGACCGAGACGAGGATCAGGTAAGGAGGGGCATCGGTCCTCCGGCTCCGCCACCACACGTACAGCGAGGCGACAACGGCGCCGAGGAGCAGGGGAACCTCGATGAGCGAGCGCGCGTGAGAGCCTGACGGCGTCAATCCCCCGACGGCGAGGAACCGCGCGAGGAGGGCCGCGCAGAAGACGCTCCGCGCGATCGAGGCGGTGCGCTCACCCCGCAGCGCCTCGCGCGTGATGAGGGCGTCGAGCTGCGCGCCAGTCGACACCGCCGACACGGCCGACACGGCTGACAGCGCCGATACCGCCGACACCGCCGGGAGGCTGGCCAGCTCCGCCCTCTTGAGACTATGCGCCCCCATGAACCGGGGGCATGCTACCACACGATGCTACGCTGGCTGGTCGTGGAGGATGACGCGAGGCTCAGGCGCGCTCTGCACGAGGCGCTCGAGGCGCGCGGCGCCGAGGTCGTCGCGTGCGCGTCGGTGGCCGAGGCGCACCGCGCGCTCGCAGACGGGGCGTTTCAAGGGATCATCGCCGATGTGATGCTCCCGGACGGGAACGCCGTCGACGTCGTGGAGCGGGCCATGACCTGCGCTGTCGCGCCGACCATCGTGGCCATCAGCGGCTCGGCGAGCCCGGCCGTCTCGTTCCGGCTCGCCCAGATGGGAGTGCGCTCGTTCCTGGAGAAGCCGCTGCGCCTCGAGGAGCTGGAGCGCACGATCGACGACGCGCTGGCCCGGCCGCCCGATCTCCGGCCGCAGGTGCGCGCCGCGGTGGGGCGGGCGTCGATCCAGGACGTCGAGGAGCAGGTGCGCACCGTCATGGTCGACGAGGCGCTCGCGCGCGCCGGGGGAAACCGCCGGAAGGCGGCAAAGCTCCTGAACGTCTCGCGCCAGCTGCTCCAGCACATCCTCCGGCGGCGATCGTAGGAGAGGAGAGCGCCACCGCGCGCGGGCCGTGAACCACGGTAAATTCCTCCTCTACCACAAGCGGTGGCGAGAGGGACGCGCCGGGGCAGGCGCCGTCACGGTGCCTGTGTCGCCGCGAACGGGTTGAGCTCGTTCGTGAACAGGTCCTCGGCCTTGATCTGCCCCGCCTCAAGATCGCCGTCCTTCACGAGCCAGTCGATCCAGATCTGGTATTCCCCGGCCGACAGGAGCCCGCCTTTGCCGGCGACGCCCAGGCTGGTCCAGTACTTCACGAGCGACGCGTCCTCGTTGCGGCCCCGCCGCTCGATGATGCGCTGCAAGCGGGCCACCACCTCCTCGCGCGGCGTGCTCCGGGCCCACTCGATGGCGCGCGCCGCGGCCTCCACGAACTTGCGGGCGCTGTTCGGGCTCTCCTTCAAGAATCGCTTGCTCAGCACGTAGCTGCCGGCGGTGAGCTCGCCGAACAGCTCATGATCCGAGAACAGCGACCGGACGCCGCCGCGCTCCAGCGCCTTGTCGCGCAGGATGTCGCCGAGGACGGCGACCTCCACCTGCCCCTGTCGAAGCGCCTGCTCCGCGCTCACCGGCGGCAGCACAACCAGCGTGACCTGCGCGATCTCGGCGCTCGTGAGCCCCTGCCGCGACAGGTACTCTTTCAGCATCAGCTCGTGGTGCGCGCCCAGCGTGTTCATCGCGACCTTCTTGCCGATCAGGTCCCGCGCCGACTTGATGGGGCTGTCCTCGGTCACGTAGAAGCCGCTCCACCGCTTCGCGTCGATCCCGTAGCCGCCCACCACCGCCCGGAGCGGCGCGCCGGCGGCGATCAGCTTGATCACCGCGCCGTTGAACGCCTGCCCGAGATCGGTGTCTCCGGTGACCACGGCCTGGATGTCCTGCGGCCCGCTGATCGTGTTGCCGACGTAGCTCAGCTTGATCGGGGCGAGGTACCCGAGATCCTCCGCCAGCTCGGGCACCGAGACCATGCCCGAGAACCCCTGATAGCGCAGCTCCTGCACCTCGTGGTCGCCGGCGGCGCCGTCGCCGCTGCCGTGGTCTCCCTTCGAGCAGGCCGCGAGCGCGAGCGCGGCGCAGAGGGCCGCCGCGAGCCTGCGGCGCGTCGTGGCGATCGAAGATGGCTTGTCGAGCTCTCGCATGGTGGTTGTCTCTCCTCGGCCGTTACTCGGCGGCGGCGGGCTCGGCGGGCGCGGGGCTCGCGGCCGCCGCCGCGAGCGACGTCCTGCGCGCCACGGCGAGCAGCACGCCGAAGAACACGGACAGGAGCAGGAACATCGCCTGGAGCCCCAGGCTCGGGCCCAGGAGGCCGCCCACGGCGCTGCCGAACAGGCCGCCGGACGGCCCGACGAGCGCCTGCAAGCCGGCCACCTTGCCCCGCCCCGCCCGCGCGCCGATCCGGGCGATGCGGGTGAGGTTCGCGATCTGGAGGATGCCGAGCCCGAGGCCGAGCAGCAGGCCGCCGGCCCGCAGGAGCAGGAGATCGCGCGAGAGGCCGAGCAGGAGGAGCGCGCTCGGGACGAGGACAAGGCTCGCGAGGTAGACGCGCTCGTGCCCCACCCGGCCCACGAGGCCCCCCAGCGCGAACAGCGCGAAGATGAAGGTCACGCCCTGCCAGGCCAGGAGCCCCGACGCCTCGGCCGCCGTCAGGTGGGCGACCGCGATGCCGATGGGGATGATGAAGAACATGAAGAACGAGTTGATCGACTGGGCCGCAAACTCGATCAGGCACACGCTGCGCAGCTCGACGTCCTGCGCGAGCAGGGCGAGGTCGGAGCGGACGCCGGAGAGGCGGAGCGATCGAGGGTGCGCGGACCGCGCCGTGTAAGGGCCGAAGACGATCGGCGACATGAGCACGGTGATCAGGAACGAGAGCCCGATGAGCCGGTAGGTGCCCGAGAAGCCGAGCGCCTTCGTGAGGCTGGCCGCGAGCATGGGGCCGAGCAGGAACATGCCGACCAGTTGGGTGCCGCGGTACCAGCCGGCCTTGCCCTCGCCCACCGTCTCGAGCTGCTGCATGAACACGGTGCTCAGCGAGACGAAGCGCATCGGCATGAAGAAGCTGATCGCCGTCGTGAAGGCCAGCAGGAACACCGGAGACGGGACCGCCGGCAAGGCCATGCTTGGCCACGCCGACGCTGAGGCCCATGACCGAGGACAGCGCCGCGAACACCAGCAGGAAGCGGTTCTTGTCGATGAAGGAGCGCAGTTGGACCTCGGTGCAC
Source organism: Sorangium sp. So ce448 (assembly GCF_051520915.1). Taxonomy (NCBI): domain Bacteria; kingdom Pseudomonadati; phylum Myxococcota; order Polyangiales; family Polyangiaceae; genus Sorangium; species Sorangium sp. So ce448. The sequence continues at coordinate 2,106,130 of NZ_CP150343.1, read as the reverse complement.
GGCGCGGATCAAGCCTGTTGATCCGCGCCGGTGAACACCCGCGGTCAGCAACCCCCATGCCGCGCCGGAGCGGGCCGGAACGCGGGGCCGAGAGCTCCCTCGCTGCTGCCGTGGCAGCAGCGGGTGGTGATCCGGTGCCCCGGCGCGAGCAGGCGCGCGCTCGAGCGACCGCGCAACGTTGGACCGCTACGACGGCGCGACGCGATCAAGCAACCAAGCGACCAGGCGACCAACCGACCAGGCGACCAATCGACCAGGCGCGCGCGCCGCCGGTAGCAGGTTTTGCGCAGAACCGCCCACGCTTTGTTGTTGCCCTCGTCATTTCGAGGGTGGTACTGATGCACGGCATGAAATTCCCTGCGATTCATGCATTGATCGCCGCGTGTACGCTCTGTTCCGCGGCCGCGTGCTCGTGGCAGCCGTATGGCGAGGTCCGCGTCGTGAGGCGGACGAAGGTCGGGGGCGAGCTCGCGATCCTGGGCGATCGCGAGGTGGCCATGCAGAAGGCGAGCCAGACGATGGCCACGACCTGCGGCGGACCCGAGAGCTACGAGATCGTCGAAGAGGGCGAGACCGTGGTCGGGGAAGAGTCCGTGTCGGAGTCCAACGAGCGCCGCGAGAAGGATTTCTTCGGGCCGAAGAAGCGGAAGCAGGAGAGCACGCACACGGTGCAGAAGACCGAGTGGCGCGTGAAGTACGAGTGCAAGCCGGACGAGCCGGCGGCCGCCGCGGAGGGGGCGCCCGCGGGCGACGCCGCGCCCGCGGAGGCCACCGAGGGCAAGACCGAGGGGCGCCGCGTCCACGAGGTGATCATCCGGTTCTGACGCGCGCGGCGCGCGGCGGCGACCTGTCCGTCGTGGAGCAGCAAAGCCGGCCACCGGGCCGCTCCCGGTCGCGCCGGCTTTGCCATCGTGCTCCTGGCCTGCCCAGTGGTAGATCTGGTGCAGCATGGACGTTCTTGAATTGGTCGAACGCGCGGCGGCCGCGCCCTCATTGCTGCTCGCGACGGACTTCGACGGGACCATCTCCGAGATCACGGCGGTCTCGGGCGGGGCGGTGGCGGCGCCGGGCGCCCTCGGGGCGCTGGAGGCGCTCTCGCGGGCGCCGGGCACGACCGTGGCGATCGTCACGGGGAGGACGATCCACGACGTCGCGGCGCGCACGGCGGCGGTCGGCGCGGCGTGGCGCGTGGGCGAGCACGGGGCGGAGATCGCGGCGCCGGGCGGGGAGCTCGTGTACCTGGCGGAGTCGCCGACCAAGGCGCTCGACGCGCTGGAGCGCGAGGCGGACGAGGCGGTGCGGCGGGTCCCTTCGCTGTGGGTCGAGCGCAAGCGCTGCTCGATCGCGGTCCACTGGCGGCTCGTCCCGGCGGAGGCCCGGCCGGCGGCGTTCGACGCGCTCGGGGCGTGGGCGGACGCGGCGGCGCGGCGGGGGTTCGTGGTCATGCGGGGGCGCAGCATCCACGAGGCCCGGGACGCCGCGCACGACAAGGGCCGCGCCCTCGCGTTCCTGCTGACGCGGCTGCCGCCGGGGACGCTGGTGGTCTATGCGGGCGACGACACGACCGACGAGCCGGCGATCGCCCATGCCCGGGAGATCGGCGGCGTGGGCGTCTACATCGCCTCGTCCGAGCGGCCGAACACCGCGGTCGAGCCCGACCTGACGCTCGATGGCCCCGGGGCGTGGATCGCGTTCGTGGAGGCGCTCGCGGCGCGGCGCGGCGGCTAGATCGGCGAGATGCCGCGCCTCGTCCGAGGGCCGTACTCAAGTTCTCCGTTCTTGCGCGTCAGAGAGAAGATCAGGAGAAGCGGTGTTGCGTGCGCCGCGCGCGGAGCACGGATGTACGGCGGGCAGATGCGGTGGGGTGGTGAGCCGGACGGCGGTGACGCGCCTCGAACGGAGCGCGAGCCCACCTGCGAGCTCCGCCGCCAGCAAACCTCGCGCGCCGTTCGTCCATGGCCGCTCGAAAGAAGCAGTCTGATTAGCGGGTGAGCTGGACCGACAGTAGAGTTCGGCGCATGTGGACATTTCACATCTCAGCACTTCCGCTCCGCCGCACGGGCCGCGTGCAGGCGACATCGGTGCCGCTGTGCCTCGTCGTCGCGCTGGCGGGCTGTTCGCCCAGGGCCCGCAGCTTCCAGGGATCCGGCGGCGCGGGCGCCGGCGGCGGCGGGGATCACGGGGTCGGGGCCGGTGACCCCGGCGCTGGCTGGGACGGAGAGGCCCCTGCGTGCGCCGCCGAGACGCAGGCGACCGACTGCGACGATGACAATCCATGCACCGCGGACGCGTGCACCAGAGGCGCATGCGTCAACGTCCCGCTCGACGGCGTGCCGGCCCTGCCGTCCGGGCAGATCGCGGGCGACTGCCAGATCCTCACCTGCGCTGGGGGGCAGCCCTATCCTGCGCCGGACGACGCCGACGCCGACGACGACGGCGACCCATGCACGAGCGACGGGTGTCAACGCGGGGTCGCCACGCACGTCGTGGCTGCAGGCGCGGCGTGCGGCCAGGGCCGCGTCTGCGACGGGGCGGGCACGTGCAGGGGCGCGAACGGCCAGGCGTGCGGCGGGCCGAGGGATTGCGCGAGCGGGAAATGCGTCGACGGCGTCTGCTGCGACACCGCTTGCGACGAGACCTGCATGGCCTGCAACGTCGAGCGGTCGGTGGGCACGTGCTCGCCCCTCGGCCCTGGAGTCGAGGACGAGCCGCACTGCGTGCTGGACGACAAGATCTGCAATGGCGCGGGCGCTTGCAAGCTGGCGCCCGGCCGGCGATGTCATCGACACGAGAGCTGCGCGAGCGGCGTCTGCCGCGGGAGCGGCCGCTGCGGCGAGTTCCCGGAGGAATGAATCTCCATCGTTCCCATCGTTCCCATCGAGCGCAACCCCGACACCGCGTGGTCGCTCATCTGGCCGCAGCCAGCGCCACCGCGTCGGGACCGGCAGGGAAACGGAGCTGCCCCGACGCGTCGTTCGCCGCGCGCCACACCCCTTCGGCCACGTCGGACTCGCTCGTCACCAGGGCCGGCTGCCCGAAGGAGGCGAAGATGCGCTGTGCGAGAGGCGCGTAGGCGTCGGGGATCAGGCCTTCCATGCGGGATCCCCCGTTGCTCGTGAAGCGCGTCGTCGGGCCGTAGCCCGGCTCGACGAGCTTCACGCGCACGCCGAAGGCCTCGAGCTCGAACGCGAGCGACGCGGTGAACCCTTCGATGGCCATCTTGCTCGCTGTGTACACGGCGACCAGCGGCATCGGCGCGAGCGTCGCGCTCGACGTCACGTTCACCACCACGCCCGATCGCCGCGCGCGGAGCTGGGGCAGCACGGCCTGCGTCATCGCCATCACGCCAAACGTGTTGGTCTCGAACACCTCGCGCACCGTGGTCATCGGCGTGGCCTCGAAGGCGCCCAGGAGCCCGACGCCGGCGTTGTTGACGAGAACGTCGATGGGCCCGCTCTCCTCGAGCGCGGCAGCGATGCTCTCGGGCTTCGTCACGTCGAGCGCGATGACACGCATCCGGTCCGACCGAGGCAGCACGTCCTCTCGAGGCGTTCGCATGGTGGCGACGACGTTCCAGCCCTGCGCGTGGAAGTGGCGCGCGGTTTCGAGGCCATAACCCGAGGAGCAACCGGTGATGAGCACAGTGTTCATGAGGGGAAGATAGCGACGGCGCGCTGGACTATCTACCATTGGTAGTCCACGTTTCGTTTGCTAGAGTCCAGACATGAACGACCCTCTCTCCGAGGTCATCGCGCTGCTCCAGCCGCGCGCCGTGTTCTCGAAGCGCATCAGCGGCGCCGGTCGCTGGGGGGTCCGCTACGCGGACTTCGGCCAGCCGAGCTTCTGCGCCGTGCTGGAGGGCAGCTGTCGTCTCGCCGTCGACGGCGAGCGCGCCCTGACGCTCGAGGCGGGCGACTTCGTGCTCCTGCCGGCGACGCCGGGGTTCACCCTGTCGGGCTTCGAGCCGGTGAGGCCGGAGCGCGTCGACCCGAAGGTGACGCCCGCGCCGACGGGCGAGGTCCGCCACGGCACGCGCGGTGGACGCCCGGACGTGCGGCTGCTCGGCGGCTACTTCCTCTTCGACTCGCCCGACGCGGCCCTGTTCGTGTCGCTGCTGCCAGCGGTGCTGCACGTGCGCGGCGTCGAGCGCCTCTCGGTGCTCGTACGGCTCGTGGGCGACGAATCCAGCGAGCAGCGATCGGGGCGCGACCTCGTGCTCACGCGGCTCGTCGAGGTGCTGCTCATCGAAGCGCTGCGGTCGACCTCGGCGGAAGACGCCCCTCCTGGGCTCCTGCGCGGGCTGGCCGATCCGCGGCTCGCGCCGGCGATACGGCAGATGCACGCTCAGCTCGCGCGCTCGTGGACGGTCGCCCAGCTCGCCAGGACCGCGGCCCTCTCACGCTCGGCGTTCTTCGAGCGCTTCACCCGCACCGTGGGCCTGCCGCCCATGGAATACCTGCTGGCCTGGCGCATGGCCGTCGCGAGGGATCTGCTCCGCCGCCACGATCTCGGGATCGCCGACGTCGCCGAGCGCGTCGGCTACGGCTCGGCGAGCACCTTCAGCACCGCGTTCAGCCGTCACGTGGGCCAGCCCCCGGGTCGCTACGCGCGCGGGGTAGCATGAAGATGGCCAATCAACGGCTGCTCAGGCGGCCGTGACGGACCTCCACGCGACGTGGACGGTTCAGGAGGCGGCACGATGAGCGCGCTTGCCCTCATCGTGTTCGGCCCGAGCGGTGGGTTGACTACGACGCTCTCGTGATCTCGCCGACCCGCGCGAGCCCGTCAAGCGACGCTTGACCTCCCGGAGCCGCTGAGACCACATGGGAAGCCATGATCAACGCCCCGGTCCGGGCCGGCGACGTCGTGGCGGGCAAGTACCGCGTGGAGCGTCTGCTCGGCGCGGGGGCGGTGGGGGTCGTCGTCGCGGCGGTCCACGTCGAGCTCGGCCAGCACGTCGCCGTCAAGTTCATGCGCTCGGCCCATCACGTCAGCGCCGACGCGCGCGCGCGCTTCTTGCGCGAGGCGCGCGCGGCGGTGCGGCTTCGCAGCCAGCACGTCGCCCGCGTGTTCGACGTCGGCACCCTCGAAAGCGGCGCGCCATACATCGTCATGGAATTCCTCGAAGGGCGTGATCTCGCCGCGTTGCTCAAGGAAAGTGGGTGTCTCTCGCTCGACGACGCCGTGGAGTACGTTCTTCAGACGTGTGAAGCCGTCGGCGAGGCGCATGCCGCCGGGATCGTGCACCGCGACCTGAAGCCGGCGAACCTCTTCGTCACCCAGGACGTCAGCGGCGCGCCGTGCATCAAGGTCCTCGACTTCGGGATCTCGAAGATCAGCGGCGCGGAGCTCGCCCTCACAGACGACGACCAGCAGCTTGGCACGCCCTACTACATGTCACCCGAGCAGATGAGCTCGCCGAAGGATGTCGACGCGCGCAGCGACGTCTGGGCGCTCGGCGTCCTCCTGTACGAGCTCATCGCGGGGCAGACGCCATTTCACGCGGAGACCATGGCGGAGTTCTATGGGCGCATGCTCGCGGCCAAGCCCACGCCGCTCCACGAGCGCCGGAGCGACGTGCCGCCGGAGATCGACGCGGTGATCCAGCGGTGTTTGATGCACGATCGCGAGCAGCGCTGGGACGACGTCGCGGCGTTCGCCGGCGCCCTTGCGCCTCACGCGCCCGCGCGGGCACCGAGCTATCCGGAGCGGGTTTCGCGGGTGCTCTCCATGTCGCGGTCGTCATCGCCGGGAGGCAAAGACACGCCGGAGCCGCGCCGCGTGGAGGCCTCCTCGCCGCCGGCCAGCGCCGGCGAAGCAAGGTCGATCGCGCCGCGCCCGCCGGATGCCATGGCGGAAGCAGCGCCCGCCGCGTCATGGCCCTGCAGAGCCCTATCGCCCCTCGTTGTGCTGATGTCGAAGCCGCGCTATCGGGCTCCCCTTCTCCTCGGCGGCGCGTTCTTCGCGGGCGCTGCTGTGGCGGTGATCGCCTGGGGGGGGCAGGATGCGGGGGGACAGGAGGGCGCGCGCTCCCCGGCACCGACAGACCGGCCCGCTGCCTCCATCGGCGCGCCGAACGCGGCCCCACCCGCGCCCGTCGAGCCCGAAGCTCCCCTTTCCGCGCCCGCCTCTCCCGCCGCGAGCGCGAAAGCGCAGGCGGAGCCCACCTCGCCTTCGCCGGCGGCGACGGCCACGCGGAAAGCGACGAAGCCCTCCCCGCGGGCGAAGCCCCCAGCCAAGGACCGTCTTGCCCCGAAGCCTGAGCCGGCGTTCTTGTACGACGAGCGTCGCTAACCCGGGGACAACGGCGAGGGGTGCCGATATAGTGGGATCGGTGCGTGGCCCAGGACCGATGCGTGTGAAGCGCAGTATCATCGCTGCGGGTGCGTTGATCCTATCGTTATCGCTCGCGCCGCGCGCCCTCGCGGACCCGACCGCCGAGGACCGGGCGGCCGCCGATGTGCTCTTCCGCGAGGGGCGCGCGCTCGTCAAGCAGGGCAGCTACGCTCCGGGGTGCTCGAAGCTCGTCGCCAGCCAGAAGCTGGACCCAATGGCCGGGACGCTGCTCGCCCTGGCGGATTGCTATGAGCTCAATGGTGAGACGGCGAGCGCCTGGGCGACCTTCAACGACGCCGAGGCAATGGCGCGCAAAGCGGGCGATCGGCCGCGCTCGAGGGAAGCGGGACGGCGGGCGAGCCTCCTCGAGCCGCGGCTCTCGAGGCTCGTCATCGAGGTGGCGCCGGAGGCCCGGGTCGAGGGGCTCGAGGTGCGGCGCAACGCGAAGCCGCTCGATGCGGCGATGTTCGGCTCGGCGATCCCGGTCGATCCGGGCGAGCATACGATTGAGGTGGTGGCGCCTGGCAAGAAGGCATGGAGCACGGAGGTGGTCGTCGAGCCGAAGCCAGGGCAGAGAACGGTACACGTCCCTCTGCTCGAAGACGCGCCCGCGCCACGGCGGGAAGCGCGCGTGCCTGCGGCCACGAGCGCAGCGCCCGCGGCGAGCTCGTGGAGCGCGCAGCGGACCGTCGGGCTCGTGCTGGGCGGGGTGAGCTTGGCCGGGATCGCGGTAGGCGCTGTGTTCGGTGTCGAGACGCTCTCGAAGATGAGCGAGGCGCGCAATCAGCACGGGTGTACCGACGACGACCCTCCCCGTTGTGGCGCCGAGGGGGTCAAGCTCCACCAGGACGCCAACACGACCGCCAACATCTCCAATGTGGCGTTCGCGGCGGGAGGCGCGGCGCTCATCACAGGCCTTGTCGTGTTCCTGACCGCGCCGTCGAGCGAGGCCGTGCCGTCGACGGCGCTGGAGGTGCGCCTGGGGCCTCCGGCCGAGCTGGGAACAGCGGGGCTGTCGTTGCGAGGTACCTTTTGAGATGCGAGAGATGCGACCATGGGGGCTCGTCGTCGCCGGGGGCGCATTGCTCGTCGCCGGCTGCCAGATCATCGCGGGCGTGCGCACCGACGCGGAGCTGAGCCAAGGAGGCGACGGCGGCGAAGCGTGCAGCGTCTCTCACGGGTGCCCGAGCGGCGTCTGTCAGGACGGCGTCTGCAAGCCGGCCGAGGCGAAGTGCGCGCTCGACCTCGAGCCGTTCGACATCCTCACGTCCGACGACCTCGGCGGCCACGAGGTCGACACCTCCTCGCTCGTGCTGGCAAGCGGACCCGATGGCGTATTTGCCTCGATCATCGACAAGACTGCCAGCCGGCTCGTGATCGGGACGGTGCACGAGATCGGGGAGCCAGCCGGGTCGAAGGCGGAGTTCCCGTTCACCGACGGCGCGGCGTTCGTCACCGGCCGCGAATCCGGAGGGCGAGTGATCCTTCAGGGCAGGGTGGGGTACGAGATCGGGCAGCTCGTCTTCCCCACGACCGCCGACGGCGTCTCGCCCGAGGGCACGTTCCAGCGGTTTCCCGCGCTCGCACCGGAGTGCTCGAGCCCCAGCGTGGCGACGTCGATGGCGTTCGTCCCGGCGGGCGATAACACCCTTTACGCCGCGACCTGCGCGGCGCCGGGCGGCTCGACGCGAGCGCTCGTCGTCGGTGGATCGGCCGAGCCTGCGCCGACCCTGGTGGCCCAGGGCGCACGTACCGATGCCTCGCTCAACGTTCGCTACTACACCGTCACGAACGGCCGGCACCTCCTCTTGCTGGATGACAACGCGACCGGAGAGGCGTTCTTCAGAACGGGCGCCTCCCGGGCCGATCTCGGCGTGGCGCACCAGATCCAGTTCAGCCCATCTCCCGACGAGGTGGAGTCCTTCTTCGGGGCGTTCCCGCTGCCCGAGGGCGATGGCGTCACGCTCTTGATGGTGCACCTCGTCCCTCCGCCGAGGCTCGCCCTCTCGGCGGAGGTAGGCGTCGTAAGGGACTTCCTGTCGCTCGGCCAGGTTCCCCCGCCCGGCTTCACCCCTGTCTTCAAGCTCCAGAATGTAAATGAGTACAACCCCCCGGGCCCCGTCGCGAGCGACGGCGAGAACGTGTATTTGACGCTGGTGCCGCCCCCTGGAAAGAGCGTGAGCCTGGGCTGGTTCACGCGAACAGGTGAGAACGTGCTCCCCAACCAGCTCATCTTTTCTCTTCCAGACGGCAGCGGTGCGCAGATCCTCGGCTCGACCGTGGCGCAGCTCGGCGTCAAGCTGCTCGTCGCCTGGATCGAGCAGCGCGACGGCGCCTACTCCGTGCGCGGCCAGCGGCTCATCTGCACGCTGCAATGACGCGCCGACCGGCGCGGCCAGATCGAGCGACCCGTTGTCCGGCAGGCGCCCGCGCAGCGGGGCCAGGCGCGGGGCGCCGTGCTGTCACGTTCGCTTCAGCGCGTACGCGATGCCGCCCCGCAGCGTCCCCGCCGTGACCAGGCCTCGCAGGTCGACGTCGAGCTCGATGAGCGTCTGCGCGATCGCCGGCTGGATGCCGGTGAGCACCACCTGCGCGCCGAGCAGCCCGACCGCCCGCGCGGCGTGCACGAGCATCTCGGCCACCTGGACGTCCACCGCCTTGACCCCGGTGATATCGATGATCGCGATCCGGGCCGCGTGCCTCTCCACCCCCTGCAGCAGCGTCTCGATGATACGGCTCGCCCGCGCGCCGTCGAAGAACCCGATGAGCGGCATCACGAGCACCCCCTCGGCGATCGGCAACAGCGGCGTCACCAGCTCACGTATCGTGTCCTGCTGCGCCGCGATCAGCTCGTCCCGCGCCGCCTCCCGCTCGCGCTCCGCCGCCTTGACCCGCGTGATATCGATGGAGATACCGGCGACCGCGCCCTCCGGGATGCCCTCGCCGCGGAGGGGGAACTTGATCGAGTAGAACGTCTTCTCGCCTCCGGCGTCAGGGACGGGATCCTCGGCCTCGAACGGGGCGTCGTTCCTGCGCACCAGGTCATCGACGTCATTGTAAATAGAAGCAACTTCCGATGGAAAGAAGTCTCTATCGGTCTTTCCAAGCATGCTGCCCGGGGTCGCCCCGACGAGCGCCTCCACCGAGCGGCTCACCAGGAGAAAGGCGCCTTCCCGGTCCTTTGCATACAGGAGGACCGGCGCGTGATCACAGAACGTCGCGAGCAGCGCCTCGCTCCTGTGGAGGCGCTGCTCGCGGCGCTTTCGCTCTGTCACGTCCTCGGCCGACAGGAAGATCTCGCGCGCGGTTCCATCCTCGCTCCGCCCGAAGACCTCCGCGCGCACCGCGAAGATGCGCTCGTCTCCCTCTCGGCCTCGCGCCCGGAGCTCGCCCTCGATCACCTCGCCGTCCCGCGCCGCCTTCAGCCGCTCCGCGCCCGCGGCGAGGCCGGCCATGTCGTCCGGGTGGATCCTATCCGAGAGCGCCTCGACGCCGCGTGTCGAGAGCTCTTCGCCCGTACAGCCGAGCGAGCGTGCGAGCGCGGCGTTGTGCGCGATGAGCCGCCGCTGGTCGAGGCCCACGACACACAGGATCGCCGGCGCCGCGTCGAGCATCCTCCGGGCTCGCGCGCTGAGCGCGTCCTGCTGCTCCCTGGCCCTGGTCTCGTTCATCGCGGCAGGCCTCTCCTCATGGCGGCTCTTTCCAGGCCCGGCGGCGGACGCGCGGACCAGAGCTCGACCCATGATAGCCACGGCGCGCGCGCGGCGAAACCGAAGACGCTGCGCCGCCTCGCTGTCGCGGCTGGCCGGCCGGCGCAGCGCAGTAGTCTGGCCTACCCGCGCAAGCGACAGCGGCGGCGCGCGTCACGCAACGCGGCCTGCCGCGCTGAGCAACGCCGGGCTCAGTGGAGCAAGCTGCACTCCGACAGGGGCGTCCGGTAGTCCATCGCCTGGGTGTTGCGCTCGAACTCCTCCAGGTTGTTCGGACAGACGACGTACCAGCCAGCGTCGGTGAAGGCGCTCACTTGCCGGTCGGTGGTGGCCAGATCGTACGCGAGCATGACGGTATCGTAGCCCCAGCCGAACAGCTTCTGGCCGAGGAGCACGTCCACGTACCCCGCGCGCATGCGATCCATGTACTCCGGCAGCGTGTCGAAGGCCACCGAGTGGATGGTCTTCTCCTTCGCTCTCGCGGTGAGCGTCTTCGCGTTCGCCGCGAGGTCGGGCTCGCCGAGGAGCTTGCTGTAGGAGAAGAAGAAGCCCGTGATCTCCGGGTCGTTCTCCAAGGCCTCCTCCGCGGTCCCCGCGCAGAAAGGGATCGCGTAATCGCAGCACACGCAAGGGAGGTTCACGACGTTCTTCATGTCCGGGTACTTCTTCAGCGCCTCGGAGAAGCCGGCGAGCCGGTCGATGAAGGTCCCCGCGGGGGTGGGGGTGTAGCCTCCGTGACCGTCATCATCCATCATCGTCTGGAAGGCGATCTTGCCGGTCTTCCCGTTGATGGTCGCGAGCGCATCCATGAGGAAGGCGGCGGCGGCCTTGTTGTCCATGCCGTAGTAGGTGTGGCGCTTGCTGGCCGGAGCGTCGCCGCCGTACGTGACGACCTTGATGCCGGCGTCCACCGCCTTGTTGATGAGGTCGTTCTCGCATTCCCCGCTGAAGACATCGATGGATATCGCGTCCACCTTCATGTCGATGACCTCTTGCAGCACCGCCATCTGCGGCCGGGAGAGGTAGCAGGCGTCGTCGGGGTCCAGCGGCTTGCCGTCGTCCGTGAGCTCCGGACATTCAGGGTCCAGGACCATCACGTTGACCGGCCGCGCGCTCGTCGTCGACAGCTCGCTCTGCGCCTGCGCGGCGCCCGCGCGACCCAGATCGTGGAACCGATTGCACTTGTTGTGGGTGATGTAAGCGATGGTCAGCGGCGCTTCCGCCGTGCTCTCGCTCGAGCTGCAGGCAAGCACGCTGGTCGCCAGAAGGATGCCCCCGATGATGGCGCGATCGACCATGAATCCCCTCCTCTTCTCGATATTGCTCGACCCGTTTCAGCGTCCCCTGACGGCTCAGCGCGGCTGTGCGCGCGCCGACCTCCGGGACCCCCGCGATGGCGCGCGCTCGGCGCGCCTCGCCCTCATTCACGGCGCAAGTGGCGCGGCTCCTGTCCGCCGCGAGCTTGCCCGACCGGAACCGCAACCGCGATGCCGCCCCGCAGCGTCCCCGCCGTGACCAGGCCCCGCAGGTCGACGTCGAGCTCGAGGAGCGTCCGCGCGATCGCCGGCTGGATGCCGGTGAGCACCACCTGCGCGCCGAGCAGCCCCACGGCGCGCGCGGCTTGCACGAGCATCTCGGCCACCTGGACGTCCACCGCCTTGACCCCGGTGATATCGATGATCGCGATCCGGGCCGCGTGCCTCTCCACCCCCTGCAGCAGCGTCTCGATGATACGGCTCGCCCGCGCGCCGTCGAAGAACCCGATGAGCGGCATCACGAGCACCCCCTCGGCGATCGGCAACAGCGGCGTCACCAGCTCACGTATCGTGTCCTGCTGCGCCGCGATCAGCTCGTCCCGCGCCGCCTCCCGCTCGCGCTCCGCCGCCTTGACCCGCGTGATGTCGACAGAGACACCGGCGACCGCGCCCTCCGGGACGCCCTCGCCGCGGAGGGGGAACTTGATCGTGTACAGGGTCCGATCGCCCTCGGCCTGCGGGACGATCTCCTCGGCCTCGAACGGGGCGCCGGTCCTGCGCACAAGGTCATCGACGTCCTTGTAAATAGACGCAACTTCCGCCGGACAGAAGTCGCTGTCGGTCTTTCCGAGCATGTTGCCCGGGGTCGCCCCGACGAGCTCCTCCGTCGAGCGGCTCGCCAGGAGGAAGGCGCCGTCACGGTCTTTCGCGTACATGAAGACAGGGGCGCGGTCGCAGAGCGCCGCGAGCACCGCGTCTCTCCTGCGGCCGCCCTGCTCGCGGCGCTTTCGCGCGGTCACGTCCTCGGCGAAGAGGACGACCTCGCGCGCGGCGCCGTCGTCCCCTCGCGTGAAGACCTCCGCGCGCACGGCGAAGACGCGCTCGTACCGCCCTCCCTCGATGCTCCGCGCCCGCAGCTCGCCCTCGACGACCCCGCCGTCGCGCGCCGCGGCGAGCTCGGCCGCGCGCGCCGAGAGGCCAGCGACATCGTCGGGGTGAATGCGCGCCGAGAGCGCCTCGACGCCCCGCGAAAGGAGCTCTTCTTCCGTGCAGCCGAGCGCCCGGACGAGCGCGGCGTTGTGCCCCGTGAGCCGCGGTCCCGCGAGGTCCAGGACACACACGATCGCCGGCAAGGCGTCGAGTATCCGCTGGGCTCGCGAGATCGTCGCGCCCTGCATCCGGCTGGCCTCGGTCTCGTTCATCGCGGGCATCACAGGAACTTCCATCGAGCGCTTTCTGCCCGGTCAGGGCAAGAGGTCGCACTTCGTCAGAGGCGTCCGGTCGTCCTGAATGCCATCAGACAAATCTCGATAGCGCACGATCCCCCTCCATGATGGCGCTACAACGGTCTAGAGCGACAAGCTGGTTGAAACCGCATGCAGAACGGCAAGAAGTTGAACCGCCAAGGCGCCCAAAGACGCCAAGAAAAACATAAATATTGGCGTCTCTTGGCGTCTTTTGGCGCCTTGGCGGTTCGCTTCTCTGGCTCCAGCCTGATCGGCGCTCCAGCTCGGCTTCATTATTACGACTAGGTGAACCAGAATCGGCTGTCAATGCCTTTTCCGTCCTCGTTCATGACGATGCCGACCGTGGCAGTTCCAGCAGGAGAGCATGCCAGTCACCAGTAGGGTACCGTCGGAGATGACTCCACGGTGGACCATTCGGCCCCTCATCCGGCGGACAGGCTGACGCAATCGAGCGTCATGGAGCGAGAGAGCGCCCGCGATCACAGCCCAGCGCCGCCTGAGCCCGCGGAGCCGCCGTCACCGCCTGCGCCGCCCCCGCCGTCGGCGCTCGCGCCTGCGCCGCCTCCGCCATCGGCGCTCGCGCCGCCTCCACCCGCCCCGCCGGCCCCGGTGGTCCCGCTCGCCTGAGAAGAGCTCGCGGAGACGCCCGTGTCGAAGCAGTTCGGGTTGTCGTCCTCGACGAAGCAGCCCACCTCGATGGGGTGGCCGACCTCGATGCAGCCCCCCGCCAGGAGGCCTGTCGTGGCCGACAAGCGGAGGAGGAGCGCGGGAAAACGTGTGCTCTTCACGGTGAAGCTCCGTGGCTCGCGCGCCCGACGGTCGCGATCGAGGAGGGCCTGGCCGCCGCGGCCGGGCTGCCCGCGGCGGCGTCGTCGTCGAGGTGAAGCTCGATCCCGGCGAAGAGCGTTAGGCGGTTCCTCAACGCGAAATCCGCGGTGGGGCCGCTCTCGACGAGGTAGCGCGGCTGCCCCTGGTTGGGCCCGACGACGTAGGGCTCATGGGCGGAGAACGCGTACTGCCCGCCGAGCATGTACCCGGCGCCCTTCACCCCGGGTATCGCGCCCGTCACCGCCGCGCGGAGCTCGACCTGCGGCGGCACCTCGGGGCGAGGGGCGATGTTGGATGGATCACCGCCATAGTAGGCCTGGTCGGCGATCCGCCGGCCCATGTAGGCGGCCGCCAGGGACACCGCGCCGGCGCCGACCTCGTACGATACGCGGGCGTTGCCGTACACCTGCGGCGCGACCGTGATGGGGACATCGTCGCCGGTGCCGAACCGCGCGTTCCGGGTGATCTGCTCGGCGGACATGCGGCGTCGCGTCGCGGCGAACGTCGAGTTGACGCCGACGCGCAGCTTCCGCTCGAGGAAGCTCGTCTCGAAGCCGAGGTTGGCGCCGTAGTTCTCGATGCCTGGCACGTTGTTGTACCTGGAGACGCTGGGCGCCTTTGCCCTCAGGATCTGGAGCTCGATGACATCCTTCCAGTCCGAGTAGAAGCCGCCGGCCGTGAAGGAGTACGCGCCGCTCCGGAACGACGAGACAGCCTCCAGGGAGGAGACCTTCTCCGGCTTGAGGCCGTCCGGGTTCGGCAGGAGCCTGCCGCTCACGGTGTAGAGCTCGACGAAGCTGGGCGCGCGGAACGCGCTCGAATAGATGAGCTTGAGCGACACGCGCTCGTCCGGCGTGAGGATCAGCGCTGCGCGCGGCGAGATCGCGTTCGCCACGTACTCGAGGGGAATACGCGAGTCGAGGTCGACCCGGATCCCGGCGTTGAGCGAGAGGGGCCGGAACAGGCGGAGCGTCTGCTGCACATAGGCCCCGAGCGCGGCCTCGTCCTCGAGACGGTGTCCGCCGCCGTGCCAGCGCGTGCGCGCCGGGTCGGAGCCATAACTCTTCCCCGTGAGCTCGTCGAACGCGACGAACTCGTAGGCCGACGTGCGGAGGCGCCCATCGAGGCCCGCCATGGTCGTGAAGGCGCCGTCGCCCGCCCAGTCGTACCGCGCCTGGAGCTCGAGCCCGAACCAGCGGGAGAGGAACAGCGCCTCTTTCCGGCAAGGCCCGGACGGGCCGCGCGGGCACTGCTCCGGATCGAGCACGTCGAGCGGGACGTGCGGCACGAGCGGGTCGTGGCCCACCACGTAGCGCGAGCGCTCGATCCGGCTGTACCCGAAGTACCCGCGCGCCACGCCCTCGAGCCGCTCGCTCAGGCGGTCGCGGTAACGCACGCTGGTCAGGACGAGCGACTGCGTGTTGTCGTTGCGCGCGTCGTCAAAGGCCCCGACGCGGTTCTCGTGGAGATCCATGAAGGGCGCGGCCCACGACGAGCGCGTCGCCTGGGCGACGGCGCTCAGGTCGCCGACGTCGAGGCGCACGAAGGCGCCTGCCTTGCGGCGAAACCACTGCTCTTCCACCGTGCCGCCCCAGAAGCCGGGCTCGGCGTGCGAGCCGAGATCCATGACGGACACGCCGTCCGCCAGGACCGGGAGCCGCTGCTTCGGGAAGGTCACCTCGGGCCCCTCGAAGCGGTGCATGTCGACCGCCGCCACCACACCCGCGGGCTGCCCGAGCAGCGTCAGACGGCGCCCGAAGCCGAGCGCCACCGTGCCCTCGCCCCCGACGCCCTTGACGGTAGGCGCCTTGATGTCGCCCGATTCATCGAGCGGCGGCGAAGCCCCGAGCGTCAGGGAGGCGCGGATGCCCTGGTGATCGGCGGCCTTCTTCGTGACGACGTTGATGACCCCCAGCATGGCCTGCGCGCCGTAGAGCACGGAGCCAGGGCCCAGGACCACCTCGATATGGTCGACGATCTCGATCGGGATATCGTGCAGGAAGACGGCGCCGCCGCCCTGCTCGTTCACGACCATGCCGTCGAGCACGATCAGCACGTGGCTGTTCGCGTCCCGGGTCAGGGCGACCCCGCGCGCGCCGACCTCCGGGACCGACATGCGGTCGTGCGCGAAGACGCCGCTCGCGAGGAAGGTGAGCGCGTCGGCGAGGCGCCGTATGCCGAAGAGCTTGAGCTGCGCGCCCGTGATCACCGACGACATGGCGGGCGCGTCGCTCTCGCGCTCCGCGGAGCGCGAGGCGCCGGACACGACGTTCTCTTCGAGGATCTCGAGGAGCGAGCTGACGTCCTCGGCCCGCGCCTCGCGCGGGGCGGCGGTCGACCACGCGAGCGACGCGGCGCAGATCAGTGCGAGACGGGTCGAGCTCACGTCAATAGATCCTTGCCAGTTTGAGGATGGGAGCGGGGAAGTCGATGTGCTGGGCCCGGGCCTGCGCGAGGTTGATGCTCATGCGCGGCTTGCCGTCCGCGACGTCGACGCCGAGCACGGCCCCCTGCGAGACATAGGGCTCCACGGCCGCGAAGCTCAGGATGCCCGTGTCCGTGAGCGCGCCGCGTATCGCGGCGACCTCCCTGCCGAGCCCCGAGGAGATGTACACGACGTTGATGTCGCGCGCGCGGCACGTCGCGGCGAGCTCGGACGCGCCCGAGTACTCGGCGCTCTCCACGCGGATCGGCTTGTCACGCACCTTGCCGATGTCGTTCAAGGCCCTCCTCATCTGGAGCGCGGCGCTCGCCGAATCCGCGTCGCCCGCGCGAGAGAGCAAGAGGAAAGAGACCTGTCCCTTCACCCGCTCTGGAAAGCCCCTGTCGTACGGCAGGATGCGCGTGACGATCTCCGCCTGCACGGCGAAGGGCGCCGTCGCCGGCTCCGCCATGACATGGAATGGGGCGAGGGCGGCCGCGACGAAGAGGCCGAGCACGAGGGCGCGCCGGCGAGGCGTCATGTCTTGCGTTCCTTGCCGCGCGACAGGCCGGCGAGCTTGCGGATGCGGAGCGCCGCTTGCACTTGCGGGGTGAGGGCGAGCAGATCGCCTTTCCTGCTGAAGACGCCGTCGAAGCCGAGCTCCGCGTACCGCGATCCGGCCTCGGCGTCCGTTGTGTAGA
The DNA here is from genome assembly GCF_051520915.1 of Sorangium sp. So ce448. Taxonomy (NCBI): domain Bacteria; kingdom Pseudomonadati; phylum Myxococcota; order Polyangiales; family Polyangiaceae; genus Sorangium; species Sorangium sp. So ce448. Next base: position 2,089,411 of record NZ_CP150343.1, on the reverse strand, counting down.
GGTAGAAGAGCGGCGGCCTCTCGCCCTCGGGCACCGCGGCCTTGAGCGAGCGGAGGACGGCGGCGCCGTCGAGGCCCGGCATGAAGAAGTCGACGATGACGAGATCGCAGCCGCGCAGGTGACGGGCCGTGCCCACGAGCTGCGTCGTCGTGACCACCTCGTAGCCGGCGCTCGACAGCTCGACGCGGATCCGCATCAGCACGATCTCGCTGTCATCGATCACCAGGATGCGTCCGCCGTGTGACATCGAGTCATTCTCCGTTGCTGAGAGGGGCAGCCTGGGGGCGGATCACGAACGCCGCGCCGGTCTGGCGCGACGCGTCCACCTCGATGAGCCAGCCGACCGAGAGGAGATCGGCGCGGACCGCGGAGAGGCCGATGCCGCGGCCCGCGAGGTCGCTCACGTCGCCCTTCGTGCTCACGCCGGGGGTGAACAGGAGCTCGCGTGTCCGGCGCAGATCCTTCGGATCGACGCCGGCGCTCGTCGCGAGGGCGTCGAAGTCGATGCCCTGACCGTCGTCCTCGACGAGGAGGGTGGGCAGCGGCCGGTCCTCGATGCAGCTGGCGCGGATCACGCCCACCTCGGGCTTGCCCACCCGGGTGCGGGCGTCGGGGGATTCGATTCCATGGGCGATCGCGTTCCGCACGAGGTGGAGGAACACGCCCGGGAGCAAGCGGGCGAGATCCGAGGGAATGGAGGCCTCGCGGCCGTCGATCTCGAGGCGGGCGCGCTTGCCCTCCCGCTCGGCCCAGCGGGGGACGCGCTCGACGAGCGGCGCGAGCACCTCGCCGAACGGCCGGGCCGCGAGGCGGCGGACGATCTCGGCGGCCTCGCCGCCCTGCGGGCCGACGAGCTCGCCGAGCCGGGTGACGTCCGTGCGGCGGACCGTGATCTGGTCGAGGATCGCGCTGCCCACGGGCGAGGCGTCGACGAACGTCTCCTGCGCGCGCGTGAGCTCGTCCGCGACGCGGGTGAGCCGCGAGCGCCACGACGCCGCGTGCCCCTCGACCGAGGGCCTGTCCTCCGAGCGCGCGCGCCCCTGGACCCTGGAGAGCTCGTCCTCGAGCGCCATGATCTCGTCCGCGAGGCGCTCCAGGTCGAACGACCGGGCCTCGCCCTTCATGGTGTGCAGCTGCTGCAAGAGCTCGTCGATGTCCGCGGGGCAGAGCTCCCCGCCGGGCCTCAGGATCTCGCTGCACCGGGCCACGCGCTCGCGCGAGATCTCGATGAAGCGGACGAAGACCTGGCCACCGCCGGCGATGAGGCGGCGCATGGCGGCGATCTGGCGGGCGTGCTCCTCGTCCTTGGTCTTGACGCTCTCCGTGAGGCGCCTGAGCTCGGTCTGGTCGGTCGCGAGCAGCATGATGCGCGCGATCTTCTGGCCGGAGACGATGGGGCAGAACTCGATCCGCAAGAACCTCCGGTCGCCCGGCGCGCGCTCGAACCACACCTCGCGCGGGGCGAGCTCGGCGACCTCCGGGAAGGCGTCGACCTCGGCGTCGAACGCCGCGTCGACCCATTGCCGGAGCGCCTGGCTCTCGACGCAGAGCGGCCCGCCGCGGTAGAGGAGCTCCGCGACGTGGTTGCCCTCCGCGGCGCGGTCGCCGAAGAGCTGCCTGGCTTCTTTCGAGGCCTCGCTGCCCAGCCGGCCGTCGGGGCCGAAGGCCACGATGGCCTCGCGCATGTTGTCGAAGAGCTCGCGGAGGCTCTCGGTGGCCATCTCGAGCTTGCCCTCGCGCTCGATGATGGCGGAGCTCATCGCGTTGAAGACGTCGGCGAGCCGGCCGAGCTCGTCGTTCGTGCGGACGTTCACGCGGACGGCGCGGTCGCCCTCCCCGACGCGCCGCGCGGCGTCGACGAGCCGCGAGAGCGGACGCACGATCTGCCACCTTGCGAACGCGAGGAGCAGGAAGGCCGTCATCGCGCCGACGATGCCCGCGAACTCGAGGATGTTGCGGCGGGCCGCGGCGAACGCGGCGTTCTCGGGCTCGAGGGAGAAGACGAGGACGAGCGTCCCGAGGCGCCGCCCGTCGTCGCGCACGACCGGGCGGGCGACGCGAATCTCGCGCTCCAGGACCTGGTTCTCGGCGCCACGCGCGGTGAACGCCGACAGGCCGCCTTCCGGCTGACCGATCTTGGCGACGGGCTCGGCGTCGCTGCCCCACGCGACCGCGGCGATGAGCGCGCGGTTCGACCGGAGCTGGTCGAGGTCGCCCTGCGCCGTGTCCCGATCGCCGAAATCGAGCGACGCGGTCAGGGAACCGGACAGCAGATCCGCCATCATCGACGCGGCGTTCGCCTTCGCCGACACGAGATCATCTCGTGTCTTCTGGATCACCTGATTGGCCACCAGCACGGTGACGCTGGTGAGGACCGCCACGGTCGCTGCGGCGAGCTTGACCCCGATGCCGAGGTGAACACCGGAGCGCCGCCGGTGAGCCGCTGGGGGCCGGGAGACAGGGGGAGAGACCAGCATCACGCGCTCGGGGCGGCAGGCCGTATCCGAGCCAAGAAATGGTCGAATCCACGAGCGTGCGTCATCCGCGCCCCTCCACGGCAGAAGCTTCGCCAGGCGCACCATCGGAAGCATCCGAGGGACGAGGACAGGCGCATGGCGATGCCCTTCCGACCTCGACGGTACGTAGTTCATTTCATTTCTGCAACAGGATTTTCCTCGCGCATCGCCGATGTGGCTGTCCGCTCGTCGCGTCATCGGCAACGGGTCCATGCGTCAACAGGTCCACGCGTCAACGGGTCCACGTGTCAGCGGGGTCACACGTCAGCGGGGTCACACGTCAACGGGTCGACCGGGTCACCGGTCACCGGCCACCCCGTCATCGGCCCGGCGGCCTGCTCCGGTCTCCGCCGCTCCGCGCGGATGGCAAGGAGCGCGAGGGCTCGCTCGCCAAGCGTGAAGGGGATTGTCGCATTCGCCTCCACGCTGGCGCCCCGCTCGTCCGTATCCGGCTGCTCGCCGCCGCCGCGGCGCCATGACGTCGCGCGTCACTCCGGCGATGGCGACGCTGCGGGATCGTGTAGGCTCGCGGGCATGCCCATCACGCGACTCACGAAGCCTGATTCGAAGTTTCGCCTCGATGACGTCTCGACCGATCCGCCTCGGGACGCGACGAAGCAGGAGGCAGCGGAGCGGCTCAAGGAGCTCGGCGAAGAGCTGCTCGAGCTGCAGGAGCTGATGTGGGGAGCGAGGACGCACAGCATCCTCATCGTCCTTCAGGGCCGCGACGCGGCCGGCAAGGACGGGGCAATCAAGAACGTCGTCGGCGCGCTGAACCCGCGCGGCGTCACGGTGAGCTCGTTCGGCGTGCCCACGAAGGAGGAGCGGGAGCACGACTTCTTGTGGCGTATCCACCGGCAGGCGCCGCGCGCGGGGGAGTTCGCCATCTTCAACCGCTCTCACTACGAGGATGTGCTCGTCGTGCGCGTGCACGACCTCGAGCCCAAGTCGCTTTGGGGGGAGCGCTACGATCACATCAACGACTTCGAGGAGCTGCTCGCCGAGCACGGGACCATCGTGATCAAGTTCTTCCTGCACATCAGCAAGAAGGAGCAGGAGAAGCGGCTCTTGGAGCGCGAGGAGAACCCGTCGACCGCGTGGAAGCTCAACGTGAACGACTGGAAGGAGCGGGAGCACTGGGACGAGTACACAGAGGCTTACGACGAGGTCTTCCGGCGCTGCTCCTCCAAGCACGCGCCCTGGTGCGTCGTGCCGGCCGACGCGAAGTGGTACCGCAACCTCGTGGTCGCCGAGACCGTGGCGGAGACGATGCGGGAATACCGCGACAGCTGGCTGAAGACGCTCGAGCGAAACGGGAAGGCGGGCCGCGAGGAGCTCGACGAGTACCGGAGGTCGCGGGGTGGGCGGAACAAGGGGTGAGCGCGCCCGACCGATATCCGCCCTAGCAGGCGCAGAGCGCAAATCGCGCGCCGCGGCCTGCGTGGGCCCCTGATGCCATGGCACGGAGTCCACGCGAAGGACTCCGTGGTTGCATGAACCATCGATGTCCCCAGCCGGCGGGGCCGATCGACGACCTGTGGAATCGTCGGCGATCTCGACACGTGATCCCATGCGGTGGAGTCAGGAGGTCGTCCACGGCGACCGGCGGGGGCGACGGCCCTCGGCTCGCCGACGGTGCTCGTCTTTCAGGGAAGGCCGTGGCCGGGCGCGCCCCGCGATCCCGCGCGCGCCGTGTGGGGCCGAGCGGCTCGGCCGATTGACGCGCTGCCGCTCGGGTGATGCAATTCCGACGAGGAGGAGGGGGCATGCAGCTCGACGATCCCAGGCACGAGTACAACCCGTACGCTGCGCCGACGACCGGCGACGCGCACTCCCATGGCGAGAACGAGCCGGACGAGCACGTCCTCGCCGAGCGCGGCACGCGGCTCGGCGCGCGGATCCTCGACAACCTGCTGCTCGTCGGCTCCATGATCCCCGCCGTGCTCCTCCTCCTCGCCACCGGCGCGCTCGATTACGCCGCGCACAACGAGGAGAGGGCCTACCTGGTGCTCAGCGTCGGCGCGCTCCTCGGCCCGCTCCCGCTCGTCATCTACCAGTGGTACCTCATCGCCACGCGCGGGCAGACGCTCGGAAAGAAGTGGACGAAGATCAAGATCATCAAGACCGATGGCTCGCGCGTCGACTTCGCGTCCGGCGTCGTCCTCCGCAACTGGCTCATCGCGCTCCCCGGCCTCGTCCCCGGCGTCGGCCGGCTGCTCCACGCGATCTTCAACGTGATGAACGGCCTCATGATCTTCGACGACGACCGCCGCTGCCTGCACGATCGCATCGCCGGCACCAAGGTCGTCCTCGCCCCGCCCAGGGCGGGATCCTGATCGCCCTCCTCGCCGCATGATCCGCCGCGAGACGCTCCGCGAGCCGCTCGACACGAGCGCCGAGATCGAGACGCCGGAGCACGTGCGGTTCCGCCACCAGATCGCGGGCCCGGCGCGGCGCGCGCTCGCGTACCTCATCGATCTGGTGGTGCGCGGCGTCATCGTCTTCGCGGTCGGGATGCTCGCCGCGATCGGCGGCATCGCCGTGGGGCCAGCGCTGCGCGGCGCGTCGACGGGCTTCGTGCTGCTGGTCCTCTTCGCGATCGAGTGGGGGTATTATGTCTTCTTCGAGACCCTCTGGAGCGGCTGCACGCCCGGCAAGCGCGCCCTCTCGCTGCGCGTCGTCACCGACGGCGGCCAGCCGCTCCGCTTCGGGGACAGCCTGCTGCGCAACCTGCTGCGCGCCGCGGATCTCCTCCCCCCGTTCATCGATCCGCTCTCGTTCCTCGGCACGTACGCGGTCGGCCTCGCCGTCATGGGCCGTGATCCGCGCTTCCGCCGCCTCGGCGATCTCGTGGGCGGCACCCTCGTGATCGTCGAGGCGCGCCACACGGTCGCCGGCCCGCTCTTCCTCCGACCTGCGCCGAGCCCCGCGGAGCTCTCGAGCCTGCCCGCGCGCCTCCCGCTCTCCGGCGAGGAGCTCGACGCCATCGAGCTCTTCCTCCGCCGCCTCGATCGCCTCTCGCCCGCGCGCGCGAGCGAGCTCGCGGAGATGACCGCGCCCGTGTTCGCGCGGCGCATGGGCGTCCGCTACAAGGACGCCACGCGCTTCCTCGGCGTCCTCCACCACCGCGCGCACGCGCACCGCGGCGGCCAGGAGGGGGCCGCGAGCGACCCCAGGCCCCGCCGCAAGCGCAAGAAGGAGGTGAGCGCGTGATCGGCGCCCGCTCCCAGGACGAGTTCGTCGCGGCCCGCAGGCCGGACTGGCAGGAGCTCGATGGCCTCCTCCTCCACGACAGCGGTTCGCTCGCGAAGAAGGACGGCGCCGCCATCTCGCGCCTCGCCGCGCTCTACCGCTCGCTCTGCACCGATCTGATGCGCGCGCGCGCGGCGCGCTACACGCCCGATCTCACCGCGTACCTCGACGCGCTCGCCGCGCGCGCGCACGCGGCGCTCTACGGCGCGGAGCCCTTCCGCCTCCCCGACATCGTCTCCTTCTTCACCCGCGATTTCCCGCGCGCATTGCGCGCGAACGGCCGCTTCTTCGCCATCGCCTGCGCGCTCTTCTTCCTCCCCTCGCTCGTCGGCATCGCGGGCGCGCTCGCCTCCGACGAGTTCGCCTCCCACGTGCTCCCGAGCCCGGTGCTCCAGGGCATGGCCCAGATGTACAGCGAGGGCCTCGACGGGCGCGACGCGGGCACCGACACGGGCATGGCGGGGTTCTACGTCTTCAACAACGTCGGCATCGCCTTCCGCTGCTTCGCCACCGGCGTGCTCTTCGGCGCGGGCAGCATCTTCTTCCTCATCTACAACGGCCTCTTCACCGGCACCGTCGTCGGCCACGTGATGAGCGTGGGCCACGGCGGCAACATCTGGACGTTCATGTGCAGCCACGCGCCCTTCGAGCTCACCGCGATCGTGATCGCCGGCGGCGCGGGGCTCGAGATGGGCTACGCGCTCGTCGAGACGCGCGGCCGCACGCGCGTCGGCTCGCTGCGCCGCGCGGCGCCGTCGATCGTGCGCCAGGTCCTCGGCGCGGCGGCGATGCTGCTGATCGCCGCGGGGATCGAGGGCTTCTGGTCCCCCTCGGGGCTCCCCCCGCCGGTGAAGTGGGCGGCCTCGGGCGTCTCCTCGCTGCTCATCGTCCTCTACCTCGCGCTCGCGGGTCGCCCCGCGAAGGAGGCCCCGCGATGAACCTCGGCGCCTCCGCGATCGTGCTGCGCCCGCGCGCGCTCTCCGAGATCCTCGATCTCGCCTGCCGCCTCTCCATGTCGCGCGCGCTCGGCCTCTACGCGCGACTCTCGGCGATCCTCTTCCTCCCGATGCTCGCCGGCTGCCTCGCGCTGCGGCACGCGGCGGGCTGGTCGTGGCTCGCGGTGTGGGGCGTCGCGATCGCGCTCGGCGGCGTCGCGCAAGGCGTGTTCACCGTCGCGGTGGGGCGCCTGCTCTTCTCGGAGGAGCTCGGCGCGGGCCAGGTGCTCCGCCTGTTCAGGGCGCGCCTCTCGTCGTACCTGTGGATGCTCTTCTTGAGCCGCCTCCTGCTCGCCGCGGCCGCGCTCCCGATGTTCCTCGGCCTCCCCCTCGCCTGGCCGCGCCTCGTCTTCGTGCACGAGGCCAGCTTGCTCGAGGCCGCGGACGCCGGCGAAGCCATCCAGCGCAGCAGCCGCTTCATCGCCGGCCGCGTCGCCGCGGTCCTCGGCGCGCTGATCGCGCTGCTCCTCGCGCAGGCCGGCGTCGCGCTCACGGCGGAGCTGCTCGGCCAGTCGCTCGTCGACGCGATCCTCCAGCTCGGCAAGCCGTTCGGCGCGCTCCTCGACGACGGCGGCTCGCCCTTCGCGCTCGCGGGCTTCTTCGCGGGCATCCCGTACGTCGCGACCGCGCGCTTCCTCCACTACATCGACGCGCGCACGCGCGCCGACGGCTGGGACATCCAGCTCCGCTTCCTCGCGATCGCCGCGCGCGAAGGCGAGAAGAGGGCCGCCGCGTGAGCCGCCGCGCGCGCCTCTTCGCCGCCCTCATCGCCCTCTCCGCCGGCGCGCTGCTCGCGCGGGACGCCCGGGCGGAGGACGTGGAAGAGAATGTTCACTTCAGCGTGCGCGACGTCCTCGAGGACGATCGCTACCGCTTCTGCCACGAGGACGACTACCCGCTCACGCCCGAGGAGCACGCGTGGTGCCCGATCATCGCCGGATCGAGCGACGTGTGCCCGGAGCTCCCCGCCGCGTGCAAGCTGCCCCCGGTCGAGCTCTCGCGATCGGCCGCGTCCGGCCGCGGCGGCCGCGGCGGCCGGGACGCGTCCGGCAAGCACCCCGCGGGCGGCCCGCCGACCGATCGCGGCCCGAGCGAGGACGAGCGCCGCCGCCCCTGGCCCGAGATGCGCGTCGATCTCTCGGGGATGAGCTTCTTCGCGTCGGCGCTCTTCATCGGCCTGCTCGTTGTCTTCTTCGGGGGGGTGATCCACGCGCTGCTGAAGAACCTGCTCCGCGATCGCGCGCCCGCCGACGAGGCCAAGGAGGAAAAGGCGCCCGCGCGCGGCCCCACGCCCGAGGAGACGGCGAGGCGCGAGGTCGAGACCGACGTGCAGCGCCTGCTCGCGCGCGCGCGCACCCACGCGGCCCGCGGCGACCACGCGCGCGCGATCGACGACGCGTACGCCGCGCTCCTGCGCCGCCTCGACGGGGATGGCCTCATCGAGATCCACCCCTCTCGCACCAACGGCGACTACGTGCGCAGCCTGCGCGAGCGGCCCGATCTCAAGGGCGCGATGCGATCGATCGTGCGCGACGTCGAGGACGTGCAGTTCGGCGTCACGCCGCCCTCCGAGCCGGTCTTCCGCGCCGTGATGGACCGCGTCGTCCCGCTCGTCAGCCGCGCGCTCGCGCTCGCGCTCGTCGCCTTCGGCCTCTCCGCCGCGCTCTCCTGCACGCCGCACGGGGGCGGCGGCGACGAGGGCGGCGGCGATCGGTCGCCCTCGGGCACCCAGGCGGTGCTCGAGGTGCTCGACGAGCAGGGCTTGAAGGCGCGGCGCCGCGGCGAGGCGCTCACGGCGCCCGATCGCGCGCTCGCGCTGGTGGTGCTGCCGGGCGCGGCGATCGACGACGCGACGTGGAGGGACCTCTTCGCGTGGGTGCGCGGCAAGGGCGGCACGCTCTTCCTCGCCGGGCTCCCGCGCCTGCCCGACGAGGTCGAGCTCGGCCTGCGCGTGGCCCAGGACGCCGAGACGTCGACGGCGCTCGCCGCGGACTGGTCGAGCGGGCTCCGCGCCTCGCTCCCGCCCGGCAAGCGCCTCGTGGAGGCGAACGGCGACGAGCCCGAGGACCTCTACATGATCTTCCGGGGCGAGTCGTCCTCGACCGCGGGCGTCGTCCGCCGCCTCGGCGAGGGCAAGGTCGTCGTCGTCGCGGACGATCGCCTCGTGTCGAACGTCTCGCTCGCGGCCCCCGACAACGCGCAGCTCTTCCTCGATCTGCTCCGGTTCGCGCCGTACGCGACCGAAATCGAGATCGTCGACGAGTGGACCGGCGTCGGCGCCGAGACGCCCTTCGAGGCCGTGCGCGAGGCGAACCTCTGGCCCGTGATCGCGCAGCTCTTCCTGCTCCTCGCGCTGCTCTACCTCTGGAAGGGCAGCGCCTTCGCGCGCCTCCGCGATCCGCCCGCCGCGGGCCGGCGCGCCTTCGCCGATCACGCGCGCGCGCTCGGCCTCGCCTACCGGCGCGCGCGCGCCTCGCGCCACGCCGCGGGCCTCTACGCGAGCTGGGCGCTCGATCGCCTGCGCGAGCGCGTGCACCGGTCCGGCCGGCGGGGCCTCATCCCGCTCGCCGAGGCGATCGCCGCGCGCACCGGCCGCCCCGAGGCCGAGGTGATGCGCGTGCTGGTCGAGGCCTCCGGCGCCCGCGAGGACGCCGTGCCCGCCTCGTCGCTCCGCGGGCCCGAGAGCGCGCGCGGCGCGCGGCCCTCGCCTCGCGCGCGCGACGGCGCCGCCGCCGATCTCGAGCTCGTGCGCGAGCTCCAGGGCTTCCTCGACGCGACCGGTCAGCGAACCTCCGATCGAAAGACGACATGAACCCGATTGAATTCCGCGATCGCTTCGATCTCCTCCGCCGCGAGGCCGGCAAGGTGCTCCTCGGCCAGGACGATCTCATCCTGCACACGCTCGTCGCCGTCCTCGCCGGCGGTCACGTGCTCATCGAGGGCGTGCCCGGCCTCGGCAAGACGCTGCTCGTGCGCACCCTCGCGCACGTGCTCGGCGCCACCTTCAAGCGCATCCAGTTCACGCCCGATCTGATGCCGAGCGACGTCACCGGCGGCAACGTCTTCAACCAGAAGGAAGACCGCTTCGTCTTCCACGAGGGGCCGATCTTCACGCAGCTGCTCCTCGCCGACGAGATCAACCGCGCGCCCGCCAAGACGCAGAGCGCGCTGCTCGAGGCGATGCAGGACCTCGCGGTCACCTCGGACGGCATCACGCGCGCGCTGCCGGATCCGTTCTTCGTCATCGCCACGCAGAACCCCATCGAGTCGCAGGGCACCTACCCGCTCCCCGAGGCGCAGCTCGATCGCTTCTTGATCCAGGTCAACGTCAAGCACCCCTCGCAGGCGGTCGAGCGGCTGATCCTCAAGAACCACGTCAACGGCTTCCACGCGGCGCGCCTCGATCGCTTCGAGATCCAGCGCCTCGCCACCGCCGCGGAGCTCGTGGAGATGCGCGAGGGGATCGCGCGGATCCGCGTGGACGACGGCATCATCGAGTACATCGCCGACATCGTCGGCCGGAGCCGCGTGCACCGCTCCGTCTACCTCGGCGCCTCGCCGCGCGCGTCGATCGGCCTGCTCGCGGTCGCGCGCGCCCTGGCCGCGAGCGAGGGCCGCGAGTACGTCATCCCCGACGACGTGAAGGCGCTCGCGCCCGCGATCCTGCGCCACCGGCTCATCCTGCACCCCGACGCCGAGATCGAGGGCGTGAGCGCCGACGACTGCGTCGACGACATCCTCCGCGAGGCCAAGGTGCCGAAGACGGCGGCCTGAGCGCGATGATCCCCTCGCGCGCCCTCGTCCTGCTCGCGATCGTGCCCCTCGGGCTCGCGGTGGCGACGCTCGTCGATCGCACGCTGCTCCTGCCCATGCTCGCCGCGGACGCGGGCATCGCGCTCTGGGCCGCGATCGACGCGCTCCTCGCGCGGAGGCCGCTCGTGACCGTGAAGCGCCACGCCCCCGCGGTGCTCTCCATCGGGCGCCTCAACCTGATCACGCTCGAGATCCGCTCGCTCTCGCGCCGCAAGCTCTCGATCGAGGTCGCCGACGATCTCTTCGATCACGCCGAGAGCGACGACCTGCCGGTGAGGCTCGAGCTCCCGCCCAGGGAGCGCGCGACGGCCCGCTACCACGTGCGGCCCACCCGCCGCGGCGCGCACGCGATCGGCGATCACCACGTGCGCTACCTCTCGCCGTTCGGCCTCTGGATCCGGCAGGTCACGGTGCCGGCCGAGACGCCGGTCAAGGTGTACCCCGACGTGCAGGCCGTGCGCGCCTTCGAGCTCATGGCGCGCCAGGATCGCGATCCGTCGGCGCTGCGCGCCTCGCGCAAGCGCGGCGGCGAGAGCGAGTTCGAGCGCCTGCGCGAGTACCGCCGCGGCGACGAGTTCCGCTCCATCGACTGGAAGGCGACCGCGCGGCAGAAGAAGATCATCAGCCGCGAGTACCAGCTCGAGAGCAACCAGAACCTGCTCTTCCTCCTCGACGCGGGCCGCCTGATGACCGCGCAGACGCAGGGGCTCTCGCTCTTCGATCACGCGCTCAACGCGAGCTTGATGCTCTCGCACGTCGCCGCGCGCGGCGGCGACCGCGTGGGCCTGCTCGCCTTCGCCGACGGCATCAAGAGCTACGCGCCCCCGGTGAGCGGCGCGGGCGCGGCCAAGCACGTGCTCTCCGCGGGCTATGACCTCTACCCCGAGCTCGTCGAGACCAACTACGGCGCGGCGTTCCAGCACGTGGGCCTGCGCGTGCGCAAGCGGAGCCTGATCGTGCTCTTCACGCAGGTCGTCGACGACGTCGCCGCGAGCGAGCTGCTCCGCCTGATGCGCGGGGTGATGCCGCGCCACCTGCCGCTCATGGTGCTGCTGCGGGACGTGGAGATCGACGCGCTGGTCGAGGGCGGCGACGCCGACCCGTACACGCGCGGCGCCGCCGCCGAGCTCTCGAGCTTCCGCGATCGGCTCGTGCGCGACCTCAAGAACCACGGCGCGCTGGTGCTCGACGTCGCACCCGGCCAGCTCACCGGGCAGCTCATCAACCGGTATCTCGAGATCAAAGCGCGCCATTTGCTCTGATCTGCGCGGCGGCCCCGGCGCCCATTGCTGCTCCAGCAGCAATCGGTGCTGATCCATTGCTCCTGCACGAGCACACCGGCGCCGGCCCGAGCCGCCGATCTCGGCTCAACGCGTCACGCGCTGCCGGGTGATCGCTTTAAGATGAGCGCATGTCCAGCGAGCAACCCGAGCAGTCCCTTCCCCTGCCCCGCGCCGAGCTCCGCGGGGCGAGCCGCGTCCTCGACGCGCTGGAGCGCGCCGGCAACAAGCTGCCTGATCCGGCGGTGCTCTTCGTCCTGCTGGCCGCGGTGGTCGTGGTCCTCTCCGCGGCGCTCGCGACGCTCACGTTCAGCGAGATCGACCCGCGCACGAAGCAGCCGCTCGTGATCCACAGCCAGCTCTCGGGCAAGGCGATCACGGAGTTCCTCTCGACCATGGTGCAGACCTTCACGAGCTTCCCGCCCCTCGGCGTCGTGCTCGTGGCCCTGCTCGGGGTCGGCATCGCCGAGCGCTCGGGCTTCATCAACGCCGGCCTGAAGAAGGTCCTCGCCGTCACGCCGAGGGTGCTGCTCACGCCGATGCTGATCCTCGTGGCCATCGCGAGCCACACCGCGGCGGACGCGGGGTACGTGCTCGTCATCCCGCTCGGCGGCGTCATCTTCCAGGCCGCCGGCCGGCACCCGCTCGCGGGCATCTCCGCGGCGTTCGCGGGCGTGTCGGGCGGCTTCAGCGCGAACTTCATCCCGTCGAGCCTCGACCCGCTGCTGCAGGGCCTCACGCAGGCCGGCGCGAGCATCCTCGACCCGAAGCGCACCGTGAACCCGCTCTGCAACTGGTTCTTCTGCAGCGCCTCCTGCCTCGTGATCGTCGCGGTCGGCTGGTACATCACCGACCGCGTGATCGAGCCGCGCGTCGCCCGGACGCCCGTGGACGCCGCGCCCGAGGCGGAGCAGCGCATGACGGCGGCGCTCACGCCCCGCGAGGCGCGCGCGCTCTGGCTGGCCCTCGCGTCGATGGCGGCCAGCGTCGCGCTGCTGGTCGCCGCGAGCGCGCCGGCCGCGTCGCCGCTGCGCGCGCCGAGCGGGCAGCTCACGGTCAGCGGCGCGCCGCTCATGAGCGCGATCGTGCCGCTCATCTTCCTCTTCTTCCTCGTCCCTGGGCTCGTCTACGGCTACGCGGCCGGCACGTTCACGGGCCACCGCGACGTCATCGACGGCATGAGCAAGACGATGAGCACGATGGCCTATTACCTGGTGATGGCCTTCTTCGCCGCGCAGTTCATCTACCTCTTCAACCGCTCGAACCTCGGCGCGCTCCTCGCGCTGAAGGGCGCCGCGGGGCTGCAGGCATTGGCGCTCCCGAGCGCGGTGACCATCGTGGGCGTCATCCTGCTCACGGCGCTCACCAACATCCTCATCGGATCCGCGTCGGCGAAATGGGCGCTGCTCGCCCCGATCCTCGTGCCCATGCTCATGTCGCTCGGCATCTCGCCGGAGCTCACGCAGGCGGCGTACCGGATCGGGGACTCGACGACGAACATCATCTCGCCGCTGATGGTGTATTTCCCGCTCGTCGTGGTCTTCTGCCAGAAGTACGTGAAGGGCACGGGGATTGGCACGCTCGTCGCCCTGATGGTCCCTTACTCGGTGACCTTCCTCGTCGCCTGGACGCTGTTCCTGCTCGCGTACTGGCAGCTCGGGCTCCCGCTCGGGCTGGACGCGCCGTATGTCTACCCCTGATGAATCCGGCGCGTTGAAGCGGTGAGGGGGCGCGCTCACGGGCAGCCGCCGCCCGGACAGGTGTTGCTGCCGGCACTCCGCCTCAGGCACCGGTCGTGTGAGCGAGCGCCGCGCCCACCGGCTCATCCTGCGCACATGGTTTGATGGAACATCGCAGCAGGGTCGTCCGCCAGGCAGGCGCTGGCTGGCTGGCTGGCTGCGCTCGAGCTCCTCGCCCGAGCGCCGACGCATCCGTCCCGTCCGCCGATGTGGACACCCGTTCCTATGAAGTGTACACTCGTCCATATGTCGACCTCTCACGATCCCCGGTCCATGCGCGAGCGGATGCTCGCCGGCGACCTCTACATCGCCGACGATCCCGAGATCGCCGAGCAGAGCGCGGCTGCGCTCGATCTCATGGCGGCGTACAACGCGACGTCGGTACGGCAGCGCCCGCTGCGCCGCCGCTTGCTGGAGCAGCTGCTCGGCGCGATCGGCGAGGGCACCGAGATCCGCCCGCCGTTCTGCGTGGACTACGGCTCGCGCATCACCTTCGGGGCGCGCTGCTTCGCGAACTTCGGGCTGGTCGCGCTCGACGTCGCGTCGATCACGATCGGCGACGACGTGCAGTTCGGCCCGAACGTGCAGCTGCTCACGCCGACCCACCCGGTGGAGCCCGAGCCCCGGCGGCAGAAATGGGAGGCGGCCAAGCCCATCACGATCGGGAACAACGTGTGGATCGGCGGCGGCGCCATCGTGCTTCCGGGGGTGACGATCGGCGACAACACCGTGGTCGGCGCGGGCTCCGTCGTGACGCGCGACCTGCCGGCCAACGTGGTCGCGGTCGGAAACCCCGCCCGCGTGATCCGCGTCCTCGACGCCGCGGGGGCCGCGCAGGCACCGGCCGGGGCGCGAGGGTGACGGAGGCGCGATGAGCGCCGCCAGGGCGAGGCGCGCCGCCCCCGCGCGGCGGGCCCGCCGCCACGACCCAGGGCGCCGGGAGCGGCTCCTGGCGACCGCGCTCGACGTGATCGCCGAGCAGGGCGTCGCCGGCGCGTCCCACCGCTCGATCGCCCGGGCCGCCGACGTGCCTCTCGGCTCGACAACGTACCACTTCGCCTCGATCGACGAGCTGCTCGCCGCGGCGTTCACCCGGCACGCGGACGACATGGCCGCCCGCTTCGAGGAGCAGATGCGCGCCGCGTGCGACCGCGGGGCCGCGGTCGAGCTCCTCGTCGAGCACCTCACCACGGCCCTGCTCGGCTCGGAGCGCGACCTGGTGCTCAGCGTCGAGCTCTACGTCGCCGCCGCCCGGAGGCCCGCGCTGCGCGCCGTCACCCAGGCCTGGATGCTGCGGAGCCGGCGCGCGCTGGAGCTCCACTTCGACCCGGTGACCGCGCGGGAGCTCGACGCGCTGATCGAGGGCCTCGTGCTGCACAGCGCCCTGTCGACGGATCCCATGGCGCCCGAGCAGATCCGGCACGCCATCCGCCGCTTCACCCGCTGATCTCCCGCAGGAGATTGCTTGTCAGGGGCGAGCGCTCGCCCGTCACTTCAGCACGACGCGGACGAGCGCGAACTCCGACCCGAACCAGCCGCTCGTCGGCCGCGAGTACGTGATGTACTGCACCCGGCCGCCGTCCTCCTCGTACTCCGCGTGATGAACCGAGTCGTACGGCGCGCGCTCCTCCGGGGCCGTATAGAGGGTGGCCTCGTCCGACCATGGGCCGGTGAGGTCCGGGGCGGTGCGCGCCACGATCCGGTGCTCGAACGGGGGCGAGTAGACCGCCAGCCACGCGCCGAGGTGCTCACAGTGCGAGACGGACATGATGGGCGCGCCGTCGAACAGCTCCGCGGCATCCCCGGCGTCGTCGCTCCAGCCATCGCCGTCGAAGTAGCGGAAGGCGCCCCGGTCGAGGGGCGTCTCGAGCGGCACGCGCGCGAGGCGGCACGGCTTGGACAGGCTGCCGTCGCACGCGAAGGTGTACAGGTCGTCGCCGTGGGCGACCAGCGCGGCACCCCAGCCGGGCTCGCCTTCCCCGAAGAGAAGATCGGGGTGCTCCGCGCTCGCGTCCACGATCGGCCGCACCGGCGCCTCGTCGAGGCCCTCCCAGATCGCGAACGACTGGCCCACGCCGCGGAAGTTGAAGTCGCCCGGCTCCGCATAGATGAGGCCATAGGGGATCAAGGCGCGGTCGCGCGCCGCGTCGAACACCGGCGCCCCGGGCCACACCGCCCAGCGGGCGCCGCACGGCGCCTCGGCGCAGTCATCGCCGGCGTGAGCGTCGTTGAACGCCTGCTCGTCCGCGGTGGGCGCGATGAAATACCCCGGCGCCCCCGCGCCGTCGGCCGGGGACGAGAAGCCACCGATGCCGTCGGACGCGTCGAGATCGTCCGAGATGTCGAACGAGTTATGGTGCCAGTTGGTCCCGGCCTCGTCGGCCTGCGTGAGGACGGTATCGCCGTAGACCCAGACCGACTTGCCCCACACGACAGCGCTGTCTCCACCGTCGCGCCCTTCGATCCATGAGCTCTTCTCGATGACGCCGATCTCCTCGGCGGAATCGACGCCTGGGCCCGGCTCCCCGCCACACGCCGCGACGACCATGTGCGCGAGGACGATGGGGACAGAACGGGAGAGCGTGAGGGATCGGCATGTGGAGCGCATCACGCCATCCTCCCACGACAGCGGACGGCGCATCGAGCAGATCGACCAGCCTGGCGCTCCGCTCGACATCGTCCTCGACCACCGACTTCGTCGTTTTCGGCTCGCGTCGCTCTGCCGGCGACCGCTTCAGCTCCGGCTGGGATTGCGTTGCCTTCAGCGAGCCCACACGTGCTCGATGGGCAGCTCGACGACGAAGGTCGAACCCACGCCGAGCGCGCTCTCGACCCGGATCGAGCCGCCGTGGGCCTCGACGATCTGCCTGGCGATGAAGAGGCCGATGCCCACCCCGGCGTAGTCGCGCGACGAGACAGCGCGCTCGAACCGCTCGAAGATCCGCGCCGCGTTCTCCGGAGCGATGCCGATTCCATGATCGCGCACCGCGATCACGGCCGTGCCCCCACGCCGCTGTGCGCTGAGCTCGACGGGAGCGTTCGCGCCGTACTTCAGCGCGTTGGACACGAGGTTCGTCACCACCTGCTCGATCCGCAGCGCATCCCAGCGACCGAGGATCTCGCGCTCGACGCGCAGAGACAGCGAGCAGCCCGCCTGCGCCAGCACCCCCTGGAGGGGCTCGACGGCCTGACGCACCACCTCGACGAGATTGACCCTCTCGGGCTCGATCTTGAGACGACCCGCCTTGATGCCCGACAGATCGAGCAGCTGATCGACGAGCCGCGTCAGCCGCGCGACCTGGCGAAGGCTCCCCTCCACCGCCCGGGCGGTGCGGTCGTGCCGGAGGGTCGCTGATTCGTCGCCGCCGAGCCTGCGCTCCAGCGCCTGCAGCGTGAGCTGGAGCGCGGCGATGGGCGTTCTGAGCTCGTGGGACGCGATGGAGAGGAACTCGTCTCTCTCCCGGACGGCAGCCTGCGCGGCCTCCTCACGGAGAGCGAGTCGGCCGCGATCTTCTACGGCCCTCCCCCGATCCCGGTCGATGCATTCCAACGCGGCAGCGCTCTTCCAGATGTGGCGCACGATGAGGACGATGCAGCCGATGACGAGGAGCGACGACTCGAACGCCGAATCGTAGAGGCCGAGCTTCCGCCCCTCCACGATCACCCAGCCGAGGACGAACGGCGCGCCGAACGCGGCGAGAATCAGGCGGCGTGCCATCACGCCGCCTGCCCCCGCGCTCATCAGCAGCTCGACGCCGCTCAGCTCGGGCCGCGCGCACAGGACGCCGGCAGACAGCACCAGGAAGAGCAGCGCCGTATGCAACGCCACCTCGGTCGTCGCCCCGACGCCATAAAGGTACCCGACCCCGAGCACGTATCCGAGCACCACCAGCTGCCCGAACAGCGCGATCAGCACGACCAGCGCGGAAAAAAGCCGGCGCACGCGCCGCGCCTTCGCGTCGAGGAGCCACAGCGCCGAGCCGACGAGGACAAAGCAGATGGCCGTCGTGATAGCCATCCTCCCGAGGTGAGGGGTGCCGACGGCGCCCGGCCCCTCCCGGAAGAGAATTTGGTCGATATGGAGCGGCCGGTTCAGCGCGTATTCCAGGAACGTGACCAACCCGACGGCAGCGACCCCGCCGGCGCACGCCCGCGAAAGCCGGCGCGTCCACAGGCGCGATCCCGCGCGGCAGTGGAGCCACAGCGACGCGGCGGCGGCAAGGAACGCCAGCGCCGTGTTCACCTTCATGGTCACGAACGTCGGATGAACACTCTTGAGAGTCTGAATATCGAGCCACCAGCCCACCAGGACGGCAGCAGCGGTCACGACGGTGATTGCGCACGCGGCTCGTGGGACGATCCCAATCCAGCCGATCAGAGGTGAACCAGGGCCTTCGCGCGGGCAGCCAGGCCCGTCCAGTCCGGGGCTTCGCCCGCCCGCTTTCGACATCATCGTTCACGGGAGATTGGCTCCGAACACTGCGATGCGCAACGTGCGCGAGGAGGCGCGCGCTGCCTTCTCGCGGGCGGAGAGGCGGAGAGATGGACGAAGCGCTTCACCTCCGCCCGCTTCGCGCCCTCGAACCCACCACGGCCCAGCGCCCGCCGGCTCAGGCCATCTGCCGGACCATCCTCGTGTGCGGGATCCCCGCCTCGTCGAAGATCGGCCCCTCCTCGACGAAGCCGAGCTTGCGATAGAACGCCGCTGCAGCGACCTGGGCGTTCAGGACCAGCGCGCGCGCGCCCTCGGCCCCGGCGACGTGGATCGCCTCCTCCATCAGCCGCCGCCCGAGGCCCGCGCCGCGAAGGTCTCTCCTGACGGCGACGCGGCCGACCTTGAGCGCGCCCTCGTACGGCAAGATCCGCATCGTCGCGACGACCTCGCCGCCGTCGAGGACAACGAAGTGTTGCGCGACGGGGTCGAGCTCGTCGATCTCGATGTCCTCCGGCACGGACTGCTCGACGACGAAGACCTCGCGCCGGAGGCGGAGCGCGGCGGCGTAGAGCGGCGAGTCGCTGCGGATCGGGAGGACGTCGCCGGCCATGCCCGCTTCGTGCGCCGTCTCGGGCGCTGCGTCCACCCGATTCAGCGCGCGCTCTGGCGTCACCGCGCTGCTCCGCGCAGACGCCCCGGCCTCGGAGGAGCTAGCCTGATCGGACCGTGAAGATCATGACCTTCAACATCCTCTTCGGCGGCGAGGATCGGTTCGAGGCGATCCTCGCGATCGTCGCCGCCGCGCGCCCCGATCTGCTCGTCCTCCAGGAGTGCGTGGGCTGGGAGGACGGCGCCCGGCTCCGGGCCGTCGCCGAGGCGATCGGCGCGCCCGCCGGCGAGCGGCACGCCGTCCTGGGCAACGCCAACCCGCGCCCGAACGGGAGGCGCAACCACGTCGCCGTCGTCAGCCGGGCGCCGCTCGCCGGCGCGCGCGTGCACGCGCCCGAGGCGCTGGCGCACTGCCTCGTCGAGGTCGAGCTCTCGCTGGGCGGCGAGCCGCTCGTGGTGCTCGGCACCCACCTCAACGCCGGCAGCGAGGATCGCCGGCTCACCGAGGCCCGCTGGCTGCTCTCCCTCGTGCCGCCCGCCCGGTTCGCCTCGGGCCTCTGGGCGCTCGCCGGCGACCTCAACGCGCTGTCGCGCCGCGACCCCTACCCCGCGGACCTCGGCGCGCGCCTCGCGGCGGCCGGCATCGAGAAGTACGGCAGCCCGCCGCGGTTCGACACGATGGATGCGATCGAGGCGTTCGGCTGGGCCGACGCCCTTCTCCTGAGGCCGCGCTCCTCGCGCTGGTTCACCGCGCTGCGCGGGCGCGACGGCGCGCAGGTGGAGACGCGGACCGACTACGTGCTGCTGTCGCCGCGGCTCGCCGGCCGGCTCGCGCTGGCCGACGTCATCGACGTCGGCGCCGCGTCCGACCACCACGCGGTCATCGCCGAGCTCTCCTGACACCGCAGGCCGCGCGGAGGATCCGTCCACGCCTCTGCAGCTGCAACAGCGACGCACCGTTCGCTCGGCAATCCTCACGGCGAGCGCGGTGGCGGCAGCGACCGAGCAACGGACGGAGCGCCGGTGTGACCGGGTCGAACCGGGACGACTGCACTGGAACAGCACACGATGCGATGTCTTCGGCTCGCCAGCGGCCGACAACATGATTGAATCGGCGGTATCGCGCGCGACACGCGCGGCGGCTCCGTTACGCATCCGTTACGCAAACGCTTCGGTCCGCGCCATGGATTCACCCTACGGCCTGCACGCTGGCAGCATCATCGGCGGCGACTTCGAGATCGTGCGCCCGCTCGGCTCGGGCGGCACGGGCAGCGTCTATCTCTGCCGCCAGCGCAGCACCGCGCGCCAGCGCGCCGTGAAGGTCATGCACCCGGTGCGCGCCGTCGACCCCGAGGAGCGCCGCCGCTTCGAGCGAGAGGCGCGCGCTCCTGGGCTCATCGGGTCGCCGCACATCGTCGAGGTGCTGATCGCCGGCGTCGACGGCGTGACGGGCCTGCCCTACCTCGCGATGGAGCTCCTCCAGGGCGAGACACTCTCTACCTGCGTCGAGCGGGTAGGCCCGCTCCCGCTCGCGGAGGCGCGCCGCGTCCTCGGGCAGCTCGGGCGCGCGCTCGAGGACGCGCACGGCGCGGGCATCGTTCACCGCGATCTCAAGCCCGAGAACGTGTTTCTCGAGGAAGCCGGCGGCGGCGCCGCGCCGCGGGTCAAGCTCCTCGATTTCGGCATCGCCAAGATCATCGCCGACGCGCGCGCCTCGCTGACGGCCGCCGTCGGCACGCCCCTCTGGATGGCCCCCGAGCAAGCGCGCGAGAGCCAGGGGGCGCTCCCCCAGAGCGACGTCTGGGCCTATGGGCTCCTCGCGTTCTTCGCCCTCACGGGCAAGCCCTTCTGGCAGGGCCGAGGCCTCCCGGCGCTCCTCCGGGAAATCCTGTTCGAGCCCATCCCCGCCGCGAGCCGGCGCGCGGGCGAGCTCGGACTGCCGCCCTTCTTCCCCGGATTCGACGCCTGGTTCTCTCGCTGCGTCGAGCGCGACCCCCTCGCCCGGTTCACCAGCGCGTCCGCGATGTGCCCTGTCCTCGATCGCCTCCTCGACGGCGCCGCGCGCGTGGCGCCGACCGCGCCGGCGTCGACCGCGCCGGCGTCACGCCGCCGCACCTCGCTCCCGCCGCCGGAGGCTTCGTCCGGCGCCGCGGCGCGTCGCCGCAGCTCGCGCCCTCCGCCCGAGGCCTTCCCGGCCGGCGCGGTCACGGCGAGGCCGCCCGCCCCCGCCGCCGCCTGCTTCACCAGCACGCTCGCGGCCCCGCCGCTCCGGGATCACGACGATCCCGCGCCGCCCGCGAGCGCGCCGCCGCCGCGCAGCGAGGGGGGGAGCAGGGCGACGAGGCCTTTCCTCCACGCGCTGGATGAAGATCACTGCGTCGCCACCTGGAAGGGCCTCCTCTTCCAGATCTGGCGCCGGCACACCACGGCAGCCGCGGTGAGCGAGGTCCGGAGCATCCTGCGCGAGCGCGGCAGCGAGCTGCAGGCGACGCTGGTCATCCTCGAGGAGAACAACGTCCCGGCGGGGCGGGAGGTCCGGAGCTCGCTCGCGGAGCTCTCCAGGGAGCTCGCGGCCCACGGGATGTGCGCCGCGCTCGTGTTCGAGGGCCACGGCTTCAAGGCGTCGCTCGTGCGCAACGTGGCCATCGAGTTCATCCTGCTGAGCCGCTCGCGGCTTCGTTACGAGGTGTTCAGCACCATGGACGACGCCGTCGCCTGGCTGATGCGCAATCGCCCGACGCGGGACTGGCTCAGGGAGCTGCCGGGGGTCACGGAGGCCCTCCGCCGCGAGGTGGCGGCGCACGCGGCGCGGGCGTCGCACATGCCCTAGCGAGGAGGCCGGGCGCGCCGGCCCGGGGCGAGCGCGGCGGCTCGCCGGGCGCGGTCCGCGATCCTGCGCGCGCCGCCTTTCGGCTACGCTCGCCGCGCGACCTCCAGCAGGAGGAGGAAGCAGGAGGAGGAGCGAGCGTGGAGGATCCGCCGATCATGGACCGTGCGCCCGGGGACGACGCGGCGGCGCGACGCGACCGCCTGCTCGCCGCGCTGCTCCGCGGGCCGGACGCCCTCGTGCTGCTCCGCTGCGACCCGGGCCTGGCGCTCCTCGCGGGCAGGTCGGCGCCCCTCCAGATCGCGCTCGTCACGGCGCCGGGGGACCCGTCGGCCGACGAGATCCACGCCCTGCTCGAGCCGCTGGTGAAGGCGGTGCAGGCCGGCGGGCCGCCGACGCACGTCGTGCTGGTGGGCGGCGGCGCTGCCCCGGGCCAGGCCGCGCTCGCCAAGGTCGCGCCGTTCGTGCAGCCCGTGCCGATGGGCTTCCACCAGCTCGACGCGGCGGGCGGGCTCGCGCGCGTGAAGGGGCAGGCCCTGCCGGCCCTCGAGCGGGCCCACGAGCGCCTCGCCGAGGTGGGCCCGATCGAGCAGGACGCGCTCGCGGAGGCGCTCGCCGAGGGGCAGGCGCTGGCGCAGCAGGAGCGCGCGATCGTCGACCGGCTGAAGGGCAGCCGCCGCGTCACGGCGACGCTCATGATCGCGTGCGCCGTGCTGCTCGCCGTGAGCTACGCCTTCGGCTCGGGCACCCACGAGGCGGCGCTGTGGCGCATGGGCGCCAACAGCGGCGAGGCGGTGCGTCAAGGGGACGTCTACCGGCTCCTCGCGTCGGCGTTCCTGCACGCCGACCCGATGCACCTCTTCGTCAACATGCTGGCGCTGTGGTCCTTCGGCCCGATGCTCGAGGCGCTCCTCGGCCCGCGGCGCTTCCTCCTGCTCTACGGGGCCTCGGCGCTCGGCGGGTCGCTCGCGAGCGCGATGCTGGAGGACCGGTGGAGCGTCGGCGCGTCGGGCGCGATCTGGGGCCTCATGACGGCCGGCATCGGCGTCGCGCTCCGGCCGCACGGGCTCCTGCCCCCCGCGATGATCGCGCAGATGCGCAGCCGCGCGTGGCTGCCGCTCGGGCTCAACCTCGTCTACAGCTTCCAGCCCGGCGTCGACCTGCTCGCGCACCTGGGCGGCGGCGTCGTCGGCTTCGCGCTCGTCGTCACGGTCCTCCCCCGGGGCCTCACGCCCGTGGACCGGCGCGAGCGCGCGGCCGACGCCGAGCCGAGGCCGCGCCCCCTCCTCACGGCGGCGGCCGCCCTGACGGCCGCGGCGATGGCGCTGTCCGTGGCGACGGCGTTCGCCGCCGGCCGCCCGTGGGAGCTCCGCGCGCCGCCGGCGCTGACGCGCACCGCGGTCGCGGACACGGGCGTCGCCCTGGACCTGCCGGAGGCGCTCGCGAGCGCCGCGTCCGTCGAGGAGCTGTCCGGCGTCCGCTTCCACACGTACGGGCAGCTGCCCCGGACGCCCGTCGTGTTCCAGGTCGCCGTGTTCCCGCTCGATGGCGCGGTGCCGCCCGATCAGCTGGACGGCCTCCTCGAGCAGGAGCGCAAGGTGCTCGACGAGCAACGGCCGGCGAACACCGTCACGAAGGGCCCGGCGGCGCGTATCACGCTGGGCGGGCGGCCGGCGGTGAGGGTCGAGAACGGGCTCAAGAACGGGGTGCAGATGGTGAGCTACGTCGTCGTGCTCGGGGACCGCGAGGTGATGCTCCAGGCCTATTCGACGGCGGATCGGCCGGCGACGTGGGAAGGGGTCGAGGACAAGGTGGCGGCGACGATCGGGGCGCAGTAACACGCGGCGGGCGGCGCCCGCGGCCGGCGCCGTGAGCAAACCACCTTGCGGAGAGAGCGAACCCGTGGAGCACATGAATTCTCTGATGCAGCCGATCGGCCACCCCCTCCCCGGCTGGACGCCGCGGCCGCTGCCGCCGCGCGAGCCCCTGGTCGGGCGCACGTGCCGACTCGAGCCGATCGACCCCGAGAGGCACGCGGCGGACCTCCATGCGGCCAACCTCGCGGACGCGGAGGGGCGAGGCTGGACCTACCTGCCCTATGGGCCCTTCGCGACCCTCTCGGACTACCGCGCCTGGATGGACGCCACGTGCCTGGGCGACGATCCGCTGTTCCATGCGATCATCGACGCGGCGACCGGACGGGCGGTCGGCGTCGCGGCGTACCTGCGGATCGACCCCAAGAGCGGCGTGATCGAGGTCGGACACCTCAGGTACTCGCCGCTCCTTCAGAGGACGCCTGCCGCGACAGAGGCGATGTACCTGATGATGCGGCGGGCGTTCGACGAGCTCGGCTACCGCCGCTACGAGTGGAAGTGCGACGCGCTCAACGCGGGCTCGCGGGCGGCGGCGGCGAGGCTCGGGTTCCGCTTCGAAGGCGTGTTCCGGCAGGCCGCCGTGGTCAAGGGGCGCACCCGCGACACGGCGTGGCACGCGATCATCGACAAGGAGTGGCCGGCGGCGAAGGCGGCGTTCGAGCGCTGGCTCGACCCGTCGAACTTCGACGGAGCGGGCCGCCAGCGGCAGAGCCTCTCCGCGCTGATGGGAGCGGAGGAGCGGCGGTAAGCGGGGGTCACCGGGCGAGGGCGAGGCGGCGCCGCATCGCCCGGTGGTGGGGTACTTTGGCCGAAGGTGGAGTCTTTTAAACCGCAAAGACGCCATAAGACGCCAAGATTATTATTTTTCTTGGCGTCTTGTGGCGTCTTGGCGGCTCCATCATTCCGGCAGGATGGGGGAATCCCCCACCACCTGCATTTCATCCCCACACAACGCGGTCGAAGTCCGGATCGATACCTGGTCGGATAGCGTCGGCCCAGGCGCGACGTTCGTCGATCTCGTACTCGAGCGACTCATCGGCGAAGGCCTCCTGGATCTCCTCCCATCCATGACCCGGGCCCTCCGTCGTCCGCAGAACGTGGGTCTGCGTCCAGTACCTCACCGCCGCGCGCGCCTCGCCCGACCCGATCCACGAGAGCGCGGCCCGCACGGAGGCCGATTCCTCGAACGTGGCGGCGTCGTCCAGCGCGAGCACGAGCTCTCGGAGGCACCACGCCTGGCCCAGCGCCGCGAGCGCCGCGGCGACGTCCGTCCGGACCGCGGGCGTGCTCGATCGCAGCCCCCGGCGGAGCGCGGCGAGCGCGTGCGGAGGCGCGTGCTCGAGGAGCAGCAGGGCAAGCTCGCCGAGGAACGGGTTGCCCCGGTAGCCCGCGACGACCTCGACGCGCGCGAACGCCAGCACCACCTCGATCGCGCGCTCGCGCTCGATCCCGCGGCGCAGCAGGTACCGGGCCGCGGCGTGCACGGCGTAGGGGTGATGCAGCGCCGGATCCGCGCGGGCGAGCAGCCTGGCTACCGCCGGGCAAACGGGGTAGTCCGGGTGTACGTCGAGCCGCTCGATCGCGCGCCCAGAGGTCGTGTTCACCGACGCGTCGATAAGCCCTCCGCACACATCGACGAACTCCGCCGGATCGAGCGCTGCCTCGAGGGGCTCGATGAACGCGCGCGCCGTCGCCTCGTTCTCGATCCCCGCGAGCAAGTACCGCTTGTAGGCGTCGCGCTGCGCGGCGGCTCGCGCCTGGGTGGCCGCCGAGGGCCGCTCGACGGCGAGCAGCTCGTGATCACCGAGGTGCTCCGCCCAGCGAGCGCGGAGAGACGCGTCGGAGAAGTCGATCGCGGCGAACGCCCCGGCGTTCTCCTCGATTTCAGGGACGACGCGGAAGACGTGCCGATGCTCGTTGCGGACGAGCAGTCCCTTCCGGGTGAGCTCGTCGATCGCGGCGGCCATGGCGTCAGCGGTCGGAAGGAATGCGAGCAGGCGCCGCTCTGGGAGCGCGGGGGAAGGGAGGCTCAGGATGCGCTGCGTGAAGAACCAAGGATCGATCGTGAGGCCGTCATCGCCGTGATCGTCGACGTCGATCGTCTCGCCGTCGGGTGCGGTCAGGCAGAGGCCGATGCCGTGAAA
Source organism: Sorangium sp. So ce448 (assembly GCF_051520915.1). NCBI lineage: Bacteria > Pseudomonadati > Myxococcota > Polyangiales > Polyangiaceae > Sorangium > Sorangium sp. So ce448. The sequence goes on along the minus strand of NZ_CP150343.1, from coordinate 2,063,927 downwards.
GTAGAACTTCCAGCCCGGCATGCCCGGTACGTCGCCACGGCGGGAGGCGTGAAAGAGGCGCTCACGCTGGACCCGTACCAGCCAGCGCTGCCGATCGACCTGCCGCGCGAGCGCCACGAGGAGCCACGCGTGCCACGGGTCAGGAGGCGGACCGGCGGCGACCGGGCCCGCGGCCAGGGCGGCGCGAACTGCGACGAGGACGGGATGCACAGGCGTCGTCGTGACGTGGCTGGGCCTGCGCGGCAAGGCTCATCCGGCAGGCGACACATCACCTCCTTTCAACGCTCGCGCGCATCGCTCAGCCAGAGCATGTACCTCTTGAGCCGCTTGACGCACCTCGCCACTGTCCAACCCCGGCTCGATCAGCTGGTTGATCCGCCTGACGATTTCGAGGTTCCCCGCTGAAAAATCGGCCGTCCCGACGCCGAGCTTTCCCGCCGCGTGAAGCTCGACGAGCTGCTCGTATGCGCCTTCGAACGAGGCGAGATCTTCAAGAATCTTCTGTCGATTCCCGACCGCATAAGCCCACGCGGCGACGACATCGAGCATGTGGGCACCGTTGTAGAAATTGACCAAGAGCCTCTCGATGTCCATCACGCCTCTCCTCATCCAGTTTCCCAGTCACCCCTTACACCAGACTTCAGATGCCGCCGCGAAGGTCTCCGCCTCGCACAGGCGAGCGTACACGGAGGGCTCGGCGCTCCACTCGGCTCTCCCCGGCGAGCTCGACACGCGCCCCAACCGCCGCGCCGGCGCGCCTCCCGCCCGCGACGCACGCCGCCTGGCCGGAGGCGCCGCGCGGCCCTACCTTGACCGCCATGAAGAAGCTCCGTGTCGATGTCTGGTCCGACATCGCGTGCCCGTGGTGCTACGTCGGAAAGCGCCGGCTCGAGGCCGCGCTCGCCAGGTTCCCTCACCGGGATGCCGTCGAGGTCGTCTGGCGCGCGTTCGAGCTCGACCCCTCGGCGAAGCGCGTGCTGGACACCGAGGTCTCCTACGCCGGGCGCCTCGCGAAGAAGTACGGCGTGCCCGTCGCCAAGGCCGAGGCGATGATCCGGCAGATGACCGAGGTGGGCGCTGCAGACGGCCTCGAGCTCCGCTTCGACAAGGTCCGGCCCGGCAACACCTTCGACGCGCACCGTGTGCTCCACCTCGCGGCCGAGCGCGGCGTGCAGGACGCGGTGAAGGAGCGGCTGCTCCGCGGCTACATGACCGAGGGCGAGGCCATCGGCGAGCCGGAGGTGCTCGCGCGCCTCGCCGGCGAGGCGGGGCTCGACCCGGAGCAGGTCCGCGCGGCGCTCGCGAGCGACGCCCACGCGCGCGAGGTGCGGGCCGACGAGGAGGAGGCGCGCGCGATCGGCATCACGGGCGTCCCCTTCTTCGCGTTCGGCGGGCGGTACGGCGTCTCCGGCGCGCAGCCGGCCGAGGCCCTCCTCGGCGTGCTCCAGAAGACGTGGGACGAGGCGGCCGGCGCGCCCGAGCAGGCGCTCGCCGAGGGGGCAGCCTGCGGCCCGGACGGGTGCGCGTGACCCGCCGGGCGTGATAGAGCTCCGCCGCGGATGTCGATCCAATGGTATCCAGGCCACATGACCAAGGCTCGGCGCACGATCGCCGAGTCGATGCCGTCGCAGGACGTCGTCATCGAGGTGCTCGACGCCCGGATGCCGCTGGCCAGCGAGAACCCCGTCCTGGCCGAGCTGCGCGGCCAGAAGCCGTGCATCAAGGTCCTGAACAAGAGCGATCTGGCGGACCCGGCCGTCACCACGGCGTGGCTCCGCTACTTCGAGGCGGAGGGCGCCGCGCCTGCTGACGAGGCGGAGCGCGGCGCCTCGCCGGGGGGCCAGGTGCTCGCGATCGCGATCTCCGCGAGCCAGTCGTCCGAGGCGCGGCGCCGGATCCCGGAGCTCTGCAAGCGCCTCGCGCCCCCCAAGAACGGCCCCGGCAAGGTGGTGCGGGCCATGATCGTGGGGATCCCCAACGTCGGCAAATCGACGCTCATCAACGCGCTCATGGAGCGCAAGGTGGCCAAGGTCGGCGACGAGCCTGCGGTCACGAAGAGCCAGCAGCTCGTCACCTTGAAGACCGGCATGGCCATCTCCGACAACCCGGGGATCCTCTGGCCCAAGATCGACGATGAGGCGGCCTCGTTCCGCCTGGCCGTGGGCGGGGCGATCCCCGACACGGCCATCGATTACCAGAGCGTCGCCCTGTTCGCGGCGGGCTACTTCCTGCGGCGCTACCCCGAGCTCCTCGTCGCCCGCTACAAGCTGAAGGACCTGCCGGAGACGGCCGCCGCGCTGATCGAGGAGATCGGCCGCCGCCGCGGCTGCCTGCGCAGCGGCGGGTCGGTGGACCTGCACAAGGCGTCGGACATCCTGGTCCACGACTTCCGCGCCGGCCGGCTCGGGCGCATCAGCCTGGAAGAGCCGCCGGGGCTGGAGTCGCCGTCGGGGATCGAAGAGAGCGCGTGAGCCCCGGCGCGGCGCCGACGGCCAGGCTGGCCGATCGACGCGGGCGCCCTGGATCTTCGACCCGAAGGCCGCCGACGCCCGCTACCATGCCCACCGCGACGGCTGCCGTGCGGCGCCGCCCGTGACGTTCGCCACGCTCGCTACGCTCCCACCCCATTCACCCGACGAGGACCTCACTCCATGGCCGGAAGCAGCCTGCTCGCCCTGATCGACGACATCGCCACCGTGCTGGACGACGTTGCCGTGCTGACGAAGGTGGCCGCCAAGAAGACCGCCGGCGTGCTGGGCGACGATCTGGCGCTGAACGCGCAGCAGGTGACGGGCGTCAACGCCGACCGCGAGCTGCCGGTCGTGCTGGCCGTGGCGAAGGGCTCGATGCTCAACAAGGCCATCCTGGTGCCGGCGGCGCTGGCGATCAGCGCCTTCGCGCCCTGGGCCGTCACGCCCCTGCTGATGGTCGGCGGCGCCTTCCTCTGTTACGAGGGCTTCGAGAAGGTCGCCCACAAGGTGCTGCACAGCAAGCACGAGGACGAGGCCCGCCGCGCCGAGCTCGCGCAGGCGCTCTCCGACCCGAAGATCGACCTCGTCGAGTTCGAGAGGGACAAGATCAAGGGCGCGGTGCGCACCGACTTCATCCTGTCGGCCGAGATCATCGCGATCACGCTGGGCACCGTGGCGGCGTCGCCGTTCGGCACGCAGGTCGCCGTGCTGAGCGGCATCGCCGTGCTCATGACCGTGGGCGTCTACGGCCTGGTCGCCGGCATCGTGAAGCTCGACGACGCCGGCCTCTACCTGAGCCGCCAGAGCGGCGGTTTTCAGCAGTCGCTCGGCAGCGGCATCCTGAAGGCGGCGCCCTGGCTGATGAAGGGCCTGTCGGTCGCCGGCACGGCGGCGATGTTCCTCGTCGGCGGCGGCATCCTGACGCACGGCGTGCCGTGGCTGCACCACCACATCGAGGACATGACCCAGGGCGCCGGCGCCGTGCTCGGCGCCGTGGTGCCGTCGCTCGCCAACATGATCGTCGGCGTCGCGGCCGGCGCGGTCGTGCTGGGCGTCGTGACCGCGTTGAAGCAGGCGATGAATCGCGAAAGGGACGGCCACTGACCTGGAGCGCGGGCTCGCGCCGCGCCGCTCAGCCCTGTCCGGACCGCCCTGGCCTCACCAGCGTCGCGACCAGCCGGTCGAGCGCCGCGGCGGGGTCGGCGCCGAGGCCCGCGTGCACACGTGAGGGCTGGACGACGGTGCTCGCCGGGGACACCACCCAGCCGAAGCGCTCGGCCTGGGGGAGCTCGGCGACGTACCCGCACGCCCGATCGGCGGCGCAGACGCGGCGGATGAAGTCGAGGTGGCCGCGGACGGCCTCCAGGTCGAGGTCGGGCCAGAGGGCGAGCAGGCGCCGCTCGTCGGGCTCGAAGCGCGCGTCGAGGAACCCCCGGGCGCGGCAGAAGAGGACCACCCCGACGTTGACGCGCTCGCCGCGCTCCACGCGCGGGACCACGCGCAGCACGGCGTAATCGTACGGGTCGGCGGCGTCGACGCCGCGCGCGCCCGGAGGGCTACCGCCGGGCACGGGCTGCATCGAGCGCCTCCTCGACGAAGCCCCGCGGCGACGCGAGGCGGTGGGTCAGGTAGGCGGCGTACGCCGCGCGCCGCGCCGCGACCGGCGCGGCGTCGGGCTGCGGGGCATCGACCGCGTCGGGCGAGAACGCGGACCGCCGCTCGCCCGCGGACCGGGCGCGGGGGTCCTGGTCGGCCAGCCACGCGTCCGGGATCGCGGCGACGATCCCCGCGATGCGCTCGGGCGTGAGCCGGGCGCTCAGCGCGGCGTCGGCCGCCGCGAGATCGCCCGCGAACGGGAGCAGGACATGGCTCTTGACGAGCGGGAAGCGGTCGTCCGCGTCGGCGCGCGGGTCGGTCGCGTCGGTCCAGGCGTGGTGGACATAGAGCGCCGCGCCGTGGTCGATCAGCCAGAGGCGGCGGTGCCACAGGAGCAGGTTGGGGTTCTTGGGCGTCCGGTCCACGTTGCTCGTGAACGCGTCGAACCAGACGACGGCGGCCGCAAGCCCCGGGTCGATCGCCGGGCCGGCGAGCGGCTGGAAGGCGAGCGATCCGGGCAGGTAGTCGAGGGCGAGGTTCAAGCCGGCGCTCGCCGAGAGCAGGTCGGACAGCTCCGGATCCGGCTCGGCGCGCCCGAAGGCGGGGTCGAGCTCCATGAAGACGATCTCCGGCACCGGGAGCCCGAGCGCGCGCCCGATCTCCCCGGCGACGAGCTCCGCGATGAGCGCCTTCGGCCCCTGGCCGGCGCCGCGGAGCTTCAGGACATAGAGCCCGTCGTCATCGGCCTCGACGAGGGCCGGCAACGACCCGCCCTCGCGGAGCGGGGTGACGTAGCGGGTCGTGTGGACGGTTCGGATCATGATTCAGCAGCGTGGCGTATGGCGGGGGAATTCCCTCGCCCCGCCGGGAGGATGGGGCCGCGAAGACGCCATGAGACGCCATGGGACGCCAAGGTTTTTATGTTTTTCTTGGCGTCTTTGGCGTCCTTGGCGGTTCAAAAGCCCCACCTTCGGCCAAAGTACGCCGCCGCACAGCAGTTACGTGAGACAGGGAAGCTGGGTCGAGCTGGAGCGCGCAGGGGAGCGCGCCCTCGATGGTCGATGAGGCGGCCCGGGCGCTCGCTCCGCGCAGCAGCGCGAGAGCGAGCGCCGCAGGCCCTCGTGGATCACTCGGCGAGGGGACCGAGGGGATCCAGCCGCGAGCCGGGCACGGTCTGGTAATCGCCGAGCAGGAAGGTCTGCAGCCCGTCCGTGAACTCGAACGGACCGAGCACATCGACCACCTCGCCGCTCGCGCCGCCGGCGCCGCCCTCGCCGCTCGTGCCGCCAGCGCCGCCCTCACCGGGGGCGCCCGCCGAGCCGCCCTCGCCAGTGGCGCCCGCCGAGCCGCCCTCACCGGGGGCGCCCGCCGAGCCGCCCTCGCCGCTCATGCCGCCAGCGCCGCCCGAGCCACCCTCGCCGCTCGTGCCACCCGCGCCGCCGGCGCCACCCTCGCCGCCGGCACCGCCCGCGCCGCCCGAACCGCTCGTGCTAGCCGACCTCGTGACGGTGATGGAGTCGATATAGACGATGGTCGGGTTGGCCCAGGGCCCCTCGGCACCTGCGTCGACCTTGACGCCGATGCGCCTCACCTGGGTCTTATCGAAGCTCCCCCCAGCAGCGGCATCGGCCGCATCGGAGGCATCGACGTCGATGGTGAGGTCGGTCCACTCTTTCAGGTCGCCGAAGTTCGTCCACGCCCACGGGACGCCCGCCCAGGTCTGGGCCTGTCCGTTCTGCACGAAGACCTGAAGACCACCGCCGGTGGCGGCATGAGCCTTCACACGGAACGTGACGGTGGCGCCGGTCAGATCGACCAGCTGAGGGAAGTCGAACTGGAACAGCGTCCCCGTGGAAGCCGTGGTGAGCGGCACAGCAAGCCGGGCGCAACCCGAGCAGCTCTCCTCCGGACCGGGACCGATGTTGGGGGCGCCGCCGCCTTCGCCGCCCGCGCCGCCTTCGCCGCCCGCGCCACCGTCGCTGCCGCCTGCGCCGCCTTCGCCGCCCGCGCCACCGTCGCTGCCGCCCGCGCCGCCTTCGCCGCCTTCGCCGCCGCCCGAGCTGGTCGAGCTGCGGGAGCTCGACGTCGTGCTGGAGCTGGCCCCACCGCCCGCACCGCCCGCGCCGCCGCTGCCGGTGGTGTCGTCATCACCGCAACCCGTCATGGCGAATGCGCCGACCAGCATCCCGCACATTGCCAAAGAAAGAACTGATCTCATCCTGACCCTCTCCTGATGTGCACCACGAGGCCACGCAGCCCGGGCCGCCGTTCGCCATGGCGATGGCCACCACCCGCGAGCTCCTCCGAGCCAGCCGCGAGGCGCAAGCTACCCTGGGCAGAAATTTTTCTCAACAGCCCAAACGTGTGAGCCCGGCAACCAGATCAGCCCCGTCGAGGCGCGGCGCTCAGCGCCCACCCGACAAAAGCGCTGCGGCGGGCCCGACGACGGCGTCGCGACGGAATCGTGCGGCACGCCCTCGCCGGGGCGGCCCCTCAGGCCGCGCCCCCGCGCTTCACGTCGTACCGGAGGAGCGAGACGCCGTTCGCGTACGACGTCGCGCCGAGGAGCGCCAGCTCGACCTTCCTGGAGCTGCCGCCGAAGAGCCGTACCCCGTGCCCGAAGACGATGGGATTCACCTTGAGGACGAGCTGATCGATGAGGTCGTGATCGAGGAGGAAGCCGGCGAAGGCGCCGCCCCCGCAGAGATAGATATCGGTCCCGTCGCCCTCCTTCAGCCGCTTCAGGGCCGCGATCTCGTCACGGTCCACGACCTCCACCTCGGCGCCCTCGCCGAAGCGGAGGGTCTTCGAGAAGATGTAATGCGCCATGTGCGGGTAGGCTCGCTTCCCCGGGACGAGCCCGAACGGATAGCCCCACTCGTACGTCCTTCGCCCCATCACGACGGTGTCGTAGCCCTTCAGGCGCTCGACGTAATCGGCGGCGTGCTCTCCTTGCATCACCAAGCCGTCCACCGAGCCGTCCTCGTGCGAGATGAAGTTGTCGACCGTCACCGCGACGTCATAGACGATCTTTCTCATTCGAATCCTCCTTGAAGCGCTGTCCTGAGCTCGCCGTGGGTCGGTCCATCGAGCGCGCCGGGTCCTGGCGCGTCGAGGCCATTCTCATCGCGCAGCTCGCGCCGGCGCAACCGGAGAAAGCTCGCCGGGGGGCTGTCGAGCCCCTCCGGCTGGCGTTGTCACGAGCTCAGGCTGTTGCTGGATGCTCTGGCGCGCCTTGCGCGCTTCGCTGCGTCCGGTGCAGCGTGCTCCCCGGCTGGCCCGGGATCACTCGGCGATGTGGGTCAGCAACGAGCCGGCCACCGGCCTGTAGTTGCCGATCACCATCGGCTCCGCGCCGGTCGTGAACTCGTACGGACCCATCACGTGGATCACCTCTCCACCGGAGCCGCCGCCTTCACCGCCCGCGCCGCCGACACCGGCCGAACCGCCTTCGCCGCCCGCGCCGCCGACACCGGCCGAACCGCCTTCGCCGCCCGCGCCGCCGACACCGGCCGTGCCGCCTTCACCGCCCGCGCCGCCGACGCCGGCCGTGCCGCCTTCGCCGCCCGCGCCGCCGACGCCGGCCGTGCCGCCTTCGCCGCCCGCGCCGCCGACACCGGCCGTGCCGCCTTCGCCGCCCACGCCGCTCTCGCCGCCGGCGCCACCTTCGCCGCTCCACCCGCCTGCGCCACCCGCACCTCCGGCGCCGCCCTCGCCGCGCTCGCCGCTCGGTGCGGCGCCTCGCGCGGCGCTCGGAGTGCCGGGTTTCGTGACGGTGATGGAGTCGACGTAGACGACGGTCGGGTTGGTCCAGGGCCCGGTGCCGCCCGCCGTGAGCTGAAGTCCGATCAACTTCACCTCCTTGCGTTCGAAGGAGGGCTTCGACCCGGCCAACGCGTCGACATCGATCGTGATCTCTTGCCAGTCTGCCAGCCCGGCGATCGGATTCCACGAGTAGCCGATGTTCGCATAGGACCGGTCCACCCCGTTCTGCACGAACGGCTGCACGCCGCCGCTGGTGCCGGCGTGGGTCTTCACACGGAACGTGACCGTGCTCCCCGTCAGATCGACCACCGAGGCGAACTCGATGAAGAACTGCGTCGCGGTATTCGCGGTCGTGAACGGCACGGACAGCCGCGCGCAGCCGGAGCAACGCTCCTCCGGGACCGAGCCGCCGCCGCCTTCACCCGAGCTGCCGCCGCCTTCACCCGAGCTGCCGCCGCCGCCGACACCCGGGCTGCTGCCGCCATCGCCCGAACCACCGCCGCCGTCGCTCGAACCACCGCCGCCGTCGCTCGAACCGCCGCCGCCGTCGCTCGAACCGCCGCCGCCGTCGCTCGAACCGCCGCCGCCATCCGCGTTTGAACCGCCATCACCCGCGCCGCCGCCGCCGTCAGAGCCCGAGCTGGTCGAGCTCGACGACGTGCTGGAGGTGGACGAGCTCCCGCCGCCCGTCCCGCCCGCACCGCCGCTGCCGGTCGACTCGTCGTCACCGCAACCTGTCATGGCGAACGCGCCGACCAGCACCCCGTACGCCGCCAAAGAAAGAACTGATCTCATCGTGACCCCTCCTGGATAGGCCCCCGCGAGGCTGCGCGGCCGAAGCCGCCGTTCGCCGGAGCGGCTCTCACCGCACTCGATCTCTGCCGAGCCAGCCCCCCAAGGAGCGACATTATCCTGGACAGACGACTTTCTCAACAGCCCGGACGTGCGAATACGTCACCAGAACCCAACGCGCTTGGCATCGCCCGGCGCTGGCGCCGCTGCGAGCGCGGCAGCCACATGAGACCACCTGTGGAGTCGAGCAAAGCGGGGCGCGGCAGCCACATGAGACCACCTGTGGAGTCGAGCCCGAGCACAGCGCGGCATCCCGAGAGCGCCAATCAGCGCGCTCTCATGCCAATCGCTTCATCAGCGACCGTCGTCGCCACCGAAAGCGCACCTCGTTCATTCAAGGCACCTCCGGACGCGGCAGCGCGCTCGGCTCGTCGAGCGTGCCGAGCCCCTCGCCGTCGCGCCCGGAACCGTCGTCAGATCGGTGCAGATGGATGCTTCAACACGTCTCGTGGACCTCCCTGACGGGGTACAGCGGCGCCACGGGATAGCCACGGGTCACGGGGCGACGTGGGTCACCGTCGAGCCTTCCACGGGCTGGTAACTGTTGACCTCCATCGGCTCCTCGCTCGTCGTGAACTCGTACGGACCCATCACATGAATCACATCGACGCTGGGGCCGCCGCCTTCTCCGCCTTGGCCGCCTTGGCCGCCTTCTCCGCCTTGGCCGCCTCCGCCGCTCGCGCTGCTGCTGCTCGAACTGCTGCTGCTGCTCGCGCTGCTGCTGCTGCTCGCGCTGCTGCTGCTGCTCGCGCTGCTGCTGCTGCTGCTGCTGCTGCTGCTGCTGCTGCTGCTGCTCGCGCTGCCGCCGCCTTCGCCGCCCGCGCCTCCGGCCCCGGCCATCCCACCCGCGCCTCCTGCGCCGCTCATACCCCCGGCGCCGCCTTCGCCGCTGGTGCCGCCCGCGCCGCCGGTGCCGCTCATACCCCCGGCGCCGCCTTCGCCCCCGGCGCCGCCTTCGCCGCGCTCCCCGCTAGGGCCGAAGAAGAAGCGCTCGCTGCTCGGAGCCCCTTCGCCTGTGCCGGGTCTCGTGACCGTGACGTAGTCGACATCGACAACGGTCGGATTGGCCCAGGGCCCCGTGTTGCCCGCCGTGACCTGAACCCCGATCATCTCCACCACGGTGCGGTCGAAGGTTGCATGTCCCGGAGCCAGCGCATCGACATCGATTTTGAGCTCCGTCCACTGTCCCAGGTCGGCAAGCGGGTTCCACGAGTAGCCGATGTTCGCATAACCGAGATCGCCCCCGTTCTGCACGAACGGCTGCAGGCCGCCGTTCGTGCCGGCACGGGTCCTCACGCGGAACGTGACGGTCGCGCCGGTCAGGTCGACCTTCTTTTGGAAGAAGATCATGAACTGCGTGGCCTGCATCGCCCTCGTGAGCGGCACGGAGAGCCGCGCGCAGCCAGGGCAGCCATCGCCCGGATCAACGACGCCTCCACCCACACCGCCGCCGGCACCACCACCCGCGCCGCTATCACCGGTGGTCGCTCCGCCGCTCGAGCTGCTGTTCGCGCCCGTGAAGCCCGACGATGTGCTCGGGGGGAAGGGGAAGCCCCCGCCCGTACCGTCCTGGATCGCGGGGTTGTCCGTGCAACCCATGACGGCGAACGCGAAAACCAACAACCCACACACCGCCGTAGAACGAACTGTTCTCATCCTAGCCCCTCCTGGATCCATCCCGCGCGGCCCCGCGGCCAATGCCGCCGTTCGCCTTCAGCGGCTCCGACCACGCCCGAGCTCCTCCGAGCCAAACGGCACGGGACGAGACTATCCTGGACAGAGCAACTTCTCAACAACACGGACGTGCGGATCCGTCGTTACAGTTCAGCGCATTTCGCGATCACCGACGCCGGCGCCAATGCGCACAAAGAGGCCACATCATGCCACCTGCGAAGTCGCGTCCGGAGCGCGGGCGCCCGCCGGCGCCAGCGGCCGAGCGTCCCTGGCTGCTCGGCCGTGGTGCGGTGTCGAGGCGACGGCGGCGCGCGGCACCGAGAGAGACAGCGGCCTCATCAGGAGGCGCAGGGCTCAGCGCCCACCCGGCGACGGGGCGGCGGTGGGGTGGAGTAGCATCATGGCAATGGCGATCACATAAAACGAGAGGCCGACGAGCAGGAACGCGATGGCGACACGGTAGATCGTGGTCTTGCGATCGCGGTAGGCGAGCGAGGCGAAGACCCAGCCGCGCAGGTCGTCGCCCGGTTGCTCGGTGAGCCAGCGGATGTGCTGCACACCCCAGACGATCAGGGTCGCGGAGAGCAGGACGATCGCCACGCCGGCGATGATCAGCCCCTGCGCGTGGGGGCTGGTGCCGGCGATGAGGCGGCCCGAGAAGCCGGTCGTGGTGATGACGATGCCGCACAGACCGATGAGCACCTGAGCGCGGTTGTGGAGCACGGCGAACTGCCGCTCCAGGATCCCGTGGATGACGTCCCAGGACCCGGCGCCCACGCGCTCGATGAGCCGGTTCGCCTCCTCCTCTCTCTCGATCTTCTTCATGGCAGGCGCCCTAGCACCGCGGCGCCCGCGCCTCATCACGCCGCGCCGCGCGCGCGACGAACAGGCCGAACGCCGCGCCCGTCAGCGCGACGAGGAGCGCGCCCGAGGCCCACAGCACGGGGCGGTGCCCATAGCGATCGACGCCCAACCCCACGACGGGCCCGAGCAGCACGAAGGCGAGGCGGAAGAGGAAGCTGCGGAGCGAGACGCAGCTCGCGCGATCGCCGTCGGGCGCGAGGCGCTGCTCCTCGTGGTGGAGCAGCGGCATGTGCAGCCCGCGCACGAGCGTGAGCAGGAAATAGAACGCGACCCCGAGCACGTGGCGCGAGAGCGCGAGGCCGAGGTACCCGACCGCGACCAGGACGACGCACGCGAGCAGCGTCCCCGTCATGCCGAGGCGGCGGCCGGCGCGCTCGCTCAGCATCGAGCCGAGCGCGGTGGTGAAGCTCGCGAGGGCCCACATGGGGCCTATCCACGCGACCGGGGCGCCGGCCTCGGTCGCGTACAGCGCCATGAGCCACGTCGGCAGGTACGACGCGAGCGCGAGCGCGACGCCGAGCAGCAGCACCGCGCGGAAGTCGGCGCGCTCGAACAGCGCGTCGCGCACGATCGCGCGCATGCGGCCCAGGTGGTCCTCGACCTTCGGCTCGGCGCGCCGGGTCTCGCCGAACCGGAGGGCGATCCCCGCCGCGAGCGCCCAGGCCGCGGCCTCCATCGCGAACGGCAGGCGGGACCAGCGCGCGTAAAGGAAGCCCGCGGCGAGCGCGGCGCTCCCCGAGGCGATCTGCGCGATCGACCGCATGCGTCCGTACCAGCGGGCGAACTCGTGCTCTTTGCCCTGCTCTCGCAGCGAGTCGAAGAGGAGCGCGGAGTCCGCCCCCGAGACAAGGGAGAACCCGACGCCGAGCACGAGCTCGGCGAGCAGCACCGACCAGAGCCCGCGCGAGAGCGCGTAGAGGACCCAGCCGGCGAGGATGCAAAACGAGGCGATCACGAGCGCGCGGCGGTGGCCCAGACGATCGGCGATGTAGCCCGACGGGAACTCGAAGAGCGCGATGCTCAGGCTGAACGCGCCCTGCACGGCCATCATGGTGGCCACGCTCATGCCGATGTCCTGCGTCCAGAACAGCGGGAAGATGGCCGCCGGGAACATCAGCGATTGAACGCCGTGGTAGACGCAGATGCGCCAGGGGTTCTGCTGGACGGACGACATGAAGGGGAGTCCTTGGGCCCGCGCTGCCGCGGGCGCGCCGGACGCCTAGAACTCGGTCCCGATCATGTACCTGAGTTGCCCCGTCTTCAGCGAGAACACGTAGAGCGCCGTCCAGCTGGCGAAGAAGACGTCGTTCGCCGAGATCGAGATCCCGGACGAGACCTGCGACTTCTTGTGGACCTGCACGTCCCACAGCCGCTTGCCGGTGCCGGCCTCGAAGCAGGCGAGGCGCGTGCCGTCCTTGTGATCCTTCATGTCATACGGGATGACCAGGAACCCGCCTTCATAGGCCCCCGCCTCCACCCCCGTGGCCCTCGTGGTCAGCGGGTCGACGCCGGGCACCACCGTCTTCCAGAGGACCTTCTTCTTGTCCACCGCGGCCACCATGCCGACCTGGCTTCCCTTGCTCCGCCCGCCGAGCAGGAACCGCGGCCCGGGCCCGCTCGGGATGATCGCGCCGCTCACCGACATGCCCTCGACTTCATGGGAGCCGGGCAGCCCGAGCTCGTCGAACTCGTGCCAGCGGGCGAACCGATAACCCGGCGCCTCTTCCTGGATCGAGCTCGGGACCGTCTTGCAGGCCGCGCCCTTCGCGAGCTCGCGCCGCGTCCCTGTCGCCGGATCGAGCCCGTGCTTCGCGTCGTCGACCGTCTCGACGACGATCACACCGTCGCCCTGGCACAGCCGCCTCGCCTTCTCACCGAGCAACGCCGACCACGACGGCGTCCCGGTGCGCAGATCATAGGCCTGCACCTTGCCGAGCGCGTCGATCGAGATCAGACGGCCGGAGACGATCGCGCGCCGCGCCTCGTGGTTGGCCGCGTCCTTGGTGAGCGCCGCCGTCTTCCAGATCGGCTTGCCGTCGCGCCCGTCGTGGGCCGCGATCCACTCCTCGCCGCCGGGGACGTTGTTCTTGCCGATCACGTCCGGCGTACCGTCGCCGTTCACGTCGGCGAGCATCGGCCGATCGCTGAAGTACGCGTTCGGTCCCAGGGCGAGGAGCGGCGCCGACCGGCCCTTGGACGGCCCCGGCGCGCTGAACATGAAGGCGCCGGCGGCCGCGCCGGCCACGACCATGGCCATGACGACCGACATCACGATGACCGCCGCCGCGTTGCTGGAGGGCGGGGCGACCCGGACGACGTGCATCCCCTGCGGGATCGGCGCGGTGGTCGGCTTCCTGCCGCGATCGATGAGCGACCGCGCGCCGCAGTATTGGCAGGTGACTGCATCCATCGCCGGCTGAATCGGCAGCGGGGCGCCGCAGCGCGGACACCTGGAATCGACGATCCTGGCCATCGTCCCACTCTACACGAGCTCGCGACTGTCTATCTCTTCTTCTCGCTCTTCTTCTCGCGCTCACCCGGGGCCGCGCGCGACGCCGCGCGGCCCGAGGGCGGGGGTTCCAAGAGCGCCGCGCGTGTGAGCCCCTTCCCACCGAAGCGCTCGGCAACCTCCGCCACGACGCCCTCGAGGCGCCGGCGACGCTCGGAGGCGACAGGGAACAGGCTCAGCGTCGGGCCGCCCGTCTCGCTCGTCAGGTCGCTCGCGGCGACGCCGACGAGCCGCACCGGCCGCGAGAGATCGAAGCGCGAGAGCAGCCCCTTCGCGCAGGTGTAGATCGAGTCCGTGTCGCTGACCGGCTCGGACAGCGTCGTCTGGCGCGTCCGCAGCGTGAAGTCCGAGTACTTGAGCTTCACCACCACCGCGCGGCAGGACAGGCCCGCCTTGAGCAGGCGCCGCGCCACGCGGCCCGACAGCTCGAGCAGCCAGCGCTCGATCGGCTCCCTGCCCCGGAGGTCCTCCTCCACGGTCTCCTCCGCGCCGATCGACTCCGCCGCGCGGCCCGGGACGACGGCGCGCTCGTCGACGCCCGCGGCGAGCAGCCGCACGTGCTCGCCCCACGCGGGGCCGAGCAGCTCGTGGAGGCGCGGCGCGGGGCAGCGCGCCAGATCGCCGACGGTCGCGAGCCCCGCCGCGCGCAGCCGCTCGGCAGCGCGCGGGCCCACGCCCCACATGCGCTCGAGCGGCAGCGGCGCGAGGAAGGCGGCGACGTCGGCGGGGACCACGACGAGGCCGTCGGGCTTTCGCAGATCGCTCGCGATCTTCGCGGCGAACTTGCAGGGCGCGACGCCGGCGGAGGCCGTGAGCCCGGTCTCGTCGCGGATCGCGCGCTTGATCTGCGCCGCGATCGCCTCGCCGTCGCCGAAGAGCGCGCGGCTCGCGGTCACGTCGAGGAACGCCTCGTCGAGCGACAGCCCCTCCACGAGCGGCGTGAAGCGGCGGAAGATCGCGAAGACCTGCGCGCTCACCTCGGCGTAGCGGGCGTGCCGCACCGGCACGACGATCGCCTGCGGGCAGCGGCGGAGCGCCTCGACCATCGGCATCGCCGAGCGGGCGCCCGAGACGCGCGCCTCGTACGACGCGGCCGCGACGACGCCCCGCCGGGAGGCGCCGCCCACAAGGACGGGGCGGCCTCGCAGCGACGGGTCGTCGAGCTGCTCGACCGACGCGAAGAACGCGTCCATGTCGATGTGGAGGATCTGTCGCATCGCGGGGCGCCGATCGCACCCGAGAAGCGCGCCGGGATCAACCGGCGCGGAAAAGGCTGCGAGCTGCCGGGCGACCCTGGCGGCGGTCGCGCGCCCTCTCCGAGGAACGCCCGCCTTCAGGGCGAGCTTGCCCGCGTGTGCAGGTGCGCGGTACACCCGAACGAGACGCATGGCAAAGCTGAAGCGGCTGCGGATCGAGAGGTTCCGGGGCGTGGCGCCGGGGACGGAGCTCGTCTTCAACGACACGTTCAACGTGCTCCTCGGCCAGAATGGAACGGGGAAGACGACGCTGCTGAGGCTCATCGCGATGGCGCTGGCGTCGAACTTCGCAATGCTCGAGAGAGAGGACTTCGCGCTGGAGTACGAGATTGAATCGGTGGGAATGAGCCTTCTTGTCTCGGTTCAAAACGATCTCTCGGACGAATCCACAACGGAGGCACGCATCGCACGAGGCCGGTTATCGAAACGCTCTCCGGAGAGCGCAACCCCGGCGTGGTCATACGAAGTGCGCATCCGATTCCATCACCACATACCAGAGCACCGGGTCGCAGTGACTCCCGTGGGAGCCGAACACTTCATTGACGACGCTCCCGACCTCGACATGGAGATCCCAGTATCCGATCCATTTGAATCGGATTTTTTGCTCTGGGTTCTTGATGATATCTTCCGCGAAGCAGCTACGGAGCTTGGCCCTGAGTGGTACGACGCCGCGTTTGACGACGTCCTTGTCCCACGCGGCAGAGGGAGGTTCGACGAGGCATCACAGGCCTTCGAGGAAATGACCGGAGAGTCCCTAGCAGAATACCGGGGTGACTGCATCGAATCCCCCATGCTCACCGCTCTGAGAACAAGTGACCAGAATGTGAGCGTCAAGCTGTCGACGCGTGTTCCCCCTGAGGTAGTTCGCCTTATCGAGAGCAACCCCGCGTCGCTCGAGGCCAAGAGCCCCAGCCTCCCACACACCGAGCTACCCTTTCTGCGCGACGCGGTATCGCTGTTCCACTACGCCGGCGCCGACCTCATTTTGCGCCTTCATTCGAAGAAGATCACACCTACTGGCGAGGAATTATTCTATACAGGCCTCGCCTTCACCTTCACCCTGGAAGACGGCTCTGTCATCACCCACGATGCGCTCAGCTACGGGCAGAAGCGGCTGCTGTCGTTCTTCCATTACCTCGCGGTGAGCGAGGACATCGTCATCGCCGACGAGCTGGTGAACGGCCTGCACTACGACTGGATCGAGGCCTGCCTCAAGCGGCTCGTCGATCGGCAATCCTTCTTGACGAGCCAGAATCCCCTCCTGCTCGACTTCCTCCCCTTCGCCTCCGCCGAGGATGTACGGCGGTGCTTCATCCTCTGCCGCCGCGAGCTCCACGAAGGGCGGCATCGAACGGTCTGGGCCAACATGGACGAGGAGAACGCCAACGCCTTCTTCCGTGCATACCGGACCGAAGCGCTCCAGGTGAGCGAGATCCTGAGGACGAAGGGGCTGTGGTGATCCGCGAGCAGGCTTGCCTCTCGATCCTGGTCCTCACGGAGGACAGCGCTGAGGGGAGCTGCGAGACCGTCGCGGCGCTCATGAAGAAGATGGTGCTGCTCGTGGATCCGGCGTGCCGGACCCACCTCATCGCGTTCGAGCCTCAGGGTGAGCATGAGCAGCGCGCGATGCGCGGCAACCTGTGGAAGAGCAGAAACCCGTTCGACCGGCAGAAGATCATTCTCCTCGGCAGGGCGATCGCCGCGAAGCTCATCGAGGATCCGATCGGGTTCGTCGCCTTCCATGTGGATGGCGATCGCCGATGGGTCGAGCGGGCGTCGAGCGAGAACGTCGCGAAATTCCCCGAGTTCGTGAGCACCTACGTGCAACCCGGTGTCCACCATGCGTTGCGCCGCCAGCGTGACCGGGACGCGCTCGCGACATCGGACCAGGACATCGCCCGGGCGGCCGAAGCAGCGCTTGCGCGTCTGCTGCGCCTCACCCCCTTCCGCAGCATCGAGGCATGGCTCTACCAGAACACGGCCGAGGCACGCAGGCTCTGCCAGGTCGCATGTGGCCGGCATGTTGCGAAGATCGACGGGTGGGCAGCGGACCGCGGGGCGCTCGACGAGCTGGAGGATCTCAAGGCGGAGCTCTGCCTGGACTCCAAGCACCACCTGGAGCTGGCGCAGCGAGCATTTCCGGCAGACGAGGTGTTCGGGGCGAACAAATCCTATGCCGCGGCAGTGCTCGGGCTGCTGGACTGCGCTGACTTCTGCGCAGCCCTCGC
Organism: Sorangium sp. So ce448; assembly: GCF_051520915.1. Classification (NCBI taxonomy): domain Bacteria; kingdom Pseudomonadati; phylum Myxococcota; order Polyangiales; family Polyangiaceae; genus Sorangium; species Sorangium sp. So ce448. Next base: position 2,046,712 of record NZ_CP150343.1, on the reverse strand, counting down.
CCGCACACACGCCTGAGACGCGCCCGGGAAGCGGTGAAGGCCAAGCGCCGCGGCGGCGCCGTGCTGCGCGGTAGCGTCGTCGCTCGTTTGCTGCTACGGGTCGACGCTACTTCTTCCTTCGTCAGCCGGACACGTTGGACCGCGTCGCGGATCGTGAGTCATGACGTCGAGCGCCGCACGACCGAACCGCCCCCGCTGCGCCGCGCGCCGGCGCAAGGCGCCCACGCTGCTCGCGGCGGGGTGGCTCGCGCTGGCGCCGGGCGCGGCCGCGGCGGACGAGCCGCGCGCCCCGGAGCGCGCCGGCGCGGGTGAGGCGCCCGCGGCGCAGCGCGCGCTCGTGCTGATCGTCGCCGGGCGCCCGGGCTCGCCGCTCGAGGCGCACGCGGCGGCGCTCGTCGCGGCGCACGTCCGGCCCTCGGGCGTCGGGCTCCACGTGGTCCGGCGCGCGCCGGCGCCCGCGCTCGATCTGCACGAGCGCGTCGCGGCGGCGCGCTCGCTCGTGGAGCAATGGTCCGCGCACGGCGCGCTGTGGATCGAGGCGGGCCCGGGCAACGAGCTCGCCCTCTACCTCTTCCCTCGCGGCGGAGAGCGCGTGTACTCGCGGCGGTTCCCTGCGCCTCCCGGGCGGACGTCCGCGGCCGTCGAGGCGCTCGCGAACGTCGCGGGCTCGGCGGCGGCCGAGGTGCTGGAGGGGCCCATCACCGGGGCCGGGATGGCGAGCGTCGACGTCGACGGCGCCGCGCAGGCCGCGCCCGCCGCGCCGGCGCCCCCGCCGGACGCGCCTGCGCCGCCCGCGACCCCTCCGGCCCAAGCGCCCGCGCGGCCCGCACCAGCGCCGGACGGGCGCCCCGCGACGCCGCCCTCGACGCTCGAGCACGCTGACGCCGCGTGGTGGCGGAGGTGGTTCCTCTCGGCCGGCTATGCGGGCGGCACGTTCGGAGAGCACGTCCCCTGGCAGAGCGCCGTCTCGCTCTCGCTGTCGTGGGCGCCCACGCCCGACTCGTACGTCGGCGCCGGCTACGACTGGATGGACACACAGCACCTCCAGGTGGAGCGCGCGGGCCTCGATCTGGATCTCGACCGCACACCGCTCTTCGCGAGCGGGGGCCACCGCTTCGACATCGGGAGCGGGCGCTGGGCCTTCCACCTCGGCGGCCGGGCCACCTTCGACGTCGTCTCGCGGAGCGGCGCGTGGCGAGCGCCGCACGCGCCCTGGAGATCGCAGGGTCCGCCGGAAGCGTCCCCGCAGGAAGGACCGCCTCTTTCGTCCGACAAGCGCGTGACCGACCTGCTGATCAGCGTCGCGCCCACGACGGGCCTGAGCTTCCGGATCTCCGACGAGCTCCGCATCGCCCTCTGGACCAGCCTCGACGTGCCGCTGAACCGGCTCTCGACCCCCGCGCCTCGGCTCGCCGATCTTCAGCCCGATCCCGTGCGCTTCCTCGGTGGGATCGGCCTCGAGCTCGGACCGGCCGCGCGGAGCCCCCCGCCTCGTACGGTCGCGGGGCGGTGACGGCGGGGCGCGGCGCGCTCTCGCCGCGCCGGGCCACCCTCATAAAAATGACCCGATCGTGCCCGCGGGAGGCACAGGGTCACCGTGATCGTGGATGGACAGGCTCTCCTCATGGGTGTGCGCGTCACGGAGGGGTCGCGCGCTCACCAGGCCGAAGGTCCCCTCGTCTCCTCCATCGATCTCGAGCGGACCCGCCGCGCCGGGGCGGGTGATCCCGCGGCCCAGGCGTGGCTCGTGGCCAGGCTCCTCCCGGGCGTCCGCCAGGTCGCCCAGGCGTTCCTGCGGCGCTCGGCCGACGCGGACGACGCGGCGCAGCTGGCGACGCTCGCCATCCTGAGGGCCGCGCCCGCGTACCGCGGCGAGGCCGCCATCGAGGGCTGGGCGCGGCGCATCGCCGTGCGGACCGTGCTGCGGTACCTCCGCGCGGTGCGGCGGCGCGACGCCCCCATCGCGGGCGACCTGTCGGACGCCGAGGAGGTCCCGGCGTCGTCGCGGGGGAGCGCCCAGGAGGCGCTCCCGCGCCACGTGCGCGACTACCTGGGGGAGCTGCCCGAAGCCCAGCGCGAGGCGCTGATCCTGCACCACGCGCTCGAACACACCGTCGATGAGATCGCTGAGATGACCGACGTCAGCCCGGACACCGTGCGCAGCCGCCTGCGCCTCGGGATCGCCGCCCTGCGAAAGCGGGTCCGGCAGGACATCGCCGTCGGCCGGAGAAGATCGCCGTGAAGACCAGGATGGCCCATGCCTCGGACGAGGAGCGCTGGATCGCGATCGTCGCAGCCGAAGGCCGCGGGACGCCGATCGGCCCCGAGGACGCCGCGTTCCGCCGCCGCTACGAGGAGGCTCACCCGGAGCTCGCCGAGGAAGCCGCCCTCTGGGCCGACCTCGGCCGGCTCGGCGCCCGGCGCGGCGGGGCGCTCGGCCCCGTGGACGACGACGCCCTGGCCGCGCGGATCCTCGCGCAGGCGGCCGGCGAGGCCGGGGCGCAGCGCGTCCCGGCGCCGGAGGAGCGCACCAGGCGGCGCGCGATCGTGCGGCGCGGGGTCGCGGGCACCTTCGCCGGCGTCGCGCTCGCGGCGACGTTCCTGGCCGCGCTCGCGGCCGAGCTGATGAGCGACCGCGACGTGGCGCCCCCGCCCCCGCGCGCGGCAGACGCGGCGCCCGCGCAGGCCAGCGCCGGGATCGAGCCGCCGGCGCGCACCGTCGAGCGCCAGCCCGCCGCCGCCGCGCCCGCGCCGGAAGAGGCGCCTGACGCGGGCGTGGAGGAGGCCGCCGACGCGGCGCCCGCTCCGAGGGCCGGGGCAGCGCGCGAGGGCCGCCGCGGCGAGGCGCACGCCGGGCCGAGCGCCGACGAGCTGCTGCGCGACGCCCAGCTGGCGCTCGCCGGCGGCCGCGACGTCGATGCGTCGGCCGCGTACCTCGCGCTGCTCGCGCGCCATCCGGGCAGCCCCGAGGCGCGCGTCGCGCTCGTATCGCTCGGCCGGCTCTCGCTCTCCGGCGGAGATCCCGCCGCGGCCCTCGGCTATTTCGAGCGGTACCTCGCGGCCGGGCGCGGCGGGCTCGGCGTCGAGGCGCGCTACGGCCGCATCGAGGCCCTGCGCCAGCTCGGGCGCGGAAGCGACGAGCGAGCCGCGATCGACGACTTCCTCTCACGCCACGGCGACAGCGTCTACGCGGCCCGGCTGCGCGCCCGTGCCGAGGGCGCGGCCGAGCATTGACGGAGCGTTGATCCTCCACACCAGGCGCCGTCAAAATCGTTGACCCGATCCGTTACGGGAGGTGCGGGATCCCGGGCTACTCCGGCGCGAACACGCAGGTGCTCCGGTCGCCCAGGCACTCCGAGTAGGCGCCGGGCACGCAGGCGAGCGCCCGGGTCTGCCAGGGGTCGTAGCGAGCCGGCAGCGGGGCCCGTCTCCCTCCCACGACCCCGCTTCTTCGATTTCAGCAGCGCAGGCGCTCCTTCAGGCCAGTATGAGGAGATCCTCGAGCGGCATCTCCGGCTCCGGCGTGTCGTCCCACCCTTCCGGCGGCGCCTTTCTTCCCTCGGCGTGGAGGATAGAGCACGGCACCTCCGTGATCTCCGCGGACACCGGGCAGCGATCGGCCAGGGGGTCGCCTCCTACAACTGGGTCCGCGTGCACGGTACGCTCGGCACCACGCCGACCGTAGCGGCGGTTCTCGGGGAGCGCCCCATGGACGCTCACCGAACTCCTCACCGCGGCTCAGATCGGCGCAGGTGCCGGCGGTGAACGGTGTTCGCCGGCGATCACGGGGCCGCGGTCTTCACCGATCGGACGCGGGACGTGTTGATCACCGACACCACACGCGCGCCGCCGCCCCGGGCACCGCGGTGTCAGGCATCAGCGGCCGGCGCCTCCTGGGATGACGGCGCTCTCGATCGTCGCTCAATAAGGCTTGCAATGACCGTAGCTACCAGAATCCATGTCACAGCGGTATCCCGGAGACCAGTACGTTTGGCACTGGCAGTCGTTGACACACCTCAGAGGACTACTATCCGGTCCCCATACTGCATATGACTCGCAATAGTAGCTTGATCCACAGCGCTCCGTAAGAGGACATTGGCAATGCTGGAAGCACGGCGTATTGATCTCCTGCTCTACCTGCTCAACGTCCTCCGCTGCGGTCTCATCAGGGATCTGCTCAACCTCGCTGGCGCAACCGAAGCTCAGACCGAGGGACATGAACACCAACACCACCATCGCTCTCATGAGATAAACTCTCCTGTTGTCGCGTCTGCGAGCTGAGAACCCATCTGTCGCCCGAGCGGGTGTATAGGATACGGAGAAAGGGCTTGGCAAATTTCGGCATGTGCGGGCGGGCGCGAATCGAGCGCCAGCCTGCGTATTCCGGCGTGACCCGGCCATACGTTGCAGCCGGACCCGGCCGCCGATTCCGGCGACCCGGCCGCGGTGCGGGCCGGGATTGACAGCGGCGGCGATGGTTCGACCGGCACCGCGGGCGGCGCCGACGTGGGCTCGTCGGTGGGCTTCGCCATGGCGCCACGATCGCAGCCCGCGTTCGCCCTACTGCGGGAAGTTGCCCCGGATCAGCAGAAAAACCGCCAAGCCGCCAAGGACGCCAAGGGGAGAGGGGAAAGCTGGCCGTCCGGGCATCCCCCCCTGTTCCCCGGTTTTCTTGGCGTCTTATGGCGTCTTGGCGGTTCGCTTCCCCGGCCGACTTCCCGCAGTAGAGTTCGAAATGTCGATCGTCCCCGGATGGCCACGGTCAACCGAGCGATTATTGGCAGAATCGCCGCCCCGCTAACCGGACGCGCATGGGTCGCGGACGTTCTCGCTTCGCTTGCAGGGAATCGACGGGGGACCGATCGATGCGTGCGGCTCACGTCGCGAATGCTCGCTGGCAGCGCACCCAGACCCAGGCGCGTAGCCACCCCTCGGACGTCCGGGCCTACGCGGCCATGAAGCGGCTTCGGGCCGAGGGGCGCGACACACTCGCCGAGTCGATCATGGCGTTCTGGGTGCGTGAGCCGGTCGGGCCGAGGGTCGGCTCGGGGCCGCTCGCACGCGCCCTGGTCGCGGCCCTCCGCGACGAGGAGCGCGGAGAGCTCACGGATCAGGTGGAGCTGGCGCCGAGCGCGAGGCGATGATCGCCTGTTCTTCTCGCGGGCTTATGCCTGGCAGCAGAAGGTCGACGGCTCGGCCGGCAGCAGCTCGCCGAGCGGCTCGCCGCCGCTCGGGGCGCAGCCGCCGGGATCCACGGCGACGACCTTCGCCGACTTGCTGCCGAGGGCGACGCCGGGCGGGGTGACCCCGCAGAACGACGTCGTCGAGCTCACGATGTTCGACGCGAGCAGGTCGGCGCACGCCCCGTCGCTGTAAACCGAGGCCATGATGGTGCACGACGCGCCCTCCGGCTCCCCGCAGCTGCACTCGGAGCAGCCGCGCGTGTCCTCGGCGCCGCCGTAGAAGACGTGCCTGTCCAGGTACGGTGCCTCGCACGTCACGTCGCCCTCGTGGAAGATGCACGTCAAGAAGCCGCCGGGCGGCGGGACCCCGGGCTGGTCCGGCGAGGGCATGCAGGTGCTGCGGTCACTCGGGCACTCCGTGTAGGCGCCTGGAACGCAGGCGAGCGCCCGGGTCTGCCAGGGATCGAGGCGAGCCGGCGGCGGGGGCTCGTCCACCCTGGGCGTGCATGCGGCGGCGGCGGTGACCAGCACGACCGGCGCGTCGATCGAGATCGACTGCACACACGACTTCCCGCCGCAATCCTGGCCCGCGGGGATCGCGGTCGAGGCGGTGCAGGCGCCGTCCCAGCCGGCGGGTGCCGCGAACGTGGTCGCGACGCTGCCGGGGTCACCGGGACACGTCATCGAAGAGTGCGCCGACCAGCCCAGGGGCAGCTGGCACGAGGCGGTGGCCGCGTCGGGCGGGTCGCACAGGCAGGCCGCGCAGGCGAGCGGCGCGGGCGCCAGGTCGGCGAACCCCTCGTAGCCGATGTTCGGCGCGGCGGCGGGGCAGGCGGGTACCTGGTCCCGCGGGCCGAACCAGAGGAGCGCCGGGCCGAACCAGCCGAGCGGCGCCGGCGGAACGCAGTCGCCGGCGCAGGCGGTTTCATCGCCGCCGCCAGCCCCACCGCCGTTGTCGTCGCCGCCGCCGGCCCCTCCGCCCCCCGCCTCTCCCGTGCCTGCCTCGGGATGGGGGCACCACGGCTGGCCCCATTCGACTGGCTGGCACGGGCCTTCGATGGTCGGAGTTTCGCCGCAGCCCGATAGCAAAAGAAGGCCGACGATCGAGAACGAGCAGATGCGCATGCCGCGCAGACTACCGGAAGCCGCTTCGTGCGCACAACAAGCCCCTTTCTTCATGCTGCCGATCGCGCTCGCCATTCCCTTGTCCTTTCCGAAATTATCGCCCGATGGTTGCGGCAGAGCGTGCTTTTTCCAAACGCCGTTCAGTATGCGGCCGTAATGCCCAGCCCGAAGGCTGTGCCGAGCGGCGGTGACGTCCAAATGACTGTTGCTGGCGTCGCTCTGTCGTACGGCCGACGCCTGAGCGCCGCATCGTCCACAATCCAGGTCGTCTCGGCGTACCCGAGCACGGACCACCTGCCGGAGAGGGGCCACTCGGCACCGAGCCGCGCCCCGAAGCCGAAGAGGACATCGCTGCGCGAGCGCATGGTCCACGGGTCCCGAGGGGTGAAGCGAACTGCACCGAGGGTGGCGAGCCCGCATCCGAGCAGCAGGCGGCCGCGATAGCAGGCCACAGTAGCCGCCGTGAACGCCCTGGTGCCGACAGGCACCAAGCCCACCTCCTGCGCCAAGGCGACGAGCCCCCTCCCCTCGACTGCGACCGACCACTCGGACCGGCGGACGCCCACGGCCAGCGTCATCCCGGCCGCGGCCCCTGGCGTGATCCCCAGGCCCAGCGTCGCCCCGAGCCCCGCTTCGAGCCGCAGTCGCTCCGGCGGAGCCGGCGCCGTCTCCGGCCGGGAGGACGCCTGGGGCAGCTGGGCCGGCCTAGGTGGCTCCGGCGCGGCACGCTGCGCTTGCGACGGCGTCGCGGGCGGCGAGGAGGGCTCGGACGGCGACGAGGAGGAGGGCTCGGGCGGCGGCGAGGCAGGCTCGCGTGGCGGCGAGGGCGCGCGCGGCGGGGATGCCGGCTCCGGCGCGCTCAGGAGGCGCGCCACGATCGCCAAGGCCACGCCGGAGAGCAGCTCCTCGCAGCCGCTCCGGGTGCCGAACCCGTCGGCCCACCGGGTATCGCCCTCCCCGTCGCGTAGCGCCAGCGCGGCAGTGAGCTCGGGTCCCTCCCGCGCGACGCGGACCGTGAGCAGCTGCGGCGCGCCGTCCTGGAATGGGTCGGCGCCGAGCCTGCGCGCCACCTCCGCACGCAGGAACGCGTCGCCAGGACAGCCTTCGGTGCCCGGACCTCGCACGAGCTCGATCCGCATCGCCGCCCGCGGCGCGTCCGGCGCGGCGCGCGCGTCCGCGATGCCGAGCAGGACGGTGGCCGCCGCGACGGCGGAACGCGCCGAGCGCCCCGTGCGCTCGGCGCCCCGGAGCGGGCCGAGGGCGCTGCGGGCCGGTCGCGCGCCGAGCCCCGGTCTCTCCCTGGACCGGCTCATCGCGCCTGCTCTCTTCCTGACGCGCCCGGCTCCGAAGGGGCGAGGCGCGCCTGGGCCGCCGTGCGAAGCTGCTCTCGCACGGACTTCAGCCGGCCTGCGGGGAACCGCGCCTCGTGCGCGGCGAGCTGCCGGAGCGCCCCGGCGGGGTCGCCCGTGGAGAGGCGCTCTTGCGCCGCGGCGAGCAGCCGGCGCTCGTCCACGAAGGCGTCCTCCCGCGCGCCGGCCGGCGGTGCCGCCCGCAGCGCCGCTGGGCACGGGCGCGCGGGCGCCTCGACCGCCGGCGCCACCGGCCGCGGTTCCATGGTTTGCTGCGATTGCTGCGACGAGGGTGCTGCAAGGCCGGCGCTGGTCACGGGCAGTTCATCGGCCAGCGCCGCCCCGAAGCGGCGCGCCCAGAGGGGCCGCGACGGGGCGAGGGCGAGCAGCACGGCCGCGGTCCCGGCGCCGCCCGCCGCAACGGAGCCGAGGGAGCGGCCGACGCGGGCAAGCCACGATCTCAGGCTCGATCCAGCAGGCGCGTGCGGCACCGCGGCCGGCGGTGCGGCGGCGCTCGCGCCGTCGTCGCGCACCAGGAAGTCCGACGCCAGGGGAAACACCAGCCAGCAGGCGCGCAGCGCCTGACGCTGCTCCGGGCGCAGCCGCTTGACGGCGGCACGGTAGTCCTCGCGGGCGAGGCGCAGCCGGTTGCTGGCGGTGTTGTAGTTGAGGCCGAGCTCGCGCGCGATGTCGACGAGCGGCATCTCGTAGATCTCGTAAAGGACCAGGAGGACCCGCCGCTCGGGCGCGATCGTCCCGAGCACCTCCCTCGCGACCTCCAGCCGCTCTTGCTCCGCGATGCGCTCCTCGCTGATCGGCGCGGGATCGACGAAGCGCGCGGGGGAGCATTTCCACCGCGGCAGCGTGAACGGAATTCCAGTTACGGTCGCGGGAGGTGCCTTCAGAGGGGGAGAGCGGTGCGTTCATATTCTCAAATTCCGCGGAGCTTCCCGGGGCCGTTTGTAAAAATGCGCCTCCCGGTGCGTGGGGTTGGAGGCACGCCTGCCCTGCACGCCGCCCGCGGTGGCAGGCGACCCGCTCCGCCGCCTTCGGCGCACCGCTGCGGTCGTCCCTGGCTAGCTCCGCCTTCCGCCGACGGCCTCCGCCACTGGCTTGCGGGTGATGGCTGCGATCCATCATTTGTTGACGGCGCGTCCACCGGGAAACGGGTGCGACCCTTCTGTCGCTGAAGGCACGTCCACCGCGGAGATGCCAGCGACCCATCTTGTTGTGGAGGCACGTCCACCGGGAGAGGTAGTGGTCGCATTTGCCCGGAGCGAGTTCACATGAAGGCGGGAAGATCATTGATCTTTTCTTCCCGCCTTCCCGCCTTCCCGCCTTCATGTTCAAACACGACCACTACCCGGCCGGGGGCGCCGGGACGGCTTCGGGCTTCCCGGCGGGGTCCCTTCGACGGGACCGCGCGAGGTCGTCGGCCATCTTGACGTAGGGCGCCAGCAGGAACGCGGCCAGCGCCTCGCTCCCCGGGATCTCGGAGAGCCCGGCGGCCCCCGCAGTCCGCTGCTCGAAGCGCAGCGGCGCGACCGAGGAGCCCGTAATCCAGATAGGCTTCGAGCTCCTTCTTCGCGTGCTGCGGTGTCCGGATGGCGATGGCGCCGTCGCCGATGTCGATCGATCGGTGGGGGTCGCGGGCCGGCTGTACCTGAGCACCGACGCCTGATCTACAATGCCCCCTGAACCGCGTGGGGCACGTACGGCTCCTCGAGGCTCGCGATCTCTTCGGGCGTGAGCTTCACGGAGAGCGCGGCCACCGCGTCGTCGAGATGACCGATCTTGGTCGCGCCGACGATGGGCGCGGTGACGCCTTCTTTTTGCAGGAGCCACGCGAGGCCGGCCTGGGCCCGGGGCACGCCGCGGGCCGTGGCGATGCCGGCGAGGCGGTCGACGATGGGCCGATCGTTCTCCATCGATTTGTCGTATTTGGCGTGCAGCACCCTGTCGGAGGCCTCTCTCGCGGTGGACTCGCTCCAGTCGCGGGTGAGGCGCCCGCCGGCGAGCGGGCTGTAGGGGATGACGGCCACGCCCTCTTCACGGCACAAGGGGAGCATCTCGCGCTCCTCCTCGCGGTAGATGAGGTTGAGGTGGTTCTGCATGGACACGAAGCGCGTGAAGCCGCAGTGGTCGGCGGTCAGCTGCGCGCGCAGGAGCTGATAGGCCTTCATCGCCGACGCGCCGAGGTAGAGCACCTTGCCGGCCTTCACGAGGTCGTGGAGCGCGGCCATCGTCTCCTCGATGGGCGTCGCATAGTCCCAGCGGTGGATCTGCAGCAGATCGATGTAGTCCATCCCCAACCGCTTCAGCGACTTGTCGACCTCGCTGTGGATGGCCTTGCGCGACAGCCCCATGCCGTTGGGACCGTCGTGCATGCGAAAGTACACCTTCGTGGCGACGACGAGGCGATCGCGGTCGTTCAGCTCGTTCAGCGCGCGCCCCACGAATTCTTCGCTGGTCCCGGCGCTGTACGTGTTCGCCGTGTCGAAGAAGTTCACGCCGGCCTCGTAGGCTCTGCGGATGATCGTGCGCGAGTCGTCGTAGTTCAGCACCCACTGGTGAAAATTCGGCTGAGGAACGCCGAACCCCATGGTCCCAAGGCAGATGCGAGAGACGTCGAGTCCGGATCGACCCAGTTTCACGTAGTCCATGGAACCACGGTACTTCCTTGAACCCCCGTGAGGGAAGTCCTCTCTTGGACCCGTGGACATCCAGAACGGAGATCGCTGCCGCGTGGTCGCAGGAACGCACAAGGACAGGTCGGGTACGGTCGAAGACCTGAACACCAGCAGGACGGGCGCCGTCACGATCACCGTGCGCACGGCCGACGGCGACCGGTTCAAGGCGCTCGCCAAGAACGTCGTCGTCGAGCGGTAGAAGGGACGGGGCGTGACCTCGACCAGGCGGGATTCGCACCCGCTGGACAGCGACCCCGATTTCTGAAGCTACCGCTCACTCCTTTCCTTCGGAACCCGCCTTGCCTGGTCGCACTCTGCTGCGCGAAGTTGCCCCGGTTCAGCAGAAAACCGCCACGGCGCCCGAGCCCGATCGGCACATCCGGGCGCTCGCGTCCGCCCATCTCGGGCCCCCGGCGTCGCGGGCGAGGCGCCGTCACATTTCTTGACCCGATCTCGCCCCCGGCGGGCACATGGAGGGCAGGCCGGCGCGCCCGAAGCGCCGCGCGGCCCCGCCCTTCGCGCCACGCGCCGGAGCAGCCGAGGTGCGTCCCGGGGGCGGAGGCGGCGCGCGCTTCATCACGGCCTTCGCACCCAATACATCCTTAACGACGAGGAGGCTCGCGTGAGCGCGATCCTGCGATTGAAAGAGCTTGCACTCAGCGACACCGGATTCGTGTTCGATCCCGCGTCGGGCGCGACGTTCACCGTCAATCCCACCGGCCTCTGCGCCCTCAACGCCATGAAAGAGGGGCTCTCGCGCGAGGAGGTCGCCGCCCGGCTCCGCGAGCGCTTCGACCTCCGCGGGGGCGACCCGGCGCGCGACGTCGGCGAGTTCGTGGAGCTCCTCCGGCAGCACGGCCTCCTCTCCGCGGAGCCGGAGGGAGCCCAGTGAAGGCGAGGCCCCGTACCATCGCCGTCACAGGCCTCAACGCGACCGACAACCCCGCTCCAGGCGTGGGCGTCATCCGGGCGCTCCGCGCGGGCGGCGACGCCTCGCTTCGCCTCGTCGGCCTCGCGTACGACGCGCTCGATCCCGGCGCGTACGCCGGCGACATCGTGAGCGACGTGTTCATGATCCCCTATCCATCGCAGGGCCTGGAAGCGTTCGTGTCCCGCCTCGAGTACGTCCACCGGCGGGTCGGGCTCGACGTGATCATCCCCACGCTCGACGCCGAGCTGCCCTCGTTCATCGACATCGCGCCGCGGCTCCGCGCGATGGGGATCGGCACCTGCTTGCCCACGCGCGAGCAGCTCGATCTCCGCTCGAAGGCGAGCCTCGCCGCGCTCGGCGCGCGCGCCGGCATCCGGGTCCCGCGCACGGCGGCCCTCTCGGACGCCGACGAGCTCCTGCGCATCCACGAGCGGGTGCCTTACCCCTTCCACGTGAAGGGCGTGTTCTACGGCGCGACGCTGGCGACGACCTTCGATGAGGCGGTGTCGGCCTATTACAAGGTAATTGCCCAGTGGGGCCTCCCCGTCCTCGTCCAGGAGCACGTGACCGGGGAGGAGTTCGATGTGGTGGCGGTCGGCGACGGGGAGGGCGGGCTCGTCGGCGCCGTGCCGATGAAGAAGATGCTCCTCACCGACAAGGGAAAGGGCTGGGCCGGTATCACCGTGCGCGACCCCGAGCTCGTCGGCATCGCGCAGGCCTTCGCCGAGGCGACGAGGTGGCGCGGCCCCTTCGAGGTCGAGGTGATGCGCGACGCGCACGGGCGATATCACCTCATCGAGGTCAACCCGCGCTTCCCGGCGTGGGTGTACCTGAGCGTGGCGGCGGGGATGAACCTGCCTCGCGCCGTGGTCGATCTCGCCGCGGGCGCGCCGATCGAGCCGCTCCGCGGCTACGAGGTCGGCGCGATGTTCGTCCGCATCTCGATCGACCAGGTCGCGCGGATCAGCGACTTTCAAAGCATGGTGACGACGGGCGAGCTCGTCCGTTCAGGAGGCCTCTCGTGAATAGCCCGGCCTACGAATCGCCCAGCATCGTCCGGCACCAGATGGGGGCGATGAACAAGTTCGGCCGCCTCCAGGGCGTGCGGCCGCTCACCCACATCGATGGAGTCGCCATCGCCGATCTCGTCGCCGAGCACGGATCACCGCTCTTCGTGTTCTCGGAGCGGGCGCTCGTGAGCCGCTACCGCGAGCTCCACGGCGCGTTCGCGCGCCGCTGGGCCAAGGTGCGGATCGCCTGGTCGTACAAGACGAACTACCTCGAGGCGATCTGCCGCACGTTCCACCGCGAAGGCGCCTGGGCCGAGGTCGTCTCGCCCTTCGAGTACGACAAGGCGATCCTCGCGGGCGTCCCGGCCGAGCGGATCCACTGGAACGGCCCCTACAAGCCCGACGCGGCGCTCGCGCGCGCGGTCTCCGGCGCCTCGATCATCCACATCGACAACCTCGATGAGCTGGCGCGGATCGAGCGGGTCGCCGAGCGGGTCAAGGCGCGCCCGAAGGTGGCCATCCGGGTCAACATGAACATCGAGGGCCTCGCGCCGTGGAGCCGGTTCGGCCTGAACCTCGAGTCCGGCCAGGCCAGGGAGGCGGTGAGCCGCCTCGTGAGCGGAGATCGCATGGAGCTCACCGGGCTGCACTGCCATATCGGCACGTTCATCCTCGACCCGGGCGCCTACGGCAAGGCGGCGTCCAAGCTGGCGCGCCTCGCCAACGAGATACGCGCCGCGCACGGGATCCGGCTCTCGTTCCTCGATCTCGGCGGCGGCTTCGCCTCGAAGAACACGCTCAAGGCGCAGTACCTGCTCGGCGAGCAGGCGTCTCCGTCGTTCGAGCGTTACGCCGAGGCCATCTGTGACGGCCTCGGAGAGCTCGACTATCCCGCGCGGGAGCTCCCGACGCTCGTCCTCGAGACGGGCCGCGCGCTGGTGGACGACGCGGGGTACCTGATCTCGACCGTCGAGGCCAAGAAGCGCCTCCCCGACGGGCGCAGCGGCCTCGTGCTCGACGCGGGCGTCAACCTGCTCTTCACCTCGTTCTGGTACAAACACGATGTCGTCCCGGCGCAGGAGTTCAGCGCCATGCAGGAGCCCACCGTGATGTTCGGCCCGCTGTGCATGAACATCGACGTGATGCGCGACACCATGCAGTTCCCGGCGTCGTCCCCGGGAGATCGGCTCGTGTTCCGCAACGTGGGCGCCTACAACGTGACGCAGTGGCACCAGTTCATCACCCTCCGTCCGGCGGTGGTGATGGTGGGCGAGGGAGGCGCCTCCTGCATCCGCCGCGCGGAGACGCTCGACGATTTCCGCGCCGTCGAGGACGTGCCGGCATGGCTCAGGTGATCCCCGCGCCGACGCGCCACGCGAGCGGCGCGGCGCACGGGACCGGGACGGCCCGGCGCCGCCGGGTCGCGGCGGCCGTGAGCTCGCTGCTCGCGAGCAGCGGCGTCGTCGAGATGGGGGAGTCGCTCCTCCGGGTCTATGCGCACATCCTGTTCTCGCGCTCGCCGGCGGTGGGGCTGCTCGTGCTGCTCGCGACCGCCACCGTGCCTCGCGCCTTCGTGTTCGGCGTCATCGCGGCGTGCGCGGCGAACGGGACCGCGCTCCTCCTCGACCTCGAGAAGGACGCCGTGAGGGACGGCTCGTACGCGTACAACGCGCTCCTCGTCGGCCTCGGCGTGGCGCAGTCGTTCACCGCGGACGGCCCCGCGGTCGCCGTCGCGCTGCTCGGCGCCGCCGCGTGCGTGGTGGTCACGGCCGCGCTGCGCTCGCTCACCGGTTCCGGTCCCGGCTCCGGCGGCGCCGCCGGCCTGCCGGTGCTCTCGCTCCCGTTCATCGTCGTCTTCCACCTGACGCTGAGCACCTCGGCGTTCTCCGGGCTCACGCTCGCGGCGCCCGCGCAAACCCCGCCCGCGCTCGAGGGCCTCCCCGCGCCCATCGCGCTGTTCGCGCGGTGCCTCGGCGGCCTCTTCTTCCTGCCCCGCGCCGACGCGGGCGCGCTGGTGCTCGCCGCGCTCCTCGTCCACAGCCGGATCGCCGCGCTCCTCGCGGCGCTCGCGTTCGCGGCGGCGCTCGGGCTCGCCTCGCGATGGCTCTCGCTGCCTGACGGCGCGCTCGACGTGCTCGGTTACAACGCCGTCCTCACGGCGGTCGGGCTGGGCGGCGTCTGGTTCGTCCCCTCGGCGTCCTCGTTCGCGCTCGGCCTGTCCGGCGCCGCCCTCGCCGCGCTCGTCACCGCCGGCGTGATGGCGCCGCTCGCGCGGCTCGGCGCGGCGCCGCTGATCCTGCCGTTCAACGTCACCGTCGCCGCCGTCCTCCTCGCGATGCGGCGGCGCGCGCGCGACGAGCGGCCCAAGGCCGTGGATTTCCTCCCGGGCACGCCCGAGCAGAACCTCGCGTACCTCCGCACGCGGCGAGCGCGCTTTCAACAGTTGCCACACGGGGTGAGCTTCCGGCTCCCGTTCCGCGGCACGTGGACGTGCACGCAGGCGGTCGACGGCGCGTTCACGCACAAGGAGCAATGGCGCCATGCCTTCGATTTCCAGGTGATGGGCGAAGATGGCCGGGCCTTCCGCGGCGCCGGGAGCGCGCCGCAGGACTTCCACTGCCACCGGCTGCCCGTCGTCGCGGCCGCCGACGGCACCGTGGTGAAGGTCGAGTCGACGGTGCCCGACAGCGACGTCGGCGCGTTGAACCTCGAGCAGAACTGGGGCAACCACGTCATCGTGGCCCACGCGCCCGGCGTCTACTCGATGGTCGCTCACCTCGCGCGCGGGACGCTCAAGGTCGTGGAAGGGCAATGGGTGAAGCGGGGCGACGTCCTCGGGCTCGCCGGCAGCTCGGGTCGATCCCCCGAGCCGCACCTGCACTTCCAGCTGCAGTCGACCCACAAGCTCGGCGCGCCGACGCTCCCGTGCCGGTTCAGCGACGTGGTCACCGTCGGCGAGGAGGCGCGGCTCTGGCCCAGCCTGGAGCCGCGGGAGGGCGACGCCGTGCGCTCCATCGAGGCCGACGAGGACGTGTCCGCGTACTTCGGCTTCACCTGCGCCGACACCTGGGCGTACCGCGTCGGCGCGTACGTCGAGCGCGTCACGTGCGACGTCGACGTCCACGGGCGGCTCCTGATCCGCTCGGAGGACCGCGCCGCGTCGCTCTTCTACGGCAGGAGCGACGACCTGTTCACGAGCTTCGACGCGGTGGGCGACGACGCGTCGGTCGTTCACCTGCTGCGCGCGGCGCTCCCGCGGGTGCCGCTCGAGGGCAGCGCCTCGCTCCGCTGGGCGGACACGCTGCCGGCGCGGCGGTTCCGCGCGTTCGCGCTCCGGGTGCTCGCCGACTTCGTCGCCCCCTTCCTGCCAGGCGACGGGATCGAGATGGACCTCAGGATGCGCCGCGAGGGCGACCTCCTCGTGGTGCTCGGCGAGTCGCGGCGGCGCGATCGCCGCGGCGAGCCGCTCGTGCGGACGCGGGCGGAGCTCACGAGGGGCCGAGGGCCGCTCAGGGTCGAGGTCACGGCGCAGGGCCGCACGCGGGCGGCGGAGCGGGTCGAGGGCGCCGGCAGCAGATTCACCGTGTCATTCGGCGAGGAGACGTCATGAGAGCGAGTCGATGGTTCTTCGTGATGCTGGTCGGTTGTGCGTTGAGCGGCGTCCCTTCCGGGGCCGCCGACGCGGAGGGGAGGCCGGCGGACCTGTTCCAGCTGTCCTATGACGCCGAGGCCGCCGGGAAGGCGCAGGACGCGCTCGCCGCGCTCGATCGCCTCCCAGCGCCGCAGAAGGATGGATACGTCGCGGAGCTCCGCCGCGGCTGGCTCTATCACAAGCTCGGGCGCAACAAGGAGGCCGTCGACGCGTACGGCAGGGCGAGCGCGCTCGAGCCGAGATCGGTCGAGTCGCGCGTCGGCGCGCTGCTCCCGCAGATGGCGCTGCGCCGGTGGGCCGACGTGGAAGCGACCGCGCGGAAGGCGCTGCAGCTCGACCCCGCGAACTACCTCGCGAGCCTGCGGCTCGCGTTCGCCCTGTACAACCTGGCGCGCTACCCGGAGGCGGCGACGATCTACGGCCGGCTCGCGGAGATGTACCCGAGCGACGTCGAGGTGCGCTCGGGCCTCGGCTGGTCGCTGCTCAAGATGGGCAAGGGCGGCGACGCGGCGCGGGAGCTCCGGCGGGTCCTCGACATCGCGCCCAAGCACGCGCTGGCCCGGGACGGCCTGCGCGCGGCGGGCGTTTCGAACTGACGTGAGCCCGCCGCGGATCGCCCGGGTCGGTCAGCCGCCGGGGGGGCCCACGATCACCGGCCCTGGCGAGAGGACGTGGGTGCCGTTCATCAACCACACCGCAATCTGGCTCGTCCCCTGGCGTTGCCACACGACATCCGACATCAGATCGGCGTTGACGTCGCCGGCGGCGACCGCTGTCCAGCCGTCGCCGATCGGCCCGGGGATCACCGGCCCCGCGTCGAGGAGCTCGACGCCGTTCATCAGCCAGATCGCAACGAGGCCCCTCTCCTCGTTGCTCCAGAGCACGTCCGACATGCCGTCAGCGTTGAAGTCGGCCGCCCAGAGGACTTCCCATCCCTCGCCGCTCGGCCCGGGGATCACCGGCCCCCGCCCGATGACCTCCGTGTTGCTCATCAGCCACACCGTCATCAGGTTGTGCACCTCGTCGTTCCAGATCACATCCGCGATGCGATCGAAGTTGACGTCGGGCACGGGGCCGATATCCCAGTCGCCGCCCGGCCCCGGGATGAAGGGGCCCGGCGCGAGCAGCTGGACGCCATCCAGCAGCCACACCGTCATCAGGTTCTGCTCGTGATTGTAAAAGAGCACATCCGAGGTGAGGTTGCGGTTGAAGTCGTTCGGCCGGATCACCCAGTCTCCGCCGCGCGGCCCGGGGAGCATCGGGCCCTGCGCGAACGGCCGGCCTCCGTCCGTCAGCCAGATCGTTATCAGGTCCCGCTCATCGTGACGCCAGAGCACGTCCGCCAGGCCGTCGAGGTTGAAGTCGTTCCCTATGGCGACCCAGCCTCTGCCGGCCGGTCCACGAAGGATCGGGCCCGGCGTGAGCAGCTGGACTCCGTCCATGAACCATACGGCCATGAGGCTGCGCTCGGGGTCGATCCAGAGCACATCCTGCTTTCCGTCGAAATTGTAGTCGATCACCTCGATGACCCGCCATCCGTAGGTGCTGGCCCGCTGTTCTGCGACCCCGAGGGTGGGCGTCGCAGCCGCCGCGGATCCGCCCTCGTCGAGCAGGTCGACGCCGGCCGCGCAGCCGAGCACGGCGTGGATCGCAGCGGCGGCACACAGATACTTGGTCACGACCACAGGACTCGTCACGCTCGCCTCTCTTGCGCCGCGTGCGCGGCACGGCCGCCGATCCTGGGGGGATGCCCGACCTCACCCGTGGGCACGCCGCTCACGCGCCCCCTGGGACGGCAAGCGCCAGTCCATTCGAGGCCGGCGTTTGCGCCGGGAGTGTTCGCGCTGTGTACGCCGCCGTGGCGCGCGCAGGGGAGCGCGCTCCACTCCACGCTTCTTGCAGGGAGCGTCGCCCCATAGGACTTCTATGCTCATCGAGCTGGTCTCACGGAGGACTCCCGAGCTCACGGCGCTCACGGACTGGCTGCACTCTGGCCACCGCCGCCTCGGAGTCGGAAGAAGAGGCCTCCCGGGACACCGGGACGCGGAAGGCGACGCACGGCTCCTCGGCGCACTCCACGCCTGAGTGGCTCCGTCTCTTCGCTGCTCTGCTCGCAACCCAGGGGAGTGAACATGTTTGTTCCCGACGTGAAGCTCGTGCTCGGCACGGCGATGCTGCTCGTTCCATCCATCACTTGCGTGAGCCCGCGGGATGCGTCCGAGGTGCCCGAGCGCGCGGACAGCGGCGTACGGGCCGGGGTCGGCGAGGCCCGGCAGGCCCTGTGTTTTGGTCAGACGATCACGAACGTCCTCGTCTTGCCGGACACGTTCCACTGGGAGGACGCCGCCCACCTGCTCCGCGTGGCGGAGGGGTTCGGCCCGCGGACCCTCAGCGTCTCCGTGTCGGCGAGCGTCACGCCGGCGGTGCGCGTGCTGAGCACCACCGCGCCCAGGGTGCCCCCGCCCCGGCCCGTGGCGCGCGCACGGGACAGTCGCGCCCCCAACGACCTCTGGCCCTTGCCGGCGCTGTCGGAGGACGAGCCGTTCGGGTTCTTCCAGCCCTTCCCGGGCGCGCCGGGCGGCCTACCGGGCGGCGACGACATCTGGGGCCCTCAGCCGTCGACGGGAATGCCGGGCAGCGGCGGCGGCTGGAGCTATCAGCCCGCGCCGGGCATGCCTGGCGGCGGCACATGGGGTCCTCAGCCTTCCTCGGCCACGTCGGGCACGTCGGGCGGCGACACGTCCTCGGACGCCCAGCCCACACCGGGACCGCTGGACGATTGTGTGCCGTCGGACGACCAGATCACCAGGGCGGTCGGCTTCGACGTGAGCGCGACCGTCGCGCTCGACGCGACCTCGGTCCTGTTCGTGCCCACGGCCGCGCTCGCGCGGGTCTCGGCCTATCCGGTCTACCAGCAATACACCTGGGATATCGTCAGCACCACCGGCTGGAACTGGGAGACCCATGCAGCGGAGACCGTCGTCGTGGGCTCTGGCATCGCCTACAGGCCGATCGGTGTCTATTTCGATACCGACCTCATCTATGATCTGGCCGCGATCGGCGGCGGTCTGATCGACCCGGGCCCGTACGTGGATCCCGGCGGCGGCACCGGCGGTGCGGGCAACGGTTCGACGCCCCCCGGTGACGAGGCGGGCAGCGGCGTCGGGACCACCGGCGTCGCGGCCACCGCCGCGGCCACCGGCAGCACGGGAGCCGGCGCTGGCGGCCCCGGCGATTCGGGATCCGGCGCCGGTGGCCGCGACGGCGCGGGCGGCGCCGGCGCCAGCGACGGCACGGGCGGCGCCGGCGCCAACGACGGCGCGGGCGGCGCGGGTGGCGCGGGTGGCGCGGGTGGTCCTTGGATCATCGATCCGTAGACCGCTGGCAGCGCCGGCACTTCACGTGGGGCGGCCGGCACCGGCGGGGGCTCGCAAAGCAGCCGACCAGGACGATGCGGCGCGCCGCCCAGCGCGCCGCCCCTACCGCGCCGCCCGCGCGATCTCGTCGGCCGCCCGCGCCCTCTCCTCCGCCGCCTTCGCGAGCGGCCCCGTCAGGAGCGCCTGCGCCTCACGGAAGCGCGCCGCCACGTCGGACCAGTAGCTCGCTTCCGCGCCCTGCGGGGCGGCGATCTGCTTGATGACGGCCGCGTCGTACGCCGCGATGCCCGCGTACGCCGAGGCGGGCTTCGCGCGGGCCACCCAGTCGAGCGCGGCGATGTCGCCCAGGCCGAGCCCCGCGAGCGGCGCCCGCCGCATCATGAGCGCCGCGTCCTCGGGGCCGTTGCGCAGGCCGAGCGCGACAGCGAGCAGCGCCGTCGCCTCGGCGGGGCGCGGGGTCTCCCTGGGCCACGCCGCGAGCAGCGCGGTCGCCTGATCGAAGTCCACCGCCCGCCAGTACAGCCGGCCGAGCTCGAGCCGCGCCCTCGCATAGAGGAGCCTCGACTCGGGCGAGAGCTGCGCCGTGCGCAGCGCCGCGCGGTGCTGGAGCGGGACGCCCCGGCCGAGCAGGACGCGCAGGAGCTCGGGCCGCGCCGCCGCCTCGGGCGCGATCAGGCGGCCCGCGTAGTACGTCGGCAGCCGGGCGGCGAGCCGCTCGACGGCCGACGAAGGGGGGGTGCCCGCCGCGAGCGGCGGCAGCTCCAGCGCGTCCAGCGCGTCGACGCGCCGGCCGCCGTAGAGGCGGGAGAGCATCTCGCGCGCGCCGTCGACGCGGGCGTCGCGGAGGACGCCGACCGACGAGAGCTCGCGCAGGCCGACGAGCGCGGCGTCACGGCCGCGGACCTTCCAGGGATCGAGCAGCTGATCGAGCTCGCCGTAGTAGACGTTGGCGAGCTCCGCGTCCTTCCGCATGCCGTCCGGCAGCGGCGCGGACCGGACCGCCTCGACGAGCCGCATGTCGGCCCGCCCGGACTCCACGGCGACGATGCCCTTCGCATAGAACGGAAGCTCGACGCCGCGCCGCCCGAGATCCTCGATCGCCCGGGCCTGCTCCGTCACCCACGCGAAGAGCGGCCCCTTGGTGAACGCGAGGACCCGCTGGACGTCGTAGGGCGGCCGCAGCGTCGGCGGCTCGGTCGCGGTGCGCGCGAGCCGGGCGGAGAGCGTCAGGCCGAGCAGCACCTGGTAGAGGTCGCCACGGAGCGCGGCGGGCGGCGCTTCGAGGAGCGGCGCGGCGACGGCGTCGCCGCAGGTGATGGGCGCGAGCTCGGCCCGGAGCGCGCGCGCGAGGCCCGCCTCGAGGCCCGCGCACGCCTCGACGCCCGCGAGCCGCGCGTCGCGCTTCGCGGCGTCGTCCTCGGCGAGCGCGGCGTCGAGCGCCTCGAGCGCGCCCTGCGCGTCGCCGCAGGGCTGCGCCGGCGCGACGGCGGCGCGCCGCACGAACGCCTCGCAGGCGCGCGGCGCGGCGGGCACGCCGGCCGGCGCCGGGGGGACCAGCGCGGTCTTCGGGTCGAAGGGCGCCGGCTTCAGGATCGGGAGCCACTCGTCCTTGAGCGTGCCGTGGACGGCGAAGGCCTCTTCCTCCGGGAGCGGCGCCGGCGGCGGGGTCGCCGGGCGGCCGTCGCCCGGCGAAACCGGCGCGTTCGGCGCGGGCGGAGGCGCCCCGGCGCAGGCCGCGAGGGAGAGCCCGATCGCGGCGGCGAGGGCGTTGAAGGCGAAGTGCGAGCGAAGGTGGGAGGGCATCACGTCTCCTTGGACACGGGCGGTCCGCAAAGGTTTCGCGGAGCAGCGGCGGGCGTCCATCACAATCCGAGCGGGGGCGCAACCCGGGCGCCGGCGACGGCACGACGCCGCGGCCGGCGCCCGACCCGGGGTCTCTCTCTCGGTCACGCTCTCACCACAGCCCGACAGCCGCCTTCGACGCGCATCGATCGCAGAACGCAAACAGCAAACCTTGTGGTGCGCATCGCACCCACGGCCCTTGACAGCTCCGTCCTCAATGCGATGTCATCGTCTCGAAGGACAACCATGTACACTGGGATGCCTACCGTTCGGGACTGCCTCCATCGAGCCGGCGCGTGGCTGGGTGCTCGCAGGCGACGCATGCGCTGTATGGAGACCGGGCTGATTGTGGGACTCGCGTCCCTGCTCTCGGCGTCCTGCTCGTCGACGGCGCCCGATGAGCCAGATGAGCCAGAGAACGCCATCAGAATCGGGGCCCTCGTCCCCTTCTCCGGGGGCGAGTCGGCCATCGGCCGCAACCTCGAGCAAGCCATGTTGCTCGCGGTCCAGGACCTGAACGCCGCGGGCGGGCTCGAAGGGAGGCCCTTCGACATCGTGAGCCGAGACAGCCACTCGAACCGGGACCGCGGGCTCGACCAGCTGCTCTCGCTGATCTACACGGATGATGTCCGCTACCTGGTAGGGCCCGAAGAGAACGAGCTCGCCCGCGAAATCGCGATCGAGGTGAAGAAGGAGAACCTTCTCCACATGCTGCCGAGCTATGCCGCGCCCTCCATCGCGCGCCGTGAGGACGAGGGCGGCAGGGTGAGGCTCGCCCCTTCCCCGTTCGGCATCGGCTGCGCGCTCGCGAAATACATCGTCAGCGAGGGTGTCCGCACGGCCAATAGCCTCTCCGCGCGGGACGACTACAACACCGCCGTCAGCACCGAGTTCACGACCCATTTCGCGGCGCTCCAGGGCAGGATCCTCCCCTCGGTGACGTTCAAGCCGGACGCACCGACGTACAAGGACAAGATCAAAGCCGCCTTCTACCTGGACGACGAGACGGAGCGGGCGCCGGCCGGCCGCACGCTGCTGGCCGCCTATCCCGCCGCCGCCTCGACCATCGTGACCGAATGGACCGTCCACGGGCGTCCGGGCAAGTGGCTCCTCGGGCCTGCGTTGCACACCCAGGTGTTCCTCTCCAACATCCCTCAAGGCGCGCTCGATGACAACTCTTATGGGATCTCGCCCTCGCTCAGCCTGCGGAGCGAGTGCGGCCCCGCCCCCGGCGACTCGACCGGGGAGGCGCTCACCTGCACGCACTGGAACGCCGACGCCTTCGCCTATCACTTCTCCCGCCGGTGGAACGGCGAGGTGCCGTTCCCCGCAGCGCACTTCTATTACGACGGCGTCGTCCTCATCGCGATGGGCCTCGTGTACGGCTACGCGACCACCGGGCAGATCATCACGTCCGGACGCGAGCTGCGGCAGACGATCCTCGAGCTCAACGACCCCAAGAACGACGTGGCCCTGTGGTGGGATCTGAAGACCGCGATGGCCAAGCTCCGCGCGGGGACCCCGCTCCGCTACATCGGCGCGGCCGCCGAATACGAGTTCGACTCCTACGGGGCGAGCCAGAATCACATCATGGAAAGGTGGACCATCAAAGGCGACAAGTTCGTCGATGGCGACCCCTTCGACGCCAAGTGCGTGGTCCAGCAGTGATCTAGAGCGCCGCAGCTTGTTAGAGCGGTTCTCAGCTGAGCCTGGCACGAGCGTCGCAGAGCGGCGGTCACCCGCACAGGAGACGGGTCCAGATCGGCGTTTTCGGCGCGGAAGCGCACTCCTGTGCGCTGAGCACCGAAAACGTCGAGATGGGCCCGTCTCCTGTGCGGGTGACCGCCGCTCGCGGGTGACCGTCGCTCAGTAGCGGTGTCGTAGCTCGAAGAAGATCTCGCGCGGCTCGAGCGGGTACTCGAAGCCCGAGAACCCGGGATCCGGGCCGAAGGTGCCGAGGATGTTCTTGGCGCGCACGGCCAGGGTCGTCTCGTGCCCCGGGATGATCCACAGGTTGCGCGCGACCAGGCTGGCGTTCCACCTGAGGTACGTGGGCAGCTCGAACGCGCCGCCCTTCTCCAGGGTGCTCGCCTCCGCGGACCGCCGGGGCCCGACGAGGATCCCTTGCGTCGAGAGCTCCAGCGGCAGGAAGCTCGGCGACGGCAGCTTCACATAGGCGCCGGCGCGGGCCATCCAGCTCGGGTACGCGACCATCGACGAGCCGACCAGATCCGCCTGGTACCCCACCTGGCCGGTGTCCCGGGTGGAGTGCACGGTCTCGAACGACCCGTAGCCCCCGAAGGCGTCGCCGTGCCGCAGCTCGGCGCGGGTCGCCCAGATCAAGGACTTCTGGCTGGCGATGTTCAGGGCCGTCTGGTTGATGCCCCGCGGGACGAACTCAGCCTTGTCGTTCAAGAGGCTGTACGACACCCCCGTGCTCGCCGAGGCCCAGACAGCAGGCCTCCACGTCAGCTCCGCGTCCACGGTGTGGATGAGCTGGGGCGACAGGCGCTCGTTCCCGATCACGTCGCCCGGCACGAGGGGCTCGGCGAAGAGCAGGTACGGGGACGGCGCCTTGAAGGCGCTGCCGTACAGCAGCTTGGCCACGACCGTCTTTCCCAGGTGCGAGGTCGCCCCGAACCGACCGGTCAGCTGATTGCCATACTTGCTGTGGTGATCATAGCGGAGCCCGCCCGTGACCTTCAGCCACGGATCGAGCACCTTGAGGTTGGCGCTAAGGAGCGCCCCGATGTCGACCAGCTCGGCCGATTGCTGCTCCCGCTCCGGCGAGCCGAAGGACTGCCCCGTTTCCTTGGTGACCCGGCGGAAGGACGGCAGGTCCTCCTTGTCGTAGACGGACTCCAGATTCAATATCAGGTTGAATCGGTCCCACGGCATCCACCGGGCCTCGACGCTCGCGTCCACGCCGCGATACGCCATGCGCCGCTCGATGTAGTACCAGCCGCCGGCGAGGTCGATGCGGTCGTCCGGCAGGACGCCGCCCTGGAAGTACATCCCCTGCACCGCGAACGCGAGCTCCCGGTTCAGCTGGTAAAGCCCGTCGACCGCCACGCGACGCTGCTGGAGGCTGACCACCGTGCCGGCACGGTAACCCTCGTCGTCCGTCCCGCCGGTGAGCTGCGCCCATTGCGCAAAATCCCCGCCGCGCCGGAGGCCTGACCAGTACGCGCTGAGCACGAGGTGGTGCCCACGCTCGGGATGGCGATACCCGAGCCGCGCCCCGACGACCCCAGACAAACGCTCGAGGTTCTGGGCGTCCAGGCGCCCCGCGTTGTAAGGCGGGATGAGGGGAGCCGGGGACTGGGTAGGCATCTCCAGGCCACTTCGATCATCGAGCTCCCCCGCGGCCGTCAGCATCATCTCGAAGCGGTCGGTGAACATGCCGCCCACGACGTCGAAACGGCCGCGCGGGTGGTCCCTCGTCACGCCGACTTGCACCGTGCCGTCGACGAAGGGAATGTCCTCCGGATCGAGGGTGATGATGTTGACGACCCCGAGGAACGCATCGGCGCCATAGAGCGCCGACGCCGGACCGCGGACGATCTCGATCTGCTTGATGGACGACAGCGGGATCAGCTCCGTGCCCAGCCAGTTGCCGCTGGTGGTCCGGAACGCGGCCGATCGCCCGTTGATCATCACCTTGATCCCGCCGCTCTCGGCCCCCAGCCCGCCCGTCATCCCCTGCACGCCGGCGTTCGGCAGGATGTGATCGTCGATGAGATAGAACCCGACGACGTGCTGCAGCACCTCGCCGACGCTCGTGTATCCCCAGCGCTGGATCTCTTCCGCGGTGATCGCCGTCATGATGGCGGGCGCGTCGTCGAGGGTCTCCAGCGTCTTCGTGGCAGTGGACACCTCGACGTCGAGCAACCTCAAGAGGTCGACGTCCTCGAGCGCGTCGTTCCGGCGCTCGCCCCCCACCGCCTTCGGCGCTCCCGGCGCCGTCGCGGTCGTCGGCTGGGCCCATGCGAGACCGGGGATCGAAGCGATCACCAGCGCAACCATCCACCGGGTTTCGAGTGAGGCAAGCATCATGCGGGTTCAGTGGGCTCCAGACATTCGTCCATCATCGATTCGGCGCGATCGTCACGTCGCCTTGGCGGTCGCGGCGAGCTCCTCCTTCAGGGCAGCGCTCACGGAGTCGAACTCGTCACGTAGCCGCGTGAGGTCGTCCGCCTGCGGCAGCTCGCCTTGACCCGCGGCGAGCTGCATCTTCTCCGCCAGCTCCGCGACGCGCGCCGCGCCGATCGAGAGCATGCTGCCCTTCAGCTTGTGAGCGTTCGCCTTGATCTCTGCAGCCACGGCGCTCCGGATGACCGCCTCCAGGCCATCGAGCTGCCCCGGCACGTTCTTGAGGACGAGCTCGATCAGCTTCCGCGAGCGCGGGACCTCCGGGTCGAGCACCGGCGCGCGCGCCGCCTCCAGCTCGGGGGCGGAGGGAGACCGCGACGACGCAGGCTCGTCCCGGCTCAGGACCACGTGCCGCCACAGGGTCTTCTGCAGAGATTGAGGGCGTACCGGCTTGGCCAGATAATCGTCCATCCCCGCCGCGAGCACCCGGTCCCGCTCGCCGACGAGCGCGTGCGCCGTCAGCGCGATGATCACCGTGTGGCGATTCCGCGAGCGCTCCCAGGCGCGGATCTCCTGGGTGGCGGTGTACCCGTCCATCACCGGCATCTGGCAATCCATGAGCACGGCGACATACCGCTTTCGCTTGACGCACTCGAGAGCCTCCTGGCCGTTGCACGCGGTCTCCACGCGCAGGCCCAGCTGCTCGACCTGTTCCATCGCCACGTAGCGGTTGATCTCGTTGTCATCGACGACCAGCACGGGGAGCTTGCTCGCGATCTTACCCGGCTCCGCGCCGGGCTTGCTAGGCGGCGGGGTCGAGGCGCCCGTGAGCGCGCTCTGCAGCGTGTTGTACAGCTCGGAGACGCGCAGCGGCTTGGGGAGCTGCGTGACCATGCTGGAGTCCATCCCGCTCAACGTCACGCTCGATCCCATGTGATAGAGCGCCACCACGGGCAACGTCTGCAGCGCCGGGACCGACTGGATGGTCCTGAGGAACTCCTCGAGGCCGAGATCGTCCATCTGGACACCGACGACGGCGGCGCTGAACGGCCGCTTCTCCAGCACCGCGAGCTCGAGCCGGTTGATCGCGTCCCTCCCGGAGGACGCGGACTCGGCGTCGAAGCCCCACGCCACCAGGTGCTCCACAACGACGTCGCGCCAGCTCCTGCTGTTCTCCACCACGAGCGCGCGGCGCCCGCTCGCCCACTCGGCGGAGCGGATCTGCTCGCCTCCGGCGGTGACGCCGACCCGGATCGTGAACCAGAACCGGCTGCCCTGCCCCGGCGTGCTGTCGAGGCCGACCTCGCCGCCCATGACCTCGACGAGGCGCTTGCTGATCGCGAGCCCGAGGCCCGTGCCGCCGTGCTTGCGGACCAGCGAGCCGTCCACCTGCGAGAAGGCCGCGAAGAGCTTCTTCTGGTCGTCGGGCGCGATGCCGGGGCCGGTGTCCACAACGGCGAGCTTGATGAGCGCCGTGGCCTTGTCCTGCTGAGCCTGCGGAGAGATCGAGGCGTCGATCAGCACCTCTCCGCGCTCGGTGAACTTGATCGCGTTGCCGACCAGGTTGGTGAGCACCTGGCGGAACCGGTCGGGATCGCCCACGATGCCCGTGGGGACGCGGCGCTCGACGCGGTACACGAGCTCGAGGCCCTTCTCGTGCGCCTGGCTCGCCATCAGCTCCGCGACCTCCTGGATGACGAGGCGCAGATCGTAGGAGACGTGCTGCGCCACGTACTTGCCGGCCTCGAGCTTCGAGAAGTCGAG
This sequence comes from Sorangium sp. So ce448, assembly GCF_051520915.1. Lineage (NCBI taxonomy): Bacteria > Pseudomonadati > Myxococcota > Polyangiales > Polyangiaceae > Sorangium > Sorangium sp. So ce448. The sequence goes on along the minus strand of NZ_CP150343.1, from coordinate 2,019,697 downwards.
CACGTCGTTGATGATCGACATCAACGTGTTGGCGGAGGCGTCGACGGTCTCCACGTAACGCCGCATCTTGCCGTCGAGCGACTGGTTCTGCATGAGCCGGATGACCCCGAGGATCCCGTTCATCGGCGTCCGGATCTCGTGGCTCATGTTGGCGAGGAACTCGCTCTTCATCCGGGACGCCTCGAGCGCCTGCTCGGTCTTCACGCGCAGCTCCTCGAACGCCTGCTCGTTCGCCTCGACCATGCTGTTGAAGGCCGATCCGAGCAGCTCGAGCTCGTCGCCGCTCGTGATCTGCACGCGCTCCCACTTCTTCCGATCCACGATGGGCGATTCGGTCGGCGGCGCGCTCGAGCGGAGCCCGGTGGCGATGGCCCCCGCCGCCGTGCGCAGCGCGAGCAGCGGCTCGGTGATGTGGACGGCGACCCGCTTGACGAGGAAATAGCTGGCCGCCCCGCTGCCGAGGATCAGCGCCACGATCAGGCCGAGCGTGGTCACGAGCCGGTTCGCGGCGAGGTCCCGGGCCTGGACCATGCGCTCGACGACGCTCCTCGTGCTGATGCCGTAGATCACGCTCCCGGCGTGGGCCCCCTCCGAGACGACAGGGGCCGCGACCTCGAGGACGTCCTCCCCGCCCAGGGGGTTCTGCCGCCGCCGCAGCACGAGCCGGGACTGGTGCGCTGTGCTGATCCCGAGGGACTCCAGGTCCGCCGCTGTGTAGTTCGGCGACGCCGGGCCGGGCGCGTCCTTCGAGGCGTGCGCCCGGGCCAGTCCGCTCGCCGCCCAGACCCGGTTCTCCGCGTCGAAGAACACCCCGTAGGCGATGTCGTTGTTCTCCGAGACGGTCTGGTGAATGAGCGCCTTGACATCCCCGAAGAGGTTGTCCGCCACCAGGCTGCGAAGGGCCAGCGCCTGGTTGAAGCCGAGCAGGCGCGCCTTCTCTTCCAGGCTGCTCAGGAGCTCCTGCTCACGCTTGGCCTGGACCGCGCGATCCGTCGAATAGATGAGCGCGCCGCTCGCGAGCAGCGTGGTGCCCCCGAGCAGCAGCAGCGCGCCCAGGATCAGGCGAAGCAGCTTGATGCGGAGCGAGCCGTGGGTGTTCGGGGTTGCCATGCACTCTACTTTGGACGCCTCATCGAGGGCGGCGGGTTAGAGGAGGACGACGCCGCAGAAGACCCCGCAGACGAGGGCGGCGGCGGGCTGGTCTTCCCGGCGCGCGCGGCCACCGCGCGCTCGACCGCCGGCGCCAGCGCGACGTGCAGCTTCGCTTTCGAGACGATGCCGTCGGCGCCGACCTTCTCGCCGATCGCGCTCAGCTTGTCGATATCACAGCTGGAGACGAGGACGATACCCAGGTTCGAGAGCTGCGCGTTGTCCCGGAGCAGCTTCGCCAGCTTGTCGCCGTTGATGGTCGGCATGTTGATGTCGAGCGCGACCACGGAGATCTTGTCTCGCTTGATGACCGCCGTCGCGCCGATGGGCGTGGCGAGCTCGACCACATCGAAGCCGGCCCTGACCAGGACGGCGCGCATCGCCTCGCGAGCGATCTCGTCGTCATCGATCACGAGCACCCGGATCATGACGGCGCGCTCCAGGGACGGCAGCACCGCGCGCGACGCTCTCCACGCGACGAGCAGATGGGAGGCGAGCCCGGGAGCTCGATGGTTCGAGCTGGCCCGTCGCATCGTGACCATGTGCCCGGTTGGAAAGGTAATCGCACGGCGCCTCCATTCCCCCCGATACGCGCTCACCTACCGATGAGAAAGTCAACCTGGCCGAACTGACTGGAATTCAGCCCGAAGCGCCGTGCGAGCCTCACGTCGACCAGGCGTTTCACCGAGATGGGCAGGCGGACGCCCGACGACCGGAGCTTCCAGTCGGCGTCCGCGAGCTCGTAGAGGACATCGGCCGCTTGCACCGCGAGCGCCTGGGTGTCGGGGATGGCAGCGAACGTCCCGAACTCCGCGTGCTCGTTCACGAGCGAACGCACGGCCACGACCACCGGCGCGCCGAGCCGGTCCACGTAGGGCAGCCAGACGTTGGTCAAGAACCTCGGGCTCAGGAGGCCATTGTCGTTCGGCAGCCAGATCGCGTCGACCTTCGCCCGCTGGAGGTTCACGAGCGCGGCGCGGAGGTCCTGCACCCGTGGCTTGTTCGAGAGCTCTTCCTTGACGAAGGCCAGCTTCTCGACGTGCATGAGCGCTTCCTGTCGCGCGATGTGATCCGCGAAGCCCTGGCGGTAGACGACGCCCACCCGGTGAGCGTCGAGGCCCAGCGTGCGCAGGCCCACCATGGCCGTGACCGCCGGCACCTCGTAAGAGATGGCGACCGAGTTGGGGACGGTGCGCTGGAGCTCCTCGGCGAAGGACGCCATCAGGATCAGCGCGACCGGCGGGGTCGGGACGGTGCGCGCCCACTCGCGGTACAGGAGCACGGTCGAGTTGTTGACCAGCACCACCGCCTGCGGGCGATCGCGGGCGACGATCTGCGCCACGAGGTCGGGGCTCGACGCCTCGCCGCGCAGCAGCGAGATGATGACGCGGTGTTCCCCGGACAGCTCGACGCGGAGCGATCTCAGCATGTCGTCGAGCTGCGGATCCGAGGGGGCGATGACGGAGATGACCGGCCTCGCGTCCGGAGGCGGCGGCGTGAGCGTCGGCGCCGGGTCGCTGGCCACGGGCGTGGCCGGACCCGACGAGCAGCTCAGGGACAGCACGAGCCCCGCGAGGGCGGAGGCCCGCAGCAGCGAGCGCCGAGAGAGGGGACGCGTCGACCTTACTTCCATTCGTCAACCCCCAGATCGGCCAGCACGTGTTTCGGAAGCCTCCGGATCGCGCCCTCCAGCGTCTGGCGCTCGCCCAGGAACGTGACCGCCACCAGCCCGACCTTCGCCGTCGAGAGGCTGAGGATCGTGAACGTCATCTTGCTCCTCGACTCGAAGTCAGAACGAAATCGCTCGGGGAGGAGGACCGCATCAGCCGTCTGGAACTGGAGCAGCTGCAGAAGATCTTCGATCTTCGTGACGCGCTGGACCTCAGGCGCGGTGCTCACACCCAGCAGCCCGGCTACGAACTTAGGGAGCGATTTCCGTTCGACCAGATCGACGATCCCGTATCTGAGACCGGAGAGCATCTCCTTGGTCAGCGCCCTCGTCGAGACCAGGAGGTACTGCTCCGCGTCGCTCCCCGCCTTCATGCCCTGGATGTCGGCGGTCCGGTTGAGCGAAGCCAGGACCGGCTTTGGCGAGAGGGCCGCGTCGGGCGGCGTCGACTCGAGCGCGGCCTTGAAATCGCTCAACTTTCCAAACACGGTGACATCGACGCCGGGCATCGACTCCTCGATCTTCTGCTCGAGGGCGCGAGCGCGGAGCGGTGTCACCGCATACACATAGAGCGTGGCCACGGGCCCAGCCGTGATAGGCGGGCTGAGCAGCAGAAGACAGCACCCGATGAGCAGAGCCGCCGCGAGCAGGGCCGCCGGCGCGCGCGTCGATCGGAGCCCCCGGCGAAGCGGAACTCCGGTCCTGTCGGGCCAAGCGCGCTCGGCGAGAGTCCTGAGGAGTGAGCGAAATCCCCCGTGCCGAACCGGAGGAGCCGCGCGGTTGTTTCGTGGCACCCACGATGATGCCCAGCGGGTTGCGATTCGCGCCCGACACGCGAGGTGCCCCACGGCCCGCTCGACCGCTGACCGCCGTGCCCCCGTGGAGCGCCTGCAGCTCGTTTCCACCAGGCTCATGCCCTCCCGGTCATCATGGGTAGGCAGCGTAGCCGATGGTTAACCCTCTTTGTCAAGCGCCCCCTCGGAGGCGCCCCCGCGGTCCCACGGAGCTTGGCGAAATGGGGACGCCGGAGAGGGTGACGACACCCGACCGCCGCTCCCCCGGCAGCCGGCCAGCACGACCACGCCGGCGCTGCCGAGCACGCCAAACACGAAGGCGAGCGCTTGACATGCTCCTCACGCACCTCGGTCTCAGGGCTCGATCTCGAGTCCCAGGGGCGACATGCCCACCGCACAGCGTGAGCAAGAGATGGCGCCTCCGAGAAACCAGCAGATGGCACCCCGGATTCGCGCGACACATCATGCCTTGTCGACCTACATGGTGAGCGATGGTGCATCGTGATGCTCGGTAATTTTACCTTGTCATGCACAACAGCGGATCCATGGGTGCGCCTTCGCTCCCTGCCACCGAGCTCGAAAGCTCGCGCATCGCGCTCGATCTACGTACCGCTCGCTTCCCGCTGGCGCTCTATCGCTGGCGCTCTACCTGGTGGCGCTCTCCTGCTGTCGCTTGCCGCTGCCGCAGGACGATCGTGGCGTCCAGCTCTCCGGTGCGGCGCCCCGCAAACAATCGCTCCGACAATGGCATTGTAGTCCATCGGGTCGCCACACAGCAACCCTCGCGAACCGCGAACGCAGGGCCGGGGTGTCGCGGATCACAGCGGGTGGCGCGCCACAGAGGCGCTGGCGCCGACCGCCGCGCAGTCGTGAGGCAGGGCCCCCTTGCGACCCGGCGTATTTGCGAGGAACTCTCTTGACCTGGGGAACGAAGGTTCCACTCGAAGGGCGCTCAGCCAGCGGACGGGCAAACCGCTGCCCGCCGCTGCCCGGAGCGCCGGGCGAGCGGAGCGGCTCGCCCGGCGAGGCGGCGCGCCGCGCTCCGGCGCGCCGTTCGTCTCAGTACCACTCGCTGCCGAGGCCCAGCGTGAAGGTGAAGGTCGTCCCCTCTGGCAGGAACACCGGGTGGAGATCCGCGCTGATGGCGAAGCCGCTCCGCCGCGCGCCGCTCCCGGCGAGGCCGCCGAGGATCAGCGCGCCCCGCGCGTGAGCGCCAGGGTACCAGGCCGCCGTGCTCTCACAGCCGGCGCTCGGGAGCGGGATGCCGCCCTCCGGGACCTCCGCGCCGCAGGTCGCGACGGCCACGTAATCCATGGACGGTCCCACGCCGAGATCGAGGAAGTGGAACAGCGTGAAGCCCGCGAGCACCGAGTTGTAGTCGATGAACCCCGCCTCGAATCCAGCGCTGTTCTCGGTGCTCTCGGGGGTGAGCGTCACCATCGGTGTGTTCTGGTAGTATATCCCGAAATAGTGGTTGACCTGGACACCGAGCCGGCCCGAGAGCGCGAAGACGGCCCCCGCGCCCGTGGGTGACTCGATGATCCCGCCGCTGAGCGTCGTACCGAAACGAAGGCGCATCCCGTCCTTCTCGTCGTCCTCGGGCTCCTTCGGCTTCTCCTCGGGAGCGGGCGGAACCGGCGCGGGCGGCTCCGGAGCGGGCGTGTGCGCGGCCGGCGCGGCCCGCGGCGCGGGCGGCGGTGAAGGCGCAGGCGCGGATCGCGGCGCAGGCGCGGGCGGCGGTACAGGCGCCGGTGTCGACCGCGGCGCGGGCGCAGGCCGCGGCGCAGGCGGCACCGGCGTCGGAGATGGCGGCGGGAACGGCATGGGAGCGGGCGCAGGCGCAGGCGCGGGCTGCACGGGAATCGGCGCAGGTGCGGGCGCGGGCGCCGGCTGCACCGGTGTCGGCGCCGGCGCCGGCTGCACCGGTGTCGGCGCCGGCGCCGGCTGCACCGGTGTCGGCGCCGGCGCCGGCTGCACCGGTGTCGGCGCGGGTGCCGGCTGCACCGGTGTCGGCGCGGGTGCCGGCTGCACCGGTGTCGGCGCGGGCGCGGGCGCGGGCGCTGGTGCGGGCTGCACCGGTGTCGGCGCAGGAGACGGCGGCGGTGCTGGCTGCGCGGAGGCAGACGGGAGCGGCTCTGGAGGAGGAGGCGGCGGGAGGGGAGCGTCGCCCTGGGTCAAGGCCGTCGCCGAGACCGCCAGTGGAACGGTGAGCGCCGCGAGCGCGGCAAGCCAGCGAGGGGGTGTCATCCGGTCTTCCTCGATGCGCTCCTCGCGGCCGTCAAGCGCGCGGAGGTGCGCGCTGTCGGTCGCGGTGCGCCGCAGCGGATGATCCGCTTTCGAGCCGTGGAGCGCCAGCCCGTCGACGACCGCCCGATGAACGTCGCCCCCCGTCCCTCCACTTTTCTTCACGGAACGCGGCGGCTCCGGTCACCAGCCCCTCGATCCATGCGCCGAGCTCGCCAAGCCCTCCTCTGCGGTATCAGCCCCCTGCTCGGGATCCGCTCCTCCGTGGCTTGTGTGGAGGAAACGCTCCCCCCAGACGCGACCGGGGGCGGCGGCACTGGAAATATGCAGGAGACGAGCGACAATCGGTCGCTCGATGCGCAGGCGGCGACCATTCGAGAAGCGGTGCCACTCCTCGAATCGGACCCCGACGTCTTCGGGTACCCCTGGTTCTCCGGGCGGACGGACGCGATCCCCGACGTGAACCTGCTCGGCGCGAGCGGCGAGCTCACCGCGCTCGGCGAGCTCACCGCCTCGCTGCCCTGCGAGGAGGAGCGCAGCCCGTGACGGCACGCGCGGCGGTCGCCCCGTCGACGCCTCCGCCCGCCGGCGCGGTGGCCGCCGTCCCCGCGGCCGGCGTGCAGGCCGCGCCGCTCGACTTCGCCGAGGTGTACGAGGAGATGTTCCCCTTCGTCTGGCGGACCGTGCGCCGGCTCGGCGTGGACGCCTCGGCGCACGAGGACGTGTGCCAGGAGGTGTTCGTCGTCGTGCACCGGCGGCTCCCGGAGTTCCTGGGCCGCTCGTCGCTGAAGACGTGGGTCTTCGGGATCGTCGTGAACGTCGTGCAGACGCACCGGAGATCGCTGCGCCGCAAGAGCCCCGCCCACCGCGGGACAGGAGAGACCGTGGATCCCGAGCTGCTCGCGGGGCCGAGCAACCTCAGCCCCTACGAGGCCATGACGAGGGCGGAGGCCGCGCGCGTCGCGCACGAGCTGCTCTCGTCGCTCGACGAGGAGAAGCGCGTGGTGCTCCTCCTCGCCGAGCTGGAAGAGATGCCGGCGGCGGAGATCGCGCGGGGCATCGGGGTGAACGTCAACACCGTGTATGCGCGGCTGAGGGCCGCTCGACAGGCGTTTTCCGACGCGGTGCACCGCCACCACGCCAGGATCCGAGGAGGCCGCAATGGATGAGCTGGGGTCCGGGGAGCGAGCGCTCCTGAACGCCCTTCGTGACGAGGACGAGCCGACCGACGACGACAGACGTCGGACGCGCGCGGCCGTGTGGGCGAGGCTCGGCCTCGCAGGGACGGCGGCCACGGCCACGGCCGTCGCCGCGAGCGCCGAGAGCGCCGGAGCCGCCGGCTCCGCGAGCGCCGGCGCGGCCGCGCACGCGGTCGGCCCCGCCGCCGCGAGCATGGCCGCGGGCGCGGGCACCGCGGTCGCGAAAGGCGCGGCCATCACGCTGCTCGGCGCCCCGATGAAGATCGGGCTGGCGGCGGTGGTCGTGGGCCTCGCGACGGGGGCCGCGCTCTACTTCCCGACGCCGGGCGAGGCGCCCGATGCGCGACGCGCGCTCGAGGCGGCGACGGACGCGGCCGAGGCGCCCCGAGCGGCGCGCGTCGCGCCCTCCAGCGCCCCGAGCGACGGGACGCCTGCGCCACCCGAGGCGAGCGCCTCCAGCAAGGCCGACGCTCCCGAGGCGTCCGGCGCGCCCGCCGAGCCGAGCGCCGCGCCCCCGGCGACCGCCGCGGCGCGCGCGACGGCGTCGCGCACGCCCCGGGCTGCGGCCGCCGCGAGGCAGGGCTCCGAGGGGCTCGACGCGGAGATCGCGCTGCTCCGCGACGCGCAGCAGGCGCTGCAGGCGGGCCAGTTCGCGCAGGCGCTCTCGAAGCTCGACGAGCACGCCAGCCGGTACCCGAGGGGCGTGCTGTCGACCGAGCGCGAGGCGTCGCGCGCGATCGCGCTCTGCCGCTCCGGCCGCGCGCCGTCCGGCAGGGCGATCGCGGCGAGGCTGCTCGCGAAGAGCCCGGGCTCGCCGCTCGCGACGCGCGTGCGCGCCGCGTGCGGACAGGAGGAACAGGAGGAGTAGAGTGCGCGGGTGCACGTCTCGAGGTGGGCGCATGCGCCGTCGATCGTTCCGGCGCTGATCGTCGCCGCAGGGCTCCTGCCCGCGCGCGCGCTCGCGGCGCCCGCCGAGCCGCGCACCATCGATCTCCGCTGGGAAGCGCCCGAGGGGTGCCCGCCGGTCGACGAGGTCCGGGGCGAGATCGCCCGGCTGCTGGGAACGTCGGAGCAGCGCCAGCCGATCGAGGTCGAGATCGCGATCGCGCGCGGGCGCGACGAGCGCTACCGGCTCGACCTGCGCATCCGCTCGCCGGCGCCTGGCGAGCGGGTGATCCGTGGCGACGACTGCGCGTCCATGTCGCGGGCAGCGGCGCTGATCGTCGCGATGTCGATCGATCCCGACGCGGTCGCGCGGAGCGCCGCCGCGCCGCCCGCGCCGCCCGCGCCGCCCGCGCCGCCCCAGGAAATCGCCGCCCCCGCCGTCAGCGCGCCGCGCCCGCCGCCTCCCGCGCGGGGCCGCGCGCCGCGCCGCCCACCTCCCGCGGCGGCGCGGCCGTCCGTCGCGAACGAGCGTGACGTGGAGGGAGCGCTCTGGGTGAGCGCGCAGATCGAGCAGGCGCTCGTACCGACGATCGGCGTCGGGCTCGCCGCGGGCGGCGGGATCCGCAGCGGCTGGTTCCGCGCGGACGTCGCGGCCGGCGTTGTGCCGTCGAGCTCGAGCCACATCGCGGGGCTCGCTGCAGGCGCCGAGTTCCGGCTCTGGTTCCTCGAGGTCGACGCGTGCGCGCTCCCGCTCGGGCGCCCCATCCGCGTCTACGTCTGCGCGCTCGGCCGCCAGCACTGGCTCCGCTCCAGGGGGCAAGACGTCGATGAGCCCTTCACCCTCACGACGCCGATCTTCGCAGCCGGGCTCGGGACGCTGCTCGAATGGCGCGTCGCCGCTCCCGTGAGCATCGAGGGCGCGCTGCACGCCGTCGTCCCGCTGACGCGGCCCCGCTTCGTCGTCGAGAACCTCGACGGCACCGTCTACCGCCCGCCGGCCGCGGGCCTCAGCGCCCGCCTCGGTCTCGCGCTGGCCTTCTGAGCCTCAGGGCAACTCCGGGCCGGCGCGCCACGCGGCCTCGATCGCGCAGCCGGCCAGCGCCCCGCGGTAGAGGCGCAGCTCGTCGTAACGCCCTCCGAAGTACGGATCCTGATCGAACTGGGACCGCCCGAGCCAGTTGTTCGCGTCCTTTATCGCCGAGAGGGGAAAGCCGACCGGCGTGCTGCCGAGGAGCGCACCGTCGAGGTAAAGCGAGAGCGTCCCCGCCGCGCCGTCGAACACCGCGGCGAGCTGATGGATCTCGGCGTTATCGAGCGTCGGCGCGGTGGTGACCTGCACCTGACCCGCGGCGCCGCTGTCGCTCGCGAGCGCGGCGATACCCGGCGGGTCGAAGCCCGTCGAGGGGGTGATGACGAGGTAGGACCGCCCCACGCTCGAGTCGCCTTCGACGGGATTCTCACCTGTGCTCCCGATGCCGAAGTCGACGACGCGCAGGTACGCCCCTCCGCCGTCGCGGGCGACCCAGACCATGACGGTGACGTCGCGGAGCCCCGTGAGGAGACCCGCGGGCAGCTCGACGTAGTCGTCCTCTCCGTCGAGGGTGAGCCCCCCTCCGCCGTCGAGGCTCGCGCCGCCGAAGATCTCGCCGTCGGCGCCGCCGACCGTATCGGCGACGACCGCCCCTACCCCGTCGAACGAGTACCGATGAGCCAGCGACGGCAGCGCATCGCAGGGGGACGCGCCGCCGCCCCCTTCACCGCCGCCGCCCGCCTCACCGCCGCTTCCCGCCCCACCACCGCTCAGAGCCCCACCACGCCCCCCTTCCCCGCCGCCACGACCACCTTCCCCGCCGCCGCCCACAACCGACGTCGGAATCATACGGCCCACCGCAATATCCACATCTGCCCCACATCCGGACAAGCCGAGGAGCAGCACCATCATCGTAGTCTTCCGCGCGCACGACACAGGCTGATCGTAGCGCGGGTGTGCGGTCGATTCGATCACGAAAGGCGCGCGCTCCGGCGACGAGGGGGAGAGTGCTGATTCCACACGCGGGAGCCGACCATGATGTGCCGACTTGACCGAGTGTTCGCAAGTCCCTGGCTCGCCGCCGGGGGATGTCTCCTGAGTATCTCGTGCACTGGCATCCTCGGAGCCGATGACGCTCCGGGACCGGGACAGGACCCCGGGGACGACGCCGTCGTCGCGCCAGGCGGGATGCCTTTGCACCACATGACAGCATCGGAGTACAACAACACGGTCGCCCACCTCCTGGGCACGCGCCTGAGGCCGGCGGACGGGTTCCCGGCCTCCGGCGCGAAGGGCTTCGACGCGAACGCCAGCGCGCTCTCGAGCCTCTCGCAGGTGCTCGTCCAGGGGTATTACGACGCCGCCAAGACCCTGGCGGCCGACGCGTTCTCGAACGAGGCGCAGCGCGCCCAGATCCTCGTGTGTGACCCGGCGGAGGGCGCGGGCGCGGACGACGCGTGCGCGCGCGAGATCATCCAGCGCTTCGGGCTGCGCGCCTTCCGGCGCCCGCTCGAGGCGGCGGAGGTCGACCGGTACGCGGCGCAGTACGACGACGCGGTCACCACCCTCGAGATGTCCCCCGTCGAGGCGGTGCAGCACGTCGTCCGGAGCCTGCTGACGTCGCCGAATTTCTTTCTGCGGATCGAGGTCGGCCCCGACTCGAAGCGATCGCCGGGCGCCCTCGGCGGCCATGAGATCGCGTCGCGCCTCTCGTACCTCCTCTGGAGCTCGCTCCCGGACGAGGAGCTCTTCGACGCCGCAGAGAGCGATGCGCTGGCCACCGAGGACGAGCTCCGGGAGCAGGTGGACCGCATGCTGGCCGACCCGAAGAGCGCCGCGTTCTTCCAGAACTTCTTCGGGCAGTGGCTCGGGACCCGCACGCTCCCGAGCCACAGCGTCGACACAGCGATGTTCCCGGGCTGGAACGACGAGATGAAGGGCGCGATGATCGACCAGGCCAACGCCTATTTCACCGGCTTCACGACCGGCGAGCGGCCGTGGTCCGAGTTCCTCACGGCGCCCCACCCGGAGAGCCCGCTGCTCGCGCCGCTCTACGCGAACGACCCCGAGGCCGGGCGCGGCGGGTTCCTCACGCTCCCTGCGTTCCTCACGCTGTCTTCCCGCGCCGATCGGACCTCCCCCACGTCCCGCGCGAAGACGATCCTGGCGCAGCTCTACTGCGCCGACCTGGCCCCTCCCGCCGGCGTGGATATCCCGGAGCTCGAGGCCGCGGGAGGCGACACGGGCGCCGTCGACAACGTCCGCGAGAAGCTCGAGAAGCACCGCGAGTCGCCCGACTGCGCGGGCTGCCACGATGTCCTCGATCCCATCGGGCTGAGCCTCGAGAACTTCGACGCGATAGGCGCGTACCGGACCGCGTACCCGAACGGCGACGCGGTCGACGCGACCGGCGAGTACGGGGGCGCGGCGTTCCAGGACATCTCGGGCCTCATCCCGGAGCTCCAGAAGGACCCCCAGCTGGGCATCTGCCCCTCCGAGCAGCTCTTCACCTATGCGTTGCGCCGGCGCCCGACCGGCGGCGACAGGGACGCGCTCGAGGAGATCGCCGCGCGCTGGGAGAAGGGGACGATCGCGGATCTGGTGAAGCAGGTGGTGATCAGCGAGGCGTTCCGCCTCCGCGCAGCGAAGGTCGGGGCGAAGTGAAGCCGCAGGCGTTGATTCCTCACGGAACCAGGCACGAAGGAGCGATGCGCACATGAAACGCGGAATGACACGCAGGAACCTGTTGCGCGGCGCGGGCGTCTGCCTGGCGCTGCCGTTTCTCGAGAGCCTCGCGCCGCGCAGGGCGCGCGCCGGGGAGCCCGGCACGCCCAAGCGCTTCTTGCTCTGCACCTTCCCGAACGGGGCGCCCCACCACTGGTGGGAGACGGCGCCCGCGTTCGGCAAGACGCTCACGGGCGCCGATTTCAAGCTGCCGAGGGTGCTCGAGCACTTCGCGCCGGTGAAGTCGAAGATGCTCATGATAAGCCGCCTCGGCAACCACACGTGGAGCAAGCAGCAGAACGCGTTCCTCGAGCCGTCCCACTCGCGCTGCATGGCCGCGCTGTCGACCTGCGTGGACGCCGATGAGCTGGGGAGGGCCGCCGGGCAGGACCTCGGCGAGTGGGTGGGCAACGGCGTCTCGGTCGACCAGCTCATCGTGCAGAAGGCAGGCCCGGAGCAGGCGACCCGCATCCCGTCGCTGCAGACGGGGCTCGGGGTGAAGCCCGGCTTCTTCGACGGGCGCAGCTATGCCTACAATCAGGCCGTCTCCTGGAAGAGCCCGCGCGAGCCGCTGAAGCGCTCGGTCAACCCGAAGGCGGTGTTCGACGCGCTCATCAACGCGGGCGCCGCGAGCGCGCCCTCCGTGCCAGGGCAGACCGACGAGCAGGCCAGGATCGAGGCGGAGCGCCGCGCCGCGACCGAGAAGAGCGTCATCGACGCGGTGCTCGCGGACGCGAACTCGCTCATGGGCCGGGTCGGCTCGGACGATCGCAAGATCGTCCAGCAGTACCTGGACGCCCTGCGAGAGACCGAGAAGAACGTGACCCGCGTCCAGTCGACGATGACCCCGTCGAGCCTCGGCTGCAGCCCGATCGGCCAGCCCGGCGTGGTCCCCGAGCCGCCGGGGCAGCAGGAGGGGCTCAACGAGAACGACAGCACGGAAGCCGGCGAGTACAAACATGACGATCACGCGAACGTCATGATCGATCTCATCGTCATGGCCATTCAATGCGACGTGACGCGCGTGATCACCCACATGCTCGACGACGCGCGCTCCGAGTTCGAGTACCGGTGCATCCCGGCCGACGTCCGCGCGAAGGTGGGACTCGAGTACAGGGAGGGCAGCAGCCTCCACTATCACTCCTGCCAGCACGGCCCCGGCAACCTGGGCGCGACGGACGAGGGCGGCCGCTACGCGGTCGTCGAGGAGAGCAACCTCGATTTCGCGGCGATCAACTGCTGGCTCGGCCAGAAGACAGCGCAGCTCGCGCAGCGGCTCGACGCGATCCCCGAGGGGGATGGAACGGTGCTCGATCACTCGGTGATGGTCTACATGAGCGAGATGCGCACGCACGACCACGACGCGTACGATCTGCCCATCGTCCTCCTGGGCGGCGACGGCGTCTTCCTGAACGACGCGCACGTCGCGTATGGCCCCCTCGGCCAGGATCGCCAGCTCCGCGATCTGTGGTTCACCATCATGAACCAGTACTACAACCTCGGCGTCGCGTCGTTCGGCGAGGATCGCCGCGGCGTGCCGAACGCGCTCCTCGAGGAGATCCTGCGGTAGCTCGGCGGTTCACGGTCTCGATGGATGGGCTCACACCGGAGGTCGAAACGCGATGTTCGAAAGCCGCTCATGTCGGTTGGTGTCCGGGGGTCTCCATGTCGCGCTCGGGCTGCTCGTGACCTGCGCAGCAGAGCTCGGGTGCTCGAGCGATCCGTCGCCCGCGTCTCCCTCGCACGGGTCGCCCTCGCCGGAGTCGCCCTCGCAGGGCGACGGGGGCGGTCCGGAAGGCGCGCCGCCCTGCGAGGAGACGAGCGACGGGCCAGCGCTGCCGCAGGCGTTCGCGCTGAACTGCGGCGGGTGTCATAGCGCCCACGGCAAGCCGACCGGCGGGTTCCCCGATCTGTTCGCCTTCGACGGCACCCTGGAAGAATTCACGGCGCAGGTGCGCACGGGGCGCACCGAGGACGCGCGCATGCCGGCCTTCGGCGAGCAGCAGATCGCGACGGCCGACATCGAGGCGATCTTCGCCTATTTCTCCGCGGGAGCGCCGCCCGCGCCGGCCTGCGACGGCGGCGCGGTCGATCCCGGCGAGTGCTCCGGCGTGGACGGCGAGATCTCCCCGCTGTTCCCCTCGGCGACGGCGGGCAAGCCGATCACCACGACGGCCGCCGATGGGACGATCACGCTCGAGGCCGCAGGGCGCGTGCGCGGGCGCCACGAGAAAGAGGAAGAGTTCAGCCCGTACCAGCCGCGCTATTTCGAGAACCGGAGCTACAAGTTCATCGTCGAGGACACGATCCCGGCGGGCGGAAGCGCCATCAAGTTCACCTGGCTCCCCAAAGCCAACGCCTCGCTCAACCAGACCATCAATTTCCGCTGCTGGTATTCGGGAGAGGGCAACGTGTTCGACTCGAACAACGGCATGGAGCGCATCACGAACACCCACTGGGAGTTCGTCGTCGATCGCAACGCCAGGGACAGCAGGGAGATCCGCGCGGGAGATCTGCTCGAGTTCGAGTTCGGGGTGTTCCTTGACGCGGGCACCGTCGAGGGGAGGACGAGCTATTACAGCGACACGTTCCGCTACCGCGTCGGGAGCGGCGAGCTGACGCCGTTCAACGAGCCGAACGAGGCGGCCCTGTCGGGCGGCGACGGGACGATACCGTACATCTACGAGGAGCCTCACCTCTATTACGAGCAGATGGCGCTCAACATCCAGGAGAGCTCTATCCAGCCCTTCCTGGAGGGGCGCCGCCTGTTCCATACCGATTTTGCCACCGGCGAGCACAGCGAGGGCGGTAACCCCGTCTTCGACGAGCACGCCGGCAAGGCGGGGCCGCTCTCGAACCAGGCCGCGTGCGTGAGCTGCCATATCAACAACGGTCGCGGCGCCCCGCCCGAGCCCGGCGAGGCGATGGAGACCGCCGTCGTGAAGCTGTTCGGCGCAGGCGCGAACGCGGAAGGCGGGCCCACCGCCGACCCGAGCTACGGCCGGCAGCTGCAGGACAAGGCGCAGGGCGGGGGCGCGAGCGAGGGTACGGCCACCGTGGCCTATACCGAGGAACCCGGGCAGTTCCCCGATGGCACGCCGTACGTCCTGCGAAAGCCCACGTTCCGCTTCGACGGGCTCTCCGCAGGGCCTATCGCGAGCTACTCGGTCCGCGTCGCGCGCCCGCTCGTGGGCATGGGCCTCCTCGAGGCGATCGCAGAGGAAGCGGTGCTCGAGCGCGCAGACGGGATGGACTGCAATCAGGACGGTATCTCGGGCCGGCCGAACCTGATCCCGGACCCGGTCTCTGGGGTGACGCGGATAGGGCGCTTGGGCTGGAAGGCGAGCAAGGTGAGCGTGCCTCACCAGGTCGCCGACGCGCTGGTGGCGGACATGGGCGTGACGACGAGCCTGTTCCCTGTCGAGGAGTGCGGCGAGGCGCAGACGGGTTGCCAGGCCGGCACGCGCGGAGATCCCGAGCTCTCCGACGAGGATCTCGACAGGCTCTCCGTCTACATGCGCATGCTGGGCGTGCCGCCGCGCCGTGACACGGCGGACCCGGCCGTCCAGCGCGGAGAGGCGCTGTTCAGCCAGGCAGGGTGCGCGAGCTGCCATGTCCCCTCGATGAAGACAGGGAGCCGCCACCCGCTCGTCGAGCTGCGGGATCAGCTCATCCAGCCCTTCAGCGATCTGCTCCTGCACGACATGGGAGAAGAGCTCGCGGACACGTCGGCGAGCGACCACCTCGCGGGGCCGCGCGAGTGGCGGACGCCGCCGCTGTGGGGCATCGGGCTGCTCGAGGCCGTGAACGGCCACACCCAGCTGCTGCACGACGGCCGCGCGCGGAACGTCGTCGAGGCGATCCTGTGGCACGGCGGCGAGGCGGACGCCGCGAAGCAGCGCTTCATGGCGCTCCCCGCGGGAGATCGCGACGCGGTGGTCGCCTTCCTGCGCTCGCTCTGAGCCCCCGCCTCGCGGAGCTCGCTCCGGGCGCCCCTCCCCGCCCCCGCCTTCCTTCGGCTGGCTCGGGCGCTCGACCCGCTCGGCGTTCCCGGCGCAGGAGGGGCGCGTTCCGCTCAGAACCCCGACCGGCGCGCCATCCGCCGCGAGAGCCAGCGCATGGGGCCAGGCGCCACGCGGGCGGCGAGGCTCGCGGTCTTCACGAACAGGCTCGTCTCCAGGACGTCGCGGCCCGCATCGACGGCGCGCACGATCATCTCGGCGACCTCGTCCGGGCTCTGCTTCTTGTGGCCGGGCGGGCGGTAGCCGACGTTGTCGTCGGTCACGACGGCGTTCGCGTGGAACGGGGTCTCGACCGGCCCCGGCCGCACCACGAGAACGCGCACGCCGCGCGACGAGAGCTCCGCGCGGAGCGACATCGCGAGCGCCTCCAGCGCGAACTTCGACGAGGCGTAGGGGCCCATCCGCGGCGCCGCGACGAGCCCCGCGATCGAGGAGACCATGACGAGGGTGCCTTTCGTGGCCGCGAGGGGCTCGATCGCGAGCTGCGCGAGGCGCACGGGGGCGACGACGTTCAGCCGGTAGAGCGCCTCGAGCTCGGCGGGATCGATCTCGATCGACGGCGTGTAGTAGCCGCGCCCGGCGTTGTTCACCAGCACGTCCAGCCGGCCGTACGCGCCGAGCGCCCGCTCGCAGAGCGCCTTGCGATCCTCCTCGACGGTCACGTCGCCGGCCACTGCGAGGGCGTCGCCGCCCGCCGCGCGCACCTCCGAGGCCACCCCCTCGAGCGCGTCCCGCCCGCGCGCGCTCAGCACCACGCGCGCGCCGCGCTTCGCCCAGGAGAACGCGAGCGATCGACCGATTCCGCTGGATGCACCGGTGATGACGATGACGGGAGCCATGTCGGCGAGAGTACACGACCTCCGTATGATGAGGAGAAACTTGCGACCGCTGGCGGCCCGCCGGGCCGACTGGGCGGGCCGCCAGCGGCCGAGATTCATGCTTCCGCGATCTCGGGCGGGGCTCCCTGACGGCATACCGTCGCGCTCGCTGGAGCGGCGGTGTCGGGCGCTGGCGCTCTACCGATCCGGCACAGGACCGTCGCAGAGCTGCAAGCCGGATCAATCTCCAATGCCATCCACTGCGCCGATCTACGACAACACGATCACGCCATAACCAATGGCGCGGCGTCGGTAATACGTAACACAATCTTCGCGCACTTCGTCCTCGCGCCGATTATAGTCCGCCGCACGCAGAGCCGCCGGGGGGGCAACGGCTGCCGTCTCCCCGCATAGCGAGCCATCACGTGTGGGGTTCGATTGCGTGATGCGTCCGACCCGCGCAGCTGCTCGAGCGTTCGAGCGCTTCATCAGTGCATTGTGACGCGAGATGAAAGGCCCGGTCAGGAGCGCGGCTCGTCCGCGCTCCGCCCGGCGGCAGCGCCGCGGAGGCGCCTCGCGATCGTGGGAGTGACCCGACCGGGGTCCGGCCATCGGCTGCACGCGGCCATGGCCGTTCAGACAACCTGCTTGGTGTGTCCGGCCAGCGCGCGATCTCGGCGTGGCGTTCTCATTGCGCGCGCCTGACGCGGACACCCCACCGACGCGCGAGGCGTGATTCGCTCCGCGGATCCATGGCTCATCCGACGAGCGAGCGGGCGCGAATCGACACAGGACGGAATCTGGATTCGGGGAGGGATCTGGGACGCACCGTGTGCACACGCAGTTCATCAACGCAGTTCCGAACGGGACGACGAGCGGGATCGTGATGTGCCACCGACGCGCGGTAGCGCGAAAAGGCGGAGGGCGGGAGCGCGCTGACCGACGCTCTCGCCGCGCAACGCCTGCGCGCGGCGCAGCTGCGGCATTCACAGCTCCTCGGCAGGAGATCTCGCGAGACGACCTCAACCTCCAGCCCGGACAGAGGACGAGATGAAGAAGAAGTCGATTGTTCCATTGCTTGTCATGGTCGGCGCCGCCCTCGCGGCGCAAACAAAGCCGGCCAGCGCCGGGCATTGCCCGGCGGCGTCCGCGGGAGACATCACGGAGTACGCCATTGCTTCGAACGCCACGCCGGGGGCCATCACGTTCGGCCCTGATCACCGCGTCTGGTTCGTCGAGAGCTCCGCCAACATGATCGCGGCCGCAGATTCCAGCGGCAACGTGACCGAGTACCCGCTCGCTGCCGGCGCGAACCCGCTCGGCATCACCCTCGGCCCGGATGGCCGGCTCTGGTTCACCGAGGCGGGGAGCAACCGGATCGGGGCGATCACGACGAGCGGCGTCGTTACCGAGTACGAACTCCCGACCGCCAACTCGAACCCGTTCGCGATCACGCTGGGATTCGACGGGAACCTCTGGTTCACCGAGCTCCTCGGCAACAAGGTCGGTCGCATCACGCCGGCCGGGGTGATCACCGAGTTCACGCTGCCGACGGCGAGGAGCCAGCCGCGCGGGATCGCGGCCGGGATCGACGGCAAGCTCTGGGTGGCCGAGTCGTTCACGAGCAAGATCGCGCAGATCAGCACATCCGGGGCGGTGACCGAGTACCCGCTGCCGCCCGCGGCGTCGGGCCCCAACGCGATGACGCTCGGGCCCGACCTCAACATCTGGTTCACCACGGCGAACGAGATCGCGAAGATCGACGCGGCCGGGAACGTGACGGAGTTCGCGCTCCCCGCGCCGAATCGCGGCCCCACGTCCATCACCCTCGGGCTGGACGGCAATCTCTGGTTCACGGAGTCGTTCGGCAACAAGATCGGGCGCATCACCACGAGCGGCGTCGTGACCGAGTTCGATCTCCCGAACACCAACTCTCGCCCGTTCGGGATCACCCTGTTCCCGTCGCTCAGGGGGTGCGGCCTCCTCGACATCTGGTTCACCGAGCGGCTGGGGCGGCGCCTCGGCAAGATCCGCGCGGTGACCACCCGCTGAGCGGCGCGCGGCGCGAGAGATAGAGGCTTCACGCCTGCCGGCGAGCGTCTCGGCGCCGCAGGCGGTCTTCGTTGACTTGCTGGCTGATAGATGCGCGCCGGCGCACCGAAATGCTCGAGGTGCACCGGCGCACCGTCGCTTTCAACCATGGAGATGAACATGAACAAGATGGGCAAATTGGTTCTTTCGGCGCTCTCGGTCCTCGGCCTCGCGGCGTGCGCGGTGAGCAGCTCGGACGAGGCAGTGGTCGTGGGCGAGTCGCAGGATGCGCTGGTGAGCGGCACGGGCTTCTCCGGGGGCTTCTTCGGGTCGGACACGCTGTTCGACGCGATGTCGAGCGCGGTCGCCGCGTCGGGCGTCTCGGGCCTCACCTACCTTGGCACCGGGTCGGGCAACGGCGAGCGGTGCCTGCGCGGCACGGCGCCCGGCGTGACCTACGGTGGCGTCACGTACTGCAACGGGACCAAGCAGCAGACGATCGCCCCGATGTCCCGGGACTTCAACGGCACCTGCCAGAGCGGCGACAAGTCCAACCGCATCGCGAAGGACGCCGTCGCGCTCTGGACGAAGAGCACCCAGACCGCGACGGACGCGGACACGAGCCCCACGGACAGCGTGAAGGGCGCGTTCTGCGGCGACGGCAGCGGGAGCGCGGTCAGCTGCGCGGCCTTCGACACGTGGGGCGAGTTCACGACGGGCTCGTCGAACCCCTCGAACCTGCTCAAGCTTTACCGCCGCGACGACGCCTCGGGCACGACCGACGCGTTCAAGTCCCTCACCGGCTGCACCACGTTCTGCGCCGGCGTCAAAGTAGTCGTCGACGACGCGACGGCCGGGCCGCGGCTCTCGACCGACACGGCGGGGACCTCATCGCTCACGATGTGCTCGTCGGGCGACTCGGTCACCACCTGCCTCGGCAAGATCGCCGCGAGCGACGTCGACGTGCTCGCGTACGCCGGCCTCGACGCGACCAACGCGGGCGCGAAGAAGCTCACGGTCGACGGCACGGCCGCGACCGAGGCCAACGTCCGCTCGGGAGCGTACAAGTACTCTCGCTACCTGTACCTCAACGAGGGCAACGGGACCCGCGCGGCGGCCGAGCAGGACTTCCTGGACTGGGCCTTCGGCGTCAACAACCCGGCGGACGCTGTCGCGTTCGAGAACGCGCTGATCAGCAACGGCTTCATCGCGTGCACCAGCCCGAGCAACTCGCCCCGCACCCCGCTCAACTGCGGCGCCGGCAAGTGCCCGTGAGCTGAGGGCCCATTGATGAAGGACGGAGCGCGCCTCGCGATCCACCGCGACAGGCGCGCTCCGTTCGACACGCGTGGCGAGCGCGGCGCCTCCTCATTACTCGCCAAGCGCCGCGCGTCGCCAGAGACGCGCGCCGCCCGCAGCGCGGTACGAAGGGACTGCAATGGCGTCACGGGTCGATGACAGCCACCATTCACGGTTGTCCCAGAGGCTCATCGGTGGCATTTCGGCCGCCGTGGCGACGGGGGTTCGCACTGCGAGCGCGGGGAGTTGGCAGATGCATTCAGCTTGGCGTCGAGAGACGACGAGATCGATGGTGCTGTTGCTCGGGCTCGTGTCCCTGGCCGGCTACAGCTGCGGGGATGACGACACCGGCGCAATGTCGCCCCCGGAGGGCAGCGATGGCGGCGGCGGCACCGGCGGTGTTGGCGGACGCGGTGGAAGCGGTGATGGAGACGGAGACGGCGGAGGGGGGGCGGCGACGCCTCCGCGTCAATGCGCGCCGGCCCGAGCGCACGAGCGGATCCCGCAGCGCCATTCGACCACCGTCGAAGATGCCCTCGACACGTTCGACAACCTCTCGGGCGAGATCGAGATCCAATGCGGCAACTGCCACAAGGCCCCGGCGCAGCAAGGAGATTTCTCGTACACGGGCACCCCGGAGAACCTGTGCACCGCGCGCGGCAAGAGCGGCAAGACGCTCGTCGACGTCATGCTCAGCGGGGACATGCCCTACATGATCGGCGGGCAAGAGGCGCTCGGCCGGCGGCTCCAGGCGTGGATCGAGCAGGGATGCCCCTCAGGCACGTACGTCCTGCCGAAGGGCGACATGGAGGTCAATCCGGGCGGAGACATCGTGACGCCGCGCGAGATCGGCGACGCGCTGACCGAGCTGGGGAGTTGCATCCCCGACGCCGAGATCGCCGGCCGGGACGAGGAGCTCGACGAGCGCTTCGCCGCGATGCGCTCGTTCGAGGATCTCCCGGTCAAGCTGCCGGAGACCGACTTCGTCTCGCTGGACGCCGAGGTGCTCGCGCGCAGGGGGACCTTCGCCTACGCGCCGACCTACCCTCTCTGGTCGGACGACGCGGCGAAGCTGCGCTTCGTGCACGTCCCGGCGGGACAGGCCATCACGTACGACCCGGCGGCGAAGGAGCTCCGCATCCCGCCGAACACGCGCTTCTACAAGACGTTCTTCAGGGCCGTGGTCGAGCCGGACGGGGTCACGCGGTACCGCAAGATGGAGACCCGCATCATCGTGACGCGCGAGCGGGCCGAGGACGCGCTCTTCGGCACGTACGTGTGGAACGCGGAGGAGACGGGCGCGAAGCTCCTCGGGACCGGGCTCGACCCGGCCTCGCCGGACAGCAAGGAGCTCTACCTGAATGGAGAGCCGTTCCCCGATTACGTCCGCCCTTACGTGGCCGACGAGACCACCGGAGCGCTGCAGAGCTACCCGGTGCCAGGCGCGACGCGGTGCGTGGCGTGCCACGCGGGCTCGGAGAGCGAGAGCTTCGTCCTCGGCATCACGCCCCTCCAGCTCCACCGGCGCCCCCGAGGGGAAGGCGGCGTCTACGCGCGCGACATCCTCGCGGATGAGCTCGATCAGCTCGATCGCCTCATCGCCTACGGCGTCGTGCGCGGCACCTCGACGACCCTCACGCCCGCCGACTTCCCCAGGCTCGAGGAGTCCGCGCTGCCCCGCCGGCCGCGCAACGACGACGAGCTGAACATGCAGGCGTACATGGCGGGCAACTGCGCGCACTGCCACAACCCGCGCGGCTACGCGGTGGCGAGCAAGGCGACGCTGCGAGGCCTGGACATGTCGCCAGGCGGGGCCATCTTCGGGTTTCACCTGAACACCCTGGGCTCTGACGGGCAGCCCTACTTCCCTCCTCAGCCCACGTCCTTCGACGAGCGATCCATCCTGAACTCCATGCCGAGCGGCGGGATCTACCGTCGGGTCGTGCTTCCCACAGGCGCGTGGACTCCCCGCGAGTTCGGCCTGCCCGTGGACAACGAGGAGGTGAGCGCATTCTTCAATCTCCACATGCCGATGCACACGGCGTCGGTGGACTGCCGCCTGCCCGTCCTCGTGGCGCGCTGGTGGGCGTCGGTGCCGCGCGATTACGAGCGTGGGGGGCAGGAGGCGCCCGAGGATCCGGAGGCCATCGCGCTCGCCAGGCGCACGGCGGACGGCGCGGAGGCGCGCGCCCTCGACGATTGCGAGCAGCACCGCGCCATCGGGTGGGTGCTCGAGGACACGACCGAGCGCTACCCGTACGTCCCGCGCAACATCGACTGGAAGACGAAGCTCGACGACTGGATCCGCGCGGAGCAGGTGACGAGCGAGCACGAGGTGCTGGCGAAGAAGGTCTACGCGCAGGGGTTCTTCGCCCCGCGCTGCGCGTTCCCGGGGGACGCGCCAGAGCCGGAGACGGTGGAGCCGTGGATGATCAATCCGGGCACCGGGAAGCCGCGCCAGCCGTGGAGCGCGCTTTACTGGGCGACCCCGGGGCAGCATATCTATGCCGGCATCTGCGCGAACTGTCACGGCGTCCAGGGAGACGCTCAGACGGGAGCGGCAAGGGCGCTCCGCGCGACCTCCGGGGCGAGGGTCGCGAGCTTCCCGGACGGGCTCTTCGGCCCGCGCTGGGCAGCCAACGAGAACCTCGCCACGTTTCATGGACCGGACGCCGGAGAGCACGACCTCGGCCCCGACGGGGCTGCGAAGTACCTCGTGTGGATGGCGACCGGGGGCACCACGGTCTCGTTCGGCCGAACCCCGGAGGAGGAAACGACCTTCTTCAATGTCTTCGTCAACAATCGGATCGTGACCGCGGTGCCGATCCCGCTCGATCTGGCGAGCGCGAAGGAGGCGTTCAAGCGCTCGAAGGCGAACATGCTCGGCGTCGCGCGCGCAGCCTGCGACGAGATCCGCACCGACGCGCATCGGTTCGGAGCCGCGTACGACGCCGCGGCCGCGAGCGGAGATTGGGCGCTCATCCTGAGCAACGCGGTGGCGCCGGAGTTCGGCGTGCCCATGTGGAGGGACGTGTGCACGCTCGGGAACCCGCTCACGGACGACCTCCGCGCCGCAGACGCGAGCTCGCCGGAGGTCGACGCATGGCTCCGGAGAGCCATCTTCAACGCCGGCGTGATGGCCTACATCTATATGCGTGACGAGCTGACGAACGGAGTCATCGCTGTTCCGCGTGACGCCTGCGAGCTGAAGTATCCGAGAGAGTGAACCGCTCCGGCTCACGCGACGCCCTACATGGAGATCTGATGCAATGAAGACGCGTCAACAATGGCTGTTCGTGGTGGGTGCGCTGGGCGGGCTTTCGGTCCTCACAAACGCTTGCGGGGACGACGATGGCGCGCCCCCTCGGGAGCAAGGCACAGGGGGGACCACGAGCGCCGGCGCCAGCGCGTCGTCGAGCGGTGGCTCTGACGACGGTGCCGGCGGTGCCGGCGTCGGCGGCGACGGCGGCGACGGCGTCGGCGGCGACGGCGGCGCCAGCGGGACGGGTGGCGGCGGCGGCGCGGGCGGCGCCGGCGGCGTCAGCGGGACGGGTGGCAGCGGCGGCACGGGCGGCGCCGGCGGCGGCGATCCGCAGGAGTGTGGTCTGCCGCCGGATACCGATCCTGCGCCCAAGGTCCGGTTCATCAATGCCCTTATGCCGAACCTCACGAACAGGCCGGTGGGGGTCGGCGACCCGCCCGCGCTTCGCCTTCACATCAACGGGACGCCGCTACCCGAGATCGAGGCCGTGTCGCCTGGTAGGGTCGCCGCATCCGTCACGAGGTACGCGAAGGTCACGGCGGGCGCGATCACCTTCTCGGCGCGGAGCGACGACGAGACGAGCGGCGGTGCCGGCGGCGCCGGAGCAGGCGACGCGCTCACGATCACCGCCGATCCGATGACGGTCACCGCCGGGGTGCGCTACACGATCGTGGCCGCCGGGATCCTGGGCACGACCGACACGACGGCGCCGCGGCTCATCATCGCAGAAGAGCGGTTCACGACGCCTTCATGCAGCGAGGTCGCCCTGCGCTTCGTGAACGCCGACTCCAACACCTGGAATCCCAAATCGTTCTTCATCGACCGGAGCGCCACGGCCGCCGCGGCGCTCGACGGGTTCAGCGCGAGCGCCCCAGAAGGCCTGCTCGTGCCGCTGTCGACCCGGTCGATCACGGTCACCGCGCCCAGGGCCTTCGGTCCCACGGGTCAGGCCCCGTTCTCGCTGCCCGCCGGATCGCTCGCCGCCGGGCGATCCTACCTTGTCATCGAGACCGGACAGCCGACCCGCGTCGTCGATGACGCCCGCGCGCACGGCCTGCTCGTCGTCCCGGCGGAGGACGACTCACCCGCCGTGTTCGTCAAGCGGGATCCGCTCGTCTATCTCTTCCACGCGTCGCTGCCGCCCACGCCGTCGCCTCTCGAGGTGTACTCGGGTGCGGAGAGGATCGCCATCAACCTGAGGTATGCACAGGCGCCGACGTACACCGATCTTCCGCCGGGTGATTCGACGCTCTCGCTCGTCGCGCCCGGCTCCGGCGCTGGCGAGGGAGGCGGGGACTCGGGTGACACCGTGGTGGTCGACGCCCAGCGGACGGGCCGGCTCGACGCCGGGGCTATCTACCTGGGAGGCCTGCTCGGAACCACCGGCGAGACAGGCGGCAGGGCGCTGCAGCTCAAGCTGTGGAAGGTCCAGCCGGACTTTCCCGGGGCGCTCACCACCCCGCGCGCCATGTTGATCAACGCCTCGGCGACAGCCCCCTCGGCGGATCTCGGCCACTGGTCGATCCATGAGGACGGGACCCGAGGTGACACGTTTACCCCCGTGCTCGCGGATGTCGCGTACGCCTCGGGCAGCGCCAGCACGGGGGTTGAATTCGCGGCGCCGCGCGCCTCCGACCAGCAATGGTTCGGGGTTCGATCGGCCGATGCCATCCGGAGCTTCTCGGGATCGCTGCCAACACACTGGTACGCCGCTGTCCTCATGGGAGATTGGGGCTCATCCGACGGTGCAAGCGCCGCGCAGATCGTGTTCCTGAGGAACTTCGGCGCCGTCCCCGCGGCCATCCCGTGGTCGCTGCCGAGCCCCTGACCGGTCGTAATCCTGCGCACCTGGTCGACCGTGCTGATTTCCGCCGCGCGCACCCCTACGATGCGCAGCTTGCCTGGCGGCCTGCCGCAGCGGCGCCCGCAGACCGGCGGGCGCCGCTCGTCCGCTACGCCTCACCAGGGTGCACATGAAGAAGGTCGTCGAAGCGCTGTTGATGGGATCGTGGCTCCTGGCGGCAGCCGCGTGCAGCGATAACGAGCCATCCTCGGGCGCGGCAGGAGGCGGCAGCGCGGGAGACGGCGGTTCCGGCAACGGCGGTGGGTACGGGAGCATCCGTTGCCCCGGCTCGGACATCGTGTGTCCCGGGGGCGCGCGGTGTCAGATCGACGCCGAGGGCAAGGCGTCGGGCTGCGCCGCCGCGTGCGACGAGGCGCGCGCCTGCGGCGACGCGGCGTGCTGCAGCCCCGGCGCCACGTGCGTGCGCGGCGGCTGCGAGGCGGCGGACCTCGTGCTCGGGCCCCCGGAGCAAGGAGAGCCTGTCACGTTCGCCACGGTCCGCGTGGACGAGGACGCGTGCGAGCTGCTGCATGGGTGCTTCGGCGCGAGCGGCCGGCGGGCGCTCATGCGCTTCCACGTCTCGCTCAAGAACGCCGGCGACGTTCCGCTCGACCTCGGCGCGCCCTCGGAGAGCGACGTCTTCGAGCCGAATTTCTGCGAGAACAGCTACGTCGTCCCGCGCTTCTTCCGCGCGCGCCTCAGCCAGGGCGGCGCGGCGGTCGCCGAGGCCGAGCTCGACGCACGCTGCGTCGCGATGCCAGGCGGCAAGTACGGCTGCGACGCGCAGGGCCTCGGCCCGGGAGAGCACGTCGAGCAGCCCGGCACCGTGGCGTGCAACGCCCTCGACGTGACCGGCGTCCCGGCCGGGCTCTACGAGCTCGAGATCACCGTGAACCCGGACAGGACCGTCGCCGAGGCGCGCTTCGACAACAACACGATCGTCCTCCCGGTCGATTACTCCGCCTGCGACGGCGCGATCTGCGGCGGCGCGTGCTGTCCCAGCGGCCACGCGTGCGAGGCCGGCGTCTGCATCGTGCCCGACCTGCGCCCGGACAGGCAGCGCATCGTCGACACGATCCGGTTCTCGTACCAGACGTTCCCCAGAGACGCCTGCGAGCTCATGGAAAGGTGCATCGGCGGCCCCGGCCGGCGGCATCTCCTCGAGTTCGAGGGGCGCGTCGAGAACGCAGGGCCCGGCCACCTCGACCCCGGCCCCGAGTTCAACAGCCCGCTCTTCGAGTATGCGCAGTGCCACCAGCACTTCCATTTCCTGGACTTCACCGATTACCGGCTGGTCGACGCGGAGGGCGAGGTCGTCTCCCTGGGGCACAAGCAGGCGTTTTGCCTCGTCGACATGGAGCCCCTCGATCCTTCGTCCCCCGCGCCGCGCGGCTACCCGACGTCGGGAGGCATGGGGTGCAACTTCCTGAGCGCGGGCTGGGCCGACACCTACGACGTCGGCACGCCGTGCCAGTGGGTCGACGTGACGGACGTGCCCGAGGGGGACTACACCCTCCGCGTCACCGTCAACCCGGTCGGCACGATCGCCGAGCAGGCGATCGAGAACAACGTGGTCGAGGTGCCCGTCCACGTCCCGGCGTTCGCGCCCTGCGAGCCCGAGCCGGAGATCTGCGGGGACGCGGTGGACCAGGACTGCGATGGGCTCCCCGACGACGGCTGCGAGGGCGAGGGGTGCGCCTCCCCGGTGCCCGAGGTGTGCGGCAACGCGGTCGACGAGAACTGCAACGGCGTCCCGGACGACGGCTGCGCGACGATCCCGGGCGCCGACCGCTGCGAGACGCCGGGGGAGCTGGCGGGCTCGATGGATTACGCGGCGGAGATCACGGCCGGGAACACCTCCGACGTCGCGCTGCCGTGCGGCGGCAGCGGCGGCGAGGTGTTCTTCCGGTTCTCGCTCCCGTCCGACGAGGTCGTGTACCTCGGCACCCTGGCGTCGGACGTCGACACGGCGCTCGCGGTGCTCGAGGGCGACGGGTGCGGCGGTCCCCCCGTCGGCTGCGCGGCCGACAGCTGCGGCGACGCCGCGCCGGGCGCGCACTTCGCGGCCAGGCTCCGGGCCGGGACGTACACGGTCGTGGTCAAGGCCGCGCACCCCGAGGCGCTCGGCACGGTCCGCCTCAGGTTCCAGCGCGCGTCGTGCCTCGGCGAGAGGGCCGGGGTCATCCCGGGCAGCGGCCTCGTCAGCGGCGACACCACCGGGGCGCCGATCCCTCCCAGCTCCACGTGCGGCGCGAGCAGCCCTGAGCAGACGTTCTATGTCCCGGTCTGCCCGGGGATGTCCACCGTGGTGTCCTCGTGCGGCCTGACCGGCTTCCCGATGACGATCAAGACCGCGGACGACGCATGCAATCCCATCAACATCGAGTGCTTCGGCCCGCTCAGCGCATGCGCGGGCGACAGGGAGGGCGTGAACTCCCGGATTTACGGGGCACGACCGGGAGGGAGCCTCGGCGCCATCACCGTGAAGGGGCGTACTCCGGTGGATTTCGGGCCGTACCAGCTCTTCGTCACGCCATTCCAGTGACAGAGGCGCGCCGCGGGGCGTGAACACACAGCGCCGCGCCCCCATTCCACGAGCGAAGTTTGCGCTCGACCTCGGGCGATCTGCGCTAAAACCGCGCCCATGCGAGCCCACCACCGGTCCGAACGGACGCGCCTCCGGGCGCTCTCGTCCCTGTCCAGCGCGCTCGTCGCCGCGCTCGGTCTGACGTTGCCCGCCTATGCCGCGCCCCCGGCCGCAGCGCCGGCGCAGCCTGCGGCGGCTCAAGCTGCGGCCAAGCCCACGCCCGCGGCGGCGGCGCCGGTCGCGACGAAGGCGCAGCCCGCGGCGGCGGCGACCAGCGTGAGCGTCGCGATCCCCGTCGAGAAGTACACGCTGGAGAACGGGCTCGAGGTGGTCCTGCACGAGGATCACCGCACGCCCGTCGTGGCCGTCAACGTCTGGTACCACGTCGGCTCCAAGGACGAGCCGCGCGGGAAGAACGGCTTCGCGCACCTGTTCGAGCACGTCATGTTCCAGGGCTCGAAGCACGTGGGCGAGGACATGTTCTTCAAGTACCTGGAGCGGGCCGGCGCGAGCGAACGCAACGGGACGACGAACAGCGACCGCACCAACTACTTCGAGACCGTCCCCGCCAACGAGCTCGCGCTGGTGCTCTGGCTGGAGAGCGACCGGATGGGGTGGCTGCTCGACCACGCGAACGACGCGACCTTCACGAGCCAGCGCAACGTCGTGAAGAACGAGCGCCGCCAGAACTACGAGAACGCGCCCTACGGCCTCGTGCCGCAGTTCCTCCGCGCGGCCCAGTTCCCGGAGAGCCACCCCTACCACCTGCTGACCATCGGCACGCCCGAGGATCTCGACGCGGCGCAGATGGACGACGTGAAGGCCTTCTTCCGGACGTTCTACGTGCCCAACAACGCGACCCTCGTCGTGGCGGGCGACATCGAGCGAGACAGTGCGAAGGAGCTCATCCAGAAGTACTTCGGCCCCATCGCGAAGGGCGCCCCGCCGCCCGTGGCGACGAAGCCCGACCCCGGGGACCTCGCGACCGAGAAGCGCCTCGACATCGAGGCGGACGTCGAGCTGCCCCGCGTGACGATCAGCTGGGTGACGCCGCCGAGCTTCGCGCCCGGCGACGCCGAGCTCGACCTCGTCGCCAACGTCCTCGCCTCGGGCAAGACGAGCCGCCTCTACAAGAAGCTCGTGTACGATCTCCAGATCGCGCAGGACGTCTTCGCGTTCCAGCAATCGAGCCAGCTCGCCAGCACCTTCCAGATCACGGCCACGCTGAAGAAGGGCAAGTCGCCCGAGCAGGCCCTGAAGCTGATCGACGCCGAGCTCGATCGGCTGCGCAAGGCGCCGCCGACGCAGGACGAGCACGACCGGGCCCAGGCCAAGGTGCTCTCGGAGCTGGTCTTCAGCATGGAGCAGGTGACGGCCCGCGCGAACGCCATCAACAACTACAACCAGCTCACCGGCGATCCGGGGTACTTCCCGAAGGACGTGGCCAGGTACGAGAAGGCCACCGCCGCCGACCTGCAGAAGGCGACCGCGGATCTCCTGCCCCAGGGCAGGCGCGTGATCGCCCTCGTCACGCCGAAGCCGGGCGCTCCGAAGGCCGGGCGCCTCGTGAAGCAGACCGGGGCGGCGACGCCCGCGGCGGCGGGCGCGAAGCCCACCACCGCGGCGCCGTCGGCAGCGGCGAGCGTGCAGCCCGCGGTCGCGGCGTCCGCGGCCGCGCCGGCAGGCGCGAAGCCCGCGGCCGCGCCGGCGACCGACAAGCCGGCGGCCGCGCCGGCCCTCATGAAGCCCGCTGGCGACAAGCCCGCGGTCGACAAGCCTGCGGCCGGCCCGGCCGCGCCGAAGGGGGGTTGAGCCCATGCGCATGAAACGAACCGTCTCCGCCTCGCTCGCAGCCGTGGCGCTCGCCGCCTGCGCTCCGGTCACGTCCACGCCGCCCCCCGCGCCCCCCGGCGCACAGCCCCCCGCCGCGGCGCCGCCCGCCGCCGCGGCGGCGGACGACTTCCGCAAATCGCCGCCTCCCCCCGGGCCGGAGGTGGTCTTCCAGCCGCCGCGGATCGAGGAGGCGAAGCTCGCGAACGGGATCCGCGTCCTCGTCGTGGAGCGGCACGAGCTGCCGATCGTGGCCGTGGACGTGACGACCGTCCGCGGCGCCGACCAGGCCGAGCCGGGCGTCGGCGCGTTCGCGGGCGCGATGCTCATGCAGGGCACCAGGACCCGCAGCGCGCTCGCGCTCAGCGACGCGCTCGGCAAGCTCGGCGCGAGCTTCTCGTCCGCGGTCGGCTTCGACGGCGGCGGCGTGGAGGGCCAGAGCGTGACGCCGCGGTTCGGCGAGATGCTCACGCTGCTCGGCGACGCGTACATGAACCCGGCCTTCGCGCCGGCGGAGATCGAGCGCGAGCGGTCGCGCCGCATCACCCAGCTCGCCGAGATGAACGATCGCCCCGCGTCGCTCCTCTCCATCGCCCAGGCCCAGGTCCTCTACCCCGAGGGCCACCCGTACAGCGCGCCGCTGATCGGCACCGAGGCGGCGCTGAAGAAGATCACGGCGGGCGCCCTGGCGAAGTTCCACGCCGCGCAGTTCCGGCCGGAGCTGACGACCGTCGCCATCGCCGGGGACATCACCAAGGCCGACGCGGTGAAGGAAGTGGAGCGGGTCTTCGGCGCCTGGAAGGGCCCGGCCTCCGCGCCGCCCGCCCCCGCCAAGGCGGCGATCCCCGCCGATCCGCCGGCGCTCGCCGCGGGCGCGCCGCGCGTCGTCGTCGTCGACAGGCCGGGGCTCACGCAGTCGACCGTGACGGTGGCGCTGCCGGGCGTGCCGCGCGCGACGGCGGACTACGACGCGCTGCTCGTGATGAACACGCTCCTCGGCGGGCAGTTCTCGAGCCGGCTCAACCTGAACCTGCGCGAGAAGCACGCCTACACCTACGGCGCGCGCTCCGGCTTCGACATGCGCCACGGAGCGGGCCCGTTCGCCGCGGGCGGCGCCATCGTGCGGGAGAACACGGGCCCCGCCGTGAGGGAGATCTTCGCGGAGATCGACCGGATGCGGAGGGAGCCCATCACGAACGAGGAGCTCGCGGACGCCAAGGCGAACCTCATCCGCCAGCTGCCGGCGCGCTTCGAGACGGCGGACGCGACAGCGTCGACGATCGCGGGCCTCGCGGTCTACGATCTGCCGCTCGACGAGTACGCGACGCGACCGGCGAGGCTCCAGCGCATCACGCCCGCGGACGTGCAGCGGGTCGCGCAGAAGTACCTCGTGCCCGAGCAGCTCCGGGTCGTCCTGGTGGGCGACGCCGGCGCTGTCGGAGAGCAGCTCTCGGCGTTGCAGCTCGGTGAGGTCATCGTGCAGAAGGCGCCAGGCGTGACGGCCGGACCGGCGGCGGCGGCCAGCAAGCCGGCAGTGCCCGGCAAGCCGTCGGCGCCCGCTGCGCCCGCGCCCCCCGCAGCGAAGAAGCCGTGAGGTACGCCGCGCCGCTCGCCTGCGTGTGCGCGCTGGCGTGGAGCGCGCCCGCCGCCGCGCAGGCGGGGCCGGCGGCCCCGGACTGGGCGTTCGGCGCGCCGGGCGGCGAGGTGGCCCTCGCCGCGGCCTGCACCGCGTCGCTCGCGACGTACCTGCTCCCCCAGCGGCGCTCCGGGTGGGGCGCCGCCTCCAGCGAGGAGCGCAACGACGCGGTCGGCCTCGCCAGCGACATCACCGGCGCCGCGGCGGGCACGCTGCTCCTCCTCGGCGGCGGGTACGCCCTCGAGGGCAGCTACCTCGCGGGCGCCGGTGTCCCCCGCCCCTACGCGCGGGCGCTCAGGACGTCGCTCATCGAGGTCGAGGCGGTGGCGCTGTCGACCGGCCTCTCGAACGTGATCAAGCGCCTGTCGGGCCGGTGCCGGCCGCGCTCGTGGCGGACCGATCGGTGCGGCGAGACCGACCTCGATTTCGACGCCTTCCCCTCGGGTCACACGACCCCGGTGGCCGCCATCGCGGGCGCGCGCCTGAACCTCGCGCTGCGCACGACCGGCGACGCCGCGCCGCGCCTCGGCGCGCTCGCCCTCGCCGAGGCGGCCACGGTGGTGACGATGGCGCTGCGGATCGGCGCCGGCGCGCACTCGTGGCAGGACGTCGGCGCCGGCATGATCCTGGGTCACGTGACGGGCTTCGCGATCGCGGCCGTCCACCCGATCCGGCCGAGCGAGACCCGGTACGCGGCCGGCGTGATGCCCGGCCCGCCCCCCGAGCCCGCCGCGGTCACCTGGTCGTGGGTGTTCTGACGCCACGTCGAGAGGCCGCCAGGAGCGGCGGTGATGCGCGTCCGCTCCTCGAAGAGCCTCGAAGAGGGGCGTAATGCGATCCATGCTCGCGCATGCCCACCTTCGAGAAGCGCACGCGCATCGCCGCGCCCCCCGAGCGGGTCTTCGCCTTCCACGAGGAGCCTGACGCCCTCGAGCGCCTCACGCCCCCCTGGGAGCACGCGCGCGTGCTGGAGAAGACCGGCGGCATCCTCGTCGGCGCGCGCGTGGTCGTGGAGACGCGCGTCGGCCCCGTCCCTCTGCGCTGGGTCGCGGAGCACACGCAGTACGAGCCGGGGCGGATGTTCCAGGACACGCAGCGCAGCGGGCCGTTCAAGCGCTGGGTGCACACGCACCGCATGGACCCCGACGGCTCGGGCGGCTGCTACCTCACGGACCGCGTGGAGTACGAGCTCCCGCTCGGCGCGATCGGCCGGCTCGGCGGCGGCCTCTTCGTCCGGCGCAAGCTGGAGCGGATGTTCGACTACCGCCACGAGGTGACGCGACGGGCCTGCGAAGCCCCGCCGCGGTAGCCTGCTCGCCGATCGCCGCGTCCGCCGCACGGCGCGCGCGCGACCCGCTGATTGCGAGGACAGGCGCCGGGCCCAGGTTCCTCGCAATGCCGCGGCGCCCGGCGACGGCAGGAAAAAGGAGCATGGCTATTTGCCATCGCGGCCAGTGCGGCGCGATCCATCAGGTTGTGTTGCGAGTCCAGCGAGGCAGGCGCGCCCTTGGCGGATTGTTTGATTACGCGCCGGTCGATACGCCCATTTGGATTTCTGCGTGCCCCCGAGCGCTGCATTCTGCGTGCCCCCGAGCGCTGCATTCTGCGTGCCCCCGAGCGCTGCATTCTGCGTGCCCCCGAGCGCTGCAGTGGAGTGGGCGCGGGAGACGAGCAGAACTTGGCCGCTCACCACCCTTTCGGCGTAGTCACGCGCCGTGCCGAGCACACCGCATGAGGTCCTGATCGTCGCATTGCGTGAGCAGCCCGGATTGCTCGGCGCGCTCGTCTCCAAGATCACCGGCGTGAAGCTGCCGCGACGCCTCAAGCCCGCCGACGCCACGCTCCGCTTCGTGAAGCCGGCGGAGCTGCGGCTCGATCTCGTCCTTCATGGCGGCCGGCGCCGCTGGGTCCTTGTCGAGCTGCAACGCAGCGTCGATCCGGCCAAGCGCCGCCGGTGGCCCCTCGCGGCCAGCCTGCTCTTCAGTCAGACCGGCGCGCTCGGCGACGTGATCGTCATCACCGCGCGCCGCGCCGTCGCCCGCTGAGCCGAGCGCGTGGCGTGCGTGCGGACGCGCCTCGGGACCTTGCTCCAGCTCAAGCCCGTCGTGCTCCACCTCGGCCACGCCGAGGGCAAGGCGCTGCTCGACGAGCGCCACCCGGAGCTCGCGCTCTTCGCGGCCTGGGCCATGCAGCACCGCCATGGGCCTCGGGCGCGCGCCGTCGTCGAGCGAGCATTCGAGCTGACCGAGCGGCTGCCGCGCGCGTTGCGACGGGCCCAGCAGCGTGCGATCCTCTCCGTGCTCAGCGAGCGGATGCTGGAGCTCCTCGGAGAGGCATCGATGAATCCCGACAAGATCCCGGAGACACCCGCTGCCCGGAAGCTCCGCCTCTTCCTCGAAGCACAGGGACGGAAGAAGGGCCGGGCCGAGGGCGAGGCCAAGGGCCGAGCCGAGGGCGAAGCCAAGGGCCGTCAAGACGCGCTGCTCACGCTGCTGCGGGCGCGCGGGCTCTCCCCCTCGCAGGACGACGAGACGCGCATCCGGGCCTGCGCCGACGCGGCGAAGCTCGATCGGTGGATCGCGCAGGCGGCCACGGCCAACACGGTGCGAGAGGCCCTCGGGATCAGAACCCCGGCCGCGAGGGCTCGCCCCCGCACGCCGGGTCGTCCCCGGCCGGCCTCCCCGTCGCGCTCCTAAGGCGCCCCCGCACGCCTCGCTCACCTCACCGCGCCCGCCGGGACCAGCGCGCCCAGCAGCGCCGAGCTGACGCGCGCGCTCAGGTCGTCCCCGGGGCGCGCGGCGCGGAGCTCGCCTCCCCTCGCCCGAACGCGGCGGCCGCCGTCCCGCCGCGCGACGCCCGGTAGCGCGCCAGCTCCCCGAACTGCGCGAGCCGCGCGCGCACGATGTTCCTGCTGATGCCGAGCAGCCTGGCCGTCTGGAGCTGGTTGCGATCGCAGTAGCGGTACGCCGTCCGGATGATCGTCTCCTCGATCTGCTCGTGCAGGTTCGGCAGGTTCTGCTCGAACAGCGCGAGCAGCGCGCCCTCCAGCGCCGTCGCCTGCGGCGTCGGCCTGACCTGGGACACGGCGCCCGTCGCCCCCTCCTCCGGCGGAGGAACGCTCGCCCCGGCCTTCGGCAGGAGCGCCGTGAGGCGCAGATCCGCCGGGGTGACCTCCTGGCCTTTGCAGACCAGGAGCGCGTGGTGCATCGCGTTCTCGATCTCCCGGATGTTCCCGGGCCACGGGTGCCCGAGGAGCCGCGCCGTCGCCTCCGCCGTCAGCACGGCCGGCCCCGAGCCGAGCCGGTGGGCGTAGAGCTCTAGAAAGTAGCGCGCCAGCGGGAGGATATCGCCCGGCCGCTCGCGCAGCGGCGGGAGCGCCAGCGTCGCCACGTTGAGCCGGTAGAAGAGATCCTCGCGGAACTTCCGCGCGATCACCGCCTCCTCCAGGTTCACGTTGGTCGCCGCGATGAGCCGCACGTCGATCGGGATTGGCTGGCGCGAGCCGAGCCGCACCACCTCGCGCTCCTGCAGCACGCGGAGCAGCTTGACCTGGAGCGGCAGCGACAGATCCCCGATCTCGTCGAGGAACAGCGTCCCGCCGTCCGCGGCCTCGAACCACCCGGCCTTCGAGGTCGTCGCCCCCGTGAAGGCGCCCTTCTCGTGGCCGAACAGCTCGCTCTCGACGAGCGACTCCGACCAGGCGCCGCAATTGACCGCCACGAAGGGCCGCCCCCGCCGGTGGCTCAACGCGTGGATGTGACGGGCCACGATCTCCTTGCCCGTGCCGGTCTCCCCCGTCACGAGCAACGTCGCGTCGCTCGGCGAGAGCTGCCGGATCCGCTCGAGGATCGCCTGCGAGCGTGGATCCTCGAAGACAAGCGCCTTGGCGCGCACAGAAAGGGCCGGCGAGCTCGTGTTGGGAAGCGTGAGCAAGGGCATCGTCATCGGGCTTTACTCACCATGATAGCGGATGGCTCGTCCATTATAACGGATGGTCCTGCCATGCGCCAGAGATCTTTCTCCGGCGCGGCCCTACCGGCTGTCCCAGATGGCTTCGGGCCTTCCGTCACGCTGCGCCTCGAGCCGTCGCGCTAGGCCTCGAGCAGGTAGCCGCGCACCTCGTCGACGAGGGCCTTGATCTCGTGATCGGTGCGGGACCTCGGGCGCGGCGCGCCGACAGGGACGACCTGCTTGATCCTCCCGGGCCGCGGCTCGAGCACGACGACGCGATCGCCGAGGAACACCGCCTCCTCGACGTCGTGCGTGACGAGGATCATCGTGACTTTCTCCTCCTGCCAGATGCGCTGGAGCTCCTGCTGCAGCTTCGCGCGGGTCAGCGCGTCGAGCGCGCCGAACGGCTCGTCGAGCAGCAGGATGCCCGGCCGGTTGACCAGCCCTCGCGCGATCGCCGCCCGCTGGGCCATGCCGCCGGAGAGCTGGTGCGGGTACGCCCGCTTGAACCCGGACAGGCCCACGAGCTCGAGGTGCTCGTCGACGGCGCGGGCCTTCTCGGCCCCCGTCCACGCCGAGCTCTCGAGCCCGAGCGCGACGTTCTGCTCGATGGTGAGCCAGGGGAAGAGCCGGTGCTCCTGGAAGACGATGCCCCGATCGAGGCTCGTCCCCTCGACGCGCGCGCCGCCGACGAGGATGTCGCCCTCGTAGTCGCCGTCCAGCCCGACGAGGAGCCGGAGGAGCGTCGATTTACCGCAACCGCTCGTGCCCACGACGCTGATGAACTCGCCGGGGTGAATGGTCAGGCCGATCCCCCGGAGGACCTCGAGGGGCTTGTCCTTGACCACGTACTTCTTGCTGACATCACGAATGTTGATGACTCCAGGCGAGCCCATGAGTTCCTCCTCGAAGCAGACGAAGCAGACGAAGCAGACGAAGCAGACGAAGCAGACGAAGCAGACGGAATCAGACGTTGGCGACGTTGGCGACGTTGGCGACGTTGGCGACGTTCACACGCCGCGGACGCGCCATCGCAACAGGCGGTCTTCCGCGGCCTTGGCCAGCGCGTTCAGGCCGAAGCCCACGAGGCCGGACACGATCAGCCCGACCAGCACGACATCCATGGCGAAGCGCTCGCGCCCGTCCACCATCAGGCTGCCGATCCCGGGGGCGGGCTCGAGCAGGTACTCGGCCCCGAGCGTGCCGAGCCACGCGTAGATGAGCCCCTGGTGCACGCCCGCGAAGAGCGACGGCGCGGCGGACGGCAGGATGACCTTGCGGAGGGTCTGCCACCGCGAGAAGCGGAGCACCCGCGCCACCTCGATGTGCTCGACACCGACGCTGCGCACGCCTTCATAGGTGTTCACGACGACCGGGTAGAAGGCGGAGAGCGCGATGAAGGCGATCTTCGCCTGCTCGCCCACGCCGAGCCACACCGACATGAGCGGGATCCACGCGAACAGCGCGACCTGCTTCGCCGCGTGGAAGCTCGGTGAGAACAGCTTGTCGGCGGTGCGCGAGACGGCGAGCAGACCGCCGACGGCGCCGCCCGCGAGGATCCCGAGCGCGAGCCCCAAAAGATCCCGGACGAGGCTGGCGCGCAGGTGTACCCAGAGATCGCCGCTCTCGTGCAGCGCGCTCGCGGCGTTCCAGACCGCGAGCGGCGGGACCAGGATGCGGGTGTTGGCGAGCTCGTAGCGGCAGACCACGAGCCACGCGACGAACAGCAGGACGGGCAGGAGCAGGCCGCGCCGCAGCCGCGGCTGGATCAGAGCATGGGTGATGGCGCTCATCGTGTGGGTTCTTCTGTGAGGTGTTAGAGGGCGACGCGCCGCCAGCGGAGGAGGCGGGCCTCGATCGCCTCGAGCCCCTTGTCGAGCACGAGCCCGACGATCCCCACGACGAGGATCGCCGCGAGCACCACGTCGAGCTGGAACAGCTGGCGGCCCCAGACGATCAGGAACCCGACGCCCTCGGAGGACGCCAGGAGCTCGACCGTGACGAGCGACAGCCACGCCTGCGTCAGGCCGTAACGGACGCCGACAGCGATGGACGGCACCGCGGCGGGGAGCACGACCTTCCGGAGCAGCTGAGCATGGCTGAAGCGGAAGACCCGGGCCACCTCGATGTACGATCTCGGCACGTTCTTGATGCCCTCGAACGTGTTGATCGCCACCGGGACGAGGCTCGCCTGCGCGATGAGGATCAGCTTGAGCGACTCGCCGATCCCCGCCACCATCATGACCAGCGGCAGCCACGCGAGCGCGGGGACCTGCGCGAGCGCCTTGAAGAGCGGGTGGACGTGCTCCTCGAACCGCCGCGAGAGCCCCATGGCGATGCCGAGCGCGAGGCCCGCCGCGCCGCCCGCGGCGAAGCCACCGAGGACGCGACCGAGGCTGATGGCGATGTTCGTGTGCAGATCGCCCGAGCTCGCGAGCTCGGTCAGCGTCTGCACGACGAGCCCTGGCGCGGGCAGGATCTGCGCCGGGATCAGCTCGCGCTGCGAGGCGTAGCTCCACGCGAGGAGGAGCGCCGCCGGGAAGACGAGCCCCACGGCGACGTTGCCCACCTTCCGCGACAGGAGCCTGGAGGCGCCGCCCGCGGGCAGCGCCACGTCGGGCGCCGCGAGCTTGTAGCCGGCCTGGGTCTGGCTTTCTTGAATTCCCTGCTGCGTCATCTTGGTTGCCTTTCTCTCGTGGCGTTCCGCCCTGCGCTAGGCCCCTTCGCCGCGCGCTCTCCTCTCATGACCTCCCGGGGTGCTTGACCTTCCCGTTCACGTCGAACTCGGGCCAGTAGCCCTCGAGGTTCAGCTCCTTCAGCGCCGCGTTCAGGAACCGCAGATCGATCCAGGAGTCGACGTCGAACGTGTTCCTTATCAGGCCGAACCGCTTCGCGTCGGCGACGGCCGCCTTGTAGCGGGAGATCAGGTAGTCATCGAACAGCGGGCTCGCGCGCACCTTGAGCGAGTCGCCCGTCTGGTCCGCCTTGAAGTTCGAGTACGGCACCCCCGACTTGGACCAGAGCTGGTAGATCGGCGCCGGGTTGGCCTCGTTCTGCGCGATCCAGTGGGCGGCCTGCACCACGACCTTGACGACGCGCCTCGTGATGTCGGGATACTTGTTCGCGAAGTCCTCGGTGACGATCAGGTGGGCGTGCCGCAGGTAGGCCGGCGAGTCGTTCTTCGTCGAGTAGACGATCTTGGCGACCCCCTGGTCCTGGAGCGTGAGCAGGTCGTACCCGCCGAAGGCGGCGTCGATGTCCCTTGTCGCCAGCGCCGCCTTCGCGGTCGCGCTGTCCATGTTGAGGATCCGGAGATCGCGCTCCGACAGCCCGCTGCCCGCGAGGATCTTGTTGACGGCGAGCTGCAGATTCGTGCCCTTGAAGAGGGCGACCTTCTTCCCCTTGAGGTCCGCGAGCGACGCGATCGACGAGTCCGCCGGGACGGCCAGGTACGTATGCTGCCTCGTCGACACCCCCGCGAGGAGCTTCGTCTTGAGCCCTCCTGCCCTGCCGATGCTCGACGGCAGATCTCCCTGGAGCGCGAAATCGAGCAGCCGGTTCGCGTACGCCTCGTTGACCGCGGGCCCGGCCCCCTTGAAGAAGGACCACTCGATCTTGATATTGTCCTTCTTGAACTCCTCCTCCAGGAGCCCCCGCGCGTGCACCACGCTCAAGCTGCTACCGCCGACAAAAGGCCGGTTCCCGATCCCCACCCCCGCAAATGCCACCCGGATAACGCCAGGCGCCTCCGCCCGCGCCACATGCGCCGACAACGTCAAAATCACCGCGACCAACATCTGCACCAAAACCAAAGCTCGTCTCATAAATACCCTCTCTGAATTCATTGCCACCCGCCCCCCGAGCGAGGCTCGCCCGCACAGGAGACGGGCCCAGATCGGCGTTTTCGGCGCGCAGGCGTACTCACGTACGCCGAGCACCGAAAACGTCGAGGTGGGCCCGTATCCGAAGCGGGCGAGCATCGCTCAGAAGGCGCCTTGGAGTTGGGCCAGGATTTCGTGTTTGGCCCCCTCGGTGCTCGTGCGGTCGTCTCGACGGTTGACGTTGAGCTGGAACTTCGTCGTCTCCGCGAAGAAGACGTTGAAGCCGAGCGTGTAGACGTCGACCCGGTTCTCTTGCACCTCGGTGCTGGGGTCGAAGAGGTCGACGCGGAGGAACGGCTGGTAGGTCTTCGGCCACCAGTCGTCGTAGCGGCCCTGGTTGCGGTAGCCCCGCAGGAACTGCTCGCCCCAGTTGTAGAAGAAGGTCGCCACGTGCGACAGGCTGGTTTGCCTCGTCTTCCTGGGGTCCTCCGCCGTCGTCCCGAGCGTCACGTCATCCTGGCCGTAGATGAACTCGTAGGTGACGCCGATCGGATAGTGGTTGTAGTAGATGTCGCCGCCGAAGCGGCGCTTGACGCCCTTGCCGGACAGCGTCTTCTTCTCGTCCTTGAGGAACGTGTTCTGCCAGCCGATGTACGCGCTCCCGCCGAGCGTGATCTGGCGGAGGATCGAGTTGTAGTCGGACGGCACGGTGAACGCGAGGCGGCCGATGATGTCCTTCTCGCTGTTGTCGTCGGTCGTGTTCGGCCCGCTCCCGTTGACGATGCCGATCGCGTAGGCGAGGAGGGGAGCACGGTAGTTGTAGCCGTAGTCCACCTGCGGCAGCACGTCGCCGCGGACGATGAGCCCGAGGTCGCGCCGGTTCAGCCCGAGCTTCGTCGTGAACTGCGCGTTGGTGATCACCGGCTTCAGCTCCTCGCTCGCGGGGACCTCCAGCCCGAACGGCAGGAGCTGCTGGCCCAGGGTGACCTGCAGGACCCAGTCCTCGGGGGCGAGGGTGGGGAGCACGGAGTACGCCAGCTGGGCGTCCAGCAGGTTGAGGAAGCTGTTGTTGCTCGCCTGCTGGGGCGAGGCGCCGAAGCGCACCGAGTAGGTCAGGTTGCGGCCTTCCTCGTAGTCCTTGTAGAGGATGCCATTGAACGTGAGGGTCGCGGCGCCCGTGTCGAACGTCACCTTGCGATCGTTCGAGGTCGCCGTGTTCACCGGCTGCTCCGTCCATCCGATGCGCGCCTGGATGACGCCGCCGACGAGGAGGGAGCGTGTCGAGAGGGCGGTGTGGAGATCGCGCTCTCGCTGCCACTGGAACTTGAAGTTCTCGAGGTCGGTGACGAGCCCTTGCAGGTCGTCCCGCGTGACGGCGTTGGGATCCGGCTCGACGAAGGCCTCCGCGGCTGCGTCGCCCGCGGGCGGGGCGCCGGGGTCCGGCGCGCCGGGGGTGGCGCCGGGACCAGCCGGGGCGGCGGCCGCGGTTCCCGGCGCGGCGGGGGCTGCGCCAGCGGGCGCAGCAGCCGCGCCGGCAGGCGCAGGGGCCGCGGGAGGCACGGCGGCAGGCGCAGGGGCCGCGCCGGCGGGCGCAGGCGCGGGACGCTCGCCCTGGGTTCTGCCGGGCGGGTTCTGCGCGCTCGCCTGCGTCACGCAAAGGACGACGGTCGTCGCGAGGATCGATGAGATGGCGGTTCTTGAGCGGTCGAGCAAACGCATGAATGGATCCAGAGGGGTTCGTTGATTCACAGCTACGGTCGGGCGGGGCTGCTTCCGTCGCCCCGCCCGACGCTCCACGTTCAGGCCGCCTTGCTCTTCCGCAGCTTCTGCTCGACCGCGGTCCCGGCGAAGAAGCCGGGGTTCTTGCCGGCAAAAAAGTTGTAGGGATGGGTGAACACGAGATCGCGGAAGTTCGCCTCCGTGAGCGCCCCGCGCTCGACGAGGCTCCAGGTGTCCGCGAGGACCTCGGTCAGGTCCGGCACGTCCCAGTGGCCGCTGTCCGACGCCCAGAAGGCGTTGAGCTGGACGCCGAGCGGGTTGACCTTCGTGTTGAACGCGTACGCGATCGTCGGGTCGTCCGCCTCCGAGCCGAAGTAGAAGTTCGGCACGTACCTGTCGCGGATGTCCTCGATCCGCTCGATGCCCGCCGCCGCGAAGTCGTCGAGCGCGCCCGGGTCCTGCGGCTGCCTCCGCGAGTTGTTCGAGACGCCGAGCGCCCCGCCGAGGACAGCGTGGATGTCGCCGAGCCGCGCCCCGACCTCCTCATCGCCGTACTGCTGGTAGAGCGCGTACAGCAGCTTCGCGTCGATCAGATCGGGGTTGTAGTTCTGGACCGCCCTGCCATTGCGCTTCTCCCAGTGCCCCACCAGATCCGCGAACAGCGTCGCGCCCCACGCCGCCCCGCCCTCGAGGAAGCCGACGCGGAGATCGGGGAACCGGCGCGTCACGCCGCTGAAGAAGAGCGACTTCGCGAGCGCCTCGGAGGCGGAGGCGAAGTGGCCGATGTGGTTGTACATGTAGCTCGACACCGAGCTGCGGCTGGTCCACCCCATCCCGGCGGAGTGGGTGGTCAGCACCGTCCTGAGCTCGACCGCCTTGGCCCAGAACGGGTCGTAGTTGTGCTCGCTGTCCACGCCGAACGTGTCGAGCCAGTTCGCGTGCCGCGCGACGTCCGGGTGGTGCCGCGACGGGTACTTCTCGGCCACTGACCGGATCGGCCGCCGGAGGTTGCCCGGGATGAGGGCGACCTTGAGGCCGAGCTCGCGCACGGCGAACTCGAGCTCTTCGACGCCCTCCTCCGGCGTGTGCAGCGGGATGGCCGCGACAGGCGTGAGGCGGTCGGCGTACGGCCGGTACACGTCGGCGTGATAGGCATTGACCGCGCGGATGAGCACCCGGCGCAGGTCCTCCTTGCCGACGTGGGTGGCGAACGTGGAGACGTTCGGGAAGAGGACCGCGTAGTCCGTCCCCGACTCGCCGAGCCGCTCGTGAAGCAGCCTGGGCAGCGACACCGTGGCGAGATCGAGGGTGTTCTTCGTCGGCAGCGCCCACCACGGCGGGCGGACCGAGCGCTGCGCCGCGCGCTGCTCGGG
Organism: Sorangium sp. So ce448; assembly: GCF_051520915.1. Classification (NCBI taxonomy): domain Bacteria; kingdom Pseudomonadati; phylum Myxococcota; order Polyangiales; family Polyangiaceae; genus Sorangium; species Sorangium sp. So ce448. Next base: position 1,977,811 of record NZ_CP150343.1, on the reverse strand, counting down.
CGTGAGCTCGTACCACTCGTTGCTCAGGTAGCCGAAGCCCCGGTTGATGGCGTCGCGGAACTCGTCGACGGACTTCGCGCCGCCGTACTTCGCGATGTAATCCTCGAGGATCGGCGCGAACTCGATCGTGTGCAGATCGGTGTCGATCACCGGGTAATCGAGCTTGTCGCGCACCACCCACGAGCGAGAGGTCTTCTTGCCGTCTTTCAGCGAGAGGTGAGAGGATGAGACGCTCATGACGATGACTCCATGGCGCGATCGCGCGGTCACGCGGCGGCCATCGGCGCCGGGCAGCCGCGCCCAGGGCGCACGAGGCCGCGCGCCGACCAGGCGCCCGCTCCTGTGCTGAGAATGTGAGAGGCCTTCGAGCTAGAGCGCCGCGAGCGCGGCGCCCCTACAGCGCGTGGCGGTCCATCGCTCGACGTCAGCGCCGATCCGGCGGGGCGCGAGCCGCCGCGAGCGCCGGGGGAGCGCTGCGGAGCGCGCCTCTGCGCAGAGCGCAGGGCGCGTCGCGACCCGGCGCCACACGACGGCTGGCGCGCCCGGGAGGGCGTTCGTCAGGGTCGTGATCGCGAGGATGGATGAGACCGCGTCGATCGCGATCACTGGATCTTTCATGGCTTTCTTCAGGTCGACTATCGCCCTGACGCATTGCACTGTGCGGACCAAGCCTTCACCGTGGCCAGCAGGGCAGGTCGGGCGGAAGCACCATCGATGCGCTCGGCCTTGTGACCGCGCCCGCACGCTCCAGCGCGCCGTCCCGGGGGGAGAGTTCAGAGAGGGCTCGAAGGCCCCGATGCCTCCCGGCAATGAAGGAAACTCAGCCGCACGCGGCACACGCCGCGCGCTCTGTCAGGAAGGCAGCTCGACGCTCGATGCGCCGCTGCAGGTTGCGTTCTGCGTTCTGCATTCTGCGTTCTGCGTTTTGCATGCGGCGTACCAGGCTTACGTCCGCTTCAAAAGACACGGATCCGTTATACCGGACAAGCCCTTGCTGCTGGAGCAGCAGGCGCGTGCTGCGGGGGTGCTGCTCCAGCAGCAGCCCCGGGGCGAGGTGCGTCAAGGCCGGGACGGCGACGCGGGCGCCAGGCTCATCCCGGTCGCGAACGAGATCGCGCTCTGCAGGTCACGGCGGGTCACGACGCCGGCGAGATCGATGTCGAGGCTGACGATGGCGTGGGACACCTCCGGCCGGATGCCCGTCAGGACGACCTGCGCCCCTAGCAGCCGGACCGCCCGCGCCACCTGCAGGAGGGCGCTCGCCGAGGCCGCGTCGATGTTCGGCACGCCGGTGACGTCGATGATCGCCACCCGCGCCTGCCGCTCGACCACCTTGCTCAGCAGGTTCTCCATCATCTGCTGCGCCCGCGCCGCGTCCAGCACGCCCACGAGCGGCAGCACGAGGACGCCCTGGCTGATGGGCACGATGGGCGTCGACAGCTCCAGGAGCGTCTTCGCCTGCAACCGGAGCGTATCCTCGAGCCGCTTCCGGTCGGTGATCACCTCGGAGAACAGCATGATCCCGCCGATCTCGCCGGTCGACTTGTACCAGGGAAAGATCTTCCAGCGCACCCAGTCGACGCTCCCGTCGGCCCGCGCGAAGGGCTCTTCATCATTCGATTCCGAGGCCCCTGCGATGCAGCGCCGGTGGATCTCCCTCCAGTGCTCGGAGATCTCGGGGAAGAGATCGTAATGACATCGGCCGATGATGTCCTTCTCCTTCATGCCGAAATCTTCCCGCCAGCGATGACTGGCCAGGATGTAGCGCATGTCTTTATCGAACATGGCCACCGCAGCCGGGCTGTAGGTGACAAAGACGCGCGCATGCTCCTCGCTCTGGCGCAGCTCCGCCTGGAGGCGATCCCGCGCCTCCTCGGCCTCCTCCAGCTCCCGGATGCGCTGCTTCAGCTGCTGGTTCTCCGCGACGACAGCCTTGTAATCCGCGTCACCGTTCATCCGTACCCTCGGTTCCGTCCTGGCCTGTATATCAAAGAAGCGCGGTGCATGGCGCTCGGGCGCAACGCGTACGCTGCCGAGGAGCGGGACAGGGTCGCAGCGTGCGCCTCGGCTGGGCAGCACCGAGGTGGGCCGCGATCCTTGTCGGGGCTCGCGACCCATGCCTTCAGCGTGACGTCATGGCGAGCCGCGCAGGACGTCGAGAGCCCGGGCTTCCTGTCGCATCTCGCGCAGGAGGGCGGCGGCGACGACGCCGGGGTGCGTGCGCTCCGGCGCGGCGCCGAACGCAGCGAGGACCTCCGCGAGCGGGCGGGACGCGTCGTCTTCAGGAGGCGGCCCGCCGAGGCGCGCTGCCACGAAGAAGAAGCTCGCTGCGTAGAAGGCGAGGGCGATGGCGCGCGCAAGGCCCGCCCGCACGCGCTCGCCGTCGTTCGCTGGCCTCCCCAGGTACGCCTCGAGCAGCGCCTCGCGCTGCTCGGGCCGCGGGCACGCAAAGACACCGAGCTGCGCGAGATCGATGAACGGATCTCCCGCGCCCGCGTGGGTCCAGTCGACGAAGTACACGCGCTCGGCCGTCACGAGCACGTTGTTCGGGTTGAGGTCGCGATGACACGCGGCGGCGTGCGCGTGCGGCGCGCTCACACGCTCGAGCTCCACGACCGTGCGCACGAGCTCGGCTGGCAGGCCCGCGCCTGCGAGCGCAGCGCACTGCGCGTCGAGGGAGCGCAGGAAGTCGATGCGCGACGGGCTGCGCGGGAACGGCGGACCGTCGTGGAGCCGCCGCAACGCCGCAGCGACCCGCTCGATCTGCGCCGGATCGCGCGTCGGGCGGAGCTGTGTCCCCGCGATGCGGTCCATGATCGTCACGCCCGTCCGCGCGTCCGCGTGGAGCAGGCGCGGCGCGACCCCGCGCTCGGACGCGATGCGCATGCACGCGCTCTCGCGCCCGGCGCGCTCCGGATCGCTCGGCTCGAGCGCGAAGCGCTTCGCGACGTACGGCGCGCCGTCGACGACGAACGCGATCAGCGCAGCGCCGGAGAACCCGCCGGAGAGCGAGGTCACGTCCTGGACCGGGCGCCCCGGGAACGTTGCCTCGAGCGCGGCGGTGAGGTCCGGGTGCAGCTCCGGGGCGCTCATGCCCACCCCCGCATCGAGGCGAGCCGCTTTGCGTAGAGGCGGCTCCGCGCGGCGAGATTGGCTGGCCGTGCCCAGTCCCACCCGATCGCCTGCCAGTCCGGGTCGTCGGGATCCAGCCCGAGCGACGCGACGAACGGGCGATCGGCGACGAAGAAGTGGTGTTTGTACGCGAGGAGATAGCCGCGCGACGCCTCCGGCAGCGCCTCGACGTGGGCGCGCGCCTCCTCGTGGGTCGCGAACCAGTGGTGCAGCACGCCGCCCTCCCGGCCGTAGAGCAGCGTCCCGAGCTCGGGCGCGCCGGGCTCTCCCGCGAGGGCGAGGCGCGCGCGCTCCCAGCTCGAGAAGCCGCACTCGCGCGCGACCACGGCGAGGCAGTGCTTCCGGCGGATGCCAGGAGCGGCCGCGGCGAGCGCGGCCTCGTCGGCGCGCCCGAGCTCGGGCAGCGCGCGCAGGCGCAAGAGCGCTCTGGCGTCGTTCGACGCGAGCTGCTTGTGCAGCAGCTCGGCGCGGGTCTTCAGCTCGCGAACGGGATCCATCATGGACGTCTCCTCTCGAATCGGCCGCTACCCGCTCCCTCGGCCCGAGGATGTCGACGTGGTCATGACGGTGCGAGGTGACTCGCGGTCGTCGCGTCGCAGGGTGAAAGGCTTCTTTCCGGCGGGGAGGGCGCCCCTGCGCACCCTGCCGAGACGCTAGCGCTTCGCGTCGGGGCGCGCCAGGCCGAAGGGAGCGCAGCCCACCGCGGCGACGCTCGCTCACCCGCCTTCATGGCTGCGCCGCCGTCTTCACCGGCCCTGGGTGCCTGGCGCGACGACCCGCGCTGCGTCGTTGTCCTAGCGCAGCCCTTCGAGAGCAGGTGGCGGTGAGCAATTCACGGAGCAGCACCGCTCCTCGCGGGACGAGGAGAGCGGCGCGAGCACGAGCGGATCGTCCGCGCGCTCGGCGGGCTGCCGCTCGCGGTGCACCTCGCGGCCGGGCACCTGGCCGCGTGCGCTCGGTCGAAGGGAAATCGACAGGATGTTCCGGATCGACCCAGCTCAGCGCCTTGCACCGACGGCACGCCCGGTCTAGAGTCCGAGTGCTCCATGCCTGGAGCACTCGGATGACGGAAGTCATTTGAGCCCCGAGATCGATAACGCGGGCACAGAACGCCCGAGGGTATACTTATGTCCATCGATGATCCGACGGCACCGCCGTCGAAGGCTCTCAAACCCAGGAGCTCCGTGGCAGCCGGGGGACGCATCACTTCCGCTGCGAAGACGCCCCGGCCGACGTCCCTGGCTACCGCAGAGGTTGCCCCCCCCCTCGATCACGATGGGTGGCGCAAGGTCCTCGCTATTATCCTGCCTAAGCGGCCGGCACTCGTGAGCGTGCTTGAACATGCCGTTCTCCTGCGCTTCGGTCCCGAGCGGGTCGAGCTAGGCTACGAGGAGAATTCGTTCCTCGCTGGACAGGCCGCCGAGCCGGCCGCCAGGCAAATGCTGCTCTCGGCGCTCACCACGTACTTTCTTAGCGCGCCGGAACTGTCGTTCACGACCGTCAGCGCTCGGCGCGGCACTGCCACGTTCGCGAAGCTCGACACTCAGACCGATTCTTTGCACTTGAGCCTCCAACGGGCGCGGCGCGTTGCTCCGGAACTCGCGTCGGCCACCGAGGCCGTCAACAATGCTCTCGAGCGCGTCGAGCAGGCTCTTTCAGCGCTCAACCTCGGTGTCACTGCAGCCGTCAACCTGGATCCAGACGCTAACCCGCGCGACGACTGGAATCAGTACGTGCGTTTTGGAAAGGACGGCTCGACGTGGCGACTGCTTCTGGAGAGCGGTCCCATGGATGGAGAGCCGGAGGACTGGTCGCAGTCTCCGCTGTTGAGCACGAGCAAAGAGGTCCGACTCCGGGCGGTCGACAGGTTGCCGGCGCTCATCGACAGGCTCGTCGAAGTAGCAGAGCGTCAAGTCGGCGAGTTCAGAGCGGCGGCTGCGAAAGCGAAAGCGCTTGCCGATGCCATCGCGGAGGCAAAGTGATGAGAGCCGCGATTTACGCGGACGAGAATGTGCCTCGGAATGTCATCGAAGCCCTGCGGCGCCTGGGCCATGATGTGCTCACATGTCATGAGGCGGGCAAGGCGGGACAGCGCATCCCCGACGAAGACGTCCTCCGATTCGCCATGGAGCACGGGCGCGCCCTCCTGACGCTGAACCGACGCGATTTCTTCAGGCTTGCCAGTACGATAACGAATCATGCGGGTATCATAGCCTGCACCGAGGACGCCGACTGCGAGCGACAGGCGGAGCGTATCCATGAAGCGATCGCTGTGCATGGTGATCTGAAGGGCAAGGTCGTCCGGGTGAATCGACCGCCCGTCGCGTGAAGGTCAGAGATCACCGTGTTGGTTATGAAGCGTCGTGCTCGCGGATCGCCTGCTCGATCTCGTCACCATGCGAGTCACGGTAGGCCCACGCGGTCACGAGGTCGATAGCGCGCAAGGTCGGGAAGTTCTCTAGGATGCGCGCTTCACTCCAGCCAAGGCGGCGGTAGCTCTCCAGCAGCCAGACCGGAATCCGTGTCCCTGCGATGCAGGCGTCGCCGCCAAGGACGCCCGGTGAGCGCTCAATCCCCGACCCATCGGGTGCGAGCACCCGGAGGAGGCGGGCCTTCTCGGCTGAGGTTAGTCGGGCGACTTGCTCCTCGAGCTGCTCGATGGTAACGGCCATGCCCTCAAGGATACGCTACGCGGCACGAGCTGACCACCCTGCTCACGGACGGAGCACCGTCTCTGACGCGCCTATCCCGAGCCTCCCGCCTCGGCGGGCGGTTGGCCAGGTACGGCAGGTCGCCGAGTTCGCGATCGCCCGGCTGCCGGACAATGCCTGCGGTTCCTGCCTACGAGCTGCGCGCCTGGTCCACGCTCTCACCTGCACGTGCCTAGGCGGTCGAAGGGGACGGGCGAACGAGCGCCTTGGCGTTGAGGGTGGAGGTCACGGCGATCCGGTCGCGGCGGCGACCCAGCCCGAGCGGGGCTGCGGCCTCGGCGCACTGAAGCCGGAGGCGGTTGGACCGCCCGCGAGGACTCCGGTCGGTGCTGCCTGGGCGCTCAGCCGCCTATCGACGACCCCGATCGATACAGCGGAGACGGTTCGACCGCCGATCGAAAACCCCGATCGGTACAGCGGAGGCCGCTGGCCCGCGCTGCCGTAACCCCGATCGATGCGCCGGAGACGGTTCAACCTGCGGTCCGAATCGGTGCGCCGTCGCTGCCCCAACCTGGGTCGGGCCGTAGCGATCACACCCGCGAAGAACTTCCCGAGCTCACGACGTGCGGAGCGGCTCCGCGAGCCAGCGCACCAGCGCGTCGGCCTCCAGATCGAGCAAGGCATCCTCGACCTCGCCCGGACCGATGGCGCGGGCTCGCTCGATGATCGAGCGCTCTTCTTCGGCCGTCGGGCGCCGCCCGAGCCGCCGGGCGAAGAGCCGACCGAGCAGCTCCGCGATCGCCTGCTGCTTGCCTCGCTCCTCGCCGCGCTCCTCGCCGCGTCGCTCCCCGCGCTCCTCGCCGCGTCGCTCCCCGCGCTCCTCGCCGCGTCGCTCCCCGCGCTCCTCGCCACGTCGCTCGGCCTCGATGATCATCTCCCCGATGATCGGCGTGCGCCGGAGCAGCCCCTCTTCCTTGTCCTCCACCATCATGACGAGCTCCTTCAGCAGATTATGCCCCCAGGGATCGATGGTGGCCATCACCAGGAGCGCCGTGTACAGCTCGGCCCGCTCCTCGGCGGTGGCCGCCCCCGCATGAATCTCCGCGACGATCTGCCTCAGCGCCGCCGGGGTCGCGTTCCGGGCGAGAGGCGCGAACACCAGCCAGAGCACGCTGCCACGCGCCCGCAGCTCGGAGACCGTGCGCTGGTAGACGGCGTCGATGCGGAAGTGCGCGCCGCTGAACGGCCGCCCCGGCCACGCGATGCAGCGTTTGCCCGTCGTCGGCAGTCGCCGCCTGCGGCCCGACAGGACCACAGCGACGCTCTCGATCGGCGGCACCGCCTCCCCGTGGGCATCGAGGCGGAGCGCGGCGAAGAGGAAGCCGAGGTACTCGAAGACGCGATCCGGAACATCGTCGCGGAGCGCGAAGCAGAACTCGACGTGCAGCACGCGTGGCTCGCCGTCGATCCGCAAGCGAATGGCCTTGTCGAGGCGACGCTCGATGTTCGTGACCTGGCTGTCGACCCAGCCGAGGACCTCGACGGGACGGCCCTCCGGGACGAGGGCGCGCACCAGGTCCTCGGGGCGCCGCCGGGCGAGGTGGCGAAGCGTGATGTCGGCGTCTCCCATGCGCGGTGTCCATGGCAGCGCGCGTGCCAGGGGCGCAGGCGGCGAAAATCAGCGGAATTCGGGGTGCGGCGTGGCGCCAGGCAGATGGCGGCGCCATGGCGGGTGCGGGTCGCGGCCGCACGACCTGCGGGGCTCCGGCCAAGATCGTGCTCGAGCAGCCGGCCCACGGAACGTTCGTCGGAAGCGGAACTGGACAGGCGGCTTCCCCCGCCTGCCGCTCGCCGCGCTCCTGTCCTCGTCGTTCCCTCCGCTCCTGCCCGCGTTGCTCTCCCGCGCGCGACCTCTGGATCGATGCCCCGGCGCGAGGCCGGTGACAGAATCATCTCCGGCGGCCGGTCGCGTGGCCGTCCAGGAGGGGCTCGATGCGAATGTTGATCACGACGATACTCGTGCTCGCCGCGGTCTCGACGGGCTGCGCGGCGGAGCAGGCGGGGGCGCGGGGCAACACCCCTGGAGGCGCGGGCGCGAGCGATATCCGCCTGCCCGAGGGCGCGCGGCTCGTCGACCTGACCTATCCCTTCGACGACAAGACCATCTACTGGCCCACGGCAACGACAGGCTTCACCCACGGTACGGTGCACCACGGCAAGACCGAGGGCGGCTACTTCTACTCGGCGTACACGCTCTGCGCACCCGAGCATGGCGGCACGCACCTCGACGCGCCCATCCACTTCGCCGAGGGCAAATCGACAGCGGACGCCGTGCCCCTGTCCCGCCTCGTCGGCTCCGCGGTGGTGGTGGACGTGTCGGCCGCCGCGGCCAGGGACAGCGACTACCTCGTGACCCTCGCGGACATCGAGGCGTTCGAGCGGGCGCACGGCGCCATCGAGCCGCTCACCCTCGTGATGATCCGGACGGGCTGGGGCGCGCGCTGGCCTGACAAGAAGCGTTACCTCGGCGACGATCGACCTGGCCACGCCGAGGCGCTGCATTTTCCGGGCATCGGCGAGGACGCCGCGCGGGCGCTCATCGAGCGGAACGTGGGGGCGGTGGGCATCGACACGGCGAGCATCGATCACGGCCCATCGAGGACCTTCATGGCGCATCGGGCGCTGCTCGGGGCGGATATCCCGGCGTTCGAGAACGTCGCCTCGCTCGCGTCGCTGCCCCCGCGAGGCGCGCTCGTCATCGCGCTCCCGATGAAGATCCGCGCCGGCTCCGGCGGGCCGCTGCGCATCGTGGCCGTGCTGCCGCGCTGACCGCCGGAGCCGCGCCGGCGTCCGGCGCGCGCTGCCGCGCAGGCAAGTCCGCGAGCGCCCGGACGCTAGAGGTTGATCTTGTAGTTCAGCTTGACCTCGTCGCCGTGCATCCCGCGAAACCCCCAGTCGTGGGCGGGCGACTCCGAGATACAGATCTCGATGTCCTGGTGGTCGATCCCGACCTCGTCCCGGATCTTGTCGAAGAGGAGCCGCACGAGCTTCTTCTTCGTCTCCACGCTGCGCCCGGTGATCATCGAGATCTCGATGATCGTATAGGCGTCGGTGCGCCCACCCGGCGCCAGCATGTCCTCGCGCTCCATCGGGAAGAAGCGATGCGCCCGCTTGTCCTGCGGCATCTGCAGCGCCTCCATGACGCAGGCGTGGATCACCGTCGACAGCGACTCCTTCACCGGATTGAGCTTCTCCTTGATTCCGTAGATCTTCACCTGAGCCATGGGGAGTTCTCCTGGAGCAACGTCGATTCGTTTCAGTCGTCCGCGTCCTCGTCCTTCGGCCCGGACTGCCCCGCGGCGGCCTCCTCGCCCTCGTCCTCGGGGAGCCCCGCGTCCGCCGCGCCCGGCGCCTCCGCCGCGAGCGCCATCCGCTCGACGAGGGGCCGCTCGGGCAGCGTGAGCAGCGGGCCGTCGCCGAGCTCGCCGATCATGTTGAGGTACGCGTTCATCGCGTGGCACACCGAGTCGGTGCGCACATAACGATCCCTGACGCTCCAGAACACCCCGCCCGCGGCCGCCTGCGGGTTCTTCACCACGAACGAGCTCTCCGGACCGTAGGTGTACTGCAAGAGCAACCGGATCGCGGCGACCACCGCGTCCTTGTACCGATCGCAGCCCTCCGTGCCCTTCTTCCGGCAATGGTGGTACACCTCCGACATCACCTCGGCGAGCCAGCCGCTCCCGCTGCTCGACAGCGACCGCTGCCAGCGGCCGTAGCGGTAGGCGTCCTCGGGCCTGCGCCACTGCCGCTTCACGAGGTCGTCGGCGCAGCGGAAGACGGTCTGCTCGACGCGCTGGTCACCGCCGGCCTTCGCGAAGTCGAGCAGCGACTGGACCGCCCACGAGCTCGAGATCGGGTTGGGCTTCCTGTAATCGTCGCCGAGGAAACACCCCTTCTCCGCGATCCTGGCGAGCAGGTAGTCCGCGGTCCGGGCGGCGGCGTCGAGGTACTTCTTGTTGTTCGTGGCCCGGTAGGTGCGCGACAGGGCGGAGAGGACCTGCCCGGTGTAGAGCGTCGAGTCCTTGCCCTGGACCTTCCACGCCCCGCCCTCCTGCCCGATCAGGGCCGAGCGCACGCTGCCGTCCGGCCGCTGCATCGAGATCAGCCACTCGGCCGCGAGCACGGCGGACTCGAGGTATCGCTTGTCCTTCGTGACGCCGTGAAGCTCGAGGAGCGTGAAGATCGACTTCGACGCCGTGCCGACGACCAGCCGGCGCTCGGGCCGCTCGCGCTCCAGGTTGAACGCATAGAAGAAGCCGCCGGCCGTGCGATCGCGCGCCTCGCGGCTCTGCATGCCCATCATGAAGCCGGCGGCCTCCGTCGCCAGCCGCAGCAGGCGCTCGTCGGGCTTGTAGGCGTGCAGCTTCAGCAGCGTCAGCGCCGTGGACGCGGTGTAGATCGTGTGCAGCTCGCGCTCGAACCGGTCCGCGGGGGCGTGGTAGTACTTGTGAACCCCCTTGTGCCGCGGATCGATGACGCGCAGGAGATAGCCTTTGCCCTCCTCGATGCGCCGCGCGAGGAGGGGCTTGTCGAGGACGCGCACCGGCACGAGCCCCTCGACGAGCTCGACGCCCTTCCCCGGGCGCTCGACGCTCTCCACCATCGACTCGTGATGATCCGGAAGCTCCACGACCAGCCGCGCGCCCGCGAGCGCGCTCGTCATCGCCGCCGCGCCGCCCGCCGCGGCCACGGCCCTGCGCGCAGCGTCCTTCAGCGCGACGCAGAGCCCCGCGTCCGACGCCTCCCCGCGGGCGATCTGCTTCCCCTCCTGAAAGCCCATCACGACAGCGCGGAAGGGGCGTTTGGACGAGAGGGCGAGATCGCACGTCACCTTGTCACCGCCCGCGGCCACCTGGCGGACGAAGGCGATGACGCGATCGCGGAAGGTGCCATTGTCGAGCTCGGCGCCCGCGTCGCCGCCCTCCGGGGCCTGGATCGCCGGATCGGGCACCCGGGGTAGGTTCGCCGCGATCTGGGCCGCGAAGCGGTCGTCGCCGGCGGGCAGGAGGCGCTTTCGACGTTCCGCGCCTTCCGCGCCTTCCGCGGCGCTGGCCGTCGCGGAAGCCGCGGCGGCGGGCTTCCCGGCCGCAGGGTCCTCGCCCGGCTTGCAGCCGTCACAACCGCTCGTGACCCCACACGACAGAGCGGCCAAGGCCGCCAGGGTTGCGATGGAGAGCGCGCGAGCAGACGACATGAACAAGGACCCCGGAAGCAGCGATTTCGACGCGTATCAAGAACCCAGAGGTCCCGCAAGGCCGAACGGGGTAGCCGCGCGCCTCGCGATCGCCCGCACGCGCCCTCGCGATTCCGCCGCATGCGTCCCTCGCTGCTCGCCTGCGCGCGCCCCGCGCTATTCTGCCCGCATGGGACCCGCGCAGATCAAGGGCAAGAACGTGGACATCAAGCTGTGGACCCGGCCGGACGAGGTCGAGGCGATCGCGCTGGAGCAGCTGCGGAACATCAGCGCCCTGCCCTGGGTGTTCCACCACGTCGCCGCCATGCCCGACGTCCACTTCGGCAAGGGCGCGACCGTCGGCTCGGTCATCGCGATGCGGGACGCGGTCGCGCCGGCCGCCGTCGGCGTCGACATCGGCTGCGGGATGGGCGCGCTCCGCACGAACCTCACCGCGGCCGATCTGCCCGACGACCTCCGGCGGATCCGCAGCGACATCGAGCGGGCGATCCCCGTCGGGTTCGCCGCCCACGACGCCCCGCCGGCCGGGTTCGAGCGCCTCGCGCTCTGGGACGAGTTCGCGAGCCTGAGCCCGAAGGTCCAGGGGCTGTTCACGCGGGCGCGCTGTCAGCTCGGCACGCTGGGGGGCGGCAACCACTTCATCGAGCTCTGCCTCGACACGGACGGCGGCGTGTGGCTGATGCTCCACTCCGGCTCTCGCAACATCGGCAAGGAGCTCGCCGAGATCCACATCGCCAGGGCGAAGAAGCTCGCCCACAACCGCGACCTGCCCGATCGCGATCTCGCGGTGTTCCTCGCCGGCACCCCGGAGATGAAGGCCTACCGGCACGACCTCTTCTGGGCGCAGCGGTACGCGCGGGCGAACCGCGAGGCCATGTTCCACCTCGCCGAAGGCGCCCTGCGCCGGCACTTCCCCGAGCTCGCGATCCAGGAAGCCATCACTTGCCATCACAACTACGTGGCAGAAGAGTGTCATTTCGGTGAAGACGTGCTGGTGACGCGCAAGGGCGCGATCCGAGCGGGCAAGGGCGAGCTTGGCATCATCCCCGGCTCGATGGGCACGCGCTCGTACATCGTGCGCGGCCTCGGCAACCCCGAGGCGTTCGAGAGCGCCTCGCATGGCGCGGGGCGCAAGATGAGCCGCGGCGAGGCGAAGCGGCGCTTCACGGTCAATGACCTGGCCGCGCAGACGGCCGGGGTCGAGTGCCGCAAGGACGGCGGTGTCCTCGACGAGATCCCCTCCGCCTACAAGCCGATCGAGCGCGTCATGGAAGACCAGCGCGATCTCGTGGAGGTCGTCGCCGAGCTGCGGCAGGTCCTCTGCGTGAAGGGGTGAGCGAGCGGCGCGGGTCCGGACAGGGAACTTTTCGCGGCAGCCCGTGTTCGCGGCCCCTCCCCGCCTCGCCCTCGGCTACGATGCGCCTCGCTCTCACGACGCGCGCCGCGTACCCACCGCGGCGCGCGCCGCGGCGCGGAGAAGCCATGAAGTCGGACTGGATCGATCTGGGCCCCCTCTCCGAATTTCCGGCGGAGGTGCCCGTGCTGCGCAAGGACGACACGGGGCGGCGCTTCGCCTGCGTCCTCCGTGGCGGCGAGGTCCACGCGCTCGACGATCGCTGCCCGCACCAGGGCTACCCGCTCTCGCAGGGCGCGCTGCGCGGCGGCGTGCTGACCTGCGCGTGGCACAACTGGAAGTTCGAGCTCGCCTCGGGCGCCTGCATGTTCGGCGGCGAGCCCGTGCGGCGCTACGCCACCCGCATCGACGGCGGGCGCGTGCAGCTCAACCGGGCCGTCGACACAGCGGCCGAGGTGCGGCGCCTCGTCGCCGGCCTGCGCGAGGCGATCCTGCGCGACGAGCCGGCGCGCGCGCTGCGCGAGGGCCTCCGGCTGGGCGCGCTCGGGCTCCACCGGGGGGAGACCGGCCTCGGCAGCCTGCACCTCGCGTTCGAGGTGCTCGCCAGGGACGGGGCGGAGCGCGCCGAGTACGGCTTCGACCACGGCCTCGCCCTGCTCGCGGACCTCTGCGCCTGGGTCGAGCGCGGCAGGATCCCGGCCGAGGAGGCGTTCGTGGTCGCCGCCCACGCGATCGGCGAGGCGTCGGCCCGGCTAGGCCCCCGCGGCAAGGGCCCCGGCAAGGTGGGGGCCCGCTCGCCCCTCGCGCGCATCGCCGACTTCGAGCTCGACGAGCCGGCGAAGGTGAGCGAGGCGCTCGCGGCGGAGCGCCGCGACGAGGCCGAGGCGCGGATGCGCGAGCTCGTCGAGATCCGCGGCACGGCCGGCGCGCGCCGCGCGCTCATGCCCTTCGTCGCGCAGCACCTGTACGACTACGGGCACGGCGCCATCTTCCTGTCGAAGGCGCTCGAGCTGGCCGAGCGCTTCTCGTCCGCCGCCGACGAGGTCCTCGCCGCCTCCACGGTGCAGCTCGCCTGGGCGACCGCCGACACCAGCCTGCCCCCCTTCACCGCCACGCGCGCCGCGCTCGCGCGCCTCGCCGATCTACCCCTGCCCGGCCCCGACGGCGCCGCAGAGGCCACGCGCCCGGACGCCGCGCCGCTCGAGGGCGCGGAGCGCGCCGCCTTCGAGGCCGAGGTGCTCGCAGGAGAGCAGCCGGCCGTCGAGGCGACCGTGCGCTGGCTCGCGCGCGGCGCCGGGCCGCTCGCGCTGCTCGGCGCGATCGGCCACGCCGCCGCCGTCCGCCTCGGGCGCTTCGACTCGGCCTGGGAAGCGCGCCTCGACGCCGAGGTCGGGGTGCTCGACGTCACCCACGCCGTCACCTTCGCGGAGGCGGCGGCGGCGCTCGGGCGCGAGGCCCTCCCGCGCGAGGCCGCGCAGCTCGCGGTGCTCGCGGCCGGCTTCGTCGGCAAGCTCCGCAAGGCGGACACCGCCGCGCCGCACGCGTCCGCTACGACGACCGCTGCTACTACCCGCGCGCGAGGCGGCGGGCTGCTCCAGGCGGTGGAGGCGCGCGACGTCGGCGCGGCGCTCGCGATCGCGCGGGAGCTCGACGCCGCGGATCGCCGGCGCGCGTTCGCCGAGCTCGCCCCCTTCGCCGCGTTCGACGCGGCGGTGAGGCCCATCTTCACGGCGCACGCCGTGAAGACGCTCGAGGCGCTGGAGCGGCTCGAGTCGTCCGATCCTCAGCCCGACGGAGCGTACCTCGCGGCGCTGCTCACCCACGTCGTCCCCGTCCGGCGGGAGCTCTCCGCGCGCCGGATCGCGGCTGTGGCAAAGAAGTTCATGTCCGATGGGCGACCACCCGATGGGCTGTATTGAGCCGCCCGCCCGCCCGTTGGACAGAGACCGGAGAGACGTGCACTGGTGCGAGCATCATTCATACTGACTGTCTATGCGGCTTGAGCCTGGATCCCACGTAGCGCCGCACTTGACGCTCGACACCCTCCTCCGGATGGGAGGCGTCGGCAGCATCTGGACGGCGCATCACCTCGGGCTCGGCAAGGAGGTCGCCGTCAAGTTCATCTCTGCGTCGCTCGCGACCGACGCGACCGCGGTCGCCCGGTTCCACCGCGAAGGCGCGCTCATGGTGAGGATCAAGAGCCCTCACGTGGCCGAGGTGTACGAGCACGGCGTCGCCGCCAACGGCCTCTCGTACATCGTGATGGAGCTGCTGCAGGGCGAGGAGCTGTCCGACCGGCTGGCGCGGGCCGGGCGCCTCCCCCTGGAGGAGACGCTCGCGCTCGTCTCGCAGCTCTGCACAGGGCTCACCGCGGCGCACAAGCTCGGCGTCATTCACCGGGACATCACGCCAGAGCACGTCTTCCTCGCCGACACCGGCGGAGGCACCTGCGTCAAGCTGCTCGATTTCGGGGTGGCCAGGGGGGATGTCGACCCGGATGGGACCACGCTGACGAACACGGGCGCGGTGGTCGGCAGCCTCGTTTACATGAGCCCGGAGCAGTTCTTCAACCCGAAGCTGGTCGACGGCCGCTCGGATCTCTGGTCCGTGGGCATCATGGCGTACCACGCGCTCACCGGCGCGCCGCCGTTCGAGCAGAAGGGGATCGAGGCCCTCCTCGGCGCCATCCGGCTCGGCACCTTCTCGCCTCCGAGCCAGCGTTGCGCCGAGATCACGCCCGCCCTCGACGCGTGGTTCGTCAAGGCGCTTGCCCGTGAGCCGTCCGGCCGCTTCGGATCGGCCGAGGAGATGTCCGAAGCGCTTCGCCGGGCCACCGCCGGGCCGTCGGGCCCAGGGAGCGCGCCTCCCAGGGTAGATTGACCGGCATGGCGCGCACCCGCACCCCGAGCCGTTCCAACCATGAGCTCGTGTTTCGCAGCGCCCGCAAGGGCGAGGAGGGCACCCTCGCGACGGTGGCCTACCGCGCGTTCCAGGCGGGTGATCCCGAGGCGTGGCTGCGGTATTTCACCGAGCACGCGCACCTCGCCCTCGACAACGTGATCGTCGCCGAGACCGACGGCCAGCTCGTCGGGTACGTCGCCTCGCTCGACCTGACGATGAGCTTCGCGGGCGCGGACGTGCCGTTCCAGGGCCTCTCGTCCGTCGCGGTGCTGCCGGAGTTCCGCCGCCGGGGCATCGCGGATCGGCTCGTCCGCGAGAGCCTCCGCCGCATGCGCCGCCGGGGCGAGGCGCTCACCCTGCTCCACCCTTTCCGGCTCTCGTTCTACCGGCGGTTCGGCTTCGGCGTCTGCGAGCTCCGGGACGTCGTGCGCACCTCCCCCGATCGGCTCCCGGACTCGGTGCTGCGCCGCCACGTGCGGGCCTTCTCTCGCCCGCGGGACGAGCCGCTCATCAAGCAGGCCTACGACGTCGCGCGGGCCGAGACGACGGGGCAGCTGAAGCGGAGCGACTACTGGTGGGACGTGCGCGTCTTCAAGCGCTCTCCGAGCGGCGCCGTCTACGTGGATCCGGGCTCCAAGGCGATCGCCGGCTACCTGTTCTTCGACGTCCCGGAGGGCGGCGCCTACGGCGCCCAGCAGCTGCTCGTCCGCGAGCTCCACGCCCCGACGCCGGGCGCGTACCGCGGGCTCATCGGCTTCCTCGGCGCGCTCGGCGATCAGTACGAGGTCGTGGAGCTGGCGCTCCCGCGCGGCCAGGGCGCGCCGCTGCTCGACGAGCCCGGCGTCCGCGACGAGCCGATCGTGTACGAGACGGCGGCCCGGCACCCCGGCCTGTGCCCGCCCGCGCACACGGCGCAGCGCCGGAGCGTCCTCGGCCTGACGGCGGCGGGCGCGATGGGGCGCATCGTCGACGTCGCCGCCGCGCTCGCGCTTCACCCGTCGCCGCGGAAGCACGGCGTCCGCGGCGCCATCGGCGTCGACGTCGAGGACCCGGTGTTCACGGACGCGCCGCGCGCCTTCGACGTCACCTTCGCGGCGCGCGGCGTCCAGACGGCGCCCGGCAGCACCGCGGGCGATCGCCTCTCGCTCTCCATCGAGCGCCTCACGCAGATCTATTTCGGCGCCTCCTCGGCGCGCGATCTCCTGAGCCAGGGCTTCGTGGTGGGGAGCGCCAAGGCGGCCGCCCTCCTCGACGCCGCGTTCGCCGGCCCCCCGCTCTTCCTCGGCGCCTTCAACGCGTTCTGAGCGCCCTGCTCTAGGTGCTGCGCCGTGCGCGGAGGAAGAGCTTGAGCGAGCGCGACGCCAGCGCCGTCTCTTCCCCGCCTTTCCGCGTCTCGACGGCGGCGTCGTCCTGGGTGTCCACGAGGAGCTGCCACGGCCTGGGATCATCGGAGAAGGGGAGGAGGAAGCTCAGGTCGCACGGCGACGCGTTGAGCAGCAGGACGAAGTCGTCGTCGATCAGCCGATCGCCCTCCTCGTCCACGTCGTCGAGCCCCTCCCCCGACAGGAACACGCCGAGGCACTGCGTGAACGGGTTCGACCAGTCCTCGTCGGTCATGAGCTCTCCGTCCGGGCGATACCACTGGATATCGTAGGTCTTGCCGCCGCGGATCGGGCGCCCCTTGAAGAAGATCGAGCGCCTGAGCGCCGGGTGCTCGTGCCGGACGCGGAGGCATTTGCGCGTGAACTCCAGCATCGCTCGCGACGCCTCGTCCCAGCCCCACGGCTGCCACGTGAGCGGGCCGTCCTGGCAGTACCCGTTGTTGTTCCCCTCCTGCGTGCGCCCCCGCTCATCCCCGTGGAGGAGCATCGGAGTCCCCTGCGAGAACAGGAGCGACGCCATGATGTTCCGCGTTTGCCGTGCCCGCAGCTTCAGGATCTCGGGGTCGTCGGTCTGCCCCTCGACGCCGCAGTTCCACGAGCGGTTGTCGTCGGCGCCGTCGCAGCCCCCCTCCCCGTTCGCGTCGTTGTGCTTCTCGTTGTACGAGACGAGATCCGCCAGGGTGAAGCCGTCGTGGGCCGTGACGAAGTTGATGCTCGTGTACGGCTTTCGCCCGCTGTTCTCGTAGAGATCGCTGCTCCCCGTGATCCGGAACCCGAGATCGGAGGCGATGCCGCCCGAGCCGCGCCAGAAATCGCGCAGCGTGTCCCGATAACGACCGTTCCACTCCGCCCAGCGCACCGGGAAATTGCCCACCTGGTAGCCGCCGGGGCCCACGTCCCAGGGCTCGGCGATGAGCTTCACCTGGCTGAGCACCGGGTCCTGGTGGATGATCGTGAAGAAGCTCGAGAGCTGGTCGACGTCGTGGAGGCCGCGCGCCAGCGCCGCCGCGAGGTCGAAGCGGAACCCGTCCACGTGCATCTCGAGGACCCAGTACCGCAAGGAGTCCATGATCAGCTGGAGCGTCTGCGGGTGACGCACGTTGAGGGTGTTCCCCGTGCCCGTGTAGTCGAAATAATAGCGCTCGTTGCCAGGGACGAGGCGGTAGTAGGTCGGGTTGTCGATGCCGCGCAGGCTCAGCGTCGGGCCCAGGTGGTTGCCCTCCGCCGTGTGGTTGTAGACGACGTCGAGGATGACCTCGATGCCGGCGGCGTGGAGCGCCTTCACCATCTCCTTGAACTGCCGCACCTCCGACGCCACCTCGGCGCCGGCGCGGTACCCGACGTCCGGCGCGAAGAAGCCTATTGAGTGGTATCCCCAGTAGTTCCGGAGCCCCTTGTCGAGCAGGAATTTCTCGTGCACGAAGGCGTGCACGGGCAGGAGCTCGATGGCCGTGATGCCGAGATACCGCAGGTATCCGATGATGGCGGGGTGGGCGATGCCAAGGTAGGTCCCGCGGAGCTCCTCCGGGATCTCCGGGTGCTGCATCGTCATGCCGCGGACGTGCGCCTCGTAGATGACGCTGCGGTGGAACGGCACGTACGGGCGCCGGTCTCCGCCCCAGTCGAAGGACGGGTCGATGACGACGCCGAGCGGGGCGCCGAGCGCCTCCCCCTCGGCCATGGCGAGGTCGCCGTCGGGCTCACCGCTCCGGTGGGCGAACGCGCCCGCGTCCCACTGGACCCGCGAGGCGAGCGCCTTCGCGTACGGATCGAGCAGGCGCACCCGCGGGTTGAAGCGCAACCCCCGCTCCGGCGCCCACGGGCCGTGCACGCGATACGCGTATTTCTGCCCCGGTCCGACCTCCGGCACGTAGACGTGCCAGACGAGGGAGGTGCGGTGACGGACCGGCAGGCGTTGCTCGTTCCCCTCGTCGTCGACGAGGCACAGGTCCACCGCCTCTGCGTTCTCCGAGAAGAGGGCGAACTGCGTTCCAGCGCCGTCCCATGTCGCGCCGAGCGGGTAAGGATCCCCGGGGCGCATTCCTTTGCGCTTGTAGCTCATGCTGGTCTCGATTTGCCGATCCACGGCCGGGGCGCGGCGCCCCCTTCGGGCCTCGTCGCCCCGGCCGGCGTGCTTGCGCGGCTAGGCGACGTGAGCGCGCCGGCTACCCATGGCGTCGGTGACGACATCCGCGACGCTCCGTGCCATCCCCTCCGCGATGCGGAGCGCCTGGGCCTGATCGCCCTCCGGAGTGCACATCCTGAGGCGCTCGATCATGTCCACGAGCCGCCGGGCTAGCTCGCACGCCTCGGCCATCGAAGCTGGTGACTCGACGGAGGCCCTCCGCGGGAGGGAGACCATCTCTTCGCTCAGCGTCATCGCGGTTGACATCATGCCTGGCTCCTTGTCGGTGATGGCTACGGTCCGCACCCCCCAGAGCAGGCGTCGTGCCAGCGCGGCTCCCGTGCGGATGCTCACCGCAGACACAACGGTAGGTGGTCAGCCGACAAACTGGGCGGCACAAAGCGCCACAGGTGGGGCGATTTGTCCCCCTCATAGCCGCAGTCGTTCGGCAAAGCGGGCGGCGCATCGAACAGCCAGGCGCAAAAATTGAAGACACGATGCATGCCGCAAGGGTTCGCTGCATGGCGGCTGTTCGGGACGGCCGTTCGGGCTCTGCTGGGTGTGCTCGAGCTTCCATGGCTTCTGCGCACCCCTTGCCGTGGGCGGGCGGGCCGGGCCGCGTGTGCTCTCTGCTTGTGGCGAGCACGATCACGACGCCCCGTCGCGCGCCGTCCGGGAGGCAGGTGGGCCGCGCTCCGCGCGGCGTCGCCTGAGAGCGCGAGGTGATCTTGATCGCTGCGCGGCCCCTAGGCGGCTATGGCTACGCCCGGGGGGGCCAGGTTAGTATCCGTTCCGCCGCGGCGGCCGCCGGTCCAACGCGTCGCGGTCGAGAGAGCTCATGATCGGAACACTCCAGGCGAAGATCCAGTATCTCAAGAACAAGAACCTTCACAACTGGCTCGGCGGCTACGCCCGGCAGAGGATCGAGAACGCCCGTGCTCCGCGCCCGCTCGGCCCGCGGCACCTGCTCTTCGCGGTCTGCGATCACTGGGAGCCAGGGTGGGAGAACGCCACACCGGAGGTCGGTGATGCGCGGGTGAGGGCGTGGTCGGAGGGGTATCCCGAGATGGCCGGCGCGTACCGCGACGCGGACGGCCGGAACCCGCGTCACAGCTTCTTCTTTCCGGGGGAGCAGTACACGCCCGGGTGGCTCGACGCGCTGGCGGACCTCACGCGCCGCGGCTTCGGCGAGGTGGAGCTGCACCTGCACCACCACAATGACACGGAGGAGAACCTGCGCGCGGACATCCTCAGGTACCTGGACATCCTGGGGAAGCACGGGCATTTCTCGCGCGACCCGGACGGGCGCATGCGTTACGGGTTCATCCACGGCAACTGGTGTCTGGCGAATTCCGGGCGGGACTCGCGGAACTGCGGAGTCGACGCGGAGCTCCCGCTCCTCTTCGACACGGGCTGCTATGCCGACTACACGTTCCCGTCGGCCCCCGACGAGTCGCAGCACTCCATCGTGAACCAGATCTACTGGCCGACGGGCAACCTGGCGCGCCGGAGCGCCCACGCCGTGGGCGCGCGGGCCAAGGTCGGCGAGGTGCTGGAGGACCGGATCCTGATGATCGAGGGCCCGCTCGCGCTCACGCTGACGCGCCGGGGAAGCCGGGTGCGGATGCGGATGGAGTACGGCGCGCTCCAGGCGGTCGATCCGCCGACGCCGGATCGGGTGAAGACGTGGGTTGATCAGAACATCCATATCGAGGGGAGGCCCGAGTGGGTGTTCGTCAAGGTCTACACGCACGGCGCGCCCGAGGAGCAGGCGGCGGCGCTGCTCGGCGCCGGGGGCCACGAGCTGCACCGGGAGCTCACCACCCGTTACAACGATGGCAAGGAGTGGGTGCTCCACTACGTGACCGCGCGGGAGATGTACAATATCGCGATCGCCGCGCTCGAGGGGAAGACAGGCAATCCCGGTGACTACAGGGATCACCGCCTGAAGCCGCCGCCCTGCGCGAGCTGACGCAACCACTCCCCCTTCGACGACACCGCAGGCCCGGCGCATAGGCGTTAACCAATCTTCGCGCCGCGTTCTCCCACCTCCGAACGTTTACGTTGGTGTGTTGGCGGGGCCTCAGCCCGGCCCGCGACCGCGCTGCTCGCCGAGGACCTCTTTCAGGAGCGCGTGATAGCGCTCCCCCACGACGTCCCATGACAGCGCCCCCACGCTCCCCCGCAGCGCCTCCGGCTCCCACGCCGTATCCAGCGCTCGCGCCAGCGCGGCCCCGAGCGCCCCGGGATCGCCGGGGGGGACGAGGAGGCCATTGCCCCCGTTCCCTTCGCGGACGAGCTCCGGCACTCCGCCGACCCGGGTTCCGACGACGGGGCGGCCCGAGGCGAGCGCCTCCAGGACGACGTTCGGGCAGCCCTCGCGGCGGCTCGGCAGGCAGAACACGTCGCACGCGGCCATGTAGTCCGGGATCTCCACGGGCAGCGCCCAGCCGAACAGCCGCACGCGATCGCCCAGGCCGAGCGCGCTCACCTTCGCGCGCAGCGGCTCGAGCAGCTCGCCACCGCCCACCATCATCAGGTGAATGTCGCGGCGACCCGCCCGGTCGAGGTGCGCCATCGCCTCCACGAGGACGTCCACGCCCTTCTCGGGCACGTGATAACCGGCGTACAGCACCACCTTCGCGTCCGCCGGGACGCCGAAGCGCCGCCGCGGCTCGGCCCGATCCCGGATCGCGAACCGCGCGCCGTCGACCGCGTTGAGCTGCACCACGACGCGCTCCCGCGGCACCCCGAGCTCCACCAGGCGCTCCCCGAGCGCCCCGCTCACCGCGACCACCCGGGCGCAGCGCTGGAGCGCCGGCGCGATCTGCGCCCGCAGCGCGGCGTTCCTCGGCTGCTCGTTGATGTCGCTGCCGAGCACCGTCGTGACGACCGGCACCCCCGCCTCCCGCGCGAACGCCTCCGCGGCGACGGTATCGGGATAGGCCCACGCGGCCAGGATCGCGTCGTACGGAAACTCGCGCCGCAGCCCCGCCATCGTGCTCCCGAGCGACGCGCGGAGCGCCCGCGCGTGCAGGCTCGGCAGCCCCGGGATCGACCAGTACGTGGGGAACAGCGCGTCGATGCCGGTGTGCGCCTCGCGCGTGCCGCCGATGAGCTCCCGTGACGCCCCGCGCGCGCGCGTCCACCAGGGGATCGGGGCCACGAGCCGGAGCTCGCAGCGGCGCGCGAGCGCCCTGTACGTGTGATAGCTGTACGGCGCCATCGTCGGCAGCCGCGTGGAAGGGTAATGATGGGTGAAGACGAGTATCTTCATCGCGCGCTCGCCTGTCACGTGAGGCGGAAATAGAGTTGCTCGTATTTGCGCGTCATCTTCTCGAACGAGAAGTCGTCGCGCACCCGCGCGTGCCCCGCCTCGCCGAGCCGCCGCCTCAGCGCCGGATCGCTCGCGAGCCGCTCGATCGCGTCCGCGAGCGCGTCGTGCCCGTCCACCGGGACGATCAGGCCGTGCTCCTCGTGCCGCACCACCTCCGGGACCCCGCCGACCGGCGTCACCACGACAGGCAGGCTGCGCGCCATGGCCTCGAGGACGGCGAGCGGCAGCCCCTCGTCGCGCGAGGGCAGCGTGAAGAAATCGGCGGCGACGAGCAGATCGGGCACGTCCTTGCGGAAGCCGAGGAAGCGCGCCTCGGCGCCGTGGACCCCGAGCTCCCTCGCGAGCCCATGGATGCGATCGCGCTCGTCGCCGTCGCCGACGACGAGCACCGCGACCGCGACGCCCCGCTCCCGGAGCCGCGCGAGCGCCCGCAGCAGCACGTCGTGCGCCTTCACCGGGTGGAACGCGGCGGGCATGATGCCAAGGAACACGTCCGGGCCGAAGCCGAGCTCGGCGCGCACCTCGTCGCGCGTCCGCTTGGCCGGGGTGATGTCGATCCCGTTGTGGATGACAGAGATGTTGCTGGCCACGCCCACGGCGCCGCTCTTGTCGGCCGTGTCCTGCGAGCAGCCGACGACAGCGTCCGTTTCACGCCACTCGAAGCGCGACGGAACGCGGATGATCCCGCGCGTCTGGGCATGGTCGGTGAAGACGAGCCGCGCGCGCGTAAGGAGCTTGCCGATCGTGGCGTAATGGAGCGCAGTGGGGTTGTGCGCGTGGACGACGTGCGGGCGGGAGCGCGCGAAGGAGAGGGCCGCGTGCGCCAGCCGCGCGGGGAGGCTCCCGCCCAGCACCGTGGTCGGCAGCGCCCGCTGCCGCGCCAGCTCCGCCAGCGGCCCGCCGCGCAGCGCGAGGATGGCGGCGTCGTGGCCGTGGCGCCGCTGCGCCTCGGCGAGGCGCAGCACGAAATGCTCCATACCTCCGCCATTGAGGCTGCTCACGACATGGACGATCCGCAGCATCGAATTCCCCATGAAGGCTTGCTACCCGAATCGGGTCCCCTGTTGAAGCGCAAACCGCACCCAGCATCACCACACGCGCCGCCAAACGCCCACCCGAAACGCCGGCGGCCGTGGCCTCTGGCGCGCGTCCACGTTCGTCCACGCGCGTCCACGTTCGTCCACGCTCGTTGGCGCGCGTCGCCGCTCGTCGACGCACGCGCCCAAGGTCGCTGGATCAGCGTACCACCTCGCCTCGCCGTCACCTCACCTTTTGATTTGCCGAACGGAAGCGGCTACTAGACGGGCATGAACCCTGAGCTTCGGCGCGCCCTTGACGAAGGCATGCGCCGCGTGCCCGGCATGGACGCCGCGACGAGGCTGCTCGCCGTGCGGCTCGAGACGGTCAAAGCGCTCCTCGCGCGCCGGCTCGCAGAGAACCCGCTCCCCGTGCCCGACGCCGTGACCCCGAGCGAGATCCCATCGGTCGCCGAGCTCGGCCCGGGGGACAGGGTGCTCGCGGAGCTCGATCAGGACGGCTTCGCCTTCGCGGTCCACCCGGCCGACGTCGCCTTCTTCAACCGGCGGAGCGAGAAGATGCCGCGCCTGCGCTACCGGCTGCACGTCGTGCTGCGCGGCGGCTACGTCTGCGTCCGCAAGCGCTTCGTCGGCCAGCCGCGGAACGCGCCGCTGGAGGCGCACCTCTTCGCCCTGCTCGGTCTCTTCTTCTACAACGAAGCAGCCTCGCTCTTCCGCCTGCGCGACCTCCCCAGCGTCCCGAGGATTCGCGATCTCAGCCTCGCCACGCGCACCCTTTACCTCGACTACGTGCGCGGACGGACGCTGCAACATCAGGTCGCCGAGCGCGGGGAGAAGGTGCTCGACATCGACCTCGCGCCGCTCGGGCAGCTGTTCGATCCAGACCGCGACCGGCGGGAGATCGAGGCGTTCGCGAGCGGCGGCGGCGCGTCCTACCGCGGCCGGATCGAGGAGATGGTCCGGGCGATGAACGCGCGCGGCGTCGCGCCGCTCGACGTCAAGCTCGGCAACGTGCTCATCGGCGAGAAGACGGGCGCCCTGTACTGGATCGATTTCGAGCGAGCCGCGCTCGAGGGCACCCCCCGCTACCGCGATCGCCTCGACGAGCACCATGACCTCGTGAACCGGTGGTTCGGGCTCGCGCTCTCCGGCGACGGCGGGGCATGAGGCGCGCGGCGCGACGCGGCGCGCTGCGATTCGCTGCGGTGCGCCGCGGTACGCCCGATGAGCGATCCGCGTGATCGAGGGTGGTTCGATGACGAGAGATGAAGGCGCGGCGCCGCAGAGCGCCATCGAGCGGATCGGCGAGAAGGCGGGGCGATCGTGGCCGAGCATCGAGGCGGCCGCGCGGCTCTCGACGGAGACCCGGGCGCGGCTCGCGGCGCTGCTCCGCGAGCAGATCCCCTGCGACACGAGCGTCGTGGTCTTCGGCTCGCTGGCGCGGGGCGAGTACACGACCGGCAGCGATCTCGACTGGACGCTGCTCATCGACGGTCAGGCCGACGAGGGGCATTTCAGCCAGGTCCAGGCCATCACGAGGATCCTGAAGGAAGCGAAGTTCCATGAGCCGGGCCCGACGGGCGTGTTCGGCAACGTGGCCTTCAGCCACCCGATCCTCCACCAGATCGGCGGGCAGGAGGACACGAACAAGAACACGACCCAGCGCATCCTGCTGCTCCTCGAGTCGCTCGCGATCGGCCAGCCGGACGCCCACGAGCGGGTGCTCAGGCTCGTGCTCTCGCGGTACGTCGAGGACGACCGCGGGCTGCGCTACGGCAGCAAGCGCGAGATCCTCCCGATGTTCCTCCTGAACGACATCGTCCGGTACTGGCGCACGGTCGCCGTCGATTTCGTCTACAAGCAGCGGGAGCGCAGCTCGGGCTGGGCGCTCCGCAACGCGAAGCTCAGGATGTCGCGGAAGCTCATCTTCGTGAGCGGGCTCCTCACCTGCTTCGGCTTCGAGCTGTTCTGCAAGGATCGGACGACGTTGACCGACGACGGCGAGCGGCTCTCGACGCCCGCGCTCGTGCGCTTCCTGCGAGAGCGCATCCGGGTGACGCCCCTGGAGAGCCTGGCCGAGGTGCTGCTCCGGCCCTCGATCTCCGCGGAGACGGCGCGCACGCTGTTCGACAGCTACGACGCGTTCCTCGCGCTCCTCTCGAACGAAGAGGAGCGCGGCCGGCTGAAGCAGCTGCCGCTGGACGATCAGCTGGGCAGCGACCCGACCTTCAAGCGGGTGCGGGACATCGCGCGTGAGTTCCAGGGCGGGCTCGACCGGCTCTTCTTCAAGGAAGACGACGAGCTCCGCAAGCTCCTCCAGACCTATGGGGTGTTCTGATGGGACCCGTGGGCTACTCGACAGGGGCGCTCGCCCTCAGCGACGTCGAGCGGGCGCTCTCGATGCTCGAAGGGAGCTCGGCGACCGCCGTGGAGCTCTCCGCGCTGCGGATCTCGGAGCTCAAGCCGCTGCTCCGGCTCCTCGGCTCGCTCGACCTGTCGCGGTACGACCACGTCTCGTTCCACGCGCCGAGCCGCTTCGGCGCGGCGGAGGAGCGCGCCGTCGCCGACGCCATGGCGGAGGTGGCCGCGCTCGGATGGCTCATCGTCCTCCACCCCGACACCCTCCATGATCTCGGCGCCTTCCGGCAGCTCGGCGCCTTCCTCGCGATCGAGAACATGGATAAGCGAAAGCGGACAGGCCGCACCGTGGAGGAGCTCGGGCCCTTCTTCGACGCGCTGCCGGACGCGTCGTTCTGCTTCGATATCGGCCATGCGCACCAGGTCGATCGCACGATGACCGAGGCCCATTTCCTCGTACGGGAGCACAGGACACGGCTAAGGCAGCTCCACGTGAGCGAGGTGAACGCGGGGAGCCGCCACGGCGCCCTGAGCCAGAGCGCGGCGCACGCGTTCCAGCGGATCGCGGCCCATGTGCCTGATGACGCGGCGCTGATCCTGGAGGCCCCGGCGTCGCCCGCGGAGCTCGAGCGCCAGATGGCCATCGCGCGGACGGCGCTGTCGATCCCGAACGGCCTGGAAAACACGCGCGCCTGAGGCTGCGCGCGGCGCAGCCTCGACGGGAGCCGCGCCCGCAGCGCCCGCGTTCGTCCGCCTCCCCTGCGGCTCCGGGAGCTCCGGATTGCCAGGCGGACGGGCCGCGCGCGCTCGAGGCGCTACGCTTCGGCTCGTTCCCGGCGCGACCTGGGCCGGAACCGGGGGACGACGATGACGCTGAAGACGCTCGCGGCGGCGAGCACCGCATGGCTCGCCGCCCTCGCGCTGCTGACGGCGAGCGGGTTCACGCTCAGCGCCACGTACATGACCCGCGAGGTCTCGAGCAGGTGCTCGACAACCTGGTCGCGAACGCCATCAAGTACTCGCCTGCGGGCGGCGCCGTGCAGGTGACCGTCGCGCGGGTAGGCGCCGAGGTCTCCATCGCGGTCTCGGACCGCGGGGTGGGGATCGCGGCCGACGATCAGCGACGGCTGTTCGAGCGCTACTTCCGCGCCCCGTCGTCGAGCGGCGTGGCCCCGGGCGTCGGCCTCGGCCTGTGGGCCGCGCTCCGCATCGCCGAGGCGCACGGCGGGCGCATCGAGGTGACGAGCACCGCAGGCAGGGGCTCGACCTTCACCCTCCGCCTGCCGTCATGAGCGCATCGTCCTGCAAGGAGCGGCTCGTCCGCTCGTCCGGCTACGGGAACAGGCCCCCGGGCTCGTCGGGATCGAGCTCCCAGCCGAAGAGCCCCGGGGTGCGGGCGCGGTGCCGGCCGAGCGCGTCGCCGGGCAGCCGGGGGCCGTCGGCGGCCCAGCGGGCGGCGAAGGCGTCGCGCAGCACGAGCTCCGCGAGCTTGCCCCTCGGCGAGAAGCCCCACTCGGCCTCCTGCGAGACGTCGTCCGGATCGGCGTAGAGCCGCCAGACGAAGAAGCCGGCGCACGTGCGCGCGTCGAGGAACGGCGCGATCACCGCGGCGTAGGCCTCGGCCTGCGAGCGCTGGTCGACCACCACGCCCTTCATGCGGTCGGGCCACTCCCACGGGCGGACGGCGGGATCGCGCCGCGTTGTGTAGCCGATCTCCGTCAGCAGGATCGGCTTGCCCCACGCGCGGGCCACGGCGTCCACCCCGGCCGCCACCTTGCGCCCGCCGCGCAGGAGCTCCTCGAACGACGCGCCCTCCCGCTCCGCCAGCGGGTAGAACGCGTTGATGCCGATGAGGTCGAGCGCGTCGAAGATCAGCGTGTGCTCGACGTCGTCCCAGTTCGCCGAGTAGGTGAGCAGCCCCGGGTACACGCGGCGCACCGCCTCGATGATCGGCAGGAAGCTCGCCGCCCGCGGCGTCGTCACCCAGCTCCGCAGCTCGACGCCCACGCTGAGCATCTCCGCGCCTCCCTCGCGCGCGACCGCGGCCCACGTGAGCAGGAACCGGCGGTACGACTCGGCCCAGCGCGCCCAGCCGGCGTCGTCCCCGGGGTCGATCTGGGCCCGCCACTCGCCGCTCTCGACCCAGAGGTGCGGGACGAGCAGCACCTTCAGCCCGCGCGCGTGCGCCTGCGCGATCGCCGCGAGCACGTTGCGCCGGTTCTCCTCGAACGGCGCCTCGAAGACGAGATCGACGCCCGTGCCCTTGCCGTCCCACACGCGGCCGAACGGCGTGAGGCTGACCCACGTCGCGCCCATGGCGACCGCCTCATCCATCGCCCGCCCGCTCGCCGCGGTGCCGTAGCCGCGGCCCGGGTGCCGCAGGTTCTCGATCGGCCCGATCGTCACGCCGCGCACGCCGCCCCAGCCCGACACGGCCCACCCCGCCGCGCCGTACGGCAGGTGCTCCGGCGCGACCCGCGGCGCCTGCTGCGCGACCTGCGGCGCGGCGCTCGCAGGGCGCACAGGAGCGCCGACCGCCGCCGCCGACACGGCGAGCGCGGCGCACGCCGCGCGGGCG
This sequence comes from Sorangium sp. So ce448, assembly GCF_051520915.1. Lineage (NCBI taxonomy): Bacteria > Pseudomonadati > Myxococcota > Polyangiales > Polyangiaceae > Sorangium > Sorangium sp. So ce448. Next base: position 1,949,699 of record NZ_CP150343.1, on the reverse strand, counting down.
AGCGCGTGACCTCCTCGACTCATCCCTGGCACGGGCCGCCTTATACCAGGCAGGCGGACCGCCGGGCCGCGGACGTCACCCGCCGTCGCTCGCCTGAGGCCGCTGCGCGCCGTCGCTCTCCGCGGGTTGCTGCGGCGCGCGCGCGCCCTCGGCGGGCTGCGCCGGCCCAACCGCGCCCTCCTCGGGCCGCGGCGGCTCGCGCCGGGACGCGTCGCGCTCTTGCCGCGCGCGGGTGGTCGCCTCACGCCACGCCCGCTCGCGCTCGAGCTTCTCGCGCCGCCGCCGCCGCTCGCGCTCGACCTCGTCGTAGATGACCTCGGGGCGCCGCGCGTCGAGACGGGCCCCTCGCGCTTGCGCCACCCGCGGCGCCTCGCTGTCCGGGCCCACGGCGCTCGCGGGAACCAGCTCGGCCGCCGGGGGCTCACCCGCCGGGGGCTCGGGCGAGGGCTCCGGCGCGGCAGGAACGGCCGTGCTCGATCGCCTCGCCACCACCGACGAGCGCGCCTCCTGAACCGCGCGCTTCGCCAGCCCCTTCGCCGCAGGCAGCGCGCTCCCGCCGCCGTCGAGCGTGCGCATCTGCACGAGCCACACGCCGCCGATCCCCGCGAGCATCCCGAACAGCGCGAACGCGATCGCGAACCGCCGGGGCCACGGAGACGGCCCCCGGCGCACCACCGTGAGCCGCTCCGCATCGGCCTCGGCCAGAGCACGCGCCGCGAGCACCGGCGTGACGCGAGGCGCCGCGCCGTCGCTGACGCGGTGCACGACCTTGCGGCCGAGCGGAACGGGCGTGTCCTCGGCGGTCGGCGGCTTCCCTGCCCCGCCCGCCTGAAGATCGGCGCGGCGCTCCGGCGGGCTCACCGTCAGGACCGGCGGGGGCGGAGTCCGGCTCGCCCGGAGCTGATCGCCGCCGTCCCACCCCGCCCCCGCGTGCGACACCAGCGTGACGTCGGACAGGCGGCCTGCGGGAGATTCCCACTTGGCCGTCGTCTCGAGGTCGCTCATGAGATCGTCCGGCGACATCCTCGGCAGGTCCGCCAGCGTGTCGGCCTCCCACTCGTCCGCGGCGACCGGAGCAGGCGTCGCCATGCGAACGGTCTCGTCCGCCCGGAGCGCCTCCCACACGCGCTCGGCCGCGTCCTCCGCGCCCTCGCCCCCGAAGCGCGCGAGCGCGAACGCGAGCTTCGCGACGTCCGAGGGGCGCGCCTCCGGGTCCTTGGCGAGGCAGCGCAGCAGGAGGGCCCGCAGCTCCGGGGGCTCGACGCCCGCCGGAAAGGGCGCGGGCGGCTCGGTCAGGACCTTGGTGCAGATCTCGAGCTCGGTCGGCGCATCGAACGGGCTCGCCCCGCAGAGCAGCGCGTAGGCGACCGCGCCGATCGACCAGATGTCGGCGCGCTCGTCGATGCCGCCCGCCGACCGCATCTGCTCCGGCGCCATGAAGAGCAGCGACGTCCGCATGGCGCCCGAGGCGGCGTTCGGCCCCTCGCTCTCGACGCCGCAGGCGACGGCCGACACCCCGAAATCGAGGACCTTCACGCTCGGGGCGCCGTCACCGAAGCTGAGAAAGAGGTTCTCGGGCTTGATGTCCCGGTGGAGGATCCCGATGCCGTGCGCCTCGGCGACCGCCTCGCAGATCTGCAGGAGGTACTTCACCGCCTCCCTGACCCGGATCGGCCCGCGGCGCCGCAGGTAGCTCGTGACGTCGGAGCCCTCCAGGTACTCGCTGACCACGAACGGCGCGCCACCTTCGACCCCGACGTCGAGGACCCGCGCGACGTACCTGCCCTTGAGCGCGCGCGCGGCGCGGGCGCCCCGGAGCAGCCGATCGACGGCGTGCCTGTTCTCGACGAGCCTCGCATCGACGCGCTTGAGCGCGACGCGCTGGCCCGACAGGCGATCGATGGCGAGCTGGACGACGCCCACGCCGCCGGCGCCGATCCGGGTCTCCACCGCGTACCTGCCGGCGACGATCTCTTGCCACCTCGGGCCGCCCTCGGCCGCCCGCGGCGCACGTTCACCGTCGGTCCACGCGTCGGTCCGCTCCCGTGCGGCCGCGCGATCCTGTCCTCTGGGCTTCAGCGACGTCAACGCACTGCCTCGGTGTGTGTCCGCGAGCTTCGCGGACAGAGTCAAAGCCTGTCCCCTGAATAACAGATTCAGAGTGCTGCTATCGCGTCCATGACGTGTCGTCTAGTGACACTCGGGCACGAAAATGTCCGTTCTTCACGCATTCTGGCTGGCCGGCCAGCTGGCCGGCCGGCCGGCCTGCAGCCATCTCCATCAGCGGCATCCGCGGCCACTGTCACGCGCCATCGAGCCATCGACACCGCGTCCATGCGTTCCGCGTGCCATCCACGCGGCTCACGGCGGGAGCCCCAATGCGAGCGCGACCAGATAATCGGCGCCGCTCAGGATCAGGACGAGCGCTGCGGCGGACGCCGCGCCGAGCCCGAGCGCCTTCAGCGCGCGCAAGAGCGCTGTTCCGCGTGTTCCACGCATCCCCGGCCGCCCGTGCTGGACGCCGCGCGTGACCCAGCACCACCCGAGCATGGACAGCGGGCCGAACGCATAGAGGGCCGCGCCCCAGGTCGCTCCGTTCCAGCAAGCGGCGCGCTGCTCGGGCGTGAGCCGCCGTCGGTCCCAGCGCTGCAGCGCGAACGGTAGCGCGAACCCGAGGACCATCTGGAGTGCGAGGCGGAGAGTGCTCATTTCGTGCGCCGAGCTCCCGGGTGAGCGCTCCATTCAGGCAGCGCCGGACAAGCGCAGATCGCCAGAGCACGCCGCAGCGCGTCGCGGCAGAGCTCGGGTGAGCGACGCGCTGCCCGGCTTCGCTGACCTCCTGCCTCGAGGAAAGCGCCGCAAAAATCGCGTGCCGGCCTTCTCGATCTCGACGGGGATTGGTACGAACGAGGGATGACAACGACTGAGGCAGGGGACATCAGGAACGTTGCAATCATCGGACACAAGGGGGCTGGGAAGACATCGCTTGCCGAGGCCATGCTGTACATCGCCAAGGCGACGGCCAAGCTCGGCAAGGTGGACGACAAGTCGAGTGTCCTCGACGAAACCGCCGAGGAAAAAGAGCACGTTTGCTCGTTCGAGGCGAGCGTCGCGCACCTCTCCTGGGCGGGGAAGAAGGTCAACCTCGTCGACACGCCGGGCGAGGGGAGCTTCCTCGCCGAGACGCGGCTCGCCCTCGCGGCGGTCGACGCGGCCATCCTCGTCGTGAGCGGCAAGGACGGCGTGCAGCCGATCACCGAGCGCGTCTTCGGCTGGGTGAGGGACGCAAAGCTACCGTGCATGATCGTCGTCACGAAGGTCGACGCCGAGAACGCCCGCCCCGACGAGGTGCTCGCCGAGGTGCGCGCGCGCCTCAAGGCGTCGCTGGCCGTCATGGAGGAGCGCGTCGGCGAGGGGCTCCAGCACCGGGGGGTCGTCGCCATCCGGACGAAGAAGGCGTGGCTCGACAAGCCCGAGGCGCCCGCCACGGCCGCGGGCTCTCCCGTGCCGGCCGACGCCGCGGGCGCCGTCGAGAAGGCCCGGGGGAAGCTCGTCGACGACGTCGCCGGCAGCGACGACGAGCTGACCGAGCGGTACCTGACCGAGGGTGATCTCACGCAGGAGGAGCTCGATCAGGGGCTCCGCGCCGCGGTCCGCCGGGGGGCGCTGATCCCTGTCTACTTCGCCTCCGGGGTCCGCCCGAGCGGCGTCGCCGCGCTGCTCGACGGCATCGTCGAGCTCGTGCCGTCGCCGACCGAGCACCCGGCCTGGAGCGGCGTCGTCCCGACCGGCAAGCCCGGCGCCGCGCCGCAGGCCGCGGAGCGGCCGTCGTCGGCGGAGGCCCCGGCCGCGGCGTTCGTCTTCAAGACCTCGATCGATCCGCACGCCGGCCGCACCTCGTTCGTGCGCGTGCTCTCCGGCGTGCTCCGGCCCGACGCCACGATGCTCAACGCGAGCACGGGCGGCTCGGAGCGGCTCGGCAAGATCCACAGCGTGGTTGGCAAGGACCACAAGCAGGTGGACGAGGCGCGCGCCGGGGACATCGTGGCGCTGCACAAGCTGAAGGCGACGCTGAGCGGGCACACGCTCTCGGACGAGAAGCACGCGTTCTTGCTCTCCGCGCCGGAGCTGCCGCCGGCCCTCTTCTCGCGCGGCGTGCGGTTCGACGCCAAGGGCGGCGAGGACAAGGTCGGCAACGCGCTCTACCGGCTGACCGAGGAGGACCCGGGGCTCAGCGTGCACCAGGACGCGTCGACCCGCGAGCTCGTCGTCTCGGGCCTCGGCGCCCTGCACCTCGAGATCACGGTGGAGCGCATCCGCCGGCGCGTCGGGGTCGACTGTCGGCTCGGCCCGCCGCACATCGCCTACAAGGAGACGATCTCGAAGAAGGCCACGAACATCGAGGGCAAGCACAAGAAGCAGACGGGCGGACATGGCCAGTTCGGCGTCTGCTACATCGACATGGAGCCTTTGCCGCGCGGCGGCGGCTTCGTCTTCGAGGACGCGGTCGTGGGCGGCGCCGTGCCGCGGCAGTTCATCCCCTCGGTCGAGAAGGGCATCGTCAAGTCGATGTCGAAGGGCGTCCTGGCGGGCTTCCCGATGATCGACGTCAAGGTCCGGCTCTTCGACGGCAAGTACCACGACGTCGACTCCTCGGACGCGGCGTTCCAGATGGCGGGCAGCAAGGCCTTCAAGGCCGCCGCCGCGCAGTGCGCGCCGGTGCTGCTCGAGCCCATCGTGCGGCTCTCGGTGACGGTGCCGAGCGTCGCGATGGGCGACATCATCGGCGACATCAACAGCCGCCGCGGGAGGATCATCGGCACGGACTCGGTCGAGAGCCAGACGATCGTGAACGCGTTCGTGCCGCTCGCCGAGGTGCTCGAGTACGAGTCGAAGCTGAAGAGCATGACCCAGGGCAAAGGCACGTTCACGATGAACGTCGAGCACCTGGAGGTCTGCCCGCCGATGGTGCAGGACAAGGTGATCAAGGAGAGCGGCTTCAAGGCCGAGGCCGACGAGGACTGACCCCGCTGCTTCCTGAGCCCCGCTCTAGGGATGGATGTGGACGATGGTCCCTTCCCCCGTGGCCTTCCCCGCGCTGACCCCGTGCCATCCCTCGGGCACGGGGGGATCGGTCCAGAGGAACACCCGGCGCGCGTCGATCGGCGACAGGTTGATGCACCCGTGGCTGCGCGGCTTGCCGTAGTCGTCGTGCCACGGCGCCGCGTGGATCGCGTAGCCGGCCTCGAAGTACTGCACCCACGGCACGTCGCGGAGCTCGAACTTGTTGTCGACCTCGTGCGCGTCCATGGTCGTCGTGACGTGTTTGTCGCGGATCCGGAACGTCCCGCGCACGGTCGAGAAGGTCTTCTTGGGGTCGCCGAGCCCGTCGCGGCCCGTCGCCGCCGCGGTGGCGTAGACGGGCTTCCTGCCCTCGTAGAGGATGAGCGTCTGGCTCAGGATCGAGATGTCGATCCACTTCACGGTCCCCTGCGCGAACGACGGCAGCTCCGAGGGCTTCACCGCGATGGCGACGTCGGAGTCGCGCACCCACGTCCCGTCCTTCGCCTCGACGAGGCGGGCGCCGCCGACCTTCTTCGAGCGCCCCGTGAGCTGCACGGCGGTATGCCAGGGCAGCTCGCCCGCCTTCTCCATCTCGCCGCCGGAGATGTCGTAGCGCTTCGCGTCCTGCCGGTGCACGAACGCGAGCGGCAGCTCCCACCCCTTGGTCATGTCGACGCCGTGGAACGTGGAGCCGCGGGCGGGCTTGAGCTTCGAGGTGGGCACGAGCCGCGCGTCGGTGGTCAGGGCGAAGCGCCGACCGCCGTCGCCCATGAAGGTGTCGACGAGGGCGAGACCTGCCTTGCGCGCGATCCGGTTGGTGATGATCGCGTAGCCCGGGACCTTGAACGACGAGATGTTCGGGAGCTGCCGGCCGCCCTTGAAGAACCAGGGGATCTCGTCGCTGCCGTTGCCGCCGAAGAGCTCGCTGTCGCCGAGCTCGGGCGGCTCCGCGGGCGGGTCGGCGGCGGCGTTGCCCGCGGGGTCGAGCGGCACGTCGTTGGCGCCGACCTTGATCTCGTCCCACTTCTTCTTGAGCTTCTTGTAGCTGCGGAGGTGCCGCTCCAGGCTCATCTCGTACTGGAGCTGCTCCTTCGTGGACGGCATCCGGTAGTAGTTCGGCGCGATGGCCCGGACGAAGGCGTACGGGTACGGCATCGGCTTGGACAGGTCGGGCCGCCGCGTGAGCGCCCGGACGATCGGGTGCTGCGTGTCGATCGTGGCGTCGCCGTCCGCGCACATGTACCCGGCGGGCAGCACGCGGTAGTAGCCGCCCTGGCAGTCGTCGAACGCGGCGGGCTTCTCCCCGCGGGGCGCCGTCCCGCCCGCGCGGAGGTAGCCGAGCTTGGCCGAGCGCCGGTCCGCCTTCTCGTAGATGGGCGCCACCATCTGCACGGCGCCGATGCGGGGCCCGTCCGGGCGCGGCAGGGTGGCGGGGTCGTTCTCGGCGGCCTTCTGGGCCGCGCCCGCGGAGAGGCTGATGATGCCCTCGGGCGTGGCGTTCTCCCCGCCGGTGCAGGCCGGCAGGGCGAGGGCGGCGACGGCCAGGGCGAGCGGGAGGGGTCCGCGCGCCGGGGCCGGGAGCGCGGAGCTTCGCTGACGGGCATCCATGCCCCCGGAATGCCGGACAGACGGTCCGGGGGCCAAATTTTGGCGGATGGCGCGCGGCCGGCCAGGAGCCCCCCACGGACGCCGCTGCGAGGTCCGCCTTCCGGAGGGTTGCTGCCGGCGGTGCGCGAAGATGCTGGAATGGGGTTGCGCTTGAGCCCAGCCTTGGGTAGGTTCGGGGCCCTCGCGAAACCCCGCGAGAATGCGCCACTAGCTCAGCTGGATAGAGCGTCGGCCTCCGGAGCCGAAGGCCAGTGGTTCGAATCCACTGTGGCGCGCAGGGTTTTCAGATCTCGTACACCGCTGCCGTTCGCCTGGTTCGCGGCGTCGGTGAAGTGTGCATCGCTGGCGCTGTCGCGAGCCGGCTCGACCGTTGCACTGGCTGGTTCGAGGGCAGACGACGCGCTCGTGAGCATGCACTGCGTTCCGAGGTGATGCAGTGGCAGAGGTGTACTCCATCCGCGAGGTCTCTCCTGTCTGGCGGACTGGAGAGGAGCCCATGGGCACCAAGCGCAAGTTCTGGTGCCACGCCGATGACCACCGTCGCTACCTCTTCAAGTACGCCCGCGCCAGTACTGGGGAAGACTGGGCGGAAAAAATCGCCGCCGAGGTCGCGGGCGCCCTCGGCGTTCCACATGCGGAGGTGGATCTCGCCGTCTACGAGGGGCAACCCGGGACGCTTACGCTTGCCATCACCGACGACGAGCATGCTCTGGCGCATGGGAACGAACTGTTGCAGGAGCGCCGTCCGGAGTACCCCGTCCACGCTGCCTACAGCGCGTCCGAGCACACTGTTACCTTTGTGCTCGACGCGCTCAGCCAGAGCTTCATTCGTGCACCCGAAGGTACAGCTTCGGCCGATCTCGCGACGGCAGTGGATTGGTTCCTCGGCTATCTCATGCTCGACGCGTTGATCGGCAACACCGATCGGCACCATGAGAACTGGGCCGTGCTCGTGCGCGTCGGACAGGCAGAGCGCTATGCGGCACTCGCGCCCAGCTATGACCACGCATCGAGCTTGGGCCGGGAGATCAAGGACGAAGAGCGGCGCGCACGCCTCGAGGGCCGGGACCGGCGACGCTCCGTCGACGCGTACTGCAAGAAGGCGCGCTCGGCTCTTTACCGGAACGCCCAGGATCCAGCGCCAATGAGCCCGCTCGATGCCTTCGCGGAGGCGATGCGGCACGCGCAGCTGGCCGGCAGGCACTGGCTCGAGCGACTCGGCGCAACCGATCATGCTACGGTATCCTCCATCGTGGACCGCATCCCTGCGCATCGAATCAGCGAGCCGGCTCGCCAGTTCGCCCTTGCGGTGATGTCGACCAACCGCCGCGCGTTGCTCTCACTGCTGGAAACGCATCCATGACGGCCGGCCGAACCCTCTTCGTCACATGGTACGACTCGAACCATAGCGCGATCATTCCGGTCGCCCGGCTCGTTCACCACGGCGGAACGGACGGCGATCTCTACGAATTCCAGTACATTCAGGGTGCTCTGGAGGCGATGGATCGGGGCTTCCAGCCGTTCATTGCGTTCCCCGAACTTTACAAGGTCTATCGCAGCCCGTCGCTGTTCCCCTTCTTCTCAAATCGGGTGATGCCTACGACCCGCCCGGATTACCTGGCGTATCTGCAAGTGCTGGGTCTTGACCCCGCGGAGGCGGACTCGGTCGAGATCCTGGCGCGGAGCGGGGGCAGGCGGGAGACGGATCGCATCGAAGTGGTACCTGCGCCGGAGCAGGACGAGACAGGCAGCTACACAACTCGCTTCCTCCTCCGCGGCGTCCGGTACATCCCAGGCGCAGAAGAACGCATCGCACGCCTCGTGTCCGGAGAACGGCTGTTCTGGATGCTCGATGCGCAGAACGAGGCGAACCCCAACGCCGTCGCGCTCCGCAGCGCAGACAAGTGCTTGCTAGGTTACATTCCAGACTACCTCGTGCCGGACACCGCGAAGCTCATCGACCACCGCGTGTCGATGGATGTGTTCGTCGATAGGGTGAACCTGCCGCCCGCACCGCTGCACCATCGTGTGCTGGGTCGGCTCGAAGCGCGCTGGCCAGACGGGTTCGTCCCGTTTCAAGGCGAGCAGTTCCAACCGCTGAGCCCGTTCACCGCGCCGCCCACCCGGGCAGACCACGCGATCCAGTAATGCCCCCAGCGTCGTGAGGGAGTGCGCCCCCGGCGCGACGAGCCACGCCCCTCACCTCCTGGCGAAGACCATCTCCGTCGACGTGAACGGCCGCGGCGGCAGCGCCGCGCGGTCACGGAAACCGAACCGCGCGTAGAACGTGTGCGCGTCCTGGGTGCCCAGGTGGACGTGGCTCGCGCCGCGGACCGCCGGGTGCCCGAGCAGCAGCCGCACCACCGCCTCGCCCACGCCGCGGCCCCGCAGCGAGGGCGCGACCATCACGTCGAACAGCCACGCGCGCCTGCTCCCGTCGCTGATCGCCCGCGCCGTCGCCACGAGCCGGCCCGCCGCGTCGCGCGCGCCCACCCACGCCGACGAGCCGAGCAGCGCCCGCGCGATCGCCTCGCGCGACACGCCCTGGTTCCAGTAGCCGCCCTCCAGCAGATCGACGGCCGCCGCCACGTCGCGCGGGCCCAGCGCGCACGCGAGCACGCAGCCCGCCGGCGCCTGCAGGAACCCGGGCACCGGCGTGTCCGGGCAAGCGCCGCGGAGCAGCTCGATCGCCGCGGGATCGCCGGGCGCACCCCGCTCCCAGAGCTTCGTGAGGATCCGCGCCCGCTCCTCGGGCGTCCGGTTCTGCGCGAGCTTCGCCTTGCCGTCGAGCCGCGACAGCGGGACCGCGAGCACGAGGATCCCAGCGATCGCCTTGCGGTAGAGCGGGCTCGACGCGTCGAGCGGCGTGTACCCGCCCTCGGGCTGGTACTTCTGCATCAGCGCCTCCAGCACCTCGGCCTTGTGATCCGGATCGTCCACGCGCTCGATCACCCCGTGGACCTGCGCGCTCCGGTAGAGCGTCGTCGCCGGGCACGCCCGCTCCGGATCGGTGAAGTAGCTCGGGATCGACGCGACGACCTGCTCGCACGACACCACCGCGGGCCGGCCGACAGCCTCGGTCTTCTCGCCCGCGGGCGCGCCGTGGAAGGCGATCGCGCCCCGGACCACGACGCCGTGCACCGTCCTCAGCACCGGCTCGCCCTCGGCCGTCGTCGACGCCAGGTGGACCACCTCCGCGAGACCGAGGAGCGCCTCGGCCTCCGCCCTCTCCATGCGAAAAATCTCCCTGCGCATGGACCGAGGTTGGCGCGCACCTGGTACTCCCGAAAGATCCGGTTCGCCGATTTCTGCTAGACCAGCTGGCATGCCCTGGGAGCTCACCCTCGCGGTCGATCCCGCCGCGCCGCAGCCGATCTTCCTGCAGATCGCGCGCGCCCTCGCCGACGACATCCGCCGCGGCCGGCTCCGCGCCGGCGCCGAGCTCCCGGGCAGCCGCGCGCTCGCGCGGTCGCTGTCGGTCCATCGCAACACCGTCCTCGCCGCGTACCGCGAGCTCGCCGCCGAGGGCTGGATCGAGGCCAGCGCCGCGCGCGGCACCTTCGTCTCGGCGGAGCTGCCGGCGCCGGCGCCCCGCGGCTTCGCCCGGCGCGCCGCCGCGCGGGCGGAGGTGCCGGCGCGGCTCGGCTTCGATCTCGGCGCGACCTCGCTCCGGCACGTGCCCATCATCCCGCCCGGCACGCTCCGCATGAGCGGCGGCCTCCCCGACATGCGCCTCGTGCCGACCGCGGCGCTCGCGCGCGCCTACCGCCGCGCGCTGCACGCCGGGTCGAAGCAGCTGCTCGACTACGCCGATCCGCGCGGCGACGGGCGCCTCCGCGCCGCCCTCGCCGCGATGCTCTCGGCGGTGCGCGGCCTCGCCGCCGGGCCGGAGTCGGTCCTCGTCACGCGCGGCAGCCAGATGGCGCTCGACCTCGTCGCCCGCGCCCTGATCACGCCGGGCGACGCGGTCGCCGTCGAGTCCTACGGCTACCGCCCCGCGTGGGAGGCCCTCCGCCTCGCCGGCGCGCGGCTCCTCCCGCTGCCTGTCGACGCCGCGGGCCTCTCCGTCGATGCGCTCTCGGAGCTCGCCGAGCGGGAGCGCCTGCGCGCCGTCTACGTCACCCCGCACCACCAGTACCCCACGACCGCGGTGCTCGCGCCCGGCAGGCGCATCGCGCTCCTCGAGCTCTGCCGGGCCCGCCGGATCGCGATCCTCGAGGACGACTACGATCACGAGTTCCACTACGACGGCCGCCCGGTGCTGCCGCTCGCCAGCGCGGACACGGCCGGCGTCGTCATCTACATCGGCACCCTGTCGAAGATCCTCGCCCCCGGGCTCCGGATCGGCTTCGTGGTCGCCCCCGAGCCGCTGATCGAGCGCCTCTCCCTCCACCGCACCTTCGTCGACCGGCAGGGCGACCACGCCGTGGAGCGCGCCGTCGCCGAGCTCCTCGAGGACGGCGAGGTGCAGCGCCACGCGCAGCGCGCGCGCCGCGCCTACCGGGCGCGGCGCGATCTGCTCGTCGCGTCGCTGCGCGCGCGGCTCCCCGGCGCGCTCGACTTCGCCGTGCCAGCCGGCGGTATGGCCCTGTGGGCCAAGGTGGATGCCGCGATCGACGCGGACGCCTGGGCCGAGCGCGCGCTCGCGCGGAAGGTGGCGTTCTCCGCGGGGCGGCGGTTCGCGTTCGACGGCAAGAAGCGCCCCTTCCTGCGGCTCGGGTTCGCGGCGCTGGATGAGCAGGAGATCTGCGATGCGGTGGAGAGGATGATCGAGGCGGTGTGAGCGCGTCGGCGGGCGGACCAGCTGAGCGCAGCGGCCCTCCCGAAGGTGGACGCCGCACCACGTGGAAGCGTGGAGGCGTCGACAAAACATCTCTATCTCCCTGTCTCTCCGGATACGCCTCCCCTATGCACCACCGTGTTCCTCCTCAAGCTCCGATACGGCTGAACTCTCCTTCTCCCCCGCAGGCGCTGTCTCCGACAGACCTCGATCGTCCCGCGGCCCCGCCGTCGTCGAAGCGCGCTGCGCCCGCGGTGGATGGATGATGGATCCGACGCGACGAAAGCCCCGCTGGCTTGACCTCGCTCGCGCCCCCTCTCACGATGCGAAGTAAGGGGGAATACAAATGAATGGCGCGGTGCTCTACGACCTCGCGATGCGGCTGCCGCTCGCCGTCCTCATGCTCTATAACGCCCTGTTCGTCGGGCGCGATATCTATGCTCACCTGTTTCTCTGGAGCGGGCCCAGGGGGCTCACGTACGGGACGACGGTGGCCTCGCTCGTGGCCACCGAGGCCTACCTGCTGCTCGTCGCGGCGTTCACGCTCGTTCGCCTCCGCCCTGTACGCAAGCTGAGCGGCGTCGTACCTCGCGTCACCGCGCTCGCCGCCGGCCTGCTGCCGGCGAGCATCGCATGGCTGCCCAAGGCCCCGCCGATGCCCGGCCGTCAGGTGGTGGGCACGCTGCTCATCCTCGCTGGAATGGCGCTCGCCGTGGTCAGCATCGGGTGGCTGGGCAAGTCGTTCAGCGTCATGCCCGAGGCGCGACGCCTCATCACCAATGGCCCCTACCGGCTCGTACGCCACCCGGTCTATCTCGCCACCCTGATCCAGGGGACGGGTATCATCTTGATCTATCCGTCCATCGCCGCGGTCCTGATCTACACGGTCGAGATGATCCTGCAGGTCATCCGCATGGGATACGAGGAGCGCGTGCTGCGCGACACCTTTCCGGAATACGACGACTACGCGCGCCGGACGTCCGCGCGGCTCGTCCCCCGCCTCTACTGAGGAGGGCTCGCGCGGCGCGCGCCGCGGCGCCACAGGACAGGATGCAACGCCTGTCGCAGGATGCCTCGCTCGTCCGGACCCTGCGCTCTTACCTGGACGGGTCGGCCACGCGGCCGACGAACAGGATCGCGCTCGTCGCGCGATCCCGGATGACAAAGAGGAACGGGCGGTCGAAGCGGAGGGTGGCGGGCTCGGGCGCCGACGTCTCGCCGATCACCACCGCCGTCGCCGCCGCCGCCTCGGTGCCCGCCTCGTTCACGGAGACGAACGCTTCGTGGAGCACATCGGTGATGAACAGGCCGCCCTGGACGCTTATCCCCGAGAAATCGGCGCGATCGGAGAAGGCGGCGGGCATCCCCAGATCCTCGAGCGGCGGGGCGAGATCCAGGGTCGAAGCGATCTTGAACCGCGGCAGCGCCATCGTGACGCTCCGCGACCCGAGGGAGGCGAGGACGCCCTCCAGCCGCTCCGGATCGAGCCCCGCCTCGAAGCCGCCGAGCTCCGACGGGAGCACGAGCACCATCGACAGCTCGCCGCCGTCGTAGGGCAGCTCCAGCGCCTCGTAGCCGTCGCCCTCGCCATAACGGACCTGCGCGTGGTTGGTCATCATCGGCACGGACACCGTGGAGCCGTCCGCCAGCGTGAAGCTCCCCGGACTCGTCTCCTCCTCCTCGAACGGAAACTGCCAGGCAGCGTTGAAGTAGATGGCGTTCGTCAGCACGAGCCGGGTCGAGGGCCCGAGGGCGCCTTCAGGCAGGATGTCCTTGATGCGGTCCTCGGTGCGCTCGGCTACCCAGCCATTGATGATCCCCCGCGCCTCGTCGGGCGCCTGGACGAAGTCGACGACGTGCAGCCCGGCCCCGTAGCTCTCCGCCAGCACGTCGAGGAACGACGGCACGAACGCGGAGCCGATCTGCCCCCAGATCGCGTTGGCCACGTGGAGCCGGAACCCCTTGCCGTCCCGCCCCTCGGCGCCCTCGCCGCGGCGCGCGAGCGCCAGATCGAGCGCGTTGAACGCCGGGTGGAGCCGCGCTTGCGGCAGCGTGAAGCGCAGCGCGCGCGCCATCTGCTGCGCCGTTTCCCCGCGCGCGCCGGCGTACGTCATCGCCAGCGCGCTCGACACGCTGTACGGCGAACAGAAGAGGTTGCCCGGCGCGGCGCCGATCCGGCGGTAGAGCTCGAGGGCGAACGCCGTGTTGCCGAGGGCGAGCTCCCTGGCGTCGGCCTCCGGCACCCGAGGCGCGCGGGCCCGCTGCCTGTCCGAGGCGACGACGCAGCCCGCGGTGCCCGGATCGGCGCACCCGGACGGCGAGGGCCGCGGCTCCGGCTCGGCGCCGCCAGAGGAGCAACCGGCGCAGAGCAGGGAAAATGGCAACAGGACCACAGGGATCGGAGGCCTACGCATGCGCCCGGCGCAGCAGGGGGCGTGCCGAACCGCCCATGATAGGATGGCTCCCACCATGCGAAGAGCGCGAGAGACAGCCCTCGGAGAGGCGCGGCGCCCGTGATCGTGCTCGTGATGGGCGTGAGCGGCGCCGGAAAAACGACGGTCGGGGCGCGCCTTGCGCGCGAGCTCGGATGGGAGCTCGTCGACGCCGACGACTTCCACCCCGCCGCCAACATCGAGAAGATGCGCGCCGGCAAGCCGCTCGACGATCGGGATCGCGCGCCGTGGATCGCGGCGCTCACCGCGCGCATCCGCCAGCTCCTCGACGAGGGGCGCGGCGCCGTGATCGCCTGCTCGGCGCTCAAGGCGGCGCACCGCGCGCAGCTGCTCGTTGACCCCGCGCGGATGCGCCTCGTGCACCTGACCGGCGATCCAGCGCTGATCGCCGCGCGCCTCTCGGCGCGCAAGGATCACTTCATGCCCCCCGGCCTCCTCTCGACGCAGCTCGCCGCGCTGGAGCCGCCCGAGGACGCGATCCGCGCCGACGTCGGCGGCACCCCCGAGGAGATCGTCGCCGCCGTCCGCCGCGCGCTCGGCGTGTGAGCCGGGCCAGCGCCGCGCCGTCCGCCGGCGACGGGCGCTTTCCAGGCGATCTCTCCGGGAGGACCCGAGCGCCCGCGCGCGGTCAGCCCGGGTCCGGCAAGCGGGTCAGGAAGAGCGCGCCCTGGTCGCTGGAGAGGCGTTCGCCCCCGAGCGCCATCGTGCCCTGGAAGGACCCGGCCAGCATCGGGCTCTCCCACGGGTCCATCTCCAGCCCGGAGACGTGGACGTCCGCGCCGATGCGCCGGGTCCACTGCTCCTCTCCGCTGGAGCTGAGCCCGGCCGCCCACGCGCTGCACGACGCCGGCTCATCCGCCGACGCGCACAGCGCATCGCCGGCCAGCACCACGCGCTCGCCGCTCGCCGTGATGCGGCGAGGGCTCCGCGCGTCGAAGCGCTTCACCCAGATCACACGGCCATCCGGGCCGATCTTGGCGACGAACGGCCGCGGGCCGCCCGGCAGATCGGGCTCGCCGAAGACGCCGCTGCCGGAGAGCAGCGCAGCGCCTTCTGGATCCACGGCGAGGTCGTACGCCTCCTCGAGCTGCTCCGGCGAGCCACGGAACCGCTTGTGCCAAACGAGCTCTCCGTTCCGGTCCAGCTTGGTCACGAACGTCGCCGTGCCCCGCCCGTCCTGGCTCGCGAGGATCGCGTTCCCGTCGCGGTCGACCTCGATGCCGATCTCCTCGCTGTCGGAGCCGCTCGGCGGCAGGCTGACCCACGCGAAGCGACCCGAGGCGTCGAGCCGGACGACGAAGGCGCCGATGGCCCGACGCTCGATCCGCGCGCCGGCGACCTTCGCGGCCCCCTCCAGCCTGCCGAGCACGAGCGCGCCGCCGCGGCCATCGGCGGCGAGCGCCGTGCCGCTCAGGATCGCGTCCTCCTCCGCGGAGATCTGCGCCGCCCAGCTCGCCGCGCCGCGCGGGCCGAGCTTCACGAGGAACAGGTCCGCGCCCGAGGGCGACGCCGCCGTGAGCCGGTGCGCGCCGAAGCGGACCGTGCCGGAGAAATCGCCGAGCACGAGCGACTGACCCCCGCTGCTCGCGGCCACGTCGATGGCGCTCTGCGCCGTGCCGTCGCCGAACTGCTTGCTCCAGAGCGGAGCGCCGCACGCGTCGAGCTCGGCCACGAAGGCGTCCGTCGCGCCCGCGCTCCGCAGCCGGGTGCTGCCGAAGATCAGCTCCCCCTCGAAGGAGCCGGCGAGCAGCGCGCGGCCGGCGCCGTCGACCGTGAAGCCGCGCAGGGTCGCGCCCTTGCCAGGATACTGCCGGCTGAACGAGCTCTGCCGGCACGACCGCTCGGCCCGCTCGCCGTCGCCGAGCCCGGTCGCGCGGGCCAACCGCCCGCCGGGTGCGACCGCGGCACCCAGACACACGCCCCCGGGACCGACTGCCCCCGTCTCGCACATCCCGGGAGGCGAGGCGTGCTCGGCGTTCGCCCGCGCCGCACCGCCGCTGTCGCCTCCCGGTTCGCCCTCCGACACAGCGTCCGCAGCCTCCGAGGACATACACCCGGCGCCACAGCAGATGACGCCGCAGAGGGCGCTCCGTGCTCTCAAGACAGACCACATACTGCATCTCCTCTCCCGCCTCGACGCGGGCACACTGGAAACATTGCAGGATGCGGACCATGGCCCGCGCCTTTCAAGCTTCTCGCGAAGTTGAAAAATCCAAACTTTTCTCGCTCGATGCGGGCTCATCCGGGGCGTGAGGACGCGTTCGTTCAGCGCCGCCGCATGTCCTCTTCACACCGTCGCTCCCCGGGCGAACCGGCCATTCGACCCCGGTCGCGCGATCGATCGACTCACGTACTGGCACGCGCACGCCGACAGAGATGGATAGGGAATCTCTCGCCCTGAACACCGCATGTTCCGGATCCAGATCATCGATAATCGAAATCTGGTCGAGTCGCTCGCCGCTGCCGTCCAGGCGCGGGCGACTGGCATCTTGAACGTCGCCTGGCCCGGCGAGGCGCAGGCGATGGGCGGGCTGCTCGCGCGCAAGCCCTGACGCCGGGGCGGCCCTGACGCCGGGGCGGGCGTCGGGAGCCGTGAGCCGCGCGCCGCCGGTCACCGCGGACCCAGAGGCCGCCCTTCCCCCCCGGCTACGCAGGCGACCGGCGGCGCGCGCAGAACGGAAAGACGGGCGCCTACCACCGTAGCGCACCCACGCCCACTTAGGGTAGGATGCTTTCACACCACTCCGGCGGACGTATTCCCGCTGGAGGAGCCCGCGACCGCGGGCGCCGGCCGCTCGATGACCCCCCACCCATCTACGATCACGACGGAGCTCCCTGCGAGCGAAGGCGCGACTGCGCGGCCCCCCCGCGCCAGCCCCGCCCTCGCCGCCGGCGCCCCCAGGGATCGCCTCGGAGATGGCGATGAAGTTGCTCTGCAAGCCCGCTGACGAGCGCACTGCGCGTGCGCAGGTGCTGAAGGTCGACATCGATGCCTACGCCGCCCTCCCTGACGCGGAGCGGCGCGCGGTCCACCTGCGCCTCGGGCGCATGGCCGAGGCGCGATCGCAGCGCGAGCGCTCGGACGAGGCGCTCTTCGAGGCCGCGCACCACCTGAACCTCGGCGCGCCCTTGATCGTCGAGCCGCGCGAGCGGGAGGCGCTCGCCGCGATGAACCTCGCAGCGGGTCGCAAGGCGAGGGAGCGGGGCGCGACCCCGGCGGCCGCCGATCTCTTCGAGGCCGGGATCGCGGCGCTGCCGGATGGGAGCTTCAAGCGAGACCACGAGATCGCCTTCTCGCTGCACGCGGAGGCGGCCGAGTGCGCGCACCTCGGCGGCCGGCTCGAGCGCGCGGAGGCGCTGCTCGACGTGCTCGCGGCGGAGGCGCGCTCGGATCTCGAGCGGGCCAGGGCGCACGAGCTGCGCATCGCCGTGTACACAACCCAGGGCCGGCTCGACGAGGCGGTGGCGCTCGGAAGGACGGCCCTCGCGATGCTCGGCGTCCCCCTCCCGGAGGACGGGCCGGGGCGGAAGGCGGCCGCGGACGCCGAGCTCGCGGCCGCGCGCGCCGCGCTCGGCACGCGCCGGCTCAAGGATCTGCTCGACGAGCCCGAGGCGTCGGACGCCCGGACCCGCGCGGCGCTCCGGCTCCTCATGGCGCTCATGCTCCCCGCCGCGACGGTGAACCCGCCGCTCTGCACGTTCATCGCGGCCAGGCAGGTCAACCTGTCGCTGGAGCGCGGCCACGGCGGAGCTTCCTCGTACGGCTACATGGCCTACGCCTGGGTCGCCGCGCGGGTGCTCCGCCGCTACGACGAGGCCTACGAGCTCGGCCAGCTCGCGCTCGAGATGAACGAGAGGTCCGGACAGCCCGAGCTCTCGTGCCGGCTGCGCGTCGTGCTCGGGGCCCACGTCAGCGTCTTCACCGATCATCTCCTTTCCAGCCTCGATCTCTTCCAGGCCGCGCTCGAGGCGGGGCACAGGACGGGCGATCTCACCTACCTGTCCCAGGCGTGCGTCCACACCGCGCTCGTTCGATTCGGGCTCGGCGACGAGTGCGAGGCGGTGCGGGCCGAGGTCGACGGGTTCCTCTCGCTCGTGCGGCGCGCGCGGGAGGAGCTCGCCGCCCTCGCGCTGACCGGGGTGCGCCGCGCGCTCGACGACCTGATGGACACGACGCGCGCCGGCGCGTCCCGCCCGCCCAGCCACGGCGATCTCGACGACGCAGGGGAGGAAGCGAAGCTCTCGGCGCCGGCGCACGGCGCCGCCGCGCGCGTCCACTACGCGCTGCGGCAGCAGATCTGCTTCCTCAACGAGGACTACGAGGGGGCGCTGCGGATGGGCTCGCTGGCCGAGGCGAGGATGCAGGGCGGCGTCGACGATCACCTCGCGACCGAGGTGTTCTTTTACACCTGCCTGACGCTGCTCTCGCCCGCGCTGGCGCGCGGCCGGCAGCTGACCACCGTCTCGGTGGCGAGCTACCGGGATCGGTTCTCGGAGTGGGGCGAGCGGTGCCCGGACAACTACCGTCACAAGCACCTCCTCCTCCGCGCGGAGTCCGCGCGCGCCGCCGGCGAGGAGCTCGCTGCGATGAAGCTCTACGATCAGGCGATCGAGTCGGCGAAGGTGAACGGCTTCGTCCGGGACGAGGCGCTCGCCAGCGAGCTCTGCGCGAAGTTCCACCTCGCGAGCGGCAGGGAGAGGATCGCCCACGTCTACATGGCCGACGCCCACGAGGGCTATCTGCGGTGGGGCGCGCAGGCCAAAGCGCGACAGCTGTCGCGAAAGTACCCGCACCTCGTGGCGCGCGCCGCGCTCGTCGGGCAGCAGAGCCGTCCGCCGGAGTCCGCGCTCCCGGCGAGCACGGAGCGCCCCACGTCGCTCGACGCGTTCGCCCTCCTCCGCGTCTCGCGCGCGATCTGCGGGGAGCTCGTCCTGGAGCGCCTCTTCGAGCGGCTCCTCCGGGCCCTGTGCGAGAGCGCGGGCGCGCAGCGCGCCGTGCTGCTCCTCGCGCGCGACGGCGCGCTGACCATCGAGGCCGAGCTCGACGGCGACCGCGGAGGGGTTCGCCTCGGACCTGCGACGCCGCTCGATTCCACCGCCGATTCCACCGCCGATCTCGCCGCGAGCGTCGTCCAGCATGTCGCCCAGACACAGCAGCCGATCGCCCTCACAAGCGCGGCCCTGGACGAGCGGTTCGCGGACGACCCTTACCTGCTCGAGGGCGGCCTTCGATCGATCCTGTGCCTCGCCATGACGCATCAGGGCCGCCTCACCGGCGTGCTCTACGCGGAGAACGGCGCGACCGCCGGCGCGTTCCGCGCCGGCCAGGTCGAGCTCTGCGGCCTCCTCGCATCGCAGGCGGCGGTGGCCGTGCACAACGCGTTGCGCCACCGCGACGCGCAGAGCACCTCGCGCGAGCTCCGTCGCTGCAATGAGGCCCTCGTCGACGAGGTCGCTCGCCTCACCGAGGAGCTCCGCGCGTGCAACCGCGACGCTAGCCCCACGAGCGAGCTGCGGCGCTGCAACGAGGCGCGCTAGCCCCGCTGCAGCGGGGTGCGTCCGGGTCCGTCCCGCCCGACAGGATTCCCCGCCAGGAAGGGGAGAGATTCAACGAGGCTTCGCGGGGGCGCCGTGGGCAAAGCTCACATCGCGGAGGGACATCCCCTCGGAAAAATCCATGACGCCGGCACCAGAGGGGCCGCAAAACATGCATAGCGCGGGCGCGTATGCGCCACGGCTCCGTCCGAGATGCGTACAAGCGCGAACGGGAATGCAGCCGTGCGAACGAGGTGCCCCGCAGCGCGAAAGACACGTGGCAGCGCGGCATCAGCGCAGACGCCGTCCTTCACCCGGCCCCTCGAGTCCGGCGCTGACAGGCAGAGTTTCCGAAATCAAAATGCTCGGGACACCACGGGACGGTGGGAAGACACAAAGCACCTGCTGTCTCCCAGCCCACCCGTGATTCCCGAGCCCACAGCGGGGCGCAACTTCGTGCGCTACGGGCTCATCCGCTTCGTTCGGCTCGCTTCAGCGCACATTCGCACGCCTAACGCGCTGGCCTGGCGGTCGAGCTAGCATCCCACGAACCTGCACATCGCGATAGAGCGCCGAACAACGCCCGGCCGAGCCATGCAGCCGCGAAGACGCATGGGGACGGGAGGTGATGAGTGGCGCTCCAACAGCCTATCCCTCGCCCGCCGTACCGCGGGCTCGGCGAGGGATGGCCGCTATCGACGCGCTCGTCTCAGGCGCCGCCCGCGCCGCCAGCGCCGCCGGCGCCGCCAGCGCCACCGGTGCCGCCGCCCTCGCCCGCGCCACCCGCGCCACCCGCGCCGCCGGTGCCGCCGCCCTCGCCCGCGCCACCCGCGCCGCCGGTGCCGCCACCCTCACCCGCGCCACCCTCGCCGCCGGCGCCGCCTTCGCCGCCCGTACCCGACGCCGAGCTCGTCGTGGTGGAGGAGGAGGTGGTGTTGGTCTCGCCGTCATCGCCGCATCCGGCGCCGATCATCATCATGGTCGCGCCTAGCAGCAGCGCGCTTGCAAAGATGCTCTTCGAAGCGTTCATGGTTCGTTCTCTCCGTTGGGTTGTCCCCCCCAAAGAATGACTCGGCAGAACCCCGCGCCGATCACCGCTCCACACCGCCAAGCGACTCAATCCACGCAAATTCGCGCAAAATGTGCGCCCTAAAAAGCGCTATGAGCACGCTGCATTCGATGGGCCGGTGTCAACTCCGTGGTGATTCCGTTATGGTGGACGATAAGCCACCATACTGGATTACGCAAGCTTTTTGTCTCACTGCATCATCGTTGCATGTGGGTGCCCCCCCGTGAGCTCCCGCTGGTCAAGCACATTCGCCTACATCGGCGCGGGGCGAACATGACGCGTGAAGAGCGACTGTGCCTGACAGCTCATCCGCCATAACGGATTGACCTCCAGAGGTGAGGGCCCCATGAGCCAAAGCCTCCTCGCGTGAGCGACCTGGAGGAGCGGCGCCGGCGCCGCGCACCACGCGAACAGAGCCCGACTGCAGCGCGGACGCGCCTCGTCTGGCCCCCGATGGGTCGGCTCCCAGTCTGGTCATGAGGACACGTTCGCGTCATCAAGTGCAAGAAGTGCAAGTCCCAGGCCCGATGCCCATCGGCCATGGTCCTCGTCCCTGCTCATGAGCGCGGGCACGCTGGGGAGAGACCCGATATCGCTGGCGGGTCGGGCGGGCTAGCGAGCGAGCTCATGTTGGATGTGCGAGCGATGGAGAACGCGAAGGCGCGCCGCTATGGAGCGCCCGCGGCCCCTCGTCTCCGCGCGCTCTTCACCGGTTGATCTCCTCGCTCGACCCTCGCTCCCGGGCGCAGGGGAGGTCGCCTGCGCGGGCCCGGGCCGCGAGGCTGGCCACGGCGGCCACGAGGGCGGCGGGCTCGATCGGCTTCGTGGCGTGCATGTGGAAGCCGGCGTCGAGCGCGCGCTTCTGGTCCTCCTTGCGCGCATAGGCCGTCAGGGCCAGCGCGGGCAGATCGCCGCCGGCCTGCGGCGGGCGCTGGCGGATGGCGCGGATGAGCTCATAGCCGTCCTCGCCCGGCATGGCGATATCGCTCACGAGCACGTGCGGGAGATCCGCGCAGAACGCCGCGAGCGCCTCGTGGGCCGAAGCCACGGCCGTCACCTCGGCGTGGTGCTGCGACAGCACCTCCTGAAGGAGCTCCCTCGCGTCCGCGTCGTCCTCGACGAGCAGGACGCGGAGCCCGCCGAGATTGAACGCGGACTCCGAGCCCGCGAGCGAGCGCGACCGCCCCTCCCTCGTGAGCGCCTGGAGCGAGCTGCGCTCGACCCCGAGGAGCGGGAGCCGGACCACGAACGTCGACCCCTTGTGCAACCCAGGGCTGTCGGCCACGACCGAGCCGCCGTGGATCTCGACGATATGGCGCACAAGGGACAGCCCGATGCCGAGGCCCGCGTGCGTCCTGCGGCTCGTGCTGTCGGCCTGGCGAAAGCGCTCGAAGACGAGCGGGAGGAAATCCGGCGCGATCCCCTCGCCCGTGTCGCGCACCGTGAGCTCCGCCGTCGCGCCGGCCCGCCGCAGGGAGACGAGGATATGGTCCCCGGGACGCGTGAACTTGAGCGCGTTGGACGTGAGGTTCGAGACGACCTGCTGCAGGCGATCCGCGTCGCCGTTCACCTCGATGTCGGGGTCGAGCGAGACGTCGATCGTGAGGCCCTTCGCCTCGGCGGCGGGGCGGATCGCGTCGATGGCGGTCTCCACGACGGGCGCGAGCGCCATCGGCGCGGCGCTGATGCTCAGCTTGCCCGTCGTGACCCGCGAGACGTCGAGGAGATCCTCGATGAGCTTCGTCTGCGCGGCCACGTTGCGCTCGATCACCTCGAGCCCGTGGGACACCCGCTGCTCATCGAACGGCTCGGACCGCAGGAGCTGCGTCCAGCCGAGGATCGCGTTCAGCGGGCTGCGCAGCTCGTGGGAGAGCGTGGCGAGGAACTCGTCCTTCAGGCGGTTCGCCTCGCGCGCCTCGGCGTGGACGCAGTTCTGGATGGCGATGGATGCGAGCTGCGCGAGCTGCACGAGGACGGTCTCGTCGTCGTCGGAGAACTCGCCGTCGTTCCGATCCGAGAGCTGGATGGTCCCGATGTTCTGGCCGTCGGCCGCGGTGAGGGGCGCCGCGAGGTACCCCCGCGGCGGCGGCCTCTGCCCGCCGTTGTCCAGCCACTCCGGGTGCAGCGAGAGCTCTCGCTGCGTCAGCCGGAGAGGCCTGTTCCTGGCGCAGACGAGCGCGCACAGCTTGCCGGCGATGGGGGGAGGCGCCTCCTTCTGGAACGTCGTGTACCGCTCCGAGAGCGACACCGCGGTCCGCGCCCGCTCACCGGGCCGCTCCAGCTTCACGAGGGTCATCGCCTGATGGGCGCCGCCGACGTCGCGGGCCGCCTCCGTGATCGCCGCGACCATGGCGTCGAGCGACAGGGCCGAGTTGATCGTGAGCGCGGCGCGGTTGAGCCGCTGGAGCTGCTCCGCGTGCGCGCGCAGCGACTCCGCCTGGAGCTTGATCTTCTGTGTCTTCTTGAAGAGATCGACGAAGACTGACACCTTGGTGCGGACGACCTCGGGGGCGAACGGGGTCATGATGTAATCGACCGCCCCGAGCGAATAGCTGCGCTCGACATAGACGCGCTCGGTGTGCGCCGTCAGGAAGATGATCGGCGTGTGCAGCGTGCTCCTCCGCTTGCGGATGAGCGTCGCCGTCTCGAACCCATCTATCTCAGGCATCTTGATGTCGAGGAGGATGACCGCGAACTCCTCCTGAAGGAGATGGCGAAGCGCTTCCCTCCCGGACGCCGCCTTGACGATGTTCTCGCCGAGCGGCGCGAGGACTGCCTCCAGGGAGAGGAGCTGCTCAGGCCTGTCGTCAACGACCAGGATGTTGACTCTGCCTACTTCTGCCCTCATCCCGCGTCTCCTTGCCTCCCTTGCTCCGTCGTCAGCGCCGCGGCCAGCCCCGCAGCATCCTCAGGAATGGGGCTGTGTCCACCGCTTTCGAGCGGCGTCTGCCGCGTCCGTTCCAGCCTGCTCCGGCGCCCCGTGCAAGGAGGCTCGGGGAAACCACGTCGCCGGGGGGAAGCAGCCCGCGCCCGCGGCGGAGGGTGAGCGCGCCCGCCCGCCTGCCGGAACGAACCCCCGGGCGCCGGAGGGCCTTCCCGGAGGCGGCCCTGCGCGAGGGCGCCGGCGCGTGGAGCGTACGCCGGCCACGCTCAGCCCCGGGACGCTCGGCCCGCCCGCTCCGCAGATCCATTCCAGCCCCTCCCGTGCGCTGCGCTGCGCCGACGAGCTCGTATCGTAATCGAGGCGCTGTATTACCTGCGACCCAGGTCTCGCCTGCAGTATTCACAAGGGGGCGCCTGACGCCGCTGCATGATCTCCGCACGCAGACCCTACACCGGAGTACGCCAGGGTGGAAAGAGGAATTCGTGCGCCACCGAGCGCCCCCTCGAAGAGGCCGTGAGCGCAGCGCGAGAATCGGAGAGAACACGAAGAAAACCGACGCAAGTGGCATGGACAGCGATGCATCGACGCTCTCCTGACCCTCTGTCGATACCCGCTCGACGCGCTCGATGTGCCTCGTGTTTCGGTGGTGAGGAGCCCGTCGCCTGCGCCGCGCGCTAGACGGCGGAGCGCCGCTCCTGGAGCGAGCGCGAGTGCCGGAGGATCACCTCGAAGACCTCGGCGACGCCGTCGGGGTCGAGGCCGAGCTCGACGGCGCAGCGGCGGCGCGACTCCATCAGGCGCGCCTCGCGCACCGGATCCCGGACCGCCGCCCCGATCGTGGCCTTGGCGCGCCCGGCGCGCTGGACGAGCTCGGCCCTCCGCGCGAGCAGGCCGACGAGCTCCAGATCCAGGTCGTCGATGAGCTCCCGCGCCTCGCGGAGCTCGGGAGAGAGCGCGCCGAGATCGGGGATCGCGAGCGCGGCGAGGTCCTCGGGCGCGGCGTCCTTGGTCGGGACGTCGAGGCTCCGATCGACGGCGACGAGCGCGTCGATGAGGCGGCGGCGCGCCTCGCCCGCGAAGGGGTTCTCGCGGTGCAGCGCGGCGAACAGGTGCCCCGCGTCCACGCGCACCGTCTCGATCGTGTGGGCGATGCCCTGGAACGAGGGCGGCGCGTAGGGCGCGCCAGCGGGCACGCCCGCGTCCATCATGCCCTTCGCGATGAAGAACGCGAGCGCGTGCGTGAAGGCCATGACGCGGTCGTGCTCCTCCGGCGCCTGCTCGAGCACCTGACAGCCGATCCGCTCGAACAGCGCGACGATGCGGCGCACCGCGTCCGGGTGCGCCGGGTTCGGGCAGACGACGACGCGCAGCGGGCGCTCGCCGCGGGCGAGGCTCGCCGGACCGAACAGCGGGTGCGTCGCCACCCAGGGCCGGCCTTCGCCGAGCACCTCGGCCATGGCGCTCGCCGGCACGCTCTTCACGCTGCCCACGTCGGCCACGAGCTGCCCCGGCGCAAGGTGCGGCCGCAGCGACAGGAGGGCCTCGCGCACCGCCGGCACCGGGACGGCGACGATGACGAGATCCGCGCCGTCCACGAGCTCCGGGAGCGAGGCGGCCCGCGCGGCGCCGCGGATCTCCGCGGAAGGGTCGAACGCGCGCACCGAGATCCCCGCATCGCGGAGCAACGACCCGAGCGCCGCGCCGAAGCGGCCATACCCGAGGAATGCGACCTTGCCGATGCGCGCGGGCGGAGCGAGACCGCCCCCGGAATGTGGGAGAGAATGCGGCATGCGGCGGATACTACGACAGCCGGTCTACGCGGATGCCACGTTTTCTCGGCATAGCCGCGAGGATCTGAGACAGCGTCCGTGGGAGACAGGACGGCTCTCCGGCTTCTCCCATCCTGCCGCGCTCCCGGCGACGATGCCCCTCCAGCGAGGGCCGGAGGCGGCGCTCCTCTGCCCGCGGCGGCTCGGCCGGCGCCGGCTCACCTGAGCTGCGTCGCGGCCACGCCGAGGATCGCGAGCAGCGACGCGACGGCGGCGATCAGCGCGATGCGCGCCCTGTTGCGCCCCGTGTCCTGCGCGCCGTACGCGCCGTACCGCTGGGTCACCGGGCCCGCCTCCGAGCTCGGTCCGGCGCTCTCGGGCGGACGGGGCCTCGCGCTGAGCCCGAGCCCGATCGTCGGGAGCGAGGCGCGGGGGCGCGGCGGGAGCGTCGCGCCGAGGAGGCGCGCGGCCCGCTCCACGTGATCCTGGCCCTCCGCCGACGCGTGAGGGGCGAGCGCGATCGCCAGCTCGGCCACGCTCGTGGGCCGCCGCGCCGGGTCCTTCTCGAGGCAGCAGAGGAGCACGCGGTCGATGGCAGGGGGGATGTCGGACCGCAGCGCGCTCGGGAGCGCCGGCGCCGCGCTCGCGATGCGCGGCGCGAGATCGGCGAGCGAGCTCGCCTCGAACGGCGGCCGCCCTGTCAGGAGCCGGTACAGGATCGCGCCGAGCGACCAGACATCGGCGCGGGCGTCGACGATGACCGAGGATCGCATCCGCTCCGGCGACATGTAGAGCGGCGCGCCGAGGTCCGCCCGCGTCTGCGCCGGCGCGCCGCCGTCGCTCGCGCCAGGCAGCTCCCTGGACGCGCCGAAGCCGAGCACCTTGAGGAGCGTCGCGCCGTCGGGGGTCGTCGCGAGGAACAGGCGCGCCGGCTCGAGGTCTCGGTGCACGATCCCCGCGGCGTGCGCCTCGGCCACCGCCACGCAGGCCTGCAGCACCCAATCGATGGCCTCCGAGAGCTCGATCCGGCCGCGGCCGCGCAGCAGCTCGGAGAGGTCCTGCCCGTCGAGGTGCTCCGTGACGATGTACGTGACCCCCGAGGCGAGCTGGCCGACGTCGAGCACCCGCGCGACGTGCTCCCCCTTGAGCGCCACCGCCGCGCGCGCCTCCCGGAGCGAGCGCTCCACGCGCTCCGGGCTGCCGTCGGCGAGCAGGAGCTCGATCGCGACCCGCTGCGGAAGCACGAGGTGGCTCGCGAAGGCCACCGTCCCCAGCCCGCCGCTGCCCGAGATCCTGTCGACCCGGTACTTCTCGGCGATCACGTCCCCTGCGACGACAGGTGCGTTCATCAAAGCTCCCCGCAGCGCGCACCGGCGCGGGGGCAGCCGCCCGCCCCCCGTACATGCGCTGATTCATCCTAGCACCTTCGCTCGCCGGATTGGCGGTCGTCGCCGGAGCCCGAGGTCACGCCGCGCTCCCCCTCTCACCCCTGCCCGTTTCACCCCTGTCCGCGCGGGCCCGACGGCCTGGCAAAAGACCGCTGGAGGGGACGCCTCGCGACGAGGGTGAGGCCGCGCAGCGCGCGTCATCGTGCCGAGAGGGTCGTGCCGAGAGGAAGGGAGCGGTGGCGCCGCCGCGCGATGGCGCGAAGCGCACAACCCGACGTCCCTCCCATATCACGAGACCCGGGACTTCCCGGCTCGCACCAGCACACATCCTGCTTTATATTCTCGCGGCCACGCGCGAGGGGGAACGCGTATGACTCGGGCGGAAGCGACTGAAGTCCACCGCTGCAGCCGATTTCTGCTCCGCAGACAGAGGCTTTCCGGGAGGATGGTCGTGCAGAAAACCGTTCGGGGGCGTCATCCAGCCCCGGGCGCGGCGGCCCTCCTGCTGCGCGAGCACGCCTTCCTGCGCCGGCTCGATGTGCCGGGGGTCGTGCGGCCGCTCGCGCTGGAGGGCCCGGAGAGCATGCCGGCGCTGTTCCTCGAGGACGCAGGCCCCGAGGACCTCGAGCGGCGGCTCGCGCGAGGGCCGCTGGCGCTGGATGCGTTCTTCGACATCGCCATCGCGCTCGCGGAGACGTGCGCGCGCATCCACGGGAGCGGCGTCGTCCACCGCGGGATCGCCCCAGGCCGCGTCGTCCTCGGCGAGGACGGGCAGGTCACCCTGGTCCATTTCTCGGACGCGGCCGAGCTGACGAGCATGCCCCGCGCCGTGGAGCTCGAGAAGCTCGACGCGCTCCCCTTCCTGTCCCCCGAGCAGCTGGGGCGCACCTGCTGGTTCATCGACGCGCGCTCCGATCTGTACGCGCTGGGAGCGACCTTCTACGCCATGCTCACCGGCGCGCCGCCCTTCAAGGACGCCGATCCGCTCGCGCTCGTGCACGCCCACATGGCGAGGAGCCCCGCGCCCGCGCACGTCGCGAGCCCCGGCGTCCCGGCCGTCCTCTCCGAGCTCGTGCAGCGGCTCCTCGCGAAGATGCCGGACCTGCGATACCAGAGCGCCGAGTGCCTCGCCCAGGACCTGCACGAGGCGCAGAGGCGATGGCGCGCCGCAGGCACCATCGCGCCGTTCGAGCTCGGCCGCATGGACCTGGCGCGGCGCCTCCCGCTGCCCGAGCGCCTGATCGACCGCGAGCGCGAGCTCGCCGCGCTGCGCGGCGCGCTCGCCCGCGTGTCGAACGGCGGGACGGAGCTCGCGCTGGTGACCGGGGAGGCAGGCGTCGGAAAGACGGCCCTCGTCGAGGCGCTGCAGGCCGCCGTCGCCGAGCGGGGCGGGCGGTTCATCCAGGGCAAGTTCGACCTGCGCGCGGCGAACGTCCCCTATGCGTCCCTGGCAGAGGCGCTCCGCGCCCTCGCTGCCGCGCTCCGCGCCGAGCCGGAGGAGAGCCGCGCGCAGCTCAGGGAGGCGGTCAGCGAGCGGAGCCGCGCCCTCGGCGAGCTCTGCCCGGAGCTCACCGAGCTCCTCGGGGACGCGCCGGCGCTGCCGGCCTCGGATCCGATGCGCGCGGAGAACCGCTTCCTGCTCGCGATCCAGGACTTCGTGCGCGCGGTGGCCAGCCAGCGGCCGCCGCTCGCGATCTTCCTCGACGACCTCCAGTGGACGGACGCGGCGTCGCTCCGCGTCCTCCGCGCCCTCGCCGCGGATCCAGGCAGCAAGCACGTGCTCCTGCTCGGCGCGTACCGGTCGAGGGAAGTCGGCGCCGCGCACCCGCTCCACCAGACCATCGAGGAGATCCGGGGCGCGCAGGTCCCCCCGATGACGCACCTCTCGCTCGGCCCGCTCGGCGTCGAGGCGGTCGTCGCGCTGCTCGCGGAGGCGCTCCGCTGCGAGCCGGAGCGCGCGCGCCCTCTCGCAGAGCTCTTCCTCGCCAAGACGGCGGGTAACCCCTTCTTCATCCGCCAGCTCCTCCGGTCGCTCCAGGAGAAAGGCCTGCTCCTCTTCGACGCGAGCCGCTCGACATGGATGTGGGATCTCGGCCGGATCGAGCGGGTCGGGGTCACCGACAACGTGGTCCAGCTGATGTCGGAGTCCGTCCGCAGGCTGCCCCAGGCGGCGCAGGAGCTCCTGCAGGTCGCCGCGTGCATCGGCAAGCGCGCGGAGCTCAGGCTCATCGCGGCGGTGCTCGGCCGATCCGTCGACGAGACGACCGCGTCGCTCGTCCAGCCGCTCCGCGAGGGGCTCGTGGTGCCGGACGGCACGTGCGAGCGCGAGGCGGGGCTCGCGATCCGGTTCGTCCACGACCGGGTCCAGCAGACGGCCTACGAGCTCGGGCCGGAGCAGCTCCGGATGCAGCTGCACCTGGAGATCGGCCGCTTCCTCGAGGCCACCTGCACCAACGGGACGGACGCGGCGCTCTTCGACGCCGCGGACCAGCTGAACCTGGGCGCCGCGCTGCTCGACGCGGAGCAGCGGGGCCACCTCGCCGAGCTCAACCACCGCGCCGGCGTGAAGGCGCGCCGCGCCGCGGCCTTCGGCCCGGCGCTCGCGTACTTCCGCGGCGGCCTCCGCCTGCTGCCGGACGGCGCCTTCCGCTCGCGCTACGAGCTCTGGTTCTCCCTCCACCGCGACGCGGCGGAGTGCGCGGCGCTGACCGATCAGCACGCGATGGCCCGCGCGCTCGTGGAAGAGGGGCTCCGCCACGCGGCGTCGATCCCGGAGAAGGTCGATCTCGAGGCGCTCCGGATCATGAGCACGACGATCACCGGCGAGCACGATCTGGCGCTCGGCTGGGGGCGCGACGCGCTGCGCGCGGACTTCGGGGTCGAGCTGTCCGCAGCCGATCTCGACGTGGAGATCGCGGCGCAGCGGCGGGCCATCGCCAGCCACCTCGGGGCGCGCTCGCCCGAGTCGCTCGTCGACTTACCCCGCGTGACCCGCCCGGAAGAGCGGGCCCGTATGAGGCTCCTCGCCGAGATGGTGGCCCCCGCCTGGTTCGCGGACCGGAAGCAGCTGGTGCTCCTCACCTCTCTCGGCGTCCGCTTCGCGCTGGAGCACGGCAACTCGAGCGAGTCGAGCCTCTCCTATGCAGGGCACGCGATGCTCCTCGCGGCCGAGGGCGACCTGTCGAGCGCCCAGGGCTTCGGCCAGCTCGCCGTGGAGCTCGCGCGGCGGTTCGAGGATCGCGCCCAGGAGACGATCGCCCGGTACATGTACAACGAGTTCGTTCACCCGTGGGTCGCGCCGCTCGCCTCGAGCGGGGCGCCGTTCCGAGAGATCATCGAGCTCGGCGTGTCGTCCGGCGAGCTCCGCTTCTCCTCGTACGCGCGCACGGGGCTCGTGGCACACTCGTTCGCCGCAGGGGTGGAGCTCGATCGCGTGCTGGTCGATCTGAACGACGCGCTCGCGTTCAGCCGGCAGACAGGCAACAAGTCGACGCTCTTCCACCAGCTCGCCTTCCGGCAGACCATCCGGTGCCTCAAGGGGCTGACGAGGGGCCGGAACGCGGCCGAGGACGCCGAGTTCGACGAGCAGGCCTTCCTCGAGGCGGCGCAGCGGGAGCCGCCGGCGAGGTGCGTGTATCACATCGGGCGCCTTCAGGCCTCGTACCTGCTCCGGGACCTGGCCGAGGCCATCGCTCACGCCGACGCGGCGGTCCCGTTCATTCACTTTCTCGGCGGCTACATCCCCGAGTGCCAGTGCTCGCTGTTCACCGCGCTCACGCTGCTGTGGCGCTGCGATGAGGCCGACGAGCACGAGAGGGCCGCGCTGCTCGCGCGCGTGGCCGACCTGCAGCGCGCCCTGCGAAGGTGGGAGCTCGGCTGCCCGGAGAACTTCCGCCCGTGGCGCCTCCTCGTCGACGCGGAGATCGCCCGCGTCGAGCGCAGGTTCGAGCTCGCCGGCGCGCTGTACGACGAGGCGGTCGAGGCGGCGACGCGCGGGGGGTTCGTCCACATCGCGGCGCTCGGCAACGAGCTGGCTGGGCGCTTCTACCACGGGCTCGGACGGGCGCGGATCGCGGCCATGTACCTGCGGGCCGCGCACCAGGGGTTCACCCGCTGGGGGGCCTCGGAGAAGGCCTGCGCGCTCGCGGAGGAGTTCGGGCTCGGCGGGCCCGGCGACGAGCCCGAGCTCGCGGAGGGGCTCCCGGCGGTCGCCCTCGACGCGCTCAGCTTGCTCAAGGCCGCCGAGACCCTCTCGAGCGAGATCGTGCTCGATCGGCTGCTCGAGAAGCTCCTGGGCGTCTGCCTGGAGGCAGCCGGCGCGCAGTGCGGCGCGCTCGTGCTCGAGGAAGAGGGGGAGCTCTTCGTGCGGGCCCAGGGGTCCGTCGCCACCCCGGTCTCCATCGAGCGCACGCCGCTCTCCCGGTCGCGCGAGGTCCCCCGGCGGGTCGTCGAGCACGCCCACATGGCGTGCGAGCTCCTCGTGCTCGACGACGCGGACAGCGCGCCGGCGCGTGACCGCGATCCTCACTTCGCCGGGGGCGGCTCGCGGTCGGTCCTTGTCCTGCCCATCCAGCGGAACGAGGCGCGGCTCGGGGTGGTTTACCTCGAGAACAACCTCGCCACGTACGCCTTCACGCGCGCTCGCGTCCACGTGCTGGAGCTCCTCTCCGACCAGATCGCGATCGCCCTCGAGAACGCCCGCCTCTACCGCGAGGCGCAGCACGCGGTGCGCGTCCGCGACGAGTTCCTCAGCGTCGCGTCGCACGAGCTCAGGACGCCCGTCACCTCCCTGCGCCTCGGCCTCCAGGCGCTGCTCCGCCGGGGAGACCACGCGTCCGACGAGCGCCTCGCGCGCGCCCTGCAAAGGATGGATCGGCAGGTGCAGCGGCTCGTCCGGCTGATCGACGACGTGCTCGACGTGTCGCAGCTCCACACGGGCCGGCTGGAGCTGCACGTCGAGCCGGTCGATCTCGCGGAGGTCGTGGACGACGTCCTGGAGCGGCTCACCGAGCGCATCGCGCAGTCCGGCTCGTCCGTGAGCGTGCGCGCCGAGCCGTCCATCGTGGGCTCGTGGGACAGGAGCAGGCTGGAGCAGGTGGTCTCGAACCTGCTCGACAACGCCCTCAAGTTCGGCGCGGGCAAGCCGATCGAGGTCTCGGTCGCGCGGAAGGACGGCACGGCAGAGCTCGTGGTGCAGGATCAGGGCATCGGGATCCCGGTGGGGAGGCTCCCGCACGTGTTCGACCGGTTCGAGCGCGCGGTGTCGAGCCGCCACTTCGGCGGGCTCGGGCTCGGGCTCCACGTCGTGAAGAGCATCGTCGAGGCGCTCGGCGGCGCGGTGCGCGTCGTCAGCCGGCCGGACGAGGGGGCGCGGTTCACGGTGGAGCTGCCCTGCGAGCGGCCGGCGGCGAGCCACGCGGCGTCGGCGACGCTCGGCGGCCTGCACGCCTGACGCAAGCCGACGCGAACCGACGCGAACCGACGCGAACCGACGCGAGGCGATGACGATGACGACTACGGCCTGCTCTTCGGCTGCTGCGGGACCATGAGGATGTACGGCGTCGCAGGCTCCTCCTCGGGTGACACCGCGCGGGGCGCGGGGGTGCCCTTCTCACCGAGGCTCCGGATGAAGCGGTACATCGCGACGAGATCGCGATCGTGCATCGTCACGTAGTTGAGCCATGGCATCGGCGGCCGGCCGGCGGCCTCGCGGAACATCCGCACCCAGGCCTCCTCGCTGAGGTTCTGGGCGGAGATCCGGAGGTTCGCCGCATAACTCGTCCCCCACGGACCTCGGTAGCCGACGTCGCTGCCCGTCAGCCACTCCGAGGTCGGGAGCTTGCCGCTCGATCGGTCCCAGCCGGGCGTATGGCAGTCGTTGCACCCGCCCACGAGGATCAGGTACCGGCCGGCCTCCTCCGGGCTCCCCGCCGCGACGTGCGGCGAGGCAGGCGCCCGTGCGACGGCTGCACAGCCGATCAACGCCAGGAGCGCCGCGCCGGGCAGCCACTGCACAGTCCGGCGCGCCGCGCGCGCCCGGTCCGCGGCGGACGATCTCGATCCGGCGCGCGTTTCGCTCTGCATTCCAACCATTCCATCCCTCGTGCAGCGCGCGTGCCGGGCTGCGGCGCGGCGCGCGGACGAGCGCGCTAGGGGCCGCCGGCGCGGGCCTTCTTGCGCGGCGCCGCCATGAGCGGACGGAGTCCGTTCACGCAGGCGAGGACCGCGGAGCCGTTGTTCATGAGCGTCGCCGCGACCGGGTTGAGGAGCCCGGGGATCGACAGCGCGTACGCGACCGCGTTCACGGCGAGGATCATCGAGAAGTTCTGGTGGATGAGGCGCATCGCGGCGCGCGAGATGTCGATCGCCTCGATGAGCTTCGACAGGTCGTCCTCGACGAGGACGACGCCCGCCGTCTCCCGGGCGATCTCGGCGCCCGCGGACACGCTGATGCCGATGTCGGCGTACGACAGCGCCGGAGAGTCGTTGATGCCGTCCCCGACGACCGCGACCGTGCGGCCCTCCTGCGTCATCCGGCGCGTGATCTCCGCCTTGTCCTCGGGCAGCATCTCCGCGAAGTACCGGGGGATGCCGAGCTCGAGCGCGACCTGCCTGGCCACCTCGCGGCTGTCGCCCGTCAGCATGACGATGTCCTCGATCCCGCGCGCGCGCAGGCTGCTGATCGTCGCGCGGCTCTCGGCCCGGATGGCGTCGCGGCAGGCGAGCGTGGCGACGTGCCGCCCGTCGACGGCGAGGAAGAGGAGCGATTTCGCCGCCGCCTCGAGCGCCTTCCTCGCGCCGGGCTCGGCGCGGCAGGGGATGCCGAGCTCGTCGAGGAAGCGGGGGCTGCCGAGCTGCACGACCTTGCCGAACACCCTGGCCTGCACGCCCCGGCCGACGAGGTAGCGGGACTCCTCCCGGTCCGGGATCGTCAGGCACCACGCCTCGGCGAGCCGGAGCACGGCCTGCGATACGGGGTGGGTCTGCCGCGCGGACACCGCGGCGGCGAGGGTCGCCGCCTCGCGCTCGGACAGGGCGTCGTGGACGAGGAGATCCGTCACCTCGGGGATGCCGGAGGTCAGCGTGCCCGTCTTGTCGAACACCACGGTCGACACCTTCGCGAGCTTCTCGATGTACGCGCCGCCCTTGATGAGGATCCCACGCCGCGCCGCGGCGTTCATCGACGCGAGCACCGTCGTCGGGGCCGAGACCCGCGGTCCGGTGCCGAAGTCGATCGTCAGGATCGCGGACACGCGGCCGAGGTCCCTGGTCGCGGCGAGCACGACCGCCGAGCAGGCGAGGGCCGGCGGGACGAGCCGGTTCGCCACGAGCTCCGCGTAGTTCTGCGCGCGCGTCTCCAGCGCGGGCGCGCTCTCGATGAGCCGCGCCGTGCTCGCGGCGGTCGTGTCGCCGCCGACCCGCTCGGCGCGGATGTACAGCTTGCCGTCCTTGATGACGGTCGCCGCGAAGCAGCGGTCGCCGGGGCCCTTGAGCACGGGCATCGACTCGCCGGTCAGCGTCTGCTGATCGACGAGCCCCTCGCCGTCCGTGACCGTCCCGTCGACCGGGATGACCGAGCCGGTGTAGACGACGAGGACGTCTCCGGCGGCGAGCTCGGCCACCGGGATCTGCACCTTCACGTCGCCGCGGACCACCCACGCGAGGTCCTGCTGGTACTCGAGCAGGCCGCTGATCGCGCGCCGGGCGCGCGCCTGGGTGAGATCGCGGATGTGGTCGCCGAGCGTGACCAGCCAGATGATGCCGGCCGCGTTGATGGCGTTTCCGGTCGCCACGGCCGAGGCGATCGCCAGGCTGTCGAGCAGGTCGACGTTGAGCTTGCGGTCCCGCACCACCGAGTCCCAGGCCCTCTTGAGGATGGGCGCGGACGTCGCGGCGATGAACGGGTACGCGAGCAGCGGCGAGACGAAGCTGCCGAGCGAGAGGACCATGCCGACGCTCGACAGGTAGAGCGGGCGCTTCGCGAGGGCGGCCGCGCGCCGTACCTCCCGGGCGGCGCGCGCGGCGCGCAGCGCCCCTCGCGGGGCCGGCGCGGCGGAGGCCGAGGCGGCGGCGCGCACGATGGCCTCGAGGTCGACGTGCCGCGGGTCGTGCTCGACGACGGCGCTCGACGCGCCCTCGGCGATGCGCACGGACAGGACCCCGGGCACGGCGGTGAGCCCCGCCTCGAGCAGCGGACCGAACGCCGCGTCCTTCCCGAGGCGCGGGAGCCGCAGGCGGACCCTGCCCGGGATCGCGTGGACCACCGAGACCGGCTCGGTCGCGGTCGACAGGAGCGCGGCCATCGTCACCCCGCCTCGCCGCCGGTGGGTGTGGGTACGCCCGCGCCCGCGCTCGCGAAGAAGCTCTGGATACGGCCGTGGTTCAGCACCACGAAGAAGTCGACCCCGTACTTCACGAGCGTGATCCAGTGGGGCATGCCCGGGGAGCGCCGCATCATCAGCTGGAGAATCCCGGACCCGACGAGGAGCGCCGGGACCAGGAGCTTGAGGTCGACCTGCTGCGGCGGGACGACCTGCGACGCCGCGTTCAGCCTGTCCGCGGCCTGGACGACGAGGCGCGCCGTCCGGCCCGGGCTCGGCGGCTCGGCGGGCGCCGCGCAGGGCGAGGGCGTGAGCCCATCGATCGTGCGACAGCTACAGTCCGAGAGCTCGGGGATGTGCGCGAGCTCGGAGAAGACGTCCTCCAGCGGGACATCGGGCTCGTGCTCGATCGTGAGGCTCGCGGCCCACGCGCTCGCCCGCGCGTCGACGACGCTGGGGCACGCGCGCGCCAGCTCCGCGATCTCCTCGGCCCTCGCCGGGTCCCTGCGCAGCGCGGGGACGGCGAGGCGCACGCGCCCTGGAACCCAGTGGATGATGACGACCCCTCGATCGCTCGGCATGTCTCACCTCCCGGCCTGCGCGGCCGGGTCACCGGAACACCTCTCTTCAGCGCCCGGGCGGCTCCATCTCCGCGCGCGACCACCCCTGCGCGCCGCCCGAGCCGGCGCGCTGCTCCTGGCGCGCCATCTCCTCCCTCACCTCGGCGACGAGGTCGGCGAGCCTCTCCCTGCCCTCGTCGAGCGCGCCCCTGATCGCGTCCACGGCGACGAAGCCTAGCTTCATGCCCCTCTTGACGGTCGGACGCGTGATCCTCGTCAAGCTGGTGAGCCCTATCCCGATGATGATGCCGAGCCCGAGGCGTTCCATCCCCACTCCTCTCCTCGAAATCCACGACCCAAGGCGCGCCTTGGAGCGCCGAATGCCGACAACGCACGAAGGCGCGCCGGATGCTGACGACGCGCAGACGCGCGCCGAAAGACAGAGAATCTGGACCACACAGGCACGGGGCACACGGAGAGATAGACAGAGACAGGCGATGTCCGCTGTCCCTCCGTGCTCCCACTGCCCATTTCACTCGGTCCCGAGCCGTTCGGGGCGCTGGCGCCGCGCGGCGCCGCGCGGCCACGACCAGGACGGGCGCCGCCGCGGGGGCGTCGGCGCCTGATCCGGGAGTGCGAGAGGGCAGACTCGAACGAAAGCCCTTATG
The DNA here is from genome assembly GCF_051520915.1 of Sorangium sp. So ce448. NCBI lineage: Bacteria > Pseudomonadati > Myxococcota > Polyangiales > Polyangiaceae > Sorangium > Sorangium sp. So ce448. The sequence continues at coordinate 1,913,600 of NZ_CP150343.1, read as the reverse complement.
TCTTCGGCTTCCGTGGGAGCACCCACACGTGATTTGTAACACTGCAGTCGCGCGATCGCCATGGGCTTTTCATGTCCGGTCGACACCTGACTCGCGTGCTGAGGGAGCGTTCCGCGCGGGCGTCCGAGGCGCGCCGAGCGCGCGTTTCTCCTCTGGCCGCGCCGCGCCATGCCGCGCCGCCGCGCTCTCGCCCCGCCCGGGCGGGGCGCGGCGCGGCGCGCGCCGGCGTGTCCGTCGCTTCCAGCCGGCGAGCGACCGTGGTAAATTTCCGGACATGCAAGCGGGGCAGCGCGAAGAGCCGGTGATGGGGAGCAATGGCTCTCTCCTTGCGGAGCTCCTGGCGGAGACGGGGGTCACCGCGACGAGCGGCGCCTACCACGATGTGAAGCGGGGCGTGGAGGCGGTGGTCGGCAAGGTCGCGGGCCGCCCGGAGGCGGGCGCGGCGCTGGACAGCGCCCTCATCGACCTGTGGATCTCCGAGATCGACCAGCGGCTGTCGCGGCAGATCGACGAGATCCTGCATCACCCGGTGTTCCAGCGCCTCGAGGCCGCGTGGCGCGGCCTGAAGTTCGCCATCGATCACATCGACTTCCGGGAGAACATCCGCGTCGAGATCCTCAACTGCTCGAAGGACGATCTGCTCGCGGATTTCGAGGACTCGTCCGAGGTCGTGAGGAGCGGCCTCTACAAGATCGTCTATTCGTCGGAGTTCGGCAATTTCGGCGGCAAGCCGTTCGGCGCCGTCGTCTCGAACTACGAGTTCGGCCCCGTGCCCCAGGACATCGCGCTCCTCCAGAAATGCGCGGCGGTGGCGACGATGGCGCACGCGCCGTTCCTGGCCGTCGCGGGCCCGCAGTTCTTCGGGCTCAAGGACTACCGGAAGGTGCCGCACCTCGGCGACATCAAGGCGCTCTTCGAGGGGCCGCAGTACGTGAAGTACACAGCGTTCCGCGAGTCCGAGGACGCGCGCTACGTCGGCCTGCTCCTCCCCCGCTTCCTCCTTCGCCTGCCCTACGGGGCGAGCACCTCGCCCATACGGGCGTTCTCCTACGAGGAGGACGTCGTCGGCAACCACGCGGCGTACTGCTGGGGGGCGCCCACCTACGCGATGGCGACCCGGCTCGCCGAGAGCTTCGCGCGCCACCGCTGGTGCCTGCACATCATCGGGCCGCAATCCGGCGGCACCGTCGAGGGGCTCACGCTCCACGAGTACGAGGCGCTCGGCGCCATCCAGACGAAGATCCCGACCGAGATCATGCTGACCGAGCGCCGCGAGTTCGAGCTCAGCGAGGAGGGCTTCATCGGGCTCACGTTCCGCAAGGACACGGACAACGCCTGCTTCTTCTCCGCGAACTCGGCGCAAAAGCCCAAGTACTTCGGCCAGAGCGAGGAGGGGCGCGCCGCCGAGGTCAACTACCGGCTCGGCACACAGCTGCCCTACGTCTTCCTCGTCAGCCGGCTCGCCCACTACCTCAAGGTCATGCAGCGCGAGCAGATCGGCACATGGAAGGAGCGCGGCGACCTCGAGCGCGAGCTGAACAGCTGGCTCAGCCAGTATGTCGCGGACATGGATGTCGTGTCGCCCGCCGTGCGCTCGCGCAGGCCGCTCCGCAAGGGGCGGACCTCGGTGACCGAGGTCGAGGGGAGCGCGGGCTGGTACCGGGTCCACCTCGAGGTGCGCCCGCACCTCAAGTACATGGGGGCCTATTTCACCCTGAGCCTGATGGGCAAGCTCGACCGGGAGTGAGGCCGGCCCCGCTCCGGGCGGATGCGGTCGCGAGCGCGCGCTGCCGCGGCGGGCGGCCATCGCGAGCCCGCGCGACGGCCGGCCTGTGGTAGAGCGCTGTATGCGCACGCTCCGACAGCCTGCCGCTCCCCTCGCGCTCACCGTGGCCCTCTCCGCGCTGGCGGCCTGCGGCCCCGCCGCGAGCCCGCCGCCGGCGCCCCCGCCCCCCACCGTGAAGGCGCTGATGCCGCCGGCGCCGCAGGGCCTCCCTGTCGTCGAGACGAAGCTCGAGAGCGTCGGGCTCGACGAGGCCGCGCTCGACCGATCGGCGAACCCCTGCGAGGACTTCTACCAGTTCGCGTGCGGCGGATGGCTGGCGAAGACCGAGATACCGGGGGACGAGTCCACCTGGATGCGGAGCTTCCACGAGATCGAGAAGCGCAACGAGGCGGAGCTCCGGCGCATCCTCGAGGACGCCGCGAGCGCCGGCGACCGGGATCCGGTGACCAAGAAGATCGGCGCCTACTACGGCGCGTGCATGGACGAGCCCGCGGTCGAGGCCGCCGGCGCGAAGCCCATCGCGGACCTCCTCGCGAAGGCGCGGCGGGTGCGCGACCCGAAGGGCCTCGGGGCGCTCGTCACCGAGCTCCACCGCCGCCGCATCTGGGCGCTGTTCGACATCGTATCCGCGCAGGACATGAAGGACGCGACGCGCGTCATCGCGCAGCTCGACCAGAGCGGTCTCGGCCTGCCAGACCGCGACTACTACCTCAACGAGGACGACAAATCGAAGGCGCTCCGCAAGACCTACGAGGAGCACGTCGCGCGGATGATGCGGCTCGCCGGGGCGCAGGAGGCGGCGGCGAAGGCGGCGGCGCTCGACGTCGTGCAGATCGAGACCGAGCTCGCGAAGATCTCGAAGACGCGGGTCGAGCGGCGGGACCCGGCGGGCCTCTACAACAAGCTCGACCGGGCGGCGCTCGCGAAGGCCGCGCCGGCGTTCTCGTGGGACGCGTATTTCCAGGGGCTCGGCCTCCAGGACGTCAAGGAGGTCAACGTGACCTCCGTCCGGTTCTTCGAGGGGCTCTCCCGGCTGCTCACGTCGGTGAAGCCCGCCGCGTGGCAGAGCTACCTTTCATGGCACGTGGTGCGCTCCATGACGCCCGCGCTGCCCAAGGCGTTCGTCGACGAGAGCTTCACGCTGCAGGCCGCGCTCACCGGGCAGAAGGAGGTGCGGCCGCGCTGGAAGCGCTGCGTGGACGCGACCGATGACGCGCTCGGCGAGCTGCTCGCGCAGCCGTTCGTCAAGACGAGCTTCCCCGGCGCGAGCAAGCCCGCGGCCGAGGCGATGGTGCACCAGATCAGCGACGCGTTCGCGCGCGACGTCCGGGCGCTCGACTGGATGGATGAGGGCACGCGGCAGCGCGCGCTCGCCAAGCTCGCCGCGATGGCGTACCTCATCGGATATCCCGACAAGTGGAGGACCTACGATTTCGAGGTCGATCCGGGATCGTACGCGAAGAACGCGCTCGCCGCGCGCGCCTTCCACACGCGGTGGGACCTCGGGAAGATCGACAAGCCGCTCGATCGCGACGAGTGGCAGATGAGCCCGCCCACCGTGAACGCCTATTACGACCCGCAGCGCAACCACATGGTCTTCCCGGCCGGCATCCTGCAGCCGCCGTTCTACAGCGTGAGCTCGGCCGCGGCGGTGAACCTCGGCGGCATCGGCATGGTGGTCGGGCACGAGCTCACGCACGGGTTCGACGACGCGGGCTCGCAGTTCGACCAGAAGGGCAACCTGGAGGACTGGTGGTCGAAGGAGGTCGGGGCGGCGTTCAAGGAGAAGACCGGCTGCGTCGAGGCGCAGTACTCGGCCTTCGAGGCGCTGCCGGGGCTGAAGCTGAACGGCAAGCTGACGCTGGGCGAGAACATCGCGGATCTCGGGGGCGTGAAGCTCGCGTTCATGGCGTACCGCGCCATGCGCAAGGGCGCGGCGGAGCAGACGGTCGCGAGCGGCTTCACGGAAGATCAGCAGTTCTTCCTCGCGCACGGGCAGTCCTGGTGCGGCAAGCTGCGCGACGAGGCGCTCCGGCTGATGGTCCAGGTGAACCCGCACTCCCCGCCGCGGTTCCGCGTCAACGGCCCGCTCGCGAACCTCCCGGAGTTCGGCGAGGCGTTCAGGTGCGCGCCGGGCACGCCGATGCGGCCGGCCAAGACGTGCGCTGTCTGGTAGCCGCGCGCGGCGGGCTCGGTTAAAGAGCCTCCATGATCCTGATTGGCCAGTACGACTCTCCCTTCGTGCGCCGCGTCGCCGTGGCGCTCCAGCATTACGGGCTCGCGTACGAGCACCGCCCGTGGTCGGTGTGGGCCGACGCGGAGTCCATCGCGAAGTACAACCCGCTCCGGCGGGTCCCCGTGCTCGTGACGGACGGCGGGGAGCCGCTCGTGGAGAGCGCGGCGATCCTCGACGCCCTCGACGACCTGGTGGGGCCCGATCGCGCGCTCCTGCCGCGCTCGGGCGAGGCGCGCCGCGCTGCCCTTCCGCGTCCTCGAGGTCGCGCGCGGCGCCTGAGCCCCGGTCGCTCTTGCGGGAAACTTACATCCCCACGCCAGTCACTCCCGTGGTGAGCCGGTTCGAGCCCGAGCCGCTACTGCATGGAAGTGCGCTTCGCCAGCTGGACCGAAGACGCCCCGCCGCGCGCGCGGCATCTGCGGACGTGCGCGGGGCGCGCTCCCCCGGCCGCCCCGACTCACCTTCTTGCGCCGGGAGCACCGGCTCGGTACTGTGACTGCTCCGCACGACCGCTGCGGGAGTCATGAGCCCTCGGAGCGATGCCGTAGCACGTAAAGCCAGCCTTGCCATCACTCCTCCGGAGAGTGGCGGTCCCGACGAGGGTGAGGTGGTGCGCGCGCTCGTGACAGGGGAGCCATGGGCGGCAGCAGCGGTATGGAACAAGCATGCTCCGAAGGTGTTCCGGATCGCGGCGCGCGTACTCGGGCCGGGCGCCGACGCCGAGGACATCACCCAGGAGGTGTTCGTGCGGGTTTTCTCCAAGATATCCGGGCTGAGGGACCCGGACGCGCTGGGAAGCTTCGTGTTCTCGGTGACCGTTCGAATCCTCAAGTGGGAGCTCCGGCGAAGGCGCGTGCGGCGCATCCTCCAGCTGTCGGACACCGCGGATCTTCCGGAGCACCCCGTCGAGCCGGCCGACAGCGAGGCGCGCGAGGCGCTGGGGCGTCTCTACGCGATCCTCGACACGCTGAGCGCGGACGATCGGACCGCGTTCGTGCTCCGGCACATGGAGGGCATGAGCCTGCAAGAGATCGCAGAGGCGGTCGGCGTCTCGCTGGCCACCGTCAAGCGGCGGCTCGGCCGGGCCACCAAGCGCGTGTCGTCGCTGGTGGAGAGCGACACGACCCTCGCCGCCTACGGCATGAGAGAAGAGGCACGGGATGAACCCTGACGAGGCGAAGGAGCCGGAGCTGAGCCCGAGGGCGGCGCGCCTGGTCGAGCTCTCGTGCCAGTCGCTCGGCGCGATGACGCACCAGCAGCGCACCCGGGGGCTGCTTCGCGTGACGGAGCGGACGGCGGCGCGCCGGGGCTTCCGGTCCTCGCCGCTGCTCGCAGGAGGGCTGTCGCTCGCCGTCGCCGCCACGGGCGTGCTCGCGTTCCGAGGGTGGCAGCGGCGGGCGCACGGAGATCGGCTGTCCTACGAAGTCGAGGGGGGCGTCGCGAAGGACGGCGATCTCCAGGCGGACGCGTCGAGCCGCCCGACGTTGCGGTTCTCGGACGGCACCGAGGTGCAGCTCGCCGAGGGGGCGCGCGCGCACATCGCGGCGGTGACCGCGCAGGGCGCCCGGGTGGCGCTCGACAAGGGCGAGGTCCACGCGCGCGTGGTCCACCGGTCGGAGACGCAGTGGCTGTTCGACGCGGGGCCGTTCGTCGTGACCGTGACCGGGACGGCCTTCGCGCTCGCCTGGGCGCCGGACGACGAGCGGCTCGACCTCCGGCTCGAGGACGGCTCCGTCGCCGTCCATGGGCCGCTCTCCGCGGAGCCGATCGCGGTGCGCGCAGGGCAGTGGCTGACGGTCCGGGTGCGCAACGGAGAGGTTCTCCTCCGGGACCTCGACGCGCGGCAGGGTGCCGAAGCGGCGCCCGCCCCGCCTCCCTCCGCCTCCGCGCTGGCCGCCGCTCCGCCCGCCGAAGGCCGCGCGGAGGCCCCGGTCGCCTCGCCGGCCGCCGCCGAGCCGCGCGGCGAGCCCGCGGCCGCGCGGGGGACGGCGCGCGGCCCGGAGGCGGGGCCGAAGCGCGACTGGGCCGGCAAGCTCGCGGCCGGCAAGCTCGACGCCATCGTCGACGAGGCGCAGCGCCTCGGGCTCGACGCCGCCCTCGCCGAGAGCACGAGCGAGGAGCTCGCGGCCCTCGCGGACGCGGCGCGATACACCCGGCGGACCGACGTCGCGCGGAGGGCGCTCCTCGCGCAGCGGCGGCGGTTCCCGGGGACGCGCCGGGGCGCCGAGGCGGCGTTCCTGCTCGGGCGGCTCGCGGAGGCACAGGAGGGGCCGGCCGCAGCGCTCGCCTGGTTCGAGAGCTACCTGAAGGAGACGCCGCAAGGGGGGGCCTATGCCTCCGAGGCGCTCGGGCGCAAGATGGTGCTCGTGCAGGGGCTCCAGGGCGATGACCGGGCCGAGCTGGTCGCGCGGGAGTACCTGCGCCGGTTCCCGGGCGGCACTTACGCGCAGGCGGCGCGGGCCCTCGCCCGGACGCCGTGAGGCGCGCGCTCGCGCAGGCGCTCGCGCTCCTCCTGGCGGCGGCGAGCGCCGTGGCCTCCGCGGAGCCTGCCCGCGTGGTCCTCGTGCGGCCCGGCGCCGCGGACCCGTCGATCGCGGAGGCGCTGATCCGCATCCGGGGGGAGCTGGTCGCCGACGGCTTCGACGTCGTGCTCGCGGACGCGAGCGCCGCCTCGGCGCCCCGGTCGGCCGAGATCGACGTCGCGCAGCAGCGCGGCTCCGCGGCGCTCATCGGGATGTCGCTGGAGCCGGACGCCCAGGCCGCCGAGCTCTGGGTGGTCGACCGGCTCACGAGCAAGACGCTCACGCGGCGGATCGACATCCGCGGCGAGCCGCGGGCGCGCATGGCCGAGGTGCTCGCCGTGCGCGCGGTCGAGCTGCTCCGGGCGAGCCTGCTCGAGCTCCTGATGGCCTCGCGGCGCTCCGCGGAGGGGGCGTCCCCGCCGCCCGTGGCGAGCGACGCGCGCCGGCACGCGTCCCGGTGGGCGGAGCGGTCGCTGGACGGGGCGCGCCGGTCGACGTGGGGGGTCGAGCTGGGGGGCGCGCTCCTCGCGAGCCCGGGCGGCGTCGGCCCCGCGCTGCTCTCGGTCGGGCGCCTCCGCTTCGCGCCGCTGCGGCCGTTCCAGGCGCGCCTGTCGCTCGCGGGGCTCGGGACGGCCCCGCGCGTCGACGGGCCGCAGGGCAGCGCCACGGTGGCCCAGCGGCTCGCGCTCGTCGAGTTCGCGGTCCTCCCCTGGCCCGACCTGCGCGTTCGCCCGATGCTCTCGGCCGGCGCGGGGGCGCTGCACGCGTCGGTCGACGGCGAGGCAGCGTGGCCGTACCGGGGCGTCCACAGCGCCCGGTGGGCGTTCTCGGCGGACGCCGGTCTGGGCGCCGAGATCGAGCTCGTGCGGGGGCTCGACATCTCCGTCGAGGGGCACGTGCTCGTCGCCGAGCCGTATCCCGTGGTGCGCTTCCTCAACGACGAGGTGGCGTCCGGCGCGCGCCCGGCACTGCTCGGCAGCCTCAGCTTCGTGGGGTGGCTGTGAGAGCGCGGCGCGGCGGGCCGCCGCAGGCGAGCCTCCTCATCGGGGCTCCGGCGGAGAGCGCTGCGAGAGCTCGGCGACCTCTGCCGGGACGAGCGCCCGGCTGTGGATGACGATGTCATCGACGTCCGCAAAGAGGAACCGACTCGCGCCCCCCCATCGACCGACATAAAGGGTGTCGGAGCCGGGCGCTATCGTCACGTCGATCGGCGCCGCCTGGTCGAGCTGCCCGTCGAGGTAGAGGGACATGGTGAGCGCCTCGCCGTCGACGACCGCGGCGGCGTGCGTCCACCGGCGAGGCTCCATGCAGAAGCAGATGAGGAATTGATAATCGCTGGTCTCCGGCCCTTTCCAGAACCCAAAGTGCATGCCCGGCGGCGACTGCGCGTAGTCGATGTTGATCTCCCATCCGCCGGTGTTCTCCGTGCTGACCACGGTCGCCAGGACCTCGGGCGCGGGCTCGTCGCTCGTCAGGCGCACCCACGCCGAGACGCTCCAGCTCGCGGTGGCGTTCGGGAAGCTGTCGACCGCCATGAACTCGCCCTCGCCGAGGTGCATCGCCTTGCCGAACCGACCGTCTTGCACCCACGTTCCTCCGGTCAGCGCTCCGTCGCGCATGTTGCCGGAGGAATCGAGCACGACCGTGCCCTCTCCCTCGTCGAACGTCCAGTGCGCGACCATGCCCTGGGTCAGCGTCGTGGGGGCCAGCTCGATGGCGTCGAGCGGCCCTGCCTCGCAGGCCGCGAGCCCCAGCAGCGCGACGGCGGCCAGGCGGCGGCGCGTCGCGCGGCCGGGGGGCCTCGCGGCAGAAGCCGGCATCGCGGTGGTAACCCGGTGCGGGGACAGCGTGTTCGACCGCTTCATGGTCAGGCCCTCTCCGTAGCAGGACAGAGAAGCGGCGCCGAGGGGCACGGCGGGCCCGCCGGTCCTGTCCCGATCTCGGCCAATCCCCGGTTCCGAGCTTCGGTGTCCTAAGGCACCCGGCGGTGACGCGGCGCAGCGTGCTGGGCTGCAGCATATCCGATCTTCCTGCGTCGCCTCGCAGCGCGCGTTTAACCAGAAATTTGTCATGGAGTGCGAATCGACTGGAGGGTGAGCCGTTTCGGGGGCGAGCCGCTACTGCCACATGCTCCCTGCGACGGCCGACCTACTGGTCGCCTGACCATCCCGCGACGCTGCCGTCGCGAGACGTCGAACCTGCGTCTTTCTCTCTCGAGGCGCCCGGGTCGTTGCAGGGGTGCGCTCGCGGAGCGGATGCGTTCACACGAGGAGATGAACACGATGAGACTTATCTTACGGACTTGCGCAGGGCTCGTCCTTTGCGCGCTCGCAGCCGCCTCATGCACCGGGGTGCTCGGCGGCCCAGGCGACGCCGAGGAGCGGCCTGGCGGCCCAGGCGACGCCGAGGAGCGGCCTGGCGGCTCCGTGGCTCCTGACCCGAGCTTCGACGGGACCCCGGCGGATCCCACCTCGGCGGGCGTCAAGGTGCTCCGCCGGCTCAGCGGGCGCGAGTACCTCAACACCGTCCGGGATCTGCTCGGAGACACCACGCTGCACCTCAACGATGTGCCCGTGGAGAATGACGATCCGGTCCTCGGCTACCATCTGCCCGGCCCGGTCGACAAGCTGAACGCCGAGCTGTTCCGCGACGCAGCCGAGAAGCTCGCTGCGAACGCGGCATCACGCCTGAGCGCGCTCGTGCCGTGCGACGCGCAGAGCGCCGGAGAAGAAGCGTGTGCCCGGCAGTTCGTGACGGAGTTCGGCCTGAAGGCGTACCGGCGCCCCGTCTCCGCCGACGAGGTGGACGGGCTGATGCGCCTCTATCAGACCGGGCGAACGGAGATCGAGCTCGACTTCAACGGCGCGATCGTCCTCCTTGTCGAGGCGATGCTGCAGTCGCGGGGGTTCCTCTACCACTGGGAGAACGGGCAGGAGCCAGCGCTCGTCGAGGGGAAGACGGTGAAGCTGGACGGCTATGCGCTCGCCAGCCGCCTCTCGTACTTCCTCTGGGGGACGATGCCTGACCAGGCGCTGTTCGACGCCGCGGCCGCGGATCGGCTGGCGAGCGCGGAGGACGTGGCCCGAGAGGCGCGCCGGATGCTAGGCGATCCGAGATCGCGCGACGCCGTGGCCGACTTCTTCGAGGACTGGCTCGACCTCTCGGCGGTCGCTCGCAAGCCGAAGGACGCCGACGTCTACCCCGAGTTCGACGATGCGCTGAAGCGGGCGATGTCGGAGGAGGTGCGGCGCTTCGTCGCCGGGGTCGTCCTCGATGGCACCGGGCGCTTCGAGGAGGTGCTGACCGGGACGAGCTCGTTCGCGAACGAGCCGCTCGCCGCGGTTTATGGAGTGAGCGGGCCGAAGGGCGAGGAGATGCAGCCCGTGTCGCTCGACCCGGCCCAGCGGTCAGGCATCTTGACCTCGCCTGCGTTCCTGACCGTGACCGGCGCGGCCGACGGCTCGCACCCGGTCAGGCGAGGGAAAGCCATCCTTAACCAGATCCTGTGTCTGACGCTCCCGCCGCCGCCGAACGACATCCCGGAGCCGAAGAAGCCAGATGAGGGAGGTACCACGCGAGAGCGCTTCGCGGAGCACTCCCAGCTGGCGTGCGCGAAGGGCTGCCATGCACTCCTGGATCCGCTCGGCTTCCCGTTCGAGAACTACGACGGCATCGGACGCTTCCGGACCATGGACAACGGAGAGCCGGTCGACGCGACGAGCACCGTCGAGCTGGACGGCCAGGTCCACGCCGTGGCCGACGCGCGCGGGCTCAGCCAGGTGCTCGCCTCGAGCGAGGCGGTCCACAGCTGCTTCGCCAAGCAATGGCTGCGCTATGCGCTCGGTCGAGGCGAGACGGGGGACGACAAGGCCTCGTTCGAATCGGTGGTGGATGCCTTCAAGGGCGCTGATCAGGACATCCGCGAGCTGATGGTGGCGCTGGTGAGCTCGCGTACGTTCCGCTTCCGGGCGATCATGGAAGGAGAGGTGCTGCAATGAACCAGGCGCGATTCTCACGGCGAGCACTGCTCCAGGCGCTGGGCGTGGGGGCGGCCATGCTGCCGCTGCTGCACGCCGAGCGCGCGGCCACGGCGGCGCCGAGCGCGTTCCCGAAGCGCATGATCGCCGTGACCTGGACCAACGGCATCTTCCAGCAGAACTGGCTGCCTGGCAACGACGACCTGAACGCGGCGCGCCTCCCGACCATCCTGGAGCCGCTCGAGAGCTGGAAGTCCAAGGTGCTGATCCCCCAAGGGGTCGACCTGAAGGTGATGCTGGACGCGAACCGGACGTACGACGGGCACTTCAGCTATGGCGCGCTCTTCACCGGCGTGAGCCCCGCCCCCGGGGTCAGCGACGGCATCGCGCCGTCGATCGATCAGATCATCGGAGACGATCTCAGGAGCAAGGGGGTGAGTTCGCCGCAGCTCAACCTCGGCTGCCGCCCCTATGGCTTCTCGACGAGCTGGGCGGGGCGGAATCAGAAGAACAATGCCGAGACAGATCCCTACCGCCTCTTCAACAGGCTCTTCGGAGGGGCGAGCCTGCCGGCAGCCCAGATCGACAAGCTGCGCAAGCGCAGGCAGAGCGTCCTCGATCTGGTGGGGACCGACCTCGAGCGCTTCGGCCAGCGCCTCGGGACGGAGGACCGGCTGAAGGTGCAGGCGCACCTGGACTCGATCCGCTCGCTGGAGCTGGACCTCGAGGCGGCGGCCTCGCAGCGCGCGTGCACGCCGCCCGCGATCGGCGAGGGGGGGATCAACTACGATAACATCAACGACTATCCGAAGCACGTCGACCTGATGATGAAGCTGGCCGCGGCAGCCGTGAAGTGCGACCTGGCCCGGACGGTCACCCTCGATCTCATCGACGACGGCGGGGGCAACAGCCTCACGTTCCCGTGGCTCGGCATCGGCAGCCCCGACTACCACGCCATCGCCCACGAGGGCGCGAACAACGCGGCCCAGAAGACGGCGATCGATCGGTGGTTCTACGAGCAGGTCGCCACGCTCGTGGCGCAGCTCGCCGACTCCTCCGAGGGGGACGGGAGCGCGCTCGACAACAGCGTCGTCGTCGTCGCCAACGACATGAACGAGGGGAACTACCACGCCGTAGACAACATCCCGTTCCTGCTCGTCGGGAGCTGCGGGGGGTTCTTCAAGACCGGGCGAAAGGTCAAGCTGGGGAGCATGCCGCACAACAAGCTGCTCGCCACGCTCTGCCACGCGATGGACGTCCCGGTGAGCAGCGTCGGCGAGGGCTACGGCGGAGACTGCGACGCGTTCTTGAAGGCTTGACCGACAAGCGAACCTCCGGGGCGGTTCGCTCGGGTCGTACACCGGTGCTCCCGAGAGCGGAGCGCCCGAGCCGGGCGACCAGGCGTGGCCTGTCTACAGCTCCGCGTCCTCGTGCATGGCGAAATTTCAAATTCATCGAGAAAAGCACGGCGCCCGCGCTTGTGGTGATTGAGTCCACGCTGCTCTCACGACCCAACTGCGGGACCTGCCCTGGGCTGATGGACGCGATGAGCGAGGCCGCGATTCGCACCGATCGCAGACGCACGATTCAGCATCGTTCGTGTCACTCTTCCCATCGAGAGTTCTGCGCACGCCGAGGGGGTCTTGACATCACCCCATGACAAAAGTATCAAGTTTGGTCCGCTTGCTTGGCTCTCGGAGAGCCGGAGGTCCACCATGCATCGTGTTCACGCTGTGAGCCTTACCTTGGCCCTCATTGCATTCCACGTGGGCTGCAATTCAACCTCCTCGGACTCGAGCTCCGGTGGAGGCGACGGAAGCGGTGGCGCGACCAGCACCGGTACGACCGGCAGCGGCGGGGCTGGCGGTGACGGCGGGGCCCTCACGAGCAGCTCGTCGAGCGGCGGCGGGCAAGGCGGCTCGAGCGGCGGCGGGCAAGGCGGCTCGGGCGGCGGCGGGCAAGGTGGCTCGGGCGGCGGCGAGACCTCCCTGACGGGCTGCGCGTCCGGCAGGTACATCCTCTGCGAGGATTTCGAGGACACCGACGTGGGCGGCGTTCCGCAGGGCTGGACCAAGCATGGTGAGCCGGTCGCGGTCGCCGACGATCAGGCCGCGCACGGCAAGCACGCGCTGAAGATGGGCCCCGTCGCGAACGGGGAGCGGCGCATCTATCACGACGCTTCTCAGCTCGGGAGCGGGCACTGGGGCCGGATCCGCTACCGGGTGCAGCGGCCGGTGCCTGACGCGTTCGTCCATTCGACGCTCGTCGCGCTGTACGGCAACGGCCCGACGACGGGCGCCCAGGAGGTCCGCGTCGTGGACACGGTGAAGGAAGACAAGGACGGCTGGGACAATGACGGCAACGGGTCGCACATCCAGTACCTCTACAACGTGCAGCCCGCGGGGGCGGAGTTCGGCAAGGGGAGCACGTACAGCTGGTACTATGAGGACCAGTGGCACTGCGTCGAGTGGCACATCGACGGTCCAACGCAGCGCTACGACTTCTACCTGGACGGCGAGCTCCTCGACCAGATCAGCATCGCGAACGGGCCGGGCAACTACTCGGGCTCGGAGATCCCGGACGCGTTCAGCGAGATCCGGGTCGGGTGGAACAACTACCAGAGCGCGCCGCCGGGGTTCACGGCGTGGATCGACGACGTCGCGCTGGACGACGAGCGGATCGGCTGCGAGGAGTGAAGTCCTGCTCGTAGATCGCGCCGAGGATCCGCGCTGGATCCCCGTCGGTCCCCTTCGGGATGTGGACCCGCCGCACGGGCGGCGCGCGTACGTGCCGGGCTTCGCGCGTTCAAGCAGCGACCTGAGGTTGCCCTCCAGGTTCGCTGCGTGCTCTTCCGCGGTTGCCTGTCTCCCAGGCAGGCTCTCCAGGGGATACCCGGCGAGTAGAGCATGTGGGGAAACGGAAAGCCAAACGATTCAAGGAGTTCAAAGGCGAATCGCCACGCTCACCTCAGGTGCCAGAAGGTTCCCTCTGCGATCCGGCACCAACCCTGGAAAAGCGACGCCAGAACGCCGATCACGTTGTTCAAGCGAGAAATCAGTCGCCAAGGCGCCGCGAGACGCCATAAGAATAAAGGCCCTGGAGTCTGATGGCGCCTTGGCGGTTGCGCCGGCCAGCGGCGGGCGCGCGAGGTCAATCGCGCCCTCTTGCCGTACGTCGAATACGTGTTCGGCAACGAGGAGGACTTCGTCGCGGGCCTCGGCTTCAAGGTGTCCGGCGTGGACAGCAGCTACAGCCAGCTCGACACGAACGGCTTCCGCCGGATGATCTCCGAGGTCGTCGCGATGTACCCCAACCTCTCGGTCGTCGCCACGAGCCTCCGGACGGCCAGGACCGCCGGCGTGAACGGCTGGGGGGGCATCCTGTACACCAAGGGCGAGTTCTACGAGGTCCCGGGCGGTGCTCGGGAGCTCTCCTCGATGGAGCTGCCCGCCGCGACATGGAATTGCCAGGGCCCTCGATGCGGCCGGCCAGGGTGTGCACCGTCTGGTAGCCGCCCGCGGCGGGCTCGGTTAAACGAGCCTCCATGATCCTGATTGGCCAGTACGACTCTCCCTTCGTGCGCCGCGTCGCCGTGGCGCTCCAGCATTACGGGCTCGCGTACGAGCACCGCCCGTGGTCGGTGTGGGCCGACGCGGAGTCCATCGCGAAGTACAACCCGCTCCGGCGCGTCCCCGTGCTCGTGACGGACGGCGGGGAGCCGCTCGTGGAGAGCGCGGCGATCCTCGACGCCCTCGACGACCTGGTGGGGCCCGATCGCGCGCTCCTGCCGCGCTCGGGCGAGGCGCGCCGCGCCGGGCTGCGGGTCTCCGCGCTCGCCACGGGGCTCGCGGACAAGGCGGTGAGCCTGCTCTACGAGCACGTGCTGCGCACGGGCGAGCGCCGGAGCGCTGTCTGGGTGGAGCGCTGCACCGCGCAGATCGGCGAGACGCTCGACCTGCTGGAGCGGGAGCGCGCCGCCCGGCCCGGCGAAACCTGGTGGCTGGGCGCCTTCAGCCACGCCGACATCGCGGTCGCCTGCGCGCTGCGCTTCATCGGTGAGGCGCACCCGGCCCTCGCCGACGCCGCGAGGCGGCCGGCGCTGGCCGCGCACGCGGCGCGCTGCGAGGCGCTCCCGGTGTTTACGGCGGTGGTGCAGCCGCTCCACGTGGCCGTGTAACGCCGCGTGCCAGGAATCCCGCCAGAAACACCGGTCGATGACGAGCGGCGGCCGGGAACAGGTGCGATTTTCGTAACTTCCGCCTGTTTCGCCGCCGAAGGCGGCTCCGGTGTGGCCCAACGGGGCGCCCTTTGCCGCCGCGCGAAGGGGCCGCCTTCACTCCAGAGCCTGCGGGAGCCGGCGCTGTGGCAGGATGGGGATCGCGGCGCAGGCGTCGACGAGCCGCCGCGGCAGCCGGCGCGCCGCGCCGCAGGGGCCGCCGGGCCGTCAGGCGTCATGACATGAATGGATGGGTGTCGCGATGAGGGTGAAGATGGCTGAAACAGACCAAGAGATCGCAGCCTGCTTTCCCGTCATGGTCCAGCTGAGGCCGCGCCTCGTGCAGGAACGGTTCGTCGCGGATGTCCGCAGGATGCAGCGGGAAGGCTTCCGGCTGGCCTTTCTCGGCGACCGGAGCGTCTCTGCCGTGGCTGGATATCGATTCATGGAGATGTTCTCCACGGGGAAGATCCTTTACGTCGACGATCTCGTCACGGACGCTGGCGTCCGATCGAGGGGGTACGGAGAGGCTCTCATGAGCTGGCTCCTGGCCGAGGCGAGGCGGCACGAGTGCAAGTACCTGGAGCTCGATTCGGGCGTGAGCAGGCTGGATGCGCACAGGTTCTACAGGCGCAATGGCCTCCAGGAGCTCGCCCTTCACTTCTCCATCCCTGCGGACGGCGGCCCGCGGTGGACGAGCGAGTAGCCCCGCGTTGCCCGGGCGGGGCATCCCTGGCGCTCGGTGCGTCCATGACGGCGCACGCGGAGCGCGCCGCCGCCCTCCGTGGAGCGTCGCCGCGCGCGTCCGCCGCGCGCGCCGGCGCGAACTCTGCTATGACGGCGTGATGGCGGTTGCGGCCGATGAGCGGGCGCCAGAGAGGCGCCCTATTACGTGGCCGGCTTGCTCTCCGGTCTGAACGTGGCGCTGTCCGAGTACACTCCGGTCTCCAGGCTACGCGCCGGCTACGCGCTGGTGGCGACGCCCGAGCGGCGCGCGCGGCTGTCGGGCGCGCAGATCGCGAGCATCGAGCGGGATCTGCTGGGCAGCCCGCCTGCGATCCCGCACTGGGCCATCCGCCTCCCGGCCGCCCTCGGCGGGCTCGTCGCTACAGTGCCCGCGCTGGACCGCGATCTGCCGGAGGACACGCGGACGCTGAGCTTGACGACCTGCCTCTTCACCACCGTGTGGTCGCTCGCCTCCATGTTCAGGCGCGAGCATCCGGTGGTGTCCTACCAGCAGGACCTGCGGAGGGCCGGCCTGCGCGTCGCGCCTTCGGGACCCGACGGCAACCTGGGCCCTTCGGTATCGGGCACGTTCTGACGGACGATCGCGGCCATTGGCGCTCCTTCGAGCGCTCATCAAGGACGATTCGGCCAAGCGCAACCTTCTTGTAGCCGTGTTCGTGCTCCTCCCATCGAGCAGCGCGGGAGGGCGTGCCAAGGAACAGGATCAGCGCTGGGAGCTCGTCGTCGCGGATTGACCGGGGGATGAGCCGCCGGATCCACCCCTCGCCCCCATCACGCCGCCGCGCCGGCCCGCCCGACGAGCTCGGAGCCGATCAGCGCCTCGACGGCTGCGCCGCCGTCGAGGCCGAGCCGGTCCTGTGCACGAGCACCGCCGAGGTCCCCCGGCAAACACGAGCTCGCGCGAGCCGGGCTCGCGGGACAGCTCACGCGGGCGCGTCGGCCGGCCGCCGCTGCGCACCGCTCCGGATCGAGGACATCCGCGCGCCGGTTCATTTCGATTGACGCCAGCCGTGTGAACGTTCACATTTTCGCCACGTAGTCTTTGACGTTGCCCTGGATAGGTGCGTCATGCGCACCGGGCCTTTCCCATTGTGCGCGTTCACCGTGCCGGTCGGGCTGCTGGCTTCCAGGTGAGGCGCATGCAGGGGGAGGAGCGTGCCGGCGCACGTGCTCGGTCGGCATCTCTGCTTTGCGACGTACCGCTGCTTCGCGAGGCTCTGGCAGCGCTCGCGGCAGCACTGAGTTGACGTGATCTGGAAGCGGCGCGGTGCTCCGCGCGGGCGGCTGGCTCACCTTACTTTCGGAACAAACATCATGCGTGAGAGTCACGATTCCACCGTTCGTCACGTCAAGCTGCTGGTCTCCGCATCCCTCACGGCGTTCGCTGGGTTGGCCGCCTGTTCATCGGACGGGACGAGCCCCAACCTGGCCGGCGGCGACAGCTCGGCTGGCGGCAGCGCGACCGGCGGAGCCGACGCCACTGCAGGAGCCGGAGGAGCGGCAGCGGACGGGGGCGGCGGCAGCGCCGGCGCGGTGGCCGGTGGCGGAACGGGCGGCGGCGGCGGCGGCGGCGGCGGCGGCGGCGGCGAGGTTCCAGACGAGACCGGGACGCGGCAAGCGGCGTACTACGTGTCGCCCTCCGGTAGCGACGACAATCCAGGCACCGCCGGCGCGCCGTTCAAGACGGTCACCAAGGCGCGCGACGCCGTCCGCACCGTCAACGCCAACATGACCGGCGACATCTACGTTTACCTCCGAGCTGGCACGTACAGCCTCACCGACGCCATCGCCTTCGCTCCGTCGGACTCGGGCACGAATGGCCATCGCATCCACTATCAGGCTTACCCCGGGGAAAAGCCCGTTGTGAACGGCGCGACGAAGGTAACCGGATGGACGCCGGACGCAGGCAACATCTACAAGGCCAAGCTGGACCGAACGACGAAGCTGCGCAACCTGTACGTGAACGATGCTCGTGCCCTGATGACGAGCAAGCGGGTCACGTCGCGCGGAGGGGTCGGGACGTACAGCGTGACGGCCGGGCAGCACAGCTGGGCTTGGGCGACCGGCAGCGGCAGTGACGGCGCCAAGTACGACCTCAACGCGGTACCTCCCATCGCCAGCAACAAGGACGACCTCGAGATCGTGAACGGCACCACGTGGAATGAGAATATCGTCTGCGTTCGTGATGTCACCACCACGCCAGACAACCTCCGCGCGCTGCTCTTTCAACAGCCCTACGGTGCCATTGCGCAGACCCCCGGCTGGAACTCAGGCTTCAGTGTTTCTGGTTCCCACACGATCTACAACGCGCGTGAGTTCTTGGACTCACCCGGTCAGTTCTATTTCGACAAGACGACCGGGACCCTCTACTACTACCCACGACAGGGCGAAGACATGGCTCAAGCCGACGTGCAGGCGCCGATCGCAGAGAAGCTGATCGACATCGTCGGCGCCTCCAGCGCCAGCCGCGTCAAGAACCTCACCTTCCAGGGCATCACCTTCGCCAACACCGACTACAACCTGTACAGCGTGGACGGGTCGCGCGGCAAAGCGACGGTACAGGGCGCCACCACCTACGTTGCTTACGGCGACGGCAACTGGCACAACAGCAAATACGAGATCATCGACACGCTGCCCGGGATGATCACGGTCAACAACGCCGACTCGATCGACTTCATCGGCAACGTGGTGAAGCACAGCGGCAACGAGGGCATTTCCTTCATCAACGACGTCGTGAATTCCAGCATCGTCGGCAACTACATCACCGACATCGCCGGCAGCGGCATCACGGTCGGCCACCCGCAGCACCTGTACGCGGGCGACACCGGCCCGCACCACAAGTTCGGCTCGGGTGTCGAAGGCATCTGTAAAAACGACACCATCAGCAACAACCTGCTGTACGACGTGAGCTCACTGCCGGGTTTCGGTGGCCATTCGGGCATCACCGCGTTCTTCGTCGATGGCCTGAAGATAACCTACAACCACATCCAGAAGACGGCCTACAACGGCATCAACCTGGGCTGGGGCTGGCGGAACTTCCCCGACTCGACCACCTGCAAAGACAATGCGATCACCAACAATCGCTTCATCGATACCTTGAGCAGGCTACACGACAGCGGCGCGGTCTACACGCTAGGTCAGATGCCGGGCACGACCATCAACGAGAACTACGTCAAGGGCATTCCGCCCGCGACGAGCGGCCCCACGTACGGCCTGCACAACGACGAGGGCAGCGCGTACATCACGCAGAACGACAACGTACTCGACATCGACCCCGGCGTAAAATACACGATCAACTGCGAGGATTTCGGGGCCAAGCACCACCTCACCATCCTGAGGACGTACGCCACCGTGAACAAGATGGGCATCAACCCGCCCGATAGCAGGATCGACCCGCCGGTCGCGGTTCCGGACAACATGTGGCCGGCAGCCCAATACGAAATTTGCCTGAGCTCCGGCATCCAGGAAGAGCACCGGGGCATCATCCCCAGCAGCCTGCTCGCGGTTCAAGACTACGTGTTCCCGGCGAGCGCCTCGGTGGCATCCGGCACCAAGACGATCAAGATCAGGAGCACCGGCGCGGCGGCCAACGCCGTCTGGCTCGCGCCGGCCGGCACCGGCACGTTCACGGAGGGCGCGACGATGACGAAGGCGGCGGGGGACGCTACGTCCATCACGGTGCCGGCCAGCGCCGGAACGTACAAGCTGCATGTGGTCGATGCGCAGGGCGACAAGCTCGGTGAATCGGCGGCGCAACTGCGGGTGCGCTGACGTGCCGCGGTGGGCGCTGCAGCAGTAGCGCTGCCGTCGGCGACCATCTTCACCCAGCGCTCGTTCGCGGGTTGTCCGGCTGGCCCGGCTGCCAGTGCGTGCAGGTCACCGGGCCGCCGTTGTCCTCCGACGACGACGGATCAAGGTCGAGAGTGCAACTGCCAGAGCAACCAGGGAAGTTCCGACGGACTCCCCTGAATCGGCCCTGCCGACCGCGCACGATCCAGAATCAGCGCCACCGGCCGGGCTACCAGCCGTGCCGGCGCCACCCGTTCCACTGCTCCCGTCGCTTCCGCCTGCGGCATCGCTTCCGCCTGCAGTGCCGCTTCCGCCTACGGTGCCGCTCGACCCCGTGCTCCCGGCGGTCGTGCCGCTCATGCCGCCCTGCCCCTGTCCGCCACCCCCACCCTCTCCGCCGGTCCCACCCGCGCCGCCGGTCCCACCCGCGCCGCCGCTTCCGCCCGCCCCACCGCTGCACTTCTCTATCTCGGGATCGACCGGCCCGGTCTTGTCGAGACCCAGAAAGGGGATGACGTACTCGGCGGGGAACAACGCGTCGGAGGGGCCGTGATCACCGCCAATCGAGGTGAACGCGTCGAGGACCACGTAGCCGCACTCATTCTCCCAGCGCTGCCGCGTCGCATCGTGATTGCCGAGTCGGACTCCCCTATCGGTCGACGTCGGGCTCGCGTCCACGCCCAGGACGTTGGTCCATTGCTTGATGGCCTCCGTGTGGTTCGGGTACCTGATGATGGTGTCCGCGTCGCCGTGGAAAAGCTGCAGCCGCGGGCGATGTCCCGCGTACCCCGGGGCCAGCGTACGGGCGATGTCCCCCCATTCTTGCGCGTTGTGGGTCACCGAGCCGCCCGCGCACGCTCCGCTATATCCGCCGCTGTTGCCTGATTCGTTGGCTCCGCGGCACCCGGCCGGCATGCCCGCGAACGCGGCGCCTGCTTTGAAGACGTCCGGGTAGAGGGCGAGCAGGAGCTCGGTCATCATGCCGCCGGACGAATCTCCCGTCGCATAGACGCGATCCGCGTTGCCTCCGTACGTGTCGAGCGCGTACTTCACCATCTGCCTGATGGCGTGACTGTCGCCGCCGCCTTCGCGCCTGCGCGTCTTGTCCGAGACGACGTCCCAGCATCTTCCGCTGCTGGGGACGACCATGATGAAGCCATGGTCGTCCGCCGCGTCGACGATGCCCCCGCCCCGCGCCTGACCAAACACTGCACTGGCGGTCCCGCCGCAGTAGTGCACCAGAGTCAGAATCGGAGGATTCGGCGCCACGTGGTCCGGGACATAGACGTGCATGCTCACGTCACCAGGCAGACCGCTCACCCCCCAGTCCTTGACCTGCTGCAACGTCGCCGCTCCCGCGGAGGGCACCGACCCCAGCATGGCTGCCAGCAAGGCGCCCCAGGCAGTCCAGTTTCGGCTCATGATGGAGTTCTCTCCTGATTTTGGATTGGCTCTCTCGAACCAAGCAAGGTTGCGACGACATGACGCCGGCGATGTCGATGGCGAATCGCCGCGCGCACGTCAGGTGACAGAAGGTTCCTTACGCGATCCGCCTTCCTCTTGCTGACGATGGCGAAGCAGACCATCCGGACGGAGTCGGCGCCGAGATCGATCGGATGACGAAGGCCTCCGTGTTCACGACGACCCATCCGTGGCGAAGCAAAAGGAGTTCGATCAGGCCGATTGTGAACGCTCACATGAACAACGTCAATTCCAATCGACCGGCCCGCGGTGTCCTCCAGCCCGAGGGAGAAGAGGCTGGCGGGGCGCCTCTGGAGCGCGGCGTCACGGGACGTGATCCTCGCTCGTTCGCCCTCTCTCGGCGAGGGTGTTCGCCGAGCTCGTCGTCGAGGGAATCCGGGCGCAAGCTCCGGAGCTCGCCGCGGCGGCCGTGAGCTCGTTGCCGGGCCATTTCGGTTGACGCCGATGATGTGAGCGCTCACAATCGCTCGCGAACCATCCTTTCGCTTTATCCAGGACGGGCCGTCGTGCGCGCAGGGCGCTCGTCCTCGGGATCGATCCCGGTACGGCTCCGCTCGGTCATCGCGGGGATCCCGAGCTCCGGGCATCGGACCGGGCGGGCGTCGGCGTCCATCGGCGCAGCAACTACGCGCGAAACCGAGGAGCGAGATGGCACGTTTGGGAAGCAGATCGAGAGCACGATTCCTCGTGGCGCTCTTGTGGACCTCCGGGTGCAGCGACCCGGCGACGACGCCCGGCGGAGACGCAGGACCCGACGCCGAGCCCCCCGCGTGCTCCGAGGGCACCTGGGATCACGACGGCGACAGCGCGACGAGCTGCGTCGCATGGACAGGCTGCACCGCAGGCACCTTCGCGAGCGCCGAGGGCTCGCCCACGGCGGACCGGCGGTGCACGGCGTGCCCGGAGGACACCTTCAGCGACACGATGAACGCGCCGAGCTGCAGGATGCACACGCCCTGCGCGCCTGGGACGAGGCAGACCGCGCCGGGGACGAGCACCACGCCCGCGCAGTGTGACGGCTGCTCGCCGGGCACGTACTGCGCAGGCGGGACCGCCGCGCCTGTCGATTGCGCGGACGGCACCTGGGACGACGACGCCGATCCCGTGACGACATGCGTCGCGTGGACCGACTGCGTGCCAGGGGAGCTCGTCGGCACGGAGGGAAGCAGCACCACGGACCGCAGCTGCGTCAAGTGCACGAACGGCGAGCACACGGCCACGATGAACGCAACCAGCTGCTCCCCGGGCGCCTGGGTGCTGAGCTACTTCGGGCCGCAACAGGACGTGGCGAGCGATTCGCTGCATCTCGCCTACAGCACCGACGGGCTTCGCTGGTCGACCCTCGCCAATGGACAGCCTGCGTACCAGCTCACCGGGATGGGCACGAATCACATCCGCGATCCGTTCCTGTTCCGCAAGAACGATGGAACGTACATCTATATCGCCACGGACTGGACGCTCTCGGAGAACGACTCGAACTACTGGAACCATCCGAGCTCCAAGATCTTCGTGGCGGACTCGACCGATCTCATCACCTTCACGAATCCCCGGTTGATCACGCTCACGAACCTCCCGGGCCCCGGGGACACCCCGATGCACGCGTGGGCCCCGGAGGCTTACTACGACCCCGATCGCGGGCTCTATGCGATCATCTGGTCCGGGAACGACACCACGGGCGCGAACCGCATCTACGTCAGCTACACCGAGGACTTCGTCACCATCGTCAACCCGACACCCGACGTGCTCTTCGATCCGGGCTACAGCGTCATCGACGCGACGATCACGCAATGGAATGACCGCAACTACCTCTTCTTCAAGGACGAGACGGACAGAAGCGGGAGCGCGCTCACCGGATCGGGCAAGGACATCCAGATCGCGCGCTCCCCGACGCTCGCGCTCGATCCGGCGACGTTCACGCGATGGAGTCCGGACTACATCACGCGCGGGTCGACCCAGGGCAGCAGACGAGCGACGGAGGGGCCGTTTGTCATCAAGGATCCGCGGCAGAATCGATGGTACCTGTTCGCCGACTACTACCTGAACGGCGGTGTGTTCGGGTGCTGGAGCACGACGGATCTCGACGCGGATCCGGGCTCCTGGACGGAGATCCCGAGCGCGCAGTACCGCTTTCCGTCCGGCGTGCGCCACGCGAACGCGGTCCGGGTCACGCAGGCGGAGCTCGACGCGCTCATCGCCCACTACTGAACCTTCTTCCGGACCCACGGACGGGTGGAGTTTCCCCTCATCATGCGCGCACCGAGATCTTCCCCTCCAGAGTGCACTTCCCTCTCGGCGCCACGCGTCGCGCTCACGGCGGCGGCGTTCGCCTTCGCCGCGCTGCTCGTGGTGGTCGGGTGCTCGGAGGGGCCCTCGACCGATGCGCCGGGCGCGTCGACCCATTCATTGCGGATCATGACGGCGGGCACAGCGCTCAGCACCTCGGAGTCCGGCGGGCGGGTGACCGTGAGCGTGGCGCTCGACGGCGCGCCGAGCGCGCCGATCACGGTGCCGGTCTCGAGCTCGGATGCGACCGAAGGAACCGTCTCGCCGGCGAGCATCTCCTTCACGGTGGAGGATTGGAGCGTCCCTCGGGAGATCACGGTCACGGGGGTGGACGATGCGGAGAGCGACGGGGATCAGACTTTCCGCGTCCGCTTCGGGCCCTCGGTCTCTGCAGACCCAGCGTGCGACGGCCTCGTCGCGGAGTCCGCCGACATCACGAACACGGACGACGACGGTCCAGGGATGGCGGCGATCGTCGTCAGCGACCCGTCGGGGACCCTCGCCGAGCGCGGCGCGCCCGTGACATTCACCGTGCTCCTCGCGTCGCAGCCGAGCGCGCCCGTGACGATCGCTCTCGGCGTCAGCGACACGACCGAGGCGACGCTGAGCCATGCGGACCTGACGTTCACGGAGGCGAACTGGAGCACGGCGCAGACCGTGACCTTGAGCAGCGTCGATGACTGGCAGGCCGACGGCGCTCAGCCCGTGCGCGTCGTCTTCGGCTCACCGGCCAGCGAGGATCCCGCGTATGCGGCCCTCGCCGCCCCCGCTGTTCTCGAGCTCTCCAATCTCGACGACGACGCCGGAGGGGGTTACCAGCTTCGCACGACGCACAAGGAGGGCGCCCCGCTCTACGTCGCGCACTCCTACTATCACGCGATGATCACCGACCTCGACGACAGGGCAAACAACCAGCTTCCTGCCGATTTCCAGTGGAGAGTGGTGCCCGGCCTGGCGAACCCGGACGATCCGACGCTGGTGTCGTTCGAGCCTGTGGGTTTCAACGGTCGCTACCTGCACGTCGACAGCATGAACTCGACCCGGTACCCGCTGCAGGATGAGACGTCCAACCGGGCCAGCGGGCTCTGGCAGACCCCATCCGAAGAGAGGAGTCACCTTCTGTGGATCGACGTGTTCACGGAGTCCACCGCGTTCCGGAGGGACGCCACGTTCCGGATCGTGCCCGCGCTGAACGGGGATCCGACGATGGTCTCGCTGCAGTGGTACTCGGATGCGACACGTTATCTCCGGCACCTGAACTACCAGATCCATGCGCACGTGCTCGACGGCACGGCGGTCGAGAACGCGGAGGCGTCGTTCGCGCTCGAACCGCTCGGCTATCTGATCTCGCAGCGCGCCGATCCCCACATCAAGCGGCATACGGACGGTTACTACTACTTCACCGCGAGCGTGCCGACGTACGATCACATCGAGATCAGGCGCGCGACCACGATACGAGGCCTGGCCAGCGCGACCCCGAAGGTCGTCTGGACGAAGCACGCGACCGGCCCGATGGCGGCGCACATCTGGGCGCCCGAGCTCCATTTCATCGACGGCAAGTGGTACATCTACTTCGCCGCCGGAAGCTCGACCGACATCTGGGCCATTCGCATGTACGCGCTCGAGAGCTCATCGGACAACCCGATGGAGGGCACGTGGACCGAGCGAGGGCAGATCGTGACGGACTCGGACACCTTCGCGCTCGACGCGACGACGTTCGAGCACGACGGCAAGCGCTATCTCGTGTGGGCGCAGGAGGACCCGAGCGTCGCGGGCGACAACAGCAGCTTGTTCATCGCGGCCATGGTGAACCCGTGGACGCTGGCGAGGCCCAGCGTGCGGATCGCCAGACCCGAGCACGCCTGGGAGACGGCGGGGTTCGCGGTCAACGAAGGTGCTGCCGTGCTCGAGCGGAATGGGCGGGTCTTCATCAGCTACTCGGCGAGCGCGACGGACGACCGCTACTGCCTCGGCCTGCTCACGGCGAGCGCGACGGACGACCTGCTGAGCGCCAGCTCGTGGACGAAGAACGAGGATCCAGTGTTCGTCAGCGCAAACGGGCTGTATGGCCCGGGCCACAACTCGTTCACGACCTCGGCGGATGGATCGATCGACGTGCTCGTGTACCACGCGCGGAACTACGAGAAGATCACGGGGGACCCGCTCTACGACCCGAACCGTCACACGCGCGTCCAGCGGCTGGAATGGAATGCAGACGGAACTCCGAACTTCGGCGTACCGCTCCTGAACGGCGCGAATACGATTGGTGACTCACTATGAGCTTGGCAGCCTCCCTGTTGCAGATCGATCCTCGAGATGATGTGGCCGTCGCCGTGCGCGGCCTGGCCGCCGGCGATTCGGTGGCCGACGCGATCACCGCCCGCGCCGACATCCCGGCCGGACACAAGGTGGCGCTGCGCGCGATGGCCGCTGGCGAGCTGGTGCGGAAGTACGGCTGGCCAATCGGGCGGGCGACAGTGGACATCCAGCCGGGCGACCATGTGCACACGCACAACCTGGCCACCGCGCTCTCCGGCCTCGACACCTACGCCTACGAGCCCACGAACCCTGAGCCCCTCCCCGCCACCGAGAACCGCACCTTCCTGGGCTACCGTCGGAAGAACGGGCGGGTGGGCACCCGCAACGAGATCTGGATCCTCTCGACGGTGGGCTGCGTCTCGCGCACCGCCCAGAAGGTGGCCGCCGAGGCGGACAAGCGCTTCAAGGGCCGGGTGGACGGGGTCTATGCCCTCACCCACCCCTTCGGCTGCTCCCAGCTGGGGGGCGACCTCGAGGCCACCCGCCGGATGACCGTGGCCCTGGCCGGCCACCCGAACGCGGGCGGAGTGCTGATCATCGGCCTGGGCTGCGAGAACAACCAGCTCGGCCCGCTCCTCGAGAGCGCCGCGCACATCGATCCCGATCGCCTGCGGTCCTTCACCGCCCAGACGGCCGAGGACGAGATCGAGGCGGGCCTCGAGGCCATCGAGGAGCTGGTGAGGATCGTCGAGCAGGACCGCCGCGAGCCCTGCCCCGTCTCCGATCTGGTGATCGGCCTCAAGTGCGGCGGCTCGGACGGCTTCTCCGGGCTGACCGCCAACCCGCTGGTGGGCCGCATCGCCGACAAGGTCTGCGCCGCCGGTGGCTCGGCCATCCTGACCGAGATCCCGGAGATCTTCGGCGCCGAGCGCCTGCTCATGACCCGCGCCGAGAGCGAGGTGGTCTACGAGGGCATCGTCGGCGTGGTGAACGACTTCAAGAGCTACTTCATCACCCACGGCGAGCCGGTGTCGGAGAACCCCTCGCCCGGCAACATCGCCGGCGGCATCACAACGCTGGAGGAGAAGTCCCTTGGCGCGGTGCAGAAGGCCGGCCGCGCCCCGGTGACCGAGGTGGTCCACTACGGCGGGCAGATCCGCGGCACACCGGGCGTGGCTCTGCTGGAGGCCCCCGGCAACGACGCGGTCTCGTCCACGGCGCTCACGGCCGCCGGCGCGACGGTCATCCTCTTCACCACCGGCCGGGGCACGCCCCTCGGCTTCCCCGCGCCGACCCTCAAGCTCGCCACCAACTCCAGCCTGGCTCAGCGCAAGCAGCGCTGGATCGACTTCGACGCCGGCCGCATCGCTTCGGGCGAATCCATGGACGCGACCGCCGACGCCCTGATGGACCTGGTGCTTGCCACCGCCTCGGGCCGTCCAACCCGCGCCGAGGAGAACGGCGAGCGCGAGATCGCACTCTGGAAGCGAGGCGTCACCCTTTGAGCCTACGACGCTGTCGGACGCCAGGCTCTGCCTCGTTCCGCCGCACGTCGAACGGCCCGGCTGGCCCCCTCCGGTGGCCGAGCCGGAAGGACGACCTCATCCTGCGCTGGTAGGCGAACTATCTCGGTCAATATCCAGGCTGGGGTACCTCGCCGCGTTCGGTGCCGGCCTGACCTGAAGCGGCTCGATCTTGCCGACGATGACGAGGTAGCTGAACGCGCCGAGCAGGCAGAAGCCGCCCGCCACGACGAGCGGGATCGTGAACGATCCCTTGGTCAGCGAGAGCATCACGCCGGTGAACGTCGTGATGACGATGCCGGCCAGGTTCGACGCAAAGTTCTGGATGCCGCTGATCGAAGCCACATGGCGCGGCGTGGGCGCCACGTCGCCGGGAAGGGACCAGACGCTGGCGCCGGCGAACGCGAGGCTCGCGTAGGAGATGCCGAAGAAGCCGAGCATCAGATAGATGTTGGAGGTCAATGCCGACAACGTGATCGCCGACGACACCAGCATGCCGCCGACCATGCAGGTCTTGCGTGCGGCGGTGAGGCTCCAGCCACGGCGATAGAGCGCGTCGGAGACGAAGCCGCCGATCCAGCCGCCCGGGATCGCCATCAGCGCGGGGATCATGCCGAGCGTGCCGAGCGACTTGAGCGAGAAGCCGCGCGTCTGCACGAGGTAGCTCGGGAACCACGTGATGAAGAAGTAGTTGGTGAAGTTGAGGCAGAAGAAGCCGAGCATCATGCCCCAGAGCGTGCGATGGCGGAAGAGCGACGCCCACGTCACGTTGCTCTGCGCGTCCTCTGCGGGCGCTGCGTGGACGACGTCCTTCTCGCCCGTCATGTCGGCATGCGCGGGGCTGCGGTAGATGACGACCCAGCCGAGGATCCACACCGCGCCGAACAGGCCCGTGACGAGGAAGGCCGCCTTCCATCCGAGCGTGTCGATGATGAGCGCGACAAGGGGAATCGACAGCGCCGAGCCGACGCGCGCACCGCTGTCGAAGATGCCCGTCGCGAGCGCGCGCTCGCGCGGCTTGAACCACTGGCTCACGAGCTTGGCGCAGGCCGGGTAGGCGCCGGCTTCGCCCACGCCGAGCAGCAACCGGCAGCCGAACATGGCCGCGACGCTCGACACGCCGGCGGTCGCCGCGGTGAAGAGCGACCACCAGCCGACGGCGATCGGCAGCGCGATGCGCGCCCCCACACGGTCGACGAACCAGCCGAACGGCATCTGCATGAGCGCGTAGGTCCAGAAGAAGCCGCTCATGATGAACCCCATCTGGGCGGGGCCGATGCCGAGCTCCTTCTCGATCTGGGGCGCCGCGACCGCCAGATTGGCGCGATCGATGTAGTTGATGGCGACGGCGAGAAAGCACAGAAAAAGCACGACCCAACGCATCTTTCTCATCTACATGCCTCCTTTGGGCAGCCGCACATGCTCATGCGGGCACGGTCGTGAGGAGCGCCGCGTGCAGCCGGGGCTGATCGAGGTTCAGGCCGAGCTCGCGCGCGAGCTCGATCACGGGCACGAAGCGGCGACGCATCTTCTCGCCATGGTTGCGCGCGATGTCGGAGAGCCGGTGATCGAGGAATGGGTTCTGGAAGCGCTGGCGCACCTCGTCGAGGTAGGCGCGCGCGGCAGCGCCCTTGCCGAGCGCATCGAAGACGGGCACCACCTCGTCGCGCCAGAGCGCCTCGAGATCGGCCCGCAAGGCCGGATCGCGCATCGCGTGCAGCGTGTTCTCGTCCGCAGGGCGCCCGTCGAGCTGCCAGCGCTCGGCCAGGTAGGTGTGCCCGAGGTTCAAGAGCAGCAGCTTCAAGCGTTCGTAATGGAGCAGGTCGTCCGTCACGATCATCGCTTCATGCTGGCACGGCAGCACCATTCCCTCGCGCTGCTCGATCGCCCAGAGCGCGTAGGGCTCGGCGATCGCGCCGACGGGGCGGATCGGCTCGGAGACGATCCGGTCGACGAGCGAGTTCACCCAGATGCACGTGTGCTCGATGTAGCGCAGGAAGTCGGCATCGGCGCCCCATTGGCGCGCGACGTCGGCGACGAGCGCACGCAGCGTGTCACCGTTGTTCGAGACGAGCTCGCAAGGCAGCAGCGTGAGCGGCGCGGCGCCCGCCTCGAAGCGCGCGCGCAGCAGGACGACGAGCTTCGCGACGAACCCGCGCGGCACGCCCGCGCCGGGCGCGAGCAAACTCGCCGTGTCCTCGGGCGAGCAGACGTATCCGCTGTCGCTCGTGTTCGAGATCACGACGCGCGCGTCCTTCGCGAAGCGCTCGCGCACGAGCGGCCAATCGGTGTTCGCGTCGAGCGCCTCCGTGATCGAGCCGCATTCGATCGTCGTGTCGACGACCTCTTCGCGGCGCAGCCCGCGGATCCGCACGGGGTAACGCCCCTGCGCGCGCAGCGCGTCGATGCGCGCGCGGCTCTCGGGGTTCGACGTGGTCTGCACCACGGTGATGGTCCCGAGCGCGCGGCCGGCGCCCAGCGCCTCCGAGATGAAAAAATCCGCGTGAGCCTGCAGGAACCGGCTCGTGCCGAACTGAAGAATCGGATTGCCCATGTCAGTGCTCCGGCGGCTCAGCAGCCGCGTACTCAGTGACGCTCGCGCACGCTCACGACATGCCCACCATGATCTTGGACGTTCGACCGGGGTGGGCAGCCCAGTCGGCGAGCGCCTCGGGCACGCCTTCGATGGGGATCGATCTCGAGATCAGGATGTTCGGGTCGAACGTGCGTCGCTCGAAGAAGGCGATCACGTCCGAGAACTCGTGCAGGCAGTTGCGCGCGCCGAGGATGTCGAGCTCCTTCATCACGAACAGCCTGGTCTCGTAGCTCACCGGCTCTTTGCCGTACCCGATGTACACGACTCGACCGCAGAACTTCACCCACTCCACCGCGTTGCGGTACGTCGCGGTCGCGCCGACGGCTTCGATCACGACATCCGGCCCGTCTCCGTTCGTCAGGTCCATCACGCGTTGGCGTGCATCGGCGTCCCCGAGCACCGCCTCCCGCGCGCCGAGCGCCCTGGCGAGCGCGAACTTTTCCTCCTGCGTGTCGAGCGCGATCACGCGCGCGCCGCGGCTCACCGCGCCGGCGATGGCCCCGAGCCCCACGCCGCCGCAGCCCATCACCAGCACGGTCTCCTCGGCCTCGACGCGCCCTCGCGCCGCCGCGTGAAAGCCTACCGAGAACGGCTCGACGAGCGCGAGCTCCGTGAGGCTCAACTTCCGTGACGTGAAGAGCTTCTGGTACGGCACGGCCACGAGCTCGGTCAGCGCGCCGTCGCGCTGCACGCCCATGGTCTTGTTGTCGCGGCAGGCGTTGCGCCGTCCCGCGCGGCACGAGGGACACCCGCCGCACGCCGTGTACGGCGTGAACGTGACGTCGGTACCGACGCGCCAGTCCGCCTCGACGCCCGAGCCGAGCTCCACGATCGTGCCGGCCACCTCGTGCCCCAGCACCCGAGGGTACGTCACCATCGGGTTCTTGCCCAGGAACGTGTTCAAGTCGGAGCCGCACAAGCCGACCCGCTGCACGCGGATCAACACCTCATCGTGCGCCGGTTTGGGCTCGCGGATCTGGCTCACCTGTGCAACCGACGGACCCGTGATCGTCAGGGCTTTCATGCTGTCATTGCCTCGCTGAGCGACTTCGTTCACTCGCGGCTTTCACGGCGCGCTCCGCAGCCGGGGCCGCTTCGTTCTGCCAGAGAAAAGAGCGCCATGTCGAAGGGCCGAAGCCGAAGCGACGTGGCGTTGCTTCACGATCCGTGAGCGGGGCGGCAGGCGCCGCCTTCGCCGTGGCGCTCGGGACGCCGCTGTTCAGGGGTGACGCGCGTAGAATTTCTGCGCATTCTTGTACATGACCTTGTCACGTGCTTCCCGACCAAACTCCTTGAGGTAGAGCTCGGCGACCTCGATCTCCGAAGCGAGGCTGCCGCCCATGTCGACAACGGGCCAGTTGCTGCCCCAGATCAGCCGGTCTTCGCCGAAGGCCTTCATCAGCACGTCGAAGTGCGCCTTGTACGCCGCGAGATCGGTCGGCGCCTTCCAGGGATCGTCCTCGGTGGCGGCCGGGTTGTACATGTCGAAGAACGACGAGAACTTGATGTAGATGTTCGGGTGTTTGGCCAGCCGCTGCATCGCATCGACCCATGCCGGATCCGGCGTCGGCCCTTTCGCGCCCGCCAGGTGGTCGATGATGATACGGAGCTTGGGCACCGCGGTCGCGAGCGCCTCGACCTTGTCCTTCGGGTTGAGGGCGCCGCGGCTGATGATGTCGAGGGTCATGCCCTTGGCCGCGAGCTCCTCCAGCGAGGCGAGCTGCTTGGCGTCGAGCGTCAGCTTCGGGCTCCAGAGGAAGCCGCGAATGCCGACCACGCGCGGGTCCGCGGCGAGGCGCGCCAGATCGGCGCTGAAGCTCGGCGAGCCGATCTCGAGCTGCGCGACGAGGAACTTGAAGAAGTCGTTGCCCTTGGTCAATTCGAGGACCTTGAAGTTGTCGTCGACGGCGGGGCTGGCTTCGACGATGCCGGTGCCGATGATGCCATTCTGCTTCGCGACGGCTTCATACTCCGGGGGCAACACGTCGCGGTAAATCGGCTTCTGCTTGGCTTCCGGCCAGACGACGCCGCCCGGACGCGTGACCTGGTAGAGATGGATGTGCGTGTCGAGGATCGGACCCCGCTGCTCCGCCGGCACGGCCAGCGGGGCCGCCGCTTTGCTCGTGTCGCCCGCCGTCTCGGCCGGCGTCGCGGTGGTCGCGGAAGACGACGCACACGCCGCCAGCGGCGAGAGCGTCATCATCAGGCACAGCTTGGCGAAAGTCGTCGGAATACTCGTGAGTATTTTCATGGTGGAGTCTTTTTCGAGTCGGTGCCGAACGCGATCCCGATAGCGAAGGTGTCGCTGCGCATGACGACCCCCTCATGGCAAAGCGGAATAAGGAGTCCTTTAATGTGAACGTTCACATGAACGATGTCAACATCAATCCGTTGCTGAGGCCGAGCTCGGACTCGGGTGGCGGGCAAGCGTCCTCCGGAGCGCCGCGGCAAGAGAGGCAGACACCGGGCCGCGGTGATGTTCGATGTAGATTCCAATTTCCAATCCGCTTGCCTCCGGTCAAGGGCCTATCCCTGTAAGGAGCATCTGGGATCGCCGCTGTCGCGGGCGGGCTGGACGATTCGGTCCCGGTGGTCGCCGTCGACCAACACGACGGCGCGGCGGCGACCCGCCGTCTCCTTGACCCGGGTCATGGGCGTCGCGGCCGGCCGCCGCTGTGCACCCATCGGGATCGAGCATGGCGTCGCGCCGATCCATTTTGGTTGACACCCAGGATGTGAACGCTCACAATTTACCTTGGGTCTTGGGGTTTCCTTCCGCTCTCCCCTGAGCAGGCCGTCCTGCGCGGCGGCCCTTCATCCGTGGGATCGGGATCGATCACCCACCCTGGAGAAGCGACGCTGGAGAACTGTTCGATAGGTTCTCCAACATCGTCGCAGCGCTGCAGGCTGCCGGCTCGCTTCCCACGCGCACGGCGTGGGGCATCGGAGGCTGTGTGAGAGCCTTGCCGAACAGCCCACCAGTTCAACAACTTATCCATCGACGGCGGCTGGATGAGCCGTCGAGGAGAAGAAGATGCAGATTCGCAGTGCAAAGGGTTGCCAGTGGGACCAGGTGAGCCTCGGCGAGGTGATGCTGCGCCTCGACCCGGGTGAGCGCCGCGTCCACACGGCGCGGACGTTCGACGTCTGGGAAGGCGGGGGCGAGTACAACGTGGCGCGGGGGCTCCGGCGCTGCTTCGGGCTCCGCACCGCCGTCGTCACGGCGCTCGCGGACAACGCCGTCGGGCGCCTCATCGAGGACCTGATGCTCCAGGGCGGGGTCGACACGTCCTTCCTGCGCTGGGTCGACTACGACGGCGTGGGCCGGGACGTGCGCAACGGCCTCAACTTCACCGAGCGCGGCTTCGGACCCCGCGCGGCCGCCGGCTGCTCGGACCGCGGCCACAGCGCGACGTCCAAGCTCAGGCCCGGCGACATGCCGTGGAAGACCATCTTCGGCGAGCGCGGCGCGCGCTGGTTCCACACAGGCGGCATCTTCTGCGCTCTATCGGACACCACGGCCGGCGTGGCGCACGAGGCCATGGAGGTCGCGCGCGCGCATGACGTGCGGATCTCCTACGACCTCAACTACCGGCCCTCGCTGTGGAAGAACTTCGGCGGCCAGCGGCGGGCGCGCGAGGTCAATCGCGCCCTCATGCCGTACGTCGACTGCGTGTTCGGCAACGAGGAGGACTTCGTGGCCGGCCTCGGCTTCGAGGTGTCCGGCGTGGACAGCAGCTACAGCCAGCTCGACACGCGCGGCTTCCGCCGGATGATCTCCGAGGTCGTCGCGGCGTACCCCAACATCTCGGTCGTCGCCACGAGCCTCCGGACGGCCAGGACCGCCAGCGTGAACGGCTGGGGTGGCGTCCTGTACTACAAGGGGGAGTTCCACGAGGTCCCGCAGCGAGACATCGAGATCCTGGACCGCGTGGGCGGCGGCGACTCGTTCGCTTCGGGGATCATCTATGGCCTCCTGGCCGAGCAGAGCCCGCAGTGGGCGCTCGAGTGCGGCGTCGCGCACGGCGCGCTGGCGATGTCGACCCCGGGGGACACCTCGATGGCGTCGCTCGACGAGGTGCGGAAGGCGATGAGCGGAGCCGGCGCGAGGATCGAGCGATGAACAGGGAGCAAGTCGTCCGCCGCATCGAGGAGATCGGCGTCGTCCCCGTCGTGCGCGCGCCGAGCGGAGAGCTCGCCGTGCGGGCCGCTCGCGCGCTCTGCGCGGGCGGCATCGAGGTCGTCGAGATCACGATGACCGTCCCCGGCGCCCTGTCCGTCATGCGCGAGATCGCCTCGCGGATGGGGGACCGCGTCCTCGTCGGCGCGGGCACCGTGCTCACCGCGGACGCGGCCCGCGCGTGCATCGAGGCCGGCGCCGAGTTCATCGTGAGCCCGGGGCTCGACCTGGAGGTCATCCGCGCGGCGCACGATCTCGGGAAGGCGGTCTTCCCGGGGGCGCTCACGCCGACCGAGGTGATCACCGCGTGGAACGCCGGCGCCGACACGGTGAAGGTGTTCCCGTGCTCCGCGATGGGGGGCGCGAAGTACCTGCGCGCCCTGCGCGCGCCGCTCCCGGAGGTGAAGATGATGCCGACCGGCGGGGTCAACCTGACGACGGCCAGGGATTTCATCGAGGCCGGCGCCGTGGCGCTCGGGGTCGGCGGCGAGCTCGTGGACGCCGCGGCGCTCGCGGCGGGCAAGGACGAGGTCCTCGCGGAGCGCGCGCGTGAGTTCATGTCCGTGGTCCGCGCCGCGCGTGCAGAGCTCAAGAACGGCGCGCGGGCGTAGAGGACGGCTCCGGCGGGCAGCGCTCGGCGGGGCAAACGCGGCGCCCGCCGGCGGTGGTGCAGCCCCTCCGCGTGGCCGTGCAGCTCGTCCGTCGTGCCAGAGCGCGGCGCCCGGGTGCCCGAGAGCTCTCGCGGCGTGGCGCTCGTCCTCGCGCTTGCGACGTTGCTGGTTGCGAACGCCGCAATTGCCACTAGAGAGCTGACAGGCCCAGTACAGATCGTTGAGATCGCCGTACCGGATTTCCCTCCGCGCGATCCTCGCCGCCCCCGAGGGCGTGAGGTCGCCGCACGCTGCAATGCGATACGGAGAGACGCTGCTCCTCACCGAGTTCGACGACGCTGGCGGAGCTGGGAAGGCGGACGGCCGCCTGCTCCTCCTGCGATCCTCGCCTCGCTGACGCCGAGCCATACCCCAGCTCGGTCGGCGGGAAGGGTCCCGGGAGCGAGCGCGCGGCGGCGCGCAGGGCCAGCACGGTCCGGCGCGAAGGCGCGATCATTCCTCCGGCGGCTTCACGCCGGGGGTCGGCTGCCCGACGACGTAGCCGTTCGCGGCCCATGGGTAGGCCAGGCTCACGCCGGGTACCTGAGCTTCGAGCACGAGGCCGCCATCGCTAGATGACGAATGCCGATGCCAGAACGCCGCCGTGTGTGCGCATCTGGATATCACCTTGCAATGAGCCGCGATTGGGAAGATGGTCCGCGCAAACCCACTTCAACTTGTCAAGAAATTTGCGCCAGCGCATGCAGCGCGGCTGTACGGTCGGACTGTCACCACGAGGAGATTGACTTTCGGATCGCGTTTGGATTTCCTGGCCCCTGTGCCGCCGCGATCGGAGAGATTCATCATGAATGCGCGTTATGCGATTGGACTCATCGTCGTTGGTTGTGGTTGCGCGGGATCGACGCCGAGCGCCTCGAGCCCGCCGCCGAGCGAACCGCTCGCGAGCGCCGAAGCGCCCGCGCCCGCGCCGCCGGCACCGGCGCCTTTGCCAACGACGCCCGCGGCCGAGCCCGCGGCGACTGCGAGCGTCCCCAAGCTGGCGCCCCCCGAGACACCCGATGCCATCAAGGCGCCGAGCACGGCCAACCTCGTCTTGAAGGCGAACGCCAAGGGCGCACAGATCTACGTGTGCGGCAAGAAGAAGGAGCCCAAGGCGAAATTCGAATGGACGCTCAAAGCCCCGGACGCGACGCTGACGGACGAGGCAGGAAAGACGCTGGGCAAGCATTACGGCGGCCCGACGTGGGAAGCGGCAGACGGCAGCAAGATCGTCGGTGCCATGGCGGCCAAGGTCGATGCTCCCGACGCCACCGCGATCCCCTGGCTGCTCCTGGAGATCAAGTCGACCGAGGGGCAAGGCGCGCTCAGCCGCGTCGCGTGGATTCAGCGCGTCGAGACCGTGGGCGGCAAAGCTCCGGCGGACGGCTGCGACAAGGCGCACGATGGCGCCGAGGCGCGCATCGACTACAGCGCGGCCTACTACTTCTACGCGAACCCGTGAGCTCGCTCGCTCTCCGAGCCCGCTCGGACAGCCGCGTCGGCCCTGGCCGCCGCCCCGGACGCCAAGCCGAGATTTGAACGGCTCGCTCGGCCGTTCGCTGCGCGTCCACCGCCGTGAACGGCGCCCCGTCGAAACGGCCGCCGAACGACGTCATCTGCACGCAGGCTGTGGAGTGCCGTCACGCCCGCGAGACCTGTGCGGTCGGGGCGCCAGCGTCAGGCTCCGCGGTCGAGCGGACATCCGTGATGAGCTCCCGTCCAAGCATCAGGACCGCGGCGTGGAACAGCCAGAGGTGGCTGAAGTCGATGCTCAGCGTCGCGAGGGTGCCCATGTGGAACAGCAGCGCCACGCCGAGGAGGTACTTGCGCGCGCCGCGTACCGGGAAATAGAGGATGAACGCGAGCTCCATCAGCAGGGCAGCGCAGGAGAACACGCGGGATATCTCCGCTGACCGGGCCAGGAGGAGACCGAGCGGCTCTCCCTGTCTCAGCATGGCGATCTGCATGGTGGTCCCCTCGAGCGCCCAGTCCCAGCCCGATCGCATGAGCTTCGCGACAGCCGACTGGAAGTACACGAGGACCACGACGAGCTCCATGCAGCGGAACGACGCGCTGGACGCCCACGCGTCGGACCGCGCGCCAGGCCGGTGGAGCACCATGAGCCCGCAGAGCCACACCACATGGATGCGCGCGTCGACGAACCCGAACATGTTATGCCACGCATCCAGGAGGAGCATGCCGGCGAAGAACCCGAACGCAGCCAGCCGGAACGCCACATTGAAGAGCGCCGCGGCCGCGCAGAGCGTCGCGATGAGCTTGACGCCGAGCAGCGCCGCGTGGGAGGGGAACGGGAGGCCGAAAACCGCAGCGAGACCGATAGGTCGATAGAGGTGCGGGCTCATCGCGGTGTAGAACGACCAGTCCCACCGCCAGACCTCCCACAGGCCGTACGGATAAAGGACGAACCGGAACCGGTCCAGGAACCGCGACGCCGGGGCCTGGAGCAGGAACTCCTGCCACCGCCGCCAGAGGTGCTCCGCGGCGCTCACGGCGCCGAGCCCTCGACGGTGCAAACGTGCTTCTCCTCGGAGCGCACGACCCTCTCGGTCATGGCGCCGCTCGGAGACCGGACAAACTGTACCTCTTCGGCCACGATCGAGAGCCGGCGGAAGCGGCCCTCCAGGACCGAACGGCAGAGATCTGCGCGCTGCTCCGGCGGGGCCGGATCCAGGAACGTGGCGTAGGATGCGTGGTTTGCCTGGAAGAACGGCACGTGCACCACGTCCCACGGCCGATGACGTCGTCCGTGCTCGTCGACGTAGATGACGCGCTCCATCACAATCCCATCGGGCCAGTGTCGATCGAACATGCGATAGGCGTTGAGCGGGTAAAGGTGCTCGCGCGTCGCGCTGGCCCCGGTCTGCAAGGCCAGGATCCCCAGGAACAGCAGCGAGCCACACGCCGCGCGAAGGCTAGGTGTCACCGAGCACCTCGACTTGCATTTCAAGATCGTCCGAGATCGCTCGCCAGGCGGCCGGACAGCAGAACGTCACCGGCAGCCCGCGCTGCAACCCTTTGTGGCAACCCGCGCCGGGGTGCCACACCTCGACGTCGCCGTCGTGGGAGAAACCGAGCACGATGTCGAGCGGCAGGGTGAGCCGCAGCGGCGGCAGGCGGAGGACGCGGCCATCGCGCTGCCGCAAGAGCTGGCGGCTCGAGCGCAGCACGACGTGATCGCCGTGGAAAGACCCCTCGGCGATGTCGCCGATCACGAGCGCCGAGCGCCGAGGCGGCGGCCTGCCAGGGCAGAGCGGCCGCACCTCCAGGCAGCGCTGGCGGACCAGGGGATGCCATGAGGCGTCGACCGCCCGCAGATTGCCAGTCGCCGCACGGAGGAGCTCCTGGCGCCCGTCGCGACCCGCGAGCAGCCGGACGGGCCGGCCCGACGTGCCCTCGTCATCCCAGGGCGTGAAGCCGATCCACTCCGGATGACCTGGCGTATCCCAGACATCGAAGCTCAGCGCCTTGAACCGGCGCCAGACGATCGGCCCGACATGGTCGTCCCCCTCGAGGCGGTGGCCCAGCGCCTCATGCAGCAGGTAGCCGAACGCCGGAGGCCGCAGCTCCAGCACCTCCGCGTCGAGCTCGCCTGCGTTCGCGGCGGGCAGGTCCAGGTGCTCCACGAGGGCCTGCGCCCAGCGCCGCACGCGCTGGGCGCTGCCGCGGTCCCACACGCTCAGGAACGAGTAGCTCTCGCCGTCGCGAGAGACATCGAGGTACGCGCTCCTGCGCCGCAGCGGCGCTCGCGCGGGCCGGCGGAGCTCCCGCACCTCGTCACGCAGCTCCAGGCGCACGGCGTCGAAGGAGCGGGCGAGCTCCCTCGCCACCTCGACCAGCGCAGGAGCCCTCAGCCCGCCGCCGGCAGACGGGGCGTCCGCGGTCCCGCTGCGAACGTGCCCGGAAGCCGTCCGTTGCCAGAAGTTCGCCTCCGACCTCGCCCGCGTCAACATGAGACGACCGCGCTGCCAGCGGAAGTCCCGCACGCTCCGCGCCTGGATGCGATGGACCGAACGCTTCATGCTTCGATGTGGCCACAGTTCCAGCACGAGCGATCACGGCGGTAGGCGCGGCGGTCGATCTCGAGCGTGAACGGATCCACCGTGAGCTCGGTGCCCATCGAAGCACACTCGGCGAAGCCGCCCAGATACTTGATGATCTCGAGCGCGCCGATCGAGCTCACGAGCGCGTTGACGGGACCGAAGGACGGCGCCTGATAGCGACGGTTGAGCGCCTCGTGCAGCTCCGCCATGTCGCGCGCGCCGCCCTTGGCCCGGCGCTTCTCGGAGCGCGGCTTGAAGCAGTGGTAGCACGACGTCCGCCCCGCCACGGTCATCGGCCCGATGACCCCCGTGGCGTCGCGGTATCCCAGGTTCACATAGGGGATGCGTCGCTTCACGCAGGCGAGATCGACCCACTCGTGGATGGTGGCTGGCTGGTCCGCAGAGAGCACGACGAAGTGTACGCCCTTCAGCGCGGCGCTCAGCTCTCGCGCGCTGCTCACCTTGAGCGGGACCGGACGGACGAGCGTGCCCTGGTTTCGCTCGGCCAGCCGCTCCGCTGCCACGTCGATCTTGGGTCGCCCGACGTCCTTCTCCGTGAACAGCACCTGACGCGTCAGGTTGCTGAGCTCGATGTCGTCGAAATCGATGAGCCGCAGCTCGCCGAAGCCGGCTCCGATGAGCGCCATCGAGACCCAGTTGCCGATCCCGCCCATGCCCACCAGCGCGACGCGCCGCCGCGCGAGGCTGGCCTGCACGGCGATCGGGTCGGCGCCCGCGAGATCGTAGAACAGAAGATGGCGATCGTACCGGCGAAAGCGCTCTGGCACGGACCTGGCCGGGCGCAGGATGCCCGCGGACTTCAGGTCTCGTCCGAGCCGCTGCGCCTTGGCGGGGCGCTCGCGCACGCGCCGAGCCGCGGAGGAGAGCGTTGTGGGCTTCAGGAAGCCGAGCAGGAAGTCGAGCCCCTCGCTGTCCAGCGTGAGCTCCTTTCGCAGCCGATCCGTGTGACCCAGCGTGAGCTGAACAGCTCCGTCTCGCGTCGCTTCAGCGCGCTCCAGCCCGAGGTAGCGTGGGATCTGAAGCCTCGATGCGCGCTCACTGCGTGCTTTGGTCGCATTTTGCATAGAGATACCTATCGCGCACCGCTCCCCGGTGCATCAGATAACATCGCAAGTGCCCTTCCCGAACCATGCCGGCCTTCTCGAGGACACGCATCGAGGCGACGTTGTCCGGATCGACATAGGCCTCGATGCGCGCCACGCCCAGCTCGGCGAAGCCTCGATCGAGCGCGAGCGAGGCCGCCCTCGTCGTGATACCCCGCCCCCAGTGTCTGCGGGCGAGGACATAACCCAGCTCCGCCCTGCAGGACGCCGCTCCGGACCGGCGGTCGAGGGTGATGGCGCCGACCGGCGTGGCGTCCAGGCAGATGGCCATGAACCACGGGTGTGATTCAGCGACGTCTGCGAGGAAGCGGCGGGCAAGCTCACGGTCCTGGTAGCTGTCCCAGAACAAGGAGCGAGTCACCTCGGGGTCGGACGCCCACGTCATGAATGCGTCCAGATCCCCCGCGCAGAGCGGACGCAGTGAGACATCCAGTTCATGTACGCTTCTTGTCATTCTTCACCACGAGCAGGAAGATCACCATGAGCAAGCACAACCCGATGGATACGGTCGAGAAGAGGTTGTAGAGGTTCACGACAGATAGACGCTCGCCGTCCCGGCCCGAGAGCTGCCAGTGGATGATGGCGAGGGCGCCCATCATGCCGATGCGAGAGAACAGGCTCAACGAGCTCAGGACCGATGCGCGCGACGAGGAGGTGATGCGCTCGTTGATGCGGGCGCTCAGGAAGCTCCGCACCGAGGCAAGGCTGCCCTGGAGCAAGCAGAACACGACGAGCGCGGGGAGCCAGGCGCGCATCTGGCCGACGAGCATGTAAAGGACGGAGAAGCTCATGAAGAGCGTCAGCATGAACGACGCGCTGCGTACCCATGCTCTCTTGGCGATGGCAGCGTAAACGGACCCGAACACGGCGGAGGCGCCGGCATAAGCGATGAAGGTCGTGCCCAGGGCAGTGGTCTCGACGGAAGGATCGAGCTCCTGGAAGAGCGGCTGCCAGTAGTGGAGGATCGGCTGGATCACGAGCTGCACCAGCAGGCTCGCGAGGAACAGCGGCAGCACGGCCGGCCGCAGGATGCCGTCGGCGAAGGCATTGCGCAGGTGCACTCGGAGCGGCGTGTGCTCGGCCGCGACGCGAGAGTCATGCACGTCGCGAGGGAGCACGAACACGAGCCATGCCATCGCGGCACCGAACGTGAGCGCCGCGCCCAGGTACGGCAGCCCCACGCCGTGGGCCGCGATGAGCCCGCCAGCGAAGCCGAACGCCATGACCGCAACGCTGTTGCACGTCTGGTTGAGGTAAAAGAAGCGATCGAGGTGCTGCGGTGAGCTCGCGAGCCCCGACGAGTCGATGGCGTAGGCCTCGTAGCAGCCGGACCAGAAGCAGAGCGACAGGGCCGTCAGGCATTCAGCGATGCAGAACCACACCCAGGTATCGCAAGCGAAAAAGAGCAAGAACCCTGCGCCGCCGAGCAGCAGCGCGAGCGCAAGGCTAAGCCGCCGCCCGACCACGTCTGCCACGAGACCCGTGGGAAACTCACCGACGAGGACCACGGCCGCCTGGACCGACTTCAACGTCGCGATGTCCTGCAGCTGGAAGCCCCTGGACAGGAGGTAGAGCACCGACGTTGCGCCGACGAACATTCGTCCGCCCTCGAAGAGCATGTCGAGAGCGAGAAATCGGCCCATCCTCGGCGGCGGCGCAGGGGCGAGGGGAACATCGATGTGCTCTGACACGGTGGGCATGGAGTTCCTATTGGGACGTGTCGATACTATCGATCCATCGAGGTCGATTCAAGCGCAAAATGGACGGCAACTCGCCCTCACGGTGCACGTCGATCCGCCATGGATGGCAGGTGGTCAATGATGGTTTGCGCTGCGAGGGACGTCATCGCGCCTTGTCGTGATTGTCCTGGTGACGGCGGCGCGCCGCGGAGGCGAGCTCATCGCCGCCGCGGCGCGACCCATGTCCCTGTAGTCGCGGTGGCTAGTTACGGACCGAGCCCGCGTTGCGCACCGAGCCGGCGTTGCGCACCGAGCCCGCGTTGCGCACCGAGCCAGCGTTGCGCACCGAGCCAGCGTTGCGCACCGAGCCCGCGTTGCGCACCGAGCCAGCGTTGCGCACCGAGCCCGCGTTGCGCACCGAGCCCGCGTTGCGAACCGAGCCGGCGTTCCGCACCGAGCCGGCGTTGCGAACCGAGCCCGCGTTACGAACCGAGCCCGCGTTACGAACCGAGCCCGCGCTCTTGATGACGATCTTCATGCTGGGTTACCTCTCCATTTACGCGTTATGCGTGTGGTCTGTAAAAGAAAGAACGGCGTCTTGCCGCGGTGATACGTGGTCTACTGAAGTGGTCTCTTGTCGTGAACGCACGCTGCGCGTTCACCTTGCCTCATACGAACACGTTGAAAGCTCCGGCTCTTCCTCCTTCGCTAGGAGCGTTCACCTTAAGCGTTCAAGCTAAGCTCTTCATTCCTTGTTTGGAAGCGTCGAAAATGTGCTGTCGGTCGGCCGATATCTCGCGTCCCATGCGCTGATCCGGTCATACGCCTGATCGAACGCGAGGACGCCGGCATGCCGGGTCGCAGCCCCACGCGCCGGCGGGTCGGGGACGCGAGCGTCGGATGGCCCGGCTCGGCCATCGTCCCTTGCGGGCCTCGCATCGCCGACGCAAGCCCGAGCTTCGACGGGCAAGAGGGCCCGTGTGGCCGTGTGCGTCGGCGCCGCGGCCTCGCCGGCAGCGTCGCCGTCGCTCTGGTTCAGAACCAGCGCGCGAGCGCGTCGTCGAGCGACGTGGACGACGCGTCTGTCCACGCGATGCAGCCGTCAGGTCGGACGAGCATCGACGGGCCGTCTTTGGTATGCGCACAATGCACGTCGTGCGGGAGTGACCGCTCCGAAGGCGAGATGAAGAGGCCGCCGCCTCTCTCCATCAGCACATAGAGCCGCTCTTCGCTGCCGCCTTCGAGCGAGAGGAGCTGGTCCTTCGCGAGCGTGCCGACGAGCGGGTCGTCGTCACCGAGGTCGTAACGAACGCCGACGCCCGTGAGCATCTCGCCGAAGTAGCGATTGCCTTCGGGAAGCATCATCAGGTCGCTCACGATGGCGCGCAGCGCGCTCGTGAGCGGGTCAGGACGCATGAGCGCGACCTGCGCGCGGGTATTCTCGAGGACGCGCGCGGCGACGGGGTGGCGCTCTGCGGTGTACGAGTCGAGGAGATGCTCGCGCCCCTTCACCGCCGCGGCGAGCTTGAAGCCGAGATTCGCGGCGTCGACGAGGCCGAGGTTCAAGCCCTGGCCGCCGAAGGGCGAGTGGACGTGCGCGGCGTCACCGGCGAGGAGGACGCGGCCCATCCGGTAGGTCGTTGCTTGCCGCGCGTTGTCGGTCCAGCGCGTCGCCATCTTCATCGACAGGATCTTGACGTCGGTGCCGCTCACGCGCTGGATCGCCGCCTCGACCTCGGCTTGCGTGATCGGCGCATCCCGGTTGGGCGGCGGCCCGTTGAACTCCGCCGTGAAGACGCGCCCCGGCACCGGTCCGGACGCGACGAGGCCGCGCGACGTCCGGTGCCAACCCGTCGCGAGCTTCTCGGGCGCATCGAGCTCGACGAGGGCTTGATAACCGGTGATGGTCGGATCCGTGCCGGGGAACTCGAAGCCGGCGAGCTTGCGGACGCGGCTCCGGCCGCCGTCGCAGCCGACGAGGTACTTCGCGCTCACCGGGCCCGCGCTCGTCTGCACCGTCACGCCGTCGTCGTCCTGCTCGAAGCCTTCCACCGTGACGCCGCGACGGATCTCGATCCCGAGCTCCGTCGCGCGCGCGCTCAGGATCTTCTCGAGCGCCTCCTGCGGCACGAGGCGCATGTGGCGCTCCGGGTCGCGCTGGAGGCTCGGGTCAATCAAGAACAGTCCAGAGAAATGACCTCCCGGCCTCTTCATCGGTCCAGGCCCGAGGCGCGCCCTCAGCGCCGGCATGATCAGCGCCATGGTGGCACGGCGCTCGTCGTCGAGGGCCTCCGCGAGCCCGCGTCGCTCCAGCGCCTCGGCGGCCACCGCGCCGACCCCGGCGGCCTTGATCGTGCGGTCGGGCTCCGCGAGCCGCTCGAGCACGAGCGGCCTCACCCCCGCGGTCGCGAGCTCGATCGAGAGGAAAAGCCCCACCGGGCCAGCGCCTACGATGACCACATCGTGCATCATGCGTAAAACTTATATTCAGTAAAACTTTTAGCAAGACAAAATTTTTATCTCGGTATATTATTTGATCCATGGGCGAGCTCCGCGAAAGCAAGAAGCGCGAGACCAGGCAGCGCATCTCCGACATCGCGACGACGATGTTCTTCGCGCGCGGCTTCGACGCGGTGACGGTCGAGGAGATCGCCGCCGCCGCGAACGTCTCCAAGATGACGGTGTTCAACTACTTCGCGCGCAAGGAGGACCTCCTCCTGGATCGCGAGGAGGAGGTGAAGCTGCTCTTGCGCGAGGCGATCCGCGGGAGGCCGCAAGGGCAGCCGCCGATCGACGCGCTCCGCCGCCTCGTCGACAGGCTGCGCGAGCAGAAGCATCCGTTCGCTCGCATCGACAGCCAGACGGTCGGCTGGTGGCGCGTCGTCGCGGAGAGCCCGTCGCTCAAGGCGCGCCTCCGCGAGATCGGGGACGAGGTGGTCGAGGGGCTCGCGGTCGAGCTGGCTGGTCCGGAGCCCGATGGCCTCGCG
The DNA here is from genome assembly GCF_051520915.1 of Sorangium sp. So ce448. Taxonomy (NCBI): domain Bacteria; kingdom Pseudomonadati; phylum Myxococcota; order Polyangiales; family Polyangiaceae; genus Sorangium; species Sorangium sp. So ce448. The sequence continues at coordinate 1,869,503 of NZ_CP150343.1, read as the reverse complement.
CGGCTCGTCGCCGGCGTGGTCGTGCTGACGTGGCGCACGGCGTACGGCGAAGCGCTCCGCGTGTTCGAGCGCGGAGGCTCGGCGAAGAAGGCGAACGCTGCGTTCATCGCGGTGATCGATCGCGGCTTTGCGGCCGCTCACGGAATGGCGGCGGGCTCGTGCTGGCAGACGACCGGATGACCCTTCCCGACCGAGGGAGCCCCCTGCCTCACCACTCCGGTCCTCGCGGCGCTCCCCTCCCCCGCTTCGGCGAACTCGAGATCCTGTAAACCTTACGCCAAGCATCCGCGTCATGCCCTTGGCCGGGCGCTCGAGCCGTCCCCCAGGGCTCGTCGCCGCCGCAGCGCATCGCAGCGCCAGCGCCAGCGCCGACGAGACTGCATAAGTGCCAGAGGAGCAGAAGTCGGCGCATCGCCGCACGCTCCTGCTGCAAGGAGTTGCCATCTCCGGACTCGGAGCTCGGGGCGAAATGCATTAGAGTCGATCGGCAGGTCGAGGCGTGGAAGGGCGCCGAGCTCCGGCGCCGGGTGGGAGCAGCGCGATGAACGAGATCAATTTCTACAAGCTTCCGCGTACCATCCAGGACGGCGTGCTCGAGGCGTTCCGCGGGCGGTTCGCGCCGGTGCCGATCGTCAGCCGGTTCGGGACTCGGCGCACCATCGTGGCTTGGCTCACGGTCAGCGCCGCTTCGGGCCTGCTGCTGGCGGGGCTCTGCGCGGCCGGCCTGGGCGACGTCAACAGCGTTCTCGCGCTCCACCCGAGGTCGGCGGCCGCCGCGTACGTGCTGCTCGCCGCGATCACCGTCATCGGCGTGCTCCGGGCGCTCGCCTACAACGCCGACCTCGTCACGCTGCCGTTCGCGCCCGGCCTGTTCGTCTTCCCCGCGAACCTGGTCGACGCACGCGACCACAGGCTCCGGGTCTTCTCGCTCGCGGAGCTCTCGCGTGTCTCGGCGGGCCCCCGGGGCGCCGTGGTCCTCACGTTCGGCGGCACGCAGCACGCCTTTCCCCTCGAGGACCCGTCGCGCTCGGACGACGTGATCCGGGAGGTCGAAGCGGCGTGCAGCCGCATGAGAGCGAAGCCCGACGCCGCCGAGCTGCGCCGGCTCGATCCCTTCGAGCCGCCTGCCATCCAGAGCCCGTTCGCGTCGCCGATCCCGCTCTCGCGCGAGGTCCCGGGGTGGCACAGCTATGCATGGCTCCTCGCGGCCGCGATCGGCGTGGCCCTCGGCCTGGGGCTCTTCTTCCTCCGCAACCGGATGAGCGACGCGCGGATGTACGCCGCGGCGCGGGAGCGCGACGACGTGGCCGCGTACCAGAGCTACATCGCGCGCGGCCGCGGCCACGCGGAGGTCGTCTCGCAGGTGCTGCTGCCGCGGGCCGAGCTGCGCCTCGCGGTGGCGAAAGGCTCGGTCGAGGCCATCGACGACTTCCTCCGCGCCCACCCCAAAACGGGCATCCAGGCCGAGGTCGACGCGGCCCGCCGCGCCGCGCTCGCCGCGGAGCTCGATCGGGCGCGGGAGGTGGGTACGCTCGCGGCGCTGCTGGCGTTCGCGGAACGCTACCCGAAGCACGGCCTGGACAAGACGTTCAACGACGCCAGGCACGCGCTCTATGCGCGCGCGCTCGATCGGTACAAGAGCGAGATGCCCGAAGGGGGCGAGCAGAACGCGGATCTCGTGAGGCGGCTCCTCGCCTACGCGGAGCGCGTGGGGCCCAGGAGCACGCCGCAGGGCCTCCGGGGCCCGGCCGTCCAGGTCCGCTTCCGGCGGCTTCCTTCGCAGGACCTGGAGCGCGCCGACGATATCGTCAGGAAGATCCCGATGTTCAGCGGCGCCGCGTCCCTGCCGAGCCGCTACGTGGCTGCGGCCCTCCTCGATCCCCAGGAGAAGCGGACCGCGTCGGCCCTGGTGGACGGGTTCGCGCGGGGGTTCGAGCCGGAGTTCGTCACCTTCGAGCCGGGCCCGCCCTTCGAGGGCGCCGCCGAGGAGCAGCTCACCGTGACTTCCCCCTCCCTCGTGGTGAGCTATCGCGTCGAGTCGTCCGGCATCGCCCATGCCAGCAAGAAGCCGCAAATCATCATCATGGGGCTCAAGTTCCTGTTCAAAACGGAGTTCATCTTGCCCGGAGAGGCGGAGCCGCTGCTCACGAGCTACAAGATCTCGCGAAAGGTCCCGGCCGGGCTCATCCAGCAGCAGACCCCCGCCCCGCGCCCCGGGGTCCTCGAGGCCGTCGTCTACGAGGCCATGATGCGCGAAGCCTTCATCGACCTCGAAGAGCGCTACCTCTCCAAGTGGTTCAGAAAGCGCGACGCGCCCAAGTGAGGGTGGACGCGGCGGGCGCGCGACGCCGCGAGAATGACACCGCCACGGACGTCCCGCAGCCCGGCAACGAGTTCCCCATCGTCTGCGGCATCCACGCGGGGGCCCGGTGGATGTGGTATGAGTGGAACCCGAGCCGGACCGCCGGCAGCCCGTTCATCTGGCCCAACGCCAGCGACAACGTGATCAAGGATTTCCTGATCTTCCGGCTGGGCGCCGAGTTCGTGCCCGAGCCGCCACGCTAGCAATGGCTGGAGGTGCACCTCATGCTGCTCGACCGATCCTTTCGACGAACGCTCCTTGCCGGTCTCCTGCTGAGCGCCGGCCCGTCGACAACAGCTGCGCTCCTCATCGCAGCGCCGGGCTGCAGCGACTGGCTCGGCCGGGACGACATCCGCTGCTTCGAATGGCCCGACGAGCTCGGGGCGTGCCTGGACCGCGAGCAGGCGGTGGAGGAGCTCAACATGATCAATCGAAGTTGCTCCGAACAGGTTGTGTCGGTGGAGAGCGCGAAGCAGCGAGACGGATTGTGCTGCTACAAGGTGACCGCCAGGAACTACTCCCGCGGCTGCCCCACGACGAGCGCTGGCAGCGCCGGGGGCAGTGGCCCGTTCAAGGGCAGTGTTGGCCACTCGGGGGGCGGTGGCGGCCAGTCCGGGAGCGGTGGCGGCCAGTCCGGGGGCGGTGGTAGCCAGTCCGGGGGCGGTGGCGGCCAGTCCGGGGGCGGTGGCGGCCAGTCCGGGGGTGGTGGTGGCGGCCAGTCCGGTGGTGGTGGTGGTGGCCAGTCCGGTGGTGGTGGTGGTGGCCAGTCCGGTGGTGGTGGCGGCCGGTTTTGACTGAAACCGGCTGGATCAGACTGGGAGTCCCAAAGCAGGGAGCCGCAGCCCCGGCGCGCCCAGGAGCGACGACACTGCTGCCACCATGGATACCACACGCCCGACCGCCCGCTCCTGGACTGGGTGACGGCCGCGCGCGGCGTCAGGCCATCAGCACGGCGAGCTGCCCGGGGAGGCCCCGCCCGACAGCAATGCGATGAGGCCGTGCGGGGCGGTTTCACCGAAGCAAAGCGCGAAGGTCGCCGCGGCTTCGGGGGCGGCCTTCGCTCCACGAACGAACATCGCTTCTTCGTATTCGGCGAGCGCGGCTTCGAGGTCGTCCGGGCGCGCGGCGATGGCCTTGCCGAGCTCGGCGCCGTCGACCATCGCGAGGTTTGCGCCTTCCCCGTCGGGCGGGCTCAGGTGCGCGGCGTCGCCGAGGAGCGTCACGCCGGGCACGCGATCCCAGCGATGCCCGGCGGGGAGCTTGTGGATCATGCGCGGGACCGGATCGGTCTCGCCGTCGGTGATGAGCGCGGTCAGGGCCGGGGCCCAGCCGTCGAACTCCGCGGCGACGCGCGCCCGCGCCGTCCTCGGGTCGGTGAAGTCGATGCCCTCGATCCACGCCTCTGGCCTCGTGAGCGCGACGTAGGTGTGGAGGACGCCGTTCGTTTCGCGGTGCGTGACGATGCCTTTGCCGGGCGTGAGCGCGTAGAACGCGCCCCCGCCGACGAGCTTGGCGCTGGCGGAATGCCGCGCGTCGGCGTCGAGCAGGTACGTCTCGATGTAGGTGGTGCCGACGTATTCGGGCTTCGCGTCGGAGAGGAGCGGCCGGATCTTCGACCACCAGCGCGTACAGCGTGGCTGTATGGTGGGATGGCCATTACGAGGAGATTGACATCCGGATCGCATTTGGATCTCCTGGCCCCTATGGCGCGCAATGGTACACCGACCGACGCTGCACCTGCGGCGCATCGAGCATCGGAGCAGCGACGCGGAGGAAGCGTCGCAGGACGGCGAATCCACGATTCGTCGCATTCGTCGCATTCGTCGCATTCATCGTTCGTACCTGAGCGGCAATCCCCACAGAGAAGGAAGCGTCCATGAATTTGAGAGAGCTGAGCATTGCGACATTCAACCTCTTCAACCTCAACGAACCCGGATTGCCGATGTACTCGGATCCGGAGGGCTGGACCCAGGATCAATACAATCTCAAGCTCCAATGGGTCGCCCGGCAGCTGAAAATACTGAAGCCCGACGTCTGCGGGTTCCAGGAATTATGGCACCGCGACTCCCTGGACAACTGCTTGCAGACCGCGGGCATGACGGAGAATTACGATGTGCTGACGCCGGCGGAGGCGACGGGGACGAAGATCGTCTGTGCCGCCATCGTACGCAAGGGGCTCCTGGAAGGCCAGCCGGACTGGATAGAGCGCTTCCCCAGAAAGTTCGTCCTGCAATCCGGCGGCGACGATCCGCAGACGCCGGACATCAACGTAAGCATCAGCGGTTTCTCGAGGCCGGTCCTCCACTTCACGATAAAACCGCGTGAGAACGACCCTGCGATTCACGTCTACGTGTGCCACTTCAAATCCAAGGCGCCGACGAAGGTGTTCAACGAGGCCTGGTACAAGGCAGACAGGACTACCTATTCAAAGCACTCGGCCGGGCTCGGGTCGGCGCTCTCGACGATCCGTCGAACGGCGGAGGCGGCGGCGCTTCGCTTCCTCTTGACCGAACAGATGAAGGGCAACAATACGCCCGTCATCGTGATCGGCGACATCAACGATGGGCAGCAGAGCAACACCGCCAACGTGCTGACCGGCCAGCCGAAGTACCTGGTAGGCGATTCGGCCGGCGGTGGAGACACCGCGCTCTATACCGCGCAGACCTTGCAGGAGTACCGCGACACGAGGGACGTCTACTACACGCACGTCCATCAGGACATACGCGAATCGCTCGATCACATCCTGGTGAGCCAGGAGTTCTACGACAACAGCCGCAAGCGCTTATGGATGTTCAACGGCATGACGGTGAACAACGATCACTTGAACTTCGAGGATCACAAAGCCGACGGCACCAACGATCACGGCATCATTCGCGCGACCTTCAAGTACAAGCCGATGAAGAAGGAAGCGGAGGACGTGATCAAAGAGGAGGCTTGAGCCCGCTCCCGCGTCCCGCGGCGTTGCGCGCCGTGACGCCCGCAGGCCGCGGAGTGGACGCTGCCTCCTTGTAGCGTCACTTTTTCGAGGAGCAGAGCGGCGGGCGACCGCCGCTCTAGAAGGGGATGAAGTCCTGATCGCCGGGGGCGTGCGGCACGCGCCCGTTGCTCGATGCGCCGTTCGGGGGGCCCTTCGGCAGCGGCCTCCACAGCGCCTTGCCGCCGCGGCGGTCCGGTAGACGCGCCGGCGCCGCGGGCCTCTGGCCCGGGTCGCCCTCGCTCTCCTGCGCGAGGCGGAACGACGCCATCACGTTCTGGAGCTGCTCCGCCTGCGCCGAGAGCTCGGCCGCCGTGCTGGCCAGCTCCTCGGAGATCGCCGCGTTGCGCTGCGTGGACTGCTCTATCAGCTCCACCGCCCCGCTGATCTGGGCCACGCCGTTCGACTGCTCCTTGGACGCCACGGCGACGCCCTGAACGAGCTCCGCGGTCTCCCGGATCGACGGGACGAGCTCCGCGATGAGCTGCCCCGAACGCTCCGCGACGACGATGCTCGACGCGGCGAACGAGCCGATCTCCTTCGCCGCTTCCCGGCTTCGCTCGGCCAGCCGCCGCACCTCCGTGGCGACGACGGCGAAGCCCTTGCCGTGCTCGCCCGCGCGAGCCGCCTCGATCGCGGCGTTCAAGGCGAGCAGGTTGGTCTGGTACGCGATCTCCTCGATGATCACGATCCGCTGGGTGATCGCCTTCATCGCCTCGACCGTCTCCCGGACCGCCTGACCGCTCTGCTCCGCGTCCCTCGTCCTCCGGTGCGCCGTCTCCTCGACCTGCTTGCAGTTGGCGGCGTTCTTCGCGATCGTGCCGCTCAGCTGCTGCAGGCTGGTCATCGTCTCCTCCACCGACGCCGCCTGCTCGCTGGTGCCCTGCGACAGGCTCTGCGCCGTCGCCGAGAGCTGCACCGAGACCGAGGAGACCGAGACCGCGCCGCCCCGGACCTCGCCGATGAGGCCCGCCAGGCGCTCCGACATGGCCTTCACGGCGCCGAGCATCTGGCCGAACTCGTCGGAGCTCTTCACCGTGACCTGGCCCGTGAAGTCGCCCCCGGCGATGCGCTGGTGGATCGACACCGCCTGGGTGAGCGGCAAGAGGATCATCCTGCTGAAGACGACGGCGAGCACGGCGGCGACGACGATCGCGAGCAGACCTCCTATCTGCAGCGTCACGTACATCGTCCTGACGAGCGCGTTCGTCGCCGCCTGCCGCTGGCCGAGGAGGGAGCGCTCCTCGTCGTCGATCTCCTTGAGCGCCGAGCGCATCTGGTCCATGAGGCCCTTCCCGCGCCCGTGCCTGATCTCCTCGACGGCGCGATCCGCCGGCGCCCTCGCCTCGTCCGCGCTGCGGCGGTACTGGATGATCGGGTCCAGCACGGAGGAGAGCCACTCGTCGTGGAGCTTGTCGATCCTGTCGAGGCGCGTCTGCTGGCGCGGGTTGTCCCTGGTGAGCTCCCGGGCACGGCTCAGGCTTTGATCGAACCGGTCTCGCCCGTTGCGGTAGGGCTCCAGGAACGACTCCACCCCGGTGATGACGAACCCGCGCTCTCCTGTCTCGGTGTCGAGCAGCGACGCCATGATCTCTCTCGTCGTGAGCATCACCTCGTAGGTGTGCTGGTCCCACGAGCGGGCCTCGTCGAGCTCCGCGAACCTCATGTAGGCCGTGCCCGCCAGTCCGAGGACGAGGACGACCATGGCGGCGAAGCCGAGGTAGAGCTTCCGGCCTACTCCGATATGCGCAAGCATGATGCATGCTCCGGGCTAGATGTGGTGCGGCTTCCTGCGAGCCCCGCCGGGGGCGGGAGCCGATAAACGGATGGCGCGACGCACCGCACGCGGTGGTCCGTCCCGTGGAGGCCCTCGGCGTGTCCGAGGAACAGGTACCCTGAAGGCGCGAGGCTGGCGATGAGCCTCGCCACGATCGACGCCTTCGTCGCGGCGTCGAAATAGATAAGGACGTTCCGGCAGAAGATCAGATCGAACAGGCCGAATCGCTTGGGTGCCGCGTCGAGCAGGTTGAAGCGCCGGAAGGTGATGAGCCTGCGCAGCTCCGGCCGGGCCTTCATGAGGCCCGCGCTCGCGCCCGTCCCGCGGAGCATGTACGTGCGCAGGCGCTCCTCCGGGATCTCCGAGGCCCGCTCGATCGGCCACACCGCGCGTTGCGCCTGGTCGAGCGCGCGGACCGACAGGTCCGTCGCGAGGATGCAGATCCCCGGAGCGCCGGTCGACGCGGCGGCGGCCCATGACGGCGCCTGTCCCGCCGCGTCGCCGCGATCCCGGGCTGGCAGGCTGTCGAGCAACGACATCGCTATCGAGTAGGGCTCTTCCCCGGTCGAGCAGGCCGCGCTCCAGGCGCGCAGCGGGCGGCGGCCGCGCGCGAAGGGCGCTCCGTGGCCCGCGCTCTCGTGCCACGCCGGGAGGATCTCGCGCTCGAGGATCTCGAACTGATCGCGCTCCCGGAAGAAATGGGTCTCGTTCGTGCAGATGCAGTCGAGCATGTGCACGAGCTCGCCCTCGCCGTCCGGCGCGGTCACGCGGCGGTAGTACTCGCCGAAGCTGCGGAGCCCGAGCGCGCGGAGCCGGGGCCCGAGGCGGCAGATCAGGAGCGGCTTCTTCTGCGGGCCGAGCGCGATGCCCGAGGCGCGCTTGACGAGCCTCTGGAACAGCCCGAACTCCTCGTCGCTGAGGGCGCGCGGGCCCAGCTCGGCGAGCGAGATCATGGCCTGTCCCCTTCGCCGGCCGGCGCACCGTGGCCGCCTGGGAGCGCCGGCGGGGCCCCGGGGGCCGAGGGGCCGGGCGTCGTCGAGGCCATGAGCTCCGCCGGCGAGAGGATGCGGTCGATGTTGAGCAGCAGCACGAGCTTCTGGCCCACCTTCGCCATCCCGAGCAGCTGATCCACGCGCACCTGCGCGCCGAAGGCCGGCGCCTGCTCGATCTCGTCCTCGGAGAGCGTGAGCACATCGCCCACACCGTCGATGAGCAGGCCGAGGCGGGTGTTCTCGCCGTCGAGCACTGTCTCGACGATGAGGACACACGTCCACCGGCTCACCCTCGTCGGCGGCAGCCCGAGCTTGACCGCGAGATCGATGACCGGCACGACGCGGCCCCGGAGGTTCATCACGCCGACGATGCACGCCGGCATCATCGGGACCCGCGATGTGACGCTGTGCTCGACGATCTCCCGCGCCCGGAGGATGTTCACCGCGTACTCGTCCCCCGCGATGATGAAGGAGATGTATTGCGACACGGGGCTCGACGCGTCGGAGATCATGAAGCCTCCATGGAGAGAGATGGCAAACGGGCGCCCTGCGCGCCGGGGCGCCGGCTCATCCTGGGCTGCCTCCGGCGGCCGATGGCGCTGCCCTGCGCTCGTCGGGGGTGTCGACCGGGGCGAGGTCCCCGAGGACGCCGCCGAGCAACGCGTCGACGTCGAGGATCATCGCCACGCTGCCGTCGCCGAGGATGGTCGAGCCGGAGATGCCCCGGACGCGGCGAAACAGCTGGCCGAGCGGCTTGACCACCGTGCGCCCCTCGCCGTCGAGGAGGTCGACGACGAGGCCGGCCTCGGAGCCGTCGTAGGCGACGATGACGACGCGCTCCTCCGGCGGGGGAGATCCGCCGAGCCCGAAGAGCGCCCGGAGGCGGACGCACGGCAGCGCGCGCCCGCGCCGGATCATGAGCCCCTGGGCGCCGCCGTGCGCGAACGTGCCGCGGGGCAGATCACAGCAGGCGAGCACCGCGCGGAGCGGGATCACGTACCGCTCGCCGCCGATCCCGACGGAGAGCCCCTCGATGGTGGCCAGGGTGAGCGGGAGCTGGATCGACAGCGACGTGCCGAGCCCTTCGCGGCTCTCGATCCGGATCGTCCCCTGGATCGACTCCACGCTGCGCCGCACGACATCCATGCCCATGCCGCGCCCCGCCAGGTGGGACGACTCCGCCGCCGTGGAGAACCCGGGCTCGAACACGAGGCTGAAGAGCTCATGATCGGGGAGCGCCTCGGGCGCCGGGTGCCTCCCCAGCGCGCAGACGCGGGCGGCGATGCGCTCGCGGCTCATCCCGGCGCCGTCGTCGGAGATCCGGAGCGCGATGCCGCCCCGCTCGTGCGCGGCGTGAAGGGTGATCGTGCCGCAGGGGTCCTTGCCCGCGGCGCGCCGCGCCTCGGGCGGCTCGATGCCGTGACAGATCGCGTTGCGCAGGATGTGCGTCAGGGCGTCCCGGAACCGCTCGACGACGGCCGTGTCCACCTCGACGTCGCCGTGCACGACGAGGAGGCGCGCCTGCCTGCCGTGCGCGTGGGCGAGATCGCGCACCGTGCGCTCGTAGTGCCGGAACCAGGGGCCGACCGGCACCATGCGCGCGGCGCGCACGGCCTCCTCCAGCTCCTTGCAGAGCCGATCTTGCTCCTCCATCTCGTCGCGCAGCACGGCGCCGGCGTCGCCGCGCACCGCGCGGAGCGTCCGAGCGATCCTGTTCCGGCCGAGGGTGAGCTCTCCGATGAGATCCGCCATGCAATCCAGCTTGTCGACGGCGACACGGATGCTCTTGATGCCGGTCGCCCCCTCCGCGTCGTCCTCGGTCACGCGGCGCGCGCTCGTCGCCCCCGCGTCCTCCGTCGCCTTCAGCCCTCCGCGCCGCGCGTCCTCCAGGCGCGCGACGACCTCTCTGTGCGAGGTGCTGCGCTCGGCCTGCCCCCGCTCGACCTCGCCGACGAGCCGGCGAGCTGCGTCCACCGTCTCGAGCAGCAGCGAGACCACGGGCGTCGAGAGCGGGAGCTCGCCGCGGCTCAGCGCCTCGATGATGTCCTCGGCGGCGTGCCCGAGATCGCTCAGGCCGCCGAGGCCTACCGAGCCGGCGCTCCCCTTGAGCGTATGGGTGGCGCGGAAGACGCGCTGGAGGACCTCGTGAGCGTCGCGGCCGGTCTCGAGTTGCAGCAGCGCGCGCTCGATCTCGTCGAGGATCTCGCGCGCCTCCGGCGTGAACGTCTGGAGCAGCTCGTCGCGATCGCTGTCCATGCGGCTCACAGAGGCTGGATCGAGATGGCGCCGTCGCTCGTCCGGAAGACGATCTTGCGCCCCCGGTTGCCGCCCGTGTCCAGCTGGGCGATCCGTATCCGCTCCATGCGCAGGAACGCGAGCCCGGCATCCACGTTCTGGGCGCCGAGGTGGGTGCCGCGCTCCCGGAACGCGGAGATGAGGCAGGCGCCCCCGACGACGTGCGCTTGCAGCGCCCGGCTGGAGGCCCCGAGCTCCACGAGCCGCTCGAGGAGGCGCTGGCATGCGAACTCGGCGAAGCGGACCGAGGCCATCGCCGGGCTCGGGCATTCCGGAAGCACGTAATGGTTCATCCCGCCGACGCCGGTGGTGGCGTCCCAGAGGCAGATCGCCACGCAGGATCCAACGATGGTGGTCACCATGGTCGGCTCGGGCGAAGCGAACAGCTGGCCTGGCATGACGTGCTGGGCCTCCGCCGGCAGCGAGCGCCAGCTGGGCGGTCCGGCCGACGCCGACAGCGCCCTCGGGCCGGACGGACTGATCCTCTCCTCTCCGCCGACATCGTCGGGCAGGGCTACGGATCCCTCGTCGCCGCTGGGCAGGGCGAGACGTGCGCCCTCGAAAGCCCTCGCCGCCGTGTCAGTCGCCAAGGCAGTTCCTGACCTTTTCCAGGAGCTCCATCGTGTCGATAGGCTTCGTGACGAAATCGGAGCAGCCGCACCGGAATCCCTGTTCCATGTGCGCGACATCGCTCCGGCTGGTGACGAGCAGGATCGGCGTGCCGCGCGTCGCGTCCTCCGCGCGCAGCTGCTGGCAGGCGTCGAACCCGTTCATGTGCGGCATGACGACATCAAGGAGGATGAGATCCGGCCGCTGCGCCAAGGCCACTTCGACCCCCTGGCCGCCGTCGTTCGCCGTGATGAGGTCGTAGTCCTTGCTCAGCGCCATCTGCTCGATACGCAGGATGGTCTGAGAATCGTCGACCAGCAGAATCTTCTTCCGAGGCATCGTTGCCCCCCCTCGATCCGATTCAGCGGACATGGCCCGGCCGTGCCATCGCGCATGAGCACGACTCCCCCTCTTCCCACCTACGTGCAGGGCGTCTCCCCCGAGCAGGATCACCCTACCACGAGGGCAGGCGGAATCTCCAATAGAAATTTGCAACAGGCACGCATCTGGTCCCTGTCGGTCGCGATGATTTGCCGGTTCGCCTGGGTCCTCTCCATGAGGTTCGAGGCCACGACGCTGGCGGCATACGGGCGGGCAGGCGCTGGTCGGCCTGCAGCCGGAACGCGCGGCCTCGAGGGGAGACGCCATCCCCGCGGCGGCGGCGATCGCGCGCGGAACAGGCGCGCGAGCTCCGCGACCGGGAGCTCATGGAGGTCGAAGGCAGCTGGAAGGGAGGCGGTAGGGAGACAGGTAGCAGGGAGGCAAAGGATGTGCGCCGCAACCACGCACAGCGAGCCTGAAGGAGCGACGCGCGGGTGCGTTCGGATGTCGAGCCCAGGCAGGTTCATCCTCCACCTGGTCGACGGCCGTCCGCGTCGCCGAGGCGGTGAACACGGAGGAGAGGACGAAGAAACGCCGCGTCCTCTCCATGGCTCAGATCGTGTGTGTTCGAATTCTTCCCCATCACGGCGCCAGGCATGAGCTTGGGAAACGCTCCGTTGGGCTCCGCCCGACGGCCGTCAAGCGCCCGGGGAGCTCGCGCGCGAGGAAGCGAGGAAGACGGAGACCGCTCCGGTCGATCGAGCCGGGCCTTGCCACGAGGCGACCATCGCGGTAAGGGTTCGGCAGGTCATGAGCGCCAGCGCGTAGCCCCGGCTCGCTGGCCGACAACCCTCCGATCCGCGGTGGGGTGTCCCGGGTGACGACCTGGCCGGCCGCATGTGCGGCGGGCAAGCGCGGACTCTGGTCGCCCGGAGTCCCCTGGACTCCTGAGGTGATATGTCGATCGCTTCCATCGCGGACTGGCGCCCTTCCACGGGCGCTCCGGCGCCGTCTGCCCTCGGCGCGCTCCCTTCGCTCCCTTTGCCCGTCGTCGGGGCGGATCTGGCCGTGCCGCTCGTCACCGGCGAGCAGGTGGGCTACGTGAACCTCGATTACGCGGCGAGCGCCCCGTGCCTGCGCTCGGTGCTCGACGCGGTCTCGGCGCTGTTGCCCTGGTACAGCAGCGTGCACCGCGGGGCGGGGTTCGCGTCCACCGTGACGACGGAGCTCTATGCCGCCGCTCGCCAGGAGGTGGCGGGCTTCGTGGGAGCGCGCGACGAGGACACGGTGGTGTTCACGAGGAACACCACCGACGCGCTCAACCTGCTCGCCGCGGCGCTGCCCGAGGACACGACGGTGGTGATGTTCGCCTCGGAGCACCACGCGAACCAGCTGCCGTGGCGGCGCGGGCGGTCCGTCGTCCTCCCGGTGCCCAAGAGCGCGGACGAGGCGATCGCGCGGGCCGACGGCGCGCTGCGCGGCGTGACCTCGCGCCATCGGCTGCTCGCCGTGACGGGGGCGAGCAACGTCACGGGCGAGCTGTGGCCGCTCCCGGAGCTCGCCGCGGTCGCCCATCGCCACGGCGCGCGGCTCGCCGTGGACGCGGCCCAGCTCGCTCCGCACCGCGCGATCGATCTCGCCGGGATCGGGGCCGACTATGTCGCGCTGTCCGGTCACAAGCTCTATGCCCCCTTCGGCGGCGGGGTGCTCGTCGGCCGCGGCGACTGGCTCGACGCCGCGCGCCCTTACCTCGCCGGCGGCGGCGCCGTCCGGCGCGTCACGCACGACGGCGTCGAATGGGCGAGCGGCGCGCCCCGCCACGAGGCCGGCACGCCCAACGTGGTCGGCGCGGTGTCGCTGGCGGCGGCGTGCCGCGCGCTCTCCGAGGTGGGCATGTCCGCCGTGGCGGCGCACGAGGCGCGCCTGCTCGACCGCGTGACACGCGGCCTGTGCGCCGTGCCCGGGGTCGAGCGCCTCGCGATGTGGGGCCCGGAGAGCCCGCGGATCGGCGTCGTGACGTTCAATGTGCGGGGCCTCCATCCCGGCGCGGTCGCCGCGGCCCTGAGCGCCGAGCACGGCATCGGCGTGCGGGACGGGTCGTTCTGCGCGCACCCGCTCATGACGGCGCTCGCCGGGGATCGCGCGCCGGAGGCCAGCGGGAGCGCGGCGGTGCCCCTCGCGGTGCGGGCGAGCTTCGGCGTCGGCACCAGCGCGGCGGACATCGACCGGTTCCTCCTCGCGATAGCCGATCTCGTCGCCCGGGGTCCCCGCTGGCGTTATCGCCTCGACGGAGGGCGGCATGTCCCCGATCCGGATCCTCGCCCGCGCCCCGCGCTGGCGGGCCTGCTCGCCGGGGGCGCGGCCGGCGGGGCGCTCGGGCCCCTGGCGAGCCAGCTCGCGCCGTGCCAGGCGTCCCTCTGAGGCCTCTGAGGCGGCTCAGCCCCCGGGCGCGCGGCCCAGGGCGAGCGCGCGCCGCGCGAGCGCGCGCAGGTCGGCGAGGGTCGCCCCCTCCAGCGGCGAGGCGTCGGCGTCGATGTCCTCGCCCCGCGCCGGCGCATCCCCCCGGCCGAGCGCGTCGAGCAGCCAGCGCGCCGTGAGCACGTCGCCGCCGAGCCACGCGCGCGCCGGCTGAACGTGCGGAACGTGCGGGACGTGCGGAACGCTGGAGAGCGCCGCGGCCTCGATCCAGCCGATCGGCACGCGCGCCAGCACCGCCGCGGAGGCGCCCGGCGGCACCGGGTCGTCGGGCGCGGTCACGGGCTGGAAGCGCTCGGCCGCGAGCTCGGGCGCCTCGTTGCCGTCGATCAGCGGGAGCGCGGCGCGGAGGGCGACCCCCTCGACGACGGCGCGCGCGAGCGCCTCGAGCGAGAGGCGCGCCGGGAGGACGTCGGAGAGCGCGGCCGGGGCCTTGCCCAGCCAGCGGTCGATGACGCGCTCGTCCGGCGCCGCGAGCTCGGGGGGGACCGCGGGCGGCGCGTCGAGGCCCGCGAAGACCTCGATGAGGACCGCGCCGTCCGGCGTGGTGTCGAGGCCGACCAGCGCGGCGGGGCGGTGCTGCAGCGAGATCCACTCGCGCCCGAAGTAATGCGCGGGCGCGCCGGCGCGGGAGAAGCCCTTGAGAAAGCCTCGCACGTTGCGGTTGAGGAGCGTCCGGGCCGTGGCGTCGGGCGCGAGCGCGGCGGCGTTCGGCAGCGCGAGGGTCCACACGACGCCGCGCCCGCCGAGGAAAGCCGCGGTGCCCGTCGTGGCGCGCCGCAGGACCTTGGCGCCGCGCGCGGCGCAGGCCGAGAGGTCGACCACGCGCGCTGCGCGCTGGGCCGCGCCCAGCACCACGGCGGGGCCCTCGACGAGGCTGGCGGCGAGCCAGGGCGCCGCCTCTGCCATGCGGGCGCGTGCGAGCAGCGCGGGGCCGAGCGCGAGCGCGTCCTCGAGAGGGCGATGAACCGGCGGGAGCGAGTGCATGGCGGGCATCGAGGGAGTCTCCTTGGCGTGAAGCTCGGCGCGCGGCGAGGCGGCGGCCGCAGTACCGCCTGCCAGGCCTCCGGAGCGAGAGTTCAACGCAAAGGCGCAAAGACGCAAAGGCGCAAAAAGAACAAATTCTCGTGCATTTTTGCGTCTTTGCGCCTTTGCGTCTTTGCGTTCAACTCTCTCCCGGCTCGCGAGGCAGATCCCTGGCAACACTGTTAACTGGGGCCAAAACGTTGCGGCGATCTGCCGGCCTGCGGAAGCCATCGACCCGTTGACGGCGGCCCGGGGCGGGGTGTGCCATGGTGCCATGTTCAACGCCCGCCCCGATCGCTCCTTGCTCCCCGCCGAGCCCTCGGAGCGACTGCTCCGGGTGGAGATCACGGTACCCCGGCCCGAGGGGAGCCAGGCCCGCAAGCCTGTCCACCTCTCGCTGGTGATTGACCGCTCCGGCTCCATGTCCGGCGAGAAGCTCCGGCTCGCGCTGGAAGCTGCTCGCCAGGCCATCCGCACCCTCCAGCCCGGCGACCGCTTCAGCGTGGTCACCTTCGACCACCAGGTCGAGGTGCCCATCCCCTCCACCGAGGCCACACCCGGGGCGCGGCTCCGCGCCGAGGCCGCGCTCGACACGGTGACCGCGCGAGGCAACACCGACCTGGGCGGCGGCTGGCTCCGCGGCTGCGCCGAGGTGGGCGCGCACCTGCCCGAGGATGCCATCGGCCGCGTCCTCCTGCTCACCGACGGCCAGGCCAACCACGGGATCACCTCGCCCGACGAGCTGACCTCCCGCGCCCGCTCCCAGCGGCTGCGCCGGGTGACCACCAGCACCCTTGGCCTGGGCGAGGGCTTCAATGAATTCCTCCTGGGCCGCCTCTCCGAGGAGGGCGGCGGCAACTTCTATTTCGCCGCGCGCGCGGACGAGCTCCCCGGCTTCGTCGGCCGGGAAATCGGCGAGGTGCTCTCCGTGGTCGCCCGCGACGCCGCGCTCGTGATCCGCGCGCCCGAGGGCGTCGAGGTGGAGTCGCTCAATGACTACCCCTGCACCCGCGACGGCGGGACCTGCTCTTTCTCGCTCGGCTCGCTCCCGGGCGGGATGGTGCTGGCCCCGATGTTCCGGCTGCGCTTCCCCGCCGGCGCGATCGGCGAGACGCTCCCCGTCAACGTCGCGCTCACGGACCGGGACGGCGCGCTGTCGAAGGAGCCCTGGACGCTGGCATGGCCTCGGGTCGCGGAGGAGCAGATCCGCGCCCAGCCGGCGGATCGGGAGGTGCTCCGGGCCGCGGCTGCGCTCGACGCCGCCCGCGCTCGCCGGGTGGCCCTGGGGCTCAACGACGCTCGCCGGTGGCAGGAAGCCGCGTCCACGCTGGCCGACGCGGCCAACCGGCTCCGAGGCTACGCCGACGGGGATCCCGAGATCCGGGCCGAGGCGGACCGGCTCGACGCCGAGCGGGACGCCTATTCCAGGCCGATGTCGTCCCTGAGCAAGAAGAGCCACTATTACGACGCGATGATGGCCATGAAGATGGGCGGCCGCGGCCGCGGCCGCGCCATGCCAGGCCCTCGCGTCCTCGGTGTCCCCACGGCTGCCCGGCTGGCGCCGCTGCTCCGGACGGCATCCCAGGCGCTCGGCGGTGTGAAGGGGGCGCCGGCCTTCGACGTGGACGAGTCGCTCCAGGGGTCCCCGATCCCCGCCGGTCCGCTCTCGCAGCGCGACGAGGACGAGCTGGCCGCCGACGCGGACTTGCTGGACCCAGGCGCCCTCAAGGTGGTCTTCGTGGAGCAGCCCCTGCCGGACCGCTGGTTCTCGCACTGGCATCCGAGATCCCGGACGGCGGTGATCTCGCTGGCCGGCCTGGATCAGCTCATCTCCTTGCCACCCGCGTCCTTCGTGGCCTACGAGCTGCTCCTCTACGGGCTGCACGCCCTCTCCGCCGATTATGAGCCCGCGAAGCTGTTGCACGCCGAGCCCCTCGCCTGCCTCTTCGACCTCTGCCAGCAGAAGTCCGAGGTGGGGACCAAGCTCCAGGCCGGTCATGTCTGCGCCGGGTGCCTCGGGAAGCTCTCCACCGTCGGCCTGGATCGCGACGTGGTGACCCAGCTATGGCGAGCGGTCCAGGCGCTCGCTCAGTCGGGGACGTCGACGGGGCGCTGACCATCAGCATTTGCTTGTCCGCTCCGCCGCAAGAGCGCAGTCCTCGCCTCGAGGAACGCGGCCGGGGCCCTGCAAGAGGGGCGCGGACGAGCCCCTGCGGGACGAGGCCCGGCGGGGAGCCACCGGTGGTAGCATCGCTCCATGGTGACCGAAGAGGAGCTGGCGGAGCAGCGCGTCGGCACGCGGATCGGCCCCTGGGCGGTGGAGAGCGTCCTCGGGGTCGGCGGCATGGCGAGCGTCTTCTTTTGCCGCCGGGCTGACGGGTGCGTGGCGGCGCTCAAGGTCCTGCACGCCGAGCTCGCCGAGATCGAGGCGGTGCGAAAGCGGTTCTTGCGCGAGGGGCCGATCGGGAGCGCGCTGGCCGCCGTGGCGCCGCTCTGCGACGGGCTCCCCCAGGTGCTGGAGTCCGGGGCCACGGACGACGGCCTTGTCTACATGGCCATGGAGGTGCTCGAGGGAGAGACCGTGTTCGACCGCATGGCGCGGCACGGGACGCTCCCTGTCGGCCAGGTGCTCGCGCTCGGCGAGCGGGTCCTCGACGTGCTGATCGTGGCGCACGAGCACGGCGTCGTTCACCGCGATCTCAAGCCCGAGAACCTCCACATCGGCAACGACGGGCGCGTGCGGGTGCTCGATTTCGGCCTCGCGCGCGTCCTCGACCCGCTGCTCGAGGACGTCGCCGGGGTGCCCGAGATGACGAAGACCGCGACGGGCGTGTCGATCGGCACCGACGATTACATGGCGCCCGAGCAGGCCCTGGGCCTCATCCGCGAGATCGACGGCCGGACGGACCTCTTCGGCCTCGGAGCGACGATGTTCCGGCTGCTCGCGGGCCGCACGATCCACGGCAACCTCGAGGACGCGCGCCTGCTCATCGCGGTCGCCACGGAGAAGGCGCCGCCCCTCGCGATGCACGCCCCCACGGCGCCGCCCGGCCTGTGCGCCGTTGTCGACCGCGCCCTCGCCTTCCTCAAGCAGGAGCGTTATCCCGACGCGAGGACGATGCGCGCCGATCTCGCCGCCGTGCGCGCCGGCCATGAGCCGCCGTATGCGACGGCCGCGGCGCGGCAGGCGCGGGGGGCGTAGGGACCGGGGCAGGCAGCGCTCCACGTGGAACCAGGAGGCGGGAAGAGCATCATCCCACGCGCTCCCAGGCCTCCTGGTCGAGCGCCGGGAAGGTGACGAGGCACGCGCCCGCCTCGATGCCGTCGAGGCGGGCGCGGCCCTCGTCGTCGAGCGATCCTTCCCGGATCGAGCCGTCGGGCAGCTCCACGCGGTAGCGCTCGTACGGGATAGGCCGGTCATCCTCGCCGAGGAGACGGATCTCGATCCAGGTGAGCTCGGTCCTCGGCGCGCGCGGGACGGCGCTGGCCGGCGCCTGCTCCTCGGCGTCGGCCGCGTCGCCGCCGTAGGACGGCAGCCACGGCAGGGGCGCCTCGCGGAGCTGCACCCGGCCGCTCAGCAACAGCCGGCTCAGCGCGTCGAGCACGTCGGCGTCGGCCAGGCGATGGACGACGCTGGCCGGCGCGGCGTCATCGAGCAGCCGCCGGAGCGCCGGGCGGTTGTGGGGCTCGGCGAAGAGCTGGCGCAGCCAGGCGGCCGCGCTCGCGCGAGCGTGGTGCAGGTCCACGCCGCCCTCGCGGCCGTCGGACGGCTCGATCGCGAAGCGCCGCGGACCCAGCGATAGCAGCCGCTTCAAACCACCATGCTCCTTCCCGGGCTCGCTCGAGCGTACAGCCTGGCTCCCCGCGAGAAAAGCCCCGCTGAAAGGGGCCGTCCGGCGCCTGGCGCGCCCTCGTCAGGGAAAGGCGCCCGCCTCGGCCATGGCGGTGAGGAACACGTCGCCGAGGCCCTCAGGCTCGGCGGCGAGCCCCAGGAGCGGCCCCGGCGGGGCTGCGGCGTCAGCGAGCCCCAGGAGCGGCCCCGGCGGGGCTGCGGCGTCGGGCCGCGAGGGGTCAGCGGGCGCGGGCGCCTGGAGCGGCGCCGGCGGGGCCGGAGGGAGCTCGCGCGGGGCCTCGAACGGCGTCACCGGCCCGCGGACACGCATGCTCAGCGGATCCATCGTCCCTTCGAGCAGGTGGTCCTGGATCCTGGGCGCCTGCTGCGCCGCCGGGCCGGCCGGCTGCGGGGCCGGAGGGAGCGCGGGCGGGGCCTCGAACGGCGTCGCTGGACGGCGCGCGCGCGCGCTCAGCGGGGCCATCGTCCCTTCGAGCGGGTGGTCCTCGACCTGCTCCATCGCGGGCGCCGCCACGACGGGCAGCGGCAGCATCGCGCGCGATGGCGCCACCACCGGCGGCGTGGCCGATCGCCCCGCCTCCTGCGCAAAGGGGTCGACCCACCGCAGCGGCTCGCCTGGCAGCTCCACGCCTGCCACGATCCGGAGCGCCGCGAGCTCCTCGCCCGCCACGGCCGTGTAGCCTCGCCACACCACCGAACAGCACCGCCGATCCGCGTCGATCAGCAGGGTGTCGGCGCGCATGGCCAGCGCCGCTCCCTCGCGCGGCGCCCGCTCCTCGCGCCGGAACAGCCGCGCGACGGCCCGCGCGCCCGCGAGCTGCGTCCGCAGCCGCGGCCGCTGCGCGAACATGCCTCCCAGCACGACCCACTCGTCCCCTCGCAGGCCCTCCATCCGCTGCTCGGCCGGCGCTGCCTGGAAGTACGCCCAGTCGAGCCCCTCGGGCACCTCCAGCTCCACGCCCTCGAGCCGCCTGGGATCCGCCGCGCCGAGCAGCGCCTCGCGCCGTGGCCAGCGGCGGGACAGCGGCCCCATCCCGTCCACCCGCACGCGCCGCTGCCCCTCGCTCCCCGGCGCGGGCCCGTCGAGCGCCAGCCATCGGTCGAGCTGCAGCGCCCCGTCCTGCACGACGGCCAGCCGGACCGTGATCTCGCCGGCGACCGTCGGAGGGACCTCGGCGTGCCCCGTCAGCAGCACGTCCGCCTCGCGCAGGTACGGCGCCAGATCCCCCGCCGCGCGCAGCCCAACGCCCGAGGGATCCGGGACCTCGCCGGGCACGATCGGATCCGGCTCGCCGAGCGTCACGGTGCCCTCGGCGACGAGCCCGAACGTCGCCTTGACGACCGCGGTGACGAACCGCTGCCCGCGCAGCTGCCAGACCAGCGTCGCCGCCGAGGCGCGGCCCAGCGACGTGATAGCGACAGGCCATCGAGCGCGGTGCACGGTCCATCCCAGTACCACACCGCGTCATCGCGGCGCGAGGACGCCGCTCGCCGCCCTCTCCACCGCGCGCGGCGCTCGCTACCCGAGCGCCTCCTGCTGCGCGAAGCCCGGCCCCCGCACCTCGAACACCCTCCGCCCTCGCTCCCGCAAGCTCAGCTCCACCGCCGCGGCCCCGCGCGCGACCTGGTTGCCTCCCCGCAGCGCCCTCTCCAGCCCCTCTCGCGTCATCGCCCGCCCGAGCAGGTACCTCGTCCCCGGCCTGTACTCCGCCGCGCGGCGGCGCCACCAGGCGGCCACGCCGGCGACATCGGGAAATGCGAGGTCCTCGTCCGGATCCGCCGCCACGTGCTCGTCGTCCGGATCGTCCGTCGGTCCCGCCCGGAGCCCGTCGGGCGCCCTCCTCGCGAGGTGCTCTGCCGCCAGATCGAGCCCGGTGATCAGCGCGATGGCCTGACCCGCAAGGCGCGCGAGGGCAGGATCTGCCGCGACCTCCAGGAGCCACGGCACGCCCGCCGGGTCGCCCAGCGCCGCCGTCGCCGCCACCGCCGTCCGCGGGTCCCGAGCGGACCTCGCCAGCGCGCGCAGCCAGGTGGACGCGACGGCCAGGTCCATCCGCCGCATCGCCATGCTCGCGGACGCCGCTGCGAACCGCCCGTCTCCGCCCGCGAGCTCCCAGAGCACCTGCGCGGACGCGCTCTCGCCGAGCAGCGCCGCTGCCCACGCCGACCAGAAGCGGCACGCCTCGTCGTCGGAGCGGAGCGAAGCGCGCACCTCCGGGAGCAGGTCGACCCGCCCGAGCTGCCCTGCCGCGCGCAGCGCCCGCGCCCGCAGCCGCGCGTCGCCTGCGAGCAGCGCGTAGCCGAGCGGCGCGCCCGGGTCCTCCCCGTGCGCCGCGCACGCCGCGATCCCCAGCCATTGCAGCGCCGGCGGGCACCGGCCGGAGAAGAGCCCCGGCAGGAGGCGCCGCACGCGCCCGATCGGCGTCCACCCGAGCGCCGACGCGATGCCCCGCGACAGGTCCGGCGCGCCGCCGCCCACGTCGAGGACCCGCGCGAGCCCCCGCAGGTCCCAGCGATGCACGGCCACGACCGCCGCGCCGAACACCTCGCCCCCTTCGGCCCGCTCGAGCAGCGCGCGGCACGCCTGCCAGCCCGCGTCTCCCGCCCCCCTGAGCCCGTCGAGGTGCGCCTCCAGCCGGTCGTCGAGCTCGGCCAGGTCATCGAGGTCATACGCCGCGCTCCGGGCGGCGCGGTCCCGGAGGAGCCACAGGAACGCCGCCTGGTCCGCGTGCTCCTCGCAGAGCGAGGCCTCCAGGGTCGAGCTCATCCAGCCACCGCCGCCCCCCCTCCCCCACCGCTCGCTCGCTTCTCCATGCGCGCTCCTCCGCTCGACCCGCGGGCCTCGATCGGGCTCGCCTTCAGTTCATCCCGATCTTGCCGCCCTTGACGCTCACGTTGCCCGAGGCCTGCACGCTCACGTCGCCGCCGGACTTCACCGCGAGCTTCTGCCCTTCCACCTGGATCGGGCCGTCGGCCTTCACGACGAGCTGCTTTCCCTGCACGACGATGTCGCCGCTCTTCTTGATCAGGATCCGCGCGTCGCCGACCTGGATGGTGAGCTCGTTGCCCACGATGATCGCCTTGTTCTCGCCGACCTCATCCTTCGCGCTCTTGCTGACCGTGACGGTCATGTCCTTGCCCACCGTGATGGCGTAGGCCTCGTCCACGCTCACCGACTTGCTCTTGCCGACCGTCTCGTCGCTCGCCTCGCCGACGGATTCGGTCTTGCTCTTGGCGACCGAGATCGACGCCGACTCGCCGATCGAGACGCTCTGGCCGCCGCGCACGTCGACCGACTGGTCCTTGCCGACCGACTCGGTATGGCCGCCCGACACCGAGACGCTCCGGTCGCCGCCGACGTCGAGGCGCTCGTCCTGCCCGATGCTCTCCGTGTGCGTCTTCTTGACCTCGATGGTCTTGTGGCCGCCGACCGCCTCGCGCTGATCGTTGTCCACGCGCTTCGTCCGGTCGCGGACGACGTGGAGCGCCTCGTCGCGGCCGATCTCCTGGGTCTTGTCGTTGCGAACGACGGTGTTCCAGTCCTTCTGGCCGTGGAGGAAGATCTCCTCGGAGCCCTTCCGGTCCTCGAAGCGGAGCTCGTTGAACCCCTCGCCGCCGGACGAGCTGTTCGACTTGAGGGTGCTCTTCGTCTTCTCCGCGGGCAGCGGGTACGGCGGCACGTTGGCGCCATGGTAGACGCTGCCGACGACGAGCGGGCGATCCGGGTCGCCCTCGATGAAGTCGACGACGACCTCGTGGCCGATGCGCGGCAGGATGACCGCTCCCCACGCGCCGCCGGCCCACGCCTGGCTCACCCGGATCCAGCACGAGCTGCGCTCGTCCCGCTTGCCCTGCCGGTCCCAGTGGAACTGCACCTTGATGCGCCCGTGCTCGTCCGTGTAGATCTCCTCGCCCGCAGGGCCGGTGACGATCGCGGTCTGGACGCCCCGGATCGAGGGCTTCGGCGTGATGAGCGGCGGGCGGAGCGGGACGGCGGCGGGGATGGCCTGGAACCGGGTTTCACAGGGCGACCTGCCCTCGCTCGTCACGGCATCCATCGCAGGCTCGTGGCCGCTGTGCTCGACGCGGACGAGGAGATAAGACTGGTTGATGTCGTCGCTCGGGTGCTCGGCGAGCGAGAAGGTGCGGCCGGCGAGCAGGCGAGGGCACACGGCCTCGCCCTCGGCGGTGCGGCGCCTCGCCGCGAGCTCCTCCAGCCGGACGCGCGCGCGCTCCCGGCCCGCGCCCGGAGCGTCGTAGTCGCCGGGGTGGTCGTATATCTCGAGATCGTCGTCGCGCTCGCCCTGCTCGGAGCTCTCCAGCGAGAGATCCGGCTTCTTGAAGTTGTAATCACGCAGCGTGACCTTGCCGGGCCGGAGCTGCTCGGCGTAGCGGAAACGGGAGACGTGCTCGCCGCTGACGAGCGCGCCGAGCGGCGGGCGGAAAACGACCGTCGCCTCGCCGTCGATCGGGGGGTGGGCCGAGGGCGCGTCGCAGATCACGAGCACGTGCGCGCTGGCGTCGTGATCGAACCAGTAGGAGATGCCTTCCTCCTCCATCAGCCGGCAGGCAAAGGCCCAGTCGCTCTCGCGGTACTGCACGCAATACTCGCGGGTCGCATAGCTCTTCCGGAGCGAGAAGCGGCAGCCGTCGGCGGCGACCCCGGCGGCGCCAAAGACCTTCTTCAGGATGTCGGGGACCGAGAGCTCCTGGAAGATGCGGCTGTCGCGCCGGTGGAGCAGGCGAAAGACGTCGGGCACCAGCACGGCCCTGTAGGCGGTGAGCCGCCTCCCCTCTTCTCCCAGCTCGAAATGGGCGATGATCCCGTGGACGTGGCGGACGTCCTCGTTGGCCTGGAACGTGAGCGACGCGCGCTTGCCGACCACATCGCCGAGGGCGATGTCGCCATCGAGGCTCACCAGCGTGATATCGAACCGGAAGAGCTCTGAGATCGCCTCCTGTCCCTCGAAATGGACGATCCGGAGATCTGCGCCGAGCCCTTCGATCTGCAATGTGTGCACGTGCCCCGCTCCTCCCGAGAGGCGAGCGCACGGGAGCGCGCGCGCGCGAGCGCTCCGATGATACATGTTCCCCGCGGCGCGATGTCGAGCTGCTTGTGCTGCCCAGGCGGGTATGAAATGCTCCCCGCGCACTGGCTGGATGCCCGCCCTCGACAACCTCACCCCGCTCGCGGCCGCCGATTTCCCGTCGCTCACCCGGGACGGGGCGGAGTGCCTCGTCGTCGTCGCCGCCGGCAGCTTCGTCCTGCCTGCGCCGGGGCGGCCCGCCGCGGGGCCGCTGCGCCTTTGCGACGAGCAGCCCGCGCCGCGCGCGGCCGACGAGTACTGGGGCGAGCCCGGGGCGTCGAGCCTTCGTTATGAATCGGAGGCCGCGTACACGCGCCCGCTCACGGACGTGCTGCTCCATGGCCATGCATGGACCGCCGGCGGGCGGCGGGCGGCCACGGCCTCGGTCGCGATCCGCGTGGGCCGGCTCGAGAAGCGGGCGCTGGTGTTCGGCGCGCGCGTCTGGCAGCGCGGTGTGGCGGGGCTCTCCGCCTCGATCCCGGAGCCCTTCCGGTCGGTGCCGCTCCGCTACGAGCAGAGCTTCGGCGGGGCGGCGGCCGGCGCATACGACGCGCGCAACCCGGTGGGCATGGGCCTCCACGCGAGCGAGCGCGAGGCGCAGGACCGCCCCTTGCCGTTCATCGAGGACCCCGCCGCGCCCATCGAGCGCTGGTCGGACCGGCCTCCGCCGTGCGGCTTCGGTCCGGTGGCCCGGAGCTGGCAGCCGCGCCTCGCGCTCGGGGGCACGTACGACGCGGCGTGGATCGAGCGGCGCGCCCCGCTCTGGCCTGCCGACTTCGACGAGCGCTTCTTCCAGGCGGCGCCGCGCGGCCTCTCTGCCTCGCCGCACCTGCGGGGCGGCGAGCCCGTCGTGCTCGACGGCGTATCGCCCGACGGCCCGCTCGCGTTCTCGCTGCCCGTGTGCCGGGTGGTCGCGAAGTGCGCCTTCGCGCGGCGCGTGGTGCGGCGGCTCATGACCCTCGACTCGGTCTACCTGGAGCCGGACGAGCGGCGCGTCTCGCTCGTCTACCGCGCGACGTTCGTGGCCCACGGCGAGCTCGCCGGGCACGAGGCCACCACGGTCCGCCTGCTGGAGCCGTGGGAGAACGCGCCGTGAGCGGCGAGCGCGTCGTGGGCCTCGGGCTGTGCACGCCGGTCGGGACGACCGCGGAGATGACGCTCGCGTCGATGCGGGCGGGGCTCGCCCGCTTCGCGGAGACCTCGGTGCGGGACGGCGCCGGCCAGCCCGTGCGCGCGTCGCGGCTCTCGACGCTCGATCCGACGTCCACCCGCACGGAGCGGATGATCGAGCTCGGCCGCGCCGCGCTCGACGGCCTGCGGCAACGGCTCGAGGCCCTCCCCGGGCGAGCGCCGCTCTACCTCGGGCTGCCGGAGCCGGGGCTCGGGGCGGAGATCGCGCGGGAGCCGCTCCTCTCGGCGCTGGCGAGGCGCGATCCGGCGGCGCGCGGCGGGGCGCGCGGCGCGATCGAGCTCGCCGGGGCCTTCGAGGCGGGGCGCGCAGGCTTCTTCGAGGCGCTCTCCGCGGCGATCGAGGACCTGCGCGCGGGCCGGGCGGGGTCGCTGGCGGTGGTGGGCGCTGTCGACTCGCTCTGCGACGCGGGCTCGCTGGCGGCGCTCTCGGCGGCGCGGCTGCACCTCGGCGCGCAGAACCGCGACGGGCGCGTCCCGGGGGAGGCGGCGGGGTTCGTCGTGCTGGCGCGGCCCGGCGCGGCCTCGACGATGGGCCTCGACGCGCTGGGCGTGGTGCTGGGCGTCGCGCTGGGGACCGAGCCCGTCCCGTTCGCGTCGCAGGTGCCGAGCGCGGCCGACGGGCTGACGGGCGTCTTCCGCGCGCTCCGGGGGGACGCGGCGGCGGGGGCGCGGCGCGTGGACGAGGTGATGAGCTGCCAGCCGGGCGAGTCGTTCTGGGCGACGGAGCTCTCGCGCGCGTACCTGCGCAACGCCGCGCTGATGCCGGAGCCGCTCGCGCTGTCGGCCGCGGGCGAGTGGCTGGGCGACGCGGGCGCGGGCGCCGCGCCGGTGATGCTGGCCGCGGCGCTCCAGAGGCGGCGGCGGCGCGCGCTCCCTCCGGGGCAGGCGCCGCGCGCGCTCGTGTACGGCAGCGCGGACGGCGCGCGGGGCCGCGGGGGGCGCGTGGGGGCCTGCGTGGTGGAAGGGGCCGTCGCGGCCCGAGGAAGGGAGGAGCGATGAGCAACGTCTTCGCGAACGGCCGCCTGGTCCTGCACCAGGGCGACGGGCTCACGCACATCGCGGCGCCGCCGGACGTCTGCAAGGTGCCCACGCCGGCCGGCCCGGTCCCCACGCCGTTCGTGAACACGGCGCAGGACGCGATGCTCGCCAAGGGGAGCAAGCAGACGGCGATCGCGGGCAACCCCGTGGCCCTCGCGAGCTCGGAGCTCAGCACGAGCACGGGCGATGAGCCGGGGTCGGCCGGGGGCCTCATCTCGTCGAAGATCAAGGGCAAGCTGACCTGGAGCGGGTCGAGCACGGACGTGAAGGTGGAGGGCAAGGGCGTGGCCCGGTTCCTCGACCCGACGATGCACAACGGCAACACGTTCAACACCGCGTTCATCTCGAACGGGCAGACGGGGCTGGCCTACGGCGACGACGCGCCGTGCGGGGTGTGCCGGCAGGCGCTGGACAACCACCGCGTTCACGAGACGAGCGCGGTCGTCGAGACGCTGCTCGCCCTCTTCACGGAGCTCCGGGACAGGTTCCGCGCGCAAGAGGAGCTCCTGCGCAAGTACCTCGCTCTCGTGGAGCAACGGCGGGAGAAGCGGGCCGTGTTCGAGCGCAAGATCGATGAGCAGAGCGTGCTCTTGGAGCAGCTGGAGGCGGCTGCGGCATCCGCGAAGACGGACCTCGACAATGCGCCCAAGGAGAAGAAGGCCGAGCTCGGCAAGAGCTACAACGAGGCCCAGAAGAAGGTGACGGCGAAGCGGAACGAGATCAAGGCCCTCAGGCGCGAGGCCGAGGCCGCGACCGAGGACCTCACGAAAGAGCTCCGCGAGATCAACGACGAGCTCGGGGAAAAGCCCCCTGTCCTCGGCGAGGACGAGAGGACCGGCACGTACACCAAGCCCTATATGATCGGGGCGTGCATCTGCAAGTGCAGCCAGGCCCCCAAGATGCTCGCGGCCGCCTCCGGCAAGGTCACGCCCGGCTTCAGCGACGCCGTGGAGGCCACCGGGACGTTCGTGCTCGTCGACGGCTTCACGCAGAGCGACCGGCAGAAGGCCGCCCTCGAGAGGCTGAACCGCAACGCATGGGACTGCGCCGCTCCCAAGCTCCTCGAGGCAGGAGGCGCGGGGGGACACAAGGTCAAGACCATGTCGGAGAAGTGGTACTCGCCGCTCGGCGCGACCGTCAAGGTCACGTACACGAAGACGAAAGACGGAGAGAGGTCGAGGAGCCCGCAGGAGTTCCGGCACGGAGAGTCGGTGCCTTCGTGCGAGACCTGCCAGGAGCTCATCCCGGAGATGCTCTGCGACAACCAAGAGGAGTGCGCCTGAGCCATGGAAGAGCTCCTCTCGCTCCTCGACCGCTACGCGCCGGGGTACCGCGGCCGGGTCCAGGGCGTGCACGGCTGGCGGCTCGACGAGCTCGAGGACCGCTTCGGCCGCCCTTGCCCGGGCTTCTACCGAGCGTTCGCGCTGGCGATGGGCGCCGAGGGCGGGCCGCTCCTCGAGGGCCTTCACGAGTACCACCCTTCCAAGATCGCAGACCTCTACGCCCTCGCTCCATGGATGCCGCCGCGCCGCTTTCTCTACGTCTTCGGCGACGCGTCCCCGGACGGGCAGCACTACTTCCTCGATCTCGACGCCCCGTCCGAGGCCGAGGACTGCCACGTCGTCCGCTTCCCCTTCGGCGAGCAGACGTGGACGACGCGCCTCACCCGGCGGTTCGTGAGCCTCCGGGAGATGCTCTTCGTGCTGGCCATGACGAACGTCCACCTCCCGACCTTCCCTCACCGCGCCGAATACCTCTCGACCGGCGGGCCGGCGAGCGCGCCTCCGCGCGCCGAGGACGTGGCCGTCATCCTCGAGCGGCTGGGGTTCACGCGGCTCCCGTATCCGCGGCGCTGCCTCCTGTTCGAGCGGCACGACGCGGGCATCCTGCTCTACCGACGCCCTGACGACCCGGGCTTCTCGCTGCGCGTCGGGTTCCTCGATCCGGCGAAGCTCCGAGGCTTCGAGGCCGTCATCGAGGACGCCGCCGGGCTGGCCCGGTGGCGAGGCGCGGCGCTCTAACGGCGCGCGCGCGCCTCGCCGTGAACGACATCGCCACCGCGCGCCGCCGTGGACGTCCTCCGGTGCGCGCGTCTACCATCGACGCTGGCGCGTGGCAGGAGGTCCAGGTGGGATCCGCGAAGAAGCACATCGTCAAGCAAGGGGAGTGCATGTCGAGCATCGCCTTCGAGAACGGGTTCTTCTGGGACACGCTGTGGTCGCACCCCGAGAACGCCGCCTTGAAGGAGTCTCGCGACAGCCCCTTCGTGCTCCGACCGGGCGACGTGGTCCACGTCCCGGCGCTGACGTTGCGAGAGGTCAGCGCCGCGACGGGAGCCAAGCACACCTTCCGTCGCAAGGGCGTGCCCGCGAAGCTGCGCCTGCGGCTGCTCGTGATGGATGAACCGCTCGCGAACCTCCCCTACGTCCTGACGTACGGCGACCGGAAGATCGAGGGAACGACGAGCGCCCAGGGGCTGGTCGAGGCCTTCGTCCCCCCGGACATGCCGCGCGCGAGGTTGACGGTGGGCGAGGGGGACGACGTGCACGTCTACAACATCGCTCCACGGACGCTCAACCCCTCCCGAGACGTCGACGGAATCCAGGCACGCCTGGCCAACCTCGGCTATTACAGCGGTCCGCGCCATGGCGAGCTCGACGCTGCCACGATCGCCGCGCTGAAGCGCTTCCAGAGCGACCACGACCTCGAGGCCACGGGCAAGCCCGACGAGGCCACGGCAGCGGCGCTGTCCGAGCGCCACACCAGCTCGAGCTGAGCCGATGCCCGCCGCTGCCTCCCACCACGAGCGCCGCCCGGGCCCCCCCGGACCCCGGGTCGGGGCCTGAGCCGTGCGCTCGACGAAGCTCCCCGCGCCCGGCAGCCCCGCCTATGCGAGGCTCCGCGAAGACGTCCTGAGCTACCTCTGGCGGCGCTATCCGCAGCACTGCGTCGTCCTGACCGATCCCCGGAGCCGCCGCGCCATCGACGTCGGCATCGCTCGCGCCGCCCGCCACGGCTTTCGAGACGCCGTGGACATCCGCCCCTTCGTGGGCCTCATGGTCTTCCTCGGGAGCCATTTCGACGAAGATCCACAGCTCCCCTGGGCGGGCGAGCATCTCCGCCGGAGCGCCCGCGGAAGCCGCGCCGACGCGATGACCGGCTTGCTCGGCGAGACGGCGCGGCGCATGGAGCCGATCGTCGGCCGGAGCGGCGAGTATTACAGGCGCGCCTTGGCCTGGTCGGATGCCCGCAGCTTCGAGGAGATCGCCGCGGCCCATGACGGCAGCGACGACGGGCTGCGCAGCTTCCTGAGGCAGCTCTATCGCCGGAAGTACGACGCCCTCGGCGACGACTCCCTGGGGCGACTGATCCAGAGCGCGCGGAGCGCGGCCGAGCAGCACGGCCTCACCGCGGCGCCGGCCGTCGTCGTGTACCTCGGGCTCATGTTCCTGCTCGGCAGCGCCTTCGACCGGGATCCGTTTCACCCCTGGGCCAGCGAGGCGCTCGCCACCGCCGCCGCCTCGGGTCCCGCGCCGCAGGGATGCGAGCTCCACGCGAGGGCCATCGAGACGCTCCGCCGCTACACGAGGCTCGACAGGCTCATGCAAACACGCACATCGGGAGGTTGACCATGGGGTGCTGCTGCGGGACCAGCGCCGTCGACGACGAGGCGGAACAGCGCCAGCTCGTCCAGGACGAGCCGGACGACGACGCGCGAGACGTGGACGCCGGCCTCGAGGGGCTCAACGTCGTCAATGTGCAGTTGCCCACCGTCTACTATGTGATCGTCGGCCGAGGTCCGATGGCGGTGGTCAACCACCGCACGCTGCGCGCGTCCGCGTGGGGGCGGGATCGCATCGGCGAGCTCCCGGTCCTCCACGTGGGCTTCCCCAACCCCTGGCCGAGATACTTGCGACACGGCCTGGGTCAGCCGAATCACCTCCTGAGCTTCCCGGCGTTCGCCAATCAACCCTCCATCGGGGGGGGCGCGATTGACGGCGGGCTCGACTCCCAGCACTTCGGCGGGCAGATCAGCGCAGAGTTCGACACGCTCGACGCCCAGGTTGCAGAGGAGTGGGTTGGGCTGATCCAGTCCCAAGCAGGGATGCAGGCGATCGACGATCGGATCGCGGCCGAGATCGGCGGCGGCGCGGTTCGCGATGCGATCAACCTGCGGATTCAAGCCCCGTGGCCGGCCTTCGAGGACGGCGAGGCTCCGTATCGTCTGTGCCTGTACAACCCCGTGAACGGGACGGCCCGCCTGGTCTACGCCGCGAAGATCGACATCTGCACCGGGCCAGGGCGGCCGAGCGTCTTTGCGCCGGCGAACGGGGACAGCGACGAGACCCGCGCCGCGAGGACCCCGCCGTGGCTCAGCCCCGAGCGCTGGTCGCAACAACCGGTATGGCGCAACCGCAGGACGCTCAACGGCGTGGACGCGATCCGCGACGAGGTCGTGTGGAACAATGGCGATAGAGTTTGCGTCACCGCCGGCGGCGGCGTGGGCCTCAACGCGGCGGAGAAGGCACGAAATAACCAGTGCGTCCTCGATTGGTTCGGTCGCGACGAGCTCATGCCGATCTTCGAAAACCCGAGGAACATCACCTTTCTGAGAGAGCCGAACACGAACGACCACCGTGCACCGGCGCGACGCCTCGACGCCGGCATCAACGGGGAAGACGACCTGATCGCCTCCTCCAGGCGTGCGCGCATGGGGCGCGGCGCCAGGCTGGCCGCCGTCGCGAACACCGACGTCGCCGTCGAGGTTCGGCTGGCGGCAGCGGGGAACGAGCACATCATCCGTGATTGGTGGGGCAACCATAGCCAGTTGAACGTCGGCGAGGGCCGCTGGGAGCTGTCGCAAGACTACGCGGGTGAAGTCGGTGGGCTGGGGGTGGCGGAGTCTCGCGTGTACCGCCGCCTGGTCATTCCGAACGGGCAGGCGACGAACGAGGTTGGGCACCCCCGCTCCTTCGCTCATCACCTCGCCTTTCAGGCCGTGGAGGAGGCAGGCCGGCTGGTCGCCCTCGAGACGGCAGACCACCTCGTGCGGTTGCTCGGAGCCGCGTGCAACAACTATCCCGGGTACGGCATCGGCACGCGGAACGTCCACGGCAACACGCCGAAGGATAGAATGTGGAACTTTCACGCGACGCTGCCCGTGTCGGCGGTGCCCGACGGCTTCATCCTCTGTGGTGTCAACACCGCGCTGGCGAACCACTATTTCGACGATCACCCGAACAGGAACGTCAACACGATGACCCCTATCGAGCTCGCCGGGGTCGTGGGCGACGATCTCGCGGCGCGCATCATCGCGGAGCGCAACACCAGAAACGGCTATAGCAGCCTGCAGGAGCTCCGGGCCGCCTGCGACAACGACCAGGATGCCAGGCTGGCCCAGCTGCAATTCGCTTACCCGGTAGCAGGGTAGGCCTCGCGCGCGGCCGCCGCGAAGCGGCCAACGCCTCGATGGCTCCCGCGCGCGTGCAGCGCGCCTACACCTCGAATCGGCCGGGGATGACGTCCCGGTGCAGCCACGGCTGGTGGCCGAAGCGCGCCTCGATGTCCTTGCCCTCAGGGGGCATCCAGCTCGCGACGACGACGCCGCTGTCGTACCCCAGCTGCTCCACGGGGTCGGTGGGGTTACCGCGAAGCTCGGCATACCGGAGGTCGCGGAGGTACGGAGACGCGGCGAGGGCCTCCGCGGCGGCGAGGGTCAAGTGGTTGTCTGCCACCGAGAGCCAGCGCAGGTTGGTGACGTGAGGCGACGCGGCCAGCATCTGCAAGTGCAGGTCGTGAAGGCCACACGCGTCCATCGACAATGACCGGATGTGGGACCAGAGAGGCGAGTCGAAGAGCGCCTCGTCGACGTCGCGAACGTCCGTCAGATCGAGGTGCTGGACGGGCGCCAGCGCCATGATGCCCTCGCCGTTGTCGAGGAAGCGCCGAGCGCTCAGCTTGATCCAGCCGACGAAGCCCCGCACGAAGTGATACGCGTCGACCGACCCCGCGATCGCCCCTGCCCACGAGGCGCCGTGGCGCTCGATGAGCTCCCCGATCCGGTGCTGGAGGCCGAACGCGCGGCCGGTCTTGATGACCTCCGGGGCCGTGTGCATGAGGTCGATCTGAGCACGAATGAGCTCGCCCCGCGCGATGGACGCGGCGTCTCCCTGGCCGCTGCTCCACTGGGCGTAGGCGAGCCGGGGAGCGTCATCGTCGGGCGCGTCCAGGACCGCCTTCAAGAGTGTCGCTTCATCCGTCATGGCGCTCGACGCAGCCGAGCCTACACGGCCTCGCACATCGCGCCAACCGCGATCGAGGAGCCGAGCATCGGCATGCCCTTCGCGCCTTCACAGGGCAAGAGCCGACCCCCACGGGACGGCCCAGCGGTCAGGCCGCGCGGCCCCGGCGAGCTCCGCTCGCGCCGCCGCGCTCGCCGCCCCCGGAGCGCTCCTCCGTGCGCTCGGCCAGGCAGGTCATCCAGGTCATCTCTTGCTCAGCGGCCGCGCGATCTGGACGATCTTCTCCCGCGCGAACTTGCACGCCTCGTCGTCGTCCGTGGCGGCGGGCCAGAGCAGCTCCATGTACCCGGGCTGGACCTCGAACGGCAGGGGCTTGGTCCGGAGGTGCGGCCTGACGGCGCGGATGTCGTCGGCGACGATCTCGGGCACGGTCGCCAGCATCGCTGTCCCGTCGATCAGCGCGCCGAGGTTGGAGAAGCTCGCGACGGAGCACCGGATCCTCCGCGTCTTGCCGAGCAGGTCCTCCACGAAGCCGCGCAGGTCCCCGTTGTACGAGACGATGACGTGATCGTGCGCGAAGTACTGGGCCTCCGTCAGCTTGCGCAGGCGCGCGTGGCGCGGGTCGTACAGGCAGGTGAAGCCGGTCTTCAAGAGCCGCTGCCGGCGGACGTTCGATGGGAGATCGTCGGCGACCGTGATCGCCGCGTCGACGCCGCCCGCGAGCGCCGCGCCCACGGTGCGGAACTGCACGGGCACGGCGACGACGCGCATGCGCGGCGCCTCGCGCTCGAGCGCGCGCAGGAGCGGCGGGAGCAGCCACACCTCGGCCGTGTCGGAGAGCCCGAGGCGGAGGGTGCGCTCGCACGTCTTCGGGTCGAAGCTCGGCGGCGCCAGCGCGGCGTCGATCAGGGCGCCGAGGTGCGGCTTCAGCGACGCGCGCAGCCGTTCGCCGCGGCTCGTCAGCGCGACCCCGCGCCCGCTCCGCACGAAGAGCGGCGCGCCGATCGTCGCGGTCAGTCGCCGGAGCGCGGCGCTCACCGCCGGCTGCGTCAGGTACAGCCGGCTCGCCGCCTCCGTGACGCTGCCCGCCTCGGCGACGACGGCGAAGACGCGGAGGAGGTTCAGGTCGAGGTTTCTCCCATAAACGTCAGGCATGTCGAGAATACATCCTATTCATTGGAGCAATGAAACGCGAGCGCCTAGGGTGACGGCATGACGACGACGAACACCACCAGGCTCGGCAAAACTGGCCCCTCCGTCTCCCCCCTCGCCCTCGGCTGCATGAGCATGGCCGGCGGCAGCCCGTACGGCGACAGCGACGAGGCGGAGAGCATCGCGACCCTCCACGCGGCGCTCGATCGGGGCGTGAGCCTCCTCGACACCGGCGACTTCTACGGCATGGGCAAGAACGAGATGCTCGTCGGCCGGGCGATCAAGGACCGGCGCGACAAGGCCGTGCTCAGCGTGAAGTACGGCGGCCTGCGCGCGCCCGACGGCACCTTCCTGGGTTTCGACGCCCGTCCGATCGCGACGAAGAGCTTCCTCGCTCATAGCCTGTCGCGCCTCGGCGTCGACTACATCGACATCTACCGGCCCGCGCGCCTGGACCCGGCGGTCCCGATCGAGGAAACGATCGGCGCCATCGCCGACATGGTGAAGGCGGGCTATGTCCGCCATATCGCCCTCTCCGAGGTGAGCGCGGAGACGATCCGCCGCGCCGCGAAGGTGCACCCGATCGTGGACCTCCAGATCGAGTATGCGCTCGTGAGCCGCGGCCCCGAGGCGACGATCTTCCCCGCGCTCGCCGAGCTCGGCGTCGCGGTCACCGCGTACGGCGTGCTCTCGCGCGGCCTGCTGGCCGGGAGCAAGCCGGCCGGCGCGGGCGACATGCGGGCCCACCTGCCGCGCTTCTCGGGCGAGAACGCCCGGAAGAACCAGGCCCTCGTCGACGCCTTCGTTCGCCTCGCAGAGAGGCGCGGCGTCACCCCCGTGCAGCTCGCGATCGCCTGGGTCCGCGCCAAGGGCGCCGCGCAGGGCGTCACGGTGATCCCGACGATGGGCGCGCGCACGCGGAAGCAGCTCGAGGATGCCCTCGCCGGCCTCGAGATCGCGCTGACGCCCTCCGACCTCACCGAGCTCGAGGCCGCCGTCCCCGCGGAAGAGATCGCCGGCGCCCGCTACCCCGCGCCCATGATGGCGATGCTCGACAGCGAGAGGTGACCTCAGGGCGGCCTCATCGTCGATGCATCGAGGAATTGATCGGGTTGGCGGAGAGGAAGAAGAAAGGATCTATGAAACTGTACTTCAGCCGAAACTTGAATCCACGGGTCGCCGTCGCCGTGGCGCGCCACCTCGATGCACCCGTGGACTACGTCCACGCGGCTCCTCTCGACCCGTCACAGCAGGAGAAGTTTCGAGCGCTGAATCCGAACCTGCGCGTGCCCATCCTTGTCGAGGGGGACCAGTCGCTCTGGGAAACGGACGCGATCGCGTGCCGCCTCTCGCAGCTCACGGGCTCGGACTTCTGGCGCACGGGCGCCGCGCAACCGGAGATGATCCGGTGGTTGAGCTGGGGCACGCACAACTTCGCCGCCGCGTGCGACAAGGTCCATTTCGAGCGGGTGACGAAGCAGCGCTACGGGCTCGGTCCCATCCGCGACGACCTCGTGGCGGAGGGGCTCTCGGGGTTCGCCGAGGCGGCGGCGCTGCTCGAACAGGTCCTGAGCGGCAGGGACTGGCTCGTCGGGAGCGCGGTTTCGTATGCAGACTTT
Source organism: Sorangium sp. So ce448 (assembly GCF_051520915.1). Taxonomy (NCBI): domain Bacteria; kingdom Pseudomonadati; phylum Myxococcota; order Polyangiales; family Polyangiaceae; genus Sorangium; species Sorangium sp. So ce448. The sequence continues at coordinate 1,834,490 of NZ_CP150343.1, read as the reverse complement.
CGGATGGCATCGGTGCTTCCGTTCGCGGATCTCGCCGGGGTCGACGCCATGGCTGGAGGATGTCTCGAGCGCCGAACGAGCTCCCCGACGCGAGCTCATCGTGTCTTCGCGACCACGGCGAGAAGGGTGTCGAGATCGATCGGCTTCTTGAGCAGCGCACACACGTCCAGGGTGGCTGCCTTGGCTTCCAGAGCGTCGACGCCCGACAGGATCGCCACCGGGATGTCCGCCAGCGCGGGCTCCCGTCGCTTGAGCGCGAGAAACTCCCAGCCATTGATCTCCGGCATCATGAGGTCGAGCAGGATGATGCTCGGGCGGAGGCCGCTGCGGAGCAGCTCCAGCGCCACCGCGCCGTTCTCCGCGCAGACGACCTCGTAGCCGCATGCCTGCAAGAGCTCCTCCACGACGGCGCGAAATCCGATGTCGTCGTCGACGATCATGACACCGTCGCGAGGATCACCCTGCGGGCTCATCGGGACCTCCGGCCGGCGGAGACACCTCGGTCGGCAGAGCGTCGCGGCGCCGGCGCAGGGGGAGCTCCACGATGAAGGCAGCCCCCGCGCCGAGCTCGCTCTCGACCCGGATCGAGCCATCATGGCCGTTCACGATCTGGCGGCTGATGTACAGCCCCAGGCCGAGGCCGCCGTAGTGCTGCGCCGAGACGCCTCGCTCGAAGCGCTCGAAGATGTACGGCGCGCAGCTCGCGTCGATCCCGATGCCGCGATCGGCGACGACCAGCCTGGCCACCTCGCCCTCGGCCGCGACGCTGATCTCGATCGGCTTGCCCCGCCCATACTTGATGGCGTTCAGCACAAGGTTCGTCACCACCTGCTCCAGACGGGCCCTGTCCCACGTGCCCACAACGGGAGCGTCTGCGCGCCAGCTCACCGTACTTCCTGCCTGCTTCAGCTCCACGTCGAAGTGCTCCACGACCTCCTGCGAGAGCGCCCGGAGATCGACGTCTCCCAGCTTCAGCTCGAGCTTGCCTGCCTGGATCCGAGCCACGTTGAGCAGATCGTCGATGAGCCTCACGAGCCGCTGGCACTGCCGCTCGGCCATCCTGGCCAGCTTCGTCGCGCCGGCGGGGAGCGTCGTCGCCTCGCGCATCAAGCCTTGCACGGCGAGCTTCAGGCCCGCGATGGGGGTATAGAGCTCATGGGAGGCGATCGACAGGAAGTCGTCGCGCATCCGCACCGCTGCCTCGGCGGCGGTCCGAGCCCTCTGCTCGTGCTCCAGGACCAGGGCGCGCTCCGCCTCGATCTTCTTGCGCTCCGTGATGTCCGTGGAGATGCCGCCCACCGCGTACGGGACGCCGGCGACGTCGCGCAGAGGGAACTTGATGGTGAGATAGGTGTGCGCGCCGTCGTCCTCGGGCATCACCTCCTCGTCTTTCAGCGCCGTCCCGGCGAGGAGCGCCCGCCGGTCGAAAGCGCGGAGCGCCTCGGCGTGCTCCCGGGAGAACACGTCATCGTCCCTCTTGCCCACGATGGCCTCGCGAGCGACGCCGAACAGCTCCTCGAAGCGGCGGTTGACGAGGAGGTAGCGCCCCTTGATGTCCTTGACGGAGACGATGGCCGTCGAGCTGTCGATGATGGCGCGCAGGAGCTCCTGGCTCGTGCGCAACGCCTCCTCCGCGCACCTGCACTCCTCCGCGACCTTCCGCAGCGCCGCCTCCGTCCGCTCGTGCTCGGCGATCGTCTGCCTGAGCTGGGCGTTGGCATGGCGCAGGTCGGCGGTGCGCTCGGCGACCTGCTGCTCCAGCCGCTCTTTCGCCCGGGCCTCTTCCGTCAGGCGAGCATCGAGGGCGAAGATGGATTTCAAGTCCATCTCGATCACGTCGCGACACTGCTCCATGAGCGCCTGGTAGGCCTTGCTGTAATGGTTCGCGCGGTCATCCAGCACGCAGATGGTCCCGAAGATATCCCCCGTGGGCCAGGAGATCGGGAAGCCGAGATAGGATATCAACCCGAGCTCGACGTCCGGATTGGACTTCCACTGCTCGTCTTTCAGGGCGTCAGGGATCAGCAGCGGCGTTCGGCTCGTCATCACGCTCTCGCAGTAGAGCCCGGTGCCGAGGCGCGCTCGTTCGTTGGGCGCGAAGGGGTTCCCCTTCGACTCGCTGGAGACGCAGACGACCATCTCCGGGGGCTCGATCCTCATGATCAGCGCGGCCGGGACGCGCAGGATCTCCGCGAGGAGATCGGTCATCTCCTGCCACTTGCGAGCGATGTCCGTGGGGATGTCGGTCGCGACCGTGCTCGACTGGGTTGTTCGGCCGCTCCCCGGCGGAGGGCTCTTCGTCCCGAGATCGTCCGTACGTTGCTCCGGCGGGCAGCCCGAGGCGGCCTTCTTCGGCCCGGGGCCCGCGCGCTCAGCGCGCTCCGCGGGCCCGCCTGGCCCCGGGTGGCGGGCGTGCTCGACGACGAGCGCGCCTGGCTCCGTGTGATCGTCGGGTCCGGTACGCATGCTCCTCCACGATGAGGAATCGTGCGAAGGGCCATCGGGTTGTCAAGCAATCCATACTGACGCTCACCGACCCCCCAGCGATCCGGCGACGTACGCGCCCCGGACCTGGTGACGTCACGCCGGCCAGCCCGTCGCCGCTCGGGCGAGCGCGGCGGCTCCCGGGCGCCGTCCCGCGCCGCCGCGATCGCCTGCTCGTGACGGCCTGGGCGACGCTTGCGACAGCTGCGCGGCCACGCCGAACTCCGACCAGGCCGAGCACGACATCCTCGGCGACCACCCCTCGCTCGCGGTGTGCTTCCACTGACCGTCCCCCGACCCCGGCCGCTTCCTCGAGACCATGGGAAAGCCGCGGATCCCCTGCGCGAGCTCGCGGAGGATGTCGACGATATCGAGGCATGGCGCGCCGCGACCGGCGCGCCGGCCCCGTCCCCGGGCAGCGCCGATCCGCCCGGCCCGACGTGGAGCTCCCGTCGTGCCGCGCCTCCGCTCAGGCGGAAGGCACGACGGTGATCTCTCCGGTCGTGTACAGCGCGGAGGTATCCCAGGCGAGCCCGGGGGCGAGCGGCAGGGCGATGTGCACGTCAGCGAAGGTCCCTGTGAGCTCTCCGCTCAAGTCGAGCAGGGCGACGGTGTCCCCGGCCTGGAACGGCGCCGTGTCGCCTGCCGGGACCACCTCCAGCACGCCATCGAGGCTCACGTCCCCGTCCACGACCAGGAGCGGCGCGGCGCCCGGGCCCGCGACGGTGGCGCTCAGCGTCGCGCTCGGGCCCTGGCTGTAATCGCCCGCCACGTCCGTCGAGGCGTAGACGTCTCCCACGGAGAGCGCGCCGGCCTGCGTATTGGCGAGATCGCCGAGGAAGCTGCCAGTGCTCAGGCGGCCGCCGGCGAAGTCGAAGTCGCGCGCCTGGATCTCGATCGCGCCCGCGGCGAGCTCCCCGCGCGTGAGGCGCACGATGGGCTCCGGGCCAGGCGTTCCGCCTTCGAACAAGGGCGTGATCCGGAGGAGGCCGCCGATGCTGACCTTGCCTCGCCCGTCGACGAGGAGCGACGGGGAAATCGAGAAGGTCGCGTAGATCGTCACATCGCCGCTGTTGCGCCATGACGCGTAGGGCTCGCTTACCCAGACGAACCCGTGGCCGTACGTGGAGCGGATCTCCGTCTCTTCCGTCACGAGGGTTCCATAAGCGCCGACCGTGAGCTCGCCATGGCCGGCGGCCCCGACGCGCAGCAGCCCCTCGTTGGTCCAGGTGGCGTCCCAGCCCCTCACGATCGCCGAGCTCGCGAAGTTGTAGGGCCCGCCGGGACGGGTCTCGATCTGCGCGTTCGCGGTGAAGACCTGGGCCCCCTGCTCGATGCGCAGCCTCGCGCCGCCGTTCGCGCCCACGACGAACTCGCCCGTGTTGACCCACCTCGTCGCGGAGCCCGTGACGTTCACGTCGCCCTGGCAGATCTGGCACGTCGCGATGAATACGTTGTTCGAGAAGAAGCTCGCTCCCTGCTTGATCTCGAGGACGCTGAGCTCCTCCGAGCGGCCGATGTACGCGTTCGTCTGGCTCGTCAGGGAGGCGTCGTACCCCTCGACGAGCACGTATCCGAAGGCCGAATAGCCGCGCACGCCGAGCACGAGGTCGTCGGTGGTCACCTGGGCGCCCCGTTTGACGAGGAGCGAGCCGGACGCCCCGGCGCGAAGCCCGAGCGCGAGCTGCCCATGGTTGATCCACCGTGAACCGTATCCGATGACCTGTACCCTGCCGCTGGAGTAGGCGACCGCCGCCACCGAGGCGCCGGCGCTGATCAACGTCCCCTGGTGGCTGACGATCACCTCTCCCATCGGCTCCTCCGCGTCGAGCGCGCTGCCGACCACCAGCGCATTCGCCCCGAGATCCCACGGGTCGCCCGGGTCAGCGACAGCGGGCGTCACATTCCCCGAGACGGACACGCTGGCATAGGCCGGCCCGGCCGCGCCCATCGAAGCTGCCACGAGCAATACCGAGAAAGCGGTTCGAGCTTGTTGGTTCATGTGCCGTGTCTCCGCATGAAAAATTCGCGCTTCACTGGACTACTCCTCGCCACCAACGCGCCCGCGAAACGGAAATTTCGTGAATCATGTCAAATACTTATGCATCAGACGCGTCATTGCCCGTCCTGATCCGCTTGCAGGGGATCAGGTCATCGTTTTCGAGGTGCGAAGGCAGGTTTTGAGGTGAAAGAGTACACAGGATCATTCAAAAGAAAATCGTCCAGTGGCTCCTCGCTCATTTGGAGGCCTGATGAATATGCGGCTCATGTCGAGCAACGAAGCGTTGCCATGGCCGAACACATTGCGCGTCGTGGTTGGAGCCTCGAGGGTTGCCTGCGGGCAGCATCCGCACTGACCATCACGGCCCTGGTTGGCCTCACCGCGTGCGAGCCCATCGCGCGCGGCGGAGGTAGCGGCGGTGCAGGAGGCACAGGCGGCAGCGGCGGCGCTCCGGGGGCGAGCAGCAGCAGCGCCACAGAGGGTGCCGGCGGATCGAACGACGGCGGCGCGCCTTGCACCGGCGGCGATGGCGGCGCCCCCGGCACCGGCGGCGGCAGCAGCTCGACCGGTGGTGGCTGCGGCTCGCCGGGCACATGTGTGCCGGGCTCGGTCGTCGCCTGCTACACAGGCCCTGCCGGGACGAAGGGCGTCGGGCGCTGCGCTTCCGGGACGCAGACCTGCCGCCCCGACGGCTTCGGCTACGGCGCGTGCGCGGGCGAGGTGACACCCGCTCGAGAGCGCTGCGCCACGCCGGCGGACGAGAGCTGCGACGGCGAGCCCCGCTGCGCTCAGCCGCCGGCCTGGGCGCTGGGCTTCGGCGGCCCTGGCGTCGACGAGGGCTTCTCCGTCGCGAGCGACGCCTCGGGCAACTACTACGTCTCGGGCACCTTCCGAGGAACCGTCGACTTCGGCACCGGCCCCGTGACCAGCGCCGGAGAGGCGGACATCCTCTTTATCAAGCTCGATCCCTCGGGCGCGGTGCTCTGGAGCAAGCGCATCGGGACCGAGCGCGACGAGCGGGGGGGCGCCGTGACCGTCGACGAGAACGGCAACGTCTTCCTCACCGGCGTGTACATGGACGCGTACGGGATGCCGAGCATCGATCTGGGCGGGTGTCCCCTCCCCCTCCAAGACATCGCCCCGTTGGTATCCTTCTTCGTGGCCCAATTCGATCCCGACGGCAATCCCATCTGGAGCAATGGTCCCTACGCTGCTCCAGCGGTGCACTCCGTCGAGCAGATCGCCGTCGATGCTCACGGCGATATCTATGTCGTGTACCTCCAGTGGGAGCAGGCCCAGCTCATCAAGATCGACGCCGCGAGCAAGGCCACCCTCTGGTGGGAGACGTTGCCAGGATACTATGCTCGCGGCGCGGGGCTCGCGCTCGACAGCGCCGGCAACGTCGTGGCGGTGGTGACCCACGGCTTGAGCTTCGAGGGCATTCCAACCAGGTTCGTGGTCTCCAAGTACTCTCCGGCCGGCGATCCCCTCTGGGTGCAAAATTTCATATCCAGCGACCCTGTGTTTGGCGGCGGCGTGACGGCGCACGCCGTGGCGATCGATGCGGCGGACGAGATCCTCGTGACGGGCACGACGGATGGATCCATCGACTTCGGCAGCGCGCCCCTCCCCGCCGGCTCCGTCCTCCTCAAGCTGGATGCCGCGGGCGAGCCCATCTTCAGCCGCTCGGTCCGCTTCGGCGACAGGATCGCGCTGGATCCCGCCGGCGACATCGTCGTCGCCGGACGCGGCCTCGCGAAGCTCGACGCGAGCGGGACGGAGCTCTGGTCGATCGACTTCGACGCAGATGCGCGGGATATCTCCTTGTCCCCGAACGGCGCGATCGCCGTCACCGGTCTCGCGGGTGGCCCCGTGGACTTCGGGACCGGCCCGATTCCCTATGTAGGGTCCAACGACGCCTACGTCGTCGTCTTCAACCCGCCGGCGAGCGGCGGCGACGATGACGGCGGCGGCGGCGGAGCAGGATCGAGCGGTGACGGCGGCGGCTCGACCGGCGGCGACGCGCCGGCGACGTGCGTCCCAGGCTCGGTCGTCGCATGTTAAACCGGCCCCGCCGGGACCCGGGGCGTCGGGCGCTGCGCTCCTGGAACGCAGACATGCCTCCCCGATGGTGCCGGGTATGGGCCCTGCATCGGCGAGGTGACGCCCGCCGCAGAGGTCTGCGTGACACCGGAGGACGAGAGCTGCGACGGCGAGCCCCATTGCCCTCCTCAGCCACCATGGTCGCGGGGATATGGCGGCGCCGGCGCCGACGTGGGCTGGTCCATCGGGAGCGACGCCGCAGGCAACTACTACGTCATCGGCACCTTCGAAGGTACCGTCGACTTCGGCGCCGGCCCGCTGACCAGCGCAGGCGAGACGGACGTGTTTCTCCTCAAGCTCGATCCCGCCGGCGCGTTGCTCTGGAGCAAGCGCTTCGGCAGCGACCTGGCGGAGACCGGCCGCGCCCTCGCCGTCGATGGAAGCGGCAATGTGTTGCTAGCCGGCATATACAGGCAAGGGATGTCGGCCGTGAGCTTCGGCGGCTGCGCGCTCCAGGCGTCGGGCTGGGAAGAGGCGATCTTCGTCGCCAAGCTCGACCCCGAGGGGAAGCACATCTGGAGCCAGAGAGCCGTCGCGTCGGACTGGTTCGGTTACAAGCTCTTCGGGCGGCTCGCCGTCGACGCCCTCGGGAGCGCCTATGTGGCGTTTGCCCCGCTCTTGGCCCCGTCGACCCCCTCCCTGGCGAAGCTGGATCCCGCAGGAAACATCCTCTGGACTCAACCGCTCGCGACGGCGATCCCGTCCCACAACGACTACCAGCACCAGAGCGACGACGTTCTTCTCGCGGTCGACAGCGCTGGCGACGTGATCACGACGAGCGCGTCCATCTCCGGTCAGCCGTCCTGCCCCTGCCCTCACGGGTTCACCGTCCAGAAGCGCACCCCGGCCGGCGGCGTGGTCTGGAGCCGCCAGATCGGTCCCTCGGCTCCCTCCGAGGCGGAGCTCGGAGTGTCGGCCCTCGCGCTGGCGATCACCGCCGACGACGAGATCCTCCTGACGGCCTACACCGACGGGACCGTCGACGTCGGCGGCGGGGTGCTCCCCGAGGGCCCGGTGCTCGTCAAGCTGGACGCCGCGGGCGAGCATGTCTTCAGCCGCTCGATCCCGTTCGGCCATGCGATCGCCGTGGATGGCTCCGGCGGCATCGTCATCGCCGGCGACGGGCTCTCCAGGCTCGACGCGGGCGGGACGGCGCTCTGGACGAGCAGCTTCGACGCGAGCGCGAACGACATCGCCGTCTCTCCGAACGGCACGATCGCCATCACCGGCGCTGCCGAGGGACCGACGGACTTCGGGACCGGGCCGATCCCCCACGCGGCCGGCGCCGATGTCTTCGTCGCCACCATGAGCCCCTGAGCGCCCCGGCGGCGGCGCCGGCGCGTCCGCCGCGCCCCGTCACCTCGACGGGCCTCGCGTCACGTCATGCGCCCGAGATCGAGGCGGCGACGACCAGGCGGCCCCACGTGTAGCGCAATCGCTCACGCCGGCGCCCAGGCTGTCCCGCTTAAGGCCCGTGAGAGGCCACCCAGCTCGGCGGAGCGCAGCGCGAGCTCGGGTCGCGCTGCGCTGGGCCGCCCTCCCAGGTGCGCAGATTGGCCTTCCACTGGCTGCAGATCCCTGTAGCATTACCCATGTGCGGGCAGTTCGGGGCATGGCCGCAATGGACGTGCACGATGGGATCTGGGCAGACCAGCCACGACGGCAGGTGCCGAGCTGCCCTCCGGTGGGCTCGACAACAGAGAGGTTCACTCCTCTTGCAAACTCTGCGTTCGAAGGTTGTGTAAGGAACCCAACAGCAAGGAATGAGCGTGATGTCTGCGAGACTGCTGCATGGACCTCCCCCCTCGGCGTCACGCCGATGGGGTCTAGTCTTTCTGATGGCCAATGCCGTTGCTTTTTCGTTCCTTGGTTGCGTCTACGACAGCGAACAGCCCTGTGGACCTGGCCAGACCGTAAGGTCGGTGTCGGAGTACTCGGAGGTCTGCGTCTGCGCCGAGGGTTATGCTGCAACGACGGCGGGCTGCGTGCGCTGCGGCGAGAACGAGGAGATCGGGCCAAGCGGCTGTGTCTGCAAAGCCGGATATGGCCGCGCTGACGCCGCGGCGTCCTGCACGGCATGTGGCGACAATGAGGTGACCGGAGCGACAGGGGCGTGCGAATGCGCGCCCGGGTTCAGCAGGGCGTCCGCCGAGGCGCCATGCACCGCGACCCCGGCTGGCCTGGCTGCGGCGTGCGACACCGCAACGACGCCTTGCCCGGAAGCCGAGTACAGTTACTGTCACGCCGTCTCGGGGACCAGCGGCTACTGCACCAGCCAGGGGTGCGAGGGCCCTGCCGACTGCGCGGGTGGAACCATGTGCGACCTCACGGTCACCCCATCCTACTGTCGCCGGCCGCCGATCGGCGCGGGGAAACCCTGCACCGGCGACGCAGATTGCGCAGGGACCGAGGCCACGTACTGCAATATCCAGCTGACGCAGAAGTGCCAGGTTCAAGGCTGCGCGCTCTCGCCGAACAATTGCTTCACCGGCACCGTGTGCTGCGACTTTACCGCCTACGGAGTCGAGCAATACCAGTGCGTCGCGGAAGGGAGCTGCCCCAATTGAGAACGCGATCCGTTGCACCCCGCGGCGTGTCCATTCACCTTGCCTTCGCCGTATCCTCCGCGCTGTCGCTCGGGTCGTCGTTCGCGGCGGCACAAGCAGCTCCGACGCCCGCGGAGGCCACGGGTCCAGCGGCCCCCTCCGGACCAGCTCCGGCGCCGGACGCCTCGGGTGCCGTTGGATCTCCGGAGCCGGCGCCTCCGGCTCAACCTGCCACGAGCGCAGAGCCGGGCGCAGCAAACACGCCTTCGCCGGCGGCCAGCCCGGCTTCGAGCGCCGCGGCGCCTCGACCCCAGGCAGGGGCTACCGGCACGGTCGACGCGGGCGCGGCGCCGGGAGCCGGCGGAGAGTCCGTCGCTCAGGCGTTGGCCGGCGAGGAGGTCGCGGAGGAGCTTACCTCCGACGAAACCAAGCTCAGCGTCTACGGCTTCGCTGATTTCACCTTCGCCACGTTGCTCAGCGACGAGAAGACCTCCGGGTCCTTGAGCGGAGTGGGCCCGAACCCGACGTTCTACGTCGGCAATCTCAACGTCTACCTCGACTCGAACCTGGGCAAGAAGTTCCGCTCCTTGATCGAGCTCCGCTTCACTTACCTGCCCGACGGGGCGGTCGTGACCGACCCGGCGACGTTCCAGAGCACCCGTATCAGCGCTGCCTTTCCAGACTACACCGACTTCTCTCGGGCGAAGAAGGTGGGCGGGGTGATCATCGAGCGCGCGTGGCTTGAATACGCTGCCCATCCCCTCTTCAACGTCCGGCTCGGACAGTGGCTCACCCCGTATGGGATCTGGAACGTGGACCACGGGACACCTGTCATCCTGAGCGTCACGCGACCCTATATCGTTGGCGCCGAGTGGCTGCCCCAGCGACAAACCGGCATCGAAGCGTATGGAAGCCATGGCATCAATGACACGCAGGTAGGATACCACCTGACGCTGTCCAATGGCCGTGGCCCGGTCGACAGTTATATGGACCTGGACAAGAACAAGGCAGTTGGCTGGCGTCTCTGGCTACGGCAAGACACTCCGTTCGGCGACTTCGCTGTCGGCACATCGGGCTACAAGGGCCGCTACACCGACGCCGGGCAGGTCACCACGCTGGAGGACGGCGCGTTCGTTACCAGCTTCCCGGTCACCACGAGCTACGACGAGCTCGGCCTGGCCGCAGATCTCAAGTACACCTGGGGCGGGTTCCTGTTCCAGACCGAGTACATCATGCATGATGTACGCTACGACGACGACCACCGGCCTGCTGGCTTGGCCCCAGGGACGTGGACCCCTGACAACCGTGGCTGGGGCTTCTACTTTCAGACGGGTTATCGATTGCCCTGGTACGGCATCATGCCCTGGTTCGGCTTCGAATACGACCGCACGGGCAAAACCGCCTTCGTGTACGAGGCGTGCGATATCGTCGGCGGCTTGAACATACGCCCCACGGAGAACGTCGTGTTGAAGCTCGTCGGGGTGCATGTCTGGATGCCCTACCTGAAAGAGAAGAGCATCGATTTCGATCAGTTCGCCATGCAGGCCGCGTGGAGTTTCTAGCATGATCGCTCGAAGAACCCTCTTGACGTCGTGCGCGTTGGTGTTCGCGGCGGTGGTCACGGCAGCGCCGGAGGAGACGTACGGCGCGGGCGACCTGGGACCTCTGGCGATCGTCGTTTCGAAGAGCTTCCCCGCGGAGGGGATCTCGTTTGGAGATCTGAAGCGCGCGTACATGGGCAACCAGGTCATGGTGAACGGGAAGCTGCTGGTGCCCGTCACCTATCCCAGGGCTGCTCCGGAGCGCATCGCCTTCGACGAGGCGGTCCTCGGCATGTCCCCCGAGGAGGTGGGTCTCTACTGGATCGATCGCAAGATTCGTGGCCAATCCGGCCCGCCGAAAGGCGTGTCGAACGCGGCCACGGTCATCTGGCTCGTGAGCAGGGTGGACGGAGCAATCGGCTTCGTTCGCGCGTCTGCAGCGGGAAATGACGTCAAGGTGCTTCGCGTCGACGGCAAGCTACCCCGCGATCCGGGGTATCGCCTCTAGCGCAGGGATTTCATCCCGCCTCCCCGGCCCCGCACTCGGCCTCGCCCGTGCGCGCCGCCTCCTCGGGCGGCTCTTCCCACGGCCGCGTGACCAGCGCGGGCCGCACCAGCGGCACCCAGGGCCTCGGCCCCGCAGCGGCCATGCGCCCCTCCTCGGCCGCGATCTCCATCAGGCTCTCGCGGCTGATGCTCACCAGCTCGAGGCGCACCGCCTCCGGAATCGATCCCGCCCGCGCCGGCTCGGGCATCTCCGCTTCGATCGACGGCAGGGCTCCCTCCCCCGCTGACGCCGCGTCGACCCGGATCTCGGGCGCCGACGGCCACGCCCCGCCGAGCTCTCGCCCGATCGCGTCGAGGCTCTCGCGCCCGAGCGCCGCCTCGCCAATCCGGATGTCCGGCAGCGACCCGGCCGGCCGCGCCGGGGCGCCGGGCGACGGCGGCGCCTCGCGCAGCGCCACCGGGCGCGCCAGCGACCGCGGCGGCCCCCCGTTGGCGAGGAGGGCCAGCCCCGCGACCGCGCTCCGCTTACGGGCCGGCGGCGACGGCGGCGGCGGGCGCCTCGAGGCCGGGGCCGGCGCCTCGCACACGACCGCGGCCCCGCAGATGGCCGGCGGCACCTCGCGCACCTCGGCGACCGGCCGGCGCGCCGAGGGAGGCACCGCCTCCCCCCGCGGCCGCGACCGGGTGCGCCGCGGCGCGCTCCGGATCGGCTGCGGCGCCGCCGGGGTCCCCTCGTCGATGGCACGCAGGCCGCGCTCGATCGCAGACGCCACGTCCCGCCGGTCCGCCCACGTGGGCATCACCACGCAGAGGATCGCCTCGGCGGCCACCCCGAAGTACACGTCGACGGGCGCCGCGCCCCCGTACGGCACCAGATCCTCGCGCCGCAGCTCGACGCACCCGAGCCGGCCCAGCTCTCCGAGGCTCAGCGCCGCCTCGACGATCTGGCTGCGGCCCTCCCTGGGCATGTCGCGCGGCACGCGTTTGGTGATGACCCGCCCCCGCCGGGTGATCACGAACGCGAAGTCCGCCCCCGCAGCCACGTAGGTTCGGTCCGAGATCGCATCGAGATCCACCACGCTCCCATCCTACCCGATCCAGGGCGACTTCGTCTCGGGATCATGCCTCTCCGCGCCTCGCAACGCCCTCCCGCCGCGGCGGAGGTGCTGTGTTGTGCGAGATACCGACAGAGTCCCTGTTTTTCTACAGCGCTGTTATCAACCCAACCCGCGCACCGCTCGCCCCGCGCGTCCTGCTCCGCGCGCTTCGCCGCCTCCCCCCGCCGCCGCCTCTCACCGCGCTCATCGCACGACGTGCAGCATCCCCATCATGCCCGCGTCGGCGTGATCGAGGATGTGGCAGTGGAACATCCACATGCCAGGCCGGTTGTCGTAACGCACCGCAAAGCGCGCCGCGCCGTCGACAGGCACGTTCACCGTGTCCTTCCACGCGAGCGGCCTCACCGGCTGGCCATCGGCGCCGAGCACCTGGAAGAAGAAGCCGTGCAGGTGAAACGGGTGATCGAACTCCATCGTGTTCTCGACGGTCCACACAGCGGTCTCCCCCACCGCCGCCACGAGCGGCTCCGCCTCCCAGGAGGGCACGCCGTTGATGCCCATCACGAGGTCGCCCGGGCCCTCCTCCCGCGTCAGCTGCAGATCGACGCGCCTCGCCCCCGCCGTGTCGAGCGCCTCGATGCCCCGCGCGATCGCGGGGAGCGGATCGTCCTCGGCCAGGGGCTCGTCCGCGAGGCGCAGCCGGAACGCCTCGACCTCGGGCCTGTGGAAGGTCGCGCCGTAGCCGCGATCGTAGGGCACCCAGCGCACCGAGAGCGTCGCGCCCGGCGCCCCGCGCGGCGTCACAAGCACGTCGGCGCGCTCTCCGGGGGTGAGCAGGATCCTGTCCTCCTCGACCGGGTGCTCCAGGAGCCCGCCGTCGCCGCCGATGCGGGTGAAGCGGTGATCCGTGATCAGGAGCTGGTAATAGCGGGACTTGGCCGCGTTGACGATGCGCCACCGCTGCCTGAGCCCGGCGCGCGCGCCGATCACCGGGTTGACGCGCCCGTTGACGAGCAGGAGGTCGCCCTCGCGCCCGAACAGCGTGCCGAGGTTGCCGCCCGCCTCCGGGTCCTCGAGCGAGCCGTCCTCGCGCACGCTGATGTCGCTGAGCACGAGCACGAGCTCGTCGCCGAGCGCCGCGGGCTCGTCCGGATCCTCGACGAGCAGCGGGCCGTAGAGGCCGTTGCCCGCCTGCACCGCGGAGTCGACGTGCGGGTGGTACCAGTAGAGCCCCGCGTCCGGCACCACGAAGTCGTACGTGAAGCCGCCGCCCGGCGGCGTCTCGGGCTGGCTGTGCCCGGGCGCGCCATCCATCTCCGCCGGCAAACGCACGCCGTGCCAGTGGACCGTCGTGGGCGCCGGCAGCTCGTTGCGGAGGTGCACGATCACGCGATCGCCCACCCGGGCGCGCAGCAGCGGGCCGGGGAGCCCGCCGTTGTAGGTCCACGTCGGCGTCTTCTTGCCGGCCACGATCTCCACGTCCTCGACCCGCGCCGTCAGATCGACCTCGAGCACCCCCGGGCTCGCGTCGAGATCGCGCGCCGGTCGCAGCGCCACCGCGCTGTCCCACCCCTCGGGCTGCGACGGACGCTCGCCCGCACACCCGATCGCGGCGACGGCGAGCCAGAGGCTCGCGAAAGGACCAGCAGGACGCCTGCACAGCATATCGCTGGGACGGATCTTACCACCACCCGGCGGAGAACCCGCGTGGTTTCGCGGGCTTCGCGTGCCCGCCGCGCGTCGGCTCCCGATCAGCTCACTCGAGGCGCGGCCTCCGGCGGGTCGTCGATGGCGGGCGCCGCCGCCTCCTCCCGGACCAGGTGGCTCTCGCCGCGGCGCGCGGCGAACGCCGCAGCGAACACCTCGTCGACCTCCGGGCGCTCGGGCGCATCGTACAGGAAATACGCGCCCTGCACGCGATCCGGCGTCACGTCGAGGACCGCGTACCCGCGGCGCCACAGGTCGGCGTACTTGACGTGCGGGTTCGCGAGGACCAGCGGTTCGAGCGCCCGGGCCTGCTCCTCGGTGAGCCACGGGGAGGTGATCCCCGGCACCGCGATCTCGACCGCCATCGCGCCACGGCCCGTCGCGGCGTCGTAGCGCGCCGGATCGAGCGGCGCCGGCGCGAGATCGATCGCCCACGACGCGTGGGTGTCGCCGCTCAGCACGACGACGTCGCGCACGCGCTCCTCGTCGAGGAGCTCGAAGAAGCGCTGGCGCGCCGCCGGATACCCGTCCCACGCGTCCGTGTTCAGGTCCTGCGGGATCTGGCCCATCAGCACCTGCTGGCCGATGACCTTCCACGCCGCCGTCGAGCCCGCGAGCTCCGCGCGCAGCCACGCTTCCTGATCGCGCCCGAGCATCGTCCGCGCCGGCGCCTCGATCGCCGCCCGGTCGCCCAGGTCGGCCTGCCGGTCGCGCCCCCAGGAGCGCGTGTCGAGCAGGAAGAGGTCGACGAGATCGCCGTAGCGAAGCGCGCGCCAGATCCGGCCGGCATCGCCAGGGTGCTCCCGGATCGGCATCCACTCCGCGTAGACGCGCTGCGCGACCGCCCTGCGCTCGTCCCACGACCCCTCGGCAGGCCACGTGTGGTTCGCCGCGCCGCCCTTCCATGTGTTGTTCGCCAGCTCATGGTCGTCCCAGACCGTGATGAACGGGTGCTGCTGGTGCGCCGCCTGGAGGTCCCTGTCGCGCCGGTACTGGGCATAACGCGCGCGGTAGTCGGCGAGCGTCACGAGCTCGTGCGCGGGCTCGTAATGCCGCGCGCTCCCGTACTGGCCGTCGCCGAATTCGTAGATGTAATCGCCGAGGTGGATCACCGCGTCGAGGTCGAGGCGCGCGGCGATGCGCCGGTACCCGTGGAACAGCCCGTGCGCATAGCTCGCGCACGACGCGACGGCGAAGCGCAGCCGCCCGGCGCGGCCGCGCGGCGCCGTCCTCGTGCGCCCGACGGGCGACGATCCGCCGAGGGCGATGAACCGGTAATAATAGGTCTTCCCCGGGTCGAGCCCGCCGGCGTCGAGCTTGACCGTGTGATCGCGCTCCTCGTCCGTCAGGAGCGCCCCCGAGCCCACGATCCGGCTGAAGCCGGCGTCGAGCGCGATCTGCCATGTCACCGCCACCGGGCCCGCCTTGCCCGGCGTCACGCGCGTCCAGAGGATGACGGCATCGGGCAGCGGATCCCCGCTCGCCACGCCGTGCTGGAATACCGCCTTCGACAGCTCGCTGGCCGGCGACGGAGCGTCCCCCGATACCGGCAAAGGCGCGTCGCCGTCCGGCGCGGCGCCCCAGCCGCCCGACAGTCCGGGGAGCGCGGCGAGGCTGAACATGGATACGCTGCAAAGGAGGCTTCGCCGGGCCATCAACATGATCACGCCCCTCGTCGACCGCGTGCGGTGAGCTGCGTATGACGCACGCACCGCCGCCCCGGCAAGCAGAAACGAGCGCTGTGACGCGCCCGTCGCGCCGCGCTCTCAGCGATGTTTGTTTCGGGCGTCCCGGCGCCGACTCAGGTGTTGCGACCGACCACGTCGAGCAACGCGACGAGATCGACAGGCTTCTTCAGGATGTCGACCGATCCGAGCTCCGCGGCCCGCGGCGCCGCCCCCGCCGTCAGCACGACCACGGGGACGTCGGAGATCGCGGGCGTGCGCAGCTGCTCCGCGCGGAACGCATATCCGTCCATCCCCGGCATCATCAGATCGAGCACGATGAGCGCCGGCGTCGGCGCCTCGCGGAGCCTGGCCAGCGCGTCCGCGCCGTCCCCGGCCGTCATCACATCGTATCCCTCATCGCACAGGACGGTCACGAGAGCATCGCAGACGCCTGGGTCGTCCTCGATGATCAAGATCGTCTTCCGTCGAGAGGGGCCCTGCTCGGCGAGCCTCCGCCCCATCGCGCCCGGGGGGCACGGCGGCGCGGCCGGCGGATCGCCCCGCTCCGCGCCGCACCCCCTTCCGGGGGCGCACGGGACATCGACGCCGCCGCCCCTGCGCAATCCGCTCCGGACCATCCAAGGACCCATAAGACGTGGAGCCGCGACGCGCAATTTGAATTGCGCCGCGCGCTCTGCGCCATGCGTCATCCACGGCCGCAGGGCCTGCCAGCCGGCCCCCATCATGCCGTTCTCGACGATGCCATGACGGGGCGCGCGGCGAGCTCATCGGGGTTGGCATGGAGCGCTCCGGCCCATGGGATGACGGCGGTATGAGGGCTGCATGCGCGCCCGGCATGAACGTGGCCGTGATCTTCTATTCCCGCTATGGCGGCACGGCCGCGCTCGCGGCCGCCGTCGCGCAGGGCGCCAGGCAGGCCGGAGCGACCGTGCGGCTCCGGCGCGTCGCCGATCTGACGGCGGTCGAGGGCCGGTGGAGCGCGGCGAATGAGCGGATCCGTGCCGCGCGGGAACACCTCGCCTCCGTCCCGCTGGCGCAGCAAGACGACCTCTTCTGGGCGGACGGCATCGCCATCGGCTCGCCTGCGCGCTATGGCGCGATGTCCGCTGAGATCCGCCGCTTCCTCGACGGATCGCGGCAGCCCTCTGGCGATCTCGCCGGCAAGGTGGCCTCGGTGTTCTGCTCGCCGTCCGCGGTAGAGGGAGCGCAGCGCGCGACGCTCCAGGCGACGCTCGCCTCCCTCGCCGGCCATGGAGTCCTCGTCCAGGCCCCCGCCCGCGCGGAGATGGATCCGACGAGCAGGGCCGCGCAGCGCGCCGGCCCGCCTCAGGCGAGCGCGTATCACGCGCCGGCGGAGCTCGACCTCGCGCCGGCGCGCGCCCTCGGCCAGAGGCTCGCGCGGCTCGAGAGCCGGACTCGCGGGTAGGCGCGGAGAGCCGGCCGCGCCGTCGGCCTGTGCCGTTGGCAGCGCCGGCGTCGCCGGCCCTGGAGTCCCGGACAACCGCGCAGCAAATCAGCGAGCGCCTACCTGTTCTCCGGCATTCGCGTCGAGCGCGTCCGCGTTGGGCTGTTACACCAGCGGCGATACCTCGCTACTGGTCGTAACCGATGGATCGTCAGGCCGGGCCCGAGATGGGCCGCCGACGACCACCTCAGCCGTAGACAGGAGAGAGCTCAGCGAACCATGAGCGCACCGGCTCACCGCAAGCACTATCATCCTTCGCCTCGGCGCGAAGGCAGGGTCAGGTTGTCGAGGCATTCTCCTCGGACGACCGCGCAGCTGACCCCTGCGCGCGCCGCGCCCAGCCAGCCGGCCGGCGCGGAGCGGGTCCGCTTCTTCCTCCGGGTGGGCGCCTATTTCAAGGCCGAGTGGGCGCGCCTCGGGGCGCTCGCCGTGCTGGTCTGCGCCTCGATCGCGATCAGCCTGCTCCAGGTGTGGCCCGTCGCCGTGATCGTGGATCTCATCTCGACCGGCCCGCGCGCGGGGGACTTCGTCCATCGCATGCTGCTCGCGCCGCTCCCGGACAGCCTGCTCGGCCGCGTCCTCGGGCTCGCGGCGATCACGCTCGTCCTGCGCGTGGCGCAGGAGTTCGTGGGCATGGGCCGCGCCTTGCTCACGTTCCGCATCGGCTATGGCGGGCTCACGCGCGTGCGGCGCGACGTGTACCGGAAGCTCCAGGCGCTCCATATGGGCTATCACCGGGCGCAGCCGCAGGGGGACGCCCTCTACCGGCTCAACCAGGACGCCTCCGGGTTCCACGGCATCCTCAACGTGGCGGTCGCGGTGATGGGGAGCGCGCTGACGCTCGCCGTGATGATCTGCATCATGGCCTCGCGGAGCCTGGAGCTCACGCTCCTCGCGCTCGCGGTCGTCCCGCCGCTCCTCCTCACGAACGCCAGGTTCGGGCGCGTGCTGCACAAGAAGTGCACCGAGGCGAAGGAGGTCGAGAGCGAGTTCGCGACGTCCGTCCAGCGCTCGATGGCGTCGATCGGCCTCGTCCAGGCGTTCGGCCGCGAGGCGGACGAGGAGGCGCGCTTCCACACGACGCTGCGCAACAGCGTGAAGGCGTGGCTCCGGCTCCACCACGACGAGCTCCGCCACACGCTCGCGATGGGCTCGATCCTCGGGCTCGGCGGCGCGCTGGTGCTCGGCTACGGCGGCTACCTCATCGTCCAGGCCCGGGCGGGCGGGGGCGAGGCCGGCATGACGCTCGGCGCGCTGACGGCGTTCCTCGGGTACCTGGGCATGCTCTACGACCCGCTCTGCAAGCTGACCGGCGCCGGCGCCGCGGTGCAGGGCGGCGTCGCGGGCGCGCAGCGCGTCTTCGAGGTGCTGGACCGCGACCAGGCGGTCGTCGACAGGCACGACGCGGCCACCCTCCCGCCCCAGCCGCGCGCGCTCTCGCTCGATGGCGTCGGGTTCGAGTACCGCCCGGGCCACCCGGTGCTGCGCGGGCTCGACGCGACGATCCGGCCGGGCGAGATGGTCGCGTTCGTGGGCTCGGTCGGCGCCGGCAAGACGACGCTGCTCGGCCTGCTGCCGCGCTTCCACAACCCGACCTGCGGCGCGCTGCGGCTCGACGGCATCGACACGCGCGCGGTCCGCGTGGCCGACCTGCGCCGGCACATCGCGCTCGTCCTCCAGGACAGCATCCTCCTGCCGGCGACCATCGCGGAGAACATCGCCTACGGGCGCCCCTCAGCGACCGACCCGGAGATCCGGAGGGCGGCCGAGATGGCGGGGGCGGCCGGCTTCATCGAGGCGCTGCCGGACGGCTACCGGACGGCGATCGCCGACGGCGGGCTCAACCTGTCGGCCGGCCAGCGGCAGCGCATCGCGATCGCGCGCGCGCTGCTGACGGACGCGCCCATCCTTGTGATCGACGAGCCGACCGACGGGCTCGACGCCGAGCACGAGCGGACCATCAGCGAGGCGCTGCGGGCCCTGAAGGGGAAGCGGACGATCGTCCTGATGAGCCACCGCCTGAGCACGGTCGTCGACTGCGACCAGATCTTCGTGATGGAGCGCGGCCGCATCGTCGAGCACGGCGGGCACGGAGAGCTCCTGCGGCGGGGCGGCGTCTACACCAAGATGGCGCGCTGGCAGCACCTCCACACCGGCCACGCCGCCGCGGCGAAGAGCAGCCCGCGCCGCGTCCAGCCGGCGCCGTCGCCCGACGCCTACCGCGGCGAGGAGGGCAGCTGGGCCGACGGGATGATGGGCTGAACGAGACGTCGCGAGCGCCGTCGGCCGCCCCGAGGCGACGGGGACGTGATAGAGCACATGGGGCGCGCCGGCCGCGCCTTCGCCGGATCGCCATCGATGCTGCGGGCCACGAACATCGACAGCTTGAGCCGCGACACGTTCGACGTCCTCGTCCTCGGCGCCGGGATCAACGGCGCCGTCGCGGCCGCGGCCCTCGCCGCGCGGGGGGCGAAGGTCGCGCTGATCGATCGGGGCGACTTCGCCGGATTCACCAGCCAGGAGTCGTCGAACCTCGCCTGGGGCGGCATCAAGTACATGGAGAGCTTCGAGTTTCCGCTCGTGCGGAAGCTCTGCACGTCGAGGAACCTCCTCCTCAGGAGCTACCCGTCGTCGGTGCAGGAGATCCGGTTCTACGCCGCGCACGAGCGGGGCTTCCGCCACGGGCTCTTCAAGCTCTTCCTGGGCACCTGGCTCTACTGGATCATCGGCAGCTTCTTCACGCGCATCCCTCGCCTGCTCTCCCGCCGGGCGATCGCGCGGGAGGAGCCGATCGTCAACCTGGACGGCTGCGACGGAGGATTCGAGTACTCCGACGCGTACCTCGTCGACAACGACGCGCGGTTCGTCTGGGGCTTCGTGCGCGCGGCGCTCGATCACGGCGCGCGGGCGGCCAACTACGTCGAGTCGCTCGGCGCGCGGCGCGAGGGGGGCGCCTGGGTCACGCGCGCCCGCGACGTCCTGTCGGGCAGGGATCTTGACATCCGGTCGCGGGTGCTCGTCAACGCCTGCGGGCCGTTCGTGGACGCGCACAACGCGCTGACGGGCCAGCGGACGAGGCACCGCCACATCTTCTCGAAGGGCATCCACCTCATCGTGGATCGGCTCACCTCGAGCCGGCGGGTGCTCACGTTCTTCGCGGACGACGGCCGGCTGTTCTTCGTGATCCCGATGGGCTCGAGGACGTGCATCGGCACGACAGACACCCGCGTCGAGGGCCCGCGCGCGGCGGTGACGCCCGAGGACCGGCGCTTCGTGCTCTCCAACATCAACAAGCGCCTCGACCTGCCCCGCCCGCTGACCGAGGCCGACGTCATCGCGGAGCGCTGCGGGGTGCGCCCCCTGGCCGTCGAGGGCGGCGGGGACGGCGAGGACTGGCTGCAGCTCTCGCGCAAGCACGCCCTCGAGGCGGACCGGGCGCAGGCCCACGTGAGCATCTTCGGCGGCAAGCTCACCGATTGCATCAACGTGGGCGACGAGGTCTGCGCCGCCGTGCAGGGGCTCGGCGTCGCGCTGCCCCGCCCTGCGCAGCGCTGGTATGGCGAGCCGGGCGAGGCGGTTCGTAAAGAGTTCTTTCACAGGGCGCGCGCCCTCGATCTCGACGCGCTGACGCCGCCGCGCGCCTCGGAGGCGCTCAGCACGCGGCTATGGCGCCGCTATGGCGCGCAGGCGCTCGGGCTGCTCGAGGACATCCAGCGCGATCCGAGGATGGCCGAGCCGCTGTTCGAAGGAGCGGACGACCTGCGCTGCGAGGTCGCCCACGCCGCGAAGCACGAGATGATCGCGAAGCTCGATGATTTCCTGCGGCGGCGCACGAAGATCTCGCTCTTGCTCCGCCGCGAGGCGCTCGCGAGGTCGCCCGGCCTCCGCGAGGCGTGCGAGCTCCTCTTCGGGGACGAGGCCGACAGGCGGCTCACGGAGTACTTCCACGAGCACGGCGCCGGCCGCCTCGCGGAGGGGAAGGCGCCCGCCGCGGCGCAGCCGGTCAGGTAGCGCCGCGCCCGGCTCACCGGGCCGGCGCGCCGCAGATGCGGTGGACCAGCTCGAGCAGCGGCTCGATCTGGAGCGGCTTCTTCAGCAGGCCCGCGACGCGCAGCCGCGACGCCTCCTGCTCGACCCGCACGTCGGCGGACACGATCACCACCGGGATCGACGCGAGCGCCGGGTCGCGCTGGAGCTCGGCGCGGAGCTGCCACCCATCCATGACCGGCATCATCAGATCGAGCAGGATCAGCGCGGGCGGCGCGTCCCGCCGCAGCAGCGCGAGCGCCTCGGCGCCGTCCGCCGCCTCCTCGACGTCGTACCCCTCGAACACGAGGAGCTGCGTAAGAATGCTCCTGATATCCAGATCGTCCTCGACGACCAGGATGCGGCCAGTTTTCTCGATCATGACCGAACCTCACGACCGGACTGCGCCGCGCGGCGCGCTTCCCCTGCCGCCCCGCCGAGCAGCCCAGTTGCGGCCCTGACCGATCGAGTGTTCATGGGGCCGGTGACGCAACTTGAGCGAACGCCGCGGCCCTGGCAAGCGGTCGGTCCCGCGGAGCGGCCCCGCGGCGCGCCGGAGCACGGACCGGCGCGCCGCCCGTCGGAGCCCGTCCGCCAAGGACGGCGGAGCGCCTACTGAGCGGCCTCCTCGGGAAGATCGTCCGAGGCCCCGCCCGAGCCGGCGTTGCGCTCCTCTCCTGTTCCTGTCCCCGCGCGATGGTCATGGACAGGCAAGAGCACGCGGAAACACGCGCCCTTGCCGACCTCGCTCTCCACGCCGATCTCGCCTTGAAAGCTCGTCACGATGCCGTGGCAGATCGCGAGCCCGAGCCCCGTCCCTTCCCCGATGGGCTTCGTCGTGAAGAACGGATCGAAGATGCGGCTCTGCAGCTCCGGCGCGATCCCAGGCCCGGTGTCGCACACCTCGATGCACACGCGGCCGGGCGGCGCGGGGGCGGTGGAGATCCGGATCTCGTTCTCCGACACCTTCCCCTCCGGCAGCGCCTGAGCGGCGTTCACGAGCAGGTTCAGGATCACCTGGCCGAGCTGCGCCTCGTTCGCGTGGACGGCCGGCACCGGGCTGAGCTCCAGGACGAGCCGCGCCTTGCTCTGTATCTGCTGCTGCGCCATCCGCAGGACCAGCTGGATCACCGGGTCGACGTCGACAGGGCCGAGCTCGCCGTGGTCAGCCCGCGAGAACGTCTTCAGGCCGCCCACGATGTGCCGTACCCGCGAGCCGCCCTCCGCGGCCTCGTCGAGCGCCGAGAGGAGCGCGTCGAGGCGCGCGCCGGCCCCCTTCGCGCGGAGCTCCTTGCGCGCGAAATCGACGTTCGCGACCATGTACGCGAGGGGGTTGTTGATCTCGTGCGCCACCCCGGCCGCGAGCGTGCCGAGCGAGGCCATGCGATCGGCGAGCTGGAGCCGCGTCTCCATCTGCCGGCGCTCCGTGACGTCGGACACGGCCCCGAGCATCCGGTACGCCCTGCCGGTCGCGTCGCGCAGCACGATGCCCCGGTCGTGGACGTCGGCGTAGCTGCCGTCCGCGAGCAGGCACCGGTACCAGAGCTCGAACGTGCCCTCGTCCCCTTCCATCGCGCGCCGCAGCCCGTTCATCACGCGATCGCGATCCTCGGGGTGGACCCGCTCGAACCACCAGACAGCGTCCTCCTCGATGTCGGCGCCGCCCGTGCCATAGAAGCTCCGCATGCGCTCGCTGCCGGTGACGCGCCCGGACGAGAGGTCCCAGTCCCAGAAGGCGTCGCTCGTGGCGCGCACGACGAGCCGCAGGCGCTCCTCGCTCGTCCGGAGCGCGTCCTCCGCGGCCTTGCGCGCCTTCATGTCGAAGGCGAAGCAGACGCCGCGATCGCGCGCCCCCTCGACCAGGGCAGGCGCGATGAGGACGGGCACGCGCCGCCCGTCGCGGGCCAGGAACTCCTTCTCGAACGGCGGACAGACGCCGTTCTTCAGGACCTCCGAGAGGGCGCGCTGGTCCGCGGCGCGGTGCTCGGGCGGCGTGATCGCCATCCAGTTGAGGCGCCCCGCCTCGACGTCCTCGCGCGCGAAGCCCACCATGCCGAGGAACGCGTCGTTCGCGTCGAGCACGCCCCCCGCCGCGTCCCACACGAGGAGGCCGATCACCTCCGCGGACGCGTCGCGGAAGGAGCGCGCGGCGCGCTCGAGCAGCGCGCGCTCCGCGGGCGCCCGGTCGGCCACGTGCGCCGACGGCCGCCGCACCCACCACACCGCCGCGTCGAGCTGGATGGCGATCGACGGATCGAGCGCCGCCGCCACGACCGTCGCGCCCGCCTCGAGCAGCGCCGCGGTCGCGCCCGGGCTCCCGGTGACGGCGACCACGGCCACGCGATCGCCCCCGGGCGCCGCGCGCAGCCGCCGGCAGAGCGCGAGCGTGTCCTCGAGCGGCCCCTCGTCCGCCAGCACGGCCACGTCGAACGGCTGAGTCGCCAGGAGATCCAGCCCGGCCTCGACGTCCCGCGCCGGGACCGCGACATAGCCGCGCGCCGCGGCGAGCGCCTGCGCAGCGCCCGAGGGGCCGCCTGGGAAGATCAAGATCCTGGGTGCCTGTGGTCCCGCCACGCGCGCAACATCCCGCGCGCGGCGCGCAGACGCAATACCGGCGCAGCGGTGATCCGCGTTCCCGGACGTTCCCGCGCGTTCCCGCGCTCCGCGCCTACCCCCGCCTCACCCGACCCCGGCCCTCCGGTCGTCGAACCATTGCCACGCGTTCGCGAACCCCACGCGCTGGGACGATTTCTTGTAACAGAGGAAGTAGAGCCTTCCGCCCTGAACACCGCACTCCGTGCGGTCTTTCCAGCAGGTGAGGAGATCCGGGTCCACGGCCGGATTGCTCGAAACCACCGTCCCTTCGTCGAGCTCCTGTGTCCCGGCGGCGTCCAGGCAGGCCGCCGGGCCGGAGGTCACCGGAATGCCCACCGCGCTCGATTCCACGCCCCTGTTGAAGAGCGCCTCGGCCACCCGGCGCACGGCGGCGGCGCGGTCTGGACCGCAGAGAGAGAGGATATCGAGGGTCGCGCGATCGACCTGGACGAGAATGAAGTTGCGCCCCTCGATGACGGTGAGCCCGAGCCCGCCCGCGGCGTACTCGTGGCGGAGCAGGTCGGGCGTATCGTCCGTGGCGGCATGAAACGCGTGGCGCGCCTTCACGGCCTCGCCGTGCGGGTTGAGCTCGCCCCGGAAGATGGAGTCGCACCAGTAGAACGACTCCGCGCGCGCCTGGGCCGGCACGTCGTCGAAGCGCTCGACGGGCGTGAAGCCCTCCGGCGAGACGCGCGCCACGGCCGCGAGCCACCCCGCGATCTTCGCGTCGACGTCCTGCTTGTGAAATGCGTCCGCGCTCATCCCCAGCCTCCGTTTCTGTAGGTCGCCACGATCTGCTCGACGCGGTACCCGTCGTCCGGCGCCGAGCTGAACCAGATGAGCCCCCAGAAGACGCCCAGGATCGGCTCGACGGAATCGAACACGCCGGCGCCCCCCGCGTAATACCTGGTCACGCCGCCGTGGGAGAACTCGAGGCACGCCTCGTACCGGTTGAGCCCCGGGCTGAGCGTCCCGTCGGGCATGCGCGTATGGGACGCCGGATAGGTCCTCCCCACCTCCACCGGCCCGTCGACGAGCGCGGCGCGCCACACGCGGCCGCCCTCGACCTTCGTGACGTCGAGCCCCGCCCACGGGTTCTGCTCGACGTCGGCCGACAGCGTCCTGCGCCCGCCGCCCACGTTGGGGTCGCCCCAGACCACGATCATGCGCGTCCGCCCCGGGATCCCGAGCTGGCGCAGCATGCCGCGGAGGAGGCGGACGATCGCCTGGCACTCCCCGCTCTCCTCCACGTGATCGGTCATCGGCCAGGCGCCGCCCTCGTCGTTCATGTACGTCGGGTGATGGTACTTCCGGGGCACCCTGGGGCTCGGCAAGAGCGTGTACGTCGGGAACCTGGCCATGACCCCCTCCACGATCTCGTGGGGATGGAGGGTATCCATCGGCGCGATCCAGGAGACCGCCCTGTCCATCCGCTTCAAGGTCACCCCATCTTCCTGCCAGACATCCTGTCTGTCGGTCTGGGGCCTGCCCATCGTGACATAGACGACATTCGAGGTCCGGGCGGGCGACACGGTAGCTTCCCCCCCCGCAGACCAGCTCAGGGCGAGGTTGAACTTCTGGATCTTCCTCCCGATCTGCCGCGAGGAGAAGAGATCGAGCGGCCGGGCGACGGCCCCGCCGCCGCGGCTCTCGAGGACGATGCCCCCCGGCCCCACGGCGCGGATCTCGGCCGCCGCCGCGCTGTAGGCGTCGCGCTGCGCCAGCGCGAGCCGGACGACGATGTGCCGCCCCATCGAGATGGAGAGGGGGACGGCGCCCCCCGGCGTCCACTCCGGCCGTGGGCACAGGGGCCCCTCGTTCCTCCAGCCGCTCTCCTGATTGCAGTCCTTCAGGAGACCGTGATCGGACCTGAACTCGATGGAATGCAGCGCGATGGTCTCCGCGGCATCGGGCTGCGGGCTCTCCGTGGTCGGATCCGCCATATCGACCTTCCTCGCTCGCGGCGCTCATGCACTCGACTCTTGCCGAGCCACACGCCGGGTCACGACGATCGTAGTGCGCGAGCCGGCCGAGCCAAGTCGGGAGTCCACGCAGGGGGCGACGGCGCTCTGCCGGCCGCCCCGCCACCCGCGCGCCCGCCCCGCCGCCCGCCGCCGCGCCCCGCCCGGAGGCAGCGCGCTCGGCCGAGCCCGCGCGGCCCGCGCTCTCTCCCGGAAGGCCGGCCGCGGCGCGAGCCGGGTTCCTGTGGCAGCGCGCCCGAGCTAGATTGCGCGCATGTCCAACAGCCTGTTCGTCGTACATGTGCATGTACGTGTCAGACCCGAGCTCGTCGACGCCTTCCGGAGCGCGACGATCGAGAACGCACGCGAGAGCGTCAAGGAGCCGGGGATCGCCCGGTTCGACGTCGTCCAGGACACCGAGGATCCCGCGCGGTTCGTGCTCGTCGAGGTCTACAGGACCAAGGAAGCGCCGGCCGCACACAAGGAAACGGCGCATTACCAGCGGTGGCGGGACACCGTCGCCGAGATGATGGCCGAGCCGCGGACCAGCCGGAAATACGTCAATGTCTTCCCTGACGACGCGGGGTATTGACATGGCGCCTCCCAGCAATGAACCCGCCTTCGAGTTCGCCACCGCGACGCGCATCGCCTTCGGCGCTGGCAAGATCGCCGAGGTGCCCGCGGCCGTGCGGGGCCTCGGCGGGACGCGGGCGCTCGTCGTCACCGGGCAGGATCCCGGCCGCGCCGCGCCGCTCCTCGCCGGGCTCGCCGCGGCGGGCGTCGCCGCGGTGCGCTTCGCCGTCGCGGGCGAGCCCACGGTGGACACCGCCCGCGAGGGGACGTCGCGGGCCGCGGCCGAGCGGTGCGACGTCGTTGTGGCGCTCGGCGGCGGCAGCGCGATCGACGCCGGCAAGGCGATCGCCGCGCTCGTCGCGAACGGCGGCGACCCGCTCGATTACCTGGAGGTCATCGGCAAGGGGGGAGCGCTCTCCAGGCCATCCCTGCCGTTCGTGGCGATCCCCACGACCGCGGGCACCGGCGCGGAGGTGACGCGCAACGCGGTGCTCGCGTCGCGGGAGGCCGGCGTGAAGGCGAGCCTGCGCAGCCCGCACATGCTGCCGCGCCTCGCGGTGGTCGACCCCGACCTGCTCGCGGGCGCCCCGCCCGGGGTGCTCGCGTCGAGCGGGCTCGACGCGCTCTCGCAGCTCATCGAGCCGTTCCTGTCGAGCCGCAGCAACCCGCTCACGGACGGCCTCGCGCGCGAGGGCATCCGCCGCTCGGCGCGCTCGCTGCGCCGCGCGGTCCTGGAGGGCACCGACGCCCCGACCCGGGACGACCTCGCGATCGCCAGCCTGCTCGGCGGCCTCTGCCTCGCGAACGCCGGCCTCGGGGCCGTCCACGGCTTCGCGGGGCCCGCGGGGGGCATGTTCGACGCGCCGCACGGCGCTGTGTGCGCGGCGCTCTTACCCGCCGTCCTGGAGGTCAACCTGCGGGCGCTGCGCGCGCGCGACCCGGCTCACCGCGCGCTGCCGCGCTTCGACGAGCTGGCCGAGCTCGTCACGGGGCGCGCCGGCGCCAGCGCCGAGGAGGGGATCGCCTGGGTCCGCGAGCTCTGCCGTGACCTCGCGATCCCGGGGCTCCGGCGCTACGGCATGGCTGAGGCGGACCTCCCGGCGCTCGTCGCGAAGGCCCGGGCGGCGAGCAGCATGAAGGCGAACCCGCTGCCGCTCACCGACGAGGAGCTGTTCGACATCGCGGCGGCGTCCTTGTGATCGCGGCGCTGGTGGTATCATCACGGGGTGGCAAGCCCGTACCGCACGAGACCGCCCACTCCGCCGCGGGTCCGGTCGATCGACCAGCGGCGGCGGATCAGCGTGGTGAGCCTCGTGTTCGGCATGCTCTGCGGCGTGACGGGGATCTCGCTCGCCGACGAGGGTCGGGCAGAGTGCGCGCTGCTGTTCACGGGCGTCTGCGGCTTCGTCTTGCTCCTCCAGCGCTAGGGTGCACCCTAGCCTTGACCTCACCCCCGACGACCGGAGCTCGATGAAGAACGATCCCGCCACGAATCCCACCCTCGACGCCATGCTCGCCGCCCAGCGCATCGCGTTTGCGCCCGTCATGTTCCAGGTGGCGCGGGTGATGCGAAACCGCGGCGTCCTCAAAGCGCTCCAGCGCGCTGGCAAAGGCGGCAGGACACCGGCGGAGGTGGCCCAGGACACCGGCCTCTCCGCCTATGCCGCCAAGACCTTGCTGGAGGCGAGCCTGAGCTTCGGCCTTGTGGAGCGCGCAGGCGGCGCGAACGTCGCGAGCGGCACAAACGCCCACGCAGAGCCGCGAGAGCGTGGCGAGCGCTACACGATCACGCGGGTCGGGCTCATCGTCGAGAATGACAGGATGACCCGCATCAACATGGATTTCATCCATGACGTCTGTTACGAGGGCATGCGCTTTCTCGACGAGGCCATCGAGGGCGGCAAGCCGGCTGGCCTGAAGGTCTTTGGCGAGTGGCCGACGGTCTATGAGGCGCTCCCGGCGCTCCCGCCGAAGGTGAGGGAGAGCTGGTTTGCGTTCGATCACCTCTACTCCGACTCCGCGTTCCCCGAGGCGCTGCCCGTCGTGTTCGAGCGGAGGCCGAGGACGCTCCTCGACATCGGAGGCAACACGGGGCGGTGGGCGATCCAGTGCTGCACGCACGACCCCGACGTGCGCGTCACGGTGCTCGACCTGCCGGGCCAGCTGGAGGACGCGCGCGTCAACGTCGAGCGGCACGGCCTGCTCGGCCGGATCATGGGCACCCCCATCGATTTCCTGGATCACGGCCAGGCGTTCCCGACGGGCTTCGATGCCATCTGGATGAGCCAGTTCCTCGTGTGCTTCTCCGAGGCGGACATCGTCCAGATCCTCCGGCGGGCCGCGTCGGCCATGGGGGACGAGACGGTGCTCTGGATCCTCGACACGTTCTGGGATCGGCAGACGAACGAGGTGGCGGTCCACTGTCTTCACGGCTCTTCCCTGTATTTCACGTGCCTCGCGAACGGGAACAGCCGCATGTACAGCGCCGCCGATATCCGGCGTTGCATCGACGAGGCGGGCCTCGTCGTCGAGGCGGAGACCGACCACCTCGGCCTCGCCCACACGCTGCTCCGGTGCCGCCGGCGCGACGCGCCCGCGGGCAAGCGCGCGTGAGCGTCCAGGTGAAGCGACGCGCGTGGCAGCCTGGACGATCGCGACCCCGGAGCGAGCGGCGACACAACGGATGAGGCGGCTCGGGGCGGCGCGCCCCGTCCGCCGCCGACGCGGCGTGGCCTGCGTTGCGCCGCGGCGATGACCGGGCGGGGCGCTCTCGAACGGCTTTCGCTCGTGGCCCTCGCGTAGCATAGTGGGGCGACGCCGCCACGGCGCCGCGCTGCGCCATGGGCCCACAAGGAGAAACCGTCGTGTCCCACCCCCCGCTCACCCAGCTCTCCGACGAGGAGCGCCTCTTCCGCGACTCGGTGCTTGATTTCGCCCGGAAGCGCGTCGCGCCGCGCGCGGCGGCGATGGACGAAGAGGGCGCGCTCGACCACGATCTGCTCCCTTCGCTGTTCGAGCTCGGCCTCATGGGGATCGAGATCCCGGAGGCGTACGGGGGCTCTGGCGCGGGCTTCTTCAGCGCGATCCTCGCCATCGAGGCGCTCGCCGTTGTCGACCCGAGCGTGAGCGTGCTCGTCGACGTGCAGAACACCCTGGTGGCCAATGCGTTCCTCCGCTGGGGCACCGAGGCGCAGAAGGAGAGGTACCTCCCGCGGCTCGCCCGCGACTGGATCGGCTCGTATGCGCTGAGCGAGGCGGGCTCGGGCTCGGACGCGTTCGCGCTCGCGACCCGCGCCGAGCGCCGGGGCGACCGCTGGATCCTGAACGGCCGCAAGCTCTGGATCACGAACGCGAACGAGAGCTCGGTGTTCCTTGTGTTCGCCAACGTCGATCCGACGAAGGGCTACAAGGGCATCACGGCCTTCGTTGTCGAGCGTTCCTTCCCCGGCTTCTCGGTGGGCAAGAAGGAGAACAAGCTCGGGATCCGCGCCTCCAGCACGTGTGAGCTCGTCCTCGAGGACTGCGAGGTGCCGGAGGGCAACGTGATCGGCGAGGTCGGCAAGGGCTACAAGATCGCCATCGAGACGCTGAACGAGGGCCGTATCGGCATCGGCGCGCAGATGCTCGGCCTGGCCGCGGGGGCGTTCGACCACGCGATGCGCTACATGGGCGAGCGGAAGCAGTTCGGCCAGTCGATCGCGAGCTTCCAGGGCGTGCAGTTCCAGGTTGCGCGCGTCGCCATGGAGATCGAGGCCGCGCGCCTCCTCGTCTACAACGCCGCGCGGCTCAAGGACGCGGGCCAGCCGTTCGTGAAGGAGGCGGCGATGGCCAAGCTGTTCGCGTCCGAGGTCGCCGAGCGGACGGCGTCGCTCTGTATCGAGTTCATGGGCGGCGTCGGCTTCACCAAGGACTATCCTGTCGAGAAGCTCTACCGCGACGCGAAGATCGGGAAGATCTACGAGGGGACGTCGAACATGCAGCTCTCCACGATCGCGAAGCTGCTCCAGGCGGGATACGACGCGAAGGGCTGAGCGGGGGAGTTCACCCCGTCCCAACACCGACGTTGCCCTCAGCGCCTCCGCTTCCATGACTCGGGCCTTCGGCGCGTGTGAAAGCACGCGACGAAGACGACGTCATCCATCAGACAATCCGCCGACGGCTTCGCGCGTCAGGGCAGCTGCCGCTTGAGATCCGCGAGCCAGCGGCGCGTCGAGACCTGCTGCGGCAAGATCACGTCCCGCACCAGGGCGTGCGACTCGGTGTCGAGCTCCTCGATGTCGTTCCGGTAGTCCTTCAGGCCGTGCTCCTCCCCCTCGGCCAGCGCCGAGAGCGCCGTCTTGTGGCCGAGCGCCAGCGCGGTCCCCTCGACGGCCTTGGCGAACGCGCCCCATGGCCCGGAGCTCGCCGGGGGGTCGCCTCCGAGCTCCTCGATCCGCCGGCGCAGCACCTTCACCCGCGCCTCGTGCGACGCGAGGTTCAGCCGGAGGTGGTGAGCAACCCAGCCCTGGCGCGCCGCGGCGATGGCCTGACGGTAGGTCTCGACCGCGGACATCTCGCCGCGGCAGAACGATTTGAGTTGCTCGATCGAGTCGTCGTCGATGAGTCCGTCCAGGCCCACGCTCTCGTCTGCGAATGCGACCGGTTCCATGGGGTACTCTCCTGAGATGTCTGGTTAACGCCCGATTCCTCTCCTCCTTACCTCCCAAGGTGGGCCGCCGCGCCATGCGTCCACGCAGGAGCCGCGATCGCCAGGGATCGTCGCCGCCGCGGGAAGGCGCGCGCCCCCCGTTGCCTCAGGGGTACATGTTCGCCTCGTTCTTCATCAGTCTCGGCTGAACTCTTTCATTCCCTTCAAGTCCCGTTCCAATGTCCAGGACTTCGCGGTCATGAAGCGAGCTCATCGATCCAGAGGCGGCTCTCTCCAGCGACGACGCGGAGCGCTGAGCGCCGGCGGCTCACAGCGCGGCGAACACGCGGGCTCCCTTGCCCGTGCCGCAGAAATCGCCGTTGTCCGCGTCTCGCAGGATCGCGCGCAGCGCCGCGGCGTCCTTCTCGTCGCGCGCGAGGGCGCCGAGGAGCATCGCGCCTTCCTTGAGGCGCCTCTCGACTTCCGGCGCGCTCTGCTCGGGGATCCCGGCGTCGACGAGAACGCTGCTCAGGCTGGCCGTCTCGCTCGCCGAGCTCGCGTCCGCGAGCCTCACCGCGATGGGGCCGGCCACCGCGAGCCGCAGCCCCGGGACCACGAGCCCCGCGCTCGCCGCGGCGAGGACGGAGGTCAGCGCGCTCCCGTGCGATGCCG
This sequence comes from Sorangium sp. So ce448, assembly GCF_051520915.1. Classification (NCBI taxonomy): domain Bacteria; kingdom Pseudomonadati; phylum Myxococcota; order Polyangiales; family Polyangiaceae; genus Sorangium; species Sorangium sp. So ce448. The sequence goes on along the minus strand of NZ_CP150343.1, from coordinate 1,802,935 downwards.
CGCCGTATGCGCGCGAGCGCAAGATGTGCTGGCGGCGCGTCGCCTCGCTCACGATGGCGCAGACGTCCCGTCGCGTGTGCCCGCTGTCCAGGATGCGCCGGACGGCGTCTTCGGCCTCCCCACGTGCTCGCACCATCCCCGTGATCAACCGCTGGCTCGCCATGCAGACCTCCTTGGCTGAGGGTTCGCGCCGCGCGCGCTGGTTTTCCAGGGAGCTATGCACAACACGAACCGTACCGCGCGCGTATCCGGCGTGAGATCGCGGGCCGCTCGCGAACACAGCAACAGCACCCGTCGCGTCCGCGGCACGATGCCACAGCGAGGCGATCACGCTGTGACGCAACGACACGGCAAACTCGTCGGGAACAGCGCGGCGAGGCGCATCCCCGCGCGGTTGCTGCTGCGCTCGCCGCAGCGCGGCTCAGGCCGCGGCGCGTCGTTCCCTGGAGAGACGCTTCGCGCTCTTGCCGGCTCGCCGTGCGCTCACCGCGCGCACGCTCTCGCTGAGGCGGGTCACGAGCGGCACGGCCTCTCGCTCGCCGAAGCCGCGGACGATCCGGAGCATCTTCGCCTCTTCCGGCCGGAGCGCCGCGAGCGCCCCGTCCGCGACGGCCTCCTCGGCGTCGATCAGGGACTGCAGGGCGCCCTCCGTGTAGGCGCGGATCACGGCGGGGTGGACATAACAACGCTGACAGACCGCTCGTGTGTTGCCCAGGCGGGCGGACACCCTGTCGATCACCTGCGCCACGCGCTTCTTCACCTGGCGGACCGAGCTCGCGATCTCCATCTCGCAGAAGAACGACGCGCACAGCACGGTGCCGGTCCAGGTGCGGAAGTCCTTCGCCGTGAAGTCGTGGCCCGCGACCGAGCGCAGGTACTCGTTCACGTCGTCCGAATGGATCCTTTGCCGCCGGCCCTCGCCGTCGATGTACTGGAACAGCTCGTGGCCAGGCACGTCCTGACAGCGCTTCACGATGCGGGCGAGCCGCCGATCCCGCACCGTCATCGCGTGCTCCTTGCCGCCCTTGCCCCTGAAGTGGAACCTGATGAGACTCCCCTCTATCTCGACGTGCTCGTCGTGGAGCGTGGTGAGGCCATACGAGTCGTTGTCGCGCGCGTACTCGTCGTTCCCTATGCGGATCGACGTCTCGTCGAGCAGGCGCACCACCGCCGCCAGCACCTTCTCGCGCGGCAGGCCAGGCAGCGCGAGATCCCGCTCGCTCGCCGCGCGAATCGCCGGGAGCGCCGCGCCGAAGGCGAGCATGCGGTCGTACTTCGTCTCGTCGCGGACCTCGCGCCAGCGCGGGTGATACCGGTACTGCTTCCGGCCGCGCGCGTCCCGCCCTGTCGCCTGGATGTGCCCGCGCTCGCTCCGACAGATCCACACCTCGGTCCACGCGGGCGGGATCGCGAGGCGGCGGATGCGCGCGAGCGTCGCGTCGTCCTTGACGGAGCGACCGTCGGCGTCGACGTAACGAAAGCCCTTGCCCGCCCCTCGCCTGGAGATCCCCGGCTCACCGTCATTCACGTACCGGAGCCCGGCCGACTCGGCGGACTCGACCGGTGACGGGGTGAGCTGCCCTGTCCCCGCGAGCTCGCCGTCCGTGCGGGCGAGCTCGACCGTCTCGACGGACTCGACCGACACGCTGACGCGGCGCCGGCGGACGAGGACGCCGCTCGCGGATCCGCGCCTCTCGCGGCGCGGGGCGCTCCGCGGGCGGCGCCTTTCACGGGTGGTCGTGGCGCTTCCGCTCTTCATGGCGCGGGCCGCTCAGAGCGCCTCCTGCGCAACCGCGCTCGGAGCGCGCCGCCGCGCGCGATCGCGGTGCGCGTCATCGATGCACCGCCTCACCTCGGCGTCGATCGCCGCGATCGCCATCCGGTTGAACATGCGCAGCGGCAGCGGCATGTCGATCGCGAAGTCGACGGCCTTGGGCCGGAGCTCGAGCCGCCCGGAGAGCGTGAAGCCCTTGAAGGAGATGCCGACATCCGCGCGCCGCTCGTCGCTCCAGAAAATGGAGGGAGCGTACTCCGCGTATCGATCACAATACTTCGCCATCGCCCGCAGGACCGCGCTCTTCGCTTCTTCGTCGTTCAGGTCGTGATGGACAGTGTGGTTCATGGTGACCTCGGGTGATGGCTGGAAGCTGGAAGATCGACATCAGCGGACCTCCAGCGGCGTCGACGCGCGACAGGCTCGCCAGCGCCGGCGTTCGCTGGGTTAGCAAGCCGGGTGCCTGCCGGGTCCGACGGGGGCCGAGCGCTCGCGGCAGGGCCATTTCCGGGCGCGTCCGCGCGAGATCGGGCCCCCCCCGCGGTCCGCGCATGTCGAGGTTCGCCACGAGCGGGGCAGATCGCCACGGCCAGCCTTGAGCCCGCCCCCCCGCGCCGCGGCTCAGCTCGCGGCATGGCGCGTGCGATCGATGGAGCTCATGCACGCGCTCCTGCACGAAGCTGCCGCGCTGAAGTCTCCACCTGCGCTCAGCGGGCGTTTCGGGCCACGGGCCAGGAGGGCGCTGAAGGCGCTGTTGATCCTGCCTATCGCGCTCTGGCTCGGCTACGTCGTCGTCGTGAACGCCATGCTGAGCACGGGGCTCATCGCGAGGCTCGTCAGCTACAACCCCGTCGACGCCTCGCTCTATTACGGCTCGGCGTGGAGCCTCTGGCCCGGCGTCGTTCACGTCAAAGAGCTCCGGCTCAGCGGCTCCGACAGCGTGCTTCAGTGGGCGGTGGAGCTCGACGAAGCGGACGTCGATATCCACCTGACCGATCTCCTCCGGAAGAAGTTCTACGCGGAGGACATCCGCGCCACGGGCTTCGTGTTCCGGATGCGGATGCTCGTGGATCCGACGAGCGAGCGCGATCTGGAGGCGCCGCACATCCAGGCGCTGCCGCCCATCCCGGAGTTCGCGAACCCGCCGCTCAAGCCGGAGCTGCCGCCGAAGCACGATCTCGAGAACTCGGACGAGGGCTACAACCTGTGGACGGTGCACCTGGAAGGCATCGACACGACGCTCAAGGAGGTCTGGATCCAGCAAGTCCGGTATGCCGGCGGCGGTCACGTGCGGGGAGGGTTCTATTACAAGCCGCTCCGCGCCGTTCGCGTCGGGCCCGTCGCGCTGGAGCTCCGGTCGGGCGAGGTCCACGTCGCCGATCGCGTCGTCGCGCGTCTCGACGCCGACGCCGACGTGACGATGAGCACGTTCGATCCGCGGGACGTCGACGGGCTCGACGTCCTCGAAACCGCCTGGGCGCGCGTCCGCCTGGACGCGCAGCTGCCGGGGCTCGATTTCATCCCCCTTCCCGCGGGCGAGGGCGCCGCACCCCGGCTCGAGGATGGGAGCGGAGAGCTCCGGACGAACCTCGTCGTGAACCGGGGGAGCGTCGAGCCGGGCAGCACCGCGTCCTACGAGACGAGCCACCTCGTGGCCTCCACCGCGTCGCTCCGCGCGACCGCCGAGGCGCGCGCGGCGCTCCGCGTCGACGAGCGCGGAGCGGCCCGCCTCGCCGTGACGCTGCCCCGCGCGACGCTCGAGCGCCCGGGAAGCGGGCTGCCGCCCATCGTCGTGGAGAGGGCGAGCGCCACCTTCGACGCGCCGGAGCTCCACCTCCTGCGGCTCCAGCCGGGGTTCGCGTCGAAGGTGGATGTCGTCGCCGCGGCGATCCCGGACCTGCGCTGGCTGAACGCCGAGGGCGCCGCGCCGGACGCGCCGCGGTTCACGGGCGGCGCAGCCTTCGTGCGGAGCAGCCTGGAGGTCGACCCGCTGGGCCGGGGGACGGGCTCGCTGAACCTGCTGTTGAAACACGGCGCCCTGCAGTGGAAGAAGACGAAGGTGAAGGGCGACGTGGCGGCGCGCATGACGCTCGACGCGGCGAACGTCTTGAATCAGGCAGCCAAGCTGCGGAAGGGCCGCATCGACATCGAGGATCTCGCGATCGAGCACGAGGGCGAGGCGCTCCCTGGCTGGTGGGCGCACATCGACATCGAGGACGCCGAGGTGAGGCAGGGGCTCATGGAGGCGGCGATCCGGTTGGAGTGCAAGGACGCGCGGCCGGCCGTGATGCTGCTCGACGCCGAGGATGCCATTCCCGGCTGGGCCGCGGGGCTCCTCACGATGGAGGGGCTCAAGGCATCCGCGAAGGTGAGGCGCGCGAACGCCGGCGTCGATTTCAGGCTGCTTGAGGCAACGGGGGGCGATCTCGCGATCCGCGGGCGGCTCACGAAGTCCGACGGGCAGACCCCCAGAGGAGCGTTCCTCGTGAAGAGCGGGCTGCTCTCGGTGGGGATCGCGCTCGATCGGGACGGGGCCGGCGTGCACCCCCTTGCCGGCGACGACTGGGTAAACGAGAAGATGATTGCGCTGGGCAGGTGATCTCGCAAGAGACGGCGGCGGGCCGTGCGACGACCACCGCGCGGCCCGGCCCCGCGCATCGACTGTCTTCACGCTTCAGCGGGCGCTCATCAACGAACGGGCGCTGGCCGGAGAGACGGAGAGAGGAGGGGGAGAGTTCAACGCAAAGGCGCAAAGACGCAAAGGCGCAAGGGAGAGAGAGAGAAAAAAACTCATGTATTTTTGCGCCTTTGCGTCTTTGCGCCTTTGCGTTAAATTCTCCCTCCGGACTCCTGGCGGGCGGAACTAGCCGCGGGCCTTCTCACGAACGGCGATCTGCCTGATCGCCTCCTCGATGGCCCCCGCGACGCCGCGGATCCGGGGAACGCGCCGCAGATCCCGGTGGACCACGAGGTACACGCTCACCGTCGGGAGCGGCGTCGCGCAGGCGAGCCGCCGCAGCCCGGGCACGTCACGCGCGAGCGCGTCCGCGAAGATGCAGATGCCCTGGGACTCGCTCGCGGCCGTGAGCATCGCGTCGTCCGAGCTCGAACGGAACGGGAACCGGCGCGCGCCGCGGGCGACGAGCCACCGCTCCTGCTCGGACTCCCGCCCTGGCCCGTCGTAGCCGACGAAGTCGTGCCGCGGGAAGTCCGCCTCGCGCAGGTGGCCGTCGCGCAGGTGGCGCTCGACATACTCGTTCGAGGCCCAGAGGCCGTACGAGAACGTGCCGAGGCGCTTCTCGACGAGCGCCTTCGACGACGAGCGCACCGTCCGGACGCCGAGGTCGGCCTCACGCTTCGCCACGTCCGCGAGGCGCGCCTCCGACGCGAGCTCGATCAGCGTCTCGGGGTGGATGCGCCGCCACGCGGAGAGGACCTTCGCCATCGGGCGCGCGAAGCTCTCCTTGATCGAGACGCGCACAACGCCCTCGAGCGACTCGGCGCCGCGCGCGTCCCTCCCCTCGACGCGGAGCTCCCTCTCCATGCCCTCGGCGAGCGCGACGAGCGCGCGCGCCGCCGGATCGATCGAGGTTCCGGCGGTCGTCCTGTGCACGAGCTTCCGGCCGAGCGCGAGCTCGAGCGCGTCGATGCGCCGCCCGACCGTCGAGGTGGAGAGCCCGAGCGCCTTGCCCGCGCCGAGGAAGCTGCGGCGCCTTTCGACCTCGAGCAGCACGCGCAGGTCGTCCCAGGAGAAGGCGTCGTTTTTCATCCGTGGAACTCCGATGCCCGAAGATGCCCGTTCTCGCGCATCCACCCAGAGCTTACACATGGAGGCATGACGCGACACCCCTTCGAGAACCGGAACGCCCTGGTCACTGGAGCCTCCACCGGCATCGGCGCCGAATTCGCCCGCCAGCTCGCCGCGCAGCGATGCCACCTGATCCTCGTCGCCCGCTCGCGCGACAAGCTCGAGGCGCTCGCCGCCGAGCTGCGCGCCGCGCACGGCGTCCGCGTCGAGGTGATCGCCGACGACCTCACGAGCGAGGGGGCGATCGCGCGCGTGCACGCCGAGGTCGCGCGCCGCGGCGTGACCGTCAATCTCCTCGTCAACAACGCCGGATTCGCGACCCACGGCCGCTTCGAGGAGACGCCGATCGCGAGGCAGCTCGAGGAGATCACGCTCAACGTGAGCGCGCTCGTCGCGATGACCCACGCGTTCCTGCCCGACCTCGTGAGGACGCGCGGCGCGGTCCTCAACGTCGCTTCCACGGCGGCGTTCTACCCGATCGCCTCGATGGCGGTGTACGGGGCGACCAAGGCCTTCGTGCTCTCGTTCAGCGAGGCGCTCTGGGCCGAGCTCGGCGAGCGGGGCGTGAAGGTGGTCGCGCTCTGCCCCGGCGCGACCGAGACGCCGTTCTTCGAGATCGCCGGGGAAGCCGCGGCCGTGGGCGCGAAGGCAAAGGCGAGCGACGTCGTGCGGCTCGGCCTGAGCGCCCTCTCGACGGGGCGAACCCACGCCATCCACGGCCTCGGCAACTACCTCCTCGCGAACCTCGGGCGCCTCGTGCCGCGCGCCCTGGCGGCGCGCCTGACGGCCGACGTCATGCGGAAGAACCAGGTGCGCGCCCTGCCCGCCAGGACGGCGGGCGCACGTCCCTGAAGCTGCGCTCGGCCCGGCGCCGCGCCGCCCCCCCCGCGGCGCGTCAGGGCGACACGGGCGCCTTGAGGGCGAGCTCGCGCCGCAGCAGGATCTGCTGGAGCCCGAACTGGCCGAGCGTGGCGCCGACCGAGACGAGCCAGATGGTGTGCATGCGGAAGCCGGGGCGCGCGCTCAGGACGAGCACGGGGAGGACGAACGCGACCGCCCGCGCCCCCGAGGCGGCGAGCGAAGGCCAGGTGTTGCCGAGGCCTTGAAAGACGCCGGCGCAGACGAACACGATGCCGCTCGCGAAGTAACTCCAGGAGGTCACCTGGAGGTAGTCGACGCCGGCCGCGACGACGTCCGGCGCGGGCGAGAAGAGCGCGACGAGCGGCGCGGGGAAGACCTGGCAGATCAGGGTGAATAAGAGCATGAACCCGAGCACGAGCTTCACGCTCTCGAGCGCGGTCTCTCGGACGCGCGCGTGGGCGCCGGAGCCATAGTTCTGGCCGACGACCGCCGCAGCGGAGAAGCTGATCGCCACGGCAGGCATGAAGCCGGCCTGCATCAGCCGCAGCCCGATGCCGAACCCGGCCTGCGCCTCCGAGCCGAAGGGGCGCGTGACCACGTAGATCACGCCCATGGTGACGGCCAGCAACAAGAACTCCGCGCCCGAGGGCAAGCCGATGGCCACCAGCTTTCGCCAGGTGGCGAGGTCAGGCTGCCAGTCGGCGAGGCGGAGGCGAAGGAAGGTCTTGCCGCGCAGCAGATAGACGGCGAGCCCCACGACGGCGGCCGCGGTCGCGAGGAGCGTGGCGAGGCCCGCGCCGAACACGCCGAGCGGGCGCCCCGATACCCAGCCGAAGACGAGGAAGGGCGCGAGGACCATGTTGAGCAGCACGCTCGCGGTCTGGGCCACGAGCCCCGGCTTCATGTCGCCGATGCCGCGCAGGGCCGAGCCGAGCCCCACCATCGTGAACTGCAGCGCGAGCGCCGGAATGAACGCGAGCAGAAAGCTGCGCGCGAGCTCGGCGGTCATGGCGTCTCCCGAGAGCCTCTCGGCGTACGTGCGGTGAAGCGCGAGGCCGAGCACGAGGAAGAGGGCGCCCGCCCACGTGGCGAGGCTCTGCACCTGGTTGAACAGGCGCTGCACCTCGCCGAGCTCCTTTCTTCCGGCCGCCTGCGAGACGAGCGCCACGCAGCCGACCGAGAGCATCTGCGTCGCGGCCAGGGAGACGAACATCAGGTTGCTGGAGACCGCCACGGCGGCGACGGCTTCCTTCCCGAGGCGACCCACCCAGTAGATGTCGATCAGGCCATACAGGGTCTGGATCGCCATGCCGGCCAGGATGAACAGCATGACGCCACGACGTGCGCGCGCGGCTTGCCCTGCGTCATGTCGTGCACGCCGCGCGGCGCGGACGGCGCTTCGACTTCGATGTTGGTGTCCATATATTTTTACCGGGTAGTATCTGATCGTCTCGGTGTTACCCAGGTATATTTTCCTCGCAAGGGCCAGGTGCACGAGCGTGGATCGGCGGCACCGCTCTTGAAGTTTTCCGGAGAAAAGCACAGAGTGGCGGGATGATGAAGCCCTCGTGCTTTGTGGCGATCGCCGCCTTGCTCGCAGCGCCGCTGCTCACCTCTTCTTCAGCGCGGGCGGACGTCCCGCCGCCCGAGAGCTGCGACACGCCGGGGTCGAGCTGTAACAACGCGGGGCCCGCGTACAACGAGCCTGGCACGTGCACGCAGCAGAAGTGCCAGCGAACGCTGCCGGGCGAGGACGGCGGCTTCACCACGATGGAATACGACTGCAATCTGTGCATTGCGTCGGGCGGGGACGCGACGTCGGCCTCGGGCGGGGACTCGACGTCGGCCGGCAGCGCGGGCGCGGACAAGGCGTCATCGGACGACGGCGGCTGCGCCATGAGCGGAGCCGCCTCGGGCGGCGCGATGGCGGGGCTGATGCTGCTCTGCGGCGCCGCGGCGCTCGTGACCGCCCGCCGGCGCCGCTGAACCGGGCCTCGACCGTGCGCGCGCCCGGTCCTCCGCCCGCGAGCGTGGCCCGCCTGCTCGAGCGCGGCGTCGCGCCGCTCGACGGCGCGCGGCGGCGCCTCTTCGGCCTGCTCCGCCGGAGCGAGCTCGCGATCGCGGTCGTGGCGCGCCCCGACCGCAGGATAGCCACCCTCGCCGCGGCCAACGCGCTCGGCGCCTTCACCATGGCCGTCTTTGCGCCGAGCGCGCTGCTCGTGCTCGGGCCCATCCTGCTCGGCGTCCTGCACGTCGCGGCCGACGTGCGCTACCTCGTGCTGCGGCGCGGGTTGCCGACATGGTGGCGCGGCGTCGTCTGGGCGGCCTGCGCCGCGCTGGTCGGGCTGCGCGGCGCCCAGGAGCTCTTTGGCTCGGCCGCGGCGCTGCTCCGCGCCGAGCACGTATTGCTCGCCGCCTGGCTCGGCGCCGCGGTCGTCGCCGGCGCGCTCGCGTCGCGCGCGTGGCGGCGCGTCGCGCTGGCCGCCGCCGCCGTCGTGGCGCTGTCGGCGGCGGCGCTCGCCGCGCCGCGCGGCTTCCGGCTCGTGCTCGCGCACGCGCACAACCTGGTCGCGCTCGCGCTGTGGCTCGCGCTCTTCCGCCGCCGGGTGCGCGCGGTCGCGTGGCCGCTCGGCCTCGTGCTGGCCGGTACCGCGCTCCTCGCGAGCGGGGCAATGACCTCGCTCACCCTGCGCGCCGGGTGGCTGGACGCCTTCGGGCTGCACCTTCTCCTGGCGAGCGACTGGCTCGCTCCCGGGCTGCCGACCCGCTCCGCGGTCGCGCTCACCGCATGTTACGCGTTCCTGCAGTCCGTCCATTACGCGGTCTGGCTGCTGCTCATTCCCCAGGAAGATCACCCGGGCCAGCGGACAACCACCTTCCGCATGTCCGCGCGCTCGCTCCGGCGCGACTTCGGGGACGCAGGGCTCGCCGCCGTGGCGGTCGTCGCCGTCCTGGTGCTGCTCGGCGCCCTGCGCAGCGCGCTCGGCACGCGCAACCTGGTGCTCTCGCTCGCCTCCTTCCACGGCTACCTGGAGCTCGCGCTGCTCGCGTACTTCTATGTCCGCGGCGACGTCGGCCGGCGCGCCGCGGAGGCGCGCCAGGAGCGGTCCGGGCGCGCGCGCGGGGTGGACGGCGGCGGGCCCGAGATCGCCGCGCAGCCGGCCGCGCCATGAGCCGCGTCTTCACCGATCCGCTGGTGGCCGCCTGGGCGCGCGCGTTCGCGTTCACGCTGCTCATCGAGCTCGCCGTCGCCTCACCGCTGCTCGGCGCGGCGGAGCGGTCACGAGGCCGCCGCGCCGCGCTCGTCGTCGTCGCCAACCTCGCGAGTCACCCGGCGGTGTGGTTCATCTTCCCCGCCCTCGCGATCGGCGCCACGGCGCGACTGGCCCTCTCGGAGCTCTGGGCGGTGCTGCTCGAGCTCGGCGTCTACCGGCTCGCGCTGCGCGAGCTGCCTGCCACGCAGGCCATCGCGGCCTCGGCGCTCGCGAACGGCGCGTCGCTCGGGCTCGGGCTGCTCCTGCGCGCCACGACCGGCTGGGTGTGAGCGGGCCGCGGAGCGCCGCTCCGCCGGCTCCGGAGCGACACCGCCGCGGACAGCGCCCCTGCGGGCGGGCTCGTCCGACGCGAGCGAGACGCGAGCGAGACGCGAGCGAGACGCGAGCGAGACGCGAGCAAGACGCGACATCGCTCGTTCGCCGACAGCGTGGGTGTTCGTCTCACGCAGCGCGGACGGCTCCGCTGCGCTATGACTGCGAGATGTTTGGTCCAGGGCGCCCTCAGTACCCTCCGCAGCAGCCGCCTCAGTACCCTCCGCAACCGCCGCATCACTACCCTCCGCAGCCGCCGCCTTACTCCCCTCCACCGCCGCCGCAGCGCCCGAAGTCAGGCCTGTCGCCGCTCGTGATCGTGCTCATCGTCCTCGGCGGGTTGTTCGCGCTGGGCGTGGGCGCCATCTTCGTGATCGGCGGCGCGGTGTACCTGGTGGCGAGCGCATCGCCGGAGCAAACCGTCGTCGAGACCACGCCTTCCAGCGTGTCGACAGCCGGCGTCTCGCCCGTGGTGCCCAGGTCGACGAGCACCCCGCTTCGCCCCGACGAGGAGGCCGACGAGGCGGCGGGCGAAGACCCCTCCACCGGCGACCGCGCCGCGGGTGACGCCCCGTCGCCTGCTGCCGGCGACGAGACGGGCGAGGCGCCGGCGCCTCTGTCGACGGCGGCGCGGACGCCCACCACACCGAGCGAGGGCTCCTCGAATGGGAGCCCGAGCAACGGAAGCGCGGCGGGCGGGACGTCCTGGTGGTGTACGGCGAGCGCGTCCGTGCGCGTCTGCGGCTTCGCGGGCGCGTGCAACTATCAGATGGTGTTCGGCAATGGCTCGGCGAACGACCGCTTCATGGCGTCGCAGCAAGCGAAGCGGTCGTGCGAGGCGAGCGCCCGCGCCAAGGGCGCCACGGCCTTCTGCGTCGTGCAGTGCAGCCCTCGCTGACGGGCGATGACGTCGCTCGCTCCGCTCCGCTCCTCGCGCCAGCGCTAGTAACCGCCGCTGCCGCCGACCCCCGCAGCGCTGTAGCCAGAGCTGTAGTCGCCGCCGCCCGCGCCCCCGGTGCCGCCCGCAGTCACGTTTCCGCCGTAGTAGTCCTCCGGATCTTCGTAGACGTTGATACCGAGGTTCAACTTGCCGTTGAGCCACAGCTCGCTGCTCCCGATACCGAACGCATACTCGGCCCAGGTCGTCGAACGCGGCGAGACGTACAGGTAGAGCCGTTGCGACGAGAGCAGCGTGGCCTCCACGTTCGGATCCGTCACCGTGCCGTCCTCGACCTTCTCGAAGTGCCAGCCCGGAAGGAGCGTGACGCTGTACCCTCCCTGCTCCAGATCGACGAGGAGGGTGGTCTCGTTCGGATCCTGATCCTCGCTGCTGACCGTCACCACAGTTCCGTAGCTACCACCGACAGCCATGGCTGAGGTATTCTCGTCTTCGTAGTAGTAATAACCGTTCGAGATCTCGAACGTGGCGTCGCGGAGCCGATATCGCGCTCCAGACGGCGCATCGGCCGCGAGCGGCAAGCTGATCGAGCCGACGTCCGGCCCGCGATCAGCCCCCTGCGAGCCGCAACCGCTGAGCAAGGCCGCGAACACCACGCCAGCCGCCGCCACCAACCCAAACCCCTTGATCGACTTGGTCATTCTATCCTCCGGATAAGCTGCCCCTCCGGACCGATGACGGCGTGTGCCGTGACCTGCCATCGGTCCAGCGTGGGCCACCACCTAAGAGCAACCAACGGGCCAACCTGGATTTGCCGTAAATCAGCGCGTTCCCATGGGCAGCCGCTCAGCACATGGCGCACAATGAGCCAATAGTTGGGCCATAGCTGGCCTGTGCCAACGCCTGATCTGTGCCACCGCGAGCGCGCGCAAGCCGAGGCCGGGAGCCTCATGGCGCCGACGACCGTCGGTCGGCTGAGCCGGACCGGCTTGTCATCAAGCCGACGGCCCGGCGGCAGCTACCCCTCGCCCGAGAGCACCGCGGCGATCGCGACGCGCTGCCCTCGCGGCTGCCCCGCCGCGTCGGCGTGGGCCATGTCGAGGGCGGCCAGCACCGTCGACAGCGTCGTCTGGTCCAGGACCGACGACGCCTCGACGGCGTGGAGGTCCTCTCCCACGAAGTTCTTCGGGCAGGCGTCGATGACCGGCAGTGCGCGCTCGCTGGCCGGCGCGAACCGGATGGGCAGGCCGTGCGTGCGGCAGATGAGCGGCCGCGCCGCGTAGATCGCGCACCTCCCCTCCCCGTCGAGCGCCGGGCACACGCCCGGATCGCCCGCCCGCGCGCGCTCCGCCAGCGCCGCGCGGTCGGCCTCCGGGAGCGCCGCGAGCGCCTCGCGGATCGCGTCGGCCTCGATCGACGTCACCGAGAACCGCCGCCGGCAGCAGTCGCTGCACCCGGTGCGGCAGGCCATCCGCTCGCCGTGGCGGGCGCTCGCGCTCGCGAAGAACGCGTCGACCTTGGTGAAGAGCTCGTGGAGGCGCTCGCGCGGCGTGTGGTGCATTCGCCGGCGTCTATAGCGGGGCGGATCCTCGCGCGCCAAGCGCGCAACCGCGCCGCTCGGCTCCCCGCGGCGTGTTTTCCACGTTATCCGACGGCCACGGCGCGGCCGCTGGCGACCTCCGGCGAGGGCGCGTGCCGGGCCACGAGCTGGGCGACCTCGCCACGGCAGGAGCCGCACCCCGTGCCGGCCTTGGTCGCGGCGCACGCCGACTCCAGCGAGCAGGCGCCGCCCTCGATGGCCTCCCGGAGGGTCGCCTCGCTGACCTTGTGACAGTTGCAGACGATGCGCTCGGCCTGCGCCGCCGGCCCCGCGCCGCCGCCGGCGCAGAGCGCCTCCAGAGGGTCGGCGGGCAGCGGATCGTTGCGATCGAAGAGCTGCACCAGCGTGGCCGCGGCCGCGGTGTTGCCGACGAACTGGGCGCCTAGCAGCCGCCCGTCGCGGAGGATCAGCTTCCGGTACGTGCTCTTCCGCGTCTCGACGACCTGGAGCACGTCGTCGCTCTCGAGCTCCGGCTCGGTGCTGCCCATGGAGGTCACGTCGACGCCCGCCACCTTCAGCCGGGTATACAGCTTCGTACCCCGGTAACGCGCCTGCGGGTTCGCGCCCGTCAGGACGTCGGCGAGGACGGCGGCCTGCTCCCAGATGGGCGTCACGATGCCATACAGCCTGCCCCGGTGCTCCGCGCACTCGCCGATCGCGTAGATGCCGGGCACCTGGGTGGCCATCGTGTCGTTGACGACGATGCCCTTGTTGATGGGCAGGTTGGAGGCGCGCGCGACGTCGACGCGAGGCCGGACGCCGCACGCGAGGACCACCATGTCGGCCGGCAGGACGCTGCCGTCGTCGAGGCGACACCCCTCGACCGCCTCTTCCCCGCAGATGGCCTCGACGGTGCGCCCGGTGCGGACGAAGATGCCGCAGCGCTCGATGTGCTGCTCGAGCATGTCGCCGCCCATCGGATCGAGCTGCGCGTTCATGAGGCTCTTCGCCACGTGGATGACGGTCACGTGGAGGCCCATGTCGCTCAGCACCTTGGCCGCCTCCAGGCCGAGGAGCCCGCCGCCGACCACGATGGCGTTGTCTCCCGCCCGCGCGCTGCCGCGCATCCGGACGCAATCGTCCATCGTCCTGTACACGAACACGCCCGGGCGCAGATCGCCCTCCGAGGTCGTCATGCCCTCGAGCGGCGGGACGAGCGGCTGGCTGCCTGTCGCGAGCACGGCGACGTCGTAACGATGGCGCGCGCCGTCCGCCGCCACGACCGCCCTCGACCCGGTGTCGATCCGCGCCACGGAGGTCCCGCTGACGAGCCGCACCCCGTTCCGCTCGTACCAGGCGGGGGGCTTCGTGACGATGGAGTCCGGCGCCTCCCCCGCGAGCACCTTGCTGAGCAGGACACGGTTGTAGGCGCCGCCCCGCTCCTCGCCGAAGACGGTGATGTCGTAGCGGTCCCTGGCGCCGCGCGACATCAGCTCGTCCAGCAGGCGGCACGCCGCCATGCCGTTGCCAACGATGACAAGGTCCTTCCTTCGCATCAGTTCGACTCCGAGACCCGGCGCGCCCTGACGGCGCACACCTTGAACTCCGGCATCCGGCTGGTCGGGTCCAGCGCCGGCACGGTGAGGACGTTGGCGGCCTTCTTGCCGCCCCAGTGAAACGGAGCAAAGAGCGTGTCCGGCCGGATCGAAGGGACGACCGCTACCCGGAAACTGACCGCTCCGCGCCGGCTCTCGACGAGCAGAAAGTCGCCATCGACGACGCCGAGGCGCGCCGCCAGCCTGGGGTGGACCTCGACCTTCGGCTCGGGCTTGGCCTCTTCGAGCGTGGAGACCCGGCGCGTCTGGGCGCCGGAGTTGTAGTGTTCCTTGTAGCGGCCCGTCGTGAAGTAGAGCGGATAGGCCTCGTCGGGGAGCTCGGCGGCGGGGCGGTGATGGACAGCGTGGAACCGCGCCCGGCCGTTCGGGTGGTGGAACCGCTCGGCGAAGAGGCGCGGAGTCCCCGGGTGCTCGACCGACGGGCACGGCCAGAAGACGCCTCGGTTCCGGCGTATCTTGTCGTAGGTGATCCCGCTGTAGTCCGCCTTGGCGCCCGCGGTCGCCCGGCGCAGCTCGTCGAACACCTGCTCAGCGGACGTGTACTGGAAGTGCCTGCCCGCGCCGAGGCGGCGCGCGAGCTCGCAGAAGATCTCGATATCGGTCTTCACCTCGGGGGGCGCGGGGCGGACCTTCTGCCGCAGGATCACCCGCCCTTCGAGGTTCGTCATCGTCCCCTCCTCCTCCGCGAACTGCGCGACCGGAAGGAGGACGTGGGCGTCCCGGGCCGTCTCGTTGACGAAGGCGTCACAGACCACGAGCAGATCGAGCGAGGCGAGCCGCCGCTCGATGTTGAGCGCGTTCGGCGACGCGACAGCCACGTTGGATCCGAACACGAGGAGCGCGCGGATCCCGCCCTCGGGGCCGAGCGCGTCGAGCAGCTCGTAGGCGCTCTTCCCCTTGGCCGGCAGCTCGGCAGGGTCGATGCCCCAGACGCGGGCGATGGCCTCCCGGTGCTCCGCCTCCTCGATATGCCGGTAGCCGGGGAGCTGATCGGCCTTCTGGCCGTGCTCGCGGCCCCCCTGGCCGTTGCCCTGTCCGGTGAGGCAGCCATAGCCGCTGTACGGCTTGCCGACCTTGCCGAGCGCGAGCATCAGGTTGATGAAGGAGAGCACGGTGTCTGACCCCTTCGACTGCTGCTCCGGCCCGCGGCCGGAGAGCAGCATGCTGCTCGGCGCCTCGGCGAGCAGCCGCACGGCCTTGAGCTGATCGTGCGTGGAGACCCCGGTCAGCCGCTCGACGTGCGCCGGGTGGTACGAGAGGATGGCGCGCCGGAGATCGTCGAACCCGTCCGTGCGCGCGGCGATGTACGCCGTGTCGACGAGCTTCTCCTCGAGGGCGAGGTAGAGCAGGCCGTTCGCGAGCGCCAGGTCGGACCCGGGCGTGGGCTGGAGGTGGAGCGCCGCGGCGCGCGCCGTGTCGGTGCGCCGCGGGTCGACGACGATGAGCGCGCCGCCGTTGTCGCGCTGCGCGAAGATCCATTGCATGATCGGCGGCAGGGTCTCCGCGCAGTTCGCGCCCCAGAGGAGGAGCGCCTTGGTCTGGGCGATATCGGACACGGGGAACGGCAGGCCGCGGTCGATGCCAAACGCCTTGTTGTGCCCCGCGGCCGCCGAGGCCATGCAATAACGGCCGTTGTAATCGACGTTCGGCGACTGGAGGGCGAGTCGGACGAACTTGCCGAGGAGGTAGGTCTTCTCGTTCGTCAGGGCGCCGCTCCCGAACGCGGCCAGCGCCTCGGGGCCGTGGAGCTCCCGCAGCCGGAGGAGCCGCTCCGCGACGAAATCGAGCGCCGTGTCCCAGCGCGCCGGCAGGAGGCGGCCGGCGCGCCCGCGGATCTTCGGCACCGTCAGCCGCTCGGGGTGATCGAGCAGCGCCGCGGAGGTGAACCCCTTGATGCACATCTGCCCGCGGTTGACGGGGAAATCGTCGTCCGGTCGGACGTCGATCGCCCCCGCGTGGTCCGCGCGATCCGTCATGACCACGCCGCACTGGAAGGCGCAGTAAGGACAGTGGGTGTGCGTGGTCGTCTCGGAGGTGACGATCTTGAGCCGGAGGGAAGAGCGCGGTGCCATGGAGTCGCGTCGGCCACCCTCACCGAGCGTGTCGAGGAGGCTCTCCCTGGTGTAGCAATCGCTCTGTTTCGAACGTATTTCTCAGGAATGTGCGGGCAGTTAATCTGTCGACGCCCGATGCCGCCGGCGCAGCAGGAGGTTCTCCCCCAGCGCCCATACCTCGGCGCCGTCCCCGCGGAGCTCGAACAGGGTGCCCCAGGTGCCGGACGCCTCGCCTCGCCAGGTGTGGCCGCCGTCGGTGGAGCGCAGGAGCACGCCGCGCGCGCCGCACGCCCACAGCGTGCCGGCGTCGTCTCCCCAGAGGCTCCTGAGGCTGCCGTAGACCTGGGCCTGCACCTCCCAGGTCGCGCCGCCGTCGCGAGAGCGCAGCACGTCGCTGACGCCCGGTCCGCCAGCCGCGAAGAGCTCGTCGCCCCTGCCCCAGATCGCGCACAGATCGCGGGAGCTGCCGCTCTCCGCAACTTCCCACGTGGCGCCGTCGTCGATCGTGCGGACGATGGTCCCGCCGGAGCCGACCGCCACGGCGCGCTGCTCCGGCCCTGCCCAGACGGCGCGGAGGCGCGGCTCGCTCGGGACCTCCAGCTCCAGCCATCGTGAACCGCCCGCGACGAGGCGGCAGACCCGACCCTCGATGACGGCGAACACCCTTGTCTCGTCCTCCCCGTGGACCGAGGCGCCGCCGGGTTTGCCTTTCACGTCCATCCAGGAGCGCCCGCCGTCCTCGGTCCTGATCTGCGAGGCGCCCTCGCCGACGGCAAGGATCGTCTCGCCGCTGCCCCACACGGAGATCAGCGCGCCGGCGTCCTCCACGGCGCTCCTCTCCCAGGTCTGGCCGCCGTCGTGGGTTCGCGCGATGGTACCTCCGTCGCCCACCAGAACGACCCTCCCCTGGGCTTGCACCCAGAGGCCCCGGAACTTCCCTCGGACAGGCACCTTTTCCCAGGGCCCGTCGAGCGGCGCGTCCCCTGCCTGGACTGGCACCTTGGTGAAGCTCTTCCCGCCATCGAGGGATCGGGCGGCGGGGCCGTCGCCCACGCACCAGATCGCGCCCTCGTCATCGCCCCACGCCGCGAAGCGGTGCTGATCCGACCGGAGCGCGGTGCGCCTCCAGGTGCGGCCCTCGTCCTCGCTGACCGCCAGGATGCCGCTTTCGCCGGACGCGATCACGAGGCCAGCGGCGCCGAGCCACAGCGCCTTGATCGAGCGCCCGGTCCCGGTGGAATGCGACTCCCACGACGCGCCCCCGTCCCGGCTCGCATGGGCATGGCCGTCGCCGTCACCCACGATCACGAGCCCGCCTCGCGCGCAGAGCGCCCGGTGATTCCGGCCCGGGATCTTCTGGCGCGTCCATGTGGCCCCTTGCAGGGTGGCGAGCTGTCCTTCGAGCGCCAGCGCGAGGAAGCGGCCCTCGGCGTCGACCGCGGCGGCCTCGAGGCAGAGGTCTCCGGGGCTCGGCCCGGCTCCCCAGGTCCGGCCGTGGTCGCCGGAGCGGAGCACCGTCCCGCCGAGCCCCACCGCGATGGCCTCGCCGTCGTCCCGCAGGGCGACCCCGCGCAGGTCCGCCGTCGCGCCGCAGCCCACGTCGGACCAGCGCTGCCCGTCATCACGCGAGGACAGCAGGGTCCCGCAGTGTCCGGCGGCGATCAGCGCCGCGCCGGTGCCTGCGAGCGCGCTCAGGTCCTGGCGGGTGGCCGTCTGCACCCGCTTCCAGCGCTGGCCGCCGTCCTCCGAGCGGAGCACGTGCCCCTCGGATCCCACGATGACAATCAGGCGACCTCGTCCCCAGACGGCGCTGTGCCGGATGCTCATTCCGGGCACGATACCAGGCCGGTGCACCGGGGGCGCTCGCGAGCTGCCCGACATGCGACAGGAGCGGCGTCAGACATCACCGGGCTCCTTCCGGAAAAAGTGACCGTGCAGGAACTGCCCGTTCGCCGGATCTCGGTGAAAGTTGTACTTGAAGCAGCGGTTGGGACAAACCACATCGAACAGGTCTGGCGAATCGTGGACGCTCAGCACCGCCGAACACACGGGGCAAACGGCCTCCACGCCCTCGTGCCTCGCGATGCAGCCGCAGAGGTGCCGGAGCTGTCGACCCTCCGCCTGGTATCGATCGCGGCGGGCGGGAGTCCAGAGGTAGAGCGGCTTGTTCCTTCTTGCGGAGAACACCCTGGCCTGCGCACGGAACACCAGCTCGACCTGGATCGTGTCATCGCCCGACGAACGATGGAACGCGAACTCAAACTTGTAGATGTCGCGGACCGCGCTGTTCGGACCGCAGTACCTTTCGGCGTCGTAGGCCGCCACCAGGGCTCCGCTCGTCGACTCGAAGGGCTGTTCGACCTGTGGCAGCAATTCCCTCTCCAGAAATGCGCCGAGCGCCTCCTTGAGCTCCGGGGTCATCGCTGCCGAGTGGTAGGCGCTCGCAAAGGGGCCGAATCGAACGTTGGCGAAGGCAGGATGCATATCTTTGATCTCCGGTCATTGCATCGGCTCCGCGATGGACAGTTTGTTCAAAGGTTGCGCGACATCGCCAGTCTGTCCACCTTTGTGAAAGTCACACTCGAGTAGCCTTCCACCCCGCCCCCCAGCCGACGGCCTCCCGCTGCGGCTGAATGTGAACGCCGGGCAGAGGTCCTGGCGTGAGGCATGAGTTGCAATGACGTTCTTCCCGGATCTTGCTCCCTACCGCTACGGCTTCGCTCCTGTAGCGTGGGACCAGAACGGTCCACCATCGCTGGAGCCGATCGAGCTCTATAAGTGGATGTGGGACCCAGAGGACGGCGCCTTCGCTCTCCCGGAGCTCGCTGTC
This sequence comes from Sorangium sp. So ce448, assembly GCF_051520915.1. Lineage (NCBI taxonomy): Bacteria > Pseudomonadati > Myxococcota > Polyangiales > Polyangiaceae > Sorangium > Sorangium sp. So ce448. The sequence goes on along the minus strand of NZ_CP150343.1, from coordinate 1,783,967 downwards.
GGATGGCTCGATCCGCCGCACGAGTACCCCCGTGGCGCGCTGACCACGCCGCTGGTTGAGAGGCTCGATCGCCTGTGCCGAGCCTCACGCTATCACGCCACCCGAGGTTTCCATCCCTGCGGTATCTGCGGTGAGGCCTCGGATGGCCTCGGGTCGAAGGAGATCCGTCTCCTGGGCGACGGGGTTGTCTACGCCGCCCCGGACAAGATCGTGCATTACGTCTCGGCGCACGCCTACGGCCCGCCGAGCGGCTTCATCGCGGCGCTGGAGCGATGCGACGGCCTCGCGCAGCCGAGGCGCGGCGCGCTGCGCCCTGTCACAATCGACATGATTCCACGCGAACACGTCGACGTCTCCCTGCTCGATGCAGAGGTCCGTGCATCCCTGCGGCGGGACCACCGCGAGCAGATTTTCCAGGACCTGGTGTTGCAGGATCGCGGGGACGTCGTGGCGGTCGTCACACGAATCGATCTTCCCGGGAGCTCGGAGCCCTTCGCGTGCTCGTGGGACGTGCCCAAGAGAGCGCTCCTCAACATGATCCAGGCGGTCCACTCCATCATCAGCATGCTGGAGGCCAGCCACACGGAACGGGCGCTTGCCCTGATCTCACAACATCAGCGCGCAAGGGGCTCGAAGCCGTAATCGGACCGGAGGGCGAAGCATCCAGCTCCGCAGCCGCAGGGCTTCACCGGGTAGCTGCGGGGCGATGGGTACGCAGGGTACGGCGCGATGCTGCGTGGAGACGGCGCCCTGCGCTCGATCGCACTGTTTCACTTCTCGAACGCCGCCGTTCCAACCCGCTGCCTGGCGTCGTCCACGGTGTCGCCGCATACTCTGGACGTGATCCCGGCGCGGTTGCGGGGCGGGTCGGATGCGCCTGCCTCGGCATCTCGGGCTGCAGCGGGCTCATCATGTGGCACCGCCGGTAGCATGGAACGGGCTCTCCACTGCGGAGCCCACAGCGCATCTTGCGGCGTGAGCAAGATGCACCCATGAATCCCTGCGCCCGACCACGCGCTTGGCTTGGAAACATAACGCATCATAACAATACACTAGGAAACAAATGAAACACTTCTATCATACGACGTCCATGGGCGCCCTGGCCTGCGGACTTGTCGCGGGAGGCATCTCGCTGAGCGCATCGGCTCAAGCTCAGACGGCGACGTACGGAGTTTACGAAGGAGAGACCTGCCCCGCAGGATACACACCGCTGTTGCCAGTCGACGCCTTCTGGACGTTTCTCGCCCGCTGCGATGAGCTCCCCTATTCAGGAGTTTTTCGTATCGCAGACGGGAGTTCGATAGATGGCCCGTGGAACAACTGCCAGCAGCATGCCAACGACACCCGCGAGCTGAGCTACATCCTCTGCAAACCCAACTACCAGCTATTTGACATCGACGGGACCACCTTTGCGGTGGTGAGAGGCGGAGATCAGTGCCTGGAAGGGTTCGAGCACGTGGATTTCGCCACCGCCTCCGCCTACTCGGATGAGATATGCACTCACGTCGGGTACTGGGGGATTGCGAGGATCGGTGGAGGGGGCTCCATCGACGGCCCAGGTTACGGCTGCGGCATCCGCGCGACCGACTCTCGCGAGCTCGGTGATGCCATCTGCGTAGAAAGCGAGTGAACATCCCGAAGCAGAGGCAGCTCGCGCGATCCGGAGGGATGCGGATCGGGTAGGTCGTCTATGTCAGCCAGCGCGAGCAGCGTAGCTGTACGGCGGGACGGCCGCCACGAGGAGCTTGACTTTCGAGTCGCGTTTAGATTTCCTCGCCCCAAGTTCCGTCAAGGAGTGGGCACTTGGAAGGCGCGACAGCGACCGGCTTGCACAATGTGCACATCGAATGCCCGTTTACCGCGGGAAGCATCCAGCTGACAGGCATTTCCCTGTGCGACAATTGTTTCTCCCGGCTTCCCTTCGGCGCGCGCAAGGGTGTTCCCGGTTGGCGACCTCCCACGGCGTGCGACGCCTGTGGCCTGCCGCTCGCATCGCTCCTCGGTAAGCCGGTGCGGTTGGACGGTGGGCGGTGGACGATTCGTTGCGACTGTGGGGACCTCCTGCGCGGCTCACACCGTCGCGGCGCATTGTTCGGCACCTGGGCTTTCGTGGGAGTGCTGCCGTCGGTGGAGCTCAACGTCGGTGACGGGCTCGTACCCGAGGCCGTCAGGAGCTCGAGTGACCTGGGAGGAACCTGGCGATCGACGGTGATGAACGGGCTCGACGTGGCTGACCTGGTTAGGTGGCGCTCAGGCACCATCAACAGTCTGGAGTTCTCTGACGGATCGGCTCACAGGTTTCTGCTCCAGTTCCGGCGGGAGAATCCCGCCAGCTGGGTCGCATACGGTGGCGCAGGCGTCGACGGCGCAGGCATGCTCCTCTGGGCGCCGCTCGTGAGGGATTCCGAGCTTGAGCCGAGGATTGCAGCCATGCTCGACAGAGCGATTCGCTGGAGGCAATCGGCTCTGGCGGGCGGCAAGCAGGAAATGGTCGAGCCGCTTCGCGCCCTGGGGAACTTCTACGCGTACCTCTGCTGACAGGTCCTGGAGCGACGGTCACCTGCTTCAGATACGGGCCCACCTCGAGACTAGCAGTCGAAGACCCCGGCGCCCCGCTCGATCTCGCCGAACGGATCCATGAGGGCGCGCAGGATCAGGCGCGCCGGCGCGCTCTCGATGCCCCCCGCCGCGCGCCAGGTCGCGTACCGGAGCTCACCCAGGAGGACCCCGGCGAGCGGCGTGTAGACAAGATCGAGCGCCGAGGGCCGGACGCCGTTCGCCTCGTAGCCGTACTCCCAGAGGTGGGTGCCGGCGATGGCGAACGCGAGCGCGGCCGGGGCGCCGAAGCGGCATATCCGCGCCCTGAGGTACATCTCGCTCCCGAGCAGGCCGTGGCCGACCACGTTGATCGGCCACGGGTCGTGATCCCACCGGAAGGCGGGCTGACCGGCGTCGAAGAGCGGCGGCTTCGTGAGCGCCTCGCCATAGTGGTATCCCCATCGCTCCGCGCGAAAGTCGGCGAAGGGCTCGGGCCACAGCACCGCCTCCACGCTGCGGGTCACCGTGAGCACGGCCAGCGTGTGCACGATCGGCGGCGCCCAGGCGGGCTCCACGGCCTCGGCCGCGGCGGCAGGCGGTGACGCCAGGGGCTCCCGCGCAGCAGGCGCGCGCTCCGGCAAGGGGATCGGGAGGCCTGGCGGAAAGGCGGACTCGGCCGGAGGAACCGCCGTGGTCCGGCCGGCGCACGCGGAGACGAGGACGGCGAGCGAAGCGGCAGTACACAGGCGGATCGGAGCCATCGGGGAGCAGCCGCGGCGCGAGGTGGGTGCGGCGACCAGACTCGAGTCTAGAGCGACCAGCGGGTCGAAGCCGCATGCAAACAGCAAGAAGTTGAACCGCCAGGTCGCCAGGAACGCCAAGATTTTGGTGTCTTCCTGGCGCCCCTGGCGACCTGGCGGCTCATCTTCATGTCTTCCTGGCGACTCGGCGCCTCATCTTCATGTCTTCTTCGCGTGCTTGGCGTCCTTGGCGCTTTGGCGGCTCATTTCTCTGGTTTCCAAGCTGCTCAGTGTTCCAGCGCGACCGCGAGCCTCACAGCACCCCGCCTCGCCGCGGGCTCGCGTAGGCTCCCGCGCCATGGCCGACATCATGCTCATCACGGGCGGCAGCCGCGGGATCGGCGGCGCCACCGCGCGGCTCGCCGGGAGCCGAGGCTACGCGGTCGCCGTGAGCTACCTGCGCGACGAGGGCGCCGCGGCGAGCGTCGTCGACGAGATCCGCGCGCACGGCGGCGTCGCCCTCGCGATCGCGGCCGACGTGAGCCGCGAAGAGGACGTCGTGCGCCTGTTCCAGACCGTCGACCGTGACCTCGGCCCGATCGCGGCGCTCGTCAACAACGCGGGCGTGCTCGACCGGCAGGCGCGACTCGAGGACATGACCGCGGCGCGCGTGGAGCGCATCCTCTCGACCAACGTCGTCGGCAGCTTCCTGTGCGCGCGCGAGGCGGTCCGGCGCATGTCGACGCTCCGCGGCGGCAGGGGAGGCGCCATCGTGAACGTCTCCTCGCGGGCGTCGCAGCTCGGCTCCCCGGGCGAGTACATCGACTACGCGGCCTCGAAGGCCGCCGTCGACACGCTCACGATCGGCCTCGCGAAGGAGGTCGCCGCCGAGGGCATCCGGGTCAACGCCGTGCGGCCGGGGATCATCGCGACCGACATCCACGCGAGCGGAGGCGATCCAGGGCGCGTCGAGCGGCTCCAGGCGAGCCTGCCGCTGGGCCGCGCCGGCAGCCCCGAGGAGGTCGCGCACGCCATCCTGTGGCTCGCCTCCAGCGAGTCCTCCTACTGCACCGGCTCCCTCCTGGACGTCGCCGGCGGCCGCTAGCGCCGCACACCAGCCGTCCGGCCAGGGACACGCGACGTCGCTGCATCGCGCTGCCGGGGGCGAAGCCAGGGCGCTCGCGCGCTCGGCCTCAGAGGTCCATCAGGCAGTCGCAGCCGCACTGGACGGTGGCCTCCTGCTGGTTGTATTGCCGCGAGCCGAGGGCACAGCCGGATTCTTCCCACGTGTCCGTGTCCGTCACCTCGTACGAGCACATCCCCGTGCCGGTCGTCTCGTCGTACCCGTTGAACTCGCAGATCTCCTGACAGAGGATGTCCCAGACCTCGGGGTTGTCGTCCCGGATCGCCTCACACTCGTTCTCCGCGTGGGCCTCGAGCGCGTCGATCGCGCGGCTCTCGGCGTTCTTCTTCCGCCCGATGAGGGAACAGGACGAGCCGACGCCGTACGCCTCCATCTCGAACATCGACGTGGCCACGGGGACGCAACCGAACCCTTGATATTCGTTCTCGATCGGGCTGGCGAGCGCCTCGACCTCCTCCACGTCGGTCCCCTGCGAACCTTCGAGCCCGCCGCAGCCTCCAGCCGAGCCAACCGACAGCATGAGCAAGGACATCCCCACGATCTTCTTGAGCAGCATCAACGTCTCCTCCGTCAACGAGGTCACGGGTCTCGCGGATTGCGACTTCGATGCCAGCCCGTCCTCGCGGCGAGGACCCGCGCGATCTCCGCATGCGCGCGGTCCGCTCCTGCTTTTGGCGCTCGCGCGCCCGTCCTGCGACGCCGGAGGGCCTGCCACACCGACCGGGTGTGACAGGTGTCAGCTGTGGCAGGAGTGACAGGGCGATGGCCTGCATCGGCGTGCTCTTCGGAACGCGCCCGGACCAGCGGGCCGGATCGCGGACGAGCCCTGCTCGTACGGCGCGGTGGTGGGCGCGGCGCTCGCTCACGACGGGCGGTACCCGCACCCCTGGGGGGATAGGCACTATCGCGGCGGCGATCCCGGCGGCGCGCCGGCCTCGCCCGCGCCGATCGCCTGCGTCACGACGGCCGCGAGCGTCCGCGCCGCATCCCGGAGCGCGCCCTCCGAGTGCGCGCCAAACCCCAGGATGAGCCCGGGCGCGCGCGGCGCGCGCGCCGCGGTGCTGCGCGAGAGCGGCAGCGCGTCGACGCCCCGCGCCGCGAGCGCCTGGACGATGGCGACGTCGTCCGCGCCCGCGGGCAGGTCGAGCGTCAGCACCGAGCCCCCCGCGGGCGCCCGCGCCCGGACGGCGCTCGGCAAGAGCAGCCCGAGCTCCGCGAGCAAGAGGTCGCGCCGGCGCCGCGTCGCCTGCTTCAGCTTCCGGAGGTGGCGCGCGAAGTGGCCCTCGTCGATGAAGTCGGCGAGCGCGGCCTGCAGCAGGTAGGGCGGCGAGCGCGTCGACGCCGCGCGCACCGTGGCCACGGCGCGCACCAGCGCGGGCGGCACGATCATGAAGCCGAGCCGCAGGCCCGGGAACAGCGAGCGGCTGAAGGTCCCCACGTGGATCACGCGATCCTTCACGCCCTCGAGGTCGAGGCTGAGGAGCGAGGGCAGCGGGGTGCCGTCGAACCGCAGCTCGCCCTCGTAGTCGATCTCGACGACCACGGCGCGCGCCCTGGCGGCCCAGGACAGGAGCTCGATGCGCCGCGGCAGCGTGAGCCGCGCCCCCGAGGGGAACGCGTAGGCCGGCGACACGAAGGCGACCCGCGCGCGCGGAGCGCCCCGACGTCGATGCGCGCCGGCGTGCACCTGGAGCCCGTCCTCGTCGACCGGGATCGGGATCAGCCGCGCGCCCGCCATGCGCACCGCCGCGCGGAGGGCCAGCGGCCCCGGGTCCTCGACCCAGGCGGCGTCGCCCGGGTCGAGCAGCGCGCGGCAGCACAGGTCCACCGCGGCCTGGGATCCCTCCGTGATGAACACCTGGTCGACCGTCGCCCGCACGCCGCGGGCCACCGCGATGTGGTGGAGCACGGCGCGCCGGAGCAGCGGCGCGCCCCGCGGATCGTGATCGAGCGCGTCGGCCGCCGACATCGAGCGGACGCGGCGCGCGAGGCACCGCTCGAAGATGCGCCACGGGAGCAGCTCGAGGTCCGGCAGGCCGACCCCGAACGGTCGCGACCGCACGCGGCTGCCGAGGAGCGCGTCGAGCTTGTCGGGGGGCACCACCGCCGAGAGCCGCCGCGCGCTCTTCGACGTGCGCGGCGCGGCCGCCGCCGGCTGGACGCGGGCGGCGCCCTGCCACCCCGCGCGCGCCGGCACGTGCGCGACGACCGGCGCCCGCCGAGGGCGCACCACGATGGTGCCGTCCGCGGCCAGCGCCTCGTACGCCGCCACGGCGGTGTTGCGCGACACGCCGAGCTCCCGCGCGAGCTCGCGGGACGACGGGAGCGGGTGATCCGGCTGGAGGACGCCGTCCAGCACGGCGCGGCGCAGCTGCTCGATCAGCTGGGCGGCCAGCGTCGCCGGCGCGCAGCGCTGCAGGTGGAGGAAGGCGTGGGCGGCGTGGGAGGTGGAGCGCGCTGGCACCATCGAGATCGGCTTCGCTGGCCCTTTCCAGGGTGCCAGATCCGGGGCACCGTGTCGACGAGGAGCCAGCCATGCCCACCACCGACGACCTCACGACGGTGTCGACCGCCCGCGAGCAGCCCACCGCCCGCGAGCAGCCCGCCGCTCCCCCGCGGCGGCCGCTCGAAGGCGACAAGACGGGCGAGCTCTCGTCGCGCATCGCCCGCCGCGCGGCCGAGACGCACGCCGGTCAGCCGCTCGATCGGCTCCTCGCCGAGGACCTCCCCGGCAACGAGCTGACGACGCTCCTGCTCCATTGCCTGCGCCGGCGGGCGCTGCGGCGGAGCTTCGCCGACGTCCTCGACCACGCGGAGCGCGCACCCATGACGCACGCCTCGACGGCCGACGCCCGGCGGCTGCACGCCCTCGACGCGGCGGCGTACGCGGCGGCGGCGGGCTTCGAGGCGGTGGATCTCGCCCCGATCGGGCCGCTCGGCGCCACGGCGTGCGCGGGCGTCGAGCCGAACAACGTGCTCGCGACGGTCCGCTTCGCCGAGGTCGCGGCGGATCCCACGACGGGGCTCGCGCTGCACGCCGCGCGGCGCCGGCGCGGGACCCGGGGCGGCGAGCCGCTGCGGTTCTGCGCGAGCCAGCGCGTCCTGCGCATGCAGCCAACGACCCAGCCGGGCTTCACGCCGCACTTCCGCCTCTTCGCCCTCGTGACGGCGGCCCGCTCCCCGGCCCGCGGCGAGGACGACGCGTGCGAGCGGCGCGCCCTGCTCGAGCACCTCGTCGTCTGGGCGGACCTCGTCCGCGCCCTGCCTCACGCGGGCTTCCGCGCCGCGGGGCTGCGCGTCGTGCTCTCCGACACGTCGCTGGTCCGCGCGAGCCTCGGCGCGCGCGGCGTCGACGCGGACGCGATGGCGCGGCGGGCGAAGGCGCACGAGCCGGGGTCGACGGAGGCGGCCCTGCGCGAGGCCGGCGTCGATCTGCCGCGGCGCGCGGCGGATCTCGTGGGGGCCGCGCGGTCCCTCGGCCTCGGCCCCGAGCTCCTCGCGCGCGCCGAGCGCTGGGTCGCCGAGGTCAACGAGCCGCTCGCGCGCGCGCGCCCGGAGGTCGAGGTCGCCTACGATCTCGGGCGGCTGCAGGGGCTCGGCTACTACGCCGGGCCGTTCATCCAGCTCGTCGTCCGCCGGGACGACGGCCTCGAGCTCCCGCTCGGGGACGGCGGCGCCTTGCCGTGGCTCGGCGAGCTGCTCTCGAACCGCCGCGAGCGGATGGTCGCGACCGGCATCGGGAGCGAGATCCTCGTGAAGCTCTTCGATCGATCGGAGGCTCGGGCCGGCGAGGCTCGACCGGAGGGAACGACGCCATGATCCTCGAGATGCCCGCGTTCACCCTGCGTCCCTGGGCGGCGGCCGACGTCGACGCGCTCGTGAAGAACGCGAACGACCGCCGCGTCTGGGTGAACCTCCGCGATCGCTTTCCGCACCCGTACACGCGCGACGACGCCGAGGGCTGGATCGCGCACTGCGCGGCGCGCGCGCGGCCCGGCGAGGCCCTGGCGATCGTGGTCGCCGGCGAGGCGGCCGGCGGCATCGGCCTCGAGCGCCTCGACGACGTGCACCGGCGCACCGCGGAGATCGGCTACTGGCTCGGCGCGGCCTACTGGGGCCGCGGGCTGGCGACCGAGGCGGTGATCGCGCTGACGCGGTACGGCTTCGAGCAACTGGGCCTCGAGCGCATCCAGGCCGGCGTCTTCGACTGGAACGGGGCGTCCGCCCGCGTGCTCGAGAAGGCGGGTTACGCGCTCGAGGGGCGGATGCGCCGCCACGTCGTGAAGGACGGGCGGCTCGGCGACATGTTGCTCTACGCGCGCGTCCGGGAAGACGCGCTGGCCGGCGGGCAGCCGTGAAGCGCCGGGCGGCGCGGCCGCTGCGCGCTGTGTGCCACGCTGATCGACGCCTCACCCGCGCGGGCGGCCCTCGCCTCCCGCCGAGGACGCGGGCGCCTCTGCCGCCGCTGGCGCCTCCTGTCCCGCCGCCTCGGCGATCGGGAGCGTGAAGTAGAACCGGGCCCCCTGCCCGACCTCGCTCTCCACCCAGATGCGGCCGCCGTGCGCGTCGACGATCCCCTTGGCGATGTAGAGCCCGAGGCCGGTGCCCTTCTTCCCGGGCGTCTCGTCCTTCCAGAACCGCTCGAAGATGCTCGTGAGGTTCTGCGGGGGGATCCCCGGCCCCGAGTCGAGGACGGCGAAGCGGGCCATCGCCCCGTCCCGGTCCACCGACAGGGTCACCTGGCCGCTCTGGGGCGTGAATTTCAGCGCGTTGCCGAGGAGGTTCGACAGCACCTGGAGCACGCGCTCCCACTCCGCGCGGATCACGAGCCCGGGCTCCTTCAGGGATTGCTCGAACCGGACCTGCTTCGACTCGGAGAGCGGCCCGAACATCTCCATGGTCTCGTGCAGGAGGTCCTCCACCGCGCACGGCTTCGGCGTCACCGAGAACCTGGAGGCTTGCATCGTCGTCACGTCGAGCATCGTCCTGATGAGGCGCTCCATCCGCAGCGAGACGTGCTCGATCGACTCCGCTTGCTGCCGTGTTCGCTCGGAGTCGGCGCCCCGCCGCAGCCACGCGGCCTTCAGCGCGATGGCGCCGAGCGGGTTGCGCAGATCGTGGGCCACGATGCCCATGAGCTCGTCGCGGGCCGCCAGCGCCAGGCGCGCGGCGTCACGCGCCTCCCGCGCCTTGTGGTACGGGCCGCCGAGGAGCTTCGTGAAGTACCAGGCGATCCCCAGGCCGGCCAGCACCAGCAAGCCCAGCAGGCCCTCGAGCCACAGCTCCAGCCGGGCTCGCTCCGCCTTCGCGTCGTCGTACAGCTGCTTGAGGACGTCTTGCTTGTGCTCGACGAGGCGGGCGAGGGCGCCCTCGAGGTCGCGGTGACGCGGCCTCAGCTCCTCATCGAACCGGCGCACGAGGTCGCTCGCGTCGTCGCCAGTCCGCGTCCGCTGCCGGGCGGCGAGCAGCTCTTCCTGCATCCGGACGAGGTGCCTGGCCGCCTGCTCGACCTCGGCCACCCGCTCGAGACCAACCGGGCTGAGCGCGTGGTCGCGAAGCGCGCCGACGTGCTCGTCGAAGCGCGCCCTGGCCCTCTTCGCCTGCTCGAGGAGCTCGGGATCACCGGAGATGAGGTAGCCCCTGCCGTGAGACACGATGAGCTCGCTGCTCCACCGGAGCCGCTCCACGAGCGTGATCTCGTGCTCCTTGGCGCGTAGCCGATCGATCTGAGCCTCGGCCACGGACGAGAAGCGCCGCACCGAGAACGCCATGCCGAGCGCCAGGAGCAGGGTGAGGATGGCGTAACCCATCCTCGCCGTGGCCTCGAAGCGCGTCCGCGTCGGAATGACCGAAGTTCCGTCCTCTCGACGGGCGTCGGCGGATCCGTGGGGCTGAGCCACTCCGCGAAAGCTAGACCGCGTTGCGCGAAGAGCAAGGCGCCCCGGCGCCGCGCCGCACGGCGAGAAGCGCTCCGGCGGCGAGCGGGAGCGTGGCAGGACGACGCGCGACGAGCGGGGCGACTCGACCTGTCGCGTGGGGCCGAGGGCATCTCAAGGCCGCCGATGGATGACAAGCAAGCGTTCCTCGGTGTAAAGAGTGTGCGTCATGACAGACCGAGCGGCGAACCGGGTTCGCGAGCGGCGCGAGGCGCGCGGGCTATCCCAGGTGGCGCTCGCCGAGCGCGCCCGCCTCACGAGGCAGAGCGTGGGCGCCATCGAGGCGGGCCGCGCGACCCCGGCGGTCGACGTCGCGCTGCGCCTCGCGAGCGCCCTCGACTGCTCGGTCGAGGACCTCTTCGGGGAGCCGAGCGCGGCGGCGGACCTCGCGACCGAGACCGACGCTCCGGCGGCGCTGGGCCGCGCCGCGGTCGCGCGCATCGCGGACCGCTGGGTCTCCTACCCCCTCGAGCAGGACGCTGTGCGGATGGCCGCGGACGGCATCGTGACCGGCGAGCGGCGCGGGAGGGCCGTCGTCGAGCCCCTCCGGGCGCTCGCCGAGGTCGAGGAGAACGTCGTCATGATGGGCTGCGCGGCCGGCCTCGGGCTGCTCGCCGACCGGCTCAACACGAGGCCGGGGCCGGGGCGGTTCCTCTGGTTCCCGCGCTCGAGCACCGCGGCCCTCCAGGCGCTGGCCCGGCAGCGGACCCACGTCGCGGGCGTGCACCTCGTCGACGCGCGCACCGGCGAGGCGAACGTGGCCGACGTCCGCCGGCTCGGGCACGCCGAGCCGATCGTCCTCATCACGCTGGCGCGCTGGGAGGCGGGCCTCCTCGTTCGCCGCGAGGACGCCGGCCGCATCCGCGGCGCGGCCGACCTCGATCTCCCCGGCCTGCGCCTCGCCGGCCGCGAGGCGGGCGCCGGCGCCCAGCGGCTCCTCGAGCGCGAGGTCCGCGGCCACGGGCTGCCGATCGAGCTCGCGCGCAAGCCGCACCTGCGGGTCGCCGGCCACCTCGACGTCGCGCGCGCCGTGGCGATGGGCGCGGCGGACACCGGCGTCGCGACGCGCGACGCGGCGATGGCGCTCGGGCTCGGCTTCGTGCCCCTGGCCGAGGAGCGCTACGACCTCGCGGTCCCGCGCGAGGGGCTCGATGACGGCAGGGTGCAGCGCCTGCTCGACGTCCTCGTCTCAGGGGAGTTCCGACGTGAGCTCTCGGCGCTCGCCTACGACGCTCGGCAGGCGGGCGAGCAGGTCGCCGAGGTGCGAGCGGCATGACGGCGCAAACGGAGCCACGGAACGACGGAACCCAGGAACGACGGAACCCAGGAGTCTCCCCGATGAAGTACCCCCGACGACAGCTGTTGCGCGCTCTCCCCCTCCTGATCCTCGCGGCGTGCCTCGCCGTCCTCGGCGGCTGCGAGCACTCGGAGCCGGCGTCCGCCCAGCGGGAGGACAAGCTCGTCGTCTTCGCCGCCGCCTCCCTCCGGGACGTGTTCACCGCGCTGGGAGAGGACTTCAAGCGCTCTTATCCGGGCGTCGAGGTCACGTTCAACTTCGCCGGCACGCAGGAGCTCCGCACGCAGCTCGAGCACGGCGCCGCCGCCGACGTGTTCGCCTCGGCGGATCAGCGCCACATGGACGAACTCGTGAAATCCCAGCGCGCCGCGGGCCCCGTCGCCTTCGCGCGCAACGAGCCCGTCCTCGTCGTCTCGAGCGAGAGCGCCGCGACCATCCGGGGGTTCGCCGACCTCCCCGCCGCGACCCGCATCGTCATCGGCACCCCCGACGTCCCGATCGGCCGCTACACGCTGCAGATCCTCGATCGCGCGTCGGCCTCCCTGGGCGCGGATTTCCGCGCGCGCGTGGAGTCCAGGGTCGCCTCGCGCGAGCCCAACGTGCGGCAGGTGCTCGCCAAGGTGCGCCTCGGGGAAGCGCAGGCGGGCGTGGTCTACCGGACGGACGCGCAGGGGGCGCAGGACGGCGTGGTCGTCGTGGCGATCCCGCCCGAGGTCAACGTCGTCGCCGAGTACCCGATCGCCGTCGTCTCCGGCGCCGCGCACCCCGGGCTCGCGCGCGCGTGGGTCGACCTCGTGACGTCGGAGGCCGGCCGGACGGCGCTGTGGCGCGCCGGGTTCCTTGTGCCTTCCGGGGGCGGCGCGCCTCGGTGAGCGGGCGCCTCCGCGCGGAGCGGGTGGCCCTGGCCGCGGTCGGCGCGGTCCTCGTGGCCTTCCTGGCCGTCCCGATCCTGGCCTTGTTCGCGACGGCCACGGCGGGGGACGTCGAGCAGGGGCTCCGCCACCCCCTCGTGTGGCCCGCGCTGCGCCTGAGCCTCCTGACGACCTGCGCGAGCCTCGTCGTCGTGGTCGTCCTCGGGACGCCGCTCGCCTGGACGCTGGCGCGCTCGCGCGGGCGGCTCTCGCGCGCGGTCGAGGCGGTGGTGCAGCTGCCCATCGTCATCCCGCCCGCGGTCGCGGGCGTCGCGCTGCTGCTCGCGTTCGGCCGCCGCGGGCTCCTCTCCGGGTGGCTCTACCCCGCGGGGTGGTCCGTCTCGTTCACGACGGCGGCGGTCGTCGTCGCCGAGGTGTTCGTCTCGGCGCCGTTCTTCGTGCAGGCGGCGACCAGCGCGTTCCGGAGGGTGGACGCGCGGCTGCTCGTGGTGGCGCGGACCTTCGGCGCGTCGCCGCTCCGGGTGTTCTTCCGCGTGGCGCTGCCGCTCTCGGCCCCCGGGCTCGCCGCCGGGGCCGCGATGAGCTGGGCCCGGTCCCTCGGCGAGTTCGGCGCGACGCTCATGTTCGCCGGCAACCTGGAGGGGCGGACGCAGACGCTGCCGCTCGCCATCTACACGGCGCTCGAGTCGGAGCTGCGCGCCGCGCAGGCGCTGTCGATGGTCCTCGTCGTCGTGGCGTTCACGCTGCTCCTGTTCGTGCGGGCCGTGCTGCGGCGCTCCACCGAGGCCGAGCGCCTCGAGGCGGCGCCGTGATGGGGGCGGAGCGCCTCCGCGCCCGCGTGACCGCGCGCGTCGGGCGCCTGCGCATCGAGGCCGATCTCGACACCGGCGGCGGGTCGCTCGTCCTGGTGGGGCCGAACGGCGCCGGCAAGACCACCTTGCTCTCGCTCCTCCTGGGCATCTTCCCCGTGGAGCGAGGGCGCGTGGAGGTCGGCGAGGCGGTGCTCCTCGACACGGCGGCCGGGATCGACGTGCCCGTCGAGCAGCGCGGGATCGGCTATGTGCCCCAGGACTACGCGCTGTTTCCGCACCTCAGCGTCCGTGAGAACGTCGCGTTCGCGGTGCGGAGCGACCCCGCGCGGCGGGCGCGCGCGGCCGGCGCCGAGGTCGTCGACGCCATGCTCGACGACCTCGGCATCGCCGCGCACGCCCACCGGCGGACGCAGGCGCTCTCCGGCGGCGAGAAGCAGCGCGTGGCGCTCGCGCGCGCGCTCTCCGTGAGCCCGCGGGCGCTGCTCCTCGACGAGCCGCTCGCCGCGCTCGACGTCCACTCGCGCCGCGAGGTCCGGGCGTTCCTCTCGGACTACCTGCGGACGCTCGCCATCCCCACCGTCGTGGTCACGCACGACGCCACGGAAGCGCGGCTCCTGGGAGATCGCATCGCCGTCCTCGAGGCAGGGCGCGTGACGCAGGCCGGCACCTGGGAGGAGCTCTCCGCCCGACCGGCGTCGCCCTTCGTGGAGGAGTTCGTCGCCTCGGCGCGCAGCGCCGGCGACGCGCCGCCCTCCCGGAGCGCGGATTCAGCCTGAAAATTCAGCAAGGAGCAGCGGAAACCCTCTGTCACGGCCGGATCTCCGGTCGCGAGGCCATCCGCCAGTCGCCCCCCAGCGCGATCATGTTGAAAATGAGAATCATTCGCGTTACCGTCTCGCTCGGGAGGTCGACTTGTCAAACACGAAGGACTGTCGTCACGAAACCCTCGCGTACAACGGTGTCGCGCACGTCCAGCGGTGCCTGGACTGCGGGGGTATCTCGATTCACCTCGGCCCCGTCTCCGTCCGGCTCGACGATTCCAGCCTGGAGGCGCTGTGGGCCGTGCTCGGAGAGGCCGCGGCGGAGCTCCACGCGCGGAGGACGACCGAGGTGATGAACGTCGTGAGGCGAGGTGTCGCGTGAGGGCCCGGGCGCTCGCGCGCGCGGCCTCGACGGCTCTTCCGCTGGACGGGCCCTGGGGGACGTTCGGGGCGCGGGTCCGGGAGCTCGCGTGCGCGGCCATGGGGCGCCTTGGCCGGTGGGTCGCCGTGGCCGGCTGCGCGGCGATGTTCGGCTTCGTCGGCGCGTTCGTCGCCCTGAGCGCCGGCTGGATCGCGTGGCCTGGCTACCTGACGGCGGTGTCCGGGTCGCTGCTCATGTACGCCGCCTGCCTCGCGGTCGGGCACGCCGGTGATCCGGTCGCGCTGCGGCGCCGGCAGGGCGCCTCTCGCGCGTCAGCCCTCGACGCCGGCAGCGCTGCAGTCCTTGCAGATCCCGAGCAGCTCGTGGACGTGGCCCGTCAAGCGGAAGCCGAATCTCTCCGCGACATCGCGCTGAAGAACCTCGATCGCCTCGAACTCGAACTCCACGACCTTGCCGCAGCGTGTGCAGATCAGGTGGTCGTGATGTTCACGCTCGAACGCTCGCTCGTACCGCGCGCCGTCGCCCTTCGACACGAGCGTCATCTGGAGGAGCCCCGCTTCCACCAGGAGGGGTAGGACCCGGTAGACGGTGGCGGGGTGGGCATCGACGACGCCGCTCTCGCGGAGCTCCTTCATCAGGTCGTCGACCGAGAAGTGCCCTCGCCTGAGGAGCGCCGCGCGCGCGATGGAGTCGCGGACCGACGACCCCTTCAGGCCGCGCTGCCGCACCGCGCGCCGCAGCCGCTCCAGCGCCCGCTCGAGGCCGGCCTCGTCGAGCGCGGGCGGCTGGGTCACATGGCGCACGCGGAAACTATACGAACCGTTCGCAAGATGGTCAACGCTGGCCCAGCACCTCGGCGGAGCTTCGGTCAGGACGTCGCCGAGAAGCCGCTCTCTTATCGCGTTTCCCGTTTCCGCGGCGGAGGCGACGGCTCCTCGACCATCCGGCGCAGCCGCTCGAGCGCGCGATCCCAGCCTGCGGAGATGCCGTCGAGGAACACGCGGGCTTCCTCGATCCGCCGCGGCTCGAGCGCGTAGAGGACCTCGCGCCCGCGCCGCTCGTGCGTCACGAGGCCCGCGCCCTCGAGCACCCGGAGGTGCTTCACGATCGCCTGTCGCGTCACCTTCGCTCCGTCGGAGAGCGCGGTCGCCGACAGCGCCCCTCCGGCCCCGAGCCTGGTCACCACCGACAGCCGCGTCCCGTCGCCGAGGGCGAAAAAGACGTCGGCGACCGCCTGTTCACACGCTTTCGACATACTTGACGATGTTCTCGGCCTGAGCGGCCCATCCCCCCTCGTTCATGCGAAACGCGCGCTCGCGTCGATGCGCTGGCACTCGGTCGAAGCCGGACTCCACGATGGTGAGCAGGGTGCCTTCAGCGACCCCCTCGAGGCGAAACTCGACGAGCGTCGTCGGCTCGTTGTCCGGGTCGGCCTCGGCGTCGATGCCATACGGGATCCAGCGAAAGCTGAAGTACCGCTCCGGCTCGACGCGCTCCACCGTGCAGAACACCGCATTCTTCTCCGGGAGCTTCACCTTCGAAGGCCGGAGACCGCGGCTCTTCTGGTAGTCCATGATGGCGGCTTCGTTGAGCGCCTCGTCGAAGATGCCGGTGAGCGTCTTGCCCGCGACGAACTCGCCCTCGAGCTCGACGCCGAACCAGCGCCCGAACTCCCGGGCGTCGGTGATCGCCCGCCACACGCGCGACACGGGCGCGCGCAGCGTGACCTGCTTCTCGATCCTGTCCGTCGATGCCATGTGCAACCTCCTGGATGCACAATAACGAGCCGCGCAACGAAGTGCAACCAGATGATTGCACCTCGTCCTTCGCTTGACTTCCAGGCATCGATCCACAACCATATGGTTGTGGATTCGCTGAGCACGACCCTGGCCGCCCTGAGCGACGCCACCCGGCGCGCGATCCTCGTCCGGCTCAAGACGGGGCCTGCGTCGGTGCACGAGCTGGCGCAGCCGTTTCAGATCTCGCAACAGGCCATCTCCAAGCACCTGGCAACCCTGGAACGAGCAGGTCTGATCGAGAAGCGGCGCGACGGGCGGCAGCACGTTTGCCAGCTCAATCCCGCGCCGATGCGGGAGGTGGCGAGCTGGGTCGAGCAGTACCGGCAGCACTGGGACGAGGCGTTCGGCCGCCTGGACGAGCTCCTGCACGAGCTGCATCCGCCAAAGAAAGGGTGATCACGTCACGATGCAATTCTCTCAAACCCCTCATGAGCCCACGGTCCTCATCGAGCGCACGTTCGATTTTCCGCGCGACGTGGTGTTCGATGCGTGGACGAACCCCGACCTGCTGGCGCGCTGGTTCGCGCCGCGGGGGTGCACCATCCGCTTCGCGCGGATCGACGTCCGGCCGGGAGGAGGCTTCCACTCGTGCATCCACAACCCGCAGTTCGGCGATTGCTGGACCATCGGTGTCTACCGCGAGGTCGTGCGGCCGGAGCGGCTCGCGTTCACCATGCGGATCGCTGACGCGAGCGGGAATCCCGTCTCCTCCGAGAGCCAGGGGCACGATCGGGACTGGCCCGAGGAGACGCTCGTGTCGATCACCTTCATCGAGCGAAACGGGCGGACGCTCGTGAGGCTCGAGCAGAACGTGAGCGAGGCGCTCGCTCGCCGGACCGGCGCGCACCCGAGCTGGCTCCAGATGCTGGACGCGCTCGGCGAGGAGCTGGCGAGGGGCGCGCGGAGGCCTGGCTGAACATCGATCCGGCTGATTTTGCGAGGATCTCGGGCGCTCCGATGGAACGCGCGACGGTCTCGCCGACCATGACCACTTGCAGACACGAACCGCTCGCCGACACGCGAAGCAGCAAGGCCACCATGACGACACCGATCCTCTACGCCCACCCCTTCTCGTCCTACTCCCAGAAGGCCTTCATCGCCTTCCACGAAAAGGACGTCCCTTTCGAGCTGCGCGTGCTGGAGCCTTCCAACCCGCAGGCCGGCGCCGAGCTGGCGGCGCTCTGGCCGCTCGGCAAGTTCCCCGTGCTCAGGGTCGACGACCTCGCCCTGTGGGAGGCGACCATCGTTGTCGAGTGGCTCGACCAGACGCATCCAGGTCCTGCCCGCCTGATCCCGCGCGATCCGGCCGCCGCGCTAGAGGTGCGGATGTTCGACCGCATCTTCGACAACTACGTCATGAATACGATGCAGGTGATCGTGAACAACCGCATCCGCGAGATGCAGTCCAACCCGCGCGATGAGTACGGGGAGGTCCAGGCCCGCGCCGCCCTGGACAAGGTCTACGCCTGGCTCGACGGCGAGCTCGCCGGCCGGACCTGGGCGACAGGCGACGCCTTCACCCTCGCCGACTGCGCCGCCGCCCCGTCGCTGTTCTACGCCGACTGGGTCCACCCCTTCGACGACCGCCCCAACCTGCGCGCCTACTACCGCCGCCTGCGCGAGCGCCCGTCCGTCGATCGCGCCGTGGAGGGCGGCCGACCCTACCGCCACTATTTCCCGGGCGGCGCGCCGACCGATCGCGACTAGCTCCGCCCGCCAGAAGTCCGGCCAGCGATCTGGGGAGAGATTTCAACGCAAAGGCGCAAAGTCGCAAAGCCGCAAGAAAGAACAGATTTCGTGCCGCGCGCCATCGCTCGGAACAATGGTCGTGGCAGGGCGGACGCAGGGACGCTTGACAGCCTAGGACGATCGTCCTACTAGATGACTCTCCGCGGCTGCGACAGCGGCCGTCCGGCGAGGCGACGCTGTGAGCAACCCGACGACGCGCGATCAGATCGTTCAAGCGGCTGATGGTCTCTTCTATCGGCGGGGCTACGAGCACACATCCTTCGCTGATATCGCGGAGGCCGTCGGCATCTCACGTGGCAACTTCTATTACCACTTCAAGACCAAGGACGAGATCCTGGAGGCCGTGATCGACGAGCGCCTCGCGAGCACGCAGCAGATGCTCGATCGGTGGGAGATCGAGGGGAACAGCCCCGCGGACCGGATACGCAGCTTCATCGGGATCTTGATCGCGAACCGCGCCAGCATCAAACGATTCGGTTGCCCCGTCGGCACCCTGTGCGCCGAGCTCGCAAAGCTGGACCACCCTTCCCGGCCGGGAGCCAACCGGCTGTTCACGCTCTTCCGGACGTGGCTGAGCCGGCAGTTCGTGCTGCTCGGCCGGGCGGACGACGCCGATGAGCTCGCGATGCACCTCCTGGCCAGGAGCCAGGGGGTGGCCACGCTGGCGAGCGCCTTCCACGACGAGGCCTTCATCGCGCAGGAAGTGGAGCAGATGCACGCGTGGTTGCTGTCGCTGAAGGCCAGCGCCGGCGCGCCTGGCCCCGGCGCTCGGTCAGCGCGGGGGCGCCAGGCGACGCAACCCAAGACGACACGTGGCCGCCCCCGCGGCGGACGTGAGCCGTAACCCCAGGAGCATGCGCCGTGTTTCTTGTCCTTCTCGAGTTCTCCGACAACAAGGGTCAAGCCAGCCTGCACATGGAGCAACACAACGCCTGGATCCGGCGTGGCTTCGACGAAGGCGTGTTCGTGCTGGTCGGGAGCCTGAAGCCCCACGGCGGCGGCGGGATCCTCGCGCATCGGACCACGATGGAGGAGCTCCGCGACAGGGTGAACGGCGATCCGTTCGTCGCCGCGGGCGTCGTCAGCGCCGAGATCGTCGAGATCGCGCCGTCTCGCGTCGACGAGCGGCTCGGGTTCCTGCGAGGCGACGCGCCATGAGCGCCGCGACGATCGTGGGGCCCGACGGTCGAGCGCGCTGCCGCTGGTCCGGCGGGGCGCCGGAGTTCATCGACTATCACGATCGCGAGTGGGGGTTTCCTGTCAGCGACGACCGCCGGCTGTTCGAGAAGCTGTGCCTCGAGGGCTTCCAGTCCGGGTTGAGCTGGCGCACCGTCCTCGCCAAGCGTGAGAGCTTCCGCGAGGTGTTCCACGGCTTCGACGTCGACGAGATCGCCCGCTTCACCGGGCGAGACGTCGAGCGGCTCCTCGGAGATGCGCGGATCATCCGCCACCGCGGCAAGATCGAGGCGGTCATCCACAACGCGCGATGCGCCAGAGAGCTCGTCGCGCGCGAGGGCTCGCTGGCGGCGTTCGTCTGGCGCTACGAGCCCGCCGCGGAGCGGCTCGCGCCCCCGCAGACCGTATCGACATCACCGGAGTCGGTCGCCCTCTCGAAGGACCTGAAGAAGCTCGGCTGGAAGTTCGTCGGCCCCACGACGGTGTACGCGTTCATGCAGGCGATGGGGCTGGTGAACGATCACGTCGAGGGCTGCGTCATCCGAGGAGACGTCGAGCGCTCGCGTGAGCGATTCGAGCGTCCCCGGCGCTGACACCTGCCTGCGCGGTTCCGGCGCTTCGTGGCACCGGCGGCGAGACAAGCGCCGCATCACGTGAGGCCGGCGCCGAAAGCGCCGAGCGCGTTCGCGAAGGTCGTGCCAGTCGGGGCGGCGGGCAGCGCGGAAGGCGGCGGGCCCCCGAGCTCGAAAAAAGCGGGCATCGGCAGCGGCTGCGCCGTCGGGCCGCGGCCCAGGCACCACCGCTCGTAATGCGTGAACGTGATGAAGAAGCGGTGCTGGTCGACCACCCAGATGATGCGCCAGAAGGAGCTCACCTCCTCGGCGAGCGCGGCGTTCTCGTCGCAAAGGTTCACGATCTCGGGGACCGACCTGAGCGAGACCTCGAGGCAGATGTGCCGCCCGCCGCCGAGCGGGAGCTCGCGGGTGTGGTCGGAGAAGAAGTCGTACCAGACGAGCTGCCCCGACAGCAGACGATCGAGCGTGGCTTTCACCCAGGGGTTCGATTTGATGATCGTTGCGACGTCGACGGCGTTTCCCTGGAGCTTGCCGCTCTTCAGCCAGTCGTCGACGACGTAGGCCCCGAAGGTGCATGAAGGATGGTGAAGGAAGCCGACCGGGCTGGGAGAGAGGACCTGCGCGCCGCGGGCCTCGCAGATCATGTCGACCGAGATCTCGAGGAGCGCGGGCCGGCGCTCTCCCTTGACCATCCGGTAGAGCCGCAGCTTGCCGCGCGCGACGTCGCGGAAGATCGCGGCCCAGGCTCGCTGGTAACGCCGCTGGTTGGCATACGTCGCGTCGAGCAGGAGGGCGCACGGCACGTTGCTGGTGCTCGCGAACCCCTTCTTCTGCGTGTCGCCCCATTCGAACTGATTGCCGCCGAGCCGCTTGGCGTCCCATGCCAGCCCGTCAAGACCGTAGTACTCGACGTCGGGCGGCACGCTGTTCGCGCCGCACACGGTACGGTCGTACTTGTTCTTGATGTCGGCGGGGGCGCCGAACACCTTGGGGTGCGTGCGGGCCGCGTGCGCGGCCGCCAGCGCCTCCTCCATGGTCTGTTGCAGGCTCTGGCCAAGGCCGAGGACGTTCATGATGATCAGCTCGACCTTGGGGTTCGCCGGAAGCTTGCTCCGGAGCTCGAGGAGGGTGGCGAGGTCGATGGCGCCTCTCTTCAGCAGGCAACTCGACACGATCTTCTTCGCGAGCTCCTGGGTCTCCACCAGCGACGGATCCTTGGGAGGCTCCAGCGCCTCGAGCTTCCCGATGTGGCCGGAGAGGTCCTGCGGCGTGAAGATGACGGACCAGATCTTCTCGGATCCCTTGAGCTGCGGCGCGAGCTGCGGCAGGTAGCCCCAGAGGTTGCGCTTCGCGGCTCCCCAGAGATCCTCCCGCCGCCCCGGCGGGATCGGCGGCGGCAGCCCGAGATCCTCTCTCAACCCCGCATCCAGCGCGCGGGCCAGGCCGGCCGCGTCGGCCTGCAGGCGGAAGATCTCGTCCACGAACGCTGGCGACAGCGCCGTGGGCGCCTTCAGCGGCGACTGCCCGATGTTGCTCAGCGCCTGTTGCCCGTAGACCACGCCGATGCAGAGCTCGCAGACCGAATCGATGGCCAGCAGGCGGTCGAGCAGGTCCTCGACGCCGCAGCTCCGATGAAGGTGCGCTTCGTTGAGCTCGAGGCAGAGCCCCGCCAGCAAGCCGGTCAGCAGCAGCACGAAGTCCCGGACGTTCGACGAGGGCTGGCTCATCGGGTCTTTTCCGAAGTGGGTCCAGCACGGGCTATCGATCAGGCACCCGGCGTGCGCGAGATCGAATTTCAGGGTGTGCACGAGGAGC
Organism: Sorangium sp. So ce448; assembly: GCF_051520915.1. Classification (NCBI taxonomy): domain Bacteria; kingdom Pseudomonadati; phylum Myxococcota; order Polyangiales; family Polyangiaceae; genus Sorangium; species Sorangium sp. So ce448. The sequence continues at coordinate 1,762,371 of NZ_CP150343.1, read as the reverse complement.
GGCTTCGGAAATGCGTCGGTCCTGTCGTGCGCGAGCAGGAGATCGAGGATCTCCTTGCGCGCATTCGTGATCTTCGAGCCGGCGAGCTCGGCGCAGACCGTCTGGCCGTCGGCCCGCGCGAGCAGGGCGCAGGCGTACTCGACGAAGGCGGCCTGCCGTGGCGACATGTAGAAGTCGATGGCGGACGCGAAATCCCAGATGCCCTCGTTCCCCAACATCCAGGGGGTATAAGCGCAGGGGAGATAGAGATCGGCGCCATCGATCGCATTCTCGACAGCCTGGATGTCGCCTGTCTGGATGGCCGCCAGGAGGAGGAGCGTGTCGCCGGCGGCGGGCGGTCCGAGATCGTTGAACTCCCGCTGCGCCTTGTTCGCGGCGTCGTCGTTCTCGACCTCCTTCTCCTTATCGGTGACGGAACAAGTCGTCTCCGGACCCCTCTTGCTAGGGACCAGGCGCAGCACCTCGTCGGTCGAGGTCTCGAGCGCGGACTGCTCGTCGGTCACGAACCGCCACCGGTAGTAGCGCGTGCGCAGACGGAGCAAGTCGAGCAGCTTCAGCTCGGCGGCGGCGTCGGGCCAGCTCGAAGGCGCCGACTGCAGGAAGAGCTCGAGGTCCAGGAGGCCGAGCTCGGTGACGGTCGGCGGCCGGAAGCGCCCCTGCTTCCTTGCCCGCTTCTTTGACTTGTATCGCGTGGCGGGGAGGGACGGTTCTCTCTCTTCCATCTTCGTGCCCCCGCGCTCAGAGCGCCCGGCCGTAGGCGAGCAGCGGCGGCGCGCCGCCGGGCGCCTCCTCCGCGTCGCTCGGTGACATGCGCTCGAAGCCCAGCGCCTCGGCCAGGCGGCGCGAGCGCAGGTTGCCGGGCGCGATGAACGTCGTCACCGAGCCGAGCCCGCGGGCCCGCGCCTCGCCGAGCAGCGCCGAGACGGCGGCGCGTCCGATCCCGCGGCCCCAGAACGGCTCGCCCAGCCAGTAGCGGATCTCCGCCGTGCGCCCGAGGCGATCGATGGCGCAGAGATCGCAGCCTCCCGCGACCACGGGCGCGCCCCCGGGCGCCGCGGCCTGCCCAGCCGCCTGCGCGACCCCCCGCGCGACGACGATGGCGAAGCTCGCCCGCGTCCCCTCGCGCTCGTGGTGGCGCAGCGCCACCACCTCGCGCTCGACGTGCCGGGGCGGCAGCGGGTGCGGCAGCCGCAGCGGGCCCGCCACGGCCGGGCCGGCGAGCAGCTCCTGCATGGCGGCGGCATGCTCGAACCCGAGCGGCTCGAGGCCGACATCGGACCGCAGCCCGGCCGCGGCGCGGAGGGCCGCGCTCACCCGAGCTCCCCGTGCGCCCGCGCCTCTAGCCGCGCAACACGATCCCCCATCGGCAGCCGCTCGTCCGCGAGGATCGCCCGCGCCCAGGCCCGCTCGACCTCGAACCCCGCGCCGAGCGCGAGGTCGATCATGACGAAGCGGCCCACGTCGCGATCGTCGTCGATCCCGAGGGCGCGCGCGCGATCGACGGCGGCGCGCACGCGCTCGAGGCGCGCCGGCGCCGGGAGCGCCGCCGCCTCCGCCCAGTGGCGCGCCGCGATCGCCGCCAGCTGCTCCGCGAGCCGATCGTCCGCCGGTCTCGCCAGAGCAACCCATTGCGCCCGACGGATCCTCAGCATTGCGCAAAATTGGATACGCGCGTGCCCGAGGTGGGTCAAGGCGCCAGCCGGCGCCCCGCGCCAGCCGGCGCCCTTCCTTCTCGCCCGCGGCGCTCTCTGCTCGAAGAGCTCGGACACAGCGGCTCTCAGCTGCCCATCCGCCCACCGTCATGGCTCGCGGTGCGGGCCGGCGCGCAGCGCGCTGACGATCCCGGCGCTCAGCGTCAGCACGGCGCCGATACCGAGGCCGATGCGCGGCGCGGCATCGACTGGCAGGAGCGTGAAGAGCAAGGTCATGACGACAGCGCCCGCCGTCTGGCCCGCCAGCCGCGCGGTGCCCTGCATGCCGCCCGCGGCGGCGCTCCGCGCGCGCGGCGCCGCGAGGAACATGTTGCGGTTGTTCGGCACCTGGAACAGGCCAAAGCCCGCGCCGCACAGCGCCACGAACGGCACCAGCGAAAGCGCGCTGCCGTGCGCCGGCGACATCGCGAGCGCGGCGAGCCCCAGCGCGAGACACCCCGCGCCCGCCGCGCACAGCCAGGCCGTCGAGATGCGGTCGGCGAGGCGGCCCGCGACGGGCGCCAGGAGGGCCACGCTCAGCGGCCAGGGCGTGATCAGCAGCCCGGTGGTCAGGGCCTCCTGGCCAAAGCTGTGCCGCAGATAGAAGGGCAGCGCGACCAGCGCCGAGGCCTGTCCCGCGAAGCACGCGACCGAGGCGATCACGGAGACGCGAAACGAGCGGCTGCGCAGCAGGTCGAGCGGCACCAGGGGCGCCTCCTTCGGCAGCTCGCGGCGGAGCAACAGCGTCGCGCTCAGGACGGCCGCGGCGAGCAGGCCGGCCCCGAGCGCCGGCGCCGCCGGGAGCAGCTCCGCGCCTGCGATCAGCGCGCCGAAGGCCCCCGCGTTCAGCGCCATGCTGGTCGCGTCCAGCGCCCGCGCCGTGCCGGGGACCTCGGGGAGGCCGCGCGAGGCGAGCAGCACCGCCACGCCGAGCGGAAGATTGACGGCGAACAGCCAGGGCCAGCTGGCGCTCGAGAGCAGCACGGCGCCGACGGTGGGCGCCGCGGCCGAGGACAGCGCCACGGCGAGCGCGTTCCAGCCGATGGCGGCTGCCAGCTGCGCCTGCGGAACCACGAAGCGCAGCAGCGCCACCCCGAGCGCCATCACGGCGGCTCCCCCGAGCCCCTGCAGAAAGCGCGCGGCGACCAGCCAGTGGAGCGATGGCGCCAGCGCACACAGCACCGACGCGCCCGTGAACAGCCCGACGCCCGCCGTGAACACGGCGCGATAGCCCAGGCTCTCGCCCAGCGCGGCGCACGGCAACAGCGCCATCACCAGCGCGAGCTGGTAGGCGCTGACGACGCGCACCGACGCGGCGGGCGTCACCTGGAGCGCGTGCGCCAGCGCAGGCAGCGCCACGTTGGCGATGCCTGCGGAGAGCACCACCAGCACCATGGCCGCGAGCACGCACGCGATCGCCTCCGCGCGCGCCGGGCCCTGCACACTGGAAGCCGCCTGATCGGGCGCCTCGCTCGGCAGGGGCGCGCCCGCCATCGAGGTGCGCAGCGCCATCATGTTCCCACCGTCCAGACGCCGTTGCGCTCGACATAGCGGGTCACGCGCCGCGCGACCTGATCTTCCTGTCTGAGATCGCGCTCGGTGAAACGCAACTGCAGCGCCGGGCCGGCGACGCAGCGCGTGTCGTGGATGTCTCCCGGCAAGAACAGCTGCGCCTGCCCGGCGCGCAACAGCGTCTCATCACGCTTGACCAGCTGGATGCCGGCTCCGGTCTCGACGCGAGCGTAGGTCGACATCGCGATCTCTCCGCGCTGCAGGGCGTAGATCACCCAGCTGCGACCGTGGTCATGCGGCGGGCGGTAGATCCCGGCCTGCTCGGTGTGGGCCTGCAGCACGAAGCCGTGCTCCGCGTCCCGGTAGAGCTCCCTGGACGCGGGCGCCTCCTCGTGCAGCGCCGCGAGCCAGGGCTCGGAGGCGTGCGCCTTCGCCAGCTGTTCCAGGTGATCGCGACAGCTGGCGACAAGGGCGCTGCTGAGCGGTCCCCAGCTGGCGCGGGTGCGATGGATGAACAGGTCAAGGGCGTTCTCGGTCATGGGTGGCCTCCGGCTCGGCTCGAATCGACGTGATCCGCGCTTCGACGTCGAAGCTAGAGCGCCGGCACGGATTGCGGAACGCGCAACGATCGCAACCTATATGTGCATGCGACGCCATAGTTCACCCTGACCTCTGGTAGCCTGCTGGCATGTCGCTGCCCGACCTGAACTTGCTCGTGACGCTCGACGTGCTGCTCACGGAAGGCAGCGTCACCGGCGCGGCCCGGCGCCTGCGCCTGAGCCCGTCGGCGATGAGCCGGGCGCTCGCGCGCCTGCGGGAGACCCTGGGCGACCCCCTGTTGGTGCGCGCTGGCCGCGGCCTGGTGCCGACCCCACGCGCGCTCGAGCTGCGCGAGCGCGTGGGCCACCTTGTGCAGGGCGCCGAGGCCGTCCTGCGGCCGGCCGAGAAGCTCGACCTGAATCGCCTTGTGCGCACCTTCACGCTGCGCACCAGCGAGGGCTTCGTCGAGGGCTTCGGCCCAGCCCTGATCGAGCGCACCGGCGCCGAGGCGCCAGGCGTCCGGCTGCGCTTCGTGGCCAAGCCCGACAAGGACAGCGCGCCGCTGCGCACGGGCGCCGTCGACCTCGAGACGGGCGTCGTCGACGAGGACACCAGCCCCGAGCTGCGCACCCAGGCGCTGTTCCGCGACCGCTTCATCGGCGTCGTGCGCAGCGATCACCCCCTCGGCCGCGCGAAGATCACGCCCGCGCGCTACGCCGCCGGACGCCACGTCGTGTTCTCACGGCGCGGCGTGGCCAAGGGGCGCATCGACGAGAGCCTGGCCGCGCTCGGTCTGGCGCGCGAGGTGGTGACCATCGTCGGCGGGTTCGCGACCGCGATCGCCCTGGCGCGCGCGACCGACCTGATCGCCAGCGTTCCGGATCACCACACAAGGAGCCTGCGCGACGGCCTGTTCAGCTTCGCGCTGCCCTTCGCCGCGCCGGAGATCACCGTCTCGTTGCTGTGGCACCCGAGGCTGGACGCGGACCCCGCTCACCGCTGGTTGCGCGACAGCGTGCGGGAGGTCGTGGCAGGCGGGGAAGAGACGGCGGCGCGGAGCGGGCGTGCCGGGCAGCGCCGCGAGCCACGGAAGAGGCGAAGGGGCTAGCGCCGCCCCTCGGCGTTGACGATGACCTAGGACACCGATCACGTTGATCGAGCGAGAAATGAACCGCCAAGACACCAAGGACGCCAAGATAATTCTCCGTTCTTGGCGTCCTTGGCGACTTGGCGGTTCGAAATTCTGCACTTTTCAGGCAGTTTCAACCCGTTTGTCGCTCTAGGCCTTACCGCTGTGGCCCGGCGGCCAAGCTGGCGGTGTCGATGACGAAGCGATACTTGACGTCGCCCTTGAGCATCCGCTCGTACGCCTGTTCGATCTGCTGGATCGGAATCACCTCGATGTCGGCGACGATCCCCTTCTCCGCGCAGAAATCGAGCATCTCCTGCGTCTCGGCGATGCCGCCGATCGTCGACCCGGCGATCGTCCTGCGCTTGAGCACGAGGTTGAAGACGTTGGGCGACGGGTGGGCGTCCTTCGGCACGCCCACGAGCACCAGGGCGCCGTCCCGCCTGAGCAGCCTCGTGAAGGCGTCGAGGTCATGGCTCACCGCGACCGTGTTCAAGATCATGTCGAAGCTCTCGGCGTGGCGGTCCATCTCGTTCGCGTTGCGCGACACAACGACCTCGTCCGCGCCGAGGGCCTTGGCGTCTTGCCGCTTCGACTCCGACGTCGTGAACGCGACGGTGTGCGCGCCCATCGCGTGGGCGAGCTTGACGCCCATGTGGCCGAGCCCGCCGATGCCCACGATGCCGATCTTCTTGCCGGGCCCGGCGTTCCAGTGCCGAAGCGGCGAATAGGTGGTGATGCCGGCGCAGAGCAGCGGGGCCACGGCCGCCAGCTGATCCTCGCGGTGGGTGATCTTCACCACGTACCTGTCGTTGACGACGATCCGCTGGGAGTAGCCGCCCAGCGTGTGCCCGGGGGCGTCCGGGGTCGGAGAGTTGTAGGTGAGCGTCATGCCCCTCTCGCAGTACTGCTCGAGGTGTTCGGCGCAGGACGCGCAGCGGCCGCAGCTGTCGACCATGCAGCCGACGCCGACCAGCTCGCCCTTCTTGAAGCGAGATACCTGGCCCCCCACAGCGGACACCCGCCCCACGATCTCGTGCCCAGGAACGCACGGATAGAGCGTGCCGGCCCATTCACCTCGGACGGTGTGCAAGTCCGAGTGGCAGACGCCGCAGTAGACGATGTCGATCTGCACATCGTGGTCGCCCGGGGCGCGGCGATAGATGTCGAGCGCTTCCAGCGGCTTGTCGGCGGCATGGGCACCAAAGGCTTTCACGGTCATCTCGAACTCCTGGAAGAGGTAGGGTCGGCCCTTCTCGTTCATTGGCTGCCGGGCCATGTGCAGCACTACAAGGCATAGGTGGGCATCGTCGAGATGAAAGGGGGGCCTGCGGGTCGTGAACGGTTACACGGATGGGTCCCGAGGCGCGGGAGCGGCTCTGGCTCGAGCGCTGGACGGCGATGCTACGACGGGCGATCGAGCGGCCGCTCGCAGCGCATCGGGCCGGCTGATTTGCGCAGCCCCCGCGCCTTCGTCTCCCTCGATCCGGGGTCCATGTGGCATGTAGGGGCGGTCGATGCCGCTCGTGTACTTGCCAGACGTGGATGCCCTGTTCCTCTGGGGCGGCGACCCGCCGCCCCGCGTGCTGCCCTCGCTCGGTCGTGACGGCGAAGCCTGGTCGACGGCGCTCGTCGCGCCGGAGGGCCGCCGTGAGGCGCTGGGCCTCAAGCTCCCGCTCTTCGAAACGATGGCCCAGCTCGCCGTCGTCCCGGCCTCCGAGGTGGAGAGTCTGCCCGGCTCGGTCGCGACCTGGGTGCTCGCCAGCAAGCTCGCCATGGACCTCGTGGCGCGCGAGCGCGTGGTGCCCACCATAACGCGACGCGGCGGACGCATCGAGGCCCGCTGGGCAGCGGCGCTCGCGGGGAGCGAGGACGCGGCGAAGGTCGCTGCCCTCGCCAGGAGCATGCCGCCGGCGGCGCACGCCGTGCCCGCCGCTCGCGACGGCGCCGACGCGGTGTGGGCGCCCGATGCCCTCCTTCGCGCCTACGTCGATGCTGTCGTCGACGCGCTGGTGCGCGCCGCCCATGGCGGCCCGTCGCACGCGACGACGCGAACGAAGGGAGCGCGCTTGTCCGGCGGCGCGTGGGCCGATCGCTGGCGGACGGCGCTCGCAGGCTCGCAGCGGAGCTTCGAGGCCGCGGGGTTCGCCGAACGATCGGTGGTCGACGATCTCGAGCGCTGGAGCGAGCCTGCCCTCGGCGCGCGCGATCGCCTGCGCGCGTGCTTCCGCCTCGAGCTGCCGCTGGCCGACGGCGCGCCGTTCCTCCTGCGCTTCCTCCTCCAGTCGCCGGACGATCCGAGCCTCCTCGTGCCCGCCGCCGAGGCGTGGAAGACGAAGGGACGCAGCCTCGAGAAGCTCGGGCGCGCCTTTCGGGATCCACAGGAGTCGCTCCTCGAAGCCCTCGGTCGCGCGGCGCGCCTCTTCCCGTCGCTCGCGCGATCCCTCGAGGAGGCCCGCCCCGAGTCGGTACCGCTCGACCCGGCGACGGCGTGGGCATTCCTCGGCGAGGGCGCGGCGGCGCTCGCGGAGGCGGGCTTCGGCGTCATCGTCCCCGGCGAGCTGACCGCCGCAGGGCAGCGCCGCCTGCGCCTGCGCATGCGCGTGGGCGGGAGCTCCAGGAAGGTCGCCGGTGTCGTCGCAGGCGCCGCGGGGCTCGCGCTCGACGAGCTGCTCCACGTGGACTGGGAGGCGGTCATCGGGGACGAGCCTCTGACCGCGCGCGAGCTGGCGGCGCTGGCCAAGCAGAAAGCGCCCCTCGTCCAGTTCCGCGGGGCGTGGGTCGCCGTGGATCCGCGCGAGCTGAGCGACATCCAGAAGCGCCTCTCGGGCGGCGCATCGAAGATGACGGCGCGCGAAGCCATCCAGGCCGTCCTTGCGGGCGAGGCGCAGCAAGGCGGGCTGTCGGTCGCGGTCGCCGCCTCGGGCGCCGTCGCGGAGCTGGTCGAGCGCCTGCGCAGCGGCGGCAGCAAGGAGCTGGGCGCCCCGGAGACGCTCGGCGCGACGCTGCGCCCCTATCAGGAGCGCGGCCTCGGCTGGCTGGCGACGATGAGCTCGCTCGGGCTCGGCGCCTGCCTCGCCGACGACATGGGCCTCGGCAAGACGATCCAGCTCCTCGCGCTCCTCCTGCGCCGCAAGGAGGAGGCTCCGCGTGACGGCCGGCCCGCCCTGCTCGTCGCGCCGACCTCGGTGGTCGGCAACTGGGAGCGTGAGGTCGAGCGCTTCGCGCCCTCCCTCCAGCTCGTGCGCCACTACGGCGCCGAGCGCGCGCGGTCGGCGAAGGACCTCCCGAAGGAGCCAGGCACGCTCGTCGTCACGACCTACGGTCTCCTGCGCCGCGACGCCGAGCTGCTCTCGAGCGTCGACTGGTCCGTCGCCGCGCTCGACGAAGCGCAGAACATCAAGAACTCCGCCTCGGCGACCGCGCGCGCCGCGCGCGGCCTGCGCGCTGCACACCGCTTCGCGCTCACCGGCACGCCGGTCGAGAATCGCCTCGCCGAGCTCTGGTCGATCCTGGAGTTCGCGAACCCTGGCCTCCTGGGGCCGCTGGAGACGTTCCGCCGGGACTTCGCGCTCCCGATCGAGCGCTATGGCAACGATCAGGCCGCCGCGCGCCTCCGGCGCATCGTGGGCCCGTTCATCCTGCGCCGGCTCAAGAGCGATCCGACCATCCTGAAGGACCTCCCGCCGAAGAACGAGATGAAGGTCGTCTGCACGCTGACGCGCGAGCAGGCCACGCTCTACAAGGCGGTCGTCGACGCGGAGCTTCGCCGCATCGAGGCCTCGGACGGCATCGAGCGACGGGGGCGCGTGCTCGCGCTGCTCATGTTCACCAAGCAGATCTGCAACCACCCGGCGCAGTACCTCGGCGAGGCCGGCCCCTTGCCGAGGCGCTCCGGGAAGCTCGCCCGCACCACCGAGATGCTCGAGGAGGCCGTGGCCGCCGGCGACAAGGCGCTCGTCTTCACGCAGTTCCGGGAGATGGGCGACAGGCTCGTGGAGCACTTCACCGCGAACCTCGGCTGCGAGGTGGTGTTCCTTCACGGCGGCACCCCGAAGAAGGCGCGCGACGAGATGGTGCGCCGCTTTCAGGAGGAGCCGCGCGGCCCGCGCGTCTTCGTCCTCTCGCTGAAGGCGGGTGGCACGGGTCTCAACCTGACGGCCGCGAGCCACGTCTTCCACTACGACCGCTGGTGGAACCCCGCCGTCGAGGATCAGGCGACGGATCGCGCCTACCGCATCGGCCAGAGGCGCGCCGTGCAGGTCCACAAGCTGGTCTGCGCGGGCACTGTCGAGGAGAAGATCGATCGCCTGCTCGAGCAGAAGCGCGAGCTCGCCTCGAAGGTCGTGGGCGCCGGCGAGCAGTGGATCACCGAGCTCGACGGCGGCGAGCTGCGCGACCTCTTCGGGCTCTCGGAGGGCGCCGTCGCGGACGGCGATGACGACGATGTGGATACCGTCACGTCGTCGCGGCCAGGCGCGAAGGCGCGCGCCGCGCGAAGCCGCAGAGAGGTGCGCCCATGAGCCGCTGGAGCAGCGACGGCTGGTACAAACCCGCGCCCAAGAAGCCGCCGCCCGAGCGTGGCATTCGGGTGAAGAAGGCAGGCACCACCTGGTGGGGACAGCGGTGGATCGAGGCGCTCGAGGGCGTGCTGCGCGGCGACTCGGCGAGGCTGGCGCGCGGGAGGACCTACGCCCGAGCAGGCCGCACGCACGACCTCGTCGTCAAGGGCGGCAAGGTGACGGCCAAGGTCACCGGCTCGCGGGCCACGCCGTACAAGATCACCATCGACCTCGCGCAGCTCGGCGAGGCCGCGTGGAAGAGGGCCATCGACGGCATGGCCAGGAAGGCGCAGTTCTCGGCCGAGCTCCTCGCGGGGCAGATGCCTCAGCCGATCGACGACGTGTTTCGGGAAGCGGGCGTGAGCCTGTTCCCGGCGCAGCGCGCCGACCTCACGACGAGCTGCTCGTGTCCCGACTGGGGCGATCCGTGCAAGCACGTCGCCGCGACCCACTACGTGCTCGGCGAGGCGCTCGACCGCGATCCGTTCCTGCTCTTCGAGCTGCGCGGAAAGACCAAGGGGCAAGTGCTCGACGCGCTGCGCGCCGCGCGCGGCGGGGAGAGCGAAGCGGCTGCGAAGAAGGGTGGCAGAGCGGCGGCTGCGCGCGAGACCGAGGGTCACGAGGTGCCGACGGTGAGGCTCGGCAAGGTGAAGGCGGCCGACTACGACAAGCCGCGCGAGGCGCTGCCGGCGCTGCGCTTCGGCTTCGACGAGCCCGTCACGCACGGCGCCGTGCTGCGCCAGCTCGGGGCTCCGGTCGCCTGGGAGGGAGACGCGAGCCCGGCCGACGTCCTCGCGCCGCTCGTGCGCGCCGCCGCCGAGACGGCGCGGCGCATCGCGATGGCCGAGCCGAGCGGCGCGGGCGACGTGCCGGCGCCGACATCGACGAAGGCTCGAGCGCCTCGCAAGGCCGCCGCCAGGCGTCAGGGCGCCGGGTAAAGAACGCGAAATGCTGCGTCGCTCATGAGATGGCGGCGCGCGCCGGAACGCGAGGCAAGCCGCGCTGCCGGCGGAGCGACATGAACCGAGGTCGGCTGCGCCAGCTCTGCTGAAGGACCTGCTCCCCTCGCCTCGGGCGTCTCACCCGGTCGAGGGGGTCGCCCTTCGTCCGAGCTGGCATCGCACCGGGTCGGAGGGGGTCCGCATCGGATCGGAGGGGCCTCGGCCCGGCCCGATTCTGTGACGGCCGCGGGAAACGCCCCGTAATTCTGAGCATGAGCCCTTCTCGTCCTCCGACCGCCCCGGCCCAGCACGGCGCCTGGACCTCCATGCACGCGACCGCCGTTCACGTCCTCCCAGGCATGCTCCGCTTCCTCGGCGTCGCCGAGGGCGACCTCGACGACCTGTGCCAGGACGTCCTGCTGGGCGCCTACCGCAGCTTCCCCCGGTACGACCCCATGCGCTCCGGCAGCGCGCGCGACGCGGCCCTGCCGGACTCGGCAGACACCCTGGGATCCGCGGCGCCGGCTGCGCGGGCCGCCGTTGCCGCAGACAGCGAGTCGAGCGACACACCACCTCGCCCGCGCGGCATACCCACGGGCATGCCTGAGCCATCTCGACCGGAGCGCCTCGGCGAGCACTGGAGGGCGGAGGCCTCGTGGCTCTTCGGGATCGCCTGGCGGCAAGTCCGCCATCACCTGGAGCGCGCCTACCGGCGCCGCGAGGTGTCGGTAGGGCTCACGGACGCTGCGTGCTTCCAGCGGGCCGACGCCGCGGCGAGCGGCGAGCAGCGCATCGCCGAGGAGGAGCGTTTCGCGCTGGCGATCCGCCTCCTGTCGGAGGTCGCGCCCGAGCGCCGCGCCATCCTCCTCCTGGCCGACGCGTACGATGTCCCGGTGCGCGAGATCGCGCGCGCGCTGTCGCTCAACGAGCACACCGCCGCGAGCCGGCTGCGGCTCGCGCGCCGGGACTACCGTGCCGCCGAGAAGCGGCTGCGCCCCGAAGAGAGGCGGGCGCTCCGGTCCAGCGTCCTCGTGCTCCCGCTGTTCTCCGCGACCTCGTTGCGTTCGCTCCGCGAGACGCTCCTGCCTTCGAGCGACCCGGCCGCGCTGAGCTCCCGGGCACGCCTCGACAGGACGCGGTGGCGAGCACGCCTCGCGGGCCTTGCGCGCCCGGTCGCCCGGGTCTTTCGCCCGGCGCTCGGGTGGGGTGCGGCAGGCGTCGCCAGCGGCGTGCTCCTGGCCACGGCGCTCGCTCCGGCGCCGGTGACCTGGGCTCGCCACCTCGGCCCGGTCGCGATACCCCTCTTCGTCGCGCGGAGCACAGCTCCGGGCCTGGCGCCGGAGGCGCGACGCCAGGGAGTTCTCGGTGAAGCGCGGCGCTCCGGCGACGTCACGCCCTCCGACGACGAGCAGGGCCCCCGAGCGCCCGCTGCACGGGCGGCCGATGGGCCAGGCCAGCGCAAGCCCGCCGCCTCGCGAGGTGCCCCGGCGCCCGCAGAGTCGATCCAGGATCGGCTCGACGAGGAGCTCGCGCTGCTCGACGCGGCCAAGGCGGCGCTGTCGCGCGGCGAGCGCGCGGCCGCCATTGAGCACGTCGAGGCGCACGCGCAGCGGTTTCCACAGGGCCGGCTGACGTTGCTGCGCGAGCGGCTCCGGCCGAGGGCGGAGGCGCTGCCGGTCACGACGCCCGGCGGCGCGGCGGGGCACGAGCGGCCGTGAGCGCAGAGCCGCCGCCTCCTGCGTGCGTCGGGTCGCGCGCCCCGCGATGGGGAAAGCAGGCGTGGCGCGCAGCGTTCGCGTCGATGGTCCCCGCCCTCGTCGCGCAGCTCGCGGCCGCGCCGGTCCGTGCCGATTCCGGACCGCGCCGGGCCAGCGTGCGGATCGAGCTCACGCGCGGGCCAGGCGCCGAGCGCTGCCCCGACGAGCGGTTCCTGCGCGCAGCGATCGCCCGGCGCATGGGCTTCGACCCCTTCGACGCGGAGGCTTCGCTCACGATGGCGGCGTCGATTGAACAGGCGCAGGGCGAGCTCATCGCGTCCGCCTATCTCCGCGATCGCCGCGGCGTGGTGCTCTGGGCCGATCGCTACACGACCCACGGCGACTGCAAGGCGCTGGTCTCGACGGTGGCCCTGTCGATCGCCGTGCAGCTCGACGACACGGGCGAGCTCCCACCGCCGCAGGCAGCGCCGGCCCCGCACGAAGAGCCCGCGACGCCGGCGGAGGCGCCATGCTCCCCCGAGCGCCCGTGCGCGGGACCGCCGGCGCCGCCGCCGAGCGAGGCGCCGCCCGCCCGGTCGCCGGGCAAGGCGGCGCCCGCGCGCGATCTGTCACGGGTGCGGGCGCCGCCTCCGAGCAGCGCGGGCCAGGCTGCGGCGGAGCGCTTCCGCTGGACCGTTGGCGCCGGCGCCACCATGGCGCTGGGGCTGACGCCCGGCGTTGCCGTGGGTCCAACGTTGGCGGTCGCGGGACGCTGGCCGGCATGGTCGATCGCGCTGGAAGCCCGCGGGCTCTCGTCGCTGTCGACCAGCGTGGACGAGGCGCGTGTGGCGACATCGGCGTTCACCGCGAACGTTGCTCTGTGCCTTCACCGGCATTCGCTCTTCGCGTGCGGGGTCGGCGAGATCGGCATGCTCCGTGCCGTGCCCGAGCTTGAAAACCTCACAGGATCGCTGCTGAATGCTCGTGTCGGAGTCGGCGCGCGAGTCGGCGTCACGTGGCCGTTTTCAGAGAGCCTCTCCGGGTGCGGAACTGTCGAGGCGGTTCAGCGCTTGGTCGACTCGTCAATACTCCGTCGTAAAGGCATCACCGAATCACAACGCCCGGTATGGAGCGCTCCCGCGACCGGGGTGGCATTCGGGATCGGTCTACAAATGAACCTATGAGGCGGATCCGGTGGCAGAAATGTTCGCCCTCCCCGAGGTGAGAACGATGAGAAATTTTCTTCGATTCACGCAATGCTCGACGCGCTGGACGCACTCGCGGCTTGCTGGGAAAACGCCGCCTTGTGCCAAGGACCCTCGTTCGGGTAGGGTACCACGCATGCGCGTGCCGAGCCTTGCCCTTGCTGGAGCGCTGTTGAGCGCTGGCTGCAGCCAGGAGCCCATCATCATTGATGGCCCATGTTCGCCCGAAGAGCTCCTCCACTATCCTGAGTGGTGCTCGGAAGACCTCGGTCAGGGCGGCGACGGTGGTCAGGGCGGCGACGGCGGTCAGGGCGGCGCTGGCGGACAGGGCGGCGCTGGCGGCGAGGAGCACAGCGCGCTGTGCTCCGGTCAGTGCGTCCCCCCCGCACCGCTCGGCTGGTCCGGCCCGGCGCTCCTCTGGTTCGGCCCGGCGGAGGCCACCCCCGATTGCCCCGCCGACGCACCGACGATCGGGTACGAGGGCTTCGCCGATCTCCAGCAGGTGCCGAAGACCTGCCCGACCTGCGCGTGCGACCCGCCCGAGGTCTCGTGCGCGCTCCCCACCGCATGGGCCGCGTCGTCGTCCCCGTCGTGCGCCGGCGACGAGCCCGACGCCGTCGCGACGCCGTTCGCCGCGCCCGACGCATGGGACGGCGCCTGCACCGCCGAGAGCGCGATCCCCGCCGATCAGGACTGCAACGGCGAGCCCTGCGTGCAGTCGCTGGCGATCGCGGCGCCCTCGATCACGGCCGGTGCGTGTACGCCGCGCATCGAAGTCCCCCAGCCGATCCCTCAGAGCGCGCCCTGGTGGGCGACGCGCGCAATGGCCTGCGTCGCGGGGGCGCACACCGCGTGCGCGGACGCGACGACGTGCGCGCCGGCAGCGCCGCCCGGGTTCCTGACCTGCGTCTACCACGAGGGCGACGTCGCCTGTCCGGAGGGCTATGCCCAGAGGCATGCCTTCTATAGAGGCGCGCTCGACGGCCGCGACTGCACTCCATGCAGCTGCGGCGAGCCGACCGGCGCCTCGTGCATGGTCATGGCGTCCGTGTACCGCGACGCGGCATGCACCGACCTGATCGCGTCGAACCTCGTCAGCTCGAGCGTCCCGTTCTGTGCGGTGACGCCGCCTGGCGTCGGCATGGGCAGCAAGTCGGCCGCGGTCGTGGCGGCGGAGCCGGGCGCGTGCGCGCCGCAGGGCGGCGAGCCCGTCGGCGAGCTTCAGCCAGCCGAGCCGTCCACGTTCTGCTGTATGGCCTGAGCTCGCCGGAGCCTCCGTCGCCCGCCGGAGCCGCCGCCTGGCGCAACGACCGCCTGCCGGCGCACTCTGAACCTCCAGCGTCGTCTCCCAAGACTGCGAACGGCAATGATGGATGGGAGCGGACGCGCCGCGGAGCGCGGTTTCCGCTTCACAAACGCCGCGGCGGCGACAGGTAGCGCGCGAGATTTTCCAGGGACGCTCGAAGGCCGGCCTCGTGGTCGGCCTGGCTGATGCCGGGCGGGACGTTCTCCGCGGTGATGGTGATGCGGGTCCCTGCGGGCAGCGATTCGAACGACCACGTCATCACCATCTCGCCCGCGAACGAAGCGTCCGACGACTCGAATGCGACCGACTGGACGATGCGCTTGCCCGGCTCCAGCGAGAGGAAGCGCCCGGTGCTGACATCGGTCCGCCCGGTGGTCTTTCCGACGCCGACGGGCGCTGCATCATCGTAAGTCAGCTCGATGCGGTAGCGACCGCCCTCGCGGAAGTCGTAGTCGAGGACGCGACCGGTCATGCTCTCGGGCGGGAGCCACGCCATCAGCGCGTCGGGATCGGCGAAGGCACGGTAGACCGCGTCGGGTCGGGCTGCGACGACGAGCGACGCGGTATCCGTTCGACCTGTGGCTGCTGGATCTCGCACCCACACAAGCCATCACACCACCGGTCCTCTGGGTACAGCGAAGAAGCGATTGGCAGCCTCACCGGTTCTACTTGCTTATCTGAGGATGCGGACCACGGAGGCAAAGCCAGGAGGGCAGGACGATTAGCACGAGGCAAACGACGATGCCGAACGATCGCAACGGCTTGTAGGCATGCATCGAAGAGGCGCCCCTGGTCGATGGCGAGCGACCAGCGCCGCACGGTCACCCAGCTCAGGGCTCGTCGTCTTCGTCGTCGCCGAAGAGCACGCCGACCTGCAGCGGAGTCGCCTCGAACGGCTCGGCCCGAACCTGCTCGCCGCGCTCGGCGGCGAGGATCTCGACGTAACCTTCCTGCGTCCAGCGGTAGACGGCCAGGGTCTCTTCCTCGGGGTCGATGATCCAGGTGTGTGGAACCTGGCGCCGGTGATAGACGGCGGCCTCGAGTCGACCTCCTCGACGAGATGGCCCGCTCGCTATACCGCGAGTGGTCCGTGAGCTTCATACCGCGAGTGGTCCGTGAGCTTCCGGTTCTCCGGGCACGAGAAGGCGAAGCCGGTCGCATCCGGCTCGATCGAGCCGCGCGCCCTCTCGTCCTCGGACCTATCGAGGCGATGGTGCTCGTCTCGGTGCGGCGGGGCGCGGGGCGATCGTCAACATCGGCTCCTGCCAGGGGGTCGCGGGCGCGGGCGCCGCCTCCGGCTTGCCGTTGGCCTGTCCGGCCTCGGCGGCCTTGCGGGCCTTCTCGCGCCGCGCCGACGCGCGCCGGCGCCGCTCGTAGGCGCTCGTCACCTCGCGGGCGATCTCGGGGTGGCGCCGGAAGACGTGGGCCGCGATCTTCCGGATGGCGCCGACGCGCCCGACCATGAGGTGCAGGAGCTGGTTGCGGATCGTGGTCGCGGCGGCCGTGGCGCCGGCTTCGGGGGCCGCTTCCAGCGCCCGCCGTTGCAGGTCCTCCGCGAGCTTCCTGGCCTCGGCGACGAGGCGCACGTCGAACGCCTCGTCCGCCTCGACCAGGCGGTCCTTGAGCGGCTCCGCGAGCCCCGCGTAATCGCGGAGCGCCTGGGAGAGGGCGCTCGATCGCTGGCCGTCCTGCGCGTGGAACTCCTTGATGCGCGCGAGCTGCGCGTCGGCGGGCTCGTCGATGTCGTCGTCGAGCAGGAACTCGAGCGCCGACTCGAGCTCATCAACGACGAACCGGGCCCGCTCGCCGAGATCGGCCACGGCCGGATCGACGATGAGGAGCAGCCGCGTCTGCGCCTCCTGCACGGCGTGGACGATGGAGAGTAGCTCGTCGCTGCTCGAGGCGGGAAGGCGGCTCTTGACCCGCTTGAGGCCCGGACGATCGCCGTCGGGCTCCCAGTACTTCCTCACGAACGCCGCGGCGGCGACCGCCTCACGCACGGCGACGTCGTACGGAATGTTCAGCGGGTTGTCGGTCCGCTCCGACCCGGCGGCGACCTTGACCCAGCGCTCGAAGTCCTGTCCTTGCTTTGCCATGATGATTGCCTGACCCCTCCTCCTGCGACCCGCGCCCCTCGGGGCACGACGCAAAGCGGCAAGGATGAGCTCGGTCGGAAGGACGTCCAGCGCGGAGCAGGGTCTGGACGGGGGTGGGGGGAGCCGGGAGGCGAGGCGACGGGGTGGGATGTCCAGATGGGGGGCCGGGTGTCCAGATGACCCCGCTCCCTGTCCAGATGGGCGGGCTGGATGTCCAGATGACCCCACCCCTTGTCCAGATGGGCGAGCGGGATGTCCAGATAAGCCGGGGGATGTCCAGATGGACGGGGAGGACGTCCGAACGGAGGGGCGCGCTCACGGCGGGGGCGACGTCAATACGCCACACGGCGTCGACAGCCTTTCGCGTGCGTGCTCGGCTCGCGCGCGGCCGTTACCTACGCCTTCTGCTGCCGCTCGATCTCTGCGCGGAGGCGCTCCTCCCGAGCACGGAGCTCCGGGGTGAACTCCTTGCCGAAGTCGTCCGCCTCGAAGATCGGGCGAATCTCGAGCTCGGCCTCCTCACCCGGCATCGGATCGGGGCAACGACGTGCCCACTCGACGGCCTCCTCCATCGACCGGACCTGCCAGATCCAGAAGCCGGCAATGAGCTCCTTCGTCTCGGAGAACGGACCGTCGACGACGGTGCGCTGGTTCCCGGCGAACCTGATGCGCTTGCCCTTCGCGCTCGGGTGCAGGCCGTCGCCCGCGAGCATGAGGCCGGCGTTGACGAGCTCCTCGTTGTACTTGCCCATGTCGGTCAGGAGCTTCTCGCTCGGCATGAGGCCTGCTTCGCTGTTCTTCGTCGCCTTCACGATCACCATGACCTTCATCGTCGTGTCCTTTCGCAGCGGCACCTCGGGCGCCGGCGGGGTTGCTCGTACAGGCGACGAACGACGCTGGGCGAGATCGACATGGTCGAGGAAGTTTTCTCAGCCGGCAGCGCCACGCTAGCCAATAACAAGTGAAAACAATAGGTTACATGGGTCGATTGTTCCACACGCCGTAAACGTGGCGATCGTCACGGCCCGCTGGAGAGCGGAGGCCAAGCTACCCTGAGCGCAGTCCGAAGCTTTTACGTCGCTGCCGTCCGGTCGCTCACAACCCCGCGGTACATGGAGGTGCTCGAAGGGCGCCGCGCGGCGTGCGGGGCCCAGATTGTCTCCGCAGCAGGGAGACACTTGGAGGCGCGCTACGGGCGCGGCTTCGGCGAGAAGAGCCTGGGCACATGATTCGGTTCGCGCGCGCGTTCCCCGGCGCGGAGATTGTCTCCGCACTGCAGAGACAGTTGTCGTCGAGCCACTTCAGGCAGCTCATCTACATGGAGGACGAGCTGAAGCGCACCTTCTACGCCGAGATGTGCCGGGTGAAAGGGTGGTCGACGCGCGTCCTCGCCGAGCGTATCGACGGCATGCTCTTCGAGCGCACAGCGCTCTCCAAGAAGCCGGAGGCGCTGATCCGCAAGGAACTGGCCGCGCTACACGAGAGAGGCGAGCTCTCACCTGCGCTCGTGTTCCGCGACCCGTATATGCTCGACTTCCTCGAGCTTGCGGACACGTACAGCGAGAAGGACCTCGAGTCGGCGACCCTCCGCGAGATCGAGCGCTTCCTCCTCCCCGACGCGCACCGCGACGGTCAAGCGCAAGGGGCGGAAGAAGTGACGACAGCTCTGTCGCCCATCATCGTCTCGCGCCTCGAGAAGGCAGCCACGTACAACGGCTTCGACCAAGAGCTCGAACGCGAGGGCCACAGGCTCGTCTTCGCCAGCACACTCGAACGAGCTCCTTCACACGTTCGTGAAGCAGGTCGCCGCGCTGCCAAAGACCACGGAGGCCCCAGGAGCTGCTCGTAAGGCGCCCGGCTGCGTCCCGGCGCGACGCCTGGATGCCCCTCACGCGCGGTCGCTGGCGATGCGCCCATCGACGATCTCGATCACCCGGTCGCACTGCTCCGCGATGCGCGGATCGTGCGTGACGACGAGGAACGTCGTGCCGAGCTCGCGGTTGAACCGCCGCATCAACGCGAACACCTCCGCCGACGACTCCGTGTCGAGGTTCCCTGTCGGCTCGTCGGCGAGGACGAGCGGCGGCCTTCGCGACAGCGCGCGCGCGATGGCCACGCGTTGCTGCTGGCCGCCCGAGAGCGCGGTCGCCCTGAAGTTCATCCGGTCGGCGAGCCCCACCGCTCCGAGCAGCTCGGCCGCGCGCGCCTTCATGGCCGACGAAGGGAATCCCTCGTCGCCCCAGGCGGGCAGCATCACGTTCTCGAGCGCGGTGAACATCGGCAAGAGGTGATGGAACTGGAAGACGAAGCCGAGCGTCCGCGCGCGAAGCCTGGTGAGGCTCGCCTCGTCGAGCCCCGTCGTGTCCTTGCCGTCGACGACCACGCGCCCGCGCGTCGGCCGGTCGAGCAGGCCAATGATGTTGAGCAGGGTGCTCTTGCCGGAGCCGGACGGGCCGATCAGCGCGGCGAACTCGCCCTTCTCGATACGGAGATCGACCCCATCGAGAGCGCGCGTGACGACGGCCTCACCGTATTCCTTCACCGCGCCTTCGACGACGAGCAGCGGATCAGCCATTGCGGATCGCCGACGCCGGATCGAGCCTGGAGGCGCGCCGCGCGGGGAGCACGGCGGCGAGGAGCCCCACGCCGACCGCGAGGGCGGTCGCGAGCACGAAGAGCTCGAGATCGAGCTGCACGGGGAACTTCGGGGCGCCGTCGGGCCCGCGCACGAGGCCCTCGAAGAGCTTCGACAGGAGCGCCCCGAGCGCCGATCCGACGAACGACCCGAGGAGCCCGAGGACCGCGCCCTGGATCAGGAAGACGCGCAGGACGCGGCCCCGCGACGTGCCGACCGCGCGGAGGATGCCAATCTCGCGCGACTTCTGGACGACCGACACGATGAGCACACTCGCGATTCCCAGCGCGACCGCGAGGACGACGAAGAACTGGATCATGCTCTTCGAGCTGCTCTGCGCCGAGAGGCCGGTGAGCAGCTCGGCGTTGATCTTCATCCAGCTGTCCGCCTTCAGCCCCGTCCTCCCGCGCAGCTCGCCCGCGACGGCCTCGGCGGCGAACACGTCGGCGACCTTGAGCTCGATCGAGGTCGCGCCGCCAGCGAGCGCGTAGAGCGTCTGCGCCCTGCGGAGCGACGTGATCACCCACGTCCTGTCGACAGCCTCGTTGCCGAGCGAGAAGACGCCCGTGATCGCGACGAGATCGTCGATCCCTTCGGTGGTCGTGATCCGGATCTTGTCGCCGACCCCGACGCCGAGCTCGCTCGCGAGCACGGCCCCGATGACCGCATCGCCCCCGGCGACGTCGAACCGGCCCGCGCGCATGCGCCTCCGGACGTCGATGATCGCGAGGAAGCGCTCGGGATCGACGCCGCGCACGACGACGGCGTTCTTCGCCTCGGCGCGGACGGCGAAGCCGGCGCCCACGATCGCCGGCGACGCGGCGACGACGCCGGCGGTGCGCTCCGCGTCGGCCATGACGAGCGGCCACTGGTCGATGGAGCGAAGGCGCTGCGGCGCGGGCTGCACGGAGCGCGCGACGGCGCGATCGCTCGAGGGCTCGACGAGCGGGCGCGCCGCTTCGCGCTGCACCTGCAACGTGATGTGCGGCTGCGAGCCGAGCGTCTTGTCGATGAGCGACACCTGGAGGCCGTTGATGAGCGCGGAGAGGAAGACGATGACGCTCACGCCCACCGACACCGCCGCGAGGATCAGCGCGGTCTGCCCCTTCGCGTCGCGCAGGTAACGGAGCGCCACGAACCATTCGAACGGCATCTCAATCGAGCTCCGTGCGCACGCGCTGGCCCGGCGCATGGACCCGTCCGTCGGGCAACACAACGACGCTCCCGTCGCCGAGGCCCTCGACGACCTCGACGGCGCCCTCTCCGCGAATGCCCAGCTTCACGTCCTTGCGTACGAGGCGATTGTCCTCGACCGCGAACAGCCAGGGCGCGGGCGTCGCCGCGTCGCGCACGGCGTCGCTCGGAACGACGAGCGCATTCTCGCGCCGAGCGACCGAGAGATCGATGGATACGGTCATGTCGGGCAAGAGAAAGGCAGGCGCGCTCGGCACCGCGAGGCGCACCTCGACACTGCCTCTCTGCGGATCGATGGAAGGCGCGATGTAGCTCACCTCGGCGTCGAACACCTGTTGCGGATAGGCGTCCGCGGACGCGCGCGCCTTCTGCCCCAGCGCGATCCACGCGAGGTTCCGCTCATCGGGCTGGAAGACGAGCTGCGGGCTCCCGTCCGCGGCGAGCACAATCAACGTTCGCGCCGGCTGCACGACGTCGCCGGGCTCCACGGAGCGCGTGAGCACGACACCGTCCTGATGCGCCACGATCCGCGTCTGCGCGAGGCGAACGTTCGCGCCGACGTGCTGCGCCTGCGCCTGGAGGAGCGCGGTCAGCGCGACGCGGGAGTCCGCGCCCACCGGGGTGGACGCGATGCGTTGCGCCTCCGCCGCGACCTTTTGCGCGCGCGCGAGCTCGACGCTGTGCTGGGCGTTGTCGAGCTCGGCTTGAGCGACCGCCCCCGATGCCGAGAGCTCTCGCACCCGCGCGAGCTCGACCTCGGCGCGCTCGAGGTTCGTCTCCGCCTGACGGAGCGCCTCCGTCGCGACGATCGCGCCGACACGGCGGAGCTGCTCGACGCGCGCGCTCGCCTGGTCGACGGCGGCCTTCGCCTGCGACACCGCCGCGCGCGCCTCGGCGTCGTCGATCTGCACGAGGAGATCGCCCGCCTTCACGCGTTGCCCTTCGATCGCGCCGACCGCGACGACGAGGCCCGGGACCTGCGCCGCTACCTGAACGCGCGTCGGCACCCTTACCCGTCCGCTCGCGACGACGCGCTGCTCGAGATCCCTTCGAGCGGCCACGGCGACCTTCACCTTGGGTCCACGCGCGCGCACCGCCATCACGATCGTGATGGCCGCGAGCAACGCGATCAGGAGCCAGAGGCCAGGGCGCCGAAGGAGCGTCCTCATTGGCCGAACCGTCTACCACCGAACCGGCGCGGCCTGCGAGGCCGTCACGCGGAACGTGGGCGCGGGAGGAGAGACAAAACCCCCGAGGCATGTACCTCGGTGCGCTCCGTGAGCTGCGCCTCGCGGCGAAGTTCGCAAGGAGAGAAGAGTGGCTCCAGCTGCTGGACTCGAACCAGCGACCCGGCGGTTAACAGCCGCCTGCTCTACCAACTGAGCTAAGCTGGAATGCGTCGGAGACGGGCGCGAGAATAGTCGCGCAGTCCTTCCCGTCAAGCGAATCCGCGCGGCGCTTCACTTTGGTGACGCGCACGTGAGCTCGCCCGCTCCCCTCCTCCCCCGCCCGCGCTTCTTCTTCCCCTTCCCCTTCGCCCTCCCGCGAGATTGCCCGCCTGGCGTGCTTCTGCGACAACCGCGCCGTGTCGCGCGCCGCCGAGCCCCTCCCGCCGCCGCCCGAAGCCTCCGCCCCCTCGCAGGCGGCGCCGGCGCCTGCCGCCCCCTCTCCCGCCCCTGCCGCCCCCTCCCCCTCCGCCGCCCGCTCCGCCGGCCGCGGCGGCCTCGCCATCGCCGGGGCCAAGGTCTCCTTCATCCTCTTCGGCTTCGTCCAGCAGCTCATCCTCCCGCGGCTGCTCGGCACCGACGGCTACGGCGCGGTCTCCGTCGTCCTCGCGGGCGTGGGCGTCGTCAACAACGTCATCGTCGCGACCGGCATCCAGGGCGTCTCGCGCGCCGTCTCCAGCGTCGCGGAAGAGGACGTCGCCGCCGCCTTCCGCCGCACGCTCGCCCTGCACGCCCTCCTCGCCGTGGTCGTCTCCGCCGGCTTCGCGCTCCTCGCCGGCGCCATCGCCGACTTCTCCGAGGCCCCGCACGTCGCCGGCCCGCTGCGGCTCGCCGCCGCCGTCGTGCTCCTCTACGGCCTCTACGCCCCGCTCGTCGGCGCGCTCAACGGCCAGCGGCGCTTCGTCACGCAGGCCGCCTTCGACGTCGGCTACGGCGCGCTCCGCACCGCGAGCATCGCCGCCTTCGCCCTGCTCTTCCTCCGCGCCGGCCAGAGCGGCGTCCTCGGCGCGATCGCCGGCTTCGTCGCCGCGGCCGCCGTCATCGTGCCGCTCGCGCTCACCAGGACCGGCCTTGGCCGCCGCGGCAGCGCCGGCCCCTCGATCCGCGAGCACGCCGCCTTCCTCCTGCCGCTCGCCGTCTCGCAGACGTTCCTGAACCTCCTGCTCCAGACCGACTTCTTCCTCCTCCGCCGCTTCCTCGGGCAGGCCACGAGCGGCCTCGCACTCGGCGCGAAAGCTGCGGACGACCTCATCGGCGTCTACCGCGGCGCGCAGCTCTTCGCGTTCCTGCCGTACCAGCTGCTGCTCTCGGTCACGTTCATCCTCTTTCCGATGCTCGCCCGCGCGCACGCCGAGAACGACCGCGCCGCGGTCCGCCGCTACGCCATGACCGGCGTCCGCCTCTCGTTCCTGCTCACCGGGCTCCTCTGCGCCCCGATCTCGGGCCTCGCCCCGCACGTCCTGCGCTTCGCCTTCCCTGTCGAGATCTACAGCCGCGGCGGCGACACGCTCCGCGTCCTCTCCCTCGGCATGGGCGCGTTCGCCGTCCTCGGCGTCGCCTCGGCCGCGCTCACCAGCCTGCACCGGGAGCGCGCGGCCGCCGCCCTCACCGCCACCACCGTCCTGCTCGTCGCCACCGGCTGCTCGATCGCCGTCCCGCGCGCCGCGTTCGGCCCCGACATGCTGGTGCGCTCCGCCGTCGCCACCTCGCTCGCGCTGGCCACCGCCGCGGTCGCCGGCGGCGTCCTGCTCCACCGCGCCGCCGGCGGCTTCGTCCCCGCCCGGACGGCGCTCCGCGTCGGCGCCGCGCTGCTCGCCGCGATCGCCGTGGGCACGCAGCTCCCGTGGCTCGGCAAGATCGCCGTGCTCGGCAAGGCGATCCTTGTCGCCCTCGTGTACCTCGCCGTCCTCGTCGCCACGCGCGAGGTCGGCCGCGAGGACCTCGCCGCCCTCAAGCAGGCGTTCGGGCGCGGCGCGCGGCGCGCCTAGCCGCTCGCCCCTCACAAGTCCGGCCCAGGAGCCGGAAAGAGATTTCAACGCAAAGGCGCAAAGGCGCAAAGGCGCAAACCTGCATGAAATCTGTTCTTTTTTGCGTCTTTGCGCCTTTGCGTCTTTGCGTTGAAATCCCCCTTCATACATACGACGCCCGCGTCCGTCCCGGCGCGCGCCCTGCGCGCCCGCCTACAGCCGCCTCGACGCCCTCTTGACCGTCAGCCGGCGATCTCGCATACGGCCTCTCCCCCCAGCCCGGCCAGCGCCGCGCCCGCTCGAAGGCCGAGCGGAGCCCCACGGCGCGCCGGGCACGCACAGACAGGCGAAGACGTGGCCCCTCAATTCATCTTCACGATGCAGGATGTCCGGAAGGTGCACCCCCCGAACAAGGAGGTGCTGAAGGGCCTGTGGCTCTCCTTCTACCCGGGCGCGAAGATCGGCGTCCTCGGCTCGAACGGCGCCGGCAAGAGCACCCTGCTCCGCATCATGGCGGGCGTCGACAAGGAGTACCTCGGCGAAGCGAAGCCCGCCGACGGCATCCGCATCGGCTACCTCGCCCAGGAGCCGCAGCTCGAGGCGGGCAAGACCGTGCAGGAGCACGTCGAGATGGCGGTCCACGACGTCCGCTCCCTCGTCCAGCGCTTCGAGGAGATCGGCGCGAAGCTCGGCGAGTCGCCCCCCGACATGGAGGCGCTCCTCGAGGAGTACGCCGCGCTCCAGGACAAGATCGAGGCCGCGAACGGCTGGGAGATCGACCGCGTCGTCGAGCGCGCCATGGACGCCCTCCGGCTGCCGCCGCCCGACGCCGACGTCACCAAGCTCTCCGGCGGCGAGCGCCGCCGCGTCGCCCTCTGCAGGCTCCTCCTCGAGAAGCCGGACATCCTGCTGCTCGACGAGCCGACCAACCACCTCGACGCCGAGAGCGTCGCGTGGCTCGAGCGCTTCCTCCACGACTACCCCGGCACCGTCGTCGCGGTCACCCACGACCGGTACTTCCTCGACAACGTCGCCGGCTGGATCCTCGAGCTCGACCGCGGCGCCGGCATCCCGTACGAGGGCAACTACACCGGCTGGCTCGAGCAGAAGAAGAAGCGCCTCGAGCTCGAGCAGAAGCAGGAGAGCGCGCGCAAGCGCACCCTGGAGCGCGAGCTCGAGTGGGTGCGCCTGGCCCCGCGCGCCCGCCAGGCCAAGAGCAAGGCCCGCCTCGCCGCCTACGAGACGCTGCTCGCCGAGGACAGGTCGAAGAAGGTCGAGGAGAACGAGATCCACATCCCCGCCGGCCAGCGGCTCGGGAACGTGGTCGTCGAGGCCGAGCACCTCCGCAAGGGCTTCGGCGACCGCGTCCTCATCGACGACCTCAGCTTCTCGCTCCCGCGCGGCGGCATCGTCGGCATCATCGGGCCGAACGGCGCCGGCAAGACCACGCTCTTCCGCATGATCATGGGCCTCGAGCAGCCCGACGGCGGCGCGCTCAAGCTCGGCGAGACGGTGGAGCTCGCGTACGTCGACCAGTCGCGCGACGCGCTCAACCCGAACAACAACGTCTGGCAGGAGATCTCCGGCGGAGAGGACCGCCTCCTCGTCGGCAAGCGCGAGGTCAACTCGCGCGCGTACGTCGCCAGCTTCAACTTCGCCGGCAGCGACCAGCAGAAGAAGGTCCGCGATCTCTCCGGCGGCGAGCGCAACCGCCTCCACCTCGCCAAGCTGCTCCGCCGCGGCGGCAACGTCCTCCTGCTCGACGAGCCCACCAACGACCTCGACGTCGACACGCTCCGCTCGCTCGAGGAGGCGCTCCTCAACTTCGCCGGCTGCGCCGTGGTCATCAGCCACGATCGCTGGTTCCTCGACCGGATCGCGACCCACATCCTCGCCTTCGAGGGCGACAGCAAGGTCGTCTGGTTCGAGGGCAACTACGCCGACTACGAGGCCGACCTGAAGCGCCGCCTCGGCGCCGACGCGGCCGAGCCCCGCAAGCTCCGCTACCGCAAGCTCACCGCGGGCTGACCCGGCCCGGCGCGCCTCGCACGGCGCCCCCGCGGCGTTCCACCCCGGAGCACGTTTCCGGTCGGGTGCGACGCGCACGCACCGGTATTTTCCTGGCACAGGATCACCCTGCCCACGTAAGCGTCCGACCGCGCATCAGCTAAGCTGCGCCCCGATGCACGGCACGAGGAGAAAGGGCTCCCCGCCGAGCGCCCGCAGGGACTGGGGGCGCCTCGCCGTGCGCGTTTTGTGCGTCTTGTTCGCGGTGATCGGCGCGATCCCGCTCGCGCTCGGCTTCCTCGTGCGCACCGAGACGGTGCGGGCCTGGGCGGCGCACGAGACGGCGGCGCTGCTCCAGCGCGAGCTCGGCATCGCGGCCCGCTACGACGTGCGCGTCCAGGCCTGGCCCCTCATGGTCGGCCTGAACCGGCTCGTCGTCGACTCCTCGGACGGCGGCGCGCCGTTCCTCGAGCTCGAGCGCGTGGCCATCCGCCCGCGCCTGTTCTCGCTGCTCGCGGGGCACATCGACGCCGGGGACGTCGAGATCATCGGCCCCCGCGTCCGCGCGGTGCTGAAGGACGGGGAGCTCCGCAACCTCACCCTCCCGAGCACCGGCGAAAGCGGCGGGGGCGGGCTCGGCCGCGCGCCGCTCTCCTCGGTGGCCATCACCGACGCGCGGGTCGACCTGACGATCGACAACGTCCGCGTCCAGGCCACCGAGGTCGACGTCGACGTCTCCGCCGAGCCGTCGGACGCGTTCGAGATCGCGATGCGCTCCGGCCTCGTCTCCGTCGTCCACACGCACCCCGCGCCCGGCCACGAGGCCGAGGAGGACAGCGTCGACGAGGACGTCGTCTGCCGCTTCGACACGCGCGTCCGCGTCGAGCCGGGCCGCGCGCTCGTCCGCCGGCTGATCCTCGAGGGCGCCGCCGACTTCGACCCGGATCCCGGCACCGCGCCGCCCTGCGCGCTCCAGGACGGCGACTGGCGCCGGGTGGAGCTCGAGCTCGGCGCCCTCCGCGCCGTCGGCCTCGGCGGCGGCATGCCCCACCGGATCGAGGGCCGCGTGCGGGCGCGCCTCCCCGTGCCGATCGTGCACCGCTTCCTGGCCCTGCCGCCCGCGTCCGGCTCGGTCTCGCTCGACGTCGACGCGGAGTACGACGCGGCGTCCGCGCCGCTCGGCCTTTCGCTCCCCCGCCTCAAGGGCACGCTCCTGCTCGACCGGCCGGGCCTCGACGGCAGGGTCTTCGTCACGCGCCTCGCGGGCAAGGTCTCGACGACCCCGGACGCCGTGCAGCTCTCCGACGCCGACGTCGCCTGGGCCGACGGCACGCTGAAGATCTCGAGCGCGGAGATCAAGCCGTTCGAGAAGGGCGTGCCGCTCCAGGCCGGGCCGATCGACCTCGCCAACGTCGAGCTGCCCGGCCTGCTCCGCGACCTCGCGGTCCACCCGCGGGCGCACGTCGCGTGGACGCTGCGCGACGGGAGGTTCGATCGCTTCGGCGGCACGCTGTCCCCGCTCTCCCTCGAGGGCCCGCTCGCCGTGCAGACGCACGGCTTCGAGATCTTCGATCACCCGACGAAGGACCCTGCCCGCAAGCGCCTGATGGGCGTCAAGGAGGCCACGGTCCGCGGCTCGTTCCAGGTGCGCCCGAACGCCGTCGTGCTCTCGGGCTTCTCGGTCGACACGCCGAGCTCGCACCTCAGGACCACCGTCTCGCTCGGCTTCAACGACCAGCTCGGGGTCGAGGTCCACCCGGGCTCGCGCGTGGACCTCGCGGAGGTCTCGCCGCTCGCCGCGCTCGAGCTCGCCGGCGTCGCCACGATGAAGGCGGCGATGCACGGCTCCTACGAGCACCCGAAGCTCACCGGCGAGATCGGCGTCGAGAAGTTCGTGTTCGGCGGCTTCCCCATCGGCGACCTCGAGCCCTCGCCGGTCGCGTTCGAGCCGCTCGCCCTGACGCTCGAGAACGCGCGGGTCCGGCACGGGGCGAGCCGCGTCCGGGTCCCGTCGATCAAGATCGATTTCGACCCGGCCGGCAACCTGCCCAAGGGCCGCCCGCTCGACAGCTCGACGGGGATCGTCGTCGTGGACGCGACCGTCGACACGCGCGAGGCGCCGCACCTCGCCGCGCGCGACCTGCTCGAGGTGCTCCGCCTCGACAAGGATCCGCGGTTCGCCGACTACAAGGCGACCGCGAGCGGGACGGCCCGCGCCCACTTCGCGCTCGGCGGCCCCGAGGACCGCTGCGGCGGCGGCTACCTCGCCGTGAACGCGGGCATGCGGCTCACCGGTGTCGAGCTGCTCGACGAGCGCTTCGACGAGGGCGAGGTCGACCTCGACATGATCTGGGACGACCAGGCCGCCGGCGCCGACGGCATGCGGCTCGACGTCCGCTCGGCGTCGCTGCGCAAGGGCACGGGCTCCGTGCTGGCGAGCGCCTCCATCGCGCACGGCGGCGCGCTGAAGGGGAGCGTCATCGCGAGCGGCCTCCCGCTCTCGCGGATCGACGGGCTCGGGGCGGCGGCCTCGCAGTTCGACGGCTCGGTGTCGGTCGTCGCCAGCCTGGGCGGCACCGTGAGCAGGCTCGCCGGCTTCGCGGACGTGCACGTCTCGCGCGTCGGCATCCGCCGCGCGCACGCGAGCCTGCCGCCCTCGCGGGTCGAGCTCACGATCGTGCCGAACGACAAGGCGCCGAAGATCATCGGCAGGACGCCGATCTGCGGCAACCCCCAGGGCGCGCCGTTCGATCCGGCGGAGTACGAGCGCGACCTCCCCGACGGCTCCTTCGTCGCGAACGGCTCGCTGTTCGGCGGGCAGGTCGCGCTGAAGGGGCTCCGCGTCACGCGCCAGCGGCGCAAGATCGTCGACGGGGACGTGCGCATGGACGCGCTCGACCTGGGCACGCTCGCGAACCTGATCCCGGGCGCCGCGCTCGCGGCGGCGCCGAAGGGCACGATGACCGGGTCGCTCGACATCGAGCGGCTCCCCCTCACGGATTTCCGGCAGTCCGCGCTCACGCTCACGGTCGACGCGCTCAAGCTCGATCGGGAGGGCCAGGGGGTCCACCTCACGCGCCCGAGCGGCCCGATCCGCCTCGCGGGCAACACGCTGAAGGTCCCGGAGCTCCACCTCGAGGCGCACACCGCCTCGCGCCTGTCCGCCGCGTTCACGGCGTCCGGCGAGGTCAAGCGGGTGTTCACGGCGCCGGACCTCGACGTGGCGATCCGGGTGAGCCCGACGAGCCTCTCGCGGCTCAGCGCCGACATCCCGCAGATCCGGCACGCGCGGGGCACGGTGCAGGCCGAGGTCCAGGTGGCCGGGCCGCTCCAGGGGCTGCGCTACACGGGCTCGGCGACGCTCAAGGAGGGCGAGCTCGACGTGGTCGGCCTGCCGGTCTCGCTCGACGACATCGACGTGGAGTTCGCGATCGGCGGCGACCAGGTGCGCCTCACGAAGGCGAGCGCGCGGGTCGGCACGGGCACGGTGACCGCGGTGGGGCACATGCCGGTGCGCGGCCTGACCCTCGGCACGGCGCAGGCATCCATCGTGGCGAACGGCGTGAAGCTGCCGGTCGCCGACGGGGTGAACCTCACCGCGAACGCCAACCTGACGGCGAGCTTCCGGCCCGGCGTCGAGGACGACGCGTCGGGGGAGAAGAACCTGCCGCGGGTCGAGGGGAAGATCACGCTCACGTCGTTCAGCTACACGCGGCCCATCCTGATGAGCATGGACCTCGGCGATCTCACGGGGCGCCAGCGGACGACGGTGCAGACCTACGACCCCGCCGCCGACGTGGTCCGGTTCGACGTCACCGTCGCCTCGCCGAACCCGCTCCGCTTCTCGAACGATCTGGCCGACATGCGGCTCGAGGTCTCGCAGCCCGGGCTCGCGCTCTCGGGCACGAACCAGCGCTTCGGCGCGCGCGGCACGCTGCGCATCCTGCCCGACTCGAAGCTCATGCTGCGCAGCACCGAGTTCGAGGTCCGGGACGGCTACGTCCGCTTCGACGATCCGTTCCGCATCGCGCCCAAGGTCGACGTGCGCGCCGAGAGCGAGTACCGCCGCTACACGTCGACGAGCACCGCCGCGGCGGACGCGACGTCGGGCGCGGAGCCCGCGGCGCCGACGGCCGCGGCCGCGGGCGGCAGCGCGAACTCCAGCGGGCTCTGGCGCATCAAGCTGCACGCCCAGGGCGACGCCGACAACCTCCAGCTCAACCTGACGAGCGATCCGCCGCTCAGCCAGGAGGACATCGTCCTGCTGCTGACGCTCGGCATGACGCGCGCCGAGCTCAACCAGGGCGTCGTGTCGTCGCTCGGCGAGACCATGGGCCTCGAGGCGCTCTCGTCGCTGACGGGCGCCGACAAGGCGGTGAAGACGATGGTCCCCCTCATCGACGAGTTCCGCTTCGGCACCGGCTACTCGTCCAAGAACGGCGCCCCGGAGCCGACGGTGACGATCGGCAAGCGCATCACGGACGCGGTGCGCGCCAACGTGACGACGGGGCTCTCGCAGGGCAGCCAGGTGCGCGCGGGCGTCGAGGTGAAGCTCAGCGACCGGATGAGCCTCCAGGGGTCGTACGACAACTCGAGCGACGCCTCGAGCTCTCCGCTCGGCAACGTGGGCGCCGACCTGAGGTGGCGGCTCGAGTTCGAGTGACGGTCGATCCGCGGATGACGCTCGAGTGACGCTCGCGCGGCGCTCGATCCGCGGCCGTCAGGTGGCCGCGGCGAGCGCCGCGTCGAGGGCGCCGTACCGGTCGTCGCGGCCGGAGACCCACTGCCTGTGGCCCATGAGCTCGAAGATGCGCCGGTGCTTCGGGTTCTTCCAGGTCATGCCGAGCAGCGCGCGCTGGAACGCCTCGGCCTTCGCCTCGGGCAGCGCCGGCAGCGCGTCGAACATCGCGAAGTCGTAGGCCGGCGTGGTCCAGAGGACGTCGACCCGGCGGAGGTCGATGTGGCCGTTCGCCTGCTCGGCGAGCCACACCGCGTCCCCGACCGCCGCCGCCTGCGCCTTGCCCTCGTGCAGCGCCGCGAGCGCCTGGACCTCGCTCGTCGCGGTGTCCCCGTGCTTGCCGACGTCCACCTCGAACGGCATGAGCTGGATCTTCTCCACGGCCACGCCCGCCTGCCGGAGAAAGTGGAGCGGCAGGATGCGCGCGTGCGCCGAGTCGACGCTCCCGACAGCGAGCGCCTTGCCCTCCAGATCGCTGAGCGCACCGACGGCGGCGTCGCGGCGGACGAGCAGCTTGCTGTGGAAGTCGCGATCGATCTCGCGCATCGCGAGCGAGCGGGACCGGCCCTCGGTCTGCCGCTTCACCCGCACGTGAGCGACGGCGCTGTTCCAGGCGACGTCGATGTGCCCGCGGATCAGCGACTCGACCTGGCGCTCGTACGTAGAGAACAGCGCGAAATCAATCAGGATTCCATGTTCGCGGAAGTGCTCGCGCAGGCTCTCCCACAGCGTCACCACCTTGGCGTCATGCGCCACGGCGCCGACGAGCATCGCCAGGTCCTTCATCCGGTGCCTCGCACGGGCGGCGACGCTAGCACGAGCTCTGCCCGCCGAGAGCCCCGCGTCTCGCACATCGGGCCCTCGCGGGTGGCCTCTTGCCCATCCAGCGCCCAACCGGGCTACGCTGCGTCCGTCGTGCACGCCGGCGCCGGTTCATTTCCGTTTCGTCCCCCGGCGCTCCGCGCCTGATGGCTCGCTTCCGTTCCACCCTCATTCCCTTTCTGCTCGGCTTTTTGCCGCTCGGCGCGATCGCCTTCCCGGCGCACGCCGACCCGACCCCCGCACGTCCGGCTCAGGCCAGCCTCAACCCCGGTCAGGCCAACCTCAACCCCGGTCAAGCCAGCCCCAACCCCGGTCAAGCCAGCCCCAACCCCGGTCAGGCCAGCCTCAACCCCGGTCAGGCCAACCTCAACCCCGGTCAGGCCAGCCTCAACCCCGGTCAGGCCAACCTCGACCCTGTCAACCCTCCGGCACGGGCCGTGCCCTCGGGCGAGGCCGGCACCCAGGCCACCGACGTGCCGTCGCTCGGCCAGCCGCTGGCCCTGGGAGAGCTCGTCGGCAAGCCGATCGTCCGCATCGATGTCACGGCGCAGGGCGACCGATGGCAGATCGTGTCGCCGGTCACGAGCGTCGACCTCGGCGAGCCGCTCAGCCCCGACGCCGCGCGCCGCGCCATGCGCGAGCTGCTCGCCTCCGGCAACTTCGCCCGCGCGTCGGCCGAGGCGTACCTCGTGCCGGACGGCGCCGCGCTCCGGATCTTCGTCGTCCCCCGCCGGAGCATCGCCACCGTCCAGATCACCGGCGGCGCGCTCGACCGGCAGGACACCCTCGAGGCCGCCGGCATCGCCGAGGGCGGCGAGATCACCGCGGCCACGCTGGCCGAGATCAGCCCCCGCATCCGCGCGTTCTACGCGCTTCACGGCTACCCCGCGGCCGCCGTCACGGTCCGCGCCGTCGACACCGACGAGCCCTCCCAGGTCGTGCTCGCCCTCGAGATCGAGGCCGGCGCTCCACGCGTGGTCTCCGAGCGCGTCTTCGTCGTGGCGCCGGGCGCGGACCGGGAGCTCGGCTCGCTCAAGCAGAGCTACGGCCTCGGCGTCGGCGCCCGCGTCGACGAGCCCGCCCTCGCCGAGGCCGACCGCGAGATGGCCGAGCTGCTCCGCAGGAGCGGCTTTCACGACGCCGAGGTGTCCCACCGCGTGCTCGCGGTCGGCCCGCACAACTACCTCTACGTCTACCTCGAGCCCGGCGCGCGCATCGTCCCCGTCTTCGACGGCAACCGCGCCTTCGACGACGACGCCCTCGAGGCCGCGCTCGATCTCGGCGAGACGACCGAGACGAAGACGAACGATCTCACCGATCGGCTCCGCGCGTTCTACGTCGAGCGCGGCTTCCTCGACGCCGAGATCACCCCCTCGCTGGGCGGCAAGCCCGACGATGCGGTCCGTTACCTGACCTTCACCGTCCGCGAGCACGACCAGGTGCGCGTCACGAAGCGCGTCTTCCCCTGCCTCACGGGCGATCTCAGCCCGGACGACCTCGGCCGCGAGATCGAGAGCTTCCTCGAGGAGGACCTGCCCGGCGCCGACGCCTTCTCGATGCCCGACCCGCGAGGCATCTCGGACCTCTTCGGCCCGACCCGCGGCGCCGGCGGCCGGGCCAGGCCCGTCGAGCTCATCCCCTCGATGACGTACGCGCAGGAGACCTACGAGCGCGCCCTCAAGCACCTTCGCGATCTCTACTTCAGCAAGGGCTACCTGAACGCCGTCGTCGGCCCGGTCTCCGTGCTCCGCGCCACCTGCTCGCGCCGCTCCCCGCCGGGCGCCTGCATCCCCGAGCCGGTCGCCGAGCGCGTCACGGCCCAGTGCCTCACCGACGCGCAAGGGCTGCCCCTCCCCGAGCCGCCCGTCCCCGCCGCCCTCACGTGCCGCCCCGACGCCGCCCGGCACATCGCGTGCTCCCCCGAGGTGACGCTCCGCATTCCGGTCCATCCCGGCCCGCAGACCCAGCTCTACGATCTCGCCTTCGAGGGGAACAAGGGCTTCTGCCGCCAGGCCGGCCTGAGCGAGCGCGACCGCGCCCTCTGCGCCGAGGCGCGGCCGTTCAGCGAGCGCTGGCTCAGCGACCTCGCCGATCTGAAGGTCGGACAGCCCCTCTCGACGCTCGCGCTCGACGCCGCGCGGCTGCGCATCATGGATGCTTACCGCGACCTCGGCTACGCGTTCGCCGAGGTCCGCACGGCCATCGAGCCCTCGCCCGACCGCACGCGCGCCCGCGCGCGGTTCATCGTCTCGGAGCGAGATCGGGTGTTCGTCACCGGCATCGTCGTCAAGGGCGCCGTCCGGACCGACGAGCAGCTGATCCTCCGCCGCGTGCTGCTCCGCGAGGGCGCGCCGTTCCGCCAGTCGCAGGCCCGCCTGAGCGAGGAGCGCATCGCCACGCTCGGCCCCTTCTCCAGCGTGTCGATATCGCTCGAGGATCCCGAGGTCCCGCAGAAGAACAAGCGGGTCGTCATCCACGTCGTCGAGCAGCTGCCGCAGTACCTCAACCCGCAGATCGGGTTCTCGACCGGCGAGGGCGCGCGCCTCGCCTTCGAGTACGGACACCGCAACATCGCCGGCCTCGCCATCGGCCTCACGATGGGCGTCCAGCTCAGCTACCTGTTCGAGTTCATGATCGTGGACAAGGCGGCGAGCCGCCACTACGAGGAGCTCCAGGTCGACGACCAGCTGGAGCGCCGCGTCGCGGTCTCGGTCGCGCTCCCGGACATCGGCCTCGGCCCGCTCGTCGGCATGTCGCTCGCGGGCATCCACGTGCGCGACAACCAGCTGGATTTCGGCGTCACGAAGACGGCGATCATCCCCGCGATCACCTACCGCCCGCGGCGCGCCGTGACGACGCAGCTCGCCCTGTCGACGGAGCTGAACAAAGTCGGATTCTTCCCGGGCGCCGTCGGCACCGACAAGCGGGATATCCTCGACCAGCTGCGCATGCCCGAGGGCGAGACGATCGCCCTGGCGCAGCGGATCGACGCGTCCTGGGACACGCGGGACACCCCCTTCGCCGCGACCCGGGGCTTCCTCCTCTCCGGCGGCGTCGAGCACGTCGACGCCTTCGACGCCTTCGCCTCGGTCCGGGCCCAATCGAGCTTCCCCGAGAGCCACTTCCTGCGATTCACGGGCCGCGTGTCGGGCTATATCCCCCTCGCGCCGCGGTCGCGGCTCACCCTCGCCCTGAGCCTGTCCGGAGGGTATATTCAGCCGCTCGTGGCCGAGAGCGGGACGTACCCGGATCGCCTGTTCTTCCTCGGCGGCGTCGACTCGCTCCGTTCCCATCTGGCCGAGTCGCTGTATCCTGAGGACGGGCTCGCGGAGGCGAGAAAGGCGCTGGGCAGGGACGCCGTATCGACCGACGATATCCCGCGCGGCGGGACGGTGATGGTGAACCCCCGGGCCGAGCTGCGCATTCCGCTGACGGATCTGCTCCAGCTCGGGCTCTTCCTCGACGCGGGCAACCTCTGGATCAGGGCGAGGAACGTCAACCTCGATCCGCGGCTCCTGCGTTACGGGCTCGGCGCCGGCCTGCGGGTGAACACGCCCATCGGACCCCTCGCCTTCGACTACGGCTTCAACCTGGATCCGCGCGACGAGCTGGATGAGATCGACGGTGCACTCCACTTCTCCGTGGGGCTCTTTTGACAGGCGGCCTCGCGCGCGACGCGCGCGAGGCGGCTCCCAACGCATGATGATAACGAGGCTCTCCTGATGAACCGTTCACTCCGCATGTGTGCTTTGCTCGCCCTGACATCGACCCTCACAATCGCGGGCTGCGGCGACGACGAGAGCGCCGCGCCGAGCAGCGCGGCGAGCACGTCCGGGTCCGGCGGGTCCGGCGGGTCCGGCGGGCAAGGTGGGGCCGGCGGATCGGCGGGCAGCGGCGGAGAGGGCGGGCAAGGCGGCTCGACGAGCAGCGGCGGAGAGGGCGGGCAAGGCGGCTCGACGAGCAGCGCCTCGGCTGGCGGAGATGCCACGGGCGGCGGCGGAGAGGGCGGGCAAGGCGGCTCGACGAGCAGCGCCTCGGCTGGCGGAGATGCCACGGGCGGCGGTGGAGCGGGCGGGCAAGGCGGCTCGACGAGCAGCGCCTCGACGAGCAGCGCTTCGACGAGCAGCGCCTCGACGAGCAGCGCTTCGGCGGGCGGAGGCGACGCCGCCGGCGGCGGCTCGGCGAGCAGCGCTTCGGCGGGCGGCGGCGACGCCGCCGGCGGCGGCTCGGTGAGCAGCGCCTCGGCGAGCAGCGCTTCGACGGGCGGCGGCGACGCCACCGGCGGCGGTGGAGAGGGTGGGGCGTCGGCGTGCGGCGATCTGCGATGTGACACCGGCGAGACGTGCGATTCGTGCGCCGACGACTGCGGCGTGTGCCCGCCGGTCTGCGGTGACGGCACATGCGAGCCCGACAGGGAAAACTGCCAGGCGTGCGCCACCGACTGCGGCGTGTGCCCGCCGGCCGAGTGCAGCCACGACATCTGCGAGGAAGGAGCGCCCCTCCTCATGGGCTGCGACCCGTGCGTGACCGCGCTGTGCGCGGAGGACCCGGCGTGCTGCATGAGCAACTGGGATACCCACTGCGTCGCTGGCCTCACCGCGGCCTGCGGGCGGGCCTGCGGGTGCGACCACGACCTCTGCGAGGAAGGTGCGCCCCTTGACCCGACCTGCAACAGCTGCGTCGAGACCGTGTGCGGAGAGGACGGAGACAGCTTCTGCTGCACGATCGGGTGGGACGAGAGCTGCATCGCGCTCTCGGGGAGGCTGTGCGGCGTCACGTGCCGGTGAGCTCGGCTCGCCGCCCGAAAGGCGAACCACGCAGGGCGCGGTAGCGACGGCGCTCCGCCGTGAACCTGGCCGGCTCGGCGGGTGGAACGACATCGTCCCATGCCGCCGGGCCGTGCGCCGGCGCCAGAAGATCGGCGTCGGCGCCCCTGGCGAGCCCCCGGTTGCCCCCGTCGGACGGCGGCCGGCCGGCGTCGCGCCCCCGGACCGCGGCCGGCCCCGCGCTCAGCGCGCCGTCGCCGCCTTCATCTCGCGCACGAAGCTCGCGACGGCGCGCGCGGCCGCCTCGGGATCACCGACGTTCGCCGAGACCCGCTGGACGACCGCGGACCCGCTGACCACGCCGAACGCCCCCGCGGCGAGGGCGTCGCGCACGTGCTCGGGCTTCGAGATGCCGAACCCCAGGATCGCGGGCGGCGCGCCGAACCGGCGCAGCGTCTCGAAGAGCGCCCCGTGGCCCAGGCGCAGCTGCTCGTCCGCACCCGTCACGCCCTTGCGCGTCACGCAGTACGTGTACGCGCTGCACCGCTCCGCGAGCTGCTGCAGCGTGGCCTCCGAGGCGTTCAGCGGCGCGATCAGCACCGGCGCCACCCCCACGGCGCGCGCCGCCGCCACGTACGGATCCGACTCCCTCACCGGCACGTCGGCGACGAGCACGCTGTCGACCCCGGCCGCGGCCGCCGACGCGTAGAAGCCCGCCAGATCGCGGTGCTTCACGAGGTTCGCGTACGTCAGGATGCCGATCGGCACCTCCGGCGCCTCCGCCCGGAACCGCGCCAGGAGCTCGATGCAGTCGCCCGGCCTCACGCCGGCCTCGAGCGCCCGCACGGCGGCGGCCTGGATCGTCGGGCCGTCCGCGATCGGATCCGAGAACGGGATCCCGACCTCGATCGCGTCCGCGCCGCCCTCCACGGCCGCGCGCAGCAGCCGCGCGCTCGTGGCGAGGTCCGGATCCCCCAGCATCAGGAAGGGGATGAACGCCCCCTCGCCGCGCTGCCGCAGCCGCTCGAATGCGCGATCGTAGCGCGTCGTCACCGTCTCCCGACTCATGTCGACCTCCCGGGATCGAGCAGCCTCTGCGCCTGCTCCATGTCCTTGTCTCCGCGGCCCGACAGGTTCACGACGAGCACCGTCTCGCGCCCTGCCTGCGCCGCCTCCGCCACCATCTTCAGCGCGTGCGCGATCGCGTGCGCCGACTCGAACGCCGGGATGATGCCCTCGCTGCGCGCGAGCCGCTGGAACGCGTCGAGCGCCTCGTCGTCGGTCGCCGCGACGTACGTCGCCCGGCCCGACGTCATGAGGTGCGCGTGCTCCGGCCCGACGCCGGGGTAGTCGAGCCCCGCCGAGACCGAGTGCGTCTCTGCGACCTGCCCGTGCTCGTCCTGGAGGATGTAGGTCTCCGACCCGTGCAGCACCCCCGGGCGGCCCTTGAGGAGCGTCGCCCCGTGCATGGCGGTCGACAGGCCGTGGCCGGCGGGCTCCACGCCGACGAGCGCCACGTCCTTGTCCGGGATGAACTCGGAGAAGATCCCCATGGCGTTGCTGCCGCCGCCCACGCACGCGACCACCGCGTCGGGCAAGCGCCCCTCGGCCTCCAGGATCTGGGCGCGCGCCTCGCGGCCGATCACCCACTGGAAATCGCGCACGATCGTGGGGAACGGGTGAGGCCCGGCGACCGTCCCGATCAGGTAATGCGTGTCCTCGTAGCTCTCGGTCCAGTAGCGCAGCGCCTCGTTGAGGGCGTCCTTCAGCGTCTGCGAGCCCGAGGTCACGGGCACCACCTCGGCCCCCATGAGGCGCATCCGGAAGACGTTGAGCCGCTGCCGCTCGACGTCCTTCGCGCCCATGTAGATGCGCGTGGGCATGCCGAGCAGGGCCCCGATCATGGCGGTCGCGACGCCGTGCTGGCCGGCCCCGGTCTCGGCGATGAGCCGCCGCTTGCCCATGCGCCGCGCGAGCAGCCCCTGGCCGAGCGCCTGGTTCGTCTTGTGCGCGCCGCCGTGGAGCAGGTCCTCGCGCTTGAGGTACAGCTTCACGCGCGGATCGCCGGTCAGGTTGCGGCACAGGGTGAGCGGCGTCGGTCGCCCCGCGTAGGTCGTCAGCAAGGCGTCGAACTCCGCCGCGAACGACGGATCGCCGCGCGCCTCCAGGTACGCGCGCTCGAGCTGCTCGAGCGCGGGCACGAGGATCTCCGGGACATAGGCGCCGCCAAAGGCGCCGAAGCGGCCGCTTTGCTGCATGTGATTGCCTCGATCGTCGGTGGTGCGTTGTGCGTTGTGGGTCGTGAGAGCTGCCGTCAGGGGGAGGCGCGGTCCGCCGGGGCCCCGGGGTCATGGTCATGGCGCGACGGGCCGCGCGCGCTGTCGAACAGGCGCACGAGCAGGTCGGCGCACTTCTCGCCGGGCGCGCGCTCGACGCCCGACGCCACGTCGAGCCCCCACGTCCCGACCCGGCGCGCCGCGGCGATGTTGTCCGGGTTCAGCCCGCCGGCGAGCAGGCTCCTGGCGCGCGCCGGGTGGCCGTCGATCGCGCTCCAGGCGAACGTCCGCCCCGTGCCTCCCCGCGCCTCCGCCGTGCGCGTGTCGAAGACCAGCCGATCGGCGCTGCGCTCGACCTCCGCGCCCGCGCCGTCGGCGCTGGCCGCGCCCGCGGCGCCCGCCGCGCTGGCCGCCTCCCCGGACGGCGCCATCGGGACCGCCTTCCAGACCTCGCACCCCTCGGGGAGCGCGCGCCGCAGCGCCTCGATGAACGCGGCGTCCTCGTCGCCGTGGAGCTGCACGGCGCGCAGCCCGATCGCCCGCGCCGTATCCGCGACGAAGTCCACGGGTTGATTGAGGAAAACGCCGACGAAGGGCAGCCCCGCGGCCGTGGCGGCCACGATCTCGGCCTGCTCGCGCGTCACCCGCCGCGGCGAGGTCTCGGCGAAGACGAGGCCGCCGAAGCGGGCCCCGAGCCGCTCCGCCTCGCGCGCGTCCCCGGGCCGGGTCAGGCCGCAGATCTTCACCCTGCCGGTCACCAGCGCGCGCGCGGCGTCCGCGATGTCGGGGCTGCGCATGAGCGACGTGCCGACGAGGAACCCGTCCACCGAGGGCGCGAGCCGCTCCACGTGGGCGCGCGACTCGACGCCCGACTCCGCGATGACGATCCGATCGCGCGGCACGCGCGGGGCGAGCCGCTCCGAGACGGCGAGATCGACCTTGAGCGTCTTGAGATCGCGGTTGTTGATGCCGATCACGGGCGCGGGCAGCGCGAGCGCCCGCTCGAGCTCCGCGTCGTCGTGGACCTCGACGAGACAGTCCATGCCGAGCGCCTGGGCGGCGCCCAGGCAGAGGAGCGCGGTCGCGTCGTCCAGCACCGACAGCATGAGCAGGATCGCGTCCGCGCCGTTCGCCCGCGCCTCGATCACCTGGTAGGGCGAAACGACGAAGTCCTTGCAGAGGATCGGGACGTCCACGACCGCGCGCACGGCCTGGAGGATCTCGAAGCTGCCCTGGAAGAAGGGCTCGTCGGTCAGCACGCTCACCGCGTCGGCGACGCCGTAGTACGCGGCGGCGACGGTGTGCGGGTCGAAATCCGGCCGGATGAGGCCCTCGGACGGAGAGGCCTTCTTGCACTCCAGGACGAACCGCGCGCCCGGCGCGGAGAGCGCGCGCCGGAGGCTCCGCGAGGTGGGCGGCGCGCTCGCCCGAAGGCTGGCGAGCGGGGTCCGCCGCTCGCGCTCCGCCACGTCCGCCCGCTTCCGCTCCACGATGCGCGCGAGCACATTCCCCTGCTCAGCCATGTTTCGCCTCCTTCCGCGCTTCCTGGGCCCCGTCCCGGCTCAGCGCCACGAAGCGCGTGAGCCGCTCCGCCGCGCGCCCGGAGCCCAGCGCGTCGAGCGCCAGGGCCGTCCCCTCCCGCAGCCCCTCGGCGCGCCCGGCGATCCAGAGCAGCGCGCCGGCGTTGATCGCGACGGCGTCGCGGTGCGCGGGCGCGCCGCGCCCGGCGAGCAGGTCGCGGAGCCACGCCGCGTTCGCCGCCGGGCCGGCGCCCCGGAGCGCCTCGATCGGCGCCGGCGCGACCCCCGCGTCGGCCGGGTCGATCAAGAGCTCCTCGACGACCCCATCGCGGAGCCGGGCCGCGCGCGTCGGGGCGTGCAGGGCGACCTCGTCGAGCCCCCCGCCGTGGACGACGAGCGCGGCCTGGCACCCGAGCATGCCGAGCGTGCGCGCGGCGTGGGTGACGAGCTCCGGATCGTAGATGCCCATCACCTGGATGGGCGGCGCGCTCGGGTTCACGAGGGGGCCGAGCAGGTTCATGATCGTGCGCACCTTGAGGGCGCGGCGCACGGGCATCGCGTGGCGGAGCCCGGCGTGGTACTGCGGCGCGAAGAGGAAGCAGAAGCCGACCTCGTCGAGGGCGCGGCGCGAGACCTCGGCCGGCGGGTCGAGCCGGGCGCCGAGCGCCTCGAGCGCGTCGGCGGAGCCGCACTGGGAGGAGACCGAGCGGTTGCCGTGCTTGGCGACCGGCAGGCCTGCTTCGGCCGCGACGAAGGCGACGGCCGTCGACACGTTCACGGTGGACTGCCCGTCTCCGCCGGTGCCGCAGCAGTCGGCATAGACATAAGCCGGCCGCGCGAACGGCACCGACGTCCCCCGGAGCGCGCGCGCCGCGCCCGCGATCTCGGCGGGGGTCTCGCCCTTCGCCTTGAGCGCCACGAACAGCGCGGAGAGCTCGATCTCCGTCAGCGCCCCGGCGATCAGGTCGCGGAACAGCGCCTCGGTCTGCTCGGCGGAGAGGTCGACGCCGGCGCAGAGCGCATCGATGACTGCATGCATCATGGTTCTCTCCTCATGTTCACGGCTGTTCTGGCAGACACGGATCCTCGGGACTCGGGCGTCGCGCTGCGGCGCACTGCATAGCGGACAAAAGCGAAAAGGCCCACCGTTGTTCCGGCGGGCCCTCTTTCTTCTTTCCTTCAGGTCGTCCTCCCCGCAGGGAGGCGCGTTACCCGTGGTAAGGGCCCGCCTTGGTAGAGCACCAGCGCCACCAGCGCAGCCCTGCCACGCACGAACCCACCTCGACGGCCGAGCACGACGCGCCGCCGAGGACGAAGGCCTCGGAACAGCTGCGAGCGCAGGACGCGGCGAGCGCGCGGGACATGCGGGGAACATAGCTTGCGGGCGCGACGAGCGTCAAGCGGGTTCCGCGCGCGCCTTGAGCCGCCGCATCCCATCGGTCATGTCGGTCATGTCGGTCATGCGGCCGACGAGATAGAAGGCGCGGAAGATCGCATAAAAGAGATCGTTGGGCGCCTGGCTCGAGGAGAAGCCCGGGAGAGCGCACACGCATTACCTGGAGATCACGAGCCAGGTCAGCTCGTCGATCCCGGAGCCAGGCGACGTCCTGATGACCGAGCCGTCTGCCTCACCGGCAACCGGCGCCGAGAGCTTGCCGTCGTACTCGCTCATGCTCCGGAACCTCACGGGCGTCCCTGACGCCAGGTCCGAGGGGGCCTGGACCCCGATGGGCGAGTCGCTGGTCGTCGCGAACGGGTAGAGCGCGTAGACCGCCACGATCTCCTCCCCGCCGAGATCGGGGAACGGCGGCACGCGCTCCGGCGGGATCCTCCGGGCCGCGATGTCGTGGAGGGCCTCGCCGAGCGGCGTCGCGAGCGCGGCGCGGTTCACGGTGAGCTGGAGGCCATCGCCGACCTCCAGGACCTGCGGATCATCGCTGTTCGGACCAAGGGCGGCGCCCGCGGGCAGGTGCGGCACGAAGAGCGATCCCGCATCGACGGTGATCGCGTCGGTGAAGCGCAGCGGGAACATGGTCGTTCCCCGGCGCGGCGTCGTCCCCGCGTCCTCCATCGACTTCACAACGAAGTCGACCGGCGGCTCCGCGTCGCAGAGGAAGGTGAAGCGCCCATCCGCCCTCGATCGGTCCGAGTAGCAGACCGCGGTATTGCAGAACAGCACGGTGGCTCCGCCGATGGGCTGTCCCGCCTCGTCCGCGAGCACGCCGGTCACGCCTGGACCCGCCGGCGCGCCGCCTGCGCCGGAGCCGCCCGTCGCTGCGCCGCCGCCGGCGCCGGCGCCGCCGCCTCCGCTGACCGCTGCGCTGCCGCCGCCTCCGGCGCCGCCGCCGGTCGCCGCGCCGCCTCCGGCGTCCCCCGCCCCGCTGGTCGAGCCGCCGCCTCCGTCGCAACCGGACGCAATCAGCGTGGCCACCAGGAGCAGGGCGCGCTTCATCATTCGGCCAGCGCCTGCTCGATGACAGCCGTCATCGCATCCGGATCGTACTCATGCGTGACATACCGGACGATGCCGTCCTTCCCGACGATCACGTCGACCGGAAACGGGTTGGGGCCGGGGAAATTGGACGTCACGGCGGCGTAGGTGCTCGCGGTCTCCTCGAGCCCGACCGGAAAGCTGACCTTGATGTTGTCGCAATACGTCTGCACCTGGCCGATCTGATCGACCGGCTCCCTCGGGTTGAGGGCGACGATCTGCAGGCCCTGGTCCTTGTACTTCAGCCAGAACCGCTCCTCGGTGTCCGGCAGGTGGTTGGCGCAGACCGGACAGAAGGTGGCAAAGTAGGTGAGCAGAAGCACGCCCCCTGCCGACTCCTCCGAGGTCCATGTCGTGCCGTCCAGCATCGTGCCCGTGGTCGCGGGCAGGGGCGCCCCGACGCTCACGCCGGGCGC
Organism: Sorangium sp. So ce448; assembly: GCF_051520915.1. NCBI lineage: Bacteria > Pseudomonadati > Myxococcota > Polyangiales > Polyangiaceae > Sorangium > Sorangium sp. So ce448. The sequence goes on along the minus strand of NZ_CP150343.1, from coordinate 1,719,634 downwards.
GTTGCCGACGAGGTAGCTCTTCCGCACCGGGGCCGCAGGGTCGTCCGAGGCGATGTGAAGATAGCCGATCTCCTGATCCGTCGCCGAGGCGAGGTAGGTCACGTTGAGCGCGATCGTCTCGCCGGGCGCGACCCGGGCCTGGCGTGGCTCGACGCTGAACGCCGATCCGCTGACCCAGTTGTCCACCAGCGTGAGCGGCGCCGTGCCCTGGTTCGTGACCTCGAGCGGGAGCGTCTTCCTCTCCCCGGCCGCGACCGGGCCGAAATCGATCCGCGCGGCGGACTCCGGGAGACGGATGTTGGGGGCGAGGCGGTCCGGATCGAGGCGGTAGGAATACGGGTTCTCCCAGGTGCCGATGAACACGTCCTGACCCCGGGCGGCGACGCCGAAGGTGCGCATCGTGGGGAGCTCGCGATCCGGATCGTCGTACTCGAACGCCCTCGGGATGCGCACGGCCGCGATGAAGGTCGGGGCGGCGGGCGTGGACACGTCGTACACGCGCACGTCGTTCCACGCGGCGACGAAGAGGCGGCGCTCGGAGTAGGCCAGGCGGAGCGGGGTCCCGGGCATCTCGGCGCGACCGACAACGACAGGGCGCGCGAGGTCGGAGATGTCGACAACGGCGACGCCCGCAGAGCCCGCCGCCACATAAGCGAAGTCGCCGTCCACGACGACGCCCTTCGCCTGGCCGCCGGTCGCCACGCGCCCGCGCTCCACCGGCGCCGTCGGGTCCGTCGCGTCGACCGTGACGAGCCCGTCCACGCCGTCGGCGACGAAGACATGGTTGTCGCGCGCCGCGACCCCCCACGCATTGGTGAATCCACCCAGGCTGCCGACCCGCGTGAACCCGACCGCGCTGTCGTAGCGGTAGACGCCGAGGCCATCTCCGTGCAGCCCCACGAAGATGTTGTGGTTCGCGACGTCGACTCCCTCGTAGCTGATCCCCTGCTCCTGCAGGACGGGGAGCTGCACCGGGGCCTCGGGATCGCTGATGTCCCAGCCGCTCAGGAACGCCGGGTTCCGGATGTTGCCGAGGTGCGTGGTGAAGACGAGATCATCGTCCCACGCGAGGTGCTTGCAGCCGGGCGTGCGGGTATCGCCGGGGATTGTGTGCTTGAGCCCCCCCGCGAGCACCTCCATGTCGGCGGGGTCCTCCGCATCGATGACGTTGAATGTGTAGCTGCAATTGAGGAGCAAGTCATCGTCGCGGACGCGGACCTCATCCGTGTGGCTCCCGACTTCGTGCAAGCTCTGGAGCTGCACCAGCGGGCTCAGGAAATGCCCGGGCTGGAGGGCGGTCGGAACGCATTCCCCGTCGACGGCCTCGGTGCCCTCGCCGCAGGCGACACCGGGGCTCGTCGCCGAAGGCACACACACGCCGTCGACGTCCTCGGTGCCCTCGCCGCAGACGACATCGGGGCTCGTCGCCGAAGGCACACACACGCCCTCGGCGGCCTTCGTGCCTGGACCGCACGACAGCCCGGTCTCGCGCACCGAGTCGTCGTCTCCGCAGGCGGACAAGGCGAGCAAGATCAGCGCGAAGACGGAAGCGCGACGTCGCAGCAGCGTCATGAAGAGCTCCTTGAAGGGGATGAAGGACAGGGCGGCTGATGAAGCAAGGGCAGCGTCTTTGTGACGATACAAGTCGCCGGGGGGGCCTGAGCAAGGAGAACCGGGGTCGCGGCGGCGCCGGCGCACATCTCCGACGGTGTCCCCCGTTGCGCCGTCCGGACCAGGTGGGGTCCAGGTCGGAGGCGGCGATTCGGATGGGGGCGGCCTCCGCGGCTCGAGGGCCTGGGGGACCGAACATGACGCATCACCGAGGACGCAGGCCTCGGAACGGCCCCGCGTGCAGCGCGCGGGGCATGTGGTAGTGAACCGCCGCAACGTCGTTGGAAGGGTCGTGGTCGCAGGAGGCCACGAGAGAGCACGGGAAGGTTCATGTTGAGAAGTGCGGTTCTTGGAGGCGGGATCGCCGGGTTGAGCGCAGCGATCGCCCTCGCCGGACGGGGGTTCGAGGTCGAGGTCTTCGAGCGACACGCTGCGCCGACGGACATCGGCGCGGGGATCGTCTGCTGGCCAAACGCCACATTCGTGCTCCAGGAGCTCGGGCTCCTGGAATCGATCGCCGGGCTGGCGGGACGCCCGACCCGGATGCGAAGGGTCTCGTGTACCGGTGAGGAGCTCGGCGCGCTGGACATCCGGAAGCTGGACCAGCTCATGGGGTCCCCGAGCCTCTCGGTGCTGAGGAGAGAGCTCCAGGCGGCGCTGCTGTCGCGCGTCACCGAGCTGGGTGTCCGCGTGCGGTACGGGCACGCCGCCGATCGCATCGAGCCCTCGGCGGCCGGCCCGGCGAGCGTTCACTTCGCGAACGGAGCGACCGTCGCGGCGGACGTGATCCTCGGAGCGGACGGGCGGATGCGATCGGTCGCGAGGGCGTTCGTGCACGGCGACAATCGCCCGAGATATCAGGGCTTCGTCAACTGGCTTGGCACGTTCGAGAGCGATCGCGCGGTGTTCTCGGAATCGCAGATCGAGGTGATGGACTGCTGGGGTGTCGGCGTGCGCTTCGGCGTCGTGCCCGTATCTCGATCGAAGGCGTACTGGGCCGGCGCCGCGGCCTGCCCTGAAGCTCGGGGCAAGGGGCCAGCAGATCACCGGGCCGAGCTCCGCGCCCTCTTCCGCGGGTGGCCGAGCCCGATACCGGAATTGATAGAGGAGACGCCCATCGAGCGCATGAACAAGATCTACGTCCACGATCACGATCCCATCGATACGTGGCATCGAGATAACGTCTTGCTGATCGGCGACGCCGCGCACGCGGCGCTGCCCACGTCGGGCCAAGGCGCCAGTCAGGCCCTCGAAGACGCGTGGCACCTGGCCGACTGCCTGGGCGGCGCGGCCTCCCTCGAGGAGGCGTTCACCGCCTTCACGAAGCGCCGCCACGCCAAGAACGCCGCGATCAACGCGGGCGCCCGCGACCTGGCGCGCTCGCTGTTCGCGACCGATCCTGCGCTTTGCGAGGCGAGGGATCGCAGGAGCAACGCGACCGACTACGAGGCCATGGTGCAGGGCATGGCGAGGGGCTGGTCCAGCGGACTGCCGATGAGCGGGCGTCCGGGCGCCCCGTCGGCTCAGCTTCAGGCGTGACCAGCCCGGGAGGGGTGCCGGCGCGCTCGGATTGCCGGCCGCCGGCGCCCCCGGCTCGTCCGCTCCCGCAGGATACTTTGCGGCCCGGTAGACCGATGGTAGGCCCCGTTCTCCAGGGCGCACGACCTCGCGGCCAGGCGCGACAGGCCCTCGCGAGGCGCCCCCCGCGGCCCTCCCCCCTGCGTGCCCATGATCACCGCCGAACCAGGTCCCCCGCCGCCGCCGAGCGCCGCCGGCTCTCATGACAGCGTCCCGCCGCGATCGCCGAGCGGCCCGCCCGCCCGGCAGAGCGCGCCGCCGGGGCGGTCCGTCCCCCCGCCCGGGCGGTCGGCCCCTCCGCCGCCGCGCCGCAGCGCCTGGACGACCCGCCTCGGCGAGGCCTGCGTCCTCGGCCTCGGCGTCGCTGCGCTCTCCGCCGTACCGACCGCCCTGCGCACCGCCCGCGCCGGCGCGTCCTTCCTCGACGGGCTCCTCGTCGGCACCGCCGTCCTGCTCCCGCTCGTCACGCTCGCGCTCATCCTCTCGCGCGCCGCCGGCCGCGGCTTCCGCGGCATCGTCGGCGCGGGCGGCGAGCGGCTCGCCGTCCTCCGCGTCGCGCTCTGGATCGGCGTCGCCTTCCCTGTGCTCGCCGCGCTCGCCGCCCTCCTCAAGGCGACGACCCACCACCGAGGCCTCGCCGGCGCGACCTTCGGCGTCCTCGGCCTCGCCGGCGTCGCGGCGGCGGCGCTCGTCACCCAGCGCCTCGTCGCGCTCGGCGATCGCCTCGCCGCCCGCGGCGTGAAGCCGTGGCTCCTCGCCGTCGCCGGCACGGCCATCGGGGTCGTGCCGCTCGTCGCCGCGTTCGCTCCGCTCGCCGCCCACGCGACCAGCACGACAGGCGACGCCGGGGCCGCCGTGCGCGCCGCCATCGTCGACGGCGCCATCGCGCTCGTGGCGACCGCGCTCGTGTCGAGCGTCGACCTCAGCGCGGCCGTCGGCCGCATCGCCGGAATCGCGGGCGTCCCGCTCGCCGCCCTGGTCCTCATGACCGCGACCGCCCGGATCGAGTCGTTCCCTCCGCTCGGCCAGGCCGTGCGCGCCGGCGGCGGGCTCGCGGCCACCCTCTTCAGCGCGCTCGAGCAGTGGACCGACCGCGACGGCGACGGGATGGGCTCGCACTTCGGAGGCCTCGACTGCGACGAGGGCGATCCCACCCGGTATCACGGCGCGCCGGAAACGCCGGGCGACGGCATCGATCAGGACTGCAGCGACGGGGCCCACGAGCGCGCCGCCTCCCTGCCCGCCAGGGCCGTCGCGGGCTCGCCGACCGGCGCGCTGACGACCGCGGCCGCCGTCGCCCCGCCGGCCGCCGCTTCCGGCGCCCCGTCGGCCGCTCCTGCCGGCGGCCTGCCGACCGCTCCCGCCGGCGCCACGCCGGCCCCTCCTGCCGGCGCCACGACGGCCGCGCACGTGCGCGCCGCCTCCACGCCCGCCGCGCGCGACGAGGGCGGCGCCGTCATCCCGGCCGTCCTGACGAAGACCATCTCCCCCGCCGGGACCACGCCCGCGCCCGCCGCCGCGCCGACGCGCCCCGACGTCCTCCTCGTCACGCTCGACACGGTCCGCGCCGACCACACGTCGGCCTACGGCTACCGCCGCGACACCAGCCCGCGGCTCGCCGAGCTCGCGGCCCGCGGCGTGCTGTTCGAGCGCGCCTACGCCGCCTCGAGCGAGACGCAGCGGGCCATCTCGCCGCTCGTCACCGGCCGCCGCCTCAACCGAGCGGCGCGCGACCGCCGCGAGTGGCCCACGCTGCTGCCCGAGAACGACACCCTCGCGGAGCGCATGAAGCGCGCCGGCTACCTCACCGCCGCGGTCAGCTCGTTCACGTGGATCAGCCAGGAGCGCGGCTTCGATCAAGGGTTCGACCGCTTCGAGACCGTCTACGGCGACGCCCACCCGGAGCGCGAGGCGACAGGCCACCTCGCGGTCGAGAAGGCCATCGAGCTCCTTGAGGGGGTTGCCCAGCGCACCCAGCCGATCTTCCTCTGGCTCCACCTCTTCGACGCCCACGAGCGCTACGTCGCCCACCCCGGCATCCGCTTCGGCGCCGGCAGGACCGCCGCCTACGACGGCGAGATCGCCTACGTCGACCGGCAGCTCGGGGCCCTGCTCGACGCCGTGGCGAGGGGCCCCCGCGCCGGCCGCACGGCGGTCATCGTCCACGGCTCGCAGGGCGAGGGGCTCGGCGAGCACGGCCCCGTCGGGCACGGCGTCGAGCTCTACGAGGAGGCGATCCGCGTCCCCCTCGTCATCGCCCTCCCCGGCGCCGCGCCGGGCCGCTACCCGCACCCCGTGAGCACGGTCGACATCGCGCCCACCGTCCTCGACGTCGGCGGCGCCGAGGCCACGGCCGTCGAAGGCGCCTCCCTGGCCGCGATCGCCGCCGGCGCCGAGCGCGCGCCCCGAGGACCGGTGTTCGCCCGCACCGCCCGCCGCGCCGCGGTCGTCGACGGGCAACTCAAGCTCCTCGTGATCGAGCGGAAGAAGCGGGCGAAACAAGACCGGCTGCTCCTGTTCGATCTCGGGAGCGATCCCCGGGAGACCCGTGACCTGTCCGGCGAGCGGCGCTTCGAGGCCGACCTCGGGCGGCTCCGCGAAAAGTTGTCTGCCTTCGAGTCTCCCTCGCAGTAGAGTTTACTGCGAGGGATCATGCACCGAATCGCCCCTTCGACGCGGAAGCCCGCGCCCCCCCGCGAGAGGGCGCTGCGCGCCGCCGTCGCCGTCGGCTTCGCGCTGGGCCTCGCCTCGCTCGCGCTGCTCGTCGTGCGCCTCGCGGAGGCGCCGTCCGTGCCGCTGACGCTCGGCGCGGGCGCCATCACGGGCTCGCTGCCGCGGCGCCTCCGGTTCGAGTGGCGCCTCGTGCGCGATCGTCACTGGCAGATCGCCTCGTCGCCCGCCGAGTCGCGCGAGGCCACCGACCAGATCGAGGGCACCCGCGGCACCTGCCCGACAGGCATGGTCGAGGTCGCCGGCCTCATGAAGCTCGACCCCGCCCCGAAGGCCCAGGGCGACCTGCGCTCCATCGACGAGATGCAGCGGACCACCTGCAAGCACTGGATCAGCAGGGACTACCCCGAGCGGTGCGCGGAGTTCGATCGCGAGAAGTGGCTCTCGATGTCGAAGGATCTCGACACGAAGCCGATGCACTTCTGCATGGATCGCTACGAGTACCCCAACCAGAAGGGCGTCTATCCGTTCATCCTCGTCTCGTTCTACGAGGCGAACGAGCTCTGCGCCGAGGAGGGCAAGCGCCTCTGCGACGAGGCCGAGTGGACCTTCGCCTGCGAGGGCGAGGAGGCGCGCCCCTACCCGTACGGTTACGTCCGCGAGCCTGAAGCGTGCGTCGTCGATCAGGGTTGGCGCCCGTACATCGAGACCGCGCTGCGCCCCCGGGGCGGCCCCGCGGCCATGGCCGAGATGGACCGGCTCTGGCAAGGCATGGCGTCGGGCGTCCAGCCCCGCTGCCGGAGCCCCTTCGGCGTCTACGACATGACCGGCAACATCGATGAGTGGACCCGTTCCGTCCGCGAAGGCGAGCGCCCCTCTATCCTGAAGGGCGGCTACTGGGGCCCTGTCCGCACGCGCTGCCGTCCCTCGACCCGCTCGCACGACGAGAACCACATGTTCTACCAGCAGGGCTTCCGCTGCTGCGCGGACCACGGCGCCACGATCGGCGTCCCCGCGGAGCGCGCCGTCTCCGGCGATCCTGCCGCCGCCCCGCTGCCGCGCGAGCTCCGCTGACGCGCTCGCTGGCGTGCAGACAAGCGCGCGGCGCGCGTCGTCGGAGCTCGCGCCGCCGCGCAGTCGACCGCGCTCGCGGCAGCGCGTATCCTCTGCGCTGATGGACCACCCCCCCGCCGGACAGGGCGCCTCGCCTGGCCCCCGCGACGTGCGCGCCGAGCACGCCGGCACGCGCCTCGCTGCCCGGGCGGAGCCGCCGGGCGCCGCGCCGGCCCCGCCGCGCGCGCGCCAGCTCGATCGGCTGACCGGGCTCGTGCTCCTCGCCGCCGCCGCCGTCGTGCTGCTCCCGGCGGCGCCCGTCGTGTTGCGGGCGGTCGCCGGTGATCGCTCGCCGGCGCAGAGCGCTGGCCGGTTCGCGCACCTCCTCGACGGGCGTTCCCCGGCGGACCGGCGCGCGCAGGTCCACCCTCGTTTCCCGTTCGACGACGATCCAGGCTCCGACGAGCGGCCATCCCCTCACGACGACGGCCCTGCCTTCGACGACGAGGAGGACCCGGGCGGGCCTGCGCGCCTCCAGGCGGGCATCGCCTCGCGCGGCATCACGCTGCTCGACGAGCCGCGGGCGGACGGCACCCGGGTCGGCGCCATCGCCGCGGGCGAGATCGTGATGATCGTGCGCGAGTCGGGCGCGTGGGCCCTCGTCATGAAGAACGGCGGGGGCGAGCTGCTCATGGGCTGGGCCCGCCGGAGCGAGATCGCCATCCGATGAGCGCGCGCTCGCCGGAGTCGCCGCGCGCCTACCGCGGTCGTCTGCTCACCCCGATCCCCGCGTCGCCGGACGGCGCTCGGGTCCGATTCATCGACGACGCGCTGCTCGTGGTCGGCGGCGACGGTCGGATCGCCCAGGCAGCGCCGTTCGCCCCGGGCGCGTTCCGCGGGCCGGTGCTGGACCTGCGGCCTGCGGTGTTGATGCCGGGCTTCATCGACGCGCACGTCCATTTCCCGCAGACGCGCATCATCGGCAGCGCCAGCGGCCCGCTGCTCGACTGGCTCGATCGGTCGGTCTTCCCCGAGGAGGCCCGCTTCCGCGACGAGGCCTATGCCACGCTCGTCGCGGGCGAGTTCACAGGCCGGCTGCTCGCGTCGGGCACGACCACCTGCGTCGTCTTCTCCAGCTCGTGCGCCGGCGCGACCGACCGGCTGTTCCGCGCCCTCTTGGCCGCCGGCCTGCGCGGCATCGCCGGCCTCACGCTCATGGACCAGAGCTGCCCGGAGGCGCTCCGCGTCCCTCGCGACGAGGCCATCCCGGCCGCCCGCGATCTCGTGCAGCGCTGGCACGGCGAGGGCGGCGGCCTCCTCGAGTTCGCGATCACCCCCCGCTTTGCCCCGAGCTGCTCCCGTCCCTTGATGGAAGCCGCCGCGCGGCTCGCCCGCGATCACGGCCTCCTCGTGCAAACGCACGTCGCCGAGAACCCGGCCGAGGGCGAGGCCACGCTGCGCGCGCACCCCTGGGCGCGCGACTACGTCGACGTCTACGACCGCGTCGGCCTGCTCACCGGGCGCGCCCTGCTCGCGCACGCCATTCACCTCTCGCCGCGCGAGTGGGACCGCCTCGCGGAGACGGGCTCCTCGGTCGTCCACTGCCCCGACTCGAACTTCTTCCTGGGCAGCGGCCGCATGCGCCTCTCCGACCCGCGCGCGCGCGGGGTCCCGGTCGGGCTGGGCAGCGACGTCGGCGCGGGCCGCAGCTTCGACATGCGCCGCAGCATGTCGAGCGCCTTCGACAACGCCCTCTGTCTCGGCGACCGCCTGACCCCGGCGGATCTCTTCGTCATGGCCACGCAGGGCACCGCCGACGCCGTTGGCCTGGGCCGCGTCGTCGGCAGCCTCGACGCCGGCAAGGAGGCGGACTTCATCGCCGTGCGTTTCCCCGAGCACGTGCTCGGCGAGGCCGAGACGCTGAACCACCTCGTCTTCGCGTCCGACGCGACCGTCGCGACCGTCCAGCGCGCGTTCGTGCGCGGCCGGCCAGTCTACCCCTGACCGGTCCCCCTCTCGTCCTCGGCGGCCTCATAGACCTCGAGCTCCCAGACGAGGATCTCGAAATCTCGCCGCAGGATGTACCGTGCGCCGTCGTCCCCGCGCACCTTGAAGTAGAGGTGATCGCCTCCGGGCCACCGGTCGAGGATCTCCGTCACCCGCACGCGGCGCTCCCCCAGGGTGACCGTCTCGGGCTCTTCGCTCCCGCCGTGGCCGGCACGGCACGCCACATCGACCCGCATCTGCCTCTCGCGCAGGGTAGCAGGCGCGGGCGCCTGGCTCCCGCGATCCCTCCAGGGAGAGGGCTCGCTCGGCCGGACGCCCCGCAATGGCGGCGCTCCCGGGGTGTCGCGCCCGGGAGCGCCTCCTCGCTCAGTTCGGGTTGACCGAACAGCCGTAGAGCAGCTCCATGCCCGCGGTGTTGTCCTGCGCCGCCATGGCGCACGTGTCCTCGCACAGCTTGATCTGCCCCTCCTCGATGTAGAAGGACGAGGTCGCCCCGGCGCACTCCTCGAGGCTCTTCACCTGGGAGAAGGTCTTCTTCTGCCCGCCGTCGCTCGGCGTGAACTCGATCTGCACCGTCTTCAGGTCGATCGAGTGCCCGTCCGGCGCCGTGGGCACCGCGATCTCGCACGACAGCTTGGCGCCCGAGATCACGCTGTCTGCGATGGCCTGGAACACCGCATCATACGTGGCGTGCTGCTGGATCGGGTATCTCAGCCCGCCGGTCATGACGCTGAGGACCTGATAGGTCGTCCCGGGATCGACCGAGTCTGGCCTGCACTGCTCCCAGGTGGCTGGCGCCTCCGGCGGCCAGGGGGCGGTGATTGGGTCGTTCTCCTTGATGCCCACGAAGCTGAAGAACTTGTAGTTGCGCGCGTCCTTCGAGCCGAAGAACTCCGGCGCGACCGCCATGAGGGCCGCGTCGAAGGTCTCTGCCGAGAGGGTGCCGCCGGCGACGTTCTCGTTCTCGGGCAGATCGTCGTCGAGATCGTAAAGTTTGATGTCAGCCCCCTCGTCGACGGCCGTCTTGCTCGCGCCGAGCGACTTCGTCGTGCAGTCGACGCCGTCATCGGTGATCTCGACGAACACCTTGAGCGAGTCCTCCCGCAGCCACTGCGACCACCCGGGTGACGTGGTCTCTCCCCTGGGCTGGATCGCGCCCTTCAGCGTGTCGATCGCCATGCAGAGCGAGTCGATGCTGCTGATATCCAGGTTGTACTGGTAGAAGTGCGGCGGATTGGTGTTCGGGATCGACGGGACCGGCGAGCAGCTCCCGCTGCCGAGCGGCGCCTCGATGCAGACCGACTGCTCCAGGTCCGAGCTGCCGTGCCTCGATAGCATGATGACGCGGAAATCGATCTTGCTCGCCGCGATGATCGAGGCGAAGTTCTGGTTGATGTTCCGCTGGACGCTGTTGATCTCGTCCTTCATGCTCTCCGAGTTGTCGATGATGAAGATGATGTCGGCCGGGCGCTGCTGGTAATCGGCCTGCAATCGGGTCGCGACGCACGCCGTATCGCCGTTGAGCGCCGCGTCCTTGTCCCCGGGCCCTGCGTCGACATCGAACTCACCGCCGTCCCCCAGCCCGCTCCCGGACGTCTCGCCGCTGCTGCCGCTGCCGCCGCTGCCGCTTCCAGAGCCGCTGTTGCCGGGGTTCGCCTCACCACCCCCGCCGGAGCAGCCACCGATGGCTGCCGCCGCCGCAAGCAAACCCAGACCAACCAGCCCAACAAGCGTCTTCGTCGAGAGCTTCAAAATGACCTCCAAATTGGGGAACGCGACAATGCGCAGCGACGGATGTTACCAGACTCACGTCCCAGTGAACGCGATCGGCATGAAATAATCCAGACCGACATGAGGTAGACAACCGACCACCGTTGTCGGTCCAGGTACCTTGTCCACGACCGTTCGACTCGCCCTCTGGGACAGGCTCACCAAAGGAGCGAGGACATGGCCGATGGCGGGTGAACCGGAGCGCCGCGCGACGAAGCGGCCCCGGGGCAGCGCGGCGAGACCACCCTCGGGTACACGCAGCGAGCGCGGCGCACAGCCATCCTGACGGCTCTCCTCGGCCGCTCGGCGATGCGAGTCGCAACTTTGCGGCGGGGAAGGGCTAGACTGCGCTCTTCGATGCGACGAGCTCGCGCGCCGCCGCGAGCAGGCGCTCGGGCGTGTTCGCCTCGGGCTCTTCGGTGACGAGCTCGACGAGGCGCTCCAGGAGCTCGCCGACGAGCCGGCTCGGCGGAATGCCGAGCTCCTTCATCAATCGATTGCCGTTCACGGCGAGATCCTTGGCGGAGAGCGCCGCGCCCGCGGCGAGCAGCGCGTCCACGCGCTCCCGGAGCCGCCCGATCGTGGCGATGTCCTCGGTCGCCTCGCGCCCCTTGCCGAGCGCGTCGGCGAAGCCGATCTCATAGAGATCCGGCGCCAGCGCCGGGGTCACGCGGCGGAGCCAGCGGCGCACCGCCGCGTCCGTCCAGGTGTCGTCGTAGCAGATCAGGTGGTGTCGGATGAGGGCCACGATCCGCGCGCGCTCGTCGTTCGAGAAGCGGAGCCGCGTGAGGATCGGGTCGGCCATCTCGGCCCCGACCCGCTCGTGCTCGTAGAACGTGTAGTCCTTCGTCTTGTCGGAGAACTCGCGCGTCCTCGGCTTCCCGATGTCGTGCATCAGCGCCGCGACGCGGAGGATCGGCTCGGGCTTGCACGCGTCGAGGCAGGCCATCGCGTGCCCCCACACGTCGTAGGCGTGCCATCGGTTCTGCTCGCACCCGACCGACTCGATCATCTCCGGGCAGGTGATGGCCAGCAGCTCCGTCCGGCGCATGATCTCGAACGCCACGCTCGGGCGGCGCGCGCGCATCGCCTTCAGCCACTCGTCGCGCACCCGCTCCGCGCTCACGCAGCGGAACGTCTGGTGCGACCGCGCGGTGCCCATCGCGCGCTCGGTCTCTGGGTCCAGCGTGCCCTCCAGCGTCGCGGCGAAGCGCGCCGCGCGCAGAACCCGCAGCCCGTCCTCGGCGAACCGCTCGCCCGGATCCCCGACCGCGCGGATGACCTTCGCCTCGAGATCGCTCCGCCCGCCGAACGGATCGATGAGGTGCCCGTCCACCGGATCGATCGCGATGGCGTTCATGGTGAAGTCCCGCCGCGCGAGATCGGCGGTGATGTCGTCCACGAACTCGACCCGGTCCGGCCGCCTGCCGTCGCTGTAGGTCCCGTCGCCGCGCAGGGTCGTGACCTCGTACGGCACGCCGCGCACGAGGACGGTCACCGTCCCGTGCTGGATCCCGGTCGGGATCACCTTCCGGAACGCGGCCACGACCTCCTCCGGCCGCGCGTCGGTCGCGACGTCCCAGTCCTTGGCGTCCTGCCCGCGGAGCAGGTCGCGCACGCAGCCGCCCACGATCCAGCCGCGCTTGCCGCGCTCGCGGAGGCGGCGACAGATGCCGAGCACGTCCTCGGGGACGGCCTCGATGAGGTGATCGATCCGGGTCACCCCTGCGGCTTATCACGGGGCACGGCGAGCAGGGCCCCCGCCGCGCGCACGCTCACTTCTTCGGGTGAGCCCAGGGGTCCCGGACATCCGGGTTCTTGGGGGTCCGGGTCGTCGGCACCGCCGGCGGCCGTCCCGTTCCGGGCCTCACCTTCGGACCGCTCTTCTCGTCGGCCTCGAGCTTCACGAGCTTGCTCGGCTCGGTGCCGTCGAGCACCACCGTGCTGGGCTGGTACCCCTCGGCCCGGATGTCGATCGTGACCGTCTGCCCCCGCTCCACGTCGATGCTCGCCGGCAGCTTCAGCTCCACGCCGTTGCGGTAGCCGACCGCCGTCTCCGGCACCGCGGCCAGCGCCACCACCGCCTTCTGGACCGGCGGCGGCTCGGGGGGCGCCGGCCTGGCGGGCGCCTCGACCGGCGGCTTCTGCGCCTTCTGGGCGTTGTCCCTGGCCGACCCGCTCGCGCCGATGACGAAGATCGCCGTCACGATCCCCACCGCGGCCGCCGCCCCGGCGACCCACACGTAGCGGGGCCAAGGCGAGCGCGGGGGCGACGGCGGCGTCGCTGGGACGATCACCTTCGAGGTCTTGAAGTAATCGTGCGGCACGTTGAAGCCGCCCGAGCGCGCCATCATCTCCGCGACCGCGCCCGGCACGCCCCCGCACTTCACTTGCTCGAGGTCGGCGTGGAGATCGCCCATGGTCTGGTAGCGCGACTCCGGCTTCTTGGAGAGGCACTTCAGGATCACCGCCTCGAGCCCGGGCGGGCAGTCCGGGCCGCCGACGAGCGCGCGGATGGGGACCGGCGCCTTGTACATGTGCTGCGTCAGGATCCCCATGAAGTTGTCGGCGTTGAACGGGAGCTGGCGGCTCACGAGCTCGTAGAGCATCACGCCGAGCGAGTAGATGTCGGTCCGGTGATCGATGGGCGCCCCCGCGGCCTGCTCCGGAGACATGTAGTGCGGCGTCCCGAACACCGCGCCTGCGCGCGTCAGCTTGGTCGTCGTGCTCGTCGACACCTTCGCGATCCCGAAGTCGAGGATCTTCACGAAGTTCGGATCGCTGCCGCGGGGGACGACGAAGACGTTGTCCGGCTTGAGATCGCGGTGGATGATGCCGGCGTCGTGCGCGGCGGCGAGCCCCGCGGACAGCTGCAGCGCGATGTGACAGATGCGCTCCATCGGCAGCTCGTTCGGCGAGTCGATGAGCTGCGCCAGGCTCACGCCTTCCAGGTACTCCATGACGAAGTACGTGGAGCCGTCCGGCAGGTCGCCGAAATCGGAGATGTCCACGATGTGCGGGTTGCCGATGCTCGACGCGGAGCGGGCCTCCTGCACGAAGCGCTCGAAGATCTCGCGGTCCCTGGCGAGCTCCGCGCGGAGCACCTTCACGGCGACGCGCTTGTCGATCACCTTGTGGCGGGCGAGGTAGACGAACCCCATCCCGCCCTCGCCGAGCAGCCGCTCGATCTTGTACCGGTGATCGAAGGTCGTCCCGATGTAAGGGTCCTTGGCGCCCGGCGGCCGCCGCTCGCGCGGCTCGACCTCGTCCGGCGGCGGGATCTCCAGGGAGGGCTCCCCTTCGCTGATCGGCACCGGGCTCGTTCGCCCGCCGATCTCGTCATTGTCGGGCTCGCTCTGCCGCCCGAACCGCGGGGCCATCTGGCGCAGCGGCGGCGGCGCCCGGAAGCTCGGCGGCACCTCGCTCGCGGGCCCCTCGACCCACCCTGCCCTGGAGGGCCTCGACGAAGGGCGGAGCTCGACCTCCACCGGCACGTCGTCGTCGGCGCCGCTCGGCTCCATGGAGGACGGCGCGAACGCGGCCGCGACACCGGACGAGCGGGGACCGCCCGCCGCGCTCTTGGGGCGCGACGGGGGCGGCTCCTCGAGCGCGCCTTCCTCGGCGTTGAAGACCCTGCTGCGCGCGGTGTGGTGCTCGTTTTTGGTGGCGCTCATGAAAGGCTCGCGGGCAGAAGTGCACGCCACATGCCGGCAGCTGCGACAGGGTTGGATTCTAGCAGGCGTTCGGTCCGGGAAGCGAGATCATGCGGACCTCGCGCGCGAAAGGGCGCGGCGAGCGCGCGTGCGTGCGTCGATGGCGTGTCGGCCCGCCGCCGACGATGGCGGCCCAGCGTGCCGCGCGCGCCGCGTTCTGCTAGGAGGGCACCGCGATGAGCTACCCTATCGAGGTCGCGCTGCGATATCTCGGCTCCAAGAAGCGGGCGTTCATCTCGGTCGGCACCACGTTCGCGATCCTCGGGGTCGCGCTCGGGGTCGCGGCGCTCGCGACCGTGATGAGCGTGACCGGGGGCTTTCAGGCGGAGTTCCGCGAGAAGGTCCTGGGCGTCAACGCGCACGTCCTGGTGATCAAGTACTCGACGGACTTCCGTGAGTACCGCTCGATCATGGAGCAGGTCTCCAAGGTTCCCGGCGTCGTCGGCGTCGCGCCGTTCAGCATCAACCCCATGATGCTGACGCACGGCGACGCGACGGCGACCGGCGTCCTGGTCAAGGGGGTCGACCCGGCCAGGAGCCTCGGCGTGGGGGCCGAGGGCGCCTCCACGGCCGTGCTCGACCTGCCCCGTCACATCCTCCCGGGCGGCGATCTCGCCGGGCTGCGGCGCCCTGGCTCGAAGCCCGCCGAGCGCGCCGTGCCGTCGTTGCCCGAGGTCCCCCTCCTGGAGCCGGACGCCGGCGCGCGGGGCGCGCTCGCGCCGGACGCGGGCGCCGAGATCGATCTGCTGAAGGCCTACGAGGCCCGGATCCTCGAGGACGAGCGCGCCGCGGCCGCGCGCGACGCCGCGCTCGCGCCTCCGGCGTCGCGCGCGGCCGAGGCGGAAGGCGCGCCGGACGCCGGGGCCGACGAGGCGGAGGTCGCGATCGCCGAGGGCGCCCCGCGGGGCGCGATCGAGCCGCAGGGCGGCTATGGCAGCGTTCTCCCGGACGACGACGAGCTGCCGCCGGAGGTCGATCCGGACCCCTGCGCCGACAAGGAGCAGATCGCCAGGATGCCGGGCATCGTGATCGGCGCCGCGCTGGCGAAGAACCTGTCGCTCGACCTAGGCCAGTGCGTCACTGTCACCTCGCCCACGATCGGCTTCTCGTTCGCGAACGGCGCCATCAAGCCGCCCGTCGCCAAGCGATTCCGGGTCATCGCGATCTTCGAGGCCGGCTTCGAGCAGTACGACACCAAGCTGGCGTACGCCGATCTCTACGAGACGCAGGCGTTCTACGACCAGGGCGACACGGTGACCGGCGTCGAGATGAAGGTCGACGACATCGACAACGCGAGCGGCATCGCGCGCGAGATCAGCAAGCTCCTCGGCAGCGGGCTCTATTACACGATGGACTGGGAGGAGCTGAACCACGGGCTCTTCACGGCGCTGCGCATCCAGCAGATCGGCATGAGCGCGGTGCTGGCGCTCATCATCGTGGTCGCCGCGTTCACGGTGATCGCGACGCTGATCATGGTGGTGCTCGACAAGAAGAAGGAGATCGCGGTCCTCAAGGCGATGGGCGCGACGGACGGCGCCGTCCTGCGCATCTTCCTCTACCAGGGCGGGATCATCGGCGTCGCGGGCACCACGCTGGGCCTCTTGCTCGGCGTGGCGGTGTGCAAGGGGCTCCTGGTGTACGGCTTCCCTCTCGACCCGAAGGTGTATTTCATCTCCCGCCTCCCCGTCCAGGCGCGCCCGCAGGAGTTCCTCATCACGGGCTGCATCGCCATCCTCATCTGCCTCGCCGCCACGATCGTCCCCAGCCTCTACGCCGCGCGCCTCCGCCCCGCCGAGGGCTTCCGCGCGCAGTGAGCCCCTGCCTACCCGCGCGGCTGCAGGCCCGAGGTGGGCCTGCTCGCCGCGCCGCCTACCGCCGAGAGGCGGCGTAGAGCTTCTGCTGCCCGTCCTTGTCGGACGCCAGGTAGAGCGTGCACTCGTCCGGGGACAGCGACGGCGTCATGACGGCGACGCTCGGGTCCAGGTTGGGCAGCAGCATCCTCGCCGGCTGATCGTCCACGGGCAGCCCGTCGTCCCCGAGCGCCACGTAGAAGCTCCGCAGCACCGACGCCTCCGCGCACTCGCCGCGCGCGCTGTAGGGCGCCTGGAAGAAGAGCAGGCGGCCGTCGGGCGTCGCCCACGGGGCGAGGTCGTCTCCCTGCGCCGGGCAGTCGCCTGGCAGGTGGATGTCGAGCACCTGCGCCTCCGCGTCCTCTGCGCGCTTCGTGACGAGCCGGCTCGTGTTCCCGCCGCCGTCCTGGTGCGTGTCCATGAACCAGTACCGGTAGGAGGGCCGCTGCCCATGGGCGACCGCCACCGAGCGGCTCCCCCCGTCCGGGTTGAGCGCGGAGAGCGTGTCCGCCTGGGTCGCGTCCAGCCCATCCGCGACGTGCAGCAGCGGGAGGCTGCCCGGCGCGGGGGGGAGGCGGTCGAAGAGCAGCGAGCCCGCACGGAAGCCGTCATGCGGTGAGGGCGCATCCAGGGGCAGGAGGAGCGGGCCCGACTCCTGGCCTTCGGCGTCGATGAGGAAGCTGGAGACGACCTCGCCGGCCGTCCAGGGCCGCCCGGTGGCCGTGGCGATCTTCGTGTCGTCCGATCCGAACTTCGCCGTGTAGACGAGCCGGAGCGTCGCCCCGCCCTCTCCGGTCTCCGCGCGCACGCGCGGGAACGCGGGCATCGCCCCCGCCACCTCGACCTCCGAGAGCGCGCCGAACGACAGCACGCGGCCGCGGGCCGCGCAGGCGACGCACGTCTCGCTGGCCGTGCAGAACTCCCCGTCCTTGCACGCGCCGCAGCCGCCCTCGCCGCCCCCGCCCGACGCGGCGGACGACGTGGCCGAGCCCCCGCCTCCCCCGCTGCCCCCGCCCCCGTCGCCGCCGGCGCCGCCCTCGCCGCCGCTCGATGACGTGGACGTGGCGCTCGCGCCGGCCGCCGTGAACCGCTCGCCGCAGCCGGCGAGCGCCGCGAGCGCCAGCTGCGCGGCGAGCGAGAAGGTTCCGTAGAAGCGAAGCGTGCGCACCCGAGCTGCCTCCTGTCATGGTCCCGCCGCGCGGAGCCGGCGTGCGCGGTCAAGACGCCTTGTTGTAGTCCGTGTCCTCGAGAAGGATGACGTTCGTCTTCGAGCGGGTCTCGCCGACGCTGGTCACGTAGACCGCGGGCTTGTCCTGCACCGGACACACCTTCTCGCACGCGCCGCAGCCGATGCACAGCGACGGATCGACGTGCGGACGCTGCACGTGGACCATCTTCATCGGCGGCTCCTTGCCGTGCTCGGCCGCCACCGGCTCGCGCTTCGGGATGTCGACCTCCTCGACCCAGATCGCCTTGGGCGACGTCGGGCAGAACTCCTCGCAGACGATGCACGGCACGCTCATCGACCACGGCAGGCAGCGCCCTTGATCGTAGAACGCGGTGCCGATCGAGATCGGCTTCTGGCCGATGCCCATCTTCTGCTCCTCGGTGATCTTCTGGATCGCTCCGGTCGGGCAGACGTCGCCGCAGAGGACGCAGGAGTGCTCGCAGTACCCGATGCGCGGGATGACGATCGGCGTCCAGAGCCCCTCGATGCCCGCCTCGAAGAACGCGGGGTGGATCGCGTTGTTGGGGCAGACCTTCATGCACTCCGCGCACCGGATGCAGCGCTCCAGGAACTCGCGCTCCTCGACCGAGCCCGGCGGCCGGATCACGCGGTGGTCATAGTTCGCGTCGAGCACGTCGGCGATGCGCGCCGTCGGGATGATCACCGCGCCGGCGGCGGCGGTCGCGAGGGCGGTGCGGCGGCCCGTGTCGGGGGTCACGAGGGCGCTCTTCCGGTTCGGCAGGAAGCGGAACTTGATGACGTCCTCGGGGCAGGCGCTCTCGCAGTTGAGGCACATGTGGCACTCGTCCTGTCGCCACTTCACCCCGCCCTGGGGCGAGTCGGCGCCCTGGCAGTGCACGAGGCACAGGTTGCAGTCGGTGCACTTCGCGTGATCCTTCTGCATCCCGAAGAGCGCGAAGCGCGCGAACACGCCGAGGAACGCGCCGAGCGGGCAGAGCACGCGGCACCAGAACCGCGGGATGAACCGGTTCATGAAGAGGATCGCGACGAACAGGATCCCGACGAACCACGTGTGGTGGAAGTAGAACTGCTTCGTCTGCCACACGCTCGCGGCCAGGAAATCCTGCGCGTGATCCGCGGCGAGCTGCACCGGCCGGCTCCCGGTCGTGGCCGCGGAGCCGGTCACCACGGCGGCGACGTACTGCGCGGCCGGGATGACGGCGAGGCCGATGGCCCGGACCGCCACGCAGATCGGATCGAACAGCCCGCCGATCACGCTGCCGGTCGCGCTCGCCGCGAGGAAGGCGTACATCAGGTAATACTTCACCCGCTGCCGCGTATACGTCTTGTTCGCCTCGACGCGCTTGCCGCCCTTGCCGTAGCGCGACGGGAAGATCCACCCGAAGAAATGGTGGAGGGTGCCGAAGGGGCAGATCCAGCCGCAGAACACGCGCCCGAAGACGAGCGTCAGCGCGAGGATCCCGAGCGACCAGAGCAGGCCGCGGTAGACGGTGTGCGTCGAGAGCAGGGTCATCGCGCCGACGAACGGGTCGGCGAGGAGGAAGCCCTCGACGGGGAGCGGCAAGCGCACGCGCGCCTCGGCGGAGGCGAACGAGCCGCGGAAGCCCGTCTGGAACAGGAAGTAGAGGAACAGCCCGAGGCAGCCGGCCTGCACGGCGCGGCGCACCCAGACGAGCACCTGGATCACCTTGCGCGCCGGCAGCCCCGAGCCGGGCCGGCGCTTCGGGGCGGGCCGGACGATCGCGCCGGCCTTGCGCAACGTGCGCAACAGCGCGCCCCCGGGGGCCTCCTTCGCGGATGCGGCGGGCGGCGTCGCGCTCGGCGCGGTGGGCGGCGTCGCGCTCGCCTTCGCGGGCGCCACGGCCGCTCCTGCCGCCGGTTCAGGGTGCGCCGGCGCGGCCGGCATCGGATCGAGGTTTGCCATGAGTACTACACCTCGGCGAGCCGCAGGTTCTGCCAGTGCATCGTGCCCAGGCCCCGGTCGTGGCCCATCTTCAGGTACGGGATCTCCTCCGGCTTGCGGCCGATGAGCTGGCAGCCGTACGCGTCGGCGGCGACCTGGTCGGTCGTCGCGATCACGGTGTGCATGTCCTTCGCGTCGGCGACGTTCCCGCCCTGCGGCCCGTTGCGCATGAGGACGCGGACGGCGTCCACGATCGTGAGCGTGGGCTGGATGAACGTCGCGAGATCGGCGATCGACACGTCGATGTTCTGGTGGAGGCGGTTGCGCCGGCCGCCGAGCGCCCCGTACCAGTTCTTCATCGCGCCGGTGTACTTGGACAGGTTGTGGTGCTTCGCGATGGGGACGTTGATGACCTTGTCCGCGTTGACGAGCGGCGTGTAGACGGGCCAGTCGTCGAGCACCTCGCCCTTCAGGCGCATGCCGCGGAATCGGTGCGCCGCGGGGATGACGACCTCCCCGCCGACGTCGTACGCGGCCTTCCAGATGCCGGAGCGCTGGAAGCAGCGGTTCGGCTCGTTGCACGAGGCGTCCGTCACGATGACGGTCTTGGCGCCGGCGTCGTAGGCGAGGCGCACCACCTCGGCCACGACCTTGGGGTTCGTGTTGGCCGCGTGGATCGGCGTGCGATCCCAGCCGATGTTCGGCTTCACGACCACGACGTCGCCGCGCGAGATGAAGCGGCGCATCCCGCCGAGCGCGTCGACCGCCTTCCGGACCAGGGCGGCCGGGTCCGGGGCGCCCGCGGCGAGCGCCTCGGCGCCGGCGCGGGCGACGACGAGCTGCGGCACGTCGGCAGGAGCGTCCCGGAGCCGGTAGTCCCGCGTCTGCTGGCGCTCGGCGGCGGCGGCGGCGCTGCCGCCGCGGTCCCACCGGGCCGCCGCGAGCCCGCCCGCGCCCCCGAGGACGAGGCCCGCCGCACTCAGCCGACGCAGCATTTCACGTCGAGAAATGTCACCCATGGCCCTCGCCTTCCCTGGACCTACGGATAGCCTCCCCGGGCGGTCGCCACAAGCAGAGGTGGCCTGGCGGCAGCGACGTGCGCCGCCTCCCGGCGCTTCCAGCAACGGCGATCAAGGAGGAGCCGCGGTGGACGTCGCCGGGGCCGCCGGGGCCACCGGCGTCGCCGGAGCGCCTGCGGCGGGGGAGGCGCCCGTGCTCGCCGGTTGCGGCGCCTGCGGCGCTTGCGGCGCTTGCGGCGGCGCGCCGCTCGCGGCGGGCGGCGCGTGCGCCGGCGGCGAGGGCGGCGGGGCGGCGGGCTCGTCCGGCTCGTACGGGTCGGCCTTCAGGCGATCGCGCTCTGCAAAACAGCTGGCGCGCTCCGCGTCGCACGCGGCCCGCGCCTGCGCCGCGCTGGCGAGGTCCGCGGAGCGCTGGTCGGCGAGCGCCCTGGCCTCGTCGCGCTCGGCGGTGACGGCGGCGCGCGCCTTCTCGACCTCGGCGAGCCGCGCGCGCTCGTCCATGGCCGCCTTCTGCGCGGCCGCTGCGCTGTCCTCGCAGGTCTTGAGGCGCGCCGCCTGGGTCGCGTGCAGTACCTGGATCTCGCGGGCGTGCTCGGCCTCCGACGTGGAGCCGCTCTTCTGGAGGGTGGCCAGCGTCGCGTTGAAATCCGCGCGATCCTGCTCGCGGGCGCCGCGGCACGCGATCGCCTCGGACTGGGCGATCTGGTGGCTGGCGACGCAGGTGTCGAGCTTGTCGAACGACTCGGCGCCCCGCTGGCGGGCCTGCTCGAGCTCGTTCGCGAGCCGCAGGGTCTCGCGCTTCGAGAAGCCGAGCAGCACGACCGCGCAGCCCACGAGGGTCATCGCGCCGGCCGCGATCCGCGCGCGCAGGTAGGACGTCTTCTGCTTGATCCGCAGCCGCTCCGCCTCGCGCTCCGCCTCGCGCTCCGGCTCGAGCAGCACGTCGAGCTCCTCGGCGAGCTGGGTCATCGTCGGGCGCTCGTTCGGATCGATCGCGAGCCATCGCCTGAGCGCGGCCTGGAACATCTCGCGCGGGCGCCCGGTGAGGTCTGGCAGCGCGTTGTCGGCGAGCGGCTTGTCGGCGCGGACGTCGTGCGACTCGGCGAGCTCGGTGCGGCTCTGCGCGGACTCGCCCGGGAAGTCCCTGGGGTTCACGAGCGAGTAGAGCAGGGTCGTGGCGAGCCCGTACGTGTCCATCTTCTCGGAGAGCGGCACGGCGCCGGGGAACCCGTTCAGCGCCCGGAGCTGCTCGGGCGAGGCATAGAGCGCGGTGCCGGCGCAGAAGGAGGCCTCTCGCTCCGCGGCCACGCCCAGGTCGAGCAGGATGGGGTGAACGCGGCCGGCGAACCTGGCGAGGAAGATGTTGTCGGGCTTGACGTCCTGGTGCCGGAGCCCGGCGGCGTGGAGCGCCTCGAGCCCGCGCGCGACGGCGAGGAAGATGTCGTGCGCCTCGCGCATGGCGAGGGGGCTGCGCTCGAGGCGCTGGGCGAGGGTCTCGCCCTCGTAGACCGGCATGGTGAGCCACACGTAGTCGGCGTTCATGCCGTGGTCCTTCAGCTGGACGACGTGCGGGTGCCCGACGGTCGCGAGCATGACGAGCTCTCGCTCGACGTTCCGCATCGCGTACAGCGAGCGGGGCATGAGCTTGAGGGCGACCTGGTGCTCGGGGACGTCGATCCGCTGGGCGACGTACACCTTGCCGAACATGCCCTGCCCAAGCAGGCGCCCCAGGCGGTAGAGCCCGCCGACGATCTGGCCGACCTCGGGGAGGATCGAGGGCCCGCGGCTGCTGCTCCTCGCGGGGTCGTCGCTCCCGCCGCGCGACGTGGTGCGCACCAGGCTGGACGGATCCGCCACCGTGACGGCGAACGCGTGGACGATCGTGGTGCGGAGGTTGGGGTCGACGGGCGGCACAGCGATTGCCAGAGTAGCGGAAGCAGCGAGCGCGGAGAAAGAAGCCGGCGGACGGAAGACGGCCGGCGTGGGGCGTTTATTCGCGGGGGACTGGCGGAGGCGCCGGGGGGCTAACGTTCTCGCGCTCGGAGCGTCGCGTTGACGCGGAGGTGCGCCACCGTGGCTAGCGGGGCGCTACGGCGCCGGAGCGCCGGGAGAAAACGGACGTCGAGCGTCGCGCCGACGTGCGTGGGGTGCACCCGATACGGCTCACTCCGGCGAGAGCTGCGGTGGCCGCCCGCGCAGGGCGCTCCAGACGGCCAGCACAAGTGCCTCTCCGCCCTCGCGGTCAACGACGTAGTAGACCAGGTAACGCGACGTCGGGAGCGGAGCGCGGCGAACGCCTTTGATCCGCCGGTGCGCGTACGGCGCTCCGGCCTTGGGCGCCATTCTGAGCAGGCTGAGCAGGGCCGCGAGCTCCTCGCGGAACAGGGAAGGAGCGGCAGATCGGTTCTCGATCCACCATGCGGCCGCTTCCCTCGCCTGGCGGACGGCCTCCTTGGTGAGCCGGATGCGGGCTCGCTTCATCCGCGCGCCGGCTCGAGGCGCGCGATCTCCGCCAGAAACTCGTCCGCGTCGATCGTGCCTTCGCGCGCGCTCGCCAGCGACACCTCGAGCGCCTCGTCGAGACGAGCCCGCTCTTCTCCATCCAGATCGTCGTTGTCGGCCACCACGAGATCGATCACGGTCCCCTCGGCAAAGCTCGTCGGCTCGTCGAGGATCAGCCGGCCGCCGTGCACTTTGGCTCGCAGCGCGCTCATGGCCGCAGCGTACCATCGGGGGTCCACCCAGGGAAGCTCAGCAGAAGCGCTGATGTAGGGCAGCGCGCACGATCTCCGGCTGGCCAAGGAACACGAAGCGCAGCTCGGCCGCCACGGCGCGCGCCTCGTCGAGGTGGGCCGCGTAGAAGCCGCCGAGCCCGTCGAGCGCGTCGCTGGGGCTCTCGTTCTTCTCGGCGGTCAGCAGATACCGCGTCTGTGCCCCTGCGTGGCGCGCTGCAGCGAGAGGATCTCTTCTGCCGTCCTCGGCCCGAAGCGCGCGGCGTCCCCCCTTCTTGCCGTCCTTCGGGACCGCCGACTCGAGGCCCAGGCGGGTCACCCGCATCTGGGCATCGACGCAATCCCATCGCTGCCGGCTCGCTCGGATGGTCCTTGTGGATCATTGCAACGAGGCCTGCCGATCTCGGGGCGTCGCTCGCGACAAGAGGTCACACGCGGGGGGCTCAGGCGCCGTCATCGGATGCGCAACAGCGCAATCCATTGCGCAATGGGCAGAGGCGACAGGAGGGGTCGTCGCAGCGGTCGCGTGCCCCGGAAGAGCAAGAAGCTGGCGATGCTCCGGCGGCGCAGCCGCCGGAGACTCCGGGCTCCTCCTCGAGGGACGGCACCAGCGACCACGTATCGCTCCCCGGCTCGTGGAGCTGAACGGCAGAGGCATCGCACCGAGCATCGGACCAGCAGCGGACGACCGGGCCCCTGCCATCGGCGAGGAGCACGGCGCTCGGGGTTTGGTCCAGGTCAGCCCGGCTCGTCCGCGGGCAGCGAGCAGCTCGCGCGCACGGATCGCGTCGGCCAGGCTGGCCTGCCCGATGCACAGCGCGATCCCAGGCGCGCCGCCGGGAGCGACGGTGCCACCGGCGCCGCGAGATCGGGAATCCACGCAAATGCTCGCCAGAGCCGCGCTCGTGATCGCCTGTCTGGAGCTCGCCGGGTGCGCCGCGTTCCGGCCGCCGGCGTCGCCGCCCGAGCTCGCCCGCTCCCGGGCGGCGATCCGCGCGGCCGAGCGGGAGGGCGCGAGCGCCGACCGGCGCGCGGCCATGCACCTCGCGCTCGCGAGGAGCGAGCTCGCGGGGGCGCGGCGGAGGATCTCGGTGGGCGACGTGGAGGGCGCGCGCTGGCTGCTGCGGCGGGCCGAGGTCGACGCGGAGCTCGCGGCGCTCCTCGTGAGGGAAGCGGGGCTGCGCGACGCCGCGGGCCGCACGCTGGACGAGGCGAGCACGCTCGCCGAGGGGAAGGAGTAGGGCCCTCGTGCGCGCCGGAGCCCCGCTCGCCATGGCGCTCGCGCTCGCGGGCTGCGCGACGCGCGCGGCCGCGCCGCCGCCCGAGCTGCTGACGGCGCGCGCCGCCGTCGTGCAGGCGCAGGACAACCCGCTCTCGCCGCTCGCGATCGCCGAGCTGAGGCAGGCGGAGGAGGCGCTCGCGATCGCCGAGCGCGTGGAGCGCGAGCGCCCGCGCTCGACGCTCGCGCGCGACGCGGCCTACGTCGCGCGGCGGAGGGCGCAGTGCTCGCTGCTGTCCTCGCTCGTGCGCGCGAACCAGAGCGCGCTCGTGCGCGCGCGGCAGAGCCAGCGCGCCGCGGCGCAGCGCGCCCGCCCCGGCGGCGAGCCTGCGCCCGCGGCGCCGGACCCTGCCGTCGATGTCGATCGCGGCATCGCGCTCGACGGCGCGCGCACGCGGCCCCAGCAGCCCGCCAGGTGATCGCGGCCGCGCTCCTGCGCTGCCGCGCCGTCGCGCTCGCCGCTGCGCGCCCGCGCGACGCCTGTTTTCCCGCCGGGATCCGGGCGGATCGGCCCGAGCGCCCCCGCGCGCCGCGTACCGCGTACCGCCCAGGGCGTCGGCGCGGCTTCCATGGAACAGTTTCTCCTGGGAGTGGCCGATTTTTGGGTCCAAGATGCGCGCGACGCGCCTCCGCCGGCATCGAAAGCGTCCCGGAGGTCAGCGTCGGTCAAAGTTCGAAGTTCGACGGGACACCCGGTCCCGCGTGCGAGGAGAGCGCGATGAAGGAAGGCGCGAACGTGATACTGGTGCCCGTCGACTTCGAGGCGGCCTCGATGAAGGCGATCGAGCTCGCGAAGGATCTCGGCGCGAGGCTCGGGCACCGGGTCGTGCTGCTGCACGTCTACCAGCTCCCGGTCTACACGTACCCCGGGCTCGAGCCGGCGCTGATGCCCGGGTTCCACGCCGAGGTGAGCGCCGCCGCGTCGCGCGCGGTCCAGCAGCTCTCGGCGCAGACAGGGGGGCTCTCGACGGCGCTGCGCGAGGGCGACCCTGCGACCGAGATCCTCGCCGCCGCCGACGAGCAGGGGGCGGCGATGATCATCATGGGCACGCACGGCCGCCGGGGGCTCACGCACCTCTTCCTCGGGAGCGTCGCCGAGCAGGTGATCCGGAAGAGCAACGTCCCTGTGCTCACGGTGCGCGTGGCCAGCTGATCCTCCGCGGCGCCTCGCGGTGGGCGGGCCGGCGCGGCTGCCGGCCGGGGCGCGGCGGGCAGGGCCGCGCTCGACTGGGTTAGGGCGGGCTCGGCCGCGCTCGACGTGGGTCAGGGCCCCGGCTTCTGCGTCGCATGCGGCGCGTGGAGTTCCTCGCATGTCGCCCCTGTGTCCGCGCGATCTCGCGCTTCCGCCGAACCTCGTGAGCCTGGCCCGGCTGCCGCTGGCGGCCCTGTTCCCGATCGTCGCCACGCGGCCTGCGCTCGCCCTCGCCGTCCTCTGCTGCGCAGGCCTGACGGACGTGCTCGACGGCTGGCTGGCCCGCCGCTCCAGTCAGGTGACGCCCACCGGGGCGATCGTCGACCCGATCGCGGACAAGGTGTTCGCGCTCGCGGTGGTGGGCACGCTCCTCGAGAGCGGCGCGCTCCCCCTCTGGGGCATCCCGGCGCTGCTGGCCCGCGAGCTCCTCGAGCTGCCGCTCGCGCTCTGGATCGCGGTGAGCCGCCGCTTCCAGGGCGCGCGCCTGTCGGCGGCGAGCGCCAACATCCCCGGCAAGCTCGCGACGGTGGTGCAGTTCGCGGCGGTCTTCACCGCGATCGCGCTCCCCTCGGCGCTGCCCGCGATGCTCGCCGCGTCGGCGATCGCGGGCGCGGCGGCGGGCGTCTCGTACTGGGCGCGCCAGCTCCGCCGCGCGCCCGGGGCGGCGTAGGTGCCGCCTGGGGGCGCTCCTGGTGTAAGGTCGGCCCGGGCGGCGCGTTGAGCGCCTGCCACCGGCTCCATGCTCCGAGGAACCATGCGAAGAACGCTGCCCGTCTGGGCTCTCCTTGCCTCGCTCGCTGGCCCTGCCGCCTGCAGCTCCGCCCCGTCGGCCGCGCGCGACGCCTCCAGATCGCCGGCGTACGGAGCGGCGCCGGCCCCGATGGCAGGGATGCCTCCTGGAGTCATGCAGACGGCCGGCGAGTCGACGCGCTCGGGGTCGGTGCGCGAGGAGTCGTACGACGCCGAGGTGTCGGTGGCGGCCGATTTCGCCAAGGCTGCGCCGCCGCCGTCCCCCGGCGGCGGCGCTCAGCCCCCGACGGCGAGGCCGGCGCCGACCGCCGCCACGCCACAGCCGGCGCCGACCTCCTCCGGCGCCGCAGCGCAGGCCGCGCCCCAGGCCGCCGGCGAGGTGAGCGCGGCGCGCGCGCCCCTCCTCGTCTACACGGCGGAGATCGGGATGGCGGTGTTCGAGGTGGGCGCGTCGCTCGGCAAGGTCGAGGCGCTCGCGCGGGAGCTCGGCGGCTTCCTCGCCCGCCGCGACGATCGGACGATCACCATCCGCGTCCCCGCCGCCCGGTTCGACGAGGCGCTGAAGCGCCTGGCGGAGCTCGGCGACATCCTCCAGCGCAACGTGGTCGCCCAGGACGTCACCGAGGAGTTCTTCGACCTCGCGATCCGCATCCGGAACGCGCGGGCGGTCCGGGATCGCCTGGAGAAGCTGCTCGAGAAGGCCGCGAAGGTCGAGGAGTCGATCCAGCTGGAGCGCGAGCTCGCGCGCGTGTCCAGCGAGCTCGAGCGCCTCGAGGGACGGCTCAAGTTCCTGCGCGATCGGATCGCGTTCTCGACCCTCACCGTGTCCTTCCAGCCGCGCTCGACGGAGACCCTCGCCCCGTCGGGACCGCGGCTCCCCATCGACTGGCTCAACGAGCTCGGCCTCTCGCGGCTCCTCAACCTGTGAACCGGGCGCCTCCGATGAACCACTCCCTTCGCCACACCTTCGCCCTCGTCGCCACGCTCACCGGCGCGGCGGCGCTGCTCGCCTGCGGCCGGCCCTTCACCCCCGCGACCCCGCCGGGGTTCGTCGATCTCGAAGACCGCTATGGCGAGGACG
This sequence comes from Sorangium sp. So ce448, assembly GCF_051520915.1. Taxonomy (NCBI): domain Bacteria; kingdom Pseudomonadati; phylum Myxococcota; order Polyangiales; family Polyangiaceae; genus Sorangium; species Sorangium sp. So ce448. Next base: position 1,692,216 of record NZ_CP150343.1, on the reverse strand, counting down.
AGTACCGCGCGACCACCGCCGAGGGGCTGGTGATCGGGATCCGCGCGTTCGAGAACGATCCGAAGGGCGACCTCGCCTTCTGGTCCCGCGTGATCGAGAAGCGGCTGCGCGAGGGCGGCGGCTACGCGCTGCTCGGCAAGGCCGACGTGAAGGCCCGGAACGGCCTGCCGGGCGTCCAGCTGCGCTTCGGGCACGACGAGGGGAAGGAAGCGCACCTTTATTACCTCACCGTCTTCGTCAACGACGATCGCGTCTTCCTCCACGAGGCGGGCGGCGCGAAGGCGCTGGTCGAGCGGCATCAGCAGCAGATCGACTGGGCCATCCGCAACTTCCTGCCGGAGTGACGCGCGCTGCCCGCGTCGGCCGCGCGCGCGCCCCTACAGCCGCTGCGCCGCTGCGCTTGCTCGCGGAAGCCCTGTTTGCTACCTGGCGGACGTGCGTTCCCGCCCCATGCCCTGTGACGCGCGGCAGCGCCGGTCGAGCCTGGCGCTGCTCCTCGCCCTCGCGGCCACGCTCGGCAGCGCCGACGCCCTGGCGCACGGTGGAGGAGAGAAGCCGCTCGCCACGGTGCCCGCGCCGCCCCCCGGCGACGGCGCCACGGCGGCGCAGATCCTCCGCGAGATCGAGGGCCGCGTCGCGCCCCCGCCCGCAGCCGTCGCCGGCGAGAAGGCCGCCGGCGGCGAGGAGACCGCTGTCGGGGCGCCGAGCGCGGCGAGCGCGGCGAGCGGGCCTTCGCCGAGCGCCGCGAAGGTCGTGGCCGAGCCGGTGGCGCACGCGAAGCACGCGCTCCAGCGCGCTCACGGCGCGCGCGCGGCGGGCGACGCGACGAACGCGCGGCGGCTCGACGCGGTGGCCCTCGAGTGGGCGGAGGCGGCGAGGACGCTGCTGCGCGCCGCCGCGGCGGAGGCGGCGGCCGTGGGGGCCGCGAAGCGCGCGCGCGAGGTCGAGACGAAGCTCGAGCGGGCGCGCGCGTTGCTCGAAGAGACGCAGGCGCGGCGAGGCCGCGCCGCGGCGGAGCTCGAGCGGATCGAGGCCGAGGCGCGCGAGGCGACCAGGGCAGCGGCGAACGTCGAAGCGCAGCGGATCGAGGCGAGCAAGAGAGGGGCGGCGCCCAAGGAGGCGACGCCGGCGACGCGGGGAGCGCGAGGGGCCGAACAAGCGCCCACCGCGGCGCCAGGCGCCGGGCCCAAGGGCGGCGCCGGGCCCAAGGGCGCCGGCAAGGCGACGGCTCCGGTCGGCCAGGAGGGCACGCCTTGAGCGCGCGTCGCCTCGCAGGGGTCGCCGTCGCGGGGGTGCTCCTCGGCGCGTGCGCGCCGATCCCGCGGCCAGCGGTGCTCGATGAGCTCGATGATGTCCGCGCGGGGGCGGCCGCCGCCGAGTCGAAGCGGCACGCGCCGGGCGCGTTCGCGCGGGCGGAGAAGCTCCGCGGCGATGCGCTCGCCGCGCTCGGAAAAGAGGATCGATCCGGGGCGCAGATCCTGGGCGAGCAGGCCATCGCGGCGCACGCACATGCGCACGCGCTCTCGCGGGTGGCTCGGGCCGAGGCAGCCGAGACCGAGGCGAAGGCGCAGCGCTCCGCGGGCGAGGCGTCGCTCGCTGGCCTCGAGGCCGAGCAGTCGCGCGTCGCGGCCGAGGTCGACGCGCTCGACATGCGGACCAAGGTCGCCCGGGACGCGCAGCCCGTGGTCCCGTCGGGCAAGGCCGATGCGGATCGCGAGAAGGCGCGCCTCGCCGCCGCGCGCTCGCTCGCGCTCCAGGCCCGCTTGCTGTGCGGCGCGGCGCGCCTCCTGATCGCACCGGCGCCGCAGGACAGCTCGCAGGCCGCAAGCGCAAGCCCCGCCGGACCCCAGCCCGCAGGCGCAAGCCCCGCCGGTGCGCAGCCCACGGCCGCAAGCCCCGCCGGTGCGCAGCCCAGCAGCGCCGAGCTCGCGACGCAGCTCGAGGGGGCGACCGCCGCGATCAAGAAGCTCGACGCAGAGCTCGCCGAGGCGAGCGGCTCCACCCGCGCCATCCCGGCGCCCATCGACCAGGCTTCCCGCGCCCGGGCAGGCTGCCTCGCCGCGCTGACGGCCGCGCGCCGCGCCGCCACGCCGGTGACCCGCGCGCCTGGCGCTGGTGACGCGCTCCTCGCAGAGCTCTCGGCCGCAGGCACCTGGTCGCCCGTCCGCGACGATCGCGGCATCGTTGTCACGCTTCGCGGGCTGTTCGCCGGCAACGCCCTCACGAAGGCCGGCGAGGCGCGCCTCCGCGACCTCGCGCTGGTCGCCACGGCGCACCCCTCCTTTCCCGTGGCCGTTGTCGTGCACACGGACCGGGAGATCAGCGCCAGGGAAGAGCCCGCATGGGCGGCGCGGGCCGATGCCGTCGTCCGCGCCCTCGGTCCTGCGCAAGGCGCGGCCGCCGCAGGGGCGCCCGCGGGCCCGTCCATCGCGCCGTTCCTCGCGGGATCCGCGTCCCCGGTCGTCGATCCGAGGGGCAGCGAGCGCGCCCGCAACGCCCGGGTCGAGATCATCTTTGTAACCCCGGAAACCCTGTGAGGCGTGATGGTCCCGGCCGCCGGAACTCCGCTCGCCTCGGAGAGTCGTTCTCGATGATGCGCTCTTCCACCTTCGCCCGAAGCGAAAGCAAGCCTGCAGTGCTCGCCTGTGCGCTGGTCGCCGCCCTCGGGAGCGCGTGTCAGGAGGACGGCAAGACGTCCCAGAAGCACGCCGCGGAGCTCTGCGCCAAGCTCGCGCCGGTCGTCGCGGAGGACGTCGGCCAGGTGCGGACGGGCCTCCCCGCGGGCTCGCAGAAGCTCGCGGCGCTGGTGGACACCGACCCGGGCGCGAACCTGCTCGGGCTCCAGAAGGCGATCGCGGGAGCGCGCGCCTCGGTGAAGGACCTCGAGTTCGCGAAGAGCACCTTCTTCTCTTTCGCCGATCCGAGCGGCACGGTGCTTCGCAGCGAGGCCGATCCGGACATGCTCGCCAACAGGTCCGTCCTGGCCTCGTTCCCCGAGCTCAGGAAGGTGCTGGCCCCGGGCAGCGGCGTCGTCGAGGCGTTCGGGGAGATGCAGGAGATGCGCGGGGTCAGGAACGGCCCTGATCTCCAGTGGGTCGCCGTGCACCCGGTCACACGGAGCGGCGGCGAGCTCCAGGGCCTCTTCGTCACGGGCTGGTCGTTCCGCGCCTACGCGTACCGGCTGCAGGAGGCGGCCAAGCGCGACATCGCCGAGCTCGCCAAGCGGGACGGGCTGAAGTCGACGCCGCTGCTCTACGTGTTCGCGTGGAAGGGCGCGAAGGCGTACGGCGGACCGGTGACGCCCGACGTCAATACCGAGGCGCTCGAGAAGCTGGACCTGCCGGCGAAGACGGCCTCGGGCCCCTGGAGCGGTACGGTGGAGATCGCCGGCCGCACCTTCGGCGCTGCGGCGCAGCGCGTTCCGGAGCTCGCCGCGGACGCCGGCGTCGCCGCGCTCGTCTCGACGCTCTGAGCGCGCCCTCCGGGGCGGTCCCCCTGGCTACGGCCCGGGTGCTGTGACGGCGCGCGGCGGGCCTGGGGGAGATCTCCTTATCGAGCGCTACCGTGCTAGGCTGTGGCGACTGGCTCGCGCTGCCGAGCTCACCCCCCATGCCGGCTTCCATCGATCAGCTTCTCAAGGTTTGCCGCGAGGTGATCGCGCCGCTCGTCCGAGCCGACGGCGGTGAGCTCTACATCGTGGCCGTCGAGCCCGATCACCTGACGCTCCACCTGGCCGGCGCGTGCTCGGGCTGCCCCGGGGCCATGCTCACCGCGCGCGCGGTGATCGAGCCAGCGGTGCTCGCCGTCGCCCCGTCCGCGCGGGTCATCGTGACCAACGGCATGCGTGTCCCCGACGGCGCATCGCTAGCGTGAGGCGGGCACCCGCTGCGGAGACGGGCCCATCTCGACGTTTTCGGTGCTCAGCGTACGAGAGTACGCTTCCGCGCCGAAAACGCCGATCTGGACCCGTCTCCTGTGCGGGTGACCGCCTCAGCGGGGCTACCGGGACGGGGAGGGGCCGCCTCCGCTGGGTTACCGGGTGACCGCGTCAGCTGGGCTGCCGGGACGGGGGCGGGAGAAGGGCTACTTCTTTTTGCCGGGCTTGTCGGCGGAGGGGGGCGGGGCGGGAGGGGGCTCTTCCTTGCGGACGGCGGAGGCGACGGCGGGGTCGATGGCGTTCGCGTCGACCGGCTTGTTGGGACGGAGCGAATCGAGGCTGCCCAGCGTGACCAGGTCCTCGTAGGCGAACGCGATCTCGGAGTCGTTCCGCTCGATGGCACGGAAGTGCGTGGCGGCGTCCTTCCAGTCGACCTCGTTGACGTAGCGGCCCTTGTCCGGAGCAGGGGGCGTCACGCGGCCAGGCACCCCGAACGCCGTCGCGAGCTTGACCACGGCGGACGCATAGTCCTTCCCGCGGGCGGCCTTCTCGCCCAGCGGGTGCTCGTCGATGATCTTCCAGAGCTTGTCCTGGATGAAGAAGAAGTACCGCTTCCCGCTCTCGCGGGTCAGCGTCATCATCGATTCCTTGTTGAGGTAGGTGTACTCGCCCTTGAGCGGCGTCGCGTCGATGCCGGTCGGCAACCCGCCGAAGTCGATGCGGCTGCGGCGGAACGCGCTCTTCTCCTCGGCGAGCTCCGCGTCGAGCGCCCTCATCTTCACGCCGGGCGAGATCGCCTTGTAACGCGGCACGTACGCCTCATCGAGCATCTTGTCGATGACCGCCGCCACCTGCTTGGTGGTCATCCCCCAGGCGATGCCCGGAGGCGTCAGCGCGATCGTCTTCTTCGTCACCGGCGTATCGGCAGGCTTGGCAGGAGCCGCAGCAGGCGCCCCGCTCGTCCCCCGCTTCTGCTGGGCAGCCGCCACGGTCGCACTCGTGATCGCCGCAAGGCCCAGCCCCAGAGCCAGCGCCGCTCCCAGGAGCCTCTTCGCTTTCATGTTCCTCCTCCAGCCGGCGCAGGCCCTGTCCCTGCGCTCTGTGCAATCGCAAAAGCCAGGAAACCCAGCCCGGCAAGCCGGAGAACGCTAGCACCTGCGGTAGGACAGGAGAATAGGTTCTCCGCACCGAGCGGGGTCGACCGCCGTTGGACGATCGCTCGGCCGGATCGATGGAGAGCGAGCGCGAGGCGGATCGCGACGAGGGCAAAACAGCCTCGACAGCGCATGTAGCCGGTGTGTGCCGGGTCCTGACAGGGACCGGCCGACGTGCTACGAGCTCTGGCCCCAAGGATGATGCCTGCCGCCGGTGCTGCACCTTTGCGCCTTGCGCTCGCCGCGCTGGCGACCGTTGGCCCCGCCGGCGGCTGCGTCGCCGATCACGAGCGCCCCGCGGCGTCCGCCGATGCACAGGCCGGCCTGCCCCCCTGGGAGGGGCGCGCGCGCGAGGTCTTCGACGACAACATCGAGCCTGCCGCCGTGGGCTTCTCGCTGGACGGCCCCTCGCCCAGATCCGATCCGTTCCTCCGCGAGCGAGCGCAGACGGGAGACGTGGTCGCGCGGGTCCGCGTCAACACGGTGACCGTCGACTCGATCGGCGAACAGAGCACCTACCACCTCGGGATCCAGGTCGGCTACCCTCCGCTGGCCACACCCCGGGCGCCGGACCGGGCGTTCGAGCTCCACATCCGGCCGCAGAGCCGCGCGTTCGGCGTCGCAAAGGCGATCGACGCGCGGCTCCGCGGGCTCACCTTCATCGCCTTCATCCGGCGCTTCGCCGGCGAGGCCGGCGAGCCGGAGATCCACTGGCACCTTTCACCTGATACAGCGGAGGTCGCCGCGGCCGTCAAAGAGGCCGTCGTCCTCGGGGAGCTGTCTGCGCCGTGAGCAACGTGAGCATCAAGACGGTCAAAGAAGTCGACGCCCTCCGCACGGCCTCACAGATGGCTGCGGAGACGCTCCTCGGCGTCGGCGAGATGATCCGCGCCGGCATCACCACCGAGGACATCAACACCTTCGTCCACGAGGACACGATCCGCCGCGGCGGCTACCCCGCGCCGCTGAACTACCACGGGTTCCCGAAGAGCGTCTGCACCTCGATCAACGAGGTGGTCTGCCACGGCATCCCGTGCGACCGCGTGCTCGTTCCGGGCGACATCATCAACGTGGACGTCACCACGATCTACAACGGCTTCTACGGCGACACGTCCGCGACCTTTTACATCGGCAAGCCCTCGGCCGAGGCGAAGCACGTGACCGAGGTGTCCCGGCGCAGCCTGCAGCTCGGCATCGCCCAGGTCCGGGACGGGGCGCGCCTTGGCGACATCGGGGCCGCCATTCAAGAGTTCGCCGAGGGCGAGGGCTGCTCGGTGGTGCGGGCCTTCGTCGGGCACGGCATCGGACGGCGCTTCCACGAGGCGCCGCAGGTCTCGCACGTGGGCAAGTACGGCAGCGGCGCCCGCCTCCGCGCCGGCATGTGCTTCACGATCGAGCCGATGATCAACCTCGGCACCTACGAGGTCGAGATCCAGGAAGACAAGTGGACCGCGCTGACGGCCGATCGCTCGCTGTCGGCGCAGTTCGAGCACACCATCGTCGTGACGAGGAACGGCTGCGAGGTGCTGACCCGTCGCAACCGGCCGCTCGCGAACAGCGAGATCTTCCCCGATCCCTTCGTCGTCTCCGCGGCGCGAGCGCTCTGACGCAGAGCGCGCTCGACGACGCGCACGACGCGCACGACGCCAACAACGCCGAGCACGCGCCGCGCCCAACACACGCCGCGCCCGGACAGCCCCGGCCGCGAGGGCCGACGCGGCGGTGCGCCGACGTGGCCCGGATCCGTCGATCGGAAACCGAGTTTTGTCGACCGTCCGGCCTGCGATTGGGAGTAGAAGCAGGGGCATGGCCTTGGACGAAGCGTCGCGTGCCCGAATCGCGCCGTATGTGTCGAGCCCGACGGCCGACGTCTTCTCGCTGTCGGGTCTGCCGGAAGAAGTCATCGCCGTCCTGTTCGCGTACTACTCGCGCAGCCGTGACGATCTGCGCACCAACCTGGCGCGCCTGCTCGGCGACGAGGAGCTCGACGTCGCCCCGGAGGCCGACGGCCGGCCGCGCCGGGGCCTCGCGTTCGCGTCGGACAAGGCTCGGAGCTTCCACGAGAAATGGGTCGTGGGCTACGGCCACGCGTCGGTCGCCGAGCACGCCGTGGTGCACCTCGCGATCGAGAACGTCAGCATCGTCGCGTCCAAGGTGATCGAGGATCTGCGGCTCGGCTCGTACACCGAGAAGAGCACGCGCTACGTGGTCTTCGATCAGCACTCGTTCGTCGACCTGCCGGAGCTCGACGCCGAGCACGCCGCGAAATACAAGGCCTCGAGCGAGCGGCTCTTCACGACCTACCTCGACCTCGTCCCCAGGGTGACCGAGCAGCTCGGCGCGCGCTCGCCGAAGCCCGAGAAGATGTCGGACGCTGCCTACAAGGGGGCGCTGCGCGCGCAGGCGTGCGATCTCCTGCGAGGCCTCCTGCCGGCGGGGACGCGGACGAACATCGGCCTCACCGCGAACGCGAGGGCGCTCGAGGTCCTGCTCACGAAGATGCTGTCGCACCCGCTCGAGGAGGTGCGCAGGGTCGCCCGCGACATGCACACGGCGGCGCTGGCCGTGACCCCGACGCTCGTGAAGTACGCCGCGCCGAACGAGCTCCGGCAGACGCTGCAGGCCACCGTCGCCGCGGCGATGAAGCGGGTCTACACGCCGCCGGAGGAAGGCGTGAGCGCGACGATGGTGATCAACCAGCCTGTCCGGCTGGTGCGCTACGACAAGGACGCGCTGGAGCGCGTCGCGCTCGCGCTCGCGTACGACGGCAGCGATCCGGGCGTGCACGCCTACAACCTGGGCGACGCGCTCCACCGCGCGACGCTGCCGGAGCTCATCGGGATCGCGAAGGCCGCGTGCGAGAAGCGCGGCCCGTACGACGCGCCGCCGCGCGCGTTCGAGGCGTCGACGATGACCTTCGAGCTGATGCTCGACTATGGCGCCTACCGCGACCTGCAGCGCCACAGGATGCTGACGCCGGCGACGCAGCGGCTCACCTGCCGGCTCGGCTTCGAGACGCCGCAGGCCCTCTCGGATCTCGGCCACGCCGAGACGTATCAGGACGCGATGCTCGCCGCGCGCGACGTGTGGAACGCGATGGAGGAGCGCTACCCCCTCGAGGCGCAGTACGCGGTGCCGCTCGGCTTCCGCGTGAGGACCCTCTGGACGCTGAACCTGCGCGAGCTCTTCCACGTCATCGAGCTCCGCTCGGCGAAGCAGGGGCACACGAGCTACCGGCGCATGGCCCAGGGGCTCTACCGCACCGCGATCACGGTGCACCCCTGGCTGAAGGACCTGATCCGCGTCGACCTGAACGACTACGCGCTCGCGCGGAGCTGACGTCCGGGACGCCGGCGCCCGCCGGCGTCCGCGTCAGAGGCGCGCCGCCTCGATGAGCTCTGTTGCGGCCCGGAGCGACGCGCCGGTGACCTTCGCCCCCGACAGCATCCGCGCCACCTCGGCGATGCGGTCCTTCTTGTCGACGCGCGTGACCGAGCTCTTGGCGATGCCGCCCGCGTTCTCCTTGGCGACGACGAAGTGAGCGCCGGCGAACGCCGCGATGGGCGCGAGGTGGGTGATGCAAAGCACCTGGTGGTGGCGCGCCACGTCGCCGATCGCGCGCCCGATCTTGTCGGCGACGGCGCCGCCGACGCCGCTGTCGACCTCGTCGAAGACGTACAGCCCGGCGGGCCCGCACTCCGCGAGCACCCGCTTCAGGGCGAGCAGGGCGCGCGAGAGCTCGCCGCCCGAGGCGATGCGGCGCAGGGGGCGAGGCTCGATCCCCTTGTTGGGCGAGATGAGGAACTCGACGCGGTCGATCCCGTCCTGACCGAGGCGGGCGCCGTCGACGACCAGCTCGGCGCGATCGCCGCCGTGCGGCTCGATGTCCACGACGACCCGCGCCCCGCCCATGCCGAGATCGCCGAGCTCCGTGGAGATCGCGGCGCCGAGCTTCTCGCCGGCCTTCCGCCGCTTCGCCGAGAGCTTGCGGGCGCGCTCGGCGGCGACGACGAGCAAGGCGTCGCGCCGCCGCTCGAGCTCCGCGACGTGGCTCTCGACCCCCGAGAGGCGCTCCAGCTCGGCCGCGAGGCGCGCCCGCGCGGCGAGCACGTCGTCGAGCGTGGGGCCGTGCTGCCGGAGCAGGCCCTCGAGGCGGTACATGCGATCCTCGATCTCGGAGAGGCGATCCGGGTCGGCCTCCGCGCGCTCGGCGTAACGGGCGATCTGGCGGGCCGCCTCGCTGAGCTCCGTCCAGCAGCCGTCGACCGCGCGGGCTACATCGTCGAGCGCGGGATCGATCTCCGCCGCCGCCCGGAGCTCCGAGGCGAGGCGCGCGAGCTCGTCGCACATCGCGTCGTCCCCTTGATCGAGGCGGGACGCGGCGCGCCGCGTGATGTCGTGCAGGCGGCCCGCGTGGCGGAGCCGGTTGCGCTCGGCCGCGAGATCGGCGAGCTCGCCGGGGCGCGGCGACAGCGCGTCGATGGCCTGGAGCTGGAAGGAGAGGAACGCCTCGCGCTCGCCGCGGCCGCGCTCGAGCTCGCGGGCGGCCCTGAGCTCGGCGGTGAGCGCCTCGAGCGCGCTGACGTCCGCCGCGAGCTCGCTGCGCGCAGGCACGAGGCGGCCGAAGCGATCGAGGTAGCCGAGGTGCGTCGACGGATCGGTCAGCGCGACGCTCTCGTGCTGCGAGGCGACGTCGGCGAGCTCCGGGGCGAGCGCCTGGAGCTCGCCCGCGGTGCAGAGACGGCCGTTCAGGTAGGCGCGCGAGCGGCCGGTCGCCTGGACCACGCGGCGGACCACGAGCTCGCCCTCGCTCGCGATGCCGGCGGCGTCGAGCATCGCCATCGCGCGATCGGAGCCGCGCACGTCGAAGAGCGCCTCGATCTCGGCCTCGTCCGCGCCGGGGCGGACCTGCTCGGCGCTCGCGCGGCCGCCGAGGACCAGCGAGAGCGCGCCCACGACGATGGACTTGCCCGCGCCCGTCTCGCCGGTGAGCACGTTGAACCCGGGCTCGAGCCGGAGCTCGAGGGCGTCCATCAGGATGAAGTTCTTGACCCGAAGCGCGACCAGCACAGCGGCGGGAGGATAGAAAGCTTTCGACCCGTCGTCAGCGGATCTTCACCTGCTTCATGACGGTGACCGGAATTCCCTCGAAAGGAGGCACCGCGACGTCGCGGAATGCACCGGCGATGCACCCGGCGGTGGCGGTCCCGACCAGGTCGCCCCCCTCCACGCGTGCCGACATGGCCTTCCCCGTGGGGGCGAAGGTGACGGCCACGCGGGCCGTGCCGGTGAGGCCCTCGCCGGTGCACCCGGCGGCGGCCGCCGCCGCGGACGCGAGGACGGCGGACGCCGCGCTCTGATCGAAGCGCGCTGGCTCGTCCTTCGCCGGAAGGAGGGGCGCCGGCGGCGGCTGCTTGCCCGCTGGCTTGGCGCGCTCGGGCTCGCTCGGCGCCGCGGCCCGGGCAGGGCGCTCGGGTACATCAGGCTTCTCGCTGGCTTGCGGTGCGGCGGTCGCCGCCGGCGCGGCGGTCGCCGCTGCCGCGGGGCTCACCGCCGGCGCGGCGGTCGCTGCTGGCGCGGCGCTCGCCGCCGGCGCGGCGGTCGGCTCGGGTGCGGCCCCAGGAGCAGCCCCTGTCTGCACGGGCTGCGGCGGTGCAGCTGGCTCGGAGGCGGCCAGCCCCTGCTCCGCAGGGCCGGGAGCGGCGGCCGGCGGCTCCGCGACCGGCTCGTCGTCCAGGGACGGCTCCCGGTCGGCGGTCTGGCCAGCGGGCGCCGCCCCGGCGGGCGACGGAGGCGGCACCTCGGGCGGCGCCGCAACGAGCTCGCCGCTGCCTGCGTGCGCGCTCTGGGTCGCCACGGCGCTGGACGAGTGGCCGTGAGCCTGCGCGAGGTAGAGCGCAGCGCCGAACACGATGAAGACGACGGTCACCCAGCCGGCGAGCGCCATGTTCTGCCGCGATGCCGGCGTCGAGAGTGCGCGAAGCTTCTCGGACACGACGGAGCCGGCCGTGATCGAGGTGCGCACCGGCGTCTCTTCCCCGGAGGACGTGTGTCCCTCGACGGCGAGGAGCTCGGGCTCGACGGGCTGCGAGGGGAACGAGGAGTCCGAGCTCCGCCCAGCGGCGGCGTCATCGAACAGCCCGCTGTTGATGCTCAGGATCTCGCGATCGGCCCGGTCCTCGTTGCGGCGCGCCTCGCCCTCCTCGCCGGGCGGCGGCGCCATGCTGCGCAGGTCGATCAGGCCCGAGGTCTCCTTGCGCTCGGCGCGCCCGCGGGGCTCGGTCTGACCGGGCCAGTCGCCCGCCGCGTGGGCGGTCGAGCGCGGGGAGAGGTTCGTGAGCGCGAGCGGCTCGTGCGACGGCCGCTCGTCGCTCCCCTCATCCCGCGGCCCTCCCGCGGCGCCCTGCGCCTCGGCCGCCTTGGACCTGGCGCGGTCTCGCCGCTGCTCCTCGGCGGCGCGCGGCGGGCCCGCGGCCGGCGACGGGGCGAGCGAGCCCAGCAAGGCGAGGTCCGCCGGAGAGGCGTCGGCGGGCTGCGCGGCGCTCGGGCCGGACCGGGCGCGCCGCGCGGACGGCATGGGCTGCGGGGCGAGCGCCGCCATCGCCTGCACGTCCTGGAGCCGGAGCTCGGGCGACGAGCGGTGCGACGACGGCCGGCCCTCGTCGATGGACAGCGGCGCCGACGGTATCTCGGAGAGCGGCGCCGGCGGCATCTCCGACGGCGGCGCGACAGGCCGCGCGGAGCCGCCGGCGCGCGGGACAGCAGCGGTCCGCGGCCGCGCCGCGGGCGACGTGGTGCGCTGCTCGCGCCGCGCCGGCGGTCGCGCCGGGACCGGCGTGCGCGGGGCCGCGCGGGGCACGGCGGCGGGTTCGAGCGCGGGCGCGGGCTGGCTCGCGCGCTCCTCCTCGGGAGCGTGCGAGCCGAACGAGAGCGACGGCGGCTCGACCCCCGGGGAGAGCATCTGCGCGAGGTCCTGGATCGAGACGGGATCCGAATCGGCGGGAGGGAGCGCGGACGGGCTCCGAGCGGCCGGCGCCGCGCCGCCGCGGGGCGCGTCGTCCCAGGAGAGGCCGGCGAACGTGCGATGCCGCGCCGGGACCTCGCGCCGCCCCAGCCCTCCGTCCGGCGTCACGACGGCGTGCTCGAGCGAGGCCTCGGCCGCCGCGTAGAACGCATCCAGCGCCCGCGGGCTGGACTCAGGCGCGGCGTCCAGCTCCTGCTGCGCGATCCGCTCCGCGAGCGTGAGCCCTCGCCGGCCCCCGGCCGCCGCCGGCGACGCGCGCCGCTCCGTCTCGCCCGCGGGCTCCAGCCGGCGCTGGATGCCAGCGCCCGGGAGCGTCGTCTCGGCGTCCAGCACATCGCTCAACAGCCCGGCCCCCCTCTCCGAGCGGCGCCCGGAGGAAGGCTTCGCCCGCTCCGGCTCGCTCGACGGCTCCCGCCCGTCACGTCCGCTCGCGGAGCTCGGAACGCCCGAGGGGGAAGAGCGTGGCTCACCCCTCTCGGACGCGGACTGCTTGCTCTTCGTGCGACACGTCTTGCAGACAAACGGCAAGGACGGACGCATCTCGCGTCCTACACCGATCTCCACGTAGGTCCTGCAGAGAGAGCAGGCGAGTTGCACCTTGAGAAGAGAATCGCGCAGCTCGCCAGCACGCGCAATCTTCTTCACAGGTGACCAGGGCGGTCGTCCTCGGGCTCGCCCGCTCCGCCCGGCTCCGGACCGCGGGATTCCGCCGGATCCCGCTGGATTCGCCTAGGCGGAGGGCTCGCCGGCGGGCGCCGGCAGGGGCGCGGGCGGGCGCACCCAGCGTTGCTCCAACCAGTCCAGCGAGACCGGCGCGCTCCGCAGCGCCGTGTCGACGGCGCGCGCGACCGGATCGGGGGCGGGGGCTGACCCGGAAGCGCGGGTCGACAGGATCCAGTTCGACAGCTCGTAGTGGTGGAGGAGCGGCGCGAACCGGTGGGCGTCGAAGCCGGCGAGGGTCTCTGCGGCGCGGCTCAGGCGATCGCAGCGCACGAGCGCCGTCGTGACGTCGAAGAGCAGGGCGCGGAGGTCCTCGAAGGCGCGCTCCGGGTTCGCGGCGACGCTCTCCAGGAGCGCCTCGAACCCGGCGTCGGAGAGGCCGGCCGCGTCGGCCGCCTCGGCCATCGCGGGCACCTGCGTGGCCAGGAAGTCGGAGCTGGGGGAGTGCCCAAGGAGACGCCCGACGAGGTACAGATCGAACGCGCTGGCGATGGCCTCGGCGAGCAGGAGCGACTCGGCGCTGGGCGGAGCGCCGGCGCCGGCGCCCGCGGCCGTGAGCGCGCGGTGAGCGAGGTGGTGCCACGCGACGTGCGCGACGACGTCGGCGGCGAGGTGGTCGCCGGCGATCAGGTCGCCTTGCTCGCTCTGGCTCCAGAACGTCAGGTTCAAGAAGACGACGCGATCCCAGCTCGCCTCGCCCTCGGGCACGCGAAAGCGGTACCCGTCGCGCCGGAGTGCCTGCTTCAGATCGTCGTAGAGCGCGACGTGCCGGAAGGAGCGCTCGTCGTCGATGGTCAGCTCGTCCAGGGTCAAGGTTCGCAGCTTCACGCGGCGGACATTAGACCCGGAACGTTTCGTCAGCCACAGCGGAGGCCGGGGAAGGACAGCCCCGGCGGAGGCCTGGAAGAACCGGGCGGCGTCGCGTGTTTTGGGCTGCGGGCGGGGTTTTCCCGACCAGGGCCGCAAGTTCTCGCCCCTGGCCGGGTGTTGCAAGCGCCGCCGGCTTAGGCATGATGCGCCCGTTCCTGCGCCAGCCGAGGAGGCACACCGAATGATTTCCGTCAGGTCTCTCTGTTCTATCGCGCTCGTGCTCGTCGCCAGCGGTGCCGCCGGCTGCAAGGAGGACCCGCCCCCTCCCCAGCCGGAGCCGGCATCCTCCGCGGCGGCGAACACGAACAAGGGAAAGGCGAGCCTGCGGACGCCCGTGTCGCCGATGGCGAAGGTCGACCCGCAGTCGATGAAGGAGTACCGCGTCGACGTCTGCTACTTCGGGACGCTCTCGCTGAAGCAGGCCCGCGACGCGTACCTGGCGAGCCTCGGCAAGGATGAGCCCAGCGAGAAGAAGATCCCGAGCTTCGGCAACGACGATCAGGCGAAGGCCGGAGACGCCGCGAAGGGCGCGCTCCCCGGGAAGCCGCCCGCGCCCGGCGCCGCCGCGCCGAAGACGACCGGCCTGCCCGGCGCCGCCGCCGCGCCGGGCGGCACCAGCGCCCCCGCCGCCAAGGGCGCGCCGACCCCGCCTGGCAAGCCGGACGAGCGCCGGCCGATCAACTTCAGCGCGCGCGCGCCGCACGAGCGCAACGCGCGCGCCTGCACCGTCGCCCTCAGCCTCAAGGAGCCGGCCATGGCGGACGTCGACGCCGCGCTCGCCGAGTACGCGCCGTTCGCGACCGAGCTGGCGAAGAACATCGCCGCGGCGGCCAACTACTACCAGCGCGAGGAGTACAAGAAGGACAGCCTCGCGAAGGGCAAGGAGCTCCACGCGAAGCTCCTCGCCGACTTCCAGAAGCTCGACGCGCACTCCGACAAGCTCGGCCTCGCGGTGTCCGCGTGGCACGCGTCGCACCTGCCCGACCTCGCGAAGGCGGAAGAGGGTCAGAAGGAGGCGATCACGGCCCTCGAGGACGCGCGGGCGCTCATGCTGATCCTCGCCAGCAAGAACGTCGATCCCGCGGCGGAGAAGGCCGCGCTCCAGAAGCTGGAGACGTCCGCGGCCGCGCTCAAGACGTACGGCTCGACCCACCAGACCGACCCGTGGGCCAAGATCATGGAGCCCGCGCTCGCCGGCTTCATCCGCGACGTGAAGGCGGCCGAGCCCAAGCTGACGGACAAGGGGATCACCTCCCCTGCCCTGTTCCTGCCGGTCGTCACGAGCTTCGTGTCGGTGATCGAGGGGAAGCACCGCGCGCTCTCCCGCTCGCTCATGGCGAAGAGCCAGGCGGCGACGCGCGAGGCCGCCGGGACCGCGCAGCCGGCCGCCCCGGCCGCCCCGGCCGCCCCCGAGCCCGAGAAGGAGTAACGCGCCCGGGCGCGCTCCCCGCGAGGGAGGCGCGCGCTCCCCGCGAGGGAGGCACGCGCCGCTCGCGCCGCGCCTCCGCCGGGGGGCGCGGTCAGAACGGGCGGCCCGTCCGGCGGGAGATCGCGAGGCGGTAGAGGGCCTCGTACTGCCGCGCGGCTTGCGCCCAGCCGAAGTTCTTCTTCATCGCCCGCAGCTGCATCGACCGGAAGTAGGCCGGGTCGGCGCGGTAGAGGTGCACCGCCCACGCGACGGTGTTCCCGAGCGCGCTCGACGACATCTCCTCGAACTTGAAGCCCGTGACGTTGTTCTCGACCGTGTCGTCGAGGCCGCCGACGGCGCGCACGACCGGCAGCGTCCCGTAGCGCTGGCTGTACATCTGGTTCAGCCCGCAGGGCTCGTAGCGCGACGGCATCAGGAAGAGGTCGGCGCCCGCCTCGATGCGGTGGGCGAGCCCCTCGTTCATGCCGACGTAGACGCGGAAGCGGTCGCTCGCGCCGGAGATCCGCGAGAAGAGGTCCTCGGCCCAGCGCTCCCCGGAGCCCAGGACGATGAGCTGGACGTCGAGCGAGAGGATGTGGTCGAGCGCGCCCGCGAGGATGTCGATCCCCTTCTGGGTCGCCAGGCGGCTGATGAGCCCGAGGAGCGGGACGTCGGGGCGCTCCTCGAGCCCCATCTCTCGCTGGAGCGCCGCCTTGCAGAGGCGCTTGCCGCCGAGATCCTCGGCGGAGAACGGCGCCGCGATGTGGGGATCGGTCGCGGGGTTCCAGATGGAATCGTCGATGCCGTTGAGGATCCCGATCACGTCGGTGCCGCGATCCCGCAGCACGCCGTCGAGCCCCTCGCCGCCCTCCCACGTCTGGATCTCCTGCGCGTACCTGGGGGAGACCGTGGAGACGAGCGTGGCGTTGTAGATGCCGCCCTTGAGCAGGTTGATGCTGTCGTACGCCTCCAGGCAGAACCTGTGGAACTGATCCCACCCGAGCCCGGTCGTGGGGAGCTGCCCCTTGTTGAACCAGCCCTGGTAGCCGAGGTTGTGGATCGTCAGCACGGACGCGGCGCGGGCGAGCGGCGACCGGTGCTCGAGGACGTTGAGGTAGAGCGGGACGAGCGCCGACTGCCAGTCGTGGACGTGGACGATGTCCGGCCAGAACTCGAGCGCGTGGCAGAGCTGCAGCGCGCCGCGAGACAGGAGCGCGTAGCGGGCGAGGTTGTCGCCGAACTCGCCGTGCGCGTCGCCGTAGATGCCGTCGCGATCGTAGAGCACGTCGTGCTCGAGCAGGTACACGCGGGGCGCAGGCGCGCCGGGCGCCCCGGGCTCGAGGCGCGTCTCCCAGACGGCGGTCCACGCCTCGCCGCCGCCGAGGGGTACGCCGAGCGAGATCGGCAGCCGGTGCGGCACGAAGCGCTCCGCCGGGGGCTCGCCGTCTCCGCCTTGGGCCGCGCCGGCCGCCGGGGCGGCATCGGCCGCCGGGGCAGCATCGGCCGCCGGGGCCGCGCCGCCCGCCGGGGCCACGTCGGCCGCCGGGGCGGCGTCAAGCGCTGAGGCCGCGAGCCCATTGCCGGCGGCCGCCGCGGCGACGGCCGGCGCGGCGACGGCCTCGCTGCCCGCGGGCTGCTGCTCGGCGAGCGCGATCTGGCGGGCGAGGTAGCGCTTGGCGGCACGGTACGCCGGCATCACGACGCGCACGTCGTGACCGGCCGCGGCGAGCGCGATCGGCAGCGCGCCTGCCACGTCGGCTAGACCACCCGTCTTGCTGAAGGGGACGCACTCGGACACCACGAAGAGAATTTTGAGGCGCGGCATGGACATGGGGAGGGGGGGAGCGCGCCCCCGACTCAAGGCGAGCGCGTCGCGTTCCTTCTACCAGCTTCACGCGCGATCTTGACCACGCGATCGACAGAGCGCGCGAGACCGAGCGCCGACGTGTCCACCGCGAAGTCGGCCTGCTCATAGAGCGCGCGCCGCGCCTGGAAGAGCGCCCTGAGCTCCTTCATGGCGTCGGCCCGGTTGGCCATGGGCCGCGCGTCCCCCTGCTCGACCACGCGGCGCCAGTGGTCCTCGGGCGTCGCCCGGAGCCACACAGTCACCGCGCAGCGCCTCAGCCGCTCGAAGGTCGCTGGATCGGTCACCAGGCCGCCGCCCGTGGCCACGATCCCGTGGGCGCGCGCGCCTTCGAGCCGCGCGAGCTCCTCGCGCTCCAGCCGCCGGTAGTAGGCATTGCCATGGATCTCGAACAGGGCGGCGAGGCTCATCCCCGCGCGCGCGGCCACGAGGGCGTCGAGCTCGAGGAAGGGCACGCCGAGCCGCGCCGCGGCGCGGCCGCCGATCGTGGTCTTGCCGGCCCCGCGCAGGCCGAGCAGCGCGACGAGGGGCTCGCCCGCCCCTCCCCCCTCCTCGCCGGCCGACCGGCCGCGCGGCGGCGCCTCCTCGCCGAGCTCGCCCGCCGAGAGCAGCGCGGCGGCCGAGGTGCCCAGCGCGCGGCCGATGTCCTCGAGCCGCACGACGGAGACGTTCGCCCGCCCGCTCTCGAGCAGCACCAGGAAGCGCTCGCTCACGCCGGCGAGCTCGGCGAGCTCGCGCAAGGTGAGCGCGAGCTCCGTCCGCCGCTGCCGGAGCCGACCGCCGAGGTGCGCGAGGATCGGCGGCGCGCCGTCCGCGACGCCCCCCGCGCCCGCAGCGCCGGCCTCCGGGCCCTGGCCTGCGCGCGCCCTGCGCGATGTCTGACGGGACGCCATCTCGTCGATGCACTATATTTCATGAAAGCCGGCCCAACAAGAACTATACTGCTTGACTGAACCCCGGCGCGGTGGTGGGCTCGTCGGGTATGGAAGCGACCACCTCTCCTCCTTCCGCGGCGCCGGCGCCGCAGACCAGGGCCCGGGAAGACGGCGCGTCCGGCGAGGACGCGCCCCTCCGCTTCGAGACGGAGCCGGGCCGCTACAGGCACTGGAAGCTCTCGTTCGAGGGGGCGATCGCGCGCGTGGCGATGGACGTCGACGAGGACGCGGCGGCGCGGCCCGG
The DNA here is from genome assembly GCF_051520915.1 of Sorangium sp. So ce448. Taxonomy (NCBI): domain Bacteria; kingdom Pseudomonadati; phylum Myxococcota; order Polyangiales; family Polyangiaceae; genus Sorangium; species Sorangium sp. So ce448. The sequence continues at coordinate 1,674,120 of NZ_CP150343.1, read as the reverse complement.
CTACCAGCTGAAGCTCAACAGCTACGACATCGCGGTCGACATCGAGCTCGCCGACATCGTGCAGCGGCTGCGCTTCGAGCACCCCGAGGTGAAGGCGGTCGTCGTGACGAGCGCGCAGCCGCGGATCTTCTGCGCCGGCGCGAACATCTACATGCTCGGGTCGTCGACGCACGCGTTCAAGGTCAACTTCTGCAAGTTCACGAACGAGACGCGCCTCGCGCTCGAGGAGGCGTGCTCCGAGAGCGGGCAGCGCTACCTCGCGGCGCTGAACGGCGTCGCCTCGGGCGGCGGCTACGAGCTCGCGCTCGCGTGCGAGGAGATCCTCCTCGCCGACGACGGGAGCAGCGCCGTCTCGTTCCCGGAGACGCCGCTGCTCGCCGTGCTCCCGGGGACCGGGGGGCTCACGCGGCTCGTGGACAAGCGCAAGGTGCGGCGCGATCTCGCGGACGTGTTCTCGACGCTGGCCGAGGGGGTGCGCGGCAAGCGCGCGGAGCAGTGGGGCCTCGTCGATCGATCGATCCCGAAGAGCCGCTTCGAGCAGGCGGTGGCCCAGCGCGCCGCCGAGCTCGCGGCGGCGACGCCGGACAGGGCGGGGCCCGGGGTGAGGCTCTCGCCGCTCGAGGCGCGGCGCGCCACGGCGGGCGACGTGTCCACCTGCGACTACCGCCACGTGTCGATGAAGGTGGACCGCGCCGCGAGGACCGCGGAGATCCGCGTGCTCGGGCCGGACGGCGAGGTGTTGACCGACGCCGCCGGGATGCGCCGGGCGGGCGCGGACCTGTGGGCGCTCCGCGCGTTCCGCGAGCTGGACGACGCGCTGCTCGACCTCCGCTTCAACCACCCGACGGTGGGCCTCGTGCTCCTGCGGACGTCCGGCTCTCCCGCCGCGGTGCGGGCCGCGGACGAGGCGCTGTGGGCGAGCCGCGACGACTGGTTCGTGAAGGAGGTGCTGCTCCACATGCGGCGCGTGCTCAAGCGGCTCGACCTCACGGCGCGCAGCGTGTTCGCGCTGATCGAGCCGGGCTCCTGCTTCGCGGGGAGCCTGTTCGAGCTCGCCCTCGCGGCGGACCGCTCCTACATGCTGGACGGCGGAGGGGACGAGGGGCAGGCAGGGGCGCCCGCGTCGCCCGCGTCGATCGCGCTGAGCTCGCTGAACTTCGGTCCGCTCGTCATGTCGAACGGCCTGACGCGGCTCGCGTCGCGCTTCCTCGGCGCGCCGGAGCGCGTGGCCGCGCTGAAGGAGAAGACCGGCCTCCTGTCCGCCGAGGAGGCGCTGGAGGAGGGCCTCTGCACCTTCGCGCCGGACGCGATGGACTGGGACGACGAGGTGCGGCTCGCGATCGAGGAGCGGGTGAGCCTGTCGCCCGACGCGCTCACGGGGATGGAGGCGAGCCTGCGCTTCTGCGGGCCGGAGACGATGGAGACGAAGATCTTTTCGCGGCTGTCGGCCTGGCAGAACTGGATCTTCCAGCGCCCCAACGCGGTGGGCCAGCGGGGCGCGCTGACGGTGTACGGGCGGCCGGAGCGCCCCGAATTCGACTGGAGGCGGACATGAGCGCGGTCGTCAACTCGGAGAGGATCCCGAACAACGTCGACCTCGCGTCGGACAGGAAGCTGCAGCGCGCCCTCGAGGCGTGGCAGCCGAAGTTCCTGGACTGGTGGCGGGAGACGGGGCCCGAGGGCTTCCAGGCGGACGACATCTACCTGCGCACGGCGATCAGCGTCGATCACGAGGGGTGGGCGCATTTCGACTACGTGAAGATGCCGGAGTACCGCTGGGGCATCTTCCTCGCGGATCGGGTGGCGGACCGGACGATCGGCTTCGGCGACCACCTGGGCGAGCCGGCGTGGCAAGAGGTGCCGGGGGAGCTCCGGAACATGCTGCGGCGGCTTGTGGTGACGCAGGGAGACACGGAGCCCGCGAGCGTGGAGCAGCAGCGGCTGCTCGGCCAGAGCTGCCCGAGCGTCTACGACCTGCGGAACCTGTTCCAGGTGAACGTCGAGGAGGGGCGGCACCTCTGGGCGATGGTGTACCTCCTGCACAGCCACTTCGGCCGCGACGGCCGGGAAGAGGCGGAGGCGCTCCTGGAGCGGCGGAGCGGCGACCCGGACAAGCCGCGGATCCTGGGCGCCTTCAACGAGCCGTGCACGAACTGGCTCTCGTTCTTCATGTTCACCTACTTCACGGATCGCGACGGCAAGTACCAGCTGCTCGCGCTCGCGGAGAGCGGCTTCGATCCGCTGTCGCGCACGACGCGGTTCATGCTGACCGAGGAGGCGCACCACATGTTCGTCGGCGAGACGGGCCTGCTCCGCATCGTCGAGCGCACGTGCGAGCTGATGAAGCGCAACGCGAACGAGGACGCGCGCGCCGAGGGCGGCATCGATCTGCCGACGATGCAGAGGTACCTGAACCTCTGGTACTCGCTGTCGCTGGACCTCTTCGGCGGGGAGATCTCGTCGAACGCGGCGTCGTTCTTCGCCTCGAGCGTGAAGGGCCGCGCGAAGGAGGCGTCGTACGACGACCACCGGGCACTCGACGGCGTGTATGCGATCGACGTACCGCACGTGCCCGCCGCCGGGGGCGGCGCGGTGACCGGCTGGCGGCGCGAGGAGGTGCCGCTCAGGAACGCGATGAACGAGGTGCTGCGCGACGAGTACGTGGCCGACTCGCAGCGCGGGATCGACAAGATGAACCGGGTGATCGAGGCGTCCGGCGTGTCGTTCAAGCTGAGCCTGCCGAGCCGGCGCTTCCACCGGAGCTCGGGGATCTACGCGGGGCTCCACTTCGACGTCGACGGCAACCCGCTCTCGAAGGAGGCGTGGGAGCGCCGGCGCGACGCGTGGCTGCCGACCGCGAGCGACGAGGCCTACGTGCGGAGCCTGATGGAGAAGCCGGTGTTCGATCCGAAGCAGATGGCGAACTGGATCGCTGCCCCGACGAAGGGGCTCAAGGGCAAGCCCGTCGACTTCGAGTACGTGCGGCGCGGCTAGGGCGCGCCGGCGTCGGGCGAGGGCGCGCCCGCGTCAGGGGGAGGTGCGCCCCCGCCCGCGGGCGCCTTCTTCGGCGGGTCGCCGTGCTCGTCGGTGAGCTTCTTCACGAGCCCGTCGAGGAGCACCTGCTCGTGGTACTGCGGCATCGCCGGGAGCTGCACGGCGACGTGCACCCCGGCGCGGCCGTCCACGACCTCGATCGCCCCCTGCGTCACCCTGCCGCCGCTCTCCGGGCTCCGGTACTCGAAGAGCAGGTAACCATTGGAGACGTCCTTCTCGACGATCTTGAAGCCGAGATCGACGCGCACGAGGCGCAGCGCCGTGCCGAAGGTCTGCTCGAAGGTGTAAGGCGACTCATAGGCGACGCTGGCGCTGGCGTCCCGCTCGCCGAGTCCGCTCGCCACGGGGACGGCGAGCGCGATGAGGACGACGAGCGCGATCGACGGGAGGCGGCGCATGACCGCAGCGTAGAGGGGCTGGCGAGGACGGGCCAAGTTCCTTGCTACGGAGCGGGCGGCTATGCTGGGGTCGATCTCGATGGACCGACCCTACGTCGAGCAGCTCCGCATCCAGGGCTACGGCTGCGTTCAGGACGCGACCCTGGAGCTGACGCCGCTGCATGCGCTCATCGGGCCCAACGACAGCGGCAAGAGCACGGTGCTGCGGGCGCTCCGCACGCTCTCCTCCGTCCTCGAGCGGGCGCTCGGGGCGCCGTCGCTGGACACGCTCGGGCGCGCCGGCCCCACGAGCAAGGCCCCGGACGGCGCCGTCTTCGAGGTGTCGGCGGCGAGCACGACGTGGCGCGTGGAGCTCGACGCCGGGGGGCGAGTCCGGTCCATGTCGTTCCCCCGGGATCTCGAGCCCCCTTCCCTGCTCGACGACGCAGACGGGGACGACGACGCGGGCGGCGCGCCCAGCCCGGAGCGCCCTGCGCTGGACATCGTCCAGGCGCTGCGCGGGGCCCAGATGCTCCGCCTCGATCCCGACGCGCTGAGGGCCCCGCACCCGCTCATCCCCGACGGGCATCCGCTCTGCTTCGCCGACGAGCGCGGCACGGGCCTGCCGGCCGTCTACGACGCCGTCATCAGCCGCGACCTGTCGGCGTACGTCGATCTGAACGAGGAGCTCACCCGCCTGTTCCCCAGCGTGAAGAGCCTCCACCTCGCCAACCCGAGCTCCACGACGAAGGCCATCGGCGTGAAGCTCGAGGGCGGCGCCGTGGTGCCGGCGTCGCTGATGAGCGAGGGCATGCTCTACTACCTCGCCTTCGCGGCGCTGCCGCACCTCGATCCGACGCCCCTGCTCCTCGTGGAGGAGCCCGAGCACGGGCTGCACCCCGCGCGCATCGCCGATGTGATGCGCGCGCTGCGCCTCGTCTCCGAGAAGACCCAGGTCCTCCTCGCGACGCACAGCCCGCTCGTGGTGAACGAGCTGCAGCCGGAGGAGGTCACGGTCGTCACCCGCGCGGGCGAGCGGGGGATGAGGGCAACGCGCATCCTTGAGACGCCGGGGTTCGAGGATCGGGCGAGGGTGTACGCGCTGGGGGAGCTCTGGCTGAGCTACGCCAACGGCGGCGACGAGGCGCCGCTCCTGGGAGGAGGGCCGCGGCCGTGATGAAGGCGCCCGATCGGATCCGGGTCTTCCTTGTCGGCGAGGGCGAGGGCGAGCTGGGCAGCCGCGCCGGGGCGCCCGCCTACCAGTCGGACAAGCACCCCGGCGTGCTCGTCACGCTGCTCTCCCGCGTCCAGCCGAGCGGATGGGTCGTCGGCGGCGCCCGCGAGTGGAAGAGCATCCGGAAGTACCAGGCGCGCGGCGCGGCCCACGAGGACACGCACCACGTGCTGGGCGCGGCGCTCGACGCGCAGGAGGCCGGGTGCGAGATCCTCGCGTTCGCCCGCGACATCGACCGCGATCCGGCGCGCCGCGAGGCGATCGCGGAGGGCATCCGGCGCGTCTCGTCGGCCCTGTCGTCGCCGCCCGACGTGATCGGCGGCGTGGCCGTGCCGGCGCTCGGAGGCTGGATCCTCGCGCTGCTCGGCGAGAAGGCGACCGAGGAGATGTCGCCCCTCAGGGCGCAGGCGATGCTCGCTGCGAAGGGCATGATGCCCGGCGACGGCGCCGCCATGGTGCGCGTGGCGGAGGACGCCGACCTCGACGCGGTCCCCCCGGACGCCACGTCGCTCGTCGAGTGGCTCGCGCGCGCGCGCGCGGTGCTGCCGCGGCGGGCAGGACGCGGCGTGAGGTGAGCGCTGACGCCCTCACGAGGGAACAGCCATGGTCGGAAGGGGCTATCCCAGAAGTCGGAGCGTGCGAGCTGCTTCGGCGGCGACCCTTGCGCGTTTGTCCTTCACCAACGTCTCGATGAGAGGTCGATCCTGTTCGCGGCCGAGCTCTGACAGGACCGCGAGGGCGCCGATGAGCTGCGCGGTCTGGCCGGCGGAGCTCGTGAGAATCGAGAGCGCGCGGTCGCGGTGGTCGACGCTCCTGTGGAGCTTGCGGAGGTAGCGCCGAGCGTAGAAGCGTACATTGGCGTTGCATGGCGAGACAAACCAGGAGCGGAGTGGACAGACTGGAGATATCGAGAGGGAGCAGCGAAGAGAACTCAGTGAGGTTGAGACCGACCCTGGCGTAGGCTTCACGACTGCGCAGGATCCGGTCGAAGTAGCGAAAGGCGCGCGCCCCGTCCCGCTCGAGGCAACCCCGCAGGGTCCGGGAGTGCGTGGCGTCGTCCACAAGCGCGTCCCGAACCAGCTTGTGAAGGTTGAGCATGCGTTTCGTTGGCCAAGGAAGGAGAGCGGAGAGCGCGGGGCATCGCTGGCGGCCTGCTGCCCCCTGCCTTCAATTCTCGGTCAGCGGCGGCGGCACTGCGGCGCCGCGGAGAGCGCGGCCCTCGCCGCCTCGCGCAGGCCGTGGGGCGTGTCCTTGTCGAGCAGCGGCCTGAGGCGCGCGGGCAGATCCGCCGGGTGCACCGACCCGAGCGCCGCGAGCGCCGCCGAGCCGAGCCGCTGATCGTGCTCGCCGATCGGCGCCTTCGCCCGGAGCGCGAGCCGCGTCCACAGGTCGACCGAGCTCGCGTCGCACATCGCCCCGAGCGAGAGGATCGCCCGCGCGCGCACCTCGAGGTCCTCCTCCTTGTCCTCCGCCCGGTCGCGCACGGCCTCGATGTGCGCGGTCGCGCGGTGCGCGCCGAGGCCGTCGAGCGCTTGCCGGCGCACCTCGGGCGAGCTGTCGGCGAGCGCCCCGACGAGCGCCCGGTCGCCCGCCGCCGTCGCCGGCATCGCGCCGATCGCGAGCGCAGCGCCGCCCCGGATGAACGTCCACGGGTCCGAGGCGAGCCGCGCCGCGAGCGCCTCGGCCGCGCCGGCGGGCAGCTTCGCGCCGGCAGAGGCCGCGCGCGCGAGCGCCACGATCGCCGCCTCGCGCACGCGCGCGTCCGGATCGGAGGCCGCCGCGAGCAGGTCCTGTGCGAGCGACGGCACGTCCGCCGCGACCTCGGCCGCGCGGAGGCGCACGTGCGCGTCCGCGTCCTTCCGGAGCGACGCCCGGAGGTACGCCTCCGCCGGCGCCTCGCCCGCGCACGCGAGCGCCGCGGCCGGCGCTTGCAGCAGGTAACGCCGCTCGAAGGGCGCGCTACCCGCCGAAGCGAGCGCCTGGAACGCCGCCCCGCCGCCCTTCACCCGCCCGAGCGCCGGCCCGAGCGCGCGCAGCAGATCGAGCTGCGCGTCCTCCGGCCGGGCGCGGAGCCGCTCGATCTGCGCCTCTTCCTCGACCACGGAAGCGGCCCGCTCGCTCCGCGCCGCCAGCGCGAGCGCGGCCCGGAGCTCCCTCCGCGCCGCGCCGCGCGCCCCGGCGAGGGCGTCGAGCAGCGCCGGGATCGCCTCGGCCGGCGCGACGAGCGCGAGCTCCCGGGCCGCCGCCACCCTGGCCGCGGCCGCGCCCGCCTTCACGATCTCCGCGAGCGCCGGCGCGGCCGCGCGCCCGCAACGGCGGATGCGATCGCGCGCGTGGTGGAGCTCCGGATCGGGCTCGGGCGGCGCGGCGCGAGCGGCGCGCCCCGGCGCGGCCGACGCCGACCCGGACGCGCGCCCCGCGGACGCCGCGCCGGGCGCGAGAGGAGCCGCCGACGCCGCGCCGGACGCCAGTCGCGCGGTGAGGAACGGGATCTGCACAGCGCAGGGCGCCGTGTCGATCACGCCCCGGGCGAGCTGCCTGCCCGCGGGGTCGAGCCCGTCATAGCCGGCGATCGCCGCCTCGACCGCCTCTGGTCCCCCGCGCGCGAGCAGCGCCGCCGCCGCCCTGGATCGCTCGCCGCCGCCCGCGAGCGCGCCCACGAGCGCCGCCGGGCCCTGCCCGTCGAACGCCGTGCGCGCGGTGACCTCGGCGATCGTGACCCGCACCTCCGGCGCCGCGGGCGCGCCGCGACCCCCGGCCCCCGCCGGCGCGTACGCGTCGTCGAGCACGACGGCGATGCACGAGGCCTTGATCTCCTCGGGAAGCTTCACCTCGTAGCCGGCGGACTCCTTGAGCCACGCGTCCTCGGGCAGGCTCACCTGGAAGAGCCGGTCGGGCATCGCCACGAAGAGCGTGCGCGGCGCGGCGCCGCCCTCGACGCCGTCGGGTGGCTTGATGCGCAGACCCAGGCCCGTGATCCCGACCTCGTCCGCCGACGAGAACGACACGAACTCGCCCCGGCCCGCGCCCGCCTTGCCCTCGGACCACGCGGTCTTCGGGTCGCCGTCGGCGATCTCCGCGAAGCGCTTGCCGACCGCGCTCGACGCGGCGGTCGGGCGCAGCAGCCGGAACGCAGGCGCCGCCGGGTCGGCGTCACGGCGCTCGGCGACCACCTTGCCTGCGGCGCGCCGCTCCTCCGCCGAGAGGTTCTGGAAGCTGGCCCCCTTCAGGAGCGTCATGGTCCGGGGATCGACCTCGCTCGCGCCGACCAGCGCCGGACGCCCGCAGAGGGTCACGTCGTCTCGCAGCTGCCCGACGAGCACACGGCTGCCGGTGCCGCCGAGCGGCTCCACGACCACGGCGTCGCTCCGGCCCTCGCCGTGCTCCCCTGTGGCGACGCCGGTCCAGCCGCTCCAGAGCACGAGCGGCTCCGTCCCCTTCCCCGCGAGCGGCGCCGCGAGCAGCATCACCCAGCTGCCGCTCGCGCCCTCCGGGGCGTCACCGCCCGCCGGCTTTCCCGCGGCCGGCGCCTCGATCTTGGCGAGGTGCTTGCCGTCGGCCAGGGTGACCGGCACGACGCGCGCGCCGCCGAGCAGCGGCGCCACCTCGGACGGCACGGCGAGGACCTTGCCGCCTTCGGGCGCGCACGCCGCCGCAGCGGGACAGGCGCGGGCAGCGACCCCGCCCGGATCGATGCGGACAGCGAGCGCCTGCTGGCCCGCCGCGTGGGGGAGCACCACGGGCGCGGCCTGCGCGGCGGCGCTGCCACCGACGGCCGCGGAGGCTGCGATCACCCCGGCCGCGGCGCCAAGGCGAGGCCGCCGGAAACGAAACGGCGATCTGGACATGCGCGCCATCCTAGTCGCCCGGCGCGGCGAAACCGCTCGATAGTTGATCGAGAGTCGACGCCTCGATCACAGCGCCGCTCCCCCCCGGACCGGCGCTGCGGCGCGTCGTCCAGGCGGGCTCGCCGCGCACAGCGGGTCCGCGGCGCCCTCGCTACTTCGGCGTCTCCGTGGCGGGGATCCAGAAGCCGCCCTCGTCCGGCGGCGTCATCCCGAGCGCCTTCGGGAGCACGTTGGTCCAGCCCGCCACCGTCTCGAGCAGGTAGATCTCCGCGCCGGCCTCGATCTCGCCGATCGGCTTCTCCTTCTCGTCGCGCCGCGCGCGGACCGGGATGGCCCTCGTCGCCTTCACGATCGGCGGCGCCTTGTCGAGCGCCAGCTGCGCGCCGGCCACCGCGGTCGTCGGCGGGATGTACTGGTCCATCATCTCGCCCTTCTTCAGCGGCTCGAGATCCTTGAGGCGCGCCCAGGCGTCGATCGTGAGGTCGCCCCGCGACATCAGGTGGACGAAGGCGGACTTCGCCTCGGTGCTCCAGAAGAGCTGGGCCGTCCCCTCCAGCATCCTCAGCGTGAAGATCACGTCGCCGTCCGGACGATCGAGGAGCTCGATCGTCGACGTCTTCATCAGGTACCCGCGGGCGCTGCCGGGGATCTCCATCTTGGTGGAGACGCCGCGCTGCAGCGCGAAAGCGTCGCACGGGGCCGAGGCCTTCGCCGTCTGCCTCTCGGTCCCGGAGATCGAGAGCTCCGCGCGCAGCGAGTCGCCCGTGGCCGCGACGAGCTTCACCTTCTGCGCGCTCGAGATCCACACGTGCCCGGCGATGACCGGGATGTCGCGCGTCGTGAACACCGCGACGTCCGAGGGCGCGATGTAGCCGTCGATCCGCAGCGCAGGCGAGCTGTCCGACGTGCTCAGCCGCGCTCGGCCCGCCGCCGGATCCGCCGGGATCGCGCTCAGCGTCATCGGGACCAGCGCGCCGGTGAAGCTCGCGACCGTCCTGCCGCCGCTCGGCGCGTCATGCAGCCGGGCGCCCTTGGGCACCGGCGCCGTCCCCTTCAGCTTGCACGCCGGCCCCGACACCGCCTGGCCGACCGTCGCGGTCGCCTGCGCGGCCGCCCCCGTCACCTGCGCGGCCGACACCACCACCTGGGCGGGCTCTGCCTTCGCCTCGGAGACGGCCGGCGTGCCCGGGAGCCCCGCGCAGAGCACCCCCCCAAGAGCCAGAAGACCGAGTCCCAGAACGTCGCTTCTCATCCACTTCCTCCGACACAGGCCGGCAGCCCCGCTCGCGCGGCGAGCCCGAGCGCGGTCCCCAGCTGTCGAGTTCTCCCTGGAACCGCCGGCCTGCTCTGCACGGCGGCGCACTCACTGCGGGGCCGCCCGGCACGCCGAGCCGCCCCTGCCGTTGGTCGGATCATCCTAGCGGAACATTCAGGCCTCGCCCGAGAAAGGTCCTCCACCGCAGCGCTTCGACCGTTTCGGGTGTATGGAGCAGGGCGCCCGCCGCGGCACGCGCCGGGTCGCCCGGCTGGACGGTACCTGCCTCTCCGGGAAGCCACGCCATGCACGGATTCGATCTCGCCTTCGCCTCCCCCCGCAAGCTCCCCCGCGCCCGCGATCTGCGCGGCAACGTCGCCGTTCTCGACATCGCCTTCGCCTCGGAGGCGGGGGGCAAGAGCTTCGAGACCGTCACGCTCCCCCTCATCCAGGAGCTCGGGCCACGGCTCGCCGCCTGGGTCGACCACCACGACAGCGCCCACCACGCGCGCTTCGCCGGCGACCCCCGCTTCGTCCTGTCGACCAAGGCCGAGCACGGCGCCTGCCCCGAGATGATCACGCCGGAGCTCGTCGCCCGCGCCGGGCGCGTCGACACCCTCGTCTGCCACGTCGACTTCGACGGCCTCGCCAGCGGCGCGAAGTGGATGCGCGGCGGCGTCGAGCCCTACCCCGGCTGCGACGACGACGCCCGCGCCATCGACACCCGCATCGGCGTCCCGGGCCCGGCCGCCACCCGCATGGACCGCGCGCTCCGCGCCCGCCCCCGTGATCAGGCCCTCTTCGGCCTCATCGTCCGGCACCTCGCGTCAGGCCTCTCCGACCCGTCGCTCTGGACTCCCATCGACCAGGCCGGCGCCGAGCTCGCCACCATGGAAGCCGAGACCCGCCGGATCGCGCTCCGCTACGAGCGCGTCGAGCCGGGCCTCGTCCTCGTCGACGCCTCCCAGCGGGGCGGGGCCTACGACAAGACCCTGCTCCTCCTCATCGGGCAGGAGCGCGCGCCCATCTCCGTCGTCGTCGACAACGACAGCATCACCTTCGCCGCCCGGTTCGACAGCGGGGTGAACTTCCTCGAGACGTTCAAGATCTCCGGAGGGATGCCGACCCGCATCTCCCTCCAGCGCTCCCGGCTCCAGGAGGCGCTCGTGGCCCTCGGGGTCAAGGCGACCGACGCAAGCCGGCTCGCCGCGACCCCCTGAGCCCCTCCTCACCGCGATCCCGCCGACATCGTTGACGCTGTGGGCCTCGACTGCTAGGGGGGCATTGCAGATCTGCAATTTGCAATTCTGCAATGGACACCTGATCCGAGGCGTCACGCCTGCGTCGAGCGTGAGGGGGTATGGCAGCGACAAACTTGTCTTCGACGGCGAGCAGCGGTGTCGACGAGCTCCTGTTCCGGAACGACTCCGTCTCGCTCTGTCTCCTGGTCAATCGACGGCATCGGACTCTCCGCATCGTCGACTTCCGCGCGGGACCCACGCCGTCCAAGCGGAGCTTCGTCCTGTCGACCGCCAAGCGCGAGGGGGTCGAGAAGGTCTTCACGCTGGTCGAGCGCGACGAGGTGCCGACGTGGACCCGCCTCGGGTTCACGCGGGAGGGGTCGATCCCCGGCTTCTACAAGCGCAGCGACGCCTGGATCCTCGGGGCGGTCGTCTCCGAGATGACGTCGCGACTGCGCGCGGGCGGCGACGGCGAGGAGGGCGGCGAGGCAGACGACGTCGCGGCCTCTCCGGCGGTCCTGCTCGCGGAGCGCACGATCGCCCGCGCGAGGCGGCTGCTCCGGGAGGCCGAGGGGCGGCCGCTGCCCGCGATCAAGATCGCGCCCGCGAGCGGCGTCGAGCTGCGGCGCGCGGTCGCGGCCGCGCAGCGGGCGGGGCGGGCGCTGACAGGCTTCGAGCCGTTCGGGCGCGACGCGGTGCGGACGGGCTACGTGCTGTCCGCGCGGGGCGGCTTCACGCTGCACGCCGCGTGGGAGATGCAGTCGTGCTTCGGCAACTCGTTCCTGGAGCTCCTGTGCCCGCCGCGCCATGAGGCGGAGCGGCTCGCCACGACGGCCGCCATCGGCGCGCTCTGCGACCGCCTCGTCGAGGAGAGGGCCGTGAGCACGTTCACCTTCGCCCCCGCGGACGACCAGGAGCTCTGCGCCGCCCTCCTCGCGAACGGCTTCCGCCGCTCGGCCGTGCTGGCGCGGCACCTCGTCGTCGGCCGCGCCCGCAAGGACGCCATCCTCTGGGCGAAGAAGCTCGTCGCGCCCGAGGACTGAGCCGCCGGCCCGCGAGGGCCGGGGCGAGGGTTACGGCGCGTTCTTCTGCAACGGCGCAACGGCGGTGCGCACCTGCGCCCCGCGGCGATTCATGGGCGCGGCCGCGCCCGCCTCACACCCCCAGGTTGCGCGGGATGCGCACCGCCGGGTCCTCGAGGTCGGGGACGAACGCCGCCCCGGTGATCCGCTCGAACGCCTCGATGTAGCGGCGGGACGCCTCGATCCGGACCTCGTCCGGGATCGAGGGGATCGGCCCGTCGCCCTGGAAGCCGCGCGCGGCGAGCCAGCGGCGCACGTACTCCTTGTCGAACGACTCCGGGTCCTCGCCGGCCGCGAAGCGCTCGCCGTAGGACGAGGCGAACCAGAAGCGGGACGAGTCGGGGGTGTGGATCTCGTCGATGACGACGATGTTGCCGTCCCGGTCCTTGCCGAACTCGTACTTGGTGTCGACGAGGATGAGCCCCTGCTCCGCGCACGCGCGGGCGCCGTGCTCGAAGAGCGCGAGGGCCATCTCGGCGGCGGCGTCGAAGTCGCGCGCGTCGATCGTGCCGAGGGCGAGGATCTCCTCGCGCGAGGCGGAGAGATCGTGCCCGCCCTTCGGCGCCTTGGTGCTCGGCGTCAGGATGGGCCGCGGCAGGCGCTCGTTCTTGCGGAGGCCCTCGGGGAGCCGGTGGCCGCAGAAGACGCGCTCGCCGCGCGCGTAGTGCGTCCAGATGCTGGTCGAGGTCACGCCCGTCACGTAGGCGCGCACGACCATCTCGACCGGCAGGGGCGTGCACTCGATCGCCTCGAGGACGTTCGGGTCGGGCTGGGAGATCATGTGGTTCGGCGCGACGCTCCGCGTGCGCTCGAACCAGAAGGCGGACAGGCGGTTCAGCACCTGGCCCTTCAGCGGGAGCGTGCCGAGCACGCGATCGAAGGCGCTGATGCGGTCGGTGACGACGAGCAGGCGGCGGCCGTCCGGCGTCGTGTAGCAGTCCCGCACCTTGCCCTCGTAGCGGGCGAAGGGGCCCGCGAGCGAGGTGCGTTCGAGCACCCTGCCGAGCGCGGTGCGCAGATCGTCCTCGGTGACCATGGGGCGCGGCTTACCCGGGCTCGCGGGCCGAGTCGACAGGTTTCGAAGGCGCCGGCCGAGTTCCCTCCCCCGCGCCCGCCCTGGAGCCCCGTTGGTCTCCGGCCGGGGGGGTGGTAATAGGGCCGCCCATGGCAAACCGAAGAAAGATCGCCCTAATCGGCGCCGGCAACATCGGCGGGGAGCTCGCGGCCCTCATCGCGCGCAAGGAGCTCGGGGACGTCGTGCTGTTCGACATCCCCCAGAAGACGGACTTCGCGAAAGGCAAGGCGCTCGACCTCGAGCAGAACGGCGCCGTGCTGGGCTACGACGCCTCGATCAAGGGCACCTCGAGCTGGGCCGACTGTGCAGGGGCCGACGTCCTCATCGTCACGGCCGGCATCCCGCGCAAGCCGGGCCAGAGCCGTGACGACCTTGTCGCGACGAACCTGCCGATCATCCGCAGCGTGGCGGACGGCGCGAAGGAGCACTGCCCGAACGCGCTGGTGATCGTCATCTCGAACCCGATCGACGCCATGGTCTACGAGTTCAAGCGCCGCACCGGCTTCCCGCGCGAGCGCGTGCTCGGCATGGCGGGCGTGCTCGACAGCGCGCGCTTCCAGCTGTTCCTGGCGCGCGAGGCGAACGTGTCCGTGAAGGACGTGCGCGCGATGGTCCTCGGCGGCCACGGCGATGACATGGTGCCCATCCCGTCGGCGTGCACGATCAACGGCGTGCGCGCGACCGAGCTCATCAGCAAGGAGAAGCTCGACGCGCTCATCGCGAGGACCCGCAAGGGCGGCGGCGAGATCGTCCAGCTCATGGGGACGAGCGCCTACTACGCGCCCGCCTCGAGCGCCGTCGCGATGGCCGAGAGCTACCTGCTCGACCAGAAGCGGCTGCTCCCCGTCGCGGCCTACCTGGACGGCGAGTACGGCTACAAGGACATCTTCATGGGCGTGCCGGTCATCCTCGGCGGCAAGGGCATCGAGAAGATCGTCGAGCTGCCGCTGAGCGCAGAAGAGAAGGAGATGCTCGCGAAGAGCGCGAAGAGCGTGCAGGGCATCACCGACGTGGTGAAGGCCGCGAGCTAGCGCCGGTCGCGCGGCGCGCCGCGCGTCACGAAGAGCACGCGCGCCGCGCGTCAGGAGCGAAACGCGCTCCAGGAGCGGGAGGGAGAGGAGAGGGCGAAGGGCTCTCCCTCTCCCTCGGCGCTTCAGCGGTTCACATCGCGCCGCCGTAGAGGCCATCCAGCACGGCCGTCAGCTCGCGCCGGGAATCGCGGGCGAGCTCGCCTGCGCTCGCGCCCCCCGCCGGCATCTCGGTGGCCACGTCGCCGTCCCCTGCAGCGATGTCGCTGATGCGCTGGCAGATCAGGTTCATCATCTGCCAGCCCTCGGTGAGCGCGCCCCGCAGCGGGCCGAGGTCCAGGCCGGGGAAGCCCTTCAGAAGGCTGTGCCCGAGCTTGAAGTGCTCGGCGTCCACCTCGGCGTGCGTCGCGAAGTAGTCCGAGTCGGGGAAGATCTGCTGGGCCGCCGTGAGGAGGATGTCGGCGCAGCGCTCGATGACGAAGTGGACGAGGACCGTCCGCTCCTCGGTGGACGCCGAGCCCATCCGCTCGATGAACCAGGACGACGCCGCGGCGATGCCGCGGTCCCAGGACGGCGAGCTCCGCGGGTCGTGCATCCTGGAGAGCCTCCGGTTGTGCCCGACCTCGTCGGCGAGGTGGCGCTCGGCGATCGCGATGGCCCCGGGGTGCGACTCGAAGACGACCCTGGCGCACAGGACCTTCTGGAACGCGTTCGACCAGATCTGGAGCGCCCCGAGCATCCGCCGCTTCACGTCGTCCCGGAGGGCGCGCTCGGACCGGATGAGCTGCATCAAGGGGCTGCCCGCGAACTCCCGCGCGTGGACCTCGTTCTCCTCGACGAGGAGATCCACTGGGGACACGGCCCGATCCGGGGACGCCTCGTCCGCGCTGTCCTCCCGCCCGAGCGCCGCGCACAGACACGGCGTGTCCCAGCGAGGCTCGCTCTCGTCGAGCTCCTCGAGATGGATGGATATCGCGGAGAGCCCGTCCGGCGCGCCGCCCACGAGCCCCTGCAGCCCGCCGGGAGGGACCATCACGACGTCTCCCGCCTGGACGCGGCAGGGCGAGTCCCCGATGACCTCGCCCGAGCCGTCGGTGACGACGATCATGCCTTTGCCGAGGAGCGCACGAGGCCTGAGCGGCTGACCTTCGAGGAGGTGTACCCATCTCAAGGACAGGTGGCAGACTTCGGGCAGGTAAGCCGAGAGCTCCGAATATTTCCGGAGTTCCTTGAACAGCCCCAGCAGGGTGCGCTCATCCGCCTTGAGAGACTCGATCGCGAGGATGTCGGCTGTGTTGACTACGCGCATCTACACGGTCCTCCGGGTCGACATGATGGTGCGTCGACTCTGCACGGCTTGATCGCCTGTGTCTAGATCACACTCGGGCATGAAGGCGAATCGCACGGACCTAAAAAGGAAGGACTCCCGCGGTTCTTTTCATTCACGCTTCCCGCTCCCTGCGCCGCTGCTTCTCAGCATCTCTATTTTTCTGCTCGTCTGTTTATCTGCCCCTCTGCTCCCCTGCCCCGCTCCTGCCGTGATTCCGTGATTCCGTTCCGTGATTCCGTGATTCCGTGCGAGACCGCCATGGGTTGTGGCAGGATGCGTGCATGAGCCAGCCGCAGCTCGTACCCGCCATCCGCCGCGCCGCCGAGGCGGACCTGCCGGCGATCGTCCATCTCTTCTCGATCCCGGACGAGGGCAACGCGAAGACGGACCACCCCGGCCCGCCGCTCGATCCGCGCTACCGCGAGGCGCTCGACGCCATCGCGGAAGATCCGAACAACGCGCTGCTCGTGGCGGAGGTCGAGGGGCGCGTCGCCGGCGCGTTCCACCTGACCATCATCCAGTACGTGGCGAACCGGGGAGCACGGGTGGCGCAGATCGAGAACGTCATCGTGGACCCGAGCCTGCGGGGCCGCGGGGTCGGCGAGGCGATGATGCGATGGGCCATCGACGAGGCGCGGCGGCGGGGGTGTTTCCGGGTGCAGCTCACCTCGAACAAGGCGCGGCTGCGCGCGCACCGCTTCTACGAGCGGCTCGGCTTCGTGGCGAGCCACGAGGGGATGAAGCTGAAGCTGTAGACACGAGCAGCCGCGCGGCCAGCGGGATCGCCGCGGCGCGGGAGGCGCCGCCTCAGCGGCCGCTCACGAGGAGCGGCTCCCCCTCGGCCCCGAGCAGCGACAGCGGGAAGACCTGCGCTCCGGCCAGCACGTCGCGGCAATAGAGCTCCACGTCGGGGCCGCGCAGCGGCAAGGCCGCGAGCTCGTCCAGCGTGACCCAGCGCGCCTCGAGCGAGTGCTCGTCCGGCTGGCTCTTCGGGGGCGTGGCGTCCCGAGGGCGCGCGAGGAAGATCACCCGGAAGCGCGCCTGCCAGGGGCTCGGGCTGTGCTCGATGCGCAGGATGCCCTCCAGCTCCACCGGGACGCCCGTCTCCTCCAGCGCCTCGCGCCGCGCCCCCTCCGCGAACGTCTCCCCGGGCTCGACGCGGCCTGCCGGCAGATACCAGCGCTGGTCGTGCTTGCGCTCGTGCACGAGGAGGAAGCGGTTCCGTTGCCTCACCAGCACCACAGCGATGCACCAGGTCGGGATGGCCGTGCGCGACATGATCGAACCTGCGACAGCTTATCCGGGGGCGCGGTTCGCCAGAAGGGGGGACGCGAGGATCACCCCGGCGCCGCGCCAGCCGGAGCCGCAGGCCCGGGGGGCTCGCTCGGCACCGCGAACGCGGCGATGGTGAGCGCCGCCATGAGGGCGCCGAACACGACGAGCCCCATGAACAAGGCGATCCCGGCGTGCAGCGCCACGGTGGCGACGACCCAGGGCAGCCGCGTGCGGCGCGGCCAGATCAGGAAGCCATAGCCGATCTCCACGAGCAGCACCGTCCACCCGGCGACCGCCGCGAGCCAGGGGGCGTCGGCGAGCCACGAGAGGTCGAACTGCCGGTATTCGGGCAACATGACAGAACGCCAGATCGCCTCGCCGTCCCACCACGACTCGCCCGCTGCCTTTCCCAGCCCGCTGACGAGGTAGGCGAACGAGAGGTGCAGCTGCACAACGCGCAACCCGAGCCGGGCTGCCGGCGTGGGCCCTCCCCGCGCGCGCCCGAGCCGGCGATCCATGGAGAAGGCGGCCTGCGAGGGCATCCAGAGGAGATAGAAGAGAAAGATGCTGGCGAAGCTGTCCACGCCATAGACGGTGGAGCTCGCGGTCGTCACCAGCATCAGGTGGGTGAGCCACGCCAGGAAGGCCGCGGCCCTCGTGCACCAACCGACCAGGAGCGCGGCGAGGGCAACAACGTAGATCACCCCCGTGCCCAGGATGACCGGATCCTCCCCGATCCCGAGCGGTGCAAGGAGCTCCACCGCCCAGCCGATGCGCGGAAGATCGGTCCTCGCGAACAGATCGCGCAGAGGCCCCTGGAGGATCCCGGACCGGCCGTAGAGCTCGAAGAGCGCGGGCGCGACGAGCGCCGCTTGGAGCAAGAGCACGGCCGCGAGCCCGATGCGGAGGGCCGCGAGCGGCGCCGCCGAGGCCGGCGCCAGCGCGAAGCGCTCGATCGCGCCGAGGACGCGCGCGGGCTCGCCGCCTGCGGCCGCCCCGCGGACGCCGATCGAAGGGTCCTTCACCGCGCACCCCCGCTCGCCTCCGGAGAGGCCCGGAGCTTCGAGCGGGTCATGAACTTCGCCTCGTACTGCATGTTCCAGCTGGACCGCTTCCCCTCCCGGTACTCCCGCATCGTCGGCAGATCGCACGTCTCCAGTCGGACGAGGATGCTCTGGGCCGCGGGGTGTCTCGCCAGCACCTTGCCCGCCCACGAGGCGGCGATCGAGCGCTGGATCGTCGGATCCTCCACGCTCAAGAAAGGCGTGATGAGGTTCAGGATCCGGATCTCCGTCTCGCGGCTGGCGCCCGACTCGAGGGCGTCGGTGAGGGTCGCGCCGCCGGCACCCGAGACGTGAAAGCTGGCCCTGGGCAGCGGGGTGATGCTGTCCGCGAAGAAGGCATAGCCGCTCTCGGCCCCGGAGAGCGCGCCGTAAACCGCGAGCGCCCGCGCAGGCCAGCCGTCTCCCTCGGGATGGATCTGGAGAGCCCCCATGACGACGAGGCCCAGATGGCCCGCGACGGCGACCAGGGCTGCGGCGTGACTCCGGCTGTTCCGCTTTCCCTCCATGCAGCTCCCTCCGGGTGTGCCCGCCTGCGAGCGCCCGCGAGTCACGTCACCGCCAGTGCCCGTACCAGAGACCATGCCAGTGACCGTGCCAATGACCATGCCAGTACCCATGCCAGGGCCTGTACCAGTGACCATGCCAGTACCCATGCCAGGGCCTGTACCAGTGACCATGCCAGGACGCGTACCAGGGCCGCTGGCGTGCAGGACGAGCGCTGGGTGCATCGGCGGCGATGGGAGCTCGTGTCTCCGCGATGAGGACGAGCTCCTCGACGGGCGTCGTGGGTGCGGCCGAGGCGAGCTGCGCTCCCCCGAGGCATGCGAGCGGCGCGGCCAGCATGCCGATGATGATGTTGATGCGCTTCATGTTCATCCCCCCGTGCGGCGGCTGCTCATGACGAGCGCCGAACATGGACGAGTGTCCTCAACACCCATGCAAGCCGCACGCCCTGGGTGCATCCGGCGGATGGTCGTCGCTTCCCCGATCTCGGGGTGACAATCACGATAAAGCGGAGCTCACGCACCTCGCCCGGCGCGCGGCTCGACGCCGACCGGCGACGGCAGATCCTGCGCTATTCCTGCCTATTCCTGCCAGAGAACGCCGAGCTCGATCTCCACGGCGTCGAACGGCGCCGCGCGCACGGTGACGTCACCCTCCCACGCGCCCGCGCGCACGAACCGCCCGCCGTCGATGCGGAAGACCTCCAGGAGCCGGAGCCGCGGGTCGATCAGCCAGTAATGCGCCACGAGCTCGCGCGCGTAGATCTCCATCTTGTCGCGGCGATCGAGCGCCTCGGTGGACGGCGAGATCACCTCGCACACCCAGTCGGGCGCGAGGAAGATCGCCGCGTTCCGCATCGGGATCTGCGGCATCCGGTCGCGGCGCCACGCCGCGATGTCAGGGATCACGATGTCCGGATCGGTGCCGAGGTGCAGCTCGGGCTCGACCAGCAGCGCCCACCGGCCAGGCCCCTTGATGCCCCGACGAAATGGCAGGTACAGCTCGCCCGCGAGCACCGACGTCACGTTGCGGGAGGACACGGAGGGCCGCGGCGTCGCGTGGAGGACGCCGTTCAGGACCTCCGCCACCTGATTCGGCGGCGTGTCAAGCACATCCTGGTACGTGGCGCGACGGGCGCAGTCAGACATGGTCGGATGTTAGCATGCACGCCGCGCGCGGCGGCTCGCCCGGCGAAAATCCGTGAGCAGCCCCCCTCCGATCGCCGCAGGTTCGTTGTAGATTCCGCCGCCATGAGCGAAGCAGCCCCCTCCCCCACGCAACGCCCCCGTCCGCTCGTCCTCTGCATCCTCGATGGATTCGGCGAGCGCGAAGAAAAGGACCAGAACGCGATCGCCCTCGCCGCGATGCCGAACCTCGACGCGATCAAGCGCGACTCCGAGAAGACGCTGATCGGGACGAGCGGCCCGGACGTCGGGCTCCCGGTGGGGCAGATGGGCAACAGCGAGGTCGGCCACCTGAACTTCGGCGCGGGGAGGATCGCGCTGATGGACATCTCGCGCATCGACGTCGCGATCGCCGAGAACAAGCTCGGCTCGAACGAGATCATCGACCGGACGTTCCGGATCGCGCAGGACCGCAAGTGCCGGGTGCACCTCTTCGGGCTCGTCTCCGACGGCGGCGTCCACTCGTCGCTCGACCACTTCCTCGCGCTGATCAAGCTCGCGAAGTTCCACGAGGTGCCCCTCGTCCTGCACGCGTTCCTCGACGGCCGCGACACGCCGCCGAAGAGCGCGTGGGGCTACGTCGAGAAGATCGAGGAGGCGCTCCAGGGCATCGGCGTCATCGGCACCATCTCGGGCCGGTACTACGCCATGGACCGCGACAAGCGCTGGGACCGCGTCATGAAGGCCTACACCGCCATCGTGCGCGGCGACGCGCCGCGGGCCGACACGGCGTTCGACGCGATCCAGCAGTCGTACGCGGCCGGGAAGACGGACGAGTTCGTCGAGCCCATCCGCATCGGCGACTACAGCGGCATCAAGGGCGACTTCGTGGCCGACTTCGCCTCGCAGGAGGCCCGCTGGGAGTGGCAGGGCGAGGAGGTCGGCCTCTCCGTCAACTTCAGGCCCGACCGGATGCGCGAGATCTCGGCGATGCTCACGCGGCGGAACCTGCCGGACGAGGTGCTGGAGCTCCTCTCGGACCGGGGCAAGCCGGTCTTCGCCTTCCAGGAGCACTGTTACAGCGGCATGACCGAGTACGACGCGGCGCTGAAGCTGCCGGTCGCGTTCCCGAAGGACGAGGTGACCGAGTCGTTCCCCGAGATGATCGCCCGCGCCGGGCTCACGCAGCTCCGGTGCGCGGAGACCGAGAAGTACGCGCACGTGACGTACTTCTTCAACGGCGGCCGCGAGGAGACGTTCCCGGGCGAGGACAGGAAGCTCGTGCCCTCGCCGCGCGACGTCGCCACCTACGACAAGAAGCCGGAGATGAGCGCGGCGGGCGTCGCGAACGAGGTCGTGGCCGCGATCAAGAGCGGCAAATACGACTTCATCCTTGTGAACTTCGCGAACCCGGACATGGTCGGGCACACCGGCATCCTCGAGGCCGCCATCCATGCCAACGAGGCGGTCGACAAGGGGCTCGGCGCCATCGGGGACGCCGTGCGAGAGGCCGGCGGCGCGCTGATCATCACCGCGGACCACGGCAACTGCGAGCAGATGAAGGACGAGCACGGCAACCCGCACACCGCCCACACGCTCAACCCGGTGCCGCTCTACTACCTGAACAAGAACGACCCCGGCATCGTGCTCCGGTCCGGCGGCCGCATCTGCGACGTGGCGCCGACGATGCTCGAGATCCTCGGCCTCCCGCAGCCCGCGGCGATGACGGGGCGCACGCTCCGCGTCCGACAGCGGTAAGTGGGCGCCGACCAGAGGCAGCTCGGCCCGTACATCCTGCGCGAGGCCGTCTCGTCGCGGGCGCTCACCGTGACGTACCGGGCCGAGCACGCGGGGCTCGGCCGGGCGGCGCTGATCAAGACGCTCAAGCCCACGGTGTCGGCCGCGAGCGCGTTCGCGGCCGGCCTCGAGCGCGAGGCGAAGATCCTCGCGCGCATCCGGCACCCCAACATCATCGATATCCACGACTTCCAGCGCGACGAGGACCGGATATGGCTCGTGCTGGAGCCGCTCTCGGGGCCGACGCTCGCGGCCCTGTGCGCGCGCGCTGGCCGCCTCGAGGAGGGCTCGGCGGCGGCCATCGCGCTGGAGATCGCGCGCGGCCTCGGGCATGCGCACGAGCGGGGCGTCGTGCACCGCGAGCTGCGCCCCGAGCGCGTCATCGTCACGCCCGCGGGCGGCGTGAAGATCCTGGAGTTCGCGGCGGCGTCCGACGGCCGGCAGCCCTCGCTGCCAGAGCCGTTCGAGGGCAGCGACACGTTCGCGCGGCCCGACTACATGGCGCCGGAGCAGATCCTCGGGGCGGAGCCCGGGCCTCAGGCGGACGTGTTCACGCTCGGCGTGGTGCTGTTCGAGATGCTCACCGGCGTGCGCCCGTTCGACGAGCCGAAGGCGGGGCCGGAGGATGTAAATCGTACGTCGAACCACGCGTCGAACCGCGCGTCGAACCGCGCGTCGAACCGCGCGTCGGGCGCGCCCGGCGCGCCGCGCGAGCGCGACGAGGACCGGTGGGCCGAGGGCAGGGCCGTCGCGCACCGGATCCGCAACGCGCCGCCGCAGCCGCTGCGGGAGCTCGTGCCCGACGTGTCGCGCGGCCTGGAGCGCGTGGTGCTCCGGTGCCTCGAGAAAGAGCCGGAGCAGCGCTACGACAGCGGCCGCGCCGTCGCGGACGCCCTGGCCGAGGAGCTCGCGGAGCGCGGCCATCCGCAGCCGCGCGCGCTCATCACGAGGGCCCTCGCGGCGGCCAAGCTCGGCGGCGACGAGCTGCCGCCCGCGCAGGCGCCCTCCGCGCGCCCCGCCGCCGAGCAGCGCAGCGCGCCGTCGCTCGCGCCCGACGTGGGGCGGCTCGTCGGCATCTTCGCCCTGATCGTCGCGGGCGGCGCGCTCATCGAGCTCAGCCTCCGCCAGCACGACGCCGCGGAGCCGCCCAGCGCCGAGGTCAGGCAGCCCGGCGGGCGCTCGGAGGAGCGCGGCTACCTGAAGGTCCTCGCCAGGCCGTGGGCGGAGGTCGTCATCGATGGGGAGCTCATCGACGTGACGCCGATGGCGCGGGCGATCCCGCTCCAGGCCGGGCGGCACTACGTCACGTTCCGGCACCCGAACGCGCCCGAGGAGAAGCGCACGATCACCGTCTCCGAGGGGCAGACGGTCACGCTCGACGTGAGCATGCGGATCGATCGCAGCGCGATCGACGCGGGCGCGCCGCCGGTTCCGGACAGGGACGCGTCGCCCTGACGGCGGCGCCGGCCGCGCGCGTCGCCCTGACGGCGGCGCCGGCCGCGCCTACACGGCGCCGCCGGCTTCCCCCGCGCCGTTTGCGCCGCAGGTGCCCCCCGCGTCTCCCTCGCCGCTCGCGCCGCCCGCGCGGCGGCGGAGCGCCTCGAGCGCGAGGAGCGGCCGCTCCCGCTTCTCGTGCAGCTCGCCGAGGCACTGGCCGCTGCCGCGCTCGAGCGCGCGGCAGCAGTCGGGGCGCATCTCGTAGATCGAGCACAGGAAGCGGCCGTGCTCCGCGTCCAGCGTGAGCGCGGCGCAGCGGCCGTCCTCGATGCGCATGTAGCAGCGGTTGCCGATGAAGCGCGTGAGCCCCCGCGCGCGATCATCCATGCGATCGTGGTCGCAGCCGAAGACCCGGACGTACTCCGGCAGGGCCGAGAAGCAGCAGGTGCCGCACGCGGTGCACTCGGGGACGACCGCATCTCCCCCGCCGCTCGCGCTGCGCCCCCGCGCCGCGCCCCGCTCGCCCTTGCGCGTCAGAGCCGGACCTCCACGTGTGTCCCGCGCTTCAGGTCGTCGAGCCACTTCTGCTTGGCCTTCGTCATGATCTCCGCCTGCAGCCGCTGGAGGACCTCCGGGCGAGCCGCCTCGAGCGTCGTGAAGCGGGACGGCTGGCGGCTCAGGAGCTTCATGACCACGAACGCGTCACCCGCGCGCATCGGCCCGGCCACGCCGCCCGGCTCGACCGCCATCAGCGCGGCCTCGAGCTCCGGGGCCATCACCTCGCGCTGGCCGGTCGCCGCGGCCTGCGTCCCCTGCGGCGCGCGGACCCCGAGGTCGCCGCCCTCCTCGCGGGTCGCGGTGTCGTCCGAGAACTGCCGCGCGAGCGCCGCGAAATCCTCGCCGCCGCGCGCGCGCTCCGCGAGCGCCGCGGCGAGCGCGCGGCGCTCCTCGACCGCCTCGGCGCTCGATCCGGGCAGGACGCGAAGGACGATCCACGCCGGGTGGTAGTCGCGCCGCCGGCGCTCCTCGCGCACCAGCCGATCGAAGGCCGATCGCACGTCCTGCTCGGTGATGCGCACGCGGCCCTTCACCCGGAGCTGCAGCATCTTGCCCTCGAGGATCTGCCGGCGGATCTCGTCGCGGTACTCCTGCTCGGTGAGCCCCGAGCTCGCCCGCGCCGTCCGGAACAGCTCCTCGACCGTCATCTGCTCCGCGGCCGCGATGTTCCGGAACGCGTTCTCGATCTCCTCGGAGGTCACGCGGACATTGGCCTTCTCGGCGGCCTGGCCCTCGAGCTCCTCGTCCACCATCTTCTGGAGGAGATCGCGGAAGACCTGCGACTCGGCCGCCGCCTGCTGCGCGCCCGGCGGGACCCTGGCCTGGATCTGCAGCAGGAAGGGGCGAGCCCGCTGCCGCAGATCCGAGAGCAGGATGGCGCGATCGCCGACGACGGCGACGATCCGCTCGCTCACGACCGCATGGGCGAGCGGCGAGGCGAAGGCGGCGGCGGCGACGAGCCCGGCGAGGGCGAGGCGGAGCGGGACACGCATCGCGCGCCTCTACCACTGGGCCCCAGGCGGTTCCACGCGTTTCCGGCCCCGCGCGGCCCGGGTTGCCCCGGACTCAGCTGGAGCCGGGGTACACCGTCCGACGGGAGGCGCGCTCGCGGACGGCCTCGCGCGCGAGCGCGTCGGCGCGCTCGTTGAGCAGCACGCCGGCGTGCCCCGGCACATACACGAGGCGCGCGCGCGGCCGCGCGGCGAGCGCGCCGCGCAGCGAGGCGATGAGCTCGGCGTTCGCCTTCGCCTTCCACCCCTTCTGGAGCACGCCGATCGAGTACTGGCTGTCCGTGTGGATGACGATGGGCCGCCCCGGCTCGTCCACCTCCTCGAGCGAGCGGAGGATGGCCGTCAGCTCGGCGATGTTGTTGGTCGCGGTGCCGAGGAACTCGCTGCGCTCGATCCGCCGGCCGCCGTCGATGATCACCACGCCGAGCCCCGCGGGCCCCGGGTTCCCCGAGCACGCGCCGTCCGCGTAGACGATGACAGCGCCTTCCGGGACGGGCGCCGCGCCGGACTCCCCCCGCGCCGGCGCCTTGCGCTGCGCGCGCCCGGCCGGCGCCGGGGCGGCCGCGCCGCCCTCGGGCTGCTCGCCGGCGCGCGCCTTCACGACCGCCTCCGCAGGCCCACAGGTGTCGTCGGGCAACACCTTCGGGTCGACGACGGTCAGGTTGTCGGCGCGCGCCTTGTACCTGCGGCCGTCGTGCGGCTTGTAGCGGATCTCGACGCCGCCGCCCTCCTCCGCGACCAGGGCGCCGGCGGCGTCGGCGCGGGCGTAGACGGTTTGACCTCGAAGCGATGCGCGGACCCAGGGCACGAGCGCACCCTGGCATGGATCGAAGGCCGCCGGTACGGGAGACCACGCCAGGCGAGCCCGGCCGATCGGGCCGGCCGGGCGCGGCCGCGCCTGCCCTCGTCGCAGCCCTCGCGGCGCGCAGGGCGGACAGCGTGGCTGGCGGCGCGCGCGGCCGCGCCGCCCTGCGATCACGGGTCGATGCAGAGCGCGAGGGACCACGCGGTCAGCGTACCGGAGTCGGACCCGGCGTCGTCCCCGACCCGGAGCGTCCACGTGCCGTTCGCCGGCCCCGAGAGGAAGGCCGCGAACGACGACTCCGGGCGGAAGCAGCCGCGGAACGGCGCCATCGCGCCCGTCACCGTGGTCGCGCAGCCCATGTCGAAGACGGTCCTCCGGTAGTTGTCGCCCGAGCCGCCGTTGTCGCTCGACACATCGACCGTCGCGCCAGCCGGAGAGGAGAGCGAGATATCGAGATCTCCGTCGAACGAATGCGCGATGTCGACCTCGAGCGTCACGCGCCGGATCGCTCCCCGCGAGACGACAGGGAGGACGCTGGCAGCAACCGCGCGATCCGTGACGGTCTTGGGGATGTCCGTCGACGACTGCACCCACAGCACCTGCCCGGGCGAGCACGCGCCGACGGCATCTTCGCAGCCGAGCGCGCAGTCCGGGTCGGCGCAGTCCGTCTCGCCGTCGAGGTCATCGTCCGCCGCGTCGCCGCAGTTGCGCTCCTTGGAGTACGTGCACACGCTCGGCGTGCCCCGGCAGGTGTACCGCGCTTCCACGACGCAGCCGGCGCTGCAGCCGTCGCCGCTCGACGTGTTGGCGTCGTCGCAGCCCTCGACGCCGTCCCGCACGAAGCCGTCGCCGCACCTCGCGAGGCGACAGGTGATAGGACAGCCGTCGGCGCTGTCGGCGTCGCCGTCGTCGCACTCCTCGCCGGCCTGGATCGCGCCGTCGCCGCAGCCGTCGAGCAGGCACCCTGGGCTGCACCCGTCGCCCGCGTTCCGGTTGCCGTCGTCACACGCCTCGACGCCGGCGCGGACGAACCCGTCCCCGCACACGGCGCGCGCGCAGCTCGTCGGGCAGGCGTCGGTGTTGTTCGCGTTTCCGTCGTCGCACGCCTCGACGCCGGCGCGGACGAACCCGTCCCCGCACGAGGCGGCGACGCACGTGGTGAGGCAGGCGTCCGTGGTGCTCGTATTGCCGTCATCACACGCCTCGGCGGCGGCGTTGACCACGCCGTCGCCGCAGACCGGCGCGGCGCAGGTGCCTGCCGAGCTGCACACGTGGCTCAGGCAATCGCGCCCGGCGGCGCAGCGCATGCCGGCGGCGCACCCGACGCACGCGGGGCCGCCGCAGTCGATATCGGTCTCTGCCCCGTTCCGGGCGATGTCGGTGCACGACGGGAGGCACGTCGTCCCCGAACAGCGGCCGCCCAGGCAGTCGCCGTCCGCGGCGCACGCCTTGCCGGTGGCGCAAGGCGAGCACGCCGGTCCGCCGCAGTCGACGTCGGTCTCCGCCCCGTTCGTCGCGCCGTCGGCGCACGACGACGCGCGGCAGCTGCCGTCCGCGCAGATCCCGCTCCGGCAGTCCGCGCCGGTGAGGCAATTCTCGAGATCCGCGCACGGCACGCACTCCGAGCCGCCGCAGTCGACGCCGGTCTCGGCGCCGTTCCTCGCGCCATCGCCGCAATCGGGCGCGACACAGCTGTTCTCGACGCAGATGTTGCTCAGGCAATCGCCGGCGACGAGACACTCGACACAAGCGCCGTTCCCATCGCAATAGCGCGCTCCGATCGCGTCGGGTCCCCCGCACTCCGTGGTCGCCGGCGCAGGAAGGTTCTTCGGCGCCCCGGCGACGCACACGTCGGCCGAGCACGGGTCTCCGTCGGAGAAGGCGTCCTGGTCGTCGTCGAGCTCGATCACGGCGCCATGCCCATCGCAAACGCGCGCCTTGCAGTCGCCCAGGACCTGCTCGCCCACGGGCTTTCCCCGCGGCGCGGCGTCGAGAGCGCACCGGCCGCCTTCGCAGGTGCGCAGCTGACAGGCGCCGTCGACCCCGGGGCAGTCCGCGGCCGTGACGCAAGGCGCTCCGTCCCCGCCGCCCCCGCCGTCCTCGCCGCTCCCGCCGTCCTCGCCGCTCCCGCCGCTCCCGCCGTCGCCGGCCTCCGGCTCCGGCGCCTGCCGGGGACGAGCGCAGTCGACCGCGGTCAAAACAGCAGCGATGACGAGCGGCGACAGAACCTTCGTGAACGGAGCGCTTCTGAAGAGGTCCGCTCGCACTGACACCTCGATTCCTCGGCTTCTGGCGGGAACGGCGGCGTCCCTTCAAGGCTCGATCCGAGCCTGACGGACGCGCAGGCGGTCGATCACCGGCGCACTAGACTGATATGGAATCGAGAGGACGCCAGCAGCCAAACGGATCGGGAGAGCCCCTATTGCCACGCGAGCTGCGCATACAGCGCGGCGTACTCCGCCATGATCGCCCTGCTCGCATAGCGGCGCACGGCGCGCCGGCGCGCGGCCTCGCCGAGCTGCGCCCGCAGGAAAGGGTCGTCGCGCAGGGAGCGGAGCGCGCCCCGCAGCGCGTCCTCGTCTCTCGGCGCCACCAGGAGCGCCACCCGACCGCCCTCGCCCTGGATCACCTCCGGCACCGCGCCGACCGGCGTGACGACGCAGGGCAGGCCGCTGGCCATCGCCTCCAGCAACGCGTTGGGCAGCCCCTCGCCATGGCTCGGTAGGCAGAAGACGTCGGCGTCGCGGTAGACAGCGGGCATCGCGTCTTCGGGCACCTCGCCGAGCAAGCTCAGGCGGCCTTGCCGATCGAGCTCCGCGAGCGCCTCGTCGAGGCGGCGGGACGGGCCGGCAGCGCCGCCTGCGTCGCGAGGCCCCGCCAGCGCGAGGGTCAGGCCCTCGACCGCCAGCACGGCCCGCGCGAGCTCCAGGACCCCCTTCTGCGGCGTGATGAGCCCGGCGAAGAGCACCCGCAGCGGCTGGCCGGGCGAGCGCGGCGCGGCGTCGGGGTGGAAGACATCGGCGTCGACCGGGTTGGCGATCCGGAGGACGCGGCCCCCTGGAACCAAGGCCTGCACGTAACACCGCAGCTCCTCCGAGAGCGTGATGACGGCCGCGGCGCGGCCCAGCACGGCGCGCACGGCCTGCCGAGCCGGCCGCGGCAGGGCCCGATGCCAGGCGATGATCTGCGGCGACAGGCGCAGGTGGAGCACGGCCGGCACCCCCGCGCGACGACACAGCTCCACCGCGAGGCCGTCGCGCGCGGTCGCCCAGAACAGCGTGGTGCACAGATGAACGACATCCGGCCGGCGTCGCGCGAGCAGCCGGTGAAGCGCAGCCAGCGCTTCGCCCGCGCGGACCACGCGCGCGGGGCGAAGCCTGCTCGTCGGATCGATCGAGGCGCCTCGGGGCGAGGTGTCGATGACGTCCGCCTCGATGCCCGCCGCTGCCGCGGCGTCGAGGTAGTTCCGCATCCACCGCGTGATTCCGCCGGCGGGCGGTGGGAGGGGGCCCCAGAGCGCGACGCGCATGTCCCTAGAAGCGCGCCTCGGCCTCGATCTGGGCCCAGCGCTCGCGGAACCACGCCACGGTGCGCGCGAGCCCCTCGCGCAGGCCCGTCTGCGCCTCGAAGCCGAGGACGCGACGGGCCTTGTCGGTGGACGCGACACGACGGCGCTGCGTATCCCACGCCCGGCGCCCGACGAACCGGACGCCGGCGCGGTTGCCCGTCATTTCGTTGATGGCTTTCGCGACGTCGAGGATGGCGATCTCCTCGCCCGACGCCAGGTTGAACGCCTCGCCCGACGCGGCCGCCGCGGTGCCCGCCCGGAGAAATCCATCGACGATGTCACCCACGTAGGTGAACGAGCGGGTCTCCTCTCCCGTCCCGGTGATCGGCAGCGGCTCGCCGCGCAGGGCCCAGTAGACGAAGTTGGGGATCACATTGCGGTATCGGCCAGGGACCTCGCCCGGACCATACGAGTTGAAGGGGCGGATCCGCACGGTGCTCAGCCCGTCGTGGCCGGCCGGATGAGCGCAAAAATAATTGCAATAGAGCTCGCCGAGCAGCTTGGTGGCCTGATAAGGCGTGTGGACATCGAGCGCGAGGTGATCCTCGTGGACGGGCCGCGGGGGGTCGCTGCCGTAGGGCGCGCACCCGGACGAGGCGAAGACGACGCGCTGCGCCCCGCTGCGCCGCGCGTGCTGCAGCACCCGCAATGTGCCGAGGCCGTTGACCTCGAGATCGCGCTCCGGGTTGTCCACCGAGTTCTGGTTCGCGAACAGCGCGGCGAGGTGGAAGACATGCGACGGCCGCTCCCGGAACACCGCCGCGAGCACGCCGTCATCAACGACGCTCCCCTCCACGAAGCGCACGTTGCGCCGCGCCGGGACGCCCCAGCGGGAAGAGGAGGAGAGGTCGTCCACCACGATCACCTCCGCGCCCGCGTCGGCCAGCGCCGCCGTGAGCGAGCCGCCGATCGCGCCCGCACCCCCGGTCACGAGGATCCGCCGGTCCTTGTAATTCTGCATGATGCCCACCGCTGTGCCTGTCGTCTCGCCCATGGAACGATGCCCACCGCAATGCGCCGGTGCATTGCGTCCTTCGGTACCCCTCAGCCCACGCCGGCGCGCCAGCTCACGAAAAAAGGCGCGCCGGCTTCTTCACGACGGTGCTTCACCCGCTGCGCGCGCGAAGATCTCCTCATAACGACGCACGAGCGGCTCGCGCGTGAACCAGCGAAGGAAATAGAGCCGGCCGGCCTCCCCCATCGCGCGCCGCGCCTCCGGCGTCATGCCGTGAAACCGCCGCACGGCGTCCGCGAGCGCCGCCGGGTCCTCGGGCTCGCAGGCGAGCCCCGCCCCGCTGCTCCGCACCAGATCGGCTGGATCCCCGCCCGCCGCGACGAGCACCGGCCTGGCCGCGGCCATGTAGGCCGGGATCTTCGAGGGGATCGTGATCTCGAAGCGCGGATCGCGCCGGAGGTGCGAGAGCGCCACATCGGCCAGCGCGAAGAAATGCGGCATGCGCTCGTGCGGTTGCTGGCCGATGAAGACGACGTTCGAGAGGGCCCGCGCCTCAGCTTCGCGCCGGAGCCTGAGGGCGTCGTTCCCGTCCCCGACCATGACGAACCGCACGTCGGTGAGGTCGCGCAGCCGATCGGCCGCGTCGAGCACGCTGGAGAGGGCCTGGGCAGGGCCCATGTTGCCGGCGAAGAGCACGACGAACCGCCCTGACAACCCGTGCTCCGCTGCGAGCTGCGGGTCGGGCTCCACGGGCCTGTAGATCCGATCGTCGGCCCAGTTCGGGATCAGGTGCACCTTGTCCGTGGAGACGCCTTTGCGGGAGAGCTCGCGCTCGAGCCCCGGGCTGATGACGGTGATCGCCGCCGCGCGCCGGAAGAGGGCGCGGTTCACGCGATCGATGCCAGCGAACACGAGCCTGTTGTCGAGCATGCCCGAGGCCGCCGCGGTCTCGGGCCACAGGTCCTGGACCTCATAGACCCACGGTATCCGGCGGAGCGCGGCGAGCCAGGAGGCGGCGATGGCGTGGCTCGGTGGGGGGTTATGGACCCAGGCGACGTCCGCCGGCCCGGAGAGGGCAGCCCCGAGCAGCGCTGTCGAGGCGGCGAAGCTCGCGTAGTTGAGCGTCCGCCGCGCCCGCGATCGGCTGTGATCAGGGTAGCTCGGGAGGCGTATCACCCTGGCGCCGCTCGCGTGCTCCACGTCCCAGAGGCGCTGTCGGTACCCTGGATACGTGCGGCCATGCGGGTAGTTCGGGAACGCGGTCACCACCGTCACCTGATGCCCGCGCTCGGCCAGCGCCTCTGCGAGCAGATGGGGGCGCGCGACCGGCTCGGGGTGATACCATTGCGACAGGAGGAGAATCTTCACTCACCGCGCTTTGATGCACCGGCGCTCGCGGACATTCACGCGATGCACGGTGGACGGCGCCGAGCTGTCGCCGCCGGGTCCGACGGGCGGCGCTCGCCTCCATCGGACGGGCGACGATCACGCCTCGACAGCATCACGAGGGGCGGGGGGCGTCACGGTGATGCCGCCGGCGCCCCGGATCGCGCCAGGCGGCTGCGACTCGCCCGCCGGGAGCGGCTCGAGCAGCGCTGCAAAGATGCACCCCCGGCGGAGCCGCCGTCTCGTCAGTACTCGACGTCCTGCTTGAAGATGATCTCCGAGGACGGCGACCCGGGATTGGCGGCCTTCTCGAGGCTGATGACGAGCTCGAACCGGGTGAGCGGCACGCTCACGTCCTTGAGCTTGCCGGTGCGGGCATCGGGGTCGAAGGTGAGCGCGCCGATCCGCTGCCAGGGCGAGTCGCGGTCCGGGCGCGCCCAGACGACGTAGGCGGTGCCGCTCGAGTCGAGGCGGTCGGGCGGCGCCAGGTCCTTCGCGTTGATGTCGAGGCGGGTCATGGCCGCGTCGAAATTGACGTCGGCGATGATCACGGCGTCCGCGCCCAGCGCCTTCCCCATGCCCTGCGGCGTGTAGCGCAGCGGGCCGCCGCAGCCCGCCATCAGCGCGCACGCAAACGCCACGACAGCGAGCCGCAGCACCCTGGAAACATGTCCTCTCATCTCGGTAGCTCCTCCTTCGTCCCTCTGCTGCGGGCGAAGACGCCTCGCGAGCCGCCAGCACCGGCCGGCGGCCGAAACAGCCGCGGCATCATAGCCGCTTTCGGCCGCGCCGACGGCGCTCGACGCAGCAGCAGGCGGCATGGCCCGCCGGACGTGCTCGACGCGCCGAAAACCCCGCCGCCTCGCGCCCCCGGCCGGCGAGGCGCCGTCCGCGAGCGCAGCGCACGCCCCCGGCGTCGGGGAACGGCGCGGATCGGACGGATCGCGTGGCGGAGCGCCGTCCATCGACTAAAGTCTCGAAATCGAGATGGATTTGGCACACACACGGCTCGGAGCTCGGGGCGATCGCTGGTCGACCGGGCGGGGAGTCCTCGATGTCCGAACGCCGGCGTCCGACGTCGTGACGAGGCGCCTCGAGGGGTACGCGTCGCTCGATCTCATCGAGCCGGCGATCAGGCACCTGGAGACCCTCGTCGAGGCGGGCGTGCACCCGGTCTTGTTCGACGATTTCGAGCTCGGCACCGGCTATGACAGCGACGTCCGGGCCAGGCTCACGGCGTGGCACCTGCGGAACCCCGGCAAGCTGAAGGAGGTCCATATCCTCGTGCGGCCGGGGCTCGTCGCCATGGGCGTCACGGTCGCCAACCTCGCCACGGGCGGCCGCTTCAACGTGTACACCGACCGCTCTGCGTTCGAGTGGGCGCTCGCGGGCGTGCTGACGTCGAGGATCACGTCGGGGCCCGCCTCGTCGGTGCGCGCGCCGTCCCCGCGCTGACGAGCGCCCCCGGCCGCGCGGGTAGGCGGCTCGCGCGCCCTCGACCCGAGCTCAGGGGTGCTGCACGGCCCCGTTCGCCGGAGCGGCCCTGGCGCCGAGCGTGATCTCGCTCATCCGCTCCGGGTGCTTCCCTTCGATGCCCTCGTAGTGATGGCGGATCGCCGCCATGTCGGCCTCGATGTCGCCCGTCGGGTGGAACACGTGGAGGATCCCGCCCCGCTTCCGGGGGAAGTCGAGGTATCCGAGGAGGATCGGGACGCCTGCGCCGAGCGCGACGTAGTAGAAGCCCGTCTTCCAGCGCTTCGTGCGCGAGCGCGTGCCCTCGGGCGCGATGACCAGGATGAGCTCGTCGCGCTCCTTCAGCACGTCGACCACGGCCGCGACGAGGTTGTTCCGGTCGCGGCGGTCGACGGGGACGCCGCCGAGCCACTTGAAAAAGAAGCCGAACGGCGGCTCGAAGAGGGTGTGCTTGCCGAGCCAGGAGAACTCGAGGTCGAGCACGTAGCTGACCGCGAGCGTGAACGGGAAATCCCAGTTCGAGGTGTGGGGCGCCGCGATGATCACCGCCTTCGACGGGAGCTCCGTCATGCCCTCCACACGCCAGCCGAACACGGACAACCAGGTGCGACCGACGAACCGGCGGATGGCGCGGCGCGCGGCGGAAAAACGTGGAGCGGGTGCGTTCGGCATGGAGGACCTCGACGGTAAGCAGCCGGAGGTTCGTCGCTGCCCGGGTGGAAGTCACGTCACCTTTCCGTCATCCCGCGCTCGCTCAACCAACCAACGCCGCTCGCTCAACGCCGCTCGATCAACGCCGCTCGATCAACGCCGTTCGATTCCGTGCGGCTTGCCCTCGCCGTAGCCCGCCAGCGTCTGCACCCCGATGACGGCCTTGTCGTGGAGCTCGTCGAGGTTCGCCGCGCCGGCGTAGGTGCACGCCGACTGCACGCCGGTGATCATCTCGATCAGGATGGCGCCGACGCTCTCGCGCCCGTCGTGGATGTAGATGCGGGACGT
Organism: Sorangium sp. So ce448; assembly: GCF_051520915.1. Taxonomy (NCBI): domain Bacteria; kingdom Pseudomonadati; phylum Myxococcota; order Polyangiales; family Polyangiaceae; genus Sorangium; species Sorangium sp. So ce448. Next base: position 1,640,641 of record NZ_CP150343.1, on the reverse strand, counting down.
CGAGATGCCCTCGCGGAAGAAGGCCTTCTTGGCGCGCTCGAACGCGTCGAGATCCGCGGTGCGCTCGCTGACCGCGCGGGCGCTCGCCATGCCGTAGTTCTCCTTGTAGAGCAGCCCGTCGCGGTCCTCCATGACGTCGCCCGGGCTCTCGTACGTGCCGGCGAGCGTCGTCCCGACCATGACGCGCGAGGCGCCGGCGGCGAGGTAGAGCGCCACGTCGCGCGGGTGACGGACGCCGCCGTCAGCCCAGACGCGCTTGCCGTGGCGGCGCGCCTCGCGGGCGCACGCGAGCACCGAGGAGAACGTCGGGCGGCCGGCGCCGGTCTGCATGCGCGTCGTGCACATCGCGCCGGGGCCGACGTTCACCTTCACGATGCCGGCGCCCGCCTCGATGAGGGCCCGCGTGCCCTCCGCCGTGCAGACGTTGCCGGCCACGAGCGGGACGGCGTCGCCGACGGCGCCCCGCACGGCGCGGATCGCCTCGATCATCCGGCGCTGGTGGCCGTGCGCGGTGTCGAGCACGATCGCGGACACGCCGATCTCGAGCAGGCGCGCGGCGCTCTGGGCCGCCTGCGCGGAGATCCCGATCGCCGCCGCGACCATGAGCTCGCCGCCGCCGTCGAGCGTCGGCTTGAGCAGCTCGAGCCGCACGGCGTCGTCGCGGGTCAGCACGCCGTGGAGCCGCCCGTCCCCGTCGAGCACGGGGACGGCCTTCACGCGGGCGTCCTCCATCAGCAGGAAGGCCGTCCGGTTCGGCGTGCCGGCCGGGATGGTGATGAGGCGCGACGACATGAGCGCGGACGCGGGCGTGTACTGGTCCCGGTCGCGCAGGTCGGCGTGGGTGACGATGCCGATCGGCCGCCGCTCGTCGTCGACCACGACCACCATGTCGTGCGATCGCTTGCGGATGATGCCGTGCACGTCGCGGAGCGTCGCCCGCGGGGAGACCGAGAGGGGCGTGTCGTAGCGCGGGTCGGCGCGCTTGATGTGGCCGACGATGCGCTCGACCGTGTCGAGATCCATGTCCTGCGGGAGCACGCCGAGGCCGCCGAAGCGGGCCATCGTCTCCGCCATCCGCTTGCCGGTGACCGCGTTCATGTTCGCCGAGACGATCGGGTGCGAGCCGCCAGGGAAGTCCGCCGGGCGCAGGTCGGTCTCGAGGCGGGAGCCGCCGGCGAAGTACCCGGGGGTCAGGAACACGTCTTCGAGGGCGAGCTCCAGGCTCTCGTCATGCTCGGGGTGGAGAAAGCGCATGCACAGCTCCGAGGAAGGGGGATGGCGCCGCGAAGGCGGCGCGGCGCGCGCCAGTCTAGTTCCACCCACCAGGGGCTCTGCCAGCGATCCGGAGAGAGATTTCAACGCGAAGGCGCAACGGCGCCAAGGCGCAAAAAAGCAATACAATTCAAGCACTTTGCGCCGTTGCGCTCGTGGCGTCTCTGCGTTCAAACCTCTCTTCGCTCGCGAGCCAGATCCCTGGCGAACGTCTTCAAGCAGGCTGGCGGGCGCGCCGGGCGGCCGCGTCGGCGATGACGCGGTCCAGGATCGCGGCCACGCTGGCCGCGGCCGCCTCGGACGACAGCGCCGCGGGCGGAGGCGCCGGGACCGGCAGCGCGCCCGTCTCCCGGAAGCGCGCGAGGTGGCGCGCGAGCGCGGCGGCGATGCCGTCGATGTCGTCCGGCGCGACGCGCGCGTTGTCGCCCCGGTACGAGAGGAGCTCGTCGACCTCCCGGTTCGCCGTCACGCTGACGACGGGCATCCCCGACGCGATGTAGTCGTAGGTCTTGGCCGAGATGCGCAGCACGACATGGGGGCTGAACATCGCGAACAGCACGTGCGCTCGCCTGAGCTCGCCGAGCACGCCGCGGTGCGGGACCAGGGGGAGCGCCTCGACGTACGGCGTGAGCCCCATGCGCTCGAACCAGCCGCGGTCGTGATCGGACATCCGGCCGATCTGCCGGAACACGACGTCGCCGGGCGCGAGCCGCTCGCGGTCGATGAACCGTCGCAGCACGGCGCCTATCTGGTCGGCGGAGACCTCCTCGCGGATCGTGCCCAGGTGGAGCACGACGAAGCGGCGGGGCGGCTCCGGCTCGGGCGCCTGTGAGTACAGCGCGAGATCGAAGTGGTTGCGTACGAACGAGGACTTCGACGAGAGCTCGGGGAAGCGCGCGCGGTAGGCCTCGAGCGCGGCCCGGGTGTTGAAGATCACGTGGTCGGCGCCCTCGAGCCAGCGGCGCTCCAGGCGCGGCACGATGGCGCGCCGGGCCCGCTCGGCCAGGCCGGACGGCGGCCCGTTCCCCGTCTCGTGCAGCGAGTACGGGTCGCGCATGTCGAGGACGAGCGGCACGCCGAGCGCCCGCTTCACGTGGAGGCCGACCGGGCAGGCAGAGTACGGCCCGGCGCTCACCACGACGGCCTGCGCGCCGGTGCGGCGGGCCAGGGCCACCGCCGCGCGCGCCCCGCGCGGCGCGTGCGCGATCCAGCGATCGGTGAGCGCCTGGAACGGGCGGAGCCCGACGAGCGGCCCCGCGCGCCCCGCGGGGAGCGGCGCCCGCGCGCGGAGGGCGCGCAGCGCGGCGCCCGCGGCGAGGACGGCCGGATCGAGGTACTCGTCGAAGACCTCGACCTCGGGCGGCAGCGCGGCGAGCAGCCCGTCGTCGCGCGGATCCTCGGGGAAGGTCCCCGACAGGACGGCGACGCGGAAGCCGTGGCGCGGCAGGTGCCGCGCGAGCTTCACCCAGCGGAAGGCGCCGACGCTCGTCTGGGGCGCGAAGGCGGGGGAGATCAGCAGGAAGGGGCGCACGTTCGGTCCTCTCGCGGGCAAGCTGGCGTCCACGACGTCAGCCCTCGCCGCGCCCCCCGCGCTCGAGCAGGTCCGCGTAGAGCGCGAACAGCGCTTCGAAGTGCTCGTCGCTCGTGGGCAGCCGCTCCCCCGCGGCCCGCGCCGCCGCGACGCGCTCCTCCCGCGGGCGCGCGAGCACCCGCTCGATCGCGGCGGCCACCTCGCCGGGCGAGGCGCGCGGCGCGTACACCTCGGCGGCGCCGGGCTGCACGAAATCCAGCGCGGCGCCGGCGGCAGGGACGACGAGCGGCAGGCCCGAGCACAGCGCCTCGCCCAGCACGAAGCCGAACGTCTCGGCGGCGCCCCCGTGGACAAAGACGTCGGCGCTGGCGTGCAGCGCGGCGTAGGTGGCGCGGTCCTTGGCGAAGCCGAGGAAGGTCACCTGCGGAAGGGCGGCCGCGCGGCGCTCGAGCCGCGCCCGCTCGGGCCCGTCGCCCAGCACCGCGAGGGCGACCGGGCGCCGCGCGGCGAGCTCCCGCACGGCGTCGATCACGAGCGCGACCCGCTTCTCGACGGCGAGCCGGCACGCGACGAGGAGCAGCGCGGCCGACGGCTCGTCCGCGAACCGGCCGAGCAGGCTGCGGCGCAGCGCCGCGTCCGCGCGGGAAGGGTCGAAGTCGCCGCGCTTCACGCCGAAGGTGACGCGGTGGACGCGCTCGCAGCCGTGGCTGCGGAGCTGCTCCGCGATGAACGTCCCGGGGGCGATCGTCGCGTCGAACCGCCGCGACAGCGCGCGCGGCCAGGCGAACAGCGCGCCCTCGAGCGCCCGGGCGACCGCGCGCGGGCGCACCCGGTCGAGCAGCGGCGCCGCGTAGGTGCTGATCTGATCCGAGTGGTACACGAACGCGCGGAGCGGGACCTCTCGGGCGCTCGCCGCGACGAGCGCGGCCGTGTACGGCGCGCTCGCCTGCACAACGTCCGGCGCCTCGCGGCGGATGATCGCCCGCGCCGCGCCGAGCCGGAGCAGCGCGTGGTAGGTCGGATCGTACGGCATCGGCGGGCCGGCCACCCGCACGATGCGGCCCCGATCGAGCGGCACGACCTCGTCGCGCGGCCCGGGCGCCACGACGACGATCTCGTGGCCGCGCCGGCTCCCCTGGCGCACGAGCTCCTCCAGGTAGGACCGCACGCCGCCCCCGCGGGACGAGAAGAACTCCGCGACGTCGAGGATCTTCACGAGTGGTTGCTCCCGCGCAGGAGGAGGCCGCCCTTCCACGAGCGCCGCATCCGCGCCGATCGGTTCATGACGTGGAGCAGCGCCGGGAGGAAGAGGAGCGCGCACGCGACGCACGCCACCTCGCCGCTGACCGCGACCCAGCCGAACGAGTTCAGCGCCTGGTTGTCGGCGAAGATGAGCGACCCGTAGCCCAGCACGGTCGTGTAGCTGCAGAGGGCCACGGGGCCGGCAGAGCGCTTGAGCCCGAGCGACACGTCGCCGCCGAGCAGCCGCGCGCGATCGAAGACGTTGAAGGGGTACTCGCAGCCGATGCCGAACGTGATCGGGAGGGCGATGAAGTTCAGGAAGTTGATCTTGACGTCGAGCGCCGCCATGGCGGTGGCCGTCGCGAGCACGCCGAGCACGAGGGACAGGAGGACCGCGAGCGCGCCCGCCATGCTGCCCGTCGCGAGCACCACGACGATCGTGACCGCGAGGAGCGAGGCCGCCGTCGCCAGCGGGCCGTCGCGCTCCATCGACCGGATCATCTCGGCGAAGACCGTCGGCCTGCTCGCCGTGACGACGTGGGTCCCGTCAGGGAGGACCACGTTGCCTGTCGTGTCGGCCATCCGCAGGAGGTTCCTGCCGTTCGAGAACGAGACGTTGTTCTTGTACTTCACGTAGAACACCGTCCCCACGACGCCGTTGTTCTCCTCGAACCTGCGGCGGATGAGGTCGGGCAGGTCCTTGGGGCCGATGACGCGCAGCGACTCCGGCGGCTTCATGCTGAGGACGCGCTCCCGCTCCTCGGGGCTCAGGGCCTTCAGCACCCGCGGGGTCAGCCGGTCCCGGATGCGCTCCAGGACCTCGATCTTCCGCTGCTGCTCCTCGGCCGTGCCGGGGAGGGCGTCGGCGATCGTCGCGACGTCGGCCACGAGCTGGCCCTGCGGATCCTTCGCGTCGTTCGCCAGGATCTGCGCCTTGATGGCCGGCACCTGCTCGGGGGTGTCCGCGAGCATCATCGCGCCGGCGACGTTCATCTTCCCCCCGAAGACCTCGGACGCCTTGAGCGACCAGCTCCCCGCGCCCTTCTCCCGCGAGCTCTTCGAGCCGAGGCGCGCGAAGTTGTACTCCCAGGGATCCCGGATGTACGCGGGGAGCTTCCACGCGGCGAGCGCGACGATGACCGGCGCGACAGCGAGGAACGCGAACGGCCACCGCGACGTCACGCGCGCGAGCGCCCGCGCGCCGGGCCCCGCGGTGCCCTCGTCCGAGACGCGCGGCGCCGGATCGCGCATCCAGGGCGGGAGCCTCGCCTGGATGCGCTCGATCGCGACGAGCGTCGCGGGCACGAGCGGCACGATGGACGCCCACACCATGATCATCCCGACGAAGCCGATCGTGCCGAACTGGCTGAACCCGCGGAAGTGCGTGATCGTCAGCGATCCGTACGCGATCGCCGCCACGCTCGCCCCGACGAGCTCGGCGCGGAACGCGTTGATGACCGCCTCGCGCCGCGCCTCGTCCGCGGGCATGCCGCGCGCGCGGAAGTCGCGGTACCTCGACAGGAGCACGATCGGGTAGTTGACCCCGTTGCCGACGATGATCGCCCCAAGGAAGGCGCCGACCGTGTTGACGTAGCCGTAGGTCAGGGTCGCGAACGCGTACCCCGCGCTGGCGCCGAAGGCCGTGGGGAGCAGGATCACCAGGAGCGACCAGGGCGAGCGGTAGTAGATCATCACGCCGCCGACGATCAGCACGAGCGCGATGACGGTGGCCCACACCGCCTCGCTCACGAGCGACTTCTGCTCGGCGATGGCGTTCGGGATGTCGCCCGCGTACCCGACCTGCATGGCCGGGTGGAACGCCGCAGGGTCGAGGCGCGAGACGAGCGCGGTCACCTGGTCGAGGAGCTCCGCCGCGCGGCGATCGCCCATCCCGGCGCTGCGCGAGACGATGCGGAGCGCGACCATGCGCCCGTCGGGCGTGGCGAAGTAACCGCTCGGGAACTCGTCGATCTTCTTCAGGCGCCGCTGGAGCTCCTGCCAGGTCTCGTCGAGCGACAGCCCCTTTTTGGCCGGCGCCGGCGCCGCCGCCGCGCCCGCCGCGCCCGCGTCACCTCCGGGCGCCCCGGGAGCCTCCAGATCCTCGATAAGGCCGCTCCGCAGCGCGAGCTCCAGCTCGATCGCCTCGTCCGCCGCCTCGAGCTCGCGGACGCTCGCGTAGAGCCACTTGTTCGCGTCGAAGAAGCTGCGGACCTCCTTCGTGCCGGACTCCACGTAGCGGATGAGCGCCGGCGGCCCGCACGCCGCCCTGCAGGCGTCGTCGGCGCACGCGGCGGCGCAGGCCGCGCGCTTCCGGAGCGGCTCGTTCAGCTGCTCCGCGAGCGCGTCGATGAACCGCTCGTTCGCGCCCCGATCCGGCGACTCGGCGATGACGATGAGCTGCGCTCCGCCGTCCACGCGCTGGGCCTGACGCTCGTAGGCCTGGAACGCCGGGCTGTCGCGCGGCAAGAGCTCCCGGAGCTCCGTGCGCAGCTCGAGCCGCGACGCGTACCCCCATAGCCCCCCCATCGAGAGGAGGGCGAGCGCGATGACGAGCCAGGGACGGCGCCCGCTGAAATCGACGAGCGCACCGATCATCCTGAGGAGCATTCGAAGGACACCTCGAAACCGGGAACACCTCGAAGCGGCCGCGTGCGGGCCGGCTTCGGGCCGGTCTTACCACGCGCTAGGCGCAGAACGACGGCTGGATACCCTTCGGCCGCGGCGCCGCCGCGGGGCGCAGGTGGCCGAACGCGAAGAGGCCGCCGGTGAAGCCCATCCAGGTGCGGAAGTGCCGGAAAGTCTCCAGCCACTGGAGCGCCTTCGGCCCGTCGACGAGCGGGCGCAGGTTGGATTGCCTCGCGTGCTCGCGCGCGTGCGCGAACGCGTTCGCGAGCATCCGCTGCACGACGAGGGGCGAGGACCGCTCGCGCGCCCGCTGCTCGGCCGCGCTCCCGAGCCGCGCGGCGGCGAGCGGGTCGCGCGTGAGCGCGAGCACGGCCTTGCCGAACGCGGCGTTCGCGCTCTCCTCGGCGATCGGCCCGCGGCCCGGGTCGATCAGCAGGCCGTTGTGGCCGCTCTGGATCTGCGAGCTCACGCCCATGCCGTCGGCGAACGCGACCGTCGGGGAGCCGCACCAGAGCGCCTCGCTCAGCACGTTTCCGAACGTCTCGCTCAGCGAGGAGTGCAGGAAGAGGTTCGCGTGCCGGTAGTAGTCCGAGATCTGGCTGTACGGCACCTCGCCCGTGAAGATGACCCGACGCGCGACGCCCAGCTCGCGCGCGAGCGCCGCGTACGCCGCGCTGTCCGGCCCGTCGCCGACGAGCGTGAGCGTCGCCTGCGGCTCGTGCGGGGCGATGTGCTCGGCGAAGATGCGGATCAGCCGGTGCTGCGACTTCTCCCGGGTGTGGCGGCCCGCGCAGACGAGGCGCGGGCCGCGCGTGTCGAGCCCGCGCTCCTCGAGCAGCTGCACGTACGGGTCGGGGCCGAGCGGGCGCTCGAACACGTCCTCGGGGACCATCCGCGGGATGACGTGGATGGGCACCGTCACGCCCCGTTCGCGCCAGTAATCGCGCAGGCCCTCGCTCAGCACGACGAGGCCGTCTCCCTGGTTGTACAGGTCCACGAAGAGCCGCTCCATCGGCGCGCGGAGCGTCTTGTGGAGCACCGTGTGGACCGCGCCGATCCGGGAGACCCGCTCCGGCAGGAGCACGTCGTACGCGGCCGCGAGGTGCGTCGTGTTCACGCAGAGCAGCGGGACGCCGCGCATCTTGCGCAGCCAGATGCCGAACTCGACGAGCAGGGTCGTGGTCTGCGCAAAGCAGATGTCAAAATCCCACCGCATCGGATCGAGCACCGAGGATCCCACGGGGATCGGCAGGTGCACCCCCGGGTAGGTGCGCAGCGGCAGGCTGGGCAAGGCGACGGTGCCGGGAGGGATCTCGTCGGCCGAGGCATCCGGATCCCGAGGTCCGATCAGTGTTGCCTGGTGACCACAGGTGTTGAGCGCGCGATACAGGGCCCGCGTCTGGAAGACCGCGCCATTCGCGTAAGGAATGCGCGTGAAATCGCTGAGGATGGCGACCTTGAGCGGCCGCCCGTTGGCGCCGGAGAGGGCAGCGAAGGGATTCTCTGGAATCGCCGCTTGCGCCCTGACGGAGGAGAGCCCTCCCCGCGCGGGTCCCGTCGACGGCGTGTGGCGCGCCGGCGCGATCGCCTCGTGCGGCGCGCGATCGCTCCGGTGGTCGCTGAGCGGCAGAATTGCATCCATCGTCATCTTCGTTGCTCCTGGAGAAGCGGCGCGAACCGTGGTCGATGACCGACCGAGGCGCGCAGCGTGACGGGCGGTAGGGCGCTGGTGTCGCGCCCGCGACAGCCGTGTCGCGCTGCGGCCGCGAGCGCTGCCTGCTGCTCGGCACAGCAGCCATTCCTCGTCGGCCGATCGGCCTGTCGGCAGTGGGCGTAATTAGCAAACGTCATGCCGCTTGTGTCGACTTCGGCCACGGTGCGAGGTGCGAACGTCGCGATGCACCTCGTCACGAGGCGCCCGCGCACGCCTCCTCCAGCAGGGTGAGCACGGCAGAAGGGGCGCTCGGCAGCGCGCGCGCCAGGTCGATGCGAGCGAAGTCGGCGGCGCGGCAGCGATCGAAGAAGCGCGCCACGACGGCCGGCGAGAGCGCCGCGAGCGAGCTCGCGACGGCGACGCCGGCCCGCTCGGCGAGGAGCGCGTTGAGCGTCTGCTCGTTGTGGCGGTCGTCGTGGAGCGCGAGCACGGGCTTGCCGGCGAGCACGCACTCGGCGAGGACGTTGCTGCCGGCGGTGGTCACGACCGCCGACGCGCCCTCGAGGTGACCGAGGAACGCGCCCGGATCGAAGGCGCGCGCCTCGACGCCGGGCACGTCGAGGCCCCGGTCGCCGAACGCGATGACGCGCCGGCCGTCGCGCGCGACGAGCGCGAGCACGCGGCGCGCGTCGCACTCGCTGAAGTAGCAGACGACGGCCCCGGGCTCGCCGGCGCGCGCGGGGGCGAGCCGGCGCTCGGGCCGCGCGACGAGGGTGCCCGGCGTCTCCGGCTCGATCGGCAGGAAGTGGACGGCGACCGCGCGGCGCGCCCGGCTGGAGGCCCAGGTCGTGCGCCGGCACGCGAGCACCCGCAGCCTCGGCAGCCCCTCGGGCAGGCGGCAGCGCGAGAAGACGAGATCGTGGCCGAGCGCGACGGCGGGGATCCCGAGCGCGCGCGCGGCGAGCAGCGACGGGACGTCGCCGTCGCTCACGATGGCGTCGGGCCGGAAGCCCGCCTGCTCGACGATCTCCTTCGCCAGGCGGCGCGGGAGCTCGATCACGCCCGCGAGCCCGCGGTGGATCGGCCGCACGGGGCGGTGCTCCGGGAGCGCGCCGAGCAGGTCAGCCGCCTGGCCGCCGCCGTAGATCCGGAGCTCGTGGCCGCGCTCGCGGAGGGCTCCGACGATCGGGAGCGCGCGGCTCGCGTGCCCGCGCCCGCGCCCGTGGACGTAGTAGCCGATCTTCGCCACGGGCCGTCAGCGCACCGGCGCGCCGCAGCAGCCGCGCGCGCGAGAGAGGGCCGGTCCCTGGATCACGCGCGGGCCCATGGCCGCCCGCGCGGGGGCCGCGCCGGCGAGCACGCCATTGCGGACCGCGATGATCACGAGCGCACGTCTCTGCTTCATCCCATTTCCCCGCGGATCGCCGCCGAGATCGCCGCCGTGGCGGGGGTCTCGGAGCGAGCGCGGAGCGCCTCTACAACGGACGCCCCGCCGGCGGAACCCCGGAGGCGCGCTCGCCGCGCCGCGCCCGGGCGGCGCTCGCGTGGCGCGTACGACGTGGGCAGCGCGTACGACGTCTGTGATGCGTGCGATGCGCGCCACACGTACGTTGCGTGCGACACGTGCGATGCGTCATTTCTCGCTCCTCCAGACGGGCTACGTGCGCTTTGACTCCGCGCCAGCGCGGGGCTCCAATGGCCTGCGATACGGCCCGCGCCGCACCATGACCGCCTCGAGCAGCTTCCATTCGACGGGATCCCAGGGACCTCGAGGCATCAGCTCGGCGGACGAGCGCCGCGCGATGGCGCGGGGGCTCCCCACGGCGCTCGTGACCTGGCCCACGTTCGCGGCGCTCGACGTGTTCGTGGTGCTCGCCGTGTTTCCGAGCGCCTCGGTGACCCGGCTGCTGCTCTACCGGCTGCTCGGCGAGGTCATCCTGCTCTGGCTGTACCTCCTCGCCCGGCGCGAGCAGACCTCGGCCGAGCTCCTCGACGCGGCGCACGTCTTCGCGGTCTGGAGCACGGGGGGGCTCATCTCCGTGATGGCGCTGGAGTTCGGGGATCTGACCTGGAACTACATGCACGGGCTGTCGATCGTGATGCTCGTCGACGCGACGATCCTGCCCACGCACTTCTCGCGATCGCTCCGGATGACGATCCCGGTGGCGCTCAGCTTCCCCATCATCATGGGCGCGGGGGCGTCCCTCGACCCGGCGCTCGCGGCGCAGTGGACGTCGCCGCGGTTGCTCGTGATCTTCGCCTGCAATTACATCTTCGTGCTCGCCACCGCGATCCTGGTGTCGGCGGCGAGCCACGGCCTCTGGTCGGCGCGCCAGCAGGTCTACGAGGCCCGCAAGCTCGGCCGTTACCGGCTCGTGGCGCCGGTCGGTCGGGGCGGGCAGAACGAGGTGTGGCTCGCCTGGGACGAGTCGCTGCGACGCGACGTGGCGCTGAAGCTGCTCCGCAGCGAGAGCAAGTCCGAGGGCGACGTGCGCAGCTTCGAGCGCGAGGCGCGCGCGACGAGCCGGCTCACGTCGCCGCACACGATCCGGATCTTCGATTTCGGCGCGAGCAGCGACGGCATCTTCTACATCGCGATGGAGCACCTGGCCGGCGCCGACCTGGCCACCCTGGTGCGCGATCACGGCCCGATGCCGCCCTCCCGGGTCGTCCACTTCGCGCGGCAGGCCTGCCTCTCGCTGGCGGAGGCGCACGACGCGGGCGTCATCCACCGCGATATCAAGCCCCACAACCTCTACATCACGCGTGTGGGCGACGAGCAGGACGTGCTCAAGGTGCTCGACTTCGGGATCGCGAAGCAGGTGAGCCTGGAGGGAGACGCGAGCATGACGGACGTCGGCGTGATCAAGGGAACGCCGACGTACATGTCCCCGGAGATGATCTCGGCCGGCGCCGTGGACGCCCGGAGCGACATCTACTCGCTCGGGGTCACGCTCTATTACCTGCTGACGGGCGTGGCCCCCTTCGACGGCCGGAGCTTCGGCAAGCTCGTCTACTCGCACCTGACGATGCCGCCGATCCCGCCGTCGCTGCGCGCGCCCTGGCCGCTGTCGTCGGAGCTGGAAGAGGTGGTGATGCGGTGCCTCGCCAAGCGGCCAGGCGACCGTTACCAGAGCGCGCGCGAGCTGCTCGCCGCGCTCGACGCGTGCGAGCCGGCACCGGCGTGGACGCCGGACGACGCAAGGAGCTTCTGGACGGCGCGCGCCGCGATGCCGCGCGCCGAGCCGCCGCCCCCGGATCCCGGCCCCACCGTGCGCCTGCGGCCCGAAAAAGCCGTGCCCGTGGCCTGAGGCGGAGCCAGGGCGAGCGCGCAGCCCTTCAGGCCTGGCCCGCCACGAGCTGAGCGCCGTCGGGGAACCGCCTCGAGGGGGGCGGCGCCCGTCGCACGGACGCAGGGGGTTGCGCGTCCGCCTGGAGCGCGGGGCCCTTGTCGATCACGGGCATACGCAGCGGCGCGGGCGCTGGCGAGCGCCGCTCGCTCCGCGCCAGGACGAGCGTGTCGTGGAGCGCGCGAGCGCTCTCGTCCCACCCCTTGCACCCGGCGAGCGCCGAGATCCGCTCGGGATCGTAGGGCGCGTGCGCGGCGCGCTCCATGGCGCCGGCCAGGGCGGGGAGATCGCCGGGCGCGACGAGCTCGCCGAGCTCGGGGCGGCTGATCACGTCGGGGATGCCCCCGACCCGCGTCGCGACCACCCGTCGGCCCGACGCGAGCGACTCGATCACGACGTTGGGTGTGCCCTCGTGATGGCTCGGCAGGACGAGCGCATCGCAGGCGGCGACCCAGCGCGCCACTTCTTGGTGCGGCAGGCGACCGGTCATCAGGACGCGCCCGCCGAGCCGCTCCGCCGCCGACCTGCAGGCCTGCTCGTCCGCGCCGCTCCCGACCAGCGCGAGGTCGACGTCGGGGTGCGCGGCGGCGATGCGCTCGAACGCGGCGATCGCGTCGAGCGCGCCCTTGTCGCGGAGCAGGTGGCCGACGTAGAGCAGCAGCCGGCGCTCCGCGGGGCGGCCCAGGGCGGCGCGGGCCTCGCGCCGGTCGCGCGGGTAGAACATGCCTCGATCGACGCCGTTCATGACGACATCGATGCGATCGCGCGGGACGCCGAGCGCGTGCACCCCCTCGGCCAGCTGCTTGCTCACGGCGACGACGCGGGTCGCGCGCTGGAGACCCCACCCGAGCGAGGGCCTGACCGCCGGTTGTTGCGAGAGCACGTCGACGTCCGAGCCATGCACCTTGACGACCGCCGGGACGCCGAGCAACTCCGCGAGGCACACAGCGGCGAATCCGTCCGGATAGGCGAAGGAGCCCACGATGACGTCCGGCGCCGGGCGGTGGCGCGCCAGCTCGAAGAGCATGGAAGCCGCATAGAGCGGGCCATTGAGATAGGGCGCCACCTTGGGCACATAGAGGAAACGCGGGTGGCGTACCGGCAATCCCTCGATCACGTCCTCGCGAGGCGCGTCGCTCGACATGGACCACCGAGAGAACCTGGAAGCCCCCGGAAACCAGGGGATCGTCGCGAAGACGTCGATGTCGCAATACCTCGAGAGCGCGGCGAACTGTCGCCGGTTGAACGGCGCCTGTCCCGGGTTCGTCGCGTTCGGGAAGATCTTGGTGATAAGCAGGACGCGCATACCTCGGCTCCTTCGGACTCACTCGCTCGGCTCGACGGAAATCCTCCGATCAGCGGAGCATCTCGTCGCGCGGTCGAGCGGTGTCGAGCAGAGAACATGCCACTCCGAGAAAGCTGGAAACGAGGCAAGGAATGGGAGCGACGTGCCCGCACGAGCGATGAACGAACATCCATGCCGCCCCAGCGAGGCAAATTGCCACGCGCCGTAGATGGCCTTGGCAGAAGAGGTGGGCAAACAGCGCGCAGCGCTGGCGAGCGAGCGCGACAGTTGCAGTGAGAACGGTATTTATAAAGAGAGCTTCGCGACGAACGCGTCGCCCTGGCCCGCGCTCGCGAGCGCCCCTTGACCGAAGTTGATGGCACCGTAGAAACGGCCGGCGATCAGCACGCTCGCGCCTGAGCCCGCCGCCACGTCGAGGCCGACCTGCGTCTGGACGTCACCGAACAGCTTGCTGAAGACGTGATCGCCGGAGGCGCCGAGCTTGACCAGGTAGACATCGGTCTTTCCTCGGCTCGTCAGCGGCCCTCCGCCGAAGTCCGCCGAGCCGAACAGCGGCCCCGCGAGCAGGAGATTGCCGGCGGAGTCCACCGCGACGCTCGCGCGCGCCCCGGTCTCGAAATCGGTGAGCAGCTGGTCCTCGTCGTCGCCGAAGCGCCGGCTCATCAGGTGCGCTCCGGCCCCGGAGAGCCTGGCGACGAACAGATCTCGCCCGCCGGCGCTCACCAGCGGATCGCCGCCGAGGTCGATGGTCGACGCGAACGTGCCCGTGAGCGCCACGTCGCCCGTCGCCGGGTGGACCGCGACGTCGTGGGCCTCGTCCGCCTCGGCGCCGCCGAACCGGGCGCTCCAGACGTGCTCGCCGGAAGGACGGAGCTTGGCGAGGAAGATGTCGGAGAGGCCGGCGCTCTCGAGCGGCGCGCCGCCGAGATCGATGGATCCCTCGAAATACCCCGCGACGAGCAGGTTGCCGTCGGCGTCGGCCGCGATCCCGTGGGCGTAGTCGTCGCCTTCGCCGCCGGCGCGCAGGGCGAGGAGGGTCCGGCCGTCGTCCGAGGCGAGGCGCAGCACGAAGGCGTCGCGCATGCCCGCGCTCGTGAGCTCGCCGGCGCCGAAGTCGACGGCGCCGTGGTAGCCGCCCGCCACGAGGACGTTGCCCGCCGCGTCGACGGCGATGCGGTCGCAGCGATCCGCGCCGGATCCGCCGAAGATCCTGCTCCAGATGTGCTCGCCGCCACCGCCCAGCTTGACGACGAAGACGTCGTCGCTCCCGTGCGACGCGAGCTCGCCGCCGCCGAGATCGACGCGGCCGAAGGCGCGGCCCGCCACGAGGACGCTGCCCGCCGCGTCGACGGCGAGCGCCATCGCGAACTGGTTGCCGTCGCCCGGGAACAGCTTGCTCCAGAGGTGCGTACCGAACCTGTCGAACTTCGCCACGAAGGCGTCCGTGCCGGTGGCCGTGAGCGGGCCGCCGCCGAGATCGACGGTCCCCTCCAGCTGGCCGGCCACGATCACGTTGCCGTCCGCGTCGAACGCGACGGAGCGGGCGTACTGGCCGTTCGCGTCGCCGAAGCCGCGGCTCCACACGTCCTCGCAGGCGGGCGTCGCGCCGTCGCAGTCCTCGTCGTCGGGCGTGTCGCACGCGTCGAACGCGGGCAGGACCTCCCCCATGCACGGGCCCCACGACGTGCCCTCCGCGTTGCAGACGCGCGTGCCGGCCACGCAGCGCCCGACGCCGTCCGTCCCCCCCGGGCCCGTGTAACACGCCTCCTGCGCGCCGGGCGTACACACGCAGCCGGGACAGCCGCAGTCGAGGCCGCTGCACGCGGCCGGCGTGAGCTCCGCGATCCAGGCGGCGACACACGCGATCTCCTCGGACGAGTAGGGGGCCCCGCCGAGCGGCATGCGCGCGCCGCACGAGGGCGCGTCGGTGAGCCGCACGTAGAGCGCGCTCTCCTCCGGCCGATCGGGGTCGGCGAGCACGCCGGCGCAGCTCGTGGCCGGGCGGCCGGCGACGCGATCGCCGACGCCGAGCGTGACGAGGTCGAGGCCCGCCGCGGGCTCGCCCGGTCCGTGGCAGCTCGCGCCGCCGCACCGCTCGGCGAACACCGCGGGCACGTCGGCGCACGCGGCCTGCGGACCGCCGCCGCCGTGCCGCCGGTCGAACCGCTCCTGATCGTCGATCGTCCCCGGACACCCCGCGAGCAGCGGCAAGGCCGGCGCGACGAGCGCCGCCGCCGTCGCCGCCGCCGTGAAGCGCCCGCCGCGACGGGCAGACACGGCGCGCGCCGCGCGCGCCGAGCGCACCTCACTCCCCATAATAAGCCACCCCCAGGTGAACGCTGAAGAGCTGGTCGAGCGCCCCGCCAGCGATGTACGTGTCCTCTGGCTCGGAGTCGAAATCGTAGAAGAACCGCGCGTACGACGCGCCGGCGCGCGCCTCGATCCCCGGCGCGAACGGGGCGGCGACCGCGACGCGGAAATCGACGCCTCCGGCGCTCGGCGCGCGGAAATGTGAGGCGAGGGCTCCCATCGAGAGCGGCGCCTGAACCCCTCCCCCGGCCTCCAGCGCGACCGGGCCGACCGGCAATCGCCCGTCCACGCCCACGCGCAAGGCGACGTAAGACACCGACGCGGCGTCGCGCGACGCATCGCCCGTCGACTCGATATCGAAGTCGGTCCAGCGGAGTCCGCCGCCCGCGAACAGGACCGGCCCGTCCTGTCCGGCGAGGCGGTAACGGCCCCGGAGGCCCGCGTGGAGCCGGCTCCACGAGGTCGACACGCTCGCTCCGCCGGCGCCCTCCGAGTCGAGGCCGAGCGCGCGAGCGTACGAGAGCTCGACGCCGAGGTCGCGGAGCACCGGGACGGCGCTTCGCGCGAACGGGTACAGCTCGCCCCGGAGGGACGGCATGGGCACGCCCAGCACCTCGTAGGTGCGGAGGTTGTCGGAGAGCAGATCGCTATAGGACAGCGTACGACCCGCGATCTCGAGATCGACACCCGCGCTGAAGAGCGCCGTCCCCGCGGCGGGGGAGCGGGCGCCTTCATCGCGCTCGGCGCGATCGGCGCTGGACGCCGCGCTGGGATCGGCGAGCGCCGAGCCCGGCGCCAGGAGCGCCAGGAGCATCGACAGCGCCGAGAGCGCCGCGCCGAGCGGCGCGGCCGCAGAAGAGCGGCGCGCGCGGCGCCGCGGCGCGATCGGCGAACGAGGAGAGACAGGACAGGCGAGCGTTCGCCTTTGCATTGGGCGCGAGCATAGTCGCTCCGTACACCGCAGGTCGAGCCGCCTTCGAAGGCCGGAGTCCGCGGCAACGCCGTAAGACACGCGCGCACGGGATGATCACATCGGCCCCGTGCTCCCACTTGATTCGGCGGCTCCGAGCGCGGCTCCTATCCGGGAGCGACGGTTTGCCATACGCTCCTTGAAGATGGCGAGATGGCGCGCCACGCACACGGCCGCGCCGCGCACGCTGCACGGAGGGGAACGCGCCGTGCCCTGCCCGCGCTCGCCGACGAGGCACCATGGCTGAACCAAGAGCTCTCCGCTGGCCCATCGGCCTGCTCCTCCTCGCCTCCTGCTCAGGGCAGTTCGGCGATCTCCCCGCGAGCGACGACAACGACGACGGCGAGGCGACGGCGCCGCTCTGCGACTCCATCGAGCCAGGCGAGTCGCCGCTCCGCCGCATGACACGGGTGGAGTACGACAATACGATACTCGATCTCCTCGGCGACGACAGCCGCCCTGCGAGGGGCTTCGTGCCCGAGGAGGAGTCGCTCGGCTTCAACAACCAGGCGGCGGCGCTCGTGGTGAGCCCGCTGCTCGCGGAGCAGTACATGACCGCCGCCGAGGGCATCGCGGCGCGCGCGGCGGGCAAGCTGCTCGGCGAGGCGCCCTCGTGCCGCGGGGCCGCGGCGGGCGCCGCGTGCCGCGGCGAGATCGCGGCGCTCATCGCGTCGCTCGGCAAGCGGGCGTTCCGCCGGCCCCTCGCCGAGGACGAGGTCGCCGAGCTCGCCGCGCTCTTCGACCGCGGGCTCGGCCTCGGGGAAACGCCCGACGACGCGTCGACCGGACTCTCGCTCGTCGTCCAGGCGATGCTCCAGTCGCCGCACTTCCTCTACCGCGTCGAGCTCGGCATGCCGGATCCGGTGGAGGGCGACGTCGTGCCGCTCACCTCGTACGAGCTCGCCTCGCGGCTCTCGTACCTGCTCTGGGGCACGATGCCCGACGACGCGCTCTTCGCGGCCGCCGAGAGAGGGGCGCTCGGCACCGCCGCGGAGATCGCGGCGCAGGCGCGGCGCATGCTGGACGATCCGCGGGCGCGCGAGGCCGTGAAGAACTTCCACCGCCAGTGGCTCGGGCTCTCGAAGATCGACGAGATCGCCGCGGGCGGGAGGGATCCGGAGCTCTACCCCGAGTACCGGGACGAGCTCCTGCCGCTGTTCCAGGCCGAGACCGAGGCGTTCCTGGATCACGCGATCTTCGAGGAGGACGCGAGCGTGAGCACGCTGTTCACGGCGTCCTATTCGATGATGAACCGGGAGCTCGCCGAGCTCTACGGCGTCGAGGGGGGCCCGAAGGGCGAGGCGTTCGAGCGGGTGGAGCTCGATCCGTCGCAGCGCGCCGGCTTCCTGACGCACGCCGGGCTGCTCTCGCTCTACGCGAAGCCGAACCGGTCCTCGCCGGTGCACCGCGGCCGGTTCGTGCGCCAGAGCCTGCTCTGCCAGATCCCGCCGCCGCCGCCGGACGTGGTCCCGGAGCCGCCGATGGTCGACCGGACGAAGACGACGCGCGAGCAGTTCTCGCAGCACGTGTCCGACCCGGGCTGCAGGAGCTGCCACACGCTGCTCGACCCCATCGGGTTCGGCTTCGAGCACTACGACGCGCTCGGCCGCTGGCGGGACGCCGAGAACGGCATCCCGGTCGACGCCAGCGGCGAGCTCACGCAGACGGACATCGACGGGCCGTTCGACGGAGCGGTCGAGCTCGCGCACCGGCTCGCGGAGAGCGAACAGGTGCGCGCGTGCGTCGTGAAGCAGTGGTTCCGCTTCGGCTACGGCCGCGCCGAGCAGCGCGAGGACGCCTGCAGCCTCTCGCAGGCGACGGAGGCGTTCGAGGCGTCCCGGTACAACGTCAGGGCGCTGCTCGTGGCGCTCACCCAGACCGACGCGTTCCGCTACCGGCGCGAGATCAACGTGGGCGACGTGGGAGACGACGCAAGGGGCGCCTCGGAGAGCGCCCCGGGAGGAGAGCCGTGATGAAGCCTTTCCGACTCAGCCGCCGCGCCGTGCTCAAAGGCCTCGGCGGCGCGGCGCTCGCGCTGCCGTTCCTCGAGGCGATGGGCTGCTCGAAGCGGCTCGCGCCGGCGTCGGAGCAGACGGGGCGGGCCGCGTTCGGGCTCGAGTTCCCGAAGCGGTTCATCGTGCTCTACACGCCGAACGGGACCGTCCCGCCGGACTTCTGGCCGTCGTCCTCGACGTTCCGGGACGGCGAGGAGCTGTCGCCCATCCTCGCGCCGCTCAAGGACCACAACAGGGATCTGCTGGTCCTCGGCAACGTGAGCGCGCTGTCGGCGCTGACGGGGCCGGGCGACGCGCACCAGAAGGGCACGGGGCAGTGCCTGACCGCGCGCGCGATGCAGGAGGGCGACTTCCCCGGCGACGCCGGGCTGTCGTGCGGCTGGGCCGACGGCATCTCGCTCGACCAGGAGATCGCGAACCACATCGGCACGAAGACCAAGTTCCTCTCGCTCGAGCTCGGCGTGCTCGTGTACGGGGCGACCGTGGGCGCGCGCCTCGCGTACCGCGGGCCGGCGCAGCCGCTGCCGCCGGAGAACAGCCCGTACGCCGCGTTCGACAGGCTCTTCTCCGACCTGTCGGTCGCGCCCGCCGACGCGACGCGGAAGACCGAGCAGCGCAGGGCGGTGCTCGGCAAGGTGGCCTCGGACTACGACCGGCTGCGCAAGCGGCTGGGCGCCGCGGATCGGCAGAAGCTCGACGGGCACCTCGCGTCGGTGGAGGACATCGCGTCGCGCCTCGATCGCGGCTCGGCGCCGACCTCGCCGGCGTGCGCCGCGCCGGCGCTGACGCCGGATCTCGACGTCGACAAGGTCGCCAGCATGCCGGAGCTCTGCCGGCTCCAGCTGGATCTCATCGCGATGTCCCTCGCCTGCGATCTGACGCGGGTCGCGAGCCTGCACTTCACGAACTCCGCGACGACCAAGGTGCTGAGCTTCCTCGGGCCGGACATCACCGAGGGCCACCACCCGATGGCGCACAACGGCTACGCCGATCAGGTGAACCGCGAGCGGCTCACCAGGATCAGCCGCTTCTACGCCGAGCAGCTCGCGTACCTGATCGCCAGGCTGAAGAGCATGCCGGAGGGCGACGGCACGGTCTTCGACAACACGGTGATCTTCTGGACCAACGAGCACGCGGACGGCAATCACCTGCGCAAGAACATCCCTTATGTCGTCGCCGGGAGCGCAGGAGGTTATTTCAAGACGGGCCGATACGTCGTCCAGCAGAAGGAGGTCGCGCACAACAACCTGCTCCTGTCGCTGCTCCACGCGATGGGCATCGAGGCCGACACGTTCGGCGACCCGGACTTCTGCACAGGACCGCTGACAGGGATGATCTGACGGCGGCCTGCCGGCCGCGCTCGCCGGAGCGAGGCGCAGGTTCGTGTGCGAGCGCCGCCGTGGACCGCGGCGGCCCCCTCAAAACCGGCCACCGAATCCGGTCGGGCGGCCCTCGCCGGCGGCTCCCTGGCCCGCCCCCACCTGCGCGGGATTGGGCTCGTGCAGGAGGAGGAGGCCGGCCGACAGGGCCGCCGCGACGACCGCCCCGGCGCCGGCGATCCATACCCACGACGGCGTCCCGCCGCGCTTCTCGGCCGGCACCAGGCCGACGCGGACGCTGCTCAGCGCCTCGTCCTGAATCCGTATCTGGGCCTGGTAGGGCACCTTTCCCGGCGCCGTCACCCTCACCACGTGACGGCCGCTCGGCACGATGCCCTCCCACTGCCCTTCGCCCAGGAACTCGCCGTCGAGCGCGAGGCGATCGCCCGGAGAGGCAACGATGGAGAGCCTGCCGCCGTTCATCGGCCGCGCCAGCCGGACGTCGAGCGCCAGCTGCGCGCCAGGGGCCACGCTCTCCACGCGGAGGTGCTCCTTGAACCCCGGCTTGAAGACACGGATTCGCCTCGTGCCGGCGTCGACGATCACCTTGCCCGGGAGCGGCGTCTTCCCGATCGGCTCGCCGTCGATCGTCACCTCCGCGTCCCGCTCGCTCACCGCGATGTCCAGGTGACCGACGAGGGCGCTGGCGTCCCGCTCGACCTCGGCGATCGTCGCCCAGTCCTCCGGGAGCAGGACGCCGCGGTCCTCCTGCTTCAACCTGCCCACCAGCGCAAGCAGCTGGGTGTACCGGTGCATCTTGGACGTGCAGGCGATCATGTTCCAGAGGAGGCGCGCGTCCTTCGAGCTCTCGTAGGCGCTCTGGAACTTGAGGAAGGCGCTGGCGAAGTCGCCGTTGCGAAAGAGCGCCTTGCCGGACTCGTAATCGGCCCTGGCCTCACCGCTCAGCCGCTCGCGGGCGGGCGCAGAAGGAGCCTCGCCCGGCGCCGAAGGGACCGGCGCGAGAGCGGCGGGGGCAGGAGCCGCCGGCGCGGGGGCGGCCGGCGCGGGAGCCGCCGGCGCGGGGGCGGCCGGCGCGGGAGCCGCCGGCACAGGAGCCGCCGCAGGGGCGGGCTGGGGTCGCTGCGCGGCCGCGCCGCCGGCCGTGGTCAACACCACGATGGCGACCGCTGGCGCGAGCCCCGTCGCCGGGCGGCGCGAACGCACCGGCGCCTCGCCTGCGTCCGGCTGGAATGCGGGGTGCAACGGGTCGGAGGCGGGTGGTTCCTGTCTCATCTGAGCGGTGGTTCCAAGGGATTCGTCCCTCCGGGCGCCGACGGCGCCTTCGGCGTCGCCGACGCGCTCGTGGCCGGGGGCGCGCGCCGGCCCTCGAGCGCCGCCCCGGAGGGCGCCGCGTCGTTGGCCGGGGCGACGACCGAGGAGACCGGCGGCTGCTGCGGCGGCAAGGCGTCACGGACCGCCTGCGGCGGCTCGGGCGCGATCAGCGGGTCCGCGCCGCGCGCCGCGGTGTCCTGCCGCGCGCGCCGCGGCGCCGTGTCGTCCCGCGAGGCCGCCGCGGCCTGCAGCGCCGCCGCCTCCGGCGCTCTGCCGGGCAACGCGACCGCGCCCCAGAGGGCGAGCGCGAGCACGGCGATCACGACCGCCCCGAGCGCCGCCCCGAGGATCCTGCGCGACCCGGGCCGCGCGGACGTTCGCGTGAGCCCCTGCGTCGTGGGAAGGAGGCTCGCCATCGCGCCGGACGGGGCGCTCGGAGGGCCGCTGGCCGTCACGAGCCGCGGCGGCGGCACCGAACCGGTCGGCGGCACGGAACCGGTCGCCTGCGCCGCCGCTCCGAGGATCCGCGCGGCGCGCTCCGCCCGCTCGTGCCCGCCCGCCGTCGCGAAGGGCACCAGCGCGCGCGCCAGGTCGGCCACGGTCTGCGGCCGCCGGGCCGGATCCTTCTGGAGGCAATGGAGGATCACGGCCTCGAGCCCCGGTGGGATGTCGCTCCTGAGCGCGGTGGGCCGGGTCGGCTCGGCGCTCGCGACCTGCAGCACGAGCTCGGCGAGCGCCGGGGCATCGAACGGCGGCTGCCCGACCAGGAGGCGGTAGAGCAGCGCGCCGAGCGCCCAGACGTCGGAGCGGGCGTCGACCGAGCGCGACGACCGCATCTGCTCCGGGGACATGTAATTGGGCGAGCCGAGCATCTCCCGCGTCTGCGTCAACGACGCGCCGACGCCCTCGGTGCTGCCCGGCACCTCCTTCGAGATCCCGAAGTCGAGGACCTTGATGAGCGTCGCCCCGCCGGGCGTCGTCGTGAGGAAGAGGTTCGCCGGCTTGAGATCGCGGTGCACGATGCCCGCGGCGTGCGCCTCGGCCATCGCCAGGCAGGCCTGCAGGACGTAGTCGGCCGCGTCCACGACGCTGAGCGTGCCGCGGGCGCGGAGCACATCGGAGAGATCTTCGCCCTCCAGGTACTCCATCACGATGTACGGGATGCCCGAGCCGAGCTCACCGACGTCGAACACCCGCACGACGTGCTCGCCCTTGAGGCGGACCACCGCGCGCGCCTCGCGGAGAAACCGCTGCACGAGCGCCGGGCTCTCCGTGCTGAGAAGGAGCTTGATCGCGACGCGCTGCGGGAGGAACAGGTGGCTCGCCGCGACAACGATGCCCATGCCGCCTCGGCCCACGACGCGATCGACCCGGTACTTGCCGGCGATGACGTCTCCTTCGACGACAGGTGGCTTCATGGGAGCTCCGTGCTTCACGCCCGGCCACGGGGCGCGCCGCCATCCGAGCCTGCTGTGGTCGACGGTAGCACAGGTGGCCCCCGGCCGGTCCATCGACGGAGGCGTGCCCTCGTCTGCGATCGCGGGCCGGAGGGCGATACGATGCGACGATGAAGCGCTCACCTCGATGTATCTCAATGGCGGTAGGCTCGCTCGCGCTGCTCGTCCAGAGCGCGTGCGGCGGCGCGGTGATCATGGACGGCGGAGGAGACGGGGCCGGCGGCGCGGGCAGCACGAGCGGCCAGGGCAGCACGAGCGGCCAGGGCAGCACGAGCGGCCAGGGCAGCACGAGCGGCCAGGGCAGCACGAGCGGCCCGGGCGGCCCGGATGGCCCGATCTCGACGACGAGCTCGGTCGCGCCGTCGCCGACGACCTCGGGCGGCGGTGGGCGCGCGGTGAGCGCGATCGTCTTCGGCGACTCGACCGTGACCTTCCGTATCGCCACCCTGGCCCTGTCCTGCAGCGATCCCGACGCGAACCCCACGTTCGAGCCCTGCAGCGACTGGTGGAACCTCGAGCTCAGCATGCCGGCGTCGATGCTCGCCGTGGGCGAGGTGGACACGGCGAGCGGAGATCTCACGATCTTCGGGACGTCCTCTCGCGCGGACTGCAGCAGCACGGGGGCGGTCACCGGCGGCGGCGACGCGGGATTCGGCAGGCTCACCATCACGGCGATCGACGCAAGATCGGTCAGCTTCGAGCTCTCCGACGTGGGTCCCGTGTTCGTCGACGAGGACCCGAACGGCCGCTACGTCGCGCCCCGGTGCGCCGCGCGGTAGCGCCGCTCACCTGTCGCGCTGGACCGGACCTGCCATCGCATGCTCGATGCGAGCAACGGCTCGATGGACCGGGTTCTTCACTCCAGCGCGATACTCACGCTCTTCGTGCCCTCGTATCCGTCGCCGCGCACGGCCACCGTGAGCTCCAGCTTCTGACCTTCGAGGGTCTCGCGGTCCCACGCGAAAGGGTGGTAGAGCGCGCCGTCCGAGACCAGGAAAGAGCCGGTCTTGATGAACTGGATGTTGAACTGCGCGGCGGCGATCCCCTCGGGATCGCTGGCGAGCGGGCCCTCGAACTCGTTCGCGAGGCGCACCACATGGCACGTCTCCTCTGCGTCGCCGGGCAGAGCCTCCACCCGGACCCAGGGCGTGATCATCATCGAGCCCTGATTGCCGAGGATCAGTCGCACGCCGGCGCCGTCGGCGTAGGGCACGAACGTCCCGGACGACGCGTCGCCGATGTCGACGGCGCGGGTCTCGGTGAAGTCCTCGCCAAACAGCGTGGGACAATCGCTGGCTTCTACGGGGATCGACGGCTCACTGTCGACAGGGCCACACCCGGAGAGGGACGCGAGAAAAGAGAAAGCGGACGGTAACAGGCAGGATCGCATTGCGCGCGCAGAGCTCCGAAAAAAGCCGGGACGAGCGGGACAGGGGAGACGCCGGCTCGCGAAGGCGCGAGGGCGAGGGCGAGCTGTAGCACGCCGGGTCCGGAGCAACCTCGGCGAGCAAAGCGCGTCCGAGTGGCACGCGCGCTGCTATCGGCCCGCGGCGATGCTGAACTCATCACGGCGAAACGCCGGCGGCCCCGCAGAGGCTCTGACGTTGGTGTCGCGGTCACGACAATCTGTGTCGTCTCGCTTCGCGGTCCTCCGCCACCCCCTCTTCCTTGGCGCCCTGGCGCTCCTGGTGGTCAACGACCACCTCCTGAAAGGCGCCGGGCTCTTGCCAGGTGCCCTCACCGGCAAGCTCAGCGACCTCGCCGGCCTCGTGGTCGCCCCCGTCCTCGCAGCGGCGCTCGTGGACGCGCGCACCTCGCGCGGGCGGGCGCTGGCGTTCGCGGCCGTGGTCGCGCCGTTCGCGGCGATCAAGCTCTCGGCCGCCGCCGCGCAGCTCCTCGTGGGGCTCGTGGGGCTCGCGGGGATCACGTGGCGTATCTGGCAAGATCCGACGGACCTGGCCGCGCTCGTGGTCCTCGTCCCGGCATGGCGCCTCCCGGCGCGCGCGGCTTCCAGCCGGGAGTTCTCGGCCCGGAGCGCCGAGGAAGGCTCGCGCACCGCCTGGATGCTCGAGCGCGCGATCCTGGGGGTGTCCGCCTTCGCCTGCGTCGCGACCGGCACCCCCGCACCCGAGGGCTACTCCACGGACGCCTATCTCATCAATGCCACGTCCGGGACCGTGGACGTTCGCGTGCGCTGGGTGGACGCGTCGCTCGATTGCGCCGCCGTCACCTCCGGCGATCCGACACGCATGTTCGGGCCGAGCGCGTTCAACCTCGGGATCACGTACCGGCTGGACCCGCAGGACACACTCCCGCTCAACCGGACCGAGGCCCACCTCGCCGCAGGCAATTTCGAGGAGACGGCGCCGACCTCGGATGGGCGCTGCGAGGTGGTGCTGCTCGAGACCGATGGACTGCGGCCTGTGATGGCATGGTGGTCCGATCTGCAAACCGTCATGATTCCGCAGAAGGTCAACGACGACAGCGATTTCTGGAAGGACACGGAGACGGTGGCGGGGCGCGTCGCGCTCAAGCCGGACACGATGGTGGCGCCCGGACAGGTGAAGACGGGCGCGCTGCAGACGAGCGTCGCACCCTCGGCGTGCGCTGGCGCGCCTCAATCGTCCTTCCAGTGGGCCGGCCCCTGGTCGAAGCAGGTGGTCGGCGAGATCGCGAACATCGATGCACTGTCGGACGGCTGCATCGAATTGACGATGAACTACCGGCGGCTCGGCCCCGGCGATGGCTCGGGCGGCGCAGGCGGCGTGGGCACAGGCGGCGCCGGTGCCGGCGGAGCCGACGTTGAAGGCGCTGGCGGCGCGGGTGCCGGCGGAGCCGGCGGCAGTGGCGCCGGTGGCGCGAGTGCGGGCGGAGCCGGCGTCGGTGGCGCCGGCGGCGCGGGCGCCGGCGGAGCCGGCGGCGAAGGTGGAATGGGCACCGGCGGCGAGGACGGCGGCGAGCCGGACCCGAGCTTCACCCCGCTGACTCACTACCTGTGCATTCCGATCGAAGACTTCCCGTTCTCGGCGGGCGAGACGGTGCAATGGTCCGACGAGGGCGATCACCTCGAGGTCTCGGCCGTCGACTCGGCGAAGCGGCTCGAGGTCTATCCCAACGTCGTCGAGCTCCAGCTCGGGGGCCTCGCTGCCTCGATCGAGGCGACCGGGTGCGAGGGCGACCGGCTGGGCTGTGGCGCCTACGTCACCGACGCGGTTGTGGCGGTGCAGAGCGGCGGCGAGAAGACCCTGCTGAGCCCCGGAGACGCCCTCGAAGGGCCCAACTTCCGCGTGCGGGTCGGCCGCGCCGAGCGCGTGCTCGTCGGGCGTGACGAGTGCGACGCGGGCTACCAGACGCCCAACGCGTCCGCGGACCTGTTGATCGCTTACGAATAAGGAGAAGCCCTATGTCGTCGAAAATGAAGCTTGTCTCACTCGGTCTCTGCGCCGCCGCCGTCGGTTGCTCCACCGACAACGTCGGCGAGGGCAGCGGCGTCCCCGCAGGCTCGGTCAACGTGGCCCAGGGCGGGGCGCAGGACATCTCCCAGTTCCGCGCGATCGTGAAGGCGGGGAAGGTGCCCACGCTCGACACGCTGGATCCGGTCGGGTTCTTCGCCGAGCACGCGATCGACCTGCCCGACGCCGACTGCGGCAAGGACGTCTGCGTTCACCCGTTCCTCGCCGTGGCGCCGCGCTTCAACGGGGGGAACTGGACAATGGCCTTCGTCGCGATGAACACCGGGGTCGCCCCTTCGACGCTGGACAGGCCTCCGGTTCACCTGGCGATCGCCGTCGAGAACAGCCGCTTCGCCGAGATCGATGAGAGCGCGCTGGACGCGGGGATGGGAGGGCTGCTCGAAAGCCTCCGTCCCGAGGACCGCGTCAGCGTCATCCGCTATGGCGAGAGGGTCGAGCGCCGCGCCTTCCTCGCAGCGCCGGGGTCGGCGGAGCTCACGCGCCTCGTCGCCGACGAGCGCCTCGGCGCCGGCGCCGGCGAGCTCGTCGGCCTCTACGAGGGGATCGCCGCCGCCGAGAACGCGTTCGAGGAGGGCGACGCGGCCGGCTTCGAGGGCGCGCACCGCGTGCTCCTGCTCACGAGCGGGCACGCGACAAGCGGTATCACCGACCCCGACCGCATCCTCGGTCTGGGCGAGGCGCTTGTGGAGAAGGGCACGGCGTTCGGCGTGATCGGCGTGGGTGAGAGCTTCCTTGTGAAGATCCCGTCGGCGCTGGGCTCGATGGGCGCGGGCACGTACGCCTACGCGCTGAGCCCGGGCGACCTCGGCGGTTTGCTCTCGGAGGAGGGGAAGACCACGCTCTTCCCGCTGGCAACGGACTTCAGCCTGGAGGTGATCCCGTCCCCCGGCTACAAGGTGGGGCGCATCTACGGGACGAAGCGGGCGACCGCCAGCGCCGCGGGGGCGGCCCTGGAGATGCCGGCGCTGTTCATCGGCCAGCGCGACGGCGCGACCGACGTGGGCGGCAGCCGCCGCGGGGGCGGTGGTGGTCTGTTCGTGGAGCTCCTCGCCGACGCGTCCCTCGCCGACGACATCGGGCCGGACAAGGCGGCCTTCCAGGTGACGGCAGGCTGGACCTCGGCGAAGGACGGAGCCGGGCAGGACGTCGACACCACGCTGCTCAACGCGCTGCCTCCCGGGCAGAACCCCGACTCGAGGTGGTGGAACATCTCCGACGGCGGCTCGGGCAAGCCGTACATGATGCTGAACATGTACCTGGCGCTGCGCGGCGCGCTCGACTTCTACCAGGCGGGCGACTGCCGGCGCTCGCTCGGGGTCATCGAGATGATGAAGCCGCCGATCGGGGCGTGGCTCGGGAAGTACCCGGACACCGACATCCAGGACGACAACAACCTGATGTTGATGTTGCGACAGAACATCGAGGATGCCTGTCGTGCATCGCAGTCGTCCACGGAGCCCACGCCCCCCCTCGACTTCGATGGCGGCTGCGGCTGGCTGTGACCGCCACCTTCACCCTCTGATCGCCGCTCGGCGGCGCCGGGGGTCGGACAGACGGTCACGGAGAGCCGATGTGCATCACGGCTGTCCGATACCAGCGATCGCCCGGAGCGCTTGAACCGTGTTGTCGAGGTGCCCCCTGGCCTGGACCAGGTGGCTGATCGTCCTCCGGATCTCGCGCACCGCCGGGCGGAAGATGTAGAGCCCTTCGAGGAAGAGGACCCCCAGGGTCACACACAGCAGGATCAGCTCGACGAGGCGGAGCCGCTCGATCCGCGCGGTCGCCTCGTGAGCATACCGAGAGACGACACGGTCCATCCCGCTCAGGAAGCCCGGCTCCGCGGCGAGGATCGCAGCGACGATCGGCTGGATGGCGGCCGCCTCCACCGGCTTTTCCCCGCCGGCGCCGACCGCGGCGAGCAGATCCTTCCCGTCCCGGAGCATGCTCTGGTGCAGCGGCTCGATCGCCTGGAACATGCGGGTCACCTCCGGCGTGTTCTTCCCCGGCAAGCCCATCGCCGGATCGCCGTTCTGGAGCGCGCGATGCGACCGCTCCCAGAGCGCCATCACCTGCGCCAGCTCGTCGGCGCGGCCCTTGCGCTCGGCGGGGTCGGTCGTCACCTGGAACGTGAGCGCGGCCTTGCTGAGCCGCTGGCTGAGCATTCGCTGGCGCCCGGCCACGTTGACGACGTGCGCGTCGCTCGTCTGCTGGTTCAACGCGTGCTGCACGAGGAGCTGCGCCACGACCGACAAGAGCGCCACGGCGCCTAACGCGCTGACGTACAGGCGCGTCAACCGGCGGGTCGGTGCCAGGAGCTCAGAGGAAACCTGGGCCATTGTTCTCTCTCCATGGGCGAGGAGGGAGACATTACCCGAGCATCGGAACGAACGTGTATCGCTCATGTTTCCGCAGAGTGCTTTGCGCGCTGCCCAGCGCTCCACGGTTTCAGGCGGACGCGCTCAAATAAGCTGACATCTCATGACCGCTCCATGGTAAGACTCGCCTGAGAGCGCTCCTTGCGAGGCCCCTTTGCGCTGGCCTTGCAGCAGCGTCCACTGGAACCAGGAGAATGTCTCATGCAAGAGCGTACCGCGTTGGCCGCGGGCGGCGCGCCGCCGAGCGCGACCGGAAACGCACCTGAGCTCTTGCCGAAACAGTTCGGCAAATACACGCTCCTGTCGAAGCTCTCGACGGGGGGCATGGCGGAGATCTTCCTCGCGCTGCATCGCTCGTCCTTCGGCTTCGAGAAGCTCGTGGTCATCAAGCGCATCCTGCCCTCGATGAACCAGGATCCGTCGCTCATCGACATGCTGCTCCACGAGGCGCGCATCGCGGCGACGCTCTCGCATCCCAACGTCGTCCAGACGTTCGACGCCGGGCAGGTGGACAGGACGTATTTCATCGCGATGGAGCACATCCACGGTGAGGATGTCGGCTCGATCGTGCGCGAGGCGGCGGAGCGCGACCCGGGAGGGATCCCGCTCGAGCACGCGCTCAGCATCATCCTCGGTGTCTGCGCGGGGCTCGCGTACGTCCACGACAAGCGCGGTCTCGACGGTACGCCGCTCGGCATCGTCCACAGGGACATCTCGCCCCGCAATGTGGTCGTGAGCTACACGGGCGACGTGAAGATCGTCGACTTCGGCATCGCGCGGAGCGAGCTCGGCGACGTCGAAGAGCAGAAAGAGAACGTGCTGATGGGCAAGTTCGCCTACATGGCCCCGGAGCACGTGGCGGGCGATCGCATCGACCATCGCGCGGACATCTTCGCCGCCGGCGTCGTCCTGTTCGAGATGACGACCGGTAGACGCCTGTTCAAGGGCGGCACCCAGATGCGGACGCTCCTCCAGATCCACGGCTCGGAGTATCCCCTCCCGAGCGCGATCAAGCCTGGCTACCCGAAGGGGCTGGAGAAGATCGTCCTGCGCGCGCTCGAGAAGCGGCGCGAGGATCGCTACCAGTCTGCCCGCGAGATGCACGCCGCGATCGAGGAGCTCATCCGCGACGAGCGCATCCCCGCCTCGCCGATGGGGCTCACGGCATGGATGGAGTCGCTCTTCCGGGACAAGCTCGCTCGCCACAAGGAGGCGCTCCTCGGCGTCAGGCAGCTCATCGACGTGATCGCGGCGCAGCAGCAGCGCTGGTCCCTGGAGATGAGCGGCGGCGCGACCGTCTCCCAGAGCGGCGTCCCGACGAGCACGAGCCCGGCGACCTTGAGCAGCCCGCCGCCGCTCGCGGGCAAGGGAGGTGTTGCGGCGTTCATCCCGGCCGCCAGCGCGCTCGCGCTCGTGCCTGGGTTCCTCTACATGCAGGGCCAGCTCTCGGAGCGGCACGCCGAGTTCATGACGATGGTCCACGACGCCCAGGCGAGCCGTCAGGAGCCGCCCGCGCCGGTCGAGGCGAAGGGATCGCTGGAGATCACGAGCAAGCCCGAGGGCTGCACCCTCTGGGTGAACGGCGAGCGTCACCCGGTCGCCACGCCGGCCAAGCTCAACGGGCTTCCGCTCGGGCGTGAGCTCCACGTCAAGCTCACGAGAGACGGATACAAGCCGTACCGCACGGCCGTGAAGCTGAGCGACGAGGCGCGCTTCAAGGAGATCGTGGCCGAGCTGGACAGGCTCACGGCGACGGTGGTGCTCTGGGTCGATCCGCCGGCCAACGTCGTCGTCGACGGGAAGCTCTGGAAGGGCAATCGCACCAGGATCGAGGGGCTCACGGTGGGCGAGGGACACCGCCTCGTGCTGTCCGCCCCCGGGCATGCCTCCAGGACGCTGATGGTCAACGTGGAGCCGGGAGAGATGAAGACGCTGAGCGTCCGGCTTCCGAAGCTCGGCGCGCAAGCGCCGGTGGAGGAGCGCGCCGAGGGCGCGCAGTGACGCCTCGCGCCGCGCGTCTCCCTCGTTATGGCCGGGTCATTTGCAGTTCGCCCGGATCATCGCGCAGGAACGCCAGCGCGGCGCGGGCGAACGGCTCCTTCCACTCGCCGAAGATGGGGCCGTGTCCGGCGTTCGGCAGGGTCCACAGGCAGGAGCGCGGGATGGCGCGGTACAGCTCCAGGGCGAGCTCGGCCGGGTAGAGGGGATCGCGGTCGCCGCTCACGATCATCGTGCGCGCCGTGATTGTCGACAGGTGGGGGGGCGTGAAGCTCATGTCGTCGTGGCTGGCCGCGAAGCGGCGCGGCTGATTCCACAGCGCTCGGATCTGCGCGTCGCCGAGCGCGTGGCGGCTCCTCATGTCCCGCCACTCCTCCTCCGAGCGGCCCTCGTCGGAGACGAGGCGCATGATCGCCCTGGCCTGCTCGGGGAAGTACGGTGTCGCGGACACGAGGACCATCGACGCGACGCGGTCCGGCTGCTGCGTGGCCAGGTGCAGGAGGCACTTGGCGCCGAAGCTGAGGCCGATGGCCCGGAACGCCTTCACCCCCAGGTGGTCGAGGAGGGCGAACACGTCGGAGGCGCACTGACGGATCGTCAGGGAGCCCGCCGGGTTGGTCGAGCGGCCGTGGCCGCGCAGATCCGGGGTGATGACCGTGTGTCCACACCCGAGCTCCGCGAGGTCGAACACGTGAGCCCAGTCCCCGCCTGCCCCGGTGAAGCCGTGGAGCAGCACGAGCGGCGGCCCTTCGCCGCGGAGCTCGTAGTACATCTCGATGTCGTTGACGGGCGCGGTGCACCCGGTGGCCGTCGCTGTCGCCATTCGCTCCTCCGATCGCTCGACCGCGGCCGATCCGCGGCCGGTCGCACACGATCTGTAAGCGGCGCGCTTCGCTCTTGATAGCTGTGCTCTTTTCGCATAGAATGCCAGTCGGCTGTTGAGGGGACGGTCAGCCGGCGGTTCACGCAGGGCTCACGCAGCTCGCGGATCGCGCTGGATACGCTGAACAGACGCTCAGCATTCGCGGTCCTGTCGACAACGCGTGTTCGTCAGCCGGCGAGGAAGTGACGCAGGAACTCGTCCGCCTCGCGGAGGATGCGCGGGATCGAGGCGACGAGCTCGTGGCCGTCGTCCACCTCGATGAGCCGGACATGCCGCTTCCCTGCGGCGAACGTCCGCGAGAGCTCGATGTCCACCACCTCGTCGCTCCGGCCGTGGACGATCAGCGTGGGTACACGCACGTCCGGCCAGCCCCCGGAGCGCTCATCCACCTCGGCCGCGTCGGCGGCGAAGCCGAAGTCCACCCGGGCGCGCTTCTTCTCCGCGTAGTCGTCGACCTCGAGCCACCCGCGCTCCTCCCACGCCCGGAAGCCCTCCTCGCCCAGGCGAAGCCTCCATCGCTCCATGATCCGGAACGCAGGCGCGAGCAGCACCAGCGCGCACACCCGCGCGTCCTCCTCGGCGACGCGGCACGCTGTGAGGCCGCCGAGGCTCGATCCCATCACCACCGCCCGGTCGCGCTCTCCGCCGATCGCCTGCTTCACGGCGCCGATCATCGCGCCGAGGCGCAAGCGCTCGAACGAGGGCACCCGCAGGTTGAGCCGCTCGAGGGCCACCCCGCGCTGCTCGAAGTGCGCGGCGATCCGGACGCCCTTGGTCGAGCTCGGGCCCGAGGCGAAGCCGTGCAGGTACAGCCAGCGCGGGCCGGCGGCTGAGGGCGGCGTCGTCGTGGTCATGCAGGCGGGAGCCTACTCCCTCCACCGCGGCGCGACGATGCGGTATGACCCGCCGGAGAGACGCCATGATCCGCCCCGCCACCGCCGCCGACATCCCCACCATCGCCCGCCTCATCCGGATGCTCGCGGACTACGAGCGGCTCGCGCACGAGGTCACCTTCGACGAGCGAGACCTCGAGGCGCACCTCTTCGGCCCGAGGCCGGCGGCCGAGGTCGTCCTGGCCGAAGCGGAGGGGATCCCGGTGGGATTCGCCCTCTTCTTCCAGAGCTTCTCCACCTTCCTCGGCAAACCGGGGATCTACCTCGAAGACCTCTTCGTGCTCCCGGAGCACCGCGGAGGAGGCCACGGCAAGGCCCTGCTCGTGCACCTCGCGAAGCTCGCGATGGAGCGCGGTTGCGGGCGCTTCGAGTGGTCCGTGCTCGACTGGAACGAGCCGGCGCTCGGCTTTTACCGGAAGCTCGGCGCCAAGCCCATGGACGAGTGGACCGTCCACCGCCTCACCGGCGAGGCGCTCGCCCGGCTCGCGCAGGGCTGACGCGCTCGCCACGGGCATTGCTCGTGGCGGCGCAGCCGAGCACCACCGGCTGCTGCTGGAGCAGCAGCGGCCACGACCCTCGGCGCGCTCCCGGCCCGATCGCGCCCGAGGCGCGCTGTCCAGACGACCACCGCGAGCGCGGGGCTCTTGGTACGGATGTTGCGGTTCATGGCGAATTGCGGATCGCCCATCGCACACGCCGCGTGTGCCGATAACGGCGGCGCGACTCCTGGACTCGGTCGCGACATGCCCTAGTGCTCATCGTGCATGAGCGAGAGTCCACAACGCCCCACCAGGGCCGCCGCAGGCGCCGAGATGTCTTCCAACAACCTCACCGGGCTCGGCGTGCTGCGCCACCGGAGCTTCGCGTTCTACCTCGCGGCCAGGCTGCTCTCCGCGGTCGCGGTGCAGATGCAGAGCGTCGCGATCGGCTGGCAGGTCTACGCGCTGACCGGCGATGTCTTCGATCTGGGCCTCATCGGCCTCGCCCAGTTCGCGCCCTTCTTCGCGCTGATCCTCTTCGCCGGCCAGGCGGCGGATCGGTTCGACCGGCGCCGCATCATCACGGTCGGCCTCGCCGTGGAGCTGCTCTGCTCCCTCCTGCTGCTCGCGTTCACGGTGTCGGGCCTGACGGTGGTGTGGCCCGTGTTCGCGGTGCTCGTGCTGTTCGGCAGCGCGCGCGCCTTCATGATGCCGGCGCAGCAGGCGATCCTGATGAACCTGGTGCCGCAGGACAGCTTCAGCAAGGCGGTCGCGCTCAGCTCATCGAGCTTCCATGTCGCGGTCATCGTCGGGCCGACGCTCGGCGGGCTCCTTTACCTGGCCGGGTCGACGATCGTGTACTCGATCGTCGGGGCGCTGCTCCTCGTCTCTCTCGTGCTCATGAGCCTCGTGCACGCGACCCGGCAGGCGAGGCGCGCCGAGCCGACGTCGTGGAGCGCGGTGCTGGAGGGGCTGCGCTTCGTCTGGTCGAAGCCGGCGGTGCTCGGCGCCATCTCGCTCGACCTGTTCGCTGTGCTGTTCGGCGGGGCGGTCGCGCTTTTGCCCGCGTATGCGCGCGACGTGCTCCACGCCGGCCCGACCGGCCTCGGCCTGCTCCGCACGGCGCCGGCCGCAGGCGCCGCGATCACCGCCGGCGTCCTCGCCTTCCGGCCGATCACGCGCCAGGTGGGCCGCTGGATGTTCGGCGGCGTCGCCGTCTTCGGGCTCGCCACCATCGCCCTCGGGCAGACCCGGAGCTTCACCGTCGCGCTCATCGCGCTGTTCCTCGTCGGCGCGGGCGACATGGTGAGCGTCTATATCCGTCACATCCTCGTGCAGTTCGAGACGCCGGACTCCATCCGAGGGCGGGTGAGCGCGGTCAACGCCGTGTTCATCGGCGCCTCCAACGAGCTCGGCGAGTTCGAGTCCGGCCTCACCGCCAGCTGGCTCGGCCTGCTGCCCGCCATCCTCCTCGGCGGCAGCGCCACCCTCGTGGTCGCCGCGCTGTGGGCCCTCGGCTTCCCCGTGCTCAGCCGCATGGACCGCTTCCCCCACGCGAAGCGAGATCCCGAGGAGAGCGCGGACGGCGGCGGGACGGCCGAGGCCGCCGCGACGACGTGAGGCTGACAGATCCCCTCGATCGTTGGCATTTTTAGAGAAGAACAATTGAACAGGGAGGCGGGGAGGCGGGGAGATGAATGGGATTCAACTCCCCGTCTCCCTGTGAATCTTCCTACGTCGCGCCCCGGTCCGCCGCGCGCTGACGCCGCCTCGTCGAGGGACGACCTCAGGCCAGCACGGCGAGCAGCTGCGCAATGAGGATCTTGCCGATCATCGCCAGCGGATACACAAGCGCGTACGCGACATACGTCTCCTCGGAGCGCTGGGACAGCTCGAAGGCCGCTGCCAGCGTGGCCGGCTGGGTCTGCATGCCGCTCGCGCCTCCGAGCGCCGCCACCACGCCCGCCCCGCCCCAGCGCCGCATGAGGACCAACGCCAGCGCGCTGGTCGTCACGGTGACGCAGGCGCCGATCGCGATGATGGCCAGGCCCTCCCGGTTCATCAACCCCGCGAGCTTTCCCCCCGCGTTCACGCCGACCCCCGCCAGGAACAGGAGCAGTCCGATCTCTCGCAGGCTCAGGTTCGCCTCGTACGGCAGCGCCCACATCAGCTTGCCGGTCCGCCCCAGGCGACCGAAGATGAGCGCGGCCACGAGCGGCCCTCCGGCGGTCCCCAGCGTGATGGACGTACCGAAGAGGTGGATGGGCACCCGCGCCAGCAGCAGGCCGACGCAGAGGCCCACCGCCAGCGCGACGTAATCGACATCGATCTCGCGCTCCGAGTCGCCGAGGAAACGGCTGAGCTCGCCCAGGCGCTCGACGGGCGCCACGACGCGAAGGCGGTCCCCCAGCTCCAGGCGGAGCTCGTCGGAGGGGATCAGGTCGAGGTCGGCCCGGCGCAGGCGCGTCACCTGGGCGTTGAAACGACGCGCGAGGTCGAGCTCCCCCAGCGTGAGCCCGACGAACTCGCGCTTCGAGACCAGGACCCGGCGCATGTCGACCCTGTCGCGGCGCAGCTCCAGACGCTCGCTCGCGACCCTCCCGAAGAACTCGATGGCGGATTGAATCGACGCCAGGGTGCCGACCACCGTGATCACGTCCCCCGCGTGAAGCACCGTGTACTTGTTCGGGACCGAGTCGACCTCACCACGCCGAAGGCGGGAGACCACGACCCCGAACTCGTCGCGCACGCGCAGCTCCCCGATCGAATGTCCCAGCGCGCGGGGGTTCGTGACCTCGACGCTCCTCGACTCGATCGCGACGCGCGACGCGGCTTGCCGCGCGACCTCGCCGGCGAGCTCGTCGCGGCGCCGCTTCGCGAAGCCACGTCCGAGCAGGAGCGCCCCCAGCACGCCCGCCGGGTAGGTCAGCGAGTAGGCGAGCGCGGGGATCGCCTCGAGCGCGGTGCCGGAGAGCCGGCTGCTGACGGCGCCGAGCGCCGGTGTATTGGTCAGGGCCCCGCAGAACAGGCCGGCGATCTGCGCGCGGTTCAACCCGAAGAGCCAGCCCGCGACACACGCGAGCAGCGCCCCCCAGGCGAGCGCCGCGGCGCACGCCAGGTTCATCCCCAGACCGCGGCTGCGCCACGCGGCGAAGAAGCCGGGACCGCTGGTGAGGCCGACACAGTACACGAACAGCAGCAGCCCGAGCTCCTTGATCTGCGGCGCCAGCACCAGCTCTCCCAGAGGGTGCAGCCAGGCGCTGAGCCCCAGGCCCGCGAACAGGACGCCGGCCATCCCGAGCCGCAAGCCGCGGTACTCCAGCCGGCCAAGCGCCAGCCCGAGCAGGATGACGGTGAAGAGCAGGAGCAGCTCTTCTCTCGCAAGCACCTCATACAACCCGATCATCGTGTTGCTTCACGTCGGATCGTGCGCGAGCTCCCACCGCGCCGGGCTCCGCCACAGCCGCGACTTGAGCAGCTCTCGCTCGAACACGAACTCCTTCGGCAGTCGATCCAGGAACATGTCGAACAGCTCCTCATGCAGACGGACCTCCGCCGCCGCCGCGTCGCGCGAGATGCCCATCAGATCGTAGAACGTATCCTCCGAGAAGCTCAACCCCTCCCACGGCAGATCGTCGTGGCGAGGCATCCAGCCCAGGGGGCTCTCCACGCCGTATCCTTGCCCGTGCACCCGCGCCAGGATCCACGACAGCACGCGCGTGTTCTGGCCGAACCCGGGCCAGACGAAGCGGCCCTGATCGTCCTTGCGGAACCAGTTCACGCGGAAGATGCGCGGCGGGTTCGGCAGCTTGCGGCCGAAGTTGAGCCAGTGCGAGAAGTAGTCCGCCATGTTGTAACCACAGAAGGGCAGCATCGCCATCGGATCGCGGCGCATCGCCGCCTGACCCACGGAGGCGGCGGTCGCCTCGGAGCCCATCGTGGCCGCGAGGTACACGCCGTGGCTCCAGTTGAACGCCTGGAACACGAGCGGCATCTCCTTGCTCATGCGACCGCCGAAGATGAACGCGCTCACCGGCACCCCCTTGGGGTCGTCCCAGCGCGGGTCCACCGACGGGCACTGCACGAGCGGCGCGGTGAAGCGGGCGTTCGGGTGGGCAGCGGGGCGCCCCGCGTCGGGCGTCCAGTCCTGCCCGCGCCAGTCGATCAGGTGTGCCGGCGGGGTCTTGGTCATGCCCTCCCACCACACGTCGCCCTCGTCCGTCAACGCCACGTTGGTGAAGATCGTGTTACGGCTGATCGCCGCCATCGCGTTGGGGTTCGTCACCTCGTTCGTCCCGGGGGCCACGCCGAAGAAGCCCGCCTCGGGGTTGATGGCGTACACCTTGCCGTCCGGGCCCGGCTTCAGCCACGCGATGTCGTCGCCGACAGTCGAGATCTTGTACCCCGAGAGCGCCTCGGGAGGGACCATCATGGCGAAGTTCGTCTTGCCGCACGCGCTCGGGAACGCCGCGCAAACGTACGTCTTGGCGCCGCTCGGCTCCTCGACTCCCATGATCAACATGTGCTCGGCGAGCCACCCCCCGTCGCGCCCCATGACCGAGGCGATGCGCAGAGCAAAACACTTCTTCCCGAGCAGCGCGTTGCCGCCGTAGCCGCTCCCGAAGGAGATGATGGTGCGCTCCTCGGGGAAGTGCGTGACGTAGGTGTTCTCGGGGTTGCACGGCCACGCGACGTCCTTCTGCCCGGGCTGCAGGGGCACGCCGACCGAATGCAAGCACTTGACGAAGCGCCCGCTGTCGCCGAGCACGTCGAGGGCCCCCTTCCCCATGCGCGTCATGATACGCATGCTGACCACGACATAGGGCGAATCGGTGATCTGCACGCCGATGTGGGCGATCTCCGAGCCGAGGGGCCCCATGCTGAACGGCACCACGTACATGGTCCTGCCTCGCATGCAGCCGTCGAACAGCCCGTTCAGCTTGGCCTTCATCTCGGCCGGCGCCATCCAGTTGTTCGTGGGCCCGGCGTCATTCGGGTTCAGCGAGCAGATGAAGGTGCGGGACTCGACGCGCGCGACGTCCCGCGGGTCCGAGCGGCTCAGGTAGCTGTTGGGCCGCTTCTCCGGATTCAGGCGGAGCAGCGTGCCGCTCTTCAGCATGGCCGCGATCAGCTCCGTGTTCTCTGCCTCGCTGCCGTCGCAGGTACGGACAGACTCCGGCTTGCACAAGGCGACCATCTCGCTGACCCAGGCGAGGAGCTGCGGATGACGGGTCGGAATGCTGGACATGATCGAACTCCCTCTGCGACCTGACTCACGACAGACCAGTTCTCAAGAACTCAACGCCGCCAGGCTCGACATGCGAGGCGTCACGCTCCGGCCAGATGCATGACGCGTACCGTCAGCTCGCGGGGGGCGATCGAGGCGTTCGACGTCGCCGTGCCCCGCGTCGCCTCCCCCCGCGCTCGCGCGGGCAGCGCTTCTGCTGCGCCGAGCGCGCAGAATCCGCGCCGGTTCATTCGATCCATGCAGCGCTCGCCGCGATCTCGGCCGCGCCGCGCGCGAGGCGCAGCCGAGCTCGCGGCGAGCGCGTTGGCTGGAAGGACCGCTCGACCCCGGGTGGCCCCCCTCCCCTGCCCGACGGCCCGATGCGGTCGCGCCGGATTGTCTCGCTCCGCGGCTTCCCCTACCCTGGCGAGCGTCTATCGGGGGGCAGCGCACGTCGGGAGGTTCTTGGATGGGTTCGGAGGAGCAGGCCACAGGCGGTGAGTTCGAGTTCGATATCGGGGTGTTCAACCTGGATGAGCGCGGCCTGGACGCGCAGCCCTTCGGGATCATCCGGCTGGATCGCGAGGGCACGGTGCTCTCCTACAACCTCTACGAGGAACGTCAGGCGCGCCGGAATCGTCAGGACGTGATAGGGAAGAACTTCTTCACCGACATCGCGCCCTGCAGCCGGGTGAAAGAGTTCCACGGCCGCTTCCTGGCCGGGGTCGAGCACCGCGAGCTCAAGGCCACCTTCGGCTTCGTGTTCCACTTCCCTCACAAGACACGGCACGTCGACGTCTCGCTGTTCTACAAAGCGGCCGCGCGACAGCAGGACGATGCGGTCTGGGTGTTCATCCGCGGTTGACCGGCGTTGACCGGCGTTGACCGGCGTGGACCGGGCAGGATCGCGCGCGGCGAGGCGCCGACCGCGCGGCGGACGCCGATCTCCCGGGTCCGCTCGGTCACGGTCACCAGCATGATGTGCATGATGCTGATGCCCCACGAGCAGACCGCGCCGCCTCAGCTCCTCACGCTGCGGTCCGTGACTTGTCACGGTGCAACGCGTGACTTGTCACGGTACAACGCGTGACAGGTAGCGGCGCATCGGTCCGCATTTCCAGCTCGGCCGTGCCTTTCCCGCACGGAGCGTGATGGCCGGACGACCCAGGCCATTGCCGAACCTGGCACGAGGCGTGCGATAACCTCCGGGCAGCGGCCGAGGAGGACCGTCGTTCACGACGACCGCGAGGCATCGGGCATCGGGCCTCCGGACGACGACCGCGGCGGCGACCTCCGGCTACGGCACCGCGACCTACACCATCAGCCCCTCCTGGGTGGGCTCGAGCGTGGGCGGCTATGCCCCCACCACGAGCTCGGGCGCGCGCTTCCTCGCCGATCTCATCCCCTTCAACGGAACCGCGAAAGGGTTCACCGTGCGCAGCAGGGGTGACGGCACGGGGGAATCGGGGCAAACCATCGGCTCCACCTTGGTGTTCGGCCATATCTACGGCGGGTATACATCCAATGCGGTGTTCTTCTCGCGCGGCGGGAATCCCGCCATCCTGAGCCGCCCCGCCGGAACGGACCCCCAGTTGCAAGCCGCCTATTCCCCCGCCGATCAACCGGCGACCCGCTGGCACCTCGAAGCCTTCGGCACGGGCACCTTCCGGCTGCGGAACGGGAACCCCGATGGGGGCACGGAATGCGCCTACCGCGACGGTACGACCTCCAACGTGCGGGTCAAGGCCTGCGGGACCGGCAACGAATTCATGTGGACCCTCGTCGGCGCCGCCACCGGCTCGAGCACGTTCAAACTGCAGAACGCGACCAATGGTCAATGCCTCGACGTCAACGGGAGCGCTACCCCGACCAACGTGGTCCTCAAGCCATGCGTCACCACGGGCGATCCCATCTACCAATCGTTGTACGTAGACGATTACAACTGGCCTAATTGATCCCCTCGGTGGGACGCGGAGCATCGGCACCAAGACGCAAGGGAGCCAAGAGAGAGCGCTACTCCGAGCGGAGCGCCTCGATCGGGTCGAGCCGCGCGGCGCGCCAGGCCGGGTAGAAGCCGAAGACCACGCCGATCGTGACCGAGAGGCCGAGGCCGAGGAAGAGCGACCAGGGCTCGACCTGGAACGCCCAGCGGCCGACCATCTGCGCGAGCAGCGCGCTGGCGAGCCAGGAGAGGGCCAGCCCCGAGAGCACGCCGAGCACGCCGCCGAGCAGCGAGACGGCCGCCGCCTCGCACAGGAACTGCAGCAGGATCGCGCGCGGCGAGGCGCCGACCGCGCGGCGGACGCCGATCTCCCGGGTCCGCTCGGTGACGGTCACCAGCATGATGTTCATGATGTTGATGCCCCCCACGATCAGCGCGACAACGCCGGTGCTGAGCAGCAGCATCTTGATGATGTCGATGACGAGCTGCTCCTGGCCGTGGCTGTCCTTGTCCTCGATCCTGAAGTTCTTGACCCCGTGGTGGCGGCGCTTGAGCGTCGCGTCGATGACGCCGCGGAGCGCGGCGAGCGGGGTCCGGACGGTGACGAGCGGATCCTGCCGGACGTACAGGCGATCGGTCCTGTGCGACGGCGCGTAGAGCGCGTCGTAGGTGGTCTCCGGGACGAGGACCTTGCGGTTCCAGATGTTCGTGTCGTCCGTGGAGCCGAGGATCGGCCGGTCCTGGAGCACGCCGACCACCGTCCACACGTGGCCGTCGGCCGTCATGTGGAGGGGCTCGGCCTGCGCTGCCCGCGCCGGAGGGCCGCCGAAGAGCTCGGCCCAGACCTCGTGGCCGACGACGCACACGCGCCGCCGCGCCGCGAGATCCGCCTCGGCGAGGAACCGGCCCGCCGCGAGCTCCAGGTCGTAGAGGGCCGGCGCCTCCGGCACGGCGCTGACGAGGGAGATCCGCTTCTTCTTGCCGCCGGCGCGGGCCTCGGTCGGGCGCACCGACTCGCTCAGGGCCGAGGCGCCGCCGAGGGCGCGCGACGCGGCGAGCGCGCGGGCGTCGTCCCGCGAGAGATCGCGCCGGGTGCGGCGCCGGTCGTCGACGCTCACCTCCGCGGGGTGGACCTGGATGAGGTCGGCCTCCACGGCCTGCTGGCCTGCCCGGAGGAGCGCCTCCTCGCCGCCCGCGAGGAGCGAGGCGAGCAGCACGATCGAGCCGGTGCCGATGATGATGCCGAGCAGCGTGAGCGCGGCGCGGGTCCGGTCGGCGACCACGGCGCGCGTCGAGTGGAGGAGATCGTCGAGCCTCATCGCCGCATCGCCGCCACGGGGTCGAGCCGGCCCGCGCGCTGGGCCGGCAGCCACCCGAAGACAACGCCCACGCCGGAGGAGACGAGGAGCGCCGCGACGACGGCCGGCGTCGAGACCGCGCCGACCCAGCTCGGCGTGAAGCGGCGGATGACCGCCGAGGCGAGCTCGGCCGCGGCGGCGCCGCCGGCGACCCCGAGCAGGCCGCCGAAGCCCGAGAGCAGCGCCGCCTCGGCCAGGAACTGCGCGCTGATGTCGCGCGGCGACGCCCCGAGCGCCTTGCGGATGCCGATCTCGCGCACGCGCTCGGACACGCTCACGAGCATCATGTTCATGACGCCCACGCCGCCGATGAGCAGCGCGACGCCCGCGATGAGGCCGACGATCGCCTTCATCGCTGTGAACACGGCCTCGAATTTCTGCATGATGCTGCTGAAATCGAGCAGGGTGAAGTCGTCGACGCCGTGGTGGCGGTCGACGAGGAGCGCGTTGACGATGCGCTTCACAGGGTCGTTGTTGCGGACGTCATCGGTCTTGATGACGAGCAGCGCCGAGGTGCTCACCGCCTTCTCGACGTCCGCCGCCGTGTCGAGCGGGGCGACGAGCAGGTCGACCCAGCTGAAGCCGAAGTTGACGCCCATCCGATCGGCGTCGGCCAGCACGCCGATCACGCGGCAGCGCAGGGCCCCGACCGTCACCCACCGGCCGATCGGGTCGCCGCGCCAGAGCCGCGCCGCGAGCTTCGGGCCGGCGACGCAGACCCGGGCGCGGCGGCGGTCCTCCTCGTCGGAGAACGTGCGGCCGCGCGCGACGGGCATCCGGAAGGCGGCGAGGAAGCCGCTGTCGGCCGCGATGAAGTCGGTGCGATCCTCCTTGCCCTCGTCGGAGGTGACGTCGCGCGAGCCGAGCATGGCGTACATCGTGTGCTCGGCGACGTGGGGGACGCCGCGCGCGAGCCGATCGCGATCCCGGCGGGTGAAGCCGGTGACGTACATCGACTTCTTCCGCTCGGCGCGCTCCGGCGCCTTCGGGGCGACGAGGATGAGCCGCGCCCCGCCGAGCTGCTCGATGCCGCGGCCCAGCGTGAGCAGGCCGCCCTCCGCGAGCGAGGTCATGAGCACGATGGCGAAGGCGCCGAGCGTGATGCTGAGGACGGTCAGGAGCGACCGCAGCTTGTGCGCCGAGAGGGCCTTCGCGGCGATCGCGAGGTAGGCGGACCACCTCACATCTTCGTCTCGTTCGCGGCCGCCGAGGGCGGGTTGATGAGCACGCGGGCCCCCTCCGGGACGCCGTTCACGATCTCGACGTCGCGATCGTTGCGCGCGCCGAGCGCGACCTCGACCTTCTCGGTCGTCTGCTTGCCGTCGGGGCCGTCGACGACGCGCGTGACGAGCTGCTTGCCGCCCTCGTCGGCGACGGCCTCGATGGGCAGGGAGACAACGCCCGGCCTGCTGTCGAGCCGGATGCGCACGTCGGCGGTCATGCCGGGCTTGATGAGGCCGTCGATCTGGGTGAGCTCGGCCTCGACCGGGAAGACGTCGACCTCGCGGCCCTCGAGCTTCACCGAGGCGGGCGCGATCTTGGTGACCCTGGCCGCGTACGTCTTGCCGGGCAGGGCGTCGAGCGTCAGGGTCGCCGTCTGGCCGAGCGCGACCTTGGCCACGTCGATCTGGTTGAGGTCCACCTTGACCACGAGCGTCGAGAGATCGGCCACGGTGAGCAGGGCCTTGCCGTTGAAGGTCGACTGCACGCCCGGCGTGACGACCTCGCCGGGCTCGATGTTGCGCTGGATGACGGTGCCGTCGAGGGGCGAGGCGATCTTCGTGTACCGGAGCTGGTCCCTGGCGGCGCTGAGCGCGACCTCGGCGAGCCGGATGGCGACGGTCTTCTCGGTGAGGTCGTGCTTGGCCACGTCGAGCTCCTGCGCGGGGACGACGCTGGCCTCGACGCCGGCGGTCCGCTGCGCGACCACGCGCTTGGCGAAGCCCGCGGCGGCCCTGGCCCGGGCGAGCTCGGCCTCGGCGCGGGCGACCTCGCGCTCGTAGTCGGTCGGGTCGAGCACGAGCAGCAGCTGGTCCTTCCGGACCCGGGCGCCCTCGTCCGCGAGCACCTCGGCGACCTGGCCCGCGACCTTGGACTTGAGCTCGACCTGCTCGCGGGCCTCGATGCGCCCGGTCTCGAGGATCTCGACGGCGAGGTCGCCGCGCTTCGCGGTCACGACGAGCGCGGGGTCGATGGGCGCTGGGCCCCCGCCGGCCTTCGCGAGGACGACGGCGCCGCCCCCGGCGAGCGCCAGCGCCCCGACGAGCCACGGCCAGAGGCGCCGCTTACGCCGGGCGCTCACGAGAGGCCTCCGGGAGGGGACGACGACGGTCCAGGAGGCGATGACGACGGTCCAGGAGGCGATGACGACGGTCCAGGAACCGGCGGCGGGACATCCACGCGCCGGCCGCGATGGCCGGTGTCCTCGACGATGGCGCCGTCCCTGAAGGTGACGACGCGGGTGGCGTAGTCGGCGATCGAGCGGTCGTGGGTCACGACGACGACGGTCATCCCCTGCGCGTGCAGCGCGCAGAAGAGCTCCATGACCTGCCCGGTGGTGGCGGAGTCGAGCGCGCCGGTCGGCTCGTCCGCGAGGAGGAGCGGCGGCTCGTTGACGATCGCGCGGGCGATCGCCACGCGCTGCTGCTGGCCGCCGGACAGCTGGTTCGGCAGGTGGTGCGCCCGGTCCTCGAGGCCGACGCGCGCGAGCGCCCGCGCGGCCCGCTCCCGCCGGTCGGCCGGCCGGACGCCGGCGTAGACCATGGGCAGCTCGACGTTCGCGAGGGCGGTGTCGCGCGGGAGGAGGTTGAACGACTGGAAGACGAACCCGATCTTGCGGTTGCGGAGCTGCGCCAGCTCGACCTCGTCGAGCTCCTCGACCGGCTCGTCGTCGAGGAGGTAACGGCCGCCGGTGGGGCGGTCGAGCGTGCCGATGACGTTCAGGGTCGTCGATTTGCCCGACCCCGAGGCGCCCATGATGGCGACCATCTCGCCCCGCGAGAGCTCCAGGGAGACCCCGCGGAGCGCCTGCACCTCCACCTCGCCCATCCAGTAGACCTTGGTGATCGCGTCGAGCTTCACGAGTGCAGACATGAGGGTCCTCGGCGGTGGCCTGCGCCATCCAGAGGGACGGCCGCGGCCCGCGCGAGCCCGGTTCGCCTGACCCGCGCGTGACGCACCAGGGTGCGCCGCTCTCGTCGCTCCGGCCATCGCGTCGCGAAGGCCGGCGGACGCGCTGAGGCGTAGGCGAAGCGCAGCAGCAAGGCAACCGCGGCGCAGGAGCGCGGCGGTCGCGCGCCGGGGCCACGGCGAGCGTGGCGCCGGCGGCGCTACAGCCCGGACGTTTCGACGAGCGCCAGGACCACGGCCCCGACGCCGTACGAGAGGTCGTCGCGGAGCTCGACGGCCGCGTACTCCTCGAGCTTTCCCACCGTCGTGGGCCCCGAGATGCCGGTCACCACCGGCCGCCCGGAGCCGTCCTCCTCGATGCGGGAGCGCACGCCGGCCATGGCGCGGTCGATCGCGGGGCGCACCGAGGTGTCGAGGAAGCCGTGGCGCAACCCGCGCGCGAGCCCGACGGCGAAGAGGGCCGTCGCGCTCGTCTCCAGGTAGATCTCGCCCGGGCGGTTCATGATCGTCCACCACAGGCCGCTGTCC
Source organism: Sorangium sp. So ce448 (assembly GCF_051520915.1). Lineage (NCBI taxonomy): Bacteria > Pseudomonadati > Myxococcota > Polyangiales > Polyangiaceae > Sorangium > Sorangium sp. So ce448. Next base: position 1,595,973 of record NZ_CP150343.1, on the reverse strand, counting down.
TGGTCCTGCGCGCCCAGGACCGCCGCGACCTGCCGCTCGAGCGCCCCGCCGACGGCATCGTCGCGCTCGCCGCGCGCCGCGCGCACGCGGAGGTACTCGTAGCCGGCCGCCGTGATCCAGGCGTTGCCGCGCGCCCAGTACACGTCCGGATCCTGCGGCGCCGCCCAGTTGTACGCGTGCCGGAAGAGCCCAGGCCCGTCCTGGAGGAGCGACACGAAGATCTGGAATTGATTCGAGAATTCGTCGAGCGGACGCGCCTCGCCCGAGCGCTCGCCGGCGCGGACGAGCACGTTGCCGAACATGAACAGCGAGTCGACCCAGAGGGTGGGCTCGAACAGCGGCGACACGCCGAGGTGGTTGATGCCGCCCTGCTCCGTCCGGCGGGCTTCCTCGTAGAGGTAGCGGAGCACGTCGTCGATGACCTTCGCATAGGGGGCCGCGCACGATTCCTCGTGGAGCGCGAGCGCGGCCATGGCCGGCGGGCAGCGGTCGCTTGTCGTGATCTCGTAGCCGTACTCGAGGTGGCGGTCGATATAGCGCCGGTAGTAGTCCCGGTACGGGGAGTGCTGCGTGACGCGGTACAGCTCGACAAGCGAGAGCATGACCGTGCCCTCGCCCCAGTCCCACGGCAGCGACTCCGCCGGGTGCTCGGCGATCCAGCGGTCGGCGATGGCGCGCGCCAGCGTGATGCTCTCGGAGTCGGGTTCGCGCTCGCGCGCGAACGCGTCCTCGGCCGACGGCGACGTCGGGATGCACCCCGCCCCGGAGCTGCCCGGCTGCCCGGCGCCCGGGTCCCCCGCGCACCCGCCGGCCGTGGCGGCGCACGCGGCGGCAGCGACGAGCAGCGCGCGGAGGCGCGACGACCGGCGCGACAGGTGAGGGCGAGCTCTCGGCGGCATCTCACTCCTCCACGGCGAGGCCGGTGGCGTCGGGCGCGGTGACGCGGAGTTTCCCGTCGAGGAGCACCCTGGTCCCCCTCGCCATCAGCGCGAACGGCCGCTCGCCCTCGATCCGCAGCACGACGAGCTCGGCGTCGGTCTCGAGGACCTGCCCCCCGGGCAGCGCCAGCGCCTCCGGGGCTCCCTTGCTCCGCAGCACCGCGACGTCGGTCCCTCCTTCACTCTCGATCTGCCACGCGACGACCCCGGGCTCCGCCGCGATCGGCGCCGCCTGGAGCGGCGCGTCGGGGCCCGCGTCCACGCCGACCTTGTAGGGCAGGAGCACCGCCAGGAACCCCGGCGCCTCGGCCTTCACCGTGGCGTCGATGACCGCGTGGTCGGCGGCCTTGCGGTCCTCCTCGAACTCGTGGACGTGGGGCACCGTGAGCGGGGTGTACGGCGGCTCCACGACGGCGAGCCCCGGCGACGTCGACTGCACGCGCGCCTCGACGCCCGCCCGCGCCCGCTCCCATCGGCCGCCGTCGGGAAGCAGCTCGAAGGTGCCGCCGGAGGTGAGCCCCGCGTAGCCGTGCAGCCGCCACGCGTGCGCGCGGGCCGCCGCGTGCGACGTCGAGAGGCGGTCGCCGACAACGAAGTAGCGGCCGTCGATGAAGGCCACGGACCGCTCGACGTGAGTGTCCTGGTAGTCCTGGTGCGCCTCCGCGTAGTCGACGGCGTCACCGTCGTGGGTGTTCCGGAGGAAGGCGTCCGCGTCGCCGAAATCGTTGAAGAGCCCCTTGTCGGGCGCGGATCGGCCGTCGATGAGGATCACGTTGTGCGACGGCGACTGGCTGGTCTTGGCGTTGTCGAGCGCATCGGGCTTGTAGTAGCCGGCGTCGATCAACAGGTACTCTCCGTAGGCCGCGAGCGAGAACGACGTGCCGTCCACGTGGTCGTGGATCGCCTTGCGCGCCGAGCCGTGCTCCGCGAGGAGCAGGAGCCAGCGCGCGTCGTCGCCCCAGTCCGAGCGGAACACCGCGTGGCCGGTGTCGGGGAAGAAGCGCGTGAGGAAGCGCGGCGCCTCGGGGGCCACTGCGTCGTCGACGTAGAGCAGGTGATGGGCGATGAGGTCGGCTCCGAACTCCATGGCCTGGGGGTCGCGGTTCTGCTCCCAGTCCCACAGGTACTCCCCGCCTCCACCGAAAGAAGTGAGCAGCGGGCTCCCGTTGAACGGGGTGAAGACGCCGTCGTCGACCGGGGGCCGGCTGCCCCAGGGGAGGCGCAGCGAGAGCGACCAGTCGACGGCCTTCGTGAAGAGCCCGCCGCGCAGCGGGACCTCCAGCGCGCCCTGCTCGCCGTCGACGCAGCCGTGCCCGGCCCACGGGTCCTCGTCGGAGCGGGTACGGCAGTCGCGGGTGAAGGCCACTTCGCCCTCGAGCGCGTTGTCGAGGGCGATGAAGAACGCCGCCGTGGGGCCCCAGGCGAAGCCGGAGTAATACGGGCCCTCGGACGCCCCGCCGTCGGGCTGCACGTATTGACCGCCCGGGCCCCAGAGGTAGTCGAGCTCCGAGATCGACCAGTTCCACCAGGTCGCGGCCGCCGGGTGCTCGGGGAACGCGAGCGCCACATAGCCGATCGCGTCGGCGGTCCGGATCGGGTGGTTGTTCTGCGCGGGGCGCAGCAGGAGATCTCGATAGAAATCGTGATCGAGGTACTTGGCGAAAAACTGACCGGTGATGTCGGTGATCTTGCTCTCGGCCTCGGCGGACTCCTCGTCGGGGAACCACGGCGTGGCGCTCAGGAGGTCCCACGTGTTCGTGTACCCCATGAGGATCTTCGCCATCCGGATGTTCATGTCGAGGACCGTGTTCGTGTCCCAGTTGGTCTGGAGGCGGCGCAGGAACTCGCGCGCCTTGTCGGCCGCCGCCCGGTCCTCGAAGGCCCAGGCGAGGAGGGCATTCGCCTGCGCCGTCGAGGCGTTGTAGCCGTTCGTCTTGTGGTCCCAGGAAGCGGGGTCGGGCTCCTCATCGTAGGGGCGGTCGGCGCGGCGCTTCAGGGTGGCGAGGATCGAGGCGTAGGGCTCGCGATCGACGCGCGAGCGCAGGAGGTCTCGGTGCTCCGGGCGCGCGAGGAGCCGCGGATGGACGCCGGTGTCCCGCGGCTCGCTCGGCCCGGGGGCGTCGGTGCCGCACGCCGCGGCCGCGAGCGCGGCGCACGCGAGCGCCGGAGCGAGAGTGGGAAGGGAGAGAGGAAAGCCGTGAGACCGTGATTTCATGGAAGGATGGGGTGAGGGGCTCAGAGGGACGAGCTGGTGCGTGAGGCGCAGCGTATCAGCTCGTCCCGGCCTGGAGCCGCCCGAGTTCTCGCTGCCGTGGGGGCGATCACCACGTGTCCTCGATGGGCAATCTCGGCAGCCGCTGACACACCGGAAGATCCGAACAGAGCGGAGAGAACAACGCTGGCGACGCGCGGTCGCGAGGGGAATGCGGGAGAGGAGGAGCCTCCTGTGAGCCCGCCAGGATCAGCCCGGCAGGCGCCCCGAGGGGCGTATCCAGCGGGCTGAGCCGTGCCTGTCGCGATGGCCTGGCGCGGGCTGCGTCGAGCGCGCTCGCGGCCTTCTCCGCGTGAGGGGGCGCGATCGCGCAGGGTGGCGCGATCCTGCGCGGGCGTCTGCCTGCTCTTGCAGCAGGCGACGAGCGGGGTGGAGCGACCGCGCCGCTCGCGCAGACCCCTCGACACAGGGGCTCCCCGCCGCGCGGTCTCCCGCTTGCATTGCCCGGCCCCGGTGGGGGGAGTCGAGGAGGTTTGATATGGCGACCGAGCAGAAGCAGGGAATGGGCGCGCAGGGGCAGCAGGGCTCCGGCCTACAGGAGGGCCGCAGCGAGAGCAGCGTGATCGCGGACAAGGACTACAACCTGGTCAGCGTGCTCTACCATACGCTCAAGGGCGCGCAGACCCACTCCCAGTACATCCAGGACGCGAAGCAGCAGGGTGATCAAGAGCTCGCCTCCTTCTTCAGCGAGGTCCGGCAGGAGGAGCTGCAGCGCGCGGAGCGCGCGAAGCAGCTCCTCGGACAGCGGCTGAGCGGAGGGCGCCCGGGCCAGGGAGGGGCCCGAGGGAGCGCGTAGCTCTACTGCGGGAAGTTGCCCCGGATCAGCAAAAATACCGCCAAGGCGCCGAGGCCGCCAAGAGAAGAGGGGGAGGGCCGTCCCGGCATTCCCCCTCCTATTTCCCTGGTTTCTTGGCGCCCTCGGCGCCTTGGCGGTTCGCTTCTCAGGGCGACCTCCCGCAGTAGTGGTAGAGCCCACGGGGCTCCGGGCCGCCCTGACGGACCATCAATCGGCGATATACTGATTTCGGCCAACGAAATCGAGATACGGATACAACGCCGAGCGCAGGTTATCCACCTGAACACCGGAGTTGACACCGCCGATCTCCCAGCCGTTCCACCTGGACGGGTTCCGGGTCGTCGCGTTCAGGAACAGCGGCACCTCCAGCAATGACTCCACGACGCCGGTCGTGGACACCTTGTCGAAATCGACGAGGACCGGAGCGGTATTGTCCGTCAGGTTCTTCACCCAGACACGCGCGGCGCCGAAATCACCGCCCGCGACGCCGTCGATGTCGCGGTTCGGGTCGACCTGCACCTGGAGTTCGTACCACTTACCCGAAGCCGGCGCGAAGTTCGTCGCCTTGTACAGCTCACCGCTGTCCCGCGACCCTCGGAGGCGCAGCTGCCCCTGCTCGAACTGCACAAGGAACCCGACGTAGTTGTTCGGGGTAAGGCCATTGCTCGCGCTGGTGGCCGTGTTGACAGGAGCAAAGTAAACCCCTGTGGTGCCGTACAGCTGCCCGGAATAGACCGTCAGGTCGCTCGCGTCGTGGTCGGTCAGCTCGGTCTCCCACCAGGCGCTGGCCGCGCTCGCCCCCGTCGGACGAACCGCGAGCGGCGAGGTGTTGCCCGTACCGTACGGCGCAGAGGCCGTGAGCTGCGCCGGCCCGCCGGAGGCCGGCCCCTTCCACACGAGCTGCGGAACGATCTGACTGTCCATGGCGACGCCAGACTGATAATGATCGAAATTGTCATTCATCTGCGGCACGTAGTACCCCATCGAGAGGTCATCCACGGCGTTGCTGTCACCGTAGGCCGCCACGATGAACCCGTTGAAATTGGAGGGGTTCCTGTTCACGCCCAGGACGAGCGGCACATAAAGCACCCGCTCGGTCACGCCGGTCGTATTGAGATTGTCGAAGACGACGCGCGTGAAGCCCTTCTGCCCGTCCGTCACGTTGCGAACGTACAGCGAGCCAAGGCCGGTGCCCACGGTGGGGTTGACGACCATCTTCACCTCCAGCCATTTGCCCATCGTGGCGGGGATGTTCACGGCTTGATAGAGATCGCCGCCGTCATAGCCAGAGCGAAGGCGGAGCGCCCCCCAGGCCATGGAGACGGTCGGCCCCTGGTAGGCAGGGAGGGCGTAGCCCGTCGGGCTCCCGCCGGCCACGTTGATCGGCTCGAACGTGACGCCCGAGATGGCATTGTAGAGGAGACCCGAGTAGACGACCTTGTCCGTGCTGTTGAAGCTCGGACCATCGAACGCGGACCAGGCGACCTTGCCGTTGTAGCCGCCCGTGGAGACGATGCTCTGCTCGGAGACATTCCCGCTTCCCGGCGGCGAGCCGATCGCGAACTTGTCCGGGTTCGCCCCAGTCCAGCTGTTCGCGCCCTGGTTGTTCATCGCGTTGCCAAAGACGTGCTGCTCGTAGTCCTCGCGGTCCATGGTGCAGGCCTCATACTGGAGGTGCACATGGTCATGGTAAGCGACGTCCGGCGACTGGGAGGGCAGCGCCGCCACAGGAGACCAGTCGGCGTGCTGCGTGGTGGTGTTCATGTTGCTCACCAGCACATCGACGCGGCCGCCTCTCTGTACGCCGGACCACTCGATGCCGGCGTTCTTGTTGGTCGCCAGGTTGAGGGTGCGCAGCTCGCCGTCCCGCGCGAACACGCCGTCCAGCGCCTGCCACGCGTCGGCCATGTCGGCGGTGAACGCGAGCGTCGCGGAGACGACGTTGCCATACGTCTGATAGTAGTAGGTGGTCGCCCCCGACTGGTTGACGTTGACCTCCCACGTCCTGAACCCGTCCGCTCCGCGGAGCCGGTAGTGCTGGACTTGCGCGACGTTGTCCGCCGGCAGGAGGACCTGCGACTGAGGCACACCATAGTTGGGCTTGTTGACGAAGTCCGCGATGTAGGGGATCAACAAATCACCAGCTGGAAGGTGGCGCGCTGCCACGCTCACCGTCTCGAGCCCCTGCCAGAAGATCGCGGAGATCTGGGTGGGCGCCGTTCCGCCGACATAAGGCACGCCACTGATCGAGGAGGCGATATGCAACGCCGACTGGCTCGAGTTGTACGCCACCGGCATCGCGACATTGATGCCTGACGTATAATAGACGTTCTCTCGATCAATCTTGTACTGCTCACCGACATTCCAGGGCCACGCGCCGGACGTATCGACGCTCATCCCAGGGTAGTAGCCATAGTTGCCGACATAGGCCCCTGAGATGTCCGCGTCTGGGTCGGTTCGAACGCGGTCGACGTTGTCGAGGAGCAGATCGTAGTGCGTCTGGGTGTCCCCCTCGATGTCCATCAACAGGTAATCGAGCGCATAGCCGTTGCTGCTGATCCAATCGAGCGCAGGGTCCAGCTTCGCCAGGCCCCACCCCCTGGTCTCGAGCCCCGTGGGGACCCCGGCCAGGGTGTTGCTGATGATCACGTCGTCGTAGTCGCCCCGCTCTGCCCACCCCACCGCGGCGATGTCTCCCCCGTTCTGCACAATCTCGGGGTTGGTCGGCTCGAACGCCTGCCAGCTCGTGAAGTAGCCCTCGGCTTGCGCCATCGCGGTCGCGCCGCTCTCGAGCACGCCGAGCAGCGCGCCTCCCATCACGATCACCCAATGCAGCGCTGTTCTGTTCTTACCGTGTGTTCGCATCTGAGACACCTTCTTTATCGCGTTTTGGTAACGGCCCCGAGACGCATCTCGGCCATGGGCAGGCGCGGTCGGGCGCAGGGGGTTACTGGAGGGTCGGCGCCGTCCACTTCATCCACCTGGCCAGATCGGCCGTCGCCCCATCGCCTTTGAGCAGGTTGGTGTCCGCGGTGCCGCCGCCGACAAGGAACTTCTTGACGTACGCCTCGAGGGCCGCCCTCTGCGAGGACGGGAACGCGCAGTGGGAATGGCCGGTGGTCTGCCAGTAGCCCATCTTGTCCTGCACCCCCAGCCCCTTCCAGATCTGCTGGGCGATGGACCCCGCCGTGAAGGTGCTGTTGATGCCGAGCCAGTCGATCCTGTTGTCGATGACGAGCAGCGCGCGCGGCGCGACGAGGCCCATGACCATGTGATGATCGAACGGCAAGGACGTCACCCGGTTGCCGAAGGTCGAGCCGAAGTTCGCGCGGAACCACGGCTGCTCGTTGGCCGCGTTCGACAGCGTCTGCACGTTCTCCCCGGCGCTGGCGCCCGCCTGCGAGACGCGCCAGCTCGCCGAGCCCCCGGCGCCCGACTCCTGGGGGATCGTCAGCACGATGCGCTCGTCGAACGCGCCCACCGTGAGCGCGCCCTTGCCGTTGCGCGAGCAACCCGTCACCGCGATGCGCTTCGGGTCGATGTTGGCGCCCGGGGTCTTCTCCAGGGCGTCGATGATCCGGCTCACGCCCCAGGCCCACGCGATCATCGAGCTGGCCGAGTGGTTGCTGCCGTAGAGGTTGTAGAACGTGCCCGTCCCGCGCGAGCCGGCGCCGCTCTGGGCGCCCATCGCGTTGTTGTCGAAGGTCGCCATCGCGACGCCGTTCTGCGTGAACACGCTGGTGTCGAGGTTGTTACCACCGATGCCGATGACGAGCGGGATCGGGCCAGCAGGCGCGCCGGAAGGCCGGCTGATGTTGATGGAGAAGGACGCGCTCTTCCCTGCATCGTTGACGTTGACCGTCAGCCTGTTCGCCGAGAACTGCCCCGTGACATTGTCCTTGGACACCACGGGCTTCGATCCGGACTCATACGTCTCGACCTGCGACTTGATCTCCGCGCGCCGGCACGCCCACTCCGACTTCTTCGTGATGCGTGAACCGCTCAAGCTCAGGAACGGATCGTGATGCGTGTCGAACACCGGGAGAGACGAGGCGGCGGGCAACGTCGGCTTGGGGCAGCTCGCGCCGCTGTCCTCGACCGCGCCCGTGCTCCCGCCCGACCCGCCGGAGCCCCCAGAGCCACCGGATCCGCCGGAGCCGCCCGCACCGGAGCCGCCCGCACCGCCAGAGCCGCCTGCCCCGCCCGCCCCCGAGCTGCTGCTCGACGACGAGCTCGCGCTGCTGCTCGACGACGAGCTGCTGCTCGACGAGGAGCTGCTGCTCGACGACGAGCTCGCGCTGCTGCTCGACGAGGAGGACGCGCCCGTGCCGACGATCGTGCCTCCGCTGCCGGTGACCGACGCGACCGCGGGCCGCCCGCTGCCGTTTGCGCAGAACCCCCACTCCACCCAACCTTTCTGATTGATCGCTCCGTTGTGGCTCACGTTCGTGGCGGTGAACTGCCCGCTCGAGGACACGGAGGTCACGTTCCACGCATTGGCCAGCGTCGAGCCGTTGAGCCGGACGACCACGCTCCAGCCGGTGGTGGCCGGGGAGCGGGACTTGTTCGTCACCCTGACGTTCGCGCAGTAGCCGTTCCCCCAGTCCGACTGAATCGCGACATCCGCCGACATCGAGCCGTCAGCGCTGTCCAGGGCGCCGTCCAGCGTGTCGAGATCCTCTTCCTCGATGGGCGCCACGGCACACGCAAGCAGACCGAACGCGAACGCAGCGGAGATGCAGCCAAGCAAGCCAGTCATACGCATAAGATGCTCCAGGATCGGAACGACTGAGTCGCGGGCTTCTGCTCAAGGTGGATACGTGCACCAGCGAGACGCCTGCGAACCCTCTCGTTCAATTGGTAGAGCTCAATATTCCCGGCCAGCGTGCGTCTGATCATGAACACCGCGCGGACCTTGCCGATCCCCTGCCTGGCAACCACGGTGTTCGTCGGACAGCCACTCACATGTGGATACCCCACGGTGGGGCGGGGCACCATGAGAGAGCAAGAGCAACCCGGAAACGCAGCTCCAACGAGCGAGTGCTCCTGGCAGCGATCTCCCCCCGAGTCGGTCCTCCGGATCGTGTCGCCGTCGCTCAGGCCGCCTGGGCGTGCGCCATCGTCGCCCTCGTCGAGTTACGCCGCTCCGAGGCCGGGCGTCACGCCGGCTTGCGCCCCGACACCAGATAGAACGTCACCCCGCACGCCCCGCCGAGCGTGCGCGCGAGCGCGGCCTGCTTCCACGCGCGGGCCTCCTGCATGGCGATCGCCCACAGCCGCTCGAACTGCGCCGGATCGCCGCCGCCGGCCAGATACCAGGCGTGGGCCTGGTCGCGGGTGCCGCCCGTTCCGAGCCAGATGCCGCCGTCGATCCACGCCAGCACCTGGCGCAGCTCCGCGCGCTCCGCGGGCGTCTCGTACGGCGGGATCAGCGCGGCGCACTTGTCCGACTGGCACACGTGGAGATCGCCGAGCCCTGCCTCGCGGAAGAGCCCCGGCAGCCGCTCGCCCACGGAGCTGTCCCCCTGTCCCAGCGCGCGCTTGCCGTCCTGGCAGGTTGCCTCGAGCTCGAGCAGCGCGAGCCGGTCGGCGCGCGACAGGCCGGGCGCGGTGACCAGGGCGGTGGCCTTCTCGGCGAAGTTGTTCGGCTCGACCGCCAGCAGGAGGCCGCCGGGGCGCAGGACACGGCGCATCTCGCGCAGCACCCGCAGCGGGTCGGCGACGTGCATCAGGACCGTCTGGCACGTGGCGAGGTCGACGCTGGCGTCGGGCAGCGGGAGCGCCTCGGCAAGGCCCTCCCGGTACGACGTGCGCGCCGCCACCCCGCACGCCTCGGCCTCGGCGGCGGCGCGCGCGACGAACGACGGTTCACGATCGACGCCGACAAGGGTGGCGTCGCCATGGAGCACGGGCAGGAGGGTGCGACCCCAGTGCCCGACGCCGCAGCCGACATCGACCGCCGCGCGCACCTCGTCGAGCCGGAGCCGGCGGGCGATGAGCTCGACGAAATCACGGTTCCACCAGGTGTCGCGCCAGTCGCCCTCGAAGCCGACGAGCCAGCTGTAGTCGCTGGCCTCGAAGGCGGGCGGCGGCGGAGGAGCCGAGGGATCAGCGGCGCTGGACACCGCGATGGCATACCACGGCCGGCCCCCTGTGCCCTGAGCTACAGAGGTGATGACACCGGCTGAGCTCGCGGCTGCGCATCGGGTCCGCCGCCTCCTCCGCCTGTCGAGTCGTCGCCGCTCCTCACCGCGCACGCAAGGCACCTCGATCACGGTGATTGGCAGCTTCAGTCCGCATTCCTGACGTTTTTGGTCCGACCCCGCCAGAAATGCAGGAACGCTGAACACTTCGCACACGACCGCACAAGAAGCGACCTCTGACGAGCGGGTCAAGGCATGGCGGAGCCGCGGTGCGTTGCAGTCTTGCACGGCGCGTTTAGCCCTTGACGGGCGTCGAGATTCACCCTCGAGATCCACGAGTCGGTTTGTTCACCCTCTTTCCCAAGCCACCCTCCATGGAAAGGCTGATTCAGATGGCGCCTCCTTCGGAAAACAAGATGCCACGTCGCGCGGGCCGACCGCCCCCCCGACGGCCTCATTCGATGAAGATCCTGAGGGTACCGCTCCTCGTTGTCGGGCTCTTGAGCGCGGCGCTCGCGGGCGCCTGCTCCTCGAGCGGCACCGATGAGCCGAACGAGGCCACCGGCAGCGGCGGCTCCAGCGCGGCGGGGAGCCCCAGCGGGGCCACCGGCACGGGCGGCGGCGCGAGCAGCGGCGCGAACACCGGCACAGGCGGCGGCGCATCGGTCGGTCAGGGCGGCATGGACACGACAGCATCGACAGGGAGCACGGGCGGGATGCCGGGCTCCGACGAGGAGTACCCCGCGCCGGGCGCCCTGCCGGACGAGACGGGCGCAGAGCTCTGGCTCAGGTACCCGAAGGTGCCGATTCCGGGGCGCCTCGCGCAGTATCAGGCGGCCTTCAAGCGCGTTGTCAAGTCGGGGACCGGCGCGAGCCTCGACATCGCCGAGGCCGAGCTCGTCAAAGGGCTGAGCGGGTTGACGGGCGGAACCGTCGCGACCGGCGCGGCCGTCGACGGACCGGGCGCCGTGGTGATCGGGACGGCCACCGCGGACGCCATCAAGGGCCTGCCGCTCGCGGCGCGCCTCGGCGCCCTGGGCCCCGAGGGCTACCTCGTCGAGACCGCCGACGTCGGAGGCCAGCCGGTGATCGCCGTGGCCGGCAACACCGAGGTGGGCGTGCTCTATGGCACCTTCGCGCTCCTCCGGCACGTCCAGAGCCACAGCGCCCTCGACAAGCTGTCGCTCACCGGCTCTCCGAAGATCGGCCATCGCATCCTGAACCACTGGGACAACCTCGATCGCAGCGTGGAGCGCGGCTACGCGGGCCGCTCCATCTGGGACTGGAGCGCGCTGCCCGGCACGCTCTCGCCCCGCTACAAGGACTACGCGAGGGCCAACGCCTCCATCGGCATCAACGGGACGGTGCTGACCAACGTGAACGCCAACGCGCAGGTCCTGACGCCGTCGTACCTTACGAAGGTCAAGGCGCTCGCCGACGTCTTCCGCCCTTATGGCATCAAGGTCTACCTCACGGCGCGGTTCAGCGCGCCGGTCGAGATCGGCAACCTGAGCACGGCGGATCCGACCAACGCCAGCGTCAAGCAATGGTGGACGAACAAGGTCAACGAGATCTACCAGCAGATCCCCGACTTCGGTGGTTTCCTCGTGAAGGCGAACTCCGAGGGGCAGCCGGGGCCGCAAGACTACGGGCGGACCCACGCCGACGGCGCCAACATGCTCGCCGACGCCCTCGCGCCGCATGGCGGCATCGTGATATGGCGCGCCTTCGTCTACTCCGACACCAGCCCGCCGGACCGCATCAAGCAGGCCTACGAGGAGTTCAAGCCTCTTGACGGCAAATTCAAGGGCAACGTCCTCGTGCAGGCCAAGAACGGCCCGCTCGATTTCCAGCCCCGGGAGCCGTTCCATCCGCTGTTCGGGGCCATGCCGAAGACGCCCCTCGCCCTCGAGCTCCAGATCACGAAGGAGTACCTCGGCGAGGACACGCACCTCGCTTACCTCGGCCCGCTCTACGAGGAGGTCCTCAAGGCGGACACCTACGCGGGCGGCGAGGGCTCGACCGTGGCGCGGGTCATCGACGGCACCCTCCACAAGTACACGACCACCGCGATCTCGGGCGTCGCCAACGTGGGTGACGACACGAACTGGACCGGATCGCAGATGAACCAGGCGAACTGGTACGTGTTCGGACGCCTGGCGTGGAACCCGGACCTCTCCTCGAAGACCATCGCAGAGGAGTGGGTCCGGCAGACCTTCTCGAACGACCCCGTCGTCGTCGAGCCGGTCGTTCAAATCATGATGGAGTCACGCGAGGCGCTCGTCGACTACATGACGCCCCTCGGCCTTGTCCACATCATGGGCAACGACCATCACTACGGGCCAGGGCCATGGCTGAACAGCCTGAGCCGCGTCGAGTGGAACCCGGTCTACTATCACAAGGCGGACGCGAACGGCATCGGCTTCAACCGCACCTCGGCGGGCAGCAACGCTGTTGGCCAGTACGCCGCGCAGGTGGGACAGAAGTTCGGGAGCCGGGACACGGTGTCGGATGATCTCGTGCTCTTCTTCCACCGCGTCGGCTGGCAAGACAAGCTGAAGTCGGGGAGGACGGTCTGGGAGGAGCTCGTCCATCGTTACAGCCAGGGCGTCGATGAGGTGGGGACGATGCGAGAGACATGGAAGTCCGTCGAGGGCCGTATCGATGGCAAGCGCTTCAGTGACGTGAGCGACTTCCTGGAGATCCAGCACTACGAGGCGCGCTGGTGGCGCGACGCGTGCCTCGCCTACTTCGGCTCGGTGTCGAAGCTCCAGGTCCCGAGCGGCTATGCCCCCCTGGCGAACACGCTGAGCTTCTACCAGGGGCTCCGCTGCCCGTCCGACGCGAAGAAGCCCCGCTGCTCGCAGGTCTATACGGGGAATCCGTCCCCGGCCATCCTCCAGTGAGAGCGCCGTGAGAGCGGCGGGCCAGCTCGGTCTGGCCCGCGGCCTGGCGGCGATCGTCACGCCCCTGCCCCTGCCAAGCGCACAGCATCCTCTGGATCTCGCCGACTCGGCGATCTGGCCAGGTCACAACACCGGAGTCGTCGCATGACCTCGTCGTGGTCCGCGATCGACGTGAACGCTCACACGCTGTTACCGTCCTGCTGGCTCATCCATCGGAGGACGGCGGGGTGCGCGTCGGCTGCCAAGGCCGTCGGGAGGTGCGTCATGACGCTGGCATCGGGTCGAGCATTGTTGCTGTTGATGGCCGGGTGCGCCTCGGCGTGCGGCGCGCCTGGACCGCAGGCGGCGGGCAATGGTCCTGCCGGGCGCCCTGCGGAGCGCGCGCTCCGGCCGAGCGGCGCCGCGCCGGTCGAGCTCGGGCGGATCGTGAGCAGGGCGCGGGCGAGCTTTCGATCCACGCGACAAGGGCTCTCCGCCGAGGGCGCCGGCCACCGGATCGACGTCGTGGGCGGCGCGGCGCGGATCCGCGCGAAGCCCTCGGCGAGGGCGGCACGCAGGGGGCGGGCGAGGCAGCTCCAGGCCCTCGCCGGGGCGCGCACCGCCGCCGAGCTGACGGCGCGCCGCCGCGCGCTCCGCGGGCCTCTCGTCGAGGGCGCGCCCGGGGAGCTCCAGGCAGGGAGCGCGCTCACGCTGACGACGCGATCGATCGCCCGCGCCGGCCACGAGTGCGTGAACGGCGAGGGCCGCGTGCGCATGGCGGCGGACGGCGGCGCGGAGCGCGCGTTCGAGACCTGCAGCGAGCTGTGGAAGAACCACGAGGCGAACGCCGAGCAGGCGTTCCGGTTCCCCGAGCGGCCCGGGGGGCGCGGCGATCTCGTCGTGCGCGTGAGCGCCCGGCTCGGCGCCGCGGACACTGCGCCTTCGGTCGCGAGCGACGCCCGCGGCCTCGTCCTCGGCGCCGCGCCGGGGCAGCGGTTCGTGTACGGCCACGGCACGTGGATCGACGCGTCGGGCCGCCGCGTGCCGGTGCCCGCCCGCTGGGCGGACGGCCACATCGAGCTGCGCGTGCCCGCCTCGGTCGTCGAGGAGAGCGGCTATCCGGCGCTGCTCGATCCGGAGGTGGGCCCGGAGATCGGGACGGAGCCGCCCGTGCCCGTCCAGCAAGACGTCGGGTTCGATCCGGAGATAGCGACCGACGGGACGAGCTACGTCGTTGTCTTCGAGGATCTGTCGCGCATCCGCGCCGTCCGCGTCGGCGCGCGCGGGGACGTGCTCGATCTCGACTGGCTGGATCTGGGCGAGGAGTCCGCCGGTCAGTACCTGCCCAGCGTGGCATACGGCGGAGGCCGCTACCTCGTCACCTGGAGCCAGTACGGCGACGACGCCCGGATCACCATCCGCGGCCGCGTGATGCGACCCGACGGCACGCTCGAAGGGCCGGGGAGCTTCGCTATCTCGACGTCGGACGAGGGCGTGTATCCCTCGGTCGAGTGGAACGGGGAGCGCTTCGTGACCGCCTGGCTCAGCCTCGCCGACGATGGGGCCGACGACGTCCGCGCGACCCTCGTCGACCCGAGCGGAAGCGCCGTTCCCGGCGCCGAGCGCGCCCTCTCCACGAGCGGCCGCGCGTCGCGCCCGGCGGTCGGCGCCGGGGCGGACGTCTCCGTCGTGGCCTGGGACGAGGACGTCACCGGCGGCGGCGCGCGGGCCATCCGTGCGACGCGGGTGGCCAGCGATGGGACAGCGCTCGACGCCGGCGGCGTTCCGATCTCGGAGGACCGGGGCAATGCGCAGCTGGTCGCGCTCGCGTCCGGCGGGGCGAGCTTCCTGGCCACGTGGGTACGGGACGATCCCACGAGCGCGATCCGGGGCGCGGTGCTGCGCGCGGACGGCACGATCGCGGCAAGGGACTTCCCGATCTCGCGGCCGAGCCCCGGCACCGGGGTCCCCGCCGCGGCGTTCGACGGCAGCAGCTATCTCGTGGCCTGGGCCGACGAGCGGGACGGTCGCTCGATGTACGGGGCCCGCGTCTCGGCGGAAGGCGTCGTGCTGGGAGATGACGTGAGGCTCGCGGACGGGTCGCCTCGCTCCATCTTGGATTCGGATCGGAGCTCGCTCGCGTGGAACGGCTCGCGCTTCCTGCTCGCGTTCCAGGGCCAGGGCATCGAGGGCAGCCTGATCGGCCCCGATCTCGCGCTGGCCGCGGGCCGGCTCGGGCTCAGCCCCCTGCCGAACAGGCAGGGCGCCCCGCGCGTGGCCTGGACCGGCGAGAGCTACCTCGTCGCCTGGACCGACGAGCCGGACCCGGAAGGGGAGCGGATGACCGCGCGCGCGGTGCGCGTGAGCGCGGCCGGCGAGGTCGTCGATCCGGTCGGGATCGAGCTCGCGAGCAGCGCCTTCGCGATCGATCTGGCCTCGAACGGCGGCGGCGCGTCGGTGCTCACCTGGAGCGCGCTCGGCGCCGGCGGAGATCACCTGCGGCGGGTGTCGGGCGACGGCGCGCTCGGGGAGAGCGTCGCCGTCTCGTCGCTCCACCTGTCGGCGACGCCGTCGGTCGCGAGCAACGGCGACGGATATCTCGTGACCTTCGTGGAGAGGACCGCGGAGGAGCCCTTCGTGTACACCGCGTCGGGCCGCCTGCTCGGCGCTTCGGGGAGCGCTGGCCCGGTGTTCCCCATCGTGCCCTCGGTCGGGCCGGAGTCGCACGCGATGCCGCTCCGCGCCGGGCGGGACTACCTGGTGGCCTACGTGAAGGCGGGCCTGCATCTCGTCCCCGTGAGCCGCACGGGAGGCGTCGGGGAGGGCTTCCTGCTGTCGAGCGCATCGGCCGCCATCGCCGGGGCGACGGACGGCACGGACACGCTCGTTGTCTGGACGGAGTCCGCAGGTAGCTGGCCGGAGGGCAGTGAGGGGCCGGTGCACGGTCGAATCTACGGCACGGGCGGCTGGCGGGGCGAAGCATTCCTGATCTCGCCGAGGAGCGCTGGTCATGCGGCGGCCGTGGCCTGGGAGGGCGCGAGCTACCAGGTTGTGTGGGAAGAGGCGGAGACGCACCGGCTCCGGATCCGCGCGGTGGCCCCCGATGGAACGCCGGGCATGGAGGCGCTGCTGGTGGATGACGCGTGCAATGCGCCGATGCTGGCCCGCGGCGAGGATGGCCGGTTCCTGCTGAGCTATGACAAGCTCGGCCCTGCTGCGCGCACGCGGCGCGTCGTCTCGCGGCTGCTCAGCTGGGAGCCCTCACCCGGGCTGGCCGCAGGCGGCGGCGCGGGTGGAAGCGGCGGCGCAGGGCCTGGTACGGATGGAGGCGGCAGCGTGGAGCCCGGCGCGGGCGGAAATGGCGGTACGGAGCCGGGCGGGGGCGGGAGCGGCGGTGCGGAGCCGGGCGCGGGCGGCCAAGCAGGGAATGGCGGGGGCGGCGGCACCTCCGGCGTTGCCGCCGGCAGCAGCAGAAATGACGGAACCGACGACACCAGCAACGACGCACGATGCAGCGCTCACGGCGCTGGCAGCAGGTCCGCATACATCGGGCTCACCGTTGCCCTGTTCGGTCTCGCCCTCATTGCACGACGGGCGGCATCCACCCAGGGGGACAGCTACGGATCCACCCAAGTCCACACGACCGAGAAGAGGCACACGTAGATTGTCGCCTGGCCCATCGACACCCCGTCCATGTCCACATCCGGCACCACCTCGTTCCCGAGCTCCGGCGGGATCGGCTGGTAGCCGGGGTACGTGGCCTCGATCTCCCCAGCGATCTCGCGCGCCACCGGCTCCTCCTGGGGGATGCCGGGGAGGTGGATCCCGTAGTATGGCCCGAGCAGGGACACGTGGAAGCTGAGCGCCGCATCATCGGTGAGCCAGATGCGGGCCGAGTACGCCGGTTCGACCCACCCCGCCAACAGGCTGAGCGACTCGTTCTGAAGGCTGCATCGCTCCCCCAGCCTGTCGATCATGACCTTCCACCTTGGGTACTCCGCTTGCCCTCGTCTTGCGGCTTCCACCAGGCGGCGGCGCTCCTCCGTGTCCTCGTAGACGATCTCGTCGGGGGGCACATGGATGCGCGTGATTTTATGCACACCGCGCGGGTAGAAGCGGTAAACAACGTCGAGGAGCTCGGAGCGAGTTATCATCATGGACTGGTCACCTTGGCGCCGAGTCGCTTGTACTTGGACTTGAACGCAGCGTCCGCCTTGTCAGCAAAACTTTTGCAAAAGATACCTTGCGGCAGGTGGTAGTCCATGCCGTTTGCGACCTCCTCCATGATCTCCTCGCTGAGACTGGACGCACGATCTGGATCGATTGGTCCATAAATCTCAGTCCGGATCGGCATGCCGATGGTAAGAGGGCAGGACCACTGCTTGATCTCATGCGGGATAGTGAGTCTCCGGAAAGTCAGGTTAATCCTGGATTCTTGCCACCCTCCGCCTTTCCCCGTGCCATCGTCCGTGACGATGGTAACAAACGGAAAGTCCGATGGATCGAAATCTACGTATACCCATGGGGCCATTCCAGGCGGCGGACACTTCGAACTGCACGCATCGCTACAGCTCAAGAAGGTCGCTCCGTCTCCCGCTATGTCGCCGAATCCGGGGCACGGGTCTGGCGGGCTCGTCGGGCCAGCTGTCGGGCTCTCCGCGCTGTCGCTGTCGCTCGTCCTCTCCTCTTCGTCTTCAAGGTCCGACTCGTTGCACGCGATCTTGCGCTCGCCGCCGCCCTGCGGGTCGGCCCCGAAGTCACCGGATGCGGCGGAGGTGAAGACTGGGCGGGGCTCCGAGCCTGGACCGGCACCTGCACCCGAAGTTCTTTCCCCCACAGGATAGCAGTCGCCGAACGTCCAGTTGCACGCCGTCAGCGCCCAAACCGCGATGGCCAAGATCAATAAGAGAACTTTTCTCGCATTCATTTCTCACTCCATCGAAGCACAGGACCAGCAACAACGACGACGGACACATAGCCCGGGAGCACCAGGCTGCCCCGACCGACCCAATCCACATTGACGCTCGCCGACACCCCCAGCGGTCCAGCGACGTACGCGTTGGTCTGCGCGTGGCCGCCTACGGCCAAGCCACCGACGCGGCCGCACAAGGTGACACCGCACGCCGGCATGAGGTAAAATGCGACAGACCGCCCCGCGCTGACGTTGCCGTCCTTCCACGCGTACCCGACGTCCACCGAGGTCTGGTTGTAGATCCCGAGCCCGTCCTCCTGGATCGGGGGTAGGATCGTGCAGAGGTCGTGCACCGTGAACAGGATGTCTCGCTGGATGGGCCAAGATATGCCCGCGTGCGGCCCCACCGCGAGGCGCGGAACGGTACCGGCCTGGAGCCACCCGAGGCTCACACCAGCGCTCAGCTCGGAGGCCTCTCCTTGCGTCGGTACGACGACGAGCAGCGGAATGACCAGGATCGCCCATGGGATCCGCCGCCTCCTTGTGCCCATCGTCCCCTTCCCGTCTTCCGCAACTCGTGAGCAACGTGCCGACGCGGGGCATTCTTCTGATCACAGGATCGGCGTCAAACGGAATCTAGGCGAGCACACTGCACTGGCCAGGGGTCGTACGTATGCGTTCTGTAGACCCCATCCTCGCGTGGTGCGCGCCGTCGCCGTAGATTCGCGGCGCGATGCGAGAGCAAGAGCGGCCTGCGAGGAAGGGTGGCTGGACCCAGCAGCGAGCGGAGGAAGCGGCGGTCGACGCCGAGGTCGCCGCCCGCGTGCACGTCGCCCGCAAGCGCGCCGCGGCGAAGCCACGTGCCACCGATGCCTCGGCCGAGTCGTCGACAAGGCGCCGGAAGCCACGCGTCGACCGCGCGAGCATCGACGAGGCGTCGCCAGCGCGCCAAAGCCGGCGAGCGGCGCGCCCGGCGGGCGGCAAGGTGGCGTCCGTGCCCGCCACATCGGACGGCGACGCTGAGCTGCGATCAGCTGGGCGCCGCGGCCGGCGCCCGGGGCCACGGACTGGCCGCGAGCCGCTGCCGAGCGTCGGCGTTCTCGAGGGTCTGCTTCCAGGACTTGGGAGCGAGCTCGATGATCCGCTCAGGCGGCCAGGTGGGCAGCAGGATCAGCACGTCGCGCAAGTAGGCCCAGGGCTCGATACCGTGCAGCGCACAGGAGGCGATGAGCGACACGATGGTGGCGTTCCACTCGGCACCGTCCTTGCTGCCCACGAAGATCCAGTTCTTCCTGCCCACGGCCTCACGGCGGAGCTCAAGCTCGCTCCGGTTGTTGTCCAGGCGGAGCCGACCATCCTCGAGGAAGCGATTGAGCGCGGTCCATTGGTTGAGCGCATAGCCGATGGCGCCAGCGATGGGGCTCCTCGGCAGGACGAGCAGGTCCTCTGTCTCAAGCCACACGCGGAAGGCCACGAGCACGGGCTCGGCATCCGTTCGGCGCTGCTCGGTTCGACGGCTCGGAGGCAGCTCCTTCGTCGCCTTGTCGATCGCGTAGAGCTTGCGAATGAAGCCGATGGCTACCGTCGCGCGCTCCCGGTCGGAGGTCATCGCCTCGAAGAACTTCCGCCGGCAATGCGCCCAGCAACCGACCTCGGTCACCTGCTCGGTGCGGAAGAGCTGCTCGTAGACATTCGAGGCGTCGGCCTGGACATAGCCCTTGTAGCCGCGAAGGAACTCCTTCGGGCCATCCTGGTTGTGGTGCGGCGTGAATCGGAACAGGACGTGCTCTCGGTCCGCCACCAAGACCCAGAAGTGGCCCCGCCGGCACTTGTCCTTTGCTTGCACGAGCACGCCGGTGGCATCGATGGCGATACAGTGCGCGTTCAGGGCGTCCTTGGCCATCGCCCCGACAAGGATCGCGAGCTTGTTGGCGCACGATTCGACCCAGCCGCACAGCGTCGAGCGCGAGAGGTGAAGGCCCCAGCGCTCGAACATCTTCTCCAGCCGGTGAAGCGGCAAGTGATCCGCGTACTTGCTCACCAGCACGTGCGCGAGCAAACCCGGACCGGCGAGGCTGCGCGGAACAGGGCTGTCGGGGACGTCGGCGATCGTGATGCCTTGCTCGGGCTCACCTTTGACCGCGAACTTCGGCCTCACGATCTGCAGCCGCACGAAGCTCGCGGGCCGCCACTCGAGCGTCTCCGATACCTCCTCGCCGATGCGGACAAGCGCGGTTGCGCGCTCGTCCTGCGCCTCCGGCGGCAACAGCTCGATCCGCTCGACCGGCAGATGCTCGGGCAGGCGTTGCCGCCCGTGCGGGCGGGCTTGACGCCCCTTGTCCCCGCTTCCGGAGGAGCCGTTCGGCGCCGCGCCATCGCGCCCGTCTGGCGAGCCGGTCGCGCCCGCGTCCGGCTGCGCACCGGCGCCCGCGAGCATCTGCAAGATCGCGTCGAAGGCGAGCTGCATCTGCGCTGGGTCGACGTGCTCGGCCTTCTGGCCGAAGATGTGCCGGCGAAACCGCTCCAGCTCGATGCTGGCGAGCTCGTAGAGCTTGCGGTACTCGTCCCGCTCGTGGGCAGCGCGTGCGAGCTTGTCCTTGAGCTCGCGAATCTGCTCTTCGACCGGCTTGCTCACGGCGCTGTAAGTACTCGTGAGCTCCTGCTTTTTGAAGGGGCTTGTTGAGGAAAATTTCCGCCGCTCGATGCAATGCAACCGTGGGTGCTACCCGGGAGCGTGCGAAGCTGTCAGGTGGGATCAGAGCGCCGGAGGCGATGCGGTCTCGGCGAACGGGACCGCTCTCCGCAACTTCGAAGGCGCAAGGGCGATGCCTTCAAGGATCTTCGCGAGCTCGGCGGCGTCGATGATGACGCTCGTGGCTCCCGGAGTGACGGCACGCGGGGCTCGGAATGCCCCGCGCTCAAGCCTTTTGTAAAGTAGACAGTACCCGCTGCGGTCCCACCAAAGGGCCTTGCAGCGGTCGGCCGCCCGGTTGAAAAAGAGGAACAGGGCTCCGGAGAGCGGGTCCTGTCGCAGCACCTCGCGCACGACGGCAGCGAGACCATCGAACGAGCGCCGCAGATCGAGCGGCTCGGTGGCAACGTAGATCGAGACGCGGCCAGGGATCATCGCGCCCCCCCGAGCGCACGAACAACGCGCGCCAGCGTAACCTCGTCGAACGACGGCGGGACGCGGACGACCGCGCCGTCGGGCAGGACGACCTCAAGCGGTGCGCCCGAGGAGAGCGCCGTCGCCTCCGGGGAGGCTACCACCACCGGGAGGAATGAAGGCAGCTTCGCCGCGTCTGGGCGCTGCCGGCACTCGCTCCGCTTCATCCCCAGTCGGCGGCTCCAGGAGTAGAGCGTCCCGGCGTTGACGCCCTCCTGCTCCGCGAACACGCGGGCTGAGTGCCCGCTCTTGTGCCAGCGCGTCACTCGATCGCGCCAGGTGCTTCTGCTTTCGTCCATCGACACCTCCGGCGCAGGGTTTTACGCAGCGTTTGGGCCTCAGGACAGCATGCAGGTCGCCGAACGGATACGGTCGTACCGTCCAGAGCGCGCGCCAGCGAGCAGCTACCCGTGCGGCGCCAGCGCGTGTCGACGTGCTGGCGCCAGCTGCCTGGCCGCGCCACCGCGGGTGCGCGCGACCGGCCACGCGCCCCGCGCTGCACGATGTCGGCTGCAAGCCCGACCCAGCGCGGCACCGTGCCCAGGCAGCGGTGACCGCGCGCCGTGACGGCCACACGCGTGGCACCACGCGACGTCGGTCGCGCGGCCACGCTGCCCGCGAGCGCGGCGCCTGGCGATGGCCTGCACTGTCAACGATGACGACGCGCTAGCGCTCACGCGCCTGGAGCCGCACCACGTTGCTCGCGCGTCTGCGCCGCCCGCGAGCGCCACGCATCGCGGCGGCATTGGCGGGGAGCCACGAGACCGGCTACGGATGGCCCGATGGGGCTCCGCAGGCACCGCAGCCTGGATGGTCCCGCAGCCCTCGCCACGGCTCGAGGGCGTCGCCGCTGTTGCCCCGGCCGGCGGGTCTCTCGGCGTCGTCGAGTTGCCGAGCCGCGACTACGCCGATCACCTCGCGCAGGCGATGCAGATCGCCCAAGAGCGCCATCACCTCCATCACACCGCACGCGGTACACCGGCGAGCGGGGCCGGAGAACGGACGGATCAAGAGCTCGACCATACCGCTGCGCAGCCGCGGTCTTCGGTCGACGGCGCCCGCGCGACAAGGGCGGGCCGCGCCGCGCGCCTCACGATCTGCAGTGCCGCGACCACGCGCGGCTTGGACGCCCGCGTTCAGCGAGCGACGGCCCGGCCCGAAGCGCTTGACCACGCGGACATCGATGGCCTCAAACTCGCCGGCGTCCACCTCGATCCCCGCGCGCGGAGCGGTCGCGGACCTCGACCCTGCGGCCTGTCTGCTCGAGCGCCATGCAGCGCGCCGTCGGCGGCCCCGCGCACCTGCGGCCGCTCCGGAGCGAGAAACGCAGCCTTCCTGTCTGCTCCGGCGCCATGTACGACGCCAGCGCGATCGCGCGCGCTCGCCGGCGTCCTCCTCGACGCCCGCGGCCGCTCCGCGGTCAACCAGGGGCCGCAGCGCCGAGCACGCACTCGAGGAGCTCGGCGGCGACGGCCACGAGCTCACGCGGCGCTTCTACCTGGAGAACAAGCGAGGGCGCTCAACACGTCGCAAGAAGGGGAAAATCCGGGCGTTTCGCGCGGTGGTCGCGACCGCTCGCGACCACCGCCGCCGTTTCGGGCCCCTGCCGCCGTTTCGGTAACAAGAGCGTCGCTCCGGTGGAACCGGGATGGAAGGCGGTCGACCCATCCCTGGCAGCGCCGTTGCGCAGGCGGTTACGCGGCGGGAGTGTTCGTCGACCAACCGGTTGGCGAACAGCACTCGCCTAGAATTCCTGTGCTCCTCACACGTTAGTTCTTGACTTTGCCGAACGCTCCTAGAACGCGCGCCAGCGTCCAACGTCGACCCGCGGCGCTCTGCCTCGAGGGCCTCGACGCCGCGGCCGCCCAACCTGGCTCGGGCGCCATGCACGCCGCGCAGGCGACGGGCGCCACGCCGGCCCGGCGCAAAGCGCCGAGCTGCGCGCGAAGCCATCACCGCTGCCGCTCCCAAGTGACGTCGGTGACGACCCCAAGCTCGCCAGCGTCCGCCTCGGCCCTGTGACGCTCCGCGCGCGGATCTCGACGCCGCGCCCGCTCCGCCTCCTCGACGCGCCGAGCGCGCGCCGCGATTGACCAGGTGGACCTCGATGCCCAGGTCACGGCGCCCTACTGCGGCCAGACCTCGATGCCGACGAAGAGGACCTGGCCCATCGCCTGATCGTCGACCTTCACCGGGTAGACGCGGCGAGCGTGCAGCGCCTCGACCAGGTGGCCGTAGTTGATCACGAAGTTGCCGATCGCATCGGGATACGCGAGGTCCCGATCGAGGATCTGCCCGCTGATGTGGACCGCCGGCGAGAGCGGGACTCGGTCCCACACCGCACCGTCCCACATGGGGGTGCAGGTGTCGCGCTGCCCTTGCCGATCGAGCGGCCGCTGACCCCACGGCTGCCCGCCGACGAAGAGATCGGCGACGCCGTAGGGCTCCGGGGCCTCCACGCCGGAGTTCGCGAGCCGTCCAACGAACATCGCCACGTTCGTCGCGATGGCGACAGGGTGGCCGCTGCGCATCATCGACCCGAGCTTGCTGAGCTGTTCCTGCGGAACCGAGCCCACGCCGTCCCAGACCCGCCCATCGCTCTTGCTTGGGGAGATCACGGCGTCCCTGATGATGACCTGTACGAAGGCGGGCAACGGCTGTGGCGGTGGAAAGCGGACCCGTGGCCGGCGCGGGCGACTATGGGAACAGCCCAGCGCGACCGCAATCGCCAACGCGATCGCCCCAAGATGACGCATCCCCATCGGGGCCAGCGTACCGAAGTGCCGCGGCTGACAAAGCGGAAACCTCTATGACCGCGGCCCCTCGGGCGGGCCGGAGAGGTCTGCTCCGGGGCCATGTAGCGCGACGCCGACGACAGCCCCGTGCTCGCCGACGCCATCCTCGACCCCGCGCCCGCTCTGCCCTAGATCAGGTAGACGTCAGCGGTCGAGCTCGTGCTTGAGGAGTTCGACGCCGCGGCCACGCTCGATGCCCTCGTCTGCTGCTCGAACGCGACGCCTACCGGATAAGGTGACGGAAAGACTTCTTTCCGTTGCTCGATGGCCTCGTCTGCTTGCTCGGGCACGACGCTGGCGATGGCCCCGCGTTCGCCGGCGCCCTCCTCGACCACCCGCGGCCGCTCCATCCGGGACCAGGACGCCAGCGGCAGCCGAGCTCTTCCTCAACCCCGCGGCCGCGCTCGATGGCGCGTCTGCTGCTGGGACGCGACGCCGGCGACGGCCCCGCGCTCGTCGGCGTCCACCTCAACCCGCCGCTGTGTTCCTCGACGCCGCGACGGCGGTACCTGCTCGGGCGCCATGTACGGAGCGCTGATGACAGCGCCGCGCTCGCGCCCAGGGGCCGCGCCGCCCTCTGGGGCTCGACGCCAGCGTCCTCAACGCCGATCGCGCCACGCTCGCGCTCCTGGAGCTCGACGCCGCGCCGCCGCCGAGAGCCTGCGCGTTGTTTCACTGGTTGCGTGGAGAGAGCTCGCCCGAGCTCGTCATCACCGCTCCGGCCACGAGGCTGCACATGGCAGACCCGCTTGAGGCCGAGTGGGGACGGTTCCCGCTACAGGAGGCAATCAGGCATTGCGCGCTCAGTAAACAGAGCGCTGTTGCTCTAGGTAAGGACGAGCTTGGCACGGTCAGCGTCGAGGTCGACATGGACGAGCTCGGGATCGCGTTGGCATCGATGTCAGCCAGAGGAGGGCGGGAAGGAGCAGGCGGGGAGCAGAGACGCGCGAGCTACAGCGAGAGCGCGGCGGAAGCGCACCCCTGCTCCCCGCGGCGTATCGCCATGCGTGGGCGACGCCGGGGCGGAGCCAGCGGCGAGCTACTCGGGGTCAGAGCATGTCGGTGCGCTCGAGGAGCACGCCCGCGGCGACGATGGCGATCACAGCGACCGGTATCGCGATCATCAGCGCGGCCGGGCCGAGCCATGCCGAGATGGCGTCGTTCCAGAGCAGCGACGCGAGCACGATCGCGTCCCTGAGCCCCTCGCGCGCCTCGAACGCGTCAGGCCGGTAAATGAGCGCTGCCGTCGGCATCAGCAGCGCGATCCACGCGCCCGACGCGACCAGGAGCGCGTGGAAGCCGTCTCGCATCCGCACGAAGAGCGGCAGGAGCGCCGAGAGCAGCGCGATGGCGAGCGCGACGAGGAAGAGGCCGCCGCCGAGCGCGCCCGCCACGCTGATCATGTCGCTCGCCTCGATGTACGGCGCGACGGCGAGCGCGGTGCCGGCCGCGACCACCACGCCCGCCCCGGCACCGGCGAGCAGCGAGGGCGCTGTACGCGCGGCGAGCAGAACGCGGGCGCGGATCGGCTTGACGAGCAGCAGTTCGAGTCGATGCTCCTCTCGCGCCGTGACGGTCGTGTCGACGAGGCCCGCCAGGGCGACGAAGTACGCGACGAAATAGGTGGCGAGGAGATCGTTGATGAGAAGCACGGAGGCCATCCCCTCGATGTGGAAGGCCTGCTCGAGGAAGCGGATGACCTGCGCCGGCACGCGGACGAGCAGCGCGTGGCTGCCGAGCACCACGAGCACGCCGGCGATCGCCGCGACGAGCGCGGTGCGGCGCGGGGCGTGGCGCGCTTCGAGCGCGAAGTAGCCGCGGAGCGAGCCCGCGGCGGGGGCGGTCGTCGAGGTCATGCTTCCATCCTCCGGACGCCCGCGGCGCCCACCGCGATGGTGAGGGCCGTGAGCGCGGTGAGCGCGAGCATCGGGGGGCCCAGCACGGCGGGGCCGAGGTCGTCGAGGCTCCCGAGGCCGAGCGCGCCGAGGGTGATCGGGTTCGCGAGGGTGAGGCCTCGCCAGGCGGGCTGATAGAAGCCGATGAGCGAGAGGCCCACGAGGCCCCCGAGCGTGGCGAACCCGATCAGCGCCGAGGCGCCCCGGTGCCTCACCCACGCGGCGATGGCGGCGCAGAGCGCGGTCGCGAAGAGCGCCGCGAAGGCGTGGAGCGACATCGCGCCGAGGAAGGGGCCGGGGCGGAAGCCGGGGACGCGCGCCGTGAAGTAGACGGCGCCGGCGAGCTGGGTCGCGACGTGCAGGGTCACCATCACCGCGCACGCGCTCAGCGCGCGGAGCACGAAGTAACGAGGGATCGAGAGCGGCTTGCTGGCGAGGAGCGGCAGCACGCCGGTGTCGCGCTCGCGGAGCACGACGCCGCTGGCAAGCACCACGGGAAGGAACGCAATCACCTTGTTCATCGTCAGGTCGATCCACACGTACATGAAGATCTGGAACGGCGCGGCGTCGCCGAACCAGGCGGCGATCGCGGCGCGCACGTGTTCGGGCGGCCGCGCGAGCACGACGGGGATCGCGATCAGGGCGTAGGCGAGCATCGCGACACAGAGCCAGGTCTTCCGCTCGCGGAGCGTCGTGAGGTAGTCGAGCCAGAGGAGGCGGGTCACGCGGCCTCTCGGCGCACGAGCGCGAGGTAGAGATCGTCCATGGTGCGCGCGCCGTGCGCCTCCTTGAGGCGCTCGATCTCGTCGCAGGCGACGAGGCGCGAGCGGTGTATCACCGCGACCCGCTCGCAGAGGGCCTCGACGTCGGACAGAATGTGCGACGAGAACACGATGGTGACGCCGCGCTCGCGCGCGAGTGCGCGGAGCGTCTCGAGGAGCTCGTGGCGGCCGAGGGGATCGAGGCCCGAGGTCGGCTCGTCGAGCAGGAGCACCGCGGGCTCATTGATCAGCGCCTGGGCGATGCCGACCTTCTGGGCCATGCCGGTGGAGAAGCCGCGCAGAGGGCGGTCGGCCTCGCGCTCGAGCCCGAACTGGCGCAGGAGGGCGTCGACGCGCGCGGCCGCGACGCCGCGGGGCAGCGCGAACATCGCGGCGATGTAGTGGAGAAAGCCGCGCGCGGTCATGTCGGGGGGCAGCGCGTACGACGCGGGCAGGTAACCGGCGTGCCGTCGGACCTCGAGCGTCTCGTGAACGACGTCGCGCCCGAGCACGCGCGCGGAGCCTGCGGTCGGCCGGGTCAGGCCGAGGAGCATGCGCAACGTCGTGGTCTTGCCGGCGCCGTTATGCCCCATGAAGCCGAAGATCTCGCCGACCGCGACCGTGAAGCTCACGCCGTCGACGGCGGTGACCTCCCCGAAGCTCTTGCTGAGCGCATACACCTCGATCGCATGGTTCATTGTTTCTCCATTTCCTGTTTGAGGATCTGCTGCACCACGCAGCGGCCGCGCTGAGCTGAGCGCTAGAAGCACGCGCAAGGCAGGGGGCACGCGCTTGCCCAGCAGGGCCAGCACGCCCACCGCGAACGCGATGTCGGTTGCCACCGGGACGCCCCAGCCATGCCGCGACGTAAGCGATGAATTGAGGGACAGGTACAGAGGCGCGGGCGCGATCATGCCGCCCAGCGCCGCGGCGACGGGCAGCGTTTCGCGCTTGAGATCCGAGAGCTCCCCCGCATGGCTCTCTCGCCGGATCTCCAGACCGACGACGAAGAAGAAGATCGTCATCAGCCCCTCGTTGATCCAGAAGTGGACGGGCTGCGTGAACACCAGCGAGCCGGCGCCGTGCGTGCTCGGGACGTCCCAGAGGTGCTCGTAGGCATGGCCCCACGGCGAGTTCGCCCACCTGAGGGCGGCGACGGATGCGATCAGCAGGACGACCCCGCTGGCCGCCTCGACATGCATGAAGCGCTCGAGCGGGCCGAGGACGCGTTCGGCGAGCTGGCGCGCGGGAGCCCGGGTTCCAGGAGCGAGCGGAGAAGGCGATGGACTCAACGGACCCCCAAGCGGTGAACGACGTCACGCGTAGGGGGAAGGCGGCCCGACCATCCCTAGAAGACCTGCCGCAGCGTCCTGCTGCCGCGGCACCCGCACGGAAGAATACGCATCCATGCTACCGAAGCCAGCCCTAACTGACTCGCCGAGCCCGGTGCCTGGATCGACCTGGCCCCCGTGCCTTCTCCGGCTTGGTGGCTCGACTTGAGGAGCAGTGTGGATTGTGAGCTGGCTGTGGCACATCGTCGGGTCGGAGAGGTCATCAAGGATGCCAGACGCCGTCGATCGCGCTGCGGTGACTGCTTTTCTCGTCGCACGGCACGGCCCTGCGCTCAGCGACTCGGACGTCGAAATACGTCCCCTCGAAGGCGGGCTCTGCGCTGCCGTCGCGCTAGTCACTGCGCGCGCCGAGTTCCTCCTCGTTGAGCTGCGGCTGCGGGGCGGTGAACGACCGCAGCCCCGAGCGCATGACGCGCCTCGTTCTCGCTGCTATGTGAGGTTCGTGAGCGGCCCGGTGCAGTGCTCCGGGGTGCCGAACGTGGTCCGGGTGTCGCCGAACAGGTTCAAGATCGACACGAGCAGGTTGCTGTGCGGGAGGTTCTTGTGCCGGAGCCAGCGCCCCGTGCGCAGACCTCCGCCGCCGCCGGCCAGGAGGAACGGCATGTTCGTCTTCTTGTGGCTCGGCGGATCCGAGATCTCGGAGCCGAAGAAGACGACGCTCTCGTCGAGCAGCGAGTGTCCGCCCATGTCGACCTTCTCCATCTCCTGCAGGAGATAGAGGTGTTGCTTCGAATAGCAGGTACAGATCATCTCGCACTCGGCCGCCCTGAAGCCGCCGTCGTGCTGGTAGTAATGGTGGTGCTCGCTCAGGTTCAGCCAGGGGAAGGTGTGCTTCGCCTCGGTGTCGCTCCACTGAAGGGTGCCGACCGCCGTGATGTCGCAGGCGAGCGCCATCACCAGCATGTCCGTCATGAGCTTGCCGACCTTGGGGATCGCCGCGTCGGTCGACGTGTCCTTGATCGAGCCGTTGTCGGCGGAGTTGCGCCCCGTGCGCGGGTTGTAGTCGGACGTGTCGACCTTCGCCGGCGCCTGGCAGGCGCCCATCGCGGTCGACGCCTTGCTGAGGCGCTTCCTGTCGGCCGCAATTTTTCTCGCGGTGAGCGTTCACATTGAATGGGTAGCTTCGCGAAGCCACGGTCACGGGATTGGATTGGACTCCAGATCCGTGATGTGCTTCATCGCGTTTACCGGGCGAGCGCGACGGCGAACGGCGCGAGCCCTCGCCTTCGCAGCACGGACGGGACGAGCAAGGCGACCGCCTCGGGGCCGCGAGCGGTCTCGATGCCTCCGAGATCTTCGATCCAGTCGGCCGGCCAGCCCAGATCGCCGAGCAACCGCCCGACGACCGCCTTCGCGCCCTCGTCGTTGCCGGAGAGGAACGCGGTCGGGGCGGCGCGCAGGCTCGTGGGATCGGCCATGACGGTGAACAGCATGGTGTTCAGCGTCTTGACCACGGCCGTCTCGGGCAGCGCAGCCTGCAGGCGCTCGGCGACGCTGCCGTTCGGGCAAAGCAGGCTGCCGGGAAGGCCGTCGCGGCCGCGCAGCGTCGCGTTGGAGACGTCGACAAGGATCTTCCCCTTCAGCGCGTCGCCGAGGGCGCCGAGCCGCTCCACGCTCGTGTCTCCGGGGGTGGCGTTGATGACGATCGCGGCCAGGCGCGCGGTCTCCGCGTGATCCCTGAAGTCGACGCGCCCTCCCGACCATTTCAGCGCCGCCTGCGCCGGGTCCCTGGTGCCGATCGTGACGGCGCGCCCGGCGCCCGCGAGCTTGTTGGCGAGGACCGTGGCGACACGGCCCGAGCCGAGGATTCCAATGTTTCCCATGAGTTGATCCATGTTCAGCCTCCTCCTCTCATCGGATGGTCGACAGGACGCCTACCGCGCCGGCGTGGAGCCCGGGCGCGGCCGCCAGGAAGTCCTCGCTGGCGAGGCTCCAGCGCTCCCCGCGTGTGTCCGTGACCGCGCCCCCGGCCTCCGCGACGAGCAGCGCCCCGGCGACGAGCTCGGAGCGGATCTGGCTGTACTGCCAGAAGACGTCCATCCGGCCGGCCGCGACCTGGATGAGCTGGAGAGTGGCCGGGACCGAGACGCGCAGGACGAGCGCGCTCCCGAGCATCGCGGTGACGGACATGCCAATCCGCCGGTAGGTCTCCGCGTCCTCACCCGGCTTCGCCTGGCCGGTCCCGACGAAGGCGGCGCCGAGCTCCGTCTTCGCCGACGCTCGGATCCTCCTCGTCCCGACGTACGCGCCGGCGCCCTTCCGGGCGGTGTACGTGTCGCCGGTCAAGGGCAGGTGCACAGCCGTCAGGACCGGCTCGTTGTCGCGGACGAGGGTCGCCGTGACGCACCAGTCCGCCATCCCGTGAACGTGGTTGATGTTCCCCTCGACGGTGTCGGTGACCCACCACTCCCCCGGCGGGAGGGGCCCGCACTCGAGCTCGTCCTCGACCCACCGGGCCTCCGGGCGAGCGCGCGACAAGGGCTCGCGGAGCGCCTCGAGGGAAACCGCATCGTTGGCGCCCAGCGCGGCGAAGATGTCCTCTCGGCTCCTCGGGCGCGGCTCTGTCGAGAAGCGACCGACGAGCCGCTCGCCCGCCGTGGAGAGCGCCGCGACGACCGCGGGCAGCAGGAGCTCGTCCTCCGCGCGGCCCGGGCTCCGGTCTCGCCACCTCACATCGTTGTTCATCTGCTCGGAATGCTCGGAGTGATCGGAATGAATCGACATGAATCCTCCTCGGACGAGCGGCGCGCGCGTGTTCGCAAACCGCTGAACGCTGAACCAGCGCGCGGAGGAATAAACCCTGGACGACACATGCCGTCCAATGCATAGTTGGTATGAGGAAGAATTACCGCCATGCATGTGGACCTGAACCTGTTGCCGGCGCTGGACGCGTTGCTCGAGGAGAGGAGCGTCAGCGCCGCGGCGGCCCGCTTGCGCCTGTCCCAGCCCGCGATGAGCCGGACGCTGGGGCGCATCCGGGACGCCACGGGGGACCCGATCCTCGTGCGCGCCGGCCGGACGATGGCGCTCACGCCCCGCGCGCTGGCCCTGCGAGAGGAGGTCCAGGCCATCGTCCAGCGAGCGCACGCGGTGTTCGCGCCCGAGCGGGAGCTCGACCTGGCGAGGCTCGATCGGACCTTCACCGTCCGCTGCCACGACGCCCTGACGACGGCGCTCGGCACACGGCTCTTGCGAGCGGTGCAGGAGCAGGCCCCTCTCGCGAAGGTCCGGCTCCTGGCCGAGCCCGCGGGAGATACGGACGACCTGCGCCACGGGCGCGTGGATCTCGAGATCGGCTCGACGGAGCCCGCGCTCCCCGAGATCCGGGGGGAGCTGGTCGGCGAAGATCGCGTCGTCGTCGCCCTCCGCCGGGCCCACCCGCTCGCGCGCGGCCGGCTCA
Source organism: Sorangium sp. So ce448 (assembly GCF_051520915.1). Taxonomy (NCBI): domain Bacteria; kingdom Pseudomonadati; phylum Myxococcota; order Polyangiales; family Polyangiaceae; genus Sorangium; species Sorangium sp. So ce448. The sequence goes on along the minus strand of NZ_CP150343.1, from coordinate 1,564,658 downwards.
CCGCCAGGCGCTACGCCGAGGCGCTGCACGTCATCGTCTCACGCCGTGGCCGCCTGCGCGATCCGATTGACGAGGCGCTCGAGGCGCTGGGGCTGCGGCGGCGCGTCGTCGCGGCGGCGCCCACGTGCGCGGCGGCCATCCATTTCGCCCACGAGAGCGATCTCGTCGTCGCGCTGCCGGCGCGCGTCTGCGGCCCCATCGTGCGGGCGCTGGGCCTCATCACCCGCCCGCTGCCGCTCGACGCGCCGGAGCTCAGGATCGTCCAGCTGTGGCACCAGCGCTGCGAGGGCGACAAGGCGCACGCATGGCTGCGCGGGCACACGCGCGAGATCCTCCGAGCGATCTGCCGTGGAGAGGCGTGACCCAGCGGCAACCTGCCAGCCGCGGCCGGCGCTCACGGGCATGACGCCTACCACTACTGCGGGAAGTTGGACGGGGAAGTGAACCGCCAAGGCGCCGAGGGCGCCAAGAAACCTGGGAAATGGAAGGGGAAAATGCCGGGACGGCACGTCCTCTCTCTCCTTGGCGGCCTCGGCGCCTTGGCGGTTTTTCTGCCGATCCGGGGCAACTTCCCGCAGTAGTGCTACCCGCCTGGCGAGCGCGCTCCGCCGCCGGAGGTCGGGCCGGCGCGGCCCTCAACCTCTCCTCGGGCGGCGCGGGGCCTTCGCTGCCGCCGCGGGCGCCCCGGCGCCGTGGCCGCAGCGCAGCAGCGCCTCCCAGAGCGCCTGCGCGACGACGCCGTGCGGGCGGTCGCGGCGGCGGATCACGAACAGCTCCATGGTGTCGGCCACGAACTCGGGGACCTGAAGCGCCACGAGCTCGCCCGCCGCCAGCGCGCCGGCGGCCACGTGCTCGGGCAGCCCGCCCCAGCCCATGCCCGCGAGGAGGACCTCCTTCTTCGCCGCGACGTCGGTGACCGTCCAGCGCAGGCCGCCCTCCAGCACGTTCAGGGACGGCGAGGCGCTCCCCCTCGCGCTGTCGCGCAGGATGATCTGCGCGTGCGCCCGCAGCAGCGCGGGCGGGATCGGCGCGCCGCAGGTCGCCAGGGGGTGATCGAAGCGCGCCACCGGGATCACCCGCACGTCGCAGAAGCGCGCCGTCTCCACCGCCGAGCCGTCGATCCCGAGCTTCGTGGCGACGGCGAGATCGGCGCGGTCCTCGCGCAGGGCGTCGGCGGTGCCCGCCAGCCGCTCGGTGCCGAGCTCGATGCGCACAAGGGGATAACGCGCCAGGAGCCCCCGGAAGATGTCCATGATGGGGCCGAGCGGCGTCACCGCGTCGACGGCGAGCCGCACGATCGGCTCGACCTTCCCCGAGAGGCGCATGCCGAAGCCGCGCAGCGCCTCGGTGCCCTCGATGACGGCCGCGGCGCGCTCGTGGAACAGGCGGCCGGCGTCGGTGAGCGTGGCGCGGTACTCCCGGCGATCGAACAGCTCGATCCCCAGCTCGCGCTCGAGGTTGCGCACCAGCTTGCTCACGGCCGGCTGGGACTTGTGCAGCCGCGCGGACGCGGCGCTGAACGTGCCCTCGCCCGCGACGGCGAGGAAGGCGACGAGCTGATCGTAGGTCATGGCGGGGCCCGCGGGATCAAAACCTGGAGTTATGAAGTTGATAGAAACATACCACTTTCTCGGTTCGAGGGGCGGTCCTAGGTTGTCGGCGCGAAAGGAACGACACTCCATGTCCACCAGGATCGATCGCGTCATCATCACAGGCGCCAGCAGCGGTATCGGCCTCGACCTCGCCAGGAGCTTCCTTGCCGAGGGGTCGAGCGTCGTCATGAACGGCCGCGACCCGGAGAAGCTCGAGCAGGCGCGGCGGAGCCTCGACGGCGGGGCGCGCGTCGTCGCCGTGCCGGGCCACGTGGGTGACCGGGCCACGGCGCGGGCCGTCGCCGCGGCCGCGCGCGAGCGCTTCGGCGGCGTCGACGTGCTGATCAACAACGCCGGGATCTTCGGCGTGAAGCCGTTCCTCGAGAGCACGGAGGAGGACCTGGAGCGGTTCTTCACCACCAACGTGAAGGGGACGTTCCTGATGACGCAGGCGGTGGTGCCGCTGATGATCGAGGGCGGCGGGGGTTCGATCATCAATATCGGCACGGTGCTCGTCCAGCAGGCCATGGCGCGGATGCCGGCCTCGGCCGCCATGGCCAGCAAGGGCGGCGTCCACGCGCTCACCGTCTCGCTGGCCGCCGAGCTCGCCGCCCACAACATCCGCGTGAACACGCTGGCGCCCGGCATCATCCGCACGCCGCTCATCGGCGAAGGGGCCGATTCGATGGCCTCGATCCACCCGCTGGGGCGCGTCGGCGAGGTGCGGGACACGACGGAAGCGGCGCTGTTCCTGGCCAGGGCCGGCTTCGTGACCGGCACGACGCTCGACGTGGATGGAGGTTACTCCCATGGGCGCTGAGGGCCGACAGCACGTGCTCCTGGTGGGGCTCCAGCTGGCGGACGAGGCGTCCTATGCCCGCTACCGCGCCGGGATGATGCCGATCCTCTTCTCCTATGGCGGCGCGTTCGGCCACGATTTCGTCGTGGCGCGGGTGCTGAAGGGGGATGAGCGGATCAACCGCGTCTTCACCCTCCTGTTCCCCGACCGCGCGGCGCGGGAGCGGTTCTTCGCCGACCCGCAGTACCGCGCCGTGCGCGCCGAGTTCTTCGAGCCCGCGGTCGCGGCGACCTTCATCCTCGGCGAGTTCGAAGCGACGGCGGAGTGAGCCGCGCGCCGCGCGGCGAGGGAGCAGCGCGTCGCACCACCGGCGCCGGGCTATCCACCGGTCGCCCGGTCGACCGATCGCGCGGCGCCAGCGCCGGCGCGGCGTGACACGCCCGCTGGATCGCGGATGGCATCAAGGGGTGTAGACGATGTCGCCGTCATCGAAGGAGCCGCCGGGGATCGAGACGCCGACCGCGCCGTAGTAGTTCACGTCGACGGCGTCGACGCCCGCGCCCGGGCTGCCCAGGTCAGAGAAGGTGAAGCGGTTCGCCGCGGCGAACGCGCCGCCCGAGGTCCAGCACGTGCCATGGCCATCGAAGCTCCAGCTTCCGCCGCTCACGGTATGGGGACGGAAGCGCAGGTAGCGGCAGGTGACGGGGGCTTCGCCGGGATTGTGGATGATGATCGTGAAATGCCCCCTGAGCGAGCCGTCGACCTGCTGGCTCACCGAGCCCATGAAGCTGGCATGGCCGCGCACGCCCCATCCGGAGAGCGTCGGCAGCGGCCCGGCCGCCGCAGGGGACGAGAACGCGGTGACGGCCAGGCCGGCGGCCATCGTGAGCGACATGACGAGGGAGCGGGTCTTGTGGGTCGTGTTCGTGGGCAGCATCGGTTCTCCTTGGCCGTTTCAGCGAGCCTCGCGCGGCGTCTTTCGTGCCGATATCAGCCGGACACTCGCATGGGCCGTACCAGGGCCAACGAGGGGAGCGGGGTGAGGGAGAGAGGCGGTTTCAGCCGGGATCCTGGCGGCGGCGCGGCGCGGGGGACGCGGGGCTGGAGGGGCGCGCCTCCATGTCTGGTGGTGGCTCGCGGCACCACCGGGAGCGCGCGAGCCGTCGTGCCTTGGTGAGAGGGCGTCACAAGCAGGCTTCGCTCTGACAGGCAGGCTTCATGATGTTCTCGCTACACGCACAGCGGTGCTCCTCGCGGAGCGGCGAGCATCTGTGATATGCGAGTTCACCATGCCCCTTCCCAAGCACCCCCGCGTCGTCATCACGGGCGCGGCCTCGGGCCTCGGCCGCGCGCTCGCCCTCGAGCTCGCGAGCCGTCGCGCGAAGCTGCTCCTCGCCGACCTCAACGACGAAGGATCCCAGGAGACCGCGCGCCTCGTCGCCAGCGCCGGAGGTGAGGCGCACACGGTCCGCTGCGACGTGAGCCGGAGCGACGACGTGGCGGAGCTCGTGGGCGAGGCCGATCGCGCCCTCGGCGGGGTCGATCTCGTCGTGAACAACGCGGGCGTATGCGCCGGCGGGCAGGTCGGCGAGATCCCCCTCTCGGACTGGGGGTGGATCCTGGGCGTCAACCTCTGGGGCGTCATTCACGGCTGCCACGCGTTCACGCCGCGCTTCAAGGAGCAGCGGAGCGGACACTTCCTCAACGTCGCGTCCGCCGCCGGCTTCATCTCGGTGCCCGGGCTCGCCCCCTACTGCGTCACCAAGGCCGCTGTCGTCGCCCTCTCCGAGGCGCTGCGGGTCGAGCTCGCCCCGCACGGCGTCGGGGTCACGGTCCTGTGCCCGACCTTCTTCAGGACGCAGATCGTCGAGAGCGGGCGCGGCCTCGACGCGGCCGCCAGGGACGCCGCCCTCAAGCTCATGGGGCGCGAGGGGCTCCAGGCCGCCTACGTGGCGCGGCGCGCGCTCGAATCGGTCGACGCCGGCAGCCTCTACGCCGTGCCTCACCGCGACGGCCGCTGGGTCTGGCGGCTGAAGCGCGCTGTCCCCGAGCTGCTCCACGACGTCCTCCTGCCGCAGGTGATGCGCAGGGTGCTCTGACCGACGACGCCGCGCCGTTCGGCCCCCCAGCGCCGGGGCCAAGCCGCGGCCGGCGCCGGCAGCTGGGACCGAGTTGCCCCCGGGAGTCGGCCAGGGAGTCGGAGAGATATTTCAACGCAAAGGCGCAAAGACGCAAAGGCGCAAACCTGCATAAAATCTGTTCCTTTTTGCGTCTTTGCGTCTTTGCGCCTTTGCGTTGAAATCTCCCCTCGCTCGCGGGACAGATCCCTGGCAGGACGATTCCGCGAGGACGAACCGTTGAGATCCGTCGGATCCTCGCTTGCCGCGCCCTTGCCCGAGGCTCGGTCGCGCGAGCCTATTTCCGGACTGTCTGTGGCGGAGAAGCGCCTTCTCTGTGCCTGGAACGTGCAGCACGACGGGCGGATGTTCGGCTATGAACCGATGCGATTCGAACCGCAGGGCTCGCCGCCTCGCGACGCCCGGCTCCAGCGCTGGCCCGAATGCACGGCGAGCTTTCCCAGTCGCACGAGCACCGTGGCCGACATACTCGGCTGCATGGATGTGGCGCAGTCGGGCAACCCCTGGTTACGAACGCCGTGCGAGATGGCGTTGGAGACGCGTTCCATGAAACGCAGTGTCAAGACGGATCCCTCCCGTTCGGCGGCCGTGCTCGTCTTTCGCGGAGGCGTCCTCTCCCACCTCCTCCGACGTGTCCGGTGGCGCGGCCACGGCCGGCAGGCGCGGGAACAGCAGGATTGACCTTGCGGACGCCATGTTTTTATGATGCCGGGGGCGCCTCCACTCTGTTCGAACTCGGAGCCAACGCCCCAGGCTCCACTGCCCTGATCAACGACGGCGGCTCTGCCCCGGCAAGCGGCGGGCCCCCCAGCTCTCCGAGGTCCCGATGAGGTTTTCGCGCTTCGTTTCCATCCTCGCCACCACGGTCGCGCTCGGTCTCTCGCACGCCCCCGCGGCGCTGGCCGACGACGCCGCCGACAAGGCCCTGGCGGCGACCGAAGCGGCCATGAACAAGGCCAAGACGCTCTACTTCGAATACGAGGCCAAGACGACGGAGAGCGGCAAACCAGAGAAGACCGTCGGCATCAACGTGTGGATGAAGGGTGAGAAGCGCCTCGCCGAGTTCACCGCTCCGGCGGACCTCAAAGGCACCAAGGTCCTCATCCTCTCCCCTACCGAGATGTACGTCTATCTGCCGTCCTTCGGCAAAGTCCGCCGCATCGCCAGCCACACAAGCGATCAGAGCGCCTTCGGCATGGCCTTCAGCCAGGAAGACCTGGCCACCCAGAAGTACGGCACCTACACGCCGGCCGTCAGCTCCTCCAGCGCCAAGGAGGTCAAGCTCACGCTCGCCCCGAGGAGCGGCCAGACGACCTCCTACGCCAAGATCGAGATGACGATCACGAAGGACAAGAACGTCCCCGGCGAGCTCAAGTATTACAACACCGAGGGCAAGCTGGTGAAGACCGAGACCCGCACCGGCTACTCCTGCGACGGCGACGTCTGCACCCCCGGCACCCTCAAGATGGTGGACCACACGAAGAACCTCACCACAACGCTCACGCGCAAGAAGGTGAAGGTGAACGAGGCCATCACCGACGACACCTTCTCCAAGCGCAACCTGGAGAAGTGAGCGACACGGCCGTCGACGGCCACCCTCTCCCCCACCCGCCTCTCGGCTTCAAAAGACCTATTCCCGTGTTTTGCCCCCCCCTGAAGTGGCGGCGTAGTGGTCGCCGAAGCAATGGCATCGCATTGCCGTCCATCAAGGCGAGACGGGACCCATCGAGTACGACTGGGCCCGAGCACGCGTCGTCGGCAGCCGTCGGCGCTTGCCGGCCGACGATCTCTGGCTCCTGGCCCGCCGCTCTGTCTCGAAGCCGTCGGAAGGTAGCCGCTCCGCAGACCGCGTCTTTCCCCTGGCCAGATTCGGTTACACGCTACGCGACGCCAGATGAGGGCCGTGCCCTCGCCGAGCGAAGAGGAGCGAGCGATGCCAGGAAGCAGGGAGCTGGTACAGCTGCGTGCAGAGCTGTCGAGGTATCGAGAGCAGAAGAGCCGTGGGAAATTCCCGAGCGAGCTGCGGGAGCGAGCCGAGGCCTACGCCAAGGCGCGCTCCCGCTCGGGGGCAACACCGACCGAGATCGCCACGGAGCTCGGTGTCCACAAGATGACTGCCGACCGATGGGTGGCTGACGGTGAGCGCGCAGACGAGGGTGCGTCGCCAAGAGCCCCCAAGGCGGCTCAGCAGGTTCCGTTCCTACCCGTCGTGGTGCGCCCGGAGCGCCGCGAGGCGCCCCCTTTGCGGCTCAACGTCGCGTTTGCCGATGGGACGCGGATGCAGGTATGTGGGATAGGCGCGCGCGAGCTCGTGGAAGCGATCGAAGCGTTGCGGAGGGGACGGTGACCCCCGCGACGATTGCCGTCTATCTGGCGGTCGGTCCAGTGGACTTGCGTGGCGCGTTCGACCGGCTCGCCGCGATCACCCGGCAGGTGCTTTGCCTGGACCCGGCCAGCGGCGCGCTGTTCTTGTTCCTCAACAAGAGGCGCAACCGGCTCAAAGCCCTTTGGTGGGATCGCAATGGATACACGATCTTGTATAAACGTCTCTCGAAGGGTGCATTTGCTCTGCCTTCGTTCACCGAGGCCGACGGCAGGTGTATCGAGCTGTCAGCACAGGACTTCGCGCAGCTGCTCGCCGGTCTGCCTGTAGAAGAGCTGGCAAGCCGCCGCCGGCTGGTCCACTGAGGCGTCTGCGCCGGCGCTCGTCACCGCGCTGCCGGCGCCAGCGCGGCCCGATGGCGGCCGGCGCAGCCCGATGCGGAGATGGATCAGGGCGCGCGCTGCATCGCGCCCGAAGACCTCGCGAGAGCGCGCCGCCGATGGCGCACCATGGCGGTCCTGCATTCCCGTCTTCGACGAGAAATTCTCATCAAAACCAGCGAATTTTCTCTGCACAAGGTACTTGTCAAGAGCAAGCGCAGGGGGCATCCATGGCGCGCCTTGACCTCGACGACACGCTCCGGTGAGACCGCGCTGCCGCAGTCGGCGGAGACAGAGCGCCTTGACGGCGCGGCGCTCGTGCTCGGCTATCTCCAGGCCAGGGGACAAGGACAGGGGAGCCCCGCTGGCCCCGCGTCGGTGGTCGACGCGCTGCTCCGGCGGGTGCAGGAGCTCGAGGCGAGGCTGGCCGAGCTCTCGACGGCGGAGCAGCAGGCCCAAGAGCTCGCTCGCAGCGTCGCGTCGCTCAAGGCGTACAATCAACAGCTGCAGGAGACGATTCGGACCCTGGAGATCGGATTCCGGCGCCACGTCTCCGAGCAGGTCTCGCCTGACCAGCTGCGGCTTTCGCTGGCCGGGGAGCCAGGTGCCTGTCCGGCTCCGACTTCGTCGCAGGCCGAGAGCATCGACGCCGCGCCCGAAGCGGACCCGGGCGAGGCCAGCAGCCCGCCGCCGGGCTCCGCGAGCCCACCGGAGCACGCGGGGACGGCAGAATCCTCCTCCGGCTCCGATCCCGGAGGTGGCAAGCCAGTCAAGCGCCACGAGCACGGGCGCCGCCGCATCGGTGTCATTCCGAGGGTGATCATCGAGTCGCTGCCGCAGGAGGTGCTGCTCAAAGGCCTCGAGCGCTTCGAGCGTGTGGGCGCCGAAGACAGCTCGAGCATCGGCTACCGGCGAGGCGGCCTCCTCGAGCTCGTCACGCGTCGCCTCAAGTACGTGGCCAAGGCGGAGGCACCGGCGGCGAGCAGCGCAGCTGAAGAGGAGCCAGCTCCTTCGCCAGCCGCCGGGCCGGTCTTGAATCACAAGCGCGGCGAGCCGCTCGTCGTGCAGGAGCACGAGCTCCTGGGGATCCCCGCGGACACGTCCTTCAAGCAAAGCCCCTTCGTCGACGGCGTCCTTGTACGCTACACGCCCGAGTCGGACGCTGCGGAGGACAGCGGACCGGTGAAGATCGCGTCGCTGCCGGAGCGCCCGATCGACAGGTGTCTTGCCGATCCGAGCCTCTTGGCCCATCTGTTCGTCCACAAGCTCGACTACCACACGCCGTACTATCGGCAAGAGGTGGAGTCGGATCGCCACGGCTTCCGCATCGGCCGCGGCAACATGACCCGCTGGCAGTACGAGTGTGGCGGCATCGCGATGCGCATCGCCGATGCCATCTGGAGCGACGCCCTCTCGCGGTCGTGGTTCGCCATGGATGCGACGGGCACCGCCATCCGGGCCAAGGACAAGCACCGCTATGGGCATGTCTTCGTCCTGGTCGCGCCCGGCGATGGGGTGCTGTTCCGCTATACACCGACGTACGACGGCCCCACCGTCGCGAAGCTCTTCGGCGGCTACCAGGGGACGCTCGTCGCCGATGCCTCGGCCAACCACAACGTGCTGTTCGGTCCGGGCAAGGCGCGCGAGGCCGGCTGCTGGAGCCATGCACGAAGGCGCTTCTTCAAGGCGTTCAAGGCCGGGGCGGGCAAGGAGGCGGCGTTCGCGCTCCAGACCCTCCAGGCGCTCTTCCGCGTCGAGGAGGAATGCGCCCTGTGCAGCCCGGACGAGCGCCTCGAGATCCGGCAGCGCAAGTCCGCACCGCTGATTGAGAAGCTCTTCGCCTGGGTCGAGGCGCAGCGGCAGGTCGTCCCGGAGCATTCGCCGTTGCGCGAAGGGCTGGTCTATCTGCACAACCAGAGGGAGGCGCTCTGCGAGTTCCTCTCCAACGGGGAGATCCCCATCCACAACAATGCCTCCGAGAGGGCACTGCGCCGCGTCGTCAAGGGACGGCGCAACTGGCTCTTCCACGGCAGCGACGAGCACGCTGTCCGGTCTTGTGCCATCACGTCGCTCATCGCGACTTGCCAGATGCACGGGTTCGACCCCGAGCTCTACTTGCAGGAGATCCTGACCGTGGCTCCGAGCTATCCGCTCAGTCGCATCCTCGACCTGAGTCCCAAGAACTGGGTCGCGACGCGACAACGCCTCATCGCCGAAGGGCGGCTCAAGTACCTGGACCTGGCTCGGATCACCGGCTCGCGGCTCGCCTTCCGCGACCGCTGATCGCGCCGCGTCGCCCGCTTCCGTCGCGCCCACAGCGCTCGTCGCGTCCGGAGCGGCCGAGACCGGCGCGCGTCCTTTCCGCGCCGAGGTGCGTCGGCTCGTCGAGCCGGTGCTGTCGTCGCTTCGCCCGGCCGCCGTCGAGCTCGTCCTGGCGGGGCCCCTTCGGGTCGCATCGCTTCGGCGCTGCTTGTCCGCGTCTCGCGTCGGCCGCCGTCCGCTCACCTCCTCTGCGGACGGCTGGGCGGCGCTCTTGCGGCGCCGCACGCCGGCGGCCTCCGTCGCTCCCGAGCGCTCCTGCTGCCCGGCCGCGCGACGCGGGCGCCCGGTCGCGCGGCCGGGGGCGTCCTCGCGGCCTGGCCACGGGACGTGCGGCGCAGACAGCTTCAGCACCGCCGTCGTCAGGCTCGGCACTTCGACGCCTGCGTCCCCGCTCCGTCGCTCCGTCATCGCACCGCGACTCTACGCACGGGGCCGCCTTCCACAAGCACGCTTCGGAACGCGCTCTGCGGAGCGGCTACGGCTGGGCGGCGCTCTTGCGGCGCCGCACGCCGGCGGCCTCCGTCGCTCCCGAGCGCTCCTGCTGCCCGGCCGCGCGACGCGGGCGCCCGGTCGCGCGGCCGGGGGCGTCCTCGCGGCCTGGCCACGGGACGTGCGGCGCAGACAGCTTCAGCACCGCCGTCGTCAGGCTCGGCACTTCGACGCCTGCGTCCCCGCTCCGTCGCTCCGTCATCGCACCGCGACTCTACGCACGGGGCCGCCTTCCACAAGCACGCTTCGGAACGCGCTCTGCGGAGCGGCTACGTCGGAAGTGGCCTACTACCTGTCCAACGCCGGAGCCAACACACCGCTGACAACGCTCGCGCACGACGCTTCCACGCGCTACACGATCGAGCTGTGCTTCGAGGAGGCGAAGGATAACGTGGGCCTCGACCATTACGAGGTCCGCTCGTGGCCGAGCTGGCATCGGTACATCAGTATGCGTTCTGTAGACCCCATCCTCGCGTGGTGCGCGCCGTCGCCGTAGATTCGCGGCGCGATGCGAGAGCAAGAGCGGCCTGCGAGGAAGGGTGGCTGGACCCAGCAGCGAGCGGAGGAAGCGGCGGTCGACGCCGAGGTCGCCGCCCGCGTGCACGTCGCCCGCAAGCGCGCCGCGGCGAAGCCACGTGCCACCGATGCCTCGGCCGAGTCGTCGACAAGGCGCCGGAAGCCACGCGTCGACCGCGCGAGCATCGACGAGGCGTCGCCAGCGCGCCAAAGCCGGCGAGCGGCGCGCCCGGCGGGCGGCAAGGTGGCGTCCGTGCCCGCCACATCGGACGGCGACGCTGAGCTGCGATCAGCTGGGCGCCGCGGCCGGCGCCCGGGGCCACGGACTGGCCGCGAGCCGCTGCCGAGCGTCGGCGTTCTCGAGGGTCTGCTTCCAGGACTTGGGAGCGAGCTCGATGATCCGCTCAGGCGGCCAGGTGGGCAGCAGGATCAGCACGTCGCGCAAGTAGGCCCAGGGCTCGATACCGTGCAGCGCACAGGAGGCGATGAGCGACACGATGGTGGCGTTCCACTCGGCACCGTCCTTGCTGCCCACGAAGATCCAGTTCTTCCTGCCCACGGCCTCACGGCGGAGCTCAAGCTCGCTCCGGTTGTTGTCCAGGCGGAGCCGACCATCCTCGAGGAAGCGATTGAGCGCGGTCCATTGGTTGAGCGCATAGCCGATGGCGCCAGCGATGGGGCTCCTCGGCAGGACGAGCAGGTCCTCTGTCTCAAGCCACACGCGGAAGGCCACGAGCACGGGCTCGGCATCCGTTCGGCGCTGCTCGGTTCGACGGCTCGGAGGCAGCTCCTTCGTCGCCTTGTCGATCGCGTAGAGCTTGCGAATGAAGCCGATGGCTACCGTCGCGCGCTCCCGGTCGGAGGTCATCGCCTCGAAGAACTGTATGCGTTCTGTAGACCCCATCCTCGCGTGGTGCGCGCCGTCGCCGTAGATTCGCGGCGCGATGCGAGAGCAAGAGCGGCCTGCGAGGAAGGGTGGCTGGACCCAGCAGCGAGCGGAGGAAGCGGCGGTCGACGCCGAGGTCGCCGCCCGCGTGCACGTCGCCCGCAAGCGCGCCGCGGCGAAGCCACGTGCCACCGATGCCTCGGCCGAGTCGTCGACAAGGCGCCGGAAGCCACGCGTCGACCGCGCGAGCATCGACGAGGCGTCGCCAGCGCGCCAAAGCCGGCGAGCGGCGCGCCCGGCGGGCGGCAAGGTGGCGTCCGTGCCCGCCACATCGGACGGCGACGCTGAGCTGCGATCAGCTGGGCGCCGCGGCCGGCGCCCGGGGCCACGGACTGGCCGCGAGCCGCTGCCGAGCGTCGGCGTTCTCGAGGGTCTGCTTCCAGGACTTGGGAGCGAGCTCGATGATCCGCTCAGGCGGCCAGGTGGGCAGCAGGATCAGCACGTCGCGCAAGTAGGCCCAGGGCTCGATACCGTGCAGCGCACAGGAGGCGATGAGCGACACGATGGTGGCGTTCCACTCGGCACCGTCCTTGCTGCCCACGAAGATCCAGTTCTTCCTGCCCACGGCCTCACGGCGGAGCTCAAGCTCGCTCCGGTTGTTGTCCAGGCGGAGCCGACCATCCTCGAGGAAGCGATTGAGCGCGGTCCATTGGTTGAGCGCATAGCCGATGGCGCCAGCGATGGGGCTCCTCGGCAGGACGAGCAGGTCCTCTGTCTCAAGCCACACGCGGAAGGCCACGAGCACGGGCTCGGCATCCGTTCGGCGCTGCTCGGTTCGACGGCTCGGAGGCAGCTCCTTCGTCGCCTTGTCGATCGCGTAGAGCTTGCGAATGAAGCCGATGGCTACCGTCGCGCGCTCCCGGTCGGAGGTCATCGCCTCGAAGAACTTCCGCCGGCAATGCGCCCAGCAACCGACCTCGGTCACCTGCTCGGTGCGGAAGAGCTGCTCGTAGACATTCGAGGCGTCGGCCTGGACATAGCCCTTGTAGCCGCGAAGGAACTCCTTCGGGCCATCCTGGTTGTGGTGCGGCGTGAATCGGAACAGGACGTGCTCTCGGTCCGCCACCAAGACCCAGAAGTGGCCCCGCCGGCACTTGTCCTTTGCTTGCACGAGCACGCCGGTGGCATCGATGGCGATACAGTGCGCGTTCAGGGCGTCCTTGGCCATCGCCCCGACAAGGATCGCGAGCTTGTTGGCGCACGATTCGACCCAGCCGCACAGCGTCGAGCGCGAGAGGTGAAGGCCCCAGCGCTCGAACATCTTCTCCAGCCGGTGAAGCGGCAAGTGATCCGCGTACTTGCTCACCAGCACGTGCGCGAGCAAACCCGGACCGGCGAGGCTGCGCGGAACAGGGCTGTCGGGGACGTCGGCGATCGTGATGCCTTGCTCGGGCTCACCTTTGACCGCGAACTTCGGCCTCACGATCTGCAGCCGCACGAAGCTCGCGGGCCGCCACTCGAGCGTCTCCGATACCTCCTCGCCGATGCGGACAAGCGCGGTTGCGCGCTCGTCCTGCGCCTCCGGCGGCAACAGCTCGATCCGCTCGACCGGCAGATGCTCGGGCAGGCGTTGCCGCCCGTGCGGGCGGGCTTGACGCCCCTTGTCCCCGCTTCCGGAGGAGCCGTTCGGCGCCGCGCCATCGCGCCCGTCTGGCGAGCCGGTCGCGCCCGCGTCCGGCTGCGCACCGGCGCCCGCGAGCATCTGCAAGATCGCGTCGAAGGCGAGCTGCATCTGCGCTGGGTCGACGTGCTCGGCCTTCTGGCCGAAGATGTGCCGGCGAAACCGCTCCAGCTCGATGCTGGCGAGCTCGTAGAGCTTGCGGTACTCGTCCCGCTCGTGGGCAGCGCGTGCGAGCTTGTCCTTGAGCTCGCGAATCTGCTCTTCGACCGGCTTGCTCACGGCGCTGTAAGTACTCGTGAGCTCCTGCTTTTTGAAGGGGCTTGTTGAGGAAAATTTCCGCCGCTCGATGCAATGCAACCGTGGGTGCTACCCGGGAGCGTGCGAAGCTGTCAGGTGGGATCAGAGCGCCGGAGGCGATGCGGTCTCGGCGAACGGGACCGCTCTCCGCAACTTCGAAGGCGCAAGGGCGATGCCTTCAAGGATCTTCGCGAGCTCGGCGGCGTCGATGATGACGCTCGTGGCTCCCGGAGTGACGGCACGCGGGGCTCGGAATGCCCCGCGCTCAAGCCTTTTGTAAAGTAGACAGTACCCGCTGCGGTCCCACCAAAGGGCCTTGCAGCGGTCGGCCGCCCGGTTGAAAAAGAGGAACAGGGCTCCGGAGGTAGCCGCTCCGCAGACCGCGTCTTTCCCCTGGCCAGATTCGGTTACACGCTACGCGACGCCAGATGAGGGCCGTGCCCTCGCCGAGCGAAGAGGAGCGAGCGATGCCAGGAAGCAGGGAGCTGGTACAGCTGCGTGCAGAGCTGTCGAGGTATCGAGAGCAGAAGAGCCGTGGGAAATTCCCGAGCGAGCTGCGGGAGCGAGCCGAGGCCTACGCCAAGGCGCGCTCCCGCTCGGGGGCAACACCGACCGAGATCGCCACGGAGCTCGGTGTCCACAAGATGACTGCCGACCGATGGGTGGCTGACGGTGAGCGCGCAGACGAGGGGGCGTCGCCAAGAGCCCCCAAGGCGGCTCAGCAGATTCCGTTCCTACCCGTCGTGGTGCGCCCCGAGCGCCGCGAGGCGCCGCCTTTGCGGCTCAACGTCGCGTTTGCCGACGGGACGCGGATGCAGGTATGTGGGATAGGCGCGCGCGAGCTCGTGGAAGCGCTCGAAGCGTTGCGGAGGGGACGGTGACCCCCGCGACGATAGCCGTCTATCTGGCGGTCGGTCCAGTGGACTTGCGTGGTGCGTTCGACCGGCTCGCCGCGATCACCCGGCAAGTGCTGTGCCTGGACCCGGCCAGCGGCGCGCTGTTCTTGTTCCTCAACAGGAGGCGTAACCGGCTCAAAGCCCTTTGGTGGGATCGCAATGGATACACGATCTTGTATAAGCGTCTCTCGAAGGGTGCATTTGCTCTGCCTTCGTTCACCGAGGCCGACGGCAGGTGTATCGAGCTGTCAGCACAGGACTTCGCGCAGCTGCTCGCCGGTCTGCCTGTAGAAGAGCTGGCAAGCCGCCGCCGGCTGGTCCACTGAGGCGTCTGCGCCGGCGCTCGTTCACCGCGCTGCCGGCGCCAGCGCGGCCCGATGGCGGCCGGCGCAGCCGGATGCGGAGATGGAGCAGGGCGCGCGCTGCATCGCGCCCGAAGACCTCGCGAGCGCGCGCCGCCGATGGCGCACCATGGCGGTCCTGCATTCCCGCCTTCGACGAGAAATTCTCATCGAAAACAGCGAATTTTCTCTGCATAAGGTACTTGTCAAGAGCAAGCGCAGGGGGCATCCATGGCGCGCCTTGACCTCGACGACACGCCCCGGTGAGACCGCGCTGCCGCAGTCGACGGAGGCAGAGCGCCTTGACGGCGCGGCGCTCGTGCTCGGCTATCTCCAGGCCAGGGGACAAGGACAGGGGAGCCCCGCCGGCCCCGCGTCGGTGGTCGACGCGCTGCTCCGGCGGGTGCAGGAGCTCGAGGCGAGGCTGGCCGAGCTCTCGACGGCGGAGCAGCAGGCCCAAGAGCTCGCTCGCACCGTCGCGTCGCTCAAGGCGTACAATCAACAGCTGCAGGAGACGATTCGGACCCTGGAGATCGGATTCCGGCGCCACGTCTCCGAGCAGGTCTCGCCTGACCAGCTGCGGCTTTCGCTGGCCGGAGAGCCAGATGCCTGTCCGGCTCCGACTTCGTCGCAGGCCGAGAGCGTCGACGCCGCGCCCGAAGTGGACCCGGGCGAGGCCAGCGGCCCGCCGCCGGGCTCTGCGAGCCCACCGGAGCACTCGGGGACGGCAGAATCCTCCTCCGGCTCCGATCCCGGAGGTGGCAAGCCAGTCAAGCGCCACGAGCACGGGCGCCGCCGCATCGGTGTCATTCCGAGGGTGATCATCGAGTCGCTGCCGCAGGAGGTGCTGCTCAAAGGCCTCGAGCGCTTCGAGCGTGTGGGCGCCGAAGACAGCTCGAGCATCGGCTACCGGCGTGGCGGCCTCCTCGAGCTCGTCACGCGTCGCCTCAAGTACGTGGCCAAGGCGGAGGCGCCGGCGGCGAGCAGCGCAGCTGAAGAGGCGCCGGCTCCTTCGCCAGCCGCCGGGCCGGCCTTGAATCACGAGCGCGGCGAGCCGCTCGTCGTGCGGGAGCACGAGCTCCTGGGGATCCCCGCGGACACGTCCTTCAAGCAAAGCCCCTTCGTCGACGGCGTCCTTGTACGCTACACGCCCGAGTCGGACGCTGCGGAGGACAGCGGACCGGTGAAGATCGCGTCGCTGCCGGAGCGCCCGATCGACAGGTGCCTTGCCGATCCGAGCCTCTTGGCCCACCTGTTCGTCCACAAGCTCGACTACCACACGCCCTACTACCGGCAAGAGGTGGAGTCGGATCGCCACGGCTTCCGCATCGGCCGCGGCAACATGACCCGCTGGCAGTACGATTGTGGTGGCATCGCGATGCGCATCGCCGATGCTATCTGGAGCGACGCGCTCTCGAGGTCGTGGTTCGCCATGGATGCGACGGGCACCGCCATCCGGGCCAAGGACAAGCACCGCTATGGGCATGTCTTCGTCCTGGTCGCGCCGGGCGATGGGGTGCTGTTCCGCTATACGCCGACGTACGACGGGCCCACCGTCGCGAAGCTCTTCGGCGGCTACCAGGGGACGCTCGTCGCCGATGCCTCGGCCAACCACAACGTGCTGTTCGGGCCGGGCAAGGCGCGTGAGGCCGGCTGCTGGAGCCATGCACGAAGGCGCTTCTTCAAGGCGTTCAAGGCCGGGGCGGGCAAGGAGGCGGCGTTCGCGCTCCAGACCCTCCAGGCGCTCTTCCGCGTCGAGGAGGAATGCGCCCTGTGCAGCCCGGACGAGCGCCTCGAGATCCGGCAGCGCAAGTCCGCACCGCTGATTGAGAAGCTCTTCGCCTGGGTCGAGGCGCAGCGGCAGGTCGTCCCGGAGCATTCGCCGTTGCGCGAAGGGCTGGTCTATCTGCACAACCAGAGGGAGGCGCTCTGCGAGTTCCTCTCCAACGGGGAGATCCCCATCCACAACAATGCCTCCGAGAGGGCACTGCGCCGCGTCGTCAAGGGACGGCGCAACTGGCTCTTCCACGGCAGCGACGAGCACGCTGTCCGGTCTTGTGCCATCTCGTCGCTCATCGCGACCTGCCAGATGCACGGGCTCGACCCCGAGCTCTACTTGCAGGAGATCCTGACCGTGGCTCCGAGCTATCCGCTCAGTCGCATCCTCGACCTGAGTCCCAAGAACTGGGTCGCGACGCGACAACGCCTCATCGCCGAGGGGCGGCTCAAGTACCTGGACCTGGCTCGGATCACCGGCTCGCGGCTCGCCTTCCGCGACCGCTGATCGCGCCGCGTCGCCCGCTTCCGTCGCGCCCACAGCGCTCGTCGCGTCCGGAGCGGCCGAGACCGGCGCGCGTCCTTTCCGCGCCGAGGTGCGTCGGCTCGTCGAGCCGGTGCTGTCGTCGCTTCGCCCGGCCGCCGTCGAGCTCGTCCTGGCGGGGCCCCTTCGGGTCGCATCGCTTCGGCGCTGCTTGTCCGCGTCTCGCGTCGGCCGCCGTCCGCTCACCTCCTCTGCGGACGGCTGGGCGGCGCTCTTGCGGCGCCGCACGCCGGCGGCCTCCGTCGCTCCCGAGCGCTCCTGCTGCCCGGCCGCGCGACGCGGGCGCCCGGTCGCGCGGCCGGGGGCGTCCTCGCGGCCTGGCCACGCGACGTGCGGCGCAGACAGCTTCAGCACCGCCGTCGTCAGGCTCGGCACTTCGACGCCTGCGTCCCCGCTCCGTCGCTCCGTCATCGCACCGCGACTCTACGCACGGGGCCGCCTTCCACAAGCACGCTTCGGAACGCGCTCTGCGGAGCGGCTACCTCCGGAGAGCGGGTCCTGTCGCAGCACCTCGCGCACGACGGCAGCGAGACCATCGAACGAGCGCCGCAGATCGAGCGGCTCGGTGGCAACGTAGATCGAGACGCGGCCAGGGATCATCGCGCCCCCCCGAGCGCACGAACAACGCGCGCCAGCGTAACCTCGTCGAACGACGGCGGGACGCGGACGACCGCGCCGTCGGGCAGGACGACCTCAAGCGGTGCGCCCGAGGAGAGCGCCGTCGCCTCCGGGGAGGCTACCACCACCGGGAGGAATGAAGGCAGCTTCGCCGCGTCTGGGCGCTGCCGGCACTCGCTCCGCTTCATCCCCAGTCGGCGGCTCCAGGAGTAGAGCGTCCCGGCGTTGACGCCCTCCTGCTCCGCGAACACGCGGGCTGAGTGCCCGCTCTTGTGCCAGCGCGTCACTCGATCGCGCCAGGTGCTTCTGCTTTCGTCCATCGACACCTCCGGCGCAGGGTTTTACGCAGCGTTTGGGCCTCAGGACAGCATGCAGGTCGCCGAACGGATACGTACATCACGTTGGGAATGATGGCCCTGGCGTGGTTGGCTTTTGTGCGTGCGAAGCTTCCCGCGGAGGGCGCCTTCCCGTACGCCCCGGCGATGAACCCCAACCTCGTGCCCAAAGCGGCGCGCCCGGGGCAGGGTAAGAACGCCGAGCGCGTGCAGCAGACGGCGCTTGACTCGTCGAGGAAAAAAAGCCCGCGGCGCCCGAAGAAAGCGACGGTCCGCCGACGCTGGCGCCCTGGAGCATTCCCGAAGTCCGCCGCCTGATGGATCTGGTGCTTCCGCCGCTCGCCCATTCGCCCGAGTTCCGCTGGGCATGGTCGAGGTGGCGACGCCGAAAGCGCGCGCAGGCTCGCGCCTGTTGCTACCGGCGTCGCCGCGACCGGCCGCTCGCCCGCGCCCGGGCTCCCTAACCGCGGCTGTAGTACTAGAGCGGCGCAAAGGAACCGACGAGCCGGAGATCGAAAGCTACCCCTGGAGAAGTGTCCGGGCCGAGTGCATTCTCCATTTCACCAAACGACTTTAGAAAGCGCCCCTGCAAAAAATAGTCAGTTCCTTTACCGCTCGCATCATCCTTTGCAGCGAAATTCACTTTCAATGCGCCTAGAATCGTTATAGAGCTGCTTCCTGTCATGTTCTTTGCGACAATGTCATCTGCCGGGGCAGCAAACGGATACGTGATTTGGTATTGAGCTCCGAGGTAGATCACTCCGAGCAGAGCGCTAAGGCTTGCTTGCCCAGAGAATATGCCCATTGTGTTTCGAGTGTCGCTCTCGTCTGTGGATACCGACTTCGGCGCCGCCCATCCTATGTGTGGCCTGATATCAACGATCACAAAAAACTTGGATTCAAAGCTGCCAAGCGATGCTTTAAATGCAAGATCGAGCGTGCCGTCGCCACCGGACAAAAGAACGCGGCGTGCCGCTGCGGATGCCTCCAGCGAGTTCAGCGCCGGTGGCTGAAGAGCGATAGCGACGGCAAAATCAAGCTGGTATATATCGCTCCCTATTATTGACTTCCTGTACGCACCGGTCACAGCTGGAAGGACGTAGCCGCCCTCCTTGATGTCCTCGGGGCGGAAGACGATATCAGCCGACAGACGTACCGCATCCATTGTCTCTCCCAGGCTCGTCTTGACACACGCGCCTTTTTCGCATGATTCGCCGCGATTGCATTCAGCGTCAGCCTCGCATCGTATCGATTCACCACTGGCAGCGCTCACGCCTGATGTGCGGCGAGCCGGGGGAATCGACACGACATGCTGAGCGCAGACCGGCGCAGTCATGGAGAGCAATGCAGAACACATCAAGAAGGCAGAAATAGCAGTCTTCATCATGGCGACGCTGATTCCTTGTTGTGTCGGAAACACGTGATGTTGGTAACGTGCCAATTACTGAGGTGCATCTGCCGGCGCATCCGCCGGAGCGTCCGCCGGAGCGTCCGCCGAAGCGTCTGCCGGAGCGTCCGCCGAAGCATCAGCAGGTGACAAATGCGCAGAGTCACCGGCTGGCGCAGGTGCGTCAAGCACCGTTGCCGCTGCGGGCGCCGTATCCGTTGCGTTGCTTCCAACAGGGTTGCAGTTCTGCGCCGGTCCGGCCTCTGGGCACGAGCACACGGGAGGGGCTTCGCATTCGCAAGGCGGTGGCTTGTACTTCGAGAATGGTTCGAGTATGATTCCGCCGCAATTTGCCGGATGGCCGCTTGAAATTTTCTGTGCGCACTTTCTATTGGATTCGAGCGTCCGATTGGCTCCAATGATCTGTTCTTTGCACGCGACGTGTCCATCTTGCCACGATGTCCATTCCTTAATGAGGAGTTCCCATTCGCTACTGTGCCGCTTGCGTCTTGCTTGGCTGCGTTGATAGATGCGCTTCGCAAGGTCTGGCCATGCATCCGTTACGGCTTCAGCGTCCTGTTCCTCTTGCACGATCGCGTTCGCAACTTCTTTCAAATTGGCTCCTTTAATGAAATCATTGAGCCGAGGCGGCAGCTCGCATGGATGCGGCTGATTTTCAGACTTCTTGCGCGAGCGCGAATTTAGAGCATCTATCGCCTGAGCGATCCTTTTGCTTGCTTTTTTTGCGTTGGCAAAATAGCTTTCGTCGACGTCTTCGTTGAACGCGGCATTAATGGCGTAGATTCGCAGAGGCGTATCATTGATGATTCGATTCGTGACGACGGGACCGCCTGAGTCGAACTGCTGCAGCACAATCGGTTTTCTGACCAGAGTATTCCCTTCCCACTTGATGCCAAAATCAAACTGATCATACTGTGGTGCACCAAAAGCGCCTATAGCAGAACAGTCGCGAGGGACGCCGAATCCGAACAAAATGTACTTGCCCTCTTTTGGCAGGTCAGACGCAAGCTCAGCGGGCTTTACATGCAGAAGAGGGGCATTGAGCCGAGCCACGGCAATGTCCCACTCTGCGCAGCGTGCGGGCTTGCTGTTGCAAATGGATGCTGGGCTCTTGTATTTGAGTGCGCGTGTTGTAAGTCCCTTGATTTGAGAACTTAACTGCTCCAGGTCGACAACGTGTCGGATGTCCCCGCCAATGTTTTCCCCGCTATGGAATAGGTAAATGTGGTCTTTGGATCCGTCCCATGCATCAAAGCAATGAGAGGCCGTCAAGATTACGTTGTATTCTTTGAAGACTGTCGCTGTGCAGCTGACATCGCAGGAGCTCTGTGAAAATTTTTCCTTGCTTTGCCGGATCGAGCAGTGCAGGAGGGCCCCGACCTCGGGATGATACCGCAGAGCTTCTTGGATATTGCTATCCGTCTCTTTCGGGCAGCCGCCTGCTCTGCTCCTTTGATCCCCCTCTCTGGTCTCCGTTGCACCCATGGGACCTCTGAGCTCCGACTGTACCGACGCTCGCAACGGAACGCTCGAGATGGCCGGCGCGCTGCTTGCCCTGTGGGCGGCTGAGTTTGTCAAAGGCGTTGAATCCTTTGGACTTGGATCGCAAGCCAGTAGCCCGATGGACGTAACAATCAACAGCAAGGGCAAGTTTTGATGGCACATAACCGACCGCTATGTTGAGTGAGCGCTCAGGAGGAAGCCAACAGGTATGTTGTATGGCGGTGCTCTCGGGCTAAAGCGCCTTAGAGCGCAGAGCTTCCACAATGCCTCGATTTGGGGCCCGCGTCAACGGCGCGCCGCTCTCCTACATCGAGCAGGTCCCAGAAACAGTCGAGCGCCGCCGGAGCACGCCCCTTCGCCACCGTTCAGGAGTTCGAAGCGACGGCTCGCGCTGGCCAGGATCTCTGACGGGCTCAGGACCCGGAGGCCGGCCAAGGCGAGTTTCATGGCGAGAGGCATGCCGTCGACGTGCTTGACCATCTGTTCGACGATCGCGCGGTCGTAATCGGCAAGCTCTCGTCGCACGACCGGCGCACGCGCACGCGGCGAAGTACGTCTCACCCTCTCCCTCGCTCCACGGCCCGTGGTCGCGCGTCGACCCTGCCCCTGTCGGCTCTGCGCCCGTGCACTGGCTCGACGTGCGTGGCGCGAGCGTTGTCGGACCGGAGCTCCCCGGCGCCACGACGGCGCTGCTCGGCGGTCGGGGCGTTCTCGTGGCGCGCAGCGGCGCTGCGCGCCACGAGAACGCGCTCTGCCTCGAGCTGCTGGGCGGCGCTCGTGGCCGTGCCGGCGGCCGAGGGCGCGCCGCGGTTCGTTAGACACTGGCCCAACGGCGTCTACCGCTTCGATCCTTCGCTCGGCGCCCGTGGTCCTCGTCGACAAGGAGATCGCGCGCATCAGCAGCGTGCCCCGCCGCGACGGCGTGGGTGCGCGACGAGCAGCTCCCAATCTTCCTCGACGTCATGACGGAGCGGCTGCGGGCGCTGCCGGGCTTGTCCTCTCTGCCGCTGCGCGCGGTCGCGTTGAGGCTGAGCATTATAGAAACATGGCGTCCGCAAGGTCAATCCCGCTAGTTCCCGCACCTGCTGATCGAGGCCGCGCAACCGGACACGTCGGAGGAGCTCCGCCGTCGCCTGGCGGGGGTGGCACCGTTCTCGCGCGCCTCTAGTACTACAGCCGCGGTTAGGGAGCCCGGGCGCGGGCGAGCGGCCGATCGCGGCGACGCCGGTAGCAACAGGCGCGAGCCTGCGCGCGCTTTCGGCGTCGCCACCTCGACCATGCCCAGCGGAACTCGGGCGAATGGGCGGG
Organism: Sorangium sp. So ce448; assembly: GCF_051520915.1. Lineage (NCBI taxonomy): Bacteria > Pseudomonadati > Myxococcota > Polyangiales > Polyangiaceae > Sorangium > Sorangium sp. So ce448. The sequence goes on along the minus strand of NZ_CP150343.1, from coordinate 1,542,506 downwards.
CGGCGGAAGCACCAGATCCATCAGGCGGCGGACTTCGGGAATGCTCCAGGGCGCCAGCGTCGGCGGACCGTCGCTTTCTTCGGGCGCCGCGGGCTTTTTTTCCTCGACGAGTCAAGCGCCGTCTGCTGCACGCGCTTGGCGTTCTTCCCCTGCCCCGGGCGCGCCGCTTTGGGCACGAGGTTGGGGTTCATCGCCGGGGCGTACGGGAAGGCGCCCTCCGCGGGAAGCTTCGCACGCACGACAGCCAACCACGCCAGGGCCATCATCCCGAGCGTGATCTACCGATGCCAGATCGGCCACGAGCGGACCTCGTAGTGGTCGAGGCCGACGTCGTCTTTCGCCTCCTCGAAGCACTGCTCGATCGTGCAGCGCGTGGAAGCGACGTGCGCGAGCGTTGTCAGCGGTGTGTTGGCTCCGGCGTTGGACAGGTAGTAGGCCACTTCCGACGGCTTCGAGACAGAGCGGCGGGCCAGGAGCCAGAGATCGTCGGCCGGCAAGCGCCGACGGCTGTCGACGACGCGCGCCCGAGCCCATTCGTACTCGATGGGTCCCTTCTCGCCTTGATGGACGGCAAGGCGATGCCATTGCTTCGGCGACCACTGCGCCGCCACCTTTGCCACCCTGGGGGCGGGCGGCGCGCCCGGCGCAAGACGAGTGCGCGTGCGGAGCGGACCACGAGGGTGTTCGCGTTCGGTAGGGGGCTCCGCGACCGCGGGTCGCTGGGGCCATACCGGCGTGCTCGAGATGACGGCGAGAACATACCGATGGCCCTGCGCGGCGATGCCGTCGCGAAGCACGGGATCGTCCCCGTAGACTTCATCGCCGGTGACCCACGCCATCGGTACACCACGCTGCCAGGCGCCATGGAGCATCTGCATCGCCAGCTGCGGCTTGGTCTGGAACGCGACATCCTCCGGAACATGAGCGTCCTGCCTCCGCTCCGGATCGCTGCACCACGATTCTGGCAAGTAAAGACGACGATCAAGGATCACACGCCCACGTGGGCTGGTGTAGCTGAGGAGCACACCGATCTGGCAGTTCTCGATCTTGCCTGCCGTCGCGCTGTATTGCCGCTGCACACCGACGGATTTCGTGCCTTTCTTGAGGAAGCCCGTTTCATCCAGTACGCAGATGCCCTGCGGAGCCCCGAACTGCTCGATCGTGAAGTCCAGCAGGAGATCGCGCGCCGCATCCGCGCTCCAGTCCGCACTGTACAGCAGCCGCTGCACGCGATCGGGCGTGCGATCCCCGATGGCCTCGGCCAGCTGCCAACCGTTCTGCCGCGCCGCCGGCCCATCAGCGAACGCACCTACTTGATCGCCTGCTCGCGCGGCTCGCTGCGCGCGAACAGCGCCGCGAACAGCGCCGCGAACAGCGCCGCGAACAGCGCCGCGAACAGCGCCGCGAACAGCGCCGCGAACAGCGCCGCGAACAGCGCGTGAAATGCCTCAAAATCTGCTGCCATCGCGTCCCACGCCAACGCTGCTGGCAGCTCGCTCGCCCCCGGATCCATGGGCGGATCCTGAGTCCAAACTGATCGATGTCGAGGTGCGGCTGTAGTACTAGCGACGGCTCACCGAGCGCGTCGAGCAGGTCACCCCTGGGCCACATGCCCCGTTACGACGCCCGCAAGGCTGTGGCGTGAACGCGGCCTCCTCGATGCGTGGGAATGCCCCCGCTGCCGTTCAAGATCGCCAGATCATCCGAGCAGTGAGGTTGCCGATCGCGGGCCAGGACGTTCGGTGAGGAGGAACTCGGAGGGGGGAAGCGGCGCAGGGGGGGAAGCGGCGCAGGAGGGGAAGCGGCGCAGCCAGGGAGGGGGGAGAGGCCAGCGCAGGTCGCGTTCGAGGCGGTTCGCTCGGGGCGGGCGCTGGCCTTGGGGAGGTCTCGTCGTGCCGGCCAATCACCGGCTATCGACAGAGCATCGGTCAGTCACGGTGCGGCGCGCAGAGGCGGCCGTTGTTGTAGTCGTCGAGCTTCGTGGCGAGCGGCTCGCCGGTCGCCCAGGGCGAGTTCTTGCCGCCCTCCTTCACGTTGCTGGCGAGCGGGTACTTCTTGAGCCAGGCGTCGGCCGCGGCGATGGTGTCCTCGATGCAGCTCGACTGGTTGCCGATACCGACGTTGAGCTTGGCGACGATGAGGTGCTTCGCGATGATGTACGTGACGTCGCCCTTGGTCGGACGGCTGATGATGTCGAGGAGCTGAGCCTTCGTGTACGTCTTGCCGCCGATGGTCAGCTGCGAGACCTTCCAGGCGCTCTCGTGGTTCTTCCAGTAGCCGGGGGTGCCGGTGCCGGGAGAGGCGCACTGGCAGGCACCGCAGTCGGCCGCGCAGCTCGAGCAGTCCTCGGAGCCGGCCTTGCAGACGCCGTCGCCGCAGACCGGCGGGCACTCGCCGCAGTCGGCCGCGCAGCTCGAGCAGGTCTCACCGGCCTCGCAGACGCCGCTGCCGCAGACCGGCGGGCAGATGCCGCAGTCGCTCGGGACCTCGAAGCAGTTCTCGCCGGCCTCGCAGACGCCGTTGCCGGGGACCGCGGGGCAAGCACCGCAGTCGCCGGTGCAGGTCGAGCAGTCCTCGCCGTTCTCGCAGACGTTGTTGCCGCAGACCGCGGGGCAGGCGCCGCAGTCGTCGGAGCAGCTGCCGCAGTCCTCGCCGGCCTCGCAGGTGCCGTTGCCGCAGACCGGCGGGCAGGTGCCGCAGTCGTCCGCGCAGGTGCCGCAGCTCTCGCTGCCGTTGCAGGTGCCGTCGCCGCAGGCGGGCGGGCACACGTCGCAGTCGGCGCTGCAGCTGCCGCAGTCCTCGCCGGCCTCGCAGGTGCCGTTGCCGCACTGGGGCGGGCAGACGCCGCAGTCGACGGCGCAGGTGGAACAGCTCTCGTCGCCGCCGCAGACGCCGTTGCCGCAGGAGAGCTGGTAGCCGAAGTCCGCGTCGAGCAGGTCTTGTGCCCAGCCGAGCGAGACAACACCCACGTTGTCGAGCCCGCCATCGGGGTCGGCCGTCGGCTCCTGTCCGGCGAGCGGACCGCTCGCCATGAAGTTGTCGGGCGTGATGACCACCGAGTAGGTGCCCGCCGGGAGCGTGTCGAAGAGGTAGAAGCCGGGCTGGCCGGTGTAGGGACTCGTACCGGTGATGGTGAAGTCGATCAGCTGGGCCCCCTGGAACAGCTCGACACGGACGCCGTTGACGCCGAGCTCGCCGGTCTCCGGCTCGTAGAGCCCGTCGGCGTCGCTGTCGAGCCAGACCGTGTCGCCGATCGACGAGTAGGTCACATAGCCGAAGTCGGCGTTGGCCACGTTCTCACCCGCGTCGAGGGACACGCCGAGCGGCTCGTCATCGCTGGTCAGGATGTGGCCGAGCGGGAGCGTCGCGTCGTCGACATCGACGACGTAACAGCCCGCCTCGAGCTCGGTGAACCGGTAGACGCCGTTCGCGCCGGTCACGGTGCTCTGGAGCGCGGCGCCGTCGGCGACGCCGTCGCAGTTCGCGTCGCCGAAGAGGTCGACGACGACGTCGGAGATGCCGAGCTCGGAGGCGTCCTCGATGCCGTCCGCGTTCGCGTCGAACCACACCTTGTCGCCGATCGAGCCCTTCGGCGCGGTGTAACAGACCTCGAGGATGGGGCGATAACCCATGTCGGTGTGGGCGCTGCCCTTGTAGGACGTCTTCCCGCTGGCGCCCTCCTCGAGGAGGATCCCGTAGCTCGGCGCCGTCCCGTTCACCCAGCTCTGCACGATCCCGGTGAGGTCGACCGAGCTCCACCCGGTGACGTTGGGCACGAACGTGGTGAACGCGGCGGGGTCCATGCCGCCGAAGTTGTTCCACGTGACGAGCGACTCGCTCCAGGGGGCGAGCACCTGGTGGACGTACACGGTCTTCGCGGTGCTCGTGTACGTCAGGGCGTAGAACTTGGCCGACGTGACGAGAGAGCCGGCGGGGATGGGGCTGAGATCGAAGCGGAACAGGGCGCGCTTCTCTCCGACCGAGCTGGAGTACCCGGTGTTGACCTCGAACGGGGACGGGACATGGTAGCTCGGGGCGAGGCTCCAGATCTCGGCGTTGTAGATGTCGCCCAGGACACCCCGCTTGATCACGGTGCACGTGGGAGACGGAGCGGTCGTGTTGGCGAGGCTGGTGGCGGTGATGAACAGCGTGGCGAGCGCGGCAGAAGATGCGATTGTGATCTGCTTCATTGGTAGCTCCTCGAGGTCCTCACGGGTGAACCATTGCTGGAGCGTCATCCGGATAGCAGGCGCCATGACTCACGGGTCAGGCGAGGTCGGTTTCGCGGGCTCCGGTCGGAATGAGCCCCCGCGGGCTGATCAGGTTCGGATCAAGTACGCGGGTGCTCTGGCTTCGATCAGAGGGCGGATGCGCGAGGTGACAGTGTTCAAGATAGCAACTCGACTACGAAGCTGTCCAGATCTTTTTGAAGACAGATCAGAAAAATACATCGAGTTGCGCAGTGACAATTTTGGGTCGTGCGGTGACGCTTTTCGGCGTCTCGCTTCGTCTCGTGATCTGTGGGGAGGAACGCAGAGACGAGCGATGTCGGTCGCATCGATGTCTCGGCGGCATCAATGGCCAGTGCGCAGCTCGCGGTCCGCGGGTCGCGGCGTGCCCCGCGCGGCGCGTGCGGCGGCGGCAGGCTTTCACGCTCAGCACGCTGAGCCGGATCAGCAGCCCTCGCCGACGCTTCGCGGAGGCCGAGGGACGAACAGGATCGGATCAGGTACGCGGGAGTGTCTGACGAGATTTGATGCAGAATGCGCACGGGACCATTTTTCAAGATAACGAGTCTTCGCTTCGCCTGTCTAGATCCTTTTTTGCCGCGTGAGCTTTTTATGTGGCGCTTGTCTCGCGTGCGCCTCGCGTGCGCCTCGCGTGCGCCCTCACGTGCGTCCCGTGCGGGTGGGTGTCAGGCGCCGGGCGCAGCTCATCGCGCACTGTTCATCACATGCCGTTCATCACATGCCCGCAAGCTGGGCCACTGCCACTACGCGCTGCCGCTGCTGTGGGGCGAACTTGAAATGGTGGGCCCGGCCACACGCTTCCGGCGGCTCGAGACGCTGAGCGGGACCGCGGCCGAGCGGGCGCTGCTGGCGGCCGATTGGCGCGACGCCTGGGCGGCCATCGAGCGGCTGGAGCGGGCCGGGCTCCTGGCGTGACCGCATCCGCCGGGTCCGGCGAGCGCCGAATCATCGGCATGGGCTTGACGACCATCCCCCAGGCGGAACGACAATACGCCACAATGATAACGGTCCGTCCTCCTCCGATGACGGCCGAGCTACTCGAGCGCACGGACAGGTACGTGGTCGCGGTGTGGCGGCGGCTCATGCTGCTGATCTGGCGGGGCGAGGCCACCGCGGTCGGGATCGATCGCTCGCGAGATCTCTTCGCTCGCTGGTCGGCGGGCCAGCCGGGCGGCGCGGTCTTCGTCGTCGTCCTCCCCCTTCAGCACACCCTGCCACCGGACGAGGCGAGCCGGGCCGCGATGCGGCGGGCGGCGAGCTCCCCTGGCCGGAGCCTCAGGGGCACGGCCACGCTCGTCGAGTCGGAGGGGTTCATCGCCGCCTCGGTCCGCTCCGTCATGATGCTGCTGCAGACGGGGCGGGCGCCGAACGTCTTCCGGTCGACCGGCGAGCTCGCGACCTGGGCGGCGGCGCTCCTGAAGGACCCCGAGGTCACCTCCGCCGGCCTCGCGGAGGCGATCCGCGTGGCGCGCGAGGGTTGAGCCAGCCCGCGCGCGGGCGGTTCTCCGGCCTCGCGCGCCACGTCCTCTCCCATGGTTGGGTCCCGCTCGACCGGCAACCCCGGCTCAGCCCCTGGCGGGTCCGGGTCCACGGACGGACAGCCCTGGTCGGGTCTGGAGCGAAGCCCCAGCGAGGCGCTCACCCCTCGGGCCCTGCCTCCGGGATCGGCACGCGGCCAATTGCGTAAGGAAGGATACGCGCGATGTTGCGCGCGTCGTCGATCCCGCGGTGATGTGTCCCGTGGAGCGGGAGTCCGAGCCGCTCGAGCGCGCTCGCCATGCCGTAGCGCTGGGTCACCCCGAGCGCCGAGGAGAAGCGCTTCTTGATGTTCATGTGCCCCTGCAGCGGCAGGGGCACGCCCCAGCGGGCCGCGTCGATCTCGAACTGCTTGCGGTCGTAATCGCCCCACGAGCAGAAGAGCGCCTCCCGCTGGCCGACGAAGCGCCCGAGCGCCGCGATGGCTTCGGGGAACGTGGGCGCGGCGTCGACCTCTGCTTGCGTGATCGTGGTGAGCTTCGTGCAGAACTCCGTGAGCTTCGGCCGGATGACCGGGCACACGAAGGTGGCGAGCTCGCCCACGGGCTCGAGCGTCGCGCCGTCCACGAGGACCGCGCCGATCTCGATGATCTCCATGATGCGCTCGGGGATGCGGCCCCCCTCGTCGCACGTCGCCTCCAGATCGATCACCAGGAAAAACGCAGGTTCCTTTCCCATGTCCGTCCTCCTCTCTGCTGGACCTTGATAGGATCGACGCGAAGACAATGCCCGGACACGAAACCGGACAGGCCGCTCCCGCAGGCTTTTCCTGGGAGGATTACGTCGCCTGGCTCGTCGCGCAGCACGGCTCCTTGACCGCGGTCGCCGAGCGGCTCTCCTCCCTGCGTGGCTACGAGGACGACGTGACCTCGATCGAGCGCGCCCTGCGCCGCCTGCGGACGCGCGGCCAGCGGGACGGCGGGACGTGGGGGACGCGCGCGCTCGCGGCCTTCGGCTTGCCGGACGCGCTCACCGAGCGCGCACGCTGGATGGGCGCCTATCACTCGCGGTTCACCGATCTGCCCCTGCCCCTCGCCCAGGACCTCTTGCGCCTCTGGGATCGACCGCCGGTGAGCGAGGATTTGACCTCCCACGTCTTCCTCGCCCTCGCCCACGCCACCTGCGTGCTGCGCGGCGACGACCGCGAGGCCGGAAAGACGCACCTCGCCCGCATCCGGCCGCTGCTCGGAAAGGCCCCGCCCGAGGCGCGGGTGGAGGCCCTGCTCACAGAGGCCTTCGTGGCGAGCCGCGATGACGTCGCGCGCGTGCCTGGCCTGCTCGACGAGATCGAGCCGCTCTTCGAGCTGCCGATGCCCGCCTGCGACCGAGCCTGCCTGTTCGCCCGGTGGATCGATCAACGCGCCTTCGAGCGGAACCGCTCCTGGGGCGGCAAGCAGCCGGATCCGGCGGCCGCGGAGGCGCTTTACCGGCGCATCCCGGAGGACGGTCCGGCCTTCGCGCGGTCGCGGCGGGCGAACGGGCTGGCGTATGCGCGGTGGAAGCAGGGGTTTCCCGAGGAAGGCGCGGCGCTCGCGCGCGAGGCGTGCCGGCACGCGGGGGACGGCGGGCACCTGCGGATGCGCGCGATGGCGCTGAACATGCTGGCGCGGATCGTGGGCGGCGACGAGGGCGCGGAGGCGAGGCGGCGGGCGATGGCGATCGCGAACGAGCTCGAGGACGAGGTGCTCAGGCTGCGGTTCGAGCGGCGAGCGGAAGCGCGTAACAAGCGCTGAGGCGGATCAAGCCGCCTGCTCGACCTTCTCCTCTTCCTTCCGGGAGACGGGCCGCACCCCGGCGAGGGAAGCGTCGGAATCGTGCCAGATGGCCCGCGACGCCGGGACAGCATGCTCGTGCTCTCCGAGAGGCCTTTACGCAGGGCGCGACTTCGCCGATCCTGGTGGAATGAATTTACGTCTTGTCTCGGCTTTGGCTTTTGCTGTCGCGCTTCATGCATCCGGGTGTTCGGACGCCGGCACCGATCCTGGCGATTCCGGCGCCGGCGGCGGTAACGGGGGCGCGGGCGGGGAGGACGAGAACGGTCTCGGTGAGATCGCCGGCGGCGGCGGAGGGACCGGGCTCTCGAACGCGGTGAGCGTGATCATCACGGCCGACAATGCGTACGGCTTCGGCTACGGGACCGGCGACGGGCTCCTGAACTATTTCGGGGGCATCGAGAACACCCTCGCCGGGAAGATCTTCTCCTGTCCCATCGGCAACGGGCCGGAGTCGTACACCGTGCCCGCGGCGTCCGCGAACGCGGGAAATTATCTTTACATCATCACGTACGCCGACAAGTCCACGACACAGGGCGTGATCGGCCAGTTCTTCCGCGAGGGGGCCGAGCCCGTCTTCACCGGCGACGGCGCGTGGGAGGTCTGCGCGACGGGCGAGGACTACGACCTCGGCTCGAACGGGCCGACGCTGGAGACCATCAACCAGTATATCGCGCGCTGCAACAGCGGTGATCTCGACCCGCAGACGACAAGCGCCGGCTGGGTGACCACCGAGGCGTCTGCGCACGGCCATGTGGCATTCGGAGAGACGAACGACACGGAGCGCTCGGTCCCGGAGCCCGGCAATGAGTTCTCCATCGTCTGTGACATCGACGAGGAGGCGCGCTGGATGTGGTACGAGTGGGATCCGGACCGCAGCGGCGGCAGCCCCTTCATGTGGCCTGGCAGCAGCAGCGGCAACGTCACCAAGGACTTCTTGATCTTCCGCCTGGGCGCCGAGTTCATCCCCGAGATCCCGCGCTAGCACTACAGCCGTGCCTGCGGCCCATCTGCGGCTGCAGACGGGCGAACGGACTGGAAGTTTTCGACGAGTTTGATGCCTTCAGCCGCACCTCGGACCGGCGTCGGTTGCCCGATCGACGGATGGTTGGACCGCTATGGAAGACAGCGACATCATCGAGCTCCAAAACTTGGACCGGGTGCGAAGCATCACGGTCCGCACCGCCCGGCGCGTTCTCGCGACAGTCGCATTGTCCGGGCTTCTTGTCGCCGCTGTGGCGGCAGGGCTTACTTATGTCCTGTATGGGCCCGAGCGCATAGCCATTGTATGTCTCTGTACTGGCGTAATTGTCGTTGTCTTCCTGTTTCAGTTCGTTCATTGGGCGCGGCACTACAAGGCCCTCATGCGCCAGCTTGACGACCTGGAGCATCGAATCAACAAGGGCGAGATCATCTACGGGTCGCAGGTGCGATTTCGCTCATACCGTTAGTGGCACCAGCGCCTCCTTGCCGGGGAAGTACTGGTAGAGCGAGCCGATGCTGACGCCCGCCGCGAGCGCGGTCTTGTTCGTTATTGCCGCGCGGCGGAACAAAGGTCTCGTGCTGTTCGACCGAGACGAGGTCCGGGCGTTCGAGGCCGCGGAGCGCTTGACGCAGGTGCTCGACTTGCTGCTCGCAAACACCGCTGGATTGCGCCGCGGAAACGAGCCCACGCGATCGAGACACTGCGAGGACGTCACGCCGGGTACGCGGGGAGCACGAGGTCGCTGGCGGCGCTCGTGACCATCTTCTCGAACCAGCGGGAGAGCGGACGCGAGGTGAGCGCCCGATACATCGTGTTGCGCAGCGCGAGCTGCACGCGGGTCGGCGGTGCGTAGAACGAGCCGACGTGCTTCGCCCCCTGCTGGCAGCGCCGGGCATATCGACGGATCCGCGCTTCGTAGCGCTGGAACGCGGCGCGGTGGTCTCCCTTCGCGACGGCGAGCTCACCCGCGAGCACGTACGCGCAGACCACGGCGAGGCCGGTCCCCTGTCCGCCGATGGTGCCGCCGTAGCCGGCGTCGCCCAGGAGCACGACGCGGCCGCGCGACGTGCGATCCATGTCGATCCGCCCCACGGCGTCGAAATACAGACTCGGACTCTGCCTCATCGCCTCGAGCAGACGCGGCACCTCCCACCCCATCCCCGCAAACCGCTCGGCGAGGATCGCCTTGTGCTGCGCCACGTCGCGCGGGTCGTGGTCGAGCGGCCTGGAGGCGAACATCAGGAGCGCCGTTGCCTCCTCGGGGCGGCGGGCGCTCGCGATGCTGGCGGCCCGCCCCGGCTCGCTGAAGATGAGGCCCTGGTGATCGAGGCCGAGGTGGTTCGGCGCGGCGAACGTCGCCACGTAATGGCCGTGGAAGCGCAGGAACCTCGACTCGTCGCCGAACGCGAGCGCGCGCACGCGGGAGTGCAGCCCGTCGGCGCCCACGACAAGGTCGAAGCGCCTCGGCCGGCCGCGTTCAAACGTGACGTCGACGCCGTCGGGCGTGTCGGTGAGCGAGGCGATGCTGTCGCCGAACACGAACTCGGCCCCGTCCTTCGCGGCCTCGTGGAGGATGCGGCTGAGATCGCCGCGCTCGATCTCCACGTCGCCGCTCGCGAACGCCGCGGGGAGCGTGACGAGGCGCCGGCCGGCCTCGTCCACCATCGCGAGATCCCGCATGTGGGTCTGATGCTGTCGAATCGCGTCGAGCACCCCCATCTCGCCGAGGACGCGCAGGTGCGTCGGCCCGCGGAAGTCCACGGCGTTGCCTCCTGCGCGCAGGGCGGGGGCGCGCTCGACCACGGTGGGGGTGAACCCGCGACGCGAGAGCCAGTAAGCGAGGGCGGGGCCTGCGATGCCTGCGCCGGAGACGAGGACGGTGCCGTTCGACATGGGGACCTCGGGAGGAAGGTTGCGTACGCCGTACACGTCCGAGCGCGTACGACGTACGCACGAGCATGGCGACGACGGCGGCGCCCGGCACCCCACGAACGGCGCCATGGCCAAGATTCTAGGCTAGAACAGCTGCGGTCGCGGACCGCGCCCCGGCAACCATCCCGCGCGCCTTCAACCGACCATCTGTGCTAGTACAGTCACCATGCCTCCGGTGAAGCGCGGCGCGTCGACGAACCGCCGCAGGTCGGCCGACGGACCGCCCTACCTGCAGATCGCGAACGACCTGCGCGCGCGCATCGCGTCCGGGCGCCTCCGCGCGGGCGATCGCGTCCCTTCGACGCGCCAGATCGTTCGCTCCTTCGGCGTCGCGCTCGCCACCGCCACCAAGGCGCTGTCGACCCTGCGCCACGAGGGGCTCATCCGATCGGTCCCGCGCTCGGGCCACGTGGTGGCCGAGGGCGATCGCGCGGCACGCGAGCCGTCAGAGCGAGGCGGCGCCTTGACGCGCGAGCGGATCGTGCAGGCCGCCATCCGGCTCGCCGACGACGAGGGGCTCGACGCCCTCTCCATGCGCGGTGTCGCCGCGAAGCTCGGCGTGCCGACGATGTCGCTCTACCGGTACGTGGAGGGGAAAGACGCGCTCGTGCTCCTCATGATCGACGCGGTGTTCGGCGAGCACCCGCTGCCGGGGTCGCCTCCTTGCGATCTGCGCGAGGCCCTGATCCGCGCGGCCCGCGCGCAGTGGGCGCTGTACCGGCGGCACGGATGGCTCGCGCACGTGCTGCCGCTCGCGCGGCCGGTGGCGCTGCGCAACGTGATCGCGCACGCCGAGTGGATCCTGCGCGCCATGGAGGCCCCCGGGATCGACGCGGCGACCCGGCTCGAGGCGCACATGACGCTCTACAGCTACGTTCGCGGCGTCGCCGTGAACCTCGAGTCGGAGCGCGAGGCCGAGGCCACCACGGGGATGACCGAAGCGCAGTGGAACGAATCGCAGGGGGCCGCGTTCCTGGCGATCGCGACGTCGGGGCCGTATCCGAGCTTCGCCAGGCTGCTGGACGAGCTCTCGGGCGGGTACGATTTCAACCTCGATCGCGTGTTCGAGTTCGGCCTCCAGCCGATGATCGACGGCCTCATGAGGACGTTGCGGCCGCGCGAATGAACGGGCCCGCAGCGCAAAGCGCGCGATGAGCGAGCGGGCCCCCGCCGTGAAGGCGTAGCGCCGAGGCCTCGACCCGGCAGCCGAGGCGTTCACCAGGGCGAGGGGGGCAGATCACCACCCCCGTGTCGGCGTGCGCATATGACATTTCGATCGACTCACCGCGCATTGGTCGCCCGTGGTGCATGTCGCGCCGTTCGGCCTCTTCGGCGCACAGACGGGTGGGTCGCTCGAGCGCCTCCGCCGCCGCGGCCGCGAGCTTCGCGGCCCGCCGCTCCGCCATGGCGCCGACCGACGCAGGCGCCGGACGCCCCCAATGGGCGAAGAGACCGCCCTACGCGCGCTCGCGGAGCAGAGCCTCCAGCATCTGGTAGCAGGCTTCCATGCCTTGATCCATGCCGGAGGCGAGCGCGCCGTCGCGGTCCTCTTTCGAGTTGTAGGTCTGCGTGATGCTCATTGCGGTGGCCTCGCCCTTGTCGGCGAACTCGTGCCTCTCCACCAGCGAGCCGATCATCTGACCCGACCCCAGCGCCATCGTCTCCGTGTGAACGGCGTGCTCGTGCGGGGCCACCGCCGTGAATTCGCCCCGGAGCGTCATGACCTGATCGGCTTCGTCGCTCTTCCACGCCACCGAGAGCTTGCCACCGACGCGAGCGTCACACTCACAGGAGGTGACGGTCCAGCCCGGCGGAGGCAGCATCCAACGCCGCATCTTGTCCGGCGTGAACATGGCCTCCCACACCAGCCGTCGGGGCGCGTCGAACGTGCGGGTAAGGACGATGGTGGTGTCCGTGGGGGTCGAGATTTGCAGGCCTCGGGGTGAGGTGGTGCCGGTAGCGTTCATGATGGGGTCCTCGTGACTGACGAACGGGAAGTGCGAGCTGGCGGCGTCGAATAACGGCCGAAGGCTCAGGTGCGGCGAGCGCGCGATTGCTCCTCGGATTTCATCTCGTCGAGCAGCGAATCCAGCGCTTCGAACCGGGCCTCCCAGTGCTGGCGGAACGACTCGGTCCAGAGCGTCGCCTCTTTGAGTGGGGCGGCCTCCAGCCGGCAGAGGTGCTGCCGCCCGTCGACGCGGCGACGGACGAGCTTGGCGTGCTCCAGCACGCGCACGTGCTTGGTGGCGGCCGGGAAGGTCATCTTGAGGGGCGCAGCCAGCTCGCTCAGATTGCGCTCCCCGCCAGAGAGCTGCCGGATGATCGCCCGTCGGGCCGGGTGGGCCAGGGCGTGAAACACGAGGTCCAGCCGGGGCGAACGATCCAAAACCATGAGGTTTACTATACCAACTGGTTTCACGAGATCAACCGCGAAGATCTACTCGCCGAAAATTCCGCGGAGGTGAGCGTCGAGCAGCTTGCCCTGCGGTTCCAGACGCCGACGGTGCGCCTACGCGCTCAGAGTGGGCCTGTGCTTTGCGACACCACGGACTCGAGAGTCTTGCGCGATGACAAAGCCGAGAGCTTCGCGGTGCGCATCACGCGTGCTCCTCGGCAGCGGCAAGCTCGCGACCGAGCTGGATCGGCTGGATCTCATCGACGAGTACAGGTTCCTCGTCCACCCCAGGCTCGCCGGCCACGGCCCGACCCTGTACCAGGGCGGGCTGCCCGCCGCGCGGCGGCTCGATCTGGTCTCGGCCAAGCCGCTCCGCTGCGGCGCGGTGGCGATGCACTACCGGCGCGCGCGCTGACTCAGAGGAGCCCCATCGCGCCCAGCTCGCGGGCCAGCGCGCCGTCGGGAGCCTTCTCGCCGCGCAGCACCGCGAGAAGGCTCACCCCCCCGGAACATGTCGCCGCCGGAGACTCCGAGCAGCTCGGAGGTGAACCCGCCGTCGCGGAGGTGGGTATCGATTGCGAGCTGGAAGTTCGGGTGGTCCGAGGCCGGGAACTCCTCGGCGACGACAGCGAGGGTGCGGGGGTCGGCGCCGAAGTGCCCGCGGAGGCGGCCCAGGAAGAACGGCTCCTGCGCGGCCTGGGCCGCCGCCATCGCGCCCATCAGATCCGTGAGGGAAGGCGTGGGACCAAGCCGAACTCACGAAGCCGCTCGAGGCAACCGCTACGACGACAGATCCCCCGCGCGCTCGGTCGAGAGCGGCAGCTCGACGCAGAAGGTCGAGCCCCGGCCGACCTCGCTCGACACGCGAATTCGGCCGCCGTGCGCCTCGACGATGGTGCGTGTGATGTAGAGGCCGAGCCCGAGCCCCCCGTAATGCTTCGACGAGACGCCGCGGCGAAATCGTTCGAAGAGCTGCGCCTGCACTTCGGCCGAGATCCCGATCCCACGGTCGGTCACCGAGAGCCGCGCGACCCGATCTTCCCGGGTGATGGTGATGTCGATCGGCCGGCGTTCCCCGAATTTGATCGCATTGGTGAGGAGGTTGGTCACGACCTGCTCCAGGCGGTGCGGGTCCCACCGGCCGATGACCGGCTGCTCCGCGCGCACGGCGACCACGCTGCCTGACTGCGCGATCTGATCGCCGAGGTGGGCGACGAGCTCGTCGACGAGCGCGCGCAGCTCGACGGGCGCCGTATACAGCTCGAGCCTCCCCGCCTGGATCCGGGAGACGTCGAGCAGCATATCGATGAGGTCGGTGAGGCGCTTGACCTGGCGGCCAGAGAGGGCGACCGCGGATCGCACGCGCTCGACGTCCATGCCCCGCGCGAGCCTTCGCCCCAGCGATTGAATGGCGAGCTGCAGGCTGGTGAGCGGGGTGCGGAGCTCGTGCGAGGCGATAGAAAGGAACTCGTCCCGCAGGTGCACGGCCTCCTCCGCTGCCGTGCGCGCCCGCCGCTCGTCCAGGAGGAGCTGATCGCGCTGCTGCTCGGCGCGCACGCGCGCGGTGATGTCGCGGAAGCTCCAGACCCGCCCGACCACGCGCCCGCCGAGGCGCTGGGGCTGCGAATAACGCTCGAAGACGCGCCCGTCCACGAACGGGATGGCATCGAAGCTGGACTCCTCGGGCGAGGCATAGAGAGCGCGGATCCTTTGCAGAAACGCCTCGGGATCGAGGACCTGGTCGCAGACGAACGTACGGAACGTCTCGTCCGACCCGGTGGAGAGGATCTCGTCCGAAATGCGCCACATCGCCGTGAACCTGTGATTCTGACACAGGACGCGCTGCTCGTCGTCGACGACGAGGATGCCGTCCGCCGTCGATTCGAGCGTGGCCTCGAGGAGCGAGAGGGAATGGCGGAGCACCTCCTCGGCGCGCCGTCGCTCCGCGTTCTCCTGCTGCAGATCCGCATAGAGGCGCGCATTTTCGATGGAATTGGCCGCCTGGGCGGAGAGCAGCCGGATCACCTCGACGCGATCGGGCGTGAAGGCCGAGCGGGTGAGGTCGTTTTCGAGATAGATCACGCCGGCGAGGCGGCCCTTGTAGACGATGGGCGCGGCGAGCGAGGAGCGCGGCGCACCGCCGGCGAAGCAGGGATCACGCCCGAACGGCCCGTCGATCGCGAGGTCGTCGAGCAGGACGGCCTCGCGCGTCCGCGCCACGTACGTGACGACGCTGGCCGGCAGGTCCTTGCGGCCCTCGAGGGGCGCCGCGCCGAGCACGTGGACCGACGCATCCCGGATGTGGTGCTCGGCCATGACGACGAGCCGTCCGTCACGCAGGAGCAGGAGGACGCCGCGCCGCGCGCCGGCGTTCTCGACCATGATGCGCATGAGCGCGTCGAGCAGGCGGTCGAGGACGATCTCGCCCGAGATGGCCTGAGAGGCCTTGAGCACCGAGCCGACGTCGAGCGCGGCGCCGGCCCGCGGGCTCCTCTCGCCGCGGAGGCTCTCGCCCGGGACGAGGTCGGGGTACGCGTTCTCGAGGCGCCGCATCGCCTCCGTCGCGCCCCAGCGGCCGTACGCCCTGTGCGCCTTGGTCAGGTAGGCGCCGGCGATGGTCTCCTTGCCGAGCGCGCGGAAGCAGAGGCCCGCGAGCTCGTTGCCGAGCGCCTCGTCGTGGAGATAGCCGCCGCGCTGCGCGAGCGCGATCGCCTCGTCGTAGCGGTCCCCGGCGGCGCGCGCGTCGCCGCGGACGCGCTCGAGCTCGGCGAGGAGGAGGGCGCGGCGGTGCGCCAGGTTCTCCGGGCAGAGGTCCGCCCAGCGCGAGAGTTTTTCGGCGGAGACCTCGGCGCGGGCGAGGAAGAGCGCGCGCTCCGCCGGGGAGACGACGTCCGCCGCCTGCGTGAACGCGATGCCTGCGTAGCAATGGAACGCGGGGTTGCCATGCCAGGCCGCCACGGCCGGGATTTCGACGTTCGGCAAGAGCGCGGCGCGCGCCGCTTCCTCGAACGCCCCCTGGAAGACGCAGAGGATGACGATGTAGAAGTGGGCGAAGAAGAACGAGGCCTGGTTGTCGATGCGGCGGGACTCCTCGATCACCTGGTCGATATCGACCCACGCCCCCTCGAGCGTGGCGGGGCGCTCGGTCTCGACCGAGAGCTGGTGCGCGATCTGTCCGACCGCGCCGACCGCCCAGGTGATGGCGTTGAACTCGTCGAGCTTGCGCGTCGGCTGGTAGCTCCGCGCCTCGGCGAGGAGGTCGGAGAGCGGGAGGCCGCGCAGGAGGCTGTTCGTGATGCCATTGGTCGTGTTGTAGAACGACCAGATGTACTGGCCCGTTTCGAGCCCGGCGTGCATCCCGGCGACCAGCGACGCCTTGCAGGCGGCGTAGCCCTCTCGCCAGTGCTGCACGAAGGCGCCCCACATATTGCGGAGCATCGCCTCGGACTTCTTGTCCGTGTAGCGGTCCGCGAGGTCGATGGCGGCGCGGCCGAAGCGGTAGCCGAGCGCGATGTCGCCGCGGGCGCAGAGGAGCATCCCGAAGTTCATGCAGCCGAAGATCGAGTTCTTCGAGAGCCCGTGGCGCAGCGTGTTCTCGAGGATCTTCGCGACCGTGATGCCGAGGTCGTTCGTGGCCAGGAAGTAGCAGGGGAGAAAGAGCTCCTGGAGCACGTCCTGCATGGCGAGGATCTCCGGGTCCGCGAGCGGCGGCAGGCCTGGCAGCGCCTCGATCGTCCTTTCCCGGACGAGATCCATCGTCGCCCGCACCTGGGCGTCGAGCATGGCGTCGTCCGGGAAGAGAGGCAGGTCGATCCCGAACGGGCGCAGGGCCTCGAGCCCCTCCGCGAGCGCGGCTGGCAGGTCGTTCTTGAGCACCTGCACGTTCATCTTGAGCCGCAGCACCTCGGTGCGATCGAGCCGGCTCGCGGCCCGCTCCAGGCCTTCGGAGAGGATCGCGAGGGCGTCGTCATGCTGGCCCGAGAGCGAGAGCATCAGGGCGGCTCTCTTCGCGTAGTCGAGGCGGAGCGGGTACTGGGACGCCCAGGCGTCCTCCGGAAGGTGCAGGAGGCCGAGCTGCAGGTAGCGCAGCGCGGCGCCGAAGGCGGCCGAGTCCTCGGCGCGGCATGCGGCCTCGAGGCTCATGCGGGCGAGGTGCAGGCGCTCCGCGGGGTCCGACACGAGGTCGCCTGCGCTGTTCAGGTGGCCGACGACGTCGAAGAGGCTCTGGCTCTCCGAGAGGTCCAGCTTGCCCGCGAGCAGCCGGCCGATCCGGAGGTGGAAGGCGGGTCGGTCCGCCTCCGGGATCATCGCGTAGGCGCCCTCCTGGACCTTGTCATGGGCGAAGCGGTAGCCGCCGCGCCCGGCGATCACGAGCCCCTCGCTCACGGCGGGATCGAGGCGGGCGTACGCGTCTTCCGGCGAGCACTCGTTCACCGCGGCGAGCACGTCGAGGTCGAACCGGTTGCCGATCGCCGCGGCGAGGTTGAGCGCCTTCACCGTCGCCGGCGGCAGGCGCGCGATGGTGCGCACCATGAGGTCTGCGACGTTGTCCGTGTACCCGAGCGCGTCGATCGCGGCGAGGTCCCAGCGCCAGCCTGATCCGGCTGCGTACGCGAGGACGCCGTGGTCGTGCAGCGGCCGGACGAACTGCTTGACGAAGAACGGGTTGCCGCCGGTCTTCTTCTGCACCGCATCGGCGAGCGGCCCACAGTCGCTGCGCTTGAGGCTATCCGAGAGCATCTCGATCAGGTGCGGGCGCGCGAGCGGGGCAAGGACGATGTCGCGCACGACGAGCCCGGCTTGCTTGAGTTCCTCGATCGCCAGGATGAACGGGTGCCCCGGCGATACCTCGTTGTCGCGGTAAGCGCCGCAGAAAAAGAGGGCATCGAGCGAGTCGTCGGCGAGGAGCGCGCGGAGCAGCCCGAGGCTCGCGGGGTCGATCCACTGAAGATCGTCGAGGAACAGGACGAGCGGGTGCGTGCGCCGCGCGAACACCGAGACGAACAGCAAGAAGCACCGGTTCAGGCGGTTTTGCGCCTCGACCGGGCCGAGCGCCGGGACGGGCGGCTGCAGGCCGATCACGTGGGAGAGCGACGGGATGACGTCGCAGACGACCTGCGCGTTCGGCCCGAGCGCCTCGAGGAGCGCGCTCCGAAAGCGGAGGATGCGCGCGTCGCTCTCGGTGAGGATCTGCCGCACGAGGCCGTCGAACGCCTGGATCACCGCGCTGTAGGGCGCGCCGCGGTTGTATTGGTCGTACTTGCCGCTCGTGAAATAGCCCTTCTGCCGCGCGAGCGGCTTCAAGATCTCGTGTACGAGCGAGGACTTCCCGATCCCCGAGTAGCCGGAGACGAGGACGATCTCACGGCCCCCCTCGAGCGCCCGCTCGAACGCGGCGGTGAGCGCCTCGACGTCATGCTCGCGGCCGTAGAGCTTCTGGTGGATCCGGAAGAGGTCCTGACGATCGCGCTGGCCCGCGACGAAGGGCTCGATCGTCCCCGTGCCGCGCAGGGCCTCGCGGCAGTGCTCGAGGTCGGCGAGCAGGCCCTCGGCGCTCTGGTAACGCTCCTCGGCGTTCTTCGCGAGCAGCTTGAGCACGATGTCGGAAACGGCCTCGGGGATGGTCGGATCGACGCAGGACGGCGGCGTCGGCGCGAGGGCGAGGTGCGCGTGAATGAGCTCCATCGGGTCCAGGGCCTCGAAGGGGCGCCGACCCGTGAGCATCTGGTACAGAATGACGCCGAGCGCGTAGAGGTCGGTCCGGTAGTCGACGCCGCGGTTCATGCGGCCTGTCTGCTCGGGGGAGACGTAGGGCAGCACGTCGGCGATGACCGCCGGCGCGTAGAGCCGTTCGTGCGCGTGGGTGATCTCGGCGTCGACGCCGAAGCCGTTGATCTTGACCGCGCCGCGCGCGCCGACGAGCACGTTCTGCGGGCGCAGATCGCGGTGGACGAGCCCGGCCACGTGCACCGCGGCGAGACCTTCGGCGAGCGCGGCCGCGAGGTCGAGCGCCTCGCCGACCGGCATCCTGCGTGACGGGCGCGCGGCGAGGATCCGCGCGAGATCGCGGCCCGGGAAGTCCTCGAGGACGACGATCAAGGAGCCGGCGAGCGCCTCGACGCCGCGCAGGGCGACGAGGCGGGGCGAGGCGAGGCGCGCGATGCGCTCGTACTGGTCCTTGAAGCGCACGACCTCGGCGCCGGTCGATCTTTCCGCGCGCAGGATCTTCAGCAAAACCGGGGCGCCGTCGCCCTCGTGGTATGCGCGGTACAAGGCAAAATCGGCAGTTTCCTCGATTTTCTCGCGGAGCGCGTAGCCTCTCTCGACGATCATCGAAAACCTTGCTCGCTCGCTCGTCAACGCGACGCACTACGACCAGTTACTTATATATTCCAAAGGGTGTGACCTGGCACCGGCGGAGTTTGGCCCACGCCCAGCTCGTGCGGCTCTCGGGTGTGCAGGCGCGTGAGGTCGTCAGGAAACTCCGAACGCCCCCTGGAGTCCGGACGCTTGGGGCACCCTGAAGTCCGAGTGGACCGCGCCGACAGGCGTAGGACATCGCGCCACTCGCAGGAGAACCCAATCTCCGTCGTTCACGATTGCCACGGGTGGGCTCCGCCGATGCCACCGTCAGCCGCACCAGCCACTTCTTCGGCCATGAAAAGGAGGTCCTCGTCGCCCACGCGGCGCTGGGATCGCAGAACGTTTCGGGCGACCGCTCGTCATCGACCGGGTTTTCTGCCGGGATTTCTGCCCCGCGATCCCGGCGCGCTCAGCGCGCGGGCCGGTCGAGCGCTGCGAGCGCCTCCTGCGCGCCCCGGTGTTCGGGATCGAGCCGCAGCGCCTCCTCGAGGTGCTTCTTCGCCTCGGCGAGGAGCTCGGCGCGTCTCTGCTGCTCCTGCTCCTTGTCCGCCAGCGCCCGAAAATACAGCGCCATGCCGTGCGGCGCCTCGGCGCTCCCGGGATACGCTTCCTTCGCGGCGAGGAACTGCGCCCGCGCGCCATCGAGGTCCTGCCTTGCGAGCAGCTGCCGGCCCTTGCCGCACAGCGCGCTGGCCAGGATCGTGCGCCCTATCGGGTAATCGCTCGTGGCGAGGGCGGCTCGCGCCATGTCCACCGCCCGATCGTGCTCCTCTCTCCACGTGAGAAAGTTGGCGTAGTTGCCCTTGGCCCAGGCGGACTTCGGATCGAGGCGAACGATCGCCAGGTAGGTGTCCTCCACCGCGTCCCACTCACGCATGGCCTTGTAGACGTCGGTGAGGATGTCGTAAGCGCGCGCCAGCACCTGCGGGTTCTTGCTGGTCTCGATGATCCGCTTCGCGCCCGCGAGGGCCTCCTCCGTCTTCCCCTCGCGCTCGGCGAGGGTGGCCGACAGGAGGATCACATCGTCGGCGTCGGGGCGGAGCGCCTCCGCGGCCTCGACCATCCTGCGCGCCTCGCCGTGGTTCTTCTGGAACATGTAGGCCCAGCCCTTGACCACATGGGCGTCCAGACATCCGGGATCGAGCTCCAGCGCCTTGTCCGTGTGCTCGTGGGCGCGCACAAGGCTGTCGGGCTCGTACTCGTTGCCACGGAGATAACCGCTCTTGTAGGCGAGGCGGCCGAGCGCCGCGTGGGCCGGCGCGTAGGCGGGGTTCGCGCGGATCGCCTGATCGAGGAGCGCGCGCGCCTGCTGGCGGACACTCTGCGATCTGGCCTCATCGAGCAGCGCGTTGGCGTCGCGGACGAGCGACGCCTCGACAGAGGGCGACGGCTCGGGGGCGACGGGCGCTGGCGTGTAGTCGGCGGGCGGCACCGGCGGCCTCCACACCTTGCCCGGCGCCGCCCAGATGCGGATCTGGTTGTTCCCGCCGCCCGCGGCGAACTGCGCGCCGCCCGGGTGGAAGGCGAGCGCGATCACGCCGTTCAGGCCGGCGCGCAGCTCTCTTCTGACCTTGCCCGAGTAAACGTCCCAGACCCGGATCATGTCGTCCTTGCCGCCGCTCACCAGGGTGTCGCCGTTCGGTGAGAGCGCGAGCGACCAGACCTCGTCGGAGTGCCCGTCCCATCCATGCTCGAGACGGCGACCCGACCGCCGTCGGCAGACAGCGCGAGATCGGTGATGACCCCGGCGCTGGCGTCGAGCGTCTTCAGCGGCGCGCCGGAGTCGACGTCCCAGAGGCGCACCGTCGAGTCCATGCGGAATGCGCTGCCCTCCGCGCGGTCCGCTCCGCCGGAGCGCCGGAATCGTGCCCCGAGGCGAAGGCGGCTCCGGGGCCCGGGGACGTCGTGAGTTCACGCAAATGACCCAATTCGTTCAACAATGCCTGGCTCAAGAGGGGCAGTCGCTCACGCCAGCAGCGCCGACGTCGCGCAGCGGGATCGGCGGTCCGACCGCGCGCTGGCCGCGAGGCGTCTCGCAGGCGCGCCGGGCGATCCCCGAGCCGCGGCGCGCTCCGCGCCAGGCGCCGGAGCCGGACGGGCAAGCGCCCCCGAACGCCGGGGCCTTTCTGCCTGGGACGCCGGATACCCCCCGGATCGCCCAGCGTGTGGCGGCGCCCGCTGAGCCGTTGTAAACGCGGGGCGTGACCCAGGTGCGCTCGATCTTCGCCCCAGGACTCTTCCGACAGCAGGTGGCGATCGTCACCGGCGGGGGCAGCGGGATCGGCCTCGCGTCCGCGCGTGAGTTCGCTTACCTCGGTGCGAAGGTCGCCCTCTGCGGACGCCGGGCCGACAAGCTCGAGGCCGCGGCGAGCACGCTCGCGGGCGACGGCGTCCCCGGCGACGACGTGCTCGCCGCGCCGTGTGATATCCGCGAGCCGGAGCAGATCGCCGCCTTCGTGGGCCAGGTCCTCGAGAAATTCGGCCGCGTCGACGTCCTCGTGAACAATGCCGGCGGCCAGTTCCCGAGTCCGGCCAGCGAGATGACGCCGAAGGGCTGGGAGGCGGTCGTCCGCAACAACCTGAATGGCACCTTCTTCATGACGCGCGAGGTCGCGAGGCGCGCGATGCTCCCGGCGCGCCGCGGCCGGATCGTGAACGTCACCGCGTCGGTGAGCCGCGGCTTCCCGGGCATGGCGCACACGGGCGCCGCGCGCGCCGGCGTGGAGAACCTGACCCGCTCGCTCGCCGTCGAGTGGGCCGCGCTCGGCATCCGGGTCAACGCGGTCGCGCCCGGCAGCAACATCCGGTCGAGCGGCACATCGCAGTACGGCGACGAGCTGCTCGAGCTCGCGCGGCGCGCCACGCCGCTCAAGCGCCTCGCCACCCCCGAGGAGGTCTCGCGGCTCATCGTCTTCCTCGCGAGCGACCAGAACGACTTCATCACGGGCGCGGTCTACGGGGTCGACGGCGGCCAGCCGCTCTGGGGCGACATCTGGTCCATCCCCGAGCCGGACGGCGCGCCGGGCGCTCCGCCGGACGTGAAGGGCTGAGAGGGCGCGGCGTGACCTATCGGCCCCCGCCCCCTGCCGCCGCGCGCGACCCCATGTCCAGCGCGCTCGACGACGACACGACGACGCCGTACGGGCCGCCGTCCTCCGGGCCGCCCCCGTCCTTCGGGCCGCCCCCGTCCTTCGGGCCGCCGCCGTCCTCCGGGCTGCCACCGTCCTCCGGGCTGCCGCCGTCGGCAGGGCCGCCCGCCGCGCCGTCCTTCCTCGGGGACGCCGCGCGGCGCGTGCGCGACTACTTCCTCGAGCTCGACCCGACCTTCCTGTCCGCGATCGCGCCGCTCGCGCTTGTCGCCGTCATCCTCTTCACGCGCGCCCCGTCGACGAACTACATCTTCGACGAGCAGGAGGCGCTCCTCGCCAACCCGTACGTGAACGCGAAGGGCGGGATCGGCTTCCTCGACGCGATCCACCGCGATTTCTGGGGGCTGCCGCCCGACCGGAGCGTCGGCTCCTACCGCCCGCTGCCGAACTTCCTCTGGCGCACGATCTGGGCTGTCACGAAGCAGCCGTTCTTCCACCACTTCTACAACGTCCTCTTCCACGCGGTGAACGCCGCGCTGCTCACGTGCGTCACGTTCTGGCTCACGCGGCGGCGCGGGCTCGCGTACCTCACCGGGCTGCTCTTCGTCGGCTGCGCGGTGCTCACCGAGGCGGTGAGCGGCATCGTGGGCATCGCCGACGTGCTCGGGGGCATGGGGGCGATCGCCGCCCTCGCCGCCCTCGCGCTGCCCGCGTGGGCGATGCCGTTCGGCGTGTTCGCGGCCGTGCTCTTCGGCCTCTTCTCCAAGGAGAGCGCGCTCGTCTGCGTGCCGCTGGTCCCGTTCGCCGCGCTGATCGCCGCGCCGCTCACCCACCCCACGCGGCCGGCGCGGTTCGTCCGGGCGCTGCTCGCGCTGCTCGCCGCGGGCGCGGCGTTCGTGCTCTACGTCGAGCTCCGGCGGCGCTGGTTCCCCGCGCCCATGCCGGCCGAGCTCGCCGCGCCGCTCCCCGAGGGCGCGCCGCTCGTGAAGCGCGCGCTCCACGAGGCGCTCGTCTGGTTCCACCAGGCGCCCCTGCCGCGCGATCCGCTCAACAATCCGCTCGGCGCCGCGGACATGCCGCACCGGATCGCCGGCGCGCTGCGCGTCTACTGGCGGGGTCTCACCCAGATCGTGTTCCCGTGGACGCTGAGCGGCGACTACTCGTACCCGCAGGAGCCGGTGCCGGACAGGCTCGTCTTCTTCGGCAGCGTCGCCGGCGCCGCGATGATGGTGCTGCCCCCGCTCGGCTCGCTCGCGCTCTGGATCGCGGCCCTCCGCCGCGAGCACCTGGAGCGGCGCGAGCGGCGCTCGGTGCGCGCCGCCTTCCTGGTGGACGGCGGCCAGGCGACGTCGCGGAGGTGGCCGCTGCTCCTCGCGGGGGCGCTCCTCGCGATCGCGGCGGCGGCGCTCGCGGCGTACGACTGGCACGTGCTCCGCCCGGCGGGGCGCGCGGCGCTGCTCCGGGCGCTGCCGCTCGTGCTCTGGCCGCTGCCGTTCCTGCCCGCGTTCCTGCTCGGGCTCGGGCTGCTTGTCGAGGGCGCGCGCCCCCTGCCCTGCCCGGCGACGGCGGACCGGAGCGCCTGGGTGCCGCTGCGCCGCGGCTACGCGGGGCTGTGCATCGCGGCGATCGGGCTGACCTGGGTCGTGGTGAGCTACTTCCCGCACTCGAACATCCCTGTCGTCCTGCCGACGGTGCGCGCCGAGCGCTTCTGGTACTTCCCGGCCATCGGCTCGTCGCTCGTGCTCGCCGTCGCCTTCTCGTGGCTCCACGAGGCGCTCGCGGGCTCGACCCTCACGCCGCGCGCGCGCTGGTCGTGGAGGGCGTGGGTGACGCCGGCGCTGTTCGTCCTCTTCTTCGGCTTCCAGTGCGCGCAGGCCTACCGGCACGCGATGGACTACCGCAACGACCTCGATTTCTGGGCGGCGACGAAGGAGGCGGTCCCGAACAGCGCCAAGGCGCACCTCAACTACTCGGTGATGAAGGGCGCCCGCGGCGACCTCGAGACCCGCCTGGCCGAGAGCAAAATCGCCATGGATCTCGCCCCGACGTGGCCGATGGCGCACGTGTACACGGGCGACACGCTCTGCCGGATGCACCGCCCCGACGAGGCCTTCCCGCACTACCAGCGCGGCATGGAGCTCGGCCCGAACGAGCTGAGCCTGATCGCGCTCGCGCTGCAGTGCCTGCACGACGAGCAGCGCCTCACGGCGCACGACGCGGAGCTCAGGCGGCTCGCGGAGGAGCACCCCGGGACGTGGCTCGCGTACCTCGCGACCGACACGCTCGACAACGGCGCGACGCACGGCGGAGTGGACCCGAAGTACCGGCCGCGGGGCTACAACGAGGGGCCGAAGGAGTGACCGCGGGCTGGCACGTCTACATCCTGCGCTGCGGAGACGGGTCGTTCTACACGGGGATCGCCCGCGACGTGGAGGCGCGCTTCGCGCAGCACGCGGCGGGGCGCGGGGCGAGGTACACGCGCGGACGGGGGCCGCTCGCGGTGGTCCACGTCGAGGCGGCGGCCGACAGGGGGGAGGCCCTGCGGAGGGAGGCCGCGATCCGGAGGCTGGGACGCGCAGGCAAGGAGGCGCTCGCCGCCGGGGGCCGGGGGGCAACGTAAACGTAAACGTGAACGACCACGTAAATGTTCGGATGTAGGACAACGCGGCGCGAAGCTTGGTGGTTGCCGTGGATCTCACGCCCGGGATGTCGACTAGAATCGTCGGGGTGAAGCCCTGCCCCTTCTGCGCGGAGCAGATTCAGGACGCCGCGATCAAGTGCCGCTTCTGCGGCAGCATGCTCGACGAGCGAGCGCCGGTGGCCACGGCCCCCGCCGCGCCGCTCGCCCCCGCCGTCCCCGCTCCCGGCGCGCTCGCCCCCGCCGGCGGCGCGCTCGCCCCCGCGCCGGGCGCGGCGCGCGTCCTGTTCGAGGGGACTCCGAGCTGGAAGGCGTGGTTCTGGTCCTACGTGGCGGCGGGCGTGCTCTCGCTCGTGCTGGTGGGCCTCATCTGGCTCGGCATCCTGCACTGGAAGCGCAAGAGCCTCCGCTACAAGATCACCGATCGCACGATCGACTACGAGGCCGGCCTGCTCACGCGCCGGATCGAGACCCTGCAGCTCTGGCGGGTCCTCGACATCGACCTCCGCCAGACGTTCATGCAGCGGCTGCTCGACGTCGCGGAGATCCGCGTGTTCACGAAGGACGCGAGCGATCCCGAGCTCGTCATCCGGGGGCTGCCGGCGTCGCGCGACCTGTTCGAGGCCCTCAAGAACGCGGCGGAGCTCGCGCGCCAGCAGCGCGTGCTCGGCGTCGTGCAGTGAGCGCGGCCCACGAAGGCCAGATCTCGGAGCCCGACCATGCCCCCTAGGCGATCCCCGCTCGACGAGCTCCCGGACGTGCGCGACGGCCTGACCCGCGCCGAGCGCATCATCCTGTGGAAGCTCTCCGAGCTCGAGAAGGAGTTCAACGGCCGCAACGTGCCCACGGCCACGCTCTACGGCCGCGTCGTCGAGCACATCGACCTCTCGGTCCCCGAGTTCCAGCGCCTGATGCAGCGCCTCGTCGGCGTGCGCTGAAGGCGCTCCGGCGCGCGGCTCCTCCCTGCGCCTCGCGAACGCCCTCGTCTCGTCGGGCTTCGCGTGCATCCGCAGGGTCTCGTGGCCCCACGGCGTCGCCGGCGACCCGCGGGAAAGCTCGCGACGCCTTCAGAGCCAGGCTGCTCCGCGCCGCCCGCCCCACCCGAGGCGGAGGGCGACGCGCAGCGGCGCTGGGTCATCGGAGGCTGCATGGCCACGCACGATCCGAGCACGCGGCGAGCAGCCCCGAGCGGCCGTTGCCACGTCCTCCCGGGGCTGCTCCTCGCAGCGGCGGACACGCGAGCGCACGAGAAGACGAGTCAACCTGCGACGGTTCGAGGGTGACGAGCGACCCAATGGCAGCTCGAGAGAGGAGCATCGCAATCGAGCCTGCGTTCGACCGGAACGTGCGGCCGGTCAGCCCTTCCATCTATGGCACCTATGCGGAGAAGTGGGCGGTGGTCGTGGGGATCTCCAGGTACAAGGACGCGAGCCTCAACCTGAACTACGCAGCTCGCGACGCCGAAGACCTGGACAAGACCCTAACGATGAGCTGCGGCTTCAAGAGGGACAACGTCCAGCTCTTGCTCAACGAGCAAGCGACGACAGCCAAGATCACCTGGGCGCTCCGGAGCTTCCTTAAAAAAGCTGCCAGGGACGATATCATCCTCCTCTACTTCGCGTGCCACGGCCAGCCGGACGTGGGAGCTCGGGGCAACATCTTCTATCTGATCACATGGGACACCGACCCCAAAGACATCGGGTCCACAGCCCTGCCGATGCGAGAGGTGCAGAACGCCCTGAACGACTATGTGCTGGCCGAACGAGGGGTCATCCTGGTCGATGTCTGCCACGGTTCGCCGATCGGTGATTCGACACGAGCGCGGAGCCTCAGCGCGGGCGAGGTGATGAACCAGCAAGCCGAGGCGCTCAGCAGGGCACAGGCCGGGATCGCGACGATCTCGTCCACGCGGGCGAACGAGGCGGCGCAAGAAGGTGCACAGTGGGACGGCGGCCACGGCGTCTTCACGCACTTCCTGCTCAAAGGGCTCGGCGGCGATGCCGCGGAGGAGGACACCGGTAAGGTGACGGTGAGCAGCCTCTACGATTATGTGAGCAAGAATGTGATAGCCGCCACGGAGCCCACGCCGCAACACCCATGGATCAGCGGAAACGGCTTCGACAACGACCTGCCCCTCGCCTGGAGGGCGACGCTCGACAACGAGGAACGGCAGGCGCTCGGCCGCGATCTCGCTGACATCGCGCGGTTCCTGGGCGATCGAGTCAGCCTGGACGTGGCCAGCGAGCTCTTCGTCGACAACACGGTGGACCTGGGTCTCGCGCGCCTCGATGCCGGGGACTGCGACCGCGCCATCCCGGCGTTTCAGGCCGTGGTGAGCCGGGGCGAAGCCGGAGCGGTCGAGTCGGCGTACTACCTGGGCGTCGCGCTCGCGAAGGCTCACGGCGCGAGCGCCGCGAAGCAATCTATCGAGTCCTTCCTTGCGAAGAACCCCGGCGATCCGCGAGCGGCCTTCGCGCGCGATCTCCTGGAGGCCCCGGCGCGCCGCACGACCGCGGGGACCCGTCGCGCGCTGTTGATCGGCGTCGGCCACGCTGGCCAGGGAACGGACGACGACGCGGTGGAGGCGAACGACGCGCGCTCGCTTCGCGAGGTCTTGCTCGACCGATGGCGCTTCACCGACGACGACGTGACCTTGCTCTGCGGGCCCGATGCCACCCGAGACGGCATCCTGGGCGCGCTGGAAAAGCTCGTCCATTCCGCGACCGGGGACGACGCGGTGGTCGTCTTCTACAGCGGCTGCCGAGGCTCCTCGCCCCTTCGAGACGACGCGATCCCTTCCTACCGCGTCGGCAGCCTCGACCCGGCAGCGGGCGCCGGGGACGCCGAACCGTCGATCACGCCGGACGAGATTCACAGGGCGCTCCAGCGCATCCGCTCACGGCGCAAGACGCTCATCATGGACACCGACGCGCCGCCGAAGCTGTTCGACCTCGCCCGCGATGCATCCTACGCGGCCCTGTTCGGGGCCTGCGCCGGACGGCAGGCTTCGACGGTGCACATCGATGAGCGTTACGGCCGCCGCGGGCTCTTCTCATGGGCGCTGGTCGAACAGCTCAAGACGGCGACGCCGAGCACCACGCTCGAAGAGCTCAGGGACGAGATCGCGAGGCGCATGCAGACCCACCTGGACGCGCGGGAGCAAGCGCCGCACCTGAGCGGGACAGGATCGATGTCCGAGCGCCTCGAGCCGGTGAGCATCGGGCACCTCACGCTCTTCGAGCTGAGCCGGCGGCGGCGCTTCGACGGGTTCACGCGCCAGGATCTCGAGGCGCGCTACGACGCGATCCTCCGCGCGTTCCCCGCGGCGCCGCCCGACCTGCACTACGCGGCCGGGCGCGCCTTCCTCGAACAAGGAGCGTACCTCCGGGCCGCCGAGGCGCTGGCCTTGTCCGCGCGCGCGCGCGCGCCGTCCGCGCCGGAGGCGTTCATGGCGGTCGCCGTCGCCCAGATCGGCGCTGGACAGCGGGAGGCCGCGGCGGGCTCGCTCCATGGGTATCTCAGCGCCTTTGCCCCACCAGCACACGCGCGGCTGGCGGGCGACGTGACATCGCTGGTCGCGCGGCTCGAGCGCGGCAATCGCTTCGCTCTCCTCGTCGGGATCGACGCGTACGGCCATCCGGGGGTACCCCGTCCGCGGGGCGCGGTCAACGACGCGCGCGCGCTGTTCCAGGTGCTCATCGATGGGTACGGGTTTCTGCCGGAGAACGTGCGCTTGCTCCTCGACGGCGCCGCGAGCCGCGCCGCGATCCTCGCGGCGTTCAAGGAGCTCGCCGCGAAGCCAGAGGAGTCGGCCACGCTCTTCTATTTCGCCGGCAACGGCTCCTTCAACGCGAGCGGTCATCCCACGATCGTGAGCGCGGACGGGCGGAGCGACGGCGTGGTCGACATCGCGCTTCGCGAGCTCGACGAGCTCGCCGGTCGGCGCTCGACACGCCTCGTCACCCTCGTGGACGCCGGCTGGACCAGCAGGGCGTCCCCGGAAGGGGCGAGGTACGTCGAGGCGGATCCGCCGCCGGTCCCGCTCGGACGCGCCCAGAGCGCTCGCCGGTACTTCGACTCCCCTCCTCGGGTCGGCAGGTTGACCGCGCTCAACGGATCCATCAACATGGAAACAGTCAGCGAGGAGCGGCCGAAGGTCGAGGAGGCGATGGCGCTGTCGTCGCCCGGCTCCGGCGATGCGGTGCACGGTCTATTGACGAATGAGATCGTCAAGGCGCTCAAGACGGCCCAGCCGGTCGCGCTGACGTGGCGGGGGTTGTTCGGGGCGATTCCGACGACGATGAACGTGCACGTCACCGGGGAGGGGATGGACGAGCTCGCGTTCGACGACAGGCTCCTGGACAGCGCCCGCGCGTGCCTCGTGAACCTCGATCGCGAGCCTGCCCGCCGCGCGCTCGCCGTGCTCGAGCGCGCTGACATCCCCAACAACCTGCTATGGCGTGGGATCGCGTACGCCGCGCTTGAAAACCACAAGGAGAGCATCGAGGCGCTCGAGGCGTTCATCCGGGAAAATGAGGGGGCGCAGTCGACAGCGGCGCACTATCACCTTGGCCGCGTGCTCTTCAAGAGCCGGCGTGATCTGGACCGCGCCGTGAGCGAGCTGCGCTGGGTAACGCAGCGCGATCCCGCGCACTCCGCTGCGTTCCTTTATCTGGGCAGGGCGCTCCGCGCCCGCGCCGAGAGCGACATCCGGGGGGAGGCGGCGATGGCCTACACCAGGTACCTCTACTCCGGCGCTCCTCCCGGCTATGAGAACGAGGCCTGGAGCTTCTTGACAGCGAACCAATAGCAACATTCCCAGATGTGGCGAGCCGAAGTTCGACCATTTCATTCATCGACGTTCGGCGGCGACAACAGATTGCAGCGAGGCTCCATCGAACTATGGTGTACGCGGTGCGGCGTGATGAGCCGGAGGGCATCGCGCCGTACGGCCGCCATGCGCCCGCCCTCCGAGAAGGACAGAAGAACGCCCATGGATACGACAGAAGAATCCATCCATCTCTGCTTCGATCGGACGCTGCCGCTCGCGCTGGAGGAGACGGCGAGGCGGATCGCCGTGCAGGAGAATCCGGCGAACGAGGTGGACCCGAACCTCGATCCGAACGATCCGAAGCTCACGCCGACAGAGCGTATCGCGCTCATCGCGCAGAAGCGGTGGCGCCCCGGCAAGCGCCTGAGGATCCGCTTCCTCGACGGATCGGCCACGATGCGGCAGAAGGTCGCTCACTATGCCCGGGAGTGGACGCGCTACGCCAACATCACCTTCGACTTCGACGATTCGGAATACTCGGAGATCCGGATCTCATTTTACGCCGACCCGGGCTCGTGGTCGGCGCTCGGCACGGACGCGCTGGTACAGCAGTATTTTCCGCTCCACCAGCCCACGATGAACTTCGGGTGGCTGCGCGACGACACCGACGACGCGGAGTACTCGCGCGTCACGATCCACGAGTTCGGCCACGCGCTCGGCGCCATCCACGAGCACCAGAACCCGCAGGGCGGCATCCAGTGGAACGAGGAAGCGGTCTACAGATACTTCTCCGGCCCGCCGAACAACTGGCCCCGGGAGAGGACCTACCGCAACGTCATCGCGAAATATTCGGCGGATATCCTGATCGGGACACAGTTCGACCCGGACTCGATCATGCTCTACGGCTTCCCCGCGGCGCTCACGCGGAACGGAGTAGGGACCAAGTCGAACAACAAGCTATCGAGACGGGACATCGAATTCATCAAGGCCGCTTACCCCAGCTGACCCGCGGCCGCGCCTGCGCGGGGGCCCGGCCCTGACGGCCCATCCATTCGAGGAGCCTCATGAACGACCGACCCAGCTCCGAATCCGACGACAAGGGCTTCAGCGGACCGCGGGGGGTGATGCCGACGTTCCGGGCGCTGCTCGTCGGCATCGACTTCTATTTCCCGAACTCGCTCCCGAATGGCGCGACGTACGTGCCGCTCCGTGGTTGCGTGAGCGACGTCGATCGCATCGAGAAGGCCCTGCGCGCCCGGATCACCCTGCCGCACGATATCACGACGCTCCTGGCGCCGAACGTCGGGGACGAGGCGCCCGGTGGGCCGGAGAGCGTCTGGCCTACGTACAAGAACATGAAGGCTGCGCTGGATGGGCTGCTCGCCCGTACCCAGCCGGGCGACCACGTGTACCTCCACTACTCCGGCCATGGCGGCCGCGTGCCCACGAAGTTCACCAGCCTGAAGCCCGATGGGTTCGACGAGACGCTCGTGCCGACGGACATCGGTGACGGCTCGCGTTACGTGCGCGATCTCGACATCGCCTATTACCTCGACGCGCTCACGAGGAACAGGCAGGCGACCGTGACCGTCGTGCTCGACAGCTGCCACTCCGGTGGCGCGACGCGTGGGGTCAACATCGCGCCGCGGTGCGCGACAGGCGCCCGCGAAGGCACCGATCCCACGCTCGACACCGCGGAGCGCCCGGCGGACGGCGTGGTCTCCGACGATGAGCTGTACGCCGCGTGGAAGCGGCTCGAAGCGACGGGCGCCGGCCGGCGCGCCGCGACCGCCACCACCTGGCTCCCCGAGGCCAGGGACTACGTGCTCCTTGCGGCGTGCCGCGACGTGGAAACCGCGCTGGAGGTGCGGTTGGACGGCGGCGGGTCGACTGGCGTGATGACCGCGGCCTTCCTCGATGCGCTGGAAGGGCTCGGCAAAGACCAGACATGGAAGGCGCTCTACGAGCGCGTGCTTGCGAGCGTGCACAGCAAGTATTCGTCGCAGACCCCTCAGCTCCTGGGTCAAGGGGAGCGCCAGGTCTTCGGGGCCGAGCTGCGGCCGGTCGTGAGCACCGTGATGGTCAATGATATCGACGCTCCGAACCGGAGGGTGAAGCTGAGCGCAGGTCTGGCGACGGGGACCCACGCGGGCGCGAAGTTCGGGATTTTCTCCCCGGGGACGACGGACTTCACGCAGCCCAACCTGCGCGTGGGCGCGGCCATCGTCGACAGGATGATGGCCGTGGAGAGCTGGGCGTCGCTGGAGGAGGGCGCCGCGATCGATTCCGTCGCGCTGGGCGCCCCCGCGCTTCTCGAGGACGCGGGATCCATCGAGCTGCGGCGCGCGGTCAATCTCTTTCACCGGGACGACCTGCCGCCCGAGATCGACCAGGATCAGGCGCTCGGCGCCGTGGGAGCGGAGATCAAGGCGAGAGGGCGAGGGTTCCTCGAGCTCCTCGCCGGCGGGACACCGCACTACCAGGTCGCTCTCACCAAGGATCGTCGCTACGAGCTCTGGGACCCGTCGGGAAAGCCCATTCCCAACGTGGGGACGGTGGCGATCGGCGCACCGGGCGCCGCCACGATCGTCGTCGATCGGCTGCTCCATCTCCTCCGGTACCAGACCATCCTGGAGGTCGCCGAGCCGGTCTCGGGGCTCAGGGACGATCTCCGCGTCGAGCTCCTCGCCCCGCCGCCGGGGTGGTCGGAGCGCACGCCAGCCGAGGGTGGGACCGTGATAAGGCCCGACGGCGATGCGTACGTCATCAGGCCCGATGCCTGGGTGTTCGTCCACGTCGTGAACGAGAGCAACAGCCCGGTCAACATTGCCGTCATCGATCTCGGCGATGACTGGGGGATCCGCGCCCTCGAACCACCGCCGCCGGAGGGGCGCATGATCCCCACGCGGCGGTATTCCACCGTGGATGCGAGGACGGAGGCCCGCTTCGCGTTGCAGTTCTTCCTTTCCCAGGGACGTGGCTCGTCGCTCGACGTCCTCAAGATCTTCGCGACCCTCGGCGATACCGATTTCTGGTGGCTCCTGCACACGGCGCTCGACAACCCCGTGACCCGTTCGCTGACCACGAGGGACGCAGCCGCGAACGACGCGCTCTTCCGGCTGCGCGAGGCGCTCGACGCGGAGGAGAACACGCAGCGCGCCGTGCGCCCCAGATCCGCGCCGGGTGACGGATGGACCACAAGGCAGTTCCGCGTCGAGACGCGACGGACGTGAGCCTCGACGGGGCGTATCCGACGTGCCACGCGACGCGCTGCGGCGACGCGCGGCTCCTCTCCTCAGGCAGCGCGCTGCTCGATCGCGGCCCGAAGCGCCGAGACGGAGGCGCTGCGCAGGTACACGACGGGGGCGCCGTCCGCCGCGAGGCTCTGCATCTGATCGCGCAGCGCGTGTGAGACCATCGTCACCATGATCACGATGAGCGCGATCCTCCCCACGCCGTGGCGCGCGCCCGGCGGCACGCGGTTCTCGTAATGGCGCAGCGACCAGCCGTGCTTCTCGACCACATCGCGGTAGCGGCTCGACATGCCGCCGCTGCCCCCGATGACCAGCACCGTCTGCTCCTCGCGCTTCCTGTCGACCGCCTGGGAACGCCGCTCCGCCTTCATGCGATCTCCCTGGAGCAAGGCGTAAGCCACGCTGCTCCAGCGGCCATTTCCGCGCAAATGTCGCGGATCCGGCCTATTCCCCGGCAAAATGTCGTCGAGTCACCGAGGCCTCTGTCATCGTGACATCGCGAGCGCGAGGACCCGACGCTGCGGGGCGGTAGCCGCGAGGATCGGGGAATATTCTCCCCCTCGCGGCAGTTCCCGCCGGCGCGCGCGGCCCGGGCGAGGATGCGGATCGCAGGCGCTACCGCGAGCGTCCCGCCAAAGCCCCGAGAGCGCCGCGACGACGACCCCTCGGTGCGGAAGCCAAACCCACCGGCACCGAGATAGCCCGACACGCCGTCCCCGCCGCCCGCGGCAGGGGTGCGCCCGGTAAGGGCGTGCCGGATGCGGCCACGAAGGCGGGAAGGCCGGAATAAAATTCAACGATAGTCCCTATTTGACGCCTCCATGGGGGCGCTCTCCCGGCGGATGCCACGGCGTTCCGCCGGCGACGTCGAGCTGTGGTAGGGAGCGGCGTCCCCCCTGCCCCGCCGTGCCATGATGTCTCCCGCCACGCCGCCCAGCGACCCGCCTCCGCCGCCGCCCGGCACCGTCGAGCGCTGGGCCTGGGATTACGTCCTCTCGACCGACCTCGAGCACAAGCTGTCTCCGCCGCCCGTGCCCTCCCTCTGGGAGTCGGATGCCACGCTGTCGATGTCGGGCGCCGCGCAGGCCCCGCCGCGGCGCCTCGAGCGACCTGGGCGGCCCGCCGCGCTGCGCATCTCGGAGCGCGCGCAGAAGAGCCCGGGGCCCGAGGCGCTGCGCAACCCGGCGCGCCGCGCGCAGCTCTTCCACGCGTTCCTGCACCACGAGCTCCAGGCGGCGGAGCTCATGGCCTGGGCGCTGCTCGCCTTCCCCGAGACGCCGCGCGCCTTCCGCGGCGGCCTCGTCCGGATCGCGCTCGACGAGGCGCGCCACATGCGGCTCTACGCCGCGTACCTTGCCGCGATCGGCCACCGCTTCGGTGACTTCCCGGTGCGCGACTGGTTCTGGACGCGGGTGCCCGCCGCCGCGTCGCCCGCGCAGTTCGTGGCCGTGATGGGCATGGGCCTCGAGGGGGGCAACCTCGACCACACGGCGCGCTTCGCCGAGCGCTTCCGCGCCATCGGCGACGTCGAGGGCGCCGCGCTCACGGAGCGGGTCTGCGCGGAGGAGATCCCGCACGTGCGCTTCGGGGTCCGCTGGTTCCGCCGCTTCACGCAGGCGAGCGGGAGCGCTGGCCAGGCGGCGCCTTCCACGTCTGCCGCAGGCAATCCGGCCGCCGCGGGTGAAGCTGCGCCGCGCGGGCCGGACGACGTCGCGCCGCCGCCCGGTGCGAGCGATTTCGAGGCCTGGGTGCGCCACATCCCGCCGCCCCTCTCGCCGCTGCTGATGCGGGGCGAGCCGATGAACCGCCGCGACCGCAGCCGCACCGGCCTCTCCGAGCCGTTCCTCGACGCGCTGGCCTCATGGACCGAGCGAGCGCCTGGATCCTGAACTTCGACGCCGACGAGGAGCTGGCGCGCCCCGCGGGGTACACCCCTCGCGCCGCGGTCGCCGGCCGGGCTCCCGAGCTCGCCGGCCGCGTCTCGGCCCTGCTGCGCCCCGGCGACGTCGTGCTCAGCCCCGAGCTCCCCTCGCCCCTCGTGCCGCCGGCGCCGCCCGGAACGCCGCTCGTCGGCCGCGCGTGGTGCCCCACGCCCCGCGCCCTTCGCCTCCTCGGCCGCGCCGGCGTCGCGCTCGCGGAGGCGCCGCCGCTCGAGGTGCTCCGGCGCGTCAACCACC
The DNA here is from genome assembly GCF_051520915.1 of Sorangium sp. So ce448. Lineage (NCBI taxonomy): Bacteria > Pseudomonadati > Myxococcota > Polyangiales > Polyangiaceae > Sorangium > Sorangium sp. So ce448. Next base: position 1,507,344 of record NZ_CP150343.1, on the reverse strand, counting down.
GGAGGTTCTGCGCGGACCTCGGCCAGACGCTGCCCGGCGCGCGCTACGTCGCCTCCCTGGCCGAGCTCGAGGCCGCGATCGCGGAGCCCACGCCGACGGGCCACTGGCTGCTCAAGCGGCCGTTCGGGTTCGCCGGGCGCGGCCGGCGCCGGGTCGCCCGAGGGGCGCTGCCGCCCGACGCGCGGCCCTGGGCCGCCGCGTCGCTCGATCCCGCGTCGCCGGACAGCGGCCTGCAGGTCGAACCGTGGGTCGAGCGCCGCGGTGACTTCTCGCTGCACGGGCACGTCGCCCGCGGCGGCGCGGTGCGCCTCGGCGACCCGTGTGTCCAGCGCTGCGACGCGAACGGGGCGTACCTCGGGGCCGCCCTGGCCGGCGAGGGCGACCTCGGCGACGGCGAGCGCCGGGGGCTCGTCGAGGCCGCGCTCGAGGCGGGGCAGGCGCTCGCCGGCGCGGGCTATTTCGGGCCGTTCGGGATCGACGCCTTCCGCTGGGAGGACGAGCGCGGCGCGCTGCGCTGGAACCCGCGGTGCGAGATCAACGCGCGCTACACGATGGCGTGGGCCATCGGCATGGGCAGCGCGCGGCCAGATCTGGAGTGACCGAGGCCGTCCGATCGGGCGGCGAGCGCGACTGCGGCAGCGGCGCCCTGCGATCGCCGAGGTGAACCGTCGCCTCGCCGCGCGCCGAGATCCAGGTCGACGACGACCACCACAGAGCCGGATCTTCGGGCCCTCACGTAGTCGGCTCGGCAACAAGGCGTCCGCTACCAAAGCAAGACGTCAGCCCTCACGGCTCGGCTCCCGAAGCGGCGGCATGCTCGCCAACATGCTCCTGATGGCGGGCAGCGTCGGGGCATCGTTCATGCGCAGCGCCCTCCGGAGTTGCTCTCTTCCGCGCGCCAGATGCTCCTGGATCGTGCTGGGGTTCTGACCAAGGTCGGCCGCAATCTCCTCCGCGGTGAGCCCCAGAGCGAAGTCCACCACGACGTCGCGCAGCGCGCGATCGATCCGCTCCAGGTTGCGGAGGCTGAGCCGCGCCTCCACGCGCCCGGACGGCGACGGCATAGGGTCATCGATCGCCGAATGCGCATACGAATTGCGGCCTTTCTCCCACCGATTCTGGAACTCCCTGTAGTGCGTCGTATGGTGCCACACGACCACATCCAGCCAGCGTCTTGTCGCCCGCTTCATCGACAGGTGCTCGCGCGCAGGGACCCTTCCTGCCTCAACTGTCCTCCATACGGAGAGCAGGATATCCTGCATCACATCGTCGCGATCGCACTCTGGAACCTGGAGCCGGCGCAGCCGGTCCCTGATCATCGAACTTTGCTGCACGATGGCATCGAATGCAACGCGCACCTCGGGGCGCATGGCCACGTCCACCGCATCCGAGGCACGGCGGCGCTCACCCATGGCTCCCTACTCCCGGAAGTGTCGTGTTCAGCGGAGAGCGCTCTGCTTCCTCCCAATCCGACGCGTCGGAGGAGCTCGCGCCCCCTTCATCACGCTGTAGCGGAGAGCTCGTTAACGTCCCAGCGCGACCGGCCAGCTCCGCCCCTGTGGCTGCGCGGACAGGGAGTGGCGACCGGAGCCGCGGCAGCGGTGGCGGTGGGAGCTTCGCCCGCGGGCTCCTGGCCGCGAGCTCGGGAGACGGAACGACGGCCGGAGGAACGTCGAGCGCGCGAGGAGGCGTCGTGGGCGGAGGCGGCGGCACCGAGGTCGGCGCCGGTGACGATGCCGACGCGGGACGCGCCGAGCTCTCGCGCCTGGTGATGGGCTCGCCGACCTGGATCACCACGGTCTCCTCTGCGTCCGTCCGGTAGTCGTCGTGCAGCCGCCACAGGCGCTCCCAGTACCGAGCGGGCGTGCCTGTGAAGGTCTCCAGCTGCCGGGCAAGGCCAGGGGTCATAGGAAGCTCGTTCCTCAGCAACTGCTCCACCTCCCTCGGCGATAGCCCCGTGCTCTCGGCCAGCTTTCTCCTCCACGAAGGATTCGTCGCGCAGAACGACTCGAGGACCCTGCCTGGCCCGGGAATGGGGCGTGCGCGGACGTTTGTCAGCTCTGCGAGCGCCGCATCGACGTGGCAGTCCAGCAGGCGCCGGAATCGGTCCCGCTCCCCTGCAGCCTGATCCCTCGCATCGGCGAGGGCTGCCTCTTCGTCATCATGCGCGTGCTCGCGCGCCTCGCGGAGCCCACGCTCGCGTCCCAGCGCTTCACGCGCGGTGACCGCGAAGCCGATCGCGACGCAGGCTATCATCGCGAGCCCGAGCGGCGAAATGAGCCACATCGCACTGAGCACATCCTCCATCGTAGTCATCGCGTCTCGTTTCCTGGACGTGACCGTTCTTGTCGGGAACAAGGCAGATCGAAGCCCTGTGCTGTCCGAAGACATCACGAGCGTCACCGCCTGCTTGCTGTCAGAGGACTGCCGAGGGCTCAGCGCAGCTGTCGGAGAAGCGCCTCGCGCTCGGCGGCGAGCAGCCCATCGGGGAACTCCCGCGCGTGGGCGTTCAGCAGCTGGAGCGCCTCGACGTCGGCCATGGCGTTGCCGGCCTCGACAGCCCTCCGGGCCTGGTCGATCAGGCTCCTCTCGTGCTCGCTGACGGTCGGTCGAACGGCCCTCGCCGGAGGCGCGGGCCGGACTTTGGTCCTGGTTGAGGGAGCGGGCGAGCTGCTCGCCGCCGCCTGCGCGCGTGCGCTTCCTTGATCCCTGAGCGATGAGATCTCGTCCGCGATCGGCGCGGCGGGCGCCGCGGCGCCGTGCGCGCCGCCTCGCGCGGGGGACGTCGCGGCGTCCTGCGCTGCGGGCGGGGGGACAGGGACGCGCACCGCCGCCGCCTCGAGCCACGATTCCAGGTCGGCCAACGGCGGCACAGCGGAGACGATCGCGCCGGTCAGCAGGACGAGCGCGCACTGAACGAAGATCCTCACGCCCAGATGGCGCAGCGAGGTCACCCACGACGCGTTGCGGCGGAACCCCAGCGCGAGCGACAGGAAGGCGCGATCGTCCCTTCCCTGCGAGTGCTCCTGCGCCTGCCACCGCTCCCGCTGCACCCGGAGCTCCTTGTGCGCCCGCCAGTGTCGCGTCTTCACCGTTGCGAGCGGGAGTCCCTGCTCGGCGGCGATCTCGGCGAGCGGGACCTCCTGGAGATCGTGCTTGATCACGAGCTCCCGGTACTTCGGATCGAGCTGGTCTATCAGCTGCCGCGTGAACTCTTCCTGCTGCCGTCTCCGGAGCAGCTCTTCCGGGGTGGGGCACTCGTCTCGGATCTCGCACTCATCGAACGACGTCAGCACCTCGCCGCGGCAGCGGGCGTCACGGACGTGGTTGCGCGCCTGGTTGACGGCGATCGTGACGCGGTACGGGGCCGGGTCTCCCCCCGGGTCGAGCCGCTTGTCAGCCTCCAGCCCCCGCAGCAGCGCTTCCTGGGCGACATCCTCGGCGTTTCGCGCCGGCACCCCGTGGCGCCGCGCGAGGCGCCGGAAGAGCTCGAAGCCGGGGGAGACGGTCGCTGGCTTGTCCACGGTATGCAGCACACTTGAGCGGGTCGAAAGGCTTCAAAAAAATGATCCGACGAGCAACTTTGGTCGGACAATGTGAGCAACGTAGCATATTAGACCACATTCAGTCAGACCTGGCGGTCGGTTGGACGCATTCAATCAACCGACCGAAAATTCTCACCAAAACGGACCAAAATCTGGCGATTTCTGTCGGTTGACGCCAAGCGGACCGCATCACTACCGTGACTGGATGCGTTGCATCGCGCATTCGCTCTCGATCTTTCTTGCGCTCGGGATCACGACAGGCCTCACGCGCTCGGCGAGCGCGGAAGACATTCAAGCGAAGGCGAAACCGAGCGGCAGCTCCTCGGTGAAGGACCATGTTCGCCGCGGTCAGAGAGCGCGTTATGCCGGGCTGTGGGTCGAGGCGCACGCTGCCTACAAGGCTGCTTTCGAGGCCGCGGACCCCGCGACCAGCACCGAGCGAGAGCGCGCGGAGCTCGCCGGTGAGCTCGGCCTTTGCGAGGTCGCGCTGCACAGGTATCGCGACGCGGCCGAGCACCTCTCCAGGAGCCTGGAACAGCGCGAAACGCTGCCGGACGCGCTCCGGCGGCGATTCGAGGCAGGACAGCGCGAGGCAGCGAAGCACATCGCGACGCTCGTGCTCGGGGTCGATCCGCCCGACGCCGAGGTGTTCATCGACGGCGAGCGCATCGGCGAGATTGCACGTACCTACACGCGCTTCTTCGAGCCGGGCAAACACATGGTGCGGGCCCGCGCACCGGGCCGTGAGGACGCGCTCCACTCGTTCCTCGCCGTGGCAGGCGCGGAGCACGAGATCACGATGCAGCTGCCCCGCAGTGCGGCGAGCAGCGCCAAGGAGACAGCGACAGCATCAACGAAGGAAGCACCGCAGGCCCTGAGCTCTTCGCCCGCTGTGCTGGGCCGCCCGCGCAGCACCTCTCTATCCTGGCCTGGCCCCCTGCGCATCACCGGTATCGGGTTGACCGTGGCGACAGGCTCGCTCGGTGCGGTCTTCATGGTTCGCGCGATGACCGCCGACGGAGATCTGGACGAGCGGAACGCGAAGCTCGACGCTGCCGGCGTCTCTCAAGGGGTGTGTCGGGAAGCGACGAGACCCTCCGCGTGCTCCGAGCTGAAGGGTCTCCGACAAGAGCGAGATCTCTTCGCCGGGCTCGGCACCGCGATGGTCGTGACGAGCGGTGTCGTGGGCGCTGCGACCCTGGCTTCGTTCTTCACGGACTTCTCGTTTCTACAGGCTGAACCGACCAAAGCTCGACTCGTGCTGGTGCCGACAGTCACGCCGGCGCACGCCGGCCTCGTAGCGTACGGCGCGTGGTGATCAGGAGCTACGAAATGCCTCTTCTCGAACGGCGACGAATGCGGCTGCTGCTCACCGCAGGCCTCCTCTCCACGGCCGGCGCGAGCACCCTCTCCGGGTGCACTTACGACGATAGCTGCTACGACGAACGCCTCTGCCTCACACCACCGAAGGCTCTCTGTGAGGGCGATCCTGCCACGGCGACGGCGCTCGACGAATGCGGGGTGTTCGTCAGCGAGCAGGGCGACGACGACAGCACCGGTACGAAGGGCGCGCCGGTGAAGACGTTGCAACATGCGATCGGCCTCGCCGCGCACGGGCGAGGCCCCGGCGAGCCGCCGACCCGGCGCGTGTACGCGTGCGGCGGGTTGTTCGAGGAGAAGGTCGCGCTGCCCTCGGGGGTCGACCTCTGGGGCGGGCGTCTCTGCGATGACGGCGACGACTGGTCGTACGAGGGGTCGTTCGGCGGGCCGGATCACCCGACGATCATCGCTCCGCCAGCGGGGATCCCGCTGCGGGTGATCACGGGAGAAGAAGGCGACGCGACGTCGATGGTCTTCGGCGTGCACGTCAAGGCGGCGGATGCATCCGCGGACGATGGCAAGTCGTCCATCGCGATGATCCTGAGCGCCGGGGCCAGGGCGATCGTGCGGGAGAGCGACATCCTCGCGGGCGATGGCAAGAACGGAGAGCCGGGCGAGGACGCGCCGAGCTTCCGCGCGAGCTCCGGCGTGGTGGGGAACAACGGCGTGGACGCCTGCACCGCGGACGCGGCGCCGGGCGCCCTTCCGGTCGTCACCGTGTGCGACGATGGCATCGAGTCGAGGGGTGGCTACGGGGGCGACGGCGGTCTCGATACGGGCGGCGATGGTGTTTCAGGGCTGCCTGAGCCGGTCGGCAATCCGCCCGAGCGTGGCCTGGGCGGCTCCGGCGCGTCCAGCATGGCGTGCACGCCGGGAGAGAAGGGAGCAAAAGGCACCGATGCAGAGCGCGCGGCTGGCGCGGCTGGCGCTGGTCTCCTGGACGTCGACGGATGGGTCGGCGTCCGCGGGGAGGACGGAAAGAAGGGCGGCGTCGGTCAGGGCGGCGGCGGGGGTGGCGGCGGCAAAGGGCGCGACGACATGACCGCGTGTCCGCCCGGTCGGCCCCAGGGCGGTGCGGCCGGCGGATCGGGGGGAGGCGGCGGCTGCGGGGGCAAAGGGGGCAAGGGCGGCGACTACGGCGGCGCGAGCATCGCGATCGTGGCGTTGCAAGGGAGCGCCATCACGGTCGAGGCCGGCAGCAAGGTCCTCGGGGGCAAGGGCGGCGATGGCGGGGTCGGCGGAACGGGCCAGTGGGGAGGCTTCGGCTTCGCCGGAGGCCTTGGCGGAAACGCTCGTCTGACCGAGACGGCGCCCGCATGCCGCGGTGGCGGCGGCGGCAATGGCGGTCGCGGAGGCGATGCGGGCGGCGGTCTCGGGGGGCACTCGCTCGGCATCGGCTCCGTGGGCGCCTCCGTGGCCCTCTCGGAGAAGGCGACGGTTTTGCCCGGACAAGCCGGCAAGGGAGGGAGCGGCGCCAATTCAGTCGGGGAAGTAGACGCCGGCCAGGGGGAAGGCGGGATCACAACGTTCTGGTACCGATTCGATGCGCCAACCCCGGAACCGCCTCGATGAACCGCCCTGTGCTGGCGGCGCACGTCAGGAGACGCACATGAAAAAAAGCACCGCGGCGACCTTGGTCCTCCTGCTGTCCCCGTGGCCGACCGGCTGCGGAACTGTGCCCGACGTGAACGATCCTGGCGTGACACCTTGTGAAGGCACCTCGTGCGAGGACGAATCGCCCCCGGAATCGGTGTGCATCGAGCACGTCGCCGCTGACGTCCTCGACGACGGCTGCGGCGTGTTCCTCGCCGGAAACTACGGTGGCGGCGACGACAGGAACCCTGGCACGAAGGCGAAGCCGGTGTACACCGTCGCGCGCGCCGTCGAGCTCGCGCGCGCTGGACGAGGGCGAGTGTTCGTCTGCAACGAGGGATTCGTGGTCGATCAGATCAGGGTGCCCTCCGGCGTGGATCTCCGCGGGGGTTTCCACTGCCGGAAATGGGTGCGCGACCCCCTGCTCCCGTGGAGCCAGTTTACTCACAAGGGGATCCGCGGTCCCTTGGTGATCGTCGAGCCCGCCGCCCCAGACGACAGGGGGGCCGCGGACGGGGTGTCGACGCTCGCCGATCTCTACCTCCCGAGCTGGGGACCGATCGGCGTGCTCGTCCAGTCGAGCACGGCAGTGGAGATCCTGCGGAGCGAGATCTCCGCCAGCGGAGGATGGGGAGGCGTTGATGGCGAAACGTGGCCGACCAAGCAACCGGCCGGACCGGATGGCAACTTCGGTAAGGACGCGTGCTCGGCGACCGTCGTCGCCGGCGGCGCTGCGGTCGTGAACCGATGCGAGAACGGGCTCACGAGCGTTGGCGGCAAGGGAGGGGACGGGCGGCCCGACAGCGCGGAGGATGGAGGCGATGGTGAACCCGCCGACCCTGCGTCGCCCGTAAGAGGTGGTACCGGGGAGCAGGACAACCGCAGTTGCGAGCTCGGATTCACCGGCGGCCCGGGGGCTCCGGGGACCCAGGGCGTGCCCGGCAAGGGCATCGGGCACCTCACGGAGACAGGATGGGAGGGCGAGGCGGGGGGCCAGGGGACCTGGGGCACGCCGGGCCAGGGCGGCGGTGGCGGCGGCGGTGCTCGGGGCGGGCTCGCCCTGTGCGGCGTGGCCTCCAAGGGAGGCCCAGGAGGAGGCTCGGGCGGGGCCGGCGGTTGCGGAGGCCGAGGAGGCCGCGGCGGAGCGAACGGAGTGCCGTCCATCGGCGTCCTCGCGCTTCACGCCCGGGTGACCGTGCGCGACACCAAGATCACGGCGGACTATGCCGGCAACGGCGGCGACGGCGGGCCCCCCGAGGAAGGCGGCAGAGGCGGCAGAGGCGTACGGGGCGGAGCGCTGGGGAATGGATTCTACTCCTGTCTCGGCGGCCCTGGCGGCGAAGGGGGGCCCGGCGGCTACGGCGGCCCGGGGCGCGGCGGCGACTCGATCGGCGTCGCCTACCTCGACGAGGACCAGCTCACGCTCGAGAACGTCACCATCGAGACCGGACAGCCAGGCATAGGCGGCATCAGCTGGAATTACGATGGCACGACGACGATGGGCCCGAGCGGTGAGGCCCACCCGACGCTTCGCTTCCCCGAATAGCCAAACGCACGTCCTGGGAGAACGGCACGGACCTCCACGACGGCTGCGAAGAAGCTTCGGGCTCCGAGTCCACGGGCCAACTCGCCACGAAGCTGGAGTCCCTGACACGGGCGACGAGCGGCGCGCCAGCTCCGGCGCGCTCCGTGGTAGTATCTCATCATGGCCGAGCTCATGCCGACGCCGGACGCCGCGCTGTCGCATCACCTCGGAGCGCGTCCAGCGCTCGGGGTACGCGCGCAGGAGCTCTTCGAGGAGCTCTCCCCCTACCGCGGCGACGGGCTGCGCAACCACTGTCTTCGCGTATTCCACTTCACGATGCTGCTCCTCGAGCGCCGCCGTCAGCAGGCCGATCCCGACCTGCTCCACGCGCTGGCGATGATTCATGATCTCGGGCTGCTGTGCCCGGACGAGCGGGGTGGAGACTACATGCAGCGCAGCCGCTCGCTGTTCCACCGCGCCTTCGCAGCGAAATCGTTCGAGCTCTCCCCGCACGACCTGCGCGTGGCCGACGAGTGCCTCCTCTACAACCATCGCCTCCGCCCGACGCCGGCGTTATGCGCTGAATCGACGGCGTTCCGGCAGTCGGTGTGGATGGACCACTCCCTCGGTGTGCGCCGCTACGACCTCGACGCCGCCTCGGTGCGCGACGGCTTCGCGCGTTATCCGCGGGGCGACTTCAACGCGGTGCTCCTCGACTTCGCCCGGCGCGTCCTGACGCGCGAGCCCTGGACCCTCGTCGATGGCATCTTCATGTGAGGGGTAAACCGCATGTCGACCCTGCGTGGCGCCATGTTCCGGGACCCCGCCGACGCGCGGCGGCTCGCCGTCGTCGCGGCAGCCGAGGTGATCCTCCTCGGGATCGGCGTGTGGAGCGGAGGCGGCGCCCTCGCCGGAGCACTCTTGTGGGCGGCTGGTCTCGCGGGATGGACCTTGATCGAGTACCTGCTCCACCGCTTCCTCTTCCACCTGCCGGCGGAGCACCCCCTCGCCTTCCTCGGCGCCCGAATCCACCTGGTGCACCACGAGGCCCCTGACCAGGCGCCGATCGTCAAACCCCCCGCGGCCACGCTCGGGGCCTTCTCCGCCGGCTTCTTCGCGACCACGGCGGCCGCGGGGCTCTCTCGCGCCGCGCCGCTCTGGGCCGGGCTCGTCGCCGGCTATCTTCTTTATGAGCTCTCCCATCTCGCGGCGCACCTGCTCAGCGACGCGGATCACCCTCTTCCGGCGCAGCGCCGCCATCACCTCCGGCACCACGCCGCGCCGCGCGCGCGCTTCGGGGTGAGCTCCGCGCTCTGGGACAGGGCGTTCGACACCGGGCGCGAGGCAGGCCAGTGAGCGCGTCTGACCAGAATGGCTCGCCCGACCCCGCCCCGCTCGACGACTCGGGTCGGGCCGAGCTGCGGCGGCGCCGGGTCATGTCGATGCCGCGGTGGTACTCTCCCTGGCTCCACCTCGCGAGCACGGTCGGCCTCGGGTGTGGGCTCGCGGCGCTCTCGCTCACGCGGTTGCATGGCCTGCGGGCCTGGGAGCTCGCCGCGATTCCGCTTTTCTTCGTCTTTTGCAATGCCGTCGAGTGGCGGGCGCACCGGGGTCTGCTTCACCGGAGGCGGCGCTTCCTCGAGGCGTTCTACGACCGGCACACGCCGGTGCACCACCGCGTGTTCGTCGAGCGCGACATGGCGATCCGCACACCGCGTGAGCTCGGCTTCGTGCTGATCCCGTCCTACGGCATCGCGGGTGTCTTCGCGCTGACGCTCCCGCTCGCGCTCGCGCTCAGCGCGGCCGGTCAAAGGAACCTCGCGTCGCTCTTCGTGGCGACGTGCATGGCGTACATGGTGCTGTACGAGTGTCTCCATCTCTCGTACCACCTCCCGCCGGACAGCAGGATAGGCCGCAGCCGCGTCGTGGCACGACTCCGGCGCCACCACAGCGCGCACCACCGGCCGTCGTTGATGCGGCAGTGGAACTTCAACGTCACCTTCCCGCTCTGGGATCTGGTTCGCGGGACCTACCACCGCGGCGGCGCCGCGGACGCGACGACCCGGGATGAGCGCTCCAGATCAGCGTTCGAGCGTCTCGAACGGTGATGTCAGCGCCCGGGAACCACCGGGCGGGTCCGGCGGCCGCGCAGCTCGCCGACACCTATTTGTTGCACACTGACCCGTCCAGCTCCTTTACGTTCCCGCCCGCCGAGCGACACGGGCCATCCAGCATCGTCCGATGGCCACGTGAGAGGAGGGAGCGGCATGGATGTTCCAACGTGCATAGAGGTGCGACGTGCCGTGAGGCATCGCGCAGTGCAATGGAGAACCAGCGCGACGACGAGTGTGGGCTTCGGCGCGCTCGCCGCGCTCGCCGCGCTCCTGCCGCTCTTCGCGGCGTGCGGGGATGGCGACGACGGAGCGGGCGCGGCCCGAGGGCCCTGCGGCGGCGTGTTCTGCGCCGCGGATCAGTACTGCAACTACCCGCCAGGCGACTGCGGAGAGGGCGGCGTCGTCCCGGGGAATTACGGCGTCTGCCAGGAGCGGCCCCCGTCGTGCGACACCGCCACGCCGCGCGACGTCTGCGCCTGCGACGGGCGCTCCTATGCCAACGCCTGTGAGGCCGCGCGGGCCGGCGTGAGCGTCGGCAACGGCGAGGAGTGCGCGGACGCAGCGCCGCCGGGGACGTTCGCCTGCGGGAGCTACTTCTGCCGATCGGACGGCGAGTACTGCCAGACCATCGAGGATCAACACGACGAGCTGTTCCGGCTGCCGCCGCAGAGCTCCTGCAAAGCGGTCGCCGTCGCCTGCGCGCCGGAGCCCTCCTGCGCCTGCCTGATCGACGTGGTCAAGCCGGCTGGCAGCAGCGACAAAAGGGAGTGCACCACCGCACCGACCTGCACGCAGGACGCATCAGGCAACTTCGCCCTCCGGTGCGCCGGCGATCTCTACTGAGCTGCCATCGCGAGCGGCGGGATCTGCCTCGCTCACACCTACGTTCGAGATCAGGAGAAAGGGTAGACAGACTCATGCAGAATTCGCGCACGCGAGAGGACGCAGGCACACACGAACACCGAGAGACGAGCTGGTCGAGACGATCGAAGGGCGCCCTCTGCGCCGCCCTTCCGGCGCTCGCGGTCATCCACGCCTGCGGCGCCAATGACGGGTACATCGAGGAGGTCCTGGAGACGCGGCAGACGCTGACCACGGTCTCCTTCCAGCAGGGGTCGCTCCCGAGCTCGTCGTACGCCGGCTCGACGGACGCGACCGTGCGGCAGGCCGCCGCCACCACGAACTACGGCGGAGCCACCACGTGCGAGGCCGACGGCGACGACGGCTCGGGCGTGGACAAATCTTGCCTGCTGAAATGGACGCTCTCCGGCATCCCCGCGGGGAGCATCGTCCAGTCGGCGTCGATCACCCTCCAGGTGACGGACGGCTCCGCGAACACGTACAGCGTCCACGAGATGAAGCGCTCGTGGAACGAGTCGCAGGTCACCTGGAACAACGCGACGTCCTCGACGGCGTGGGCCACCGCGGGCGCGATGGGCTCGACCGATCGCGGAAGCCTCGTGGGCAGCGTCACCGGCAGCGCCGGCGCCAGGACGATCACGCTGAACGCGGCCGGCGTGGCGCTCGTCCAGGCGTGGGTCGACGGGACCTCCAACGACGGCCTCCTCATCGCGAGCGCGTCGAACACCGATGGCATCGACGTCGCGTCCTCGGAGCACGCCACCGTGGCGCAGCGGCCCAAGCTCACGATCACCTATGGCGCGCCCGGCGGCGGCGCGGGCACGCCGACCGATCCCGATCTCCTGATCGCCTTCATCGGCGACCAGGGCGCGAACGGCAACTCGGACGCGGTGCTCAACCTGATCAAGGACGAGGGCGCCGCGGCCACCATCCACAACGGTGACTTCGACTACGCGAACAACCCGACCGCGTGGGACAACCGGATCAACAGCATCCTCGGCGCGAACTATCCTTATTTCGCGATCATCGGCAACCACGACGCCGCGGCCTGGGGCGGCACGAGCGGCTACGCCAGCAAGATCCAGGCGCGCCACGCGGCCGTGCCGTCGATGAACTGCACAGGCGAGCTCGGCGTCAAGTCGACGTGCAACTTCCGCGGGCTGCACATCATCCAGTCCTGCGTCGGCACGAGCGAGCTCCGGTCGACCTGCGCCGCCAACGCGGCCGACCAGGTGGACTTCATCCGCGACGCGCTCGCCGCCGACAGCTCGATCTGGTCCATCTGCAACTGGCACAAGAACCAGAACGACATGCAGGTCGGCACCAAGGGCAACGAGGTCGGCTGGAGCGCGTACCAGGAGTGCATGAACGCCGGCGCGATCGTCTCGACCGGCCATGAGCACTCCTACTCGCGCACGCTGACCCTGACCGACGTCGGCAACGCCGCGACCGGCCACGGCAAGACAGGCGCCTACGACCTCGTGGAGCTCGGCCCGAGCCGCAACTTCGTGTTCGTCTCCGGCCTCGCCGGCGTCGGCATCCGCGACTATGACGCGGCCAGCCACGACGACGACACGTGGTGGGCGTCGTACTACGCCGGCAACAAGTGGAAGAAGAACAACGTGGTCATGTCGGGCACCGCCGCCTATGGCGCCCTGTTCATCCGCTTCCACGTCGGCGGGGATCCGAAGCGCGCGACGGCGTACTTCAAGGACGTGAACGGCCGCCTCGCGGACGAGTTCACGATCCAGGTCCAGTAAACGGGGCGAAGGCGGGAGTGGTCGTCGCCACCGGCCACACCGCGGCTTCGGCCAGCTGCATTCGCGACGCGATCCGCGCCGGCGCACGCATGAGCACGCACCTGGGCAACAAGACCCCGCTGACACCGCTCGCGAGCCCGCTCGCTTGAGTGATGCTCGGCCGACGGCGCGGTGGTCGAGGAAGACGACGCGCACGCCGGGACCGGCGCGAGCGCCATCGTGAGGCACAGCGTGGAGACCGACCAGGCTCGACATCGGATGGCTGACAAGTCTCCTCCGGAGCGGCGCGTCAAGAGGGCGGGCGCAGGTCCACGGTATTGTTCGATGTGGATTCCAATTTCGGGATCGAGACTCACCTCGCGCCGGTTCATTTGAGTTGACACGGGGAATGTGAACGCTCACAATTTCATCTCAAGGGCGTCCTTCCGCTTTGTCCCGGGTAGTCGTCGTGCGCACCGGACTCTTGGTCCTCGGTATGGGGATCGATCTCTGCACCGGCTCCGCTCGGGTGTCGTGAACAAGACATGGCGAGATCGCGGGGGCTCGCCCGCGCTGGCTCGCTCAGGTGGAGCCGATCCAGGTGAGACAATCCTGGCGGAGGGAACAGCATGGCGATGGGTAGGACGAGATCGTGGTTCGGATTGACGATGACGGCGTGCCTCGCCGGCGCGTGCGGCGGCGCGCAGGCCGTCGACACGCCCCCTGCGGCAGCGCCGCCTGCGCCGGCGGCGGCCCCCACGGCGGAAGCCCCTCCAGCGGCCCCGGCCGCCAAGTCCGAGCCACCTGGTGGTGAAGCCGTGAATGCAAAGCCCGCTTCCGTCTCCAAGGCGCCCTTCGGCAACGCCGATGGCAAAGAGGTGATCCTCTACACGCTCACGAACGCGAACGGCCTGGTCGCCAAGGTGATGACCTACGGCGCGACGGTGACCGAGCTCCACGTCCCCGACAAGACAGGGAAGATGGGCGACATCGTCCTCGGCCACGACAACCTCGACGGGTACCTGAAGAGCAGCCCGTACTTCGGGGCGACGGTCGGCCGCGTGGCCAATCGCATCAAGAACGCGCAGTTCCAGCTCGATGGCAAGACCTACAAGCTCTCCGCGAACAACGGCGCCCACACGCTGCACGGCGGCAAGAAAGGCTGGGACAAGGTCGTCTGGGACGCGGAAGCGACCGAGACGCCGGACGGCCCGTCCATCAAGCTCACGTACGTATCGAAGGACGGGGAAGAAGGATACCCCGGCACGGTCAACGCGACCACGACCTACACGCTCACCAACAAGAACGAGCTCCGGGTCGAGATGTCGGCCACGACCGACAAGACCACGATCGTCAACATGGCCCACCACGGCTACTTCAACCTGGGAGGGCACGGCTCGGGCTCCGTCGCCGACCAGGAGCTGACGCTGCACGCCGACAGCTACACCCCGCCGGACGCCACCGGCGTCCCCTCGGGCCAGATCAAGCCGGTGAAGGGGACGCCGCTCGATTTCACCACCGCCAAGCCGATCGGCAAGGACCTGGAAGCGGTGGGCGGCAAGCCGGTCGGATTCGACCACAACATGGTCGTCAGCGGCGACCCGCACAAGCTCCGCGAGGCGGCTCGGGTCAAGGATCCGAAGACCGGTCGGGTGCTGACGATCGAGGCCGATCAGCCGGGGATCCAGTTCTACACCGGCAACTACCTCGACGGGTCGATCAAGGGCAAGGGCGGCGCGGTGTACAACCAGTACAGCGGCTTGTGCCTCGAGCCGCAGAGGTTCCCGAACTCGATCAACGTCCCGGCCTGGAAGAACGAGGTCATCCTCAAGCCCGGCCAGCGCTACGCGCAGACGGCCGTCTTCCGGTTCACCACCGAGTAGCTCGTCGGCGGTCACCCGCGCTGCCTCGCGGCGCCTGCGCGCTCACACGAACGTCACAATTGGCTTTACGTCCGCCGTCGGCGCGCGAGCGCCACGGCCCGACGTCGGTGCCGCACACGCCCATGGCGGGCGGCAGCTTCATCCCAGGAGGATCCATGACCCGCTCGATACCGTGCAGTATCTCGCTCCTTGTCGCGCTTTCAATCGCTGCTTGCGGGTCCGACAACGACGCCGCCGACGGCTCGGGCGGCAGCGGAGGAAAAGGAAGCAGCAGCAGCAGTTCTTCGAGCAGCAGCAGCAGTTCTTCGAGCAGCAGTTCTTCGAGCAGCGCCGGCAGCACCTCGGGCGCGGGCGGCACGGACGACCCGAACCCGAGCGGCGGGGGAGGACAGGGCGGGACGGTCGATCCGGTCGGCACCGAAGGCGACGGCGATTTCGAGATCGGGCCTGACTACCGGGACGCCCCCGAGATCAAGAGGATCGACGGCGTTCCCCAGGGGCGGACGTTCACGTTTACCCTGTCGTCCCGGGAGAGCAAGATCTTCACCGGCCACGATCCGACGTTGAACGACAACGCCAAGGGGGATTTCAACCGCCGCGTGGAGATCGCGATCCCCGCGACGTACGTCGACGGCGCGGAGGCGCCGTTCATGGTCGTGCAGGACGCGCGCGACAGGAACGAGATCATCAACACGATCAACAACTTCGTCGCGGACCCGGACAACCGCTTCCCGAGCGTCATCACCATCTTCGCCGCGAGCGGAGGGGGCGACTCGTACGGCAGCGAGCGGGGGCTCGAATACGATACCATGTCGGACGCTTATCAGAGGTTCGTCGATACGGAGCTCCTCGAGGCGGTCAAGAACGACAAAGCCGTCCACGCCGCGTACCCCAACCTGAAGTTCACGAGCAACCCGGATGGCCGCGCCTCGTACGGGTGCAGCTCGGGCGGGGCAGCGGCGCTGACCATGGGCTGGTTCGGCCACGACACCTACCGCAAGATCGTCACCTACGCCGGCACGTTCGTCGACCAGCAGAACCCCGTCGCGCCCACCGAGGCCGAGTATCCCGACGGCGCCTGGGAGTACACGGAGGGGCTCATCCGGGACAGCCCGCCCAAGCCGCTGCGCGTCTTCCTGCAGGTCGGCGAGAACGACCTCGGCAGCACCCGGGATGAAGCCAGCCACCACAACTGGGTGATGGCGAACCAGCGCGTGGCGGCGGTCCTCAAGGAGAAGGGGTATCATTACCGCTTCGTCTACGCGAAGGGCGCCGGCCACTGCGACGGGAGGGTGATCAAGCAGACGCTCCCCGACACGCTGCGCTGGATGTGGCGGGGCTACCCGGTCGATTGACGACGCGGGCCGGTGGCCTCGGGGGCAGCAGCGCCCCGCACGACGCGCCGACGCACAGCGTCGTGAAGCGGACGGTCCGACGCTCGATCATGGATGTCGAGCCAGGCGAAATCAGCGCATCGGGATGACGAAGGTGGTGACGGAAAAGGCCGGGACCGTGACCACCAGGCGATAGCCTTCAATCGCCATGTCGGCGAGCCGCTCGAGGTCCTCCGTGCGCGAGGTGCGGTGCACCTCCGCGGCGGGACCGACCGCGGGCAGCCGGGTGAGATCGAGCGTGTAGCCGCGGCTCGCGTTGCGATCGCCGTTGCGGACCACGAGCGAGAGAGAGCCCCCGTCGGCGCTGACCGCGGCCACCATGTCCTCGCTGTCGACGTCGACGAAGCGCGCGCCGGGCCGGATGTAGCGGCTGAAGCCGGCATGCATGTAGAAGCGCTTGATGGGAGCGAAGGACTGCTCGCGGTCGTTCAGCGTGAAGCTCGCCCAGCTGCGCGACGGATCGCCCGACTGCCAGTCCACCCAGGCCTCCGGCTTCAGCTCGCGCAGATCGTCGATGATGCGCTCCGCCATGAACAGCGCCGCGTCCGTGTCGTCGCTGATGTTCTGCCCGAGCGGCCCCGACTCCGATTGCCACAGCCGCTTGCCGAGCCTGGTCGCCAGCTGCCGGAGCTCGCTGCGCTGGCTGCCGGCATAGGAGTGGACGTTGAGCTGCTGGAAAGCGGCGAGCGTCCCCGCGCCGAAGGCGCCGATGTTCCGGACGGCGTCATCCATGCTGTTCTCGTCCGACGCGCTGACGACCGTCTCGCCGAGGCCCTTGCTGGTCAGCTGCTTGGCCACCTCCTGGATGATCTTCTCCTGACTCGCCCGGTCGAAGTGGCATCCTTCCTGGGAGCCGTTCGATTTCCACCAGTCGGCGAAAGGCTCGTTCAGCGGCTCGAGCGTGCGAAAGGTGATCCCGTGCTCGTCCCTGTAGCGGCGGACGACCTCCGTGAGGTAGTGGGCGAAGTCGTCGTAATGGTCCGCTTTGAGGTTGTCCTTGCCGTTGCTGCTGCCCGAGGCGCAACCGCTGTTCGTCATCCAGTAGGGGGGAGAGTTGGAGAACGCCTCGAAGATCAGATCCGCTCCGCGCTCCGCGATGCGCAGGAGGATGGCGCGCTGCCTTTCGTCGTTCGCCCACGTGAAGGTCCCGTCGGCGCTCTGGAATCCAGGCATCTCGCGGTGCTCCTTCATGTGCTCGTGGGACGGGTTCTCCCCGCCGCCGATGTTGTAGCGGAAGACGTTGTAGCCGAGGCCATTCACCGGATCGACGACCGCTTCGACCACGGCGTTGCGCTTGGCTTCCTGCCATCCACCCACGTGATCGGCCCACCAGCACAAGCTGGTGCCCCAGCCCTCGAAGGATTGGTGCATCACGCTCGTGTCGACCGTGACGAGCTCCGTGCCCGGAGCGGCGGTCACCGTGGGGCGAGGCTCGCTCGGTGAGCCCCCGCTCGCGCCCGACGAGCCGCCGCTGGTCGAAGCCGCGCTCGCCTCCCCTGCCCCACCGGAGCCCGCCGGCGCCCCGCCCGAGCCCGCCGGCGCCCCGCCCGAGCCCGCCGCTCCTCCTGCTCCGGTCGAGGGCGCGCCGCCGCTTCCACCGTTCGACCCGGCCTCGTCCGAGGGAGCTGCCGAGTCACGGCCGCAGCCCGATACGAGGACCACGGTGATCGCAAGGAGGGACGAGGTTCTCGACGTCCTGGTCATCATGGGGCCGTCCCCGAGCTCCGGTGCCTCCCGGTCGCTCCACGGTGAGAGGTCTCGACAGCTCGCTCCGGTGGTCGATGACCTGTCCGGCCGGACAGGCAGCGTCTTCCCGAGAACGGCAACAGTAGAGCATGGCGGCCCGGAGCGCGGAAGATGGGACCCGAGCCGCTCCCATGTTCCCGCGCTCATGTAGTTCTCCTCCGCTGTTTCACGCGGATAGGCGCGCCAGGGATCCAGGGTGACGGTGGGAAGGGCTCTCCTTGGCGGCTGTTCGCAGACTCACCGAACCGGGGACGGCTGTGCAACCTCGTCCGCGACTCGGCCAGGTCCATCCTTAGGACTGGCCTTGCACCAGGGGCTGGAATGGCTCCATGGATCGTTGTCGCCACCGAGCCCTGGTGCTAGCCATGATCACGAGATCGGCTGCGGGGAATTGAGTCATCTAGCCAAGGAGGAGCTGTGCGTTTAACTTTGTTAAAACTTTTTACTATCTCCCTAGGAGTCGTCGCAGTGGGGTGCGCGGGGCCGGACGATTCATCTGCTGAGACCGGGGCGGGGGGCAGCTCGTCTGCTGGGACGGGCGGCGTGACCGCGGGCAGCACCGGCACCACCGGCACCACCGGCACCACCGGCACCACAGGCACCACGACGGGCCCGGGCGGGTCGACCACGAGCGGGGCCGGGGGCAGCACCACCACGAGCGGGTCGACCACGAGCGGGGCCGGGGGCAGCACCACCACGAGCGGGTCGACCACGAGCGGGGCCGGGGGCAGCACCACCACGAGCGGGTCGACCACGAGCGGGGCCGGGGGCAGCACCACCACGAGCGGGTCGACCACGAGCGGGGCCGGGGGCTTCGACGGGTCCGGGGGCGGGAGCACCACGACAACGAGCAGCTCGACAACGAGCAGCTCGACAACGAGCAGCTCGACAACGAGCACCACGACCGCGAGCAGCACCACGTCCACGACCGGGACCGGCACACCCACCCGGTGCACGGAAGCCGACCTGGAGGTCTGCAGCGACAGGACAGGCACGCATTGCGGGCTCACCTTCGAGTACTGGAAGGACCGAGGAACCGGGTGCCTCGTCAACACGGCGGATGGCTTCAGCGTAGAGTGGAGCAACATCAACAACCTGCTGGGCCGTAAAGGCTTGAGGCCGGGCGGGAAGAACAATATCGTCACCTACGAGGCCGACTACCGGCCGAACGGCAACTCCTACCTGTCTGTCTATGGGTGGACGAGGAACCCGCTCATCGAGTATTACATCGTCGAGAGCTGGGGCAACTGGCGTCCGCCGGGCGGAGAGGGGTTCGTGGGCACCGTCAGCAGCGACGGAGGCACCTACGACATCTACAAGACCCAGCGAGTCAACCAGCCCTCCATCGACGGCAATGCGACCTTCTATCAGTTCTGGAGCGTCCGGCAGCAAAAGCGCACGAGCGGAACCGTCACCGTCGGCAACCACTTCGACGCGTGGGGGAAGCAGGGGCTGACCCTGGGGACCTTCTATGAGGTCTCGCTGGTCGTGGAAGGCTATCAAAGCAGCGGCAGCGCCGATGTGAAGCTCTCGATCGAGTGAGCACCGAGCCCTGAGCATCGTTTCGACCGACAGCCGTTCCTGAACGGAGCAACGACGGGCAGCTGAAGCGTCCCCTCGAATCTTTCGGGGGGAGGATTCACGGGGAGACGGGGAGTAACCTCCCGACGACCTCACCGTCTCCCTGTTCCGTTTCCCGGCGAGATGCCGACCGATGCCGACCCATGAGGGGGTTGTTCAGTCAGGACGACGACACGCGCCACACGCGCCCCGTCGAGGCGCTCGCCGCCCTGCGCGCCCCGAGCGCCGGCCGCGCCGGCCCGCTCGTGCGGCGCTCGAAGGTGGACCGCCCGTCGGGTACGCTGCGGGCCGGACATGAAACAGCACGCGCCGCGCTCCCCTGACGCCCCGGCCCCCGGGGCCCACGCGAACGCGCCCTCTCTGCCGTCGACGCCGCCTTCCAGCGCCACGACGCAGGTCCACAAGACGCGCGTCCCGGAGGCCTTCGGAGAGGCGCCCACGATCATGTACATGCCGGGCGACGAGCCCGCTCGCCCGCCGGGCCACGCCCCGCCCCACGCGGCCGGACAGGCCCGAACTCCGCCGACCGACGAGGCCACCCTGCGCATGCCGCCCAGGGCCGGCGCCCAGACCGGGGACGAGGCCACCCTGCGCATGCCCTCCAGGGCCGGCGCCCAGACCGGGGACGAGGCCACCCTGCACATGCCGCCCAGGGCCAGCACCCCGGGCGGGGAGCACGACGACCGCACGCTCAAGATGCCCGACCGGCAAGCGCGCGGCGGGGCAGCGGACGAGGACAACGCACCGACCGTCAAGGCCGAGCCCAAGGCGTCCTACGTCGACCTGAACGCCGAGGACGAGGGCAAGCCCGGGGACCTCCGATCGTCCGCCCGCGCCTTCCTCAAGCGCCACCACAAGAAGCTCTGGTGGCTGCACACCGCGTACGCGCTCAGCCTCGGCGCCTTCGTCGTGACCTTCGCGCAGAAGGGGTTCCAGCACGCGCGCTTCCTCGCGGTCACGGTCAGCGTCGCCTGGCTGCTCGTGCTCCTCTTCTTCCGGCTCTTCGGCACCGGCGCCCGACAGGACTTCGCGACGGCGTGGCGCGGCGCCCGGCTGCGCTTCCTCGTGATGACCTATGTCCTGAAGAACCTCTATCAGGGCATGCTCTTCTTCCTCCTCCCGTTCTACTGGAAGAGCGCCAGCCTGGACGCGCCGAACCGGTGGTTCGTCCTCCTCCTCGGCGCCTGCGCGGTGCTCTCGACGCTCGATCTCGTCTTCGACCGCGTGCTCATGCGCTGGAAGACCCTCGCGTCGGTGTTCTACGGGGTGACGCTGTTCGCGTGCCTGAACCTCGTCATCCCCGCGCTCCTCCCCGACACCCGCACGCTGTACACGCTGCTCTCCGCCGCCCTCGTGTCCGTGCTCGGCTTCTGCACGCTGCACCTGCCGTTCGGGGCCCTCTGGAGCCGGATGGGCGCCGTGTTCCTCGTCGTCGCGATGGCCGCCGGGGTCGGGCTCGCCTACGGGACGCGCGAGCTCATCCCGCCCGTCCCGATGCACCTGTCCTCCGCGGCCGTGGGCCCCTCGGTGCTGCCGGACGGACGGCTCGCCATGTCCGTGAAATCGCTTCATTTTTCCGTGATTCGCGAGCTCCGCGCGGTGACCGACGTGGTGGTGCCGGGCGGCGACGGCGATCGCCTGCTCCACGTCTGGCGGCGCGAGGGGCGCGAGGTCCTCCGCGCGCCCGAGGAGACGCTGCGCGTGCCCGGGCCCGAGGGCGCGGTGCGGCTCAAGTCGCAGCTCGTGGGCGGGAGCCTGCCGCGCCGCCTGGCGGGGCGCTGGACGGTGGATGTCGAGACCGAGGACGGCCAGCTCGTCGGCCGCACCTCGTTCGAGGTGACGGAATGAGCTGGCCGCTCCGGGGCGCAGGGCAGGCGAGCGCGGCAGAGCGCGCGCGCTGGGTCGACGCGGGCAACATCGCGAACGGGTTCCTCGTGTTCGGCAACGTCGTCACGGGCTTCATCGCGATCGGCAACGTCGCGCGCGGCTTCATCGCGATCGGCAACGTGGCCGTCGGCGTCGTCGCGATCGGCAACGTCGCCGTCGGCGTGGTCGGCGGGTTCGGCGCGACGATCGCCGTGGGCGCCTTCGCCGGCGCGGGCGTGATCGCCCTGCCGGTGCTCGACGGGGTGGCGGGCGTGACCAGCCTGCTCGATCTGACTCCGTTCCTGTCGGTGCTCCCGATCGCCCTCTGGTTCTTCGCCGCGCGCGTGCTCCCGGGGGAGCGCGCGCCCCGGCTGGGCCCCGATCCCGAGCTCGCGCCGCTCTCGTCGGTGCTCCGCGGCGAGCGCTCCGAGGGCTGGGTCCGCGCGCGGGTCGAGCGCGCGGGGGGCGGCGCGCTCCGCCTCACGCAGCGCGGCCGGGCCGTCGAGCTGCCCGCGACCCCGGAGGCGCTGCGCGCGGGCGCGGCGCTGCTCCCGGAGGGGCGCGGCGCGCGGCTCCTCGCCCTCGTGCGGGCGGAGGAGCACGTCCGCGGGGGCGAGGGCGGCTACCGCGCGGCGCAGGAGCGCGAGCGGGTCCTCACCGTCGCCGATCTGCTGGCGCCGCCGGCGTGGGTGCCGCCGTGGATCAACGGCGCCGAGGTGCAGTGGTGGCTCGCGCGCGCGTGGAACGTCGGGGCGGTCGTGGCGGTCCTCCTGAGGGTGGCGCAGCTCGTCGCGGGCGCGCTGGGGTGAGCGGCCGCCGCTCGCCTGCTCCCGTCACTCCGTCCCTCCGTTGCTCCGCTCCTCCGCCGGCTTCCGGTCGCTCCCGGGCGCCAGGGCGGCGTCGCCTCCCTCGATCTCCGGAGGCAGCGGCAGCCGGACGCGGAACGTCGTGCCCTGACCTGGCTCGCTCTCGACAAGGATCTCTCCGCCGTGCGCCCACACGATCAGCCTGCAGACGTAGAGCCCGACGCCGAGCCCGCTGTGCGCCTCCGGGGTCCACCGGAACGGCTCGAAGAGCCTGTCCCGCTGCTCCGGTGTGATGCCGACGCCGCGATCGCGCACGGAGATCACCGCGAAGCCGGCCTGCCGGACGACCGACAGCGTGATCGGCTGTCCAGCGCCGTGCCGCGACGCGTTCGACAGCAGGTTCGTGATGACCTGCTCGACGCGCGCGTCGTCCCAGTTGCCAAACACGGATCGGTCGAGCTGGAGCTCCAGGGAACACCCGTCGGCCTCGAGCTGCTCTGTCACCTGCCGGGCGGTCCTGCGCACGATCTCGTTGAGCTCCGTCCTCTCCAGGTTCAGCGCCGGCGGGCCTGTCGCGAAGCTCGCGACGACGAACATGTTGTTGATGACCTGCGTGATCCGGGCGAGCTCCCGCGACGATACCTTCAAGAAGCGGCTGATGTCCTTCGAGCCCAGCGTCACCATGAGGGGCTGCGATCGCGATCGCAGCATGTGCTCGTACAGGAGCCGCAGGCTCGTCAGCGGCGTGCGCAGCTCGTGCGAGGCGAACCGCAGGAACTCCTCGCGGACGCGGATGGCGTCTTTCAGCTCCGTCTCCGCGCACTCCAGGCGGCGGACACGATCCTCGAGCTCCCTGCGCAGCTCCTGCTCGCGCTGCACGCCGGTGGCCAGATCCTTCGCGCGCCGCTGCAGGAGGATCGTCAGGACGAGCGTGGCGAGCAGCATCACGCCGCAGGCGGTGAGGACCACACGGCGCGTCACGACATACACGCCATACGCGCTGGATTTGTCGATCTCGGTCGCCAGGCCGAGGTCGAGCTCCTGATCCCACAGCCACGAGCCGACGACCTCGACGCCGCGATAATCGCGGTATCCCTCGACGTCGACCCCGGCGATCCCCGCGACGGCGCTGGTCGCCATGCGCGTGAGCGGCTGCTCCATGCGAGGCAAGGGGCGCGCGGAGCCGTCCGGCACCTCGCCCCCGGGATCGCGGATCTCCACGTTGAGGCTCGTGCGCTCGCCGGCCGCCAGGAGGCCCATGTCGCGGAGGTTCTGGGCGAATCTGAGCTCCGTGACGACGCGGCCGTGCCTGTCGAACGCGTAGGTCTCCCCTGCCGCGCCGACCTGTCCGCGATGGGCGATCTGCGTCAGCTCCTTCCCGGGATCGATGCGGAAGGCGAGCGCCGCGATGATCTCCCCATCTCCGGTGACGGAGCGCACCGGCGCCGCGACGACGAGGACGGGGGTGACCCTGCCGAGGACGGGAGACCGCATGGCGAAAGGAGTACCCATGACGGTCGAGCCGCGCAGGGCCGCGGCGATGGTGTCCGGGTCGTGGGCGCTCAGCGTCTTGGTGGCGAGGAGCTCATCGCGATCCGAGGCGACGTGGGTGCCATCCAGCGCGATGACGTCGAAGCCGAGGCACTGTTCCCGCTCGACGACGTTCTCCAGCTCCAGCCGCAGCTCCTGGAGGTACGGGCTGTCGCGGAGCGAGCCCTCGCTGCGGCGCAGCTCGACCTGGGCGGCGACCGCGCGCTGTATCCTCGGCTCGTTCGCCCAGAACCCCGCGGCGCCCTTCGCCTGCCGCGCCCACGTCAAGAGCCCTTCGCGGGTCGTCGAGAGCACCGCCTGCAGGGTCGCCGCGATGTTCCTGCGATGGACGTCCTGGATCTCGTGGAGGCTCAGGAGCAAGACGACGCCGATCGGCAGCAGCGCCGCCAGGGGCATCCAGTCGAGCCATTCTTTCCTTGGCCGTTCGTTTCCCATGCATGACGCAGGCGAGACGCAGGGAACGGCTCCTCACAAACCACGCCACGCACCACGTGTGAGCGCGCTTCACGCTCGCCCGCTCGGCCTGGGCCTGCCTCGATCCCCCGCGCCGCGGCTAGCCGGCGCCCCGCCTCGGTCGACCGCTATCTCTTCTTCGGAGACGACGAAGGCGGCTTCGGCGCGCCGTTCGCCTTGGCGCACACGTCGGACCCGTCGAGCCCTTCGGCGCGCATCGCCTCGCACGACCTTCGCCAGTTCTCTTTCGCCTTTTCGAGGTCCTTCGGAGCGCCCTTCCCCTCGGCGAGCAGGTCCCCGACCTCTTCGCACCAGACTGCCCTGCGGTCACACCCGGATTTGGCGAGGGCGAACGCGTCCGCGTCCTTGCCGATGCGGAGCGCGACCTTCGACGCCAACGAGCAGAGATCGGCCTCCTGGGCGCAGCCGAATTGAGCGAGGCCGAGCGCGCGGACCGGGTCCGCATGGCTTCGGGACTTGGCGAGGTGCTCGCCGAGGCGGACGCAATCGGATGGATAGCCGCCGTAGCAGGCGCGGTTCATGAGCGCGACCGCCTTCACCTCGTCTTTCTCGACCCCCTCCCCGAGCAGGTACTGCGAGGCGCTGGCGGAGCAGCCCTCGCCGTCGCCGAGCGCACACGCGCGCTCGTACGCGCGGACCGAGCCCGCCAGATCGGAGAACGGGCCGGCCGATTCAAAGGTCCAGAG
Organism: Sorangium sp. So ce448; assembly: GCF_051520915.1. NCBI lineage: Bacteria > Pseudomonadati > Myxococcota > Polyangiales > Polyangiaceae > Sorangium > Sorangium sp. So ce448. The sequence goes on along the minus strand of NZ_CP150343.1, from coordinate 1,482,600 downwards.
GAAGTCGCCGAGCATCGTGCATGCCGCGCTCCCGCCCATGGTGCAGCCCTTTCGCGCGAGCTCGATAGCCTCCTTGTTCGCCGGGCTCTTCGAGTTGTCTCCCCCCTGCCAGCGGTAGAGCCCGTACCATCCGCAGCCGTCCGCGACGCCGCCGTCGCAGGCCTTCTTGTAGTAGGCCTCTCGCTCGCTGTTCTCGATGGTCTTTCTCGACGCGTAGTTGTAGCACGACTCGGCGCTGCCTTTATCGCACTGCTCCTTGCAATCCGGCGCATTCTCGGGCTTGCACAGGTGCGCCGCCTCGACCGCGCGCGTGCAGATCCCGCCGCTGAAGACGAAATCTCGGGGGCACGGGCTCTCCTGCGGCGTCGGCTCCCTGCCCTCCTTCCCGCGCGGCTTCTTGGCCGCGCTCGCGCCACCCAGCGGCTCGAGCTGGACGCTGAGCGGTGCTCGGCACTCCGCCGGGGGGCTCGGCGCGTCCGGGTCCGCCTTGCGACACGCCTCGAGCGAACCGTCGGTGCTCGAAGCGTTGCGCGACGAGGCGCTCGATCCCGACGCCCCGACCTTGAAGAGATCGGCGACGGCCAGGATCTTCCCGACGGAGCCCGTCTTCATCGAGAACGCTCCGACCGAAGCCGACTGGAGAAAGTGCGTCGCGCCGTCGCAGCCCCCCGTCAGCTCGGCTCGGTCGATGCGCTCGACCGTCGTCGCGCGCCTCCCGACGAACACGAGCGCGAGATCGATCGAGTTGCCCGATTTCATGTCGGCGCCGATCTTCCCGGCGCTCAGGGGGAGGTTCACGTTGAGATCGTCCTGGTTCGTCATCTGGACGACCTGCTCCTTGCGGCTGACGCCTGCATATTCGTAGTCGCCGCTCTCGAGCTTGCACGAGGGCAGGACGCGCAGGCTCTTGCAGTCGTAGGCGACGACCACGACGCCCTTCTTCATCGACGCTTCGAGATCGACGCGCGACGACGCGTCGAGATCCACGACCAGCGGCTGCGCGAACTTCGGCTCGGCGCCGCAAGGCTGCACGGTCGTGCCGAGGGCGTCGGTGCCGGTGATGTCGTTCGGTCGAACGACGTCGCCGGCAGCGCCTCCGCACGCGGCAAGGAGCGTCGATGCCAATGAGAACACGAGGCCAGGCTGGCGCATGGCCCGAAGGATTACCTGAGGGCGCATCAAAAGACAATGCGGCGTGCCTGGGACGCCCGACGCGAACAGGCACTCATCGTGTCGAGCCTCAGGCCGGAGACTCCGGCGAGAGCGCGATCGCACCGGCGGGCAGCTCGACGTCCTCTAGCGCCCGCGCGCCAGCGTCACGTCGACGACCGCGAGTCGGAGCCGCTCACCCCTCCACGATCGAAGGGCTCCCGCTGTACACCACCGCGTCGAGCAGCCGCTCCTCCCGCACCATCGCGAGCGCCGGCGCGTCCCTGCGCACCGAGATGCTGCCGCCAGGATCGGCGAACCCGCACGCCTCCGCCCCCCGCTGCGAGCCGATCTCCCAGAGCGCCTCGGCCGGCGTCGCCCCGCCCTCGCCCCGCAGCGTCACGCGCCGGCCCGTCCGCAGCCGCTCGCCCAGCTCGACGCCGCGCATGTCCTCGAACGGGTCGGTGATCACGTGGCTGTCGATCCCGACGCACAGCCGCGCGCCCGCCGCGCGCAGCGCGCCGACGTCGGGCAATCCGTCGCCGAGGTCGCGCTCGGTCGTCGGGCACAGGCACGCGAACGCCCTCGCCGCGCCGAGCAGCGCCGGCTCGTGCGGCGCGAGGTGCGTCGCGTGCACCGCCACGAAGCGCTCGCCGAGGACCCCGCGCTCGGCCAGGAGCTCCACAGGCCGCCGGCCGGTCTCGGCGAGGCACGCCTCGATCTCGGCCGGCTGCTCGGCCACGTGCATGTGCACCATGAGCCCGCGCTCCGCGGCGTACCGCGCGATCTCGCCGAGCCACGCCGGGGGCACGGCGCGCACGCTGTGGGGCGCCACGCCGACGCGCACGTCCTCGCGGCCCGCGTAGCGCGCCCGGAGCGCCTCGACGTCCGCGAGCGCCGCGTCGAGCGAGGCGTCCGAGAACCGCCGCTGCGCCCCCTCGGGCGCCCTGCCCGCGCCGGCGCGCGCGTAGACGACCCGGAGGAGCGCGATCCGGAGGCCCTCCTCGCGCGCGGCCTCGATCACCGCGTCCGCGAGGACCGTGCGATCCGCGTAGGGCGCGCCGCCCGGCTGGTGGTGCACATAATGAAACTCGCCCACCGTGCGCACGCCCGCGGCGCGGAGCTCGCGATAGGCCACCTTCGAGATGGCATGAATGGACTCCGGCGTGAGCGACTCGGCGAGCGCGTACATGGCGCTGCGCCACGACCAGAAGTCGTCCGCCCCCGACGGCCCCGGCCGCTGCGCCTCACCGCGCATCCCGCGCTGGAAAGCATGGGAGTGGGCGCTCGCGAGCGCCGGCAGCTCGATGGCTCGCTCGGTCAGCCTCATGGCGCACGTCTATCACGTCCACCGCGTCCATCACGTTGGGACAGACGGGAAAAGGCGTGGTCAGGCCGCTCTGCCGGGGCGGCGCCGCGAGCCAGCGGGGCCCTCCGCGCTCTGTAGCAGGGAGCGCACGGCCCGCGGCGCGCCGCGTCCGGCGCGGTCTGCTCACTCTGCGCCTGGCGTCGTGAAGAGAGGGAAGCAGCCGGCGCCGAGCTTGCCGCAAGCCCCCTCGAGCAGGGCGTCGCCCTTGTCGGTTTGCTCGTAGAAAGCCATGGTGAGCGCGCTGCACTCGGGGAACACCTCGCGCGCATACGCTCGCATCTCGGCGGCGCAGGCGTCGATCTCCGCGATCGTGGCCGTGCACTGCGTCGGCTGGCCGCAGGGCTTTGCGTCGACCTCCATGAGGGCCTGCTCCAGAAGCTGCTCTGCCTGGCTCGGGTCGGCCATGCACCCCTGGACCAGCTCGGAGCATTTCGCCTGCAGCTCGGCGTCGCTGGTCCCGGCGTCGTCCCCGTACGCCGCGCCGAGCACGCCCTGCATGAGGCAGACGGACTCGACGGTCACCTGCTCGGCGCTGCAGCGGCGATACCCCTTGCACGCCTGCTCGACCTCCGCGGGCGAGAGCTCGCTGACGAGCGCCGACGTGTCGAGTCCGGAGCAGGACGCGGTCCCGGAGCCGCCGCCCCCCGCCGAACCCGTCGAGTCGCCGGGCTTCGCCCCGTCGTCGTCGCCCCCGCAGCCCAGCCCCGAGAGGCCGCAAGCCAGGCACACCCCCACAACCCCAGCCCAGAACGTCGTTCGCATTCCTCTGCACTCCCGATGAAAGGTCAAGAATCGAGCCCTGCCGCGGCGGCAGAACCACGTTTCCTTACGCCGGGCGGGTGAGGTTCCTCCCTCGGGAGGCCGTCACGATGCTGCTCGCCGCGCGCCGCGAAGCCGGGTCGTCAACGTGGTCGTGGTCGTCTGGATTTTCCTCGGGCCTTCGCCGCCCGAGCGCGCCTCAGCGCTTCGGCTCGACCTCGAGCTCCGGCAATCCCGCGAGCTTCACCTCGACCTCCGCGGCGGGCGGCGCTTCACGGGCCTCCTCGCGGCGGGGCGCCATGACCCTCAGGGCGCGCGGGAGGCACTCCACCACGAGCGGCGTCGTCCCGGCCTCCTCGCCGTCGATGAGCACGTTCTGGGGCGGATCGGTCGTGATGCAGACCCGCCGGGCGGCGAGGAAACCGACGTTGTCGCGCTCGGCCGGCTCGCCGTCGATCGCGGTCCTCAGGAGGTGCAGCCCGGTCGCGACCGCCTCCACCAGCGTCGTGGCCGACACGATGGTGAGGTCGAGCCGCCCGTCGTCGGGGGAAAGGACAGGCGGCCCCTGCGCCAGCACCGTGCGCGGAGGCGCCATGTTCGCGACGGTCACCGCGACCGCACGGCAGTGGATCCGCTGGTCCTCGGTCTCGATCTCGACAACGAACGGCTCGAGGCTCATCAGCTTCTTCAGCCCGGTGCGGATGTACGCGAGCACCCCCCAGCGCTGCTTCTCGTCCTGCGGGGTCTCGCCGACCGTGTCGGCGTGCAGCCCGACCGCCGACAGCAGGATCATGGTCTTCCCGTTGGCGCGGGCGGCGTCGATGCGCGTCGGCTCGCCGTGGACGAGCACGTCGATCGCCCCCTCCAGGTCGGCCGGGATCCCCAGGGAGTGCGCGATCGAGTTCGCCGTTCCCAGCGGCAGGACCCCCAGGCACGCATCGGTCCCGAGGAGCGCCGACGCCACGCTGGAGATCGTCCCGTCGCCCCCCGCCGCGATCACCAGGGAGGCCCCTTCGCGGCGCGCCGCGTCGGCGCAGGCGGCGGCAGAGCGCTCCGCGCTCGTCTCGTGGACGCTCAGCGCAAACTCGCGCTGGAGCCGGGCAGGCAGCGACTCGACCGAATCGCCCGCGTGGCCGGCAGCAGGGTTCACGATCAGCGCCGCTCTCCGCTCGGTCATGGCGGCATCGTAGAACGCCGAACCGGTTGAAACCCCAAGAAAAATCGGCAGGGTGGCCGCAAGCGGCCCCGCGCGAGCGGCCATCGTTGCACCCGTACGGCTGTGCCTGCGTGCGCCACCCGCGCGACAGCGGCGCCCCGCCGCGCAGCCCGGAGACGCCGCTCGTCGCACGATGGCACGGCAGTTGTACCGCGATGTTGTTCATGAGACTTCATCGAATCGGTCGACCGGCTTGTCTTGCGCTCGCGCTCCTCGGCGCGGGGACGCTCGCCGCCTGCGGAGAGGACTCGGGCACGGGTGGCAACGGCGCCACGAGCAGCGGAGGCGCCACCGGCGGCGAAGGCGGCGCGGGCGGCGAAGGCGGGGGAGACGGCGGGAGCGCCGGAGGCGGCGCGTCATGGCCCGTCGACACCTACCCGATCGACATCACTCCATCGGAGGACTGGAAGAACCAGATCAGCTTCCCCTTCGAGCCCTTCACCGCCTGGCCCCCGGCCTTCCAGACGCCGGGCTGGGTGAAGTTCACCGTGCTGATGCACGACCCCACCAAGGTCTATTACCAGGACAGCAACAAGTTCGCGTTCCACGGCGAGTTCGCCACGGCGCGGCTCGACCCGTTCTTCGAGATGTCGCGGGACGAGTTCGACCAGGTCTCGCTGCACGAGGAGGGACAGAAGGCCATCCTCGGCGCCGTGATCTTCCCGCCGACCCCGGAGAGCGTGCCGGAGTACGGCATCCAGCTCGTCCGCCAGGACGCTTACGATCCCGAGGTGGCGCGCGTCGTCCTGGAGCTCGTGAAGGACAGCGTCATCGCGCCCGGGGGGACGCGGCCCTTCTATTTCCCGACGTACGAGCAAGCGGCGTCGGCCGCGGAGAACAGCGCGTTCTTCGAGGCGAGCGGGTTCCCGGTGAGCTCGGTCGAGCGGTGGCTGGACGGCGACGCGTGTTATGCGACGGGCTGGGCCGTGGGCCGGCTCCGCTATGTCCCGCCGGACGCGATCGACGCCGCCTACGCGAGCGGCGAGCTCCGGGCCGAGGACATCCTGCTCACCGACTCCATCCCTGCGGAGGTGCCTTATGTGGCGGGAATCGTCTCGCTGTCGCCCGCGACGCCGAACGCGCACACCGCCCTCCTCGCGACCTCGTTCGGCATCCCGTTCGTCTACCTCGGCGATCCGGCCGCCGCGGACGCGGCAAAGGCGCTCGACGGCGAGGAGGTCGCGCTGCGGGCCTCGCTCCAGTACGGGTCCATCTGCCGCGCCGTGCTCTTCGAGGCCGCAGGGATCGCGCCGGCGGACAGGGAGCAGCTGCTCGCGCTGAAGCAGCCCGGCGAGCTCGGGATCCGGCCCAAGGAGCCCCTCGGCGCCTACGCCGGGTCCACCGAGGATCTCGGCCCCGCGGATATCGTCCATTTCGGGGGCAAGGCCGCGAACTATGGCCTGCTGCGGGACGCCATCCCGGAGAACTCCGATGTCGCTGTCGCGCTGTCGTTCGATCTCTGGGACGATTTCCTCGATCAGGTCATGCCCGGCGGCCGCACGCTGCGCGCCGAGATCGCGGAGCGCCTCGCGGCCCATAGCTACCCGCCCGACATGCTGGCGCTCAAGGCCGATCTCGCGGCCATCCGCGCGCGGATCACCGGGGAGACCGCCTTCTCGGCGGGTCAGCGGCAGGCGATCGAGGCGGCGCTCGAGGGCTTCACGCCCACGAAGAAGATCCGGTTCCGGAGCTCGACCAACGTGGAGGACAGCGCCGTCTTCACGGGCGCGGGCCTCTACGACAGCTACAGCGGCTGCCTGGCCGACGATCGGGACGCCGACCAGGAGGGGCCGAGCCTGTGCGACCCCGGCGAGGCCGGCGAGCGCGGCGTGTTCCGCGCGATCCGCAAGGTGTACGCGAGCTTCTACAACGACAACGCCTTCCTCGCCCGGCTCCTCCATGGCGTGGACGAGGCCGAGGTCGGGATGGGCGTCCTCGTCCATCACTCCTATCCTGACGAGGACGAGATGGCGAACGGCGTCGCGACGCTCGAGCGGCGCGAGCTGGTCAATGACCAGATCAAGATCGTCACGCAGCTCGGGGCGACGTCCGTCACCAACCCGGAAGGCGGAGCGCAGCCGGAGGTCGTGACAGCGAGCCTCTTCGACCAGGAGACCTCGGTTTACCTGCTGTCCGGCTCGACGCTCGTCCCGCTCGGCGGCCACGTGATGCAATGGGAGGACGATTACCTCGCGCTCGCCGGGCTGCTCGGCCGCGTCGAGGCGCGGTTCAGCGAGCTGAACCCCGGCAGGAAGTCGTTCCTGCTCGATTACGAGTTCAAGAAGATGAAGCCCGGAGATCTCGTCGTGAAGCAGGTGCGCGAGGTCGCGCTCCCGGACACGACGCCGAGCCTCACGCCGTTCCTGCTCGACGAGCCCCGGGAGGTCTGCACCTTCCAGGGCGAGTTCGGCAATGTGTTCGCGAACCACCGGCTCAAGGTGCGCGCGAGGCTCTCGGCGAAGAGCGGGTTCCTCACGCCGGCGGCGCTCGCCAGCACGCTCTTCAGCGAGGACACGGGGCTCGACTACCTCTCCGGTGGATCGGTGAAGACGCTCTCGGGCAGCCCCGCGGCGTGGCCGGCCGCGTCCCACGTGTATGCCAGCGAGACGGCCACGGACTCCTTCGTGGACGGCGCCGGGGCCTCGGAGATCACCTATGCGCTCGCCGCCTCTCCCGTGCCCGAGCTCTTGCCGCCGTCGCTGGGCCCGTTGGTCGCGCTGCGCGACGTCGGGATGATGCTGAGCGCCGCCTACGCCACGCCCGTGCCGGCGCTCGAGTGGGACGGGACGCCGCTCGCTGTGTCCTCGGAGGTGGTGCAGCTCGACGCTTGTCCCGCGGACGGCCCCCCGGTGGCGGGCGCGCTGCTCCAGGAGCGCTCGCTCTCATGGACGTCCGGCGTCACCGTGGAGACCGCGTTTTACTGGCCGCCGGCCCCCACGGGCCCCACGGCGGGGTACACGGCGCCGCTCCACAAGTGGGTGGGGACGCGCATCGAGGGGCTGACGAGCGCTCCGATCGTGCTCAAGGGCTACTACGCGCAGACGTACCGCCCGGAGCACCACAATTTCTCGGAGGACTTCATCTTCGAGCCCCGCCTCGAGCCCGGCCTGGATCCCGCGATCCTCGCCGAGCTGGAGGAGAAGGGCATCCGGCTGATCCACGTCCGGGCGCCGGACGGCGGCGAGCAAGGCCCGAAGCTCTGGACCCTCGATCCAGCGGGCGTGTTCCACCAGGTCGACTGAGCGTCCCCCGAGAGGCCTGCGGAGCCCCGGCGAGCCCCGCCGTCGCCTGAGGCTCCGCCGGGCTCGTGACCTCTCCTCGAAGCGCACCACCGGGCTCGACCGCCGCTCCAGTCGACCACGCCGACCGCGCCGACCGCGCGACGTGGACCATGGCCGGCGCGCGCGCGCGGAGTTGACGCGCGGAGGCCGCGGGTGGACCAGAGGCGCCGGCTGTTCCTGCTGACGAGGAGAAGATCATGAGCCTTTACGACAGCTCGTTCCCCCAGATGACTCGCATGCTCGGCCAGGTGCTGGTCTGGCTCGACAAGGCGGAGGCCTACGCACAGCAGAAGAAGTTCGATCCGGAGGTGCTCCTCACGGCGCGCCTCGCGCCCGATCAGTGGAACCTCAGGCGTCAGATCCAGAACGTCATCGCCTGGCCCCTGAGGCTGAGCGCGCTGCTCACCGGCGCGGAGCTGCCGCAGCTCGAGACGGGCGACGAGACGGTCGCGGAGCTGCGCGCGCGCATCGGCAAGGCGATCGAGCAGCTGAACGCGGTGAAGCCGGAGCAGCTGAAGGGCGCGGAAGACCGCACGATTCCGCTCTTCTTCCTGCCGGGCAAGGGCATGAAGGCCCCGGATTTCGTGTTCGGGTTCGCGCTCCCCAACTTCTACTTCCACGCCACCACGGCGTACTCGATCCTGCGGCACAACGGGCTCGACGTCGGCAAGTCCGACTTCATCGGGGCGCTCGACCTCCGCGACCTGTGACCGCGGCCGCCCTCCCCCGCGGGAGGCGGCGGGGGGCCGTCAGTCGTCCTCGCGCTCGTCCCCGAAGAGCACGCCGACCTGAAGCTCGAGCGCATCGAACGGCTCGGCCCTGATGCGCTCGCCCCGCTCCGCGCGGAGCGCCACGAGGTACCCCTCCGGGGTCCACCGGTGCACGGTCAGCGTCTCCTCCCGGGGATCGACGATCCAGTAATGGGGGAGCTCACAGCGCTGGTAGACGCGCATCTTCTTGACCGTGTCGTTCCGCGCGTTGCTCGGGGAGAGCACCTCGCAGACCCAGTCGGGCCGGATCCGGACAGGGCACCCGCTGGGCCGCTCCGGCGCGCGCTCGCGACGCCAGCCGACCACGTCAGGCCGGTACACCTGGTCCGGCATGAACTCGACCTCGATCTCCGTGGCGAACCACCATCCTCCGGGCCAGCGGCCCCCGGGGCGCCGCTGGAAGGGAATCTTCACGTGCGCGACGATGGCGGACTGCGCGTCGCCGTGCTCGAACGAAGGGGCGGCCTTCTGCACGAGCTCGCCGTCGAGGATCTCGTGAAAGCGCTGCTCCTCGGGGATGGCCAGGAGATCCGCCACGGTGGCTGGGTGTGGCTTCTGTGCGGCGGTCGGCACGCGTCGAGCATAGCGCCGCTGACGATAGTGTCGCGACACTGTCGACATGGGACCGCGGTGCGCTCTCCCGCCGCGCCGGCGGAGGGCCTTGGCCCCGCGTGGCGCCCCCGCAGCGCGCGCTCCCCTGCCGGTCGGCGAGCGCAACGAGCGTCTCCCGCGCGACCAGCGACGAGGACGCCGGGTTCTGCCCGGTGACGAGCCGGCCATCTCGGAGGGCAAACGGCTTCCACACCGGCCCTCGCTCGTAGCGCGCGCCAGGGAGCGCAGCCGCGACTCCAGGGCGAACGGGACAACGGCCGCGAGGCCCACGGCCTGCTCCTCCTCGTTCGAGAAGGCGCTCACACGCCGCCCCTTCACGAGCGGCTCGCCGCTCGCGAGCCGGACGTTCACAAGCGCGCCGAGGCCGTGGCACACGGCGGCGACCACCTTGCCCTGATCGAACGCGCAGCCGAGGAGCCTCGCCGTGGCGGCGTCTTCGGCGAGGTCCCACATCACGCCGTGGCAACCGACGACGAAGTACGCGTCGTGGTCACCGGCGATCCCGTCGATGCGGAGCGTGGACGAGAGCTTCGCCTTCGCCCGCTCGTCCTCGAGGAACGCCCGCACGGCGTCGGACGGATCCTCGGCGCTCTTCGGGTCGGCCGGCGGCTTGCCCCCGCGCGGCCGCCCGGAGCTCGCGGAGCACAGGTTCGTGGTCTTCGACGCGGATCTCGCGATGCACGCCGCGTGGTGGCGGGCCTTGTTCCGCAAGAAGGCCCCGCTGCCGCCGAAGATCGCCTGCCGCATCACGAGCCTCGACGAGATGCTGGCGCTCGTGATCGCGGGCGTCGGGATCGCGATCCTGACCAACTACTTCATCGCCGAGGCGATCGCGGCGAAGCAGGTCGTCGTGCTGGGGCCGAGGCCGGGCAAGGGGCGCCGGGGCGTCCGGAACACGATCCACCTCGCCTGGCGCAAGGGCGCGGCGCAGAGCGCGCGCTTCCGGGCCATGCAGGCGGCGCTGCTGGAGGCGGGCTGAGCGCCGCGCGGGTTCGCCCGCCCAGTTTCACCGGGCACGCTGGGCCTGGAAGCTTGCGCTTCGCGGCCAGAGCTCGCACGCGCGACCGGACCGCGGGCGCGCGCGAACGATTGGGCGGAACGCCGGGCCGCGCGGCGGCTACACTCGACGTGGAGAGCCCATGCTGACCTCGATCACGCTCGAGAACTTCAAGAGCTTCCGGAAAGCGACGATTCCGCTGGGCCCGTTCACCTTGCTCGTCGGGACGAACGCGTCTGGCAAGAGCAACCTTCGCGACGCATTCCGCTTCCTGCATGGCATCGGTCGCGGCTACTCGCTGGCGGAGATCCTGAGCGAGAAGTACGGCGAGGGCGGCGAGCTTCAGTGGAAGGGACTTCGAGGTGGCACGAAGGAGGTCGCCTTCGGAGGAGGACCGGAGTTCTCAATCGGAGCAGAGTTTATACCGGTCGATTCGCCGACAACCTCGCGAATGAATTACCGAATTACCGTCGCAACAGGGAGCCTGAGCGCTGCTCCCAGGACCATACGCGAATCACTGTACTGGGACAGGGAGATATGCTTCGACTCACATCCCCCTGACTACACACTCCAACACGAAAATAAAGAGCAACTCATCGTACGTCTGAAGCGATCCAGCGAATCTGTTTCATCTGATTTACCGGCGATCACGCAGGTCCAGAGATCCGGTTACCTTCGGAGGGGAATCAACCGCACATTAAAAACGCTTCGCTCGATGCGCTTCCTGGACCTCTCACCGGACGCCGCGCGGCTGCCCTCGCTGCCAGGCCGCCAGGTGCTCGGCGATCGCGGCGAGAACCTCTCGTCCGTGCTGCTGACGATCTCCCAGGATCCCAAAAGGCGAGGCACGCTCCTCGAGTGGATCCGTGCCCTCACGCCACTCGACGTCGTGGATCTCGAATTTCCCCAGGATTTCACGGGACGCGTCCTCGTCCACCTCGTGGAGCAGGGTGGACGCAAGATCTCGGCCTACAGCGCATCGGATGGCACTTTGCGCTTCCTCGCGCTTCTCGCCGCGCTGCTCGATACCGACACCACTCCCTTTTATTTCTTCGAGGAGATCGAGAACGGCATCCACCCGACGCGCCTTCACCTGCTCGTGCAGCTCATCGAGCAGCAGTGTCGCACCAGGGGTGTCCAGGTCCTCGCGACGACCCACTCGCCACAGCTCCTCGGATTCCTCAGCCCTGAGTTCCGAGAGAGCGCGCTCCTCATCTACCGGCTCCGCGGTGCCGACGAGTCCAGCGTGCGCAAGGTGGTCGACCTTCCTGACCTGAACCGGGTCCTCGAGACGCAGGACCTCGCTCGCCTTCACGCCTCGGGGTGGCTGGAAGACATGGTGGAGCTCATGGCAGACGACGCGGGCGAGGCCGCCCAGTGAGCTATCGCGTGCTCGTCATCCCCGAGGACTTTCGGAAGGATCAGTACGTCCTCGAGCCCATCGTCGCGAAGATGTTCGAGGCCATCGGCCGCAAGGCCAAGGTGCTCGTGTGCCGCGATCCGCTCCTCGGCGGCGTCGACCAGGCGCTCCCGTGGGAGCGCCTCCAGGAGATACTTCTGCGCTACCAGGCGATGATCGAGTGCTTCCTGCTCCTCGTCGATCGTGACGGCAAACCGGGGCGGCGCGAGGCCCTCGATAGACTGGAGTCGCTGGCCAGCACCGCACTTCCACAGGGAAAACGATTCCTGGCCGAGAACGCCTGGCAAGAGGTCGAGGTGTGGCTCCTCGCCGGACACGATCTGCCCTCCGAGTGGGCGTGGAAGGCAGTACGCGCCCACGAAAACCCGAAGGAACATTACTATCAACCCCTCGCCAAGAAACGCGGCGTCCTCCAGGAGCCGGCGGAGGGGCGCGGGCTCCTGGCCCGCGAAGCAGCCTCGCGGTACAGCCGCATTCGCTCCCTGTGCCCGGAGGTCGCGGACCTTGAGCGACGCCTCGGCGCGTAGCGCCGCGTACAGGCTCACCCGCCCCAGTCGACCTTCGGCCTCCCCGGCGGCGTGACGTTCGGCATCTCGTGGAAGAGCCCCCGCGCGAGGTCGGGAAGCGGCGCGCACGCCTGCTCTCCCAGGTTGGTCAGCTCCAGCGGGTCGTCGAGAACGTTGAAGCAGTGGTACTCGCCGTCCCACTCGCGCGCCTCGATCTTCATCGGCCCCTGCATCATTCCCCAGTTGCGGAACGCGCAGCCCCACACCCACGTGCAGTTCGTGAGCGGCACCGGCGCGACCGTGCGCTCCGGCCGCGTCAACGGATGTCCGATCATCCGCCGGCGGAACGGCTCGAGCCCTGGCTCGTCCCAGAGGCCCATTAAATCGAGGAACGTCGGCGCCAGGTCGAGGTGCCACACGAACGTGTCCTTCGCGCCCTCGATGCTCGCCCGCTCCTCCGGCGCGAGCGTCCCCTCCGGCGCGTCGACCCACGTCGGGACGAGGATCTCCTCGTCCCAGAGCGAGCTCGTGTGGCCGAGCTGCCAGTGCTCCCGGAACGACTCGCCATGATCCGACGTGTACACGATGACCGTGCGCTCGCCGCTCGGCGTCCCGCGGATGTGCTCGATGAGCCGGCCAACCGCCATGTCCGACAGGTAAACGACGTTCTTGTAGTAGTTCTTGAAGTGCTCGTTCTTCTCGGGCGCCTTCGTCAGCTCGCTCGGTTGAAACGGCGAGTGGAGCGGATCACTCACGTAAGGAAAATGGACGTTCGAGTAATGGACGACCGCGAAGAACGGCTCGACGAGCTCGTCCCACTCCTCGATCACCCGATCGGTGAGCTGCCGATCATAAGCGCCGTAATCGAGGTCGGCGCCCGGATCGAGCTGGGTCGCGACAGCCCGGTGCGAGACCGGGATGTCTTGCACGTAGAGCCGAGCGTTCCCGAACATGAGGTTCTGGCTCGTCCAGTACGCGGTGTCCCACCCGGCCGCGTGGGCGTAATCCCAGAGCAGCGGCGCGGCGCCGAGCACCGCGAGGCGCTCCGTCGGAGGGACGCCGGACCAGATGTTCGAGATGGAGATCGCCGTCGTCGAGTCGTGGGCCCGCATCTGCAGGAGCGGCATGCGGCGGGGCGCTGCGGCGTTGGAGAACGGCGTCGCCTTGTCGCAGGCCGGGTCGTGCGCGACGCACGTCACGTCCGCCCGCTGGCTCTCCTGCAGGAGGAGCACCACGTTCCGCGGCCGCGCAGGCCGCGCCGAGAGCCGCGGCACGCGCTCCGGATCGCGGCGCTGCACCCGCAGATCCGGCGAGTCGTTCGTGATGCCGAGGTGCTCCTTCACCACGGCGGTGATGCCGTGGAAGTAGATCATGTCGGCCGACGACGACTGGATCACCCGGTAGCTCACCGGGATCACCGCCACGCCGGCCAGCGCGAACGGCACGACCGCGGCGGCGAGGCGCCGCCGGAGCCGCCGGGGGCGCACGAGCCGCCGGGAGAGCCGGAGCGCCCCAAGGGCGAGCCCGAGCGCGACTGCGAAGTGGGCGATCACGCGCGGGTGCCCGAGCGGGAGCGTGCCCACGATCGACCAGGGGATCGACTGCGAGTGGATCTGGGAGTCGAGCGAACAGTAGAGGTTGTAGAGGGCGTGGAAGCCCCCCTGGACGCCGCACGCGAGCGTGAAGAGCGCGACGAACAGCGCGCCCACGACGCCGCGCGCCGCGCCGCGGCGGCCCGAGGCGACGTAGAGCAAGAGGCCCCAGAACCCGAGCGACGCCGCCACGGTCGCGGCGTACCCCGCGGCGTGCGGCCGATCGAACGTGGTCATGTGGCGGGCCCGGCGCAGCACGTCGGCGACGAGGATCCAGAGCGCCGGCGAGGCCAGGAGGGCAGCGCTGATCAGGCGGCCGTGGCGGAGCGCGGCCCTCCGCGCGACACGCGGGCGGACGCGGTCACGGGCGGCGCGATCGTCCCCGTGCGCGGGCAGGCTGATGGCGGGGGACGCGGGCGGCTCGGCGAGCGCGCCGCCCTGTCGGTCGATGTCCTGGGTCATCCGGATCAGTCGTGGCGAGGCCCGACCGCGAGGTCGCGGAGGTGGGCGGGGACGTCGACGCTGCCGGCAGGACCGCCGTAGAGGGCGTCCGCGAGCCGGGGCAGGTCTCCGCAGGCGGCGGGCCCGAGGTCGCGCTGCTCGCGGGGGTCGGCGAGCACGTCGTAGCAGTGCCAGGCGGTGTCCCAGGCGCGGGATTCGAGCTTCATGTTGCCGCGCATCATCCCCCAGTTCTTGAACGCGCAGCCCCAGATCCCGGTGCAGTTCGTGAGCGCCAGCGCCGCCGGCCCCGGCGACGGCCGGAGCAGGCTGTGCCCGACCATCGCCGCCCGGTACCCCGCGAGCGCAGGCTCCTCCCAGAGGCCCATCAGGTCGAGCAGGGTCGGCGCCACGTCGGTGTGGAAGACCGGCTCATCCCGGGCCGCGCGCAGCGCGCCCTCCTCCGCGGCCGTCAGGGTGCCCGGCGGAGCGTCGACCCATCCGGGCACCCGGATCTCCTCGTCGAGGATCGAGCCCGTGTGGCCGAGCTGACCGTGCTCCCGGAACGCCTCGCCGTGATCCGACGTGAAGACGATGACCGTGCGCTCGCCGACCGGAGAGCTGCGGACGAAGCGGATGAGGTCCGCGATGGCCGCGTCCTGACGGTAGACCGCGTTCCTGTAGAAGTTGCGGTACGCCTCGTTGTCGTCCGGCGCCTTGCTCTCGAGGGCGGGCTGGAACGGCGCGTCCTCCGGGTCGACCAGGTAGGGGACGTGGGTGTTCCCGAAGTGAGCGACCGCGAGGAACGGCTCGCGCAGCGAGAGCACCTCGGACCGGACGTGCGCCGACAGCAGCCGGTCGTCGGCCCCGAGATCGATGTCGGCGAGCGGATCGAGCTCGGTCGCGCCGCACTGGTGCGAGACCGGCAAGTCCTGCACGTAGAGGCGCGAGTTGGCGAACATCATGTGGTGGCTCGTCCAGTAGGCGCTGTCGAAGCCGGCGGCGTGCGCGTAGTCGAAGACGAGCGGCGCCGTGTGGAGCGCCTCGCGGGTCGCGACCGGCTGGAGGCCGGACCAGAGCACCGCGAGCCCGATCGCCGTCGTCGAGGCGTTCGAGCGCATCTGCGTGAGCGGCAGCCGGTCGGGGACCGCCGCGTCGATGCGCGGCGTGCCGGGGCACGCGGCGGGCGCCTCGCCGGCGGCCACGGGCATGCGCGCCGAGCACGTCGCGTCGGCGCGCACGCTCTCGGTCAGGATGAAGAGGACGTTGCGCCGCGGGCCCGGCCGCGGGGTGACAGGCGGCAGCGAGGGCGGCGTGCGGAGCCCGGGGCGCACCTGCGCCGTGGTCTGGACGCCGGCGAGCTCCTTGAGCAGGCCGCCGATCGCGTGGAAGTAGATGACGTCGGGCGTGGAGGCCTGCACCGTGCGGTAGGAGCACGGCAGGACGAACGCGGCCACGACGACCGCGGGCGCGGCGAGGCGGGCGGCGCGGGCCCACGCCGTGCGGCCTGGCCGCACGATCCGCCGGCCCAGCCACACGAGCGCGATCGCGAGCAGCAGCGGCGGGAGGACCGAGCGGAAGAAGTTCTCGCCGTCGGCCCGGAGCTGGCCGAAGAGGCTGGCCGAGAGCGAGGTCCCGAAGAGCGTCGCGTCGAGGTTGAGGTACGTCGCGTACTGGCGGTGGAAGTAGAGCTGGCCGCCGAGCGACAGCGTCGCGAGCGCCACGAAGAGCAGCGCCGCGATCCACCGCGACGCGCCCCGCCGCGACGAGGCGGCGAAGAGCAGGAGCCCCCAGAGCGCGGCGCTCTCGACCATCGCGCCGAGGTAGCTCGCGATGTGCTTCCCGCCCAGGTCGAGCAGGCGATCGCCGCGGAGGAGGACGTCCGCCGCCACGATGAGGAGCAGCGGGAGCGCGAGGAACAGGCGGCCGTAGCGGCGACGGACGCGGGCGACGGCGCGCAGCCGCACGCGCGCCGCGGCGCGATCTGCGCCCAGATCGCGGGCGAAGCCGCGGGACGAGCGGCTTGCGGCGTCGGCCTCGACCGGCCGAGGATCGTTGAGCGCCTTGGAGCGGAGCACGGAGGCGCGCGAGTTTACCGAGGACGTGGCGTATCGGGAACGTTTCTGAGGCGGCCCGGTGGCATCGAGGTGACGGCGCCGGCCGGGATTGCCCGCCCGGGGGACGAGAAAACCCTTCGACCGCCGCGCGAGGCGTGCCATGGAGGCGTTCGCATGGCGGAGCAGCTCTTCCTGAACGGGATGCGCGGCGCGCAGCAGGCCTCCGGGGCCGCGGCGCCGCCGGCCGAACCCGCGTCGACCGAGGCCGCCGCGCCGCCTGAGCCGCGGCCGTCGCCGGGCGCGCCGGCGCCCGAGCCGCGGGCGTCGCCGGGCGCGCCGGCGCCCGAGCCGCCGCTCGAGACGGCGGCCAGGCTCAGCGCCGAGCTGGAGGCCGCGCTCGTGCGCGAGCTCATGGCGGCCTACCAGAGCCTGAACTACACGCATTTCCGCCGGAAGCTGCGGTCTGCGTCCATCGAGCTGTCCGACGCCGCGAGCCGGCTCGGGCGATGGGTCTCGGAGGCGCGCGCGATCGAGATCTCGCGGCCGCTCGTGCTGACGCAGCCGTGGGGCGTCGTGATCGAGGTGCTGAAGCACGAGATGGCGCACCAGTACGTGCACGAGGTGCTGGGCGTCACGGACGAGGCGGCGCACGGGCCGGCGTTCCGCGAGGTGTGCACGCGCCTCGGCATCGACGGGACGGCGGCCGGGATGCCGGCCGCGGGGCGCTCGCCGGCGGACCCGGCCGGGGTCGCGCGCGGCGACGACGCGGGCGCGTCGGAGGCGAGCGTCGACGCCCGGATCCTCGATCGCATCGCGCGGCTGCTCGCGCTCGCCGACAGCCCGAACGCGAACGAGGCGCAGGCGGCGATGAGCGCCGCCCAGCGGCTGATGCTGAAGTACAACCTCGACGTCGCGAAGGCGCGCGCCGCGCGGCAGTACGGCTTCCGCCACCTCGGCGCGCCGAGCGGGCGCGTGGGCGAGACCGAGCGGATCGTCGGCGGCATCCTCGGGAAGCACTTCTTCGTCGAGGCGATCTGGGTGCCTGTCTACGTGCCGCTCGAGGGCAAGCGGGGCAGCGTCCTCGAGATCTGCGGGACGCCGGCGAACCTGGAGATGGCGGCCTACGTGCACGCGTTCCTGCACCATACGGCCGAGCAGCTGTGGAACGCGCACAAGCGGACCCACGGGGTGAAGGGCAACAAGGACCGGCGGACCTACCAGGCCGGGGTGATGCTCGGGTTCCTCGAGAAGCTGAACACGGAGCGGAAGGTGTCCGTGGAGCAGGGGCTCGTCTGGGTGAGGGACGCCGATCTGGACGGCTACTATCGAACGCGCCACCCGCACGTGCAGCACCTGCGCCACACGGGCAACCAGCGGACGGCGGCGCACGCGCACGGGCGCGAGGCGGGGCGAAAGATCGTCCTGCACCGCCCGATGCAGGGGGCGACCGGCAACCGGGGCATGCTGCTGCCGCCGGGCAAGAAGGGCTGAGCTCACGACTCCGGATCCGGGCCGCGCGAGGAGCTCGGACGGAAGCTGGACGATGCGAGAGATGCGAGATGGCGCGGCGCCGGCGTCTCGGCCGCGGCGCGCGCTCGACGCGCTCGTTGACGGAGAAGGAGCGATTCCGGCACGATGGCACGGCGCGCGGAAAAGCCTAGGAGAAGAACGAGATGCCGCTCCTGTTCACCATTGAAGAGCGCTTCGACGCATCGCCCGAGGACGTCTTCCGGCTCGCGACCGACATCGACGCGTTCGGCGACTGGATGCCCAATTTCGTGCGGGTAGAGAGGCTCACGGGCGCCGTCGTCGGCAAGGGCGCGATGTGGCGTGAGACCCGCAAGATGTTCGGCAAGGAATCGACCGAGCTGTTCGAGGTCACTGCGGCGGAGCCAGGCAGGCGTCTGGACCTCTTCGTCGATGGGCAAAAGGGCACCACGGGGCGGGGGGCCTATCGCTTCCGGTATGTGTTCGAGCCCGAGGGCGCCGGCACGCTGCTCAAGATGGAGGGCGAGATCGCCGGGATGGGCTGGTTCATGGAGACGCTGGGGCGGCTGTTCATCGGCAGCTTCAAGAAGGCGGTGCACGGGGATCTCAAGGCCATGAAGACGCACCTGGAGCGGCGGCGGGCGAGCTAGCGCTGCGCCGCTTGGGCCCGGAGAGGGCGCTGATTCCGGCCGCCCGGCCCCCGGAGAGGGTGTCCGTGGGGCGGCGTGGGGGCCCCACCGAACTCGCCTGAGCGACGAGCCCTCTCCGGCGCGCTGCGCACGCCGGAGAGGGCTCGTCGCTCAGGCTCAGACAGCGGTCCGTCCCCCACGCCGCCCCACGGACACCCTCTCCGGGGGCCTCATGGGTGTTCATCAGGCTCGTTCGATGGCGCTCAGGGAAACCAAGGGGGCCCCGGGGCGCACCAGCGTCATCGTGGTTATTTCATCATCCCTCGACACGGGGCTGGGGGACATCCGCTGATGCAGCGAGGGTGATCCGCCACGGCGTACTTCCCGCATTGCGCTCGGGGGGACGGCAGAACAGCATCCCGGCATGGCGACGCGACGGCGACAGGACCCGGTGAGAGCGAAGTCTTCTGTTATGCTCGAGCGGCTGCCGTCTATCCTGCTGTCGCTGTTTGCGGCGTTCTTCGTCGCCATCGCGAGCTTCGTGATCTCCGCTGGCTACGCGGAACACCGAGCCGCCGAGATCGACGCGGCGGCCATGAGCTTGGCGGAGAACGCCACGCCGAGCATCATGCACCTGGCGGCCGCGCGCGCCGAGTTGAGGCATACCCAGGCGCTCCTGAGCGACCTCGTCAACGACGCCGCGCTGGGGCGCCCGCGCGACCGCCACGAGCTCGACGAGGCGCGCGACAGTCTATCCCGGAGCATCGACGTCTACCTCGGAATGCCCGTCTATCCGGGCGAGCTCAAGCAGTGGCAGACCGTCGCGCAGGCGCTCGGCAAGCTCGATCTGGACACCGATCGGGCCCTCTCGCTGGTGGCGAACGGCCATCCGGACGAGGCCAACAAGCTCGTGGACGGCGCGCTGCGAGCGGACTTCAACTCGACGAACGACGCCGTGATGGCCAGCATCGAGCTCAACGCCCGGCACGCACGCCGCCTGGCGATCGAGATCGCAGCCAACCGCGTTCACTCC
Source organism: Sorangium sp. So ce448 (assembly GCF_051520915.1). Lineage (NCBI taxonomy): Bacteria > Pseudomonadati > Myxococcota > Polyangiales > Polyangiaceae > Sorangium > Sorangium sp. So ce448. Next base: position 1,463,284 of record NZ_CP150343.1, on the reverse strand, counting down.
CGCCGGACCGCGCTCGTGCTCAACACGGCGAGCGTGACGTTCGCGCTGCTGGCCTGCGCGGCGGCCGCCGTGCAGGTCCGGCGCCATGTGAGGCTGCTCTGGCAGCAGGGCGTGGTCCTGGAGCGTCGAGCGGATGAGCTCGAGCAGTTCGCCGGCCGGGTCGCGCACGACGTGCTCAGCCCCCTCGGCGCGGTCGCGCTCGCGCTCGACCTCGCCCTGCGGCGGTGCGGCGAGGGAGATCCGGCACGAAAGGGGCTCGAACGGGGCCGGCAGGCCATCCTGCGCGTCAAGCGCATGACCGACGGGCTGCTGGAGTTTGCTCGCGCGGGCGCCAGGCCGGAGCCAGGCGCGCGCGCCGAGGTGCACCCCATCATCGACGATCTCATGGTCGAGCTCGTTCCTGTCGCGGTGGAGCTCGGCGCGGAGCTCCGCGTCGAGCCCTTCGCCCCGTGCGCGGTGGCCGCGAGCCCCGGCGTGCTGACAAGCATCCTCGCCAACCTGACCCGCAACGCGCTCAAGTACCTCGGCGACGCGGCGGTCTGTCACGTCGTGATCCGGGTGCTCGACGCGAGAGAGGCTGTGCGGATCGAGGTGGAGGACACGGGGCCCGGCGTCGCGCCGGCCCTCGAGCACATGGTGTTCGAGCCTCACGTCCGAGCGCAAGGCGCTCGAGTGCCGGGCCTGGGCCTGGGACTCGCCACCGTCAAGCGCTTGACCGAGGCGCACGGCGGCCGCGTGGGGCTCCGCACGGTCGTGGGCGAGGGGAGCGTCTTTTGGTTCGAGCTGCCCAGAGCGAGCACCGAGTCAGCGCACGCGTTCGACGTCGGCTCGAGCACCAACGCATGACACCCGGGAGGCTGCGCCCCGGTCGCTCCGCGAGCGACATGAGGATGCGTTTGCGAACGATAGGCGCCGGGCTCGAGCTCGACACGCCGGTCCCGGACGCGCCGCGGTAGCCGCCCCATCCACACGGGCCGGCGGCGCTCCCCTCGCACGATGCTGCCGCCGAGGAGACCCACGGCGCCTCGAACTTGTACAAGGTTGCCCCCTCGGACGACCCACGGCGCCTCGAACCTGTACAAGGTTGCCCCCCTCGGACGATCCCGGTTTCCTTCGGTACACACCGATCCGTCTTTGTTGACCCGGTGCGCGGCCCCAGGCACCATCGGCGCGCAGCGCCCGGCCGGCCGGCCGGCCTGCATGGCCGGAGGCTCGACTCCGGCTCGCTCCCCTTCCCTAACAAGCTGTTGAGGTGCTTTGATGCCCGTTCGTACGATGCTCTTGCTCTGCTTCGCGCCCTTCGTCATTGGCGCTCTCCACGGTTGCGGCGGCGATGACGGTGGCGGCGAGACCTCCGGGGGATCGTCGCTCGGTGACTGTCCGCCGGACTCGGCCGCGCAGGCGGATACGGGCTACCAGGCGCTCCAGACGCAGTGCGCGCCCTGTCATTTGTCGACCTCGGAGGGCGCGTCGCGCATCGGCGCTCCGGACGATGTCAACGTCGATGACCCCGCCAGCGTCACCGCCGAGGCGGAGGAGATCCTCGAGGAGATCCGGATCGGCGGGGCGAATGGCGGGGACGGGATGCCCATCGGCTCGAAGCTCTCCGACGACACGATCGAGGCCATCCGGGTCTTCCTCGCCTGCGACGCGGCACAGTAACGCCGCGTCTCTGCCCCGCCCGCTTCCCACCACGTCCTAACGCCGGCGCGCCAGCTCACGAGAGGGCGCGCCGGCGGCTCGCAGGCGCGCCGCTCGCCTCGATCGCTGTGCGATCGCGCGATCCGGAGTATGGTGCAGGCATGTTCAGGCTGGATGCCCGCTCCGGGGCCGCCGCGCTCGCGCTGGCCGCCACGCTCGCGCTGACCGCGTCGCTCGGCGCCTCGTGCGCCGGCGCGCCCCCCGCGCAGCGCGGGGCGGCGGCCTGCCCGCCGCTCTGCCCGCAGCCGGCGCCCCCGCCGAGCGCAGCGCCGGCGGGGCCCGTCGTCCCGGGCACGCCGGGCGAGGCGCCGGCGTTCGACCCCGAGCGCCTCACCCTCGTGCTGGACGATCCGCGGCTCGCGCAGGTGCAGAAGCTCGTCGAGCAGGAGGCGTACGCAGGCGCGGCCACGGCGATGGCCCAGGCGCTCTCGGCGCCCCTGTCGCCCGCGGACGCGGCGGCGTTTCGCTACCAGCTCGGGCGGCTGCGCGCCCTCGCGGGCGATCCCGTGGGCGCGGCGAAGGAGTACGACGCCGCGGCGGCGGCGGGCGGGCCGCTCGCGGATCACGCGAGGTTCGCGGCGGCCGATCTCCTCGCCAGGGCGGGGCAGCCCGACGCGGCGCTCGAGCGCGCGCGCGCCGTCGCGTCGGACGTCGCGATCGCCGACGAGCTCGATCGCATCGTCGCCGGCGCGCTCGCCGACAAGGGCGACATCGAGGGCGCGGCCGCGCGCTGGCGCGCTTACCTCGCCCGCAGCTGGCCGGCGTCGACGTGGGTGCCCGAGGCGCTCCGCTTCGCCCGCGCGCTGCTCCGCCACCCGAGCGAAGACCACGCCGAGGAGGCGATCCGCGTCACCCGGCGCGTCATCGACGAGGCGCCGGGCGGCGCCGGCGCCGGGGAGGCGAAGGAGATCCAGGACCAGGCCCTGTCGACGCTGCCGTTCGCGCGGCGCAAGCCGTTCCTCGACCTGGGCCCCGCCGATCTGCTCGCCCGCGCGCGTGCCCTGCTCGCCTCGCGCCAGGACAAGGAAGCGCTCGCCGTCACCGACGCGCTGATCGCCCTCCCCGAGGCCCAGGCGCCCTCGGCCTTCGCCTGCGACGCGTTCGCCGCGCGCGGCGAGGCGCTCGGGCGCCTCCGGCGGCGGGCCGAGGCCGCCGACCTCTTCGGCACGGCCATCGAGCGCTGCGGGCCGGCCGCGCCCGCCGCCGCAGGCGGGACGCCCGCTGCAGGTGCGAGCGCGCCCGCCGCCGCAAGCGCGGTCCCCGCCGCTGCAGTTGCCAGCGCGCCCGCCCCGCGGCGGCCCGAGGCCCTCTACAACGCCGGGCGCGCGTCGCTCCGCGTCGATCGGCACGCCGAGGCGGCCGCGCGCTTCGCGCTGCTCGAGAAGGAATACCCGGATCACCGGCTCGCGGACGACGCGCGCTACCTCGGCGCGCGCGCGCTGCTCGGGCTCGGGGACCAGGCGCAGTTCGTGCAGCTGCTCACCGCCATGCCCGACGACTACCCGTCGGGCGACATGGTCGCCGACGGCCTGTTCGAGCTCGCGCTCTTCGAGATGGAGCGCGGCGACTGGGCGGGCGCGGTCAGGCCGCTCGAGCGCGCGCTCGAGCGGTTCCCGCACGAACGGGCGTACCACGCCGCCGGCAGGCTCCCCTATTACCTCGGGCGCGCCCACATCGAGACGGGCTCGCCCGACAAGGGGAAGGCGCTGCTCGAGCAGGTGATCCGCGACTACCCGCTCTCTTTCTACATGGCGCTCTCCCACGCGCGGCTCGCCGACGTGGACCCCGCCGCCGCCCAGCGCGCCCTGTCCGCGGCCCTGGAGCGCGACGCGAGCGCGCCGTACACCGAGCTCAGGAGCCCGCTCTTCGCGCAGCCCGCGTTCACGCGCGCGGTCGAGCTCGCGCGCCAGGGGGAAGCGAAGCTCGCGCGGCGCGAGCTCGACCTGCTGGGCGTCGGGGGCAAGACGGCGCCGCGCGAGGTGATGTGGGCCTCGGCGTTCCTGCTCGCGCGCTCGGGCGCGCTGCCGCAGTCGTACAGCATCCTGCGCACCGCCATGGCGGCGCCCGCGGCCGTCGAGCTCGCGGGCGAGTGGGTCGATCACTACCCGGTCGGGCGCTGGCGCGGCGCCTGGGAGCTCGCCTTCCCGCGCCCCTTCTCCGGCCTCGTCGCCGCGGAGGCCAAGCGGAGCGGGATCCCCGAGGCCCTCGCCTACGCGATCATGCGCGAGGAGTCGGCCTTCGACCCGAGGGTGGCCTCGCCGGCCCAGGCGTTCGGGCTGATGCAGCTCATCGTGCCGACAGCGAAGCTCGTGGCCAAGCCGCTCGGGCTGCCGTGGAGCGCCGACGCGCTGAAGCGCCCCGAGGTGAACATCGCGCTCGGCTGCCGCTATCTGTCGCAGCTGCGCGGCCAGTTCTCGGACAACCCCCTGCTGGCGATCCCCGCCTACAACGCGGGCGGCGGCGCGCCGAAGCGATGGATCGCGGAGCGCCCCTCGCAGAGCTTCGACCTGTGGGTCGAGCGCATCCCGTACGAGGAGACGCGGCTCTACACGAAGCGCGTGATGACGAGCCTCGCCGTCTACGAGCTCCTCTACGCCGGCGCTCAGCCGGGCGAGGCCCTGCGGACGCCGCTCCCCGCGAGCCCGGCCGCGCGCTCGGCCGTGGCGAACGCCGCGCCCTGACCCGCGCCGGCGGAACCGGAAGCCAAACGCCGAAGCGCCGGCGGAAGCCGCATACCGCCGAGGTTTCGGCGAGCGGGCCGCGCTCAAGCTTTGGTAGAGTCCGCGTGTGATCGACCCATCGAGCCCTTCCCATCAGCTCGTGGGCGCCGTGCTCAACGGGCGCTTCCGGATCCTGCGTCTCCTCGGCGAGGGGGGCATGGGCGCGGTCTACGAGGCCGAGGGCCTTCGCGGCGAGGGCAAGCGGGCGATCAAGGTGCTCCACCCCGAGTTCACGCAGGAGGAGCAGGTCCTCCACCGCTTCTTCGCCGAGGCGGAGGCGACGAGGGGGTTCGTCCACCAGAACATCGCCTCGGTCTTCGAGGCGACCCGCGCCGAGGACGGCACGCCGTACCTCGTCATGGAGCTCCTGCAGGGCGTCCCGCTCGCCGCGTACATCGACACGGGCAACCCGATCCCCCCGCAGCAGGCCGTGCCGATCATCCACGAGGTGCTCCAGGCGCTCATGGCGGCGCACAGCCACAGGGTGATCCACCGCGATCTGAAGCCGGAGAACCTGTTCCTCATCCGCGACCCGCGCGGGGGCTTCCGCGTGAAGGTGCTCGACTTCGGCATCGCGAAGGTGATGGACGCGGCCGGCGGAATGGGCCTGAAGACCCGCGCCGGCACGCTCCTCGGGACGCCCGGCTACATGAGCCCCGAGCAGATCAAGAACGCGCAGGGCGTCGACGCGCGCGCCGATCTCTGGAGCGTCGGCGTGATCTTCTACGAGATGCTCACGGCGACGCAGCCGTTCCCAGCCGAGAACGAGTTCGCGCGGCTCACCGCCGTGCTCGCCAAGGAGGTGCGCCCGATCGAGCAGGTCGCGCCCCACCTCGCGGCCTGGGGCCTCTTCTTCCAGCGCGCCCTCTGCAAGGACGTGGCAGGGCGCTTCCAGACGGCCGAGGAGATGGCGCAGACGCTCGGCGCCATCGCGCACCGCACGGGCATCGCGACGCCCAGCACGCGGCCCGATGCGCCGGCGTCGCCCGCGCTGACGCACCAGCTGCCCTCGCTGCCTCCGCCGCAGCCGCTTCAGAGCCCGACGCAGCCGCCGCAGAACATGGCGCAGCCGCCGCAGAACGTCACGCAGCCGGTGCAGAGCGTGCCGCCGGTCGCGTCCAGGATCCCGACGGTGCCCCCGCCGCGCATGACGGCGCCGCCCATCCAGGCGTCCCCGTCGGTGGCCCCCACGGCGACCTTCTCGGCCAGGCCGACCCACATCAGCGCGCAGCAGCCCGCCGGCGTGCCGACGCTCACGGGCGGCCACTACGACGTGCGGGTCGTGGACGTCCCCCTGGTCGCCGAGGGCGGGGGCTCGGAGGGCGCTGCCTGGTGGCTCGTGGGGCTCATCGGGCTCGTGTGCCTCGGCGTCGGCTTCGCGCTGGGCGTGCTGGTGAGCCGGTGAGCGCATGAACGGAAGCGCCCGCGTCCGCGCCCTGCTCGCCGTCACCTGCGCCGCCGGCGCCCTGGGCGCGCCGCGGCCCACGCTCGGCGACCCGCCCGCGGAGCCCCCCGTGCCGGTCGTCGATCTGCACGTCGACGTGCCCTGGCAGGTCCACTTCAAGGGGCGCGACAGGCGCCTCGGCGAGGGCCACGCCCGCAGGGAGACGCTCGTCGCGGGCCACTACCTCGGCATCGTGCTGCCGATCTACCTGCCCGACCAGGCGCGCCCCGAGGGCCCGCAGATCGAGGACGCCAGCGCGGTCCTCGCGACGATCGAGGCGATCATCGCCGCGAACCCGGTGCTCCTCCCGCTCGGCGCGGCGCGCGCCGAGCCGGGGAAGATCAGCACCTTCCTCTCGATCGAGGGGGCCGGCGCGTTCGCGGCGGACATCGCGCAGATCGACCGCTTCATCGCGCGCGGCGTGCGGCTCATCAGCCCGAACCACGCGAAGAACACGCGGCTCTCGTCGTCCGCGACCGGCGAGCCGGCGGCGTACGGGCTGACCGAGCTCGGCAAGCGGTTCTGCGAGCGCGTCTACGACCAGGGCGCCCTGATCGACGTCTCGCACATCTCGGACGCCGCGTTCGCGGATCTCGTCCCGATCGCCGCGGCGCACGGCGCGCCGATCGTCGCGACGCACTCGAACGCGCGCGCGCTGGCGAACCGGCCGCGCAACCTGACCGACGAGCAGCTGCGGCTCATCGCGCGGAGCGGCGGGGTCGCGGGGCTCAACTTCCACGCCCCCTTCGTGAACGGCACGAGCGAGGCGGACGTCGACGACGTGGTCGCGCAGGTCGATCACATGGTCCGCGTGGCCGGCGTCGATCACGTCGCGATCGGCTCCGATTTCGACGGCGGCATCGTCCCGCCGAGGGGGCTCGGCGACGCGTCGGCGCTGCCGGCGCTCGCCGCGCGGCTCAGGCAGCGCGGCATGTCGCGCGAGGACGTGGTGAAGATCTTCGCGCAGAACGCGCTGCGCATCCTCGGCTGGCGGCCGGCGATGGATGCGAAGAGCGCGAGCGCGGCCAGCGGCGCGCGCCCGTAGCCGGGGGCCGCCGCGCGACGAGGCGGGGGGCCAGGCCAGCGGCGCCTGCGGCGCGGTCTCGGCGGCGATCGACGCCATCCTGCGCCAGGGCGCCGCCGTGCAGGTCGCGGTGACGCCGCCGGCCTGCCAGGCGAACGCCCAGGCCGGGGCGCGGTGCAGCGGCTCGTGCGACGTGCAGCTGGATCCGGGGCAGATCGTGGCGCAGTGCGAGCCCGCGCGGCTCTCCGGCTATTGCCAGGGTCGCTGCGCGGGGCGGTGCGACGGGCGCTGCACCGGGCAGTGCCGGGGGCAGTGCTCCGCCTACGACGCGCAGGGCCGCTGCGTGGGGCAGTGCAACGGCGAGTGCGACGGCGGCTGCGACGCCACGTGCCACGCGCGCTGCGAAGGCACCTGGCAGGCGCCGCAGTGCTCCGGGATGGTGCGGCCCCCGAGCGCCGACGCCGAGTGCGAGGCGAGCTGCCGCGCGCACGCGGACGTCTACGCGGCCTGCACGCCGGCGCTGGTCCAGGTGCGCGCGTCGCATGGCGCCGAGATGGCCGCGCGGCTCGCCGCGACGCTGCAGGCCAACCTGCCGGCGCTGCTGCACGCCGAGGTGGCGCTCGGCCGCCGGCTCCTCGGCGACGCCCAGACGGTGGTCCAGGTCGGCGCCGCGCTCCCGCGGATCGTGGGCGACGCGGGAGCGCGCGCGCTCGCGTGCGTCGCCGGGGCGGCCGAGGCCTCGACGAGCGCGTCGGTGCGCATCCAGGTGAGCGTGCGCGCGAGCGCGAGCGTCACGGGGCGCGTCGGGGCGACGGGCGGATAATAACGTGGCTGCCGCGGGTCAGCGCCCGCGCCCGTGCCGCGCGGCGCGCCGTCGCGAGGCCCGATCCGTCGATGCGCGCTCGCGCCGGCGAGGATGTCCCGGTCGCAGCGTCCGGCGCCGGCGCCCGAAGCGGCGCCGAGCGCCTTCGCCTGCATGGATGGCATGGACGGCGCCGCGCCCCTCGGACTACCCTCCGGCTCCCGCCGGGAGGATCCCATGACCGATCTCGACGACCGCTGTCTCGACACGTTCCCCGAGTGGCTGCGCAGCCTCGCCTCGGACGCCACGGATCTGGCGGGCCTGCTCGCCTCGCCGGAAAGCCCGGAGGCCACGCGCCGCTCGCTCGCGGGGGGCCTCAACTACCTCTTCAAGTCGCTCGACCTCATCCCGGACGGCATCGAGGATCTCGGCTTCCTCGACGACGCCTTCGTGCTGCGCGTCGCCGCGTCCTTCGCCGCGGCGGAGAGCCCGGAGCTGCGCGACCAGGCGCCGGCCCTCGCGCGGCTCGCCCGCGACGCGGAGCTCATCGCCGAGCTGCTCGGCGGCGACTACGCCCGGCTCAAGGGCTACGTGCGCTCGCTGGAGAAGGGCGCCGCGCGCGGCCGCACCGTCGACGACATCCTGAGCGACGAGCAGGTCCGCACCTCGTTCATGCACGAGATCACCGGCTGGGCGTCGAGCTACACGGCACCGAGCTTCAGCCGTGACGCGAAGAACCTGATCAAGCTGAAATCCTTCCTCTCCGCCAAGCTCCCGGCCTGATCGCGCGCGTCGAGGCGCCGCCGCAGCGCGTTCACCGCCGGCCATGGTACACCCCCGATCATCCCCCGGAGGATCGCGTCCGATGTCAGCCGCTCCCCGCCTCACCGCGCTGCTCGCCGCACTGCTCGCCGCGGGCTGCGACGCCGACCGACCTGCCTCGACGGCGCACAGCCCGGCTGCCGCCGCCTCATCTCCGCCCTCGCGCTCCACCGCGGCCCCGGCCGCGCCGCCGCCCGACGCGGATCGCTCCTACGCCTACCCGGCCGCCGATCGCGTGGTCGCCATCGGCGACGTCCACGGCGACCTCGCGGCAACGCGCGCGGCCCTGCGGATCGCGGGCGCGATCGACGGCGCGGATCGCTGGATCGGCGGCAAGCTCGTGCTCGTACAGACGGGCGACGAGCTCGACCGCGGCGACGGTGAGCAGGAGATCGTCGACCTCTTCGATCGCCTCGCCGTCGAGGCGCGCGCCGCCGGCGGCACCGTGTACGCGCTGAACGGCAACCACGAGGTCATGAACGTCCAGCTCGATTTCCGCTACGTCACCGAGGGCGGCTTCAAGGACTTCGAGGACGTGCCCGGGCTCGACGCGTCGGGCCCCCGCCTCGCGCCGGTGCCGCCCCCCGCGCGAGCCCGCGCCGCCGCGTTCGCCCCCGGCGGTCTCTACGCCAGGAAGCTCGCGGCGCGCGACGTGATCATCGCGGTCGGCGACACCGTCTTCGCGCACGGCGGCGTGCTCCCGGCCCACGCGCGCTACGGCATCGCGCGGATCAACCGCGAGGTGCGCGCGTGGATGGAGGGGAAGAGCCCCTCCACGCCGGCCGTGATCGCGGCCGAGGACAGCCCGGTGTGGGCGCGCCTCTACTCGAGCGAGCCGCCGCCGGCCCCGGGGTCGCCCCCCTGCGCAGCGCTCGACCAGACCCTCGCGGCGATGTCCGCGAAGCGCATGGTCGTGGGCCACACGGTCCAGAAGCACGGCGTCACGTCGGCCTGCGGCGACAAGATCTGGCGGATCGACGTCGGCATGGCGTCGCATTACGGCGGAAAACCAGCAGCGCTGGAGATTGTCGGTGACACCGTGCGCGTCTTGACGGCCGAGACAACCAAGGCAACCGAGGCGGCCGACGCGTCCGGCGCAACTGACGCGGCCAGCGCGGCCGGCGCGGCCAAACCGAAAAAATAGACGTGATTGTGAGAAAACTTCAGCGCCGTCCACAATGCGATCGCGTGTCGTCCACGACCATGTGCACGTTCACAGCCACGCTGACACGCGCCAGCGCGAGAAGCCCCTGGGCGCGGCCACCAGCGCATTGACGCGCGCCGCGAAGACCGGGTAACGTGAATAGCAAACTGGGGTTCTTCGATCCCCAGGGGAAGGGAATCAGATGCCCGAGCGACCGCTCGCGCTGATCCACGAGGCGAATCTGAGCGACGGGGTGCCTACCCTGACGCTCGGCGAGCGGCGCCCCCCCCTTCCGGTCCCCTGTGCTGCGCCCGCGCTTCCGAGCCGGTGCCGGCAGGTCGAGCGCTGTACCGCGTGGCTCGACGCGGGGAGCGGCTGATGGACGACGACGAGCTGCTGCGCGCCCTGACGCGCATCGCACAGCGGGATCCGACGACCGATCCGCGCTGGCGCAGGCTCGCCGAAGAGACGCGCCCGGAGGACGCGCAAAACGCTCCGGGAGACGCCGCGGCGCGCTCGAGCCCCGAGCGGGAGGAGCGCGAAGTCCGGCCGCCCCTCGACGACGAGACCCGCGCCCGGCTCTCCGACCAGCTCCTCGCCCAGCTCCGGGAGCCGCGCGGCGGTGCGCCCGCGCCGTCTCCGCTGGCGCGTCCAGCGGTCGATCGGAAGTCGGGGATCCGCTTCCGGTGCCCCGAGGAGTGGGACTGCGACGCGGAGGAGGCGAGCGACGTCGCCGATGCCGCGCCGCTCGGCGCGGACGCCGACTCGCTCAGCGGGACGAGCGCGCCGTCCACCACGGACGCGCCGGTCTGTCGCGCGATCGACGGCGAATCGGTGCCGCCCGGGACATCGGAGCCGCCGCGTGATGCGCGCTCGAGCGCGGCGCCCGGGCAGCCTGCCCAGCGCGCGCAGGACGGCGCGGACGCGCTCGCCAGGCCGCCGCGCAAGGGCCTGCCTCACCCCGAGCTGGTCGTCGAGCGGCGGAGCGCGCGGCGGACGACGCCGGCGGCGCGGGCCCGGGCAGCCGTGGGCGTGGTCGGCTGGGTCGTGTCGGCGGCGCTCGTGTCGCTGCTCGCGCTGCGGCCCGCGCCGTTCGCGCCGGGCGCCGCCCCGCTCCCCGACTACACGCTCGCGACGACGACCCTCGGCGACGGCGCACAGCAGGGAGATCGCGGCCCAGGCGCCCCGCGCCACGTCGGCAGGGGCGAAAGGCTCACGATCGCGCTCTCGCCCGGCACGCGCGTGCCAGCGCCGGTCGCGGTAAGGGCGTTCCTGGTGCAAGGCGGGAGCGCGCGCCCGTGGTCCGTGGAGCTGGCGCTGGATGGCGTCGGCGGCGCGAGCATCTCGGGCACGCGCGAGGCGCTGTTCCGGGACGTCGCGGTGGGTCTTTGCGAGGTCGTCCTGGTGGTCGGCCACCCCGACGCGATGCCGGGCCCGGACGACCCGCTGCCCGACGAGGACGCCATCCACCTGGCGGGCGGCCGGCTCCTGCGGCAGCGATTGTTCCTTGACTGACCGCCGCCTGCACGCATGAGGTAGCCCGTCCTTCCCCCGGCGAGGGAGGCCCGCCTCGCCCGCGGGCCTGCGGGGCGCGCTCGACCCGGCGCGCGCCGCCGTCCCTGGCCGGGAAGGGCAGAGGGCATCACGCATGAACCGACGGATGTTCAAGAGCAAGATCCACCGCGCGACCGTGACCCACGCGGATCTGCACTACGAGGGCAGCGTCACGATCGACGCCGACCTCCTGGAGGCCGCCGACATCTTGCCGTACGAGGCGGTCGACATCTGGAACGTGACGCGCGGCTCCCGGCTGACCACGTATGCGCTCGCGGGGGCGCGCGGCTCGGGCGTCGTGTGCATCAACGGCGCGGCGGCGCACCTCAATCAGCCCGGCGACCTCGTGATCATCGCGACGTTCGCGGACATGGACGACGCCGAGGCGCGGCGGCACACGCCGCGCGTGCTCCGCGTCGACGGGCGCAACCGGCCGCTCGCCGACCAGCCGCCCGAGACGCCGGGCCCGCTCGCGCCCAACTGAGCGCGCGCGGGCCAGCCGGGCGCCTCGCGCCTCGCCCGAGACGCGCCCGCGCCGCGCGCCCGGCGAACCGGCGGAGCGCGCGCGTCACCCGGCGTGCGGCAGCGCCCGCGGGAGCGGCGCGCGGGCCAGCCGGACGAAGCGCGCCGAGAGCCCCGCCGCGACGGCGATGAGCCCCGCGGTGAGCCCGAACCAGAGCCCGCGGACGCCCAGCCCGAGCCCGAAGGCGAGCCCGATCGACAGCGGCAAGCCGAAGGCCCAGTGGGCCCCGAGGTTGGCCCAGAAGGGGAACCGCACGTCGCCTGCCCCGCGCAGCGCGCCGGCGGCGACCGCCTGGACGCCGTCGAACAGCTGGAAGAGCGCGGCGATGCGGAGCAGCGGGACGCCGATGGCGAGGACGTCGGCGTCCGGGGTGAACGCGCCGATGAGGGCGCGAGGGAACGCGGCGTACATCGAGGCGCTCACGCACATGAGGCCGGCGCCGAGCAGGAGGCCGAGCACGCCGGGGCGCAGCGGCGACCGGCCCGCGCCGACCGCGTGCCCCACGCGGACGGCTGTGGCGCCGCCGACGCCGATGGCGCCCATGAACGTGAAGGACGCGAGCCCGATGGCGATCTGGTGCGCCGAGACCACGGTCGCGCCGAGCCGCCCGGCGAGCAGCGCCGTCATCCCGAACACGCCGACCTCGGCGAGGAGCTGCAGCCCTATCGGCACGCCGAGCCGGTAGATCACCGCCACCGGCACCGCGCCCTCCTCCTCGCGGGGCGCCCCGCGCCGTCGCCCCGCCGCGAAGAGCACGATCGACGACAGCACCGCGCTGGCGAGGCTCGCGGCGAGCCCCGCGCCGAGCGCGCCGAGCTGCGGCAGGCCGAGCGGCGGCAGGCCCACCCAGCGCAGCGCCTCGTCGCCGCGGACCATCAGGTTGCAGGCCACGACGTTGACCGCGTTCGCCGCGACGACGGCGACGAGCGCGGGCCGCGTCGCGCCGTGGGCCTGGAGGAAGTTCTTCCCGGCGAGGAACACCGGCCAGAGGAAGATCCACAGCGCGTGGCCGAGGATGTACCGGCGCACGCCGGGGACGAGCGCCGGATCGACGCCCATGGGCGCGAGCGCGAAGGTCGCCGCGAGCGCGGCCCCGAACGCGACGACGCTGACGAGCAGGCTCGCGCGCAGGGTCGCGCGCAGCGCCGCCCACGCCAGCCCCGGGCGACCGGCGCCGATCGCCTGCGACGCGAGCGGATCGACCGCGGCCGAGACGCCCATCCCGAGCGCGTTGCTCGTGTGGACGATCGTCCTCCCCATCGCGCAGGAGGCGAGCTCGTTCACCGAGACACGCCCCACGATCGCGACGTCGACGAGCGCCATCGCGACGAGCCCCGCCTGCGCCACCGCGATCGGCAGCGCGAGGCGCGCGAGGGCGCGCAGCTCGGACCGCGCGCTGTCCGCGGCGAGAGGGGCGGAAGCAAGGTTCAAGGGTTCACCGGCTCGACGAAGGGGCGCCACCATAGCGCGCCGGGGTGGGCGCGCTCGCCGGAGGTGGGGTAAAGATCTAAAAGATCAACAGTTACGAAAGCTTATCGAGAAATCGAACGAGCCGGCTCGAGAGGAGAAGAACGAGAAGAAAACGCAAAGGCGCAAAGGCGCAAAGACGCAAGGGAGAGAGATAGGACCTCTCTCAGCTCCGGGCGTGGGCTTGGACGACAGCCCATTTCCGTGCTTCGGCCATCGCTCTGCGCCCAGCAGCGCTCAATCAATTCTCTCTCTTTTTTGCGACTTTGCGTCTTTGCGTCTTTGCGTTTTTTCTTCTTCCCCCCGCGCGTCGCCCCGCCCTCGTCGCGCCCGCGCCCCAGCCGTCACCAGGCGAGGTGCGCCCGCCCGTCGAGGTACACGCGCTGCGCCTCGCCGAGGCCCGTCGACTCGCCCTCCACGACGCGCAGGATCCCCGTCGCGGGCCCGAGCGTCACATCCCGCCCCGCCTCGAAGCGCTGCATCCGGACCAGGGCCCGGTAGGCCTTGTCGAGCAGCAGGGCCCGCTCGCGCGACGGCGCGACGAGGTACGCGAGATCGCGGTCGCCGCCTGGCGCGCCGCGCCGCACCTCGGCCTCGTCGAGCGCGCCGCCCGGGAAGAAGCGGGCGAGCATCTCCGCGTTCCCGCGGTAGTCGTCGGCCCCGCGCGCGCGGCGCAGGTAGGTCAGCACCTCCGGCTCCGCGTGGCCGGCCTGCGGCACGTCGGGCATGCCGCGCAGGTCCTGGTGCCGCCAGCCGGCCGCGCCGGGCACCTTGCGCGCCAGCGAGAAGGTGTGGTCCACCGTGACCCCCACCGCGCCGTGGCAGCCCATGCACGCCCGGTGCTCCTCCGCGGTCTGCAGCCGCAGCCGGCCCTGCTCGTCCTCGATGAACGCCTGGATCTGCCAGCCGAACGCGTTGCGCAGGCCGACCTCGGGCCCGCCCGGGTGGAACGGCGGCTGCCCCTCCGCCTTCTCTTCCGCCTCGCGCTCGTACGCGCGCGCGATCGCCCAGTCGTCCGGCTCGTCGACCTTGCGCGCGTAGCGCAGCTCCTTCATCCGCGCGGCGAGCAGCGCCGGGCGTTCCGGGTCGAGGTACCGCACCGAGTGCAGCAGCTCCGCCCCGCGCGGGTAGAGCCACGCCCGCACCGGGACGCCGGCCGCCCCGCCGGCGTACCGCGCGGGCAGGCGGACGACGCGCGTCACAGCGGGCTCGAGCGCGCCGTCGCCGTCGAGATCGAAGCCGGCGAGGAGCTCGCTCACCGGCTCCACCTCCCGCCCGGCGGCCGCGCCGGCGGGCCCGGCCGCGCCCTCCCTCGGCAGGGGCGACGGCGACGCGATCGCCGCCTCGAGCAGCGCGAGGTTCAGCTTGTACACCTCGCGCGACGGCGCGCCCGAGGCGTCCTCGCGGAACGCGGCCGGCAGCCGGAGGAAGACGTCGCCGGCGCTGCCGTTCGTGGGCCAGAAGCTGCCGGGGAACGGCTTGTAGCGGACCGCGCGGAAGCCGCTCCCGTCGCGCGCGAAGCCCTCCTCGTCGAGCCCGGCGCCGAGGTCGAGATCCGGCACGTAGCCCGGGTAATCCCGGCGCGCGGCGAGCGCCTCGCGCAGCGGCGCGTAGTTGTCCTCCCGGATGTACTCGAGGATCTCCGCGTCGCTCGTCCGGGCGGCGGCGGCCGAGAGGTCCTCGAGCAGGTTCGTCCAGGGGTTCTTCCGGGCCGCGTCCGAGAAGCTGGTCTCGCGCTGGAGCTCGTGATCGGCGAGCGTGTTCGGGCCGATCCCGATCGTGTGGCACGTCCAGCAGCCGTTCGCGCCGCTGGCCGTCGTCGCGTAACACATCGGCGGGATCGACGCCTCGGGGTTGCCCGCGCGCCCGGCGCGCGCGGCCGCGGTGGCGAGCGGGTCGTAGCCGCCCCCGCCGCAGCGCGCGCCCGCGGCGAGGACGGCGGACACCGCCGCGAAGGCCAGGGGCGCGGACAGCAGGCGCGCACGGCGGGCGGGCATCGCGGGGATCACTCGGGCAGGAAGGTGACCGCGATCACGCTCGACAGGGAGGCGTCGCCCTTCGGCCAGGTGCTGTAGGCGTTCTCGCCGGGGTGCTGCACCGACATGAAGATCGTGCCCATGTCGGGCGTGAAGGACGGGCCTGTCGCCTCCGCGTCGCTCGGCAGCCCCACGACGCGGAACGCCTTGCCGAAGCTCGGCTGGGTCACGCCCGGCTGGCCCGCGCGGTGGGCGGGGTCGAGATCGAGGTAGTAGAAGGCGTCCGCGTGCGAGGCCACGCCGAAGTTGCCGTCGGTGCCGAACCACACGCCGCCATCGCGGTCGAGGAGCAGGTTGTCCGGGCAGGAGGCGTCGAAGTCGCCCTTCCCCTTCGCGCCGTGCCAGACCTCGAAGTACAGGAACTCGGTCGACGCGCCCGGGTTCGCGGGGTCGGACTCCTCCAGAGCGAAGATCGAGCCCACGGCGTCCGCGCGCTTCGGGGACTGGGTGGGGTGGGTCGCCGGATCGAAGACCGCGCCGTCCTGATCGAGCGACGTCTGCCCCGTGTGGTTGGTGAACGCCACGTAGAGGCGCGGCGTGCCGCTCGGGTCGCGCGGGTTCCACTCGATGTCCTCGGGCCGGTTCAGCTCCATGATCCCGACCTTGTTGCTCACGGTGAACAGCGCGCGCCAGACGTCGTAATCCGTCTGGAAGCCGCCGATCCGGTTCCAGCTCACGTCGCGCAGCGCGTCGCCGACGGTCCTGGCCGGGTCGCCGAGCGCGGCCGCGTTCGGCGCGATGGCGGCGCTGTCGACGGAGAGCTCGATCCACTGCCCCGTGCCCGGGGCCGCCTCGGTCGGGGCCGCGTGGGTCGCGACAAGGGTGTTGCCAGTCGTGTTGTCGAGCCCGGCCATGTGCGCCGCGTAGAGCTTGCCCTCATCGAGCAGCGCGCGGATCGCCGCCCGCGTCATCCCGGCCGTGTACGCGCCGCTGGTCACGTACTTGTAGATGCGGCCGCCGCGGCGATCGTCGGTCCCGTAGACGACGATCGGCCGGCCGGGCACGAGCCTCCAGGCGTCGTCGACAGCGAACGTCGCGGCCTCCCAGCGGGCGCGGCCCATGAAGCCGAACTTCTTGTGGCCCGTGCCCGGCTGCGTCTTGCCGTCGTACTCGCCCGCGGGCTGCCCCGGGTCGATCTCGGTGAGATAACCGTAATGGTCGCGCGGCTGACGGCCGTTCGGATCGGAGATGCGCCCGAACTCCGCGCTGGTGCTCGCCTCGAAGACCGGGCTCACCGGCGCGCCCGGGTCGAAGCCCCGGCCGGTGAGGAACCTCTGATCGCCCGACCAGCTCGCCTCGAGATCACCGTAGTAGTCCTGCACGTTCTCCTCGGCGGTGATCACCGTGCCCCACGGCGTCTGCCCGCCGGCGCAGTCGCCCATGATGCCGGCCACGAGCCCGCCCGCGAGCGCCGCGCCTGTCGTGTCGTCGTGGCCCGGACTCGAGAGCTCGTGCCCCGCGAGGCGGCTCAGCGTCTTGCTCGTCGCGTCGTAGCGGACGGCGGTCGCGCTCCGGTCGACCGACCATGCGCCCGTCGCCGGGTCCTGCACGGTCCGGAGCCAGGAGCCGCCGACCTCCTTCTTTTCCCAGCGGATATAGGTGTCGACGTCCGCCTGCGACCAGACGTTCGACTCGACATCATTCGTGAGGACGCCGAGCTTGCGCAGGTGCCGGGCCAGCGTGAGGTGCTGCCCGGTCGGCGCGGAGCTGACCGTCGGGCTCCGCCCGGAGACGTACTCGTGGTTGACCCAGAGCCACCCGGCGTTGGCGGAGCCGTTCCACTGCGGCGCGTCGCCCGCGGTGGCGGCCCACCCTTCGCCGAAGAACGCGGTGTAATCGTTGTTGGCGCCGAAGCGGGGCGCTTCCGGCGCGGTGCTGAAGGTCAGCGGATCGAGCCAGGTCACCACGATGTCGGAGCGCACGCCGGCGAGCGCCCGGATGGTATCGGTCGCGGCCGCGCGGAGCGGGAACTGCTCGCCCTCGGGCAAGTTGCCTGTGGCGAACAGCGCGACGCGCTCTCTCACGTAGTGCGCGAGGTTCGCGGCGCTGCTCCACACCGGCGCGTCCTCGCCGGGCTCACCGGGCTCCCCTGGCGCTCCAGGTTCACCAGGCGCCCCGGGCTCACCAGGCGCCCCGGGCTCACCGGGCGCTCCGGGCTCACCGGGCGCCCCAGGCTCGCCGGGCGCCCCGGGCTCACCGGGCGCCCCAGGCTCACCAGGCGCTCCGGGCGCCCCAGGCTCACCAGGCGCCCCAGGCTCACCGGGCGCCCCAGGCTCACCGGGCGCCCCAGGCTCCCCCTGCTCACCGTTCGCGCCGTCCTTGCCCGGTGCGCCCTGTTCACCGGGCGCCCCGGGCGCGCCCTTCGCGCCATCCTCGCCGCAACCGCTCCCGATCGCGGCAAGACCGCCTGCGAGCACCAGGAGCAACGCCGTCCTCAGGGTCCGCCTCGTCATCATGTCCTCGTCTCCGCCGGGTAATGGCCGCAGACGATGCCTGGCGACGGTGGCGCCCCAATGCCCCTCACGCGACGAGTTGTTGTCAGAGATCCCCTGACCCTCGATCGGGCGTGTCAGGAGCACCGCCCGACCGGCGGCCATGCAACGGGGCCACGGCGAAGATCCCTCAGAGGAACAGCGGAGCTGCGTTGCTCGTCATGACCGCGCGGCCGTCGTCGCCGCGCTACTCGTCGTCCTCGTCGGGCACGACGACGTCTTGACCGAAGCGCGCGCGCGCCTCCAGCAGCTCCCTGTCCGAGATCCAGGTGCGCTCGCAGCCGAGGAGCGGCTCTACCTGATAGACGTCCTTGCGCTGCTCGCCGTGTCCGTCTTCGAGGACCCGGACTACCTCGTGATGGAGGCCGCAGGTGGGGCAGAGCGCTCGCATGAAGGCTCCCTATAGTGCGGGCGCGCTGGGCGCAAGGCCCTCCCCTGCGCGCCGAAGGCCGCGGAGCGGCGTCGGGCGGCGGGGGAGGTCAGCGCGTGCGAGAGGGGAGCGAAAGGGCGCGGGGAGCGCCGAGCGCGAGAGGAGACGCCCGGCTCAGGCCGTGGCGCGGGCGCCGGCAGCGGCGGTCGCCTTCTCGTCCGACTTGATCCGCATCCCGTAGAAGGAGCGGTACACGAACACCGTCGAGAGCACGAAGAAGATGCCCGCGAGAACGAGGCTCGTCCCGCGGTCGATCTCGATCGCCAGCTCGACCGCGAGGAGGCCGAACAGCGTCGTGAACTTGATGATGGGGTTCATCGCGACGGACGAGGTGTCCTTGAAGGGGTCGCCCACGGTGTCGCCGACGACCGTCGCCGCGTGAAGCGGCGTGCCCTTCTCCTTCAGCTCCACCTCGACGAGCTTCTTCGCGTTGTCCCAGGCGCCGCCGGCGTTCGCCATGAAGATCGCCTGATAGAGCCCGAAGAGCGCGATGCTGATGAGGTAGCCGATGAAGAAGAACGGCTCGAGGCAGGCGAAGGCGAGCGTCGAGAAGAAGACGCCGAGGAAGATGTTGAACATCCCCCGCTGCGCGTACTGCGTGCAGATCTCGACCACCTTCTTGCTGTCGGTGATCGAGGCCTTCTCCACGCCCTCGAGGCGGATGTTCGCCTTGATGAACTCGACAGCGCGGTAGGCGCCTGTCGAGACCGCCTGGGTCGACGCGCCGGTGAACCAGTAGATGATCGCGCCGCCCGTCACGAGGCCGAGCAGGAACGGCGGGTGGAGCAGCGAGAGCTTGTCCACGTTCGTCGTCAGCTTGTTCGTGAGCACGACGATGATCGAGAAGATGAGCGTCGTCGCGCCGACGACCGCCGTCCCGATGAGCACCGGCTTGGCCGTCGCCTTGAAGGTGTTGCCCGCGCCGTCGTTCTCCTCGAGGTAGTGCTTCGCCTTGTCGAAGTTCGGGGTGAAGCCGAAGTCCTTCTTCAGCTCGGCCTCGACGTTCGGGACGTTCTCGATGAGCGAGAGCTCGTAGACCGACTGCGCGTTGTCGGTCACCGGGCCGTAGGAGTCGACCGCGATGGTCACCGGGCCCATGCCGAGGAAGCCGAACGCCACGAGGCCGAAGGCGAAGACGCTCTCGGCGATCATGAGCTGCCCGAGGCCCAGGGAGGAGAAGTAGTACGAGATGCCCATCAGCACGACCAGGACGAGGCCCATCCAGTACGCGCTGAAGTTGCCGGCCGTCAGGCCCGCGAGCACGTTCAGCGAGGCGCCGCCCTCGCGCGACGCGGTCACGACCTCGCGGACGTGGCCCGACTCGGTCGAGGTGAAGATCTTGATCATCTCCGGGATGATGGCGCCCGCCAGGGTGCCGCAGGTGATGATCGACGAGAGCTTCCACCAGAGCGTCGTGTCGCCCCCGAGGTTCGGGATCATGAACGCCGACACGGCGTAGGTGAGCGCGACCGACACGATCGAAGTCAGCCAGACGAGGCGCGTCAGGGGGGCCTCGAAGTTCATCTTGTCGGCGTCGGCGTAGGACGCCTTCGCGATCGCCTCGTTGAGGAGGTACGAGCCGATGCTCGCGAGGACCATCACGATGCGCATCACGAAGATCCAGACGAGCAGCTGGACCTGGACGGCCGTGTCGGGGACGGCGAGGAGGATGAACGAGATGAGCGCGACGCCGGTCACGCCGTAGGTCTCGAAGCCGTCGGCGCTCGGGCCGACCGAGTCGCCGGCGTTGTCGCCGGTGCAGTCGGCGATGACGCCCGGGTTGCGCGCGTCGTCTTCCTTGATGTTGAAGACGATCTTCATGAGGTCCGAGCCGATGTCGGCGATCTTCGTGAAGATGCCGCCCGCGATGCGGAGCGCGGAGGCGCCGAGCGACTCGCCGATGGCGAAGCCGATGAAGCACGGGCCGGCGTAGTCGGCAGGGATGAAGAGCAGGATCATCAGCATGAGCATGAGCTCGGTGCTGATGAGGACGGCGCCGATGCTCATCCCGGCCTTGAGCGGGATCGCGTACGTCGGGAACGGCTTGCCCTTGAGGCTCGCGAACGCGGCGCGTGAGTTCGCGAACGTGTTGATGCGCATGCCGAACCAGGCAACGCCGCAGCTGCCGGCGATGCCGACCAGGCTGGCCAGCAGGATGACCACGACCTTCGTGGCCTCCATGTGACGCAGCACGCCGAAGTAGAGAACCATGACCGCGCCGATCAGGATCTCGAGGACCAGGATGAACTTGAACTGCGTGACCAGGTACGTCTTGCAGGTCTCGTAGATGAGCTCCGAGATCTCCCGCATCGCGCGGTGGACCGGCAGCTTGTTCAGCTGCGAGAAGGTGACGAGCCCGAACACGAACCCGAGCGCGCAGACGCCGATGCCGGCCATGAGGAGCGTGCGGCCGTCGATGCCACCGAAGGACTGGGTGCTTAGGTCGGGAAGGACGAGATCGGATTCACTGGCGCTGGCGAGCCCGCCGCTGAGCAGCAGGGCAAGCGCGGCGAGCCCGGCCAGCATCGGTGCGAGCCAGGCCTTTTGGGACCGGAGAACGTTCATGGACGGTGTGCCTCCATCGCAAAAACCGAGGCAGGGAGGACGGCGCCATCGCCGCCTGCTGCTTCGTGGTTCCGAGGGGTTGGCCGCCTGCGTAAAGGGGAAGGGGACCGGCGCGCTGCCGGAGGGGCTCTTGCTCTAACGCCGACGCTTCAGCACAGCCTCGTCCCTCGACGACCGGAGGGTGACGGAGTGCCCAGTGCTGCCAGGCATGCCTCCACCGTGACCGGACCCCCGAGGCGCGCGCTAGCTACCATGCACCCGAGACGCCGTCGAGAGGGCGCGATGCGCGCCCCCGACGAGAGGGCCTGTCAGCGGCGCGACGTCAGGAGATAACTTAGGGAGATTACGTACGATGGTGAAAGAAAGAAGCGCGCACGACCGAACGCTGTCACACGCTGTCGCGTCCGGCCGTATTCAGCTGCGCCCGGACGCTTTCAGCTGCGCTCGATCGTGTTCAGCTGTCCTCGTCCGTGTTCAGTTGCGCTCGGTCGCGGTGTTCAGCCGCCGATCCGAGCCGGAGAGCCGCTGATCCGAGCCCGAGTCCGCGCCAGGGCTGGCGTGGGACGTGAGGAGCTCCGCCACGAGATCCCGACACTCCGGCTTGTTGCGGAGGTGGCTCAGCAGCAGGTTGGAGGCCTCGCTGAACGACTTCTCGTAGGCGAGCCCCTCGCGCGTGCGCGCCGCGACGCGCTCGCGCCCCTGCGCCAGGTCCTCCTCCAGGGCCTCGGCGTAGCGGGCGAGCTGGGCGCGGAGCTCGTCGATCTGGCGGCGCAGGTCGCGCGCGTTCGCCTCGCGCGTGTTCTTCTTGTGCTCGTAACGCCCGAGCTGCTCGCGCTTCGCCTGCGCGGTCGCGCCGGCCGCGCCCGCGCGCTCGTAGACGAGCGGATCGTGGTTGCCCTGGCGGACCGCCCCGTCCGCCAGCTGGCGGGCGGACAGCGCGAGCTTCTCGGCGGCGGCGAGCTCGACGCGGACCTTCTCGACGTCCTCGCCGTCGGCCATCGCCTCGCGCATCACGCGCGACTCCTCGTGCGCGAGCTCCTCGACCTTGCGGCCGATCTCGGCGCGCAGCGCGCGGCCGCGGCGCTCGAGCGCCTCGAGCTTGCGGGTGAGGCTCGCGACCTCGCCCTCGAGCTTGTTGGCACGCGCGGCGAGGTCCCAGGCCTGCGCAAGGCCGTTCTGGACCTCCTGCGGAACCTGCCCGGACGGATAGGCGCGGGAGACCATGCGCGAGAACAGGGCCGCCCGGCTCGCCCACTCGATGACGCCCGCGCTCTGCGGCGGCGGCGGCGGCGGCGGCACCGGCACGCCGTCGCTCCCCTCGACCTCCCACGCGTGGGCCGGGAGCCCGCGCTGGAGCGCCTTCAGCTCCTCCTGGAGGTGGTGGGCGTCGCGGTAGCGCTTGCGGATGTCCTTCTCGAGCAGGCGCAGCACGATCGCCTCGCCCTGCGCGTGCGCGTCGGGGCGGATCGAGCGGGGCCGCGGCGGCGCGTGGGTCCGCTGCATCTCGAGGAGCGTGTCGCGGTCGTTCGCGCGGAAGGGGAGCTGCCCGGTCAGCATCTCGAAGAAGAGCACGCCGAGCGCGTAGAGGTCGGACTGCGCCGTCGCCTCCTCGCCGCGCGCCTGCTCGGGCGACATGTACTCGGGCGTCCCGAAGACCGCGCCCTTCGGGGCGAGGCGCGGGTCGCGCGCGATGGCGGCGAGGCCGAAGTCGAGGATCTTGACGAAATCCTTCCGGCCGCCGCGGTGGGTGAGCAGGATGTTGTCGCTCTTCAGATCGCGGTGCACGACGCCGAGGTCGTGGGCGCGCGCGAGAGCCGCGCACATCTGCTCGAGGATGTCCACCGAGCGCGCGATCGGCATCGGGCCGCGCGCGAGCTCCGCCGAGAGCGGCGTGCCGACGAGGTACTCCATGACGAGATAGAGCTCGCCCTCCTCGGTCTCGCCGATGTCGTGGATATCGATGATGTGGGCATGATCAACGCGGTTTGCGGCGCGCGCCTCGCGCAGCATCCACGCGCGGAGATGGGTCTCTCCGCGGAGATCGGGCCGGATGAGCTTCAGGGCGACGACCCGGTCGATCAGCACGTGGCGAGCGCGATAAACGACGCCCATGCCGCCTTCGCCAAGCCGTGCCTCGAGCCGGTACCTGCCGGCCACGACCTTCCCGATCAACGGATCGGTGCTCGAAGCCTTGGGACCTGCCGGTCGCTGAATCGCGCGCTCCATGGTGCCTTCGTTTCTCCTCAGCGCTCCCCAGAAGAGCCGTTCTCGTCTCTCAGGGCCCTATTGCGCTGTGCGGTGAGTCGGATCGCTCGCTGAACGTATCCGGTTTGAAACAGCTGGTCTACGGGCCCGCGGTCGGGTTGCGATGAATATCGTGCGAGCTCCGTGTGGAGGTGGGGTGGGAGACCGGCGCCGATGACGCGCTCGTCTCGTCGAGCCAAGCCAAGCCAAGCCGCGCGGGCGGGCTCGCCTCCGCGGACGGCCGTTCGGGCGGGCTCGCCTCCGCGGGCGGCCGCGCGGGAGGAGGGGTATCGCCTTGCGGACGGGCGCTCGCCGGGCGAGGATCGAGGGGCAGGCGACAGACGAAGCGCGCGCCGTGGACCGAGGCCGGCGCTCCGCGGCACGGGTGTCCGCCGCGGCCGCCGTCCCCGTCTTCTCCTTCTGGTTCCGGTTCTGGCGCGAGGGCGAGCGTGCCGCCGTGCCGCCGGACGATCTCGGTCGAGATCGACAGCCCGAGGCCGGTCCCCTGCCCTCGCGGCTTCGTTGTGAAGAACGGATCGAAGATGCGCTGGGCGAGATCCGGCGGAACGCCGGGCCCGCTGTCCGAGATCGCGACGGCCGCCATGTCGTCGTCGACCCAGGTCTCGATGCAGATCACCGGCTCGCCGGGCGCGCGCGGCGCCGCGCCGCCGCCGGAGGTCCCCTCCTCTGCCGGCGCGGCGGGCGCCGGCGGCGCCTCGAGCGCCTGGATGGCGTTGACGAGGAGGTTCATGAACACCTGGTTGATCTCGCCGCCCCGGCAGGTGACGGGCGGCAGCTCGCCGTAGCGCCGGATCACCTCGATGCGCCCCTGCCGGAGCCGCGGGCCGAGCAGGAGCAGCGTCTCCTCGAGCCCCGCGTGCAGATCGGCGGGCAGCGGCTCGCCCGAGACGCGCGAGAAGCTCTTCAGGTTGGTGACGATGCGGACGCTGCGCTCGACCGCGCGGTGGACGAGGGTCGAGATGCCGGCGAGATCGTCGAGCGCCGCCTCGGTCTGGAGCCGCTCGCGGAGCGCCTCGAGCGCGCGGCGGCGCTCGCCCGGGAGATCGCGCTCCGCCTCGCGGTACGCGTCGAGGACGGCGCGGAGCTCCGCGGCGCGCTCCTCGATCGGCTGGGCGGCGCCGGCGATGGCGTTCAGCGGGTTGTAGATCTCGTGCGCCACGCCGGCCACGAGCTCGCCGATGGAGGCGAGCCGCTCGCCCTGGATGAGCGCGGCCTGCGTCCGCTTCAGCTCGGACAGGGCGCGCGTGAGCTCGGCGGTGCGCGCGGCGACGTTCTCCTCGAGGCCGGCGCGCTCGGCCTCGAGCTCGGCGATCGTGCGGGACAGCGCCTGCCGCATGCGCTCGACGCTCTCCCCGAGGCCCACGACCTCCTTGGGCCCCGACAGCCGCGGCACGGCGGCGTCGAGCTCGCCGCGCGCGACCTCGTCCGCGGCGCGCGCGAGCCGCGCCATCGGCCGGGAGAGCTCGCGCGCCGCCCGCGCGACGACGCCGAGGGCGGCGAGGACGAGGAGGGACAGCGAGGCGAAGAGCGCGGCGATGGCGTTGAAGTCCTCGTCGAACGACGAGCCCGTGGCGAGCGCGCGGTAGAGGCCGATCGAGGAGAAGAGCGAGAGGAGCCCCGTGAACAGAAGGGGCAGCCCGAAGTCGCGCAGCATGCGCCGCCGGAGGGGCGTCGGGGGCGCGCCGCCGTGCTCGGGCGCGCCCGTCCAGGCGCGCAGGAGGTCCACCGCGCGGGCGACGGAGTCCTTGTGCCAGGCGCGCTGGTAGAACGAGACGCCGAAGGCGAAGAGGGCGCCGAAGCCGAGCTGCATGAGCGCGTCGGCGACGCTGGAGGTGGCGCCGACGCGCACGTAGGCCATGCCGATCGCGGTGCACCCGAGCCACAGCGCGAAGTTCAAGGAGGCGAGCACGCCCGGGAGCCGCTCGGCGCGGGCGAGGCCGCGGCCGAGCAGGGCGCGGGCGCCGGAAGGGCCGGCCGCGAGGGCGGCCAGGATCGGGCGCGTGGCGGGGCGCACGGCGAGCGTGAAGCCGAGGGTGCCGGAGAGGGCGAGGAGGGGGACGACCTCGAACCACGCCTGGAACACGACCTGGCTCTGGGTGCGGAGGAACGCGACGCAGAAGAGCAGCATGACGTGCCCGCCGACGATGCCCGCGGTCGCGGCTGACTCCGCGAGCCTCGGCCGGAGCGCCGCGGCGAGGGCGCGCGCCGAGGCGGCGTCTCCGGCGCCGCCGTCGACGGCGCCTTCGCGGAGCAGGGCGCGGTAGATCGCGCGGCGCATGCCGCCCGCCATGACGCCGAAGGCGACCGCGGTCACCAGGAGGCCGAGCCACGACGGCGGCGTCGCGCGGCCGATCCCGAGCGGCCCTGGCCAGGAGGGGGGCGCGGTCGGGGCGCCCCGGAACGCGAGCGGCAAGACAGCGAGCGGCCACGAGAGGGTGCGGATCGCCGCCGCGACGGCGAAGCCGCGGTCGCCGCGGCGGGTGAGCGCGCCCGAGAACGCGGCCGAGGCGGCCAGGGAGGCGAGCAGGAGGATCGCCGGCCACGGCGTGGTGAAGGCGGCGGGGACGACGGCGGAGAGGAACAGGAGCGCCGAGAACAGCTCCCAGCCGGTCGCGACGAGCTCTGCGCGGACGCGCGGGGCGCGGGGCGCGGCGGGCGGGGGCGGCGGCAGCGTGGTCACGGGACGGGCGGCATGGAAGCGCAGGGCGCGCGCCATCGCAACGGCGCGCCCCCACGTGCGACGGCGCGCCGTTGCGATGGCGCGCGCCTCCGCGCGTCAGCGGGCGGGGAGGCGCACGCCCGGGAGGACGGTGCGCCGCTCGACGACCTCGTCGAGCGCGTCGGCGTCGATCAGGAGGTGCGCCCGCAGGCTGTCCTCGATGGCCGAGAACACCTTGCCCTGGTAACGGATCTCGCGGCCGGGCCCGGCCGCGAGCCAGTAGTTGCCGCCGGGGCCGCTGCCGTCCCCGGCCGCGCTCGGGCTGGCCAGGAGCGGCTCCGCGTTGCCGGGGAACGGATCGGGCGGGGTCGCGAAGCCCGGGAACGACGGCGCGGGCGGCGCGGGCCCGAAGGGCTCGGGGCCTGCGGAGAACGTGAGCGACGCGCCGGGCTCGAAGCTCACCGACAGGGCGCCGCCGCGAGCTGCGACCACGACGCCGGGCGTGCGCTCCTCGACGACGACCTCCTCGATGACCTTCCCGGAGACGAGCAGGAGCTTGTGGCTGCTCGTCACCTGCGAGCTCTCGGCCGTCAGCTCGCGGCGCAGCGCGATCTGATGCGAAACGTAGAATTGCAGGTTCTTCACGTCGCTGTCGCTCAGGTCGTGCTGCACCCGGAGCTCGTGCGTGAACGGGACGAGGCGGGGGCCGCAGCCCAGGAGGAGGAGCGACAGGAGCGCCAAAAAGAGCGGGGCGGACGCCGTGGACAGGCGCCAGCGCGCCGCGGCGTGGGTCGTGTGGACGGAGAACGGCATGGAAGCCCTCGTTGAGGAGGCCCCGGCGAGATCGCCGCGGCGCACCTCTTCGCAACGGGACGGCCGGGCGCAGCTTACAGCGGGCCGACGAGCCGCTCGCCGCGAGGGTGCCTGGCGACGCCACGGCGGAGTCGCCGCCGCCTCCGGGGCGCGCGACGGGATGAGGCGCTCAGCCGGGTCCAGGACGATTGGCGATCTCCGCCAGGTGCTGTTTCAGCACCTCCGCGCGGATCGGCTTGACCAGGTGCACGTCGAACCCGGCCTCCCGGGTCATGCGGCGGTCCGATTCCTGGCCGTAACCGGTCATCGCGAACAGCGATAGGCCCGCGAGGCCCGGAATGCGACGCAGCGCGCGCGCGACGTCAACCCCTGTCATGCCCGGCATGCCGATATCGAGCAGCACGACGTCCGGCCGGAGCTGCGCCGCGAGCTCGAGCGCCGAGGGGCCGTCGAACACGGCGTGCACGTCGTTGCCCATGCGCTTGAGCAGCAGCGCCATGCTCTCGGCCGAGTCGCGGTTGTCGTCGACGACGAGGATGCGCAGCGTGCGCCCGGCTTTCGTCGCGGGAGCGCCCGCCGTCGGCGGCGCGAGGGGGCGCGTCAGCCGCGGCAATCGCACGATGAACTCGCTGCCGCGGCCGGGCCCCTCGCTGAGCGCCTGGACCGTCCCGCCGTGCAGCTCGACCAGCCGGCGCACGATCGTCAATCCGAGGCCCAGCCCGCCCTCGACGCGATCGAGGCCGCGATCCCCCTGCGTGAACAGATCGAACACCTGCGGCAGCAGCTCGGTCGATATCCCCACGCCGCTGTCGCGGATACGGAGGATCGCGTGCGCGTCCTCCGCCTCCACGGTGACCCGGATCGAGCCGCGCGGCGGCGTGAACTTGGCCGCGTTGTGCAGCAGGTTGCTCACCACCTGCGTGAGCCGCGCCAGGTCGCCCGAAACGATGGCGAGCGGCTCGGCGGACAGCTGCAGCTCCAGGGTCTGCTCGCGCGCGTCGATCCAGGTCCGGGACGCTTCCGCCGCGCGCGTCACGACGTCGGCGAGATCGATCCGCTTGGACTCCAGCGCGATCTTCCCGCGCGTGATGCGGCTCACGTCGAGCAGGTCATCGACGAGCCGCACGAGCTGACCGAGCTGCCGTTCCATCAGGCCGGCTGCCCAGACGACCTGGGCGTTGTCCTTCCCTTCGAGCTTGAGGACGCTGGTCGCGTTGGCGATCGGCGCCAGCGGATTGCGCAGCTCGTGCGCCAGCATCGCCACGAATTCCTCCATCTGGCGCGCGTTGGACTCCATCTGCTCCAGGCGCTTGCGCTCGCTCAGGTCGCGCGTGATCTTGGAGAAGCCGCGCAGCTCGCCGCGCGGGCCGTGGATGGCCGTGACGAGCACGCTCGCCCAGAACGACGACCCGTCCTTGCGCACGCGCCAGCCTTCGTCCTCGAAGCTGCCTTCGCGCCGCGCGGCGGCGAGCACCGCCTCTGGCCGGCCGCGCGCGATCGCCTCGGCCGGATAGAAGCGCGAGAAGTGCGAGCCGATCACCTCCTGCGCGGAGTATCCCTTGATCCGCTCGGCGCCGGCGTTCCACGTGGCCACCCTGCCGTCGGGGTCGAGCATGAAGATGGCGTAATCCTTCACGCCTTCGACCAGCGCGCGGAAGCGCTCCTCGCTCTGCCGCAGCGACTCTTCCTGGCGCTTGCGCTCGCTCAGATCGCGCGTGATCTTGGAGAAGCCGCGCAGCTCGCCGTCGGGGCCGTGGAGGGCCGTGATGATGACGTTCGCCCAGAACATCGAGCCGTCCTTGCGCACGCGCCAGCCTTCGTCCTCGAAGCGGCCCAGGCGCCGCGCTTCGGCGAGCTCTGTCTGCGGCCACTTCCGCTCGATCGCCTCGGCCGGATAGAAGCGCGAGAAATGCGAGCCGATCACCTCTTGCGCGGAGTATCCTTTGATCTGCTCGGCGCCGGCGTTCCACGTGGTCACGCGCCCCTCGGTGTCCAGCATGAAGATGGCGTAGTCCTTCACCCCTTCGACCAGCAGACGGAATTGCAGATCGGCGCCGAGCCCCGTCGGATCCATGCCGCACAGCCTACAGCATGGGTACACGTTCGCCACGCGATGCTCTCCCTTCCTGTCCTGCTCTCCGCGTCCGCGAGCGGCCATCGTGGCCAGCAGCGGCGAGTGACGAGCACAGCAATGGCCACATGAGCCCGCGTCGAGGGCGCCCGCCGGCGGCCGCTGGAGCGGTTCAAGGGTGTCAAGACAGACTCATCGATTGTGGAGCCACCGAACGTGTCCAGTGCGAGCCACCCGACCTCGAGGGCACCGGGGTTGTCTTGCCCATCAGCTCCGAGGGCGCGCGCCGCCGATCCGTTGCCGACGCCCGGTGGCTCACGCTCGAGTTGGTGTGCGCGCGTATCGCCGGCGAAGCAACGCCCGTGTACCCTGGCCGGTGTACCGTGAGGCCCCCGCGAGCATCTCCGCTGCGACCGCTCCAGGACGAGCACGCTCATGCATCCTGACCCCTGGCACCTGGTCACCAGACAACCGGACTACATCCTGGCTTCCTGGCACCAGATCTTCTGTGTCATCTGGCGCCGCGAGACGACCGAGGACGGCGCGCGCCACCTGAGGGATGCGTGCGCGGAGTTCGCGAAGAAGCACCCGCGCGGCATAGGGCTGCTCACCCTCGTCGAGAGCGGGGCGCCGTTGCCATCGGCGCCCGCGCGCAGGGCGATCGCGAGCTTCCTCGCGGAGGCGAGCGCGACCATCAGGTGCTCAGCGGTCGTCTTCGAGGGCTCGGGGTTCCATGCGGCGATGGTTCGCAGCGTCGTGACAGGGCTCACGCTCGTTGCCCGCCAGCGTTATCCGCACAGGGTATGTGACATCGGGGAAGCCTGGCAGATGTTCGCAGAGCTCCTGCCCGCGGTGACGGGCGCCGCCGTGAGCGAAGCCGCGTTCCGGGCATCGCTCGACGCGCTGCGCGAGGACCTCCGCCGGACATGAGCCGGCGCTGCGCCTACTCCCAGTACAGCGTCGCCCGCCCGATCGCGGTGAACGGCCACCCCGGCGAGTAGTGGATCCCGGTGACCGGGGCCGGCTCGTACGGCAGCCGCGACGCGCTCGCGAACTGGACCTCGCGCCACGTCGTGTCGAAGAGGTTCTGGACGTCCACGGCCACCTCGACGTTCTTCCACCGCAGCCCGGCGTTGGCGTCGACGACCGTGAACCCCTCGGCGGTGAGCGACTCGTCCTCGGTCGCGGGCCGCGCGGCGATCGCCTTGACCCGCAGCGCCGCGAACGGCGTGAACGCGCCGAACGTCGGGCGGACGCCGACGCCCGCGGTCAGCGTCCGGGTCGGCGCGAGGGCGACAGCGCTCGCGTTGCCGGCGTTCTCGCGGAAGCGCGCGCGGGTGAAGGTCGCGTCCACGTCGGCGAAGAGCCAGCTTTGGAGCCGGTAGCGCCCGCCGATCTCGATCCCGTAGCGCCGCGTCTGCCCCGACGCCTCGGTCGCGCCCGCGTCGCCGCTCCAGACCAGCTCCGAGTCCAGGTCGAGCAGGAACGCGGCCCCGTTCAGCGACAGCCCGCGCAAGGGCGCGACCCGCAGGCCGACCTCGTAGCCCGTCGCCGGCGTGATCAGCGTCGCCGCCCCCTCCCCCAGCACCGCGCCCCGCGCGTCGTTCGAGTGGAAGCCCCGCCCGAAGTGGGCGAAGAGATCGACCCCCTCGACCGGCGACACGATCGCCGTGAGCTTCGGGAGCAGCTGCATCTGTCCCCGGGCGCCGCTCGACCTGTTCCCCGCCGCCTCGAGGTCCTCGCCCGGATCGTCCACGTTGACGTCGATCCACTGCGCGCGCGCCCCGAGCACGACGCGGAGCCAGCGCCGGAGCCGGGCGTCCTGCTCGACGTAGACGCCGATCTGGCTCTCATCGACGTGGGTCCTGCTCTTCTCCTCGATCCGCTCGCGCGCCTCGTCGTGGTGGAGGGACTTGTCGATCGCGTCCGCGCGGATCTGCGCGCCGAGCGAGGTCGTGAACCTCGCCCCGCCGATCTCGTATTGCCTGCGGAACCGGAGATCGGCGCCCCCGACCGTGCGGTCGTCGTTCTGCTCGATCTGGTCGCCGTGGACCGGGTCCTCGCTGAAGAACGTGAAGTTCGAGTACAGCGTGAAGCGGTACCGGACGAGGTAGGCCAGCGCGCTCAGATCGGCGTCCCGCCACGCCGTCGAGTACGCGACGGACGCCATGTGCCGCTCGGTCGCCCCGCCCTCGGTCGGATCCACGGCGCCGAAATGGTCGATGCACGGCTGTCCGAACGCCGAGGGCGGCGGGTTCAACCCGCCCTGCTCGCCCTCGCCGCACACGGCGCGCGCGGGGATCTGGCCGGAGCCATTCCAGGTCGATCCATACGACATCCAGGTCATCTGGACCTTCCCCGTGTTGCCCAGATCGTGCGTGGCCCGCAGGTACACATTGAAGCGCTTGAGGCGCTCCGGGCTCAGGAACGGCCCGTCGTTCCGGTAGATCTCCGCCGCGGCCACCGCGCGCCACGTGTCGCCGAGATCCGGCGAGGCGATGACGAGACCGCGCTGGATACCGTACTGCCCCAGGCTGACCTGCGCGTAGCTCTCCTCGAGCTTCTCGGCGAAGCGCAGGTTGACGGCGCCCGCCGTACCGAAGTCGCCGATGTTCGCGTAATAAGGCCCCTTGTACCCGTCGAGCCCTGTCACGAGCTCCGGGATCATGAAGTAGAGATCGGTGAAGCCGTGCCCGTGGCCGTGGCTGACCATGTTGACGGGCACGCCGTCGACGAAGAAGGCGACGTCGGTCCCGTGATCCGCGTCGAATCCGCGGAGGAAGTACTGGTTCGCCTTGCCGCCGCCCGCGTGCTGCACGGCGAAGAGCCCGGGGACCGACTCGAGGAGGTCGCCCGGCCGGAGCCTCGGCCTGAGCTCGAGCTCCCGGTGTCCGACGGAGACGCGCGACGCGGCCTCGCTGCCCGGCTTCTCCGCCTGGATCGTGACCTCGATCGCGGCGTCGCCCGCGGGCGCGCCCTCGCCGGTGGGCGCCGCGGCGGCGGCCTCCGGCGGGGCAGCGGGCGCCTCGGGGGTGGCGCCCTCGGCGCGCGCGGGCCGCGCGGCGGCCAGCACCATGGATAGTGCGGCGAACAGATGAAATGGATGGCGGTGCCCGTGGCTCGTCGTGACCGTCTCGCGCAGCATTCGTGTCCTCCTTCGCCGCAATCGCGCGGAGCGGCGTCGGGCCGCTCGCGTCGAGCTCCGCGAGGACGAAATGGCTGGCCATCGCACGGTGCGCTGGACCGACCTCTCGCCCCCGCGGGCGACCGGAAGGCGACGCGGGGGCGGTTCGGTATCCGGGACGTGCGCAGAGAGGTGGAGCTGCACCGGCTCGGACCTCACCGCCTCCCTCGAGGCTCCCAGGTCGAACCGGCGCCGGATGTCTCCCGCCGCCGGGCGCTGGCAGGTCTTCGGGCTCGCGAGCGCTCCGGTCTGACCGGCTCCCTACTGTCCACCGCTTCCCAGCCCTCGGCGGGCCAGTGCATGGGGTGGAGGTCGTTCTCGCTTACCGCTGCGGGGCAGCCCCGGAATTTCACCGGGTTCCCTCTTCGGCCCAGGCGAACGCCCGGGCACCAGCACGGCGCGCACCCTAGGACCGTGCGCCTTCGGCTGTCAATCGCTACCGCTCCGCTCGCCCGCTCGTCGCGCGCCGCTCTCTGCGCCGCCCGCGCCACGCGCGCGCCTCGCGCGCGCCTCCCGCTCTTCATCCGAGCGCCTCGACGCACGCCTGCCGTGCAGGCCGAACGTTCGGGCTCTAGCGAGGATGGGCTCGCTCCTCCGTGGGTCGCGTGCTACACGGCCGCCGCCGTATATGCCCCGTAACGATCTCCGCAACATCGCCATCGTCGCCCACGTCGACCACGGGAAGACGACCCTCGTCGATCACATGCTCCGCCAGTCGGGCGCCTTCCGAGAGAACGAGGTCGTGGCCGAGCGGGTCATGGACTCGAACGACCTCGAGCGGGAGCGCGGCATCACCATCCTCGCGAAGAACACGAGCATCCGGTACCGCGGGGTCAAGATCAACATCGTCGACACGCCCGGCCACTCCGACTTCGGCGGCGAGGTCGAGCGCACGCTCATGATGGCCGACGGGGCGCTCCTGCTCGTCGACGCCGCCGAGGGCCCGCTGCCGCAGACGCGCTTCGTGCTGTCGAAGTGCCTCCAGCGCGGCTTCCCGGTCATCGTGGTCATCAACAAGATCGACCGGAGCGACGCGCGCGCCCACGAGGTGCTCTCCGAGGTGTTCGACCTCTTCTGCGACCTCGAGGCCAGCGATGCGCAGATGGACTTCTCGACGCTCTACGCGATCGCGAAGTTCGGCCAGGCGAAGCGGGAGCTCGAGCACGAGGCGAAGGACCTCGAGCCGCTCTTCGAGACCATCCTCGAGCGGGTCCCCGGCCCCTCCGGCGACCCCGACGGTCCGCTCCAGGTCATCGTCTGCAACACGACCCACGACGAGTACGTGGGCCGGCTCGCGGTCGGCCGCGTGGTCCGCGGCACCGCCCGGTCCGGCGCCGACGTCGCGCTCCTCGGCGAGGGCGGCCAGTCGCGCGGCTACGTGAAGATGCTCTACGCCTACGAGGGGCTGAAGCGCGTCGCGGTCGAGAGCGCCGTCGCGGGCGAGGTGATCGCGATCGCCGGGCTCGACGCGGTCACGATCGGCGACACGATCACGGATCCGGCGCACCCCGAGGCGCTGCCGCGCATCGTGGTCGAGGAGCCGACGATCAAGATGAAGATCGGCGTCAACACGTCGACCTTCGCCGGCAAGAGCAAGCAGTCGAAGTTCCTGACGAGCCGTCACCTGAAGGAGCGGCTCGAGCGCGAGGCGATGAAGAACCTCGCGATCCGGGTGGAGCCGACCGAGGTGCCCGACACGTTCGTTGTGCTCGGCCGCGGCGAGCTCCAGCTGGCGATCCTCGTGGAGACGATGCGGCGCGAGGGGTACGAGATGCAGCTCTCGAACCCCGAGGTGGTGACGCGCGAGATCGACGGCGAGGTGATGGAGCCGCTCGAGCTCGTGGTCGTGGACGTGCCGGACACCTACGTCGGCATCGTGACCGAGCGCCTCAGCTCCCGGCGCGGCCGGATGGTGAAGATGACGAACCCCGGCTTCGGCCGCGCCCGCCTCGAGTTCCGGGTGCCGTCCCGCGGGCTCATCGGCTTCCGCGGCGAGTTCCTGACGGCGACGCGCGGGACGGGCCTGCTCAACACGATGTTCGACGGCTGGGCGCCCTGGGGCGGCCCGATGATGCGCCGCCCGACCGGCGCCATCGTCGCCGATCGCGTCGGCGTGGCGACCCCGTACGCGCTGCACCACCTGCAGCCGCGCGGCATGTTCTTCATCGTCCCCGGCGTCGAGGTCTACGAGGGGATGATCATCGGCGAGCACAACCGGCCGAACGACACCGACGTCAACGTCATCAAGGAGAAGAAGCTGTCGAACGTGCGCAACCACGGCAAGGACGAGAACGTCCTCCTGGCCAGCCCGCGGCTGCTCACGATCGAGACGGCGATGGAGTGGATCGACGGCGACGAGCTCGTCGAGGTCACGCCCGACGCGGTGCGCGTCCGCAAGAAGGTGCTCGCGTGCAACCGCCGGGAGCGCCGCGAGGACGCGATCGAGCAGTCGCAAGCCGTGGAGTGAGCGGCCGGGGCGCGCCGGACGTGCGGGGCGTGCGGGGCGTTTGATGCGCGCCCCTGCCTTGCCTGCCGCACGCTAGGATGCCCTGATGAGAACGCCGCTGCTCTTCGCTTTCCTGGCTTCGCTCGTCGCGCTCTCGGGGGCGGGCGCTTGCGGCGGGGCCGTCGTCGTCGACGGGCTCCCCGGGAGCTCCGACGGCGCCGGGGGCGCCGGCGCGGCCGTGGGGTCGCCATCGGCGAGCTCCGGCGGGGCCTCCGTCGAGGAGCAGAGGGCCTCGTGCGATTTCTTCTGCTCGCTCTTCGCCGGCGTCACGTGCCCGGAGCTCCGGTGCAGCGAGCGCTGCGCCGACCTGCTCTCCGAGCAGCGCCCCTGCAACGCGCTGACCGCCCCCTTCTTCGACTGCGTGGGCGAGACCGTCGCCTCCGCGGACCGGATCCCCTGCGATTTCCTCGCGCCGTCGATCGCGTCGCTCTTCGATTGCCTGAGCGGGCGCGCTCGGGAATGCACGACCGATTTCCTGCCCCCGACGTGCGACGCGCAGTTCGAGGAGCTCAGGGCGTGCCAGCGCGATCAGGGCCGGTAGCGGGGGCGCTCGTCGCCTGACGCGCGCGGCCGCGCGCCGGGGTCGAGGGCGCTCCGGAGCGGCCCGAGGGCGTCGGCGACGAACGCGACGAGCGCCTTCACGCGCGGCACCCCGCGCGTATCGCGGTGCACCCCGAGCCACAGCTTGCGCCCCGGCGGCGGCGAGGGCGGCGAGAGCAGGCAAAGGCCGGCGGTCGCGTCGCCCAGGTAGCGCGGCAGGCAGACGAGCCCGACGCCGGCGGCCCCCATCGTCGCCTGGGGCTCGCGGCCGTTGGTGCGCGCGACGACGCGGGCCTTCGCGGCGACGGCGCGCACCCAGGACAGGTCGGCGATCGCCGGAGGCTCGTCGTTCATGGTGACGAGGGTGTGGCCCTCGCACTGCCGGCCCCAGTCCGGCGGGCCGTGCTCGGCGAGGTAGGCCTCCGATGCATACAGCCCGAACCCGATCCGCGCGACCTCGCGCTGGAAGACCTCGTGGTGCTCGAACGCGGCGGGGCGAAGGGCGATGTCCGCTTCCCGCCGCGGCAGGCTCAGCCAGCGCGCGTCCGCGATGAGATCGACCGAGATGGCGGGGTGGCGCGCGAGGAACGGGACGAGCAGCGGCCCGAGGACGCGCGTGGCGAGCCACTCGGACGCGGTGACACGGAGGTGGCCCCTCAGGCCCGCGTCGCGTCCGGCGGCGGCGCGCTCGGCCGCGAGCGCGTCCTGCTCCATGCGCTCGGCGTGGCCGAGCACGCTCTCGCCCGCGGCCGAGAGCGCGAACCCCGACGGCGAGCGCTGGAAGAGCCTCGCCCCGAGGCGCCGCTCGAACGCCGCGACGCGCCGCCCCACGGTCGGCTGGGTGACCTTCAGCACGCGCGCGGCGGCGGAGAGGTTGCCGTGCCGCGCGACGGCGAGGAAGTAGCGCAGATCGTCCCAGTCGAGCATGGCTCCGGGGCGCGGGGCGCTGCTGCCGGAGAGCGCTCCGCGCCATGCAAAGGTGCATGGCGAGTCTACGTCGATGGCGGATCCCCGGGCAACGGCGGACCGCGCATGCTCTCCCGCGTGCGTTCCCGCACCCGCGGACTCGCGCACTCGCAGGTCGCGTGTTTCACGTCGGATGATCTGATGGAGGCTGGCATGCTGACGAATCGTCGTGAGTTTCTCCACCGCGTGACCGGCACGGCCGCGGCGGGCTTCCTGGGCTCGGCGCCGGCCGGGATGGCTTCCTGTACCGCGCAGCACGGGCCGGCGCCGCCGCGGCCGGCGGCGGGATCGAAGATCAAGGCGGTCGCCTTCGACGCCTTTCCGATCTTCGATCCGCGGCCGATCGCGGCGCTCGCGGAGGAGCTCTGTCCGGGCAAGGGGGCATCGCTGAGCGAGGCGTGGCGCACCCGTCAATTCGAGTACACGTGGCTCCGGGTCGCGTCCCACGAGTATGCCGACTTCTGGCAGGTGACGGCGGACGCGCTGGTGTTCGCCGAGCGCGCGCTGGCGCTCGATCTCGGGGAGGAGAAGCGGGCGCGGCTCCTCGGCGCGTACCTGGATCTCCGGGCGTGGCCTGACGTGCTGCCGGCGCTCCGGGCGCTGAGGGGCGCTGGGATCCGGCTCTCGTTCCTGTCGAACTTCACGCCGAGGATGCTCGGGGCCGCCATCGAGAGCTCCGGTCTGGGTGGCCTGTTCGAGCACGTGCTCAGCACGGACGGGGCGAGGACGTACAAGCCGGATCCTCGCGCGTACCGGATGGCGCTCGACGCGTTCGGCCTCACGCGCGAGGAGATCGCGTTCGTCGCGTTCGCCGGCTGGGACGCCGCGGGGGCCCGGTGGTTCGGCTATCCCACGTTCTGGGTCAACCGCATGGGCCTGCCGGCCGAGGAGCTGGGCGTGAGCGCCGACGCGACGGGAGCGAGCCTGTCGGATCTCGTGGAGTTCGTGAAGGAGAGGGCGTGACCGGCGGGGCCATGCCGCCTGTGCGATCGGCGGGTCGCAGGGCTCCCGGCGCGCCTCACGGCGGCGAGGTCACGGCGCTGCGCATGGCGCGCATGGAGTCGCGGGCGAACCGCCCCTGGACCCGGCGCGCATAGGGATAGCCGAGCCGGGCGAGGAGGTGATTCGGCCGGGAGACGGCGAAGATGTCGTAGGCGACCTCGCCGGAAGGCTCGTCGTGCTCGACGAGGAAGCGCTCCTCGCCGCGCTCGCCGTGCTCCTCGAGCGTCCCGTAGGCGAAGCCGAACCGGCGCACAGGGCCGCTCGTCTCATCGACGGTATAGACAATCCGGCACGCGTTGAGCCAGTGAATCCCGAGCACGCGGACGAGGATTGCCACGGTGACGCCGGTCTGGAGGGGAGCGTCGGGATAGCAGAGCTCGACCCAGCCGAGCCGGAACTGCGCCCAGCGCCGCATCGCCTCGACGGCGCGGTCGAAGAGCGCGGCGCCCTGGCCGAGCACCGCGCGGTGGTGGTCGACGTTGAAGCCGGCAGGCGGCCGCGGGCGGCCATCGCCGGCGCCGGTGCAGCCGACCTCCGCGTACGAGAGCGGCCGGCCCGCCTGGCGAGCGAGGAAGGCGCGGATCGCGGCATCGGAGGGGCGGGCGCGGGAGAGCACGAGGGGCAGGATAGCCGATCACGGAGACGCGATCTCCCGCACCGCTTTACAGTCACGACGAAGCACGAGGAGCACCTTCGCGGCTGACCGGCCTGCACGGATCCGAAACGCCTCTCACGGAGGGAACCGCATGGATATGAGATGTGCTGGACGATCGCGAAGCGGGCTTCAGGCGCGCTTCGCAGGTCGAGGACAGCGGCGCGTGCACAACGCGACTCCGCGTGTGCGGCTGGCACCTCCCGGCGAGCGCTGATACGCTCCTCGGCGACTCGTAACAGCGAGGAGGTGCATGGCCAATGGACATGCAGTTCAACTTTCACGACGCCGAGGTCGAGGCGGATCAGCTGGATGCGATGCTCGAGAGCCTGATGCGAGACATCGGCACCGCAGGCGCGACCCCGCGGCGCGCCGTGGAAGGCCACCTCCCGAGGAACGCCAAGGGAGACGCCTTCACCGTCGGCGCGATCGCGCTCGCCGCGCTCCCCGCGGTGCTTCCCCAGGTGATTCAGCTGGTCAATGAGTGGGTCGTCCGCGCGCCGAGGCGCCGCATTCGCATCCGGGGGAAGAACGGCCTGGAGGTCGAGTTCACCTCGGACAAGCCGCTCGGGGAGAAGGAAGTGCTCGACCTCGCACGCCGCATCAGCGCAATCAAATGACAGCCATGGACAGAGATCCTGTGCTGGGCGGACGGGACCGCCTCGCGCTCATCATCGCGAACGGAATGTACGCGGACGGCAGGTTGCGCTCGCTCCAGGCGCCCGCCCTCGACGCATCGAAGCTCGCCGACACGATGGGGAACCCGGACATCGGCGATTTTCGCGTCCAGCTCTGCGTCGATGGCAGCCAGCTCGAGGTCCGGAAGGCCATCGGCGCGCTCTTCCATCGCCGCCACCCGGAGGATCTGCTCGTCCTCTACTACTCCGGTCATGGCCTGAAGGACGACTGGGGTCACCTCCACCTCGCCACACACGACACGGAGAAAGAGCTCTTCAGCGCGACCTCGGTCGACGCGGCGTGGATCAGCCGCCAGATCGATCAGTGCCCCGCGAAGCGCATCGTCCTGATCCTCGACTGCTGCTACAGCGGCGCTTACGAGAACTCCGCCAAGAGCGAGCAGGACAGCGTCGACATCGCCGGGACGTTCATGGGAGACGGCTCGGGTCGCGTCGTGATCTCCGCCACGACGTCGGTCCAGCTGGCGTGGCAGGCCGACCAGCCCGTGGGGGTGACCCCGCAGTCGATCTTCACACGCCACATCGTCGAGGGCCTGTCGACCGGCACAGCCGATCTGGACCGAGACGGATACGTCGATGTCCACGAGCTCTGCGAGTACGTGCAAGCGAGCATCAAGGCCGAGGGAGGCCGGCAAACCCCGCAGATGTGGACGCAGAAGTACGAGGGGCGGCTGCGCATCGCGAAGGCCCCGCTCCGGCCCACGATCCCGGCGTCGGGCGGGAACACCGCGATCACCTACGAGCTCTTCGTGTGCAACGGGCCCCTCGCGGGTCGGCGGTTCGTGCTCCACCCTGGAGAGTTCACGGTAGGGCGAGAGCCCGACTGCTTCATCCGCCTGGATGATCCGAAGGTATCGCGAAAGCACGCGACGATCGTCGTCGGAGCGGAGGAGGTGCGCGTGATCGACCAGGGAAGCACGCACGGGACCAAGATCGACGATCAGCGCATCACGAGCGCCTTGCTCCCGCAAAACGGCCAGATCGTCGTCGGGGGCACCGTGCTCAGGCTGGTCCGCCTGGAGGCCCCAGGCACACGTCAGACCGCGGAGACGATCGCGCACCCGCCAACCGGGCCGAGGAAGCGATCGGCCACCCTGTTCACTCCCTGAACCCTGGCGCGGGGGGCGCCCGCGCTATGCTTCGGCGCGCCCTGCGGGCGGGGCCTCCCGGTGGGTGTGACCGCGCCCAAGGGTGAAGGGGCACCGCTCGCCCGCAGCCCGCGGGCGGCCTGACCGCCCTCCCGTCGATGCACAAGGACCTCCTCGATCTCCTCCTCGCCCTCGACCGCGTGCCGCAGGATCCGCGCTGGCACCCCGAGGGCGACGCGCTCTTCCATTCCCTGCAGGTCTTCGACCTGGCCCGCCGCGAGACAGCGGATCGCTCGCTCTGGGCCGCGGCCCTGCTCCACGACGTCGGCAAGGCGTTCGCCTGCGCCGACCACGCCGAGGAGGGGGCCGACGTGCTCGCGGAGCTCGTGAGCCCGCGGATCGTCTGGCTCGTGCGGCACCACCTCCACCTGCTGCGCGCGCCCGGCGCGACCAAGCGGCGCCTGCGGCGCACGAAGGCGCTCGCGGACCTCGCGCGGCTCCGCCGCTGGGACGTCGGCGGCCGCTCGCCCGAGGCGACCGTGCTCCGCCCCGAGGCCGCCGTGGAGCTCCTGCTCGACGGCGCAGACTGGACCCTCCTCTCGATCGGCGGCGAGCCCGCCCCCTCCGATGACCTGCGAAAGGAGCCGCTCGCCTGAGCGCAAGGTCCGCCGGGAGGTCCTCTGCGACGACGTCGACCGCTGGGGCGACGATCGCCGGCTCTGGGGCGGCGAGGCCGAGCCGCCCGGGCGAGCGCGGCTCTGCGCCGCGGTGCGGGACGCGGTCGAGACCGCGCTGACGGCGAAGCAGCGGGAGGTCGTCGAGGCGTATTTCTTCGACGGCCTTTCGCAGGGCGAGATCGCGCGCCGCCTCGGCGTGGCGCAGCAGGTGGTGCAGAAGCGCCTGTTCGGGGCGCCGCGGGGCGGCCGGGTGGTCGGCGGCGCGATGCTCCGGCTGCGCCAAGCCCTCGAGCCGGCGGTCGCCGCGGCGCCGGCGCGGGCGGCGGCGTCGGCGCCAGCTGCGGGGCCGGCGCAAGCGGCGGAAGCGCCGGCGCGGGCGCGCGCGGCGCGGGTGGCCCGATGAGCGCAGAGCGCTTCGGCGGGCTGCGGGCCCGCATCGCCGCGGAGGCCGCGCGCCTCATGTACGAGGAAGGCGTGGACCAGTACTTCACCGCCAAGCGGATGGCCGCGAAGCGGATCCTCGGCCAGGTGGAGGGGCGGCGAGCGCGCTACCGGCCCGCGGACCTGCCCTCGAACGGCGAGATCCGCGAGGCGCTGCTCCTCTTCGCCGAGCGCGCCGAGGGGAGCCAGCGGACGCGCCGGCTCTTCGCGCTGCGCATCGTGGCGCTGGAGGCCATGCGCGCGCTCGCGCCGTTCTCGCCGCGGCTCATCGGCTCGGTCTCCACCGGCCATATCCGCCGCGGCAGCGACGTCGATCTGCACGTGTTCCCCGCCGACGAGGAGGCGCTGGAGCGGCACGTGCGGGCGCTCGGCTGGACGTTCGACCGGGAGCGCGTGACGATCCAGAAGGGCGGAGAGCTCCGGGAGTACGTCCACTACCACGTGGCGGACGTGGCGCCCCTCGAGCTCACGGTGTACGCCCCGCGCGATCTGAGGGCGCGGCCCCGCAGCAGCACCGATGGGAAGCCGATCGTGCGCCTCGGCGTCGCCGCGCTCTCGGCGCTCTGCGCCCGGGATCACCCCGTCGCGTGGGAACGCTACCTGGAGACCGGCGAGGTGGAGGGCATGGACGCGCTGCTCGAGGCGGACGAGGACGAGCCGCTCCCCGGGCCGTTCGATGGGCTGCTCGACGGCGGCGGCGCCGGAGAGGGCGGCGACGAGCCGGCCTGCGCCGAGCCCGGCGAGGAGGACGACGCAACTCAAGACTACGAGCCGCTCCCCGGCTTCGAGGACACGGCCTGAGGCCCCGCCCTCAGGTGAGGAGGGCCCGGCGCTCCTGCGCTCCCGCGACGGCACGAAGAGATATCGTCGCTCGCCGAGCGCGACGTCCAACTCCGATCGATGGATAGAACGACTCGCCGGATCCGGAGCTCGCGGTCGTCGCTGGACTCCACCGCTTTCACCCGCGCTGCGAGGCCGACGAACCTCCTCGCCGCGCGGACTGGCAAACGTCGGACGACGCGCCGGTGTCGCCGCGTGGCGAGGCTTGACCCTCGCGACGCCCGGGTGCTCTCATGGCGCGGTGAAGCCCGAGGCCCCGCCGCCCACCCCCAGCGCAATCGCGGCGCCTCCCGGAACGACAGCAGCGGGCGTCGTGTGGCGGGCGCGGGGGCGGCTCAACCTCACGGTGATCGCCAAGGCGACCTTCGCCTTGATCGACGGCGCAAAGATGATCCCCGTCGCGCCGCAGGGGATCGTCGAGGCCGACATCCACCATCACAACAACCCGGGCCGCAGCGTCCGGTTGACGAGCGACCTCGCGCCGTACCTCGCGCGCATCGACGTGTTCTTCACGGGCCACGCGCACGCGCCGCCGGGCCTGCCTGCGGCGCCCTTCTCCGTGCGCCTCGCGCTCTTCGCCGGCGAGCGCCCGATCCTCGACAAGGCGCTCTCGATCGAGCCCGGCAGCGCGGAGAAGGCGGTCCCGCTGATCTACGAGCGCGCATTCGGGGGGATCGGCATGGCCGACAACCCGTTCGGCACCGCTCGCCCGACCGTCCTGGACCCCGCGCGGCGTGACCGCCCCGCGGGCTTCGGGCCGATCGGGAGCGTGTGGCCGTCGCGCAGGCGGCTGCTCGGGCCCACGACCCGCAAGGCGCTCGAGGGGCCCATCCTCGAGATCCCCGACGATTTCGACTGGAGCTACTTCCAGGCGGCCCCCCCGGATCAGCGCGTCGAAGCCCTGGCCGGCGACGAATGGCTCGTGCTCGCGGGGGTTCACCCGACGCTCGCCGTGCTGCGGACGCGCCTCCCCGGAGCGCGCGCCCTCGCGCACGTCCATGGCCTCTCCGCGTTCGGCGTGAGAGAGGGGCAGCCGCTCGATCTCGTGCTGGACACGGTGCACGTCGACGGCGACCGGCAGTCGTGCTCGCTGGTCTGGCGACGCAGCTTCCCTCTCGCGGGTGAAGCAGCGCTCGCGGCGGTGCGTGTCGTCGTCGGCGTCGAGGTGCCGGGCGCCCCGCCCGCGTGGCTGGCTCCTGCCGAGATCGCGATGGCGGCCCCGCGCGCGGCCGCGACGCCCGATGCGCCCGGGGCGACGCTCGATCTGTCCGATGGAGACGTCGAGGGGCGCGATCGGCGCGGCGCCGCCCGGCGCCTCGATGCGACCGTCGAGCAGACGAGGCGAGCCCCCGTCGGCTCGGCGGCCCCGCTCCCGTTCCGCCCGGGTGCCGCGCCGGCGCCCAGCCCGCAGGCGCCACGGCCGCCGAAGCGGCATTCCGTCTCGGAGACCCACGATATCTCTCACGAGGACCAGGATCACGCCGTCCAGCAGAGCCTCCTCCCGTTTCGACGGACCGGGCTTTCGCCCGCGCCGCCGGCCGAAGCTCCTGCGCCGCCCGCCGTGGCTGCCGCTCCGCCGCCCGCAGCCACGGCTCCCGTGCCGCCGCCCGCTGCCGCGGCTCCCGCGCCGCCCGCCGCGGCTCCCGCGCCGCGATCGCCGTGGGGCGGCGCCGCGAGCAACGTCGCGATCGAGCCCGTGCCGCCTCGCAAGGCCCCGAAGCAGCAGAAGCTCGACATCCAGCAGGTCATCTACGGGTCCAGCAAGGGGCGGCCGTAGGTGGCGATCCTTCACCACGCTCCAGGGGGCCAGCCGAGCCATGGAAATCCGCGTCGAAACCGCCGGCGTCCAGTGGGAGGGGGTCCACGTCCGCGTGCTCTCGGGGCGCGAGGCGATCTCCCAGGTCTTCTCGTTCGACCTCGACGTGGTGTGCGATCCGCAGCTGGACCTGCCCGAGGACGCCGTACCCGGGGCCCGGCTCAGCGTCGTCTTCCTCGTCGAGGGTGAGGAGATCCGCCGCATCCACGGCATCCTCGAGCAGATCCTCGATCGCCTGGACCCGGCCGACGAGCTCGGCGCCTACCGCCTCCGCGTCGTCCCGCGCCTGTTCAAGCTGGCGCTCGTCGAGACGCAGGAGATCTACATGGATGTGAGCGTGCCGGACGTGATCCGGCGCAAGCTCGAGCGGCACGGCCTCGGCGCTGGCGACTTCGAGCTCCGCCTCCTCAGGGCATACCCGCTGCGCGAGCTCGTCGTGCAGTACAAGGAGAGCGATCTCGCCTTCATCAGCCGCCTCGCCGAGCACCTCGGGATCAGCTTCACCTTCGAGCACCGGGTCGACCGCGACGTCGTCGTCTTCACCGACCACCCGGCGGGCTTTCGCCCCGCGGAGGGCGCCGCGGAGGCGCAGTTCCGGCCGCGGGGCGAGGCGTCCGACGTCTTCGCGCTCGAGGTGACGCGCAGGATCATCC
The DNA here is from genome assembly GCF_051520915.1 of Sorangium sp. So ce448. Classification (NCBI taxonomy): domain Bacteria; kingdom Pseudomonadati; phylum Myxococcota; order Polyangiales; family Polyangiaceae; genus Sorangium; species Sorangium sp. So ce448. The sequence goes on along the minus strand of NZ_CP150343.1, from coordinate 1,419,689 downwards.
CCTCGGCGTACGTGGTGCACGACTACAACTACCGCAGGCCGCTGCTCGACATCGCCGCCTATCACACGCTCGACGGGGCGTCGGGCGGGGGAATCGTCGAGTTCGGCAGCCACGTCAAGACGGCCGAGGAGGCGAAGGAGCTCGCCCAGATCCGCGCCGAGGAGCGCCTCTCCGGGCAGCGCGTCTACGAGGGCAAGAGCGCGCTGCCGGCGTTCACCGCAGGGCACCGCACCCTCCTGCGGGAGCACCCGCGGTTCGAGGCGCCGGAGGACCTGCTCCTCGTCGAGGTCGAGCACGCCGCGAGGCTGCCGGCCTTCCACGAGGCGGGCGTGCAGGCGTCCTACGCGAACACGTTCACGGCGGTGCCCGGGAGCGTCAGCTACCGCCCCCCGCGGCGGACGCCGAGGCCGCGCATCCACGGGTTCGTCACCGGCGTCGTGCAGCCGGGCCCCGGGGGCGAGTCCGGCGGCGTCGCGCGCCTCGACGGCGACGGCCGCTACACCGTGCAGTTCCATTTCGACACGGCGCTGCCGGGGGAGCAGAAGAGCTCGCACCCGGTACGGATGGCGCAGCCCTTCGCCGGGCCGAACCACAACATGCATTTTCCGCTGCGGCCCGGCGCCGAGGTGCTCCTCGTCTTCGCCGACGGCGATCCGGATCGGCCGCTCATCGTCGGCTCGGTCCCGAACGCGGCGGCGCCGTCGGCCGTCAACACCGCGTCCGCCGATCGCCACCGGATCACGACGGCCACCGGGGCGATGATCGAGATCCGCGACCGGCGCTGAAGCGAGATGGAAGATCCCCGCATGAACCAAGCCCCCGCCCCTTCAGCGGCGCGCCTCCGCTGCCTCGACGGCCAGCCGGCGCCGGCCGACGTCGTCCGCGACTGGAAGCGGTTCCTGGAGCTGCCGGACAAGGCCCGCCAGAACCTCTGGGAGATCCTGGCGCCGAGCCTCGCCGGCTCGGTCGACGCGGCGATGGAGAGGCGCGCGGAGGCGTTCTGCCGGCTCTACGACCTCGCCGCGCCGGAGCTGCAAGCGAGCCTCCGCGTGTGCCGCTTCGTGCTCTCGCGCGCCGGCAGCCTCGACCTCCCCGCGGCCGACGTCGCCGAGGACATCGCGGCGCTCTCGGGCGGCGACGCGCGCGGCGGCGTCGCGGTGCTCTCGTGGTACGAGGCGGCGAAGGCCGTCGTCCGGCGGGGCATCCTCGAGGAGTCGATCTTCGATCACGGCAAGGTGCTTGTCGGGCTCGACTGGCGCGTCGACCGCATCGCCGGCTCGGACCGGGGCGTGCACCTCGACGCGCCCCTCGCTGTGCTGACGCTGCGCCTGCGCGACGGGGGCCGCGACGAGCGCACGACGATCTACGTGGCGCCGCAGGCGCTCGGGCAGATCAAGGAGGCGTGCGACCGGATCGAGCGGATGATCGCCGGCTCGCCGCGGCCGCCCTCCGGCGAGCCGAAAGCGCAGGGATAGCGATCGCGAGGGCGGCGACCGCCGGCGGAGAATGGCCATGAGCATCACGATCAACAACGGCGCCAGGTACACGAGCTCGACGTCGGTCACGCTCACCCTCGCCGCGCCCGCGGGCGCGACGCAGATGCGGCTCGCCAACGACAGCGCGACGTTCGGGCCGTGGGAGCCATTGTCGGCCACCAAGGCGCACACCCTGTCGTCGGGCGACGGCGCGAAGACGGTCCGGGTGCAGTTCGGCCAGGGCGGCGTCGCCGCGGGCGCGGAGGAGACGGCGACGATCACGCTCGACACCGTGGCCCCGACGGGCGCGTCGATCGTGATCAACGGCGGGGCCGCGGACACGGCGACACGGCAGGTCGCCCTCACGCTCGACGCGACGGACGCGGGCTCCCCCGTCGCGAGGGTGCGGCTCAAGAACGAGAGCGGCGGGTGGGGAGAATGGCAGGCCGTGACCGCCAGCGTGTGGTGGACGCTCTCGGACGGCTACGGCCGGAAGACGGTGAGCGCCCAGTTCCAGGACAGCGCGGGGAACACGTCGAGCGAGGTGAGCGCCTCGATCAACTACGTGCAGTTCAGCGTCACCGGGACCTGGCTCATCCTCAAGACCCCGGACTACGACGACGCGACGGGGACACAGACGAGCTACCTCCGCATCGGCGCGTCGGACTCGACCACCGAGAACGCGCTGCTCGACACGGGCGTGCAGAACGCCGGTGATCTCCGCGCCGGAGATCCGGCCAAGACCTACCCGGGCTGGTTCGAGTACACCGACGGCGACCGGACGCTGGTGGTCCGCGGCAACAACCGGGAGAGCATCGAGAAGGACGAGACGGTCCTGATCGGCGGGAACAAGACCGACACGGTCGCGGGCAAGTACCGGCTCAACCTCGGCGCCGGCACGCTCGAGGTGTACAACGCCGATCCCGTCTACCGGGTCGAGTTCTTCGAGCAGGACGTGCTCACGGCCGGGAAGAAGAGCTGGCGCAAGCGCGAGATGGGGCACAACTCCAGCGACACCTACACGTTCGGCGACACGGAGAGCTTCTTCGGCGGCTACAAGTTCGACGCGATGTTCGGCCTGACGAACACCGTCTTCCTCGGCGGCAAGGTCGATCTCAGCCTGGCGCTGGCGCTGACGGCGAGCATGGGGTTCACCTGCGAGTTCGGGATGGGCCTCAAGTACTCGAACGTCGACGGCAAGGACATCAAGACGGCCGGCGATCACGAGCTCAAGGCGCGCAAGGAGATCCACCTGCGCATCAAGGCCGATCACGAGGGCGTCGGCGGGGGCCGGAACCTGGTGCTCGCGGGGATCGCCGCCGCGACCGCCGTCCCGGTGGCGATCCTCTCGGGGTGCACCGCCGCGGGGACCGTCGACAGCAGCGGCGTTGCGGCCACCCCGGCCGGGTGCCTCGGCACCGCGGCCGGCGTCTTCGCCGCCGGGCTCGTCGCCGCGGTGGTCGTCGCGCTGAAGGACAAGGCCGGGGCTCCGGTCTCGCAGGCCGAGATCAAGATGGATAAAGACAAGGTCCTCATCCAGCAGAACAACGCGGCGGGCGTGATGCAGAGCAAGCTCTACGTGGGCGAGGCAGCCGACGGGCCAGGATTGGTGTGGCTCGAGAACAACCGGAACTGCTGGCTCCAGCTCAAGGCCAACGGAAACATGACCCTCAACGCGGGGAACAACCTCAATCTCCAGACCAACGACGGAAGCGCGATCCTGAAGCTGTTGACCGGCGGCACTATCCAACTCAAGAGCACGAGCGCCAACATCAGCGGACAAATCACCCTGGGCGCCAACCGAGCGTTGACCGTCCAGTAGGCCGCGCGTGGAGATCCTCAACGACACCGGCCTCAAGCTCGGATGGCTCGCGGGCCGGGTGCGGCCGCCCGCGCACAGCCTGACGGTGATCGTCAAAGGCACCTTCACGCTGGCGCCGAACGCGCCCGCCGCGCTCGCCGCGCCGGACGATCGCCTCCTGCTCGAGAGCGACCGCCACCTCGACGACTCCCCTGGAAAGAGCCTCGTCTACGCCTCCGACTTCGCCTACTTCAAGCCGCGCGCCGACGTGCTCCTGGTCGGCACCTGCCGCACGCCCCGCGGCGAGGCGCAGCCGATCGCGTACGCCGCGCTCGAGGTCGGCCGCCTGCGCAAGCGGATCGCGGTGATCGGCGACCGGTTCTGGGAAGGCGAGATCGCGACCGAGCCGCGGCCGTTCCGCGCGATGCCGCTCCGGTACGAGCTGAGCTTCGGCGGCGAGGGCTCCGCGAAGAACCCGCTCGGGCGCGGGCGCGGCAAGGTCAAGACCGCCGCGGGCGTCGAGCGCTGGCCGCTGCCCAACCTGGAGCTTCCGGGCAGCCTGATCACCTCGCCGCGGCAGACCCCGGATCCCGCGGGCTTCGGCCCGATCGCCAGGACGTGGGCGCAGCGCGCCGCCGGCGCCGGCACCTACGACGATCGCTGGCTGAACGAGCGCTGGCCGGGCCTCCCCGAGGACTTCGACTGGGGCTATTTCAACGCCGCCCCGCCCGATCAGCAGATCGCGGGCTACCTGCGCGGCGACGAGGCGATCGCGCTCGAGAACCTCCACCCCGAGCTCCCGCGCTACGAGTCGCGGCTGCCCGGCCTGCGCGCGCGCTGCTTCGTCGAGGCCGCGGCGCGCGGCAAGGCCGAGGTCCGCGAGGTGCAGCTCCACCTGGACACGCTCTGGATCGACGCGGACGCGGGCCGGATCGCGCTCGTCTGGCGCGGCCTCACGCCGATCGCGTCGCGCGACCACGAGGAGCTCCGGCGGATCCTGCTGGCGACCGAGCCGCTCGCGGAGGCGCCGCTCCCGGCCGCGCGCTACCGCGAGCCCGCGTGGTGGCAGCGCCCGGCGGCCCCCGAGATCGCGGCAAAGCCGAGCGCGGCGAAGGCGCCCGGGGGCGAGCAGGGCAAGCCTGGCGAGGTCGACCCCGAGATCGCCGCCGGGCTCGAGCAGGCGCGCGCGATGCTCGAGAAATCGGGGGTCCCGCGCGACGTGATCGAGCGGCTGCGCGGCGTCACCTCGCCCGACGCGTTCCTCGCGATCGTGGTCGGGGAGCTGCGGCACGACCCCGAGGCCGCGGCGCGCCTCGAGCGCGACTCGCGCGAGCGGACGCGGCGCTTGCTGATCGAGCACGGCCACGATCCCGCGCTGCTCGACGAGCCGGCGCCGCCCGAGGACCCGTCCGCGGCGCCGGCGCTCACGCGCGAGGAGGTGGCCGCGCGCGCGAAGGCCGGCGGGAGCTTCGCGCGCGCGAAGCTCGCGGGCCTCGATCTGTCGGAGCTCGATCTGCGCGGGCTCGTCTTCACGCGCGCGGATCTCACGCGCGCGCGCCTCCGGGAAGCGCGGCTCGACGGCGCCGATCTGACCGGCGCCCGCCTCGAGCGGGCGGATCTCACGCGCGCGTCGCTCGGGCGCGCCGTCGCCGTCGAGGCCGAGCTCTACGGCGCCGACCTGACGGGCGCGGATCTCTCCGCGGCGAACCTCTCGGGGGCCGGCCTCCGCGGCGCGGCGCTCCCGGACGCCAGGCTCGACGAGGCCGATCTCACGGGCGCGACGCTCGCGCAGGCCAACCTCGAGCGCGCGTCGCTCCGCGCGGCCGAGCTCGGCGGCGCGAACCTCGCGGAGGTCCGGGCGCGCGGGGCGAACGCCGCGGGGGCACGCCTCCACGGCGCGACGCTCACCGCCGCCGACCTGCGCGGCGCCTCGCTCGACGGGGCGGATCTCACGGGCTGCGCGCTGGATCGCGCGCAGCTCGGCGGCGCGTCGCTCCGCGAGGCCTCGCTCTACGGCGCCTCGGGCGAGCGCGTCTCCATGGCGGAGGCCGATCTCACGGGCGCGCGCGCGGTCGACGGCGCGTCGCTCTGGCGCCTCGATCTCCGCGCGGCGAGGGCCGACGGGTCCAGCTGGACCGGCGCGTCGCTGCGCGAGGCCGATCTGCGCGGCGCGAGCCTGATCCGCGCCGATCTGTCGGGCGCCGATCTGTCGGGCGCGAACCTGCACCGCGCCGTCCTCAAGAACGCCAACCTGAGCAAGGCGAAGCTCGACTCGGCGCTGCTCACCGCGGTCAACCTGTTCCAGGGCACGCTGGAGCAGGCCGACCTGACCCGGGCCGACGTCCGGGACGCGAACCTGTACGGGTGCGAGCTGCTCGACGCGATCTTCGCCGGGACGCGGCTCGAGGGCGCGAACCTCAAGGCGACCAAGCTCGCCAAGCGGGGGGCGGGATGACCGCGGGCGTCACCGGCAAGGACGTGGCGGGCCTGCTCGAGCGCCTGCGCGCGAGCCCGGCGTCCGATCCGCCGGTGTTGCCGGAGCTCGATCTCGCCGGCGCCGATCTGCGCGGCGCGCCCCTCGAGAAGGTGGTGCTCCACCGCGTTCGCCTCGCCGGCGCGGATCTCTCGGGGGCGCGGCTCGCAGGGGCGATGTTCATCTCGTGCGACCTCCACGGCGCGAAGCTCGCGGGCGCCGATCTCGCGGGCGCGGTCTTCAGCTCGCTCGACGTGGCGGTGGATCGCGAGGCCGTCGTGGAGATCCCGCTCGACGCCGCCGCGCTGTCGCGCGAGCAGACCGACGCGCTCGCCGGCGCGGGCGTGCGAGGCCTGCAGCGCCGGCTCCTCGACCTGGGGGGCGCCGATCTCACGGGCGCGAGGCTCCAGGGGGCCGTCCTCGAGGGGGTCGATCTCGCCGGGGCGAGGCTCGCGGGCGCCGATCTCACCGGGGCGATCCTCGAGCGCTGCACGCTCACCGGGGCGTCGCTCGAGGGAGCGCGGCTCGACAGGGCGTCCGTCAACGACGGCAAGCTCGCCCGCGCCGATTTCTCGGGCGCGCACCTCGCGGAGACCGCCCTCTCGGGCTGCGACCTCTCCGCGGCGCGCCTCGACCGCGCGACCCTCCGCGCGGCGCGGATCGAGCGCTGCGACCTCGAGGGCGCGTCGTTCGACGGGGCGCACCTCGACGGCGCGGCCCTCGTCGAGGTCACCCCGGCGGCGCCGCCGCTCGCGGGCGCGCGGGTCGACCGCCTCCGGCTCGCGGGCATGTCGCTCTCCGCGCTGGGCGCGCTCGCGGGCGATCACGGCGGCGGCCGGCTCGCGCGCTGCGACCTCCGCGGCATGGATCTCACCGGCGGCAGCTTCGTCCGCGCCGAGCTCGCGGGGAGCGATCTCGGGGGCGCGAAGCTCGCGGGCGTCGATCTCACCGGCGCCGATCTCCGCGGGTGCGAGCTCGGCGGCGCCGATCTCCGGCGGGCGCGGCTGGCCAGGGCCTCGCTGTCGGGGGCGAAGCTCTCGCGCGCCAGGCTCGACGGCGCGATCCTGGACGGGGCCGACCTCTCCGGCGCGATCCTCGCCGGCGCCGAGCTGCGCGGGATCTCGGCGGAGGGCGTCGATCTCACGAAGGCCGACCTGACGGGCGCGGTCCTGGACCGCACGGCGCTCGCCGACGGGACGCTCATCGGCGCGAAGCTCTCGCGCGCGAGCCTCGCGGGCGCGGCGCTCGATCGGTGCGACGCGAGCGGCGCCGACCTCGAAGGCGCGAGCCTCGCCGGGGCCCAGCTGCGGGCGAGCAGGCTCGCGGGAGCGCGGCTCGCGGGCGCCGATCTCCGGCGGGCCAGGTTCACGGGCGTCGACCTCTCCGGCGCCGATCTCTCGAAGATCAGGCTCCAGAGCAACGCCTTCGTGCGCTGCCGCCTCGCGGGCGCCGACCTCCGCGGCGTCGACCTGTCGGGGGCCGATCTCACCGACGCCGATCTCTCCGGCGCCAACCTCACGGGCGCGCGGCTCGGCGGCGCCACGCTGACCCGCGCGGACGCCAGCGGCGCGGCGCTGCGCCGCGCGGTGATGAGCGGCGCCGGCGCCGAGGCAACGAACTTCAGCGGGAGCCAGCTGCAGCAGGCCGACCTGCGCGAGGCGAACCTCCGCATGGCGTACCTCGAGGGGGCGGCGCTCGGCGGCGCGAACCTGACCCAGGCCGATCTGCGCGAGGCCATCCTCGTGCGCGTGGAGGCCCCGCGCGCGCTCTTCCGCGAGGCTCGGCTGGGCTACGCCGATCTCTCGCACGCGCGGCTCGCGGGCGCGGACTTCACGCAGGCCGACGTGGAGGGCGCCAACCTGCACCGGATCGACGATGCCGGCGCGATCTGGGCGCTCGCGAACCGCGAGCGGGCCCGGGGCACCGATCCGGATCTGGCGGCTGCCGAGGACTGGCAGCCGCCCGGCGCGTAGTCACCCGAGGCGGAGGGACGATGTCGAAGCTTGCCGTATCCAGCGTGAGCCCCAGGGAAGCGACAACGAGCTACGTGCGGCGCGCCGCGGTGGTCGAGGTCGAGAGCGAGCGACGATGCGTCGTGCGCGTCGAGCACGAGGGCCGCGCCCTCGATCTGGGTGCGGTGGTGGCGATCTCGCCGGCGCCGCGGCTCGAGGTCGGTGGTCATGTGCTGGTGACCGGAGAGGACCTCGATCGCTGCTACGTCGTCGGCGTGCTCGGCGACGAGGCGGTCCCTGCGTCGGAGCGGCGGCTCACCACGCGGTCCGGCGCCTCGGCGGCCGTGTCCACCGACGGCGAGCGCGAGCGCATCGAGGTGCGCGACCCGGCCGGGCGGCTGGTCTTCGAGTATCGCCCCGATCTGGGCCGCGGCCTGCTCTCCGTACCTGCGGGCGATCTCGCGCTCTCCGCGCCGCAGGGGAACATCGATCTCGTCGCCGGGGGTGCGATCCGATGCCGCGGCGCGGCCGGGGTGGCGCTCGAGGCCGGCGACGGCGAGGCGGGCGCCCGGCCGTCGCTCACGCTGGGGCGGACCGAGGCGCGCCTCGGCGCCCGCACGCTGAAGCTCGTCGGCGAGCGGGCCGAGGTGCTCTTCGCGGAGGCGAGCTATCGAGGCGTCCAGCTGTCGGCGGCGGTCGAGCAGGTCAAGGTGGTGGCGGACCGGATGGAGACGGTCGCGGTCCACGTCCTCCAGCGGCTCAAGCGCTCCTTCCGCCGCGTGGAGGACCTCGACGAGCTCCTGGCCGGACGCGTGCGCACGCGCGCCTCCGGCGCCTACTCGGTCAAGGCGGGTCACACCTCGATCGAGGCCGAGGACGACGTGAAGATCGACGGCAAGCGCATCCACCTCGGATGAGCGGAGGAGGGCCGATGTTTCCCATGGCGACGAAGCAGGGAGGGACCTGCGAAGCCTTCCCGGACACGTGCAAGACCCCGGCGCCGCCGGCCCCGCCCGTGCCGGTGCCTTACCCGAACACCGCGCAGCTCGTGCAGGCCAATCCGGGGACCTGCGCGAAGAAGGTGAAGGTGTTGAACCAGCCGGTGGTCACCAGGCAGACGGTGATCCCGATGAGCGCCGGCGACGAGGCCGGCGCGGCGGGCGGCGTGGTTTCCGGCATGATCAAGGGCCCCGTGCAGTTCAAGCAGGGGTCGGCCAAGGTCAAGGTGGAGGGGCAGCCGGTCGTCTTCCAGACGTGCATGACCGCGCACAACGGGACGAACGCCAACATGCCCGCCGGCGTGCACTCGTCTCCATCGCAGACGAAGGTGTCTGTCGCGATGTAGGCTGGAGCGGGTCCCCTGGGCCGCCTCGCGCTCGGCTCCCTCCCCGGGCGGCGCACAGGCACGCTCGATCGTCGATGAACCTGGCGCGGCCGACGCACGGCGGCGCAGCACGGGCGCGGGGCGCGTTGCTCGGCCTCGCCGCCGCAAGTACATTCGGTGACCCATGGACGTCACGACGCTGGTGCGGGGCGACGCCATCTCGGTGGTCGACTACCGGTGCCGCTCCGGACCTGGGGACGCCCCGTTCGCCGAGCTCCACCGCGGCTTCTCCGTCTCCTACGTGCGCAAGGGCAGCTTCTGTTACCGCGTCCGGGGGGAGGCGTTCGAGCTCGTGGCCGGGTCGCTCCTGGTCGGCCACCCCGGCGACGAGTACACGTGCTCGCACGAGCACGTCGTCGGCGATGAGTGCCTGTCGTTCCAGCTCGCGCCGGCGCTCGTCGAGGCCCTCGGCGACGGCGCCGGCGCGTTCCGGGCCGGCGGCCTGCCGCCGGTGCCCGAGCTGATGGTGCTCGGCGAGCTGGCGCAGGCGGCCGCCGAGGGCAGGAGCGACCTCGGCGTCGACGAGGTGGGGGTGCTCCTCGCCGCCCGCTTCGTCGAGGTCGCCTCCGGCCGGAAGCGAAGTCCGCCGGACACCGGGGTGCGCGACCGCCGCCGCGCCGTCGAGGCGGCGCTCTGGCTGGACGAGCACGCGCACGAGCCGATCGACCTCGAGGGCGCGGCGCGGGAGGCCGGGCTCAGCCCGTTCCACTTCCTGCGGGTCTTCGGGAAGGTCGTCGGCGTGACCCCGCACCAGTACCTGGTCCGCGCCCGCCTGCGCCGCGCGGCGCGCCTCCTCGCCGACGGCGCCCGGTCGATCACCGACATCGCGCTCGACGTCGGGTTCGGCGACCTCTCCAACTTCGTCCGCACCTTCCACCGCGCGGCCGGCGTCTCGCCCCGCGGCTTCCGGAAGGCGGCGCGGGGGGATCGCAAGATCTTCCAAGATCGCCTCGCCGCGCGCTCCTAGGATGGCCGCCGGACGCGGGCGCCTGCCTCCCCGCGAGGACCCCATGACAGCAACGGCACACGGCTTCCTCCTGTTCGATACGGCGATCGGCCGCTGCGGCATCGCGTGGGGCGAGCGCGGCGTCGCCGCCTTGCAGCTCCCCGAGGCGCGTGAGCCCGAGACGCGGTCGCGCCTGCTCCAGCGCCTGCCGGGCGCCCGGGCGGCGGCGCCGCCGCCCGAGGTGCAGCGCGCGGTCGACGCGATCGTCGCGCTCCTGCGCGGCGAGGCGAGCGACCTGTCCGCCGTCGCGCTCGACATGGATCGGGTGCCGCCGTTCCACCGCCGCGTCTACGAGGTCGCGCGCACCATCCCGCCGGGCGCCACGCTGACCTACGGCGAGGTCGCGGCGCGCCTCGGGGCGGTCGGCTCGGCGCGCGCCGTGGGGCAGGCGCTCGGGCGGAACCCGTTCGCGATCATCGTCCCGTGCCACCGCGTGCTCGCGGCCGGCGGCAAGGCCGGCGGCTTCTCCGCGAACGGCGGCGTCACGACGAAGCTCCGCCTCCTCGCGATCGAGGGCGGCCAGGCGCGCGGCGCCCCGAAGGCCGCGCCCGGCGGCGACTTCGGCTTCGATCCGGGCGCCGCCGTCGAGCACCTGCGCGCGTCCGACGCGGCGCTCGCGCGCGTCATCGACGCGGTCGGGCCGTTCGCCATGCGGGTCGACAGGACGTCGAGCCTCTTCCTCGCGCTCGCGGAGTCGATCGTCTACCAGCAGCTCACCGGCAAGGCCGCCGCGACCATCTTCGCGCGCGTGCGCGCGCTCTTCCCGCGAGCGCACGAGGGCCCCACGCCCGCGCAGCTCCTGCGCGCCTCCGACGAGAAGCTCCGCGGCGCCGGCCTCTCGCAGGCGAAGCTCCTCGCGCTGCGCGACCTCGCGCGGAAGACGGAGGACGGCGAGCTCCCCACGCTCGCCGAGGTCCACGGCCTGGAGGACGAGGCGATCATCGAGCGCCTCACGCGGGTGCGCGGCATCGGCCGGTGGACGGTGGAGATGCTCCTCATGTTCCGCCTCGGCCGCCCGGACGTGCTGCCCGTGGACGACTACGGCGTCCGCAAGGGCTTCGCGATCGCGTTCAAGCGGCCCGAGCCGCCGGCGCGCGCGGACCTCGAGAAGCGCGGCGCGCGGTGGAAGCCGTACCGCACGGTGGCGAGCTGGTACCTCTGGCGCGCTGTCGATCTGGCGCGGGGCGGCTGACGCCTCGCCCCCGCGGCGGCGCCGGGGCTGCCCAGCGGGGCGCCTCCTCCGGCGCGGTCGCCGTCGCCCGGGCGAGCAGCCTTCGCGGCGCGTCCCTCGGTCGGGCTCGCCATTGCGGCGCGGCCCTCGGTCGGGCTCGCCGTCGCGCTGGCCGGCGTCGAGGCCCGGGGCTAAGTTCTCGCCGGCCCGAGAGCGCCGCGTGGAGCGCCGCACGACGCTGGACAAGGTTGCCGTCGCGGATGGCAACGAGAAGAGCACGAGAGGAGCACGACAGTCATGCTGAAGAACCTCGAAGGGCAGCGCGTTCCGGAGGTCACGTTTCGTACGCGTGTCGACGGTCAGTGGAAGGACGTGACAACCAAGGACGTGTTCGCCGGCAAGAAGGTGGTTGTGTTCGCGCTGCCGGGCGCCTTCACGCCGACCTGCTCGAGCAGCCACGTGCCGCGCTACAACGAGCTCGCGGAGGAGTTCGAGCGGCGCGGGGTGGACACGATCGCGTGTGTGTCCGTGAACGACGCGTTCGTGATGGATGAGTGGTGCAAGGCGCAGGAGGCGGACAAGGTCCAGTTCCTGCCCGACGGGAACGGGGAGTTCTCCGAGAAGATGGGCATGCTCGTCGACAAGGCGAACCTCGGCTTCGGCAAGCGCTCGTGGCGCTATTCGATGCTTGTCGACGACGGCGTGATCAAGAAGATGTTCATCGAGCCCGAGGTGGAGGGCGATCCCTTCGATGTGTCGGACGCGGACACGATGCTGAAGTACCTGGATCCGTCGTCGAAGGCGCCGCACGACGTGCTGCTGTTCACGAAGCCGGGCTGTGGCTACTGCACCAAGGCGAAGCGGCTCCTCGACGCGCGGAAGATCCCTTACGAGGAGGTGGCGTCCTCGCCTCGCCGCCTGCGCGCGGTGAGCGGCAAGGGCACGACCCCGCAGGTCTTCATCGACGGCAAGCACATCGGCGGCGCCGACGAGCTCGAAGCCTACCTCGCGAAGGCCTGATTCACGAAGGCGGCCCGGGCGCCCCCGGCGACGGGGGCGCCTACGCGCCGCCCTCCGGGTCCGACGGCTCGGCGCGGAAATGGGTCACCGCGGGCGCCGAGGCCGGCGACACCGCCGGCGCCGAGGCCGGCACCTCGACGGGGGCGACGGCCGAGCTGCGGCGCGCCGCGGCGGCGCACCTGTCGCTGTTCATGGCGAACTGCCCGATGCTGCTCCATAACCTGTCGAACTCGGCCTGATCGAAGGTCGACCGGGACTGGAACAGGTCGTATCCGCCGTATTTCGGGTCCGCTCCGTCGCCGTCCTCCGGGGCGATGAACCGATAATGGCCCATCACGTCGGCGTGGTCGGCGTCGACAAGGAAGCTGCGCTTCGTGTCCGGATAGACCATCGATACGCAGTTGACGATCCCGTCGTTCATCTCCGGCGTGAGCGGCTCTGTCTGGGTCGGGTTCTCGAACCGTGGCACGGAGCAGGGCGGCCCGAGGGCCTCGACCACCTTCGGCTCCTTGATGTTGGCCGTGATGCCGTGAAAGATGCCAAAGGCGCCCAGGAACGGGCCGCCGGGATCACGCTTTGCCCGGGTGACGATCGACCGGAGCGCGATGCCCCGCTGCTCGTAATACGCGCTCAGCTCCTCCTCGAGCTCCGCCCCGAGGAGGCTGGCTTTCCTTGTCCGCTTCGCGCTCTTGACGGAGGCCGCGAGCTCGCGCGGCCAGGCGCCGATACCGCGCGCGGACAGACCCTGCTTGGACCAGCGCTCCTCGCGCGGCGGCCGGCCTGAAAGCGGCAGGGGATCGAGATCCTCGAAGGCCTCGGTGTCCTCGGCGACGTGCAGCAGCCAGCGGAGCACGTTGAAGTACTCGCCGCGCGCCTCGGCCCTGGCGAGGTCGTCGCACGGCAGCGCGTGGAAGCGCTCGATCGTGTCGAGGGCGGCGCGGACGATGCCGTCCGATTGGCCGAACAGCTGCAAGAGCGTCTTCGCGCGGCGGGCCGCGGAGCTCGCGTCCTTCGGGCCAGCCAGGCGGAGCCACCAGTGGAGGGCCCCGGCCAGGCCTGTGAGGAGGGGCTGCCTCCGGTGGAGGACGTGGGCGAGGTTCGTCCCGCGGTGCGGCGTCGAGAGGAACTGGATCGAGCAGATGCTCTCGAGGATGATCTCCACCGGGACGCCGTAGACCGACCCTTTCTGCTCGGTCTCGGCCAGGAGCAGGAGCATCAGCGTCTTGATGTCCCGCCCGCCGGTCGAGTGGCCCACGAGGTGGACGCAGTCCCGCTGGCCGCGGCCCGCGCCCCCGTAGAACACCCCCTGCCTGAACCGATCCGCGAGCCAGCGGAGGAGCGCGTGCGCGCGGGTGTCCACGCTCGCCGTGGGAAGGTTCGCGAAGCAATGCACCGAGAGCGGGCCTTGATACGGCCCCGTATCGGTGTTTCGGAGGATCTCCGTGACACCGCTGTAATAGACGATCGAACCCAGGATATCGAACCCCGCGAAACCCGGCACGAGCACGAGGTGGCTTCTCGGTGAACTCATGGCTTTTCCCTCCCACATGAAACGGCCGCGCGCATCACTTCTTCCGGCGATGGCTCACTCGGCGGGATACATCTCGTCGATGGTCCCGCGGAAGCGCTGCTCGATCACGTTGCGCTTCATCTTCAGCGTCGGCGTCATCTCGCCGTCCTGCACCGAGAACTCGCGGCCGAGGACAGTGAACCGCTTGATCTGCTCGAAGCTGGCGAGCTCCGCGTTCAGGGCGTCGACGTGCACCTTCACCTGGCTTACCACCTCGGCGCTCGTGATCGCGGCGTCGCTGCTCAGGGCGCCCCGATCCTTCAGCTCGGCGAGCTTGCCCTCGGTCAGCGTGATCAGCGCCGAGAGGTACTTGCGGCCGTCGCCCACCATGCACACCTGGCTGATGATCTCCGCCGCCTTGAGCCTCTCCTCGATCGGGAGCGGCGCGATCATCTTGCCGCCCGAGGTCTTGAGGATCTCCTTCTTGCGGCCCCGGATCTTGAGCTGTCCGCGGTCGTTCCACTCGCCGAGATCGCCCGTGTGCAGCCAGCCGTCCTCGAGCGCGGCCTCCGTCGCCGCCTTGTCCTTGTAATAACCCACGAACACGTGCCGGCCGCGGGTCAGGATCTCGCCGTCCTCGGCCAGCTTGAACTCGACGCCCGGCACGGGCTTGCCCACGGTGCCCGCGCTCTCGATGCCCGGCTCGGTCATGCAGATGACGCCTGTCGACTCGGTCTGGCCGAAGTCCTCGAGGATCTCGAGGTTCAGCGCGCGGAACCACGTCGAGATGTGCGGCGCGAGCGCCGCCGCGCCCGAGGCGAGCACCTCGGCCTTGCCCAGGCCGAGCGCCGCGCGCACCTTGCCCAGCACGAGCTTGTCGGCGAGCTTGAGCTGCAAGGCGTCGAGCGCGCTCGGCGCGCGCTGCGCGTACTTCGCCTGGGCCACGCGGGCTCCCACGGCGAGCGCCCACTCGGCCAGCTTCTTCTTGGCGCCCTTGCCGCCGCGCACCTTCGCCATCACGCCTTCCATCATCTTCTCCCAGAGCCGCGGCACGCAGAGCAGCAGCGTGGGCTGCACCTCGGGGAGCTCGCTCGAGACGTTCTCGAACTTCGAGCAGAAGTGGACGGTGTAGCGCTGGGTAAGGCCCGCCCCGACGCACTGCAGCTTCTCGGCGATGTGACAGAGCGGGAGGAACGAGAACATCGTGCCGCGCGCGAACGGCAGGTTCCAGTACTTCACGGCCATGTCGGCCGTGTAAGCCAGGTTGTCGTGCGAGAGCATGGCCCCCTTGGGGTTGCCCGTCGTGCCCGAGGTGTAGATCAGGAACGCGCCGGCCCTGGGGTCGATCTTCGCCAGGTAGTCGGCGAACGTCTTCGCGCCCGGCTGCCCCGCGAGCGCGCGGCCCTCGGCCAGGGCCTGCTCGTACGAGATCGCCTTGGGAGAGATCGATGTGTCACCATCGAAGACGAGGATCCAACTCACGCTGTCAGGGACGGAATACTCGCCCTTCTCTCCGGAGATCTTGTGAAAGTACTCCTTGTTTTGCACCGAGAGCAGCGTCGCCTCGGTGTGGTTCAGGATGTACTGGATGTCTTTCGCGGTGGAGTTCGGGTAGAGGCCCGCCGACTTGCCCCCGACGAGCAGCGCCGCCAGGTCGACGTGGACCCACTGCGGGCAGTTGTACGAGAGGATCGCGCCGACCTGGCTCGCGTCGAAGCCCCTGGACTCCAGGAACAGCGCGAGGTGGTGAACCCGGTCACGGTAGTCGCGCGCGGTCAGCGTCTTCCACTCGCCTTGAGATTTGAAGCGCTGGGCCGGCGCGTCAGGAGATTCGTTAGCCCACTGTTCCAGACGGTGGAGGACGGTGCTCATGGCATCTCCTGCGGCTCAAGGCCTCGAGGGTCGCGGGGTGGCCAGGATGCGGGAGCCGCCGGGGCATTGTCAATCAGCGTCGAGGAGCCCCTCGAACGAGGCGCCGCGCGGGGCCGACGAGGGCGGATCGCACCCTGCTCGTGGTGCAGGGGAGCTCCTCCTCCTCGGTGCTCCGCCTGCCGCGGAGCGGCGTGGTGCTCCTGGGCCGACCGCGCCGGTTGTAGGGGAGCAGACGAGGGCGGCGGAGACGCTCCACATGCCGCCGCGGACCTTCGTGCTCGAGATGAACCGTTACGGCCTCGCGAAGCGCAGGCGGTGACGCCGCCGGGCGTGGCCCCGATGCCCCGATGCGACGGCGACGCGGAGGCCTCAGCGCTCTCCCGCTGCCCTCGAGGAGGCAAGCGGTCCGTCGATCACTTCGAGATGACCTTGGTGCACGTCGCGCCGAAGTCGACGTAGCCGACCGGGCAGCTCCCCCAGCACACGGGGCCCGCGCCGCTGTAGCCGGAGGCGCAGGCCGGATAGCAGAGACCCGCGTCGTACTGCTGGCCCGCGCCGCAGCTCGTCGGCACCGAGCCGGCGCCGCGCCCGTAAGAGCTCTTTCCGAAGATGTGCGCGTCGCGCCGGCACGTGCAGCCGTCGTTGCTATACCCCGCCGGGCAGGTGGAGCAGCCCTTGGCGAAGGTCAGGCCGCAGGCGTCATACCAGGGGCACGCGGAGTTGTTGGCGTTGATGATCTGCGCGTCGCGCCGGCACGTGAGGCCGTCGTCCGAGTACCCGGCCGGGCAGCTTTGCCAGCACACCGGGCCGACCCCGTAGTAGCCCGACGCGCAGGCCGGATAGCAGAGACCCGCGTCGACCTGCTGGCCCGCGCCGCAGAGCGTCGGCGCCGCGCCGACGCCGCGCCCGTAGCTCGGTTTTGCCACGGTGGAGGAGCACGTCGCGCCGTCATCGCTGAAGCCGGGCGGGCAGGCCGGCACCGCGGCGGGGGCCGGGACGGCGGGGTTCTGCACGTGGAGGCGCGCCTGGAACTCGTGAAGGCTGTGGATCGCGCCGGGGTTCGCCTCCAGCACCTGGATCATCGCGCCGTCGCCCACGACATCGGAGAGATCGAGCAGCGCGTTGGCGATGCGCTTCTCGTTCCAGTCCCGGTACTGGCTCGACGGACACGCGGCCCCGGCGCCGCAGAGGCGGCCGCGCGCGCCGACCCGGGCTTGCTCCCAGTAGTCCGCGAAGCCCTCGTTGAAGGCGTACCCCTGGTTGGCGATCTCGGAGCCGTCATGAGAGCGCCCATAGACATAGGCCACGTCGTCACCATTCCAGTGGTTCAGATCCCCGTCGGCGACGTGCCGCACACTGTGCCCGAACTCGTGGGTGATGACCCGCCGGCGCTCCGCGGCCGTGCTCCCCCAGGTGCTCGTGAGGAAGTCCGTGCGAACGTTGATGTAGTCGTAGAACGTGAAGGGCGTGCCCAGGTAGACCCCGCTCCAGCGCAGCATGCGCAGCGCGTGCGCGGGCGGCTGGGCCCCGCGGGCAGCGTGGAAGTCGCGCAGGGTATCGACGCCGAGCCGCCAGAGCTCGCAGTCGACGCCGCTCAGCGTGACCACGTCGACGTCGAGATCGCCGCTCGAGCGCGGGCTGCCGGCGACGTCGGCCCCCTGGCCGCGCGGGGCGTGCAGGTCGTCCATGATCGTGAGCGGCGTCGTCACGCCGCTCGAGCTCACGACGCCGTCGTACGTCACGTCGAGGTGCACGCTCGCGCTCGCCGTCGACGAGATGGGGATCCTGAAATCGCCGTTCGCGTCCGTCACGCCGCTCCCGAGGCCGGGAATGCTGAGCGGCACGAACGCGAGCGGGCTCGTGATCGTCCCCGCGCCGTCCGGCGCGGCGCACTGCAGGCGCCCGATGACGGCCGCGGACGGCGGTACGCAATGGAGGCTCGTCACCTCTCCGGCGCAGATCGAGTCCCACTGGGTGGTACAGCAGAACGGGTCCGCCGCGCAAACGCAGCTCTGGACGGCCGCGTCGTTGCAGCCGGCGAACGGGTGCGGATTCACGCAGTCGTTCACCTTGAGCTCGCTTTCCGCCTCTGCCGTCGATTCAGCCTCGGCCTGCGGCTCAGCGGGATCGCCGGAGGGCTCCGAGCCCTCATGATCGCCCGAGGGCTCAGCGCCCTCGGGGACGGCGCACGCGGCGAACGCCCCCGCGGCGAAGAACAGCACGGCGGACGCAGAAATCCTCGCCATCCCGACGTTGGTTGTCGATGACATGCCCCTCTCCTTGGTGTGGTCTGGACCTCTCCATGTCGTCCAGCCACCCCAGGTACGCGGGCAAGGGTTGGTGGTTTCGCGCCGCCATCCAGTTTCGCGATGGCCGGACGAAGCGACGGCCGGGGGCGCGCCGCGCCCTCCCGGCACCGGAGCGCCAGCGGCGCCGACTACCGGTTGACGGCGCTCACGACGGCCTGCCACTCCGTCGAGAACGAGCCGTCCGTGCGCTTGATGTCCGTCCCCGTGTCCCACAGCACGGGAACGACGCCGCGAGACTTCGCCGCCTCCACCACCGACCGCATCCACAGCGTCCGCGACGCCGGCTCACGGGGGTAGTTCGTGCCCCGCGTGACGCCGAACTCGCCGAGGATGATCGGGAGGCTCCGCTGCGCGCTGAACGCGCCGAGCGTGTCGAACTTGCTCTTCAGCTCCGCCTTCTCGGGCTCGGTGCCCCACGTCGTCTTGGGAGAGCCCCAGCTCTCCACCGTGTCGAGGCCGCAGAAGGTGTAGGGCGTATAGTAATGGATCGAGAGGAAGAGGCTCTTCGTGCCGGCCGGATCGGTCGGCGCCTTGAATTCGCTCACACACGTCCTGTCGATGTCCGTCACGAAGCCCGAGATGAGCAGGGCGCGGCTCGCGTTGTATCCGCCCTGCTTGCGCACGGTGGTGACGAAGAGCTGGTTCATCTCGTTCAGAGCGGCGTAGTCCGGCGTCCCGCCGTCGTGAACGCCGTTGACCCAGTAGTTCCCCTCCTCGTTCATCCCCTCGAGGATCAGCTTGTGACCGACGCCGCTGAAGGCCGTGGCGATCTGGGTCCAGTAGGATGCGAACCTGGTCTTGACGCCGTCGGTGAGCTTGTATTTATCGGCGTTGTCCTCGTTGTAGATCCAGCCCCCGTCCCAGTGGATGTTCACGATCGAGTACATTCCTGCGGCCTCGATCCAGCCCACCACCTCCTTGACTCGGGCCATCTTGGTGGCGTCGATCGTGCCGTTGGCGGCGTAGGTGTCCCAGGCCACGGGCACGCGCACCGTCTTGATGCCGTGGCTGGCCATGCCGTTGATGAACGTCTGCGTGATCAGCGGCTGGCCCCAGCCCGTCTCCCACTCGGTGGTGTTCTCCAGCGTGTTGCCGATGTTGGCCCCGATACCCATGTCGGGGACCATGGCCGCGGCGTCCACCGGCGTCTCTGCTCCGCCGGTCCCGCCGGAGCCCCCGACTCCCCCCGTGCCGGCGCCGCCCGTGCCGGCGTCGCCCGCACCGGCGCCGCCCGTGCCGGCGTCGCCCGTACCGGCACCGCCCGTCGCGGCGTCGCCCGTGGTGGTGCCTCCGCCGCTGCCTCCGGTGGCTGCGGCAGAGGCCGCGCCTGCGCCCGACGTGACCTCGGGATCCGTCGAGTTGCAAGCGACCAGCCAGCCGAGAATCGAGAAGAAAGCAAGTCGATACGCGTGGGTCATGGGTCCTCTGCGGGTGATGGAAAGAAGCTCGTCTCCCTCTCAGGTTGCGCTGCGCCCCTGCCAGCCGTCACAAATCGCACGGACGCTCCCGGACCGCGATCCGCGCCGGCTCCAGGGAGCCCGAGCTCGGCCTTCGCGACCAGGGGGCGGCTCGTTACCAGGGGGGCGGCTCGCCGTCGCCCTGCCGCCGCGCGCGGGCGGGCGGGGCGCCCGCCGGGTGCAGGAGTTACCGGGATCAGGCAAGAGTTACCTGGCCCGGTCGTGCAAGAGTTGCACGAGTTGGCCAGGGGTGACACTTCACGCTCGCTGGAGCGCGCTGCACCCGCGGCGCCGGCGCAGGCACGCAGGCTGCTACGACGGCAAGGCCCGAGCGCCTCGCAGCGTTCTCGAACACCCGATGACGGAGCGGGGCGCGGAGCGGGTCACGTCCGCCGCATCCGCCTCGCATCTTTCTTCTGCCGCCTCCTGTCTTCCGTGCGCGCACCCCCGCGGACGCGGGCGAGGGCGGCAGATGGATGGCGAGACGAGCGAGGACGCCCCTGCTTACACCCCGAGGAGATCCGCTTGCCCGACGCCAACATGACGACATCCGTCCTCAACTCCGCGCTCGGCGGAGAGATCCGGTCCCTCCGATCCGTGATCGCCGCGCTCACGCCGGTGATTCACGCGCGCGTCGGCCGGGCGCTCCACCGGCGCCGCGCGCGGTTCGCGGGCGGCGCGGACGACCGCATGGACGACCTCGTGCAGGACGTGTTCGTCGAGCTGTTCCGCGACGACAGCCGGGCGCTCCGCGCCTGGGATCCGGCCCGCGGATTGAGCCTCGCCAACTGGGTCGGCCTCATCGCCGACCAGAGGGTGGCGGCGGCCTTCCGCTGCCGGAAGCGGCAGCTCGACGACGCGGCGCTGCCGCTCGACGACGCCCCGGAGGAGGGCGCCCGGTCCGATGACGATCCGGAGGCCAGGGTGCTCGCCCGCGACGCGCTGGAGCGCCCCCTCGGCCTGCTCCGGGCGGAGCTCAGCCCCCTCGGGCTCTCGCTCCTCGAGGCGCTCCTCATCGACGAGGAGCCGATCGCCTCGGTCTGCGCGCGGACCGGCATGAGCGCCTGCGCGGTGCAGGCCTGGAGCAGCCGCCTCAGGCGGCGGTTCGCGGCGCTGGCCGCCGCGGGCGGCGAGCACGCGCGGAGCGGGCCCGGCGGACGGAGCAGGGCGGCCTCGCTCTGCGCGTGAGCGCGGTGGCCTCGCAGCGCGCCGCCTCGGCCCTCGGGCCCGGAGGACTCAACCGCTGACCCAGGCGTTGATCCGCGCTGCCCAGCTGGCAGCACCGTCGATGGTGAGGACGAGCCGCCGATACCGCTCCCCCTCGAGCTCGATGGTCAGCGGGTGCTCCTTCCGGCTCCGCACCCAGTACCAGAACTCCTTGCCGTGCGCGGTGAAGTAGGTCCCCGCTTTGATCACCCCAGGCAAGGCTGTCCCGGGCGCGCGGATCTCCTTCCATGTGGAGGGCGGCAGCGCCGCCTCCGCCCGCGCCACGTGCTCGCGGGGCACCACGATGGGCCGGAGCCTCACGGCCCAGAGCCGCTCGGCGCCCTCCAGGGTGAGCGTCAATCGATCCCCTTCGATGCGAAGCTGCATGGCGACAGTCTAGCTGTTCGCGAGCGCCTGACGAGCAGCTGTCGCTGCGAGATTGCCGCCATGGTGAAATGCGGCGATGAAGAAGCGATGAAGAAATCGATACGCGATGTCAGATGTGGCGAGCATCGCGCATACTCCTCTATCGACGACGGCGAGACGCCCGGCCTTCGGATGGAGGCGGCGGCTCGCCCCTCACCACAGTGATGGGAGAAGACATCATGTTTCATGACACCAACCTGCGTTCGATGAAGATGCACCTTTGCGCGCTGCTCGCGACGACCGCGGCGCTCACGACGCTCCTCTCCGCGTGCGGCGCCCCGCCCGTGGGCGATCTCGATGGCGTCGAGGAGGAGACCCTCTCCGAGCAGACGGATGAGCTCGCGGGGCCCGCGGGCGGCCGCCGCACCTGCGCTGTCGTCCGCTGTATGGACGGGTTTGTCTGCGAAGAACGGAAGGGGAGCGCCGCGTGCGTGCCCGCCCCGAAGCGCCAGTGCGTGACCGACGCCGACTGCAGCCTCGTCGACAATTACTGTGGAGGCTGCAATTGCGACGCCGTCCCCACGGGCACGCCCGCGCCCAAGTGCCCGGGAGACGAGGTGGCGTGTTTCGTCGCGCCGTGTTCCGGCCTCACCGCTTCCTGCCAGGCCGGAGCGTGCGTGATCGCGAACGAGCGCTGAGCCGCGCCCCCACGACGGCGTACCGAGCCGTCGCTCGCCCCTGCGCGGCTCGCCGTCGCCCTCGCACCACGCCCCGGCGCTAGAGCGGCGGTCACCCTGGATCGCGCCCGGGGATCTCCGGCCGCACGCGCACGCTCTTCCACCGCGCGAGCTGAACGAGCCCGGCGGGCGCGCCCCGCGGCTTGCTCACGTCCCCGGCCCGGCAGACGTGGACCTCCACCTTGGCGGCGCTCCTCGCCTTCGAGTACCACGCGGCGGCCGCCGCGGCGCGCTCGACCACCTCCCGCGGGACCTCCACGCGCTCGGGGTTGCGCACGATCACGTGGCTGCCCGGCGTGCCGCCGGCCACGTGCAGCCAGAGATCGTGCGGCTCGGCGATCTCGAAGGTGAGCGCGTCGTTGTCCTCGTCGCCGCGGCCGACGAGCACCTCGAAGCCATCGATCGTGAGCGTGCGGTACGGCCGCCCCTTGCTGCCCATGCCGACCCCGCCGTCAGCCGGGCGCGGCGCCTGCGCGCGGCCCGGCGCCCGACTGCGCGGGCCTCGCCGGCGCCCTCGCCTCGCCCGCCACCTCGGCGGCGAGCCACGCGAGCAGGTCCCGCACGACCTCCTCGCGGTTGATCTCGTTCAGCATCTCGTGGCGCCCGCCGGGGTAGAACCGCTGCGCCACCCTGCGGAGACCGGCGGCGCGGTACGCCTCGATCATCTGGGTGACGCCCTTGAGCAGCCCGCCGACCGGGTCGCGGGAGCCGGAGAAGACGTAGAGGGGCAGGTCCTTCGGGATGCGCGAGAGCCGCTCGGGGCGCGCGAGCGCCGCCATCGCGTCGAGCAGGTCGACCCAGAGCGAGGTCGTCGCCGGGAAGCCGCAGCGGGGATCGGCGATGTACACGTCGACCTCGGCGCGATCGCGAGAGAGCCAGTCGAAGGGCGTGCGCGTCGGCGCGAACAGCTTGTTGAAGCTGTCGAAGCTCATCGTCTGGAGGAGCTGGCTCTTGCCGCGCTCGCCCAGCCGCCTCCGCTCGGCGCGGGCCACGAGCCGGCCCGCGTCCACGAGCGCGTTCGCCTTGCCCGCCGCGCCGGAGAGCACCGCGCCGTCGATCGAGCCGCCGTGCTCGATCAGGATCTCCTGCGCGAGGGCGGCGCCCATGCTGTGGCCGAAGAGGACGACCGGCAGGCCGGGGTGCTCGCCGCGCGCGCGCGCGAGGAGCTGCGCGAGATCGCGGACGACCCGCTGGAAGCCGCCCTGGCTCGCGAAGAAGCCGAGCTCGTCGCTCCCGCGCGCCGTCGCGCCGTGGCCGCGGTGGTCGTTCGCGTAGACGGCCCACCCGTCGGCGCAGAGCGCCTGCGCGAGGCGCGCGTAGCGGCCCGCGTGCTCCGACATGCCGTGAGCGACGTGGACGACGCCGCGCGCCCCGCCGTCCGGGAGCCAGCGGTACACGAAGAGCTCCCGGCCATCGTCCGCCTGAAACGTGAAGGTGTCCGCGGGCATCGCCAGCCGAC
The DNA here is from genome assembly GCF_051520915.1 of Sorangium sp. So ce448. Taxonomy (NCBI): domain Bacteria; kingdom Pseudomonadati; phylum Myxococcota; order Polyangiales; family Polyangiaceae; genus Sorangium; species Sorangium sp. So ce448. Next base: position 1,396,491 of record NZ_CP150343.1, on the reverse strand, counting down.
CGTACCACCGCTCCGCGCGCGTCTGACCACGATTCTCGACGCTTCCGCGCCGAAAGGAGTTTTCGGTACGGTCCTCCATGGCATGAGGTTCGCACAAAGGCCGGCCATGCCCGAGCGCCGATCGTTGCCCGTGCTCTCGTTGCGCGACACCGTCCTCTTCCCTGGGATAGCGACGCCCATCACGGTCGGACGGCTGAAGACGCTCCGCGCGGTGGAGGCCGCCCTCCGGGTCGAGGGAGAAGACAAGCGCATCTTCGCTGTCGCCCAGCGCGACGCCGCCGAGGAGCCCACCGCGGGCGGCCTCTTCTCGATCGGCGTGATCGCCCGCATCACCCAGGTGCAGCGGTTCGGGTCGGGCCTTCAGCTCGTGCTCTACTGCGAGCGGCGAGCGGCCGCGCCCCGCTACACCGAGGTCGACGGCGTGATCCGCGCCCCCGTCATCGAGCTCGCCGATCTGCCCCTCCGTCCAGAGGAGGACGGCGCCCTGGAGGCGCTCTCCCGCGAGGTGCGCGAGCGGGCCGTCGAGTACGGCCGCCACCGCGGCGCGCCCGAGGACGTGCTCAAGCAGTTCGTCGGCAGCATGTACGGCCCGGCCGAGCTCGTGAACCACATCGCCTTCTACCTGGACCTCCCGACCCCCGAGAAGCAGGCGCTGCTCGAGATCCTCTCGACGGAAGAGCGGATGCGCAGCCTCGCGCTGCACCTCTACCGGCAGATCGGCATCGTCGAGACCCAGGAGAAGATCAGGACGACCGTCGAGGAGGAGCTCGGCGAGCGGCAGCGGGAGATCTACCTGCGCGAGCAGCTGCGCGCGATCCAGAAGGAGCTCGGCGAGGAGGACGACGAGAACGCCGCCGCACGTCTTGAGCACAAGCTGCAGCGGGCCAACCTGCCGGCGGAGATCCTGCAGGAGGCCCGGCGCGACCTCGCGCGCTTGCGGCGCATGGGGCGGGAGACATCGCCGGAGGCGCAGGTCCTCATGACGTGGCTCGAGTGGGTGGCGGATCTGCCCTGGAACCAGCGGACCGACGACCACGTCGATCTCGATCGCGCGCGGGCGATCCTCGACGAGGATCACTACGGCCTGGGCGACGTGAAGGACCGGGTTCTCGAGTTCCTGGCCGTCCGGAAGCTGCGCCTGGAGCAGGCGAGGAGCGAGGGTGAGCGGAGCCGCGCGATCTCCCGCGGGCCGATCCTGCTCTTCCTCGGTCCGCCCGGGACCGGCAAGACGTCCATCGCGGAGTCGATCGCGCGGGCGCTCGGGCGCAAGTACGTCCGCGTCTCGCTGGGCGGGGCGCGCGACGAGGCGGACATCCGCGGCCACCGGCGCACGTACGTCGGCGCGATGCCTGGCCGCATCCTCCAGGGGATCAAGCGGATCGGCTCGAAGAACCCGGTGATCGTCCTCGACGAGGTCGACAAGCTCGGCGCCTCTTACCAGGGCGATCCTGGCGCTGCGCTGCTCGAGGTGCTGGATCCGGCGCAGAACGACGGCTTCGTCGACCACTACCTCGGACTGCCGTTCGACCTGTCCGAGGTGCTGTTCATCTGCACGGCGAACTTTCGCGAGACGATCCCCCCTCCCCTGTTCGACCGGATGGAGCCCGCGCTGTTCGCCGGGTACACGGAGCAGGAGAAGCACGAGATCGCCCGGAAGTACCTGCTCCCCCGGCAGCGAAAGGAGTGCGGGTTGCGCGAGGAGCAGCTGCGCGTGACGGGCACGGCGCTCGGCGGGATCATCAGCGGCTACACGCGCGAGGCGGGCGTGCGGCAGCTGGAACGGACGATCGGCTCGCTGGCGCGGAAGGCCGCGCGCCGGATCGCGGCCGGCGAGATCGAGCGGGCTGTGGTGGGCGTCGACGACGACGTGAAGGAATTGCTCGGCCGCGCGAGGATGCGCCTTGAGCGGAGGCTCCAGTACGATCAGCCGGGGGTCGCGACCGGCATGTATTACACGCAGATGGGTGGCGACATCATGCACGTCGAGGCGAGCGTGATGCCCGGCAAGGGCGATTTCGTCCTCACGGGGCAGCTGGGCGACGTCATGAAGGAGAGCGGCCGCGCGGCGCTGAGTTATGCGCGAGCGCACGCGGCGGAGCTCGGCGTGCCATCCGATCGGCTGCAGCGGCGGGACGTCCACATCCATGTTCCGGCGGGGGCGGTGCCGAAGGACGGGCCGAGCGCGGGTGTGACGATGGCGGTGGCGCTTGTGAGCGCCCTGTCGGGCAGGCCGGTCAGGAGCGACATCGCGATGACGGGGGAGATCACGCTTCGCGGGACGGTGCTGCCGATCGGGGGGATCAAGGAGAAGGTGCTGGGGGCGCACCGCGCGGGGATCTTCGAGATCCTGCTGCCGGCGGACAACGAGGCGGATCTCGACGATCTGCCGGCCGAGGTGAGGAGCTCGCTCGAGTTCTACCTGGTGAACACGCTCGACGAGGCGCTCGCGCTCTGCCTGCGGCTCCGCTCGATCCGCCTCGAGGCGCCCGAGGAGATGCCGCACGCGCGGGCGTCCTGACGCGCCTCAGGTGGGCGGCGGGGAGGCCGGCGCGCCGGCGCCGCCGAGCGCATCGGCCAGCGCGGCCGCGGCGGCTGCGGCGAAGGCGTCGAGCGTGGCGGGCTCGGTCCAGCGGGTCGCCTCGCGGGCGTCGAGCGCGTGGTGGGTCTCGACGAGGATGGAGGGCATGGAAGGGCGGCGCAGCACGAAGATGCGCTGTCCCGGGGGGCGCCGGTCGAGGAAGACGCCGGGCTGGGCGGTGTCCGGCTCGTACAGGCCGCTGTACGCGGCGCCGTCGTAGGGCAACAGGCCTGCTTCTTCCATGCGCCCCGCGAAGCCGCGCGCGAGCGCGAGCCGGAGGGCGCAGAGGGCGGGATCCCCTTCGTCCGACCACAGGACGGCGAACCCCGGCGCGGCGAGGCTGAGCGGGCACTGGCGGCCCTGGCCGGGCGACCACGTCTCGGTCCTGCCGCGCACGTCCGAGTGCAGGCTGACGAAGGCGTCGGCGCCCCACCGGGCGGCGTCCTCGACGCGCTCCGCGTACGGCAACGGGCGGTCGCCGGCCCTGCCCACGCGCGCCTCGAAGCGCCCGGTGGCGTTGAGCCGCTCGGCGAGGGCGCGCGCCGCGGCGAGGGTGAAGTCCTGCTCGTCGACGCAGAAGCAGGAGAGGTTGCCGGTGTTGCCGGGGGCGCCATGTCCGGCGTCGAGGTAGATGCGGCGGACCCCGAAATCCCGTGGAAAGACGGCAGAGGGGGCGACGACGCGGGCCCCTGGAAAGGGCCACCCGCTCGGCGCGATCGGGAGCTTGAGGGCGCGCCGTGCCGCGATCTCGCGCGGGGAGCCCGGGGCGAGCGCCCGTGAGAGGGCGGCGGCGCCGGCGGCGCCGGCGAGACCGAGGACGAGCTTCCTGCGCGAGATCACCGCGGCTCCGCTTGCTATCAAAGGCGGAGCGCGGCGTCAGGTTCTCGGCAAGCGAGCGTGGCCGGGGTGACGAAGGAGGCATGACGTGGCGACATCCCGAGCTCGCCCGGGGCGTCCGGAGCTCGTGACGCGGCGTGTCCCTCCGCACCTCGGCCGGGACCCCGTTACTGGGCCGGCGTGTAGCAGACCTCGAGCTTCGGCCGGGGGGCGATGGTCGTTTGCTCGCTCGATCGGATATCGGTCCGACCGTTCAGGTCGTGGAGCGCGACGCCGTGGTTCGGGGAACCATCCACCCAGGACTGGACGAGGGCCGCCACGTTGGCGGTCACGACGGCGCTCGCCTGGCCGACGGTGGTGATCGAGGCCTCGACGGCCGGGTTGTATCCGGGGAAGTTGCCGGCGTGCACGGTCGACTCCTGCCAGGGGCCGTTCACGCGGTGCAGCTCGATGGTGCTGGCGCTCGCCTTCCACGTGTGAGACAGCGAGAGGGTCGCGGATTCGACGTCGGAGCCCGCCGGGATGAACGACAGATCGAAGGCCAGCACGCCCAGCTGCACGCCCTCCGGGAACGTGTTCATGACGACGTACGGGTAATCGCCGTACGGCCACGAGACACCGGGCTGGATATGCGCGTCTTGCACGCTGCCGTAGGTGCCGCGCTGCACGACCACGCACACGGGCTCGGCGGGCGGGGGGGGCTCGCAGGCGTCGCCGATGCCGTCGGCGTCGGCGTCGGCCTGGGAGGGGTTGGCCAGCGCCGGGCAGTTGTCGCACGAGTCGAACACCCCGTCCTGATCCGTATCGGCGGCGACCACGGTGACGTTATCGAGGAGCGTCCCCTGGCCGTTCGAGATGCCCAGATCGTTGAACTGGAGGCGCGTCGTCGTGCCGGAGGCCACGAGGGTATAGGTGTAATTGACCCATGCGGTGCTGGCGGTCGTGAGCGTGGCCACCTGCTGGCCGCCCCAGACGACGCCGAGCACGTTCTGGTTCGCGCTCGTGCCGGGGCGCGCGGCGAAGGCGAACCGGAGCTGGTAGGTCGCTCCCGGGACAGTCGTGAGGTCCTGATAGATGCCGCTCGAGTCCGTGGCGTCCAGCTCGACGTGCTGGCTGCCGTGCGCGGGGCTCATGCCGTTCGAGTGGTCATGGATCTGGATCTGACCATAGGCGGCCTGCCAGCCGGTGATCGAGCCGTTGTAGATCGACGACGTGCCGGACGACACGTTCGGCGATTCGAAGCTGCCGTTCGTGACGATGTTGCCGGAGGGGAGCACCGAGCAGGAGACGAGCGCCGCCGCGCCCTCGCCGATGGCGTCTTCGGTATCGTCGTGCGGCTCGGCCGTGGCCATGCAGCCGGAGATCATCGAGGCGAGCGCGAGCGCAGAGGCAGAGATCGACAGATAGGCGGTTCTCATGGGAGAGCTCCTCGTTGCGGCGCCGGCATGGCGGCGCCGCGCTGTGCGGCGAGCTGCCGCACGCTGTGGATTTAGAAATACTTCTTCCAAACTGGGCGATGCGGATACGGTGCTCCATTTGCCCGAAGGCGGAGCGCTGAAGGAGTCATTCGTCAAGCAGCGCGTGCGGCACGACGGCACAATGGGACGGCCGTCACCAGGCGCTCGCCTCCCGGATCGCGGCCGACCTCGACCTCCCTGGCTCCCAGGAGGATCTCACCCCCCTTGGGGGATGAGGGTCGTCGCAGGCCGGGCGAGCGATGGATGAAGTCGGGCGAGCGCGGTCACGAGCGATTCTTGCAGCGGCCAGCCGTAGCGCTGTCTGGTTATATCATGAAATGGGCGCCCGGATCATCGTCTTTCGCACCAGCCGGCGCCGCGACGAGAAAGGCTGTCCGCCTGATCTCGTGAGAAAAGGAGCCATGGTGGGCACCGTGGGCGCCGAGGGAAGAGGAGAGAGCAAAAATTCTTCATCTCTCCTCGTTCCCCCGCGTTCCCCCTCGTTCCCCCTCGTTCCCCCGCGTTCCCCCGCGTTCCCCCGCGTTCCGGCGTCTTCTCTGCTTCTACGATGCAATTTCGCCAGGTCACGGAACTGGGGCAAAATTGGTCACCGGGGCAAAATGGGGCGACGGGGTCCGCTCACCCCTCTCCCGCTCTCCGCTCCCGCAGCGGCAAGAGCAGCCCGAGGAAGACGACCGAGATCACCGTCCCCAGGGCGAACAGGCCTGCATAGCCGAGCCGCTGGGCGGCGGCGCCCGAGAGCCACACAGCGGGCGATTTGCCGAGCACCTCCACGCTGGCGAGCAGCGTGTAGTGCGTCGCGCCGACCGACCGCCGGACACGCGACATCATGAAAGCGAACACCGCTGTCGTGAGGGCGCCGCCGAAGAGGTGCTCGGCCACGGTGACCGCGACGACGGCATTCGCCGTGGGCGCCCCCGCCGCGGCGAGGGTCCACTCGCCCGCCATCGCGACGGTGCGCAGCGCCGAGGTCACCCCGACGGCGGCGAGCAGCGGGATCCGGTGCGACAGGAGGCCTCCCGCGAGCGAGCCGGCGATCGACGCGACCAGGCCGTACGTGCCCACCCAGAGGCCGATCTGGTGCGGCGGGAAGCCGGCGTCGACGAGGAACGGCTTGAACATCATGTCGACCATCGCCTCGCCGAGCTTGTAGGTCCCGAGGAAGGCGACGACCCAGAGCGCGCCGGGCGCCCGCAGGGCGGCGAGGACCGTCGCGAGCACCTCGCGGAGCGACCGGCGCGCGTACGCCTCGACCTCGCTCGCGGGAGGCTCGCGCAGCGCGAGCGAGGCCAGCGCCGAGAGGAAGACGAGCGCGGCCATCGCCCCGAACTGACCGCCCCAGCCGATCCAGGCGCTCGCCCAGACGAGCAACCCGCCGGCGACGAGCATGCCGACCTTGTAGCCGACCACCTGCGCGGCGTTCGCCAGGCCGAGCTCACCGCGCCCGAGCAGGTCGATCGCGAGCCCGTCGACCGCGATGTCCTGGGTGGCCGCGAGCAGGTTCATCAGGAAGACCAGCGCGAGCAGGGCGCCGAGGTGGCGCGACGGCGGGACGAACGCGGCGGCCGCGCACGTGAGCGAGAGCAGCACCCCGAGCGGCAGGATCCACGAGCGGCGCCTGCCGATCCGCTCCCACCCGTAGCGGTCGACGAGCGGCGCCCAGAGCGCCTTCGCCGCCCACGGGAGCGCGAGCGCGCCGGCGAAGCCCACGCCCGAGAGCGAGACGCCGCTCGCCCGCAGGAAGACGGGGAGCGCCGTCGCCTGGAAGCCGAACGGGATGCCCTGTGCGAAGTACAGCGCGGCGAGGGCGGCGATCGTGCCGGCGCGCGTTCGGTCTGCCACGACCGACAATCGTAACCGAGCGGACGAGCTTCGGTCGCCGGAAACACGGACACTGACGTACGTTTCGATCTCGATCGGATCTCGATCTCGATGAGCACGCCGCACCGACTCACCCCGTCTGCCGGCCGGACGAGCCCGCGACGATGATCGCCGACACCTTCTCTCCGCGGTCGCTCGCGCCGGCGGGCGCGGTCCGGGTGCGGTGGCTGGGCACGGCGGGGTTCGCGATCGAGCACGCCGGCGCGGTGGTGCTCATCGATCCTTATCTCACGCGCGCTTCGCTCCTCCGTTGCGTGGCCGGCCGGCTCGCCCCAGACGTGGCCGCCATCGCGCGCCACGCGCCGCGCGCCGACGCCGTCATCGCGGGCCACACCCATTTCGATCACGCGCTCGACATCCCGGAGATCGCGCTCCGCACCGGGGCCACGGTCTTCGGCTCGCGCTCCGCGGCGGCGCTCTGCCGCGCCGCCGGCGTCCCCGCGGCGCGCGTGCGCGACGTCGAGCGCGCGCCGGGCGGCGAGCCCGTGGTCGCCGAGGTCGGCCCGTTCCAGCTGCGCTTCTTCCCGAGCGCTCACTCCCGCCTGCTGCTCGGCCGGGTCCCCTTCCCCGGCGACATCTCCGATTGCGACCAGGTCCCGCTCCGGGCCGAGCGTTACCGGTGCGGCGCCGTCTTTGCGGTGGAAATCCGGGTCGCGGACCGGCGCATCGTCCACCTGGGCAGCGCGGAGCTCGTCGAGGCGGGCCTCGATTGCAGGGAGCCCGACCTGCTCCTGCTCTGCGTGGCCGGCTGGACCGCCTCCCGCGGCTTCCCCGAGCGCGTCGCGCGCGCCCTGTCGCCGCGCGCGGTGCTCTTCTCGCACTGGGACAACTTCTTCCTTCCCATGGATCGCCCGGCCATCGCGCTCCCCGCGATGCAGGGAGAGCGGCTGGCCGAGAGGCTGGGGCGCGCGTCGCGCGATGTGAGGATGGGGGTGCTGCCGCTGCTCGGTGAGGTGTGGATTTAGGGCTGAGGGATCCGCTCGTCCGTCACGGAGTCGGGAATCCATCGCCCGGCGGAGGCATGATTGGACGAGGAAATCCCAGAGTCGGGCGAGCTGCCCACAGCGGTAGAAGAGAGGCGCCAAGACGCAGCAGACGAGGGCGTCGACATCCGGCGTCTCCTGTGCGGGGCAGCCATGGATAACTTTTTGACACGTCCGAAATGCTTCACTGCATGTCGGAGGGCAACGACGGGCGGGTCGCGGGCTACAAGGGGTCCAGTCTCCGCCCTCTCGCCACAGATTTCCAGGGGGAGCCTGTCTCATGCGACGTTGGCACAGAGGGAGGGACGCTGTCTGGCTCACGGCCAGGTAGAGCGCTCGGTCCGGCTCGGTCGTCTCGAGCACGTCATGGCAACGTGCTCAGGGTCCAGACCGCCGGCGTGCATGACGCTCCGACGAACCTGGCAGGCGCACCCGTTCATCCAAGACGGACTGGCGCCGAGGTCGAGCGCTGGACATCGCGAACGGAGCCCCGCCTGTTCGTGCGGGGTCGAGCGCCTGACACCGTGTCGACACCGTGTCAGGCCCGCGCCCCCTTCGCCCCCGGGACGCAGCGCGGCGCCGCGGCGGACGATCGTGACGATGACGTCGCGAGCGCGGCCGCGCGCGGAGCTCGTGAGCCGCCTCAGATCGCCACGGCCCGGCACGCCGCGAGCGACTCGCGCACCGAGAGCACGTCGAGACGCGCGTCCCATCGGTCCTCGGGGACGTCGCGGCAGAGCGGCGCGAGCACGTCGTCCGGGAAGGGAGGGAGCGAGGGACAGCCTCGCCGCAGCAGCCCGAGGGCCTGGATGCCGAGGCCGGTAATCGGGCAGCCGCACGCGGACTGGATGAGCTCCTCGGCTTCGTCGCGGGAGACGCCGCGGACGGCCGCTGCCAGGCAGCGCCCGAACATCACCAGCCAGCGGCGCTCGACGCGGCGCGACGCGTCGAGGGCGCGATCGACCAGCTCGCCGGCCGCCTCGAGAGCGCCTGCGCGGTACGCGACGGCGGCCTCGGTGAAGCACACCATGGCGAGCAGCGCCGTGCTGAACTGAACGGAGGCCTCGACCAGCTCCCGATCGGGCGCCTGAAGCTCTCCCAGGCGGAACGCGGCCGTGCGCGCGATCCACGCGGCGCGCACCTCGAAATAGAGGTGTCGGCAGCGCGCGGCCATCTCGCCGGCGGCGCGTGCCCGCGCCAGCGCGCTCTCGGGCCGGAGGGCATCGAGCAGCGCCCCGGCCTCGTTCAGCGTCGCGGCGAGCTGAAGGGGAAGCCATGCCTCGCTCGCCGCCGCCTCGGCGTGACACCGCGCGGCCTCATCGAAGCGCCCCTGCTCGTAGCGGACGAGACCGAGCACCCCCGCGACCGACGCCCGGGCGGCGGGGTGCGCCGTGCGTCCGGCCCACACCTGCGTCCCGGCGACGGCAGCCTCCGCCGCCTCGGGCGACTCGCGGAGGCCTGCGCGAACCCGCACCCACTGGCGCCAGCGCTCGAGCGCCGGATCGTCGAAGGCGGCGAGCGCGTCCGCCTGCGCGCGGGCGCGCGCTCGCCAGCTCGGACTGTCGACGAGGAGCGCGACCCGCACCAGGCCTTCGAGGTGCGCGACGTCCGGTGAGGCGCGGGAGACCGAGCGGCAGATCTCGTAGAGCACCCGGTCGAGGGCGTGCGGCCGGCGCTCGGCGAAGGCAACCTCGACCCACAGGGACAGGAGCCGCGGCTCCTCCGACGCCGTCAGATCCAGCGGCCCCTGCCGTATCGCCAGCAGGCCCTCGTGCAGCGCGGTCGTCGCCTGTCCCAGGCGGCCCTCCTGCGCCAGGCGACGCGCCAGCGCGAGGGCCTCCGCCGCGACCAGCGCGTCCTCGCCGGCGGCGACCAGATGGACCAGGCGCCCGGGCTCCCCCTGCGGCATCGTCTCGGCCAGCGTGCGGCGGCCCCGGCGCCGCCCGTCCTCCGATCCGTCGAGCGCATCGGCCGGCCCCCCGGGGGCGAGCGTCGCCGCGATGGGCGGGCCCACCCCGAGCTCGTCGAGCGTCGTGCGATCGATCGCGATCCGATCGCCATCCCAGCGGGCGATGCCGGCGCGCACCCACGCGTCCAGCTCCGCGGCGACCCGCGCCGGCACGCCGGCGCTTCGCGCCCAGAGCGCACGCGCACCATCCTCGCGGAGGTGGAAGAACCGATCCGGCCCCACGAACAGCTCGCGCAGCGCCGCCTCGGCGATCGGCCCAGGGCCGAGCGCGCCGAGGAGCGCCGAGCCCACCCCCCGGCCCTCGGACTGGCCGCGCAGCGCGGCCAGCGCTGCGGCCGCGGAGCGCGGGCGCTCCTCCGGCGCGATCGCGAGCAGGCGATCGACGAGCGCCGCCACGTGCGGCGGGACCTCCGGAGCCCGGTCGCGCACCGGCGCGGGCGCCGTCGTCGTGCGGAGCACCATCAGGGAATAGATGTTGGAAGCCTCGTGGGGGAGGCTCCCCGTGAGCGCCTCGTAGAGCATCACGCCCAGCGCATAGAGATCGGCGCGGGCGTCGATCTCGACCCCTTCACCGCTGATCTGCTCCGGCGCCATGTAGGCCGGCGTCCCGGCGATCTGCCCGTCCGTCGCGGCGCCTGCGGGCGAAGCGCGGCCGAGCGCGATGCCGAAATCGAGCACGACGGGGCGGCCATCGGCGCGGACGAGCACGTTCTCCGGCTTGAGATCGCGGTGAACGATGCTGGCGGCGTGCACGCGCGCCAGGATCTCGAGGAGCGCCTCCGTCGATGGGGCAATTTCGAGCCAGCTCCGCCGGGGCAGGCGCGGCGCAAGCGCCTGCCGCACGGGCCCGGGCGCGGCGAGCGTGGCCGAAGCGCCCACGGTCTCCGGGACGTCGCCGGCGACCGTCTCGCTCAGGTGCACGGACATCCGCACGGTCGCCATGCTCGGGTGGATGCCCGAGCGGCCGGGGAACGGAGTGCCGTCGACGCGCTCCATGACGAAGAAGGGGCGGCCTTCCTCCATGCCCTCGTCGAGCAGCCGGGCGACGCCCGGCAGGCGGAGCAGGCGCAGCGTGGCGATCTCGCTGCGCACCCGCGACGGCTCGGGGCCGGCGTGCAGGAGCCATTTGATGGCCACCCGCTCGCCGAGCACGAGGTCGTCCGCCTCCCAGACCTCGCCGTACGCGCCGCGCCCGAGCGCCGCGCGCAATCGGTAGCGCCCTGCGAGCGCGATCCGACTCCCCAGCTCGGCGCTCGCCGCCTCGCCTGCCCCCCCCTCGCTCGTTACGCTCGGCATCGAGCCGGAGGCTACCCGAGCGGGCGTTCCGCAACAACCGAGCACCGAACGGCGCATGACGGCCGGGATACGCTGCTGCGCCGACGGCGCTCAGCCGAACAAGAACGTCTCCAGCTTTTTATCGTTGCCCGGCGGCGGCTTGTCCCCGCTTCTGTAGTAGCAGCAACCGATGACGTCGTAGCGCGTTCCACCGAGCCGATTGGGCTGTCCGTAGTTCTTTACGTAATTATCATGGAATGCACGCGCAGTTTTGCACTTATCCTTCCCTCGCTTGATCGACTTCCACGGTGTGTCCGCGCCGACAAGCATCTCTGATTCACGTTCCGAGATGAAGACATACTCCGCACTCGTGAAGAGCTGTTTATTCAGCGCGTCTTCGGTGAGATCACCGAAGCAATGCCCCACGATGTTGCCGCGATGGTTCACGATACCGACCCTGTCGATGATGATCTGCTCGCTGTCGCACTTCCGCGGCCAGGCGTCGCTGGACGGCGGGAACAGTGCTCCCGCACACTTCGGGTACGTCGGCGAGGGCACCTGCCCCGGCAGCCACTTCGTCACCAGCGTCGACTGGGCCACCACGTAAAGCGCCCGTTTCACCCAGAGCCCCTTCTCCGGATCTTTGCCCCAGGAGGGGCCTTCACCCGACGGTGCCGGGGTGGTCACCATCTTCTTCCACGTCTCCTTGCACGGGATCGTACACTTCTCGAACCGGTACGACATCTCCGTTCCCAACAGAATCCACCGCTGGATCTGGCTCTCGGGAGCACCGCGGACCGGCTCGGTGAAGACGAATCCGATCGTTTTGCCGTTCTCGTCGAGGACGCGAGTCCCCCCCTCTTCAATCATGGGATTGACAGTCATGATATGTTCTCCTTGGCCTCCACGGAAGGCGGCTCCGCCTGACGGCGCAGCGGCGCTGTTCTCACGTTCAGGCGCTTCGCGTGCTCCGCCTTCGCCATGCGTTTGCCCATACGTCAAGCAACGCGTGTGCCAGAGCTCAGGGTTCCTCGGACCTCGGGCCCCCGGTACCGTTGCCTTCTTCGCGCCTGGCCCGCCAGCGGTTGAGTTGATTGCGGTGCATACCCAGCGCGCGCGCCGCCTGAGAGACGTTCCCGCCAGCGGCGAGCAGGGCCTGTTCGATAACGTCGTCGGAGATCTTCGGCGGCGGCGACGTGGCCTCCACGGCCAGGCCGGCGTTCGAAGCCAGGTGGCGGGCGAGCACCACGCCCCCGTCGTCGACCGCGAGTTGCGCGGCGGAGCGCGCCTCGGCCGCGAGCTCACGCACGTTGCCGGGCCAGCGCCGGAGCAGGCAGGCCTCGACGAACGAGGCGTGCAGCCGCAGCCCGCCGGCGGCCTCGCTCACCGCACGCACGGCGCGCTCGACGAGCCAAGGGATCTCCTCGATCCGGTCGCGGAGCGCGGGCAGCGGGACCGCGGGCATCCCGATCCGGAAGAACAGATCCGCGCGCATCCGGCCCGCCGCCACCTCGGACCGCAGATCTTTGAGCGTCGCCGACACGAGGCGTATGTCCACGCGCTCCGGCCGCTCGGCGCCGAGGGCGGAGACCTCCTTCGTCTCGAGCACGCGCAGCAGCTTGGCCTGCACGCCCGGGCAGAGCTCGGCGATCTCGTCGAGGAAGAGCGTGCCACCGTCGGCGCTCTGCACGAGCCCCTTGGCGTCCACCGCGCTGGTATACGCCCCCTTGCGCGCCCCGAAGAGCAGGCGCTCCGCCATCCCCTCGGGCAGCGTTGCGCCGTTGACCGCGACGAACGGCCCGCCGCGCGCGGCGTCGTGAAAGGCCCGCGCCGCGATCTCTTTGCCCGCGCCGCTCTCCCCCGTCAGGTGCAGGACCCGCCCGAACCTGGCTGCGCGCGCGATGGCCTGGAAGCTCCGCTGGAGCGCCGGCCCCATCACCACGTCCCCCGCGCGCGCTATCCCGAGCCGGAAGGGGCGCACGTCCGTCGCGAGGAGGAACAGCGACGCCCCCGTGCGCAGGAGCCGCGGCGCCTCGAACACGCGCGCGCCGGCGATCGCCTCCCCGTCGATCGCCGTCCCGTTGCGGCTCCCTCCGTCCCGCACCTTCCAGCGGTGACCGTCGAAGGCGACGCTGGCATGCGTCCTTGACATGCGCTTGTCGTCGATGCGCACCCCCGCGACCTCACCGCGCCCGAGCTCGACAGCGCCCGCCACGAGCGGGATCATCTCGAAGCGAGGCTGTTCTCCCGAGAAGATGAGAACGAGCCCGGCCTGAGGTTCCCCCTGCGCATCGCACGCCGCGCCGGCATCGTCGTCGAGGGTCTCGGAGGCGCGCATGGTCGCACATTCTAGCTCATCGAGCCGCAGGTCGAGAAGCCCGCGCCCCGCGCTGGCCGGAGCGCTCCTGGGCGGAACGGAGGCCTCCGGCGGGGGCCCGAGGCTCCGGAGAGGAGCGAGCAAGACTCTCGGTAATCATCGTCAACCTCCTCGCGCGCGTGCGCCTGCGCGGAGGCTCGCTCCAGCTCGGCTTCACCTGAGGGATCCCCTCATTTCGTGACAAAATTTGGCGAAATTGATGGTCGCATAGAACCGCCTCATGGTCGGCGTGTGTAGGTTTATTGGCGACAGGAGTCACCAAAATCCTGCGCTTCATGGACCCCGAAGTGAAGAGTTGTGCCATGTGAGTGAGAAATCGTCGTCGCTGACCGGAATATACATTGGTAGGAGGCGACCAGCGAGCTTGGCACATGCGCCGTTGGTCCGAGCGACATCATGACGATTCTCGCGAAGAACGCACATAAGCCTGCCGCACATGACTCCGCGCCTGCGCCGTCTGTGCGGACCAGCCGTCCGACGGTCGACCCGAAGTACATCCAGACCTTCGGCGAGAATCTGTTCGGCGATGACCTGCACGCGATGCGCGTCCTGTCGCTCGCAAACGGTGTTTTCGGCGTCCTGCACGCGGCGGTGCTGGCCATCCATGCCATCGGCCAAGCGTATGCGAAGGTCGCAAATGTCAAACCGAAGAGTGGGGTCAAGCAGGTCGACCGGCTGCTGAGCAATACCGGCATCGACGTATTCCAATCCCTGAGATCGTGGGTAAAGTTCGTGATCGGGGTCCGCAAAGAGATCGTTATCGCGTTGGACTGGACGGACTTCGAGAAGGACGACCACACGACGCTCTGCGCCTACCTCGTGACACGGCATGGCCGTGCGACACCGCTGGCATGGAAAACCCGTAAAGAAGTCCGCCTTGAAAGGTACCCAGAAGGACCACGAATACGAGCTCATCGAGTGGCTCCACGGCGCCATTGACGAGTCTGTTGAGGTCGTTCTGCTCGCCGACCGGGGCTTCGGCGATCGCAAGCTCTACGACTTTTTGGAGTTCATCGGCAGGAACTTTGTCATCCGCTTCCGCGGGTGTATCACCGTCGAGAACGCGGTCGGGGAAGCGAGGCCCGCCGACGCGTGGGTGCCGGCGAGCCGCCGCGCCACGATGCTGCGCGAGGTGCGCGTCACGGGCGACCGCGCCAAGGTTCCAGCCGTCGTCCTTGTCTACGCGCCGAAGATGAAGGAGGCGTGGTGCCTGGCCACATCGCTTTCGGATCGCAAGGCGGGCGACATCGTCAAGCTCTACGGCAAGAGGTTCACGATCGAGGAGACGTTTCGAGACATCAAGGACAACCACTTCGGGATGGGCCTCTCCGCCACGCACATCCACAACGCCGGCCGGCGCGATCGCCTGCTGCTGCTCGCGGCCATCGCTCATGCGCTCTTGACGCTGCTCGGCGCTGCGAGCGAGGAAGCCGGCCTCGATCGGTATCTGAAGGTCAACACGGTCAAGCGCCGCACACACTCACTCTATCGCCAGGGACTCTACTTGGTACGACTGCATTCCCACCCTGCGCGAGGACTGGCTTCGGCCCCTCATGATTGCCTTCGACCGCATCGTCCGGGAGCACGCCGTCTTCCGCGAGATCTTCGGCATTATTTGAGGGGATTCCCCAGCGCTCGCACCCCAAGTATCAGCGAGCCGTCGAGCCCACGCGCCGGATGCGCGCCCTGCTGGAGACATGGGAGTTCAGCCTCGACGTCCCCGAGCCCATCGTGAGCGTCGCGCGCGCGTGGCTCGCGGCCTACGAAACTCCCGAGCCGCCCGAAGGCTGGGACCAGTGGCATGGTCCCGAAGAGATGCCCCCCCAAGTCGAGCTTCCTGAGCACCCCTCGCGAGGCGGCCCATAAGACCAGCCTTCCACCCGCTGTCCTGCGGCGAACACCATCGTCATCCCGCCTGGACCGCTCCGTTATCCAGCCGGAGCGCCGCGCCCCAGGGCCTCCCCGCCGTCCAGCGCCCCCCTTCTCACGGCCCGGCGCGCAGGAACGCCACCTTGATCCGCTTCTTCCCCCACCCGGAGAACTTCACTGTCGCGATCGGATCCGCCCCGGGATCCACGCTCTCGACCACGCCCGGCCCGAACCGCTCGTGGTACACCCGCGTCCCGCGCCGCAACGCGAGCCCCTCGCCGCCCTCGGCGCCCGTATCGACGGCCTCCCGCTCGACATACCGCTCGCCCGGCGCCCGGTCGGGGACGTCCATGCCGCGCGCCGTCGCCCCCCTCGCCGGCTCGCCCTCCCGCGAGAACCGCGCCCCCGCGAACCGCTCGTCCGCCTGCGCCCCGGGCCTCCGCTCGCGGCCCTCCCAGGAGCGCTCCTGCCGCTCCTGCCCGCCGAACCGGAGCCCGGGCGCGGCGTACCCGCCGCCCCCGCCGAAGCCTCCCTCGACCCGGCGCTGCGCCATCATGCTGGCGGGCGTCGCGATCGGGCGCACCGAGGCCGGCGGCAGATCCGCGAGGAAGCGGCTCGGCAAGCCGTAACGCGTCTGGCCGAAGATCGCCCGCCGCGCCGCGTGCGTGATCCAGAGCCGCTCGCGCGCCCGCGTGATCGCGACGTAGGCCAGCCGGCGCTCCTCCTCGATGTCGCCCTTGCGGTTCGGATCCTGGCTCCGGAACGGGAACAGGTCCTCCTCCATGCCGGTCAGGAACACCGCGTGGAACTCCAGCCCCTTCGCGGCGTGGATCGTCATCATCGCCACCTTGGGCACGTCCGCGAGCGCGTCGACGTCCGACACGAGGCTCACCCGCTCCAGGTAGCCCGCGAGCGTCGCCTCGTCGCCCGCGGCGGTCGCCTCCTGCTCGTAGTCGACGAGCGACTGCACGAGCTCGCGCAAGTTCTGGAGCCGCGCCTCCGACTCGACGCTGTCCTCCTGCTCGAGCGCCTTGGCGTAGCCCGACCGCGCGAGCACCTCCTCCGCCAGCGCGCTCGGCGACACGCTCTTCGCCTCGGTCATGAGCCCGTGGATCAGATCGCGGAAGCCGAGCAGGCTGCGCTTCGCCGCCGATGCGAGCGGCGGCAGCTGGCCCCCCGGCATCGCCGACGGCGGCACCCGCCCCTCCAGGAGCGGATCGATCGCCTCGAACAGCGACACCCCCAGCAGGTCCGCCGCCTGGATGAGCTTGTCGACCGTGCTCTGGCCGATCTTGCGGGCGGGCACGTTGATGATGCGGTTGAGATCCACGTCGCTCTTGGGGTTCGCGATCACGCGGAGGTACGAGAGCAGGTTCTTCACCTCCGCCCGCTCGAAGAAGCGCGTGCCCCCGATGATCTGGTACGGGATGCGCGCCTCGCGCAGCACCTCCTCGAGCACGCGCGACTGCGCGTGGATCCGGTAGAACACCGCGATCTCGTTCGGCGAGACGCCCTCCGCGATGAGCGCGCGCACGCACTCGACAACCCACGCCGCCTCGTCGTGCTCGCTGTCCGCCGCCACCACGTCGATCGGCGTGCCGTCCTGGTTCGCCGTCCAGAGCTCCTTCGGCTCGCGATCCGACGCGTGGCGGATCACGCCGAGCGCGCCCCGCACGACGTGCCCGATGGAGCGGTAGTTCTGCTCGAGCTTCACCACCGTCGCGTGCGGAAAATCGCGCCGGAAGCCGCGGACGATCCGGACGTCCGCGCCGCGCCAGCGGTAGATGCTCTGGTCGTCGTCGCCGACCACGCAGAGGTTGTCGTGGCTCTTGCAGAACGCCCGGACGAGCCGGTACTGCACCTGGTTCACGTCCTGGAACTCGTCCACGAGCACGTGCCGGAAGCGCCCCCGGAGATCCTCGCCGGCGTAGCTCGTCGGGTCCTCCGCGATGCGCAGCACGGCGAGCAGCAGGTCGTCGAAGTCCACCGCGCTCGCCGCCTTGAGGTGCCGCTCGTACGCCTCGAAGCACCGCGCGATCGCGTCGTCGAAGTAGCCCTTCCGCTCGAACTCGGCGGGCCCCCGCCCCTCCTGCTTCTCCGCGTGGATGCGCGAGAGCACCTGGCGGGGCGGATAGCGCCGATCGTCGAGGTTGAGCTCCTTGAGCACGCGGTTCATGACCGCCCGCTGATCGTCGTCGTCGTAAATGACGAAGTTCTTGTCGAGCCCGGCCGCCTCGTGGTGCCGGCGCAACAGGCGCGCGCACACCGCGTGGAACGTGCCCACCCAGAGGTCCTTCACGATGTCGGCCCCGATGAGCCCCTCCAGCCGGCGCTTCATCTCGGTCGCCGCCTTGTTCGTGAACGTCACCGCCAGGATCCGGTAGGGCGGGACACGGTGCGTGACGATGAGGTTCGCGATCCGGTACACGATGACGCGGGTCTTGCCGCTCCCCGCGCCGGCGAAGATGAGGAGCGGCCCCGCCGCGTGGCTGGCCGCGCGCGCCTGCGGCTCGTTCAGCTCCTCGTAAAGGAGGCCAGGCTCGGGCGGCGGAGAGCGGTCGGCGTCGTGTGCGGCGAAACGATCCACACGGGGTCGCTAGCACGACCTCCGCGCGAGCGGGAGCCCGCCGAGCCCCGGAGCCCCCGGCGGCGCTCTCCTGCTTTTTCCCCGGCAAATCACGCCTGCTGGCCGTAATCTCGCACGCGCGTGCGCCTCCGGCAGAGCACCGGGGAGCCGCGGCCCGGACGACCGGCACAGGAGAGACCATGCGCATCGCGCTCACGCACAACCTGAAGATCACGAGCTCCGCCGAGGAAGCCGAGTTCGACAGCCCGGAGACGATCGCCGCCATCGCCGGCGCGCTCGAGCGAGCCGGGCACGAGGTCGAGCGGATCGAGGTCAGCGGGCCGGCCTCCCGGGTCCTCGCCCGGCTCGAGGCGCTCCAGCCGGACCTCATCTTCAACACCGCCGAGGGCCACAAGGGCAAGACGCGCGAGGCGTTCTATCCGTCGCTCTTCGACGAGCTCGGCATCCCGTACACCGGCTCCGACGCCTACGCGCTGAACGTCGCGCTCGACAAGTCGCTCACGAAGCGCGTCCTCGCGAGCTACGGCGTCGCCACCCCGCGCGCCCGCCTCGTCAACCGGACGACCCTGGACAGCGGCGCGCTCGACGACGTGAGCTTCCCCGTCATCGTGAAGCCGAATTTCGAGGGCTCCTCCAAGGGCATCTTCCGGGAGTGGAGCGTCTGCGAGGACGCGCACCACCTCGCCGAGGTCGTCGAGCGGCAGCTCGCGCGCTTCGAGGCCGGCCTGCTCGTCGAGCACTACATCGCCGGCATCGACGTCGCGTGCGCCTTCGTCGACGGCCTCAAGGACGCGAGCGGCGCGCGCTCGAGCGGCACCGGCATCCCCGAGGGCGTCCTCACCCCGATCGAGTTCGTGATCGATCCCCAGGTGCCGGGCAGCTACAACGTCTACGACTTCAACCTGAAGCACGCGAAGCCCGAGCAGGTCACGCGCCGGCCCGCGCAGCTGCCCGCGGCCACGATCGAGCGCATCCGGGCCATCACGGCGCGCATCGTGCGCGCCCTGGACCTCAAGGATCACGCCCGCTGCGAGTTCCGGGTCACGCCGTCCCCCTCGCGCAGCCAGGGCCACGACGTCCACTTCCTCGAGGTCGACGGGCTGCCCACCCTCCAGCCGGGCGCCAGCGTCTTCGTCGCGGCGGCGCAGCGCGGCGTCGACTTCGACGGCGTGATCCGGGCCATCGTGAGGAGCGCCTGCAAGCGGCGGGGGCTCCTGCCGCTCCTGGAGAGCAACCAGCCGCGCCGGGCGAAGCGGACCGCGCTCCGCGTCGGCTTCACCTACAACATGAAGCGGAGCGACACGGCGGCGGCCGACAAGGCGGGCCCCGGCGCGGCGCACGACCTGGAGGCCGAGTTCGACTCGCCGCGCACGATCCAGGCGATCACGAGCGCCATCGAGAGCTACGGCCACACCGTGGTCCCGCTCGAGGCGACCCCGGACCTGCCGCGCGCGCTCGCGGCATCCGGGGTCGACGTCGTCTTCAACATCGCCGAGGGGCTCCGCGGCCGCGGCCGCGAGGCGCAGGTCCCGGCGCTCTGCGAGCTGCTCGGCATCCCGTACAGCGGCTCGGACGCGACGACGCTCTCGCTCGCCCTCGACAAGGGCCTCACGAAGCAGATCCTGCGGGCGGCCGGCATCGAGACGGCCGAGTGGCAGGTGGTCACGACCGGGCGCGAGAAGCTGAAGCCGTTCCGCTACCCGGTGATCGTGAAGCCCAACGCCGAGGGGACCTCGAAGGGGATCACCTCGGCGTCCGTCGTCAAGGACGAGGCCGCCGCGCGCGCCGCGGCGAAGCAGCTGGTCGATCGCTACCACCAGCCGGCCCTCATCGAGGAGTACATCACGGGCCGCGAGTTCACCGTCGGCCTGCTCGGCGAGCGGCGGCCGAAGGTGCTGCCGCCGATGGAGGTCGTCTTCGTCGACCCGCCCACCTACCCCGTCTACGGCTACGACGAGAAGCAATCGGACACGCCGCGCGTGCGCTTCGAGTGCCCCGCGCAGCTCACGCCGTCGGAGCTCCGCCGCGTCGAGAAGGTCGTGCGCGACACGTTCGCGGCCCTCGGGTGCCGCGACGTGGCCCGGGTCGATCTGCGCATGGCGAAGGACGGCAGGGTGTACGTCATCGAGATCAACCCGCTGCCTGGCCTGACGCCCGACTTCAGCGATCTCTGCGTGATCGCGAAGGTGGCGGGGATGGATTACCGGATGCTGATCGGCGAGATCCTGGCCGGCTGCCTCAAGCGCCACCGCGACGCCCGGGCCGCCGCGACGCCGCGGCCCGCGTTCACCGCGGCGGCGCCTGCGGCGGGCGCGGCCGCGCCCTCCGCGAGCGCGGCGGGCGCCTCGCCGGCCGCCGATCCGGGCCTGCTGGCCGCGCCCGGCCCGTCGCTCGCCGTGCCCGCGCCGCTCCCGGTGGAGACCGCGCCCCTCTCCGACACGGTCTCCGTCGCGAGCGGCGAGGTCGCCGGCCCATGAGCGCGCCCTCGACCGCGCTCAGGCGCCCTCGGCTGCGCGATCTCGGCGTCGCGATCGGCCGCTTTCCGACCGGTCCGGAGAACGCGATCACGGACGTCCCCGGGGTGCGGGTCCACCACGTGACCAAGATCGAGGGCGAAGGCGAGCTCGTCCCCGGCCTCGGCCCGGTGCGCACGGGCGTGACCGCGGTCGTCCCGGCCGACGGCGACGTCTTCCTCGATCGGGTGTTCACCGCGAGCTACGTGCTCAACGGCGCGGGCGAGGTGACCGGCCTCTCGCAGATCAACGAGTGGGGCCTCTGCGAGACGCCGATCCTGCTCTGCAGCACGCTCTGCGTCGGCCGCGTCCTCGACGCGACCGTCGCGTGGCTCTCGCGCAAGCACCCCAAGATCGGCAAGGACTACGACGTCGTGATCCCGGTCGTCGCCGAGTGCGACGACAGCTTCCTCAACGATGCCGTGGGGCGCCACGTGGCGCAGGCCGACGTCGACGAGGCGATCGACAACGCCCGGGGTGGCCCCGTGGCCGAGGGGTGCGTCGGCGCCGGCACGGGCATGCAGACGTTCCACTTCGCGGGCGGGATCGGCACCTCGAGCCGGTCGGTCCCCGTCGGCGGGGTCGACGCCCTCGTGGGGGCGCTCGTGCTGTCGAACTTCGGCGATCGCGAGCTGCTCCGCGTCGATGGGGTCCCGGTCGGGCGGCTCATCAGCGACCGCTTCAACCATGTCCCGCGGCGGGGCCCCGCCGGCTCGATCATCGTGCTCGTCGCCACCGACGCCCCGCTCATCCATCGTCAGCTCGCGCGCCTCGCGCGGCGCGCCGCGCTCGCGATCGGCCGGACCGGCGGGTATGCGGCCAACAACTCGGGCGAGATCGTCCTCGCCTGGAGCACCGCGAACCGGGTGCCTCGCGTCGCCACGGAGCAGTGGAGCGCCCCCCGGTCGAGCCGCTCGCTCAGCGTGCATCCCCTGGCGCCGGGCCGGCACATGGCCGAGCTCGTCCTCGACACCGAGGTCGACGCGCTCTACGAGGCCACCGTCGACGTGGTGGAGGAGGCCATCCTCAACGCGATGTTCGCCGGCGTCGACATGACCGGCCACAGCGGACACCACGCCCCGGCCCTGCCGCTGGACGCCGTTGCCGAGATCCTGAAGCGCTACCGCCCCCCGCACCCCTCCGACCCACCGCCTCTCTTCTAGCGCCCCCGCCCCCTTCTCTCTGGCAAAAGCCCCGCCGAGCGGCGGTCACCCGCACAGGAGACGGGCCCAGATCGGCGTTTTCGGCGCGGAAGCGCACTCAGGTGCGCTGAGCACCGAAAACGCCGAGATGGGCCCGTATCCGAAGCGGGTGCCCGCCGCTCATTCGGGATCACCGTGGAGGAGCCACTCGTGGGCTGCGTCCTCGTCCCAGAAGCGCCGGAGGACCTTGTCCGTGCCGCTCTCGCGCGCCACGCGGTTCAGCTGGAGCGCGACGATGTCGCTCTCGATGATCTCGGCGACGCGCATCACCCCGAGCTCCAGGCCGAACTCCTGGACGGCGCGGATCTTCTCCGCCACGTCGGGGGACATCGGCCTGAACCCGCGGACATCGGCCTTGATCTTGATCCCCCGGCCCTGGAGGCTCTCGCACGCCTTCCTCAGCTCGCTGACGAAGTTCTCCATCTCCTCGAGGCGGACACGCCCCTCGAGGACGAAATCCACCATGGCGATGTTCCGGTCGACTTTGATCTCGAACACGTTGAGAGACCTCCTGCCAGTTCCCGAAGGGGCGGGATGGGGCCGCGTGATCATACCCCGGATCGCGCAAGGACGCGCCTAGGGATCGCGACGCTCACGCGGCAGCGACGCTGGCCGTCGGCCGTGGGAAGCCCGGGCTGGGTCGCCGCCCTTCAGGCCGCGCGCGGCTCGCCGACGCGCGACTTGCCCTGTCCGCGCCGCACGGCGATCGCCTGCTCGTAGATGGTCTCGTACCGCGAGAGCAGCGTGGGCCACTGGCGCTCCTTGAGGATCCACGCCCGCGCGTTCTTGCCGACCTGCTCGAGGCGCGCCGGGTCCTTGAGCGCCTCCACACACCGCTTCGTGAGGTCGGCGCTGTCGCCCGCCTTGAAGACAAACCCGGTCTCCCCATAACGGACGAGCTCCCCCATGGCCGCGACGTCGCTCACCATCACGGGCCGGGCCATCGCCATCGCCTCGAGCGGCTTCAGCGGCGTCGTGAGCTCGGTCGTCCGGGTCCGGATGCGGGGATACACGAGCAGGCTCGCCATCGCGTAGATGTTGAACACCTCGTCGTGCGGCACGCGCCCGGTGAAGGTCACCTTGGACTCCACCCCTCGCTCGCGGGCGAACGCCTTGAGCTCCATCTCCTGGCCGCCGGCCCCTGTGATCACGACGTGCGCGTCCGGGATCTCCCGCGCGATGTCGCCGATCGCCGCGATGAGCGTCTGGAGCCCCTCGTACGGCTGGAAGGTGCCGACGTAGCCGATGAGCTTCTTCCCCGCGAGCCCGAAGCGCTCCCAGGCGCCGGGCGGGGCCTCCCGCGGCGCGAACTTGTCCGAGTCGACGCCGTTGCCCACGACGTGGAGCGCGTCCGTGCTGCGCACCCGCGGCGCGACAGCGTTCTTCAGCGCCTCGCAGATCGTCACCGTCGCGTCAGCGTACTTGTAGACGATCGTCTCGAGGCCGGCCGCGATCTTGTAAGGCGGCGAGTCCTCTTTGAATTTGCCCCGGTCGACGGAGGCGTTCTCCCAGAGGTCGCGCACCTCGTAGACGAGCGGCAACCCGAAGCGGCGCGCCGCCGCGAGCGCCGGCAGCCCGACGAGCATAGGCGAGTGCGCGTGCACGAGATCGGGCTGAAACTCCCGGATCGCGTCCTCGACGCGCGCCTCCAGCGCCCGCACGAGCTGGAGCTCCCTGACCAGCGGCAGCTTCTTGCCGGTAGGCTCGCGCGTCCGCCAGTACGAGATGCCGCCGATCTCGTCCCTCAGCGCATCCCCGGACCCTTGCTGCCCCGACGTCACCACCGCCGGCCGCATCCCGTGCTCGGCCTGGTGCTTGATGATGTAGTCGCTGCGGATCGTGTACCCCGCAATGACAGGCAGCGACGTATGAAGAACATGGAGCACGCGCACGAATCACCACCCTTCTTTATGCTGCGCCGCGCAGCCTACCCGAGGCCGCCGCGACCGTCATCAAGCTCCTCCTCGCCCGTCCACGCGCGCGCGGGGTGGAGCTTGGACGCGTCCGCGCTGACCGCGGGCCGGCCGAGAGCCTAGCTCTCGGCTGCCACGTTGCGGTACGCTCCGCCGCCGCATGACCCTCAAAATCGCGATCGTCGGCTGCGGCAAGATCGCCGACGGCCACATAGAAGAGATCCAGAAGATGCCGGAGCGGGCTCGGGTCGTCGCCGTATGCGACCTCGAGCTCCTGATGGCCGAGCAGATCGCGGTGCGCTACGGCATCCCGAGCCACTACGACTCGTTCGACCGGATGCTCGACGTCGAGAAGCCCGACGTCGTCCACATCACCACCCCTCCGCAGTCTCACCTGTTCCTCGCCAGGCGCGCCATCGAGGCGGGCGCCCACGTCTACGTGGAGAAGCCGACTGCGCTGAACCTCGCGGACGTGCGGCGCCTCATCGAGCTCTGCACCGCCGCCGGGAAGAAGATGACCGTCGGCTGGGAGTACCAGTTCGATCCCCCGGCCGTCGAGATGCGCAGGCTCGTCGGCGACGGCGTGATCGGCGATCCCGTCCACGTGGAGAGCTGCTTCGGCTACAACCTCGCCGGCCCCTTCGGCGCGGCGCTCCTCGGCGACGGCTCGCACTGGGTCCATCGCCTCCCGGGCAAGCTGTTCCACAACAACGTCGATCACCTGCTGAACAAGATCGTCGAGTTCGTGGACGACGAGCAGCCGAAGGTCACCGCGACCGCCTACGCGCTCCGGGAGAAGCGGTTCGGCGACTCGCGCGACGACATGCTCGACGAGCTCCGCGTCACGGTGCAGGGCGCGCGCGTCAGCGCCTACGGGACCTTCTCGTCGCACGCGCGGCCGCCCGGGCACTTCCTCCGCATCTACGGCACGAAGAACACGCTCCACGTCGACTTCACGAGCCGCACGGTCACCCTCGACGCGTCGCCGAAGCTCCCGAGCGCCATAGGGCGCGTCGTCCCGGCCTTCGATCAGGCCCTCTCGTACCTCCGCGAGGGGGGCAAGAACGTGGTGCGGTTCGCCCACAGCGACTTCCACTTCTTCTCGGGGATGAACCGCCTGTTCGGGCTCTTCTACGACAGCATCACGCGGGGCGCGGAGCTGCCCATCTCGTACCGGGACATGATCCGGGTCGCGTGGATGATGGATGAGATCTTCCGGCAGGTCCCGCAGGAGAAGGCGCGCACATGAAAGTCCTTGTCACCGGCTCGAACGGCTTCCTCGGATCGGCCCTCGTCGACCGGCTGCTCGCCCACGGCGAGACCGACCTCCGCTGCCTTGTCCGCCCCGCGAGCAACCGCGCGCGGCTCGACGAGATCGAGAAGCGGCGGGGCGTCCCCCTCGACATCGCGGTGGGCTCCCTCGCCACGAAGGAGGCCGCCGAGCGCGCGGTCGAGGGCGTGGACGTCGTCTACCACGTGGCCGCGGCCATGGGCGGCGCGCCCGCGGACATGTTCCTGAGCACCGTCGTCGCCTCGAAGAACCTGCTCGAGGCGCTCGTCCACACCGGCCGTTCGCCGCGCGTCGTCCTGGTCAGCTCCTTCGGCGTCTACGGCGTCGCCGACCTCCCGCGGGGGTACATCGTCGACGAGAACACGCCCCTGGAGACGCGGCCCGCGCAGCGCGATCTCTACTCGCAGGCGAAGCTCCGGCAGGAGAAGCTCTTCTGGGAGTACCAGGGGCGCTACGGCTTCCCGCTGACGGTGCTCCGCCCCGGCGTCATCTACGGCCCCGGCGGCAACGCCTTCTCCAGCCGCGTCGGGATGAGCCTCTTCGGCGTGTTCCTGCACCTCGGCGGCCGCAACATCCTGCCGCTCTCGTACGTCGACAACTGCGCGGAGGCGATCGCCGTCGCCGGCCGGAGCGACGTCGCGCGGGGGCAGGTCTACAACGTCCACGACGACGACCTGCCCACGGCCGACGTCTACCTCGCCCGCTACAAGCGCGAGGTGAAGCCGATCCGCTCGCTCACGGTCCCCTACTTCGCCCTCACCGGGATATCGAAGCTCGTCGAGCGATACCACGCCTACTCGAAGGGGCAGCTGCCCGCCATCTTCACGCCCTACAAGAGCGCGACCTCGTGGAAGGGGAACCGGTTCGACAACACGAAGCTGAAGGCGCTCGGGTGGAAGCAGCTGGTCTCCACGGAGGAGGGCCTCCAGCGGACGTTCACGTACCTCAAGGAACGCGCGACATGACGGGTCGGCCGTCGCTCGCGTCGCTCGCGTCGATCGGGCTCGCGCTCGGCCTCGCGGGTCTCCTCGGCGGCTGCGACCGGCGGCAGACCCCGGGGCCCCCGGCGGTCCACAGCGGCGCGGGCACCCAGCCCGCCACCGCGACCGCGGCCCTCGCGGTCGAGGCGCCGCGCTTCGACGCGCCGGCCGCGCCGCCGGCCACGCCGGCCAAGGGGCACCCCCGGCTCTGGGTGCGCGCGGCCGATCTGCCGAAGCTCCGGGCGCGCGCCACGCAGGCGAACCCCCTGTTCAAGGAGCTCGCCGCCGTGACGGCCGAGGCCGCGGCGGCGATGGACAAGGGCAACATCCCCTCGGAGGGCGACTGCACCCACGCCCGCACCTACTGCGAGGCGCACGCGGAGCTGTTCGCCTTCATGTCGCTCGTCTCGAGCGACGAGGCGGCCCGCAACGACCACGCCGCCCGCGCGCGCAAGATCCTGCTCTACATCGTCGATCGCGTGAACAAGGGGGATCCGCAGGATCCCTTCGTCCGCAGGTTCTCGACCGGCGACCGCGCCCGCTGGGCCGGCGAGTCGTTCGGCCTCACGGTCGACTGGATCTACGGGTACCTCTCGGCCCAGGACAAGGCGGCGATACGGCCCGTCTTCCTCCGCTGGGCGGAGGATCAGCTGAAGTCGTCGACGACGAGCCACGATCACCCCGAGCCCGTGGGCAAGCTGAACGACCCGGCGATGCTGAAGGAGCCGAAGAAGCGCAGGTACGCCCTGAACAACTACTTCACGTCGCACATGCGCAACCTGACGCTCCTGTCGCTCGCGTTCGACGAGGCCGACGATCCGCCGGATCCGAAGCCGAGCGGCACCTACCCGCGGCTCAGGGACTACTTCGCCAACGTCGCCGGGGCGTGGCTCTACATGACCGACAGCGTCCTGCGGAACGACGCGCGCGGCGGCGCGCCGCCGGAGGGCTTCCAGTACGGCCCCGCGACGCTGGCCTACGTGAGCGAGACGCTGCTCGCCATCCAGACGGCCGGCGAGGCCGATCCGGCGAAGTGGGGCCCGCAGGTGCACCTCGACGGCAACCCGTTCTGGCACGAGTTCATCCCGGCCCACCTCCACGGCCTGAGCCCCGCCACGCCGGCGGGCCGGATCGGGCCGACCCACGAGGCCGCGTGGACGGGCGACGGAGAGCGCTACGAGTACACGGATCACATCGACCCGTTCGCGGCGCTCGGCCTCCACGCCGAGAACAGCGGCAACGCCGAGCGCCTGAACGCGCTGCGCTGGATGGCCATCCACGCCGGCCCGGGGGGCGCCGCCGCCCTCGCGCGGCGCGCCCGCTCGCAGCTCGGCCAGGTCCACAAGCGCCACTCGATCATGTACTTCCTCCTGCTCGACCCGGCGGTCACCCCGACCGACCCGCGCCCCTCCATGCCGCTCACGCACTACGGCCCCGGCCTCGGCCAGGTCTTCGCGAGGACGAGCTGGGGGCCCGAGGCCACGTGGCTCCACTTCCAGCTCGGCTGGGAGCACATCGACCACCAGCACGGCGACGGCCTCAGCTTCGGCTTTTACCGCGGCGGCGAGTGGCTCACGAAGGAGCGCGTCGGGTACGGCGCCTTCATGGGGAGCTCCGATCAGCACAACACCCTCACGGTCGAGAACGACAAGAACCGCCGCCACGACGACCCGAACCGCGGCGAGCTCTGGCGGCGCGGGTCCCAGTGGCCGCTCGTGCACACGGGCGATCCCAGGGTGCTCGCGAAGAGCTTCGCGCAGGACTACGTCTACGTCCTCGGCGACGCGACCCCGCTCTACAACTCCGAGTACGAGAACATCCGCGACGTCACGCACGTCAGCCGCGCGCTCGTGTGGCTCAAGCCGGACCACCTCGTGCTCTACGACCGCGCCGCCACGGGCAAGGACGGGCGCTTCAAGCGCTTCTTCGTGCAAACGCCGAGCGCGGCGCAGGTCACGGGGAAGCTCGCGACGGCCACGACCGCGAAGGGGCAGAAGCTCTTCGTGACCACGCTCCTGCCGGAGAGCGCCGTCATGGTGGCCGAGCCGTACAAGCCGACGGGCACCTGGGAGACCAAGCCGGCCGAGAACGAGCAGATGCTCGCGACCCTGCGGGTCGAGCCGCCCGCCCCGATGCCGAAGGACACGCGCTTCCTGCACGTGCTCCAGGGCGCGGCCGGCAACGCGACGGCGGATCCGGTGACGCTCGTGCGCACGAAGCGCGGGACGCCGTTCGCTGGCGCGGCGGTGAAGGGCACGCTGGTCCTGTTCCCGGTCGAGCTGGGCGCCGTGTCCGAGGTGCAGTTCACCTCGCTCCCTGGCGTGGCGAAGCACGTCGTCACGGGGTTCTCCCCCGGCGCGTCCTACGACGTGATCAGGAAGCCCGCGGGCGGCGGCGACGAGATCACGATCCGCGCCGGCTCGGCCGCCAAGGCCGACGAGGGCGGCGTCCTCGCCTTCTGAGCGCCGTGTCGCAAACGGCAAATGCGACGATGACGCCCTCCGCGCCCGCTTGTCCTCGGCGTGGCGCGCTGCAATAATCCATTCTCCTCGCCCACGTCTTGTACGGAGATGCCATGAGCAAGAAGCGACTCGTCTCTGCCGGCGCATTCCTCGTCGCGCTGGGCGCCCTGTTCATTCCCATCGAGGGCACGGCGCCGGCCGCGACCCGCCCCATCGCGAAGGCCGGCTCGCTCGACCTGTCCGGCTTCGCGAGCGCCCGGCCCGATACCCCGCTGGATCTCCTGTTCATCCATCACTCGTGCGGCGGCCAGCTCCTCACGGAGACGGGCGCCGAGAAGGAGAAGGCGTCGTGCGTCTACGAGGCGCACCCGAACGGAGGCGGGCTCAAGAGGAAGCTCACAGAGCAGGGCTACCGCGTCCACGAGGCCTCCTACGGCAGCGAGATCGGCGAGAACACCGACCTCTTCGACTGGGCGCCCAAGTTCCGCGACAAGATGGACAAGGTGCTCCGGGTCGCGCTGAACGACCAGATGCACCCGGACGGCGTGGTGAACCGGATCGTCGTCTTCAAGTCCTGTTATCCCAACAACCGCTTCGTCGGCGAGGGCTCCGCCCCCGGCAACCCGGCCGGCCCGGAGCTCACCGTCTGGAACGCGAAGGCCACGCTGGCGTCCATCCTGCCCGACCTCGCGAAGCGGAAGGACACGCTGTTCGTCTACGTCACCGCCCCCGCCAACATCCTCAAACGCTCGAAGGATCCCGCCTGGAAGTGGACCGCGAAGCGGCTCCTCGGGAAGCCCTCCGACGCCGAGATCGCGCAGCGCCAGGCGGATCTCGCCCGCTCGTTCAACAACTGGGTCAAGTCCCCCGACGGCTGGCTCAGCGGCTATCCGGAGAAGAACGTCGTCGTCTTCGACTACTACGATGTGCTCACGAACAAGGGCGAGTCCAACTTCTCCCTGCACGGCTCGGAGGGGAACACCGACCACCACCCCTCGAGCGCGGGCAACGCGAGGGCCGCGGATGAGTTCGTCCCGTTCCTGAACCAGGCCGTGCGCCGCGTGGGCCTCAGCACGTAGCCACGAGGGCCCGGCAACCACGCCGGAGGGAGCGAGCGCAAGTCGCTTGACGCGAGCCGCGATCCTCCGGAACGTCCCCCACCACCCGAACGGCGTCTCCGCCGAGGACCCTCGACATGCTCGCGCTCCCCGGGGTCATCCTTCTCATCGTCTTCATCTACGGCAGGCCTCAGGAGTGGGACGAGCGCTTCGAGAGCCTGCCGTTCCTGTACCTCTGGCTCGGCCTCGCCTTCATGGGCATGGGCCTCGATCTCGCCATGGGCAAGGTCAGGCTGAAGGCGACCCCGCAGCTCCGGTGGGCCATCGTCGTCTACCTCTGGTGCGTGCTCACGCTGGGCTTCCGGAACCCTGGCGAGTTCTCCGAGGGCTTCGTCTCGATCAGCGTGACGTTCGTGCTCTTCTTCCTGATCGGGCACAGCACCGACGGCTTCAAGGGCTTCCAGAAGCTCGCCTCCACCGTGCTCGTCATGGGCCTCTTCGTGGCGGGCGTCGCTGTGCACCAGGGGTTCTCCTCGTATCAGTGCCTGGCGATCGCCCAGACCATCGGAGGCTCGCGCGGCGAGTCGGGCATCCCCGACGGCCGGTCCTGCGAGCTCCGCGTGGACTGCCGCGAGGGGCCGGGCGCCGATCCCGAGGTCGAGTACCTGTGCGAGCGCGTCGGCCTCTTCAAGACGACGACGATCAACGGCCGCGTGCGCTGGCGCGGCGTGCTCCAGGATCCGAACGAGCTCGCGCTCACGTCGGGCATCGTGCTGCCGTTCAGCTTCGCGATGTTCGAGCAGAAGCGCTCCTTCCTGCGCGCGCTCCTCGTCTTCGGGTCGCTCCTCCTGATCGCGACCGCGATCATCCTCACGCAGTCCCGGGGCGGCCAGCTCGTCTTCGCGACGGTGCTGGGCGTCTACTTCGTCAAGAAGTACGGCGTCCGCGGCGCGATCTTCGGCGCGATCTGCGCGGCGCCGCTCATGATGCTCGGCGGCCGCGGCGGCGACGAGGCGGACGAGTCGGCGGGCGAGCGCACGGAGATCCTGTCCGAGGGCCTGAAGATCTACCGCATGTTCCCGCTGATGGGCGCGGGCTACCGCCAGTTCACGGAGCACCACTGGCTCACGGCGCACAACGCGTACCTGCTCGCGCTCGCGGAGCTCGGCCCGCTCGGGATGTTCGCGTGGACGGCGATGATCTACCTCACGCTCAAGATCTCGCTGGTCGCGCTCAACCGCTACGAGCACGGCGCGCAGTTCGCGCCGATCCGGGCCTGGGCCATGGGGATGCTCGCCGGGTTCTGCGGGATGATGGTGGGGATCTTCTTCCTCTCGTTCACCTACCACTACGTGCTCTGGATCTACTTCGGCCTCGCGGGCGCGTTTTACTGCGCCGTCAAGAGCGTCGATCCCTCTTTCTCGATCCAGCTCGAGAAGCGCGATGTGTACCGGCTCATCCTCGCCAACATCGGCCTGGTAATCGCGCTGACCCTGTACACGAAGTCAAAGGGCCACTGAGGCTCTCGCGCCTCCGCGCGGGATGCGTGTGGACGAGCCGTCTGACGCTCGGCGCGACGGCGTCCAGGGCGCGAGGGTGGGCGCCAGCGTCCGGGGCGCAAGGCTGCGCGCCGCGCCGGCCGTCTGGGACGCGAGAGCGGACGGCGCAGGACGTCTGGCGCCGGCGCGCGGGGCGCCCGGGCTCAGCGCCCGAGGCCGAGGATCATCACGAGAGGCGTCTTCACGATGATCGAGAGCTCCATCTGCAGGAATGTCGTGAGCTTCTCGAGCGATGCGGCGTACGCGAGATCGAAGAGCAGCTTCATCCGCATGTCGTCGGCCTCGGCCCCCTCCGCCTCCTCGAGGCCGAACGGGTTCGTCAGCGTCGCCTCGAACGCGGCGACCTCGCTCTCCGCCGGGGCGCGTCCGGTATACCCGAGCGACACCTGCGCGAGCCCGGTGATGCCCGGCTTGATGTCGCGCATCCGCTCCTCGAAGAAGGGAATGGCGAGCGCGAGGTTGACGAGCAGCTCGGGGCGCTCCGGGCGCGGCCCCACGATGCTCATGTCGCCCATGAGCACGCTCCAGAACTGCGGGATCTCATCGAGGCGCGTCTTGCGCAGGAAGCGGCCGACCCGGGTGATGCGCGGGTCGTCCTGCTGGGCGAGCACGGCTCCCGTCAATTTCTCGGCATCCACGCGCATGGAACGAAATTTGCGCATGTGGAATTCGACGAAGCGCGGATAGGCCACGCCGTCCCGTACTTCCGTGCCGATGAGCATCCCGGCACGGCGCTGCATGTAGAAGATCGGCCCGGGCGACTCGATGTAGATGGCCGCGCCGATGAGAGGGTAGAGCGGGAGGGTCAGCGTGAGACCCACGAGCGAGCCCGCGATGTCGATCGCACGTTTCGCTACACGAACGCCAGGTGTCACTGTTTACCTTGTGGCTCCCATAGTCGAGAACGTGGTAGGGTACAAGCTCGGATGGAGGTTTGGGCGTGATCCGACTCCGCGTACCAGGTTCGTTGACCTATCGCCACCTCGCCCTCCGCGTGGTGGCGGCCGCATGCAAGATGGCCGCGCCTGGGAGGGTCGAGGGCGGGTCGCCCGGCCTCACCCAGGAGGATTTCGAGGACCAGACCGTCTCGGCGTTCGGCGAGGCGTTCAACAACATCGCGATTCACGGATACCGCGCTGGCCCGCCGGGCGACGTCGACATCGAGATCGAATCCGACGCGGACGGCATTATCATCCGCTTGATGGACACGGGATGCAGCTTCGATCCCGCGGCCATCGACAACCCTCCCATCGACGACCTCCCCGAGTCTGGGATGGGGCTCTTCATCATCAAGTCGTTCATGGATGAGGTCGACTACTGTCCCGGCAGTCCGAATGTCCTCCGTCTTGTGAAACGGAGGGAGGGCAGCTCGTGTATTGCCGGCGACGGGGGTGAAGGCAGCAGCGAACAAGAGCATTCCGACGCCGATTTCGCCGGGGCGACAGGGCATCGGACGAGCAGTTTTCGAATGCGGAGCGTCTCCCGCTCGGGCGCGACCCGCGCCGCAGGGGGAATCAAAATCCAATGAGCTATACGCGGACCGATAACGGCAGTGAGACGGTCGTTCAGTTCGAGGGGACCCTCGACGCAGTGACCGCACCGGAGTTCAGGACATTGGTGGACGAGCTGGTGGCCGAGAACCGGCAGAACATCACGCTCGAGCTCTCGTCCCTCCGGCTGATCGACAGCTCGGGCGTCGGCGTCATCGTCTCGCTGTTCAAGCGGGTACGGGCCAACGGCGGCCAGGTGCGCATCGTCGGGCTGAGGGATCAGCCGCGCGCGATCTTCCGCCTGCTGCGCCTCGATCGGGTGTTCCCCACGTGACGCTCGGTGGCGGCGCGCGCGCCGCCACCCCGGCCCCCCGGCCCACCCGTCGACAACGGCTGCGGCGGCAGCGCCGCGCGGCAAGTGTCGCGCGGACGGTGCTGAGCGGCTGGAGTCGCCCGGACGGTGCCCCCCGTCGCCGCGGCGCTGGTTCCGCGTGCTGCACGCACTGGGGGCGTGTTAGGCGTGGGGTTGCGCGCGGCGGGCACGCGGCGGGCACAGCCGAGTGCAACAAGCTGGCGCTCGCGCGTCGCACGTCTACCATAGCCAACCAGCCTGCCAGACCGGGGTGCGCGTCCTCCGGATCGGGCGGAGCAAGGCAACCTTCGAGGAGCGGGGACCATGGACAAGAAGATGAACCAGCAGCTCCCCGGGCCTACCCCGCCCCAGGAGGCGCTCGGGGCGATCCCCGCCGACGCAGCGGCGCGGCCTGCAGGTCCGCAGCCGCCCAGCGTCAGCGCGATGATCAACCGGACGCTGGCGCACTGGTACGTGGCGGTGCTGGTCGCGATCGCGGGGCTCGGGTTCACGGTGCTCGTCGTGCAGTCGAGGAAGCCCGCGTACCGCTCCGAGACCGTGATCTTCTACCGCGAGGGCGTCAAGGCGACGTACCTCGGGCCCGACGGGCCCGACCCGCTCCGCACCCTCTCCGCGCGGCTCAAGGAGACGCTGCTCGCGCGCTCCAACCTCGAGAAGGTCGTGACGGAGTTCAACCTCTTCCCCGACGTCCTCGAGAAGCGGGGCATGGTCGACGCGGTCGATCGGCTCCGCGCCAAGATCACCTTCAAGGCCCGCTCGCAGGACACCTTCGCGATCTCGGCCGAAGGAGAGACGCGCGAGCAGGCGCAGGAGGTGACGCAGCGGCTCGCGGACATCCTCGTCGAGGAGACGACCCGCATGCGCAGGTCGCAGGCGAAGCTGACGAACGAGTTCCTCGACGCCGAGCTGAAGCGCGCCGAGCAGGACGTCGAGAAGGCCGAGACCGAGCTCGCGGCGTTCCTGGCCGAGCACCCCGAGTTCGCCACCGAGCAGAACTCGCCCGGCGGCGCGCAGGGCGGCGCCGCCATCCGCGAGCGAGAGCGGCGCGCCACCGGGACCGACCCGACGCTCGAGGCGCTCGAGCGGCAGGTGCCCCGCCTGCGCAGCCGGCTCACCGGCAAGCCGGAGCAGCCGGCGGTGAGCGCCGCCGGGGTGCCCTCCCCCGCGCTCACCCGGCAGCGGGATCAGGCCGAGCAGGAGCTCGCCACAGCGCGGCGGGATCTGGCCGACAAGCAGTCCCGCTTCACCGAGCAGCACCCCGACGTCCGGGCGGCGGCGGCCCGCGTGACCAACGCCGAGGCGGCGCTGCGGCGCGCCGAGCAGGCGCTCGTCCTGCCGCCGGAGCCGGTGGTGGAGGTCCCCGCGACCGACGAGGCCGAGAAGGCGAAGATCAAGTCCCAGCTCGCCGCTCTCGAGCGGGAGATCGCGGCGCGCAGGGGCGCGAAGAAGGGCAACGCGGCCGACGCGAGCGAGGCGGCGAAGCAGATCATCAACACCGAGACCGACTGGTCGCGGCTCAGCCGCGAGAAGGTGCGCGCGCAGCAGCGCCTCTCGGACCTCGAGGGCAAGTCGTTCCGCGCGGAGATCGCCGCGAGCTCGGAGCAGGGCGGCTACTCGGCGCAGATCGAGGTGCTCGACCCGGCGTACCGGCCGAGCGCACCGTCGAGCCCGTCGCGGTTGATCATCGCCATCGGCGGGCTGTTCTTGTCCGTCGCGGCCGGCATCGCGGCCGCCGCGGCGCGTGGCATCGTGTTCGACGATCGGGTTTACGACATGGAAGATATCGATCGAATGGCGCTCGCTTCGGTGCTCGTCGTCGTACCGCCCGCCGCGCGCGCGCCCCGAGGGCGCCGTGGCTGAGACAGGCGGAGCTGAGCCGGGAAAGCCCCCGCCGGTCGCTTCCCTCGAGCGGGCGCTCGATCAGGTCTGCGATTTCCTGAGTCGCGCTGAGCAGACCGCGCGGGTCCGCGCCCTCGTCATCGAGGCGCGCCGGCTCCGCAACGTGGTCGGGAACTGGCGCTCGATCGCGCCGGATCCGGACGTGCGCGAGGAGATGATCGCCCGCGTCCTGCGCCTCGCGAACGACGCGGAGGACGTGGTCTCGGCGGAGCGGCCGAGCTCCAGCCAGGACGACCCGAGCGCCGCGTTCGACTCGCCGACCATCCGGCAAGATCTGCCCCCGCCGCCGCAGCACCCGCAGGCGATGGGGCTGCGCCTCGGCGCCGCCCAGGCGCCGGGCGCTCACCCCGGCGCGCAGCAGCCGCTCAGGGGGCCGTCGCCAGCGACGGCGCTCTTCCTCGGGGGTCCCGCGGCGGACCACGGCGAGAACCGCGCGCATCTGGGTACCGCGACGGTGCTCGGCATGCCCGCGCCGGCGCTGCCGCCCGGCCCCGAGCGGCAAGGCTCATCCCCCGCGATCGCGCGTGTCGTCGATCTGAGCGCGACGCTGAGCAGCCCTGGGCTCGTGTCGAGCGGCGGGAGGCCGGGCAGCTCGCCGGCGCTGCCGGTGCCGATCGAGCGGGTCATCGCCTCGCCATCGCGCGACGTGGGGGTCCGGGACGCGTCGGCGCCCCCCGGGGGAGCGCCGTCCCTCGAGCGATCGTTCAGCGGCGCGTTCCCCTCGCCTCCTTCGCTCGTCTTCGATCGCGTGGTGCCGCCCGCGGCGCGCGAGGTGACGGTGCGCGAGGTGCCGCAGCCGCATCAGCAGCAGCCGCAGCAGCAGCCGCCGCCCGAGCGGCCGATCGAGCGCTCGCTCACCAGCACGTTCAGCTCGCCGCCCTCCCTGATCTTCAACCGCGTGGTGTCGACCCCGGCGCACCAGGCCGTGGACGCGAAGCTGCAGTCGCTGGATCCGACGTTCGAGGAGCCGCCGTCGCTGCACATCGAGCAGCTGCGCTCCCTGCCCACCACACCGGAGAACGCCGGGTTGCTCCCGGAGGAGTCGCTGCGTGGCCCGGGCGAGATCACCGTGCGCCCCGTGCCGATGCCGGACGCCGTCGATCCGAACATCGTGATGCTCCGCGCGCCCTACTCGCCCCAGGCCGACGCGTACCGGACGCTCCGGCGCAAGCTGCCGACGGGCTCGGGGATCACCATCGCCGTGACGAGCGCGGGGCCGGGCGAGGGCAAGACGTCGTGCGCCATCAACCTCGCGCTCGCGCTCCGCGAGACCGTCCGCGGGAAGATCCTCCTCGTCGAGGCGAACATCCGCAAGCCCGGCATCGCGAAGGCGCTGCGGTTCGAGCCCCCGAGCTGCTTCACGGAGCAGCTCCAGCGCCACGTCAACGACCGGTTCGCGCCCTGGGTCGTCGTCGATCAGGCGGCGCCCGCCGTGACGCCGGGCGACGACGGCGGCGAGTCGTCGTCGGACAGGAACGCCGCGCCGATGGGCGGCAGGTCGCCCGACGCGAGGCTCGCCCTCCAGACGCCCGTTCACATCCTGGCCGTCGACCCGCGCACGGAGCGGCCGCCGATCTTCGACGGGGTGGCGTTCTCGACCGCGATCGAGAGCCTCAAGCGCGCTGGCTACTCGTACATCATCATCGACACGCCGCCGGTGCTCGGCAGCATGGACCTGAACGTCATCGGCGACTCGGTGGACGGCGTGATCCTGACCTCGCTGGTCAAGAAGTCGACCCGCAAGGCGATCCGCCAGGCCATCGAGCAGCTCCGGCCGGCGCCCATCCTCGGTGTCGTCCTTCTCGACGCCTGAACGGCCGGCGCGCGGCGCTCGCCTCCTTGCGCCGAAAGGTCGGGGAGGCGTAGCCGAGCGCCGGCTCCATTGTTACCTTGCAGCCCTCATGCGCTCCGGACGAGGTATTGCGGTCGCGGCCTTCGGCTGCGCGATCCTCACCCACCACGGCGCCCGGGCGCAGGACGCAACCCTCCACGGCGTCTTCACCGGGTCGATCGGCGTCACCGACAACGTGACCTCCGCGGCCGAGCCCCCTGCCGGGCCCGGTCCCGACGCCGACGGCCTCGCGACCGCGAGCCCCGGCCTGATCTTCACCTACACGACGCCGCGGACCGCGCAGACGCTGTCCTACACGTTCTCGACGAGCCTCTTCTTCCGGCACTCGGAGGCGAGCTCGTACTCGAACGTGGCCGCGTGGTCCGGCCGCTTCGTCACCTCGCCGAGGACCTCGGTGACGCTGGGGGCGTCCGGGTCGCAAGGCCAGCTCAACACGTTCCAGCTCGAGCAGACGCCGGGGACCACGACGCTCCAGGGCAACGCGGGCGGGACGACGAACTTCGTGCAGGGCTCGTTCAACGAGGGGTTCTCGTTCCAGCCCTCGCCGGTCTGGTCGCTCGGGCAGGCGGCGACGTTCGCCGTCTACAACCCGCTCCTGGATCGCCCGCAGCGCACGTACAGCGTGACGAACACGCTGAACGCGAGCCGAAGCTTCCGCCACGACGTCGCGGCCCTCGCGCTCTCGGTCGGCTACACCCATTTCGACAACGTTCCGGTCACCGACACCGATCCCACGACCGAAGACACGTACACGTCGCGCGACCAGCTCCTCAGCACGCTCGTGGCGAGCTGGCAGCACGACCTCGGGCGTCGCTTCTCGAGCCAGCTCGACCTCGGCGGGGTCGTCGCGACGGACCTGGCGGGCGGCGCCGGGTCGCTCGTGCGCCCGAGCGGGCTCGCGGCGCTGCGCTACTTGCACGAGCGGGGCGACGCCGCCGAGCTCGCGTACACCTATGCGGCCACGCCGAACGTCTTCCTGCAGCAGATCCAGCTCTCCCACATGCTGACGCTCCGCGCCGCCGTGCCCATCCGCCCCGCCTGGCACCTGTCGGTCGAGGGCTCGGCCAGCGCGCAGCTCTCGCAACCTCTCGAG
The DNA here is from genome assembly GCF_051520915.1 of Sorangium sp. So ce448. Classification (NCBI taxonomy): domain Bacteria; kingdom Pseudomonadati; phylum Myxococcota; order Polyangiales; family Polyangiaceae; genus Sorangium; species Sorangium sp. So ce448. Next base: position 1,358,972 of record NZ_CP150343.1, on the reverse strand, counting down.
ACGAACGCGGAGGGTGACCTCGACACGGGGCCGACGACGCTCGCGGTGCTCACCGACGTCGGGCTGCTCTGGAGCCCCGTCATCGTTATCCCCGATTTCGCGCTCGCGCTCCGGTACCAGCACGCGAACCAGCGCACCGAGGCGAGGACGGCGGAGCTCCCCGACACGCGCGTCGTCCGGAACACGCTCCTCCTGTCCGTGTCGGGCGCGTTCCCGCGTCAGATGGCGCCGGGCTCGCGCATCTCGATGACCCAGCCGTTCGGCTCGGCAGGCCCTTCCGGCACGCCGCGCCGGGAGCCGACGCCGAGCGAGCCGCTGGAGGGCGAGGCGCCGGCGTCGGCTGGCGCGGGCGACGCCGCTCGCTGAGCGCGGCGGGGCGCGCTCAGGGGCTCCGCCGGGCGGCCGCCTGCGGCGCGCTCAGGTGCGCCGGGCGAGGAGGAAGGCCCTGTCGTCCTCGGGCAGCTGGTCGCCGCGGAACTCCTCGAGCATGTGCGTGAGCTTGTCGGCGATCGACGCGACCGGGCGGCCAGCGCTGGTGGCGCAGAGCTTGGCGAAGCCGGTGCCGAGCGCGTGCAGGCCGAGCATCTGCTTCGACGAGTTGCGCAGCTCGGTGAGCCCGTCGGTGTACATCGCGAGCACCTCGCCCGGCGCGAGCACGCTCTGGTGCGCCTCCATCGGCACCAGGCCGACCCCGAGCGCCGGGTTGACGGCCGCCTGGAGGTGCCGCAGTCCGCCCTCCGCGGTCGCCACCAGCGCCGGCGGGTGCCCTGCGTTGACGCACTCCATGCGGCCCGTCGCGGGGTCGAGGGCGACGGCCACCATCGTGACGAACGAGTGCTCCGGCAGGTACTCGCAGAGGTAGGCGTTCAGCCGGTCCATCATGCCCGTGATCCCGCGGCCGGCGTCGACCGTCGCGCGCACCATCGTGTGGACGCTCGAGCCGATGAGCGCGGCCTGGAGCCCCTTGCCGCAGACGTCCGCCACGGCGAGCATGATGCGGCCGTCCGGCATCGGGACGATGTCCACGTAGTCGCCCCCGACCCACCGGCACGGCTCGAAGCCGAGCGCCACGTCCAGCGCCTTGAACTCCAGCCGCTTCGGGACGAAGGTCCGCTGGATCTGGTGCGCCATCTCGAGCTCGCGCTCGATCGCCGCGTGCGCCTGCGCGTGGCGCCGCGCCTCCCAGGCCGACTCGGCCTGCTGATAGACCTCCGCCGCGAGCGCGATGAGCCCGAGCCACTCGACGCTGCCGAAGTCGGGCGGCAGGGTCACGTAGAGCAGGTTCATCATCTGCTCCTCGACGCGCAGCGGACAGGCCACGACCCAGAGGGCCATGACGTCGCGCGACATCGTGAGCTCGACCGTGGCGCTGTCGCTCACCAGGTTGCCGGCCAGCACCGGCTCGCGCGTGTCCTGCACCGCCGCGAGCACGCGGCGCGAGATGTACGGCGGGGCGACGGAGTCCTCGCGCCGGAGCGACTGGAACGGGCGGTGCGGCCCGGACAGGATCGTCAGCGCGCCGTTCTGCCGGAGCCGAAGCGCGAGCGCCATGCTGCCGTGGAAGTCCTCTCGGACCATCAGCTGGCAGAGCGCGTCGAACCGATCCGTCGCGTCCTCGATGCTGAGGAGCCGCCGCGACAGGTCCATCAAGGTGAACAGGTGCTTCGCCGCGATCCGCGGCGGGTCGAGCTCGCCGAGCTTGCGGATCGCGGTCGGTTTGTCCTCCTCGAAATGGAGGCCGCCCGGGTCGATCGGCACGCGCGGGGACCGCGCCGTGAGCTGGAACTCGAGGATATAGTCGCCGATCCCGATGCGATCGCCCGGCTTCAGCACCTTCTCGTTGATCCGCTCGTCGTTGACGAGCGTTCCGTTGGTGCTGCCGAGGTCGCGGATCCACCACCGGCCGAACGGATCGCAGAAGAGCTCCGCGTGGCGCCGTGAGACCGTGTAGTGGTCGAGCGTGAGCTGCACGCCCGGCGCCCTGCCGATGACGATGTGGGACTCCGTCAGCGGCCGTCGCGTCCCCGGGAGATCACCGAGCCGGATCTCCAGGTGGCCCTTCCAATCCGAGCTCGACGGCGCAGGGCCCAGGCTGTCATCTGCAGGCGACATCGTTCGACCTGGCCCGACCATGGGCGGCGGCGTGGACATGGACCGTCTTTGATGGGTACCGAACCGGCGCCCTGACATCAAGGGGATGCTCGCGATTTCGCGAGCTCGGCAAGAGCTGCATCGGTTACGGGGTTACGGGGTTACGGGGTTACGGGGTTACGGGGTTACGGGGTTACGGCGTCACGAGGATACGTGGTGACGAGGATACGCGGATACAAGGTGACGCGGCTACGAGGTCGCGAGGACACGCGGAGCCCCTCGCGTTTGCCGAGGAGTCACCCAGGAGCTGCGCCGAGACGCCCGCGCCGTGGCGTGGGCGCCACGGCGATGCTCGCGCCGCGCCGCCCACAGCACGGGAGTTGAGCGACACGCCACGGGGCCAGCGGCGACGCGGCAAGGACGCCGCCGCTGGATGCCCGGTCACCAGGACCGCCGTGCTGGCGTGCGACGCCTGCCCGCGCCGCTCGGGGCGCCCTCGCCCTCCGTCAGGCCTTGACCACCTTGGGGTTCGCCGCGCGGTAGACGCCACGGGCGTCGACGATCAGGGCGGCGTGGTTCAGCACCAGATCGTAGTCGACCACGGAGTGGTCGGTGACGATCATGACCGCGTCGTGGCTCTTGAGCGTGTCCTCGTTGAGGGGGACGGACGAGAGCTCCGGCAGATGCGGCCAGGTGCGCATGCGCGGCAGCTTGGGCACGTGCGGGTCGTGGAAGCTCAGCACGGCCCCGAGCTTGCGCAGGAGCTCGATGATCTCGAACGCGGGGCTCTCGCGCGGGTCGTCAATGTCCTTCTTGTAGGCGACGCCGAGCAGCAGGACCTTCGTGCCCTTCAGCGCCTTGCCGCGCTCGTTCAGCGCGAGCTGGAGCTTGTTGACGACGTAGTGCGGCATCTCGACGTTCACCTCGCCGGCGAGCTCGATGAACTTGGTCGACACGCCGTACTCGCGCGCCTTCCACGCGAGGTAGAACGGGTCGAGCGGGATGCAGTGGCCGCCCCAGCCCGGGCCGGGGTTGAACCGCATGAAGCCGAACGGCTTGGTCGACGCGGCGTCGAGCACCTCCCAGACGTCGATGCCCATGGCGTCGTAGACGACCTTGAGCTCGTTCACGAGGGCGATGTTGATGGCCCGGAAGATGTTCTCGGTCAGCTTCGCCGCCTCGGCCGCGCGCGCCGAGGAGACGGCCACGACGCGCGCGATCGCCTGCGAGTAGAGCGCCTGCGAGAGGACCAGCGACGCGCGATCGACGCCGCCGACGACCTTCGGGATGGTCGCGGTGCTGTGATCGCGGTTGCCCGGGTCCTCGCGCTCGGGCGAGAAGGCGAGGTAGAAATCCTGCCCCATGCGCAGGCCCGATTGCTCGAGGATGCCCTTCACGAGCTCATCGGTCGTGCCGGGATACGTGGTGGACTCGAGGACGATGAGCTGCCCCTTCCGCAGCCGCTCCTTGATCTTCTGGGCGGAGCCGACGACGTAGCTCATGTCGGGCTCCCGCTGGGCCGTCAGCGGGGTCGGGACGCAGATCAGGATGGCGTCGGGCTCGCCGAGCCGCGAGAAGTCCGCCGTCGCCTCCAATCGGCCCGTCTTGGCTGCCGCCGCGATGCGCGCGGGATCGAGGTGCTTGATGTAGCCCTTCCCCTCGCTGAGCGCGGTGACCTTCGCCGGGTCCACGTCGAAGCCCAGCACGCGGAAGCCCTTCTCGATGAACGTGAGCGCCAGCGGCAGGCCGACATAACCCATGCCGATGATGCCCACCTGGGCTTCGCGGGAGTTGATCTTGGCCAGGAAGCTCTCGACCGCAGGGGGATGCGTCTCTGCCATTTCCTTTTATCTCCAGTGGTGGACGGGAGCCGCCATGCGGATCCCGACCCAGTTTCGAAGAGAGGGGCCCGACGCTACCACAGGCCCTTCAATTTCGCTCGAGTGTCGCGTGGGGCCCCAACGTTCGGAGGGGAAACGTGCTCCTCGTTGCGCTCGTTGCGCTCGTTGCGCTCGTTGCGCTCGTTACGCTCGTTACGCTGGCCACGCTCGTCACGCGTGTTGCTCTCACCGCACTCATCTCGCTCGCTGCGCGCTTCGCTCGTCACGCCGGGTCGGTGACATTCAGGAAACGCCTTAACGACGGCGGCGGACCGCTTCGCGTGCGAGCTGGAGGAAGTCCCGTGATGCCTGCCCCGCGATGACCAGCGCGGAGGCGACGAAGGCGAGCCCGCCGGCCACCACCTCGGCGCCAAGGCGGCACCCGCGGGGCAGGTCGTGGAGCGACCGCATGCCGTAGCGAACGGCGAGCACCGCGGCGACCATGGGCAGGCACGCGAGGAGCGGGCGGACCAGCGGGCGCAGGAGCCGCATGTACGGGACGCCATCGGCGCGCTTGACCACCCAGAGGCTCGCCAGGGCGTGCACCCCGAACGCGACGCCGACGCCGGCGCAGGCCCAGAGGACGCCGCCGATCGTTCCGAGCAGCGCGATGCCGCCGACGATCGCGGCCACCTTGAGCCACTCCAGGACCATGATCGTCCGCGTCCGGCCGTAGACCTGCATGTACGAGGACAAGACCCAGCCGATCGGGCGCGTGACGCCGAGCGCGGACAGCACGGCGAGGAGCGGGCCGGCCGGCTCCCATGCTTCGTTGAAGAACGTGTCGTTCAGGATCGTCGGGGCGACCGCGCCGAGGCCCACGGCGAGCGGGAAGATGAGGAGCGCGAGCAGCGTGAGCGCGCGGACGAGCGCCGCCTTGCGCTGCTCCGGCTCGAGCTTCGCGAACGACGGGACGAGCACGTCGCCGATGCGCTCGCCGACCTGGGAGGCCGGGATGTCGGCGAGGTTCCACGCGAGGTTGTAGAGCCCGCCGACCTGCTCCCCGAACAGGCGGATCATGACGAGGTTGTCCCACTTGGAGGCCCCGAAGTTCGCCAGCGACCCGAAGTTCAGCGGGATGCCGAAGGCGAACAGCTCGCGCGCCTTCTCGCGCGACAGCGGGCTCGGCGTCAGCCACTCGGACAGCTTCACCGCCGGGACCGTGGTCACCACGCGCACGACGGCGCGCAGGAGCGTCGCGACCACGATGGCGTTCCCCCCCCAGCCGAGCACGGCGAGGGAGACGGACGCCGCGGTGTAGGTGAGCTCGCCGGCGGCGTTCCGGAGGCTGACGCTGCGGAAGCGCATCTCGCGGATGAGCAGGCGATCGGGGACGTACCAGAGCCGATCGATGAACATCGCGAGGATGAGCCCCGGCATGAACTCGAGCATCCCGGGCGCGCCGACGAGGTGCACCGCGATCGGCTCCCGGAGGAGGTACACGACGGCGATGGCGACGAGGCCCGCCACGTGGAAATAGACGGTCGCGTTGAAGACCATCTGGCGGTCGAGGTTGGGCCTCGACGCGATGAACTGGCCGGTCCCGAGGCTCGACATGAAGTGCGCCGTCATGATCACGACGGACGCTGCCGAGACCTCGCCGTACACATCCGGCGCGATGAACCGGGTGAGCACGAGGGTGCCTATCAGGCCGAGCACGCGCGAGCCGAGCCCGGTCGCGATCGTCCAGACCGCGCCGAGGACCGCTTTTCGGGCAAGCGCGGAGGAGCCGGCCACGATCAGGGCACGAAGACGGTATCGCCGGCCTTGAGCACGAGGTCCTGCTCGGGCCGCTTGCGCGAGGCGATTTCGTCGTAGTTGATGGGGATGTGCCGGAATTTGCCCGGGCTATCCATGCGGATGAGCAGGATCTGATCCGTCGAGGCGAACTGGTTGGGACCGCCGGCGAGCGCGAGCGCCTCGGAGACCGAGACGAAGTAGTTGGAGGCGAAGATGCCGGCGCGCGCGACATTGCCGCTGACCACGAACCGGTAGCTGTTGATCCCGGTCACGGCGACGGTGATCACGGCCGTCTCGTCCTTCACGAACTCGGAGAGCCGCTTCTTCAGCTCCTCGCGCACCTGGGTCGGGGTCCTGCCGGCCACGTAGACGTCGCCGATGAGCGGCATCGTGATGACGCCATCGGCCCGGACGAGCGCCTCGCTCGAGAGGTCGGCCATGCGCCAGACGTTGATCCGGATCTGGTCCCCTACCCCGATCGTGTATTCGTGCTTACGCGGGTCGTACTCCTTCGCGTAGTTCGCGGGATTGTAGACGTACGTCGGCGCGCACCCGGCGGAGAACGCGGCGAGGGCGAGCCCTGCCGCTGCCGTCAGAAGCACTCCTCGCATGAAGGACCGTTTCGTGGGACGGGCTGTGCCTTCCATGGGCGTCTGCATTGAGGAGGATGTCAGGCGGTACGGGGTTGGGATCACGCGGCGATCATGGGGCCACGAGGTGAACTCGGCCGTACGGCGGCGCGATTGACCGAGCGGCGCCAGCATTGCAGGAAGGCCGTCCGCCGCCAAGGGGAAGTTTTCGTACCGCGGCAAGACGCGGGATCCTCGCGAGGAACCAACTTGACGGGCCGATGACCTCTCTCGAAAGTCGGCTTTGATGCTGCTTCATCTGCAACGGATCGCGGTCCCCTTCGAGTACCCCGTCTACTTCACGGAGGGCGTTTTTTCGCCGAGCAACGCCGACCTGGCGGCCGCCATCGCGGCGAAGGAGCCGCGCCGGCGTCACCGCGTGCTGCCGGTGATCGACGGCGGCGTCGCGGCGGCGTGGCCGTCTCTGGCGGACGACATCGCGCGGTACGTGGGCGCGCGACCGGACCTGCTCGCGCTCGCGGCCGAGCCGATCGTGGTGCCCGGCGGCGAGGCGGCGAAGAACGACGGCGCGGCGACGGCGGCGCTGCAGGCGAGGCTCGACGCGCTGGGGATGGATCGGCAGTCGTTCGTGATGATCGTCGGAGGCGGCGCGGTGCTCGACATGGTCGGCTACGCGGCGGCGACGGTGCACCGAGGCGTCCGGGTCGTGCGGATCCCGACCACGGTGCTCGCGCAGGCCGATTCCGGGGTCGGCGTGAAGAACGGCGTCAACGCGTTCGGGAAGAAGAACCTGCTCGGCACGTTCGCCCCGCCGTTCGCGGTGCTCATCGATCCGCGCTTTCTGGAGACGCTGCCCTTGCGCGACAAGGTGGCGGGGATGGCGGAGGCGGTGAAGGTCGCGCTGATCCGGGACGCGCGGCTGTTCTCGTGGCTGTCCGAGCACGCGGCAGCGCTCGCGTCGGGGTCGCTCGCGCCGCTCGCGCAGCTCGTGCGCCGCTCGGCGGAGATCCACCTCCACCACATCGCGAGCGCGGGCGACCCGTTCGAGCTCGGGAGCGCGCGGCCGCTCGACTTCGGGCACTGGGCTGCGCACAAGCTGGAGTCGCTCACGAAGCACAGGCTCCGCCACGGCGAGGCGGTCGCGATCGGGATCGCGATCGACACGCTGTACGCCGAGCTGGCCGGCCTGTGCAGCCAGGCGACGGCGGCCGCGGTGGTGGCGGTGCTCGAGGCGCTCGGCTTCACGCTGTGGGACGACGCGCTCGCGCTGACGCGCACGTGCGAGAGGGGGGAGCGGGGCGAGCGGCTCTGCGTGCTCGATGGGCTGGACGAGTTCCGCGAGCACCTCGGCGGGGAGCTCACGGTGACGTTGCTCGAGGACGTGGGGCGCGCCCGCGAGGTGCACGCGATGGAGGAGCGGCACATCGTCGCGGCGATCGCGCGGCTGCGCGAGCGCGCCGGGAGGCGGGGCGCGCTCGCGGCGCTCGGCGCGACGGGAGCGGCGGGCGCAGCGGGCGCGGCGGGCGCAGCGGGCGCGGCCACGGGCGCGGCCGCCGCGGCCGGCGCGGTCACGGGAGCGGCGCAATCATGAGGCTCGCGTGCGCGGGCGCGCCGCACCTCACGTACTGCACGAACATCCACGCGGGCGAGACGTGGTCGGAGGTGAAGCAGAGCCTCGAGACGCACCTGCTCGCGATCTGGTCGCGCGCGGCCGGCGGGGAGGAAGGGGCGCTGCACGGGGGAGGCGACGGAAGCGGCGGAGGGGGCAGCGGGGCGGAGGGCCTCGGGCCGAGCGCGCGCCGCCGGTGCGGGGTGGGGCTGCGGCTGTCGGCGAGGGCGGCGGCGGAGCTCGCCGAGCCGGCGGAGCTCGACGCGTTCCGCGATTTTCTCGAGCGGAACGGCCTCTACGTGTTCACGCTGAACGGCTTCCCCTACGGCCGGTTCCACGGCGCGCCGGTGAAGGAGCGCGTGTACCTGCCCGACTGGCTCGACGAGGAGCGGCTCGCGTACAGCGATCTCCTGGCGACGCTCCTCGCCGAGCTGCTGCCGGCAGACGAGGGCCTGATGGGAAGCGTCAGCACGGTGCCGGGCGCGTTCAGGCCGCGGGTGCGCACCCCGGGTGACGCGGAGGCGATGGCGCGGCGGCTGGTCGCGCACGCGGCGCACCTCGTGGAGGTCCGCCGCCGCACGGGCAAGCACATCGCGCTGGCCCTCGAGCCGGAGCCGTGCTGCTTCCTCGAGACGACGCCCGAGGCGATCGGCTTCTTCAGCGATCACGTGTTCGCGCCGGAGCGCGCGCGCGAGCTGTCGGCGCTGGCCGGGATGAGCCTGCGGGACGCCGAGGAGGCGCTCCGGAGCCACCTCGGCCTCTGCTTCGACGCGTGCCACATGGCGGTGGAGTTCGAGGACGCCCCCGCGTCGCTGGCGGCGCTCCGCGCGGCGGGCATCGGCGTGCACAAGGTGCAGCTCAGCGCCGGGCTGCGCGCCCGCGTGGCGGAGCGCGAGCCTGCGACGATGGCGAGGCTGCGCGCGTATGCGGAGGACGTCGTTTACCTGCACCAGGTGGTCGAGCGGCGTGGCGGCCCAGGCGGGGGCGAGCTCGTCCGCTACCTGGATTTGCCCGAGGCGCTGGCGGCGCTCGACGGCGGGACCGCAGCGCCGCCCGGGGCGCCGCCGGAGGAGTGGCGAGTCCACTTCCATGTGCCGATCTTCCGGGAGCTCGAGGGCGCGCTCGCGACCACGCAGCCGGAGCTGGCGGCGCTGCTCTCGCACCTGCGAGACTCGCCAGCGACGCAGCACCTCGAGGTGGAGACTTACACCTGGGATGTACTGCCGGAGGACCAGCGCCGGGGCGGGGTCGTCGAGGCGGTGGCGAGGGAGCTCCGCTGGGTGGAGGAGCGGATGGTGGGCAACGGAAGCGTGGGCGCCGGCGACGGCAGAGGCATCAACGCGAGCCGTGGAGTTGGGGGTGGCCGCGAGGTCGGGCGTGGCCGCGAGGTCGGGCGTGGCCGCGAGGTCGGCGCGAGCTCCGCTGGGCGAGCGGACAGCGAAATCGGCGCGAGCTCCGGTGGCCGAGCGGACAACCGACCGGGGGCAAGGCGATGAGCTCGCGCGCACGGGTGTACCTGCGGCTCGGCCGCGTCTCGAACCTGCCCACGGTGTGGACGAACGTGCTCTGTGGCATGGCCCTGTCGGGGTCTGCGCCGCGGGCGCTCGAGGTAGCGCTGGTGGGGTTCGCAGTGTCGCTGATGTACGTGGGCGGCATGTTCCTGAACGACGCGTTCGACCGGGAGATCGACGCGCGCGAGCGGCCCGAGCGGCCGATCCCGTCCGGGCTTGTGAGCGCCCGGGAAGTGTTCGCGGTCGGCTACGGCCTGCTCGGGGCGGGGGTGCTGATCGTGGGCGGCCATGCCTATGTGGCGAACCGGGGGATGGCGCCCGCCCTGGCGAGTGCGCTGCTCGCCGGGGCGATCGTGCTTTACGATGCCTGGCACAAGGGGAACCCGCTGAGCCCGGCGCTGATGGGGGCGTGCCGCGTGCTGGTCTATGTGACGGCGGCGTTCGCGGCGGGGGGGCAGTTCGGGAGCGCGGTGCTCGCCGGGGGGGTGGCGCTGCTGTTCTATCTGATCGGGCTGACCGCGATCGCGAAGCAGGAGAACCTGCTGGCGGTGCGCAGCCTCTGGGCGCTCGGCTTCATGGCGGTCCCGTTCCTGGCGACGCTAGGCGCGCCGCTCACCGGGATGATGGGGACGATCGCGTACGGGGCGCTCGCTGGCTGCGTGATCCACGCGGTGAGGTTGCTGCGGGGGACACGAAAGGACCGGATCCCGCGCGCCGTGGTGACGCTCATCGCAGGGATATCGCTTCTCGATGCGGTGCTCATCGCGAGGAGCGGCGCGCCGGGCGCCGGCCGCGCGGCGGCGCTGGCCATGCTGGGATTTCCGCTGACGCTGGCGATGCAGCGTGTGGTGAGGGGGACGTGAGGACTAGCGCAGGAGTCGGTGCCGCGGCTGGCATCCTCATCGATGACTGAGAGACAACAGCTCGGGCTACTGGAGACACGGCTCATGACGTTACGCAACGCACGAATCATTCCAACAAGCTTCATTGCGCTATTCTTTGCCGGTTCCGGATGCGCGCTCGTCCTCGGGCTCGACGACTTTAAAGATTCTCCACCACCAGAAGACCAGAGTGCAGGCGGGAATAACAGCGCGAACGTTTGTAGGCCGAACATGACAGAGGAATGCTACAGCGGCCCAGAAGGTACTGCTGATATCGGGCTGTGCAAATCCGGAACACGGACGTGCGACGACAGTGGAAGCGCCTGGGGCGCATGCCAGAACGAAAAGCTACCAGCTCAGGAGGTCTGCGCGATCGACGACGACGAAAATTGCGACGGATTCGACTGCACCTTGTGGGCACGAGCATTCGGAACTGAATCTGTGGCTCACTCAGTAACAACCGACCTACAGGGCAACATCATCGCAGCAGGCGCCTTCTCGCAGTCCATACAATTTGACACAGAGCCTCTCACGAGCGCCGGAGACTCCGACATATTCATCGTCGCCCTTGACAAAGACGGGAACCACATATGGAGTCACAGTTTCGGAGATGCAGCGGCCCAGGAAGCGACATCCGTAAGCGTAGATGCCGCAGGCAACATCTTGTTGACTGGCGTCAGCGACGGCACGATCAATTTCGGCGGTAGCGACGTCGGACCAGGTCTATTTGTCGCAAAATTCAGCAACAAAGGAGAGCATACGTGGAGCCGCAGCTTCCCAGCCAAAATTCTTAACGATAGTTACTTTGACCAATTCACCAGAACCATTCGCCCCAAGATCAGCAGCACACAACACGGCGACGCGTTCATCTCAGGAACGTTCAGAGGGAGCATTGAGTTCGACGACACGATCCTGACATCCGCTCCAGCGGAAACGCTCGATATATACGCTGCAAAACTCGATGGGAAGACAGGATCCACGAGCACAGCACAAGGCGGATGGGCACGGATGTTCGGCAGCTCAGGCGATGATGCGCTGATAGACGCAACCATCGATCGAAGCGACAACATCGTTGTCATCGGAAATCATCAAAACTCGATTCGCTTTGGTGATTCCCCAGAGCTCGACGGCGCGGGGATGTTCCTAGCGAAGCTTGACAGCGATGGTAGCCCGGTCTGGACACGTGATTTCGACAACGGTTACCCGACGGCTCTAACCGTCGACAACCTCGGCAACATTACCGCCACCGGAAACTACGATGAGCGCATCGAATTTGACAGCAGCCACGGCCTCGGTTCACCCGATGGACACACAGCGTTCTTCGTCGTCCAATTCGACACATCTGGAAAACATCGTTGGAGTCGCGACTTTGAAGGAACTTCCCACAACGCGATCAAAGACATCAGCAATGACACGCTCAACAATGTCGTGCTCATCGGAGAATTCAGCGGGGAGCTGAGGGTGGACAACGAGATCATGGATCACGACGAACTCCCATCCCCCTGGGTACTGAAACTAGATTCGTCAGGGGAAACGCTCTGGAAAAGGTCATACCGAAGCGGAGGCCCGTCATCCGGATTTGCCGCAAAGGCAGCCCCCAGCAACGAGACCATCATCATCGGCTCATTCTTCAGAACAATCGCGTTCGAGTCGGGTACGCTGCAAACAGATTACGACACCATGTTTCTGGCAAAGCTCGGAATTTAGCAACGTGGCCGCCGCGAACCAATCACACCAATTTATGCCACGAAGCAACTGACGGGGGAGGGGGCGTCAACAAAAGATGTGATCCATCACGATTCGACTCACATCAGGAGCAAGAACCCTTTCATCCGGCAGCAGCGAGCCACAGGTAGAGAGGGCGAGCGGCCCCTGCTCCGGGCGCTCGGTCAAACGACCGTGCGATCCTTTCGCCAATGCGGCATCCAGTGGGATCACGTCCATAAGATACCGGAAACCGAGCTTTTTCTTGAGCAGCTTCCAGGCGACATGGGCTGGCAGGACGCGCAGCTTAGGGTCAGAAAACAGCTCCACAGGATCGTATCCGGGCTTGCGATGGATATCGACGGTTCTGGCAAACTCCGGAGCCTTATCATCATCGAGCCAATAGTAGTAGCTGAACCACCGATCCTCTCGTGAGATCGCGACAAGCTCTCCTGACCTCGCATGATCCAGTCCGGCTGAGCGCTTGGCTTCCGCATCGAGAACGACGTCTATTCCGGGAAGCCTTTCAAGGAACGCCTTCACTTCTTGAATACGCTCCGGGCGACGCACGTACACATGCGCCACCTGATGATCCGCCACCGCGAACGCCTCGGATGCGCCGGCGTCGAGCTTCTCGAGGCCGCGCTCGACCCTGACGCGCACGAGCCCCTGCTCTCGGAGCGCACGGTTGATGTGCACCACGCCGGACACACGCGTGATGCCGTACTCGGACAGGACGATCACCCGCGCCCCATCCTTGCGCACATGGTCGATGAGCTCCCCGCACACGGCGTCCACGGCGCGGAGATCATCCTTGATCCCCGGGTGATCCGGCCCGAGCCGTTGCAGGTTGTAGTCGAGGTGCGGAAGGTAAACCAACGTCAACGTGGGCCGTCGCGTGTCATACATATGGCGCGCACACCGCGCAATCCACTCCGTCGACCGGATATCCGCATTCGGACCCCAGAAATTGAAGAGAGGGAACTCACCCAATCGGCATACGAGTTCATCTCGCAACGACGCCGGTTCAGTGTAGATATCCGGCAGCTTGAGCCCGTCCGCCCAGTAGATCGGCCTCGGCGTCACCGCGTAGTCTGCCGAGCTGTACATGTTGTACCACCAGAACAGCTTCGCACAGGTGAACGTCGGATCGCGCCGACGGGCGGCTTCCCAGATCTTCTCACCTGCCACGAGCTGGTTCGCCTGGCGCCACAGGTTCACCTCGGCGATGTCGCGGAAGTACCAGCCGTTCGCGACACAGCCGTGCCCGCTCGGGAGGAGGCCCGTGGTGAACGTCGACTGGACCGTGCACGTGACCGCCGGGAGGACGGTCTGAAGAGGGCGCATCACGCCCTCCCGTGCGAGCCGCTTCAGGTTCGGCGTGGAATCGCCGAGGAGCTCGCCGGTCAGCCCGACGACATTGAGAACGACCGTGCGGTGCATACCTGTTCTATCAGCTCTTCACGACGGGAGCCTGCCCGCGCAAGACCGAGTTGCCCTCGAACAGGGCGCGCTGATCCACCGCTGGCGCCTCGCCGAATTCCGCGAGATCGAGCCGGCCGCTCTGAGAGAAGAAGGTGAGCGGGTTCTTCCACACGATCCGCTCGATCGCCTCGTCCGCGATCCCATTCTCGCGCATCCGCGCCGCCGTCTTCGGCACCTTAAGCGGATCGCTCACGCCCCAGTCCGCCGCGCTGTTGATGAGGATCCGTTCGGCACCGAACGTCTTGACCAGCGCGACCATCCGGTCCTCGTCCATCTTGGTATTGGGGTAGATGGAGTGGCCGGCCCAGCAGCCGGTCGCGAGCACGAGCGGCAGCGTCTCCTCGTTGTTATGATCCACGAGCACACGCTCTTCAGGGAACCGAAGCTCCCGCACTAGGGCGAGCGTCCGCTCCGTACCCCGCTTTTTGTCGCGGTGCGGCGTATGCACCAGAATCGGAAGATCGTGCTCTCGGGCGAGCTCGACCTGCTGGGCGAAATACTTCTCTTCCTCCGGTGTCATGTCATCGAACCCGATCTCCCCGACCGCGACCACGCCTTCCTTGTCAAGATAGCGGGGCAAGAGATCGATGACGCCTTGCGCCACGCGAGGGTTGTTGGCTTCCTTCGGGTTGAGCCCCAGCGTGCAAAGGTGACGAATGCCGAACTGACTGGCCCGGAAACGCTCCCAGCCTAGCAGGGACGTGAAGTAGTCCTCGAACGTGCCGACATGGGTCCTCGGTTGACCGAGCCAGAACGCCGGCTCGAGGACGGCCACGATGCCGGCCGCGGCCATCGCTTGATAGTCGTCCGTGGTCCGCGATGTCATGTGGATGTGGGGATCGAATAGCTTCAAGAGTCCCTCCGCAGCGCGCCGCTTTACTCGGGGATCCGCGTCGCGCGCTCACGCTCGTGGTCCAGAGAGAGCAAGCCTATGTCGGCCGGGACGCTCCGGCCAGCCGCCCTCCGTTCGCTCGCGAAGTCCTCCGCCATCCGGGCGAGCTCGCCCGATCGCCGCCGGTCGAGCCCGATGATCCGGGCGAGCGCCACGCCCATGAACATGGCCTTGAGGACCAACTGGTTGAAGTTGAGATCAGGAAAATAGGCAGCCGGGTAGGGATTCTCGCAGGCGATCGCTTCGAAGATGGGCAGCTCATTCGTTCGGCACGCCTCGACCGCGAGCGGAACGAAGCGCTCTGCCTCGGTCAAGAACGGCAGTGCCCGCAAGAGCGCCTGCCGCTCCCGGCCATCTCCCTGCTCATAACAAACACGGAGCAGCGATTCGAGCTCCGGTCCGGGCAGGCGCCTCGAAACCTGCGCCAGCATCGTTACCCGGCCGAGCTCATCCAGCGCCCGGCCATCGACCACCCCGGCGACACGGGCAGCCTCCAGGGCATCCCGCTCGTCGGGGTGAAGCCGGAGCTGCCCCCTACCGAGCACGCGTACCGCCGCAGTGAACGTCGCGAGGAAGCGGTCGAGATCGAACCACGTCGACGACTCGCTCTCCCGCGCGTCGGGCGTGCCGCCGAGCCCCGCACCGATCCCGGTCACCTGTTCGACGCGTTCCAGCCAGGAGCGCGCCGCCGACGGAATCCGGCGCGAGAGAATTCCAAACAGCAGTAGGGAAGCGTCTTGCATTGTAGTCGTGCCCGCCGGTCCGGGCGCCTGCCGCAAGATGCCGACGTCGCCGAGCGGTGGAAAGTTATACCAAGGGGCGCGCTGTTCGGATAGTGTCCTACTGCATGATGGACCAGAAGCGTTTCCTTTTGTCTTTTATGCCCATCGCAGCCGCCCTTTTCGGGCTCGGCTTCACCCTGAATGGCTGCGGCGGCAGCGACAACAGCGCAGGCACAGGCGGAGGAGGCGGGGGAGGCACCGGTCCCGGTGGACCGGGCTCCGGCGGCGGCACCTCGAGCGGCGCTCCCACGAGCAGCGGATCCGGCGCGAACACCAGCACCAGCACCGGCACGAACACCAGCACCAGCACCGGCACGAACGCCAGCACCAGCGGCCCGGGCTCGACCACGAGCACCGGAGCCGGCACCGGCCCTGCGACCAGCGCCGGCTCCGGTGCCGGCGGGAGCGGGACGATCGAGTGCGACGAGCCGGGCGGGACCGTGCCGCCGCTCAAGCTTACCGAGGTAGTCAACGGCTTCGATCGGCCGCTCCATGTAACCAGTGAGCCTGCCGACGCGAGCCGACTCTACGTTATCGAGCAGGTCGGAAGGATTCGCCTGGTAAAGAACGGAGCGCTTCAGGATGAGCCGTTCCTCGACATCACGGGGCTCGTCACGCCGGTCGACACGGGCTATGATGACGAGAAGGGGCTACTCGGCCTCACGTTCCATCCCGACTACGCAGAGAACGGGCGCTTCTTTGTGTACTTCAACGCACGCCGTCAGGGTGATGTGGCGACTGGACTCACTCTGATGGAATTCTCACGCTCGCCAAGCAATCCGGATGTCGCCGTCGCCGAGAGCAAGCGCAGCTATTTCCGCATAACATCCGGTGTCATGGGCAACCATAACGGCGGCATGCTCGCGTTCGGCCCAGATCGCATGCTCTATATAGGCGTCGGCGACGGTGGTGGCCAAACCGACAACCCGGATCCGAACAACAATGGGCAGAACATTGAGGTAAAGCTCGGCAAGATCCTGCGCATCGATGTCGACAATCATCCGACAGCGCCAGCGGGGAACGTCACTGGTGGAGATCCGGACGTCTGGGATTACGGCCTGCGCAACCCGTGGCGATTCAGCTTCGACCGCTGCAGGGGAGATCTCTACATCGGAGATGTCGGTGGGCGATTGTTTGAGGAGATCAACGTCGAGCCGCGCGGCCAGGGCAAAAAGAACTACGGATGGAGCGTCACCGAGGGGGGTACGTGCATCCAGCAAGACCAGGCGACCCCATGCAACTCGCCGACGATCACGGCGCCCATCGTGACGTACGATCACGACAACGGCGATGGTTCCGTAACCGGCGGCTATGTCTATCGTGGGAGCAGGATCCCCGCACTTCGTGGGAAATACCTGTTCGGCGACTACGCCTCGGACAGAGTCTGGATGCTCACATGGAAGGACGGCGTCGCCACGCCAAGAAGCTCGCTCAGCCAGGACCTCGCTTCTGAGAGCACCATCCAGGGCCTGGCTTCGTTCGGAGAAGACGCAGCGGGCGAGCTGTACATCGTCTCTTACGGAGGCAGTATCTTCCGAATCGATCCGGAATAGATTGTCCCGCGATTCATAGGGAACAGCGCCGCCGTTCATCGTTGGTCCCCACCTTCCGAAGAGCAGCTTACCAGATCTGGATTCGAGCCATGCAGAATACGCTGAAACTGGCAGTGGGTTGGGTGCTCGCGCTCGGGTTGCTGAGTCACAAGGCAGCGGCTGGGATCGATGACCTCCAAGGCACAGCGCCGGGCGACATGCCACAACCGAACAATCTGGGCACCGCAGAGCGCTGCGCCGGCTGCCATCTCGCCGAATACGAGGATCGCCAGGACTACATGCCCACCGACACGTGGGCAGGTACCATGATGGCCAACGCATGGCGCGATCCTGTCTTCAAAGCTGCTCTAGCGATTGCCAACCAGGACGCGCCGGGGGTGGGGACTTTCTGCCTGCGATGTCACTCTCCCATTGGGTTCCTGAACGGGAGAGCTACGCCTCCGGATGGCTCTGGATTCGACCCCGAGGCATCGGTTGATGGCAAGATCGTCGATGGCCAAGGCGTCAGCTGCAACGTTTGCCACCGCGCGATGCCGACGCCGGGCTCAAACAATACTGAGTCGTACTTCCTCGGCAATGCTCAGCTCGTGTTCGACCATTCACCAGAGGCTGCTGACTTCATCAATACTCCTGTGATGTACGGTCCTTACGAGAACATCGAGTCCAGGTCTCACATCGGGGAGAAGGCCCCAATGCTCGCCGATTCCCGATTCTGTGGCCAGTGTCACCAGGTCACGAATCCGGAGGTGATGCTGAGAGACGCGAGCGGTGCCCCCACCACCATCGAATTTCCCCTCGACACGACCTACGAGGAGTGGGCCGCCAGCGACTTCCGCGACGGTGGCTCGAACGAGCAGAGCTGCATCGACTGCCACATGCAGAAGAAGCCCGGGGAGTGGGCTGTCGCCGACGAGGGGCCGATCCGCAACGACCCGCGCGATCACCTCCTCGTCGGCGGCAACCACTGGGGCATCCAGGCCGTCATGGCGGCCGACCCGGCGCGCGCCGCGGAGTACGCCGACTCTTTCCAGCTCGCGCTCGACGGTACGCTCAAGAGCCTCGCCTCGGCCGCCTCGGTCACGCTCGTCGACGCCCCGCAGGAGGCCGCGCCAGGGGAGGAGATCGCCGTCACCGTCCGGGTCGAGAACCTCACCGGTCACAAGTTCCCGACAGGCTATGCGGAGAGCCGGCGCGCCTGGATCGCCGTGTTCCTCGTCGACGAGAACGGCGTCGAACGACCGCTGCTCGGCGGCTACGACGCCGACACCGGCGAGATCCAGCACGAGCCGCCCACCCACGAGTACCGCGCCGTGCACGGGAAATGGGACAGCGAGGCGGGCGTGGGGGAGAAGGAGGAGCACCTCGCGCTCCACGACATGATCATCTCCGATACGCGCATCCCGCCGAAGGGCTTCGTCCCGTCGCGAACCACCCAGCCGACCCAGGAGATCGACTTCACCGATGGGAACGGCGGATACCGCAACTACGACGAGGCGCGCTTCTCGCTCACCGTCCCGGCCAACGCCTTCGGCAGGCAAACGCTCTCGGCGCGCGTGTACTACCAGTCGATGACGAAGGAGTACATCGAGTTCCTGCAGTCCGAGAACCGCACGGACAGCACGGGAGACGACCTCCTGGCCATCTACGAGGAGACCGGCGAGGCGCCGCCCATCCTCGTCGCGGCCGATGACGCGGAAGCGCCGCTCGATCTCGGAGAGCCGCCCGCCAACACCAGCAGCAGCAACGGCGCCGGCAGCAGCGGCGCCGGCGGCAACGGCACCGGCGGCGAGAGCTCGACCGGCGGCAGCGTCAGCGGCTCCAGCGACGACGGCGGCTGCGGCTGCCGGATGCCCGGCAACGCCCCCGACGGGTGGCTCCCGGCAGGCCTCGCGGGGCTCGCCCTCGCCGCTGCAGCCAGGCGCCGGCGCACACACCGGCGGCATTGAGCCGCGCGCCACCACGAACCGCCGCAGGCGCGCGTCACTGCGGGGCGGGCGATCCCCGATCGCCCGCGTCCCGCCGCCTCATCCTCGAGGCGACCCTCTTTTTTTCGCTCGCATCACCCCCCCGGCACCTTCATAGAGTGAGCCCACCCAGCGCCTCACGGCGAGCCTCGCCTTGCCCATCTCCCGCCTCGTCGATCCCCTGCTCGTGCTCCTCGTCGCCGCGGGCGTCGGCCTCGCGCTCTCCGGCGGCGACTGGAGCTTCCGAACACGCGGGGCGAAGATCGGGCGGGCGCTCGCGTGGAGCGCCTGGCTCGCGCTGTGGCTCCTCTCCACGCCCTGGCTCTCCAGCGCGCTCGCGCGCCGGATCAGCACGGCGCCGAGGGACCTGCACGCGGAGCTCGCCGGAAGCTCACCCGAGCGGCGGGTCCTCGTCATCCTCACCGCCGGCATCGACGCCGACGAGTTCGGCGAGCCAGCCATGGAACGGCAGTCGGCGGCAGGCCTCGAGCGCGGCCTCGCCGCCGTGCGGGTCTACCGCGAGTACGGCTTCGGGCACGTCATCGTCTCGGGGAAGGACGTCCGAGGCGCGCCCACACAGCTCGCCAGCGCGATGGCTGATCTCCTCGTGGAGCTCGGCGTTCCGAGGAAGAAGATCATCCTGGAGACCGAGTCGCGCGATACCCGAGAGAACGCGCTCCACTCGACGCGGATCGCCCGCGGTCTGTCGGCCGACGCCGTCGTGGTCGTGACCAGCGCGCTCCACATGCCGCGCTCCCTCCGCATGTTCGAGCGCGCAGGGCTCGACGTCCTCCCCGCGCCGGTCAGGTTCCAGTCGCTGCCGCCCGAGGGGCTAGAGCGGCTGCTGCCGGAGTCGCTCTCCCTCAGGCGGTCGCAGCGCGCCGTTCACGAGCTCGTGGGTCTCCTCGAGCCGTAGCCCCGGCGCGCCCCGCGCTACCAGGTGACCTTCTGCGAGCCTCGGAGGTATCGCCAGAGGCCGACCACCGCCGCCGCGTTCAGGACCACGAACGTCCGCGCGAGCGCGCCGAGCTTGCCCGCGGCGCCCCCGAGCGCCGCGAGCAGATAGAAGGCCACCTGCCCGCCGAACAGCGCGCGCGCCGCGTAGAGCGTCCACGAGGCGTCGCCGCTCATCTCGGCGCCCATCCACGCGACCGTCGACGTGATCAGCAGCGCGACGAGCGCCCAGGGGCACACGAGGCGGAGCAGCTTGTGCGAGAAGATCTCGAACCAGGACGGGTTCCTGAACGGGACGAGGAGCGCCGGGAGCAGCGAAAAGAGCTGATAATTGCCGGCCAACGTGCGCACCTTGCGGCCGAACTCGCGCTCGTCGCCGAACGCGTCGTCGTACGCGATCGCGTCGGGAGCAAACAGGATCGAACGCCCCTCGAGGCGGAGCCGCATCGGCACCCACATGTCGTCGAGGATGACGCCCTCCGGAAGATGGCCCATGTCGGCGCGGCGGATCGCATAGATGGGACCGGTCACGCCCACCATGCTCCTGAACCGCCCTTCCTGGAGGCGGATCCAGTTCTCGTAACGCCAGTAAGCCCCCGACCCCGCCGATCCCTTCAGCACCAGGTTGCCAGAGACACAGCCCGCGTTCGGATCGGCCAGGAGCCGCATGAGCGCGCGCAACGCCCCGGGCACGAGCGGCTGGCGGATGTCCGTCATCAACAGCACCTCGCCCGTCGCGACCCCGAGCATCGTGTTCACGCCGATCGGCTTGCCACGACGCGCCTCGCTGACGATCACCTTCACCCGCGGATCGCGCTCGGACAGCTGTCGCGCCACGAGCACGGTGTCGTCCGTCGAGCCGTCCGAGAAGAGCAGGACCTCCAGCTTGTCCTTCGGATAGTCGAGCGCGAGGAGGCTCTCGACCTTCGCCGGGAGATACGACGCCGCGTTGAAGACGGGAATGCACGCCGTCACCGTGGGGACGTAGTCCGGATCCTCCTTCCGCTGCGCAGGCCAGAGGCGCGCCAGGATGCCGATAACGATCGGGTACCCGAAGTAGGTGTACACGAGCACCGCGACGGCCAGAAAGGAGGCAATGACCACGCTAAACTGTAGAGCGCCGGTCGGGGGCGGTTGTCAACCGACATGGATGGACCACGCCGCGACACGACCGTTCACGTTGCGCGCGCGTGCGCGCGCAATCAGTTCTGCACCTTCACGCTCCGGATGATGTCCCCATCCGCGAGCGCAGCCCACGGCCCGGCGGCGACGCCGACGGCCGCGTACTGGCCGTCGAGGTGCGGCGCGCGCGCGTGCATCACGAAGAGCTGGCTCGATCCGGTGTCGCGGCCGGCGAGCGCGACGCCGACCCGCAGCGGCTCGAACGCGACCGGCGACGTCTCGCAGCGCAGCGCCGGCCTGCCGGGCGGACCTCCGGCGCCGTCGCCGAACGGCGCGCCGAACTGGGTGACGAAGCCGGGCACCACGCGATGGACGATCTTGCCGTCGTAGTAGCCGGAGCGCGCGAGATCGATGAAGCGGGTGACCGCGACCGGCGCAAGCGAAGGGTCGAGCGTCATCGTGAGCTCGCCGGCGTCCGTGTCGAAGATCAGCACCACCGGCGCGCGCACGAGCGCGGAGGCCTCGGCCGGCACCTCGCCGACCGGCGGCGCGACGGCCGGCCGCCCCGCCGCGCCCGCGTCCCCCGGCAGACCGGCGTCGCACGCGATCTTGCGGCCCCTGAGCACGCCGAGCGCCGTCCCGGCGCGCGCCCGCGTCGTGGGGTGGCTCGACCGGCAGAGCTGCTCCAGGCGAGCCTCCGCCGGCTTGAGCGCCAGCGCCCCTACCGCGTCGACGACCGCGCCGATCAGCTCCGGATCGTCGCGCGCGCCTGGGCGGTCGAGGATCGCGAGCAGCGCGGCCTCGATCGCCGGCGACGTGACCGCTGCGGGGGCGTCCTTCTCGTCGCTCCGCTTCCTGCGCTTCCGCTTCCCCGGCGCCTCCGACGCGCGCTGGGGTTGCCGCGCAATGACCTCCGCCGCGGCGGCGACGAGGCCCGGCTCCTCCGCGGCGAGCGCCTTCGCGAGCAGGTCGGGCGCGCCGGCGATCTCCTCGTGCCCGGCGATGAGCTCGATCGCGGCCTCCCGCGCGCGCAGATCGCCCGACGCAGCGTACGCCCGGAACGCGGCGAGCCGCGCGCCCGTGATGGCGTCGCGGCCGATCACCTCGACGACCGCCCGGGCGCCGATCGGGCCGCGCACCGGCGCGCCTGCGTCCGGCTTGCTCCCAGGCTCCGCCGGCGCCGTGACGTCACAGCCGAGCAGCAGCGGATCGCGGTAGTCCCCGCCCGCGAGGAGCCGGGCCGCGCCGCAGCGGAGCCACGCGACGCGGCGGAGGATCGCCGCGGGCGCGCTCGGCGGCGGCGGCAGGGCGGCGAGATCGCGGAGCGCCTTGCGCGCGGCTCCCGCAGATCCGAGCGCGTCGAGCGCGGTGAGCAGCACGCCGAAGTCCTCGCTCACCAGGCCCGTGAGCGCGATCGGGTCCGCGCTCGGGGCGAGCGAGGCGACCGCGTCGGCGAGGGCGCGCTGGCCGGGCGGGCCGAGCCGCTTGAGGGCGCGCGCGGCCTCGGCGCGCTCGCTCGCGGTGAACACCCCCTTCGCGGAGAGCACGCGCGCGAGCTCGGAAGCGGCCGCCTCCCCTGCCCGGCCGAGCGCGCGCACCGCGAAGAGCCGCGCGTCGGAGGCCTCCGCGAGCCGCGCGGTCGCGACGTCGCGGATGCGGGGGATGACCGTGAGCGGGACGTGCTCGAGGCGCCCGATCGGGTACAGCGCCTCGGGGACCGGCGGGCTCGCCGCGCTCCCCGAGGCGAGGTTGAGCAGCGCGACGAGCGTCTCCTCGCGCAGCTTGAGCTTGATCGCGGCGAGATCGCCGAGCGCGTACGCCGCGTGGATCGCGCGCTCGCGCGGGCCGTCGAGCCACGCGACCAGCGTCGGCTCCGACGCCTCCGCGCCGCACCGCCCGATGGCGCGGGCGAGCGCGCCGCCCGCGTCGAGCGCCGATGCCCCCGCAGCGACGCCGCCGCTCGGCGCCGCCGCGGACGCAGCGGACGCAGCGGCGGTCGCCGCGCCCGCGGGGCTCGGGCGGGCGTCGCGGGCGAGGGCGCGCGCGACGAGCGCCGAGACGGCCTCGGCCTCGCGCTCCTTGCACGAGAACCCGAGGCCGTAGGCGGCCCACGCGACCACCTCGTCGTCCTCGTCGGCGAGCGCCCGCGCGAGCCCAGGCCACGCCGCGTCTCCGCCGATGCGCGCGAGGGCCCGCGCGGCGGCGCGCCGCACGCCGACGTCGCGGCTCTGCTGGTCCGCGGGGCTCACCTCCAGGGCGGCGCGGCGCTGCTCGGCCGCGAGGAGGGCGTCGATCCGCCCCGCCGCCCCGGCGCTGGCGGCCGGCGCCGCCGCGGCGCTCCCGGCGTCGGGCGCGGGGCCCGGCGCCGGCTGCCCGGTGCAGGCGGAGAGGGAGAAGAGCAGCGCGAGGACGAGGAGCGGAGAGGAGCGCCTTCTCGGCATGATCACGGTTCACCCTGACGAGCGGTGTCGAGCAGCCAGGCGGCGCTCTCGCTGAGGACCCGCCTGCGGCGCATGGCGCGCGCGTCGAGCCACATCGAGACCACCTCGTGACCGCGCTGCCACGCGCGCGCAACCACCGGCTCGCCCACGCGCGACGCCGGCAGCCCGCAGGCGTCGATCCCGACGTCGTGGAAGTTCTGGAGAGCCCTGGCCATGTGCCAGGAGCAGGTGACGATCGCCGCGCGCCGCGCGCCCACGCGGCGCAGGAGGGCCGCGCTGAAGATCGCGTTCTCGTGCGTCGTCAGCGACCAGAGATCCTGCAGGATCGCGTGCGCCGGCACGCCGGCGCGCCGCAGCTCGGCGGCGAGCACGCGCGCCTCGACCTGCGCGCCCCAGCGGCGCCCGCCGCTGGCGATCACCCACGGCGCGACCCCGTCGCGGTAGGCCTCCGCGGCGCGCGCCGCGCGGCGCGCGCCGGGGGCCGCCGGGCGCCCGGAGGGAAACACCCTGCAGCCGAGGACGACGATGGCGTCCGCGTGGAGCGGCATGCGACCGACCATAGCCCATCGGCCGCGGCCTTCGCGTGCCCGCTGCGCGCGATCGTCCTGCCCTCCCGCCGCCGCCCGCGGGCCGTGCCGCCCCGATGCCTGCGCCGCCCGCAGGCCGACCGGTGGCCGCGACCTGCGCCTCCCGCGCCGCCGCCCGCGCCTCTGCCCCCGCCGCCCGCGCCCCGGCCCCGCCGCCGCGCGCTCCCGCCCCCTCCCGCCCCCCAGCGGCAGGCTGCGCCGGCCGCTGGGCCCGCAACCTATCCCCTGACTACATTGGCGCCTTGGCCCTGCTCCCCCGGCCAGGTCTCCACGTCTGCGACCTTCCTTGCTCCCGGTGCACCAGGCGGCTTGACGCTGCCCGCGCTCGGAATCTAATAGCTCTACCTTGAAACGGGCGGGGTTCAGCGAGCGAGGCAGGATGCGGATCAAGATGTGGGGGGTTCGCGGAAGCATCCCCACGCCCGGTGCAGGCACGGTCGAAGTAGGCGGCAACACGAGCTGCTATGAGATTCGTGCCGGCGAAACGCTGGTCATCCTCGATGGCGGGACGGGGCTCCGTCTCCTCGGCCAGGAGCTGGTCAAGGAGATGCCCTTCGAAGCCTGGATGTTCTTCAGTCATGTGCACTGGGATCACATCCAGGGCTTCCCGTTCTTCACGCCCGCGTTCGTGCGCGGGAACAAGATCCATCTCTACGGTGGCCTCAACGTCTCCCGGACGCTCGAGGAGACGCTGGCCGGGCAGATGGACTACCCGAGCTTCCCGGTGCACCTCACGGAGATGGGCGCGGCGATGACCTTCCGCGACCTCTACGAGGGCGAGGTGGTCACGATCGGCCCGAACGACGATGTGCGCGTGACCAACGCGCGCGGCAACCACCCGAACGGCGTGTACGCGTACCGCGTCGAGCACGAGGGCAAGGTCGTCGTGTACATCACCGACTCCGAGCACTACGCGATCGTGGATCCGAAGCTGAAGAAGCTCGCGATGGGCGCCGACGTGCTGATCTTCGACGCCATGTACACGCCCGAAGAGTACGCGGGCGAGGTCGGCGGCGGCCCGAAGACGGGCTGGGGTCACGCCACGTTCGTCGCGGGCTGCGAGCTCGCGAAGGCGGCGGGCGCCAAGCAGCTCGTCCTGCACCACCACGATCCCAACCAGACCGACGCGATGGTGCGCGAGAAGGAGATGCGCGCCCGCGAGCTCTTCCCGAACACCATCGCCGCGCGCGAAGGCACGGTCATCGAGATCTAGCGCGACGCCTCGCCAGGCTCGAGGCGGCAAGGAGCAGCAGCCGCCCGACGCGGCGCTGGAGCGCGCCGCGTCTCGCTGCCACAGGCGCCTCAGGCGCTCTTCGCCATCGGCTCCCGGGTGATCTCCTCGATGCGCGCGCGCATCCGCTTCTTCGCGCGCTCCTCGATCTGCCGCACGCGCTCCTTGCTGACGCCGAAGTCGGCGCCGAGCTGCTCGAGCGTGACGGGGCTGTCCGTCAGCCAGCGCTGGTTCATGATGGAGCGCTCGCGGGGCGACAGCTCGTTCACGACCTGGAGCAACGCGCGCGAGAGCTGCGCGCGCTCATCGGCGTCGCACGCCTCGTCCTCCGGCGTGTGCGCGCTCGACGCGAGCCGCTCCACCGGAGCTACGCCGTCCTCGGTCGGAGAGCGCTCCAGGCTGACGTCGCGCGCCATGAGCAGCGGCAGCAGCTCGGCCGCCCGTTCCTCGGACAGGCCGCTCAGCTCCGCGAGCACCGCCGGGTCCTTCTCGTGCGTCTTGCGGTAGATGCGCAGCGCGCGCCGCTCGCTCTTCGACGACCCGAGGCGCACGATCCGGTACCCCCGCGCCACATGCTCGCGGATCTCCGCCCGGATCCAGTAGGCCGCGTAGGTCGCCAGGCGGCAGCCGCGGTCCGGATCGAAGCGCTCCGCGGCCTTCAGGAGGCCGATGTTCCCCTCCTGCACGATGTCCTCCATCGGCAGCCCCCAGCGGCGGTACTCGAGAGCGATCGTCATCACGAACGGCAGACACGCCTCGATGAGGCGCCGGCCAGCGTCCCGGTCACCAGCTCGCCAGCGGAACGCGAGCTCTCGCTCGGCCTCCGGGCTCAGGGTGGCGTAGTTCGCGAGCTCTGTACGATAAGCCGAGAATGCCGCACGATCCCAGGTGGCGCTCATGATCTCTCCGCTCTCCACCGCGCGCGCCGATCAAGAAGGGCTTGCGAGCCCCTGCGGGCCGGCGGGCGGCACCGGGGCAGATGCAGGCGCGATGCCGGGATTGACCCTAGGAAATCGCCTTTTTTTGCGCTGGAATGCGCAACGTGTTCGGATCCCTCGACGGAAGCGAAAGCTTTGCGGGAAAGCGGAGGAGCACGAATGCGCAGCGCTGAGCCCAGATCCACAGCGCACGAGCGGCGAACGAGGCGGACGAGGTGCGCGCCGAGGCCCCAGGCCGCGGGCGAAGGCGCCGCCCGCGCGGCGCGCGCGCTCGCTCTCCGCCCGTACGCCGCCGCGGTCGCCCCTGCCCCCGCGCGCCGCATCGTGATATCCGGGGAGCAGTGAGGACGCGCGTCGCGGGCTCCGTCGCGTGCATCGCCGCAAGCCTGGCGACGCTCGCCTTGCTCTCGCGCGAGGCGGAGATCCCCCTCGCGAGGGCGCGGCGCGGGCTCGCGCGGCCCTTGCTCCACACCGTCGCGCCGGACGACGAGGAGATCGACGGCGTCGGCTGTGACCCGAACGCCCTCGACCGCGGCATCGCGGTGCCGACCGGCGCGCCGACGTCGCTCGGCTGCGAGCAGGCCCGCGCCATCGTGGCCCAGGCCCGCACCACGCTGGCCGCCCCGCCGCTCCGCGTCGATCCCGCAAAGTTTGCCGAAGCGACCTCCGACTGGCTGGATCCGCACGGGCTGTGGTCGGTCGCCCCCGACACGCCCGTGGGCGCCTCGCTGCAGCGGGAAGCCGCCGCGCTCCTGGACGAGCTGCAGGCGCCCGTGGGCAGCGGGCCGTGCGCGGCGGCGCTGCGCGTCGGGCAGGAGCTCGCCCGGTGGTCGCGCGAGCTCGAGAGGCTCTTCGATGACGGCTACCGGCGCGGCCTGGCCAGCCCGCCCGCGACCCACGCCGCGGCGTGGGAGCTTGTGTCGTCGGCGCCGTTCGAGGACGGCGAGGTGACGCGCAGCGCCCGGGATCTCGCGCGCAAGCTCGGCCGGGAGGTCGGCGGGCTGCGCGCGCATGTCGGGGAGCCGCTCGCCCGGTACGTAGACGCCGTGCGCGAGCGGGCGGCGCCCTCGATGAGCGAGGACGGCTGGGCGCGCACGGTGATCGCCGCCGCGGTGCGGGCCTATGTGCCGCAGCTGGACGCGCACGGCGCCTGGGCGCCGCTCGAGGAGGAGGTCTCCATCTACGATCTCGACCTCGAGGCGCACCCGCCAGCCCGGCTCTGGCAAGAGATGACGCGCACCGCGATCGGGGTGCGCATCGACCGCGGCGCGCTCGCGCCGCTCGAGGACGGGGACGTGGTGATCCGGATCCAGGATCTGCCGATCTCCGGCATGAGCGTCGAGCAGGCCGAGCAGCTCGCCGTGCTGTCCGACGTGCACCCCGGGACGACCGCTCGCGTGGCGCTGCTGCGGCGCGGGGTCGCGGCGCCCCTCGAGCTGACCGTGGCGCCGCACCCGGTCGGACCGCAGCCGGCCGAGGCGGCGCCCTCGGAGCTGCCGCTCGATCTGGTGCGCTACGGGGACGGCAAGGTCGCGGTGATCGCCATCCCCGACGTGCCCGACGACCTCGGGGATCGGGTCGCGGCGGCGCTCCTCCGCGCGCGCGCGCAGGGCGACACGCGGGGCGTGATGCTGGACGTGCGCGCGAACGGCGGCGGCTCGACCGACGGCGCGATCGCCGCGCTAGGGCTGTTCCTGCCGGGCGTACCGCTGTTCCCGATGCGGCGCCGCGACGGCGGCGTCGAGGTGGAGCGCTCGCCCGACGTCCCGGAGGAGCGCGGGTGGAGCGGGCCGCTCGCGGTGCTCGTCGACGGCGACTCCGCGAGCGCGGCGGAGATGATCGCCGGCGCGCTCGCCAGCTACCGGCGCGGGGTGATCATCGGCGATCGGACGTACGGCAAGGGGTGCGCTCAGGAATACCTCGACGACGACGCCCACGTCGGCGTGCTGCGGCTCACGACGCTCCTCTACGCGCTCCCCGACGGCGCGCCGGTGCAGAAGGTGGGCATCGTGCCGCAAGTGCAGCTGTCGCTGCCGGCGACGAGCGAGCGAGAGGCGCGCGTGGACCGGGCGCTCGGCCCGTGGCGAGGCCCCGACGTGCGCGATCTGCACCGCGTGCGCGACGTGCCCTGGCCGGCGCACGCAGGGCGGATAGGGCCCTGCCGCGACGAGACGGTCTGCCGCGCGCTGCGGTCGCTGGGCGCGGTGCCCGCGGCAGCGCGCTGACGCGCGTGCGCTGACGCGCGTCAGCGCTTCCAGAACTTGCCGAGGAGGCCCCCCGCGGGCGTCGGATCGCTCGTCGTGCGGCTCCGCATCTCCTGCAGGCGGACCTCGCGGATGGCGTCGAGGTTCTTCGGGTTGAGCTCCGCCGCCAGGCGGAAATCGCCGATCGCCTTGTCGATCCTCCCCGAGCGCTTGAGCAGCATGCCGCGGTAGAAGAGCGCCCGCTCGTAGCGAGGCTCCTTCTCCAGGACGGCATCCAGCGTCTGGATCAGATCGTCGTAGTGCGCGCTCGTGGCCCCCTCCGCGAGCACGGGCGGATCGCCGCGCCGCTGCGCCTGGATCCAGACGAGCAGCGTCATGTACTCGGGCTGCTCCGGGTCG
Source organism: Sorangium sp. So ce448 (assembly GCF_051520915.1). NCBI lineage: Bacteria > Pseudomonadati > Myxococcota > Polyangiales > Polyangiaceae > Sorangium > Sorangium sp. So ce448. Next base: position 1,330,414 of record NZ_CP150343.1, on the reverse strand, counting down.
GCGTTGAGCGCGCGCCGCGCGCGGGCCTCGGCGCCCGCGAGGTCGTTCTTCTTGAGCAGGATCTCGGCCTTCTGGAACTCGAGCGCGGCGTCGACGGCGCGGGCGATCCGCTGCTCGTCCTCGGCGGGGGGCGGGGCCTCCTTCGGCGCGCTCTGGTACTCGGCGCGCCGCTTCGGATCGCTCAGCGTCTGGTAGGCCTCGCTGATGCGGGCGAACACGCGCGCGACGAGCGGCTTGACGTCCTGGAGCTCCGCCGGCGTCCGGTCGGGGTGCCACCGCTTGGCGAGCGCGAAGTAGGCGCTCTGCACGCGCTCCGGAGGGGCGTCCTCCGCGACGCCGAGCATCTCGAAGAAGCCCTCGCCGTCGATCGACGCGGCGCGCGCCTCGATCTCCGCGCGGCGCGCGGCGAGCTCGGGGTTCGGCGCGGCGCGCGGCAGCGGCGGGAGATCGGGCGCGAGCGCCGCCGGTCCCTGCGTCTTCGCCGGCTCCGCGGCGCGCGCCGGCGGCACAGGCGACGGCGCCTCGGCGCGCCCCGCCCCTCGCGCGGCCCTGCCGTCCGGGCCGACCGCGGCCATCTTGACGGTGGGCGCCTGCGGGGGCGGCGGCGCAACGCGGGCGCCGGCGAAGGTCGGCGCAGGAGGCGGCCTCAGCGCCTTGGGATCCACGCCGCGGTAACCGCCGCCCGGATCACCGCCGGACGCGCGCGGGTCGAAGGGCGCCACCGGGCTCGGGGTCCGCGCGCCGGTCCACGACGCCGCCTCCGGCGCCGCGGCAGGGGGTGGCGCCGTGGAGCGGCGCGGGGCGATCGGGGCCCCAGCGCGCCTGCTGGACGGCACCGCGACGTCGTCGGGCTGCCGCTGCGGTGCGCGGCCTTCGGCCTCGCCCCGCGCCGGGCGTGGACCGGGCATCGTCGAGCCCGCGGCGGGGCGCGGCGAGCGCGCCGCCGCGCCGTAGGGCTCGCGCTGGGGCGCTGGCCCCGCCTCGGCCGGGGGCGCGCCAGCGGCCCGCTCCCGGCCGGGCCCGGCGGGACCGAAGGCCCCGACAGGGCGCCGCCCCGGCGCGCCGAGATCGAGGTGCCGCGTGATCGCGAGCGCATAGATCATCAGCCGCACGACGCGCTCCTGCGCGACGCCGGCGCCGAGCAGCTCGGCCAGCGTCATGCGCCGCATCCGCAGGAGATCCACGATGGCCGCCTCGTCGCGATGGAGCTGGAACCGCTTCATCTCGGCCTCGACGTGGAGCCCGAGCTGCCGGTTCTGGATCCGGTCCAGGGTCGTGTCGATCAGCGGATCGTCGGCGTGGAGCCGGACGCCCGCCATGATCACCGCGAGGGGCTCGCAGCCGATGAGCTCCGGGCCGCCGTAGGACGACAGCAAGTTCTGGGCGTCGTAGTAGGCGTAACGCGTCGCGGGCGGGAGATCGTAGAGCGCGACCAGCTTGCGCACGAGCTGCTCGCGCAGCACGCCGAACACCGTCTCCCTGTCGAGCAGGCCCCGCGAGACGAGCAGCCGGCCATGCAGCACCCGTCGCTTGGTGATGTCGCGGAGCGTCTCCCGGAGCGTCGCCTCGCCCAGGAGGCCGAGATCGAGGATCACCCGATCGAGCGGGGCGATGATCGTCCCGGTCCAGATCTTGGCGGGCACGCCGTCGCTGAAGAAGATGCCGTGGCGGACGCCGTCGGGGTCGATGAAGCACGTCGTGCCGGTGAGGCGCCGGTCGAGCATGTACACGAGCAGGTGGACGAGCGGCGTGCGCGCGAGCGTGCCCTCCGCGGTCGGCGGGTCGCCCGGCAACGACAGCACGGCGATCGGACCGGCCATCGCCGACGGCGGCAGATCAGACACGGGGTTGCGCTCGCGCCGCTGCGGCGGCTCTCCCCAGCCGCGGGCGCGCACCGACGGCGGCCGCGCGCTCTCCTCGGGGACCTCGTCCGGATCGCTGTCTGTCTGCACCGACCACGACTCCTCTCCATGAGCGCCCGGGGCGGGCGAGGTTGGGTCCGCCACCGCGGCGGGCTCCAGATGCGGTGGATCGGGCCAGCGCGCCGTCGTGCGCCCTGACCGCAAGGGCGGAGACAGCCTGCCGGACGGCGCAGGCGGTAGATCCGCGAGCATCCTGGCGTCCGCGCCGTCGTCCGGCAGCCCCCCGAACGTGGCCTCGGGCGGCGAGGCGGGCCCGCGGGCGGCGTCGCTGGCCCGCGGCTGCGTCCTCCGGCTCGCCGGCGCGTTGGTCATCGGCAGCGTGGGCGACGAGGGCCGCGTGATCTGCTGCTGCGGCGGCATGCGCAGGTTGCCGAGCGGCGACGCCGGCGCGTTGCGGATCGGCGGCGACTCCGCCGCGAGCACCGGCGAGCGGAGCGACACCTGCGGCGCCTCCTGGATCGCCGCGTGGGCGCGCATCGACGCGACGGCGGGGTCGTCGCTCGTCGCGACGATCCGGCGGATGTGCCGCGGCGGCTCGCCCTGGCGAGGCCGCTCGGCGAGATCGACCTCGAGCGCGCGCGGGATGGGACCGCCGGCGGCGTCGAGGACCAGCCGGACGCGCGGCTGCGAGTACCGGGCCGGGTGCGCCGGCGTCTGCACGACGAGCGCGACCTCCCCGGTCGAGAGCTCCACGAGCGTGCCGGTCGGAAAGATGCCGAGCGCGCCCACGAGCAGCCGCAGCACCGCGCGGTCCGCCGGATCGGCCGCCTCCTGCTCGAGCTTGGCGATGGCCTCGTCGGCGGAGAGCGGCGCCTCGCCCGGAGCCGCCGTCAGGAGGTCGTTGAAGGCGCGGGCGGTCGCGAGGATCCGCGCCTGGAGCGTCGGCTGGCGGAGGCCGCGGTAGACCGGGCCGAGCGCCGGCTGGCGGCGCACCCAGTGCGCCTCGTAGGCCACGACGGTGCGCATCACGCTGGGCTCGTTGACGAGGCCGAGCGCGGTCAGCACGACCGCCGTGCCCGCCGGGACGTCCGCCTCCTGCTGCTCGCTCAGCTGCGGGACGAGCCCGCCCGAGCCGCTCGTCGCGGCGCCCGTGAGGCGCGGCCGGGCGATGTCGAAGAGCAGCGCCGCCATCGAGAGCCGCTGGAGAAGGACGACGTCGCTCGTGATCTGCCGCGCCATCGCGAGGCTCAGGATCGCGGTGTTCACGGCGCGCCCGGCGTCGTCGTGGTTCTGGTTGCGCAGCGCGGTGACGCCCAGGAAGGCCGGCGTCTCGTTCGCGGAGAGGTCGACGAGGCGCTGCGTGATGCGCTTGACGCCCTGCCGCAGCGTGTACCGGCCGTGCCGCAGGTCGTCGTAGAACCGGCGGATGATCACGATCGCCGTCGCGTAGGTGCGCACGATCGCGGAGGTCTCGTCGCCCTCGCGATCGATCGCCACCTCGCGGCGGAGCACGGCCTCGTCCACGGCGCGCAGGCGGACGCGCGGCGACGGGCGGTCGGCGAGCGCCGGCTTGCTGCTGCGGAGGGCCTCGGCGAGCGCGGAGGCCAGCGCGTAGAGATCGCTCGCGCGGACGTCCTTGGCGACGCCGATCTCCGAGTAGCCGCAGCGGCCGAGGACGTCGCCGAGCTCGAGCGCGCCCTCGTAGACGGCGCGGTTCGCCTTGAGGAGCTGCCCGGAGACGAACACCGAGCCGCGGGTGAACAGGATCGAGACGTTGTGACCGGAGCGCTGGCCGAAGTCCTGGACGAGCGAGACCGTCTCCTCGACCTGCCGCACCATCGCCTGGTTGTCGATCGCGTGCAGCGTCGAGAGCTTCACCAGCCGGAAGAGGGCCTGCACCACGCTGGCGGCGAGATCGCGCGCCTGCTCGCGGCGGATGTTCTCCGACACGTTCTGGCTGATGACGTCGACCTGGGGTGCCATCACGGGACCTCCCCGGCGGTCGAGATCCGCTTGCCGAGGCGCGCGGCGATGGCCTCGGCGGCGGCGCCCGCGGCGTCGCGCAGCGCCTGGCTGTTCCAGGGCCGCCGCTTCGTGGCGGCGAGCGCGGCGTCGAGCGCCTCCTGCGAGCGCGCCTCGCGGCCGAGCAGCTCCGCCGAGAGGCAGCGGGTCTGCTCCGCCGCGTCGTCGGCGAGGAGGCCGTGCCGCTGGAGCAGCTCGACGGCGACCGACTCGCCGCGCGCCGGGTTGAGCGTGTAGAGCGCGCCGAGGAACTCGCGCCGCTCGTCGAGCGTGAGCTGGTGGAACGAGCTGTCCTGCACGCGGCGGACGAGCAGCGGGCCGGCCGCGCGGACCTGGTGGTGCGCCAGCGTGCGGAGCGCCGCGACGCGCACGTCGGGCGGCGCCGACTCGGCGAGCGAGAGCAGCTCGTCCCGGATCTGCTCGGGGCTCGTCGCGAGGTGCGCGATCGCCTCGCAGCGGAGCGCCGCGTTCGCGCACCCGGAGAGGCGCTTCAGCGCGCCCAGGGCGCCCTGCGTCCGCGACGCGGCGAACATCTTGAGGATCGGGCGGGCCACGTCGAGGTCCAGCGTCATGAGCGCGTCCACGACCCCCTCCTCGTGCCCGGGCAGCGTCCGCTCGACGTGGCCGAGCAGCGCGCGGCGCAGCGCCTCGTGGCCGGTGTGCCCCACGACCTCCATCGCGACGGGCAGCGTCTCGCTGCCGAGCTTGTGCAGGATGGGCCCGAGCCGCTGCGCGACCACATCGAGGTCCACGGGGGCGGGCTGCGCCGCGCCGCCGGGGGCGGCCGTCATGACGACGCGCGTCGCCTCGCGGAGGAGCAGCCGCACCGTGTCGGGCGGGAACATCCCCCGGGCGAGCTCCGTCGCGAGCGCGCTTCCCTGCTGCCTGGGCGCGAGCGCGTCGAGGGCCTTCTCGATGGCGTCGTGCATCCCGAAGAGCACCTCGAAGCGGCGCGCGAGGATGAGATCGCGCGCCGAGGCGGCTATCGGCTCGGTCACGAGCTCGACGTCCTTGTACCGCCTGGCGTTCAGGAAGGCGTCGGCCACGACCTCGACGAAGCGCTCGCTCCAGCGGTCGGGGCTCATGACGAGCTGCGTGCCGAGCGCGCGCTGCGCGACCGGGTCGAGCGCGAGCGCGCTCGCGGCGCGGCGCGCGGCGCGCAGCGCGGCGGCGTCGGTGTCGATGACCATCGCCGCCGCCTCGGCGCGGTTCGCCTTCTCCTCGGCGGCGCGCCGGGCCATGCCCTCGAGGTCGTCGGCCTCGTGCCAGAACTGCTCGCGATCGGCCGCGTCCCCCTCGACGAAGACGCTCACCACGTCGTAGCGCACGTGCTCGAGGCGGCGCTCCCACAGGGCGGCCGCGACGTCGTCCTCGGGGGCGAGGTCGCGCAGCGGATCGAGCAGCAGCACCTCGCAGAGGGCGCGCAGCTCGTCCTCCGTGATGCCAGGGAGCAGCTGGACGCGCCGCACGCCGGCCGCGAAGAGGTTGTACGGGACGAGGTCGAGCGGGTGCGACGGCTCCCACACCGTCCGCCGGCGATGCTCGAAGGCGTACGGCGTCAGCGTCCAGTAAACGAGGCTCCCGTCCGCGCGCAGCGCCTCCACGATCGCCTGGAAGGTCGCGCGGAGCTTGTTGTCCGCGTCCGGATGGGTCCAGCCGTAGTGACGCACCGCCGGGAGCAGCCGCTCCATGCGACGGAACACCTCGGTGAGCCGCGTGACCGCGGGGTCGTCCGGCTCGGCCTCGCCCGGCTCGTCGTGAGGCGCGGGCCCCTCCGCCGCCCGCATCCCGACGGCCGTGGGCGAGTCGTCCGGCGGGGGGCGCCTCGTGCTCGTCGGCGAGGAGCGGCGGGGCACGGACGCGCCGACCTCCTCGAGGACGCGCAGCACCTCCTGCCGCATCTGCGCGGCCGACTCGAAGCGGTTTCGCTTGTCCCAGGCGAGCGCCTTGTCGACGAGGCCGATGACCGCGGCGGGCAGCTCGGGCGCGATCCGCGCGAGCGACGGCGCCGGCGTCGTCGCGGCGAGGATGAACGCCTCGTTGTCCGAGCGCCCCTGGTGGAGGCGCTGCCCGCTGAGCACGGCGTACAGGGTCGCGCCGATCGAGAAGAGATCCGCCCGCCCGTCGACCCCCTCGGTCAGCCCCATCGCCTGCTCGGGCGCCATGAACGAGGGGGTCCCGAGCGCCGTGCCCGCCTTGGTCTTGTCGCCGGGCGCGCCGCGCATCCTCGCCACGCCGAAGTCGAGCAGCTTCACCACGTTGTCCTTCGTGATGAAGATGTTCGCGGGCTTCAGGTCGCGGTGGACGATGCCCTCCGCGTGGAAGCTCTCGAGCGTGAGGAGCACCTCGCCCGCGATCCAGAGCGCCTCGGCGACCGGGAGCTTCCGGCTCTTGCGCTTCCAGAGCTGCTGGACGGTCTCCCCGTCGAGCAGCTCCATCACGAGGAACGGCTCGTCCTGCTCGGTGATGTCGTCGTCGAGGATCGCGACCCGCCCGGGGTGATCGATCTTGTTGGCGACGTAGCCCTCGCGCAGGAACCGCTCGCGGATGCCGACGTCGCGCGCGAACTCGGAGTGCAGGATCTTCAGCGCGGCGCGCGAGCCGTTCCGGTGGTGGGTGGCGGCGTACACGGAGGCCATGCCGCCCACGCCGAGGAGCGAGTCGATCCGCCACTTGTTCTTGACGGTCATCCCGAGGCGGGCGCGCGCCCGCTGCTTCTCGTCCGGCGCGTCCGTGACTTCCGAGGGCGGAGGGATGACGGACTCGGGGATGACGCCACGTGAGGTCATTCGGCCACCGGAAGGCGGGAAATCGTATCACCTCCCCGCCCGCGCCAGGTTCCGGATTTCGGCGGGCGGGCGGTGAGCCTTACCGTTTCCTGGCGCCAGGCAGCCGCAGGGCGATCGCTGGCACGGCAGCTCTTTCCACCGCCAGGCGTCCGGCCAGGGGTGCGATCGCCGCACGGGCGGCGAGCCGGCCGGGATCACGAGGGCTGACCGCCGGCCGACGTCGGGGGGGTCGCGGGCGCCGCCGCCGGTTGCCGCTGGCCCGTCCAGCCTCGGCGGCCTTGCGGGCCTCCTCGCGCACGGACGCACGTCACGAGGCGCCGAGCGAAAGCTCGATGGCCAGCGCGTCCACCAGCGAGCGCAGCACCGCCGTCATCCGCGCCACGCGGTCCGGGTCGAGCGCCGGGCGGCGCCGATCGCCGGGCGAGCACACGAGCGCCCGGGCCAGCTCGATCTGGATCGCGTCGACGCCGGGCGCAGCGTGGCGGAGCACCGAGTAGCCGCCCGGAAACGGCGCCTCGACGCCGACGGACAGCCCATGGTCCCGCGCCGCGCGCGCCAGGGCGTCGCGCGCCGCCGGGCGCGCGCATCGGCCGTCTCGGGTCCCGAGCACGACGTCCGGCGCGTCCTTCCGGCCTCCGTCGGGGTACGTGTGGACCGCGAGGAGGGCGGCGCGGCCGTGGCGCGCGCACGACGCCGCGAGCTCGGCGGCGACGGCGTCGTGGTACGGCTCGAAGACCTCTGCGAGGAGCCCCTCGACCTCGGCGCGCGATCGCCTGCGCTCCCACCACATGACGCCGGCGCACGAGAAGCGGCGCACGTCGCCGAGCCCCGGCGGGAGCTTGTCTTCATAGGGCGTCGGCACGCGCGGCTCCGAGTTGAGATCGACGACATAACGGCTCGCCGTGGCGACGACGCGCCGCACGCCCCTGGCCTCGAGCCCCTCGCACACGGCTGCGGCGCCCACGTCGGAGTCGGCCCAGGGCGCGCCCGCGTCGAGCGCGATCGAGGGGAGGCCGAGGCCCCGCGCGGTGAGCGCCTCGAGCCCGAGGCCCGCGTGGGGGACCTCGACCACGACGGGGCCGGGCGCATCGGGGCCCAGGATCTCGAAGTGCGGAGCGGTCATCCTGCCAGGCGCCGGATTGTGCCGAAGGACGTGTCGTCGCGAGGGGCGAGCGCGTGATGCGCGTGGCGCATGCGGCAGGAGGATACACCGGTCCGGCGAGCGCTCCTCCGCCGCGGAAAGCGACCGGCGACCCCGCCCCCCTTGACGTCATGCGGCAGGGCTAGCGACACTCCTAGATCGGCGGTCCTCGTGCCCAGGTGTGATATCCCGTGAGCGACAACACGTCCCTCGCCCAGGCCCTCGCGAAGCTCGACGAGGCCATGCGCCCGAGCCTCGGCGGCAGCGCCGACCCAGCGCGGCGCCGGGTCGCCCAGCGCCTCGCTCAGCTCGCGCGCTGCGAGGACGAGGACCTGCCGGCGTTCTCGAAGCGTCACATGCCCGGGCGCACCGTCGAGGAGTCCGGGCTCCGCGCGGCCCGGGACCTCTTGCTGGCGATCGGCGGCATCGCGGAGATGGAGGAGGGCGGCCCCGACGCATGGGCGGCGCTCGCCGAGGTGAAAGGGATCCTGGAGCGCCGCCTGGCCGAGGCAAAGGGGGCGGCGCTGACGCGCAAGGCCGAGGCGGCAGATGCGGCCGCGGGCCCGCCGCCGAACGTCGCGTCGACGCGGCCTCAAGGGACGGCAGCGCCGCTGGCAGGGCCGCTCTCGCCGCCTGCGCCCGCCCTGAGCCCTTCGTCCGCTGTCGCGCCGGCGCCCGCCGGTCCCATCCTGTTCTCCGCGCCGACGCCGGCCGCCGTGGAGCCGCTGCCGTTCACGCCCGCCGCCGCAGCGGCGCCGGCGCCCCCGCTGCCGTTCACGCCCGCCGCCGCAGCGGCGCCGGCGCCCCCGCTGGCGGACGCCACGCTGCCGCCTACGCCGATGCAGGTCTTGGGCGCGCTGCCTTTCGCGTCCACGACGAGCCCGCTCCCGTTCACGGCCAGGGCGGGGTGGGACCGTCCCACGCCGTCGTCCTCGGCGCCCCGGTACGATTCGGTGCTGCCGTTCCGCCCTCCCCCCTCCTCGGCGGCGCAGGCCTCCGCCTCTGCGCCGCCGCCGCCGGCGCCCGCCGCACCGGTGGGCCGCACCGGGCCTGTCTCCACACCTCCCCTCGCGCCGGCGGCGCCGGCCGTAGCTCCACGCGAGGAGCGCGCCTCGACGGGTCCCGAGCTCGCGTCCTGGCGCGCGCCGCCCCAGGCCAACCAGGCAGCGCCGTCTTCGAGCCTGGGCGCTGCCGCCAGCACCCCCCCGCTCACGCTGGAGCAGTATGTGGGGATGGTGGTGGCCTGCGAGCTCTATCCTCTCCATGCCCAGAACACCCAGAGCCGATATGGGGTGAGGACCCCGGATGAGCGGGCGGCGCTCGACCGCTTCTGGCAGGCACGGCTCTCGTCCGATCCGGCGCTCGCCGGGCAATGGGAGCGCATGCGGGAGAACGCGCGGAGGTACTTCCGCCAAGGCACCTGACCGCCGGCCCCACGGCCTCGATGGCGCGCCGCCGGGTTACGGGCGCGGCGTGAGCGGTTGACACGAATCGAGGCCCGGCCGAGACTCTCCGTTCACACTCCCTGCGTCGCAAGAGGCAAGACATGCCCACCGCGCTCTACTCCCTCGCGTGCTCGAAGCTCGAAAACATCTCCTTCGTCGGGTTCCGCGGCAAGGAGGAGATATCTCGGCCGTACGAGATCGAGCTGTTCTTCACCGTCCCTGTCGGCACGGCTGTCCAGGATGCGGTCGGCGAGCGGGCCAAGCTCACGATCAGCCGCGGCGAAGACGCGGTCCCGGTCGTGTTCCACGGCGTGATCGCGGGGACGCGGCTGCTCCACCAGACGGCCGAGCGCGCCCTGTACCGGGCGCTGCTCGTCCCCAAGCTCTGGATGCTCCGTCACTTCTGGCGGAGCTTCATCTTCACCGACAAGCAGGTGGACGAGTTCCTGACCGACACGCTGAAGGCCGGCGGCCTGAGCACCAGTGAATTCCGCTTCTCCGTCATCGGCACGTACCCGAAGGAGGAGTTCGTCGCGCAGTACCGCGAGACCCTCCTCGACTTCTTCCACCGGTGGTGCGAGCGCGAGGGCCTCTACTATTATTTCGAGCAGAGCGACGACAAGCCGAGCGAGGTCCTCGTCATCGCGGACAACCGCGGGCTCCACGACGACTTCCCGGGCGGCGGCCACGTGAGGTACACGCCGATCCTGGGCGACGACGTCACGGCGCCGCCCGGGCTGCATTCGATGGAGGCCGACGTGCGTTGGCTCCCGAAGACGGTCACCATCGCCGACTACAACTACGCGAACCCGTCGGCTTCCGTGAAGAGCGACAGCGACGTGACCGCGCGCGGCGTCGGGACGATCCGGGAGTACGGCGCTCGCGTGTTCGGCGAGAGCGACGCCAAGCGCATCGCGACGGTGCGGGCCGAATCCATCGGCTGCCGCGAGCGCACGCTCCGCGCGGCGGGCAGCGCCCTCGGGCCGCGGTCAGGCTACCGGTTCACCATCGACGACGGACCGGACGACCTCGAAGACAGCTGGCTCGCCGTGGAGGTGGAGCACGAGGGCTCCCACGCGGGCGTGACGCCCGAGGTGGTCCGCATGACGGGCATCAAGGGCACCGACACGTACAAGATGAAGCTCTTCGCCGTGCCCGCGAGCGCGCAGTACCGTGCGCCGCAGTCCACCCCGTGGCCGCGGATCTACGGCTTCGAGAACGGGGTCGTCAGCGGCCCGGCCGACAGCCCTTATGCCCAGATCGACGCCGACGGCCGGTACCTCGTCCGCTTCGAGTTCGACACGAGCGATCTCCCCGACGCGCAGGTGTCGACGCGCGTCCGGATGCTCCAGCCGCACGGCGGAGAGAGCGAGGGTTTCCACTTTCCGCTGCGCAAGGGCACCGAGGTGATGGTCGGCTTCCTCGGCGGCGACCCGGACCGGCCGTTCATCGCGGGCGTCGTGCCCAACGCGCACAAGCCGAGCGTCGTCAAGGAGCGCAACCGCACGCAGAACGTGATTCGCACGGGCAGCAACAACCAGATCGTGATGGAGGACGAGCAGGGGAAGGAGTTCATCTTCATCCAGTCCCCCAACAAGAGGACGGGCATCTACCTCGGCCATCCCTCCGGCGATCAATCGAAGATCTTCACCGGGGACGGCGACCAGCCGACGAGCTGGTACTTCACGAACCCCGGCGCCGCGGCGACCGGCGACACGAACGCAGGGGTCGACGTCGGCGTGAGCCTCTGGCAGACCACCGACGGCAACTCGGGCCTCTTCGTCGGCGGAGACTCCTGGGTCAACGTCTGGGGAACGCAGAACTGGTTCGTGTACGGCGCCGTATCGCACGGTTACCTGTCGACGTTCACGCTCGACATCGGCGCCGACTCGAACGAGAAGTACCATGCGCGTCGAAATACGGAGATCACCTCCGGCCGGACCGACAAGGTCCTGGCGGGCGGCATGGTGCAGGATATCCACGGCGGGCTGACCCAGACGATCGAGCCTGGAGGGAAGTCGACGGTCACGGGCGGATGGGAGCACAACGTGACGGCGACGAACACCGACCACTACGGGACGTGGGTGTCCAACATCGACAACAGCTGGACCGCGACCGTCGGTCAGGCCATCTCGGTCACCAGCACGGGCGCGAGCATCGAGATCAAGGCCCCCGCCGGGAACGTCGACGTGAAGGGCCTCGGGGGCCACGTCAACCTCCAGGGCTCGGACAGCATCGAGCTCACGGCGCCCAAGGTGACGGTCAACGGCGTCGACGTGCAGGTGAAGAGCACCAAGTGGTTCGACTGGTATACCCACAAGGGCGCCGCGGGCGTCCTCAAGCTGGACGAAGCGGCGATCTATCAGTCCGCCTATGGCCTGAAGATCGACACCGTCGGGGTCAAGGTCGAGAACGAGTTCTGCAAGAAGATCACGGGCGGGATGTTCCTGCGCGCGTACGCCATGTCGAAGAAGACTGCCCTGTTCGGCATCGCGGACTACGCCATCGGTATCTGGAACGGCGCGTTCAAGAAGGAGTGACTGGCCGGTGAAGGTCTGCAAGCCACTCAAGATCCCGATCCTGACGCGCGTGATCGAGCACCTGCGGAGACCCCAGTTCCACGTCGCCGCGATCATCGGCTTCCCCCTGGACCGCCCGCGGGCGCTGCTCGACGAGCTCGCGTTCTGGCCGGCGGTCACCCCCGATCTCGGGATCGCCGTGCTCGACGAGGGGATCTCCAAGGCTCGCGGGGAGCTGCTCGTCGCCGGACGTTGCTGCACCCCCGGCGGCCGGCCCCTGACGGCGTCGTACGTCCGGGCAAAGGTGGGCGCGATCGACAAGAAGCTCATGGTGATGGGCGATCGCCACCGCCAGTTCGGCTTCGCCACCGAGCCGAAGCCCTTCGCGCAGATGCCCGTCGACTGGGCGCACGCCTACGGCGGCAAGGACCATCCGCGGAACCCCTACGGCATCGGCGCGGAGGACATCGAACGCGACGGCAAACGCGTGCGACCGCTGCCCAACATCGAGCCGTTCGGCGGCCTCCTCGGCTCGAACAGCGACCAGCCCGAGTCCTTCGCGCCGATGGACATGAGCTTCGCGCCGCGGCGCGCGCGGGCAGGGACCTTCGGGCGCGACTACGTCGAGAAGTACGCGCCGGGCCTGCCCCCCGACCACGACCCCACCGTGTACAACGCCGCGCCCGAGGACCAGTGGATCCCCGGTTTCTGGCGGGGCGACGAGCGCTTCCTTGTGGAGAACATGAACCCGTCGAGCCCCCGGATCGAGGGAGAGCTGCCGGGCCTCGCGGCGCGGGCGTTCGTGACCCATCGAACGGCGGACGGCGAGCGCTTCGTCGAGATCGGCCTTCGCTGCGACACGGTCTGGCTGTTCCCCACGGCCGGGATCGGCGCCCTGATCCTGCACGGCTGGAGGCTCGTCGCCGACGACGACGCGCGCGACATCGTCCACCTCGTCGTCGCGTGCGAGGAGCCCGCCGCGCCCCGGCCCATCGAGCACTACCAGCAGGCCCTCGCGCGCAGGCTCGACAAGGACAAGGGGTCGCTGAACGATCTGAGCGACAGCGACCTCATGCCCGCGCGCGCGTCCGGCGTGGTCGCCAACATGGACCTCGGGCCGATAGGCCAGTGGCTAAGGCCGGACCTGATCGCGATGCAGAACGAGCGGCGCGGCGCCGAGCGCCGGCGCCAGGAGCGCGTGGCCGAGTGCGAGGCGCAGGGGATCGATCCGGCGCTGTACGGCCTCGCCGAGCCGCTCCCGGCCGTCGCGCTCCCGCCGACGGACGACCTCGACGCCATGGCGCAGTACCTCCTCACGATCGAAGCGCAAGTGGCCGAGGAGGAGGAGAAGGCGAAGAAGGCCGCGGAGGACCTGAAGGCGGAGCACCGGGCAGCGATGGGCGCCGCCGGGTTCGACCCGGCCGCGGAGCAAGGCGAGCTCACCGGCGGTCCACCGACGTTCCGCGCGAAGGCGCACCTCCGACAGCAAGCCGAGCTCGCGAGGGTCGCGCGGGCGGCCGGCGAGCCGGACCTCGAGCTCGAGGCGAAGCTCGCGAGCCCAGCGTTTCACGAGGAGCTCCTCCGGCTCGAGGGGCTGACGCGCACCGGGTACCAGCAAACAGCCCACCTCGCGCCCGCGGCTCCGCCGATGACGGAGGAGGCGGTGGAGATCGCGCGCGCGTTGATCCATGTGGCGCGGGACGCGGGCGAGCCCCTCGCGGACCGCGACCTCACCGGCGCCGATTTCCGGGGGATGGACCTCACCGGCATGGACTTCTCGCGGGCGTTCCTCGAGGGCGCCGATCTGCGCGACGCCGACCTCTCGGGCGCCAGCTTCGAAGGCGCCGTGCTCACCCGGGCCGACCTGCGCGGCGCGCGCCTCAAAGGCACGCGGCTCGTCGGCGCCAACCTCGGCGCCGCGAACCTCGAGAGGGCCTCCTTCGAGGGCGCCGATCTGTCGCAGGCCGTCCTGATGGGCGCGCGCGTGGAGGGCGCGAGCTTCGCCCGCGCCACGCTCACGGGCGCCGACGTGCTCGAGACGAGGTGGATCGGCGTGGACCTCGCGGGAGCACGGCTCGACCAGTGCACCTTCCTCCGGGCCGATTTCACGGGATCGAACGTCACGGTCGCGCACCTCGTGCAGACGACCTTCATCGAGTGCCAGCTCGATCGTGTGGACTTCTCGGGCGCCGATCTCCAGCGCGCCTGCTTCGTCACCTGCAAGGGGGAGGACGCCCGCTTCGTTCGTGCCCGCATGAGCGAGGCGGTGATCGGTCACAAGAGCGAGCTTCCGCGCGCCGACTTCACCGACGCCGTGATGGAGAAGTGCTGTATGCGGACGACCGCGCTGCGCGGCGCGAAGTTCGTCGCCGCCAGGATGGTGATGGCCGATCTGTCGGAGTGCGACGCCAGCGCGGCCACCTTCGATCGGGCGATCCTGAGCAGCGCGCTCCTGATCCGGGCACAGCTCGACGGCGCGTCGCTGCGCGGCGTGAACCTGACCGAGGCGATCCTGTCGAAGTCCAGGCTGGCCGGGGCTGATTTCACCGGCGCCCAGCTCACACGCGCGGACTTCAGCCGCGCCATCGGCGACCGCGAGACGCGCTTCACCGACGCCGTCGTGAAGTTCACTCGCTTCGACCAAGGGGGAACGAGGCCCGCGCCGTGAACCGTGACCAGCTCATCGACGCCATCCGCCACGGTACGGTCGTCCAGGGGGACATCTCGGGCCTCGACCTCTCGGGAGCCGACATCTCCGGCGGCGTCTTCGACCGCGTGCGCTTCCCCGCGCGGATGGCCGGCGCGCAGCTCAAGGAGGCGAGCCTCAACGAGTGCGACCTGTCCGCGTGCGACCTCTCGGGCAGCGACCTGCACATGGCGACGGTCTTCCGCAGCAAGCTCGACGCCGTCAGCTTCTCGAGCGCGAAGCTGATCTGCGCGACCTTCGTCGAGTCGCCGGCGCCTCGGGCGAGCTTCGCGGGGTGCGAGGCGCCGCTCGCCACATGGACGAACTGCGTGCTCTCGGGCAGCTCGTTCGAAGGAGCCAACCTCGACCGCGCCAACGTGCTCGAGTGCGGCCTCGACCGCACGGACTTCCGGCGTGCCAACCTCGACCGCGGGACGTACTACAAGCTGGACCTCGCGACGGCGCTGCTCGACGGCGCCAACCTCACGCTCACCACGTTCGTCGAGTCGAGCCTCGGGGCCCGCTCCTTCGCGGGCACGAAGCTCTTCCGAACGCAGTTCATGCGCGGCAGCGTGGCCGGATCGAGCTTCGCCGGGTGCGACGCGACCCAGTGCAACTTCACGGCCGTCGACGTCGGGGGCTGCGACTTCTCGGCGGCCGTGCTGACCCAGGCGCTGTTCGGCCAGGCGCGCGGCGCCAAGGTCAAGTTCACGCGCGCGAAGCTCCAGAACGCCATCTTCGAGCGCGCGAACCTGCCCGGCGCGGACTTCGCGGACGTCGACCTGACGGAGGCTTACCTGGCGAAGGGGGCGTTTCCGGGCGCGCGCTTCGTCGGCGCGACGCTCAGCTACGCCGACTTCTCCCATTGCCAGCTGAACGGCGCCGACTTCAGCAGGGCCTCGATGTTTCGCACGAAGCTGCACCGCGCGGCGCGCGACGGCGCGGTCATCCCGGGCGGCGACTGGCTCGGCGACGACGCCGAGGTCGCCGCGCTGGAGGACTGGAAGGCGCGCCCCGGGGCCGATCGGACGGCCCGCTGATCCCGAGGTAAGGCATGCACGCGACGAACGCCAAGAGACAGGAACTGCACGAGATCGCCCCGTACGAGGAGCGCCCCTCGCTCGAGCAGCTCGTCGACCTCGACGCGCGCCCGACGCCTGAGCCCCGAGGTGACGCCGGCAGAGCCGGCCTCAGCGCCGGCCCGCCGGCGCTCGCCTACGGCACCGCGCTGGACGGCGGCGAGCTCGCCGTCCAGCTCGACGGCGGTCCCCGTCCCGCGCGGCGGGCCAAGAGCTGCCTCGTCGCGGTCACGCCGGGCGACCGGGTCCTGTGCTCGGTCTCCGCCGACGCCGTGTACGTGCTGGCCGTGCTCGAGAGCGCCGGCGCCGGGCCGACCCGCGTGGTCGCGGACGGCTCCCTCGAGCTGCAAGCCGGCGGGGAGATCGCCATCAGCGGCGCCTCGCTCCTCATGCGCGCGAGGTCCGCGAGCGTCATGATCGAGGAGCTGAAGGTCCTCGGCCGCTCCGTCGAGGCGAGCTTCGCGGAGAAGGCGACGTTGTTCGCCGACCGCGTCGAGTCGCGCGCCTCGCGCATGCTCCAGCGGGCGAAGCAGGCGTTCCGCTTCGTGACCGACATCGAGCAGGCGCGCGTGGGCAACTACGACCTGCGCGCCGAGAACCTCGCCGCGATGCGCGGTGAGAACACCATCGTCTCCGCGCGGGTGCTCGCGAAGCTCGATGGCGAGCAGGTCAAGATCGGTTGAACGGTTCGATGGGATGAATGGAGGACGCGATGCTGGCAAAGACGCAGGCGGGTGGGATGAATTTCGCGTTTCCCGACGTGTGTTTGACCCCGACCCCAGCGGGACCGGTGCCCATCCCCTATCCCAACATCGCGCTCGAGCCGACGAACATCGCCTTCGTGCCGAACGTGCTCATCACCTGCGCGCCCGCTCACAACATGACGACGATCGCGCCGATGACCAACGGTGACAACGCCGGCGTCGCGCTGGGCGTGGCCTCGGGAACGGTGATGGCGCCGCAGCGGAACCTGACCGGAGCCTTCACCGTCATCGTCGGCTGCGCGCCGGTCACCCGACTCACGAGCCTATCGATGCAGAACAGCACGGACGCGTTCGGCGCCAAGATCGTGCCCAGCGTGACGAACACCATCGTGCTGTCGCCGTGACGTGGGCGCGGCGCCGCTCCTCATCTCCCGGCCCTCGCCTCGAGGTCGGTGCGCGCGCCGGACGGGCCCCGGAACAGGACCCATAGCCGCGGCACAGGGGACGGCGAGGGGGAGGGCGGGGGCACCGCGGGGTCGACGATCGCGGCCGACCCGCCGCAGTACTTGCACGTCACACGGCGCACCCCTTCGGGCGCGTCGAGCGGCGCATGGCAGCGGGGGCACTCGAGCGCGATCACGGCGGCGCCACGGGGCGCGCGTGGCCGGTCCCGGTCAACGAGGAGCGCGACCACGCCGCGCGGCATCGCGCGCCGGACGAGCGCGGGCATCTCGCCCGAATGGCTCACGCCGCACGTGCACGTGTAGCCGCCGCCGCGCCACCGGGGTTCGACGAGGGCGCCGCACGCGCAGATCGGGTGGCCGGGGCCGGCGACGAGGTTGGCGGGCGTGTCGTCGTCGGGCCGGAGCCGCTCGCCGGGGGCGTCGGCGCGCTCGATGCCCACCTCTTTGAAGGGGTTGAGGGGCGCGATCGGCGGCCGGCCGACCGCGCCGCCCTCGGGGTCGGGGCCAGCCATGTCGGCGACCGCATGCGCGTGCCGGAGCGCGGTGCGCCAGAGCAGGGCGGAGAGCTCCTGCGTGTGGCCACACGTCGGGCACACCGCGCGGCCGTCGTCCGCGAGCGAGGCGAGCGGCACGCGGCTGGAGCAGCCCGCGCACGCCCACGCGAAGGCGACATGGCCCCAGTACGCATCGTCGACGCGCCGCACCACCTCGACAGGTGCGGACGGGTCGTCACGGCAGACGCTGCATGCCTTGTGGCGCGTCGGCACGACGCGCCCGCACCGGGGGCAGATGCGCAGCGCATTCGCGGCGACGTTCGGCGTCGGATCGCCGGGCCCGAGCGCCAGCTCCGCGATGGCCGCCTCCGCGATCCCCGCCTCCTCCGCGATATCCGCTGCCGGGACCGGCCGGCCGCAGTTGCGGCACAGCAGCGCCCCCCCGCTGTATCGGGTCTTGCAAAACGGGCACGTGGCCATGCGGCGAGTGTACACGAACGGTTCTGCGTGGGCCGCGATGCCGCGAGCGCACGTCCGGCCGGACACGGTCGCCGCCCTGAAGTACGGGACGAACACGGACACGATCCGTACGCAGAGGCGCTGGCGAAGGTGCGCACGCTGCGCGAGGTCCGCGGCGTGCTCGAATCCGCTTCCGGAGATCCCTGGCGGGACCGCTGGTACGCGGCGCTAGGACGGCCCGGCAGGGCCCACGAGCGCGCGGCAGCGCGCGTCGTCGAGCACGGGGCGCACGCCGCGGTTCGACGGAAAGAGCGCGTTGAGGCGCGCGGTGACCGCAGGATCGCCCGTGAAGACGTCGATCTGCCGCCCGACGACCTTGATGCCGCGATCCTCGGCGACGAAGCACCCGTCGTGTCGGCCCCCACCGGGGAGCGGCAGCCCGACGAGCTCGGGCACGAAGAGGGACGTGCCGAGCGGAATGACGCTCGAGTCGACAGCGACCGTGCGCAGCGGCGTGATCGGGCGCCCGGTCGCGCCGCGGCCATACGGGAACCGCCGCGGATCGAGCCGCTCGAAGCAGA
This sequence comes from Sorangium sp. So ce448, assembly GCF_051520915.1. Lineage (NCBI taxonomy): Bacteria > Pseudomonadati > Myxococcota > Polyangiales > Polyangiaceae > Sorangium > Sorangium sp. So ce448. The sequence continues at coordinate 1,312,169 of NZ_CP150343.1, read as the reverse complement.
CCTGCTGGCCGGTGCGCGGGCAGACATCGGCGCACGCGCAGCCGCGTCGCGCGAAGCTCACCGTGTCCCCCGAAGCGAGCCGACCGCTGCCCTGGACGCAGACCTGGTCGTGGAACCCGCGCGGGACACTCGCGAGCGGCGCGCAGGCAGCGTCGTAGAGGACCGCATCCTTCGGCCCTTCGCCCTCGCTCGGGAAGTCGTAGTAGGTGTTCCGGAACATCCCGGGCGCGAGCCCCGGCGCCGCCTGTGGCGCCGGCGTCGCGCGCGCGGGCCGGCCGTGCTCGCGCACGAGGATCACAGGGTCGCCCTGCGCCGGGGCCGCGCCCTCGGCGCCGCCCAGATCGGCCTGCGCCGCGCCGTGCGCCTCGCCCGGCGCGCCGTCGACAGCGGCGCTGGCGCGCCGGTCGCGATCGCCGTCGTCCGGGGAGGGCTCGTGGATCCAGCCGCCGCCTCCGCGCGCGATCTGCGGCTCGATCGAGCCGTCGTGGACCCAGTCCGCGCCGCCCTTGGTCGCGCACCCCGCGGGGAGCGCGAGCAGGAGCGCATGGAGCCCGCCGAGGACGAGCGCTCGCGCGCGTGCCGCGCTCGTCAAAAGGCGCCTCCGAGCCGGGCAAGCTCCCGGATCGCCGCGGCGGCGACGTCGGCGCGCGCCCAGAACGCGGCGGGTGAGCCGGCGCTCTCGGACGCGGCGCCGGCAGCGATCACCACGGGCGCGGAGTCGCCCGCGCCCGGCTGGCCAAGGCGGCTCGCGACGAGCCGCAGCGGCTCGACCACGAGCGCGAACGCGATGTCCGAGCCGAGCGGCGCCAGCGCGGTCTTCATGGACGGGACCTCGCCGAGGCGCTCTCCCTGGAGCGCGCCGACCACGCTGCGGAGCCCCGCGCCCGGATCGTTGCCGACGGACGCGAAGAGGCCGTCGTCGCGGACCAGGTAGAGCAGCTCGATCGACGACGGCGGAAGCGACGCTCCCTGCGCGGCGGGCCCGCCCTTTCCGCCCTGCGGCCCCTTGCGCGCCGGCGCCCCTCCCGCGCCAGCGGGCGCGCTCGCCCCGGCGGTCCGCTCGAACCGCACCCGCCGGACGTCGCCGTCGAGCAGCGGAAGCGCCGCCTTGCCCGCGGAGACCCGGAGCCCCTCGCGCTGCAGCGCGGCCTTGAACGGCGGGAGCTCCGCGGTCCCGAGGAGATCCTGGATGGAGGCCTCGAGCTTGGCCCGGTCGCCCACGGCGGCGCGCACGAACGCCGTGGGACCCGCGCCGTCGAAGCGGAGCCCGCCGGCGAACCAGTCGCCGCGCGCGTCCGACGCCGCGCGGATCGCGGCGCCGACCCGCTCCCGCTCCGCGGCCGGGAGGTCCCCCTCGACGAGCCCGGCGAGGGCGTCGACGAGCCTGGGCACGCTCTCGGCGCGCGTCGCGGCCCGATCGCGGACGAGGATCCCGACGCGCGAGTCGGCGGGCAGATCGAGCAGCGGCTTCACGTCGCCGACGGCGAGATCGGCCGACGCCTTCGACGCCGGGCCGCCCCCTGCCTTCGGCGTTCCGGAGGCGCGGAGGTGCGCGTCCTCGTCCAGCACCAGCGTGAGGCGCGCTCGCTCGAGATCGCCGAGCATCGCGAGCGCGCTCTCGATCATCGGACCGAGCGGCACCGCGGTGGCGCGCGGCGCGCCGTCGGGCCCGCGCGCCTTGTCCCAGGCGCTCCGGGCCGCCTTGAGCACCGGGCCCTCGAGCGCGGCCCTCGGGATCTCGACCGCGAGATCCTCCTTCGGCACCTGCGCTTGCGGCATCGTCCGCGCGACGTAGGGGCCCATGGAGATCAGGTCGCCCGGCGTCTCCGCGACGAGCAGGTAGTTGCCGAGGACGCCGAGGGCCACGGGGCTCGCCCCCTGGAGCGGCTCGAGCAGCGCGATCGCGGTCGCCGCGTCGGGCTTCGCGCGGAAGCGCGCCCCCTCGCCTCGCGTGAGCTGGTCGATGAAGCGTCCCCCATCCTTCACGTGGATGCCGAGCGCGGCCCGCGGGCGCGCCCCATCCGCGGCCTCCACGGCCGCGCCGAGCACCGGCACCCCGCCGTCGATCTCGGACGCGACGGTGATGGGCAAGCCGAGCAGCGACGCCGCGAGGGCGCCGGCGCTGCTCGGGAGGAGCGCGGCCGAGCCGCCGATGAGGGCGCGCGCCCTGGCCCACGTGGCGTCGGGCGTCGGGAGGAACGCCTCGGCGATGAGCCCCGCCGGCGCGGGCACGGGGCTCAGGGCCGCGGCGCCGGCGTCGGACGGCGCGCCGGGCGATTTGCAGCCCAGAGCGCCCGCGCTCAGGCCGAGGACGATGGCCAGGAGCGCCGCAGCGCCGCGGCGCACGGCAGAGGTCGATCGCGCGATCACGACCCGAACGGTAGCGCCTTCCCGCCGCGGTCGACCACGAACCTGCAAAATCGCCGCGCGCGCCGTGGCAGCTGCCCACGTCACCCCTGCGCTGGTCCGAGGCGGCCTCAGCGGAAAGCTGCGGAGCAGGCGCACCGCTGCGGTAAGCTCAAGCCGATGCCTCGCCCCGGCTACGACAGCGTGGTGCTCATCACCGGCTTCCCCAAGTTCATCGCGCGGAAGATGCTGCAGCACATCCTCGCGTCGGAGCCGCGCACGCTCGTGGTTGCCGTCGTGATCGCGAAGTCGTCGGCGCAGGCCAGCGCGGAGCGGGACGCGCTCCCGGCGGCGGACCGCGAGCGCCTCGTGCTGCTCGAGGGGGACGTCGCGGCGATGGATCTCGGGCTGTCGGGCGCCGAGTTCCGGCAGCTGGCCCGCGAGGTCGACCGGATCCATCACCTCGCGCACGTGGGCCACGCCGGGGCCGACCCTCGCACCGCCCACGCCGTGAACGTCGTCGGGACGGCCGAGGTGATCGAGCTCGCCCGCGCCTGCACCTCGCTCCAGTGCCTCGTCCATCAATCGACCGCGTTCGTCGCGGGGGACCGGACGGGGATGGTGTACGAGGACGATCTCGAGGCCGGCCAGGCGTTCCGCAACCCCGTGGAGGAGACGCGGATGCGCGCGGAGGTGCTCGTGCGGCGGGCGATGCGCCACGTGCCGGCGGCGGTCGTCCGGCCGACCACGGTGGTGGGCGACGCGACGACCGGGGAGATCGACCGGCTCGACGGCCTGTACCTCCTGGTGCTGCTCATCATGGCAGCGCCGGCCGACATGGCGATCCCGATGCCCGGCCGCGGCGACGTGCCGCTCAACATCGTCCCGATCGATCACGTCGTGCGCGCGACGCACGCGATCGGCCTGAGCCGCCTCGCGCCGGGTCGCACGCTCCACGTCACCGATCCGCACCCGCTGTCGGCGCGGCGGGTCTTCGATCTCATCGCGCGGGCGAGCGGCCGCCGCGCCGCGCGCGGTCACATCCCGTCGAACCTCGCCAAGGCGCTGCTCCGCACGCCCGGGATCGAGCGCTTCGTCCGCAGCCCGCGCGCGTTCGTCGAGCAGCTGATGACCCCGGTCCGCTACGACGCCCGGAACGCGGATCTCGTGCTCACGGCCGCGGGGATCGCGTGCCCGCCCTTCGAGTCGTACGTCGACGTGCTCGTCGGCGCCGTCCAGGAGCGCGTCCGCGAGCGGCGCGAGCGCCAGGAGATCGAGGTCAGCGCGGACGCCGAGCCGGACATCGAGGATCCGCTGTCGTGAGGGGCGCAGCCCGCCCCGCAGCCCGCGCGGAGATCCCGGAGCGCCGCGCGGCGTCCTGCCGCGCCCCGCGGCGGCGAGCGCCGGCGCGGCCCCTCTCCGCCGCGTCGCGGCGCGCCCTCGCGGCGCAGCTCGCGGCGCTGCTCGCGGCGCTGCTCGTGGCCGGGGCACTCGGCTGCAGCGCGACGCGCGAGCACGTCGCGCCGCCCGCGCCCGAGGTGGGATCCGCGCCGCCCGCGCCTTCGCCCCCGCCGCGCCCCGCAGAGGCCCCCGCCCCGGAGACAGCCGCGCCGAGCCCCGCGGAGGCCGGGCCGGCGCGCCCGCCAGAGCTGGATCTGCTGCGCCCCGAGGACGGGGCTTACGCCCACTTCTTCGCGGCGCTCCGCGCGATCGAGCAGGGTCGCCGCCGGGATCACGTGCGCATCGCCTGGCTCGGCGACTCGCACGCCGCGGCGGACTTCTGGAGCGGCGCGGTCCGCGCCGCGCTGCAGCGGCGCTTCGGCGACGGCGGGCTCGGCTTCGTGCACCTCGGCTACGCCGCCTACCGCCACAACGGCGCGCGGCTCACGGCCGACGGCAAGTGGCGGACCCGCCCGAAATCTCCGGGCGGCTCCACGCCGGCCGACGACGGCGTCTTCGGGCTCGGGGGCATCCTCTTCGGCGCGCAGACGGCCCCGGTGCGCGCGGAGATCTCGCTCACCTCGGCGGCGCCTTCCGCGCGGCTGCTCTGGGACGTGTGCTTCCGCCCGAGCGCTCCGACCGACGAGGTCGCGGTGACGATCGAGGGCGGCCCGAGCGAGGTGCTCCGCGCGGCCGCGGGCGAGGCGCCCGGCGCGCTGCAGCACACGCGGCTGGCGAGCGTGGGCGCGGTGAAGCTCGGCGTCGCGCCGTCGGGCGGGGCCGAGCTCTGCGGGCTGGTCGTCGAGCGCGATCCGGAGGCCGGGGCCGGGGTGGTGCTCGACACGCTCGGCATCAACGGCGCCCGCCTGGGGACGCCGCTCCGGTGGAGCGAGCTCGCCTGGGCCGCCGAGCTCGCGCGGCGCTCGCCGGAGCTCGTCGTGATCGAGTACGGCACGAACGAGGCGGGCGACGTCACCACGGCTCCATCCCTCTACGCGAAGCAGCTCGCCGAGCTGCTCGCCCGCATCCGCAGGGTCGAGCCCGACGCCGACTGCCTGGTGCTCGCGCCCACGGACCGGAGGGACGCGCCGGAGCGCACGCCCGTCGTCCGAGACGTCCTGCGCGACGCCGCGCGGGAGGGCGGCTGCGCGTTCTGGGACACGTACCAGGCGATGGGCGGGAGGGGCTCGATCGAGGCCTGGTACCGCGAGCGCCCGCCGCGCGCGTCGCGCGACGGCGTCCACCTGACCTTCCGCGGCTACCAGGAGCTCGGCGTGAAGCTCTCGAACGACATCCTGGAACGCTATCGCCCCTGACGAGCGTCGCCGCCTCCGGGGTCGGTTCGACGCCGACGGCGGGCGGCCGGCCCGGTGGCCTTGCTCGTGCTTTCCGCTGTCGTCGCTCGATCGGCGTGAAGGCTTCTCACGCGCGATGGGCGAAGGGGGCACATGCTTCATGCCGGGGACGTTGCAGGAGGTCGCTTCCGGCTGATCCGGCAGATCGGCGCGGGCGGGATGTCGAGCGTGTGGTGGGCGCGCCATGAGCTCATCGGCCGGGACGTGGCGCTCAAGCTGTCCCCGGCGCTCCGGGACGAGCAGGTCGTCGGGCGCTTCATCCGGGAGGCGAAGATCATCGGCAAGTTCCAGCACCGGAACATCGTCGGCGTCGTCGACGCCGGCGAGCTCCAGGACGAGGGGTACCTGTTCCTGGCCCTGGAGCTCCTGCGGGGCTCGCCGTTCGCTGATCGCCTCCAGCCGAACCGGCCGCTGCCGCCCGAGGAGGTGGTGCCCGTCCTCATCGAGGTGTGCTGCGGGCTCTCGGCCGCCCACGCCGAGGGCGTCGTTCACCGCGACATCAAGCCGGAGAACATCATGATGGCGACCGTCCCCGGCGAGGGGATCGTGCCGAAGATCGTCGACTTCGGCATCAGCCAGCTCACGGGCGCGGGCGACGCCATCACCATCGACGGACAGCTGCTCGGGACGCCGTCGTACATGAGCCCGGAGCAGGCGCTCGGCAAGCGCACCATCGACGCTCGCGCGGATCTCTGGGCGGTCGGCGTCATGCTCTACGAGGCGCTCAGCGGCGCGCAGCCGTTCACGGGAGGCAACCACCACGCGGTCCTCCGGCGCATCCTCGAGACCGAGCCTGCGCCGCTGCCGAGCTCGATCCCGCCGCGCCTCCGGAAGATCGTCGGCCGGTGCCTCGAGAAGGACCCGGCGCGGCGCTACCCGGACGCGGCCTCGCTGCGCGCGGATCTCCAGGCCGCGCTCGACGATCTCGGCGCGAGCGCGCACGCGCCGATCGTGATCCTCTCGCCGCCGGCCTCTGGCTCGCGGGCCGGGGAGGTGACGCGAGCCCGCGGCGCGCTCGCCGCGCCCCCGAGGCTCGCCGTTCGCGCCCTCGAGCGGCTCTGGACCCGGGTGCCACGGGCGCCTCGATGGCGGGAGGCGACGACGATCGGGCGCACGCAGGGCGCCGCCGCCCCGCAGGGCGCGGCGCGCCGCGCGAGGACGATCCTGGCGATCCGGCTCGCGGGCGCCGCGGCGCTCGCGGCGGCGCTCGGCTCGGCCGCGCTGCGGGAGCAGGCGGACGCGGGGCCCGAGAGCGCGGCGCGCGAGAGCCTCCGCCCCGTGCTCGCCACGGCCTTCGCCGACAGCGGCGCCGCCTGGCGGCGCAGCGCCAGCGCCCCCGAGGCGACGCGCGGCGACGCGCCGCCACGGAACGCGGCGAGCCGCGGCGGCGCGCCGGGCTCGCCCGAGCGCGCCTCGAGGGACCCAGGCAGCGACGACGTCTCGTCGGCCTACGAGGACAAGCCCCCGCGCTGGCAAGCGCCGCGCGGGCCATCTCGACCCCGCATCACGAGCCCCGGGTTCTGATGACCAGCGCCGCACCGATCACCGCTCCTCGCCGACGCCGCTGGCGGCGCGCCGCTGCGCTCGGGCTCGTTTGCTGGGCGCTGCTCTCGCCCTCCTGGCTGCATGCGCAGGACGACAGCGCGACACGCGCGCTGAGGCTCCAGTTCGCGCAGGGGCTGACGCTCGAGATCGCGGGGCGCTGGGCCGACGCGCTGGACAGGTTCGAGGCGATCGCCCGCCGGCGGCCGACGGCGAACGTGACGTACCACATCGGACTCTGTCACGAACGGCTCGGCCGGCTGCGCACGGCCGAGCGGACGTACCACAACGCGCGCGCGATCGCAGGCGCAGGCGCGGACGCGGACGCGGACGCGAACGCGCGGAAGGCGTCGCCGGCGGTGCTCGCCGAGATCGCCGCCCGCCTCGATGACCTCGAGGGACGGATGCCGAGGATCGTGCTGAACCTCGCCGGCGCGACCGACGGCGTGACCCTGCTGCTCGACGGCGAGGTGGCGCAGCCGTCGCGGGCAATCCGGGTCGATCCGGGCCCCCACGTCGCCGTGGCGCTCCGGCACGGGATCCCGGTCGCCGCGAGCGCCTTCTCGAGCCACGAGCGCCGAACCAGGTTCGTGACGCTGACCGTTCACCCCGTCGCGCTCCGCGTGTCCAGCGTGTCACGCCCCTGAGCTCGCCCAGCCCGCGCCCCACACCGAGCTCCCCACACCCGGGCACCTGTGTGTGAACAGAGGGGCCCGCGCCCCTCGCGCCGGACATGATCGCGCAGCGGTGGCGCGCCTTCACGGAGCGCCCTCGCCGCGCGGACTGCGGCTCGTCGCGGGCGTATGCCCGCTCGCGCGCGCAGCGCCCACACGCCGGCGAGATCTCGCGAGCGCGTGGCATTTCGCCGCACGCGCGGCGCTGGACCGACCGTCCAGCGCCCGCTTGGATCCCCTGCGAGGCCCACCTGACAGGGCGCTCCGGACACGCCCAAACTCGCCGAGTCGTCGGCCGTGAACGCTGGATCCAGCTTCTGACGTCCTGTTAGCATGCGAATCCCATGGCTCTCGACAGGCCGCCCGGTGCGGGCTCTGCTTCCCGACTCGGCAACTATGAGCTGCTGAGAGAGCTCTCCGGCGGTGGCATCGGCTCCACGTGGCTCGCGCGGGCGTCCTCCGACGAGGGCGAGGCGAAGAGCGCGCCGCCTGTCACGATCCTGCGCATCTACCGGCACCTCACGAAGAGGGCCGAGACCGCCGACAGCATCCTCCGCGAAGCCGGGATGGCGCAGCAGGTCCGCTTCCCCAACGTGCTCTCGGTGCTCGACGCCCGCATCGCCGACGGCGAGGTCTTCATCGTCTCGGAGTACGTGGAGGGCGAGCCGCTGGGCGCGCTCGTGCCTTTGGCCGGCGCCGAGGGGCTGCCGCCGCCGGTGTCCCTCCGGATCGCGATCGACGTGCTGCGCGCGCTCGCGTCCGCGCACACGGCGCAGCCGGCGCCGCTCGTTCACGGCGAGCTGAACCCGACCCACGTCTCCGTCGGCATCGACGGCGTCACCCGGGTCGGCGGGCTCGGCGTCGCGCGCGCCATCGCCGGGCTCGCGCCCATGGGGACGAGGAACCCCGATCGGCTGGCCTACGCCGCGCCCGAGCGGGTCAAGGCGATGGCAGCGCACGCGGAAGCCCCGCTCGATCCGCGCGCGGATCTGTTCTCGGTCGGCGTGATCCTCTGGGAGCTGCTCGCGCGGCAGCGGCTGTTCTCGTCGAAGCTGGAGGCCGCGGTCATCCAGAAGGTGCAGTCGGCGCCGATCCCCCAGCTCGCCGGGGGCGCCGTCCCGGCCGAGGTCGTCGATGTCGTCCAGACGGCGCTCGAGCGCGATCCGGCGCGCCGCTTCGAGAGCGCCTCGGCGATGCTCGCGGCGCTGGAGGCCGCGGGAGCAGGGCGGATCGCCGGGGATGAGGACGTGGCCGCGGCGGTGAGCAGGCTGGCCGGCAAGACGATCGAGCCGCGCAGGACGATGATCGCGGCGGCCATGGCGAGCCCCGCTGGCGCGGACGAGTCGCGGCCGCCGCCGCGCGCGCGGGGGATGACGCTGGTGGGCGTGGCGATCCCCACGGCCGACGGCGCGCTCTCCCCCCGCGGCGACAGCCCGCGTCAGGCGATCACCGCGCCGTCGCCGCGCGCGCGCGCCGCGACGCCTGGCGCGCCGCCGGTGGCCACGGGCGGCGCGATCGCCGCGAGCCAGGTTCGCCCGACGAGCGGCGCGACGGCGACGAAGGACGCCGCCGCGCCGAAGAACGGCCTGGCGGCCAAGCCAGCGGCCGGCGCAGGCGCGTCGAACGGCGCGGGACCTGCGGGCACCGATGCGGCGCACGCCAGCATCGACACCGGGTGGGGCTCGGCGGACGAGGTCCCCGCCCGCGACCTGCCCGGGCCGCGGCGTCCCGCACAGACCCTTCCGCGGATCGAGCTGTCGGGCCAGGGGACGGAGGACCGCGCCGCCGCCGGGGCGAGCACCGAGCGCGCCGCAGCGACGGGGGCGGCCACGGCGAAGGAGCAGCCGCCCGCGCGGCCGGCCGCGCCGCGCCCCGGCGATCTGGGCGACCCCCTCGTGGCGGCGCGGGCGACGCCGACGCCGGCCGAAGGGACGGCGCCGAAGCCGCCGACGCCGGCCCCGGGAGGCCCGTCCCCGAGGCCACCTCGCCCGCCGCCGCCGGCTCGCGCGGCGTCGCCGGCGCAGCCCGAGCCCCACGGCAAGGTCGCCGCTGCAGCGCCCGCCGCCGTCGTGCCGGCGTTCACGCCGAGCCCTCCGACGCCTCGGGTACCTGTGCCTCCCCCGGCCGCCGCCACGCGCCGCACGCCCGTGGTGCCCGCCGTGACGCCGGCGCCACGCGCGGCCGCCACGCCCGCGCCGCCGCTGGCGACGGTCACGAGCCGCGCGCCGGTGACACCGTCGGCGCCCCTCCCGCCGGCGGCGCCCGCGCAGGCCGCGTCGCCTGAGCCCTCTCAGCCGCTGCCCCCCGTTGCGCCCGCGTTGGCCACCGCGCCTGCCATCCCCGTCGCAGCGAAGACCCCGCCGCCCCCGCCGGCGGCGGCCGCGCCTCCGGGCGGGGCGCCTGCGACGCAGGAGGGCGCGCGCGGCAACGGTCCGGCATCGACCTCCAGCAAGACGGTCGCCACGCCGACCGGGATGCAGGGCCCGAACAAGCTCTGGGGTCGCGCGGCGTCGGCCGTGGACCAGCTGGGCCCGGGGAGCACCCTCGGCCGCTACGAGATCCTCATGCCGGTCGCCAAGGGCGGCATGGCGGCCGTCTGGGCCGCGCGCCTCCAGGGCACCCGCGGCTTCAGGAAGATCGTCGCCATCAAGACGATGCTGCCCGACGTCTCCGACGACCCCGACTTCGAGTCGATGTTCCTCGACGAGGCGCGGGTCGCGGCGCGGATCCGGCACCCCAACGTGGTCGAGATCCTCGACCTCGGCGAGGAGGACGACGTCCTCTACATCGTGATGGAGTGGGTCGACGGCGAGACGGCCGGCACGCTGCAGAAGGCCGCGAAGCGGCTCGGCGGCATCCCGCAGCGGATCGTGCTCCGCATCGCCTCGCAGATCTGCGCGGGGCTCCACAACGCGCACGAGCTCCGCGACGACAGCGGCGTGCTGCTCGACCTCGTCCACCGGGACATCTCGCCGGCGAACGTGCTCATCTCGACCGCCGGGTTCGTGAAGATCGTCGACTTCGGCGTGGCGAAGTCGAAGGGGCGCCTGCACGTCACGCGCGCTGGCGGCATCGTCAAGGGGAAGACGCCGTACCTCTCGCCGGAGCAGCTCGGCGGGCTCCCCATCGATCGCCGGAGCGACATCTTCTCGCTCGGCGCGCTGCTGTACGTGCTCACGACGGGGCTGCACCCCTTCCGCGCCGAGACCGAGCTCGCGACCATCGAGAACATCACCATCAAGAACCCGCTCCCCCCGCACGAGCTGAACGGAGCGATCCACCCCGAGCTCGACAGGATCATCCTCAAGGCGCTCGAGAAGGACCCCGAGAGCCGCTTCTCGACGTGCGCGGAGATGCAGCGGGCCATCGATCAGGTCGCGTCGACGCTCGGCGAGCCCACGACCGACGAGGACGTGGCGGCCTTCGTGCGGCAGGCGATCGGCGAGATCCAGTCGAAGCGCGCGCAGGAGCTCCGCGACGCGATCGCGGCCGTCGACGCAGGCGCGGCCGTGAACTCGGAGCGCCGGCCCGGGGCCTCTCTGGAGGGCCACGCTGCGCTGGCCGACGTCGGCGCGGGCGCGCGCGAGGGCGCTCCCGCCGCCGCGGCGGGGTCTCCCCCTGCGGCAGCGGCGCCAGCCGGCGCCGTCCCGGCGTCCAGCACAGGGGCCGCATCAACGACCGCGGAGAAAGACGAAGAGCCGCCGGTCAGCCTGGAGCCGATCTCGTTCGAAGAGATCGCCGTGCCGGCGCAGCCTGCCGGCGTGCCGCCGCGGCTCATCATCGCGCCCGCCCTGCAGGCCGACGTCGCGCCCGGCGAGCCGGCCGAGCCGGTGAGCCCGCGGCCCGCCGCCCGCGAGGGAAAGCCGCTCGGCACGTCCGCCAAGCGGATCCTCCCGGCGGCCGGCGTGCCCGCCACGAAGGTGCTCGCGCCGGCGGATCCGCCCGCGTCCCGGGCCGCGGCGCTGAGCGAACGCCTCGCGAGGCGCGGCTCGCGGAGCCTCGCCAACGACGTCGGCGAGGTCACGGCGGTCGACCGATCGTTCGAGACCGCGGAGCGGCGCAAGCGGCTCCAGCTGATCGTGGCTGGCGCGGCGATGTTCTGCGTGGCGCTCGGGGCCGTCGCGCTGGTCGTACGCGGCGGCGACGAGCGCTCGCGTCCGGAGATCGGCAAGGCGCGCGTCGATGCGTTGCCCGCGGCCGCGGCGGCCGACACCACCGCCACCGCGGCTCCGGCGGAGGCCGTCCCGGCTGCGCCCGCTTCGCCGGCGGAGCCTCAGGCGGCGGAGCCGGCGTCGCCGCCCGCTCCCGAGGCGTCGGCGACGCCTCCCGAGGCGGCGCCGGCGCCCTCGCCGACGCCTCCCGCGGCGGAGCCGGCGCCTTCCCAGACGGCCAAGGCGCCCGCGGCAGCGACGGCGCAGCCCATCGCCGCGCCGCAGGCGTCGCCCCCACCGTCGACCACGCGCCCCCGGACGACGTCCACCCCGGCGAAGCCTGCGCCCAAGCCGGCAACGACCGGCAAACCCACCCCCAAGAAGAAGTACAACCCATCGGGTATCTGAACACCGTGCGATCTCGACCCTGGCTCCGTGCGCTGCTCTTCGGTGCGGCATCTTGCCTGTGCTTGTGCACGCTCCCCGGGCCCGCAGCCGGCGCGGACGGCGCCGCGGCGACGCCCGCGCCGGACGCGGTGGAGAAGGCGCAGAACCACTTCAAGAAGGGCGCCGCCCTCTACGAGAGCAAGCGCTACGCGCTTGCGCTGGAGCAGTTCCGGGCCTCGTACGCCACCGTGCCGAGCCCGAACTCCCGCCTCTACATCGCGCGCTGCCTGGCGGATCTGGGCGAGCACATCGAGGCGTACCTCGAGTTCGATCAGGTCGCGGCGGAGGCCGCGTCCCGGGCGAAGGAAGAGCCGCGTTATGCCCAGACGGAGCAGACCGCGCAGCTGGAGCGCGACGAGCTCGCGCGCAAGATCGCCCTCGTCACGGTCACGGTCGCGCACCCGGACGCGGCGACCTCGCTCGCGGTGGCCGGCAGGGACGTCCCGCGCGAGCGGTGGGGCAAGCCGTTCCCGGTCAAGCCCGGCAAGACCGAGATCGTCCTGCGCACCAAGCTCACCTCGACGCCGCAGACCGTCGATCTCTCGGCGGGCGAAGCGAAGAGCGTCGCGCTCGACGCCGAGCCGAGCGGCCCGACCGAGGCCGGCTCCGGCTCTCCGGCGCTCCTCGACGAGGGCCCGAGCCCGCCCTTCTCGGAGGCGCCGTCGCCGCGTGCGTACCTGCGGCCTTACGCCTACGCCGCTGGGGGCGTGGGTGTTGCGGGGCTCGCGATGTTCACCGTCGCCGGGCTGATGGCGAACAGCACCTACAGCGATCTCGCCGAGACCTGCAGGGGCCCCTGCCCCGCCGATCGCCAGGACGACGTCGACGCCGGCAAGACCCAGAAGACGGTCGCGAACATCGGCGTCGTGGTCGGCGCGCTCGGGCTCGTCACGGGCACGACCCTGCTCATCCTCAGCTTCACCGGAGGCGGCGCTGGCGGCTCGCAGAACGCCACGGCCTCGACGCAGCTGCTCGTCGGCCCCGGCTTCGCCGGTCTACGCGGCACATTTTAACGCGCGGGGCTCACCCGCTGCGGAGACGGGCCCATCTCGACGTTTTCGGTACTCGGCGTACGGGAGTACGCCTCCGTGCCGAAAACGCCGATCTGGACCGGTCTCCTGTGCGGGTGAGCCCCGCGCGGCGACGCCCGTGGTGACCGCGCTCAGGCTGTGGCTGCGCGAAAAGAAACGGGCGGGATCGCTGCTGCGACCCCGCCCGTTTCATGTCGGATGCGCTCGCGGTTGACGCGGAGCGGTCAGCGACCGCCCGGGCCGCCCTTGGCGACCTTGGCCTTCTTGTCCCCGGAGTGGCCGTGGAACGTGCGCGTCGGGGCGAACTCACCCAGCTTGTGGCCGACCATGTTCTCCGTCACGAACACGGGAACGAACTTCCTCCCGTTGTGCACGGCGAAGGTCAGGCCGACCGACTCGGGCAGGATCGTCGAGCGGCGCGACCACGTCTTGATCACCTTCTTGGCATTGGTCGCCTGGGCCGCCTGGATCTTCTCCAGCAGGTGACCGTCAATGAAGGGCCCTTTCTTGATGCTCCTCGGCATGACTAACCCTTGGTCCCGCGCCGCCGGACGATCATCCCGTCGGTGCGCTTGTTGTTCCGCGTCTTGAGGCCCTTCGAGAGCTGACCCCACGGCGAGCACGGATGGCGCCCGCCGCTCGTCCGGCCCTCACCACCGCCCATCGGATGATCGACGGGGTTCATCGTGACACCGCGGTTGTGCGGCCGGCGCCCGAGCCAGCGCGAACGCCCCGCCTTGCCGAGGCTGATGTTCGCGTGCTCCGAGTTCGACACCTGCCCGATCGTGGCGCGGCAATCGAGGTGCACCTTGCGGATCTCACCGCTCGGGAGACGGACCTGCGCGTAGTCGCCGTCCTTCGCCATGAGCTGCGCAGCCACGCCGGCGGAGCGCACGAGCTGACCGCCCTTGCCCTTCTTGACCTCGACGTTGTGGATCGAGGTGCCGGGCGGGATGTAGCGGAGCGTCAGGCTGTTGCCAGGCTTGATGTCCGCGTTCCGGCTCGCGAGCAGCGTCGCCCCCACCGCGAGGCCGTCGGGCGCCAGGATGTAGCGCTTCTCGCCGTCCACGTAGTGCAGGAGCGCGATGCGCGCCGTCCGGTTCGGGTCGTACTCGATCGTGGCGACCTTCGCCGGGACGCCGATCTTGTCGCGCCGGAAATCGATGATCCGGTAGCGCTGCTTGTGACCACCGCCGCGGAACCGCGACGTGATCCGGCCGTTGTTGTTCCGGCCGCCGGTGGACGTCTGCTGCTCCAGCAGCGACCGCTCGGGCTCGACCTTCGTGATCTCCTTGAAGTCGCTGACCGAGTAGTAACGCCGCGCCGGCGAGGTCGGCTTGAAGGATCTGATTCCCATCGCTATTCCGCCTTCTCGTCGAAGAACTGGATCTCGTCACCCTCCTTGAGGGTGACGATCGCCTTCTTCCAATTGCGCAGCTTCGCGTAGCCGCGCCCCATGCGCTTGTCCTTGCCGCGCATGATCAGCGTGTTGACGTCCACGACGCCCACCTTGAAGAGCGTCTGGATGGCGTCCTTGATCTGGATCTTGTTCGCCTCGCGGCGGACCTCAAAGATGACCTTGTTGCCTTGGTCGCGGAGCCGGCTCGACTTCTCCGTGAGGATGATCGGCCGGCGGATGATCTGCTCGGGCTGCATGTCGGACTCCCCTGACTAGCGAAGGCAACGCGCCTCGAGCGCCTTGGCGGCGTCCCTCGAGACAATGAGGTGGTCGTGCCTGAGGAGGTCGTAGACGTTGACCCCTTCCGGCGGCAGGTACTGGTGGTTCTCCAGGTTGCGGAGGCTCTTCACCAGCTTGTCATTGCCGGCCGTGTCGACGACCAGCGACTTCCGATCCGCCTGCAGCGTCGTCAGCGTGGCAGCGATCGCCTTGGTCTTGATCTCGGAGACCTCGAGGCTGTCGAGCACGATGAGCCGGCCCTCCTTCGCGAAGAGCGAGAGCGCGCTCTTCAGGGCGCCGATCCGCACCTTGCGCGGCGGACGGTAGGACCAGTCCTTCGGCTCCAGCGCGTGCGCCATGCCGCCGCCCGCGTGGTGCGGCGCGCGGATCGAGCCCTGGCGAGCGCGGCCGGTGCCCTTCTGGCGATAGAGCTTCTTCGTGGAGCCGGCGACCGCGCTCCGCTCCTTGGTGGCCTTGGTGCCCGAGCGGCGGGACGCGAGCTGCGCCTTCACGACCTCGTAGAAGAGGTGCTCCTTCACCTCGGTCCCGAAGACCTCGTCCGAGAGGTCGAGTTCGCCGACCTGCTCCCGCTTGAGGTTGTAAACGGTAACCTTCATGGTACCTGGACTCCTAGCTCTTGATCTCGACGTCGACGCCGGCCGAAAGGTCGAGCTTCATCAGCGCGTCGAGGGTTTGCTGCGTCGGCTCGATGATGTCGAGAAGCCGCTTGTGCGTCCGGATCTCGAACTGCTCGCGCGACTTCTTGTCGACGTGGGGCCCCCGCAGGACCGTGTAACGGCGGATCTCGGTGGGCAGCGGGATGGGACCCGCGACGTGCGCCCCGGTCCGCTTCGCCGTCTCGACGATATCGCTCGTCGACTTGTCGAGCAGCTGGTGGTCGAAGGCCTTGAGGCGAATCCGGATCTTGGTTGTATCAGGCATGGTGATCTTCCTACGCGAGGATCTTGGTGACGACGCCGGCGCCCACCGTCTTGCCGCCCTCGCGGATGGCGAAGCGCATCTGCTCCTCCAGCGCGACCGGGGCGATGAGCTCGATCGTCATCGTGATGTTGTCGCCCGGCATCACCATCTTCACCCCCTCGGGGAGGTTCACCGTGCCGGTCACGTCCGTCGTCCGGATGTAGAACTGGGGCCGGTAGTTGGTGAAGAACGGCGTGTGGCGCCCGCCCTCCTCCTTCTTGAGGACGTACACCTCACCGGTGAACTTCGTGTGCGGCGTGATCGACCCGGGCTTCGCAAGCACCTGGCCGCGCTCGATCTCTTCCTTCTCCACGCCGCGGAGCAGACACCCGACGTTGTCGCCCGCCTGCCCCTGATCGAGCAGCTTGCGGAACATCTCGACGCCGGTCACGACCGACTTCTTCGTGTCCTTGAAGCCGATGATCTGCACCTCGTCGCCGACCTTGATCACGCCGCGCTCGATGCGGCCCGTGGCCACCGTGCCGCGGCCCTTGATCGAGAACACGTCCTCGATCGCCATCAGGAACGGCTTGTCGATGTCGCGCACCGGCTCGGGGATGTAGCTGTCGAGCGCGCCGAGCAGCTGCTGGATCGTCTCCTCCCACTTCGGGTCGCCCTGGAGCGCGGGCAGCGACGCGCCACGGACCACCGGCGCGTTGTCGCCGTCGAACTTGTACTTCGACAGGAGCTCGCGGACCTCCATCTCGACCAGGTCGAGCATCTCCGGGTCGTCCACCGCGTCGCACTTGTTGAGGAACACGACGATGTGGTTCAGGCCGACCTGGCGGGCGAGCAGCACGTGCTCGCGCGTCTGCGGCATCACGCTGTCGAGCGACGACACGACGAGGATCGCCCCGTCCATCTGCGCCGCGCCGGTGATCATGTTCTTGATGTAGTCGGCGTGCCCGGGGCAGTCGACGTGCGCGTAGTGGCGGTTCGCCGACTCGTACTCGACGTGCGCCGCCGCGATGGTCACCGTCTTGGTCTCGTCACGGACCGTCCCGCCCTTCGCGATGTCGGCGTACGAGATCGCCTTCGCCAGGTTGCGCTTCGACTGCACCTTGACGAGCGCCGCCGTGAGCGTGGTCTTGCCGTGGTCGATGTGACCGATGGTGCCCACGTTCACGTGCGGCTTCGTACGAGTGAATTTCTCCTTGGCCATGGCGTCTCTTTAACCTCGCTGCTTGGCGACGATCTCTTCTTGGATCGCTGCTGGAACCGGTGCGTAATGAGAAAACTGCATCGAATGGGTCGCGCGGCCTTGCGTCTTGGAACGGACGTCGGTCGCGTAACCGAACATGGTGGCGAGCGGGACCTCCGCGCGGATCACCCGGGTGTTCGCGCGTTGCCCCATATCGAGGATGCGGCCGCGCCGCGAGTTGAGATCTCCGATGACGTCCCCGAGGTAGTTCTCGGGCGACACGACCTCGACGGCCATCATAGGCTCGAGGAGCACGAGCCCCGCCTTCTTGGCGCCGTCCTGGAAGGCCATCGACGCGGCGACCTCGAACGCGGGCCCGGAGGAGTCGACCTCGTGGTAGCTGCCGAAGTGGAGCCGCACCTTGATGTCGACGACGGGGTAGCCCGCGAGCACGCCGCGGCCCATCGCGTCCCGGATGCCCTTCTCGATCGAGGGGATGAACTCCTTCGGGATGATGCCGCCGACGATGTCGTTCTCGAACACGAAGCCCGCGCCGCGCTCGGCCGGCTCGATGTCGATCCTCACGTGACCGAACTGGCCGTGTCCGCCCGACTGCCGGACGAAGCGCCCCTCCACGTCGGTCGCCTTCTTCGAGATGGTCTCCTTGTAGGCGACCTCGGGCTTGCCGACGTTGGCGTCGACCTTGAACTCGCGCTTCAGGCGGTCGACGATGATCTCGAGGTGGAGCTCGCCCATCCCGGCGATGATCGTCTGGCCCGTGTCCTCGTTCGTGAAGGTGCGGAACGAGGGGTCCTCGTAGGCGAGCTTCTGCAGGCTGAGCCCGAGCTTGTCGAGATCGGCCTTGGTCTTCGGCTCGATGGCGATCGAGATCACGGGGTCGGGGAACTCCATCCGCTCCAGCACGATCGGGTTCTTCTCCTCGCAGAGAGTGTCCCCGGTGCGGGTGTCGCGCAGCCCCACGGCAGCGTAGATGTTGCCCGCGTAGCAGACGTCGATCTCCTCGCGCTTGTTCGCGTGCATGCGGAGGATGCGCCCGAAGCGCTCCCGCTTGCCGCGCGTCGAGTTGAGCACGCTGACGCCGCTCTTCGTCGTGCCGGAGTAGACACGGAAGAAGGTGAGGTTGCCGAACTGGTCGTTCATGACCTTGAACGCCAGCGCCGCGAACGGCTCTTCGTCGCTCGCCTTGCGCGAGACGACCTTCTCCTTCTTGTCGGGCAGCGTCCCCTCGACGGCCGGGATGTCGACCGGCGACGGCAGGTAGTTCACCACGCTGTCGAGCAGGAGCTGGACGCCCTTGTTCTTGAACGCAGAGCCGCACAGGACCGGGACGATCTTGAAGCCGAGGGTGCCCGCGCGGATGGCCGCGTGGATCTCCTGCTCGGCGATCTGGTCGATCTCACCGGCGATGAACTTCTCCATCACCTTGTCGCTCGCGTCGGCGCACGCCTCGATGAGCTTCTCGCGGAGCTCCTTGCACCGCGGCAGGAGGTCGGCCGGGATCTCCTGCCAGTCGTAGCGCTGGCCCTTCGTCTCCTCGTCGAACACGGCGGCCCGGAGGGTAACGAGGTCGATCACGCCGCGGAACGAGTCCTCCGCGCCGAGCGGGTAGTGGATCGCCACCGGGTTCGCGCCGAGGCGCTCGCGGATGGAGTCGACGCACATGTCGAAGTCGGCGCCGACCTTGTCCATCTTGTTGATGAACGCGATGCGCGGGACGCCGTACTTGTCCGCCTGCCGCCACACCGTCTCGCTCTGCGGCTCGACGCCGTTGCCGCCGTCGAACACCGCCACCGCGCCGTCGAGCACGCGGAGGCTCCGCTCGACCTCGATGGTGAAGTCGACGTGACCGGGCGTGTCGATGATGTTGATCCGGTGAGAGACGCCCTTCTCGGGGCCCTGCTCCGGCGCCCAGAAGCAGTTCGTCGCGGCGGACGTGATGGTGATGCCGCGCTCCTGCTCCTGGACCATCCAGTCCATCGTGGCTGCGCCCTCGTGGACCTCGCCGATCTTGTAGTTGACACCCGAGTAATAAAGGATGCGCTCGGTGACCGTGGTCTTGCCCGCATCGATGTGGGCCATGATCCCGATGTTGCGCGTCCGTTCCAGGCTGTACTCGCGTGCCACTTTTCCTTCTCCGTCGTGTGATGCGTGGGGTGAGGTTTCCGGACTCAGGATGCAAAACACCCTCTCCAGCCCGGCTCGCCTCTGTTGTGGCGAGCACTTGAACCTGGAGAGGGTGTCGGGGTACAGCAGCAGCTTTTCTAGGTCCCGCGAGGGCGGGCGCTGTCGCGCTCCCTCGAGAGGACCGGCTCTGTAACCCGATCCTTATGTCAGCCGTGCCATCTCGCTCTACGCGTCTCCTCGCCTGGGGATGGGACCTGAAATGACGAACCAGCGCAGATCCGGGATCTGCGCTGGCCTCGCTGACCTACCAGCGATAGTGGGCGAACGCCTTGTTGGCCTCCGCCATCTTGTGCGTGTCGTCGCGCTTCTTGACCGCGTTGCCACGGTTCTGCGCCGCGTCGACGAGCTCGGCGGCGAGCCGCTCGCGCATCGTCTTCTCGCCGCGGCCGCGCGAGTAGGTCACGAGCCAACGCATCGCCAGCGCGACGCGACGCTCGGGCCGGACCTCGACGGGGACCTGGTAGGTCGCGCCGCCGACGCGCCGGCTCTTCACCTCGAGCTTCGGCTTCACGTTGTCGAGCGCCTTGCGGAAGACGTCGATCGGCTCCTCCTTGAACCGGTCGCGCACGATGTCGAACGCGCCGTAGAGGATCCCCTCGGCAGTCGCCTTCTTGCCCGACTGCATCAGGGAGTTCGTGAACTTGGCGACGAGCTTGTCCTTGTACTTCGGGTCCGGAATGATCTTCCGCTTCGGGACTTCGCGACGACGGGGCATCTTCGTTCCTCTGCTGGCTTTCGCGCGGTCAGGCCGTCACGCCTTCGGGCGCTTCACGCCGTACTTCGAGCGCTTGCGGTTGCGGGTCGCTTTGTTGGTGGAGCTAGGCCCGGCAGCGCCGGACGCGTCGAGCGTGCCGCGGACGACGTGGTAGCGCACGCCCGGCAGGTCCTTGACACGGCCGCCTCGGATGAGCACGACCGAGTGCTCCTGCAGGTTGTGGCCTTCGCCCGGGATGTAGCTCGTCACTTCCATCTGGTTGCTCAGCCTGACGCGGCAGACCTTGCGGAGCGCAGAGTTGGGCTTCTTCGGCGTCGTGGTGTAAACACGTACGCACACGCCTCGCCGCTGCGGGCAGGACTTGAGCGCAGGAGAGGCCGTCTTGTAACGAGCGGCCTCGCGGCCTTGGCGGATGAGCTGGCTGATGGTCGGCATAGTGACGCGGATTTCCACCTGAGGGATGGGGACGCGCAGGATACCCAGGAGGCGACCCATGTCAAGCGGGACGACACCCGTTCGTGTTGGATACGCCAGCGAGCCGTTCGTTCGCGTCGATCCCGTGTGTCGCTCCCGCCGCGTTGGTCGCGTCGTTCATGTCGCTGGCGCCGTTCACGTCGCTGGCGTTGTTCACGCCGGTCGCGTCGGTCGCGTCCGTTGCGCTCGCCGAGGCGCGGCACCGTTCGTGTCGGGCGCGCCGGTCGCGTCGCGCCCGCGGAGGCCGTGTTTTTCGCCTCCCGGCCCCGCGCGAAGAGCTCGCGGGTCGCGGCGCGCGGCGGGGGCCGTCCGTGCGCGTCTCGTTCGACGGGGCGCTCGGCGTGCGACCGCGGCTCCCGGGACGCGCGGGAGCCTGCGCGCGCCGCACGAGTCGGACGCCGGCACGCGCCGCGGGCCCTTGGCGGCCCGCCTGCTGTTCGGTACGGTCGCTGCGTGGCGAAGAAGCTTTCACGCGCCCAGCGTAAAGAAAGCCGGCGCAAGGCGCCGCAGAGCAGCGCTGC
Organism: Sorangium sp. So ce448; assembly: GCF_051520915.1. NCBI lineage: Bacteria > Pseudomonadati > Myxococcota > Polyangiales > Polyangiaceae > Sorangium > Sorangium sp. So ce448. Next base: position 1,291,468 of record NZ_CP150343.1, on the reverse strand, counting down.
GTCGAGGCCTGCGTCCGGCGTGGACACGGGGCCCTCGTCGCGCGGCGATCAGGGCGACAGCGCGACAGCGCGAGGCCCCTCGGTAGCGCGCGTCGATCCGACGGCGAGCCGCAGCGGCGACGACCCGCGCGGCGCGCGTACACGCGGCGCCGCTGCGCCGAGCAGCGCGGAGCCCGCGCGGGCGCGCGACGCCGGCGCTCGATCCCATCGGAGAGGCGTCGTCGAGGCGCAGCCCGCGCGAGCGCGCGGCGGAAGCGCACAGGCGAAGCCAAAGCGAGATCGCGCGCTCCTTGTGTTCCTGGGCCTCGTGGCGCTCGCCGCGGTGATCGTGTTCGCCGCGCAGTCCCCCCGCGCCCCAGAGCGCGCCGCGCCGGAGCCCGCGAGAGCCGCTCCGGCAAAGACACACGCCGCGGAGCCGTCCACCGCGTCCCCCGCCGCGCCGGCGGCGACCGACGAGCTGCCGGCTCCACCTCCCGTCGACTCGTCGCCGCCGACGATCGTCACCGCCGAACCGCCCGCAGCAGAGACGGCGCGCGCTGCAACCCCGCAGCGTGCTGCAGCCGGCGCCTCGCCGGAGGGGACAGCTGCCAGCGCCTCTCCAGCAGGAGCAGCCACCGGAGCAACCGCAGCCGCCCCGCCGAAGAAGCGCACCAGCGCACCGAAGCCGGCCGCCGCCCCGCCCGTGGCGACACCGACAGCGGAGGCGACGCCAGCAGCGGGGACGCCGACAGCGGAGGCGGCGCCTCCGCCGGAGCCGGCGCCAAAGCCTGCCGAGCTTCCACACGAGTGATCGCAACCGCCGTGATGAAAGGACGCCCGAGATGCTTCGCTTGAATGCTTCGCCCGACGCCGCTCGAACGCCGGGCCGGTCGCTGCGCTCCCGCGCGCGGGCGCTCGCCCTGCCGCTCGGCGTCGCGCTGTCTGGCCTCCTCGCCGCGGCGACGGCGGGCGCGCAACCGGCGCCGCAACCCGCTCCGCCGGCTGCCTCTGCGCCGCCTGCTGCCTCCGCGCCGCCCGCTGCCTCCGCGCCGCCCGCTGCCTCTGCGCCGCCCGCTGCCTCTGCGCCGCCCGCTGCCTCCGCGCCGCCGTACCCGGCGGTCCCCTACCCGGCGCCGCCGCAGGAGGCCCCGCGGGCTCCGCCAGGGGCCTCGCCGGGCTATCCGCCGCCTGGTCCCCCGGGCGGCTACGCTCCGTACGGCGGCGCCTACGCTCCGCTCCCGCCGGGCTACCCGGTGACCCCGGCGGAGATCCCGCCTGCTCCGCCCCCGGTTCCCCTGCGCCGGAAGAGCCCGGGCCTCATGCTGGGCGGCATCGCGCTCACCGCCGGCGGCACGATCGCGTTCTTCACCGGGACGGGCCTGCTCGCGTCGGCGAGCAACCGATACGAGATCTACTGCGATTTCGGGGGCTTCACGGGCATCTGCGAGACGCGCTCCGACGGGAGCCGCCAGCTCGCCGGCGCGCTCGTCTCGGTGGCGGGCGGCATCATGATCGCCGTGGGCATCCCGCTCTGGGTCATCGGCGGGAAGAAGGTGCCGGTCAGCGACGCGACGCCCAAGGCGTCGGCCCAGACCACGCTCTCTCTCGGCCCCGGCTCCGCCGCGTTGCAGACGCAGTTCTGAAGGGCTCCCCTCGCCCGATCCTCCCCTCCCCGCGCGCGGGGTCGCGGGGAGGCCTCTGCCGCTCCTGCGCGTCGTCGCTCAGGGCAGACCCTTCTTCTTCTTGGCGCCCTTGCGGTGGCGCGGCCCGCCGTCGTCCGTGCCCGCGGGCATGCGGAGGATGTGGAAGCGCCCGCCGCCGCGCGCCAGCGGATCGCTGAGCTTCACCCGCTCGCGCGCGAGCTCGATGAAGCGTTGCTGCGACCGCAGCTGGGGGGCGCCGGCGGGCTGCTGGAGCTTGTGGTAGCTGCCGTCGCTCGCGAGCTCCCACGTCTTCGCCGTGTCGGACATCACGGTGTTCAGCATGTCCTCCACGCGCGCGCGGGTGGCGGGCTCGATGATCGGGATCATCAGCTCGACGCGGCGATGGAAGTTGCGCGGCATCCAGTCGGCGCTCGACATGTAGATCTCCTCGCTGCCGCCGTTCGCGAAGCGGAACAGGCGCTTGTGCTCGAGGAAACGATCGATGATCGCGCGCACCTGGATCCGCTCCGACAGGCCCGGGATCCCCGGCCGGAGGCAGCAGATCCCGCGCACGGCGAGCTTGATGTCGACCCCGGCCTGCGACGCCGAGTAGAGCGCGTCGATGACGTCGACGTCCACGAGCGCGTTCATCTGCGCCACGATCTCCGCCTTGCGCCCGGCCCGCGCGTGGGCCTCCTCGCGCGCGATGAGGCCCAGCACCGCCTCGTGCAGGCCGAGCGGCGCCACGAGGAGGCGGTTCCACTTGGGCGGCGCGCTGTAGCCGGTCAGCAGGTTGAAGAGCGACGTCATGTCCTCGCCGATCTCCCGGTTCGCCGTGAACAGGCCGATGTCGGTGTAGAGCCGCGCGGTCTGCGGGTTGTAGTTGCCCGTCGACAGGTGCACGTAGCGACGCAGCTTGTCCTTCTCGCGCCGCACCACGAGCAGCGCCTTCGCGTGCGTCTTCAGCCCGAGCAGGCCGTAGATCACCTGCACGCCGCTCTGCTCGAGCGTCCTCGCCCACTGGATGTTGCTCGCCTCGTCGAACCGCGCCTTCAGCTCGACGATGGCCGTCACCTGCTTGCCGCTCTCGGCCGCGCGCGCGAGCGCCTTCAGGATCGGCGAGTCGCCGCCGGTCCGGTAGAGCGTCTGCTTGATCGCGAGCACGTTCGGGTCGTCGGCGGCGCGGGAGACGAACTCCGCGACCGGATCGAACGACTCGTAGGGGTGGTGCAGGAGCACGTCCTGCTCCCGGATGACGGCGAAGATGTCCTCGACGTCCCGGAAGAGCGGCGGGACCTGCGGCGCGAACGGCTCGTCCCGGTACTCGCGGCGCTCGTCGTCCGCGACGATGCCCATGAGGTCGGCGATGTGGAGCGGCCCAGGCACCCGGTAGACGGCGTGCGACGCGTCGACCTTGAGCGCGCGGCAGAGCCGCTGGACCGAGGTGCCGGCGCCCTCGCCGAAGCCGATCTCCAGGCGCACGGCGTTGCCGCGATCGCGCCGGCGGAGCTCGGCCTGGATCGTCTCGAGCAGGTCCTCGCCTTCCTCCTCGTCGATCTCGAGGTCCCAGTTCCGGGTGACGCGGAAGGGGTACGTGCCGCGCAGCCTGCCCGAGGGGAAGAAGTCCTTCACGTGCCGGGCAATCACGTCCTCGAGCAGGACGAACGCGCGCGTCGCGCCCTCCACGCGGACCCGCATCAGCCGGCTCAGCCCCGGCGGCACCTGGATGACCGCGAAGCCGGGCTCCTGCGCTTCATGCTCCCGGGAGAACATGATCCCGAGGTTGATCATCTTGTTGCGCAGGTGCGGGAACGGGTGCCCCGGGTCGATCGCGATCGGCGTGAGGATCGGGAAGATGTCCGTGCGGAACCGCTCGTCGAGCGCGCCGAGCTCGGTCGCGTCGAGCTCATCGGGCCGGACGATCACGATGCCGGCGCGCTGGAGCGCCGGGATCAGATCCGAGTGCCACAGCTGGTAGGCGTCATCGACGAGCGCGTGGACCCGCGCGCTGATCGCGACGAGCTGCTCGTAGGGCGTGAGGCCGTCCGGCGGGACCTCCGCGATCGTGCGCTGCGTCTGCGCCTGGAGGCCGGCGACGCGCACCATGAAGAACTCGTCGAGGTTGGAGAAGAAGATGCTCAGGAACTTGAGGCGCTCGAACAGCGGCACCTCGTGGGACCTGGCCTCCGACAGCACCCGCGCGTTGAACTCGAGCCACGAGAGCTCGCGGTTCAGGTAGTGCGTCGGGTCCCCCTCGATCGGGATCGCCCCCGGGGCGGCCGATATCGACACGGGGCCGCTGGACGGAGCGGAGCTCCCCCCGGACCGCGCGCTGGAGGGGCCGCTCGGGCGCGATGCAGGGCCGGCGACCTGAGCTGAATCCACGCCTTCTTCGGAGTCGGGCGCGAGGTCGTTATCTGGGGTGGACGGCGGGTCAACCATGATCGAAGCTCCGGTTTTACCGTACGTCTGATAGGGTTCAATTATGGAGTTTTGGCGACATCCTGGCGAGCTCAGGGTGGCATGCGACCGGGCTCGTGCGGGAGGGAGCCGCGTCGGCCTCGTCCCGACGATGGGCGCGCTCCACGCAGGCCACCTCGCCTTGATCGCGGAGGCGCGGCGGAGGACGGACTTCGTGGCCGTGACCATCTTCGTCAACCCGACCCAGTTCGGCGCGGGCGAAGACCTGGCGCGCTACCCGCGGACGCTCGAGCGAGACCTCGCCGCCTGCGCGGAGGCCGGCGCCGACGGCGTGTTCGCTCCGGACGTCGCGGCGATGTACCCGCCCGGCGAGGAGACGCGCGTGCGCGTCGGCGCGACCGCGGACCCGCTCTGCGGCGTCCATCGGCCCGCGCACTTCGAGGGCGTCGCCACCGTGGTGACGAAGCTGCTCTCGCTCGCCGGGCCGTGCATGGCCGTCTTCGGCCGGAAGGACTACCAGCAGCTCCAGGTCATCCGGCGGCTCGTCGCCGACCTGTTCCTTCCCGTCGAGATCGTCGGGGCCACGACGGTGCGCGAGCCGGACGGCCTCGCCATGTCGTCGCGGAACGCCTACCTCTCGCCGGAGCAGCGGAGCGCGGCGCGCGCCATCCCGCTCTCCCTCGCCGGCGCCTGCCGCGCCTTCGCCCGCGGCGAGCGGCGCGCCGCGGCGCTCCTCGAGCCCGCGCGCGCGCGCCTCGCGGCCGCCGCGACGAGCATCGATTACGTGGACCTCGCCGATCCCGAGTCCCTGGCGATCTGGAGCGACTCCGCGGCGATCGGCGATCGGGCGCTGCTGGCGGTCGCCGTCCGCGTCGGGACGACGCGGCTCATCGACAACGTCGTGCTCGGGGAGGACGCGCCGCCCGTCGCGGAGTCGAGCGAGGAGGCGAGCTAGATGCCGAGGACGAGAGGCGAGCAGGAGAGCCCCGCGTCGCGCCCGGCGGGGGAAGCCGGCCGTGGCGTCTTCGTGGTGTTCGAGGGCATCGACGGCGCCGGCACGAGCACGCAGGCCGAGCGCTACGCGGCGCACCTCAGGGCGGCGCGGCGCATGGTGCATGTCACCCGAGAGCCGAGCGCCGGGCCGGTGGGCGCGCTGCTCCGGCAGGTCCTGACCCACCGGATCTCGCTTCCCGGCGCCCGCCAGGCGGAGATCATGGCGCTCCTCTTCTCGGCCGATCGCCTCGATCACCTCGGCGCCGAGATCGAGCCGCTCCTCCGCGACGGGTACGTCGTGATCTCGGATCGCTACGATCTGTCGAGCCTGGCCTACCAGTCCACGACGGCGGGCGAGGACGGGGCGGGCTCCGGGGGGATCGTCGAATGGATCCGTGAGCTCAACCGCCACGCCCTGAGGCCCGACGTCACGGTGGTGATCGACGTGGCGCCCGAGATCGCCGAGAAGCGCCGCCGCGGCCGCGGGGGGGCGGAGGAGCTGTTCGAGAAGACCGAGCTGCAGGCGCGGCTCGCGGAGGCATACCGCCGGGCGGAGGAGCTCGTCCCGGGGGACAGGGTCATCCATATCGACGGGGATGGCGCGGTCGACGACGTCTCCCGGGCGATCACGGCGGCGCTCTCGGCCGTCGTGGAGCGGTGAGCCAGGGTCGCCGCTCGAACATCGGAGTCGAGCTGCCGAGGGCGCAAGGTCCCTGTGCCTCCCCGCGCCCCTGTCGCGGGCTCTACGGGCAAGCTGCGTTCGCGATCTCCACATCGTCGATGTTCCAGCTCGACACGGTGTCGACGAAGGCTTCCCGCCCGATCTCGTAGCCGAAGCGGACCCGCAGGCCGGCGTTCTTGTAGGGCGTCAGATCATGGACGACCTTCGTCCAGGCCGAGTCGCGGACGCCGGGGTACGCCCCCGACTCGAAGAGCACCTTCCAGCGGACGCCGTCATAGACCTCGACGCGGTTCGTCATGTGAGGCGCCTCATCGCTGTTCAGGAGACGCCAGAACGTCAGGTACACGCCGCCCGCGACATCGGCGTTGACGACCGGGCTCGTCAGGTAGAAGTACGGGTGGACCCCGAGGGGCGCGTTCCCTCCGATGACCACGCCGGCCACCCCGTTGTCCGGCGTCGCCGTGTGATCGAGCGCCGGATCGGCGTGCCCGTAGGTCTGCCCGGTTGACGCCTTCGCCGCGCCGATCTGCCAGGTCGGACCGAGCTCCCACCCGGCCCCGTCGCTCTCGAACGTATCCCGGAAATAGACCACCGGCGCCGCCGCGGCGGCGCCGCCCTGACAGACGCCAGCCAGGCAGGACTCCCCCACGGTGCACGCGTCGCTGTCGACGCAGACCCCGCCGTCGGGAACCGGGCGCGCCGTGCACACCCCCGCCTCGCTGCAGACGCCGCGCGTGCAACCGACCGCCTGCGAGAGGCACGACTCCCCCGGGGTGGGGATGGAAATACAGGCGCCGCTCTCGTCACAGACGCCACGATTGCACTCGTCGGTCGCAGAGAGGCAGGCGCCGCCCGGTCCGATCGGCTCAGCATAGCAATTGCCAGAGCCCGGATCACAGGCGCCATCGTTGCACCCGACGCTCAGCGCGCTGCAGTCCTTCGGGACGCCCCCCTCGCAGCGGCCGGTCTGGCAGGTCTTGCCGACCATGCAGAGATCGCCGGAGTCCGCGCACGGCGCCCCCTCGTTCCCCGGAACCGCCTCGCACGCACCGGTGGCCGGGTCGCACGCACCGACATGACAGGAGTCCGGCACGTGGAAGAAGAAGCAGTCCCGCGGCGTCCCGACGCAGGCGCCGTCCAGGCACGCCGCGTCGAGGAGACAGCGGTCTTCCGTCGCGCACGGGGCCCCGTTCGCCCTCGGCTCCACCCCGCAGCGAGGCGCGCCGCCCGCGTCGACGCACGTGACCACGTGACAGGCGTCCGGCGCGAGGCCGCAGTCCTCCTGGGCCCCGCCCTGACAGACCCCCTCGTCGCACGTCTCGCCGACCGTGCAGGCGTCCCTGTCGTCACAGGGCTCCCCGCCCGCGCTGGGGACGAGCTCGCAATCACGCGTCGCCTCGTTGCAGACGGCCATGACACATTGCGATGTCGGGACGAGCGAGCAGTCGATCCGGCACGGCGCGTCGTCCCCGCCTGCGCCGCCCCCTCCGCTCGAGGCAGCCGCCCCGGCGGCGCCGCCGGCCCCCGCCGGGCCCGAGCTGCCCGCGGACGTCGCAGTCGAACAGCCGAGATCCGTCAGGGCGACAGCGGAAAGTACCCATGGAATCCACCTAGTCATGTTCGCCTCTTTCCAGCACGCGTGACGCACCTCGTGGGAATTACGCGTCCTTCGCGGCTGCGCAAGGAAACATGATGTTCCGGCGCGCGAGCACCCGGAACGGTCGGCGCGATCAGCGACGAGCGACGAGCAAAGACGCCGGGCCCCGCCGCGCCGGCGCGCGCGAGACCGCGAGTGCGACGAGCGCCGCGAGGAGCAACGAGAGCTGCGACAAGCGACGAGAGCCGCGACAAGCGACGAAAGAAGAGAGAGCAACGACAGCACGACACGAGCGGGGCTTACAAACCGGAGAGCCCCTATCGCGCGTTGTTCGAGAACTGCATACACTGACGAGATCGTCTCGGAGCTCGGCCACCCCTCGATAGACAGACCACTTCGCGCGTGAGCCCCGCGGCAGCGAGCCACGTCGCGCCCATTTTCAGAGGAGCGCAGAGATGTCCTTCCGACGTCATTTCGTGTTTGCCCCTTTCCTCGTCGCCGCCGGGATCGCGGCGCAGTCGGGCGGCTGCGCGGCCACCGAGGACGAGAAGCCGGCGACGATCCCCCCGCCGGATGACGCCGCGAGCGGCGCCGGCGGCTCGTTCGGCGTGAGCAGCGCGAGCGGGGACACGTCGCTCGGCGAGGGGGGTGGGCTCGGCGGCGCCGGCGAGGGCGGCCTCGGGGAGGGGTCCTCCTGCGCCCAGGCGAGCGCGGAGGCCACGCTCCTGCCGCTCGATATGCTCATCCTGCTCGACCGATCCGGCAGCATGCTCGGCTCGAAATGGGTCGGCGTCACGAACGCGCTCTCGGCGTTCGTGACCGACGCCGCCTCGGCCGGGATGAACGTGGGGCTGACCTACTTCCCGCGGAGCAGCAATGGGCAGAGCGACTGCAACCACACGAGCTACGACGAGCTCGCTGTCGCCATCGGCGAGCTGCCGGTGAACACGCCGGAGCTCACCGCCTCCATCCAGAGCACCTCGCCGGGCGGCGGGACGCCCATGCGCCCGGCGCTCCAGGGGGTGCTCACGAACGCGACCGCCTACAAGGACGCGAACCCTTCCCACAAGGTGATCGTCGTGCTCGCGACCGACGGCGATCCCTCGGGCTGCTCCGGAAACACCGTCGCGAGCACCGCGGAGATGGCGCAGAGGGCCCTCCGCTACAACGGCGTCCAGACCTACGTCGTCGCGGTGCAAGGCTCGACGCTCACCAACCTGGACCAGATCGCCGCCGCCGGCGGGACGACCCGCGCGTTCGATGTCACGGCGGACATCACGGCGTTCTCGGCGAAGATGGCCGAGATCCGCGCGTCGGCGCTCCCGTGCGAGCTCCTCATCCCCGCGCCGCCCGCGGGCGCCGTCCTCGACACGAGCCGGGTCGCGGTCAGGTTCGCGCCCGAGAGCGCGAGCCCGCTGGAGGTCCCGAAGGCGGACGACGCAGCGGACTGCGGCACGGGGCCGGGGTGGTATTACGACAGCGATGTGCTCCCGAAGAAGATCATCCTCTGCCCCGCGTCCTGCACGACGGTGCAACACGAGGTGCGCGCGGAGCTCGACGTGCTCTTCGGGTGCGCGCCGACGCTGAACTGAGCCGCGCGGGCCCCACCCCCGCCGCCCGCGCGGGGCTCACGGCCGCTTCGGCGCCGCCGTCTTCAGGGCGTCGAGCGCCGCGAGGAGCTCGGCCTCGGTGAAGGGGAGCCTCGCGAGGGCCGCCTGCTCGTCGGCGAGCGCGAGCTCTATCTCGCGCTGCGCGTCGCGGGCGCGGAGGACCCACGCCGACGACTCCCCGGTGCGGTCGCCGAGGCGCACGGTGCCGGCGAGCATCTTCTGCCCCTTCTCCAGGAGCACGCGGTAGCGCAGGCGCATCGCCCCCTCGAACAGCTGCCTCTCCCTCGGGGTGTCGGCGCTCCGCGGCGGCGGGACCCGCATCACGTCGCGGTGGAGCTCCTTGTAGAGCTGCCCGATGCGGTAACCCGCCATCGCCGACCAGTGGGCGTCGAGGCTGCGCATCGCCTCGGTGTAGGCGCTCTGCGCGTCGAGCAGCCCCTGGCAGCGGCGCTCGAGCGCCTCGGCGAAGCTCGCCGGCACCGGCACGAAGGTGATCGCCTCGCTCCGGCGCCGCCGCACCTCACCGAGCGCGAAGCTCACCTGCGCGAGCTCGATCGGCGGCTTGCCGGACTCGCCCAGCCGGTGCTCCTCGATGAGATCGCGCGCGAGCGCGACCTGACGCGCCGCCTCCTCCACGAGATCCTGCTCGACCAGGCCGAGGGCGAGCGCGCCGCGCGCCTCGATCGCCTCCAGCACGCTCAGATCGCCGAGGCGGAGCAGGCGGCGCGACACCTCGACGAGCTCGGGCCACCGCTCGAGGACGGCCGCCGCGCGCGAGAGCCGGAAGAGCGCGCCGCGCGCGACGGCGTGGTCCGGGAAGCGCTGCGCCACCTCGCGGTAGCGCTCGGCCGCGAGCGCGCGGTCGCCGAGCGCCTCGTGCGCGAGCCCGGCGTTGAACAGGCTCGGGGGCGCGACCTCGCCGCCCGGCGAGAGGCGGGCGAGCCGCTCGAACAGGGGCGCCGCCTCACGCGCCTTGTCGGCCAGGAGCAGCGCGCGCGCCCGCTCGAACTCCGCCGCGAGCTCGGCGTCCGAGTAAGGCGACACGACGACCGGCGCGAGCTCGACCGGCGCGCGCGCCGAGGCCGGCTGCGGCGATCGCGCCGGCGCCGGCACGTTGGCCTCCGAAGTGCATCCGCCCAGGACGACCGCAAGGGCCAGAAGGGCGACCGAGGTGGCGCAGGAAGTCGACATTGCCGGGGAAGAATAGCCCCACGCTCGAGGTTGTTCCGCAACGTGCAGGGACGGAGAGTCCGGCCCGGCCGTCCGGGACACCGGTGGATTGCTGTACGCCGTAGGGCAATCCCTGACTACAAACGGCTGCTCTGTGAAATTGCAGAATGGCCTCGCCCGACAAAAAGCCTGCATGGATCCGCCATGTTGCGGTAATCTCGCATTCGTTCATCAGGCCGCTGTCTCGGCGTGTAGCTCGGTCGGCGGCGTTCTCCTCTCCAGCGACGATCAGAACGAGGGCTTCTGTTGTGGGCCCTCGAAGGCATCACGGCCCCGTTGTGGGGCCTTGGAGGTGGGCACATGAAGCATCAGATCATCTCTCCTCGCGCGGTGACTGGAATCGGCACGGAGCAGCGGCTGAGCATGGCGGAAGCGCGTCATCGCGAGCTCGACTCCCGCCTCAGGCAGCTGGGTCGACGGGCGTTCCTGACACCGGGGGAGAGAATGGAAGCTGCCCAGCTCAAGAAACGTAAGCTCGCCGCGAAGGACGAGATCGAATCCCTGCGCCGGCGGTTGTCGTAGCGAGCGACCCCTCGCCGACCCGCGATCCTGCGCCACACACGGCGCACCCCCCGCCCCTTTCCGTTCCATTCCAGACACCCCGCGCGCCCACGCAATGGGCCGCTCGCACGCTGCGCGTGCCGCACGGATCTGCGCGCGCTGCCGGGACGCGCGCACGCCCGATCGTCACGGCGGACGTGCCGGCGGGGACGCGCGCACGCAATGCGAAGCGCGCACCCGAGTCGATGCCCGCGAGGCGCGACGAGCGGGACGTCAGCGCGCGGCGGTCAGAGCGTGGGCGCCGACGGCTCCGACTCCGACGGCGGCTCCTCGGGCGACGCGGGAGCCTCGGACGACGGCGCCGCGCCCCCCTCGGGCAGCGCCTCGGCGCCGCCGTACACGTCGCGGTTGAGGTCCGCGAGCGTCTCGGTCAGGCGGTTCTTCTGCTCGCTGGTGATGCCGCCGGGGGCCAGCTTCTCGGTCGCCGCGGCGAGCCCGAGCCAGTGGCGCGCGTTGTCGCGGTAGCCCTTGCGCGGATCGGCGACGCCGGTGCCCTGCGGCGCGAGCTCGGCCAGCCGGTAGTCCGTCATGCCCCGGAGGTAGGCGTACTGCGCCCGCTCCGGGACCGAGAACGAGTCCTGATCGTGCTCGAGCACCCGGAACAGCGCCAGCGCCTGCTCGAACCGGTTCGCCTCGTAGTGGCTGCGGGCGCGATCGAGATCCTGCGTGTAGGTCGCGCAACCCGACGCAAGGGCGAAGGACGAGAGAAGAAGGACGCACGGGACCAGGCGGCGCATGCGCGCAGGGTATCCCCCGTGTCGCCGGGCGATCAAGCACGAAGGCAGCGCGCCACACACCACGCGCCGCGCTGGCCGCTGACGCAGGCCGCGCGGCGCTCGGCATCCAGCGGATCGCCGTCAGCGCAGGAGCGTCGCGGCGAGCACGCCGCTCACCGCGAGCAGCGCGACCGCCAGCAGGACGACCGCCCAGACGAGGCCGCGCGCGGGCGCAACAGGGGGCGCGGCCGCGACCACGCCCGGCCCCGTCGCCGACGACAGGGGGGCGACCGGGGGCTGCGGTGCAGCCAGGGGCTGCGGCGCAGCGGCGACCGGCGCCTGCCCGGCGCTCGAGGGCAGGGCCACCGTGTCGCCCGTCTCCCACATCCCGGCGGGGGGGCGCACGGCCGAGGGCGGCTTGCCCTCCGGGAGGCCCGCGGAGGAGCCGCGATCCATCGAGTCGGCGACGCCCGACGCCACCATGAACGCCTCGGAGAGCTCCCGGGCCGAGGCGAAGCGCGCATCCGGCTCGACGGCGAGCGCCTTCCGCATCCAGGCCTCGATCTCCACCGGGATGCCGGCATCCGGCGCCACCGCGGACAGCGCGGGCGGGGGCGTGCCCAGGATCTTGGCGATGAGCGGCCCGAGCGCCGGGGCGGTGAAAGGACGTTCCCCCGTGAGACACTCGTAGACCACGACGCCCAGGGACCAGAGATCGGACCGGTGATCGACGCTCTTCAGGCCTTTCGCCTGCTCCGGGCTCATGTAGTAGGGCGTCCCGAGGAGCGCCCCCGTGCGCGTGGGATCCATGCCGGTGATGGCGAGCGCGTCTGTCACCTTGGCCACGCCGAAGTCGAGGATCTTGACGATCTCCCCATCATCCTCGCGCGCGATAAAGAGGTTCTCCGGCTTGATGTCGCGATGGACGAGCCCGACCTCGTGGGCGCGCGAGAGGGCGCGGCAGACGTGAGAGACGATCGTCGCCGTCTCCGCCGCCGTCAGGCGCCGGCGCGCGGAGAGGCGATCGCGGAGGCTCTCGCCTGCCAGACACTCCATCGCGATGTACGGCAATCCATCGTCGGTGAGGCCATGGTCGAGCACCTTGACGACATGGGCGCTGCGGATCCGCGCCGCGATCTGCGCCTCACGGTCGAAGCGCGCCCGGGCGGTCGCGTTCTTCGCGGTCTCGACGTCGATGAGCTTGATGGCCACCGGCGTGCGCAGCGACAGGTGCTCTGCCAGCCACACCGAGCCCATCCCGCCCCTGCCGAGGAGCCGGGCAAGACGGTACTTCCCGGCGATGCGTTGACCTTCCATGGCGCGGGAGCAGGGTAACGCGGCGCGCGCTCGCCGTCAGTACGGGAGTTGGTCGACGATCCCCCGCGCTTGCGTCGTCGGCGCCGACGGCGGCGGGGTCGCCGATGTCGCCGGTGTCGCCGGCGCCTTCAGCGTGCCAGAGAGCGCGCTCGGTGAGGGCCGCCTGGACGACGACGCCGCGGACGGCGCGACGCCCGCGACGCCCGCGACTACAGGCGCGTCCCGAGCGGGAAGGGGCGGAGCGGGCGAGCTCGGCATGGATGCTGGAGGCACCGCGACCGCCGCGGGCGGCGGCTCCACCGCCGCCTCCGCCGAGGCGGGGACCGGAGCGGCAGGCCCGTCCAGCGGCGGGGGGCGGAGCGCAGCGAACGTCGCCACGAAGGCCGCCACGAGGAGCGCCGCGACCGCGAACGCCCTCTTCGGCGATCGCGCGCGCCCGCCGGGGGCCGCGAGGGCCGGAGGCGCCGCGACGGCTCCCGAGCTCGAGGACGCGGCGAGCGGCGCGAGCGCGCCGACGACCTTGCCTCCCGCGAGCGCGCCCGCCGACGTGGGATCGGTGTAGCGGCCGAGGACCTCGACGAGCGGCCCCAGATCGTCGAGCCGATCCTCACGCCGCTTTTGCAGGCAGCGGTCGAGCACCCCGGCGACGTCCGCGGGCAGGTCGGGCACGGCCGAGCGGATCGACGGCACCTCGCGCTGCAGGAACGCCGTGTACATCTCGCCGAGGTTCTCGAACTCGAGCGGCCTCCGGCCGGTGAGCGCCTCGAAGAGGATGACGCCCATCGCCCAGATGTCCGCGCGATGATCGATGTCCTTCTCGCTCATCGCCTGCTCGAACGACATGTAATGAGGCGTCCCGAGGATGGAGCCGGTGCTGGTGTTGCCGCCCTGCGTCTCCGAGCTGATGGAGGTCGGGTCGAGCACCTTGGCGATCCCGAAGTCCAGCACCTTGGGCACGCACCCGCCGGCCTGCGGCTCCGACAGGAAGATGTTGTCCGGCTTGAGGTCGCGGTGCACGATCCCCTTCTCGTGCGCGGCGCGGAGCGCGGAGGCGACCGGCACGAGGAGGCGCGCCGCCTCGTAGAGCTGCAGGGCGCCCCTGCGCTTGCGCAGCCCGGAGAGCGGCTCGCCGCGGAGCAGCTCCATGACCATCACGGGCGCGTGGTCCTCCTCGAAGACGTCGAGCACCTCGATCACGTTCGGGTGCTGGATCGCGGTCGCCGCCTTGGCCTCGCGGAGGAAGCGCCGGGTCTGCGCGGCGTCGACGACGCCGCGGATCATCTTGAGCGCGACGTCGCGCCCGGTGCCGACGTTCCTGGCCGCGTACACCTCGCCCATCCCGCCGCGGCCGATGAGGCGCTCGATCCGGAAGCGCCCGGCGATGATCTTGCCGGCCGGGAGCGAGCCCTGGAGATCGTCCGACACGGGCGGCAGCGTACCGTGGTTCCCGGCCGGACGCAGCGGTTCGCGGTCGCCGGCCGGCCCCGGTCCGCGGCAGCGCGGTCACATGGGCCGCGCGCAGCGGAAGCCGGTGGCCGGGTTGAACGACGACGCCCTGTCGTGGCTGCGCGCCGTGGCCCGGGCCCCCAGCTTGTAACCCGACCAGGCGCTCCCGCGATAAGAGAAGCCCGGCGCCGCGGCGGGGGCCGGCTCGCGACACACCGGATCGACGAGGAGCGGCCCGCCCGACTGCCAGCAAGGCGCGGCGTAGGGAGCGAAGGTGTCGGCCACCCACTCGGACATGCTCCCGGCGAGGTTCCGGATGCCAAGGGCGGTCACGTCGCTCGGGGCGCCTCCGGCGACAGGCCCCCAGGGCACCGGCGCGTCGAGCGGGCGACAGCCGGAGTTCTCGAACACGTCCTCGTCGGCCTCCCCGCTGCCCCGGCCCCTGCCGAGGAGCGCCATCGCGCAGAGATCCCCGCCGTTGCCCCAGGGATAGGCGGTCTCGTCATCGAGGTTGCCGGCCGCGTACTCCCATTCCGCCTCGGTGGGGAGCCGCAAACCCCGCGCGGAACAGGCCTCCTCCGCCAGCGCGTGGGTGACGCAGTTGATGGGCAGCGCGTCGTTCGCGCCGTCGGACTCGCCGAGGTACGTGCAAGCGCCCAGGTCCGACCCCGGCGCGTCGATGTCCCTGGCCACGGGCGCTGATCGGATCTGCCCTGTCGCCACGAGCTCCCGGACCGCGCCCACGGTCACCTCGTCCGCGTCGAGGGCGAACGCGCCGAGCTGCACGAGGCGCTCGGGCTGGCTCAGCTCGTCGAGATCGACGGTGTATCCGGGTCGCGGCGTCCCGAGAAGGAACACCCCTCCGGACACACACACCATCCCCGCCGGCGCCGGCCCCTGGCAGGGTACCGGGGCCGCGCTCGGCCAGGAGCCGGGCTCGGGCCGGGCCTCGACCTGGGAGAGCAGCGGGAGCACCGGCTCCGGCGCGAGCGCGCCCGCCTCCGGGTCGCAGGTCGCGCGCTGCTCGGGGAGGCTCGGGACGCCGAAGCAGCGCATGGATAGATCGAGGGCCACGTGTGTCTCGCCGTCGAGCGGCGGGAGCCTGGCCACGAGGTCGATCAGCGCCGGACCGCGGGGAAGGCCGTCGGGGCCCGCCTGCTCGGCCCGGTAGAGCCGCGCGCGGACCCGCACGGCGGCGCCTTCCTCCCCCGGGACCACGCCGAAGCTGACGGGCAGGCTGTCCGGCCCATCCACCCCGATGACGCGCATGCACCCGGTGCAGATCGCGCCCTCGCCCATCACCTCGAGCAGCAGGTGATCACCGAACCGGGGCGCCGGTGCGTCCGTGGAGACGCTGACGAGCCACTGGCGAGGCTCGGGCTCGCACGCCGAGAGCGCCGGCAGCAGAAACCCGGCGGCCGCGAGCGCCGTCGACAGGCCACGAGCCGTCACGGCGCACCTCCCGCGTAGACGCACCGGAAGCCGTGCAGCGAGTCCAGGACATCGCCTCTCCGGAACGCGGGCCTGGTGTTCGCGGGGCCGCTGGCCCAGTCTCCGCCTCGGGAGGCGCGCGCGTTGATGCCTTCGTCGTCGCAGCGGGGCTCGACGAAGATCCCCGGCGCGCTCCAGCAGCCCTCTCCGTACGGAACCAGCTTGTCGACGCACAGCTCGCTCAGGCTGCCGCCGAGATCCAGGACGCCATCCCTGGAGCTGTCGCCCAGGCCACCGCACGTCGCCGAGGGCCGATGCGAGCCGACCTCCTCCGGCCCCGGATCGCCAGGGCACAGCGTCCCCCGCCCGGCGCTCGCCGTGCAGCACGCGGGAGACGCGTCACCCCAGGGATAGATCCGCCCCTGCCCTCGACCCCGCGCGGCGTGCTCCCACTGCGCCTCCGTCGGCAGATCACCGCCGCTCGCGCTGCACGCCTCCCGGGCAAGGCGCCATGAGATGCAATTGAGGGGATATCCATCGTTCGCCCCGTCGGCGACGCCGAGCCAGCGGCAGTCTGCGAGCCCCACCCTGCTCGGATCAGGCCCGGAGAGGTCATCCCCCTCGGCGTGGAGGAGCCCCTCGTTCAGCAGCGCACGGAGACGGCCGACCGTGAACTCCGTCCTGTCCATGAAGAACGGCCCCACATGCACCGGCCGCGGCGGCACGACCGAGACGTAGCTCTGCTCGTCGACGCCGGCGAGCTCGGCCTGGCCGATGACGCTGAATCCGCCGGGGATGCAGACGGCATCGGCGCCCTCGGGCGCGGCGCCGCAGGGGACCTCCCGCGCGCGCGACCACGTGCCGGCGCGCGTCGCGCCCATCTCTGCCCCTGATCCGACGAGGACCCCCTCCGATGGGGCTGCGGTCCGCCTGGGGGCATCGATGCATGTGCGCGGCGGCTTGCGCAGCGACGCGGGCACGCCCAGGCAGTCGGCCGAGAGCGTGAGTTGCACCGTCTGCACGCCAGACGTCGGGAGCGCGACCTCGATCAGCCGGTCGATGGCGGCCTCCGACGGAGGATCGATGGTCGAGAACCCCCTCCCCTCGATGGAGTCCTTACCCCGCGTCGCGACGGCGCCGCGGAACGCCCGGATGCGCAGGCGGAGCACGGCGCTCCCCTCCTCCGGCGCGGCCACCCCGAAGGAGAACGGCCAGGACGAAGGGTCCGGCAGGACGAAGTTCGCCGTGCAGTCGACGTCATCGATGCAGCCGGGGCGCCACGCGCCGTCGAACCCGTCGATGCGCACCGTGTCGATGACCGCCTCCGGCGAGATGGAGGGGTCTGCCAGGAGCTGCGCGGCGACCGGCGCGTCGGTGTCCACGACGACGAGGAGCTGCGGTCGCTCTCGTTCGCCGCAGGCGCCGGAGAGCCCCGCCGCAGCGAGCACGATGAGGATCGAGAGCGCGCGTGTCGGTTCGACCACCTGCCGCCTTTCGCCTTTCTCGTTGCCGCCCGACAGGACCCAGGGGTAGTCTCCTCGCTATCATCGAGGAGGGGCGAGGCCAAGAGGGTTCTTTCGCTTCTTCACACGATTCACGCGATTCACGCGATTCCCCCGAATCACCCGAACATCGCTCTGCCGCTCGCGAGGAGGTTGTATGTCGTGGGTCACCCGGCCAGTGCTCGCCGCGCTCTCCGTAGCCATCGCGGCGGCGCTCTCCCCCGCGTGCGACGGCGATTCCCCATCCGAGGATCCGGGAGCGGCGGCGAGCACGGGATCGGGCGCCGGGGGCGGCAACGGCGGTGGCGGCGGTGATGCCACGTACGGCGCGAGCGCGTGCGGAACGTGCGTGGAACAGACAGCGTGCTTGTCCCAGGTGAACGCGTGCGCGGCCGACCCGGGCTGCGCCGCCTACCTCGATTGCCTCGACGCTTGTCCGCTGGGCCCAGGTGGGGACGCGGACATCGCGTGCGAGCAGGCGTGCCCGCCCGTCACCGGCTCTCTTGGGCAGAGCGCGAAGCAGGCCTTCATCGACTGCCGCCTCGCCGGCCCGGGCGCGGAGTGCGCCGGCTGCGGTCAGATCCCCGCCCCGACAGATCCGGATTTCGACCAGACGTGCTCGCCGTCGACGGATCCGAACACCTGCTACAAGTGCGAGGACGAGCGCTGCTGCGAGACCTACCAGGCTTGCAAAGACGACCAGGATTGCCAGGACCTGGTCACGTGCGTCAAGGCGTGCGCCGAGGACCCGGATGATGCGGCCTTCTCGCCCTGCGAGAGCGCGTGTTACCAGGCGCACGCCGCCGGCTACGTCGCCTACAGCCACCGGATGGCATGTATGCAATACTTCTGCTTCGACGACGACGCTTGCGGCAACGAGCCGCTGGACCCCTGCGTCAAGTGCCAGAACCTGCACTGCGCCGATGAGATGGCGGCTTGCCAGCACGAGATCGAGTGTGCGTTGCTGGACAACTGCAAGGTCCCGTGCGACGTCGGGGACCAGGCCTGTCTCATGGAGTGTGACGCCATGTTCCCGGACGCGGTGGCGACCCACGAGGCCGGGCTCGATTGCGCGCTCGCCCACTGCGAGATCGCTTGCGGCGGGACGGACTGACGGGGCGGTCAGGGACGAGGGGTACGATGCGGACACGATGGATCCTGGGTGGCCTGGTCGTGGCGGCTGTCGATCTCTCGACGGCCGGTAGCGCGCGCGCCGAGGCGCCGGCAGAGGCGCCGGCAGGGACAGCGGCGGTCGATGAGCGAACCGCGCGCGGCAGGGCGGCGTTCCTGCTCGGCGTGCAGCGATCGAAGGACGCGCAGTGGGGCGAGGCGCTCGCCGCCTTCGAGGAGGCGGCGGCGGCGCGGGACGCGCCCCTCGTCCAGTACAACATCGGCTTCTGCGAGCGCGCCCTGGGCCGCTACGTCGCCGCGCGCCGCACCTTCCGCCGCGTTCTCGCGAGCACCGAGGGCCTGGCGGCCGCGCAGATCGACGACGCGAGGGCGTTCGTCGCCGAGCTGGATCAGCTCGTGGTCCGGGTGGCGGTCACGCTGGATCCCCCGGGCACCCCGCTGACCGTCGACGGGCGCGCGCTCCGGCTGGCGACCGACGACGGGACCCGGGTCTTCGTGACGCTCCCCGGGTCCGCCGAGCGCGCGGCGGCGCCGGTGGAGAAGAGCTTCACCGTGGAGCTCGATCCGGGGGTCCACCTCTTCCGCGCGGCGCGGCCAGGGCGCCAGGATGCGTTCGTCCAGAAGACCTACCGGCCAGGGGAGAAGGCCACGCTCGATCTGCACCTCGACATCCTCCCCGCACGCGTGGCCGTGCGCGCGGAGCCGGCGCAGGCGCTCGTGCGAGTGGACGGCCGCGAGGCCGGGCTCGCGCCCATCGACCTCGAGCGGCCGCCGGGGAAGTACAGGATCGAGGTGGTGCGGGACGGGTTCGAGACGTACGCGGCGACGCTCGATCTGCACGCGGGGCAGCGGGCGGATCTGACGGCCAAGCTGATCCCGGTGCGGCCGTCGCTGTGGACGCGGTGGTGGTTCTGGACGGGCGCGGCGGCCGTGGTGACGGGAGGCGTGGTGCTGACGTACGCGCTGACGCGGCCGGAGCCGGACTACAACGGGGGGAGCCTGAACTGGGTTGCGGAGCCGGCGGCGATCAGGTGGTGAGGGGCCATGGGTGCGCGCGGCGCCGAGACCGGCAGGGCCGCGCTGCGGCGCGCGCTGCGAGCGTCGGTGCGCTCGCTGAGGAGGCGCGCCGACGAGCATCCAGGCTGCGCGAGACGGCGCATCGGGGGCAGGCCGGCAAGCCGCACGGAAGCGCGGACATGGTAGGGTCGAGGCATGATCACGCGGTTCGAGGTCGACGGCTTCAAGTCGCTGCGGGATTTCGCGGTCGATCTGGAGCCTCTGACGGTGTTCGTCGGGCCGAACGGGGCGGGAAAGTCGAACCTGCTGGAGGCGATCGGGCTGCTGGGGCGGCTCGCATCCATGCCGCTCGAGGAGGCGTTCAAGCTCGGACGGGGGCGGGTCGTCGATCAGTTCAGCCGCTCGGGGGGAGAGGCGGGGAGGACGATCCGGTTCGCAGCCGAGGTGTCGCTGCGAAGCACGCCAGCGCCGTTTCAAGACGGTGGGCCACCGCTGCCGGTCCGTTATCGGTACGAGCTCGTCATCGAGCGGCGGGCGCGTCCGTCAGGCGTCGAGGAGCTCGTGGTCTCCGGAGAATGCCTTCGCGCACTCGCCGACAAGGACGGACCGCCTCGACGAGAGGTCATCCTGCGCCACGAGGACGAAGACGGGCGCGAGCGGCGCGTGCTCATCGTGCCCGAATACGAGGGCTGGGCGGGACAGAACTATCGCTGTCCACGGACACACGCCGCGCTTGCGGCGCTCAAGACAGGATCTGGGACCTACCTTATCAACCTCGACTTCCCGAAGGAATTGACCGCTGAGCGCGCTGCCCTCCTCGAGGAGTACGTCGACTTCCGGAACGCAAACTCGGAGAGGGGATGGAGGGCGGTCATCAACCTCATCACCGACGAGCTCTCCCGTTTCAGCCTCCTCCAGCTCGACACCGCGCGCCTGCGCGACTCGAGCGAGCGCACCGACTCGATCGCGCTCGCTCCCGACGCATCGAACCTTCCCACCATCCTTGCCGATCTGCCGGCACCGACGCTCGGAGAGATCCGCGCGGATCTGGTCTCCCTCATCCCGGGGCTCGCCGGCTTCAATGTCGTGCCCGACGGTGACGACCTGCGCATCGAGTTCAAGCTCTCCGGCGGCGAGCGCCTCCCGGCTCGCCTCGCCTCTGATGGCACGCTGCGCGGCCTGGCGTTGCTCACAGCGCTCCGCGTCGAGCCTCGTCCATCCATCGTTGGTGTAGAGGAGCCTGAGAACGGCATTTACCCCGGCCGCCTTCGCACGCTGCTCTCGCTGCTATGTGAGATAGCGACGCCAGGAGACGAAGCCTCTCGTGACTCAGCTCAACCTGCGACGCAGCTCCTCCTCACCAGCCACTCGCCGGTCGTCCTCGCCGCGTTCCGGGACAGACCCGAGCATCTGCGCTTCATGGACCTCGTGCGACGCGACGGCCAGCTCGTAACGCGCGCACGTGCGGTGGGTGAGCTGAAGGCGCCAGGCGACGGCGCGCACGTCGTGTCGCTGCGCGAGGTCGACGCGCTCCTCCAGTCCGCGACCAGCGAGGCCGCCGAATGACCGGAAGGCGGCTCTATCTCCGCGCAGGGCTCTATGCGGAAGGCCCGAGCGACTACGACTTCCTCTTGCCGCTCCTGGATCGCTTGCTGCCAGCGCTCGCCTCGTCTCTGTTTCCCGGCGCTTGCGATGTCGCGGACAGCCTGGGGATCGACGCGCCGTACCCGGCGCCAGGCGAGCGTGCCGAGCGAATCGCCGCCGCCATCGCAGACCGCTTGGCGGAATGCACGCTGTTCGTCATCCATGCAGACAGCAAAGGCGATCCCAGATATGCGCGACAGAGTTGCGTCGACCCGGGCATCGATGCCGCCCGGCGCGCGTCCCCGGACGTCGTGACGGTCACGTGCGTTCCCGTGCGCGAGACGGAGGCATGGATGCTGGTCGATGCCGAGGTCTTCCGGCCTTGGCTCGGTAGTGGCGCGCAGTCAGCGCTCCCCGCCGAGCCAGAGCGCGAGGCCGATCCCAAGCTGACGCTTGGGCGCCTCTTGAAAGAAGGAGGGATGAGGCGAAAGCCGGAGCGCCTCCACCGCTTGTTCGGCGAAGAGGTCAGCCTCGAGGCGCTGCGCACACTGCCAGCTTTCCAGCTCTTCGAAGCGGAGCTCGCCGAAGCAGTCCGCGCCGTGGCACGGTCACAGGGTTGGTCGGACTGACCCGATCCCAGGAACACGAACCCGTCAGATCTCACTCTCCCGAGCACAGAGCGGCATTCGACGAAATGCAGGTGTGGGAGCGGGCAGAGACGGCCCGGCTCACCCCCCGAGCCGCCTCCCGAGGAGCCGCGCGGCGAGCTTCCGCAGCCAGTCCGCCCGCCGCGCGTCGGGCGCGACGAGCCGCCCCGTGCGCGCGGCCTCCAGGATCGCGGCCGTCTCCGGGGTCGGGTCGGCGCACGCCTGCAGCACCCGGAAGACCGTCGCGTCCTCGTGCGCGACGCCCGCCTCCTCCACCCAGGCGTCCACCGACGCCGCGAACGCAGGATCCCCGGGGAACGGCTGCTCGACCGCGTTGCTCGGGCCGAGCCCGTTGATGCCGCTGATCACGAGGTCCTTGCGATCCTTGTAGGTCAGCCCCGCGAGCTCCTCGGGCAGCAGCGGGCGGCCGATCCAGATGTCCTGCACGCCCATGCCGAGCGGGAACTCGAGCCGCCGCTCGAGCGGCTCCGGCGGCAGCGCGCCGGAGAAGCGCACCGGCACAACCGGGACGCCCACCGCGAGCGCCATGTCGATGAACGAGCCGCTCATCTTGCGCACCGGCGTGCGGCACTCGAGCGACCGCGTGCCCTCGACGTGCACCATCACGCCCTTGCCGGCCCCCTGCATCTCGGCCCCGAGCTCCGCGATGATGGTCCCGAGCGACGCCTTGTCCTCGCGATCGAAGTACGTGATCACCTTCGGATCACGCGCGCCTGGGTACGCGAAGCAGTGCGCGAGCATCGTGCCGAGCCACGTCGTCCGGTGCTCGGCCTTGGCCAGCGTGACCGTCGAGACCTCCGTCAGGCCAGACACGGCGATGCCGAACAGCAGCGACTCCACGCCGACCTGGTGGTTGCCGAGGTAGAGCAGGCTCCGGCCCTTCACGGCGCGGAACGCCTCGGGATCGACGACGTGCACCCGGCGGATGAACCGCTCGATGAGCCCGAAGTACAGGTCCTCCGCCGGCCACCGGCCGATGCCCATGGCCGCGCCCCAGTAGCGGCGGACAGGCGCGATGTCGATCACGGGCGGGCCCGCGTCGCGGACAACGACCTCGGATCCCTCGCGCGCCACGGTGAACGGCCAGCGCGTCAGCGGCTGCGCCGAGGAGACGCCGGCGAGGGACACGGTCGACGGGTGCACGCCGGCGCGCCGCGCGACGTGGTCCTTCACCGCCGCCGCCTCGACGAGGTCGCCCGACGCGGCGTAGAGCTGCGCCACGGTGCCGGGCATCCAGTCCATCGTGCGCACGTCGGCGGGGCTGCATCGCGCCTCGCCCGACGCGGCGTCGACGCGCGAGACACCGAGGTCGACCGGCGCGCGATCGCGCAGGAACGCCCGGCGGATCCCGGGAGGCGCGCCGCCGATCGGACCCTGCGGGAGCAGCACCTCGACAAGCCGGAGCTCCAGCCAGACGCGCTCTCCCGCCGCGGCCCCGGCCTGCGCGATGGCCTGCACCCGGAACGAGACGAAGCGATCGTCACGGCCCTCGTAGCGCACCTCCACGCGCACCGGCGACTCGGGCGCCGGCCCGTACAGGCGGAGCGACGGGATGCGCGACGGGAACGCGATCTGGGCGGGAGGGCACTCCGGATCCCACAGCGACAGCCGGTCGTGCGGGATGGTGTGGGTCAGCGCGTCGAGCATGCCCTGGTGCAGCGTCCCGGGGGGCACCGAGCCCCTCGCAGGGTCCAGCACCGCCGATGACCCGCGCGCGCCGAGCCGGAGCGCCGTGAGGTACTGGAACGCAGGGCCGTGGAACAGCGTCCCCGCCGCGTACGGATCGTCCGCCTCCGGCGCGTCGAGCGCCGGCTCCGGCGCCGGAGCGGTCGGGTAGTCACGGGCCACCCGCACGCGGCCGGTGCACACGGGCTCGAACCGCGAGAGCGCCGGGTTCGAGGCCTCGCGCCACGCGAGCAGCCGGACATCGAGGACGTCGCCCGATCCGGTCGCCTCGGCCTTGACGCGCACCGGCCCGGGCACGGGCAGCCAGCGCTGCACAACCACGTCCTCCACGGCCACGACCACGCTCCCCGGGCGCGCCCGCAAGGCGGCGCCGGCTAGCCGGTCGACCATGCTCATCCCCGGGAGCGCCGGGACCGTCCACGTGGGGCGGTGGTCCGCGACCCACCCGTCCGGGTCCAGCACCTCCTCGACGTCGTCGAGCGCAGGCGCCGGCGCGGCCTTCGCCGCGGGCTGCTCCTGCGGGCGCAGGCGCGGGCTCCCGCCCACGGCGCCCGGGAGCGAGGCGAGGCGGCGCGCGCTCGCGCGCGGGTCGAAGCCCACGTCCCGCCGTGCCCGGGGCGAGGCGCCGTCGACGATCCGCACGCCGAGCGTCGCTCCGTAGATGCGCAGGCCGTCCACCCAGAGGTAGGACTCGGCGATGACGTAGGGCCCGCGGTCGTCGCGGCCGACCTCGAGGATGTCGGTGTCGACAGTCACCCGCCGGCTGGCCGGCAGCACCTGGCCCCGGTACCGCCAGGAGTGCTCGTGCCCCGTCATCACGGGCTCGAACCGCGGGTCGCGGAGGCCCGCGTGGAGGTCCTGGTGCAGCATCCAGAACTGGATCGTCTGCAGCATCGCCTCGATGCCGAGCGAGCCTGGCTGCACGGGATCGCCGAGGAAATGAGCCTTGAAGAACCACTCCGACGCGTGGACATCCCGCCGCGCGCGGAGCCGGCCGAGCCCCTTCCGGCCGCCGGCCTGCCACAGGCCGTCGATCCGGTCGATCATCAGCAGCGACGGCCGCGCGAGCCCGAGCTTGCCGCCGCAGTACCGCGCGGGGCGCTCGCGCAGATCGACCTCGAAAGCGGACGGCTCATCGAGCGCGGCGACCTCCTCGGGCCTCGGCGGGATGCCGATCTGCGTCGCGAGCGCGGCCTTCGGGAAGAAGCCGAACACCGTGTCGAGGTCGTACACCCGCGCGCCGCCGAGGCTGCACTCGACCCGGAACGAGAGGATGATCATGCCGCCCGACCGGGACATGTTCGTGAGCCGCGATCGGGTGCGCAGCGCGCCGCCGCCCGGCGCCGGCAGGACCTCTGCGTGCAGCGTGCCCTTGCCGTCGAGGTTGCGGAAGTACAGCGCGTTGTCGGTCGAGAGCGCGCAGCCGGCGTAGCTCGCGAGCCAGCCGCACGTCTGGAGCGCGGCCTCGAGCACCACCGCGAACGGCATCGTGAGGCTCGCGTTCTCGTCGAAGTACCACGCGTCCTCCGGAACGTCGTACTCGACCTCGACCTCGGCGCCGGCCTTCATGGACGCCATGGGGCGCGAGACCGACAGGACCCGGCTCATGAAGTGGTACGGCGGCCCGGGGAGCCGGGCGACGTGCTGGCCCCCGTCGAACCTGCGGTAGAGCGGGCCGAACGCGTCCGACGGCCGGCCCCAGGCGCACGAGAGCAGGCTCCGGTAATCGAACGGGAAGCCGCCGGCGTCCGCGTGTCCCGCCGAGACGGCGCCGTCCGGCGGCGGCGCGCCCGTCTCGGACCAGGGGACGCGCGCGACCGGCACCGGCTCGACGTGGCCGTCGAGCAGCTCGTGGGCGCTCGTCAGCGGCCAGTCGGGGCTCAGACGCAGGCCCACGCGGCGGGCGTGGAACGCCTTGAGGCCGTCGACCGTGCACAGGAAGTCGGCGAACACCGTCGGGCACGGGCCGTCGTGGACCTCCTCGACGAACACCTCGTACGTGAGCACGCGGCTCGTCGGGACCACCTGGCCGCGGCAGCGGAGCAGGTACGGGATCTCCGGCACGGGCTCGAAGCGAAAGCCGTCCGCGTCCACCGTGAAGCCCATGGCCGCCATGTAGAACGCGAGCGCCTGCAGGCAGCCCTCGAACATGAGCGTCCCCGGCATGCAGGGGTCGTCCTTGAAGTGGCCCTCGAAGTACCAGCCGTCCTTCGTGATCGGCAGCGTGGCCCGGAGATAGCCGCGCTTCCACGGGCCGCCCGCCGGGTCGAACACGTCGACGCGATCGAAGAACAGCATGGGCGGGGCGCTGATCCGCGGCGTCCTGACGTGGGTGCTCAGACGATCGAAGCCGGGGCCGAACGCCGCCGCGCCGTCGCCGGCCGCGAACGCGAGGAGGTCGGCCCGGTCGAACGCGGACTTCCGGCACGCGATCCGGGGCGGATCGAGGCGGGCGGTCGTCGCGTGCTCGGCGGTGTCCGCGTCCCAGAGGACGCCGCCGGAGCTCGCGAGCTCCTCGTCGGTGAAGAAGCCGGCCTGGCCCTTGCGCGTCTTCAGGCGCAGCTCGCCGCCGATCCGGCAGTCGTAGTGGAAGAAGAACAGGCGGACGTCGCCGTGCTTCGCGTGCCCGTCGACGTGGATGTCGTAGACGAGCGTGTCGCCCGGGCGCGGCAGGCCGCCGTAGAAGGTGAGCTCGCAGCCGAGCAGGCGGTAGACGCGCTCGCCCTTGTTCTCGAAGTCGGCGCCGAGCCAGCTGATGAGCAGCAGGTCGGCCTGGCCGCTCTCGATCATGACGCCGGCCGGCATGGCGCCGTCGTGCAGGTACCAGGAATCCCACCGCACGTCGGTCTCGGTCCACATCGTGCCGAGCTTCATCGAGCCGGGCTCGGCGTCGATCCCGGTGACCCGATCGGCGAGCAGGAGCGGCGGCATGGGCATGCGCACCTGGCGGCGATAGGCGTCCTGCCGGGCGAAGAGCGGGCCGAACACGTCGGAGATCCGGCCCGAGGCGAGGTGCTCGAGCTGCTCGCGGCTGAACCGGGGGCCGCGGGGCGCGACGGAAGGCGCCGCGGAGAGCACGGGCTGGGCGGAGGGACGCGGCGCAGGCGGCGGCGCGGCGGGGCGCGGCGGTTCAACGACACGCGGCGGCTCGAACGGACGCGGCGGCTCGAACGGATGCGGCGACTCGGCACGAACAAGCTGCGGCGACTCGGCACGAACAAGCTGCGGCGCAGCGGCGGGGCGCGGCGTCTCGACCGGGCGCGGCGTCTCGACCGGGCGCGGCGCCTCGATACGGACCGGCGCGGCGTGGGGCACCTGCGCCAAGGAGGCCTCGACCACCACCGCGGCCGCGCCCGACGACGCCTGCACGAGCGAGTCCAGAGCGCGCTGCCGCATCTGAAGGAACCGACGGTGGACCTGGGCCTGCTGCTCCGCCCACTCCTTGTGGATCTGCGCCAGCTGCACGGTGAACGCCGCGGCGCCGGCGATCACGTCGCCCGGGATGTCCACGGCAGCGGCCGCGACGACGGCCGGTCCGACCGGCGGCGGCTCCTCTGCGAGGCTCGCGGCGACGGCCGTGACGACCGCCGGTCCGACCGGCGGCGGCTCGCCCCAGGACGGCGCACGATCCGCGTCGGCGGCAGAGAACCCCGTGGGCCCGGGGTACAGCGGCGGCAGGTCGTCGAGAGCAGACGGCAGAGGCGGCGCAGGTTCCATGGAGTCTCCGGGGGATGAACAGGAGGCCGCGCCGGGCACGACGATCGCCGGCGGGTGGGCGGGGAGCGTGAGCGTCGGCCCCTCCGCCGATCGCGGCGGCGGGAGCGGCGCGGCGGGGCCGCCGGCCCCGATGCGGACCGACAGCGAGCCGCCGCCGAGGCCGGCGCAGCGGACCTCGGCGACCCGGATCTCGTCGGACCACGGCGCCCCGTCGGGCTTGCGGCCGTGACGGCAGGCGAGCACCGCGGCGGCCACGTGCAACAGGCCCGAGGCCGCGTGCGCGTGGCCGAACCGCGGCGCGAGATCCGTGGACGACAGCACGAGGCCAGGGTCGGACGGCTCGTCCACGACCACCGCCAGGACCGGGTGCCGCTCCCGGACGGCGTCGTCGAGGCGCTCGAGCACGAGCACCACGGCGGCGTCGCCGGGGGGCAGGCGGACGCCGAGCGCCTCGAGCGCGGCCGCGTGGGCGGGCTCGCACGAGAGATCCACCGCGCCGACGATCGCCGCGTCCACCCCGCCGGCGCGCAGGGCGCGGGACGCGACGCGCAGCGCCCAGGGGCCGGACAGCTCCTCCGCCGCGATCGTGAACGACGGCCCACCGACGTCGAGCTGGCTGTTCAGCCGGTTCGCCGGGATGTTGGGCATGTTCCCGACGACGCCCGCCGCCTGAAGCGCAGGGATGATCGCGTCCCGGAGCGCGCCGACGTCGACCGACGGACCGAGCCGCGCCGGCGCCGTCTCGGCGAGCCGCCATCGCGTCATGTACCGGCACACCTCGGTGTCGGCGCCCATACCAATGAGCACGGCGGTGCGATCGCGCGGCAACGCGAGCCCCTCGGTGGCCTCGATCGCCGCCTCGAGCAGCAGCGTCTGCTGGGCGAGCGCCTGCTGCAGATCGCGCGGCGGGAACCGGAGCCGATCCGCGGGCAGCGCGACCGCCGCCCGGCGCGGATCCGCGCCGCGGCCCGAGAGGAGCGGCTCCGCGAAGGCCCGGACGCCGCTGAGCTCACCGACGCACAGGCCCATGGCCACCACGGCCAGGGGGCCTGCCGGCGCGGGGCGCCCGGCATCGACGGGGCGCGAGGCCGCTGCGGCGGCCTGCGGCGCGGCGTGGGCCGCGTGGCCCCTCGGCGAGGACGGCTCGTACGCCTCCACGAGGAGGTGGGCGTTGTTCCCACCGAACCCGAACGCCGACAGGCCCGCGAGCCTCCGCCCCTCCCACGGCTCGGCGCGCTGCAGCACCCGGAAGGGGCTCGAGGCCACCGCCTCGCTCAGCGGAGCGGCGTGCAGCGTCGGCGGGCGGACGCCAGCGGCCATGGCGCCGAGCAGCTTGAGGAGCCCGGCCGCGCCGGCCGTCGTCACGAGGTGACCGAGGTTCGACTTGAGCGAGCCGAGCGGGACCTCGCGGGAACCGAACACCTCCTTGAGGGTCGCGATCTCGGTCGCATCGCCGAGGGGCGTGCCCGTCGCGTGGCACTCGAGCAGCCCCACGTCGCGGGGATCGAGGCCCGCCATGGCGTACGCAGCCCGCATCGCGCGCAGCTGGCCCTCGACGGAGGGCGCCAGGAGGCCGCGGCCGCGGCCGTCGTTCGACAGGCCGATCCCGCGGATCACGCCGAGGATCGGCCTGCCCGCGGCCTCCGCGTCCGACAGGCGCTCCAGGACCACGAACGCCGCGCCCTCCGCCGGGACGAGGCCGTCGGCCTCCGACGAGAACGGGCGGCTCTGCCCGGTGCGGCTCATGGCCGACAGCGCGCAGAACCCGATGTGCATGAACAGGTCGTCCGAGCGGCACACCGCGCCTGCGAGCATCCGGTCGACCTCGCGGTCCTGCAGCCGCTCGCAGGCGAGCGCGATCGCGTACAGCGACGACGCGCACGCGGCGTCGAGCGCGAACGCCCCGGCCCCGAGGCCGAGCACGTCGGCAAGCAGGTGGGCGGGCAGCCCCGACATGAACCGGTTGCGCGGATCGGGCCGCGGGACGCCGGCGAGATCGCCGAGCCACGTCGACTCGACCCACGCCGACATCGCCGACGACGGGAACGAGAGGTTCCCGAGCACCGCGCCCGCGCGCTCGGACCGGCCCTCGTGCCCCGCCTCGCGCAGCGCCTCGCGGCCCGCGTGGAGCACCCACTGGAAGAGCGGGTCGAGCGCGAGCAGGGACTCCGGCGGCCCGCCTCGCCGCGGGAACGGGTCGCTGGCGAGCACGCGGCGGAAGTGCTCGTCGAACCCGGTGACGTAGCCGCCGCGGTCGCTCCATGCGCGGTCCTTCGCGTCGCGCACGTCGCGCGCGTCGCGCGCGGAAGGCCCCGCGAGGGCGCGCTCGCGCGAGAGGCGCCAGCGGCCGTCGGGGGCGGCGGACAGGAGGTCCCTGCCGGAGAGCACGTTGTCCCAGAGGGCCGCGGGGTGGAGCGCGCCCGGGAGGACGCACCCGCGGCCGACGATCGCGATGGGCTCGAACACGCTGGCCTCGATCACGCCTGGCCGCGCGCCGTGTCGGGGCGCAGGACGTACTGCACGTCGCGCAGCTCCGCGACGAGCGAGCCGCGGTCGTCGACGAACGCGATGTCGGCCTTCGTTCGATCGCGGGCCACGATCTGCCCGCGCACCACGGCGCGCAGCGGGCCGTCGGACGGCCCCTCGGCGAAGGTGTGCAGCGCGCCCACGGACATCGGGAGCGCCGCGCCGCCGAGCACGTGCTGCGTCCACAGCGTCGCGAGCTGCAGCCCGCCGTCGAGCGCCGCCGGATCGGTCTTCCACGGCTGGGCCACCCAGCCGGCCTCGCGGAGGCCCACGACCGTCCCCGCGATCCCGTCGCGGCTCACGCCGTCGAGCCGCCGGATCACCTGGAAGTCGCGGCCGTGGAAGAGCGTGCGGCCGTCGTACAGCTCGCCGCCGGCGGGCCACGGGCCGAGCTCCGGCGCGGCCGGGCCCTTCGGGGCCACGCGCCCTTCGGGCTGCTGCATCTGGATGGTCGCCGCGTAGTGCAGCGCCCCCTGCGGCCCGCGCAGCTCCGCCGCGAGCACCGCGCCGTGGCCGTTGCTCACCTCGCGGCAGTCGACGCGGAACACCTCGCCGCCGGACTCGAACGCCGCGAGCTTGATCCCGCGCAGGACCCGCACGTCGCGGAGCTCGGTCACGACGAGATCCGGCCGGCACGCGCGCGCGGCGCGGGCGAACCACTCGAGCGCGATCACCACCGGCACCACGGGGACGCCGTTGATGGCGTGATCGCCGAGGTACGGGTGCGTCGCGCGGTCCGCGCGGACGGCCAGCGCGACCCGGCCGCCGTGGCCCTGGGCCGCGAGCGCCTTCGGCTCCGCGCCGAGCACGAGCTCGACCGCGCCGGGCGGGGCGCCGCCTTGCGCGCGCGCGCCGCGATCACCCGAGGCGTCGCACAGCTCGTCGAGGAGCATCTTCGCGCCAGCGGCGATCGGGATGAGCGGCACGCCGAGCTGCGCGAAGTGGGCCTCGAGCGCCGCGTTCACCATGCCGCCTTGCCAGGGGCCCCAGCCGAGCGACTTCACCCGGCAGCCCGGGCGGCGGGCTGCCTCGGCGGCCGCGACCTTGTTCAGGACCTCGTTCGCCATCGCGTAGTCGCACTGCCCCTTGTTGCCGCCGCGCGCGGCGATGGAGCTGAAGAGGACGATCGCCTTGAGCGGGTCGCCCGCGGTCGCGCCGAGCAGGGCCCGGAGGCCGTCGACCTTCGTGCTGAACACGCGATCGAACTGCTCGACCGTCTTCTCGGCGACGAGCTTGTCGGCGAGCACGCCGGCGCCGTGGACGATCGCCGTGACGGGGCCGAGGGCGCCGCGCACGCCGTCGAGCGCCGCGGCCACCGCCCGCGCGTCGTTCACATCGACAGGGACGTAGAGGGCCTCGCCGCCGGCGGCGCGGATCGCGTCGAGCGTCGCGCGGACCTCGCGGTTCGCGAGGATCTTCGCGACGCTCCGGCCGATCTCCGCCGGGGTCATCCGCTGGCCCGCGGAGGTCGTCGCCTTGATGAGCGCCGCCTTGAGCGCGGCCTCGCCGTCGGCGCCGCGGCAGGCGGCCGGCTCGTCCTCGAGCGCGGTGCGGCCGAGCAGCGCGAACCGCGCGTGGCTGGCCTTGGCGAGCGCGATCAGCGTCGCCGCGGTGACGCCGCGTGCGCCGCCGCTCGCCACGACGACGTCGGACGGCCCGAGGGGGAGCGGCCCGGGCTGCGCGTCCTGCCGGACGCTGCGCGGCGTGGTGCGCCGGCCGTCCGCGCGCAGGCCGATCTCGAGCTCGACGCCGCCGGACAGGAGCTCCGAGGTGATGGCCTCCGCGAGCTCGCCGTCGGAGCGGCCGGCGCGCTCGAGGTCGATCGCGCGGCAGGACGCCTCGGGCCACTCCAGCGCCGCGGTCTTCACGAGGCCCGGCAGCCCGCCGACCCAGGCTCGGTCCGAGCCCGCGAGGCCGAAGTCGCCGCCGGTGTCCTGGACCGTGACGAACAGGGCCGGCTTCGCCGCGATCGCCTGGGCCGCGAAGAACGCCTCGCGGTGGACGGCGAGCGCCTCGTCGGCCGTGACCAGCTCGCGCAGGCCGCCGAGGAACACGGCGCCGCGCGCGCCGCGGGGAACGGCGGGGGCGTACTCGGCGGCGATCCCGCGCGCCGCGAGGGCGGCGACGAGCGCGGGGCCGATCGCGTCGTGGCCGGTGACCACGAGGGTGCCTGCGTCGAAGAGGCCGGGTATCGCGAGGCCGGCGGCGGGCGCCGGCTCCTCGACGAGCGTCCACCGGCCGAGGGGCGCGGAGGCCGGCTCCTCGGCGGGCTCCGCCGGGGCAGCGCCGGCGGTGGCAGCGGCGGGACCGAGGCTCGCGCGGAGGTGGTCGACGACCTGCCCCAGCGTGCGCAGCTGCGCCAGCGCCGACGCGTCGACCTCCGACAGCCCGGGCGTCCGATCGCGGACCGCCGACAGGATCTCCACCCGCTTGATGCTGTCGATTCCGAGGTCGCTCTCCAGCTCCATCTGCAGCCCCAGCATCTCCGCCGGGTAGCCCGTCGTCTCCGCGACGACCGCCATCACCACACGCTCCACCTCGGCCGCGCCAGGCGCTGCGGCGGGAGCGACGGCAGGCGCCGTGACGGCAGACGCCTTCGTCGCGGGCGCGGCGGTAGCCGGACCGGCGCTGGCGGCCGGAAGCGAGGCGCGAAGGTGGTCGACGACCTGCCCCAGCGTGCGCAGCTGCGCCAGCGCCGACGCGTCGACCTCCGACAGCCCCGGCGTCCGATCGCGGACCGCCGACAGGATCTCCACCCGCTTGATGCTGTCGATTCCGAGGTCGCTCTCCAGCTCCATCTGCAGCCCCAGCATCTCCGCCGGGTAGCCCGTCGTCTCCGCGACGACCGCCATCACCACACGCTCCACCTCGGCCGCGCCAGGCGCCGCGCCGGACGCGACTGCAGGCGCCGCGACGGCAGGCGCCTTCGCGGCGGGCGCGACGGCAGCCGGACTGGCGCTGGCGGCCGGCCCGGCGGCCGGAAGCGAAGCGCGAAGGTGGTCGACGACCTGCCCCAGCGTGCGCAGCTGCGCCAGCGCCGACGCGTCGACCTCCGACAGCCCGGGCGTCCGATCGCGGACCGCCGACAGGATCTCCACCCGCTTGATGCTGTCGATGCCGAGGTCGCTCTCCAGCTCCATCTGCAGCCCCAGCATCTCCGCCGGGTAGCCCGTCGTCTCCGCGACGACCGCCATCACCACACGCTCCACCTCGGCCGCGCCAGGCGCCGCGCCGGACGCGACTGCAGGCGCGGTGGCGGCAGGTGTAGCGACAGCCGGGCTGGCGCTGGCGGCCGGCCCGGCGGCCGGCAGCGAGGCGCGGAGGTGGTCGACGACCTGCCCCAGCGTGCGCAGCTGCGCCAGCGCCGACGCGTCGACCTCCGACAGCCCCGGCGTCCGGTCGCGGACCGCCGACAGGATCTCCACCCGCTTGATGCTGTCGATGCCGAGGTCGCTCTCCAGCTCCATCTGCAGCCCCAGCATCTCCGCCGGGTAGCCCGTCGTCTCCGCGACGACCGCCATCACCACACGCTCCACCTCGGCCGCACCAGGCGCCGCGCCGGGAGCGACGGCAGGCGCCGCGACGGCAGGCGCCTTCGCGGCGGGCGCGACGGCAGCCGGACTGGCGCTGGCGGCCGGCCCGGCGGCAGGCAGCGAGGCGCGGAGGTGGTCGACGACCTGCCCCAGCGTGCGCAGCTGCGCCAACGCCGACGCGTCGACCTCCGACAGCCCGGGCGTGCGGTCGCGGACCGAGGACAGGATCTCCACCCGCTTGATGCTGTCGATGCCGAGATCGCTCTCCAGCTCCATCTGCAGCCCGAGCATGGAGACGGGGTATCCCGTCTTGTCCGCGACCACGTCGAGGACCAACCGCTCGATATCGACACGCGGCGCAGCGGCGACCGCCGCCTGCGTTGCCACGGCGGGCGCGGCGACGGCCTTGGACACTGCCACCGCCGGCGCCGCGGCTGCGGCCTTCACAGCCGCAGCAGGCGCCGCTGTGGCCGCCTTCGCTGTCACGGCGGGCGCTGCAACTGCCGCCTTCGCTGTCACGGCAGGCGCTGCCTGCGCCGGCAGCGCAACAGCCGCAGGGAGCTCCCCGCCTGCGCCGTTCAGGCCGTCCCGTACCACGTTGCTCCTGCCCTCGCCCGAGCGCGCCGTCGGCGCCGCTGCAGGCCGTACGGACGCCTCCGAGACAGGCCCCACATGCACAGGAGCGAGGAGAACCGGCGCAGGCCGTACCTCGGAGACCGTCGTCGGAGCGACCGGGTACGGAGCGCCGGTCGCCAGCGCGGCGAGCCCTGCAAAGGACGCCTCGGCGGCCTGGAGGAAGGCGATGTGGCTCTCGGCCATCGTGCGCTGGTACACGCTGTGGGCGTCCGCCGTGGCGCGCTGCGCCTCCTGGTACGCGGCCAGCCACGACGCGCTCGCCGCCGGCCGCGACGCGCTCACCACAGCCGTCGACGCGCTCACTGCCGGCCTCGATGCGCTCACCCCAGGCGCCGACACGCTCGCCACCGCAGACGGGCTCACCGCCGGCTGCGACGCGCTCACGAGCGGCCGCGGCGCGCTCACTGCCGGCGCCGACGTGCTCACCACCGCCCGCGGCGCGCTCACCACAGGAGCCGGCGCGCTGACCACAGGCGCCGGCGCGCTCACTGCCGGCACCGACGCGCTCACTGCCGGCGCCGACGCGCGCACTGCCGGCTGCGACGCGCTCACTCCCGGCCGCGACGCGCTCACTGCCGGCGCCGACGCGCTCACTGCCGCCTGCGGCGCGCTCACCACCGCCCGCGGCGCGCTCGCCACCGCCTGCACCGCCTCCGGCGCCGGCTTCTGCGCCGCCCGCGGCGCGCTCGCCGCCGGCAGCGCCTTCGCGCCCCCCTGCGGCGGGTACGGCTTCCCGTAGTTGCTGCCGTTGATCTGCAGCGCCAGCTTCGGCTTCGGCAGCGCCCGCGGATCGCTGGGCGCCGCGAAGCCTTCCCACAGGACCCGCGGGTCCAGCGGCACCCCGGCCACGGCGAGCCGCGCCACCGCCTCGAGCAGGCTCGTCACGCCGTGCTTGCCCTTGCGGTCGAGCGCCACCGCCCGGTGCGGCCGGCCGCTCAGGATGTCGCCGACCAGGTTCGTCAGCACCGAGCCCGGCCCGACCTCGACGAACGTGCGCACGCCGTCCGCGTACATCCGCTCGATCTCCTCCACGAACCGCACCGGCTCCGCGAGCTGCCGCGCCAGCCGGTCGCGCGCCGCGTCGCCGCCGCCCGCGTACGGCTCGATCTCCGCGTTGCTGTACACGGGCGCCGCCGGCGCCTCGA
Source organism: Sorangium sp. So ce448 (assembly GCF_051520915.1). Taxonomy (NCBI): domain Bacteria; kingdom Pseudomonadati; phylum Myxococcota; order Polyangiales; family Polyangiaceae; genus Sorangium; species Sorangium sp. So ce448. The sequence goes on along the minus strand of NZ_CP150343.1, from coordinate 1,256,697 downwards.
CAGCGATGCCCGCCAGGAACTCGCGGAGCGGCGCGCTCGCCTCCGCCACGAGCGGCGAGTGGAACGCCGCGGCCACGTCGAGGCGACGCGCCTGGATCCCGGCGCCCTTCAACCGCTCCTCCGCGGCCTCGATCGCCGCGACCGAGCCCGACAGCACCACCTGCTTCGGGCCGTTGTGGTTCGCGATCACCACGCCGCCGAGGCCGAGCGCCCGCACCTCGTCGATCCCCCGCGGGACCGCGATCATCGCGCCCCGCTCCGACGACGCCGCGCCCATCAGCTCGCCGCGCCGCCGCGCCACGCGCAGCAGGTCCGCCGCGGACAGCGCGCCGGCCGCGTGCAGCGCCGTGATCTCGCCGAAGCTGTGGCCCGCGAACGCCTCGGCCCTCACCCCGAGCGCCGCGAGCAGCGCGAGGTGCGCGAGGCTCGTCGCGCCGATCGCCGGCTGCGCCCACCGCGTCTCGCGGAGCCGCGCCTCCTGTGCCGCCCGGTCCTCGTCCGAGAACACCGGCCGCGGGAACACCACCTCGTGCAGCGGCGCGTCCGCGATCGCGACCCCCGCCGCCGCGTCCCAGGCCGCGCGGGCCGGGTCGAACGTCATGAGCGCGTCCGCGCCCATCCCGACGTACTGGCTCCCCTGCCCCGGGAACAGGAACGCCACCCGCCCCGGCGCCTCCCCGCTCGCGCAGTGCACGAGCGGCGCCGAGAGCGCCTGCTCCGGCCTCGCCTCGAGGTGCGCCGCGACCTGCTCGAGCTTCTTCCTGAGATCCGCCTCGTCCGTCGCGCACAGCCCGAGCCGCGCCGGCCTCGACGCGTCGAACGAGAGCACCGACTCCCGCGCCAGGAAGCGCAGGATCTCGGGCACCTCCGCCTCCTTCGCCAGCGCCCGCGCGCGATCCGCGAGCGCCGCCGGCGTGTCCGCCGACAGCAGGACCAGCTCCGCCGGCAAGGCCCGCACCCGCCACGCCTTCGGCGCCGGGCCCGTGTACTCCTCCAGCGCCACGTGGAAGTTCGAGCCGCCGAAGCCGAACGAGCTCACCGACGCACGCCGCGGGTGGTCCCCCGGCCGGATCCACGGCCGCGCCTGGGTGTTCAGATAGAAAGCGGTCTTTTCTATGTCGAGCTTGGGGTTCGGCTTGTCGACCTTGATGGTCGGCGGCAGCACCTTGTGGTGCAGCGCCATGATCGCCTTGAACAGGCCCGCCGCGCCGGCCGCCGCCTTGGTGTGGCCGATCTGCGACTTCACGCTGCCGAGCGCGCACCACTGGCGGTCTTCGCGCCCCGACTCGTCGAACATCACCCGCAGGCCCTCGAACTCGGCCGCGTCGCCGGCCTTCGTCCCGGTGCCGTGCGCCTCCATCAGCTCCACCGTCTCGGGGCCGTACCCGGCGGCCGCGTACGTCCGGCGGAGCGCCTTCGCCTGCCCTTCCGGCACCGGCGCGTACACGCTCTTGCTCCGCCCGTCCGACGAGGAGCCGATCCCGCGGATCACCGCGTAGACCCGGTCCCCGTCGCGCTCGGCGTCGTCGAGCCGCTTGAGCGCCACCATCGCGATGCCCTCGCCGAGCAGCGTGCCGTCGGCCTTGTCGGAGAACGGCCGGCAATCGCCCGACTTCGACAGCGCGGGCGTCTTGCTGAAGCACATGTACATGAAGGCGTCGTTCATCGTGTCGCAGCCGCCCGCGATCACGAGATCCGACTGGCCGAGCGCCAGCTCGTTGATCGCCATCGACATCGCCGACAGCGACGACGCGCACGCCGCGTCGGTCACGCAGTTCGTCCCGCCGAGGTCCAGCCGGTTCGCGATGCGCCCTGCCACCACGTTCCCGAGCAGGCCTGGAAAGCTCGACTCCTGCCATGGCACGTAATTGCCAGCGATCTTGTCGCAGGCGCGCTTCACCTCGTCCTCCGGATACCCGAGATCCCGGAGCGCCTTCGCCCACACAGGCCGCTGGATCCGGCTCACCATCGAGGCGAGCAGCTCCTGCGCGGAGGTGACGCCGAGGATCACGCTCATCCGCTCGCGGTTCATCGACTCGAACTGCCCCTGCGCCGCGTCCTCCAGGACCCGCTTCGCCACGATCAACGCGAGCAGCTGCGTCGTGTCCGTCGCCGGGACGATCGAGGGCGGGACGCCCCACTCGAGCGGATCGAACGGCACATTCTTGAGAAAGGCGCCGCGCTTCGCATACGTCTTGTCCGGGGCGGACGGGTCGGGATCGTAATAGTCCTCGACCAGCCAGTGGGTGCTCGGGACATCCGTGATAAGGTCTGTCCCGGACAGGATATCGCGCCAGAAGCCATGCGCATCGAGCGAGCCGGGGAAGATGGCGCTGACGCCGACGACGGCGATGTGCGGGATACGCGAAGACGAAGGATGCATGAGGACCTCGGCAGGTGGTCAGGCGCTCAGGCGAGCGGGCGAGGAGTGAAGTGGAATGCGGCGCTCGGCACGGGGACGCCGTACGTCCGGAGCTGCTGCGCGCGCGTGACGACGGCCGCGCCCTCGAGCAGGTTGCGCGCGACCTGGACCGCGGTGCGGCTCGCCGGGTCCTCGAGGAACGACCCCTTGACCCAGCGGTTGAACGCGCCCATGGCCGGGCCGCACCAGATCTGGTAATCGGCGCGGCGCTTCGGGTCCCCGGCGATCGCCCACTTGCTGGACATGCCGAGATACCAGCGGAAGATCAGCGCCATCTTGTGCTTCGGCTCGCGCGCGGCGCGCTCGAGCTCGGCCGGGTCGCGCTCGGCGAAGAACCGCTCGCAGCCCGCCCACACCTCGTCGCACGACATCTGGAACAGCTCCCTCTCGATGCGCGCGCGCACGTCGCCGGGCAGCGACTCGATGGAGTCGTGGGCGACGTAGAGGTCGTAGAGCCGCTGCGCGCGGACACCGAACATCGTGCCGCGCTTGAGCACCTGGACCTGCACGCCGAGCTCGAACATGTCGGCGGCCGGCGTCATCACCACGTCCGGGAGATCGGCCTGGGCCAGCATCTTCTTGCCCTCGTCGGACAGGCCCGACTCGATGCACGACTGGTTGACCGAGCCCGTGAGCACGTACGCCGCCCCGAGCGCGAACGCGGCGGCGATCGACTCCGGCGTGGAGAGGCCGCCGGCTGCGCCGACGCGGATCGGCCGGTGATACCCGTACTTCGCCGCGAGCTCGTCGCGGACGCCGAGGATCACCGGGAACAGCGCGACGAGGGGCTGGTTGTCGGTGTGACCGCCGGAGTCCGCTTCCACGGTGATGTCCTCGGCGACCGGGAGGCTCCGCGCGAGCTCCGCCTCATCGCGGGTGAGCCACCCGTTGCGAACGCAGGTATCGAGGATCTCGGCCGGCGCTGGCGACAGGAAGCGCGCGGCGACCTCCGGGCGCGAGATCTTGGCGAACAGGTGGTTCTTCCGGTCGACGCGGCCGTCGGGCAAGCGCTTGACGCCGCTGTAGGCGAACCGCACGACCATCGGGTTCAGGCCCATGTAGGCGGCCGCCTCGGCCCGCCGGACTCCCCTCTTCAGGTAGAGCTCCACCGTGTCGCTCTCCAGCCTGGGCTGGTTCGGAGCGTGGATGAGGTTGCAGCCCCAGGTGGGGCCGTCCGTCCCGAGCGCCGCCGAGATCTCGTCGATCGCCTGCTCGATCCGGTGCAGCCCGAGGCCTGCGGCGCCGAAGAACCCCATCAACCCTGCGTTGGCCATCGCGATCGTGAGCCGCGTGGTGTGGATGCCGTTCGCCATCGCGCCGGCCACGTACGGGAAGCGCAGGCCGTGGACCTCGACGAAGGAGCGGTCTCCGAGCCACTCCGGGTACAGGGCGGGCAGCGTTCCGAGCAGCGGGAACGTCGGGACCCCGTTGACCTGATCCTCGCGGAGGACAGCGCCGCCGCGGGACACGCCGACGCGCCCATCGGGCGTCTCACGCACCACGTGCACCGGCTCTCGCACGCAGGAGACGGCCTCCCGCAGATCGGTCGATGTGAACGCGGGGAGCCAGGGCCCGCTGCGCCAGATGCCGATCGGCTGGAGGCCGGCGCTGCGGATGACCTGCGGATCCTCAATCATGCTGAGCTGCCTCCTAATGACAAGCACGGCCTCTATAACACCCGTCGTGAGCGGCCCGCGGTAATGGTTCGGTCACGGCGCAACGGCGGGACGGACCCCTTCACCAGGGGATGAAAGCGCTTTCCCTCGGCTCCTCTGCGCCTGACGCGCCCTCGTGACGCACCGCGCCTTTGTTTCGTGACTGTCACGCGCACCGCGGCGCGGCGCTCACCGCGCAGGCGCCGGAGCAGAGCTGGTGCGGTTCAGGGCCAGTGGGACGAGGCCAGCGGCGCGCAGGCCAGCGCGGCCGGGAGGGCTCGACGGCGCCGACACCAGGCGCTACCACAGCGCCCGGCGGCGAGGTGAGCGGCGGATCCGACGCGCCAGCCTGCTCGGGCGTCATCTTACACGACCGCACGCGCTCGACCGCGGCGTCCCGGTGCTGAGCAGGTTTGATGTCGGCCGCGCTCGCCTTATGCTCCTGTGACGATACGACGATGAGACGTCTCTACCGCCTCTCTGGCAAGATCAGCAGGCTCCTCACGGCCCGTCGGACGCGCGAAGCACGCGCGCAGACGCCCCGTGTGGCGCCGCCGGACGAGGCCCCGACTGGCACCGCCGCCCAGGAATGGACGCCGGGGCCCGTCGAGCAGCAGCAGGCGGTGCTCAAGTACGTCATCGCCAACGTCCCCCACGCCATCTTCTGGAAAGACCGTCACGGACGGTTTCTCGGGGGAAATCAGAACTTCCTCAACGACACCAACACGAAGGTGCTGGAGAACCTCGTCGGCAAGACCGATTACGACGTGTGGGGCAGCAAGAACGCGGAGTGCTTCGTGCGCATCGACCGGGAGGTCATGGAGGGCGGCACCCCGATGCTCGACGTCGAGGAGCCGCTGCTCCGCCCGGACGGCGAGCAGCGGTTCCTGCTCACCAGCAAGGTGCCCATCCGCGACGAGCGCGGCGAGGTGACGGGGATCCTCGGGATCTACGCGGACATCACCGAGCGCAAACGGATGGAGATCGAGCTCCAGAAGGCCAAGGAGGCGGCGGACGCCGCGGCCTGCGCCAAGGGAGAGTTCCTCACGGTGATGAGCCACGAGCTCCGGACGCCGCTCTCCCTCATCCTCGGACCGCTCGAGTCGCTCCTGTCCAACCGGGACGAACCGCTCTCGCCGCGGGTACGGGCGGACCTCGAGCTCATCCAGCGCAGCGGGCGCCGGCTCCGCCGGCTGGTCGACGATGTCCTCGATCACCAGAAGATCGAGGCCGGGAAGATGCAGATCGACTGGGAGGCCGTCGACGTCGGAGAGCTCGTCTCGGACATGGTGGAGGAGGCTCGCCCGGCGGCGGCGCGCGGCGGGCTCGACCTCTCGATTCACGTGGATCCCGAGCTGCGGAGGGTCCCCGCCGATCGGCGCAAGCTCGAGAAGATCGCGCTCAACCTGCTGGGCAACGCGCTGAAGTTCACCCCCCCTGGCGGGCGCGTCACCGTCGACCTGCGGGCGCTCGATGGTCTGTTCGAGCTCTCGGTCGAGGACACCGGCCCTGGCATCCCGGCGGACAGGAGACACCTGCTCTTTCAACGGTTTCAGCAGATCGACGCCTCGGCGACGCGAAAGCACGAGGGGACGGGGATCGGGCTGTCGCTGGCCAAGGAGCTCACGGAGCTCATGGGCGGCACGGTCGGCGTGGAGAGCGAGCCCGGGGTCGGCTCTCGCTTCTTCGTGCGGCTCCCGCGCGCCGCGGATTTCCTGGCAGCGCGGCGGGCGACCGCCGCGCCCGAGCCGCCGCGATCGCTCAACGGCGCGGGCACCTACGAGCCCCCCCCGTCGTCGGTCAACCTCCGCGGCTTCGAGGTGCCTCCGCCGCCCCCCGCAGGCGCGCCCCGCGCCGACCGCGGCGCGGAGGGGCCGCGCGTGCTCGTGGTGGAAGACAACCCGGACATGAGATCGTACCTGGCGGACATCCTGTCGGCCGGACACGAGCTCGTCCTGACGACGAACGGCCGGGAAGCGCTCGAGTCGATCGCGGCGAAGCGGCCCGATGTCATCGTCTCGGACGTGATGATGCCGGAGATGGACGGATTCGAGCTGGTCCGGCGGCTCAAGGGGGATCCCGCGCTCCGGGACATCCCTGTCCTCCTCTTGACGGCGAGGGCGAGCGGCGCGGAGGCCGTGGGGGGGCTCGACGTCGGCGCCGACGAGTACATGAGCAAGCCGTTCGACCCCCTGGAGCTCAGGGCGCGAGTCCGCGCCGCCGAGCGGCTGCACCGCGCCTATCTGGAGCTCGCGGCGAAGAACGGCGAGCTCGCGGCGGCGCTGGATCGGCTCTCGGAGACGCAGCAGGAGCTGCTCCAGGCGGGCAAGATGGCGGCGATAGGGACGCTGGTGGCGGGGCTGTCGCACGAGATGAACAACCCGGTATCGGCCATCCTGATGAACGCCCAGCTGCTGCTCAGGCGGCACCGGAAGGGGCACGGCCTGCCCGACGAGGCCTCGCTCCTGAAGGCGCTCAGCACCATCGAGCGGCAGGCGATCCGGTGCTCGGATCTCGTGACGGCGCTGCTCGAGTACGCGCGCGGCAAGCCGATCGGCCGGGAGCCGTGCGACGTGCGCGCGGCGCTCCGCCGCGCGGTCGACCTGTCCGCGCCGCGGGCGCGCGAGCGCAGGGTCCACCTCGAGACCGACGGCACCTCATCGGCGCTGCCCGAGGTGCTCGTCAACGCATCGCAGCTCGAGTCGGCCTTGCTCAACGTGATAGGCAATGCGCTCGACGCCAGCCCGCACGGCAGCGCCGTGGTGGTCGAGGCGCGCCCGCTGCCGCGCGGGGACATCCACGGCGTGGAGATCGACGTGCACGACCACGGCTGCGGCATCCGCGCCGAGGACCTGAGCCGCATCTTCGAGCCGTTCTTCACGACGAAGCCGCCCGGGCAAGGGACCGGGCTCGGGCTGTCGCTGACGCACCGGTTCATCGAGGAGCACCAGGGCAGCATCCGTATCGAGAGCGCGCTGGGCGAGGGCACGACGGTGCGCATGTGGCTGCCCGCGCGGCAAACGGAAGGGGCGGAGTGAGGCGAGGGAGCGGGCGTTCGCGACCACGCCGACACGCCGGCCACGCGGGTCAGCTCGCCGGTGAGGCGCGGAGCTCCGCGGCGAGCGCCGCGCCCAGGGCGAAGAACGCCGGACGGGCGGGCTCCGGGCCGCCGCCGAGCCGGCGCTCGAGCCGCGCCGCATCCCAGCCGCAGGCATCGTAGGTCTCCAGCGCGTGCCGGTCGCGCCTGGACAGCCGGGCCCTCGCGCCGCGGAGCGCCGCGGTCATGGCCGGCAGCACCGCGGAGAGCGCGCGGCCGGTCTCCCCCCAGTCGTCGAGCGACGATGGGCTCTCCAGCACATCGACGACGAGGCCCGTGAAGAACAGGCCGACGACGGCCTCGCAGAGGCGATCCAGCGCGCCGCGCACGGCGTCGTCGCCCATCGTCCAGAGCGCCGGGTCCGGGTTGAAGTAGCCCAGGAACGCCTGCAGCATGAGCATCGGCGTCTCGGGCATCAGGAAGCGACGCTCGCCCCGCTCGCGCGACCGCCTGCGGAGCACGCGCATCATCGAGATCATGATCTCGCCGACCGCGAACCCCTGCTGCGCCTGCTCGTCGAGATCGTCGTCCATGTCCACCTCGACGCGGATCCCGGGGGCGAGCCGGGCGACGAACGAGATCCCGAGCGGGTGCACGAACAGCGTCCTCGTGGCGAGCATCTCGACGTCACGGAGGACATCTTCGGGGAGGACCGCCGCATAGGCGACGAGCGCGCGCTGGACCGCTCCGGTGAGGAGCGGGTCCTCGGGCACGTCGTCGACCAGATCGCCCAGGCTCATGATCGACTCCGCATGATCGCGCAATAGCACAGCTGGACCTGGACGAGGAGCGGCGCCCGCTTCGCGCCGAACGCCCTCGCTGCCGCCGGCGGCGGCGCGACATCGGATCTGTCATTTATTTGCGGCGAGCGATCTGTCATTTATTTGTGACGAGAGATCTCGTCATTTATTGATGACGAAGCGGGAGGGAGGCCATGGCGCCCCGCGACCCCCTCGAGCCGGCAGCGCACCGCGCCAGGCTCGCTCGGAGCCAGCGGCGCGACGTCAACGGATTTTGGCAGATCCGCCGGCGGCCGAGCGCGCGGCGTGCGCGCCGTACGGGCGTCCCTGTGTGGTAGCTTCGGCGCATGACCAGCGCGGGCGCGACGCTGCCAGTCCCGGTCGCGACGCCGCGTCGAGCCGCGTTGCGCGCCCATCTCACCGAGTTCCTGCTCGTCGGGGGCGCGACGCTCGTGCTCTTCCCGCTCGCGTGGCTCGCCCGCAGGGCCGTCGGGCTCGACGCGGCGGAGCTCGCGATCGGCTTCCTGACGTTCCACGCCGCGTCCGTGATCAACGATCCTCACTTCGCGGTGACGTACCTGCTGTTCTACAAGGACGCCAGGCGCCGCGCGTTCGGCGGCGCGTTCGCCCCGGCGCAGCGAGCCCGCTACATCCTGGCCGGCCTCGTGGTCCCGGTCGCGCTGCTCGCGTGGGCGATCGGGGCGCTCTCGACCGGCTCCGCGCGGTCCATGGGCTTCATGATCCAGCTCATGTTCCTCCTGGTGGGCTGGCACTACGTGAAGCAGGGCTTCGGCGTCCTGACGGTGCTCTCGGCGCGGCGCGGGTTCCGGTTCGGCCCCCTGGAGCGCAGGGTGATCCTCGCGCACTGCTTCGCGGCCTGGGCGTACGCGTGGGCGAGCCCGGCGGACCCAGGCAGGGAGGTCGAGGAGAAAGGCGTTGTCTACACGTCGCTCGCGCACCCGCCGGCGCTCGAGCCCGTCACCGGGCTCGCGTTCGGGCTCAGCGCGCTCGCGCTGCTCTGGGTGCTCGCGCGCAGGTGGCGCATGGAGCGGCGCCTGCCGCCGCTCGCGCCGCTGGCCGGTTTCCTCATCACGATCTGGCTCTGGACGGTCTACTCGAGCCTCGACCGGCTCATGGTGTACGTGATCCCGGCGCTCCACTCCGTCCAGTATCTGTATTTCGTCTGGCTCATGAAGCGGAACGAGGCGCGCGACGCCGAGGGCCCGCCGCTGTTCGGGCGCCCGACCGGCCTGCGCCTCGGGCTCCTGGCGGCGACCGCCGTCGGCCTCGGGTGGGTCGTGTTCCGCGGCGCGCCCGCGCTCTTCGATGGGGCGCACGGCGCGCTGGTGCTGAGCTCGAGCGACGGCGAAGCCATGTCCGACCTCGGCCCGACACCGTACTTCGCGGCCGTCTTCGTGTTCGTGAACATCCACCACTATTTCATGGACAACGTGATCTGGCGCCGGGAGAACCCCGAGACAGCGTATCTGCTGCGACCGGACGACCGAGGCAGCGCGGCCGGCTGAGCGCGCAGGCCGGCGCGGCGGCGCCTCGAGCCCCTGCCTCGGCCGTGCGAAGATCGGAGCGCCGGCCGCCCCTCAAGGCCGCTTCACGCCCTCCTCTTTGCGACCGCCCCCGCCGCGCGCGCGGCGAGCCGGGCGGCGGCCGCCGCGGCGCCGAGCGCCGTCGCCGCGACCAGGGAGACCCGCAGCCACGCGGCGGCGGCCTTCTCTCTCCGGTAATCGGGCAGGTACGGGCGGGCGGCGCGCGGCAGCACCCAGGCCTCGCTCCCGGGGCCATCGCCGCCGATCGCGTGCACCGCGCGCGCGAGGCGGGTGCCGGGGTACGAGCGGCTCTGCAGCCAGGCGATGAACCGGAAGAAAGGGACGTGGCCAGGCGCCTGCCGCTCCATCCAGGCGAGCGCGCGCTGGAGCTCGGCGGCCGCCGCGGGAGCGCCGCCGTCGCCTTCGAGTCGGTGCCATTCGCCATGGCCGGGCAGGAGCCACGCGAAGCGGAGGTGGCCGGCGCCCGAAAGCGCGACAAGGCGGCGCACGGAGCGGATCTGACGCCCCCAGTCGTTCCAGCACTGGAGCCGGAACGCCACGATCTGGCCGACGCGGCGCGAGTAGGCCAGGTGGTCGCCGGTGAACAGGAAGCGGCCCCGGTACAGCAGGCACATCGAGCCTGCGGTGTGGCCGGGCTGCGAGAGCACGGCGAGCTCGGCGCCGGCGAGATCGCCGTCGGCGAGCGGCGAGCCGTCGAGGGTCGTGGGCTCGAGGCGGTCGCTGAGCTTGATCTCCACCTCGGAGGTGGCCGGATTGCGCCCGTCGCCGCGCGGGTTCACGTCCGCGGCGCCGAGGACGCGGCGGCACCCGGGGAAGCGGGCCGCGAACTCGGCGTGGTGCGCGGTGTGGTCACCGTGGGTGAGGAAGATCCACCGCACGCCGCCGCGCTCTTCGAGGAAACGGAAGACGGCATCGGTCGGGCTCGGCAGGTCGACGAGCACGCCCCCGCCGGGGCGCTCGATGAAGTAGGCCGTCGCGCCCGCGTTCTCGCGCGCGGGGTGACCGAGGGCCCAGACGTCCTCTTCGATGCGGCGCGGCCAGGCGCGGAACGGGGCGCCGAGCGCGCCGGGCCGCGCTCGGGATGGCGACGACGATCGGAGGCGCAAGGCATGGACGGGACAGGCGGCGACCGCCGAGCGCGCCGCCTCGAGATCGGCCCGGCTCCGCGGCTGGCGCAGGATGCCGGTGAAGGCCCCTTCATCATAGGTGCCCGCGAGCACGGCGGGGCCGCGGCGCCGGACGTCGCCGTCCATGGCCTCCCAGTGCGCGGGCGCGACCTCGCCCAGGAGCTCTGGAGCGAAGTTCCTGCAAACGCCTGCACCACAGCAGGCGCGCGTGACGTGAAGTCGCCCCCAGTCTCCTTCATCGATACCGTCGCTCTGCGCGTTGTCCATAGGCGCGCAGACTACCACGCTGGCCGATAGCAGGCATGTGCGCCGACTCGCCTGAAGCGGCCGGACGTGCCGAGGCGGCCCCAATGCCATGACGCCATCACCACACCGCCCGATCGTCCAAGTTGCACACCACCGTCTCCTCTATCACCGACATTTGCGGCGGTGAAGCGCCGTCACATCGCTCCGGCGGCGGTCGAAGAAGGCAGCGCTGCGGCGCCTTCGAGCGAGCTCACGACGAGCACCCTCGCCGCCCCGACGAGCGCGGCCGCCGCGCGAGGCTGCCCCGGGCGGAGCTAGTCCACAATCTCATCCGTCCAGACACGGAAGCTCCGCAACGTGTTCTCGCCGAAGGTCGTGGTGATCGCCACGTCGGCGGCGTCGCGCCCGCGGGCGATCAGCACGCGCCCGATGCGAGGCACGTTGTTGCGCGCATCGAACGTATGCCACTCGCCACCGAGATAGGCCTCGAACCAGCCGGAGAAGTCCATCGTCCCGTGGGGAGGAGGTACGCCGATGTCGCCCAGGTAGCCGGTGCAGTAACGAGCCGGAATGTTCAGGCAACGGCAGAGCGCGATCGCGAGATGCGCATAATCTCTGCAGACGCCTCTCCGCTCGTTGAACACCTCCTCCGCCGTCTTGGTAGGGCTCGCAAACTCGTATCCGAAGGCGATGTGCCGATGAACGAAGTCGCAGACGGCCTGCACGCGACCCCAGCCGGTGGGCGACCGGCCGAACAGGTCCCATGCCGCCTCTGACAGGCGATCCGTCTCGCAGTACCGGCTGCCCAGCAAGAACACCAGCGTCTCCTCTGGCAGCGCATCGACGGGGTGTTGCTCGGCCGATGTCACGACGCGGTCCGGCGCGCCCGTGTCGTTCACCACCGCGTCGGCGGAGATCTTCAGCTGACCCGCCGGCGCGACGATACGGCTACACCAGTTGCCGAAGGCATCCCGGTAAGCTCGGACCGGGATCGACGGGCTGGTGAGCATGTGATCGGGCCGCACCAGATCCGATGCACGCGAGTAGTGGACGCTCAGCGTCAGGATCACCGGCGTCGGTCGTGGGAATTCGTAGAGCAGCTCGTATCCTACGCGGATCTGCATGCGTGCACCTCGATGTGATCGCGCGGCTCCAGTCACGAGCAGGACGCAGCGAGGCCCCCTGTTCTTGCGGCGCACGAACCGCCGCGCGACGGTCGGCCGCGCCAGCTCCCCGCCGCGATGGAGCGCTCGGACGAGCTATCCCACGTCAAGCTCGATGAGCCCGCACCGCGCGACGCCGCTGCGAGCCCTTGGACCCCGAGCGCGACGAATTCTTCGGCACACGCTCGAATGGCTTACTGAAACATTCTGTACGCAGCGCCCATGTATGTCAAGAACGATCCGCCGCCGCTGACGGTGAACGCTCGGCTCGTCGTGATAAGGCGGCGTGCGACGTCGCTTGCGTGATGCCGTGATGCGCTATGCCTGCAGGAGCGACGCGGCGCCTGGCAGCACAGCATTGTTTCCGGTCGATGAACGCGCCCGTTACGGACTCGCCTCCACGGACGAAATCGCGTGGCATAAGAACGCGCTCGCACGAGCGACGCGGCAACGGCCCTCGCGAATCGTGACCGTGAGCTGACCGCATGTGGGCCCAGCCTGGGTGTATAAGCGAGCCATGGAATTCGTCGCCATCCTGATCGCCCATTCGACGCTATCGGTCTTTTTCCAGACCTTCTTCCTGCACCGGTACGCCTCGCATCGGATGTTCACGATGTCGAAGCGCTGGGAACGGATCTTCCATCTCCTCACCTACGTCACGCAGGGCTCCTCGTACCTTGTGCCCCGGGCGTATGCGATCTTGCACCGCATGCACCACGCGTACAGCGACACCCCGAAGGACCCGCACTCGCCGCGCTACTACGCGGAGCCAGTCTCCATGATGCTGTCGACCGCGAAGCGCTACGACGCCATCTGCGACGGCACGGCGGAGGTGGAGCCGCGCTTTCTGGGCGGCTACCCCGAGTGGCGCGCGCTCGACCGCATCGGCAACTCGTGGGCCAGCCGCCTCGCGTGGGGGACGGGCTACGCGCTCTTCTACATCGCCTTCGCCACGCAATGGTGGCAGTTCCTGTTTGTCCCGCTCCACTGGACGATGGGCCCGCTCCACGGCGCCATCGTGAACTGGTGCGGCCACCGCTACGGTTACCGCAACTTCAACAGCGACGACGACTCACGCAACACGCTCGCCCTCGACCTCGTGACGCTCGGCGAGCTCTTCCAGAACAACCACCACAAGTACCCGCAGAGCCCGACGTTCGCGGTGCGCTGGTTCGAGATCGACCCGGCCTACCAGGTCATCCGCGTGATCGCCTGGATAGGCATCCTCCAGATGGCCGGCAGGCGCCAGGTCGCCCGGCTGGAGACCGGGACCACGGGTGCCGAGGGTTGAGCTCCCCTCCTTGGAAGAGACATCTCTCTTGAGGCCCGGGGCGCCGCGCCGCGAGAAAGCATCGTGCCGGTGAAATCGGTGTGTGCTCCGCCGATAAACGTGGAGCCGCGGCCGTGACCTCGTGATCGAATCGGGCGGCGCAGAGGGCACCTGGACGCTGTCCGGCGCGGTGCACGCCGGTCACGCATGGATGGGTCGCCATCTCGGCCGCCGAGGCCATGCGCTCAAGCGCGCTCGCTGGATGCAACCCCATCAACGAAAGGACCGGTTAAGAACCTGTCCCGGCAGCGCTCCAGGACAGGGCGCGCCGGCGGCAGCCGGCCGAACCTGCCGGCGATGCGCTCCCGGTGAGGCAGCCGCACGGTGACGCACCGCGGCATCGCGCCGAGGGGCGCTCGGGGTGGAATCGGCGCGGTGCCCGGGGCGGCGCACCTCTCCGCTGGTGAGATGGCCGTTGACACTGAACCGATTAACACGCTTTATTGTCGCTTCGTCACTGGCGCCGTTCGCAGGGGAGAACCCATGAATCTTGTCCCGCTCAGTCCACGCGTTTATGCCGCATTCCTCCTGTGCTTGACGGCCGCCTGCGGGTCGTCGGACGAGGACACGCCGCCGGGAGGCACCTCGTCGGGCACCTCGGGAGGCGCGTCGTCAAGCACCTCGGCTGGCACCTCGGCTGGCACCTCGGGAGGCACGTCGTCGAGCACGTCGTCAGGCACGGGGGGCGCGCCGGGAGACACACCGGAGTTCCCGGACACGCCGAGGGGCGACCTCCTCGAGGACCTCTGGACGTCGTCTCGAGCCGGCAAGTTCCGGTTCGGTTACGAGAACGCCATCACGTGGGGGCTCTACGATCCGGGCACCAAGCAGCTCGTGTCGACCAACGACTGGTTCTCGACCATGGCGGGCGCCGCCAGCCGCGGCGAGCGGGGCTGGTCGTCGGACGCCGGCGCCACCGTGGGAGAGAACCCCGGGTTGCTCGGCATCTCCCTCGACGCGATGGTCTTCGATCCGGTCCCCTGGAATCGCCGCGACGTCACAGCGGACGCCGCGGCGTACATGCTGGAGCAGCCGGGCGGGATGGTGGCCTTCGACTGGCACACGCCCCCGTGCAACTACGACGTCAGCACCTCGGACTTCGCGGACGCCATCGCGACGCCGCTCGCCATCATCACGGTCGACGGACAGAGCGTCCCGATTCACGCCCAGGGCGGAGGCACCCCGTTCTACGCCGAGACGTACTATTCGCGCTCCCTCGGCTCCAGCGCGGACATCCCGGAGAACCTGAAGTGCATCTGCAAGATCGCCAACGACGTGCCGATCGAGCAGGGGACGCACGCCGGCATCTCGGCGCGCGACTGGCTCGTGGCCCACGCGAAGTACGTGGCCCAGTTCTTCCGCGAGCACGGGCTCGACGGCAAGCCGATCGTCCTCCGTCCGTTCCACGAGCACACCGGCGGATGGTTCTGGTGGGGTCAGCCCTACTGGAACTGCCAGGCCCTGCTGGACGACGATCAGGCCGTCACCGGCCCCGCCGCCTACAGCGCCGCGTACCGCACGTTCGCCGAGGCCGTCCGGAGCGAGCCGGGGATGGAGAACGTGATCTTCGCGTACTCGACGGACAAGGTGCGAAAGCTGAGCGACAGCTCGGTGACGCCCGCCGAGGCGAAGGTCAGGGATCCAGAGAGCCTCTCTCGCGACATGCTCCGGGTCCGCCTCGTCGAGGAGCTGACCGAGCTGGGCGCGGCGTACGAGAGCCCGCCCCAGGAGGCCATTGCGGCGCTCGAGACCGACGGCCAGCCGCCGTCCGCGCGGCTGGAGGAGTACTACCTCGAGGCGTACCCTGGCGACGACCTCATCGACATCCTCGGCATCGATCTCTATTACCCGTACGAGCGCGCGGCGTCCGCGGCAGATCTCGAGGACATGAAGGCGATGGCGAGCGCCGTCGCGGCGATCGGCGCGGCCAAGGGCAAGCCTCACGCGCTCACCGAGACGGGCACCTACCGGCTGCACCTCCTTCACCGGGTCAGCAAGCTCGCCGCGGGCGCCTCGCTCGCGCTCTACCCGGCAGACCACGTGAGCAAGTGGCACGACACCCTGTTCGATGAGAGCCTGCGGACGGACTTCCTTGCCAACTACGGCCTCAGCTCGGCGGGCGCCGTCACCCTCTCTTCCGCCGAGGTAGCGAGCCTGTTTCCGGACGCGGGGCAGGGCGCGCTCACCGAGGACTGGTACAACACCCACCTCCTCGATCTCGCCAAGAGCGCCGGCGTCGCTTACGCGCTGACGTGGCAGACCTACTACGACGGCAGCGACTTCGACAGCAAGGCCGTATACTACTATGTCCCCTTCCCGGGCCACCCGGAGGCAGACAACTTCCGTCGCTTCGCGGACGATCCGGCGGTCTGCTTCGGCGCGACAGCCTGCCAGTAGCCCGGCGAGGAGGCGAGGAGCGGAACGCGGACATCCGCTCCAGACGTGAAGGAACCGCCGAGCCCCGGGCCTCGCGGTCAGGTGTCGAGGTTCAGGCGGTCCCAGGCGGCCGAGAGCCGCCGGAGCGAGGGAGCTCCGGCGGCTCTTTCACTGTCCTTGTTGTCGCGGTCGAGGGCTCCCTCCCCGGCGCGCGCTGGCCTCGACGACGGCGCTGGAGTAAGGGGAGATCGTTCAGGAGGCACCATGGGCATCTCCATCGCGTACTCGGGCAAGCTCCGCGACCCGGCCGTCGTCCCCGAGCTCGTCGCGGATCTCGCCGCCAAGGCCTCGGCCGCCGGCTGGCCCAGCAAGACCATGAAGGAGCTCATCGCCGATCGGCGCGTGACCTGCTCGGGTCTCGAGGGCATCACGCTCTATCCCCACCGCGAATGCGAGCCTCTCCATTTTCACTTCGACGGTGAAGGCACCTTCATCAACCACACGTACCACGCGCTGCTCAGCGACTCGAAGATGGCGGACATGATGCGTCAGGCGCTGGCGGAGTCCGCGGCCATCACGCGCAACCTCACCCGCGCGGCGCAGGAGAAGGCGGAGCGCGGCGGAGGGCCGCGCGTCAGCGTCCCCAGCCTGCCCGAGGCGCCGGGCGTCGAGTTCTTCAAGGAGGGGAGCCGCTACAACTGGACGAAGACGCAGTTCGCCGGCCCCAAGGTCCACGTCGCCGTGTGCGCCATCCTGAGGTACGTGAAGCAGCGCTATGCGCCCGAGCTCGACGTCAAGGACGACAGCGGGTACTTCGTCGACGGGGACTACGAGAAGCTCGAGGGCCAGCTCGCCTACGTCGAGCGCCTCACGTCGCTCGCCTCGCAGGCCATCGAGGCCGCCGCCGCCGCGAGCAACGGCCCGATGACCCTCGACGCGTTCGTGGACCGGATCAACGAGGAGCTCGCCGAGGCGAAGGACAGGCTGCACTGACGAGCGCCCGCGCCGGTGCGCCGGCCGCTCCGACGCCCGCCAAGGTGATCGAGCCGGTCTTCGTGCCGCGCGCGCCCGGCGCTCCCGAGGGCGACGGCCACGTGCTCGCCCTGGTGACCGACGCGAAGGCCGGGAAGAGCGCCATCCACGTCTGGGACGCCGCGCACCTGGACGATGGGCCAGCGGCGCGGGTCCACCTGCTCCACGCCTCGCCCCAGACCTTCCATGGGGCGCTCCTGCCCCGCGCGCACTGAACGCCGCTGCTTCCGCCCCGGCTGGCGGAAACCACGAGAAAAAGCAGGAATTTCACAGGGAGGCGAGGAGGCGGGGAGCGAGAGACAGCAAGAGGGAGAAATTCATTTCTTCTTCCTCCCCGCCTCCTCGCCTCCCTGTGAAAATTCTCCGGGTTTCAACGTAATCGGTGTTCTAGAAGATCGGGAGCCCGCTCATGGTCGAGCTGGGCACCGAGCGCCGCGAGGTAGGGATCGGCCCAATAGCGATCGATCGCAGAGACGTCCTTCTGGACAAACAGCGCGTCGATGGCCTGCGCGACGAGGGCCTTGTTCGCGAAGTTCTGAAGGAGCCTTTTCGAACGGCGAGATCAGCGTCTGTGCTGAGGAGCGGAGCACCCCACCCCACGCTCGAACGCTCACCCGCGCGTCGCCCGCTCTTTGGCGATCTCGTCGCGGCCGCCCTTCTCGACGAGCGCCGGGAACATCCTGCCGAGGCGCCAGAGCAAGCGTGCACGCGAGGGGAGCACGATGACGGGCACGTCGGCGGCGGCCGCATCGAGCGCCTCGCGCGCGAGCGCGTCGGCCGGGTAAGGCCTGCCGGCCAATGCCTCGAGCAGGCGTCGCGCGTTCGGAACCCACGGGACCGCCGGCAGATCGGGGGGGTTCTCGGAGTCCAGGATCGGGGTCTCGACCGCGGCCGGGCAGAGCACGCTGACGTGGACGCCGTGGGCCGCCGCCTCGATTCGCAGGCTCGTGCTGAGGCCGACGACGGCGTGCTTGGTCATCGCGTACGGCGTGAAGAGCGGCGCTGGGCCCAGGCCGGCGAGCGATGCCACGTTGAGGATATGGCCGCTCTTCTGGCGCACCATGATCGGGTAGCCCGCCACGATGCCGTGCAGCACGCCGCGCACGTTGATGTCGAGGACGCGGTCCCAGTGCGCGAGCGGGATCTCGTGCGCCTCGCCGGCGACGCCGATCCCCGCATTGTTGATGAGCAAGTCGAGGCGCCCGCCGCGGGCTGCCGTGTCCTCGATGGCCTCGCGCATGCCCGCCTCGTCGCGCACGTCGAGCGCGCGCGACGAAGCACCGTTGCCGGCCTCGGCCGCCACCTTCGCGGCGGCGTCGCCGTTCACGTCCGTCACCGTCACGCGCGCGCCGCGCCGCGCGAGCTCCAGGCTGAGCGCTCGACCGATCCCCGAGCCGCCGCCCGTGATGAAGGCGACTGCATCTTTCCACGCTTTCTTCATGGGCTCTCCCAGCAGGATAGGCAATACGACAACCTCGCTCGTGTCAAGCCTGCGTTCGACGCGCCGGGCGCACGCGAACGCGCTCTTCGCGATTTCGTCGGTCGATGCGCGGACGCTCGGTCACGTGGCCTGTGACGACACGCCTGTACCAGCGTGCCGCCCTTCGTGGCGCCGCTCCCGCCTGACGCCCTGCGGAGGCTTCAGGGCGCTGCGCCCAGCGGAGCGAGGCTCGGTGCACCGTCGGCACCAGCGGCCGTCAGCCGGGCTCGGCTCTCGCCGGTTGCTATCGCCTACATAGAGCTGCGTTCAACCTATCGAAGAGTTCGTCGGGGGCGATCTCGGCAGCCAACAAGATGACGAGCGCCTGATGCCACGGGCGCTCTGCATTGCCGCGTGCGACGAACAGCGTTTCTCTGATGGCATCACCGAGCAGGCCCATTTCCCGGTATGCGGTCGCAAGGTCGGCATGCGTCGCCTCGTCTGCAATGTCAACGAGGTCTGCGACCGCGTTGGCAGCCAGGTTCAGCTGAGCGGCTTCTAGTCCCCAGATCCCCGCAATTCGCTCGGGAGGCCCCGCCCGAAGAAGGTCGCGCAGCGCGCCGCAGCAGGACGGGCACAGCCGTCCAAGGTCGTTTCGCCAGTGCGCCGGCTCCTCCGACAGCGTGCCACAGATCGAGCAGGTCGGCGCTGGCCACCGTGGGTCGAGAGCAAGGCGCGTACTCATCGGGTCATCCTGGCGGGCGCCTCAGCGAATCCATTTTCAAGGGTGAGTAGTCGACTGCCCAACCGACGCCGGTGGACCTGGTCTGTCTATTCGGGGGCCTTCGGTGACCTCTCGCATATAGGATCACACGGATTGGCGCTGCCCCGCAACCACCGAGCGCTGTCCAGCGCCGCAGGGCAGATCCGTCGAGTACCGGCGGCAGCCGCCGATTTTCCGTAGTGCCGGAGAGCGACGATCCTCGATCGGACCGAGGTCGCAGGAATGGCCGCCGCTCGCGCGGCCGCAGCTTCAGGGCTCGCCGGCGAGCTTCTTCACCGCCGCGAGCAACAGATCCGGCTTGAACGGCTTGATGATCCAGCCCTTCGCGCCGGCCTTCCGGGCCTTCTCGATGAGCTCCGGCTGCCCCTCGGTGGTGAGCATCAGGATCGGAACGCCCGACGCGAGCCCCTTGTCCCGCAGGCTCTGGATCATCTCGATCCCGTTCATCACGGGCATGTTCACGTCCGCGATGATCATCGCCAGATCATCCTTGTGGGCGGCGACCGCGGCGACCGCATCTCGGCCGTTGTCTGCTTCCAGCGTGCCATAGCCCGCCCCCGACAGGAGAATGCCGACCTGCTGGCGGACCGTACTCGAATCCTCGACGAGAAGAATTTTCTTGGCCATGTGACGTGTCTCCTCTTGCGTGTACGGCCATCCGCTCAGAACAGCAGCACTTCTCCCTCGGGCTGCGGATCGGGCATGTTCACTTCCTCGAGCTCCAGCGCGTCGTCGGGGGCCAGCGCGTCGAAGAGCACGACGAGCCGGTCGGGCCCCGCGGCGAACAGGAGCCGCCGGAAGCCCTCGCTCTGCTCCTCCCTCGCGCGCAGGTGCTCGCCGATCGCGGCGCTCGGCGTCGAGAGCACGATGACCAGCCCGAGGTGGCGCAGGCGGTTCTTCACCCGCCCGAGCAGCTGGTTGGCGAGCTCGCTCGCCCAGTCGCACACCATGTCTTCGTCGATCTCGCGCCGCTCTCGCAGCGGGTGGCTGCGCGTGATGAGCGCCGCGGGGGCGACGATGGTCAGGCTCCCGCGAAGGTGGTCGCCCGTGAAGCCGATGAAGGAGACCACCGCGTTGCCCGGCGTGGCCTCCGACGCCGCGTCGTCCAGCCGCCCGAGCTCGACGCCGTTGTCACGAAACAGATGGACGCACGACGAAGCGAGCTCCTCGTGGATGCGGTCCCAGCTCTCCGAGTTCATTCCCTTCTCCTCGATATCTCGCTCTGCATTGTCGATGTGCTCACCGTGTCACGCGCTCCCCGACGCCATGCCCGGGCTCGATCCGCCCCGCGAAGGGGGCGGTACCAGAGAGCCCCGCCCGCTCGGAGGCGGCAGCGAGGCAGTCGTGAGCGACACCCCCGTGGCGTCGCTCGGATCCCGGGGGAACCGGAAGCGGAAGGTCGTGCCCTGGCCGCGCTCGGTGTCGAGCTCTATCCGGCCCGCGAGCCGCCGGCACTCGTGGAGCGCCACGCCGAGACCGACGCCGCGGCCGGAGACGTCCGTGACCTGCTCGGCCGTGCTGAAGCCCGGCGCGAACAGCGCGGCCTCGAGATCGCGCCGCGTCGAGCCCGGCAATCCGACGGCCGCGGCCTTCTCGCGCACGCGCTCCCAGTCGATGCCCGCGCCGTCGTCGCCGATCTCGATGACGATCTCGTCCGCCGTGATCCGCGAGCGGAGCGTGAGCGTGCCGTTCGACGGCTTGCCCGCCGCCTCGCGCGCCTCCGGCCGCTCGATCCCGTGGTCCATCACGTTGCGCACGACGTGGCCCAGCGCCTGCCACATCCCGGCGAACCGCGACGCGGGCAGCCGGACGCCCCCGGCGTCGATGCGCACCTCAGGCTTCGGCTTGCCGAGCTTCCGGGCCAGCGTCTCGGCCTGGTCCTTCATCCGGCTGAACCGCACCTCGATCCGCTCGTCGCGGAGCGCCGCGATGGCCCGCTCGATCTCGGCGGGATCGCGGCGCTGGCGCACCATGGCGAGCAAGGCATCGACCTCTTCATGGCCGACGTCCGCGCGGGAAGACTGCGCCGTCGACGCGAGCAGGACGCTCACGCGCCCCACGAACGCGAGCCACACGTCCCTCAGCGCGTCGATCTGCTCGTCGGACGGCAGCGCGCGCTCCTCGACGACGAAGCTCTCGATCTCGTGCGCCACCCTCGCCACGCTCGTCACGTCCCAGAGCCCGGCGTTCCCCTTGATCGTGTGCACGAGGCGCATCACCTCGTCCACCTCGCCGCTGGACCGCGCGCTCACCGCGTCGACGAGCTTGGTCGTGTCGTTGACGAAGCCGACGAGGCCGAGCCGATCCTTCACGGCCCGCTCGAACACCTGGATGTACTCGTGCTGCTGCTCGGCCTCGCGCACGGAGGCGATGGTGGACGTGACGTCCGTGATCACCATCAGCGCCCCGTTGAACTGGCCCTCTCCCGACAGGATCGGCTTGAAGCCGAGCGCGAGGTAGCGGCCCTCGCGGTGCAAGGTCTTCGGGAGCTGGTCGAGCACGACCTCGAGCGGGAGCAAATCGTCGCAGGCCGCCTCCCACCCCATCCTGAGGAACGCGCTGGCCCGCGGATCGTGGCCGGCGATGCGATCGGCGAAGTGCTCGTCGCGCGCCGGCACGCCGAAGAGGCGCTCGAAGGCGGCGGAGTGCACGGGCTCCATCGTGCCGTCCCGGTGGATGGTCACGAGGGCCTGATCGACGTTGTCGAGGACGAGGCGCATCTCCCGGTTGCGCTTCTCGAGCTCCGAGGTCCGCTCGGCGACGGTGGCCTCGAGGTTCTGCCGGTGGCCCTCGAGGACCTCGTCGCGCGCCTGGATGCCCGCCAGCATCTCGTTGAAGGCGTCCGTGAGCGCCCCGAACTCGTCGTCGGCGGTCTTGCGGGCGCGCGTCGTGTAGTCGCGCGTCCGCCGGACGTGGGCCGCGGCCTCGCCGAGGACCTCGAGCGATCGGGAGATCCCCCGCACGAGGACCAGCGCCAGCGCGACCGACACGAGGAGCACGAACCCCGAGACCGCGACGCCGTCGCGCACCGTCCTCCGCGTGTCCGCGACCCTGACCGCCGCCGCGCGCCTCATCCCGGAGATCGCCTCCTCCTCGATCGCGGCGAGCCCGTCGACGCGCCCCTGCTGCGCCTCGAACCACGCGTCGTGATCGATCGCCAGCGCCTCGTCCGTCGACGTGATCGCGGCGGCGCGCAGCTCGTCGGCGCGCCGCACGCGCGGGTCGGAGCGGGCGGCGTCGTAGAGCGCCCGCGCCGGCTCCGACGCGTTGGCGATGAACTCCTCGTGATAGAGCTGCTCCTCCGTCATCAGCGTCACGAGCGTCTTGAAGGCCCCCGGCTCGAACTGCGTGGACGCGAAGGCGTGCGCGAGCAGCGCGTGCTGGCGGCTTGCGCGCTCGGCGAACTCGTGGACGGCGACGATCGACTGGATCCTGCGCAGGAGCTCGCCTTCGTCGCTCAGCTCGGAGAGGCCGGCGTTGGCCCGGATGAGGCTCACGTTGATGCCGCCGAAGACCCTCAGCACGCTGTCGAGCGACACCGTCCTCGCGTCGGCCTGGGCCCGGAACGCGCCGAGCTCTCCGACCTTGGCGCGCCCCTCGGCGAGATCGCGGGCGAGCCGGCGCGGCAGCCCGGAGAGGTCGCGCGCGGCCAGGAACGCGTCGAGCTGGGCGAGGCTCTCGTCGGTCGCCGTCCGCGCGTCCCGGAGCTGGCCGCCGGCGCGCAGGAGCTCCGCTGCGCGATTGAGCGGCGGCGTGGCGTGCCGCTCGCCCTCGACGTCGGTCGTCTCCGGAGGGCGGGCCTCCAGCCCCTCGACCAGCGCGGTCCACGCCCGCTCCTTCTGGAGGGCGTGCAGCGGCTGCGCCATGATCGAGGAGAGCTGCGCGAGGTCCTCGATCGAGCCTATCCCCGCCGCCCTCGCCGCCTGCTGTCGCGCGTCGCCGACGATCATCGCCGCCAGCAGCAGGGCCCCCGCGACGGGGACGCCGGCGAGCGACCACAGCTTCAGTCGAATCGAAGCGCTACGCAATGTCGGCATGCCCCCGTCCCCCCGGCGTGGCCCCCGCGGCGCGGCGCCCGCGCGCATCTCGTGTGCTTCGTGACGAGGGCTCTCGCGCGAACGCCTGTCCCCCCGCGCGGCGCACTCAGCACGAGCACCGGGCGAGCTGCCCCCCGCGCGCGGCGCGGCTGACGCAAATGACAATCAACACGTGCACCCGCGGAGTCATCATCAACGTTCGCCGGCGCACCATGTACGCTCCCCTGATTCACGTTCTTTCCTGTTGTGATGTCTCACCCAGCCGTGGTGCACCGGAGCGTCACGCAGCGCGTCGAGTTCACGCCCGTCCTCGTGGCCGTGTATGCTACGCGTGAAGTTCGCGAGTCCGCAAGAGCGCGTTCGACGTCGGCTGGAGCCGCGACGAAGGCTCTGCGAACGGGGAGAAATCAATGATGATGGGTCGGAGTTCACTGCGGCGAGCGCGAACAGGTCGCCTCGCGGGCGCTTCGGGCGCAGCCATCGGAGCAGTGCTCGTCACGGCATCCCTCGCGCACGCGCAGAGCCCTGGCGCCGGTGTCGCCCCGGTGCCCGCCGCGACCGGAGCGCCCGCCGCGCCGGTCGCCGCGGCCGCGGCGCCCGCCACGACCGGGGCGCCCGCCGCCGCGCCTGCCGCCGCCGGCGAAGATGCGATCGCCGCCCGGCTCACGGCTGCAGAGAAGCGATCGGCGGAGCTCGAGAAGCGCCTCGAGGCGCTCCAGGAGGCGCAGGCCGCGCCGGAGCAGGACGACCACAAGGACCTCTTCCGGATCTACGGGTTCGTCGACGTCGGCGTCCAGCGCACATGGGTCCCGGAGAACTCGATCCTCGCGGTCACCCTCCCGCAGGCGAACGCCCTGAACTTCGTCGTGGCGAACTTGAACCTCTACCTCGACGCGCAGCCGAGCGATCACTTTCGCTTTCTCGGGGAGCTGCGGTTCACGACCGCGCCCGGCGGGGCCCCGGTCCCGGCGACGACGCCGCTGCCGCCCGACGTGACGCGCCGGGTGACCACGGCGCCGTATGAAGCCTTCGACTCGACCGCGACCTCGCTCACCTCGCCGGTCACCTATGGAGGGTTCGTGTCGATCGAGCGCGCCCACATCGACTGGACGCGCTTCAACCTCTTCAAGGTGCGCGTCGGGCAGTTCTTCACCCCGATCGGCATCTACAACGTCGACCACGGGAGCCCGGTGCTCATCACCACCGTCATCCCCACGTTCATCACAGCGCGCCTGTTTCCCACGCGGCAGACCGGGGTCATGGTCTATGGCAGCATGTTCACGGGCCCGTGGGAGCTCGGGTACAACGCGTACGTGAGCAACGGGCGCAACGAGAACGCGCCGTTCGCCTTCGACGACAATCGCGGGTTCGGCGGCCGCCTGCACGCCAGCTACGAGGACCCCGGCAAGCTGACGTTGAAGCTCGGGACGTCGTTCATCACGGGCAGGGCCCGCGACTGGGTCGCCGACTACAAGATCGGACAGTCCGACCCCGACGTCCATTCGACGTGGTCGTTCCAGGAGTACACCGGAGCCGGCGACGTCTCGCTCGACATCGGGACGACCCGCCTGCGCGCGGAGGCGGCGGTCATCCGCGTGGTCTATGACGAAGGGAAGCGCCAGGCGGTATCCAAATTCTACACACCGGACGCCTGGAAGACCTCCACGTATGCCGTGGCGGCGCACCGGTTCGATTTCCTGAACATGGAGCCGTTCGTCATCGGCTCCGCCATCCACGTGCCGCTCTACGGCGGGCTAGATACCGTGCTCCAGTTCGGCGGCGGCCTGAACTTCTACATCACCCCCGACGTCACACTTCGGACCCAGGTGCTACGCACGATCGTGACCGCCCTGCGTGAGCAGAGCACGGTGGCGCCGGACCTCCGCACCACGAGCACGGTCGCTCGTCTGGTCATGGCCTTCTGAGAGAGGTTCAACGCAATCATGAAGCGTAGATTCCTTCTGCTCCTCCTGGCCCTTCTCGGAATGACCCCGTCGGCCTCATCTTTCGCGGAGGCCGACGAGATCGTCGTCGTCGTCAACCAGGCCAACCCCGTGCGGGCGGCGGGACGCGACACGCTCCGCCCGATCTTCCAGACGGCGCGCACGGAGTGGTACGGCCGGTCGGTGATGCCGGTGAACCTCCCCGAGGGCTCCCCGCTGCGACAGCGCTTCGACATGGCGGTGCTGGGCCTCGATCCCGAGAGCGTCGCCCGCTACTGGATCGACCGGAAGATCCGCGGCGGCGAGCGGCCGCCGCGCAGGGTGGCGAGTCCGAGCGCCGTGCTCCGCGCCGTGGGCGAGGAGGCGGGCGGTATCGGGTACATCGCCGCCAGCGACCTGAACCCCACCGTCAAGGTGATTGCGCGCATCCGCGACGGCCGGGTCTTGCCGCCGTGAGTCCGTGGAGAGAGGAACGAACGATGGTCATTCACCCGTCTCGCATCATGCCGCCTACCCATCGCGGCGCCCTGGTCGTCGCCCTCGGCGCGATCTCCGCGGCGATGCTCGTGGGATGCTGGGATTCCGACCCCTGCGACCCGGGCCAGCAGTTCATCGGAAACGCGTGCTTCGCACCGCTCCCGCCGCCCGGCGTCACGAGCAGCGGCAGCGCCGGCGCCGTGGGCAGTGGCGGTAGCGGCGGCAGCTCCACGGGCAGCGGCGGCGGCGCCGCAGGCAGCGGCGGTAGCGGCGGCGGCGCCGCAGGCAGCAGCGGTAGCGGCGGCGGCGCCGCAGGCAGCGGCGGTAGCGGCGGCGGCGCCGCAGGCAGCGGCGGTGCCGGCGGCGGCAGCCCCTAGACTGCGCGGCGCGGGTGCCGCGCAAGAGGGCTCAGAACAGGATCACCTTGCCATCGAGCGGAAGCGGGGACGAGTTCGAGAACACCAGCGAGCTCTCGTCGAAGTCGCCGCCCAGCGTGACGACGACCTCGCCCTTCAAGGTCCGGAAGGCATAGCAGAACTGCTGCTTGCTGCCCCGGTACCGCCGCGCCACGTCGCTCGCGCGGCGCAGCTGCGGCAGCTCGGCGTGAAGCGCTATCTGGAAGCGCGCGAGGCGGCTCTTCACCTTTCCCATGAGCTGGTTGACGACCTCGCGCATCCAGTCGTCGACGCTGTCGAGCCCGGACGGCAGCCCCGTCATCGCGCGAAACACGCCGGGGTGCGCCGACAAGGCCAGCAGGCCGGAGAAGCCGGGCGCGGAGAACTCGACCGTGCTCACGGGATCGCTGTGAACGAGCGCCTCGTCGCGGCTCTCCCCGATGTCCGCGGGCGCGATGGCGACGCCGTAAAAATGGAAGAGCTCCACGGTCGCGCCCTGAACGAGGACGTCGATGGTCCGCACCTTGCGCGACGAAGCAGACCTTGGAGCAGGCGACGGCTCGCTGGACGGGCCGGAGCGCCCGGGCCGGGAGGATGGCTGCCCGGATCGGGGCGGGGGGAGCGAGTCGCGACGCTCGGCGCCGGGGCGGTCAGAGATGCTGTCCCCCGACCTCATGTCGGACTCACCCTCCGGTCTCGTGCTCTGCCGCCGCATGATAAACGCTCAACTTAGCTCATCTATCCCTCGCGGACCAATGCGGTCCTCGGACAGGACGCACGAGCACGCGACGTCTTGTCTATCACGCCTGAGCACGCCTGACCACGCCTGACCACGCCTGAGCACGCCTAGCCATGCCTGACGACGCGCAGCCGCGCTTGACCCCCGCACGTCAACGCTCGGCACGTATGTTGGCACACACACTTGCCCCACTCGCCGGACGCCGCACTTTGCGCTTTACAGGCGTGACCGGCAGCGCGCGAAGCGGCGAGGTCCACGAGGAGATTGACATCAGCGAAAGTTCCAGGATTCCCTGATCGCCCGATGCTGAAGCGCAGAGATTTCCTTCGAGCCACGCTCGTCACCGCCGGCGCGCTGGTCGTCCCGGCCTGCGGCGGCGATCCCGAGACGATCAACCCGCTCAACGACGAGCGCGAGCTCGCGGACGGGTCCGAGTACTTCCCCCAGTCGGTCGCCTCCGGCGATCCGCGCCCCGGCAGCGTCGTCCTGTGGACCCGCGTGCAGGACGGCGCAGCGGATCTCGATCTCGAGGTCGAGGTCGCGACCGACGCCGGCTTCGCGCAGCGGGTGGCGCTCGACGCCGGACAGGCGAAGGTGAAGGCGCTCGCGAGGCACGATCACTGCGTGAAGGTGAAGGTCCGCGGCCTCGCGGCGGGCACGGTCTACTACTACCGCTTCATCTACGTGAAGGGCGGGACGAGCTACGTGTCCCGCGTGGGGCGCACCAAGACCGCCCCGGCCGAGGAGGCGGACGTCAAGGTCCGCTTCGCCTACGTGTCGTGCCAGGATTACGTGGGGCGTTACTACAACACCTACCTGGCGCTCGCCCAGGAGGAGCTCGATTTCTTCGTCCACCTCGGCGATTACATCTACGAGACGGACGGCGATCCGAGCTTCCAGATCACGACCGGGCGCCGCGTCGTCTTCACCGACCTGGCCGGCAGCATCTCCCTCGGTGACGGCGACGGCGCCTACCACGCGGCGAGATCGCTCGATAACTACCGGGAGCTCTACAGGACGTACCGCTCCGACGCGAACCTCCAGAAGGTCCACGAGAGCTTCCCGATGATCGCCACGTGGGACGATCACGAGTTCTCGAACGACTGCTTCGGCGCCACGGCCACCTATTTCGACGGCCGGCAGGACGAGACCGACACGGACCGGCGCAAGGCCGCGAACCAGGCCTGGTTCGAGTACCAGCCCGTCGATTACGGCGACGTCGAGCTCGACCCGGAAGCCTCGCTCCCGGAGGAGTTCCGCATCTACCGCGACTTCGTGTTCGGCCGGCACGTCCACCTGGTGATGACCGATCTGCGCAGCTACCGGCCGGATCACCTCATCCCCGAGGACGCTTTCCCCGGCAGGGTCGCGCTCGATCAGCCGACGCTCGTGGCCGAGCTCGGGGAGGTCCCCGCGGCCGCCCTGCCCTACGTGGACGTGGAGACCTACGGCGACGGCATCTATGCGCCGATCCTCACCGGGGCCGCGGAGACCGTGGGTTACGACCCCGCCGAGGTGACGGGGAAGATCAGCGTCGCCTTCATCAACGAGATCGTCGCCGCCGCCAACGAGGGCCTGCCGGAGGACACGCAGATCCCGCTCATCGACGCCGCGGAAGCGGGCCTGGAGCGGGGCATCGCCTACGTGGATTTCGGCAAGATCAACGCGTACGGCATGATCGGCAGCCGCTACTTCACGGCCAAGGACACCTTCGATATCTACGCTGCCATCCGCTACAAGGAGACGGAGGGCGCGAGCGAGGCCATGATGGGCGCCGAGCAAGAGGCCTGGTTCCTCGACACCATGGAAGGGTCGAAGGCGACATGGAAGGTCTGGGGCAACGAGTTCTGCCTCGTCCAGCTCGCCGTCGATCTCAGCCCCTATCCCCTCCCCGCCCAGTTCAAGCGCAGCTTCTACACGACCACCGACGCCTGGGACGGCTTCCGCAACAAGCGGGACGAGCTGCTCGAGAGGCTCGTCGGGCTGGGGGGCGTCGTGGCGATCACCGGCGACGTCCACGCCTTCTACGCGGGGACGCCCGGACCGAGCGGCGATCCCACGAAGAAGATCGTCGAGCTCGTGGGCGGCGCCGTCTCCTCGGCGTCCTTCCGCGAGATCCTGACGAGCCAGGTCGCGAGCGATCCGACGCTGCGCGCGCTCCCGGGCGCCGCGGCGCTCGCCCTCACCATCGACTCGCTGCTCACGTCGCCCGAGACGAAGATCAACCCGCACCTCGCCCACGCCAACAGCAACGCCCACGGCTATGTGGTGGTCGAGGCGAGCGGGCAAGAGCTCGTCGCCGACATGCGGAGCATCAAGGCCACCGAAGCGCAGACCGACTACTCGGGAAGGATTGGCGATCTGAAGATCACCAGCAAGCGCTTCCGCACCCTCCCCGGGGAGAGCGAGCTCTACGTGGACGACGGCGGCGCCTGGAAGCGCTGGGATGCCACGACGCAGGCGTGGGTCTGACGCTCAGCAGCCGTCACACCTCATCGAAGGGACGGTTCACGGCATCAGGTGGAGCATCGCCATCATCCCCAGATCCGCGTGGTCGAGGATGTGACAGTGGAACATCCACATGCCGGCGCGGTCGTCGAACGGGATGGCGATCCGCACGGCCTTTCCAGGAACCAGGTTGACGGTGTCGTGCCATGCGCGCACGGGCGGCTCGGCGCCGTCGATGTCGAGCACCTGAAAGAAGAACCCGTGCAGGTGGAACGGGTGATCGTAGTTGGTGGTGTTCGTCAGCGTCCAGATCTCGACCGTGTTCGTCTTCGCAGAGAACATGAGAGAGCCGTCCGTGTGGCCGTTGATCCCGAGCACCGCTCCGTCGGCATCGCCCTGCTCCATGAACTCCACCGCCTGTCGTTGCGCTCCCGTGGTGTCGATCGCGGCGATCTCGGCCAGACGCTCGGGAAGCGGCGGTGCGCCGCTCCCCGGAGGCTCGTCGGCCAGCTCGAGACGCATGAGGTCCTTGGGATCCGCCTCCTTCGGTAGGTGGAATCGATTCGCGTCGAGGAGCGGGATCACCACCGGCTCGCCCTCGACGGGCAGCAGGGTGAGCTCCACGCGCTCCCCCGGGGCGAGCCTCACCTCGTCCACGGGTAACGGCCTCTCCGAGAGGCCCCCGTCTCCGCCGATGAGCACGAGCGGCTGGCCCGGCACGGTGAAGCGGAAGTAGCGGCTGCGCGCGGCGTTGACCACCCGCCAGCGCTGCGGAACCCCCTCCCGCGCGGCGACCGTCGGCACGATCTTCCCGTTGACCAGGACCGTCCCGCCCTCGCGCCCGAAGTAATCGCCGAACCATCCGCTCTCGTCGGCGGGGGTGAGCGAGCCGTCTTCCTCGATGCCGATCTCGCTCATCACGAGCAGCAGCTCGTCGCCGAGCGGCGCCTCCTCCGCAGCATCCTCGACAACGAACGCGCCGTAGAGGCCCGCACCGACCTGGGCGCTCGAGCGAAGGTGCGGGTGGTACCAGAACGTGCCGGCGTCCGGCACGGTGAAGGAGTACTCGAAGCCCTCGCCCGGCTCGATGGGCTTCTGCACGTGCTGCGTCCCATCCATGGCCGCCGGCACGCGCAGACCATGCCAGTGGATCGTCGTCGCCTCGGGAAGGTGGTTCTGGAACTTCACCACCACGCGGTCGCCCTTCTTCGCGCGGATCGTCGGACCGGGGAGCATCCCGTTGTAGGTCCAGACCTCGGTCGTGAGCCCCGGGACCACCTCGATCGCGGCCACCCTGGCCTCGAGGTGCACCTCGACCACGTCGGGCGCAGGATCGTGATCCTCGGCATCCGGCAGCCGCAGCGCGTCGTCCCAGCCCGCCGGCTGCCGGAGGTCCGGCGGCGCCTCTTCGGCGCCGCACCCCGCGAGCGCGCTCACGAGCGACAGGATCACCGCAATCTCTCCCGCAAAGCGTGCCGGGGACACGCATCCTTTGCGCCTTGCGCGGGGCAAGGCGCATCCGATCCAGCGCATGCGCCGCCCTCTGCAAGGCGCGATCCCTCACGGGCGAGCCGACCTGGGTTGTGTGGGGTGACCCCGCGGGCCGTGGAGTGAGCCTCGCCGCGGGACTGAACGGCGCGGGGGCTACCGCCCGAATGCGCCGATCGTGAGGGTCGCGCCGTCGTTGCGCGCCCTGGCCTGCTGGTGCGGCGTGTACTGGTGCTCGACCGGCGGGAGGCCGTCGAGCGAGGCGCCGGCGCCGATGAGCGGCGCGCTCGCGGCCGGCATGAAGTCGTGGTTTGCCGCCGACGCGAACGCCGGATCGACGCCGAAGATCGAGTCGTCCAGGCCGTCCACCTGCCCGATCACCTTCACCACCTCCCGGACAGGATCGAACGGCAGCCACCCGTTCGTCACCCAGTTCCCGGACAGGCTGAGGGCCCCGGCGGCCACGCCGTCGCGGTCCCCGAGGAAGGTGACCGCGCGGAGCTCGGTCGGCTCCAGGCTGCTGGCGAACACGTTGTTGCGGGCGTCGATCTGCTCGTCGTTGGTCGAGGCCTCGAACATCGCCGAGCGATCGTAGTCCTCGTAGTTGTCGTTCCTGACGAAGACGGTGTTGGAGAAGAAGTGGAGCGTGCCCTTCCTGTAGTACTCGGTCTCGCCGCTGTCCCCGCCGTAGTGGATCATGGACGCGCCGTAGCCGTTGCGCAGGAGCACGTTGCCGTAAATGAACGTCTCGTGGAACGACGGCAACGCGACCGAGTCGGTCGCCTCCTGCGCGTCGACGAGGTCGATCAGGTGGGCGCCGTCCTCGATCCAGTTGTACCGGATCACCACGCCGGCCGAGCGCTCCTTGATGTTGTTGCCGTTGCCGCCGCGCGTGGGGCCGAAGCGGTTGAACTGGTAGATGACGTTCGAGGCCTCGTTGTAGACGTTGTGCTCGTTGTAATCCTCGAGGCTCCCGTTGTCGTGGATGTAGTTCGACTCGATGAGCACGTTCGTGGTCAGGATATCCCCGCCGGCCGTGCCGATGAAGAGGCCATTGGCGTTCTCGTGCACCTCGCAGGCGCGGATGGTCACGTGATCGCCGCGCTCCACGAAGATGCCGGCCGCGGGGTCCGAGTAGGCCGCTTCCGAGCCCGACTTGTCGGTGAAGCGGTGGGGGCGCGACGCGTTCTTGATCTCGAGGCCCTCGATCGTGATGTGGGTGGGCCCGAGCTCCCACGGGTCGTCGTGCTTGTGCCCGACGATGATGAGCCCCCGCACCTGGTGGCCGTCGAAGGGGAAATCGAGCTCGGGCCGGGTGGTCGCGTTCTCACCGTCGATCACCGGCAGCTCGCCGTTCGGCCCCGGGACGCCACAGAGCCGGATCGGTTGCTCCGCCGTCCCCTGGCCCCCGAGCATGATCTTCTCGTGGTACCCCTCGGCGCGCCAGAAGATGCGCACCGTGTCGCCGGCGGCGAGCGATTCGAGCGGGACGTCGCCGATCGCCTCGAATTCCTTGCCAGGGCCGACCTGGTAATCCTTGCCGCTTCCGACGTGGCTGCAATCGACGTGAATCGGCGGAATGTTCACGACGGGCGGAGGGAGCGGCGCCGGACCGCCGCCAGCCGCCGTTCCCGTCGTTCCGCCAAGCTCGCCGGTGCAGCCTGCGGCGAGGAGCAATCCGGTCACGCAAGCACGAAGCTTCACAGAATTCTCCACGATATGGGCCATAAAAGCTCCACTGTAATTTTGCAGATTGCGAGGCCTTCTCGCCTCAGTGCGGCAAGATGACACGCCGATGCACTTTGTCATGCGCCCGGACATTGCTGTTGTCGCATCTTCCGCCCCCAAGGTAGCAGGATGTAATCCAGACTCGCGCCGGACGTCGCTTTCGCGAAAGGCTCGCCGACGGGGCGTTCGTTACATCGAAGCCATCGAAACCATCGAAACCATCGAACCACCTTCCTTACATTGAACCATCGATGATAGCGGCGCTCCTGTGAGAAGAAGTTGAGCCGCCAAGCACGCCAAGGACGCCAAGAAGGGATTTTTCTCGCGCCTCCGAGGGTTCCTGGGGTCCTGTCGTCTCTCTTCAATCAACGGTCCTCGCGTCATTCGAGACGATGACGTAGGATATGCACACGGTGCATGAGCTCCATGCGGCCTGTGAGCTGGATCCCACCGATGAGTCAGTCGATTATCCACGATGGATGGAGGCCCCGGTTCGGCGATCGCTCGATGCCAATCCCCGGCGGACAGCGAACACGCAGCACAGCGTGGCTCGATAATTCCCGGGTGGTTCGAGTCGATGCCCCTGCGACCCAGTCCGCTGTGTTCAGCGACCGCGCGAGGACTGAAGCCATGAAGCGAACGAAGCCTAGCGGCGTGAAACCCCTCGAAGTTCTCGGTAGATTCACCGCGCCAGGGCGGCGCGCGACGGCGCTCGCCGGCGCGATTGTCCTCGCGGCGTCCCACCTGCTCTCGGGCTGCGTCGGCGACCTCGGAGGCGACCGCGGCGGGTCGCCGAGCGCGAGCGGGCTGGTCGACGTCGCTCCAGCGGGGATGCGCCGGATGACACCGGAGCAGTTCACGAGCTCGATGCGCGACCTGTTCGGCGATCCGGGGCTCGAGCTCGACCTCGACCCGGACGCGGGAGAGGTCGCCTCGCTCCTCGCCGTCGACAAGCTCAATGCCGCGGCGGAGGCGATCGTCGCGCGGCGCGCCTCGTGGGGGACACCGGTGTTCCCGTGCGACACGAGCGGCGCGGACGACGAGGCGTGCGTGGACGGCTTCGTGCGGACGTTCGGGCGCCGCGCCTTCCGGCGCACGCTCGACGAGGCCGAGGTCGCGATGCTCAAGGGCCAGTACGCCCGGGCGCGGAAGGAGCAATCGTTCGAGGACGCCCTCCTCGTGGTGCTCGAGACCATGATCCAGTCGCCCAACGTCTATTACTTCGTCGAGCTCGGCCGCGACGGGGACGGGAGCGAGCCGCTCGCCTCCGGCGTCCGTCCGCTCACGGGCTGGGAGCGGGCGTCGCGCCTGTCGTATTTCCTCTGGAACACGACGCCGGACGACGCGCTGCTCGACGCCGCGGAGTCCGGCGCGCTCGACACGGCGGAGGGCGTGCGCGCGCAGGCGGAGCGGCTCCTCTCGAGCGACCGCGCCCGCGCCACGGCGAGGCGCTTCTTCGCCGATTGGCTGGAGCTCGACGGCACGAACAAACACGCCTCGCTCGAGAGCGCGCCGAAGAGCCCCGAGATCTACCCCGAGGATTCCCCCGCGCTGCGCGCCGCCATGCGCACCGAGCTCGAGGCCCTCGCGGAGCGGGTGCTCTTCGAGGGGGACGGCAGGTTCGAGACGTTGCTCACGACGACGGACGCCTACGTGAACGGGCCCCTCGCCGCGCTCTACGGGGTGGAGGGCCCCGCCGACGAGCGCACGTTCTCGTGGGTCTCCCTCCCCCGCGATCAGCGCGCGGGGCTCTTCACGCGGGCGGCCTTCCTGAGCGTGTTCGGCAGCCTCGAGGTCAAATCGCCGATCCGCCGCGGCGCGTACATCCTGGAGCAGGTGCTCTGCCGCCCCCTCGGCCCGCCGCCCCCCAACGCGAGCGACGTGCCGGTCAAGGGCGGAGCCGTCGAGGAGAACGGCGAGGTGGTGCACAGGACGATCCGCCAGGACGTCGAGGCCAAGACGTCGAGCGGCGCCTGCGCGAGCTGCCACAGGACCATCAACCCGATCGGCTTCGCGTTCGAGCATTACGACGCGCTCGGGCGATGGCAGTCGCAGGAGGCGGGCGGGGACGCGGAGGCGCCCTACCTGCTCGACATCGACGCACGCGGCAGCCTCCCTGCGGTCTCTCCGGACGAAGAGGGCGTGGAGGTCGACGGCGGCGTCGGGATGTCGGCGGCCCTCGCGGCGAGCCCCGCGGCGCGCGCCTGCCTCACGAAGCGCTTCTTCCAGACGGCGCTCCGGCGCGTCCCGATCGACCAGGATCTCGCGTCGATCGAGGCGGCCACGCCGACGCCCGAGAGCGGCGGCAGCGTGCGTGATCTCATCGTCTCCCTCACGACCAGCAATGCCTTCTTGCACCTGCGCCAGATCGAGGAGTGAACCTATGAGCCGCGCCGCTTTCAGCCGAAGGAATTTCCTCCGCACCGCGACCGGTCTGTGCATCGCCCTGCCGCTGCTCGAGGCAACCCATGGGGACGTCTGGGCCGCGAACGGCAGGGCCAGGCGGTTCATCGTGTTCTTCAGCCACGGCGGCACGATCACGTCTCGCCACTCCTCCGGGGAGAAGGGGGATCCCTGGAAGCCGGGCGCCTGGAGCATGCTCGACCTCTGGGCGCCCGGCGGCGAGGGGTCGGCGCTCGATGTCCTCGGCGAAGAGATGGCGCCGCTCGAGGCCCACAAGGGCGACCTCACCCTGCTCCGCGGCGTCGACGACGCCGCCGGGATGCTCCAGGGAGACTACGGCGGGCACCACGGCTGCTCCAACGCGACCGTGCTCACCTGCGCCGATACGACCTCGGGAGGCGACGACGCCAGGGCGCTCGGCCCATCGATCGATCAGGTGATCGCGCAGCGGCTCGCCGGCGAGAGCCCGGCGCCGTTCTCGTCGATCGATCTCATGGTCGACGGACACAACTACGGAGAGCCGCTGTACAACGCGGCGGGCGAGCAGGTGTCCAGCGAGAAGGACCCGACGAGCGCCTTCGACCGGCTCTTCCAGGACGTCACGGAGACCGGGGCGGGTCCGACGCCCGAACAGCTCCGGCTCCGCGCCCACCGGAAGAGCGTCCTCGACGGCGTGAGCGAGCACCTCGCTGCCCTGAAGGGGCGCGTGAGCGCGGCCGACAGGCACCTGCTCGACGCGCACGCCGAGCACATCCGGAGCCTGGAGAAGAAGCTCGAGGGCATCTCCAACCTGGCGGCCTGCACGAAGCCGGATGTCGGCGGAGCGCCCGTGTACCAGGGATACGGCTCCTACACGGGAGGGGGAATCGAGGAGGCCGCTCCCCTGCTTGTCGACGTCCTCCTGCATGCGTTCCGGTGCGGTCTCACGCAGGTGGCCACCTTCCAGGTGGCCGACGTCCTGACGAGCTGGCTGCCCCAGCCGTACAGCACCGATCTCGGCCACAGCCTCGGCCACGCCGCCCTCGACGTCGGCCCGAGCGGCGCGGAGCCCGACAGGCTCGAGGACTGGCGCGCGACCATCCTCGCGAACCGCAACTGGCGCATGGAGCTCTTCGCACGCCTGCTCGACGGGCTGAAGAGCACCCCCGAGGGCGACGGCACGATGCTCGACAACAGCGTCGTGCTCTTCACGAGCGAGTTCGGGTGCGGCGGCGGGCACTCGCCCCGCGATATCCCCGTCCTGCTCGCCGGCAAGGCCGGCGGCAGGTGGCCGGGCGGCCGCCACGTCAACTACAACAAGCGCGCGAGCGCGGATCCCACCCAGTCCGAGTACGAGACCGACGTCTCGATGCACAACGTCTACACATCGATCCTGCGCGCCTTCGGCTACGAAGACGAGCACTTCGGCAACGACACGGCGTACAGGAAGGGCCCGCTCGCGGAGCTGCCGTGAGAGACGTACGAGGCGCCTTCAGCGCGCCCCGCTGCGGGGAAATGTCGCAGCAAGGCGCCAATTTCCGTTCGCGTCACAACATCCTTCTTGAACGCTCGGCCGGACGATTCCCACCCGGTCTCGCTGCTGGAAACCAGCGGGCGACACGGCGACCGCCTAGCGCGGCCGAGCCGCTGCAAGGGCGCGGTCCGGCGATGCCTCTTGGAGGGCTCGAACCAGCCTGATACAACGAGCTCGCGTGCTTCGCGCGTGAGCCGGACGCCCACATGATCATGTCGAATCGTACGATCGCACGGAAGTACACGCTGGAACGTGAGATCGGACGCGGAGGGATGGGCGTCATCTGGGAGGCGTTCGATCAGGTGCTCCGGCGTCCGGTCGCCGTCAAGGTGATGACGCCCGAGCACCTCACCTCCGACACCGCGCGACGCCGCTTCGAGCGGGAGGCGATGGCGATCGCCCGGCTCCGGAACGAGCACATCGTGCAGATATATGATTACGGCATCGACGAGGATTGCCCTTACATCGTGATGGAGCTCCTCGAAGGAGAGGACCTCGAGAGCAGGCTCGCCCGGGAGCAGCAGCTCTCGCCGTCGGCCACGCTCGCCCTGCTCCGGCAGATCGCCATCGGCCTGGAGGCGGCGAGCTCCGCGGGGATCATCCACCGCGATCTCAAGCCGGCGAACGTCTTCATGGCCCGGAAGGAGCCCGGCGAATGCGTGAAGCTCCTCGATTTCGGCGTTGTGTGGACGGTCTTCGAGGGGTCGGACGAAGACCAGCTGGCGGTGGCTGGCAGGACGATCGGAACGCCGGCGTACATGAGCCCCGAGCAGGTGCGCGCCGTCGTGCCGAACCATCTCAGCGATCTCTGGTCGCTCGGCGTCATCGCCTACAGGGCTCTCACGGGCCGGCTCCCCTTCACGATGAACGGGGTCGGGGAGCTGTTGATCAGCATCTGCACGGATCTATCCCCGCCGCCGTCGAGCGTCGTCCCCAGCCTGCGGCCCGAGTTCGACGGCTTCTTCGAGCGCGCGCTGGCGAAGGATCCGGCGCAGCGGTTCCAGTCCGCGCGCGAGTTCGTCGCGGCGTTCGCGGCGGTGAGCGAGGCCAGCAGCGGTCCCACCAAGATCCTCGTCGCCGACGATGAGCCCGACGTGGCGCTCATGATGAAGCTGCACTTCCGGCAGAAGATCCGCGACGGCGTCTACCAGTTCCTCTTCGCGGACAACGGGGAGTCCGCCCTCCGCGAGCTCCGGCGCCACCCCGATATCGACGTCATCTTGACCGACATCAAGATGCCCGTGATGGATGGACTCGCGTTCCTCGGGCACGTCCCGGAGGTGAACCCGTTCGCAAAGACGGTGATGATGTCCGCCTACGGCGACATGGGGAACATCCGGTCCGCGATGAACCAGGGCGCATTTGATTTCCTGCTCAAGCCGCTCGAGCGCGCCGATCTCGAGGCGACCATCGACAAGACCAGGAAACAGGTCGCGGAGCTGCGGAGGAACGCGCGCTCGGACGAGGAGAACAAGGTCCTCCGCCAGTACACGAGCGCGGCGTTGGTCGAGCGGCTCCGGGCGATAGGGCCCACAATCGCGCTCGAGAGCGAGACCCTCATGGCGACGGTGGCGTTCGTCCACATCTTCCAGTTCATCCCCGCCGCCAAGGCGATGCCGCCCGGTGAGGCCATGAGGCTGCTCAGGGCCAACTTCGAGATGATCGTCCCGGAGCTCCTGGCGAAGGGGGGCGTCGTGGACAAGTTTCTCGGCGACACGGTGATGACGGTGTTCCAGGGGCCGGATCATCTGTCGAGGGCGCTCAGCGCGTGCGTGGCCGTCCGCGCGCAGGTGGCGGCGGTGGCGCACCGCGCCGGCAAGTGCTCGTCCTACATGCGGCGGATCTGCATCGGCCTCTCCACGGGGCAGGTGCTCTCCGGCAGCGTCGGCTCTCAGGCCTACGGGCGGCTCGACTACACGGTGCTCGGCGAGGCGGTCAACGCCGCCGCGCACCTCGCCAGGACGGCGCTTCCCGGGGAGATCCTCATCGATGCAGCGGTCCGCGACGCGGCGCAGGGGCTGTTCGACTTCGAGCCGGCGGACGCGAGGAGCGTCTTGCCGGGAGGTCCGCCCCTGAACGCCTTCAACGTGGTTCGCCGCGGTCCGGCCGCCTCCCTCGCGGAGGGCGCGCCGACCGTCAGTGTTGCCACGACGACCACCATGCGATAGGTCGAGCCTTGCCGACGCTCATCTACAATCCCGGCGGTCCTGAGGAGCAGGCGTTCTCCATTGGAGACATTGCCATCACCATCGGCCGCGCGGACGATCAGGCGATCTGCATCCCGCACAGGAGCCTGTCCCGCAGCCAGGCGCGGATCGAGCCGTCCGAGGGCAGGTTCTTCATCGTCGACCTGCAGAGCAAGAACGGCACGTTCGTGAACGGCGCGCGGGTCCAGCGCAAAGAGATCCGGAGCGGCGACACGATCACGCTCGGCGATCTCGACCTGCTCTTCACCACGGACGGCGCCCCTTCGTCGGAGCCGTCGCTGCGACCGCAGGCGATCCGTCCGATGACACACACCGTCATCAGCAAGCTCATGCAGGAGAGCGAGCGCGGCGGTCCCGGCTCCGGGCCGCGGGCGGAGGCTCGGCTGCAGATCCTGATCGAGGTCGCGAAGCTGCTCCCGGTCTCCGATGACATCAACACCCTGCTCCACAAGATCCTCGATCTGATCTTTCAGATCCTCGACGTGGACCGCGGCGCCATCCTGCTCGTCAACGAAACGACGGGGAAGCTCGAGCGGCGCGCCGTGAAGACGTCGCTGCCTTTGCCTGACGATGAGCCGGTCTTCAGCCAAAACATCGTCGATTATGCGCTCCGCAAGAGCGTGGCGGCGCTCTTCGCCGACGCCGTTCTCGACCCTCGCCTCGACGCGGCGCGCTCCGTCGTCGCCCAGTCGATCCGCGCATCGATGTGCGTTCCGCTCAAGCCCAAGGACGACGTCATCGGGGTGCTCTACGTGGACAACCGCAGCGCGACACATGTCTTCACCGATGCGGATCTGGAGTTCCTCGTCGCGTTCGCCAGCCAGGCAGCCGTCGCCGTGAAGAACGCGTCGCTGTACCGGCGCCTCGAGCGCGAGACGGTGGAGCGCATGCAGCTCGTGCTGGACGCGAAGCTCGCGTCGCTCAGCGGCGTCGTGGCAGGCATCGCTCACGAGATCCGCAATCCGCTGAATTTCATGAACAACTTCGCTGATATCGCCGCCGGCGTGGCCGAGGATCTGAGCGAGGATCTGCGCGCGCAAGGGGCGCGGCTCGACCCTGGCGCGCTCGCGCAGATCGAGGAGAACCTGGGCCACCTGCGCGACAGCATGGCCCGGATCACCGAGCACGGCCGTCGCGCAGACGCGATCATCAAGGGGATGCTCCAGCACGCCCGGCGCCCGACGGGCGAGCGGGCGCCGGCCGACCTGAACGCGGTGGTGGACGAGAGCGTACGGCACGCGCGCGCCGGGGCCCAGGGCGGCGAGGCCGACGCGCACATCGTCACGGCGTACGATCCGGCGATCGGCCCGGTGGAGATGGCGGCGCTCGACATGGGGCGGGTGTTCCTCAACGTGGTCGACAACGCGCTGTACGCGATGCGGCAGAAGAAGCGCGAGCGCGGGGACAGCTACGCGCCCGAGCTGAGCGTCCGCACCGCGGACCGGGCGGATCACGTCGAGGTGCGCATCCGCGACAACGGGATGGGGATCCCGAAGACAGTCGCCGCGCGCATGTTCGAGCCGTTCTTCACGACGAAGCCGCCTGGCGAGGGAACCGGGCTGGGGTTGTCCTTGAGCCGAGAGATCGTGGTGCAGGGGCACCAGGGGACGATGCGCGTGGAGAGCGAGGAAGGGGAGTACACGGAGTTCGTGATCACGCTGCCGAAGCGCTGACCCCGCCGCGTCGACTCACCGTCATGCTGAGAGGCGCGACGCGGCCCGACAA
Organism: Sorangium sp. So ce448; assembly: GCF_051520915.1. Taxonomy (NCBI): domain Bacteria; kingdom Pseudomonadati; phylum Myxococcota; order Polyangiales; family Polyangiaceae; genus Sorangium; species Sorangium sp. So ce448. The sequence continues at coordinate 1,216,637 of NZ_CP150343.1, read as the reverse complement.
GACGCAGAGAACCGCGTGTTACGTCGGAAGGACGACCTTGAGTGCGCCGAGAATCTCCACACCATTCGGGGAGCCGAGCCCGGTGCACGGATTCCAGAGCGCGCTGCTCGCGTGGTAGGCGCCGTTGCCTCCCTCGGTGATCGTCTTACAGAGGTTTCGCAGCTCCTTCTGTTGTCGGTAAAGACTCGCGTTGACAAATCCCACGCGTCTGCCGAGGGCGCTGTTGATGCGCGTGATGAGGGCGGCCCACATCGGCGCAGACGCGCTTGTCCCTCCGCCGACACCGGGATGGCCGTCGTAGAAAATTTCATAACCCGTCGAGATGTCTGCGTTCGCAGCGACATCGGGGACGCCCCGCCCAGGACGGCTCTGCACCACCCCGGCGACCCCGTCCACCCATTCGACCACGGTGACCTTCGGCACGTTGAAGCTCGCCTGATACGACGGGCAGTCGTTCAACTGACTGACACCTCCGCCGCTGGCGCCGCCGGGCATCATCATATTGAAATTCCCAAGCGGCACAACGAGCACCTCGGCCAAACGATTCCACACCACCTCCCGAGCATTCGCTTCGAGGCTCGTACCTCCGCAGCCGAGCACCAGCGGGGAAGAGGAGGGAAAGCTGGTCGTGGGAAGCATCGTGCTGCCCGTCGGCGTGCAGTCGCTGACAAACGGAACCAGGGAGCCCGTGTCCCCGGACGATGCGCAGATGGTGATGCCAAGCAGAGCGGCCTTCCTGAAGAGAAGGTTGAACGGCTCCTGCTCCTCCTTGCGAACGACCGTCGGTGGAATATCCCCCTCGAGCCCCGCAACGAACTCGGGGAACCCCCAGCTCGTCGACAGCACGGAAGGGCGGTTCACGGTGTCGAAGACCGCCTCGTTGAACACATCAAAAAAGTCCCTGAGCGAGAAATCTTCCGAGCAGGCATTGTAGACGACCGTTGTCGCCTCGGGGCACACCGACGCCGCCAGCTCGACATCGAGGGTAACCTCGAGGTTCGCCAACGCGAAGGAGCTAACCAACGGTCCGAGATTGATCTGCACTATCCTGGGCTCTATCCCCTGTGCTTCAAAGTATCGACTGAGGTCGCTGGTAGAGCAGCTTCCGGAGAGCTCGACGATCCCCAGTGTCTGACGCTCACCCTCGTTGGGCGGGTAGTTGTAGATACCCGCGACTTCTCTCGGTAAATACCTGTGCACACGGCCAGGGCCCGCCGCATCGTCGGGCGCAAGGCGCCGACAATAAGGCGCTGCGGGCAGGACCGTGTGCGACGTATTCAGTCCGTAGACCCAGAGAACGACATCGCGAAGCTCGCCCAGATCGAACGCTCCGGAGTGCTTCAAGCACTTCGAACCTCCGATCTCGACGTAGTCGAGATCATGGACCTTGAATGCGTGGCGCAGCTTCGGCAGCGAACCCATCAGCCTTACCACACCCGAGAGCTCGGCCTTCGCCCGCCAGTCCGGCGCTGGGAAAGTCAGCCCCCTGTGCTCGGCCCACGTTTGCACCCTGTCGAGGGTCTCCGAGGGGACGCCATACTTTTCCCTGTACTGTTCATAGGTGAGCGGCGTGCGCAGCCCGCCCTGGCACAGCTCTTCCTGCGACGGGAGCGGTTCGCCTTGCGGTGGGCAGAGGACGAGTATCACCGTCACTTGCGCGGCGGGCTCATGCCGCTTGCTCGCGTTCTTGTCGTGTCTGCAGGCATGTTTGTCCAGAAAGGCAGGACGCATAGGGACCGTGCTCCTTGGCTGGATGTCGTCGTTTTCGGCGGAGAGCCGTATTCCTTGGCCGGGCGCTGTGCTTCGTGGAAAAGGGTCGCCCTCCACAGCCATATCATGGAGATGGCGTGCGCCACAAGTCCGCATCGAGGCGCTGGGCACCTTGCCACGGCGCGCGCAACCCGGTAGAGTGCGCGAGCGAGGCCCCATGGACAGGATCCTCCGGTTCAAGCGCCATTTCAGCGTCGAGCCGCTCGATGAAGAGCGCTATTTTCTGATCGGAGAAGAGGAACACGTCCTTTTCCAGGGGCGCGTCCATGCGCTGGTCGCGCCGCTCATCGACGGACGTCGTACAGTGGGTGAGCTGATCGCTCTGCTCGCAGACCGGGTCTCGGCCCCAGAGGTCTTCTACGTACTTTCGCGCCTGAAGGAGAAGGGTTACCTCGTCGAGGTCAGCCGGGCGCTGGCGCCTGAGGTCGAGGGGTTCTGGGAGTCTCTCGGCAGCGACGCGGCGCAGGCTGCGACCCGGCTCACATCGACGACAGTCAATGTACGAGCGGTCGGAACGGAGGATCCGCGGCCCCTGATCGAAGCGCTCGAGGCCGCCGGGATCACCGTGGGGCCGGAGGCTGACGTTTGTGTCGTGATGACACCGGATTATCTGACGCCGGAGATGGACGCCTGGAGCCGTGAGGCTCGGCCAGGGACGCGCTGGATGGCCGTCAAGGCTGCAGGAACCGAGTGCTGGTTTGGCCCCATGCTCGGCGCACCAGCGGCCGCCTGCTGGGCATGCCTCGCCGTGCGGCTGCGTGACAATCGCCCGGTCGAGGAGTATCTGCGACAGCGTCGCGGTGGAGTCGCGACCATCGCTCGGCCGCGCGTGGGGCTGCGCGCCAGCGCGGCCGCCGGCCTCCATTGCGCCGCCCTGGCGCTGGCGCGCTGGATCGTGGACGGCTGCAAGGGAGCTCTCGATCGGCACCTCATGAGCTTTCATGCGGGCGATCTCCGCCTCGAGCGGCACGTCGTCGCGCGTCGACCGCAATGTTCCGTTTGCGGCGATCCCGGGATCACGCAGACCCGCGCCCTCGCGCCGATCGCCCTCTCGAGCCGCCCCAAGCGGTTCACGGCCGATGGCGGGCACCGCTGCGTCACGCCCGAGGAGACGGTGACTCGCTATCAGGATCACATCAGCCGGATCACCGGCGTCGTCAGCGATCTTCGACCCGTGGGCGACAACAACTCACACCGTCAGGTCTACAACGCGATATTCCCCGTTCGCCCATCGACCACGATGCCCTCCGGGGAGGACTTTCACCGCGTCGCCGGCGGCAAGGGCCGCACGGCCGCGCAAGCTCGCGCCGGGGCCTTGTGCGAGGCCATCGAACGCTACAGCGCCGTCTTCCGTGGCGATGAGTATCGCTTGCGGGCACGCCTCTCGGAGCTCGGCGGCGCGGCCATCCATCCGAATGCTTTGCAGGGCTACAGCGCCGCGCAGTATCGCCAGCGTGGGGTAGTGGACCTCCGCGAGGATCCGCAGCGGGTGATTCCCCTCCCCTACGACGGCGACGCGATCATCGAGTGGACGCCCGTCTGGTCGTTGACACATCAGCGACGGCGCTATGTGCCGACGTCCTACTGCTACCTCTATACGCCGACGCCGCCTGAAGAGCAGTTCACCTACTTCAATTCAAACGGAAACGCGGCTGGCAATTGCCCGGAAGAAGCCATCCTTCAAGGCTTTCTGGAGCTGGTGGAGCGCGATGCCGTCGCAGTGTGGTGGTATAATCGTATCCGCCGACCAGGGGTCGATCTCCGGAGCTTCGACGAGCCGTACTTCCTCGCGCTGGAGGACTACTTCGGCTCGATCGGCCTTCGGCTCCAGGTGGTCGACATCACGCATGATCTGGAAATCCCCACCTTCGTGGCGGTCGCGTGGGCGCCCGACACCGGCCGCATCTGGGCCGGCTGCGGCAGCCACTTCGACGCACGCCTCGCCGTGCAACGCGCCCTCACAGAGGTGAATCAGTGCCTCAACCCGCGCGATCTGACGCGCTCGCCATGGGAGGCCTCGACCCTCGAGGATCTCGCCTATCTACTCCCTGACGAGGCGGCGGCCGCACGAGGCCGCCATCTTTACCCCGAGCATCATCGCGAGGACCTGCGCGATGACGTGCAGGACTGCGTGGACCGCGCGGCTCGGGTGGGCCTGGAGACGTTGGTGCTGGATCAAACGAGGCCGGACGTCGGGTTGTGCGCCGTGAAGGTGATCGTCCCTGGCCTCAGGCACTTCTGGCCACGCCTCGGGCCGGGACGGCTCTATGAGGTGCCCGTGCGCATGGGCTGGCTGCGTGCACCGCTGGAGGAGGCGCAGCTGAACCCAGTGCCATTCGTCTTCTGACGCCGCAACTGCCGCAACTGCCGCAACTGCCGCAACCGTCGCAACTGGCGCAACCGTCGCAACCGACGCAACCGACGCGCACACGCGTTTCCCAGCAGCGGCGTCGGTCTTGACGGGCGCTCGACCCGGTGAGACGATGTGCTCCTGGCCCCGACCAACTGGAGATGCCATGCCGTCGCTCTCGAAGAAGAAGCGGATCCTTCTGATCCTGTGCGGAATGGATGAGCGCCATGTGGATCACTGGGAGGGGGTGAGCTCGGACGGCGATCTCGTCGCATGCGGTCCCATGACGCCGCTCGCCTGCGCGACCCTGGCCGCGCTGACGCCCGATCGCTATGACGTCGAGATCTGGGACGAGCAGCTGCACGGGCAGATCCGCATGGACACGCGGCTGGACGACTACGACATCGTCGGTGTCTCGCTCATGTTTACCGCCCTCGCCAATCAGGCCAAATTCCTCGGTCTGTACTTCAGGGGCAGAGGATGCACCGTGGTGGCCGGCGGACCGGCGATATCGGCCGCGCCGGAGGAATACCGCCCGTTCTTCGACGCCATCTTCGTGAATGAAGCCGAGCGAACATGGCCCCAGTTCTTGCTCGATTTCGAGCAGGGCAACGTGCAACCTGAGTATCGACAGATCGAGAAACCCGGTCTGGGCGAGAGTCCGCCTCCGCGGTGGTGCAACGTCGCCGAGAGCATCCCCAAGTACGAGTGGTCCACGGTGCAGACGACGCGCGGTTGCCCTTTCGACTGCGAATTCTGCGATGTGATTCACCTGTACGGCCGGCGCCAGCGGCACAAGCCGATCGATCAGGTGCTCGACGAGGTCCGCACGCTGAACTCGCTAGGCGCGCGCGGTGTGTTCTTCGCCGATGACGAGTTCGTCGGCGACCCGGCGCGGGCCAAGGAGCTTCTGTCCAGGCTCATCCGTGTAAACAACGACTTCGCCCGTCCACTGCGGTTCTTCACTCAGGCCACGATGAACCTGAGCCGTGACGTGGAGCTCCTCCAGCTGATGGCGGACGCAAATTTTTACACCATCGTCCTCGGGATCGAGTCGTTCAACAAGGAGTCGCTGCGCGAGACGCACAAGCATCAGAATATACGAAAGGACATCGTCGGTGACGTCCGGAAGATCCTGGGCTACGGCATCGGCGCGCGAGGCAGCTTCATCATAGGGTTCGATCACGACAGCCCCGAGACCTTCGACGCGCTCTACGAGGGGATTCAGCGGACCAACCTGCCCTGGGTCGTCGTGGGTCCGCTCTACGCACCAGAGAACAGCGCGCTGTGGGTGAGGTTGCGCTCGGAGGGGCGGATCGCCTATCTGCGGCGCCACGCGACGAGCGAACCCAACCCTGCGGTGCTGAACCTGGTTCCTCGAGGGATGAGCCGCGTGGAGCTGATCGAGGGGCACCGCGACCTGGTCACGCGGATCTACGACTGGGACGCGGCCTGCGCGCGGATCCGCGGCTGGGCAGCCATGGTGCACCGCGCTCCGCGGGTCGAGGAGGCGCTCTTGTCACGGGCAGCCTGCGACCGCTTCCTCGGAGAGGCGGCGCGCTCGTGGGCGCTCTCGGCGGCCGAGCGTGAGTCGCTCGGTGATACGATAGCCGAGGCGCTTCGCGTCGCGCCTCACCTCATCAATCGGGTCGTGTTCTTCCTTGTCAAGAATCAGCTTCAGCGGCGGCGCCACGAGCGGAGTCTTCCCCTCTACGAGAGCGTCCTCGAGGGAGAGCGGCGCGGCGAGCTGGTCGTCGACCGGCGGCCGCTGCTGGTCCCTCCGTCGCTCGGCCCGGCGATGACCACGATCTTCCCCATGCTCTACTCACGGCTCTACCGGAGCCTCCCCGACAAGAGCGTCATCCCCGAGGCCGCGCGGGAGGTGCTCGTCGACTTCGTGGTGCGCTGGGGCGCCACCTTCCAGAACATCGAGCCCTATCACGAACCCTCCCTGATGGATCTGTGCGACCGGGCGGCGGCGAAGCGGGGCGGCCGGCTCGAAGCCGTCTCCCTCGAGGAGGAGCGCGCGGCCCTTACAGACATCCGGAAAAATCGCCTTGCCGATGCCGTTCTGAAGGACGTTCGTGACGAGCTCTCCCGGATGGCGAGCCCATGAGCCAGGTGCCAGGAGCGGGGCAGAACGCGTCACGTACCGAGACACCGTGAGGTTGAAAATCGATGCGGAATGGCTACCAGATCATCGACGCAGATCGGCACGTGGTGGAGCCGCTCGACCTGTGGGTCACCTATCTGGAGCCCGAGTTCAGGGAGCACGCGCCCAGGCTCGGGAGTGTGACCGAGGAGCCCCTCGCCCAGCGCGTTGCCCGTCTCGGCGCAAAGGGCCTCGTGCCTGTGTTGCCCATGCCGACGCTCGGCGGCAAGCCGCTCTGGAACGGGATGACGGAGCGCGCGTGGCTCGAGATCAGCAACACCGCCTATATGCGCCTTGGAAAGGTGGGGCGCCTGGAGGATCCGGCCGTTTACCTTTCCGACATGGACCGGACGGGCGTCGACATCGCCTTCCTCTTTCCTGGTTATGCCCTTCTCATCCAGGGTTTCACCGATCTGGAGCCTGCCGTCGCCAGCGCGCTGGCCCGAGCGTACAACGCATGGCTGCACGACTTTTGCCGCCATTCCCCCGAGCGGTTGCAGGGCGTAGGGCTCATCAGCCTCCACGATCCAGCCCAGATGGTTCAGGAGCTCGAGCGCGTGGTGAGCTTCGGCTGGAGAGCGGTCGTCATCCGCCCCAACCCCGTTGCGGGGCGGCCGCTCTCGGATCCGGCCTACGAGCCGTTCTGGGCCGCCTGCGAGCGGCGATCCATCGCGGTGACGATCCATAACAACACGGAATCCTACGTTCCCTCGGCGGGCTCCGATCGGTTCAAGACCCACTTCGCCCTGCATGCTTGCGCCCACCCGATGGAGCAGATGATGGCTCTCCTCGGCCTGATCGAGGGCGGCGTGCTGGAGCGCCACCCCCGGCTGCGCGTCGCAGGCCTGGAGGGGGGATGTGGTTGGTTGCCGTACTGGCTCTGGCGGCTCGACGAGCTCGAATACGGTTACGTGGCGAGCGAGGTCGCCGAGCACGTCCGCATGAAGCCGTCCGCCTATTTTCGGCGTCAGTACTTCCTCACGATCGAGGCGGACGAGCCGCTGTTGCCGGAGGTGATCCGTCACGTCGGCGACGACAATCTGTTGTTCGGCTCTGATTTCCCGCATCCTGACCATGGCCTCGATGCGGTCGAGGAGGTGTTGTTGCTCGAGAAGCAGCTCTCCGGGCAGACGCTCCGCAAGATCCTCTGGGAAAATTCGGCCCGGCTCTTCGGGTTGCAGAAGTGAGCTGGGCATGGCGTGATGGCGACGACGATCGACCTATCCCTCGCCGACGGCGTCGAGCTGCGCATCTCGCGCGATGAAGAGGTGAGCCTCGCCGGGCGATTCGGCGAGCTCATCCTCCGACGCCCGCCGGATCGGCTTCGCGCAGCGCTCGAAGCCCTGGCGTCTGGTCCCGTCGCGGAGATGGCGCTCTTGACGCTGGCCGGGGACCACGCGCCGCAGCTGCTCTACCACCTGAATTCCGCAGCGAACCTCTGTCTCCTGCGCACGACGGTCACGCACGACGGGCACCAGCTCATGAGCTCGTCGGCGACCTCACCCTATTTCATTCGCTCTCGGAGCACGATCGGCGATGCGGTCGCCTACGAGCTCTCACGGTTTGCGGTGAGCCGTGTCGAAGACGGGCGTATGGTGCTCGAGTCTCCGCTTTCGCATGTGCTGGTGGTCGTGCACGACCGTCGCGTCGCATCGCTCCTCTTCGAGCTGGCCCGGCCCCTCAGCCCTCGCGCTGCGGCCGAGCGCGCTCCGGATCTGGACCTCGAGGCGACGCGCGTGGTCCTTCAGCAGCTCGTTGACGCCGGTTTGGCTGCGCCGGCGCCAGCGGAGGCAGCTGCGCGCACGCCCACGGAGATCGCCCTTCGACAATGGGAGCCGCACGATCTCCTGTTTCATGCACGCTCGCGCGGGAGGCGGCACGGTAAGAGATGGGGTGGCACATACCGGTTCGCTGGCGAGATTCCGCCCTTGCCCTCGGTGAAGCCCGCGATGGGCAGCGCGTTCATCGACCTGCCAAGGCCGGACATCGAGGCCTTGCGAGCGAACGACGTACCCTTCACCGAAGTGCTCGAACGGCGCCGCTCCGTCCGGCCCCCGGGCCCGGCCCAGCTCACCCGGCAGCAGCTCGGCGAGTTTCTCTTCCGGAGCGCGCGTATCCGTCAGGTGCGCGCCTCTTCCTACGGTGAAACCACCGATCGGCCCTATCCGAGCGCAGGCGCGCAGCACGAGCTCGAGGTTTATCCGATCGTCCATGCTTGCGGCGGCGTCGCAGCGGGCATGTACCACTATTGCCCGCTGCAGCACCGCCTGGAGGCCGTCGCAGGAGCAACGGCGGATGTGCGGGCGCTGCTCGCGTCTGCCCGCGTGTCCGACACGATCCCCGATGTGCTGATCGTGGTCGCCGCTCGCTTTCAACGTATCGCCTGGAAGTACGAGTCGATCGCCTACTCCTTGATCCTCAAGGACGTGGGCGTCCTCCTCCAGACCATGTACCTCGTGGCGACGGCCATGTCGCTGGCCCCCTGCGCCATCGGGCACGGCGACCCAGACCTATTTTGCCGCGCGGCGGGGACTGACTACTATGTCGAGAGCTCGGTGGGCGAATTCGCGCTCGGTGGCTCGACGACCTGACCGCAGCCACCGTCGCGCGAACGATGCAGGATCAGCAGCAGGGGTGCCCGCAGCAGTTCTTCGCCGTTGCCTCTTCCAGATCGGTGCTCTTGATCTTGTGTTCCGTTGCGTCGGGCTTTGGAGGCAAGGCCAACGTCAGGCAGAAATGCTCCCCTTTCCCCCCTCTGGGGAGGTCCTTCTGGTCGACGACCTGGAAGTTCATGTCCTCGGGGATGTCGAAATTGAAGTGATTTTTTAGCGCGGCGCGCGGGTCATTCTTGAGCTCTTGCGCGAATGCGTCGTCGTTCCAGGCCTTCTGGACAGCCTGTATCCATACGAACTGCCATGCTGACATCGTCGCAGCGTCGACACCCATGCGACATCCTTCCTTTCCTGCGTTCGTTCGGCGCCCGTTCGCGGTGACGGGCTCCTATCATCTGTTCAAGGTACCAGGGTCGGCCGAGGAGCTCTCGATCGCTGCCAGCAGGTCGCGCGCCTCCTTCAGCTGCGGTGTCTCGAACCCCTCGGTGAACCACGCATAGACGGGGGCGAGGCGGCTGCGCGCCTCGTCGATCGCCCCGCGCCGAAGAAGGCTCTGGCTGAGCGCCGTGGTCGCCTGCAGCTCATGCATCTTCGCGCCCTGCTTCTGAGCCACCTCGATGGCCTGTCGGAAGCACGCCTCGGCAGCCTCGTACGCGCTCGCGTCTCGCTCGAGCAGGACGAGCCCCTTCCTGCGCAGGATCCTCGAGGCAGAGTAAGGCTCTCCGAGCTGCTCGGTCAGCTCCAGGCCGCGTTCAAGGCGCTCGATCGCCGCGTCATGGCGCCCGCGAGCAGACTCAGCCTCTGCCAGGAGGCAGTTGAAGGTGGACGCGTCCAGGTTGTTGCCGCCAGCGAGGCGGGTCGTGAAGTTCCGCTCGATCTCTTCGGGGTCGCCCTTCGCCCATCCGCGGAAGATATTCACATAGGCGACCTGCTCGCGGAGCCCGTATCGATCGGCCATCGCCTTGTGGGTATCGGCGAGCTTCAGTATCTCCGCTCGCTCCCCTCGCTCGTAGAGCAGGAAGAGGTGATAATACATGGCCAGACCGATGCTGTTGGCGTGGTTCAGCTCGCGCGCCCACTCCAGGCCCAGCTTGGAGTAGGCGAGCGCTTGCTCTGGATAGCCCAGGTACCAGACCGCAGGAGCCAGCGCTGCGCAGCCGCCAGCCTTCGAGTCCTGACCGTAGAGGTAACACTGCCCGCGGTGGGCCACCGGGTCATAGACCTGCAGAATGCGCTCGATGCAGGCCTTCGTCTCGGCCAGCCGGCCCTCCACCATCTCGCAGTGCCCGAACATCGAGAGCGTGGCGGACTCCAGCCCGGCGTCGTTCGTCTTGCGTGCGATCGCGACGAGCCGTTCGAAGAGCGCCCGCACCTTGTCGCGGCTGTTCGCGCCAAGATAATAGTAGAGCGCCAGCACCCAGAGCGTCGCAGCGATGTAGGGGCTGTCCTCTACCATGCCCTGCAGCTCGTACGATCGATCGACGACGGCTTTCAGCTCCGGGGCCATCCAGCCTTTGCTCGACATCAGCGCGGGCGTGATCAGGCCATTCAGGGCGAGCTCCGCCCCGGCCCGCGCGCGAGGGTCCTCGATCGCGTGAATCCATCCGAGCGCCTCGGTGGCCTGCGCGATCGACTCCTCGAACGCCGACCGCATCAAGGCTGCCAAGGCGGCCTTCTGCGCGTACGCGATGGCCTCCGGCTTCTGCTCCGCCCCGGCATGGTGATGGGCCAGCAGATCCGGCCGCTCGTTCGCGACCTCCGGGAACTTCTCCTCCAGCGCCTTCGCGACACGCGCGTGCACCTGTTGCCGCGAGCGCTTGAGCATCGAATCGTAGGCCGCGTCCCTCACGAGCGTGTGCTTGAAGAGGTACGCCTGGCTCTTCAGCCGCCGCTTGCGGTAGACCAGCTCCGCGGCGATGAGCTTGTCGAGGTCCTCTTGCGCTTCGACCTCGCCGAGAGGGCTCACCGCGCGGAGCACCTCGAAGGTGAATTCGCGTCCGATGGTGGCCGCGACCTGCGCCGTCTCCTTGGCTCTGCCCAGCCGGTCGAGCCGCGTCACCAACAGGTCACGCAGGGTGGCGGGGATCTCCACCTCCGAGAGCGGCTTCTCCAGCGCGTAGCGCCCCTCGTCCTTCACGGCCACCAGCGTGCCGGCTTCGATCATCCCGAGGATGAGCTCCTCCACGAAGAGCGGCACGCCGTCGGTGCGGCCCGCGATGCTGTCGAGCACCTCCGGCGGGAGCGCGAGGCCTGCGGTGACCTGCATGGCCAGCTGCTCGATCTCCGGCCGGCCGAGGCGCCCGAGCTGTATCTGCAGCACGGAGGTCGGCGACCACGACGGCGCGAACTCCGGCCGCGCGGTGAAGAGCGCGAGCACGCGGGACGAGCCCACTTCACCGACGAGCTGGCCGAGCAGCTCGATCGTGCTCGGGTCGGCCCAGTGCAGGTCCTCGATGAAGAGCGTGATCGGCGCCTGCTCGGCCATCTCGAAGAGCAGCGAGAGCACGGCGTTGCGCGTCAGCTCGCGTTGCTTCTGGGGCGAGACGTCGAGCGGCGCCCACTTCGCCGGCAGCGTGAGCGACAGGAGCGACGCGAAGAGCGGCATCGCCTCGGACAGGTCGAAGCCGTGGAGCGAGAGCAGCGCCTCCAGCTTGTCCGCCCGGTCCTCGGGCTTCGCCTCGCGGCGCGGATCGAGCAGGCGCTCGATCAGGCCGACGATGGGGTAGAAGGCGATGTTCGCGCTGTCCGGCGTGCAACGGCTCTCCAGCCAGGTCTGCGCCTCGACGCCGATCCTCTCTTCGAGCTCGCGGGCGAGACGCGACTTGCCGATGCCCGGCTCCCCGCTGATGAGCACGGCCTGGCCTCCGCCGCTGCGGACGCGGCCCCAGCGCTCCAGCAGCGTGTCCAGCTCCCGCGCGCGGCCGACGAGGGGCACGTCTCGGAGCCCGCTGGGCGCGCTCCCTTCCCGCAGCTGGAACACCTCGACCGGCGCATCGAAGCCCTCGAGCGAGCGGCTGCCGTCCTCGTCGAGCACGAAGTGCTTGCGGAGCAGCCGCTGCGTCTCGCGGCTCACGAGGATGCCGCCGGGCTCCGCCGCCGCGCTGAGCTGGGCGGCGAGGTTCGGCGTCGTCCCCACGACGTACCCGAGCCCGGCGACCTTCGGATCGCGAAGCTCACGCGCGATCACCAGCCCGGTGTGGATCCCCACGCGGAGATCGATGCGGATCTTGCGCTCCGCCTCGACCGCCGCTCTCCGCCCGAGCAGATCCGCCGCCATCTCACGCGCCGACTCGGCCGCGCGACGCGCGGCGTCCTCGCGCGCCGTCGGGTAGCCGAAATAGAACAGCACGCTGTCGCCCAGCACGCCCGCGACGTGGCCATTGAAGCGGCGGGCGATCATCGTGCACGCCTCCTGCTGGAGGCCGAGGAGCTGATCGAGCTCCTCCGTGTCCGCCTGCCCCTGCGCCGTGCTCGACGCCGTCAGGGTACAGCACACGGCCGTGATCTGGCGCCGCTCGCCCTCCACCAGCCGCTTGGAGAGCCCGCCGTCACTCCACGACCTGGCGGCCGCCACCGTCTGCGTCATCATGTCCGGCGCGGCCCGCTGGAGACGCACGGGGACGCTCCTCGACCGCAGCCCGCTGACATCGCACTCCTCGAGCGCATGCAGGAGCCCCTCGGTGGTGACGTTGCGCGCCGCCGCGTCCTTGGCGGTCGCGCGGCGCAGGATGTCCCCGAGCGGATGGTCGAGGATGGCCGCGGGGATGGCGACAGGATCGGCGGAGAGCTGGTTGAAGATCACGTCAGCCACCGTGTCGCCCGCGATCACGCGCCTGCCGGTCAGGCACTCGAGAAAGACGAGGCCCCAGGCATAGAGGTCGGTGCGCGGCGTCGGAGGCTGGCCGCGGAGCTGCTCGGGCGCAGCGTAGGCGGGCGTGCCCACGGACTCGTTGGTCAGCGTGAGCCGCGTCTTCTCGTCGCGGCTCGCTTCCTCCGTGAGCGCCCCGATACCGAAATCGAGCACGAGCAGGTTGCGCCGGGCGCCCGTGGGGATGACCATGAGATTCGCGGGCTTGAGATCCCGGTGGATCACCCCCTGCGCGTGCGCGCAGCCGAGCGCGTCGAGGATCTGCAGCATGAAGTGCCGCGCCTCGCGTGGATCCAGCGGGCCCTCCTCGGCAAGGACCCGGGCGAGGTCCTTGCCAGGCGCGAACTGGAAGACCGAATAGACGACGTCCTCGTCCGCCTGTCCCGAGTCGATCAGGCTGACGATGTTCGGGTGGTGGAGCTGCCCGCAGAGCTGCATCTCGCGCTGGAAGCGCGCGACGCGCTTCTCGCGCGCCTGCGCCGCGCCGCTCGACCCGAGCTGCAGCACCTTGATGGCGACGAACTGGCCCGTCGCGAGCTGCCGCGCCTTGTAGACGGTGCCGAAGCCGCCCTCGCCCAGCTCGGCGAGAACCTCATAACGGTCCCCGAGCACCGCGCCGATCTTCTGTCGAGAGTCCAAGCGCCCCTCGCCTCCGCGTTGTGCGCACTACTGCGCACACCACCTTCTCTACCTACAGGGAACTTTATTCGCCGTGCAACTCTTTTTTACGGTGGCCTGGCCTTTCGAGCGCACCGCCGCCTCGAGCATGCTGGACGCCCATGTGAAGGTGAGGTTGTCACGCTCGGGTAGCACGCTTGGGTGGCATCTTGCTCATCGCCCGCTCGGCCATGGCGGTGATGGTGAGCGACGGGTTCACGCCCAGGTTCGCGGGCACCATCGAGCCATCGACCACGTAAAGGCCGTCGTGGCCGAACACCTGGTTGCGCTCGTCGATCACCCCGCGCTCCGGGCTGTCGGCGATGGCGCAGCCGCCAAGGATGTGCGCGGTGGTCGGGACGTTCAGCACAGCCTCGTTGACGGCGTTGCGCGGGGTGCCGTCCATCAGCACGGCGAGCCGCTTGCCAACCTCGTTGGCGACGGGGATGTACGCCGGTGGCTTCGGCTGGCCGGGCGGTCTGTGGGTGGTCATCCCGCCGCGCTTCCAGGCGAGCTGCATGTAATTGTCCACCGTCTGCATCACGAGGAGGATCGTGGAGCGCCTCGCGAACCCGAACGGCAGGAGCCCGGTGATCAGGTCGATGGGGTGGAGCAGCCGCCGGCCCAGCCAGCGCAGCCAGCGCGGCAGGCCCGGCGCGTCGTCGGTGAGCACCGTGCCCAGCGCGCCCATCACGTCGGAGCCGGCGGGGTAACGCACCGGCTCGATGTGCGTGCGCGCGTCGGGGTAGATGCCGCTCGCGATCGCGATGCCACGGGAGTAGTCGACCCGGTCGTCCCTGGCCGTCACCCCGAGGATGACTTCGCTGTTGGTACGCACGTAGTTGCCGAGCTGCGTGGAGAGGTGGGGTAGCCGGCCCTCGGCCCTCGACTTCAGCAGGAGCTTCACCGTACCCAGCACGCCGGCGCTGAGCACCACCCCGCGCGCCCGGAGGGTGCGGCGCCGCTTCCTGAGCAGCGCGGTGGAGCGCTCCAGGGTGAGCTCGTAGCCGCCGCCCGGGAGCGCTTCGATCGCGGTGACCAGGGTTTCCGGCTGGATGGTGCAGCCCTTCTTCTCGGCCAGATAAAGGTAGTTGAGGTCGAGCGTGTTCTTGGCGCCGAAGCGGCACCCCACCATGCATCCGCCGCAGTGGACGCACGTGGTGCGGTCAGGCCCCTCGCCGGCGAAGAACGGGTCTGGCACGCGCTGCCCTTCCTGCTCGCCCTCCCTCGCGAAGAGGACGCCCACGTTCGCGACGTGAAACGTGTCCCCTCGGCCCATCTCGTCGGCGATCTGCCGGAGCTGCCGGTCGGCCGGCCAGAGCTTCGGGTTCGCGGTCACGCCGAGCATGCGCTTCGCGAGCTCGTAGAAGGGCATCAGCTCGTCGCGCCAGCTGGTGCCGGCCGGCCAGCCGGGGCTGGCGAAGGCCTCGGGCGGGGGCACCAGCAACGTGTTGGCATAGACCAGCGAGCCGCCGCCCACGCCCGCGCCCGAGAGGATGAGCGTGTCCCTGAGCAGCGTCAGCCGCTGGATGCCGTGACAGAGCAGCCTGGGCGCCCAGAGGAACTTCCGTACATTCCAGTTGGTCTTCGGGAAATCCTCCTTGCGCCAGCGCTTGCCGCACTCGAGCACGGTGACGCTGTAGCCCTTCTCGGTGAGGCGCAGCGCGGAGACGCTGCCGCCGAAGCCCGAACCCACGATGGCGAAGTCGACGTCGAAATCCATGCCCCCCGCTTCTCGGAGCGAAGTATGGCCCGTTCGATCTCTCGAGCCCACCCGCGAACGCGGCTCGGCCTCGTACCTCGCGCCTCACCGACGGCGCGCACGCGCTCCCACGCCGCCGCCGCCGCGAGCGACGCGCGCCGTCCTGGCGAGGCGCACGCCTCCGCGGGGATCTCGGCGGCCGGAGGACGCTCTCGACGTCCGCGGTGCGCCCAGGCCAGCGCAAGGTGCTGGTCGGCTGCTCGCTGCGCAGCAGCGTCGCGCGGCGGCGCCCGGCGCAACACCTCCACGCGCGGCCATCACCGCTGGTACGCCCCGTGCGTAGCGCCGCCGCGGACGAGGAGACGCGAACCATGGGCCATCCGACCATTTACCCCACCGGGGTCACCCTCTATGACCCGGACCGGAGCTGGAACGGCTATACGATCTTCCAGGCTGCAGGGCTCGGCGCGCTGCTCATCGACATGAACGGCCGTGAGGTGCAGCTCTGGAATGGACTGCACGGGTTTCCCAACAAGCTGTTGCCCGGTGGACAGGTGTTCGGCAGCACCGCCGAACCGGTGGTACGACGCCGGAGACAAGCGCTTTCACCCCGACAACCTGATCTGGGACGCGAGCAACCCTCGCAAGAAATAAGGATTCCCGCCTCATACCTGTACGTACCCCGAGCGTTCTCGTTCGGCTCAACGAAAAACCAGGGCAACACCGGCGGAAGTTTCTTGTCAGGAGCTCTTCCTTTGTGGCGGCAACGATGCCGACGTTCGCGCGCGCGACGCTCGCGGTGGCCGCGCCGGCTATGGCGCCTCGATCACCGTGCGCGACGCCTTCGCCTGGATCACGTCGGGGAGCAGGAACGGCACCAGGTGCGTCTGGTTCTTTCGCCAGAGCTCCGCCTGATCGCGGAAATGCGGGCTCTCGGCGTCCCAGACATTCCCTCCGGGAATGGCGTTCCACGCCTTCGGCCCCGCCGGGTCGAGCTCCACGACGAGCCGTTGCGACGGGCCGTGGACGTACCGGAAATCAGGTGACTCGTCGAGCGCCCACGAGAGGCGGTAATCCGAGGAGTCCACCGCGAACTCGTCGCCGCCGCGCGGAAAGCCGCCGCTCCAGAGCGGATCGCTCGGCGGAGGGATACTGAGGCTGCTGGAGAGGGGGACGAGCGCGTCGAAGGTGACCGTGTGAAAGGCGCCCCAGCGGGGCGCCGCAGCCCCGGAGCCCCCCTGTTGCTCGAGCCAGGCGAGGGCGTCGAGCAGGGCGCGCAGCACGCGCTCGTCCCTGGACTCGACCGCTGGCGTGCCCATGTCGTCCCACAGCGTGCTGTCCTGCACGGCCGGATCGAAGGTGGCGAGCTGCTCCCGATCGGCGGAGAACAGGTGGAGGAGCGCCTTCGCCGACAGCTCCCGGGAGAACGACGAGAAGCCCATCTGGTCGAGCTCGTCGCCCAGCACCCGGCGCACCACCCGGACGAGCCAGAGGTTGAAGACCAGGGTCGCCTCCGAGGCGCGGGCGTCGATCGCGCCCGGGCCATCGCCCTCGTCCGCGAGCGGCATGGCGGTGTCGAGATCGATGCCGACGGCCGCCTTGTAGTCCGCCTCCTTGCCCCAGCCGTCGAGGAGCACCCGCAGGGCGGCGATGCGCTGCGGGTCGTATGCGGCGTCCGCGACGATCGCGGTCAGATCGGGGTGAGTACCGGGCGTCTTGCGCTCCGCCTCGGCGCGGTCCACGGCGAGGAGGAGGTGAGGCACGAGCCTCGCGCCGAGCGCCGACCTGATGTCGCCCTGGATCGCCGCGCAATCCTCCGGCGACAGAGGTCCCTCGTGAGCATCGATCCGCTCCTGGATGCGGCCCTCGCGAAACCCGATGTCGAAGCTGCAACCCAGGTACATCGGGGTGCCGTCGGGGAGCGTGCCGTTCGATGGATCGTTGTCCAGTGAGTCCCCGATGGGGTCGTTGTTCGCCGTGGCGAGGTATCCCGCCGGCGGGTTCTTCGCCCGGGGGATGAGGTGCTCGGGGAGCGTCCCGGTCCACTCCGCGGTCCCGTCGCCGGGGAGCACCATGCAGGGGAGGACGCCCGTATAGGTGGCCGCGTCCCAGGCGAACGCCTCGGGAGACCGCGTCGGGATCGCCGCGTGCGTCGTCCAGAGGATGTCGCCCGCTGTGTCGCCCATCACCCAGTTCTGCGCGCCGACGCTGAATTTCGAGAGCGACTCCTGCGCATCATCGACCGAGCGAGCGCGCAGCAGGCCGAAGATGGCCTCCAGCTCCTTCGTCGGCGCAAGCCCCGTCCAGCGGACGCTGAGCGCCCCCACGGCCGGGTCCGGATCCACCACCGCGTGGTCGACGATGGTCGGCAGGAGCGGGCCGTGATGGGGCACGATCGGGACACGGTAGGTATAGGGCTCCCTGCCAGCGATCGCGATGACCTCCTCGACCGTCTGGAGGGGCACTGGATTGCCCTTGAAGAGCACGGCCTTGCCGTCGGGCGTGAGCTTCTCGGCATAGACATCGGTGACGTCGTACATCGCGACCGTCGCTCCCCACCCGACGTGCTCGTTGTGGCCCAGGATGATCCCCGGAATCCCGGGGAAGGTGACGCCCCCGACGTGAACATCGCGGCTCGCGTCCTTGCCCTCGGGCGCGGTGACATGGATCGAGACGGCATACCAGACGGCCGGCGCGCTCAGCGACAGGTGGGGATCGCTGGCCACGAGCGCGTGCCCCGTCGCGCTCCGGCTCGCGTGGATGGCCCAGTTGTTCGAGCCGAAGCCCTCCGGGGCGACCTTGCTCCTGGCGCGCTGGACCGCGCTCAGGTAGCCGGTCAGCGACGAAATGAGCTTCGCGCGGCCCGGCGCGGCGCGGCCCGGTCGTCGCGCGCGAGACGCGCCCTTCGCCGCCTTGTCCTCCGCCTTCTGCGCCTTCTCCCGCGCCGGGGAGGCGGGATAACCGCTGCTGGTCACCGCGGGCTCGGAGGGGGCGAACCTCAGGAAGTCCCGCTCGAAGCCGGCGCGCTTCTGCGCGAGCGGATCGGCGCTGCTCGACGCGAACGTCGTCCGGGCGGCGTCGAAGAACCGCTGCATGGTGATGTCCAGCTCGGCGTCGAACGACAGGAGGTAGCTCTGGAAGCGGCTGATCGCGAGCGAGTCGACGCCGCTCCAGTCGGTGAACGCCTTGGCGGGCATCCCCGTCGCGCCCTCGGGGAGGAGGATGTCCCCGGAGCGGATCTTCCTGAACACCTGGGTCACCCCGTCCGCGTACGCGTCGAGCATCTGGCGGAGCTCCCCCTCGGGGAGCGCGTCGTACTGGGCCCTGGCGATCCGACCGAGCCCGACATGGCGGAGAGCGATGTCCTGATCGATGGTGGTGCGATCGAGGTCGCCGAAGAGCTCTGCGAGCCTCCCCTCGGCGGTGCGCCGCAAGATCTCGAGCTGGAGCGCGCGGTCGCGCGCCGTCAGATACCCTTCGACGCGCATCGCGTCCACGAGGTTCTCGGCATAGATATGGGGCCTACCGTCCCTGTCCTGGACGACATCGACGGCAGAGAGCAGGCCGTCGATGGTGAGCCGCCCGTCGACGGGCAGATCCGGCCGATCGCCGAGGGGACCGAACGTCGCAGAGGAGGGCGGGCTGCCGTCGGGCGCGCCCGCGTCGGGATCGCCGGGCGCGCCCGCGTCGGGCGCGCTGCTGCCGGGACCAGGGTCGTCCGAGCACCCGAGCATGCCCGTGAGCCCGGTGACCAAGGCGAGGACGCAATGTGCCGAAGAGAATGACAGTCGCACGAACGCTCCTTGGTAGGATGGAAGCGAGCCACCGCGGCGGTATCGCCGCGCGACGCGGTGGCTGGAACAGCGCGTCGTCGAGCGAGGTAGGTTCGGAGCTCCTTTCGCGGCAACATGGGCCAGGGCACGGCCGGCAAGAGGGAGCGTGCCTTGGCGCGGTGTCTGGGCCAGCATGACACGCAGACGCCGTGGCGGCCCGTGCCGGACCGCCCCCGCGCCAAGCCGTCTGAATCTTACCTTGGTACCCCGGGTCGCCGAGGAGGCCAGCGACTGCGGTCCGGGAGGACCTTTCTCGACTGCGCGGCGCTACTGGAAGGTCACCGAGAGCGTCGGACGCCTCGCGACATTGGCCACCTCGCTCGAGCAGATGCGCAGATCCTTGCCGGTCGCGGAGTTGGCGAGCACGAGGCCTTGGTTGGCGGCGCTGCTCCGGACCCACCTCTGCACGCTGCCGGGGTCGAGCGCGATCGATCTGCGCTGGTAGCCGCTGGAGTCGATGTTCAGGAACTGAAAGGTCGGTCCCTCCACGTCGCCCGAGCCGATGCCCGGCGCGGTCCAGTCGCTGCCCGCGCCCCCGCTGCTGAAGCCCAGCGTCGCGGAGCCGTAGCTCCACGGCGTCTTCATGAAGTTGCCGTTCAGGGTTTGCGGCCCAACCCAGCTCTCGAAGGTCACGGCGAGCGTGGCGGCCGTCACCGTGGCGGTGGTGGGGATCTGCGATACGTCGAAACGAATGAGCGCCTTGGTTGTGTGGCGGCGCGTGTCGGCGAGAAGCACGTCATTGGTCCTGTAGACCGTGCCGACAGGGTTGCTGGACGAGTAATTCATACTGGAGATGCTCACATCTTGCACGCCGGTGTAGCCATTGACGCCCTGAGTGAAGGTCAGCGTCTGCGCTGTACCGCTGGGCGTCGGCTCGGTCGGCGTCGGCTCGGTCGGCGTCGGCTCGGTCGGCGTCGGCTCGGTCGGCGTCGGCTCGGTCGGCCGCGACGGTGTGGTCGGCGTCGACGTCGGAGGCGTCGAGGAGCCCGCCGTGACAGCGCCGGTGGCGCTGACCTTGAAGCTCAAGGTCTTGCTGGCGCCCGACACCTGCAGCGCGCCGCCGGCGCTCACGCGGATGCGCCATTTTCCGCCGGAGGCGACGGCCGTGACCGCATATCCCGAGCTCGAGGGCGCAACGTCGACCAGCACGTGCTGGGCTTCCGTTTGCGAGACCAGGTACTCCGCGCTCGACACGGTGCCGGTCGCGGCCTGATCGGCCGAGAACAGCACGACCTGATTCTGCGGCGCCGAAAGCTCGACGCCCACCACGTCGCCGGCGATGACGTTGCCGTCCGCAGACGACAGCCGCGTCTGCTCGCCGAGCGTCGCGCCCGCCGAGACGACGGTCAGCCACTGCTGCGCCGCCGCGCGCACCGGAGCGTGCACCTCGAGCCGCGCCGTCGAAGCCGGCAGCGTCGTCGTCGTCGTGCTCGCGCTCTTCGGCAGCAGCGCGCGCACGCTTCCAACCAGCGTGCTACCCACCACGACGTCGAAGCGCCTCTGTGTCGCATCGGCGGTGGTCACCTGACGGGGCACCACGGGTGTGTGAAAGCTCATCCACTGGTCCGCGCTGGCCTTCGCCACCGTCGTGCGGTCGAACAGCACGAAGCTGCCTGGACGGAAGAACACCACGTCGCGCGTGAACTGCGAGACCGGCTTGACCGTGGGGCTGCCGTACTGGTCTCCGAGGCCCGTGGCGCGCGCGCGCACGAACGCGCCGCGGTCCTCGTACCGCTCTACATGGGCGTTCGAATCGACCGGTGAGAGCGAATTTTGTCCGGGGTTGTACCGGTTCGTGGCGTCGTCGACGAAGAAGGTGTTGTGCAGCCGGCGCTGGCTCGTGCCGTAGCTGTCGTCGTTCACCAGGTTCTCGCAGGCGTTGCCGCAGTTCTGGGGCAGCCAGCCGGTGGCGTTCATCAGCACCGGCTGATCGCCGACCACCACGCTCAGACCGCCGGCGTTGAACATCTGCTCACCGGAGTAGGCGGCGTTGATGTACGCGCCGCCAGACAGCGCCCCCCACACGGCCGTGCTGTCCCAGGACGAGCGCATGCCGACGTGGCCAGGGCCGGCCGCAAAGTGCGACAAGCCGGTCGACTGGTACCCGCTCCTGGCGGCGGCCGTATCGCCATACAAGAACCTGGACCACGGCGCCGAGTCGTCGCCCGCTGCCGCGATCACGTCGGCGGCGAAGCCGCGCGCGACGGCGGCCGAGGTGTCGCCCTGCTGCTCGAGCATGGTCGCCAGACCGAGGAACAGCGCCGCAGAAGGACGCATGTTGATGCCCGCACGAATCGTGCCCTGGTCGTCCATGTGCTTGAGCGAAGGCCACGTGAAGTACCGCGCATAGGTCGCCTGCTCGCGGGCCAGCGGCAGCTCCTTCCACCAGTCGAGGCCGGTCGCCGTCCTGGTCGCCCACAGCGCCTCGACCATGTACAGGACGGCCCTGCCGCCGTAGCCCCATCCCTCCGGCCAGCCTCCGCCGGCCATCATGCTCGTGAACTTCGGCTTCACGAGCTGTCCCCACATGCGCGTCACGACGTCGTTCCAGTACACGCTGGCCTTGGCGTTCTCGCCCTCGGTCGCCAGCGCCGCCGCGGTCTTGGCCAGGTAGTAGCCGGCGAAGTAGTTGCCGATCGGGTCGTTCTTGATCAACCCGCTCTCGTCGTACCAGTCGATCCACGAGTTCATCGAAGCGACCAGGCGCGTCTTCGTCGCAGCCGGCAGCGCCGGGTAGAGCCAGTCGTAGCCGAACGCCATACCGACCACGTAGTTTCGGATGCCGTAACCCTGGTCCGTCGACGGCTTCTGCCCCCCGGACGCGACCGGGGTGCTCATGGCCTCCAGCAGGCGGACGCCGGCCTCGCCGTAGCGAGCCTGCGCGGCCGTGTCGGTCGTCACGCGATAGCAGATGCCCAGCGCGCGCACGACCGGCGGATACTCGTCACCTTGATAGCCTTGCCCGACGTTCGGGTAGCCCGGGTAGGTACTGCCGTTCGGCGGGTGCATCGTGCCGGTCGTGTAATCGTCGCAGCGCTTCTTCAACGCCGTCCAGGCGGCGTCTCCAGCCGCGGCGCGCGCCTTCAGGCGCGCGACGACGGAGTCGGTCAAGATGAGCCGCGCGGCGGGGCGCGCCACCAGCATTTCCTCGCTCGCGCCCACGTCTTCTTCGGCCGGCTCGGCCAGCCCGTCCGGATCGGCGACGCCCAAGCAGCCGAGCAGGCCGGAGATCCCCGCCAAGAAGGCCAAGGGAAGGAGGTGACTGATTCTACGCATTGAGTCTCCTTTGACTGAAGGCACACACGTGCCCCGTCGCAGACTTGCTTCGTCTGTCGGTTACCCGTTCAGCGACTGACTTCGAATCGGGGCCTGGGCGGCCCCTCCGCGGTCACGTCCTCATCGAGCGGCGCTCAACGATCGACATCGCCACGAGCGAGGCGATGAGCTTCCCGGCGGCAAACGACCGCGACCCAAAGCATCGATAAGTCGAATGCATGGCTTCTTCTCCCCCGGCGTCGTCGAGCCGCTGTGGTGGACAGGACCGTGACGGGCGAAGGTACCAGGGGGCAGAAGAGGAGCCTCCCGCTGCGTGCCTTCGCGCCGCGAACCATCGGTGCAGACCATCCAGCACCAGAGGGTGCGGATACAGGCGCTCTCGTGAACAACTCTATTCCCGGATCGATACGTCCGGTCAAGACGAAATACTTTCGAAGACCAAACGACCGCCAATTAGGTCGCACACTTCGGTCGCCATTCACATCAAGGCTATAAATTTTCGACGCAGAACTGAAGCGCTCAGGCCGCCCGCCGGTGTGAAGCAAGGTATAGAGAAGCGATCGCTCGCCCGCCTGAGTGTATGAATGCAGACGAAATCCACAGGAATGTTGGCAAACACCCAGCGCGACTGGGTTATCCATGCCAGCCAACGGCCTCGTGTTGCCGCCGCAACCCCGAAACCACAATGAGGGATCCCGCGACCGGCAATGGCCAACGCAGCGCGCTTTGCAGGAGCTCCTGGTCGCGCGAGCACAGATCGCTCCGCCACAGGCGCGCCGTGATGAGCACCTGAGCGAGGATCGCCGCGGCGACTCTCGTTCACGCGAGGCTCGAACGCACGACGTGCAGCGTGGTCGCCATCCGCCTCACGCGCCCCGGCCGGCGCGCCCAGCGGGCTCAGCCGGCGACTTGGCCTGGATCCAGCGGCGCACCGCCGGCCGCGCGCGGCCGCCTCCTGTAGCGCAGCCGGCTCACCGGCAGCCCGTCGGCGATCGCGTGGTGCTCGCGGGGGCTCCTCGCGCCGTAGGGGTTCTCGGCGAGGTGCGGCGAGCCGGGCGCGTCGCCCGCCGGCTCGAACGCGGGGTGCGCGCCGATCTGCTCGGCGTAGAGCACGCCGCGCTCCTCGACGTCCGTCTGCACGAAGAGCTCGCCGCCGTCCACGAGCAGGCGCGCGAGGCTGTCGAGCAGCGCCGGGCCCATCACGAGGCGCTTCGTGTGGCGCTTCTTCCACCACGGATCCGGGAAGTGCAGGAAAAACCGCGCGATCGACGCGTCGGGGCGGAGCCGCGCGAGCGCCTCGCGCGCGTCGGCGTTGAGCGCCCGCACGCGGCCGCCGAGGCCGCCCTTCCTCAGGCGCCCATCGACGATCGCCGACCACTTCAGGCGGATCTCCAGCCCGAGCAGCCGCGCCTCGGGGCTCGCCGCCGCGCGCTCGAACAGGAAGCCGCCGCGGCCGGGGCCGATCTCGATCTCGACGGGGCCGGCGCCCGGGATCAAGGCGTCGATGGAGACATCGTCGCCGTCAGGGAAGCGAGGCGCGTCGGCGTAGGGGTGGTTCGGGCGCGGCTGGAAGACCATGGAGCCCCGGCGCTCTACCAAATGCCGGCCGCCCCCGCGCGGGAAATCCGCCGGCCACCCGGCGCGGGAAATCGCTGTCCCCGGGCGGCACGGTGGTATGCGTCGGGCCCATGGCGGCATCTCCGGCCCCCTCCCGGCTGCGCGCCCTCGCCACGCGCGCCCTCCCCTATGCGCCCGCCCTCGCCGCGAGCGGCGCGCTCGGCGCGCTCTGCGTCAGGGCGATCCTTGCGCAGGCCGGGCGCCCGGCCCTGCCGCTCGACGACGCGTTCATCCACATGCAGTACGCCCGGCGGCTCGCCGAGGGCGGCTTCTTCAGCTTCGTCGCAGGCGACGGCTACTCGAGCGGCGCCACCAGCCTGCTCTGGCCCGTGCTGCTCGCCCCCTTCCACGCGCTCGGCCTGCGCGATCTCTCGCTCGTCTATGCGGTCTGGGCGCTCGGGCTCGTGTTCCACGCCGCGCTCGCCGTCGAGACCGCGCGCCTCGCGCGCCCCCTCGCCGGCCCCGCGGCCGCCGCCGGCGCGGGCGCGATGTGCGCCGGGTTCGCCGCGTTCGCGTGGTTCGCCTGGAGCGGGATGGAGACGGTCGCCTTCGCCTGGATCCTCACCCGCACCGCCCGCCTGGCAGCGGCGCTCTGCGAGCCGGCACCGCGAGAGCCCGCCACGGACAGCGCGGCGGCCGCGCAGCCAGGCGCGCCCTCGCGGCCGCCCACCGCCTCCATCGCCCGCTCCCTCGCGCTCTGCGGCTTCGTCGCGCCCCTGCTCCGCCCGGAGGGCGCGCTCGCCTCCCTGCTGGCCGCGATCGCGCTCGCCCTCCGGGCGTCGCGCGCCGTGCCTCCAGCGCTGCTCCCGGCGCCGCCCCTCTCCGCTCCATCCCCCTCCCGCAGCGGCGCTCTCTGGCACTCCGCGCGCCCGGCCGGGCGCCTGCTCGCCCTCGCGCCGCTCCTCGGTCCGCTCGTCGTCCCGGCCTTGAACAAGCTGCTCGCGGGCCACCCGACCTCATCGACGACGTCCGTCAAGTGGCTGATCGGCAACCCCAACTACGACGGACCGACGCTCGGGGCCGCGCTCCTCGACAACGTCCGGCTGCTCGTGACCGACGTGATCGACGGCGGCCAGTGGACGGCCGTCTTCCTCCCCGAGGGCTCCGCCGCCGTCATCGCCCTCGGCGCCGTCGCGCTCGCCGTGGCAGCGCACCGGAGGGGCCGCCCAGCGCACGCCCTGATCGTCGGCGCCCTCGCGCTCGGCGCGCTGCTGCCCTGCACGTACCTCAGCTTCCTCTGGAACCGCGTGCGGTACGTCTGGCCCTTCGCGCCGGCGTGGATCGTCATGGTCGCCTGCCTCGCGCGCGAGCTCGGCGACGTCGCCCAGCGGCTCCGGCCCTCGCTCCACTACGTGACGCCCCTCCTCGCCGGCGCGTTCGCCGGCGCCCTGGCCGCGCGGCTGCCGTGGGCCATCGACGACCTCGCCAACTCCGCCCGCGCCATCGATCGGCAGCAGGTCTGGCTCGGCCGCTGGGCCGCGCGGCACCTGCCGGAGGACGCCAGGATCGGCGTCAACGACACGGGCGCGCTCGCCTACTTCAGCGGCCGCAGGACCTTCGACGTCGTGGGCCTGACCACCGAGGGCGAGGCGCGCTACTGGGTGGCCGGCGCCGGCTCCAGGTTCGAGCACTACGAGAAGCTGCCCCCGGAGCGCCGGCCGACCCACTTCATCGTCTACCCGCACTGGATGGCGTGCCCGCCGGTGCTGGGCCGCGCGCTGGTCGACGCCACCGTCGAGGACCAGGCCATCCTCGGCGGCACCACGATGATCGCCTACGAGGCGCGCTGGGACCTCCTCGGCTCAGGGGCGCTGCCGGTGCGGTCCGTGCCCGGCGAGCGCATCCTCGACGAGCTCGACGTCTCGGACCTCGAGTCCGAGGCGGCGCACGCCTATGCGCTCGATCCGCTCGCGGACCAGCGCAACATGGCGATCGCGCTCGCCGCGCCCGAGAGCAGCGCGCCAGGGGAGCTCGACCTCACGCGCACGGAGCTCGCGGACGGTGGCCGCTACCACCGGACAGCCGATCGCTTCGTCGCCCACCTCGCGGCGCCCCCCGCCGAGGCGCGCCTCGTGCTCCGGGTGGCCTCGGACGACGGCGCCGAGCTCGCCGTCTCCGTGGCGGGCGAGGCGATCGGCACCATCGACGTGCCGCGTGGACCGTGGGTGGAGCGGGCCCTGCCCCTCCCCGCCGCGCGCCTCTCGACGCCGGCCCCGATCGCGATCGCCCTGCGCCGCGGCGCTGGATTCCACGCCTTCCATTACTGGATCACCGGGCGCTGACGCCGGCCCCCGGCGCGGCCCGCTCACCGGGGAACACCACACCTTCTCACATCGACTCCCATCGAGTCGCGCCCTGGGTGCAACTCCCGCCCCCACGATGCGCTCTCGAGAGTGCGCTCTCGGGAGTCGAAAGCGCGCCGGCGGGCTCGCGGCGCTCCGCGTCGAGCGTTCAGGACAGCCGTTGACGCGTCTTGGTATTCGTGTAACATCGGGATGTTCGCGCAATACAGCAAGTCAGCGAACAGTTCCGTTGCAGACTCGTGGGGGAGACCGGGCAGCGCGCGCCCGCTGGCGCCGCCGCGCACAGCCATGACCGGCGGTCCAGGCGTGCTCCAGGACCTCGGGCCACCGGCTCGCCCCGATCCCGTGCGCCCTGCCCGGCGCTCGAACGTGGGGAATCGATGCGCAAGTCAGCTTTGCTCCTCTGCTCGCTGCTATGCCCTCTCGGGGCGGCGGGCTCCTCCTGGGCGCAGACCCCGGGGAGCGAGGCGCTGGCCAGCGGCGATGACGGCGGGCAGGGGCAGTTCCTCTCGCTCGACCTCGAAGAGCTCCTCAACGTGAAGGTCTCGTCGACTGGCTTCTTCGAGACCGAGAGCAAGACGTCGACCGGCCAGGCGCGGCTCTATGATGCGCGCACGCTGAAGCTCTACGCCGTCCGCTCGCTCGACGACCTCTTGCAAGCCCACCAGCCCGGCGTCCTGATCGGCGAGCACGAGCGCACCTCGCGCCTCATCGGCGTGCGCGGCGTGCTCATCGACAACAACGCCAAGACGCTCGTCATGGTCGACGGCGTGAACACGAACATGCGCGCCCATTTCGGCGCCATCGGGAGCACGCTGGCCGTGCCCCTCACCGGAGACATCGAGCGGGTCGAGGTGATCCTCGGCCCAGGCGCCATCGTCCACGGCTCGGGCGCGATCAGCGGCTTCGTCAACGTCCTCAGGCCCACGGGGATCACCCGCCCCGGGCTCTGGGGCAAGGCGTCGTATGCCTCCGGCGACACGCGCACCCTGGAGGTCAGCTACGGCGGCCTGCTCAGCGAGAAGCACAACGCCGATTGCTTCCTCTACTTCGGCCACGCCGACAACGAAGGAGAGCTGCCCCAGGCGCCCCGGCCGAACACGGCAGAGCTGTACGGGAAGGACTACGCGGGCGTCACGGCGTCTCCCTTCCTGCACCACACGCGCGTCAACGCCCTCGGCGAGCCGAGCTACAAGGGCTTCGGCCGCTTCCGCTACGGCTCCGAGCGCAGCCTCGTCAGCGTCGATCTGCGGCTCGACTACGCGCAGACGTCGATGATGGGCAACGCCCCGAACAGGGGCATGACCCCCGAGCAGCTCGCGGGCCAGTGGTCCGACAGCAACACCGGCCATGTGCGGCAGAGGACGTTCGCCGTCACGCCGGAGATCCACGTCCACCTGTCCAGGCAGCACAAGGTCGAGCTGGTCCCGACCTTCTCGGCCTTCGAGACGGCCCTCGTCCCGGCCGACTGGGTCGCAGCCGAGATGGCGAAGGCGTCCAATCCGGCCCCGGGCGCAGGGCTCCTGCCGGTCGGGGGCCTCGGCGAGGAGCACCGGGACATCAAGGCGATCTACAAGACGACGGCGCTGCCGAACAGCCAGCTCGCGATCGGCGCGTCGGCGAGCCACAAGCGCTTCAACGGCCAGAGATCCCGCTGGGGACGGCTCTACGGGACCGCCTTCGAGTCCCCGGAGAGCTTCTCGTGGACCGAGCTCGCCGCCTTCGGCGAGAGCACGGCCACCTTCCACGATCTCACCGTCTCCGCGGGCCTGCGCTTCGATCACACCGAGTTTGGAGAGCTGAACCTCCGCGGGGGCCTCTCGCGCGAGCCCGAGCCGGTGGACAGCCCCTCCTACCGCGTCGCGGCCGCCTACGCGATCAGCGACACGCAGAACGTCAAGCTGTCCTACCAGAAGGGCTTCCGCTTCCCGGACGCCGCTTACTTCAACTGGCTCGAGCGATTCAACGCCGCCTTCGAGGACGAGCCCATCGCGCCGCTGCCCTCGCTCGTTCCGGAGTCCTCCCACCTCGTGGAGCTCGACTATGTCGTGGGCCTGCTCGACGAGCGCCTCGCCCTCGACGTCGCGGTCTTCTATGAGCGCTACAGGAATACCCTCGGCTGGGTGTTGTGGGATCGGGTGCGGCCCGAGGACTTCGAGGACCACGTGGCCCACAACCCCAGGCACCCGGCCGTGGGCGGCTGGTGGGGCAGCTTCGCGAACAGCACCGCGGACGTCGACGCCCTCGGCGGCGAGATCGGCGCGATCGCCGACCTCGGCGGCGGGTTCGCGGGGGACCTCTGGTACAGCGTGTCGAAGCCGTTCGCCGCCGAGAGCGACCTCAACATCCTGACCAACTGGGACGGCGAGACCTGGGCCAACTACCCCATCCACCTCGTCAAAGGCCACCTGAGCTACAGCGCCAGCCGGTTCACCGCCGGGCTCGCCGCGACCCTCCGGACTGGCATGAACAGCCACGGCTCCAGGGACGCGCCCACCCACGACACGGACGAGCTGCCGCCGAGAGATCGCCTGGCGGCGCGATCGGCGTTCAACCTCGACGCCGCTGTGTCCTTCTCGCCGATCGAGCGCGTCTGGGTCTCCGTGTTCGGCAAGAACCTCACCTTCAACAAGGTCCCTCCACCGTCCTACGCCTCGCACCGGCTGATCATCACCACCGGTCGCCCCTACGTGGGCGCCTCGGTCGAGGCGTCTTACTGACACCGCCGGGGCATGCGCGGGAAGGCAGACGCAGGAGCACACACGACAGCGACAGCAGAATCGACGTCAGAAATCTCCTGACACCGTGCAGCCCGATACGAATGCACCACCCCGACGTCTGCCCTTGTGGTAAATCGAGGACACCTTGTCCGAAGCAATCAGCCAGGTTCACGATCTGCGCGACGACGCCCCGGACAAGGGCCTGCGCGAGAGGGCCGTTGTCGATTTCCTGCTCTTCGACATGGGCACGGCGACCTTCGCGCTCAGGGCGCAGCAGGTCGAAGAGGTGATCGCATGGCGCGCCCCCTTGCCGCTGCCGCGCACCGACCCCCGGGTGATGGGCATCCTCCAGGACCGGGGGAGGATCATCGTGATCCTGTCGCCCGCCGTCGCGGAGCCGGCGGCTACCCCGCTCCGTATCGTCGTCTGCCGCGCTGCGCGCGGCTACCTGGGATTGCCCGCCGGCAAGACGCGGTGTGTCGCCGCGGTCAAGGTGTTCGGGGAGCCTGCGCCGAACGCCGTCGTCGACACCAGCGAGGGAGCGGTGACCTTCCTCGACGCAGCCCACCTGGTCGACGCTTCCGACGCTGCGCCTAGGCCCTCGGCGGCGACGCGCGAAGCTCAGGCCATCTGGTCGAACCCATGAGCGTCCCGAGCTCCCGATCGCCTGCGTCCAAACCCAGACCGCCGCTCGATTCGGCCGTTGAGGCGTCCCCGGCGAGCGGCGCACCGCTGTCGCGGTCGCCGGCGAGCGCGCCGGCGAGCACGCCGACAACCGCGCCGACAACCGCGCCGGCGAACGCGCCTGTGCTCGTGATCGACGACAGCGAGATCGCCCGAGAAGAGGTGTCTCGCGTGCTGCGCTCCGCCGGTTTTCAGGTGCTCGCGCTCCCCTCCCCCATCGGGGCGACGCAGGCCATCGTGCGGCACCATGTGCGCATCGTCGTCCTCGACGTCTTCATGCCCACCATCCGTGGGGACCGGCTGCTCACCCTGTTCCGGAAGAACCAGCGGCTCGGGCAGCTCAGCGTCATCCTGATGTCCGGACACTCCGAGCGGGAGCTCGAACAGCTGCAGCTGGAGGTCCAGGCGGACGCGGTCCTCTCGAAGCGCCACCTCGATCGTCTGCCGGCCCTGGTCAAGCGGCTCGCCGCCAAGGAACGTTGACGTGGGGTCCGCGGTCGCCTGATGCCACGCCCGTCGAGGATCCGTCCGCGCTCCTACGAAGCTCGCCAGCGGAGTATGACATCTCCGATCTCGTCGATTCGAATGCTGATGGCCGCGGCGCTCCTCACGACCGTGAGCACCGAGAGCCGCTCTGCCGCCTCCGTCCCCTACGAGCTGCGGGGCGCCATCCTCCTGCGATCGATCGGCTACGAGAGCGGGTTCGCGAGCCGCGCGGGTACGGCCGTGCTCGCGGTCGTCGGGGCGGAGTCGGGCGCGAGCGCCGAGGACGCGAGCGCGATGGCGGCCGTGCTCTCCAGGCTGGCCGCGAAGACGACCGTGGCCAAGCGGCAGGCGTCCGTCCTGCGCGTGACGTACAGCGGAAGGGCCCAGCTGCAGGAGGCGCTGCGCGCCGCCGGCGCCGAGGTGGTCTATGTGGCGCGCGGGCTCGCCGCGGCCATCCCGGACATCCCGTCGCGCGAGGGAGCCGTCGTCCGCATCGTCGTGTGCGGCGACGGCGACGACACGAAGCGCGGCTGCGCCGTCTCCGTGGGGCTCTCGGGCGCCAAGCCCGAGCTCCTGCTGAACGTGAAGCACGCCAACGCCGTCGGCCTCCGCTTCGACCCGCAGCTCCTCCGGCTCGCCCGCATCGTCGACTGAGGCCCTCGCGACGTCCGTCACCGGACACCGCGCATCGCCGCCCGCAGGTTCACGGCTCACGGTTCACGACTCGCGATCGCCCATCGCCCATCGCCCATCGCCCATCCAGCGCCCCTCGTTCAGCGTCCGCCATCGCCGCCCCTCACCCGCCATGCTCAACTTTCGCTCTATCCGCTGGAAGATCGCCGCCCTCGTCGCGTCGGTGGCCATCGTGCTGTCGGCGCTCGATCTGTGGCTGATCCCCGAGCACGCCGCGCGGGCGAGCGAGGCCGAGCTGCGCGAGCGCGCCGGGATCCTCGCGACCATGCTGAAGGAGCCCATCGGCGTGGCCATGGACCTCGAGCAGCCGCCGGAGACCTTCCCGGACACCCTGCGCACCGCGATGACCGATCCCCTGGTGAGCTGGGTGTCCGTCTACGACGCGAGGGGGCAGCGCATCGCCGCGATCGGCGCGGCGCAGGCGCCCGAGGGCGCGCGGGGCCGGGGCGACGCGGGCGTCGTCGTCAGCGAGGCCCCGATCCGGTCGCGGAACGGCGATCGCCAGCTCGGGACGCTGGCCGTCGGGCTGCGCAGCGACCGGATCGCCGAGCGCCGCGCCGACGCGCGCAGGACCATCGCCCTGCAATCGGCGGGGATCGCGCTGCTCGGCCTGGGCCTCGCCTGGGTCATCTCGGCGCGCATGACGCGCTCGATGGCGCACATCAAGGAGGCGGCGGACCGGATCGCCCGGGGCGACGTCTCGGCCCGGCTGTCCCTCAGGATCTCGGACGACGAGCTCGGGGACATGGCCAGCGCGTTCGAGCGGATGAACACCCAGCTGCGCGAGCTCCAGGAGACGGCCGCGCGGGTCGCTGGCGGCGATTTCACCTGCAAGATCACGGGCGACGGGGAGCTGTTCGCCGCGTTCCGCTCCATGGTGACGAGCCTCCAGGAGCTCGCCTCGCGGATCGGCAACACCTCGGCGGAGGTCGCGTCGGCCGCCGCCGGCATGTTCTCGTCGGTGCGCGAGCAGGAGACGAGCGCGAGCCAGCAGAACGCGGCGCTCGAGGAGATCCGGCGAACCGTCGAGGCCCTGACCGCCAGCGCGGATCACATCGCGAAGGACGCGGCCACCGTGCACGAGACGGCGCAGCGGAGCCTCGTCAGCGTCCAGCACACGGCGGAGCAGACGCGCCTCGTCAGCTCCCACTCGGACCGCATCGGCGAGATCCTGTCCTTGATCCAGAGCATCGCCGACAAGTCGGACCTGCTCGCGCTCAACGCCGCGCTCGAGGGCACGAAGGCCGGCGAGGTGGGGCGCGGGTTCTCTCTCGTGGCCGCCGAGATGCGCCGCCTGTCCGAGCACGTCATGGACTCGGTGCGCGACATCCGCAAGCTCGTGGCGAACATGCACGCGGCCTCCCACGCGTCCGTGCTCGCGACCGAGGACGGGATCAAGCTGGCCCGCGACACGGCCGCGGCCGCCGCGCAGATCTCGGACGCGGTGGACCACCAGCGCGAGGGGACGGCGCGGGTCAAGACGGCGATCGTCAACATCGTCGGGGCGGTGAACGACACGCTGACGAGCAGCGTGGCCGCGACGCGCTCGGCCGAGTCGCTGCTCCAGCTGTCGCACGTGCTCAAGACGACGGCCAAGGCCTTCCGGGTCAAGCCGCCGGGGGCGAGGGCCGGCAAGCCCGAGAGCGCGGAGGCGGACGCGGATGAGGAGCCGGGCTGATCTCGTCGCCGCGTTCCGCCGGACCATGCCCGACCGCGTGGCCCAGGCGACGGACCTGTGGCTCGGCTACGAGCAGGGCCAGAGCGGCAACCTGCAGGTGCTGCGCCGGCTCCTGCACACGCTGAAGGGCGAGGCGCACATGCTGGAGCTCGCCGCGTGCGGCGACCTGGCCGAGCTGGCGGAGGACGTCATCGACGCGGTGCGGGGCGGCGCGCGCCCCACGCAGCTCACCGGCGACAGCCTCCTCGGCGCGCTGGAGGGGCTAGGGCTGCTGTCGGCGAGCCCCGGCGGCGAGGCCGCGCCCGAGCTCGAGATCGTGAAGGAGACCCTCCGCGCTGCGCGCGCGGAGCTCGGCGGCGGCGGCCCGCCCGCCGGCGAGCCCGCGCCGCCGCTCGCGCCGGCGCTCGTACCGCCGTGTGATTCCGTGCACGAGAGCGTCGTGCCGCCGCGGCTGGACCCGCCCGACGCGCCGCCCGACCCCGCCCAGCCGACCGCCCGCGCGGCCCTCGACGCCGAGGCCGTCGGGGCGCTCTTGCAGGAGCTCCAGCGGCTCCACGGCGAGCGGGAGGTCATCCAGCGGCGGCTCCGCGAGTCCCAGCGCATGCTCCGCGCGCTGCTCGTCGAGATCGACCCCCGCGGCGCGGACGTGGATCGGTTCGCGGAGCGCATCGCGAAGACGCTCGGTTATGGCGCGGAGATCGAGCGCCTCCTGAGCGCCGTCCGGGCGGACTGGTCCAGCAACGAGTTCGCGGCGGGGCGCGCGCTCGACGAGCTCGACGAGGTGGTCCGGAGGGCGTCGGTCGTGCGCACCGAGCGCCTGCTGAACCAGGTGTCGCTCGCCGCCCGGAGCGCGGCGCGCATGCTGGGCAAGGACGTCGAGGCGCGGGTCGAGGGGACGGGGCTGCTCGACGCGGCCGTGGAGCGCCGCCTCGAGCCGGCGCTCCTGCACCTCGTGCGCAACGCCATCGACCACGGGATCGAGCCGGCGGACGTCCGGGCGAGCCGCGGCAAGCCCGCGCGCGGGACGGTGGCGGTGACCGTGGTCCAGACCGACGCCGCCGTGCGGGTCGAGGTGAAGGACGACGGCGGCGGGGTCGACTTCGCCCGCCTGCGCGAGGTGCTCGCGCCGTCGGTCCCGGGCGCCTCGACCCTCGACGACGCCGAGCTCATCCCGTACCTGTTCGCGCACGGGCTCACGACGAGCCGCAGCGTCGGCGCGATCTCGGGCCGGGGCGTCGGGCTCGACATCGTGGCGCGCGAGATCGGCGCGCTGGGCGGGCAGGTACGGGTCGACTCGAAGCCCGGGCTCGGCACGACGATCGTGCTCGTGGTGCCGAAGAACCTGCACGGCGAGGAGGTGGTCCCCATCTCCAGCCGGCGCTTCCGGTGCGCGGTGCCGACGCACGCCGTGCACTCGGTCGTGCTCCTGGAGGACGAGGAGCTCCTGCGCGCCCCCGACGGGCCGCGCGTGCGCCTGACCAGCGGCGCCGGCGCGGAGCTCGCGCCGCTGTACGCGCTCGGGGCGGTGCTCGGCGACGGAGGCCAGCCCGCGCCCGGGGACGCGGCGCTCGTGCTGCACCACGCCGCGGGCCTCTTCGCGGTGAGCGTGGACGGCTACGAGAACCCCCGGCTTGTCGCGCTCGTGCGCTCGGAGGAGATGCCCGTCACCTCGCCGCTCGTGCGCGGGGTGGCGCCGACGGCGGACGGCGAGGCGATGCTGCTGCTCGACGTGGAGCGGCTGTTCGCGTACGCCCGGCAGGCGCCGGGGAACGCGCCCTTCACCGCCGCCGCCGAGCAGAAGCGGGAGCCGCTCGCGCTGGTCGTGGAGGACGCGCCCGTCGCGCGGGAGCTGCTCTGCGGCATCCTGCGGTCGATGGGGCTGCGCGTGGAGGAGGCGAGCGACGGGCGGGAGGGGCTCGCCCGGGCGCGGGCGGCGCCGCCCGACGTGGTGCTGACCGACCTGGAGATGCCCTACCTGAGCGGCCTGGAGATGGTGGCGGAGCTCAGGCGCTCGCCCGGGCTCGCCCGGGTGCCGGTCGTGGTGCTGACGACGGCGGCGCAGGAGCAGAGCGAGGCCGCGCTGCGCGGGCGCGGCGTGCGGGCGGTGCTGTCGAAGCAGCGGTTCGTCGAGGAGGAGCTGCGCCGGATCATCGCGGCCAGCCTGGGGGGCGCGTGACGGCGGGCGCGTCGAGCGCCCTCGCGGCCGTCACTTCTCCGCGGAGGCCGCCGGCAGCGCGACGGAGATCTCGACGCGCCCCGGCGGCAGCTTGGTCTCTCCGAGCGCGGCGGCCGCGGGGTCGTGCTCGGCGTGCCCGACCGCCGACAGCCGGGCCCCTGCCACCGCGCACTTGTCCTGGAGCGTCTGCGTGACGGTCGCC
This sequence comes from Sorangium sp. So ce448, assembly GCF_051520915.1. Taxonomy (NCBI): domain Bacteria; kingdom Pseudomonadati; phylum Myxococcota; order Polyangiales; family Polyangiaceae; genus Sorangium; species Sorangium sp. So ce448. Next base: position 1,181,858 of record NZ_CP150343.1, on the reverse strand, counting down.
GCCCGGACCGCGGAGAGCTCCCACGGCGTCGGATAGGCGGCCTGCAAGGGGGCCGGCACCGAGGCCGGAGGACCGCTGACCGCGCCGACGCGCAGCGGCGCCTGGCCGCCGCCGCTCGAGGACAGCGCGCCCGAGACCTGGCACAGGAGGGCCTGCCCCTGCGGGCTCACGTCGACCGTGTTGGGGAGGAACACCGCGCTCTCCGAGAGCGCGACGAACGCCTGTCCCTCCGCGACCGCGACCGCCGCGACCCCTTTCTTGACGTGCTTGTCGAGCTTCCCCGCGAGCTCCGCCTTGAGCTGCTCGACCCGCTCGGCGCCCGACTTCTTCGCGGCCTCGGTCTGCTGCCGCTCCGCCTCGCCCTTCTGGATCTGCGCCGTCTTCGCTTCGAGCTCCCCGCGCACCTGGCTCAGCGTCTGTTCGAGCTCTCTGGCCCTCTGGTTCGACTTCCGCTGCTCCTCCAGCAAGAGCACGTGAGCGCGGTGAAGCGGGACGTAATATGCCGCCACGAACGCGGCGGCCGCGACGAGGAGGAGCGCTGGCATCACGCGCATCCAGCGTCGGAAGCTGGACGATCCAGCGCTGTTGCCGGCCGCGATCGCCTCATCCGCGATGTTCATGACTGCCTCCATGCTCCGCCGCCATCGCGGGCGAGAATACCGGCATGGCGAGGATCTCGCCAGTGCCACGGGTCACACCTCACTCATTGCAAAAATCCGCACCGTCTCGAAAGCACGCGGCGCCTCATGTCGTTGTGTACGGTGCGCTCGCGCCGTGGCATCCTCGCGGGCGCAAGGGAGGACTTTGTATGAAACCGCCGCCCCTTCCGGCCAGGCGCCCGGCGCCGCCCGTCCCGGCAACCGATGATCGCGAGAGTCTCTGGCACGTCGCGATCGCGCCTGACGACATCAAGGTGCTCACGTTGGACAAGCTCGACGATCTGTTCCGTCTCGATGTGATCGACGAGACGACGAAGATATGGCGCCCCGGGATGGCCGCCTGGCAGCCGCTCGGCGTCGTGGCGGGAATCGAGCCCACGCCCCCCGAGCCGGCGCAGGTCCAGGGTCCTCCGCCGAGCACGGCGCGCCGGGGCCCGCCTCCGCCGCCCCCGCGCGCCCCTGGGCGGCGGAACATGGACTCCGACCATCCGACGCCGGTGGCGTCGCCCATGTCCTCCACGATGCCGCTCGGCGCCCCGATGTCGCTCGGCGACACGATGCCGCTCGGGGCGCTGCACGACAGCTCACCTAATCTCGTGACGCGGACCGAGGTGCAGGCGCCGCCCGCGGCGATGCTCGCGGCGTCTCGGCCCACCTCGCCGCCGTGGATGCCGCAGGCGCGGGAGCCGGAGTTGTTCAACGAGGCGACCTACGTGGCGCCCCGCGCGCGCGAGACGGGCCGGGCGCAGCGCCTGACGCTCGCGCTGTCGGTCGTCGCGGGGCTGGTCGTGACGCTCTACCGCAATGACGTCCTCCTCGACGCCGCGCGCTCCTCCGGGCATCAGGACGTGTATCTGAAGGTCGAGACCGCGCTCGGCGGGCCCGGCTTCGGGACCCCGCGCTCGATCGAGAAGCTCGACGTGTCCGCAGAGCCGGCGTCGACGAAGTAACCCCACCGAGATCCAGCGCTCCATTGAGCGCCGCGCGACACGCGACACGCGACATCGCGAGCTCGGCCGCGCTGCGACGCTCGGCCGTCCTGGCACGGCGACCCGGACACGAGGGCCGCCGAGGCGCAGGCGACGCCACGAGCGCGAGAGCAGCCATGTCCGCGCCAGGGACGACACAGTGACTCGTTCACGCACAATGTCATCCACCGACATCGCAAATCAACGTTGTCAGTGCGAGCGAGCTCCACGTTTGCTATAGTAAAGACCTTACTCTAACCGGGAAGGGCACTACCGGATGTCTCGCAATCCCCGGTTGTATGCCGAGATTTACCCGGCGCGTCCGCCACGCCATGGCGCGTTGGGATCGGGTCAGCACCGACACTTGAACGTCCTTTGAACGAGACGGGGAGGTAATCCTATGTCGCCCTTTATCTCACGTAACCTGGCTGTTGTTCTGGCTCAAGTGGGTTTGCTCACCACGGCTTCGTGGAGCCTCACCGGATGTGGCGAGGCGGGTCCGCCGGACGAGCCGCTCGAATCCGATGCTCAGGCCCTCGTCGCCGAGGAGACCGAGGATCGTGGCCATGGCGAGGAGGTGTGCTCCGGCGAGGAGCCGACCTTCACCTCGCGCGAGATCGTACGGGATCTCTCGTTTCCGATGCGGATCGTCTGGGGGCCGGATGGCTACCTGTGGCTCACCGAGCGCACAGGGAAGCGGGTCGTCCGCGTGAGGCCGGAGGACGGCCTGCAGAAGACCGCGATCACCATCCCGGAGGCGTTCCAGTCGGGAGGTCAGGACGGGCTGCTGGCCCTGGCGCTGCACCCGGATCTGCTCAAGCACAAAGGGAAGGACTACGTGTACGTGTCCTTCACCTACAACGTCGCGGCAGATCCGGCGGTGGACCGCAGGACGAAGATCCGCCGCTACACGTACAACCGGGTGACCGAGACCCTCGGAAACCCTGTCGACATCGTCACGGGCCTGCCGGGGAGCGACGATCACAACTCCGCGCGGCTCCTGTTCGGCCCCGATGGGAAGCTCTATTACACCATCGGGGATCAGGGGAACAACCAGTTCGCCAGGATGTGCAACCCCATCCGCGCGCAGGAGCTGCCGACGGCGGCCGAGGTCGCGGCGCACGACTGGCAGAAATACGTCGGCAAGATCCTGCGCTTGAACGTCGATGGATCGATCCCGAAGGACAACCCGAAGATCGACGGGGTCCGCAGCCATATCTACTCGTACGGCCATCGCAACGCGCAGGGCCTCACGTTCGGCCGGGGCGACAAGCTCTACGCGAACGAGCACGGGCCGAAGAGCGACGACGAGCTGAACCTCATCCAGGCCGGCAAGAACTATGGCTGGCCGTACGTCGCCGGCTACCAGGACGACCAGGCGTACACGTACGACAACTGGTCGGCCTCGAGCCCGACGCCGTGCAACGAGCTCTCCTGGAGCGACTTCGCTCCTCCCCCGTCCGTGCCGCGGCAGCTGGAGAGCGCCTTCAGCCATCCGGATTTCAAGGAGCCGCTCCTCACCTTCTATACCGTGCCCAACGACTACGTCTTCTTCGACTGGGCGTGCGGCTCCACCCAGTACATCTGCTGGCCGACGATCGCGCCCTCCTCGCTCCACTACTACCCTGCCGGGCACGGCATCCGCGGGTGGGATCACTCTCTCCTGATGACCGCCCTCAAGAAGGGCGCCGTGTACAAGGTGAAGCTGAGCCCGAACGGGAAGACCGTGGAGGGCGAGCCCACCGTCCTCTTCCAGACCACGAACCGGTACCGCGATCTCGCGATGAGCCCGGACCGCAAGACCTTCTACATCATCACGGACACCGCGGGGAACACGAGCGGACCGACCGGCGGCGTCACGACGGTCCTGGACAACCCGGGGGCGATCCTCGAGTTCAAGTACACGACATCGCACTGAGCCAGCACCGGAGTCGCGGGCCTGCGTCGTACCGGCGCAGGCCCGCGATGTCGAGACGGCGGGCGCGGCGCGGGCGAGCCCGCGCACAGGCGCTCAGGCGCTCGCGGGCGCCCGGTGGAGCTGCAGCAGGTCCATCGACGGCGCCCTGCCGGTCAGCCGGAGATCATAGCGCTGCTGCAGCAGCCGCAGCACGTTCGGCGTGAGGAACGCCGGCAGGCGCGGCCCGAGCACGATGCCCTTCACACCCAGGCTGAGCAGGGTGAGGAGCACCGCCACGGCCTTCTGCTCGAGCCACGAGATCACCAGCGTGAGGGGCAACTGGTTCACCCCGCAGCCGAGCGCCTGGGCGAGCGCGCCGGCCACGCGGAGGGCGCCGTAGGCGTCGTTGCACTGCCCCATGTCGAGCAGCCGCGGCAGGCCGAGGTGGGTGCCGTGGTCCTGGTTGCGAATACGGTACTTGCCGCAACCGAGCGTGAGAATGAACGAGTCCCGGGGCGTCTGCGCGGCGTAGTCCGTGAAGTAGCTGCGCGCCGCCTCGGGGCCGTCGCAGCCGCCGATCAGGAAGAACCGGCTGATCTTCCCGGCCTTCACCGCCTCCACGATGGCCCCAGCGTGCGCGAGGATCGCCTCGTGGTGGTAGCCGACCTCGGTCTCGCGCACGAAGTGGTCGGGCAGCGGCGGGCTCGCGAGGGCCGCCCGGATGACCTCGGAGAAGTCGCCGCCGCGCACGCGCCGGCCGCCGGGCACCGCGGTGACGCCGGCGGTGAACAGGCGATCGCGGTAGGCCTCCTTCGGGAGGAGCACGCAGTTCGAGGTCATCAGGATCGGCCCCGAGAACGCCAGGAACTCGGCCTTCTGGTGCTGCCACGCGGAGCCGTAGTGGCCGACGAGGTTCGGGTGGCCCGCGAGCTCCGGATACGCGTGCGCCGGCAGCATCTCGCCGTGGGTGTACACCCTCACGCCCGTCCCCTCGCACTGCCGGAGCAGCTCGGCGAGGTCCGAGAGATCGTGCCCCGAGACGAGGATCCCCGGCCCCGCCAGGGTGCCTTCCCGGACCATCGCCGGCTGCGGCTCGCCGAAGCGCATGCGGTGGCCCTCGTCGAGCATCCTCATCACAAGGAGGTTCACCTGGCCGCACTCCAGGCAGAGCTCGAGGAGCGCCTCGGGGTCGAAGCTCACGTTGGTCAGCGTGGAGAAGAGCGCCTCCTCGAGGAAGCCGTTCACCCGCTCGTCGCGCATGCCGAGCTTTCGCGCGTGGTGCGCGTAGGCGGCGACGCCCTTCAGGCCGTAGATCAAGAGCTCCTGGAGCGACTGAACGTCCTCGTCCTTGCCGCAGACGCCGGCCGTGGTGCACCCGGTCCCGTGGGATGCTTGCTCGCACTGGTTGCAGAACATGGTCATGACGGACCTCGAGGGTTGTTGACCCACGCGCGCTGCGCGGGCGCCGGCCGGGGAGCGCGCGTGGGCCGCAGCGCGGCCGCGCAGGGCGCGTCCTCGGCGGCCACGAGGCCAATCAATGTTCGTGCCGCCGGCTCGCCCCCGGATCCCGGGAGGCCAGAAGGGGACAAGGCCGCGCTGCCCGGCGCTGCCCCGCGCCGGCCGAGGCGCAATCATGGCGTAGGGGTGCAAACGGTGCGCGAGAGCGGCTCGAAGAGAGATTGCGCCGTTCGCCAGGGACGCGCCTGACGCGCGCTGATCCTGTTCAGCTCAGGGAGACGAAGCGCCTCGGCGGCGAGGTCGTCCTGCCCGGGCGACCATGCCGCCATTCCAATCCCAGCTGGCGCTGCCCTCACCCCATGATCCACGTTCACACGCGCCGTTTTACGAGGTGTGAGCTGCTCCCCGCCGAGGGACACGAGACCGCTCGAGTCGACGCGCCCGAAACGGATAGCGCTGCAGCCCTGTGTGCCAGTAGAATGGAGAATCCTTGAACTCTGAATGAGGTCGCAGTGGAAAATCATGCCATGGTCAAACGAGGGCGCTTTGCCCGGTTTCACCGTTCCATCTCGCTCGCCCTGATCTCTCTGAGCGTTGCCTGCGGCCAGGCACCGGCTGGCGACGGCAACGGCAACGGCGGCGGCAACGGCGATGGCGACGGCACCGCGGCGCCTCCCCCCTCCCTGAACGGGGAGGTGTCGTTCTCCACGCCCAGCCAGACGTTCAGGGATCAGATCCAGGTGGGGATGTCCACTCCCATCGAGGGGGCCGAGATCCGCTACACGCTGGACGGGCTGCTGCCGACCGCATCCTCCACGTTGTACACGGGCGAGCCCGTGACCCTCACCGTCACAACGCAGGTCCGCGCGCAGGCGTTCGTGGGAGGCGCCGCGAGCGGCGCGGTGAGCACAGGCCTCTACATCGCACGCACCTTCGACGCGACCTCCGATCTTCCCATCGTGATCATGGACGGTTACGGCATGGGCAAGCCGATGGACAAGGAGGTCTACTTCGACGCGGCGGTGATGGTCTGGGAGCCGGTCAACGGCGTCGCGTCGATCGCGTCGCTGCCCACGCTGGCGATGCGCGGCGGGTACCACGTGCGCGGTCAGTCGTCGCGGAACTTCCCGCAAACACCGTACAAGCTCGAGCTGTGGGGCAACGACGACAAGGATCTCGACTACCCGGTGCTGGGCATGCCCGCCGACTCGGACTGGGCGCTGATCCCTCCCTACTACGACCGCACGTTGATCCGCAATCCGTTCACCTACAGCCTCGGCCGCGACATGGGCCTCCAGGTGCCGCGCGTCGAGTTCGCCGAGGTCTATCTGAACTACGACGCGCGCGTCGTCGGCGAGGCGGATTACCAGGGCATCTACTGGATCTCGGAGACCATCAAGAACAACAAGGTCCGCACCGATCTCAAGGAGCTCGAGGAGACGGACCGGGGACTACCGGACATCAGCGGCGGCTACATCTTCAAGTTCGACCAGGCGGCCGCCGAGGAGCCGAAGCTCGCCTGCACCGGATCGGATCCCCTCCCGTCGTTCAGCTTCGGCGGCGGCGGGGGTCCCCGTCCCGACGAGGGCGGCACGTGCTGGATCGATCTCGAGGTCGTGGATCCCGATCCCCTGAACGATGAGCAGGCGACCTGGCTGACGCAGTACATCCAGCAGTTCCACGACAGCATCCACCAGACGCCGATCGGCGATTACGCGTCGTACATCGACGTGCCGTCGTTCATCGATTATCTGATCATCAGCGAGCTGACGCTCAACGTGGACGCTTACGTGCGGAGCGCCTACTATTTCAAGGATCGCGATCAGAAGCTCAAGGCCGGGCCGCTGTGGGACTACAACTTCGCGCTCGGCGGGGTGGGCGCCCAGAGCGCGACGCCGCAATCGGCGAACGACACCGGCTGGCGCTTCAGCGGCACGAGGAACGTCAACAACTGGTACCAGAAGCTCACCGCGGATCCGAGGTTCATGGCGCAGGTGAAGGCGCGCTACACGGCGCTTCGCCAGACGCACCTGTCCGAGGCCGCGATCGAGCAGCGCATGAACGCGCTGAGCGCGCCGCTCTCGCAGGCCGTGGTCCGCGACTTCGCCAAGTGGCCGGTGTCGAGCGTCATCGAGTCGAGCGAGGGTTTCCTCGGCGGCCCCACCGCGCCGACGTGGGAGGGGCAGCTGCAGGTCATGCGCGACTTCCTGCGGGCCCGACTCGCCTGGATGGACGCCAACTTGCCGTGACGCGGCGCGAGCCGCCGCGCAGATCGCGCGGCCCTGCTCGACCGCGCGCGGCGAGGCGCTAGCTGCGCTGCAGCCGGCTCACGGCGAACGCGCCGTCGCCGAGGAGGGCCTGCGCGCCGAGCGCGATCATCAGGAAGGCGACGTACTCCCAGCCGCCCCCCTGGCCGGCGAACATCCAGCCGTTCGGCAGGTGCACGAGCAGCGCGCCGATCATCACCGGCAGGAGCAAGAGCGAGACAAGGCGCGTCCTGAGCCCGGCGAGCAGCGCCGCGCCGCCGAGCAGCTCGGCGAGAAACACGGGATACGCCGTCCAGCCCGGGAAGCCGCTCGCCGCGAAGAACGCGACGGTGCCCGGCAACGTGAACACGAGCGGCTTGGCGAGCGCGTGCGCCAGGAACACGGCGCCCAGCCCGAGGCGCAACATCAGCGCGGCCAGCTCGGCCGAGCGGGGAACGGAGAGGATCGTCTCGACACGGTTCATGGGTGATGCCTCCATGCCCCGAGGAGTAAGCCCCGGCGCCGCGCCACGGTAGAGCGCGCCCGGGAACGAATTGTTCTCCGGGGAGAACGATCTGCCGCTACGCCCACGAGATCCCGCGGAACGCGGCCGCCAGGTGCTCGATGAGCCGCCGCACCCGCGCGGGCGGGCGCCGGCCGGCCGCGTGCACCGCGTAGATGCCCATGGGCCGGGGCGCGAACGCGTCGAGCAGCGTGACCAGGCGCCCGGCCGCGAGATCCTCGTCGACCATGAAGCGCGGCAGCACCGCGAGGCCGATCCCGGACACGGCCGCCTCGCGGAGCGCCGTCCCGTTGCTCGCCGTCAGCGGGCCGGAGACGGGGACGGAGATGCGCCCGCCGGCCCCGTAGAAGCGCCACTCGTCCTCGACGCGCAAATGGAGGTAGCGCAGGCAGTCGTGGCGCAGGAGATCCCCCGGCTGCTCGGGCCGCCCCCGCCGCTCGAGGTAGTCCGGCGCGCCGACCACGTGCAGCGCCGTCGTGGCGAGCAGGCGCGCGACGAGGCTCGAGTCCTTGAGCTTCGTGATCCGGATGGCCAGGTCGACGCGCTCCTCCACCAGGTCGACGAGCCGGTCGTTCAGCATGAGCTCGACGTGCGCGCCCGGGCTCGCCCGGAGGAACCGCGCCAGCGGCTCCGCCAGGTACATCTGCGCGAAGCTGACCGGCGCGTTGAGCCGGATGCGGCCCCGGTCGGCGTCGGACGCGCCCCGCACCGCGGCGGCGGCCTCCTCGAGCACACGCGCGCAGCGCGCATAGAGGTTCATTCCGGCGTCCGTGACGGTGAGCTTTCGCGTGGTGCGCACGAGCAGGCGCTCGCCGAGGCGTTCCTCCAGGCGCGCGACCCGGGTGCTCACCATCGACTTCGACACCCCGAGCTCCGCCGCGGCCGCGGTGAACGAGCGGCGCTCCACGACGCGCGCGAAGCACAGCAGGGCGGGCAGATCGTCGAAGAGCGGGTCGACCATGCGCCCACTGTGCGCGGCGGGGCGGATTGTTCGCAATAGCGAACATCCCGGGCTCGGCGTCGCCCACGACGGCCCGGCGAACGCGTCGCCGCGCGGCGGGCGGCCGGGGCCTCCCTCGCGGAGCGCGACGTTCAGAGGAGACCAGGCGACGACGCCGCGACGCTCCGCCGGCCGCGTGACGCGGCGCGCGACCGCCGTACGCCAGCTCTCGACGCGCCGGCGCCGCCGGCCATGGCGTCGCTCCGCGCGCGGGATCCTGCACGACAGGGGCAAGCCGTGTGCCCGGGCATGCGAACGGATGGCAACAAGAAGGCGTTCGAGCAGGGCCTCCCACACGACGTCGCCGCGATCGCGCGTAGCGCACGGATCGGCGCCCCGCTATAAAGGAACCAACCACGAGAGAGGGGGTCCCATGGCCAGTTCATTCGGTTACCTGAGCACCAGCGTCGACGTCTCGTCCGTATCGTTCGACGCGATCAGCAAGTACATGCAAGTGCTCCTCCTGCGGAACATCGCGACGGGGACCTGGGTCTTCAGCAAGGGCGCGATGCAGTCCGTCAAGGGGTGTGTGCTCGCGTCCCCGTCCCTGCCGGACGACAGGGGTCAGACCGACCAGGACTATGTGCACCACTGGATCCGGGACGCGGCCATCTGCATTCCGGAGGCGCTCGACAACCCGGTCTTCACGGCGCGGACAATCTGCGAGGATTACACGATGTTCTCGGCGCTGTGCCAGGAGAACGCCGAGCGAGCGAGCAGGTTCGCGCTGGCGTGCTTCCACATCGACGGCACCGTGCGCGACAACTGGACCTCGCAGACGGACGGCCCGGCGCACCGCATCCTGTCCCTCCTCGCCATCGAGGATCGGCTCTCGCTTCAGGCGCTCGCCACGGCCAGGTCCATCATCGAGAAGGACACCCGGTACCTCCTCTCGGCCTACAAGGAGCAGACGCACAACCTCTGGGAGGAGACGGCCGGGTTCAGCTTCTATGCGCGCTCCGTGCAGCGAAAGGCGTTCCTCTCGCTGATCAGCCGCGCCGACGAGCACGGGCTCTCTCCGTACATCAACGACATGTGGGCGGCCGCAGAGTGGCTGGGCAGCCAGATGGCGACGCACCAGGGCACGTACGAAGGGCAGCCGTACTACGCGTCCATCACGGGGCCGAACGGCGGGCCCGCCGAAGGCAGGGGAGCGACGCTCAACGTGGATGTCGTCATGTCGGCCGTCTACGGCTCCACGAACTGCGCCGACCCGGTGCTGCTCTCGACGGCCGCGCTGGTGCGCGAGGCGTTCGCCGAGGGCGACCGGCGGTACCGCATCAACGACGCCGATCGGGCGCTGCCTCGGAGCCGGGGGCCGATGATCGGGCGGTACCCCGAGGACACGTACGACGGCAACCTGTCGGATCACGGTCCCGACGCCGGTCACCCGTGGGCGCTCACGACGTGCAACTTTGCGGAGCTCTACTTCATGCTCGCGGCGAAGATCAAGAGCTCCCCCGGCGCCGTGCTCGTGAACGCCACGACGCAGAAGTTCTTCGCGCAGGTGGGCGTGACCGATCCCGCCGATCCGGACATCGCGGCGAAGCTGATCGACGCGGGCGACAGGATGCTCGAGGCGGTGATCTACCACTCCGATCGCCTCCAGCTGAGCGAGCAGTTCGATCGCGACAACGGGTACGAATGCAGCGTGAGCGATCTGAGCTGGAGTTACGCGACCTTCCGGAGCGCCGTCAGGGCGCGTGAGGCGGCCGTGGGCGATTTTCCGAGCCGCCACGGGTAGCCGGAGCGCGGCGCGACCGTACGAGAGGTGCCCGGCGGCGAGTCTCGACGCAGGTCAGGTCAGCGCGTTGTCCTGACGGTTGAGCACGGCGTTGAAGACGACCGCCGGCACCCGCAGGCGCTCGTCGCCCTCGTAGAGCTGGCGCAGCTCGGCGAAGCGCGCGTCGGGTGAGCGGGTGATCGCCGCGAGCCGGTCGAACAGCGCGAGCTGGTCGTCCAGCAGCGGCTCGTCGGGTCCGATCATCGCACCCCAGTCGTCCCACGGCAGCATCTCCATGTTGTTGAGCGCGGCGAGATCGCGCAGGACGTTGCCGCTGATGAACCAGAGCCCGCGCATGTCGAACATCCCGAACTTCGACGGATCGGCCTCCCCGGCGCGGCACTGCGCCCAGGCGTCGCCCGCCACCACGAAGCGGTGGCGCGGCACGTCGAGCACATCGAAATCGGGCTTCAGCGCCGCCCGCTGAACGTCGTCAATCTGCGCGTCGACGAGGACCCAGCGCTCCTCGTCGGCGTTCCAGTGCTCGCAGACCCAGTGATCCACGAAGTCGGTGGCGTGGAAATAGCCGCCGAAGCCGCAGCGGGCGCGGGCGGGGATCCCCTTGGCGCGCAGAAAGGCCACCAGGAGCACCGTGAAGTCACGGCAGGAGCCGACGAGGCGTGTGTCGAGCGGCCGGGCGGCGGAGAGCGGCCGATCGTCGTGGGCGAAGAGGCGATCCAGCCTCCGGTCCGTCGGGCGGAGGTGGGACTCGGCGCGGCGCTCGTCCGAGAGCTCCACGCCATAGGCCTGCGCCCAGTGCACGTGCAGCAAGAGGCCTTGCACGACGCGCACGAGCGAGGCCACGTCGCCGGGCAGCTCGTCGAACCGGGGCGCGTGCGCGCCGCCGGACGTCATCGGAGCGGGGCGCGTGTAGAAATCGAGGATCTCTCGGGTGATCGTCATCGTTCATTCTCCACGAGGTGGGCCGTCCTGAGGAATAGTGTCGTCTCCCCGGAGAGGTCTAGATGAAAGCGGGATGGTTTTCGCCTTCATTTGCGTCCTCGAAGCTCGCAAAGACCGATGGCGCCCTCGCCGGCCGTCCCCTCGCCAAAGAGGGGCTGATCCGCGGGCGAGGCGCCGCGGGGCGCATGCTCACGTACGTGTCCGTCCTCCATCTTCCGATGACAGCACGATTCCGCTGGGATCGGTCCAATCTTCACCGCGCTCGCGGTGAGCCCCTGGACGAGGCAGCGATCGAGCAGCAGGAACGCGCCCTCGCTCCGCCGGCTGCGCGACATCCGCCCGCTCGCCCGGTGCGGCGCTGGACAGCCCGGCGCCGCTCGGGGAACACTCGGGCATATGGGATACGAGGGGGACGAGGATAGCGCTCAGCTGGTTCGCCGCCTGGAGGCGATGGAGCAGGAGATGGAATCGCTGCGGGCGGACGCAGGCAGATGGCGCGCGCTGATGGCGGCGCGCTGCCTCAGCGTGTCGATCCACCGCCCCGTCGGCAGGACCCAGGCCGTCAACGCCGGCTGGGAAGCGCTCTGGCGGGCCTCAGCCGAGGAGTTCTTGCAGCTGAACTACAACATGCTGGAGGACCAGCAGCTCGTCGAGAACGGGATCATGCCGCACGTCGAGCGGTTCTTTCGCGGAGAGGAGGTCGCGATCCCGCCGATCAGCTACGACACCGACGCTGTCGAGGAGCTCACGGGCAAGGCGGGCGGAGCGGTGTGGGTCTGCTCCTTCGGCGTGCCGGTGCGCGACGCCGGGGACGGCTTCGAGGGCGTGCTGTTCCAGTTCGCCGTCCCGGAGGCGGCCGAGATCCAGCACAAATACGAGGCCCTGATCGAGGAGCAGCGGGCGCTCCAGGCGTCGCTGGAGGCGCGCAACCGGGAGCTCGAAGAGACGGTGCGGGTGATCGCGGCGCAGCGGGACGCGATCCAGGCGATGAGCGTCCCGGTGATCCGCGTCGCGGACGGCGTGCTCTGCCTCCCCATCGTGGGCATGATCGACGACGCGCGGGCCAGCGCGCTCCTGGAGCGCCTGCTCGAGGCGATCGCCGCGCAGCAGGCGGCGCAGGTGCTGCTCGACATCACCGGCGTGCCGGCGCTCGACGCCCGGGCCGCCGCGCAGCTCGTCGGGGCGGCGTCGGCAGCGCGGCTGCTCGGCGCGTCCTGCACGCTGGTCGGCGTCTCGCCCGCGCTGGCGCAGACGCTGGTCGAGCTCGGCATCGACCTCGGCGGCCTCGACACCGCGGCCACGCTGGCCGAGGGGCTGACCCGGGCCCTCGCCGCGCGCCGCGGGGCGGCGCAGCGAAGCGCGGCGTTCGCGGCGCACCGGAGCACGAAGGTCGCGGCGCACGCGCCCGAGCGAGGCGAACGGGGAGAGGCGCATCGGCCGGCGGCGCTGCCCCGTGCAGAGGCGCATCGGCCGGCGGCGCTGCCCCGTGGAGAGGCTCCATCCCGCAAGCGGTGAGCGCTCGCCCGGCCACAGCATACAGCGCGGCGGGCGGACCCATGCGCTGCCGTTCACCATCAAGCCGTCGAGCGCTCGCAGCGGCGCCGTCGCCTGCGCCCCGGCGAGCCCCTCCAGGCCGCCCGGAGGCGACACCCTCCTCCCGACCGGTCAGGTCTCCACCGCGCCCGCGGTGAGGCCCTGGACGAGGTAGCGCTGGAGCAGGAACCCGGCCACCGCAGCCACACTCACGACCATCGAGGCGGCCATCACCTGGTTCCAGTAGATAGGAGCTCACCGCCTATCGGAGAGCCGAAGTCGAACGGCGTGCGGTAGTTGGAGAGCCGCGCGAGCCCAGACAGGCTACCGGCGCAGACCACCTCCAGCGCCGGGCGCAGGACGTGCCGCAAGACCTGCAAGAAACGCGCACGAGCAGAGCACTTCATCGGTTCATATTCAACCACCGTGAACGGGCGTCGCGCCCCGCCCGACCCGGGATCGCGGCCATCGAGGCGGCGGGGCGCCGTCGCCGGGGCGGCGAGTTGCGGGGGCGGGCGGCGCTCCTCCGGCTCGCCTCCGACCCTGGCTCGTGCGACGCGATGGTGGCGATCTGGCGACGGCATGCACGCCTTGCATGAGGTCCATGATGCATTCGAGTTGGAAGGACGCTAACCATCGACATAAAGACTCTCCGTCGCACCGATACGACGCGGGGGGCGCGAGGCGTCGATGCACTCGGGGCGACAGGAGAAGCAGGCGGCGGCCTGTTCAAGCTCCAGAACCTCAGCGCGTCGCCTGCCTCGATCCTGGATCACCCCGGCTCGTACGTCTCTGGCACCGCGATCAACGACGTCGCGGCGGCGTACGTGCTCACGCCGGGTTATGCCAGCAGCACGACGTACGCCAGCCTGTGCCCAGGCGACTCGGGCGGCCCGCTGTATCGCCAGAGCGCGACCGACCTCGTCGTCGTGGGCGTCAACGCCTATTACACGTTCCCGTCCGGCTGGAGCGGCCCCGCGCCCTCGCAGACCAACTGGCACACGCGGCTCGACACGGCCGCGCGCTACCCGGTGACGACGTGGCTCCAGGGCCTCGGGGTGAGCGTCATCAACGGCGGCACCGCGCCGACCTGCACCGACGGCGTCAAGAACGGCACCGAGACGGACGTCGACTGCGGCGGCACGTGCACGGCCGACTGCGCGAACGGCAAGGCGTGCGTCACCGGCGCGGACTGCACGAGCCAGAGCTGCGTGGCCGGCGTTTGCCAGCCCAGCACCGGAACGGCACCGTGCAGCAGCCTGTGCACGGGCCCCACCGTGTTCTCGAGCGCGAGCTACAGCTCGGGCAACCTCGGCACCGGCGCGCGCTGCTTCGAGACCACGGCGAGCCTGAGCGGCGCCAACTGCGGCAACTTCGCGGGCGGCCGCACGTTCGCGGTCAACGGCACGGCCGTGACCTGCAACGGCGGCAACATCACCCTGCCCGCGAAGCGCAACGGCGGGTACTGCTTCCAGGCCTCCGCCGGCAACGAGGCGTGGGCTTACTTCACCAGCTGGTAGAGCGAGACGCGCGGCGACCGGACCGCGGCCGCACCCCGGGCGGGGGCGGCCGCGGCCGTTCCATCATTGGGGCGCCGCGTCGTCCCTGGCGGGCGGGGCGCCGAGGCCGAGCTCCTTGAAGAGGAACGCGAACACGTCGGCTTGCTCCTCGATCTCCTCGGACAGCGGTGTCCCGGCCCCGTGGCCCGTCGAGCCGCTCGCCCGGAGCAGGATGGGCGCCGGGCCCGACGAGGCCGCTTGCATCCGCGCCGCCATCTTCCGCGAGTGCCATGGATCCACCCGCGGGTCGTTGGCGCCGGTCAGGAACAGGGTCGCCGGATAGGCGGTCCCGTCCTTGACGTGGTGATACGGCGAGTAGGCATGAAGGGCCTTGAACTGCTCGGGGTCCTTCACCGTGCCGAACTCGGTCACGTTGAACGCCCCGTTCGGCGTGAGCTCCACCCGGAGCATGTCGTAGATACCGACGTGCGACACGACCGCCTTGACCATCTCCGGGTGCTGCGTGAGCAGCGCTCCCATCAGCAGACCGCCGTTCGAGCCGCCGCGGATGGCGAGCCGCGCCGGGCTCGTGACGCGCCCTTCGATGAGGTGCCGCGCGCACGCCGCGAAGTCGTCGAAGACGTTCTGCTTCTTCGTCAGGTTGCCGCCGCGGTGCCACGCCTCCCCGAACTCGCCGCCGCCGCGCAGGTTGGCGATCGCGACCACCCCTCCCTGGTCGAACCACAGCCGCCAGATCGGGTTGAACCCGGGAGCCATGCTCATCCCGTAGCCGCCGTATCCCGTGAGCAGCGCCGGCGCGGTCCCGTCGAGGGGCGCGCCCTTCCGGCGCAGGATGTTGATGGGGACCTTGGTCCCATCCTTCGAGGTGCACGCCTCCCGGGAGACCTCCACGTCGGCATAGGAGACAGGGGCCGTCATCGCGAGCGCCGTCCTCGTCACCTTGCCGTCCCTGGCCGAGTACGTGAACCAGGCCGCCGGCTCGGTGTAGCTCACGCCGCGAAAGAGCATGTCGTCACCCTGCGTGCGCACGACCTGCCGCACCGAGGAGACCTGCGGGATCGGCACCGTCCCGAGCGCCTTGCCCTTCAGATCGAAGACGCGGACCTGCGACGGGCCGCCGAGCAGATCGCGGACGTAGAGCCGCCCTGTCGTGGGCAAGAAGTCCTGGATCACCGCCTCGCTCTCCGGCACGACGAGCTCCGCCCTGGCGAGGTCCAGCTTGCCCGGCGAGAGGCGCAGCACCTTGCCGCGCGGCGCGTCCTTGCGCGACAGGAGGTAGAGCCGGTCGTCGGCGCCGAACACGATCCGGATGACCTTGTCGGGCAGGTCGGCGAAGCGCGCCCACTTGCCCGAGGCGTCGAGGAGATAGTGCCAGTACTCGCCTCCATCGCCGTTCTGCACGCTGGCGAGCACGAGCTTGCCGCTCTCGCTCGTCGTGAGCTCCACCTCGGCGATGCGGGGGAACTCCGTGCCGAGCGCGTACCTGTCGTCCTTGTCCGGCGTGCCGAGCTTGTGGAAGTAGATCTGCTGAAAGAAGCCCATGTCCTCTCGCGGGCGCTCCCCGGGCCGAGGGTGCCTTGTGTAGTAGAACCCCTTGCCATCGCCGGTCCACGCCAGGCTGCCGCCCGCGGTGCCGCTGTTCGCGTAAGGGACGGTGTCGCCCGTCTCCTTGCCCGTCGCCACGTCGTAGACGCGCACGGTCCCGCTCTCGGTGCCGCCTTCGGACAGGGAGACAGCCACCTTCTTGCCGTCGCGCGACGGGACGAACCAGTCGATGGCCGTGTGCCCTTTCGGGTCGATGACCTCTGGATCGACGAGGGTCCGCGCGGAGGCGGGGTCGTTCGCGGACCTCAGGACGACGAGGAAAGGCTGCTGCTTCGGCGGCTGGTCCTTGAGCGCGAAGATCTGCCCGCCGGCCTCGTCGAGCGCGTAGTGGTTCGCGGAGGTCGCCGACAGGATCTCCTGCACGCGCGCCCGGATGGCGCCGCGCGCCGGCACGGCGTCGAGGTAGGCGCGCGAGAGCTGGTTCTGCTCGGCGACCCAGCGCTCCACCTCGGGGGAGCTCCCGTCCTCCAGCCGCTGGTAGTCGTCGACGACCCGGGTGCCATGGTACTCGCTCGCCACGGGCCGCTTCGCGGTCGCCGGATAAGGAGGCCGCCCCGGTCCGGAGGGCGCTGCCGGCGCGGCGTGCGGCGGCGGGGTCGCGGCGGCCGGGGACGAGATCGGTTTGTCCAGCGGCCTCGACGCGGGGGCGCCGCACGCCGCGAGCAGGGGCAGCACCAGGGTGAGGGCGGAGGTCGTACGCAGGCGGTTCATGTACCCGACGCTAGCCGGCGACAGGGCGGTCACGGAAGAGGGCGAGCGCCGTCGCGATCCTGCAACCGTGCAAGCCGGCTCCTCGCACAATCGAAACCCAGCCGATCGGCGCCCGAGACATAAGTAGGGGATTTTCCGAAGGGTGTACCTGGTACGGAGAATGCTTAGTCAGGGACCAGCTCCGCCGGCGGCCTCCGCCTAATCCCCCGAGGCGCCCGGCGGCGCTGCTATTTTGTCCTCTTGATTTCGGGCAGCCGCTCTTGTCGCGGCGCCTCGATGGTTGAGCCCGGTGGGCGCCGGCGTCCCTGCATCGATGGCAGAGGTCGCCCAGGCCCCCGGGCACCGCGAGAGGAGCGGCGCCGTTCCTGCTACCGTGCGCCGCATGGCGACTGACGGAAATGAAGGGGCGGCTGCGAATGGCGAGGTCAGCGAGGTCGACGAGAGCGTCCTGAGGGATCTCGAGTCGAAGTACGCCGACGTGGCTTGCCCGGTACACGGCGAGCCGCCGAGCTTCGAGCTCGCGCCCGACGGCTCCGTGGTCGAGCGATTCTGCTGTCCAGCGCTCCTCTCGATCGTCCGCGAGCTCCAGGTCGCCGCGGGCGAGCGCCCTCTGCCTCCGGAAGGCGAGGACGAAGAGGTCAGAGGCTAGTTCCACCCACCGGAGTCCAGCCAGGGATCCGGGGGAGAGATTTCAACGCAAAGGCGCAAAGGCGCAAAGACGCAAGAATGAAAAATATCATGCCTTTTTGCGTCTTCGCGTCTTTGCGCCTTTGCGTTGAATCTCTCTCCTCTCGCGAGGCAGAGCCCTGGCAGGACTCCGACCCGCGGAGCTGTTTCCGCGTCGCCGAAGGGGAAGAGGAGCTCGGCTCGCCGCATTTCTCGCAGGTGGTGCGGAACGATGACGTGATGGAGGCGCTCGCGAAATGCCAGGGCGTGATGATGCCGGCGGCGGACCAATCGCTGTCAGGCACGGTCAACGTCGTCCTGGGCGCGAAGGGCATCGTGTACGTCGAGCTGGAGGCGAGCGGTGAGGCGTGGGGGCGCGGACCGCGCGGCGGGGAGATCCACTCCAGCATGAAGGTGGTCGTCGACAGCCCGGCCTGGCGGCTGGTGCAGGCGCTCGGCACGCTGGTCTCGGCGGACGGCAACGAGCCGATGATCGACGGCCTCACCGACGCCGTGCGCCCGGTCTCGAGCCAGCAGAAGAAGCTGCTCGACGACCTGTCGGCGCGCTGGGACGACGCCGACTGGAAGAAGGTCTTCGGGGTCGACAGGTGGGTGAACGACCTCGACGAGCGCGCCATGCTCGAGCGCTATGTCTCGCGCCCGTCGGTGAACATCGACGGCCTCTACGCCGGCTACATCGGCGAGGGTTCCAAGACCATCCTGCCGCACCGCGCCTTCGCCAAGATGGATATCCGCCTGGTGCCGGACATGACCGCAACGGACGTGCTCGCCAAGCTGCGCAGGCACCTCGACAGGCGCGGCTACAAGGACATCGCTATCAAGAACATGGGCAGCTACGACCCGACGGACACCGCGCTCGAGGCGCCGCCCATCCAGACCCAGCTCGCCGTCTACAAGGCCGCGGGCCTGGCCCCGGTGATCTGGCCGCGCCTCGCCGGCTCGTGGCCCGGCTACCTCTTCACGGGGAAGCCGCTCGAGCTCCCCGCCGGCCACGTCGGCCTCGGCCACGGCTCCGGCGCCCACGCCAAGGACGAATACTTCGTCATCGAGCCCGCCGCCGGCAAGAAGTACCTCGGCCTCGACGGCGCGACCCGCTCCTTCGTCGATTTTCTGTTCGCTCTCTGAAGGCCCTCGCGCGCCCCTCGGGTGGGTCGCTTGAGCCAGCCGCCGCCACGCTCTATCCTGGTCGCCGGCCATGCTGCTCGGACACGACGCGCTCAGGAACCTCTGCCGGGCGCGGGACCTGCTCTCCGAGGTGCGCGAGTCGAGGTTGTCGATCGAGGACGTGGCGCGGGAGGTGGCGATCTCGCCCTACCACTTCATCCGGCAGTTCGAGGCGGTGTTCGGCGTGACCCCGCACCAGTACCGCATCCGGCGGCGCCTGGAGCTGGCCAAGCAGCTCCTGGCGGCTGGACATCACTCGGTGACCGGCGTGTGCATGGAGGTCGGGTTCTCCAGCCTCGGCAGCTTCAGCGCGCTGTTCGCGCAGCGGATCGGCGTGCCGCCGTCGGCGTACCGGCGCCGCGTGCGCGCGATGGTGCAGGTGCCGGGGAGGCTCCCGTGGGAGCTCGTCCCCGGCTGTCTCACCCTGATGGGCCGGCTGCCGCCGGGCGCGTTTCGCAGTTTTCGAGAAGCGTGAGCCGGGCGGCCCTGGCAGAGTCGGCCCGAACCGTCAGCTCAGCGAGGCGATCGATGAGGATCAAGCTCAACAGCATCATGGTCGAGGACCAGACACGCGCGCTCACGTTCTACACGGAGGTGCTCGGCTTCAAGAAGAAGAACGATTTCCCGGTCGGCGAGTACCGGTGGATCACCGTGGTCTCGCCGGAGGGCCCCGACGACGTGGAGCTCGTGCTGGAGCCGAACGCCAACCCGGCGGCGAAGACGTTCCAGCAGGCGATGTTCGCGCAGGGCATCCCGCTCACAGCGTTCGAGGTGTCGGACCTCAAGGCCGAGTTCGCTCGCCTCAAGGAGCACCAGGTCGCGTTCACCCAGGAGCCCACCCCGATGGGCCCGGTCATGATCGCGGTGTTCTCGGACACCTGCGGGAACCTGATCCAGCTGTATCAGCCGCTCTGATACCACGGCACCAAGGGCATCCCCGGCCTGATAGCGTATCGC
The DNA here is from genome assembly GCF_051520915.1 of Sorangium sp. So ce448. NCBI lineage: Bacteria > Pseudomonadati > Myxococcota > Polyangiales > Polyangiaceae > Sorangium > Sorangium sp. So ce448. Next base: position 1,162,244 of record NZ_CP150343.1, on the reverse strand, counting down.
CCAGGGACGCGCGGCTCGCGAGGCATAACGCGCGTCACCGCGGCGGCGCTGGCTCGGGCTCGGGCTCGCCCTTGATGTCGCGCTCCGGATCGCGCCGGTCTCGACGACACGGGCCGAGGTTCTTCAGCAGCTCGACGGGCAGCGCCACGTCGACCGAGAAGCGCTGCTCCTCCGGCTTGCTCGCCCAGGGAGCGCGCCGCGCCTGCGTCTCCACCTTCGCGTGGTCGAGCAGCTCGGCGAGCTCGTCATTGTCTTCGCGCTTCGCGTTGAGCCGCCCCATGGAGAGCGCGGCGCCGAACAGCTTCGACAGGTCCTGCATCTCCTGGCCAGCAGGGCCGGCGACCTCGGCGACGACGGCGACATCCTCCGAGGCGTCGACGTGGACCTCCACCCGCTGGACGGTCTCCCGGATCCGCTCGGCGAGCTGGCCCTGCTCCGACGGCAGCATCTTCGAGAGATCGTCGGGCGAGAGCACTCCATAGACGTCGCTGTAGGCCTGGTGTTCCTGGAGGATGGATCCCTGCGCGGGATCGGTCGATTCGAGGCGATCGATCGCGTCCTCGACGAGATCGGGCTCGGCGCGCGGGTTCAAGATCAGGACGTCAGGCCCCCACGTCGCGATGCTCCTGCCCGAGTCCTTGTCCTCGTAGAGGATGCCTCTCTCCCCGTACGTCCGCGTGGACCATCGCTCGCGCTCGAACCTCGCGCCCTCGAACGATCCCTGGAGCACAATCAGCCCCGTGCTCGACGCGGCGATGCGCTCCACGTCCTCCAGCACGTCGATCCCGTATCGGTCCTTCAAGCGCGCGAAGCCGGCGCGCTCGTCGCCGCGCGACAGCATGCAATCGAGCCAGATCTGCATGATCGGCGACTCTTTGAGCGCCTCGATCTCGAACACCATGGCCGAGCGCTTCGGATCGGTGGGCAGGGCGGCGAGCACCGGGTCGCGCTTCCACTGCGGCGCTTCGACGCCGGGCGGCGGGGCAGACAGCGGCGGCAGCGTGCGGCGACGGCTGGCGCGCTCCACCTCTGCCGGCTTCGGATAGCGCGGAAACTCGATCTTCCGGGGCCGGACCGTGGGCTTCTCCTTGTCACCGCGCGACATCAGCCACGCGGCGAGCGCGAGCAGGACCATCGCCGCCGCGAGCCACACGCCCCGCTTCTTCATCGGTCTCATCGGATCACCACCCCCGCCCAGGCGCCGCGGAGCTGCCGATGTCGATCGCTCACCGCCTCGTCCAGCATCGCCGCTCCACCCTAGGACGCCGATCACGTTGATCGAGCAAGAAATTAGCCGCCAAGGCGCCAAGGACGCCAAGAACAAAACAGAATCTTGGCGTCCTTGGCGCGCTTGGCGGTTCAAATTCCTGTTCTTTTCCGGGGTTTCAACCCGTTTGTCGCTCTAGAAATCCTTCTCTTCGAACACGTGGACGCCCACCGCGAGCGCGGCCAGGCCGAAGAGGAGCAGCCCCGCCACCTGGCTGGCGAGCACATCCCCCTTGATCGCCGTCGCCACCGCGATGTCCGCCGACGCGTCGGCGAGCGCCGACACCCGCGGCAGCACGAGCGTCGCCGCGCGGAAGGCCCCGCGGGCCAGGCCAGGCTCGAAGAACGAGTCGAGCTGCTCGCGGTACCCCGCGACGATGCCGAGGATGAACAGCGCGATCCCCACCGCCGCGGACAGCGCGGCGCTCCGCACCATCACCGCGGTCGTGAGCATCGCCCCGTAGATGCCGGCGAACGTCACGCTCGCGAGGAGCGCCGCCACGATCGGGCTCGCCATCCACACGCCCGCCCTCAGCCCGAAGATGACCGTGATCCCGAGGGCGCCGTACAGCGTGCTGAGGAGCGAGAGCGCGAGAACGCCGAGGAACGTGCCGAGCAGGAGCTCGAACCGCCGCACGGGCAGCGAGAGCAGGTGCTCGATGCGCCCCGGCGCCAGCAGGCTCGGGCCGAAATCGGCGCAGGAGACGATCCCGAACGCGAGCCCCCCGTAAAACAGCACGTACGCCAGCGCCCGGCCGACGTAGCGGAGCGCGACGTCGACCGAGCGGATCTCGCCGCGGCCGAGCTCCTTGCCGAAGAGCCGCGTCGCCGCGAGCGCGCCGTCCACCACCTCGAGCTGCAGCGCGCTCCCGATCACAACGAGCGCCATCGTGACGCCGATCCCGAGGGCGAGGAACCACCGCCGCGACGAGGCCTCGCGCAGGAGGTCGCCGGCGACGCTCAGCGCCGCCCTCACGCCACGCCTCCGCGGGCGCCGCCCGCGCCCAGCGCCTCCGCCAGCACGTCCTCCAGGTCGCGCAGGTCCCGCGACAGCTCGACGAGCAGGGCGCCGGCGCGCCGCGCCTCGTCGAGCGCCTCGTTGAGCGCCGCGGGGCTCTCGGCCTCCAGGCGCCACCCGCCCTCCCCGTCGACCGGACGGAACCCGATCGCGGCGACCCTCGCCGCGTCGACGCCGTCCGCGAACCGCACGCGGTACGCCGTCTCGCTGCCGCACAGCTCGACGAGCGCGCCCTCGCGCACGAGCCGCCCGCCCGCGAGGATGCCAATGCGGTCGCAGATGCGCTCGGTCTCCGACAGGAGGTGCGAGTTCAGGAACAAGGTCGCCCCCCGCGCGCGCTCTTCGCCGAGGATCCTGCGGATCTCGGCCCGGCCGAGCGGATCGACGCCGTCGGTGGGCTCGTCGAGCACGAGCAGCTCGGGCTGCCCGAGCAAGGCCGCGGCGAGCCCGAGGCGCTGCCGCATCCCCTTCGAGAACCCGCCGATCTTGCGGTCGGAGTCGACCCCGAGCCCTACCCTCTCGACCAGCCCACGCAGCGCGCCCTCGCCCGGCGAGAGGCCCTTCATGCGGGCCACGCTCGCGAGGAACTGCCGCGGCGTGAACGCGCTGGGCAAGAAGAGCCGCTCCGGCAGGTACCCGATCCTGGCGCGCACACCCGGGTCCTCCGGGTCGCCGCCGAGCACGCGCACGGTGCCGCTCGTGGGGCGCACAACGCCGAGCAGCGTCTTGATGAACGTCGTCTTGCCCGCGCCGTTGAGGCCGATGAGCCCGAACGCGGCGCCGCGCTGGATGGCGATGTCGAGGCCCGCGAGCGCCGTCTGTCCGCCGCTCCGGCGGAAGAAGCCGCGGTAGACCTTCCTCACGGAGGACGCTTCGATGGCCAGCACGGCGGCGTAGTCTGGCCGGCCGACCGCCGCACGCAAGCGGAATGCCCGAGGCGAGGGAGAGCGGGGCAGGAATCCTTCCGTCGCGACGGCGCGACCAGGAGCGCGCCGAGTCGACCTCGAAACACAGGTTCAGAGCAAAACACATCGTGAGGGAGCGGGAAGTCCAGGCGCTCCGGAGGCGTTCCGGCCCCATCCTCCGCCCGCGGGCAGCGTCAAGCGCCAAGGAGCACGTGGTTATGACAGACCATGTCCGACCGGGTCCACGCCGCGATCACACCCCGTCCTCTCCAGTTCTCCACAGGGGTTCTCCACAGGACATCCCCTGGAGAACAGCTGGATTCTGTCGATTACCTCTGCCGCGCGCGCCTCCTCTCGTCATGGCCACTCGCGCGGCCTGGAGGAGCCCCGCCCCGCCGGGTGAAGCGCGCCCGGCCACTCGCGCAACCATTCGTAATTACACTACTTTTTCGACAAGCAACGCATCCGTCCGCCCTCGACAGGTTGGGACAATCTCCGTCCGACCGATCCCTTTCCTGACGGGTCGAAGATGACTATCCATGGTAGACACCAAGGACGCGGCGCGACGGTGTGTCTCTCGTACGACGCGTGTCAGTGGCGCGCCCGAATGCTTCGTTTTTCAGGAGACTTCATGGAAAAGATCTCGCTCACGTACTTTGTCGACTTCGTTCTCAAGGCCGGGACGCCCAAGCTGACCGGCGTCAGGGAGTTCAAGGAACGGAAGGACGAGCTCTACACGGACTTTTACAGGCAGGTGCGAGAGGCGATCGTTGACATGCACAGGAGCGGAAAGCCCACCAGCGTGCTCGACGGCTTCCTCGCCGCGCAGCACGACGAGCGGCGCCGCCGCATCTACCCGTCGGTGGTGAATGGATATCGCAAGTTCCTCGCCTCGTCGAAGATGACGTGGTTCGAGCCGCCGGCGTCGACGTACCGCCTGGGCGATCTCGAGATCAACGTGAATCCGGAGCTCGGGCTCGTCATCGACGGGACGCCCCACGTCATCAAGATGTATTTCCGCGGCGAGCCGCTGTCGTCCAAGCGCGTCTCCGTCGTGCTGAACCTGCTGATGAACGGGCTCGCGGAGAGCACGCCGGGCGGCGCCTTCGCGGTGCTCGACGTGCGGAACGCCAAGATTCACACCTTCAAGGTGCCGAACCCGCGTCTCAGCCTGCTGCTCCGCGGCGAGGCGGCCTCCTTCGCGACCATCTACACGGGGCTCTGATCGCGGCGGCGCCGCGCAGCGCGAGGCGCCGCCGCGCTGCGCGGACACCACGCCACGTCAGCCGTCGATCACCTTACCGGGGTTGAGGATGCCCCCCGGGTCGAAGGCGTGTTTGATGCGGCGGTGCAGCGCGAGCGACGCCGCGCCGAGCTGGCGGGTGAGGAAGCCCCGCTTGAGCGTGCCGACGCCGTGCTCGCCGGTGATCGTGCCGCCGAGGTCGAGCGCCTGCGCCATCACCTCGTTGAAGGCCGCGACCGCGCGGGCCTCGGCCGCGGCGTCCTTTCCATCGAACACGACGAGAGGGTGAAGGTTGCCGTCGCCCGCGTGGGCCACCGTCGCGATGGTGGTCTGCGTCCCGGCGGCGATCGCCTCGATCCGGCGGAACATCTCGGGCAGCTGCGGCAGCGGCACGGCGACGTCGTCGACGAGCACCGAGCCGAGCTCCGCGAGCGCCGTCAGCGCGAGGCGGCGCGCGGTGAGCATCATCTGCCCCTCGCTCTCGTCCTCGGTGGTGGCGATCACCGTCCCGCCGGCGGCCTCGCAGGCCTCCTGCATGCAGGAGAGCTCGGCGGACCCGGGCGCGTCGCTCTGCGCGATCAGCATCGCGGCAGCCTCGGTGTCGAGGCCGAGCGGGCGGTAGCGCTCGACGGCGCGGAGGGACGTGCGGTCCATGATCTCGAGCATCGACGCGTCGACCGACCGGACGATCGCCGCGACCGCCCGGCCCGAGGCCTCGAGCGAGGTGAACGTCGCGACGAGCGTGGTCGCCGGCGGGGGCCGCCGCCGCAGACGCAGCGTGATCTCGGTGATCAGCGCGAGGGTGCCCTCGGAGCCGACCAGGAGCCGCGTCAGATCGTAGCCAGCGACGTCCTTGCGGCTCCGGCCGCCGGTGCGGAGCGCCGTCCCGTCGGCGAGGACCGCCTCGAGGCCGAGCACGTAATCGGACGTGACACCGTATTTCACGCAGCACAGGCCGCCGGCATTGGTGGCGACGTTGCCGCCGAGGGTCGAGACGGCGTAGCTCGACGGGTCGGGCGGATACCACAACCCCCGTTCGTGCGCGGCGGCCTTGAGCTCGCCGTTGAGCACCCCCGGCTGGACGACGGCGAGCATCGCCGCCTCGTCGATCGCGAGGATCCGGTTCATGCGCTCGAAGCTCAGCACCACGCAGCCGTCGCTGGCGGTCGCCCCGCCCGCCACCCCGGTCCCGGCGCCGCGCGGCACCAGCGCGGTGCCGTGCCGGGTCGCCCACTGGGCCAGCGCCTGCACCTGGGTGGTCGAGGCGGGCCGCGCCACCGCGACGGGCCAGCCGCCAGGCGCCCAGAGGGCCTGATCGCGGCGATAGCCCTCCATGACGTCGCGATCCGTCACCAGGCCGTCGCCCAGGATAAGTGCAAGTTCGTCGAGCGGGTTCATGTGCCGTAGAACGCCGAGAGGTGCGCCCTGAGGAGCGTCGCTGCCGACTTCGCGTTACCGCGCTCGATCGCGCGCAGGAGAGCCCGGTGCTCCTCGACCACCCGCGGGCGGATCGCCGCGAACGAGCGCGGCCTCAGCGCCTCTTCGAGGTGGAGCCGGATGCTGTCCTTGACCGCGACCATCACGAGGGCGAGCGCCTGGTTGCCAGAGGCCGCGACCAGCGCGACGTGGAATGCGATATCGACGTCGTGGAACTCGGTGGGTGAGATCTGCTCCCGCTCCATCGCCTCGAGCGCGGCGCGCGCCTCGTCGAGGTGGGCGGCGACCGGCGCGGCCGCCGAGCGGGTCATCGCGGCGGTCTCGATCGCGACGCGCAGCTCGATGAGGTCCGGGAGCGACACATTCCGGAGCTGGACCACGTGGGTGAGCGCCTCGCAGAAGCGGTCGACCGCCGCGTCAGGGCTCGCGGCCTGCATCGGCGAGGTCCGGCCGCGCGACGCGAGCAGCCCCTGCGCCTGGAGGTGGCGGAGCGCCTCACGGATGGTCGCGCGGCTGACCCCGAACTGCTGAGCGAGCTCGCGCTCTGGCGGGAGGCGCTCGCCTGACGAGAGCGAGCGATTGAGGATCGCGTCGCGGATCTGGTCGGCGACGTCGACGTAGATCGCCGAACGGGACACCGTCCGGAAGCGTGGGGCGCTGGCCATATTGTCCTTTGGTCAGACCAACATACCGACCGCAATCCTCACCGTCAAGACAGAATCGGGAATCCATGCCGGTCAGGTGGGGGGCTCCGGAGGGGTTATTGCCCTCGCCTCGGGCCAGGGAAGGAAGAAGCCCAAGGACGAATTTGCGGTGGCGAACCGGTGCGATCTGTCGGATGGCCCGGGGTTTCAGGGGGGCCGCATGCGCGAAAGGTAAAGATACGGCGGACGCCACGTCGAGCGCCTCGGGGACGAGCGGACCCCGAGCACAGGCCGCTCACGGAGCCGCCCCGCGCTGCGGCCTGTGCGAGCAGGATTCAGCACGATGCCGTGCGAGGGAACTCTCTCGGTAGGATGAGCTCGATGGTCGCAGCTCGTCGTCACGGACGGAACGCCAGGCGGCGAGGACGTATGAAACGAGCAGGCGGATCGTATTCGATGGACTCAAATTATGATCGTGAGCTGGCTTCCCGCCAGGCGTGCTCCGTTCTACAAACCGCGCATGGAGTTAGCTGTTGTCCTCATCGCCCACTCCACACTCGCGGTCTTCTTCCCCCTCTGTGCCAACGTCGGGTGAGACAGGCTCCCCCTGGAAATCTGTGGTGAGAGGGCGGAGAATGGACCTGACCCGTGCCGAAGCCTTCCCATCTCCGATCCGTCGATCCTACCCCCGCCCCAGCGGCGCAGGGCGCTGCTCCCCGCCCGAGTGGCGTCGCCGTCGAGACTGTGCCGAAGCCGGGTAAGAGGCGGAAGTTCTCGGCGGCGGAGAAGCTGCGCATCGTTCGCGAAGCGGCTGCATGCACCCAGCGCGGCGACATCGAGGCGCTGCTGCGCCGCGAGGGCATCTACAGCTCCCTGCTGACGGCGTGGCGCAAGCAGCTCGCCCTCCACGGCAGCGAGGCTCTCGCGGGGCGTAAGCCCGGCCGCAAGCCGAAGCAGGACGCGAAGGATCGGCGCATCGCCGAGCTCGAGAAGCGCTCGGCCCGGCTCGAGGAGAAGCTCGCGCTCGCTGAGAAGCTCATAGATCTCCAAAAAAAAGTCTCTGCCATTCTGGGCATCAACCTCACGAACGACGAAGAGCGCTGATGGACGTCATCGAAGAGCTCGATGACACGCACGTCCCCATCGCGCAGGCGTGTGCGGCACTCGGCATCAGCCGCGCCACGCTCTACCGGCAGACCCAGCCCGCGATGCCGCGTGCGCTGCACGGGAACGCTCCGAGCCCACGCCGGCTCAGTGACCCCGAGCGGCAAGCCGTGCTCGATGTGTTGCACAGCGACGAGTTCGTCGACCAGCCCCCGCCGGAGGTCTACGCGACGCTGCTGTCGCGCGGCGTCTATCTCGCCTCGATCCGCACGATGTACCGCCTGCTCGCGGCGTCCGGCGAGAGCGGCGAGCGACGCGCGCAGCGTGGGCCGATGAAGCATGCCAAGCCGACGCTCACCGCCACGGCCCCCAACCAGATCTGGACGTGGGATATCACCAAGCTGCGCGGGCCGCTGCCCGGGGTCTTCTACTGCCTGTACGTCGTCCTCGACCTGTTCAGCCGCATGACCGTTGGCTGGCTGCTCGCCGAGCGCGAGAGCGCGCTGCTCGCCGAGCAGCTCTTCGCAGAGACGGTCGCCCGCCACGGCGTCGAGCCCGGCTCGCTCACCGTGCACGCCGACCGCGGCTCCGCAATGAGGTCGGAAGGGCTCGCTCAGCTCCTCGGCTCGCTCGGCGTCGTTCGAAGCTTCAGCCGGCCTCACGTCAGCGATGACAACGCCTTCTCCGAGTCGCAGTTCAAGACGCTCAAGTACCAGCCCGACTATCCGGACCGGTTTGCCTCGCTGGCTCATGCACGAGCGTGGTGCCAGGAGTTCTTCGGCTGGTATAATGACCTTCATCAGCATTCTGGCCTTGCGCTCTTCACACCTGCTGATGTATTCTACGGCCGAGTCGAAGATGTCGCGGCTCGGCGCCAAGTCGCCCTCGACACAGCGTACGCCGCGCACCCGGAACGCTTCCCGAACGGTCCGCCCGTTGTGCGTCGGCCGCCCGCTTCGGTAGCCATCAATCCGCTGTCCGTTGACGACGCTGCCGACGAGGCCGCGGGGCCGCACACGGGCACGACCAGCGCCGCGGCCGAACCTGGCGCAACGCCCGCCGCTGTGACACGGCCGCCTCGACCTCGACTGGTGGGGGCCCTGTGCCGGAACGCGCCCCTCAGCGCGTTCTCCTCATAGGATTCTCGTCCGGCCTGTCTCAAACCCGTTGGCAACTTCCGTCCAGACCTTCTTCCTCCACCGGTATGCGTCGCATCGGATGTTCACGATGTCGAAGCGCTCGGAGCGAGTGTTTCACCTTCTCACGTACCTCACGCAGGGCTCCTCGTACCTCGTCCCCTGGGCCTACGCGATCCTGCACCGCACGCACCACGCGTACAGCGATACGCCGAAGGATCCCCACTCGCCGCGGTACTTTGCCGAGCCCGCCTCGATGATGTGGCGGACCAAGAAGCTCTACGATGCCATCTGCGACGGCACCGCCGACGTGGAGCCGCGCTTCCTCGGTGGCTACCCCGAGTGGCGCGCGCTCGACCGCATCGGCAACTCGTGGATCAGCCGCATGGCGTGGGGCACGGGTTACACGATCTTCTACATGGCCTTCGCCTCGCACTGGTGGCAGTTCCTGTTCCTCCCGCTGCACTGGACCATGGGCCCGCTGCACGGGGCGATCGTGAACTGGTGCGGCCACCGCTACGGCTACCGCAACTTCAACAGCGACGACGACTCGCGCAACACGCTCGCCCTCGACTTCGTGACGCTCGGCGAGTTATTCCAGAACAACCACCACAAGTACTCGATGAGCCCCAACTTCGCGGTGCGGTGGTTCGAGATCGATCCGGCCTATCAGGTCATCCGTGTGTTCGCCTGGATGGGCATCCTCCGCATGCCCGACAAGCGTCAGGTCGCCCGGCTGGAGGCCGACGTCGCGCGGACCGAGGGGTAGGCAGCCCGCTTCGGAGCAGCGCTCTCCGTGACACGGATTCGTCGCGAGACCAGGCGCGCGCCTGCCTCCTCGGGCGCCGAGCTTCGGCCGGTCCATCTCAGCCGGCCCAGCATCGCGCGGAACAAGCGCCACCGCGACGCCACGCTCAGCCAGGCGGCGCGCCGGATTGCTCGGCGCCCGCACGTCGCCGGCAATCGAGAGCGTGCTAGCGTCCAGGGTATGGCGGTCGAAGACACAAAACCGCGGCCAGAGCACGATGAGGCGGACGAGGACCTGCGTATCTATCGGGATGACACCGACCGGGCGCTGGCCGAGAGGTGGGCGGACATCGAAGAGAAGTCCGACGAGGCCATCAGCCGCTTCCGGCAGCGCGCCGACGCGGTGCTGCGCGCCGCTCGCGAGGAGGCGGATCGCCGAGCGGACGATGCCGGCGCCCGCGATCAGGCGAGCGGCGCCATCGCCGAAAGACGATCGCTGGAAGAAGATGTTGTCCGAGGTGAGCGGGCCGCTGCGGACGAGAGCCTCCGCCGCGAGCGCGCCGAGCATGCCCGTGTCCTGTCCAGCCTGTTGCCGCTGGAGAGGGACAAGACCGACAGGCACCTGTGGACCGAGCGCGCCCGTTCCGACGACGCCCTCTCGCAGCGCGACGACTTCCTGGGCATCGTCAGCCACGACCTGAGAAACCTGCTCAGCGGAATCGTCATGAGCGTCGAGCTGCTCGCGAGGGGTGGCTCCGCGCACGGCGAGGAGAGCGGGCCCGCCCTGGCAGCCAAGCGAATTCGACGCTATGCCGCGCGAATGAGCAGGCTAATCAACGATCTCGTGGACGTCGCGAGCATCGAGTCCGGCAAGCTTGCCACCACCCTGGAGCGCGGCGACGCGGTCGCGCTGCTCGCCGAGACGGTGGAGACGTTCCAGCCGGCCGCATCGGAGAAGGGAATTTTCGTCGAGCTGGAGGTCGCCGAGCGCTGCCTTCCGGCGGACTTCGACCAGGAGCGGGTGCTCCAGGTGCTCTCCAATCTGGTCTCGAACGCGCTGGTCTCGAACGCGCTCAAGTTCACCGCGCCGGAAGGGACGATCCGCGTTCGCGGCGAGCGCGCTGGCGGCGAGCTTCGCTTGTCGGTGAGCGACACCGGCCCTGGAATACCCGACGGCCTCCTGGAGCTCGTCTTCGAGCGATTCTGGCAGGCCGCTGGGAAGGACAGGAGAGGCCTGGGCCTCGGCCTCTACATCTGCAGGAGCATCGTCGAGGCTCACGGCGGCAGGATCTGGGTGGAGAGCAGGCTCGGCGAGGGCAGCACGTTTTATTTCACGATCCCGGACACCACCGGCAGCTTGTCTCCGCCGGCGAACGCCTCTCCCAGCGACCTCGGGTCGGTGTAATCACCCGCCCTCATCCGGACGCCTCGCTTCACTCAGCTGCGATACCGCGCGAGGAGGGAGCGGCGACAGGCGAGGCGGCTGTGCAGCTGGCGGGAGCTTGGCCCGCGGGCTCTTGGCTACTGCAGGCCGAGCAAGAACTCCTGGATGCGGGCCGATACCGCGCCCCCTGCCTCGAGGAGCATCGCGTGGCCCGTGCGGGGCACGATCATCCACCCGGCACCCGGGGTGAGGCGGCGCAGCATGTCGAGATCGGCCCGCAGGGCCATCACGTCGCGCTCGGGCGCGATCACCAGGACCGGCACCCGCACGTGGGGGAGGACGTCCGACGCGCGCGCCGCCATCAACGACCGCAGAGACTCCCAGTAAGCGCGGAGGTCCATGGTCCCGACGGCGCGGAGGAAATGCTCCAGCTCCTCCCGAGGCGCCTCGGGCCCGAAGACGCCCGCGGCCTGGCCCAGGGGGAAGAGGGCGCTGGACGCCGTGACGCGGCGCACGACCGGCGCCATGCGAGGAACGATGGGGGCCGCCGTCCGCAGCGCCGCACGGAGGGCCGCGCGCGCGCCGGGGATCCGGAAAGCGGCGCTCGACGCGTAGGGGTGATCGGCGCCGCCGGCGATGAGCACCATCGCGCGCACGAGATCAGGGCGGCGGCGATAGAGCTCGAGCAGCACCGTGACGCCCATGGAAAAGGCGATGTGCACCGGCGCGCCGGCGAACGTGCTACGAGCACGGACCGCCTCCGTCACCCGGAGAAGGTCGTCTGCGTGGGTCGGAATGGCGTAGTCGCCCGAGCGCGCCGTCTCGCTCTGCCCGTGACCCCGGTAGCTCCAGTGGACCAGGTGGGTGGTCGTTGCGAGCGCGCTGACGAGGTGCTTCCAGAAGTTCTCCGTCGTGCTGAGGCCGTTCGTGAGGACGACGGGCGCTCGATCTCGCAGCTGCACATCGTCGCCTGGGCGCTGGTGCGTGTGCCACGCGATGCGCGTCCCATCGCTCGCAACGATGTGCCGAAGGATCGAACCTTCCATGATCGGAACGGACGGTAGCATGCGCGACCTCGCGACCAGCGATCGACACGGTGAGCGTTCCATAAGCAATTGGAATTGCTGATCTTTCCGTTGTCCGTTGTCCGCTGTCCTGCACCAGGGAAGGAGCCCAAGGACGAAACTGCGGGGGCGAACCGGTGCGATCCGTTGGATCCCCCAGGATCTGGGAGGAGCGTGACGACGGAGCGCACCCGCTCGGAAGGCGTGGGCCCAATCCGGGCCCGCTGGTCAAGCCCCGGGCCGCCCTCGCCGGCGCACGCGCGCGCCTCCTCTCCATGGCTGCGACGATCCCCGACTCCGCCTATCAGAAGAGCTTCCTCGAAGACGTCCCGGAGAACCGCAGGACATTGGCGCTCGCCCGGGAGTGGTCCGGTCGCGAGAACGGGTGACAGCCCGCGACCCGCCTCGCCGGCCTCGCCGCGCCGAGCGGCGCCATCATCGAACATCCCCCGCGAGCGATCGCACCCGGTCCCGGAGCCAGGTGAGCGCCGGGTGCCTGGCTGTCCTGTGGTGCCACGCCATGACGATGGCGAAGCCCGGCACGGGGACAGGGGGCGGAAGGAGCTCCAGCCGGTCGGCGCGGTCGCGCGCCAGGCGCTCGGGGACGAGCGCCGCCATGTCCGAGCGCGCCACGAGCTCTGGCACCATGAGGAACGAGGGCACGGACAGGACCACCCGCCGCTCGCGCCCGAGCGCCGCGAGCGCGGCGTCGGTCGCGCCGGTGAAGCCGCCGCCGCGCGGGCTCACCACCACGTGGTCGAGCGCGCAGAGCTGGTCGAGGCTGATGGTGCGCGACACCAGCGGGTGATTGCGCCGGACGATGACGACGAAGCGCTCGTCGAGCACCTTCCTGCTCCGCAGGTGCTCGGGCGCGAGCTCGGGCGTCAGCACGGCGAGGTCCACCTCGCCGCGCTCCACCTGGCCCGCGAGCTGGGCGACGTCGAGGGCTCGCCACGCCAGCCGCACGCCCGGCGCCTCGCGCCGGAGCTGGAAGGCGAGCGGCATCAAGACCGCATATTGCACGTAGTCGGACGCGGCGATCGCGACCGTCAGCTCGGACGTCGCGGGATCGAAGCCCGCGCCGGCGGCGAGCACGGTACGCACGCCCTCCAGCGCCTCGTGCAGCGGCGCCTGCAGCTCCAGCGCGCGCCTCGTGGGCGTCATGCCGCGCTGCGCGGGGACCAGCAGCGGGTCGCCGAGGAGCTCGCGCAGCCGCTGGAGCTGCGCAGACAGCGCCGGCTGGCTGAGGTTCAGGCGCTTTGCAGCCCTCGTCACGTTGCGCTCGGCGAGCAGCGCGTCGAGCGCGACGAGCAGGTTCAGATCGAGGCGGCTGCTATCCACCAGGTCGATAGCAGCACAGATGAACCGTGACTTCAACGATGCCGGGGAGAGGCCTAGTTTCTGCGCATCCACCCGGCCGCCCCCGGGCCTATCCGCTGATTCACTGCCGGAGGAGACGAACACGCTCCTCGGAAAGGACATGCCATGAAGGTCCTCATCGTCTACGCGCATCCCGAGCCGCGCTCGTTGAACGGCGCGCTCCGCGACCGGATGGTCGCGACGCTCACCGCCGCCGGGCACGAGGTGCTCGCCTCCGACCTCTACGCGCAGGGCTGGAAGGCAGCGCTCGACGGCGCGGACTTCCCGGCCGAGCCGGCGGGCGCCCCTCTGCGCGTCATCGAGGCCTCCCACCGCGCGTTCGAGCATGGCATGCAGACGCCGGACGTGGCCGAGGAGCAGCGGCGCCTCCTCTGGGCCGACGCCGTCATCCTCCAGTTCCCGCTCTGGTGGTTTTCCATGCCGGCGATCCTGAAGGGCTGGGTCGAGCGCGTCTTCGCGCACGGCTTCGCCTACGGCGTCGGCGAGCACTCGGACCGGCGCTGGGGCGATCGCTACGGAGAGGGCGTGTTCGCCGGCAAGCGCGCCATGCTCGCCCTCACCGCCGGCGGCTGGGCCGACCACTACTCGGAGCGCGGCATCAACGGGCCGATGGACGACCTGCTGTTTCCGATCCAGCACGGCATCCTCTTCTATCCCGGCTTCTCGGTGCTGGATCCCTTCGTCGTCTACCGCGCCGAGCGGATGGACGAGGAGCGATTCCAGGCGATCGCGATCGACCTCGATCGGCGCCTCGAGCGGCTGTTCGTCGACAGGCCAATCGCCTACCGACCGCAGAATCACGGCGACTACGAGATCCCGTCGATGAAGCTGAGGGAGGGGCTCGGCGGCGCTGGGCAGCAGGGCTTGAGGCTGCACCGGTCCTAGCTCACGCCCGCAGGCTGTGGCGTGAAGAGGGACGGGCGACGCGGCGGCTCGTGCGGGCGCGTCAGCCGCCGCCCGAGCCGCCGCGTCGGCGGGGCGCGAGGTCAGAATTGCGTGAAGAAGTTCCAGATGGACGAGCTCGCGAAGCTCGGCGTCTGGTGGTCACCGGGAAACTCGCAGCGGTGCACCGGGTATCCGTCCCGGCACCCTTGATAGGCGACGCACGAGTTCGAACCCACGGGGCTCGTCTGGGTGCTGCAGCCGTTCTTGCGCACGAAGACGTCGAGCGCCGCCCTTCCGGCCGAGATGGGGACGACGCTGTCGGACAGGCCGTGCGACATCCAGACGGCGACGGGCTGGGTGTTGGACTGGTTGCAGCCGCTGTAGAGGGCGCCGGACATCGGCGCGATGGCGCGGAAGACGTCGGGCATGTCACAGCCGAGCGCGTTCGACATCATCCCCCCGTAGCTCCATCCGGTCGAGAAGACACGGCTCGTGTCGATGCACAGGTTGGCTTTGAGGGAGTCGACCATGGCGCGGGCGAAGGCGATGTCGCGCCCGCCCGTGTTGGCCCAGCCGTTGTCGATGCCGTTCGGCGAGACGAAGATCGCGCTGCCGTTCGCCAGCGCCTTGAGCCCGTAGTACCCGTTGTTCACGACGTCGTTGGCCGACCCGCCGAGCCAGTGCCAGCCGAACACCAGCCGATACGCCTTGTTCGGGTCGTAGTTCGCCGGAATGTCGAGCACGTACTGGCGCGTGGTGCCGTTGACGTTGATGGTGCGGTTACCGCTGGTGAGGGAGGTGGGCATGCCGCAGCCGGCGCTGGGCATGCCGGCGGAGCCGCCGGTGCCGCCGGTGCCGCCGGTGCCGCCGGTGCCGCCCGTACCGCCGGTGCCGCTGGTGCTACCGGAGCCACCGCTGCCGCTGGTGCTACCGGAGCCGCCGGTTCCCGAGCCCACGGGCGTGAGTCGGAATTGCTGATTGGTGCCGCCGTTCGACACCCATTGAATCACGGCGGTGCCGTCCCCGGTGCCGCGGCCGTAGACGTCCAGCGACTTGCCGCTGTGGCGCGCGGTGAGGCGCACGACGCCGCTGGCGACGTCCGTGAACGACCACTGCTGGTTTGTCCCGGTCCAGCAGGAGTATTGCTGGATGGCGGCCCCATCGCTGGTGGAGGCGCCCTTGACGTCCATGCAACGGTTGCTGTTGACGTTGCGGATGCGATAGTAGCCGCCGCCTGCCGATTCCATGCGGAACTGTTGCCGCGTCGAGCCGTTGCAGCTGGCGATCTGCATGGCCGCTCCATCAGCGGTGCTGCCTCCAGCCACCTGCACACATTTTCCACTCTGGACGCCGGCGATCGTGTAGACCGCGCTCGTATCGATCGTGATGGCGCCCTCGAGCGAGCCCGCCTCCTCGATCTCGGCGTCGTACGCCTCGTCGGGGCCGATGACGCACGACACGGCGAGGATGCCCGTCGCCGCCGCAAGCAAGCTCAGCTTGGTTCCGAATCTCATCTTGTCCTCCTCATCCTGTCAAGTAAGTGAAACTTCCATCTTCTCACGGCTCAACGCTGCCCTGGCGCAGGTCGGGGTCGCTCGCAACGCGCTCAAGGCTCCCGAGCGGGCGGCCGCGCCGGCCCTTGCCGCCGCGGATGAATGTAGAGACGCGCGCAGGGTGGATAGGGTCGCTCTGCGTGCGCCAGGGTCGGTCAAACCGCCCTGCTCCTCGGAGCAAGGCGGTTCGAGCGCGAGCCCCCCTAGGGCAGATTGGCAGAAGAGACCTGCCAGGTTCTGTCGGTGCAGAAGCGGCAGCTCGGGCCGACGAGCGCGCCCTTGCCGGTGGCCGATTCGTCGCCCTTGAGCCACCAGTTGAGCCACGCCAGGTTGACCTGAGTGAACTCGCCGCCGTTCCTGGCCCACAGATCGCCCCCGTGATCCGCGCCGACCTTGGCGAACATCATGACCGGAATATCACCCAAGGCGGCGATGTTCGCGAAGTCTCTCGCGCCGTTCGCGTTCGCGCCCAGGCTATCCGCGGTGCCGGTGACGATCAATACGGGTGTGTGAATCGAGTTGTAGAACGACTGATTCGCCGAGAAAGATCCGCTGCTCGTGTGTCCCCAGGTCGTCATTCTTGGATCTGCAGCGGTCCCCGCCGCCATCAAGCCGCCGCAGGAGAAGCCGTTCGCGGCGACCTTCGTGGTTTCGATCTTCTGGTAGTAGGCGCTGCAAGGCTTCTCATTCTGGGCGATCACCCAGTCGACGTAGGCGCGCAGCACGTCGCCTCCGCTCCCGAGGTCGCGGTTGGGCTGGCTGTTGACCGGTGTCCCGTCCGCCACCACGAAGTAGCCGTGCGAGGCAATTTCAGCCATGGCCGCTTGATTCGCGAGCCCGTCTCGCGAGCATGCGCCCTCCCCCCAGACGAAGATCGGATACTTGACGCCTCCACCGAGATCCGCCGGACGAAAGATGGTGCCCTGGTTGATGCCCGGGTCCGAATTCGTCTCGACGACCACCCGATGAGGGCCGCTCCCCGACACGTTTCGACCGGTCGGTTGTGACGCGGTGCACGTGCCGCCCGTACCGCCGCCGGAGCCACCGCTGCCGCCCGTGCCGCTGGTGCCGCCCGTGCCGCCGGTGCCGCCGGTGCCGCCCGTGCCGCCCGTGCCGCTGGTGCTGCCGGAGCCACCGGTGCCGCCGGTTCCCGAGCCCACGGGCGTGAGCCGGAATTGCTGATTGGTGCCGCCGTTCGACGCCCATTGAATCACAGCGGTGCCGTCCGCGGTACCGCGGCCGTAGACGTCCAGGGACTTGCCGCTGTGGCGCGCGGTGAGGCGCACGACGCCGCTGGCGACGTCCGTGAACGACCACTGCTGGTTTGTCCCGGTCCAGCAGGAGTATTGCTGGATGGCGGCGCCGTCGCTCGTGGAGGCGCCCGCGACGTCCATGCAACGGTTGCTGTTGACGTTGCGGATGCGATAGTAGCCGCCACCTGCCGATTCCATGCGGAACTGTTGCCGCGTCGAACCGTTGCAGCTGGCGATCTGCATGGCCGCTCCATCAGCGGTGCTACCTCCAGCCACCTGCACGCATTTTCCACTCTGGACGCCGGCGATCGTGTAGACCGCGCTCGTGTCGATCGTGATGGCGCCCTCGAGCGAGCCTGCCTCCTCGAGCTCGGCGTCGTACGCCCCCTCGGGGCCGATGACGCACGACACGGCGAGGATGCCCGTCGCCGCAGCAAGCAAGCTCTGCTTGGTTCCGAGTCTCATCTTGTTCTCCTCGTCAACTTAAGTAAGTGAAACTGGAGTCTTCTCACGGCTCAACGCTGCCCTGGCGCAGGTCGGGGTCGCCCGCCGCGCGCGCAAGGCTCCCGACCGGGCCGCAGCGCCGGCGATTGCCGCTGCGGATGATTGTCAAGATGCGCGCAGAGTGGATAAGTTCATTTCTCGCGCGCCAGGCAGCACGAAGAGGGAATCTATTGTTCCGGGCTGGCAGGCACGTCAAGCCGATTGTGCATCGTGAGCGGGCCTGATCCTCACGAAGGTACGATAAGCTCAGATACGGAGTCACGCTGGCGACTTGACGCCGACATGGGGTCGAGTCCCTCACGGGCGCGAGCGCCCGGCGCGCCAGGCCCGCGAATCTCGTCGAGAATCGCCTGCGACCGGCGGACCTCGCCGGCCGAGCTCGGCATGCGAGCGCGATCGAAAAGCTGGAGTGAGAATGGATGAGATGCCGGGGGCCAGGAGATCCAACCGCGGAAATCAAGCCCCTCGCAGCGACCGTCCCATCGTACAGCCATGCTGCACGTCGATCGGCATATCGAACCTTGTTCGGTCCGCCTCACTCCTGGAAAAGTGATGCTGTATCAAACTCATCCATGCATCGAACGGGCCCCCTTCACGCCACAGCCTGCTGGCTCCGACAGGACAATGACGAGTACGAGCAGTACGCCACCCCATCATCGAGCAGCTGGCGTTGCCGTACAACACAACCAGAATGTTCATGGTGCAGCCCCCCGGAGAGGCCTGCTGCTGGGCGGGGGTACGTCGGGTCGCTTCCGGGGTTCCCTCCGCTGGGATCGTTGCTGCAGCCACGGTCCCCACTGGCCAGGACCGCGATCCCAGCCGCGAGCGACATGACCGAGCGCTACTTCATGACCGTCTCCTGGATGCCCATGAGGGCCCATCCGGAGCGAAGTAAAAGCAAGACGACCGGTCGACACTGTGAGCGTTCACATGTCCGGTGTCAACTTCGATCGACCAGCCTGCCGCTCGGCTAGCGAGGAGCGCGCTGCTGTGAACATTCACAATTTCACCGGGCCAGCGCGCTCGCGTGCTGAGCCGCGGCACACCATCCAGCTGCCAGCGCCCTCAACCGCGCCGTCGCCCTCGGGGATCACGTCGCGGCCGTGTCGTCTACGAGGCGATCAGGCCGTTGCTGGGGCTCCACCGCCCGTCAACTCCGCTAACCAACATGATAGAAACTGCGCCCATGACATCGACTTGCTTCCGCTCTACCGCCCCGTGGCTGCGACGCACCGCCCTGGCCCTCACCGCCGCCCTGACCCTGGCCGGCTGCTCGTCGGGCGGTGACTCGGGCGGCAGCTCGCCGGCGCCCGCCGAGCCCGTGCCCCTGACCGCGTTCTGCGCCGAATGGTCCGCCGCCCGCTGCGCCGGGGTGCAGGGCTGCTGCACCGATGCGACCGGCAAGTACGCCGACGACGACGCCTGCGCCGCCGGCGAGACCGCCCTGTGCGAGGCGACGATGCTGCCCGCCCTCGGCAACCCCCAGTTCATCTACGACGAACAGGCCGGCGGCGACCTCATCGCCCGCCTGCGCCGGTCCGGCGACGGCTGCCGCGAGCCCGACGGCGCCCTGGACACCGCCGCCCTGCTGAAGCCGGCCCTGGAGCCGGGCAGCGCCTGCGACCTGGCCGGCGCCGCGGCGCTGGGCGGGAACCCCTGCAAGGGGACCATCTGCCTACCGGCCAGCTCCGAGTCGACCGCCGGGACGTGCCTGGTGCTGCCCGCCGAGGGTGAGCTCTGCCCCGACCTGTTCTGCGCCGCCGGGCTGGCCTGCACCAGCGAGACGGACGGCGACCGTTGCCGCCCCGCTCCGCCCTTGCCAGCCGAGGGGAGCCCCTGCGACAGCAACACGGACCTGTGCGCGCCCGGGCTCCGCTGCATGCCGACCACGGCTGCCCTGCGCGCCTACTTCGCCGGCGGGGACTATCCCGAGGAGCACACCTGCCAGACCCTCCACAAGAACGGCGAGCAGGCCCTGGACCCTGGCGACTGCGCCAGCGGCCTCATGAAGATCACCTCCCAGGCCAGCCTGGCCGCCACATGCACCGCCTGCCGCAGCCACCAGGACTGCTACAGCGTGAACACCGACACGTTCGACGGTCTGGTCAGCGTCGACAACTACAGCGGTTACTGCGATCAGGGCGTCTGTCACGACGGCCTGAACGACGTCGCCCCCGGCAGCAAGTCCGAAGGCGCCATCTGCTTCGACGTTGCAGAGTGCCGGTCCCTCAGCTGCGACCGCACCCCCGGCGCCTATGGCCACTGCCAGAAGGCGAATGCCGAGGCGCTTTTCTGCACGGCGCCGTTCACGGGCGGGGGCACAGACACCGGCGGGGGGACGGCGCTCACCAACGCCAGCTCGGGGTCCCGACCCGAAGCTCGCCCCTGAGGCCGGCGGCGCCGGGGCGGTGACCCGGCGGGACGAGGCCCAAGAACATCCCTGGTGCGGAGACAGCCCCCCTGGCGTCCTTGCTGTGGAGACGCTGCACCATACCCACCCTCCCGTCCCCGCTCAGCGCCCATGGTGGCACGCCGTGGCCATCGTGTGGTGGACGGCGCGCAGGCGCCCCACATGTCCCCACCACGAGATTGATGAGCCGCGGCGCCCTGTCGGGCGCACTGCTGCAGGAAGTCGAGAGGATGCCACGACCGAGCCGGCGCTGGCCGGCGAGGCACAGGATGGCAACGGAGGAACCGATGATCCGTATGGCTGGTACCGCGCTGGTGTATCTCCCCCTCGCGCTCCTGCTCCTGCCCGCCTGCGGCGAGGCCACCGCGACGGCCAGCGCGGAGATGGCCCTGAGCGAGGAGCTCGGCGCCGCGGCGCTGGTCGAGGAGCACGACGAGGGGAATGTCGCCTGGCGCATCGACGGCGACGGCCAGGTGAAGGCCGCCATCACCGCAAGCTCCGGTGTGCGTATCAAGGAGGACGTCGGCGGCACGCTCGTCTGGAAGCTGCCGTCCGGAGAGGCACGGACGATCCCGCTCGCGATCGACGCGAGGACGGGGCTCCTTGTCGCGGCGGGGCCGAAGCTCGAGGCGGACCTGACGGAGATCAGCTACACGCTCACGATCTCGGGCAAGCCGTGGAGCGGCGTGCTGCACGTGCCCGCGGGCGGCACGGCGGAGCTCGTGGCGAGCGCCAGGGTGAGCGCGGAGAGCAAGGTGGCCGAGGTCACGGTGGGCCCCCACGGCGGCTCCGTCCAGGTGGTCGGCGACGACCGGCTCGAGATGGTCGCGAACGAGGCCACGGGAGAGGTGCGCGTCTATGTGCTCGATGCTCACCTCAAGCCGGTCGCCATCGAAGGGCGAACGCTCAAGCTGGGTCTCGTGGCCGAGCGACCCGAGGTGCTCGTCCTCGCGCCGGCATCTGCCGGATTCTACTTCGTGGGCAAGCTCGCGGCTGTGGTGAACCCGCTCCGACTGACGGTCGCGCTCGGATTCCGCGGCACGACGCGCGTGGCGCTCTGGGGCTACCGGCCCGGCGTGCGCGTGATCGCGACGGCCGCGCGGGCGCCGCGAGTCAACATCCTCGTGAAGAGCTTCGTCGATGGGCCTGACGTCGACGTGCACGCCGGCGCGCGCGCCGACGTGGATGTGAAGGTTCACGATCATGATCGCGGCGGCGACAAGGTCAAGATCATGGTCCACGACAAGGACCATGGCGGCGGCGACAAGGTCAAAGTCATGATCCATGACAAGGACCATGGCGGCGGCGGCACCAAGGTCATGATCCACGACAAGGACCACGGCGGCGGCACTACCAAGGTCATGATCCATGACAAGGACCATGGCGGCGGCGGCACCAAGGTCATGATCCACGACAAGGACCATGGCGGCGGCGGCAAGGCGAACGCGCATGGGAGCAGCGGCGGCGCGGCGAAGGCAGGCGGCGCCAAGGGCAAGCGCTGAGCTGCGCCGAGCCCGCAGGTTCCGCAGCTGGGGCTTGACGTCTCCAAGATATTTAAACTTCCCTCCCCCGGTGCTGCCCGAGAAGGATTCGATCGAGGTGACGCTGAACTTCGACATGCTCGGCTCGCCGCGCTGCGGGCCGGGCTCATCCAGGCCTCGCGCGCTCACGCGGCCTCACGTGCCGGGCCTATCGCGCGCCGCCCGCTCGATCTCCTCGATGACCTCTTCGGGCCGGACATCCCTCTTCAATTCGTCCAGGGTTGCGTCCTGTCCGCTGGTGACACCGAGATGGCGGGCGATGTCGTCCACGAGGCCGATCAACCGCGTGACCTCGTGCTCGGCGAGGAGGTTGATCTGGAGATCCAGATCTGCCCGTTTGTCCGCGAGCGCCTGCATCCGGTTCTGGCTGATGAGCACGAAGGTCGACAGGAAGATCGCCTCGACCGATGCGATCATCGCCAGCATCACGAAAGGGAATGGGTCGAAGGGCTGGATCCAGGGGACGACGCCCAGGTTCACCACGATCCAGCCCCCGAACAGGAGAGCATGGATATAAACGAAAGGCATGCTCCCCGCGAAGCGGGTGATCGCGTCCGCCACCATCTCTTGATGGGTCTTCCCACGTTCCATCTCCTCCCGTACGGCGATCAGGGTCTCGATGTTGCGTCGGACCAGGTTGTTCAGCTCGCTCGTGTTCGCATGACGTCGATTCCGCTCCATCGGGCCATGCGGGATGCAAGTTTCGCCCCCACGGGACGACCTGCGCCCTTCCCGGCGTGGACCGTACCCGCAGGGGATGACTGGCCGCGGCGCCAGCCCGCCGGGCGTCGGGAGGGTGTGGCCCCAACCCGGGCCCGACCGCCGGCGCCTGGGCGCGGTGCGCGCCGGCGAGCTCCCGCCCTCAGGGCGTGAACATGCCCGTGTACGTCTGTGCCTGGGCCAGCGTCGCTCCTCGGTACTTGAAAGGCGCCTCTCGCGTGTGCGTGCCCAGGTACGCGGTGATCTGCACGCTGTAGTACCGCCCGCTCTCGAGCACGCCCTCCGGCACCTCGACCGTACCGGCTCCTGGCCGCTCGTGACCTGCGCCTGGAGCAACGAGGGTGTGCTTTCATAGAGGGGCACGCCGCTGCCAGGCTCCTGGTACATCGCCATCGAGGTGACCGTGCTCGAGAGGACGGCCGGCGCGTTCGCCGTCACCTGCGCGATGAACCGCGATATCCTGAGGTCGGCCGCGAAGCTCGACAGCTCGGGCGGCGCGAACGTGAGGCGCGCTCGCCGCGGCCGCTCACGCGGCGACGAGCATCCGGTCCCCGTCGCGCCGCGCCGCCGCCCACGTCTCGTCCCAGGCGGCGTCGGCCTCGGCGCGGCGGAGCCGGCCGAAGGCCTGCACCTCCTTCCGCTCGCCCTCGACCTCGGCGTCGTCCGCCGGCGGCGCCGGCGCCGGCCCGGTCATCGCGTCGCCGACCGCCTCGCGCACCTCGCGCCCGCCCTCGGCCAGGCAGTGGGCGAGCACACGCCACCCGAGCTCGGCGTGCAGCGCCTCGTCGCGCGCGATCTCACCGAGCGCCACGCGCACGCCCTCGTCCCTCGCCCCCGCGAGCGACCGGCGCGCCCGGGCCGCCGCCGCTCCCTCGCCGAGACAGCCGTCGTGCCACGCCTCGAGCGCCATCCGCACGAGCGCAGCCCGCCGGTCCGCGTCGCGCGCCGCCGGAGGCGGGAGAAGCGCGGGCCTCAGGCGCCATCCAGCGAGCTCGCTCGCGAGCTCGCTGCACCGCGCCGTGTGGCGCACCTCATCTCCGAGCGCGCCGAGCGCCCGCGCCACGAGCGACGCGGGCGCGCGCACCGCCGCGAGGTCCCGCGCGAGGGCGAGGAACGCCGGGATCGAGCCGCACTCGGCCCGCGCGCTGTCCAGCCACGCGCCCGCGAGCGCCGCCCGGGTCGCGCGATCGAGCCGCGCCGGACGCGACGCAGCGGGGCCCAGCCCGAGCACCGGCGGGAGCACGACGCCATCGGCCGTGCGCAGCGGCCGGCCGTCGATGGCATGGGACCGCTCTCCGAAAGGCCGGTTGGCGCGGACACCCATGCCAAACATCCCCTCGGGGACGTACAGCTCGCCCGACACCGGAATGACCGCGCGCGCCGAAAAATCGACGACCACCGGCTCGAACAGGCCGGCCATCGCGCCGACGTGGAGCCCGTGCTGCGCAGGGAACTCGTCGCTGATGCGGGTGCGGTACGTCCAGCCGAGCTCACCGTCGATGCTGCAGGCGACGACCTGGTCGGAGTTGCCCGAGGTATCGCCGCCGCCGTGGCTGCCGATCGCGAAGCGGCCGGCAGAGAAGTCGAGCCATGTCGCCTGCGCGAACGGACCGAATCCCATGTGACCCGAGTCGAACACTCCGGCGAAGCTGCCCTCCATGAGGAACGTCCCGCGGAGGTCGGCGCCAAGGCCGAAGGCGAGCTTCTGGCCGAAGGAGACCGACACGGAGACGCCGACCGACATGGCAAAAGCATCGTCCTCGGCGCGCGCCTGGCCGGGCAGCGAGACGAGGGCGGCGACACCGAGGGCGGCGAGCGTGGGCGGGAGCGCGCGGGAACAAGAGGACATGGAACCTCCGTAAGCCAAAAGGGGGACCAAGAATCGATCTCGGCTCCAAATTTACCAGAGGGCGCGAACCGGCACGACCGCCGTGGATGACGGAAAACGGCTCTGGAGGGCGGGAGCACGCGCCGCGCGCGGTCCGTTCGGAGCTCCATGTCGCCGTGCGCGAGAAGAAATGAGGCGCCGCATGCCCACGCGGCTTCCGCCGGTGATGAGGGCGGCACAACTGCTCGCCGCGTTCGGTGCTCTAGCGGCGCTCAAAAATCAACGTCGGATTTGGCCCGCCATGAAGCCGTGCCTCACCCGCGGGATGACATGGCGGGCGGGCTGCCTCCGGGATCGTGAAGAAGAACGTGCTCCCGCGGCCTACCGCGCTCTCCACCCATATGCGGCCGCCGTGAGCCTCGACGATCCCCTTGACGATGGGGAGCCCCAGCCCGGCGCCGCGCCGCCCGGCCCTCCGCGCCTGCCAGAACCGATCGAACACGTGGGGCAGGTCCTCCTCATGGATTCCGGCGCCCGTGTCCGCCACCCAGCACAGCACTTCGCCCTCCCGTGACGCGGCGCCCACGGTGATGGAGCCGCCGGGCTTCGTGAACTTGATCGCATTGCCGATGAGGTTCTCGAAGACCTGCAGGAGGCGATCTCGATCGGCCCAGACCTCGTGGAGGTCGGGGTCCACACCGAGCTTCAGCTCGACCGGGACCGAAGCGGCGAGCGGCCTCTGAGCCTCGACGGCGTCGGTGACGAGCTGTCCCACAGGTTCAGCGCTCTGTTCGATGCAGAGGCGACCTGCCTCCATGCGCGTCACGTCGAGGAGGTCCTGGATGAGGCGATTCATCCGTGTCCCGGCCCGCTCGATCCTCTCAGCCGCCTTTCGAGGAGGGCCGTCGGCTTGAGGTGAGAGGTGCCGAAGGAGCGCCGCCTGCATGAGGATGGTTCCGAGCGGGTTGCGAAGATCGTGAGCGACGATCCCCAGCACGTCGTCCCGTGCCTGGATGGCGCGCCCGGCTGCCCGATAGAGCCGCGCGTTCTCGACCGAGAGCGCAGCCCGGTGCGCGAGGTTCTCCGCCAGGCGGAGCTCGGAAGACCCATACACCCGAGTCTGCGTCGAGGACACGAACGCGATCGCGCCCAGGAGCCTCCCGTGTGCCAGGAGCGGCACGGTCATGACGGATTGGGGATCCATGCAGCGAAGCACCTGAAGGTGCTCCGGGCTCTGGGCAAACGACTCGACCATCTCGGGCGACAGCCGCTCGATGAGGATGGGTTGCCGGGCCTCCAGCGCCGGCAGAACGAGGTGCGGGCGCCTTCGATCGAGCGGCAGCCGCTCGAGTGACTCGCAGGCCCAGGCCTTGGAAGGGTCTCGGCCGACGACCTTCACGCGCCGCACATTGTCGTCTTCTTCGACCACATCCACGATGCAAAAGTCCGCGAGGTCACGGACGACGAGTCGTGCGATATTGCAGAGCGTGTCGTCGTAGTCGAGCGTCGAGGCGAACACCTCGCCGACCTCCGCGAGCAGCTTTTGCTCGTCTTCGAGCCGCCTTCGCTCGGTGATGTCGTGCTCGGTCCCGACCATGCGAGCGGGTCTTCCCTCTCGGTCGCGCACGAAGACCTTGCCCCGGTCGAGGATCCAGATCCATCGACCGGATTTGGTGCGAACGCGAAGCTCGGCCTCATACTCGGGGGTGAGCCCATCGAAGTGATCCCTCAATGCCTTCTGCACACGGGGCGCATCGTCGGGGTGCACGCCGGCGAGCCACGAATCCACGTGGGGCCTGACCTCGTCCGGGCGAAAGCCGCGCATCTCGCACCAACGCGGGTTGAAGATGACCTCGCCGGTATGGATGTCCCAATCCCATGCGGCCAGGTCTGCGCCCTTCAGCGCGAGCTCGAACCGCTCTTGCGTTTGCCGAATCTGGTTTCGAGCGCGCGTCTGCTCTGTGACGTCGCGGAGCGTGACCGTGAGGATCCTCCTGCCGCCGACGTCGAGCCTCGAAATGGAGGCATCGACGGGGAACTCTTCGCCGTTCTTCCGCACGCCGACGATCTCCCTGCCGCGCATGTCCTTGGAGCGCGCGACCGTCTCCCCCGCCGCGAACCTCTCGACATGCTGACGGTGGATCGCCCGGAAGCGCTCGGGGATCAGGAGTTCGAGGGGAGCCCCGATGACCTCTTCCCTCGAGTAGCCGAAGAGGTTCGCTGCGCCTTCGTTGAACATGCTGATGCGTTGACCATCGTCGATCGAAATGATCGCGTCCGTCGAGATGGAGACGATGCCCGAGTATTTTGCTTCCGAGAGGCGGAGCTCCTCTTCGAGGCGCCTCCGCTCGGTGATGTCCTGCGTGATGCCGATGCCGCCGAGGAGCGTGCGGTGCTCGTCGAACTCGAGATCTGCCTTCTCGCGAACCCACCTGGACTCACCCTCCGCGACGACGCGGTGTTCGATGTCGTACGGCTCGCCGCAGAGGGCGGCCTTCCATTTCCCGTCGACGTACGCTCGGTCGTCCGGGTGGACGCAGGCGAGGAACCCCTCGTAGGTCATCGGCGTCCCCGTGGGGACCCCGAAGATCCGGTAGTTCTCGTCGGACCAACGAAGCTCGTTGCGCCGGACGTCGAGCCGCCAGCTGCCGACCCTGGCCACGGACTGGGCTCGATTGAGATCCGCGTGGCTCGCGTGAAGCAACCCCTCGATGCGCTTGCGCTCGCTGATGTCGCGCACGAATGCTTGCCATCGTCCATCCGGGAGGATCTTCGCGCAGACCTCGACGAATACGTAGCTACCATCCTTGCGCCTGAGTCTCCACTCGTCGATGTCGATACTGCCACCGACGAGCTGTCGCCTCGACTGCAACAACCGACCGGCGTCCTCGGGCGGGATCAGATCGAAGATGGTCTTCCCGATGATCTCTTCGCGAAGATAGCCGAGGATGCAGCAACCGGCGCTGTTGACGTCGGTATAGCGGCCATCGAGGTTCGCCACGAAGATCCCGTCCGGGGCCTGTTCGATCAGGTTGCGGGTCCGGGCGCGGCTCGCCTCGAGGGCCTCGTGGACGCGGTTGAGGGGCGCGGCCGTGATGGCGAGCAGCGACAGACCTACCGCGGCCATCGCGGCGATCAGCGCGGCGATACCGAGCGAGAGGTCCACGACACCCACCGCGGCGGAGATCCGCGTGACGGCGACTCCGAGGAGCACCGGGACGACGATGGTCGGCAGCGCCAGGCGCCTGAGCATGACGCCGCCTGCCCCCTCCGACGTGGCCGTGCGCATGATGCCGGCCGCCGGCCGATCGAGGAGCACGCCGGCCGTCGCGAGCAGGAGGCTCAGCGCCGTCGCCGGCGCTACACCGATGACAGGCGAATAGGCCGACTGATAAAGCGGACCTGCACCGAAGACGAATCCAACGAGAGCCGTGAAGGCGATGAGACCAGCGAGCAGGGCGAAGCACTCGGACGGACGTACGCGAGCGGTGGGGCGGACGTCGGAGAGGAGGAGCGCAGCGGCGAGGAGCGCGATCGACAACGCCGTCGGCGGCGACGGGCGTCCAGGATAGGGTCCAGCCTGGCTGCCCACGGGGAGCGCTCGGCCGCCCACGAGGAGCGAATCGATAGGAAGGTCGATCGCAAAGAGGTACTCGGCGAGCGTCCCGACGCCGATGATCAGCACGACGGCGAGCGCGAGCAGCGACAGAATCTTCAGCAGGCGGCGGTATCGGGTGCCTTGCCGATAACGAAGGGCTCCAGCCACACCGATCAGCGACAGAGCCAGCGCCGTGTTCGGCATCATCGGTGGCTGACCTGGCACCATCGTGGTGAGAGGCGTCGCGCCGGCGAGCCAGCCGACGAGCCCAACGAATCCTAGCGCCGCGCTCCCGAGGTACAGCCGCCGCCCGACCGCTGCCTGACCGAGGTCGGTCATATGCCAGCTCGCATGGCTTTGATCTCGTGCTGCATGGATGGCTTCGCCACCCGTGAACGTAGCATGGGGCAGGAGGGGTTCGTCCCGTTCGACGGGAGGGGAGTACAGCGCCCGGGAGGCTCAGCGCGCCCCTTTCAGCGCCTCCGGTCCGTCCAGAACACCGCTCGCTGGCGCGAATTTCCGGATGCCGTGGCATTCCTCGAATGGGCCCCTCCTCCCCGCGCCTTCGCTGCCGGAGGCGCTGTCGCCAGGCGCCGGCACGGCCACCGGCGAGCCCGCGACCGCCAGCGTCACCAACGCCCGAGCCGGCCGGGTGCCGCGGCTGCGCCGGATCGAGCGGACGGCCGACCGCGCGGCCATCGCCGATCTCCTCGCCTGTCATCGCGAGAGCGTCGACGGACCGCGGCCGCACGCGCCTGTCGGAGCTCGGCGGCGGATGAGCGCAGGGGGCTGACACCGGTAGCAGCGTCCGTGCGGCGGGGGCTTTCGGAAAAAAAGTTGACTCCCGAGCGCGCGCCGTCGCCACATGGTCATCTGGATGTCGCGAAACGTTTGCCGAATTGAAAAATTCTGCTCGCTCGACGAGAGGCGCACCGGCGCCGCTGGCGGGGTCGCGGCGCTCCTGTCGCTCGCGTGCTCGCCGTCGGTGGGCGGCAGCAACGACACGTCGGGCTCGGGAGGCACCGGCGACTCCGCAAAGCCGGTGGATCGACCGACGAGCAGACGGTCCGCGTCCAGGCGAGCGGCGACTCCTTCAGGGCCTTCACGATACAATCAGCCTCGCCCATCCGCGGCGCGGCTGCCCCTCTAGCTTAACCAGGGAAAGGAAACGGAGACCATGACACGCACTTATCGCCCCTTGCTGCTGCCTCTCACCCTCGCGCTCTTCTCGCACGTTGTCGGCTGCGGTTCAGACTCGGATGCGGACGCCTCGAGCGACGGCTCGACCAGCACCTCGTCCACCTCCGGCGGCAGCTCCACCTCCTCCGCCTCCGGCGGCAGCTCCACCTCGTCCACCTCCGGCGGCGGCACCTCCTCGTCCACCTCCGGCGGCAGCTCCACCTCGTCCACCTCCGGCGGCGACGCCACCTCGTCCACCGCGAGCGGCGACACCACCTCATCCACCGCGAGCGGCGACACCACCTCGTCCACCGCGAGCGGCGGGACGACCGAGAAATTCAGCTTCTTCGTGACCAGCCTCGCCGCCATGCGGGAGCTGTCGGGCTCCCAGGACGGCTTCGGGGGCGACCTCCGCTTCGGGGAGACAGGGCCGGGCGCCGGTCTCCGCGGCGCGGACAAGATCTGCGCGACGATCGCCGAGAAGAGCCTCCCGGGCGCAGCAAGCAAGACGTGGCGCGCGTTCCTGAGCGCCACGGCAGGCGAGGACGGGAGGCAGGTCAACGCGATCGACCGGATCGGCGAGGGGCCCTGGTACGACCGGCTCGGCCGGCTGGTCGCGAACGAGAAGGAGGAGCTGCTCAATACGCGCCCCAGCGGGGCCGACGCGGCGATCATGAACGATCTGCCGAACGAGGACGGCGTCCCCAACCACCAGCCCGATCCGGGCCAACCCGAGGTCGACAACCACGACACCCTGACGGGCTCCAACGCCCAGGGGAAGCTCCAGGGCGCCTCGGCGACGTGCAAGGACTGGACGGCCAAGACGGGAGACAGGGCCGAGGGGGGACCGCAGCTTGGACACTCGTGGCCAAGGGGCGGCGGCGGCGGCCCGGGCGGGGGCGGGAGCGGGTCCCACTGGATAACGTCCCACAATGCACCGGGGTGCGCGCCGGGGGTCAATATCGTGGACTCGGGAGGCCCCGCGCCGGGCTCGAACACCGTCGGCGGCGGCGGCGGCTACGGCGGGATCTACTGCTTCGCCCTGACGCCCTGACGCAGGCAACCCGGCGCGCGCCGCCTCCCGGCCCACAACGCGATGAGCCGCCACGAGCTGCCGGCGGAACGACAAGCTCGTCGAGCTCACCGCGGGGCCGTCATGCTGGCTCGGGCACCCCTCCTCCCGGCGTCAGCGACCGCCGAAACCGGGAGCGAACAGGGCCGTCATCCGATCCGGGCGGCTGGCGCCGAGGCGGACCATCGCGTCGTCGGCCGTCCGGACGAGCGCGCGGCCCTCATCGCCGCCAAGCACCTCCCCTAGCCGCCTGCGCGCCGCCGCGGCGCTCAGCGCGACCTCGCTCGCGTCGAACCCGGCGATCGCCGCCTCCAGGTGCGTGCGCGCGAGCGCCGCGTCGCCGCGCGTCCAGGCGACGGCGGCCAGCGTGAGCCACGCCTGGGCGAGCTCGCCCCCGCGGACGTACCTGGTGAAGCTCACGCCGGAGACGAGCTCCATCGTGAAGAACCAGCGCCCCTGGGCGGAGATGAGCTCGTAGAGCGTCACCAGGTTCGGATGGGCGATGTCCGCGATCGCGCGGAACTCGCTCTTGAGGCGGAGGATGTCGGCGGCCTCCATCCGGAGCAGCGTCTTGAGCGCCACATCGGCGCAGCGGAGCCGATCGTGAGCGTGGGAAACGACCCCCATGCCGCCCGCACCGAGGCGGGCGCGGATCTCGAAGCGGTCCGTGCCGCCGAACCCCTCGGCGGCCTGACCGTCAGCGACGCTGTCCATCTGAGCTGTCCATCTGACCCGTCCCTGCCTCCGCGGGCTCGGTGGCCCAGGCGAAGCCCATCTCCTCTGCCGCCGGGCCGAGCGTGATCCGGATCGGCATGCCGCGCTCGCGCGCGACCTGCGTCGCGCGCGCCAGGAGCGCGGCGGCGGGTTCCGGCCGATACGGGCCCGCTGCGGCGGAGCCCGCGAAGTGCACGGTCAGCATGAAGTGCGTCGCCTCCACCTCGTCCATTCCGAAGCAGTCGATGAGCAAGCGCTGCACGTCTTCCATCTTGGTCACGTCGTCGTTCCAGAACACGACCTCGACCAGCTCGACCGCGGGGTCGCTGCGCTCCGGGGCGCGGGGCGGCTCCCGGCTCGCCCGGTCGAGGTCGCGACACGCCCTCGTGAGCAATGCGGCGGCGAAGCAGCCCTCCCCCGCCAACTGCGTCGCGACCACCAGATCGAGCGGCGACGGGCCCCCCCACGACGCCGACCTCGACCAGGCGCGATCCACGATGGCATTCACAGCCGGCGAGAGCTCGAACGCGGCGCTGTCCGTGGGTGCCTGGCGCGGCGCCGGGAGCTGTTGATCCAGCTCGCGCCGCAGGGACGCGGCGCTCGCGCCGGCCGATGCGACCAGCGTTGCCACCCGGCGATCGCAGAGCGCAGCGAGCACGACGTGCTCCGGGAGCAAAACCCGCTGCCCGCGCCGGATGGCTTCGATGGTCGCCGTGTGCAGGACGACGGCGCTATCGCCGCGAGGACGCGCGCGTGAGCGCCGCTTCCGCCGGCGGTAGAGGATGGCGACCACGGTCGCCAGGACGAGGAGCCAGAGCCCCACGAGGAGGATGCGCATGCGCGCTGCGCATCCTACGCCGAAAGCAGGGTTGCCTCCAGCGCGCCTCGTGGGGAGTGGGCTCCGCGATCAGTTACACGGCCCGAGGTCGGCCCACTCGGCCGGGCACCAGAAGGTCGGGTTGCTGGGCGGGCAGCTCGGGTGTGACCACCCGATCTGCTGGGTCGCCGACCAGAGGTGGCCACCGTCGGTCACCAGCGTGGAGGGCGTATACGCCTGCGCCGACATCCATGCGGGCGCGCTGCTGCAGTTGTTCGTGGGCGCGGTCGACGTGCAGGCCTCCCAGGTCGACGGCGACGCGCCGAGGTTCTTGTTCTGGTAGACGTAGGGCGCGGCGTCGTGGAACGACCAGGTGCTCGCGCCCGACATGTTCTGCCAGGCGCCCGAGGTCGTCTTCACCTGCTGGCGAAGCATCTTGATGGGCGCCTGGCAGGAGACCTGCGGCTCGGGGTACTGCGGGCCCACGTCGGCGAAATGCTCGATGTCGTGCGCGTACATCTCGACGGTGCTGCGCGCGTCCTGGGCGAGGAACTGCCAGCCGGCGCCGTTCTTCATGTCGACATAGAGGCAGAGCTGGGCGCCGGTCACGCTCGCGACGCGCTCGGCCGTGCACCACTCGTACTTGAAGACGACCTGCTGCCCGGGCTGCAGGCCGCCCAGCGAGCCGCCGCAGGTGCCCCCCGAGCCCCACTGGGTGTTGCAGCTCGGATGATTCCCCGTGACGCCGTTGTCATCTCCGAAGTAGTAGACGAACCATCCATCGGGGCTGTGGTAAATGCCGGACTCCAGATTGTAGTACCACTGGCCCACCGCGGTCCAGGCGGTGGACGCGTTCAGAAGCTGGGGTACCTGCCACTCGATGAGCCAGCCGCGGGTGTCTCCGACGTTGCCCGTGTAGCTGCTCGTCAGATCGTAAGTTCCGCGCTGGCTCGCCTCCCCGAGGCTCTCCTCTTCGTCCGCGCCGGCACCGGCTGTGCATGCGGCGGCGCCGAGGGCTCCGAGGAGCAACAGCGCCGCGCCGATTCGCGGCAGGGCAGCGCGTGACGGACGGAGAGAACTGGGTTGCATCGACAGAGTGCTCTTCTCGATCATAAGGATTCTCCTGAGAGCGACGTTATCCCCCGCGGCGGTGAATAGCGCGGACCGAGGCCGCCCACCGTTAAGACGTGTTAAGCCGAACGACGTGATTCAGGGGTGGGTCGCTGAGCGCGCGGGGCCGTTCGCGGGGTAGGTCGATGCCCTGGTGGCGACGTCGAGAGCTGCTCAGCCCGCCACTGCGTCGATGATCTGAAGCGGTCCGGTCACGGCAGCTCGAGGCCGAGGCCGAGGCCGAGATCGAGGATCGCCGACACCGGTGACGCACGGAAGACGTCGCGCCGCTCCCCCGCCTCGTCCGTGTAAAAATACACATCGGGCGCGAGCGGCACGGCGATCCCGAGCCCGACGGCCCCGAACAGCGGGCCCACGCCGGCGTCGCCGAGCGCCCCAGCGGCCGATGCGGTCTACCCCCGGGGAGACATCGATTCGGCCGAAAGCCCGCTCATCGGCGCGCCGTCTCCCATTCGGGGCTGCTCAGGAAGTACGTATCGTAGAGCTCCTGCACGTCGCGCAAGGTCTCGGGCGGCTCCTCGCCGTAGGCGATGCGCGTCAACTTGCGAAAGTAGTCGAAGCGCTCGACCCCTGGCGTGATGACGACAAGGAGCTCTGCGCCCTTGCCGCGCGCGGCGGCGAACGCGTGGGCGACCCGCGGAGGGACCACGAGGAGATCGCCCTTCTCGGCCGTCACGATGTCGCTCCCCGAGAGGACCTGCACGGCGCCGTCGAGCACATAGAACATCTCGGCCGAGGCGTCGTGACGATGGGGCCGCGCGCCGTCCGCGTCCTTCGCGAGCGTCACACGCACGGTGGAGAGGGCTCCGCCCGTCGCGCTGCTGTCCGCGAGGAGCTGGATCCGCGCGGCGGGAGAGCCGACGATCTCAGCGTCAGCGCCACGGACGACGACCGACCGATCGAAACAAGGCTGGATGATCGACATGCCGCCCAGTGAAGCACCCGCGGGGCGAGTGCTCACATGGAAAAACGTAGGGAGCGCTCCCGCAGGCCGTGGGAGGAGCTCGCCCCGTCGATGGCGGATGCCTTGTGGAGCTGGTGGAGGTGAGGTCGCTGTTCCAGCAGGTGGACAGCGCGTCCGTCACCTGGGATGAGCGCGCTTCACAGGGCTTTCGGGCGGGGAGCAGCATCGGCCCCGGCGGCCATGCACACCTTGAGGCCCTCCTGCAGGTTGCGCAGCGTGATCATTCGATCGAGATCCATGCCCACGGACACGACGGTCTGGGCCACCGCGGGCCGGATGCCGGTCACCACGACGCGGGCGCCGAGGAGCTCCACCGCGCGCACGATGCGGATCAGGTGATCGGCCGTGCTCGTGTCCACCGCCTCGACGGCGGTCAGATCCAGGATGACGTGCCGCGTCTGGCTGTCGACGATCACGCCGAGCAGCCGCTCCATCAGCGCGGACGCGCGCTGGTTGTCGAGCCCTCCCATGACAGGGACGGTGAGCACGCCGTCCCACACCTGGATGATCGGCGCCACCATCGCGCTGAGCGCCGTCTCCTGCCGCTGGATGAGCTCCAGCTTCTCGCGTAGCGCGAGCTCGGTCCTCTCCCGCTCGGCCACCTCGTTCCTGAGCCTGGACAGCGCGACCGCGAGATCCGAGCTCGTGCCCCGATCGGCCTCGAGGAGCGCCGAGAGCCGCGCCTCGACGGTCTCGTCGGTCGGGCGGACCAGGAACTCGTCGTACGCCGCGCCCTGCGCCGCGAACACCGTCTGCTCGGCCCAGCAAGGCACCCCGAACAGGCGCTCGGTGATCCCGGCCAGCTTGCCGGCCATCATCGCGCTCCCCCAGCTGACCCCCAGCGCGCGCTGGTAGATCGCCTCCCAGCTGTTGACGGTGCGATACCGGACCTCACGGCGCTCGCGGTCCACCGCGACGACCTCCCACCGCCCCCATCCGGCCGGCCAGGCGATCTCGGACACCTGGCGCATGCCCTCCTCGAAGCTCGGATGCGCGCTGATGATGGCCCAGTCGCCGTCGACGCTCTGCCGTCCCCCGAGCTGGAGACACAGGTTGAAGCGCTCGACCCCCACCATCGCCACCATGCCCGACATCAGCCCGGCCACCGAGCTCGGGATCCACATGCTCAGGGTAGGCATCCCGGCCCACAGGTTAACGCCGCTTTTCAGGTCCCATTCGATGTCGAATCCAGAGATTGTTATCCGGGAGGTCGTCATAAACTCATGTGGTGGCGTGATGGAGCGCGGCCCTGGGGCGCCCCATGCGCTGCGTGCCGCGCCGCCGGAGCTCCTTGCCTGAAGCGCGCCGGAGCGGCAAGCCAAAGCGCGACCGCGCCGGCGCGGCGGGACAACCTGGGTCTGGTCGCGGCGAGCGGCTCACGCGGATGAGCGCCGAGCGAGCGGCGTTGTCGGCGGGGGACCGAGACTTCGTCTGTCGGCCGGCGCGAAAGTTCCTCGCTGACGCTCGGGCGCGCGACGCTGGTTCACCGTGCCATGGAGTAGGCTTCGACTCTCCTGAGGGGCTCTTTCCATCGGCCGCTCGCCGCCTCAGTTAGAGCTTCCTCCCATGGCTGCGGCGGTACGGTGAACAAGGAACTGGCGGAGGAGCGTCACCTGGTCCCGTTTCATCGTTCCATCACCCCTTCCGCAGCGGGTGCCGTTGCGAGGGAATCCGTAAGACCTCGGCGAATCTTGAGGATGCGCAGATAAGAAGGGGCGCGCCAACGCGCGAGGTGGTCCCCGAGGATCCTGCGATCCTGTGGCGCCCAGCGTCCTCGGCGCGCGGCGCTCAGGACTTTCTTGAGACGCTCTCGGGCCGGAGCTGCGCTCCGACCAGCTCGCGCTCAGGAGCCTCCTTCGGCGGCATGCCTCGCTCAGGACGGCAGGCAGGGCGCGACGAAGCGGTCCGGCTCCGGCAGAGGCTCGCGGCCACGGTGCGGCGAGCGCGCTGGCTCCGGACGCAGGCAGCGCGGTTCCAGCGGCAAGGCGATGCGCTCGATCCCTAGCGTCGGCGGCGGCTCCGGGCTCGTGGTCGAGCCGCACCTGCACCCGGTCCAGGCGGTTCCAGCGGACCGCCAAACGGTATATTGTTGGCTCTCCACCAAGACCACGGGAGGGGCAAGAACGTGAGCGACATCGACTTCACACTGGCCTGGGAGGGCGCATCCGAGGGCGCCGGCGCCTGGAGGCACCTGCACGTCGTCGAATTCCGCGGGAGCGAGGCCATTTCCGGCCTGTATCGCTACGAGATCGTGCTCCTAGCTCGCGCGCCAGCACCCGAGGTGGATCCGGAGGAGCTCATCGAAGCACGGGCGACGCTGCGTATCGCCACGCTCTCCGAACCGGCGTACCGTGTGGTGCACGGGCTCGTCACCGAAGCGGAGGAACTCGGCTCTGTCCCTTACGGTATGCTCTACCGCATCGTGCTCTCGCCGCCGCTCGCGCGCTCTATGCACCGCACGAGGTGCCGGATCTTCCTCGAGAAGACCACGCGGCAGATCATCGATGCGGTGCTTCAGGGAGACCCCGCGCTCCGCCGCGACGACGCCGCCGCTGCCGAGCCCGATGACGGCAACGATGCCGCTTTCCAACCGGCGCGGGAGCTCTACGCCTGGCGGGTGGCTGACCCCACGCGCATCGATGACGTGGCTACGCGACCGTACTGCGTGCAGTACAACGAGAGCGATCTCGCGTTCGTCTCGCGCCTGCTCGAGGAAGAAGGGATCAGCTACCACTTCGAGCATGGCGACGGGGTGTGCCTGCTGGTCCTCGCTGACGCGGATGGCGGTCGAGCGCGCCTGTCACCCTTCGCGCCGCTCGGTCCGGGCCTGAGCGGCCGCGAGATCGCGACGATGAAGCTAGGCGCCCGCATGCGCCCGAAGAAGGTGTCGCTGCTCGATTACAACTGGAAGAAACCCGCGCTGGACATGGCGGTGGCAACGCCGGGCAAGCCCGCCGGGGAGGACCTCGTCGACCATGAGTACCCCGGTCGCTATCCGGACGCGCCGGACCAGGGGCGGCCGCTCGCTCAGGCGAAGCTCGATCGGTTGTCCGTGGAGGCGCGTTACGCCGTGGGCGAGGGCATGGCGCGGTTGCTCGGCGCAGGGAGCGTCTTTGCGCTGGAACACCCAGCGTCGCGGTACGACGGGGAGTACCTGGTGACGCGGTTGGAGTTGCGCGGTGAGCAGCAGGGCGTGCTGCCGCCCGGGGCTGGGACGCGCTTAGCGCAGGAGGGCGTGCCTTTCTCGGTCCGCTTGGAGTGCGCTCGTCGCGGGAAGGACGGACGCGCGTCCGAGTCGCGCTTCCGGCCGGCGCGCGCCACGCCGAAGCCGCGCGTCCAGGGGACACAAACGGCGTTCGTCACGGCGGAGCCGAGCGCGAAAGGCGCCGAGATCCACGTGGGCGGCCCGCCCGGTGCCGAGATCGGCTGTGTGCGGCTCAGGTTCCACTGGGACAAGGAGGTCGAGCGCCATGCCAAGGAGCCGACCTCTTCCTGGGTGCGGGTGAACCAGGTGTTCGCCGGCGTCGGCGAGGGCGCGGTGTTCCATCCGCGCGTGGGAGTGGAGGTGATCGTCGACTTCGAGGAGGGCGACCCCGACCGGCCGATCGTGGTAGGTCGGGTCTACAACGGCCAGAACCGGCCGCCTGGCGGCGCGCCGACGGTCAGCACCTTCAAGACGATGAGCAGCCCGGGCGGCGGCAGCCACAACGAGCTGCGCCTCGACGACACCGCCGGCAGCGAGCAGATCCTCCTGCATACACCCAAGGACTGGAACAGCGAGGTCGGAAACGACCGGAGTGAACAGGTCGGAAAAAACAGCACCTCGGGGGTAGGTGTGAGCCGCAACGAGACGACGGGCTCGGACCGGACCACCATGGTCGGCGCGAACAACACGGAGCTCATCGGGGCCAACGACTCGGTGTTCGTGGGGGCGAATCAAACGCTCGCGGTGGGGACGAACCACACGGTCACGGTGGGCGTCGACCAGACGATCGACGTGGGGCAGAACCAGACGCTCACGGTCGGGACGAACCAGACAGAGACCATCACCGGCAGCCGCAAGGTGGACATCACGGTCAACGATGCGCTCACCGTGACCGGAAAGCAGGACGTGACCATCACAAGCCCGCAGACCACGACGCTCCAGTCGACGCACGATCTGACGGTCACGAGCAACGAGACGATCAACGTCGGCGGCGCTCAGAAGACCACGGTGACCGGTGCGCAGGAGATGTCCTCTGCGACGCTGCAAAAGTTCGAGGCGCCCCTCCAGACGCTGATTACGGTCCTGCAGACGCTCCAGTCGACGACCCTCAACGTGAGCGCGACCGCGATAGCCAGCATCGAGACCGCGCTGATGACCCTGGTCGGATCCGGCGCGATCAAGATGGAAGCCGGTCAGCTCGTCATCACGAGCGGGCCGGTGACGATCACCGGCGGCGACATCACCATCAGCGGCGGCGACGTGAAGGTCGCCGGAGGATCCGTGGCGGTGAACGGCACGACGGTGGACGTGGTGGGGGGGCTCGTGAAGCTGAACTAACTAGATGCCCCATGAATCCGGGGGCCGAGCCACTAGGAAACGACCCCAGGGCCGCCCGCGCGAAGCTGCCGCGAAGCGGCGCCTCTTACTCCCCAGTTCCCTGGCGCCCTTGGCGTCATAGCGCTTCGCCCGACATGGTGCATGTGATACTAGCTCGTTCGGCTGCGGTTCTTTGTGCTCACCCGCTTCGATCCCCGCCGGCCGGCTAGGCTGCCGACCACATGACCCGCATGTTCTTGCCGACATCGGCCGTGGGTACAGGCAGCGCGTCCTGTGGCTCGAGGATGAACTCGTATCCGGCCTCGACAATCCTGCATCCGGTAGCATCTAGCAGACGGAAGCCGCGCACCGTAACGCCATAATTCCCAGGCTCGACGTCGACAGGCTTCCAGCCGAGCCCCTCGGTCCAGTCCCGAAGCACCACCAGATCCGCGATGACCAGTCCGTGCGCTACACGGAGTGGGAAGACTTTGTTCTCTGCCACCACGGTGCCGCGCACGATCTCGGGTTCGCTCGAGCGCCGAACGATCACCTTGTACGGCGAATCGTCAATGGCGAGGACGGGCACGATCAAGCCCTCTTCCAACACACGATCTCCATCATCCGAAGTCGTAAATAATGCGAACAAATTTGTACCATCTTCGATGGCGCCACCATACCGCCGCCGTAGCAGGTAGGGCTCAAACAAGACAATACCATTGTAATCGACAACGATGGTTTCTATGAACATCCGCCCTGACCTTTCATCTGCTGCTCGTGCCACTCTTTCAACCTGTCTAGAGCCTCTCTTGGAGTGACACCGCTCGCCAAAACTTCGCCAGTGCTCGGAATTCGCAGATCGCCCGTGAGGTGCGCAACATCATCAAGCCCCTTTCCGGCAGCTTCGAAAAGCTCATCTGCCGTACCATTCCAGGGCCCCTGCAGTTTACCGACGTGCGGCCTCTGCGCGCGGTGAATGAATTCGTGATCACCAGGGGTGTACGGGTTCGGGAAGAATGTCGGCGTGTCGTACTCCGTTGCAAGGTGGTCGAGTCCGATGCTGGCCGCCTTGCCACGTGGGATGAGGTGATGTCCCATGCCGCTGTCAGAATTCCATGCCCAAGGCATCAATCCCAGGGGGTCGGAGAGCCTCGTGGGATTCAATGGATATGCGAACAGGTTCATCCCGCCGAGCAATCCGACGGGATCTCGGCTGATGTATTGCCCGGCGCTCGGATCGTAGTACCGAAACCTATTGTAGTGCAATCCGGTTTCGTCATCCTCGTACTGCCCTGGCCATCGCCAGGGGCATGCGGTGTCATCGCGAGCGATCTCTGCTCGACCGTAGCTATCGAACGAGCCTTCCCATGCGACCTCGCCACGATCGTCGTAGACCGCCGTGGGCGAACCCAGGTGGTCGTTGGCGATCCAGAATAGCCGGTCATTCTGTATCTTACCTATAGGCATGAACGTCTCAGGAGCGAATATCCAGGTAACATTCTCTTTCCCTGTCGACACCTCATGCAAGGGGACGTCTCCATCCCAGATCCATGCTGTCTCTTTGTCCCCGTCCCTCTTCTTAAGTCTGCGGCCGAGCGCATCGTATGCGAATGTGATCTTCTGACCATCAGGTCGCTCGACCTCCCGGAGGAGCCCTGCGCCGTTGTATCTATAGCGCCAGCACGATCCGTCCTGGAGTACCCTCTCTATCAGGTTTCCGTTCACGTCGCGTATGTACCGAATCCCATTTGCCTGGAGAAGCGCTCCTCCTGGGGCGTACACCCGATCGGCTCGGTCGACTTGGCGGTACAGGTTACCGGAGGCGTCCAGAGCGCGATGCTCAACTCGCCCATCAGGGCGTTGTGTCATCGCCAGGCGACCGCAGGCGTCATAACTAAACCGGTCTGCACCTCCTCCTTCCACCTCGATCGCGGCAAGGCGCAGGTCGGGCTCCCACCGGTAATGCTTGTGTCCCAGGCGGCGACCCGGCTGCGTTAGCAACGATTGCACAGGTCTTCCGAGGCTATCACGGAGCACCGAGGCCACCAGACCCATCGCCATTCGGCGCTCGATCTCGAGCCCTGCCGAGTTGCGCGTGAAGCGTACCGACCAACGGTCCTGCCCCGCACCCACGCTGACGGATGCGGGGTCTCCCATGACGTCTCTGTCTATCGCTTCTCTCGCCCCCAGAGAGGAAACGAAGGCCGTGCGGCGCCCACTGATATCGTACTGAGATTCGATCCAGTGTTCTCCCTGCGCCTCACGGAGGACCCTCCCGAACGCGTCACGGAGGAAGCGCACCACGGCAGTCTCATTCTCTGCCTCTATGAGCAGCCCGTCTTCTCGATAGCGGAACGACTCAGATGTGCCGTCGTCATACCGGATTGCTCTGGTGCGTCCAGCTTTGTCACGATCAACAACTGTTCTTGAACCATCCGCTCGGTGTGCAGCGATTACGTATCCACGTCTATCGTGCTCGTAACGCCTCGACTGGCCGTCGAAACCATGCTCTGCTGAGATACGACCGCAAGCGTCGCGCTCCATAGAGTGTTTCTCACCAGCCGGGTTGACGATTTCTACGAGGTGCTCCTCGGTGTCATACCGAAAAATGACCAACTCGCCGGCCTCCTCGCGACGGGCAAGCTTGTGTCGACCAGTGTACCGGAGCCGCACGTGCCGGTGGTGATCCTGCGTTTCGACGAGATTTCCCTCGGCGTCGTAGGCGAGCCGCCGGACGTTGCCGTCAGGCTCCTCCGTCGTGGTTGGCCTGCCACACGCATCATAATGACGACGCTGCACGTTGCCGCAATCGTCGCGTCTGGAGACGGGGCGACCTCGACGGTCATGCTCGAAAACGCGCTCTGCACGGTTGGGTAATCTGATCCAGCCGAGGTTTTTCTCTTGATCATACTCGATCGAGGTGCGCCCCCCTGCGGGCGTGATGATTGCACTCAACTGGCCGCCTTTGTGCTCGAATCTCGTCGCGTCGCCTAGCGGGTTCCGCCGTTCTATCATCTGGCCGGCTTCGTCGTAGAGCCATCGCCAAATTGAGCCGCAGGGATCGATCGCCTGGACGGGTAGATTCCGACCATCGTACTGGACCTGCACCGTCGCCCCATCCGGCCCAGTCAATTTCGTGCAGTTTCCTCGGACGTCGTATTCGTACGTCGTCGAATTTCCCAATGGGTCAATATCCGCCGTCTTCCACAGGTTATCATCGTACTCGTACCGCGTCTCGCCCCCGCATGCGTCGATGACCTTTACTACGGCACCGGCCACATTCATCTCGTACGTCGTCGTGGCATCCAGCGAGTTCGTGACATACGTCACCCGCCCGACCTTGTCATAATCAATCTCGTGATCATATATGCCGCCATCCCCCCATGTTCGGATGCAGTACGCGCCCGGCCCGTTTCCGTCGTATCCGAAATAGAACGACAGCCCAGTCCGGTCCGTCTCTCGCACGAGCAGGTGGCCCTCGTACTCGTACCGCGTCGCGTTCCCCAGCGGATCGATCACCTCCACGAGGTCCCCCTCGCCGGAGTACACGTAGCGCGTATGCGGCACCCAGCCAAGCTGCGTAGGGTGCGGGAGCGAGACGAGCGTCAGCCGCCCGGACTCGTCGTGCTCGAACCGCACAATCCGGCCGCCCGAGTCGCGCACCCAGGACAGCCGGGCGTGAGCATCGTAATGCAGCGTGATCTCGTGTCCATTCCGTGTGCGCTTCCGCACGAGACGGGCGAGCGTCCTGTCCGTGTCCCCTGGGATGGGCTCAAGCTGATGGACGAGACCGTCCGCGGTCTCGATCTCCCAGTGAAAGTGACCCAGGCTGCGCAGCGTCAGGCGATTGATCGGCTCGAACACCTCCTCGCCCGGCCGCATCGCGTGATCGGGCAGGTCGAAGGTGTCGAACTCGATCTCCCGGCCGTCCTCGGCGCGGTACACGACGCAGCCGGGCTCGAGCCATATGGCCTGATCCAGCGGGTGGCTCCAGCCGTGGCCGAGCGGGGAGTCACGGTGCGCCCAGCTCGACATGTACCGTCGCTCGAAGACGAGCGGCAGCGGGCCCGGGAGGTCGAAGTCTCTCGACTCGGTCATCACCCGACCGGTCGCGACGTCCACAGGATGGCCCGTGAAGAAGCAAACCGCGTGGTGTAGAAGGTTCCGCAGCCGCGCGTTCTTGATCCGGCTCACCAGCCGGTGCAGCCGGCTCGCGAGCCACTTGCATTTGATGAGCCCGAACGCGGCCGCCATCCAGTCGACCGCGGGCGGCCCGCCCACGAGCACCGGTAGGCCCTTCGGGATGGCCAGGACCGCCGACGTGGGGAGCCGGATCGGATCGCTGCAGCTCAGGGCGATGTCGCCGAGGCGGCACAGGTTCGCGCCCATGGCGTGCACGGTCTTGGACCCGGTGATCATCACCGCGTCGCCGGGCGGCGGGATGGGCAGCTCCAGCGAGGGCGCCTTGCCCGGGATGATCGCCGGCTTCGGCACCCGCATCATCGGAGCCCAGACGGTCCCCGGTGGGATGATGAAGTGTGGCAGCAGAAAGAGGTTCTTCGCTTCCGTGCCGGTCGTGTTCGCCGGCATCAAATTGATCAACACGGGCCCCTTGAACGATCCGCCGCCGGCCATACCGATCGCGTTGGAGATCGCCAGCCCCGCGGCGAGCCCGATCGGGTCCAGGACCAGCCCGACGAACGGGTGCGGGAACGGCACCGGGAGCATCGGTGGCGGGACCAGCTCGAAGTGGAGATCGATGCCGATGACGATGTCGAGCCACGTGCTGGCGAGCATGCCCGTCTCTCCTCCCCTACCGCTACTCCATGTCGCGGCTGCGCTCCTCGAGCCGCTCCGCCTTGTCCCTGAGCCCTCGACGCCTGAAGAGCGCCGCGAGCGCGCGCGCAACTTCCGCGGCGCTCGACGCCTTCACCTCCGGCGCCCCGGCGGCGTCGGCGACCTCGATCGCCGCAGCCCAGCTCTGCGCCGCCGCGTCGGCGTTCCCCACATCGAGCTGCGCCTGGCCCGCGAGGCGCAGCGCCTCGATCGTCAGTATCGCCGAGCCGGACTCACGCGCCAGCGCCGCGCCGCGCGCGTACGCCACCGCGGCCTCGGCGTGCTCCCTCGCGCGCAGGTGCAGCGCGCCGAGGGCGAACTGCGCCTGCGCCCCGAGGTCCGGCAGCCCGGCCTGCTCGGCCCGCTCGCGCGCGGCGACATAGATCCGCGCCGCGCGACCGGCGTCCCCCGCGGCGACGAGGTAGGCCCCGAGAACGAGCTCCATGAGCGTCGCCTCGCGCGCCAGATCGGCCTGAACGCAGAGATCCCGCGCCCGGGCCTGCTGCTGCACGGCCTCGACGGGCTGCCCCCGGCGCATCGCCTGCGCCGCGCGCAGGACCAGGCGCGCGAGCTCAGTGCCCCGGGAGCCGGCGAGCGGCAGCGAGACGCCCTCCTCCCGCAGCAAGGCGTCGATGCTCTCGGGATCGGCCGGCGGGTGGCCGGGGCGCAGCGGCGGGGACACGCCGCGGGGCCACGCGGCCCCGACCCGCGCCGGACCGACGATGTCCGGCGGCGCCGCCTCGGCCGCGTCGAGCATGCGCGCGAGGTCGCGCTGCGCCTCGGCCTCGTCGACCAGGAACACGGTTCTCATCGCCTGTTCTCCGAGCTGGCCGGCGACAGGCTCGAGCGCCGCCGGCTCCGGGTCGATCAGGATCCAGCGCACCGCGCCGAGACCGCTCGCGCCGAGCAGCACGCGCAGCGCGTCGCAGAGCGCGTCCGGGCGCTCGACGCGCGTCGGCGCCAGCACCACGACCAGCCCCTCGTGCCAGTCCGCGCGGGCGTTCAGCAGCTGCATGAGCTGCGCACCGAACGAGGCGAGCGGCCCGCCGATCACAGGCCGCTCAGGTAGCTCCGGCAGCCGTACGCCTTCCTGCTCCATGCGAGCCTTGCGCTCGGCGTGCTGAGCGCGCAGACGCTCCAGCCGCTCGCTCCATCCCTCGCTGGCGGCAGTGCAGGCGTCCTCCAGCAGCACGAAAGGGCTGCGGTTCTCGGGGTGGAGCTCCTGCGCTGCGGCGAGCCGGAGCGCCGTGGCCCTCAGATCGGCGCTTGTGCGCACGTGAAGCAACCGCAGCTCACGGGCCCGCACGAACCACGAAAGGGTGTCTGCAAACTCCCGGATACGCCGTGCGAACGACTCCATCACATGCTCCGCAGCGCCTCAGCGTGCGGTAGTATACATACTTCACTTACAGTCCACCCGAAATTGCTCCCGCTCGATCCAGCGCGCGCCGGCGTGACGCCGCAAGCGTCCCCGTTGCGTGTCCGTACGGCACGGCGGTCGCACGGCACGCCCTCCGAGGCCGTGGACCCGCCTCGCGG
The DNA here is from genome assembly GCF_051520915.1 of Sorangium sp. So ce448. NCBI lineage: Bacteria > Pseudomonadati > Myxococcota > Polyangiales > Polyangiaceae > Sorangium > Sorangium sp. So ce448. The sequence goes on along the minus strand of NZ_CP150343.1, from coordinate 1,117,850 downwards.
CTCACGATCGAAGGGGCCGCCTTCGCCCCACGGCCTGCGAGGCTCCCGTCCTCTGCAGTTCACCACCGGCCCCGGCAACTGCTAAACTACGCTGCATATGGACGTCGTTTCCCTCTGCCGGCTCCGCGTGTCCAGCTTGCCCTGGCAACCACGTCCGGGCGTGCACGCGTTCACCGCGGTATGCAAAGCAACCTACGATCTACAGCCAGGGACCTCCCCGCTTTCCGTCGAACAGGAACCGCCGTGGGAGAACGACGTCTACAGTGAGGACGATCCTTCGTGGATGCGCGCCGCGAGCGATCTCGCCCCCTTCAAGCGGAGGGCTGACGTCCTGGTGGTCGGACGCGCGCATGCACCTCGCGGACCATCATCACGCGCGCGGATCGCGCGAATTTCGGTGGGACAATGTGAAAAGGCCGTCCAGGTCCCCGCGGGCGGCGCGCGGACAGACGTGCTCGGACTCGGCCCTATCGCGCCGACCTGCTCCGCGCGGACCGCGATGCTCGGGCGTCACGCCGCCCATTGGGTTCATCGAGCGTGGAACACGCGACCGCTGCCTGAGGACGTCGACGGTGCGTTCTTCAATGTGGCCTCTACCGACCAGCAACTCCCACACCTTGCGGGCGACGAGCGGATACTGCTAGAGCTCCTGCACCCGCGGCATGAGCGCCTCGAGACGCGGCTCTTGCGCGTCGCACCGAGGGCACTCGTGCACCGAAGACATGCGGCACCGCAGGAGCTACGGCTGCGCTGCGACACGCTGACCATCGACGCCCATCGAGGGCTGGCAACGTTGGTTTGGCGCGGCGTGGTAGTGCTCTCAGACCCGGCCGACGACGGGCGCGTGACCGTGACCGCGCAGATCGGTGAGGAAAGCACGCATTCAGCCCAACCCCTGGTCGCTCCGGCCCCACGATCCATCATCGAAGCTCCGGGCGTAAAGAGCAGGGAAGCTGCGGTCGTTTCCGGTGCTCTCATCGAGCGGTCGATCGAGGAAGATGACGCCAGCACATCGACAATTGCGTTACATGGGCAGATAGAGGCACATTCGGCGCTTCCGTTCGCACCAGGAAGTACCGAGTACGCATTCGTGAGCTCCAAGCTAGGAGAGCGTGCTGCGGTACCGTCACCGACTGACAGCGAGGAGGGAGAGGGGACTGGCACTGCTCTACTGCAGCCTGCGGCGACGCTGACGACGCTTCAGGCAGCGATGCCGTTTCGACAAGATCACCCGCGCGCAGCAGAGAACGACGAGCGCAGCGCAACGGGATTTATGGCATTCGCCCACCTCGACGTGCACCAGCCGGCGATGGTTCAACCCGTGGCCGAAGAGACGAACGCGATCGTGGAACGACCGCCGATGCTCGGCCACCGGGCAGCGCCCGAGCGCGTGGTTGTTTCAAGCGAACCGTGCGTTTCCGACACGGACAGCCCGCTCTCCGAGGCGTCGCTGACGGAGCCCGACCCGGCGAGCGTGGAGATCTCGATCGAGCAATGTGCGACAATCGCAGCAGAGATCGCCGAGAAAAGGGTCGAGCGCGGCAAGGTTCTGGAATCACATAGAGTCGACGAGCGCACGTGGCGTGAGAGCGAACGGCGATGGCACACGGCGCTCAAGGAGGAGGCTGGGACCGGTCAGCATTCGCTGCGCAAGGCGTACGACAAGACCTACGTAGCGCGAGTCGAGGAATTTCGGGGCCCGATCACGCTGGAAGAGTACATGCGCATCGCTGTAGGTCTCGAGAGGGGGAACGCAGACGTAGTATTGAGTACGCTGCAGATCCAGCGGCCAGCGCTGATGCCAATCGTGCGATGGTGGACGAAGAGAGTGGCGGAGGATATGAGGTTGGCGGAGAAGGCATCGCGTGCACTACGAGAGGCAAGAATGGCCTGATCCGTATCTCACAGGGACGGCGGACGCTGCCATCAACACTTGACAACAATGGCGCCCTGGCCCCCATCCCACGCGCATTGCAGGCGACACCAACTTTGACTGATGCTCTAGATTTCGGAGCAAGAAGAGTCCGCCACGGCCGCGGTCTCAGCAGCCAGCGCACGGTCGAGATTACGCCGGCACCACAGCCGTCCGGGCGCTTGCTCAGGTGAGCGGCAGGGCGCCCCCGGTGTTCAAGACGCCCTCGCCGAAGCTCTTGACGTCCTCGAAGCCCATGTAGTGGAAGCAGCTCACGAGCATGTCGGCGAAGGAGCGATCGCCGCGGAAATCCATCAGCCGACCGCGCCGGAAGTGGTCGTGGGCCTTGCCCGCGAAGACGACCAGGCTGTCCTCGATGCTGTGGCTGTCGCCCTGCCCGAGCTCGTTCCAGTGCACGACGAGCGTATGATCCCAGAGCGTGCCGTCGCCGTCGCTCGTGTTCTTCAAGATGTCGTAGAGCTTCGTGTTCTGCTCCCAGAGGTGCCTGTGGATCTTGCGCACCTTGGCGAACGAGTCGTCGTCGCTGTTGTGCGAGATGTCGTGGTGCCCATCGCTGAGGCCCAGGTTCGAGTAGACGCGGTTGCTGGTGTTGCCGCTCCAGTTGAAATGCACCACGCGCGTCAGATCGCAGGCGAAGGCGAGGGCGCTGATCTTGAAGAACAGCTCGCCGATGATCGCGTGGTTCTCGTCGGCGTAGGGGTTGATCCTCTCGCCGAGCGGGGTCTTCACGCACGAGGCCGCGCCGTTGCCGGCCTGGAGCGCGCGCTCGACGTCGCGCATCGCGTCGAGGTGCTGCTGGATCTTGGCGCGGTCGTCGGCGCCGACCCGGGTGAGGAGGGAGTTGCCCTCTTCGCGCACCAGATCGATGGCCGACTGCTTCTTCGCCAGGCGCCTCAGCACCTCTTGCTGCGCGCCCCCGTCGTCGGGCATGGCGGCGAAGATCCGGGCGTAGGCCTCGTAGGGGTCGGTCTCCGGCGGGATCGGGTTCTGATCGCCCGCGGGCCCCGCGTGGGAGTGGGTGTTCCAGATGTCGTTCCACTTGTCCCCGACGCGGTACACGAGGTGCCGGTGCGCGATGCTCTCGTTGGCTTCCAGCACGCGACCGCCGATCGCGTAGTCGGCGCTCGGCCCCTCCACGTAACCGATGGTGCTCTCGGTGCCGCCGATGGGGAACGAACCGGTGCCGGACTTCCACGGAGCGAGCGAGCTGCCGCCCTGCTGGTGGTTGTCGGCCCGCTCGGACTCCGGAAGATCGTAAAAGTGCTTGTGCAGGTTGTTGAGAAAGAGCAGATCCTCGCGGTACGGCTCGAGCGGGGCGAGGAACTCGCCGAGCTGAAAGCTCGTCTCACCGCGGGCGTCGAAGCGCCTGTCCGTCTCGTCGCCGTTCGCCTGGAACACGAACATGATACGGCGCGGGGACGGCGCCGTCTGGGCTCGCGCGCGGCTCGAACGCATCGCATCGAGGAACGGGAGCGCGAGCGCAACTCCGGATGCGCCACGCAGGAAGGTACGGCGGCTCAGAGGTTTCATTGTTTCTCCGGGACGATGACGGGGCGGTAGCGGAAGGCGTCGGTCTGCGTGAGCGCGACCAGGAGCTCGGACAGGCTGTAGCCGCTGTCCTTGAACGCGAGCGAGAGCGACGCCATCGAGCACCGATCGGCGTCTGTCTTGTCGCGACCGTAGAAGAAGCGGAAGTTTTGCAGCACGTAGCAGGCGCGCGCCTCCTCGCTCTGCGCGAGGCGCTGGCCCAGCTCGGCGGCGTTCGCCACAGGGCCGTTGACGTCGCGCGTGCTCGAGATGGCGCTCGAGGTGTCGATCGGCCTGCCGGCCTCGTCCGTTGTGCGGGGGCGGCCCACGGCGTCGAACGACTCGAACACGACGCCGATGGGATCCATCAGCGCGTGGCACCCCGCGCAGCTCGGCTCGGTGCGGTGGAGCTCGAGGCGCTCGCGCTGCGAGAGCCCCTCTCCCAGGCCCTCGAGATCGAGCTTCACGTCGTTGGGCGGCGCGGGCACGATCTGGCACAGAAGATCGGTGCGCACCTTGAGGCCGCGGCGGACGATCGAGGTGCGCGTCGCCTTGTCGCGCGTGAGCATCATGCCCTGGGTCAGCACGCCCGAGCGGCCAGGCATGTCGACCTTGACGAAATCGTCGCCGCTCACCCCGCTCACGCCGTAGTGCTGCGCGAGCGCGCCGTTCACGAAGCTGTAGTCGGCGGCGAAGAGGTCGTCGAGCGAGCCGCTCGGGCTCGCGAGCAGGTCCTGCACGAACGCGCGCGTCTCCTCTCGCAGCAAGGCGGGCAGGTCGCGCGGGAGGTCCGGATACACCTCCGGATCGCGGTTCATGCTGCTCAGCATGTCGGTGTCGAGCCACTGGTCGAAGTACTCGAGCAAGCGCTCGGCCCTGGGATCGGCCAGCATGCGCCGCACCTGGGCTTCGAGCTGTTCTGGCGTGCCGAGCTCGTCCGCCTCCGCCGCCCGCGTGAGCTCCTCGTCCGGCTGCGACTGCCAGACCAGGTACGAGAGCCGCGAGGCCATCTCGTACGGCGTGGGCTCGGTTACGTCACCCGTGCTCGCCTGGCCGAGCTCGACGCGATAGAGCACGTTCGGCGACTGCAGCATGCTGAAGACGACCCACTCGATGCCGTCGTCGAAGGTGTACCCGTCCGATCCTGCGGTGAAGCGCTCCTCGTAACTCTGGACCTCGGCTTCCGTGAGCGGCCGGCGGTACGCCTTCGCGCCGAAGGTGCGGATGAAGTCGCGCGCGCACTCGAGCTCACCGATCTCCTCCGGATCGCAGGAGACGAGGCCCGAAGCGCGGGCCGCGACAGCGGCGACCTGCTCCGCGGCGTCGAGGAACTTCTGCGCGACGAGCGAGCCGACGCTCAAGAAGCTCGCGTTGTTGCGGAAGCCGAGCGACTCGGACTCGTTCGGAAACGTGGCGACCACCTTGTCGACGGTGGAGGCCACGCCCGGGACGCCGGAGAAGAGATCCTTCACCGTGTTGGCGTACTCGTAATTGCTGAGACGGCGGAGCGGCGCCGTACCGGGCTGCGGCGTCTGGCAGAACGCCGAATCCAGCACGTCTTCCGGGGGCTCAACGATCCCGGGATCGTCCCCGCCGGGGCCCGTGCCAGCCCCTGTGGACTGGCCGGGCCCGCCGATCTGGCCGTTGCAAGCCGCGACGAACGCGAGCAAGAGCGGCGCAGCGTACCTGAGTTGTGAGCCGAAAAGCTCAAGAGACCAGCGATGCGTGTGTTGCTCGGGGTTCACCGTGTTCTCCACGCCGCGCCCGAAGAAAGGCACGAGTTGGTGCGAGCGCCGACCACATGGATAGGCACCTGCACGGGTTCCCGACGCTGCGACTCAACAGCGCCGATTTGACATTATGTACCAGAATCTGTCCCGACCGGCTCACGGCAGAGGTCGATCGCGAACACTTTTGTGCCCCAACGACCCACCAACCCACCCATTTTATCTGCCGCCGTCGCGTTTTTGAACCTCGACGGTAGCGGAGCGCGACACCTCACGAAACATCACTGCTGACAGCAGATACTTCAACTACCAACGATTTCGACGGCTGGACGTGGAGATGTGAAGACATCGAATCGCGCTGGAATCGCGCTGGAGGAGCAGGCGCCTTCCTTCTGCCATGAGGCCGTGGCGCCATCGCCGCGACAGGCACCGTTCGAATCAACAGACCCTCGACCTCATCGATGACAGCCATGGTACCGAGTCAGCGCTGCGCTTCTCCTCCGACGAGGAAAAGAGGCAGATCGAGAACCTGCCGGCGCGGAGGTCACCCCCTCGCCGTCGCGCCGCCGCACCCGGGCCTCGCGGACGGGCGCGCGCCCGCGAGGTAGGCCCGCGGCGTCACCCCGAGCAGCGACCGGAACTCGGCCGTGAGGTGGGCCTGGTCGTAGAAGCCTGTCTCGAGGGCGAGCCGCGCGAGGCTCGTCGTGGCGAGGCGCTCGGCGACGCGACGGATGCGCGCGATGCGCGCGTAACGCTTCGGCGATATGCCGATCTCCTCGTGGAAGAGCGCGCGCAGCGTCCGCTCTGCGACGCGGAGGCGCCGCGCGAGCGCGGGGATGGAGGCGTCCGAGTCGGGTGCCAGCGCAGACGCGTCGAGGGCATCGACGGCGCGGCGCAGGAGCGCCCGGCGCGCCGGGGCGTCGGCCCTCGCGTCGACCGCGCGGCAGAGGGCGTCCTCGAGCAGGCGCACCGCCGCGGCCGGGTCCCCGCCGGCGCGCGCGAGGGCATGGCGAAGCTCGCGCGCGCGTGCGCCCCAGAGGTCATCGAGGGGGACGACGCGATCGACGAGCTCGTGCGCGGCGACGCCGAGCGCGGGCCGCGCGCCCCCGGGGTGGAACGAGAGGCGAGCATAGAGAGGCACCGCGCCCGAGGGCTTGAACGTGGCGCGCTGAAGCGGCCCCACCGCGGCCACGACCGGCTCGCCCCCGGTCCAGCAGGCGACGAGCGACGTGGTCCCGCTCGGCAGCCGCGTCCACCCTGCGGGCGGCGAGGGGACGGCGCTCATCACGTGGACGTCGGAGACCCAGGAACGGAGCGGCGCGCGCGGCGAGAGGTCACGGCTGTCCGAGCGGGAGGACGGGAGCGAGGGCGCAAGCACGACGGCAGTGTAGCGCGCGCCGCCTCGGCCGTCGCGCGCCGAGGAGCTCGAACTTCGTGCCGGAATCTCCAAGAGACGGCTCCGCCGAGACAGCAGGCTTCGCTCTCGAAACGGAGGTGTTCATGATCCTTGTTGCTGGTGCGACAGGCACCATCGGTCGCGCGTTGATCCCACAGCTGCTCGCCGCCCGGGCCGACGTTCGGGTGCTCACCCGCGATCCCGGCCGCGCGCGTGCGCTCTGGGGGAGCGACGTCGAGGTCGCCTGCGGAGACTTCACGGATGCGCCGTCGCTCGGGCGCTCGCTCGAAGGCGTTGAACGCGTCTTCTTGCTCACGGCGCCCGGACCGACGGTGGCCGACCACGATCGCGCGATGGCCGCGGCGGTGATGCGCTCGCGGGTCGAGCAGATCGTCAAGCTCTCGGCTTACGGCGCCGAGCAAGAGGACCTCATCGCGTCCAGCTGGCATCGGGAAGGAGAAGAAGCGGTGATCGCGACGGGGCGCCGCTTCACGCTGCTCCGGCCGGCGGGATTCCACTCGAACGTGCTCGCGTGGGCCGCGAACGTGCGCGCCGGCGCCCCGATCGAGATCTCGACCGGCACAGGCAAGCACGCGGTCGTCGACCCGCGCGACGTCGCGGCCGTCGCCGCCCGGGCGCTCACGTCGAACGATCACGACGGGCGGGCATATACGCTGACCGGGCCCGCCGGCCTCGACGCGCACGAGCAGATCGCGATCCTCGCCGGGGCGATCGGGCGCCCGCTCGCCGCCGAGGACGTCACCGTCGAGCATGCGACGGCGAAGATGCGGGCGGCCGGCGCCCCGGAAGCGTTCGTCGCGGCGGTCCTCCAGGGCCTCACGTTCCTGCGCGACGGGCGCGCGTCAGCCCCGACGGACGACGTCGCCGCCGTCCTCGGCCGCCCGCCGCGGCCCTTCGCGGCGTGGGTCCGGGATCACGTCGACGCATTTCGCTGAGCGCCGGCGAGCCCAGCGGCGCGTCGCCTGGAGGACTTGCATCAGGCGATCATGGGTAGAAGCCGACATCGTCGATATAGACGTCGAAATCCTCCCCTTCCGTGAACCCGAACTCGATCGCGAAGAGCCCCGTGAGATCGACGCCCTCGCCGGTTGGCTCGGCGTCCCCGTCGCCGCGCGCGAACTGCTCGAAGGGGATCACGACCGGGGCCCACTCGGTGCCGAGGCGCGCGGTGGATGACCAGTCGTCGAAGCACGGATTGGCCACGTCCTCTCCCGATTCATCGCAGATGCCGCCCGCGGGGTCCGAGGTCCTGTCCGTGATGTTGACCTTCATCGTCGTCGCCGCGCCCGCTTCGCCGAGCTTGGCCCAGAACACGATACCGCTGTACGCCGACGCGTCGTAGGCGAGCAGGCCCCCGTCGGGGCCGTTCAGCGCGAAGCCGAACCCGGCGCCCCACTCGGTGAAGCCGGATCCGAACGAGTGCATCGCCATCGTGCTCTCGCCGCGCGGCTCCGCGAGCGCCTCCGGGATGAACCCGACGGGATTCTCTTCCGAGTAGACCGGGGGAGTCTGCGTGCCCGTCCCATCATTGAAGCTGTACCAGTAGCCGACCCTGCCACCGGCCTCATCGATGGCGCTGTCGCCGTCTTCCATGTCGTCGATCAGCTCGACGTCGGTGGGGACGACCGCCTCGCCCCCGCCCGCCCCCGCGCCGGCCTCGCCGCCTGCGCCGGCCTCGCCGCCCGCTCCTTCCACCAGGTGGTAGCCGTCGTCCAGCCCCACGAGCGTGGTGCATCCACCGGCTGTGAGCGTCCATGCCGCGCACATCCATGCTGCACGCCTCTTCGCCATATCTTTTCCTACCACCACCGCGTGGGCACGGTCCACCGCGGCCCCACCGCGCCCACGGCACCCAGGAGAGACAGCAACGACCGCCGGCGTTGGACGGATCTGGCCTGCGGCGCTGGACGACACCCGGGACTTGCGGCACAGCGCCGATCCATGAGACCTTCTGTGCGTGAGGTCACCCAGAGCGCGGCGGCGCACCGGCGAGACCTTGGGTGGACGAAATGACGGTCGAAGACGCAAGGCGTGACCTGGACGCCGCCCGCGAGGAGCTGTCGGCTGCAGCCGCTGCGCTCTCCGGAAAACGCGGAGACGGGGGATGGGCACTTTACCAAGCTGCGCACGACAAGTGCATCTCGCTCGAGCGAGATCTCGCCCGCGCGACCGGGGAGGAGTGTGCCGTCGAGATCCCCTGGCAGCATCCTTGGAATGTCGGCGCCCCGCTCCCGCATGTTCTCTCCTCGGGCTCCAGGACTCTCGTCGTCTACAACATGCGCGAACCTGACCCCGCGTGGGATGGATCGTATGCGACCGTGGTCGATCCAACCAGCGCCGACCTGCGCCTGATCGCCATTGTCGAATTCGAGCGATGCCTCGCCCACAAGTTCGGTTCACCGAATGACGAGGTTCTCCACGGACATCCCCTGCACGGCCGCGGGTTGGTGGGGTATGCTGCGCACGTCGTCGAGAGGTCTCGATGGATCGCCGAGCTGATGAAGATCAACTCGGTTCACAGCGAGTACAATCCAGATTGGTGGAAGCAGTATCGACACTACTTGCTCGCCTTCCACGATGAGACGTTCGAGTGCATCGCCCGGGGTCATTCACTCAAGCAGACGATGTCGTCGTTCTCCGAAGCGCTGCACTCGTGCACCAGGAGCATCCTGGCGTGACGTCGCCGCCCGACAAGCTGCTGAAGCAAGCGGCCGCGGCTTGATGGCGGCACGTCGGGCAGATCTGGGTCACTCCCATGGCCATAGACTTCAGAGATTTCGCCATGCTCGTGTCGCTCGACGCCCAGGGCCGCCTCGTCGACCGGCTCGAGCTGGTCATTCCGCTGGAGACGACACGCTCGTGCTTCTCACGCCCACCTGATTTCGACGACGGATCGGTCGTCTCGTGGGGCGCGCTGACCCCGGAGGAGGCAGAAGACCTCGTCGCCCACGACGTCCATCCCGAGCATCGATCGGACACCCTCGATCTCGTACGAGAGCTCTTCGCGGCAGGCGCGTCTACCCGCGTGAGCCTCTACTACGCCGACTCGAACCATGCCTACCGATCTTGACCTGCTCATCGTCGACCCACACAGCGCTGCCGTTGTTTGTAGCCGCTCCCTCGGCGGCAACTTGACGCTCGAGCGCGCTCGACAGGTCCTCGGGCGGGAGCCCGCTACGCGGATGCCAGGCCTGGAAGCCTGGAGCGGCGTATCGCCCGATGAGCTCCGGCAGATCTCCAGCGCGAGCTACGCCCATGGCGCGGATCCGGCGGAGATCGACGTCATCGCGCAGCGCTTCCCATCCCCAAGGTATCTCTGGATCCTGGTGAGGGATTTCTAGCGCTGAGTTGCGGCAAATTCTATCCTGGGCGTTCGAGGGTCCCGGCGGCGATCGCGCACCGGACCAAATACGGACAATACGTAGTTTATGGAGTTCTGTGGACTTCTCGGTGGCCGACCGTGAGGCGTTACAACCGTGAGCTGTGAGCGCTACACTGAGCTCAGCCCATATGCCCGTCCATGCCATCCGAATCGAAGAGCGCCTCTGGTCGAGCGCGTCGCCGCTCCGCAGGCAGGAGTGGCGCACGCTCACGACCGATATCGTCTCCGGCGAGCCGCCCTGGCCCTCGCGCGAGCCCTGCACCCTCATCGCCGGTTGCGACGACAGAGACCTCCACTTCGTCTTCACCGGGAGCTCCCCGTCGGCGGACACCCTCGCCCTCGCGCGGCTCGAGGTCGCGCCGCTCGTGGGCGAGTACGTGGGCCTCATCCAGAAGCTCTCCGGGGGCGACCTCTACCCCGCCCACATCGAGCCCATCGACATGGCCAAGCGCGTCCTCCACGACACCGGCGCAAGGCGGATAGGCGCCCTCCTCCCCGACCTGAGCCCGAGCTTCGAGACGCGCCGCCGCTTCTTCTCGCTCGTCGTCTCGCTCCTCGTCGACACCACGCAGCTCGGCCCCCTCCCGGCGCATCACCACGATCCAAGGCGCCTGCGGTAGCGAAACGACGACGAGCGGCGGTCACCCGCACAGGAGACGGGCCCAGATCGGCGTTTTCGGCGCGGAAGCGCACTCCCGTGCGCTGAGCACCGAAAACGTCGAGGTGGGCCCGTATCCGCAGCGGGTTACCGTTGCTCGATCAGCGGGCGCCTAGGAAGTCTAGCTTGCCGATCTCGAGACCGTTGTGGCGCAAGATCGCGTAGGCGGTCGTCACGTGGAAATAGAAGTTGGGCAGCACGAAGTTCAGCAGGTAAACCAGGCCCTTGAACTGCAGCGGCTGATCGCGCGTCGGGATGGTGACATCGCGGTCCTCGGAGCCGTCGAACTGCTCGGGCCGGAGGCTGTTCAGGAACGCGACGGTCTTGGCGATGCGGGCCTGTAGCTCGTCGAAGCTGGCCTCGTTGTCCTCGTACTTCGGCAGGTCCACGGCCGCCAGCCGCGCTCCACAGCCCTTGGCCGAGTCGGAGGCGATCTGCACCTGGCGCGTGAGCGAGAGCATGTCCGGGGCGAGGCGCGCGTCGAGCAGGACGCGCGGCTCGATCTTCTTCGCCTCGGCGTACGCGGCGGCCTTGGTGAGGATCGCCGAGAGGTTGCCGAGCATCCTGACGAGCACCGGGACCGAGGCCTGATACATCGAGATCGTCATCTTCTCATCTCCTTGCTATCGCACGGTTCAGGCAGCGCGTTCCCCGCACGGCGCACGCGGCGCGGCGCCGGCGCACCCCCCGGCGGGGACGCGAGCAGGCGCGAACATAGGGCATCCTGCCCGCCAGGCAAGCACGCCCTCTCACGCAGGGGCCGCCCGCGACCCCCGGGCGCCCGAGCACGGCGCTCGTTCACGGGGATCCACGGACTCCAGCGCTGAGGACACGCCCGCGGGGCGCTCCGCGTCATGACGCGCTCGTGAAGTAACGTAAAGAGCATTGACGAACGAGATTCGATGACGGGGTGCCGCGGCGAGCGGCTCGACGCCGGGGAGGGAGCGCGACGGGAGCGCGCCTTGATGGCCCTCGACGGCCGCGGGGGCGGCACGCTATAGGGGGCGCCGATGCGACACCTCCTTTTCCTCGGCTTGCTCACGGCTGCGCTGGCGACCGCATGCGGCTCCTCGACGACCGATCCGGAGCCGACCGGGAGCGGCGGGTCGGCCGCCAGCTCGACGAGCGAAAGCTCGGCGAGCGCCAGTTCGACGACCTCCAGCGCGACGACCTCCAGCTCGGCCACGGGCGCAACCTGCGCTCCCGGCGAGACCATGTCCTGCACCTGTCACGCCGTCGGCGCGCCGGGCGTCGCGACGTGCCTCGCCGACGGCAGCGGCTACGGGCCGTGCATGGAGCAAGGCGGCGGCGCCTGCCGCTGTCCCCTCGGGCGCAGCGACGGCTGCTGCCCTGGCGACGGCATCTGCTGTGCGTGCGTGCAAGGCTGCGATCCGAACACGGATCCCCTGCAAGACGCCGAGACGGACGCGCTCATCGCCTGCGTCTGCGCGGCGGGCGTGTGCGCCGACGAGTGCGAGAGGGAGTGCGCCGGCCAGGGCATCGCGGCGGACTGCAGGGCGTGCGTGCAGCAGGCGGGCGCGGACGCGTGCAAGGCGGAGTACGAGGCCTGCGGCGGGACGTGAGCCCGCGCCGCGCATCGCGCGGTGCGCGGTGCGCGGTCAATAGCGCGCCGGGGGCGGGGTTCGATTCCCACCTTCCCGGCCGGCCCCGATTCCCACCTTCCCGCCCCCGGGCTCGCCGCTACACCCTCTCTGGCTCTGCCGCTCTCGCCTGCAGCAGCGCATCGATCCGCCGGAGCAGCTCCGCCGGATTGATCGGCTTCGGCAGCACGCGCCCCCCGTGGCCCGAGAGGAACCGCCTGCTCACCTCGCTCGTGCCGCCTCCGGTCATGAACAGCACCCGGTCGACGAGCGCCGGCAGCTCCGCCTCGAGCCACTCGTGGAGCTCTATCCCCGTGCCCTCCTGCATCACGATATCGCAGAGCACGACATCGAAGTCCGCGTCCAGCTGGAGCGTCCTCTGGGCCTCTCTGCCCGAGCGCGCGCAGACGACCTCGTGCGACGCCTCGAGGAGCCCGCGCAGCGCGCGAAGGAGGAGGGGCTCGTCGTCCACGATCAGGATCCGGGCGCGCCGCGCCGGGCCCTCATCCCGCGCGGGCGCGGGCGACGCGCGGCGAGGGGTGAGCTCGGCGCTCGCCCAGGCGGGCAGCCGGACGCGGACGCAGGTGCCGACGCCGGCCTCGCTGCTGACGCCGATCGTGCCGCCGCACGACTCCACGATGTTGCGGCAGATCGCGAGTCCGAGCCCGGTCCCCTCCCCCGCGCGCTTCGTGGTGAAGAACGGCTCGAACAGCCTGTGCATGTGCTCCTCGGGCACGCCGCAGCCGGAGTCCACGATCTCCGCGACGACCTCCCGGCCCTGATCGCGGGTCCGCACCTCGACGACGTTGTCGGCGACGCGGCCCTCCCGGATCGACTGCGCCGCGTTGATGAGCAGGTTGACGAACACCTGCGTCAGGCGCCCCTCCGCGCCGCTCACGGGAGCGACCGAGGCGAGCGCGCGCACGACCCGCGCGCGGTGCTTCATCTGGGAATGCACGATGTTGAGCGCGCTCTCGATCACCGCGTTGACGTCGGTCGGCCCGATCGCCTCGTTCGCCTCCGCGCGCGCGAACACCCCGAGATCCCCGACGATGTCCACGACCCGCGCGGCGCCCTGGCGGGCGTCCGCGAGCGGCTGGGCGAGGTGCTCGGTGGCGACGCCCTTGCCGGCCAGCCGCCGCACCTCGCGGGCGAGCAGCTCGAGGTTGGCCACCACGTACGCGAGGGGATTGTTGATCTCGTGGGCCACGCCCGCCGCGAGCTGGCCGACCGCGGCCAGCCGCTCGCTGCGCTCGAGCCGTGACCTCAGCTCCTCGGCCCGGCGCCGCCCGGTCACGTCGCGCAGGAGCGCCATGCGCGAGGGGCGCCCCTGCCAGTCCACGTCGACCCAGCGAACGTCGATGACGACCTGCTGCCCTCCGATCTCCAGGCTCGTCTCGCCGGCGCAGAGCGCCGCCGGGCAGCCCCGCCCGGCGACGGGGCGCCCGTCGCCCAGCAGCGACTCCGCAGCGGGGTTCGCGAAGAGCACCGTCCCGGAGGGATCCAGCACGATCACCCCATCGGCGCTCCGGGCGATGAGCTGGTGCAGGTTGGCCTCGTTCTCGCGGGCCTCGGCCATCGCCCGCGCGAGCTGCGTCAGGAGCTGCTGGCGGCTGACCGCATAGCGGATGGCTCGCCACAGCGTGTCCGCGTCGAGACCCCGCTTCACGAGGTAATCCTGCACCGACGCGCCGAGCGCGCGCTCCGCGAGGCGGACGTCGTCGTGTCCCGTCAGCACCACGATGGGCACATGGGGGTCCACCGCCCGCACCCGCTCGACCACCTCGAGGCCTTCCCCGTCGGGCAAGGAGAGATCGAGGAGGACGACATCCCACCCCTCGTTCACGCGCGCGAGCCCGGCGGCGAGCGTCTCCGCGTGCGCGAGCTCGGCGCGCTGCCACGGCACGGCCTCGAGGTGGCTTTGCACGACGGAGGCCGCGATGGCGCTGTCCTCGATCAGCAGGAGGCGAAAGCAAGGCGCAGGCGGCGCCCGGCTGGGTTCAGCGGACATGGTGACCCCCTGAGAGCTAAGGAACGCCAACGCTTTCCCGGAATCAAGCGCCTCGCGCCCCCGCCGCCCTCGCCGCGCCGGCGGCGCGCAGCGCGGGCGGAGCGGGGATTGCCGCGCTCCTCCGCCTCGGACCACGCAACGCACCATTCAACGCACCGTTCCGGCGTCCGCGGACCGGCCGCGCCATCGGCGCTATCGTCGCCGGAAATGGAGTTCCTCCCCTTCCCGAAGATGCCGTGCCTCGGCGCGAGCGACGCCCCGACATGGGTCGCGCTCGAGAAGATCCACGGCGCGCAGCTCGTGATCGGCGTGGATGCGGCCGGCGTCCATTTCGGCAAGCGCAAGGAGTGGCTCCGGGACGAGGACCCCTTCTTCGGCTGGCAGCTGCTGCGCGCGTCGCTCCGGGACGCCGCCCGCGCGGCGCACGCGGCGGTCGGCGCGGCGCGGCTCGTCCTCTACGGCGAGCTCTTCGGCGGCGGCTACCCGCATCCGGACGTGCCCTCGGGCGGCGTGAGCCCTGTGCAGACCGGGGTCTGGTACGCGCCCGACCTGCGGTGGGCGCCCTTCGAGCTGCGCGCGGTCGACGGCGGCGAGGACGCCTTCCTGGCCTGGAGCGAGGCGGCCCCGGTCGCCGCCGCGGCGGGGCTCATGATGCCCCCGCTGCTCGCCCGGGGGCGCAAGGCGGAGATCGCCGCCGTGCCCGAGCGCTTCCCGTCGCGCGTCGCGTCCGCCCTGGGGCTGCCGCCCCTCGGCCCGGAGAACCTCGCGGAGGGGCTCGTGGCCAGGCCCGACGTCCGCATGCCGGCCGGGGCCTACATGGCCTTGAAGCGCAAGATCGCCGAGATGCGCGAGGACCGCTTCGACGAGAGCGCGCCGTGGGACCCGGAGCGCCCGGTCGATCTGGCCGCGCTGATCCGCTGGGGGGAGCGGCTCGTGAACGGCCCGCGCCTCGCGTCCGCCGCGTCGAAGGTGGGGCGCCACGATCGGGCGGCCGTCGACGAGGAGGCAGCCCTCGACGTGCTCGTGGACCTCGAGGCGGCGTTCCCCGGCGCGATGCGCGCCCTCTCGCCCGAGGACGGCGAGGCGCTGGAGCGCGCCGTCAGGGCCGCCGTCGCGGGACAGCCGCTCTCGACGTGAGCGGCGCTCGGAACGTGAGCGGCGCTCGGACGTCTTTCGTACGGCGGCCGAGCACCCGCGCGCCAGCGACGCCGCCCCCTTCGCTATCCTCGCGCGATGCTGCCCCACCCGCCGCGCGTCGTTCGGCTCGTCCTCCTCACCGCGAGCGGTGAGCTCGTGGGCGCGCTGCCGCCCTATCCGGTCGCGACGCCGTGGTGGCAGGACGCGCACGCGGTCGTCCAGGGTGCCCGCGAGCGCTTCGGCCTCCAGGTGACGGTCCTCCGGATGCTCGCCGCCGAGCTCCCGGCCCCCCAGGGCGGGGCGGTCACCTACCTCGCGGAGGCGGAGATCGACGCGCCGCCGCCCGGGGTCGAGCCCTGGCGCGGGGCGCTCGACGACCACCCGCTCCGGCAGCCGTGGGCGCGGCCGGGCGGGCCTGCAGACGACCTCGCGTGGGCGGACGCCGTCCTGCGCGATCAGGGCCTCGCGCGGAGGGCGCCCGCCGAGCAGATGCGGTCGTGGAACCTGTCGAGCCTGTGGCGGCTCCGTGCTGGCGACCAGACGGTCTGGCTGAAGCACGTCCCTCCGTTCCTCGGGCACGAGGGGGCCGTGATCGCGCGGCTCGCGGGAGGGCCCGTGCCGGCCCTCCTCGGCCACGACGGCCGGCGGATCCTGATGCCCGAGATCCCGGGCGAGGATCTCTACGAGGCCGATCTGCCGGTCCGGGAGCGGCTAATCTCGCTGCTTGTCGGGCTGCAGCGCGGCGCGAGCCGGCAGGTCGGCGAGCTCCTTTCGCTGGGGCTGCCGGACTGGCGCGCGCCGGCCATGACCCGGCTCATCGCGGACGTGGTGGCCCGGACGCCCGACCTGTCCGCCGGCGATCGGGCGACCCTCGACCGCTTCGTCGATGGCCTGCCCGAGCGCTTCGCTCGCCTGGCCGAGGCCGGGCTGCCCGACACGCTGGTTCACGGCGACTTCCACGTCGGCAATGCCCGCGGCGACGCGACGTCGGCCGTCCTGCTGGACTGGGGCGACAGCGGCGTCGGGCATCCGCTGCTCGACCAGCCAGCGTTCCTCGACGGAGCCCCGCCCGGCGCGGTCGAGCCGCTCCGGAGCTTCTGGAGCCGCGCGTGGCGCGCCGCGATCCCGGGCTCCGACCCCGAGCGCGCCGCCGAGCTGCTCGCGCCCGTCGCCGCGGCCCGGCAGGCGGTCATCTACCGCAAGTTCCTCGACAACATCGAGCCGTCGGAGCACCCCTACCACGCGAGAGATCCCGTGGAGTGGCTCGCGAGGACAGCCGCGGTGGTGCGCTCTCGATCCTGCTAGCCTCGACGTGGGCACAGCGACCGCTCGGCCTGTCGCCAGCGTCGAACGTACAGGCAAGCTCGGGCCAAGGGTCGACGCGCCGCTCGCCTGGAGTCGCCGCGGGCGCCTTGCATCCCCGCGCCGCGCGGCTGCTCGGTCCAATCGTGCGGTTCGACGCCGCGGGCCCCTCCCCATCGCAAGCAGGGTGCACCACGCTCTGGGCGGGCAAGGGCCAAAGGACCAGTCATAGAACTTGCCGGGGGGCGCGAATGGCTGACACGACCGACATCAACAAGGCGAGCGCGGATGAGTTTCAACGGGTGAGCCAGGTGAGCGAGCAAGGCGCGCAGTTCATCGTTCAGAAGCGCGAGGAGCTCGGGGGGTTCAGCAGCTGGGAGCAAATCCAACAGGTGACCGGCATCAGCACGATGATGGTAGAGAGCCTGAAGGACGCGGGGTTTTACGTGACGCACGCGAGCACGTCGGCGGGCCGTACACAGCCTCGGTGATCCAGCGAACGAACAGCCCGAGGCTGCTCTCGAGGCTGGGCGTATCGAGACACCCTACGAGGCCTTGAGCGGCATGGGTCGGCCCGGCCGGGGAGAGAGCGCGGCGGGGCTGTTGTTCGCCGCGACGAAGCGGCTCCGTTCGACATGGGCGCGAAGCGGCTTCGTCCATGCCGCCCCGTTCGCCCTGGTCGCTCGACGCGCGCAGGCGCGCAGGTTGGCAGCGAGGACCTGCCGGCGGTAGGCTCGTCGAGCGCGCACACAGGATCCGTGGCAAGGTGCTTGCCTGTCCGACTCGCACGAAGCGGCGTCCTGGGAAGCCAGGCAGCTTGATGACGGGAGGGCTCATGACCGATTCCATCGTTGCCACGCCGTGTCTGGAGATCACGGGGCCGCCAGCGGCCCCCGGATCGGATGCCGAGGCCGAACCATCCGCCGAACAAGGCACGATCCAGCGGATGTTGCGGGTGGATCCGGCGATGCGCGAGCCCGACGCCGAGGCGACGCTCCTCCTGTCCCTGGCATCAGCGTGGATGTACTCGGATCTGGACACGCTGGAGAAGGCGATGTCGGTCTACGGCGACTGGGACCTCGCGAGGATCAGCGTGCGCAACGACGCGCTCTTCGTGGCGAGCGACGTGTGCTTCATCCAGAGCAGGTGCAGGCGGCTTCTCATCCTGTGCGTCAAGGGGACCGAGCCGGGGAACCTCTTCAACTGGCTCACGGACGCGAGCGTCGCGTCGCAGCGATTTTGTTCGCTCGGGCACGTCCACGGCGGCTTCGCCCGCAACGTCGATGTGATGTGGTCGATCATCGACAAGCATCTCGCCGCGGCGCTGCGCGGCGAGCACATCCGTGATGTCCTCCCGGGCACCGAGATATCCCCGCGCCCCGACGTCGCGTCGACGCCTGCCGCCGGGCGTGCGCCCGAGGCGCAGGGCAAGCTGGAGGCGCTCTTCATCACCGGTCACAGCCTGGGTGGAGCGATGGCGGCCCTCATCGCCGCGCGCCTGTTCACGGACAGCAAGTACGGGGAAATCCGGCAGCGGCTCCGCGGGGTCTACACCTTCGGGCAGCCCATGATCGGCGACGCGGGCTTCGCTGCCAGGGCCGAAGAGCTCTTCGGGGACAGGCTGTTTCGATTCGTCTATGACAACGACATCGTTGCGCGCCTGCCACCGCTCTCGACGGGGTACTTCGTGCACTTCGGGCGGGCGCACCGCTCGAGGGGGCAGGGGTGGACGTACGAGGGCAAGATCGCGGGCCAGACGCGCACGTTCCTCGTGAGCGCGGCGGTCGGCATCTTCGCCTGGGTGAAGGAGCAGCTGCCCATCATCCGATGGGTGCCGGTGCCGTTCTCGTGGGGCGATCACTCGCCGGCCAACTACGTGGAAGCGTCGCAGCTGGGCACGGCCCAGCCAGCCATCTTCCGATTCAGGATCGAGTAGGCGTGGACCGCGCCAGAGCACGGGAGCGACCGGAGCCCAGCACGTCCGGGTTCGCCCCCTGCCCTCCGGCGCCGGCGACCGCCTCGCTCGAGCCTCGGGGCCTCGGCGCGGCCCTGCGCGCCGGGGGTCAGGCCGGCGACGAAGAAGAGCCCGCCGTCGCACGCGCGGCGGCGAGGCAAGGCCGGCAGCGCACGAGGGCACGCCGAGCGGCCCAGTCCTGCGGCGGCTGACGCTACAAGGCCAGGCCGGAGCGCCCGCTGCGCCGCGCCGCGCGCGTTCTGTCGCAGGCGCCCTCCGCTCCAGAGCGCCCTCTGCATCCGCTCCCTTCGCCAGCTGGCTTGATGCCATGCTCGCCCGGCAGGGCGGCCGGCGGCACGCGCGCCGTGAGGTGCGCTGGGTACACGCTTGTGCCGGACGAGGGGCGGAGACGGGTCTATAGAAGATGCGATGGGCTGCGAGGCTGGCTGCCCGAAGAAGAAGCGATGGGGCAGCGCGGCTGGCTGCCCCAGAGTCGGGCCGGCCACCTCATCGAGCTCTCCCGGCAGGCGCGGGGCAAGCTCGACCGCCGGGCTCGCTGCGTCGGCGACATCGATCCGGATGAGGGCGTTTCGCCCGCAGCTGCCACGCGAGGCGGCCGCGACCGGAGGGACCATGATGAACCAGGTGACCCTCGCTCCAAGGACGTTGTTCCAGGGCCGCTACGAGATCCTCTCCTCGCCCTGGGAGACCCCCCACGCCGCCATCTACCACGGGCGGCAGATCGCGGGTGGGCAGCCCGTCGTCCTCGAGGTCGTACGCATCCTCCCGGAGGGGGTCTCCGGGGGCGTCGCGCGACGCCGCCGCGCGCGCTTCCTGCGGGAGATGGGCCGCTGCGCGCGGCTCCGCCATCCCAACATCGTCCGGCTCATCGACGCGGGACAGACGGACGAGGGGCAGCTCTATACCGTGTTCGAGCGCTGGCCCGGGCAGAGCCTGGCCGAGCTGCTGTCGGTCCGCGGCGCGCTCGAGCCGCAGGAGGCGCGACGCCTGATGAGGCAGGTCCTCGACGCGCTGGCCTGCGCGCACCGGCAGGGCATCGTCCACGGGGACGTCAGGCCGGCCCACGTGATGGTCGTGCCCTCGGGGGCAGAGCGGAGCGCGCTGCTGTTCGGCTTCGGCTTCGCCGCGGTCGCCGCCGGAGCGCGCGGCGGAGAGGACGGAGCGCGCGCCTCCGGCACCGAGCTCGTCGGCGCGCAGGCCTACGCGGCGCCCGAGCAGCGCCGGGGGTTCGCGCCGATGGCGTGCTCGGACCTGTACGCGTGGGGGCTCGTGTTCCTCGAGTGCCTCACGGGCAGGCGGGCAGCCTGCGGAATGTCTCCGGATGGAGACGCTCTCACGCCGGAAGGCGGCGAGCCCGGCCGGATCCCGCGCGCGCTCCTCGACCACCCGCTCGGGGCCATCTTGCGACGGGCGACGATCGAGGATGTCGCGGCGCGGGCCGACACGGCGGACGGTCTGCTGTACGAGCTCGACGCCTGCGAGGTGGCCGGGCTCCGCCGGGAGGACCTGATCCCGGACGCCGCGCCGGGCAGCGCCGGGGCGAGGCGAGACGAGGCCGCCGGCCGCGCCCTGAGCGCCTCGGGACGGGACGCGGCGATCCGCCCTGACGACCTGGGCGCGCCCTGGACCTCCGGCGAGGAGCCCTCGCGCACGCTCACCGAGGTCCCGGCCAGCCCGACATCCAGCGGGCAAGCGCGCGACGCCGTGCCTCCCCGGACCGGGGATGCGGGGACGCCGGCGGAGCCCATCGCGGGCCGCATGCACCTGAAGGCCGGCGACGTCCTCAAGCACTACGAGATCATTCGCAAGCTGGGCCGGGGCGGCATGGGGGTCGTGTACCTGGCCCGTGACACGATGCTGGGCCGCCTGGTCGCGATCAAACTCCTCCGCCGTTACACCGGGCAGACCGTCGAGCGCTTCCTGGACGAGGCGCGGGCCACGGCGCGCTGCAGGCACGAGAACATCGTCGTCATCCACGAGGTCGACGAGGTCCTTGGATGTCCCTACCTCGTGCTCGAGTACATCCAGGGGCGCACGCTGCGCGAATGGATGGCCCAGCGCGAGCAACCCAGCGCGCCCGGGTCGCCGGCCGCCCGGTTGCCGCCTGGCCCGATGGCGGCAAGCGCCGTGATCGACGTCATGGTCCCCGTCGTTCGCGCGCTGGTCTGCGCGCACGACCTCGGGATCGTGCACCGCGATCTCAAGCCGGAGAACATCCGCATGGACGACGCCGGGTGCATCAAGGTGCTCGACTTCGGCCTCGCCAAGCGGATCGACGCGAGCGTGGTCGCCTCGGTCAGGAGCGCGCGGGCGGCGCTCGCCGGAGACGCCGGCGGGCACCGGAAGAGCGCGATCGTCGGCACCCCGGGGTACATGTCGCCCGAGCAATTGCAGGGCAGCGACGTGGACTATCGCACCGACCTCTGGGCCGTGGGCATCATGCTCTACGAGCTGCTCACGGGGGAGCACCCGCTGCACCCGTTCTCGTACGCGCGGCTCTCGGCCATCATCGACGTCGATGTCCCCATGCCCAGCCTGAGCGAGAGGCGCCCGGACGTGGGCGCGCTCGGCGCCCTCGTGGACCGCTGCCTGAAGAAGCGCAAGGCCGAGCGCATCGGCTCGGCCAGGGAGCTCCTCGCCGAGCTCGAGGCGCTCCTGCCCGGCCGGAGGGCGCTCCAGCTGGGCGAGGACGAGAGCCCGTTCGCCGGCCTGTCCGCCTTCCAGGAGGCGGACGCCGCGCGCTTCTTCGGCCGCGATCGGGACATCGCCGCCATGACGAAGCGGGTGCGGAGCCAGCAGCTCGTCGTCATCGCCGGACCCTCCGGGGCGGGCAAGTCGTCGTTCGTGCGCGCGGGCGTGATCCCCGCCTTGAAGGGAGCCGAAGGCCACTGGGAGGCGTTCATCCTGCGGCCGGGGCGCCGTCCACTGTCCGCGCTCGCCGATGTGCTCGTGCAGGTCGCCGGGGCGGAGTCCACGCCTTTGGCGACGGCGGGGAGCCGGGCAGCGACGGGCGCTCCCGAGCTCCCCGATCATGACGCGCTGGTCGCCACCTTGCGCACCCAGCCAGGTGTCCTGGGCGCCCGGCTGCGCGCGCGCTGTCGCCATGAAGGGACGAGGCGCCGCATCGTGCTCTTCGTCGACCAGCTCGAGGAGCTCTATACGCTCGGCGCCCCCCCCGAGGAGCAGGCGGCGTTCGTCGCCTGTCTGGAGGGCGCGGCGGACGACGCGTCGTCGCCCCTGCGCGTCCTGCTCGCCGTCCGCTCGGACTTCCTCGAGCGCGTGGCCGAGGACCGCAATTTCACGGCCGACGTGACCCAGGGGCTCTGGTTCCTGCGGCCCATGGGGCGCGATGGCCTGCGCGAGGCCCTGATGCGGCCGCTCGAGGCGGCCGGGGTTCGCTTCGAGACCGCCGGGATGATCGAGCACATGCTGGGCACGCTGGAGAGCACCCAGAGCCCGCTCCCGCTCTTGCAGTTCACGGCCGCGAAGCTGTGGGAGGCGCGAGATCGCGAGCGCCTGCTGCTCACGCGGGACAGCTATGAACGCCTCGGCGGCGTCGCGGGCGCGCTGTCCGCCCACGCGGACGCGGTGCTCTCGTCGCTGCCGTCGCGCGAGCAGCGGCTGGCCCGGGCGGTGCTCCTGCGCCTGGTCACGCCCGAGCGCACGCGCGCGGTGGTGAGCCTGGACGAGCTCCGCGAGGCAGCGCAGGAAGGCGACGGCGCTGCCGGCGACGCGGTCGCGCAGGTGGTCCAGCGCCTGGCGGGCGCGCGGCTCCTGCACATCGAGGCTGGCAGCGACGAGGCCGGAGGAGCGCCCGACCGCACGACGGTGGAGCTGGTCCACGAATCCTTGATCGACAGGTGGCCGAAGCTCGGCCAGTGGCTCGCCGAGAACGAGCACGACGCGCAGTTCCTGGCCCGGCTGCGCGCCGCGGCCCAGCAGTGGAAGGCGAGCGGTGAGGCCGAGGGGCTGCTCTGGCGCGACCGCGCGGCGGAGGACGCGAGGGCGTGGTACGAGCGCCGTCGCGCCGACCGGGGAGCCGATTGGCACGTCGGGCTCGGCAAGCGCGAGGAGCGATATCTGCTGGCCGTCGTGGGCCTTGTCGAGCGCGCGCGGCGTCTGCGCCGGCGGCTCGCTGTCGGCACGGCCGCCGCGCTGAGCGCGATCGCGGTCATCGTGTCGGGCCTGGCGATCCGTGCCAGTCAGCAGGCCACGCGCGCCAATCAGCAGGCCATGCGCGCTGACCAGGAGGCGGCTCGCGCACAGGTCGAAGCCCGGGAGGCGCGCAACGCGACCCGCATGGCCACGGCCCGCGAGCTGCAAACCGATGCCACAACCGTGCTCGCGATCCTGCGCGAGGTCGAGCCGCCCAATTTGCCGCGAGGGTGGGACTTCCTGGAGTGGTCAGCGCTGCACAGCGGGATCGCTCGCGCAGTGCTCAGCCATCCCGACTGGGTCACGGACGCGCGCTACAGCCCCGACGGCGAGCGCATCGTCACGGCCTGCTCCGATCGAGCCGTGCGCGTGTGGAACGCCGATGGCACGGGCGAGCCCATCGTCCTTCGGAGCCACGACGATCGGGTCGCTTCGGCCAGTTTCAGCCCCGATGGCAAGCGCGTCGTCACCGCATCCTGGGACCAGACGGCGTGGGTGCAAAACGCCGACGGCACCGGCGCGCCCGTGGTCCTCCGGGGTCACGACGATCGGGTCACTTCGGCCGCGTTCAGCCCCGACGGCAAGCGCGTCGTCACCGCGTCACACGACAGGACCGCGCGCGTGTGGAACGCCGATGGCACGGGAACGCCCGTGGTCCTCCGGGGTCACGACGATCCGGTCGCTTCGGCCGCGTTCAGCCCCGACGGCAAGCGCATCGTCACCGCGTCGTACGACAGGACCGCGCGTGTGTGGAACGCCGATGGCACGGGCGCCCCCGTGGTCCTCCGGGGTCACAACGACCGGCTCACTTCTGCGGCGTTCAGCCCCGATGGCAAGCGCGTCGTCACCGCATCCTGGGACCAGACGGCGCGGGTGCAACACGCCGACGGCACCGGCGCGCCCCTGGTCCTCCGGGGTCACGACGAGGTGATCTATTCGGC
Organism: Sorangium sp. So ce448; assembly: GCF_051520915.1. Classification (NCBI taxonomy): domain Bacteria; kingdom Pseudomonadati; phylum Myxococcota; order Polyangiales; family Polyangiaceae; genus Sorangium; species Sorangium sp. So ce448. The sequence goes on along the minus strand of NZ_CP150343.1, from coordinate 1,094,084 downwards.
CACGTTCAGCCCCGATGGCAAGCGCATCGTCACCGCGTCCTGGGACAAGACCGCGCGCGTGTGGAACGCCGACGGCACAGGCGCGCCCCTGGTCCTCCGGGGTCATGAGGACGGTATCGCTTCCGCGGCGTTCGGCCCCGACGGCAAGCGCATCGTCACCGCGTCCTGGGACAAGACTGCGCGCGTGTGGAACGCCGACGGCACCGGCGCGCCCATCATCCTTCGGGGCCACGGGAAGGGGGTGCTGGGGGCGGCATTCAGCCCTGACGGCAGGCGTATCGTGTCGGCGTCGTATGACAAGACCGCGCGCGTGTGGAACGCCGACGGCACAGGCACGCCCGTGGTCCTGCGCGGTCACCGGCGCGAGGTCTACTCGGCGGCCACCAGCCCCGACGGCAAGCGCATCGTCACCGCGTCCTGGGACAAGACCGCGCGCGTGTGGAACGCCGACGGCACAGGCACGCCCGTGGTCCTGCGCGGTCACCAGAGCGAGGTCCACTCGGCGGCGTTCAGCCCCGACGGCAAGCGCATCGTCACCGCGTCCTGGGACAACACCGCACGCGTGTGGAACGCTGACGGCACTGGCACGCCCATCATCCTTCGGGGCCATGAGGATCGGGTCGAAGCGGCGGCGTTCAGCCCCGACGGCAAGCGCATCGTCACCGCGTCCTGGGACAACACCGCACGCGTGTGGAACGCTGACGGCACTGGCGCGCCCATCATCCTTCGGGGCCATGAGGGCCGGCTCCGTTCGGCGGCGTTCAGTCCCGACGGCAAGCGCATCGTCACCGCGTCCTATGACAAGACCGTGCGGGTATGGAATGCCGATGGCACGGGCGAGCCCCTGGTGCTTCGTGGCCACGATCACTGGGCCACGGGGGCAGCGTTCAGCCCCGACGGGAGACGCATCGTCACTGGGTCCCAGGACAAGACCGTGCGGGTGTGGAACGCCGATGGTTCGGGCGAGCCACTGGTCCTGCGCGTCTCCGACTCTCCGGTCAACGCCGTGGCCTTCAGTCCGGATGGCAAGCGCATCGTCACCGCGTCCGACGACAAGCTCGTGCGGGTGTGGACCGACCTCGAGCCGCTCCGCGGTCTCGACGACCCGAAGCTGTGGACCGCGACCACCTACTGCATACCCGTCGAGCGGAGGATAGAGCTCCTTCGCGTGCCCGAGCCCATGGCCCGAGCGAACCGGGAGACCTGCCTGCGCCGCGTCGAGGAGGCCCGCGCCGCTAGCCCGTAGATTCAGGCCACCAGGCGGAATCTGGAGAGCGGCATGCCGTACACCCGCTGCGACCCCTGCACGTCGACTTCGGTGATCTCGAGCTCGGGGTTCCCCACGCCGCCGCAGAAATAGTGCATCACCGACCTCGGATCGTAGGCCGTGAGGTTGATGGTCTGCGACGTATCCTCCCGGAAGCATTCGGGCGGAGCGCCGCTCCGGATGTGCTCGTGCCGGAAGCCGAGGACGTGACCCAGCTCGTGCCGGAGCACGCCGACGGGGTTGAACCCGAGCGAGGGCGAGAAATAGGAGGGATTGATCAGGAGCTGCCTTCTCCCGACCGGGTCGTTCGGGAAGAAGGACGCGGCGATGAAATCCCCGCCGGAGAGGTTGAGCCGCACCGGGAACACGACCTCCGCGGGGCGGCTCGCGCTCCCGTCGAGCTCGGCTACGTGGCGGAACGACACGCCGCAGGTCTCCTCCCAGTCGCGCGTGGCCGCCAGCATGTTGGCGCGCACCGTCGCGTACTGGCTCTCGTCCCGGAAGGTCGCCCTGAGCACGCAGTACGTGATCACGAACCCCGGACGCCAGCGCACCGGCCTGCCGTTCTGCAGGATGCCGACCAGCCCCTCCCCTCCCGGGCCGGCGTCCAGGTTCGGCGGCTCCACGTTGGCGGCGTGAGGCACGTAGTCGGCGAGCTGCTCCTCTTCCAGCAGGAGGTCGCCCTCCGCGACATACATCAGCTTCCCATCGAGCTCGAACGTGGGGAGCCTCGTCTTGAGCTCCCCTACCTTCTGCGCGATGGCCGGATCGGTGATGGCCATGGCGATTCTCCTTGGCCCGGAGCGCCCGGGCTCTTGGGTGATGGTTCTGGTTCCGATCGCGTGAGACCGCGGATCACCTCCTGAAGGTGTCCGGGCAGCTCAAGGAAGAGCGCGCGGCTGAGCGGGTCGGCGCTCTCGGGCGCGGAGCCGCGGACAAGCGCGTCGATGAGCAGCTCCTCGCGCGAGCCGAGCGTGTCCCCCCGCACGAGGTAGAGCGTTTGACCTTCGATCTCGATTCGATGGCGCTCCTCGGTACGGCGGAAGCGCTCGGACCGGTCAAGGAGCGCCCGCAGCTCGGGGTGAGCCTCCAGCAACGAGGGTTGCGGCGGCTCCTCCGGCCTGATCGCTTTCCTATCGACCCGACGCGGCCTCATGGCAGCGGCACAACGATCGCATTGTTCCAGCCGCACACGAACAACCTCGGTTCGGATGCGAGCGCGTCAACCCGCAACTCGTACACGGCGGGGAACACGCCGGGCAGCGTCAGGTCGACCTCGAACAGCGGACCAGCGCCGAGCGTCACCGGCTCTCCGGAAGGGCTGGACGCGACGAACCGCACCTCGCCCGGTTGATCGAGGGCGAAGAACGCGCGCAGCCCCGCAGCCTTGAGCGCCGACGCCGGCCGGGCTGCCCGCACCGTGATCGCCTCAGCGAAGGACAGCCGTCCTTCCAGGCGCGACACGGAGACCGACCCCATCTGCTGGACAGACACGGTCACGGTATCGCCGGGCTTCGCCTCGTTCCGCGCGGGCCACACCAGGGTGGCCCCACCCTGCCGCCTGCGGTCGAGGAACGCCGATTCCACCGTATCGAGCATCAAGCTCGAGAATTGTCGCGTCTCCGGGGGCAGCGTGGCCGGCAGCTCGCTCCGCGCCTTCCAGGCCTTCTCTCGCAGCGCCTGGTCGTGCTCGTCGAGCGGGTCGAACGCGGTCGGCGCTGTGCACAGGAAGTCGAACAGCGGCTCCACGTTCGCCGCGCGGAAGAGGACGGGCGCCGACCAGCTGGGCGGGTACGGCTTCTGCGCGAACATCTCCTCGCGTCCCGCCCGCACGGCCTGCTCGACGTCGCCCGGGCTCTGCTTGAGCAGGCTGAGGACGAACGCCTGGAGGAAGCGCTCCGCGTCCGCCGCCTCCAGCCGGTGACGCATCCCGATCGCGCACTGGACGCCGGACTCGCCGTGGATCAGCGAGTGCGCCACGTTCTGGTTGCCGCGCATCCACTGCGGCAGCCGCTCGCGCAGCGCCTCGCCCGCCGCGGTCATGCAGCCCGCGAGCACCACGACCGGCACGGGCCGGTTCAGGAGCTCGCTCCGCAGCTGATCGGCGCGGATCGGGTTGGCGAAGTCGCTGCCGTCGAGCTCGAACAGGAGGACGCCGATCGGGGGGAACCCCTCGAACCCGACCTCCTGGAGGTCGCCGTGCCCCATGTAAACGAGGAGATCGTAGCGCGCGTTGCGCAGCTCGGCGCGGAAGGCATCGTAGGTGACGGGCCCGCCTGCGCCCGCCTCGCTGCTCAGCACCGTGACCTCCACGACGTCGGCGAGCCCGCATCCGCGCGCGATCGCGACGACGCGATCGCGGATGGGCAGCACGGGCGGCACGTCCCCGCCGAGGTCCCTCGGGTTCGTGCGGACGAGGAGCACGCGGAAAGGCCAGCTCCAGCGCAGCGCCGGCGGCGCGGCCACCCCGCGGTGGCGCTTGTACGAGTGGACGATCCCCCGCACCCAGGGGTGCAGCGCGAGCCGGTCGGCGTCGAGCTTGAGCAGCTCGAAGGGGACGTCGTGCAGGTACGGAAGCACCGCCGGGTGCGGCCGGAAGACGATCCGGAAGGGCTGAGTCGCCGCGTTCACCGCGGTGCTCAGGTGGCCGCGGAGATCGTTCTGGAGCAGCCAGCCGGTGACCTGCTCGGCCAGGGACTCGGTCATCTGCTCCGACCCGTAGCCGCTCCGCAGCTCGTCGAGCTCCGCGGGCGGGAGGCTCGGAAAGGGCCGTTCGAGCTCGTCATCGATGGGCGCGAGCTGGGAAGCGTGGACGCACAGCCGCAGCTGCGAGCCCCCTCCAGGCTCGATGTCGACGACGAACTCGGGGGTCCTCATGGCTCCGTGTCCTCGGACAGGGATTGATCGAGCGCCTCATCGAGGGCGGCCTGCCGCTGGCGCTCGCGCTCGATGAGGCCCTTGCCCGGGAACTCGATCCCGAGCGACGCGTAGCGGGCCTCCAGCGTCTTCGCCGCGTCGAGCAGGTGGCGGGAGCACGAGAGATCGGCGGTCACCTGCGCCGGCGTGAGCGGCATGTCGCCCTCCGGGGTCTGCCCCGCGCCGAACGTCGGCCACGTGGGAGAGCGCCGCGCCTCGTCGCCCTGCCGGGTGAACTGCCGGCCGAAGCGGTGCCGGAGGAACAGGACGACCGGCGTCAGGAGGGGGCGCTGCGACGCCGCCATCATCGCGTCCTCCACGTCGAGCGACGCCGCGAGCCGCTCGTAGAACGCGCGCCAGAACTCGCCGGACACGCGGGGATGCATGGGGCCGAGCTGGGCGGCGATCGTGGGGCCATCGCCGCTCTGGTGGCCGAAGCGCGCGAACGCGTGGAACACGGTGGGCATGCCGCCGTGGCCCACGCGGGGAGTCTCCGGCGGGGTGAGCGAGAGGATCGTCGCGCTCGACCCGCGCAGCATGGCGGTGAGCTCCAGGGGCGAGAGCGTGTCGTCCTTGTCCCCCGAGAACTCGAGGAGGCCCTCCAGCCCGAGCGGCGCCATGCCGTCGGCCACCACGTGGATCACCTCGAATCCCGCATGGATCGCCGCGGAGAGCGCGTTGCGCGCATCGTCCTCCTCGATCCAGGCGACCTCGATGCTGGAGCCCAGGCCCTCCAGCGCCTCGGAGAGCGAGGCGGGCGCGCCGCCGGTCGGGTCGACCACGGCGACGCGCAACGGCTGTCCCTCCCGCAGGGAGAGCGGCGGCACGACCCGTCCCGGGATCCCCCGCACGATCGAGAGACACGGCGGGCGGTGCGCGCCGAGGAAGAGGATCTCCCAGGGAAGCTCGTCGAGCTCGGGCGATTCGGCCGACCACCAGATGCGCAGCCGCCGGGGCGCGTGCGGCCGGAGCCGCAGGATCGCGAGGAGCCCGCGGGAGATCGACCTGACGAGGCGGCGACGCAGCTGGAGCAGGCCCTCCTCGCCCCCGTAAAAGATGCTCAGATACTCGGCGTAGCTGAGCCAGGTGACGGAGATCTCTTCATGGCCGATGAGCGGCAGCCCCGCCATCTCGGTCGGCGGCGGCGCGCCGCCCGGCGCGACCGCGCCGGGGTCCCCGAGCAGCAGAGAGGAGATATCGAGCTTCGTGTAGATCCACGCGTGGTAGCGCCGGCTCACGCGGCGGCCGGTCGCGCGCGGCGTGACCGGCTCCGCGGGGTAGAGCGGGGCGACGCGGACGAGGATCTCTGAATATCGAGAGAGCTGCGCGCTCGGCGTCGTGCTCATCCGCCATCTCCGGCGAGGTCGACCGACCGCGCGATACGCGCATAGGACGCGGCGCGCTGCGGCGACAGCGACGCCGCGCCCGCCAGCATCGGCGGCCGCGGGATCGCCGCGAAGAACTCCATGGTTCGCCGCTGGACGGCGCCGAGCTCGACCGGCGGCGGCGCCGAGGCGACCGCGAGCTGCGCCGCGACCGGCACGAGGCGATAGGGGAAATACGAGGGTTTGTCCGGCGACGGGCGGAGCTCACCGCTCCTGAGAAAGCGCGCGAGCGCGTCTGCCCGCTTCACGTCGGCCGCGACGTCCGGGTGGAGCTCCCTGAGCGCGCGACCGCCGAGCGCGTCCAGCTTGCTCTCCAGGAACGTGCCCGCAACCGCGCCCAGGTCGCCAAGGAACGGCGCGACCCAGGCCGGCGCGGGCAGCGCCCGCCAGTCCTGCTCCATCTGGTCGGCCGCGTCGGCGAGCGCCGCGACCCCGAGCCGTCGCAGCAGCGTGCCGAGCAGCGGGACGCGGATCATCGGGTGCGGGTGAGGATCGTGCCGGTCAAGCTCGCCTTGCTGGCTGCCGGGCGCGAGCACGAGCTGCAGCCCCGCGAGCGCCAGCGCGAAGCCGGCGTTGCCGAGGAGGACGCCGATCGCGTCGGCGAGGATCTCCCGGGTCCAGCCGAACCAGATCTCCTGCCGGTCGGACGGGATCTCCCCGTCGGTGCCGAGGAGCAGCGCCCTGGTCAGCTCGCTCGAGAGCGCCAGATCCTGATCGACGTTGTGGCCGACCTCGTGGCAGAGCGTGGCCAGGAGCCAGGCGCACTCGGTCTGATCGGCCGGCAGGAGCACGATCGGTATCGGCAGCCGGAGGTCGCGGTAGCTCCGGAGCGAGCTGCGGAGGGCGCGGAGCGGGTTCTGGCGGCTCACGGCGACCGGCCCGTAGTGCGCCTCCAGGCAGACCAGCGGCGGCTCGCGCATCCCCTCACGGGGGACGAGGCCCCAGTTGCGCGCCCTGTTCATGCACACCTGGTAACACTCGGCGGCCACGAGGTCGGCCGCGTCGAGCGGGGGGGCGAGCGCCGGCAGCTCCCGCTGCGCGAGCGTCTGAGAAAAGATGTTCCACACCCCGTGCGCGCCTGCAATCTCGACGAGGAGCTTGCCGAAGCCATCCGCGAAGTCGGCGTCGGACAGGTCCGCTCCGAGCCGCTCCAGAATGCCTCTCTGGCGCTGGATCAGCTCGTTCATGAGGATCTTCAGCGCCAGCACCTGGCTCGTGTGGATGCCGAAACCTCGCGTGTTCGCCGCGGCGGCCGCCTCGAACCGCGCGACGTCGCGCGGGAGCACGTCGATCCGGCGCTGGAGCTCGGCGGTCGCCCTGGCACGCAGAGTGGACACGGCTCCTCCTCTCCGGGTCTGCTTAACGGCGCAGGGCGGGATGTAAAGCCTGCGCTTCCGTTCTCCCAACTCTCCCGACGGTGCACGAGCTCTGCAGCATCCCTGTCAGATGAGGGCGCTCGACGCGGGCTGCGCCGGCGCGGGCAGACCGAAGAGCCCTGCGAAGAGCCTCGGTCCTGAATAGGCGATCAAGAACCCGACGGCGACACCGCCCCAGAAATCCTCGATCGCGACGATGGGCTGCACGTCCCTCTTGCGCGCGAGCAGGACGACCGCCATCGTGACCAGGACGAGCGACACGGCGAGGCTCAAGCCGGCCTCCACGTCGAACGGCGCGGCGCCGCCCCGCGCGGCGAACCAGCCCCCGACGCCCCCGAGCACGGCGCCGCAGATCATGCTCGCCAGCGACGAGCTCACCTGGAGGACGTGCTCGATGGTGTCGACGTTGCTCGCGCCGTCGATCTCGTACTCGACCTCGATGAGCAGCCGGTACGACGCGGTGCGGAACCACAGCGTGCGCCGCGATCGCACGGTGAAGCTCCGCGCCGTCGAGTTCCCGGCCTGGAGCACCGTCGGAGGATCCGGGGCCCACGACGACAGGATGGCGCCCCGGACCGCGCCTGCGTCGTCGCCGAGGAGCCCCTCGGGCGCGGTGCTCCCCTCCTCGCCGTCCTCGTTCCAGGCGCCCGCCGCGGGTCCCCGGCCCCGGAGGCCCGTGCTGTGCCGGAGCGGCGGGTGGAGCGCCGCGAGCCCGGCCTCGCCGCCTGCCCCGCGGAGATCGCGCGCGATCGCGGGCGCTCTCGGCGCCGCGCCGCGCCCGGGCGGGCGGCGCCGCAGCAGCCGCCGGACGGAGCGGCGCAGCCGCGAGCCGAGGGAGTCGCCGCCCGGCGCGAGCGCCCGCGCGGCGCCCTCGATCTCGGCGAGTCGGTCCTCGAGCCTCTCGATCCGCTGCTCTGTCCACTGCCGGTCGACATCGATGAGCTCGGCGGGCAGGCTCGTGCTCACGCGGCACAGCGAGAGCGGCGCCTCGAACGGGTTCTGCACCGTGACGAAGAGGGAGAACTCCTGTCCTGCAACCAGCCCGTCCGTCGATGTCGACACCGAGGTCCGGATGGCTCCCCTGAACGGCTTCGCTGGCTCCGGTCCTGCCATGAGCTCGTTGGATGAGCGCACGTCGGGCGGCGTGCCGCGCCCCGCCTCCGATCTCCGACGATCACGCTGGATGACCTCGCCGGGCTGCAGCGGTGTACAGCAAGAAATAGCAAAACGCGAGCATCGCCACGGTGAGCACCGTGTACCTGTCGTCGTTCCACGAGCTCCACCTCCAGATGCCTTGGCTGAGCGCCGCCAGGCCGAGGAGGGGGACCTCGAGATGCCGCCTCAACCGGGTGAGCGGGGCGCTCAAGATCATGAACACATAGTAATAACAGGTGATCTGGGACAGCAGGATGATGAAGATCTGCGCCAGGCACTCCCCCACCCAGAGCGAGCGCACCCGCCGAGCCACGTGGACGAACATCGCGAAGCTCGCGGCGACGATGGCGTAGGCGACGCCTCGGTACCTCGCATAACGCTCGCTGCGCATTCGCTTCCACACCTCGAATGGATCGGCGAGGGTGACGTCCTTCGTGTACTTCATCCTGCCGGACTCGGCCCCTGATCCGAACCTGTGGGCCACGAGGACCCGCAGGCCCATGTGGTTCGTCACCGGGGTCTGGTCGTGCACCTCGAGCGTGTGCTCGTAAAATTGCCGATACGAGTCCTTCCCAGCGACCGTGAGGCTCACGGGGATCAGCACGGCCGCGGCCAGGACGCCGCCGATCAACACCTGCACGTGGGACGGCGCCATGCGCCTGTGCCGGAAGAGGTAGCTCCCTGCGACGGTGAGCCACCCGAGGACGGCGATGCCCGGAAAGACGCGGAGCAGGCCTGCGTAGACCATGCTCGCGCCGGCGAGCTTGAAGTACCGCTTGCGCACCAGGCAGGCCGAGAGGACGAGGAAGAAGAGCCAGTCATTCCGGAGGAAGCCGCCGCCCGTCCAGAAGAACGGCGCCGGCGACTGACACCCCCAGAAGATCACCGCCACGGCGCAGACGCGCCACCCGAAGGCCCAGTAGAGGGCGGCGAACACCCCGATCAGGTAGGCGATATCGAAGCTGGCGAGGAGCTGGAGATAACCTGTCGTGGCCGGGTGAAGCTCGGCCAGGATGCGCCCCATGATCGTCCAGACCGGCGGCGGGTTGTAGCCGTGGTCCTTGGCCATGTCCTCCCAGTAGCCCTTTTCCGAGGCTGTCCGGAAGAACCGCACGTCCGCCTTGAAGGCCCCCCAGCGCTCGGGAGAGAAGCGCTCCTTGCAGGCCTCGGGGTGCTCCAGGAGCGCGCCCACGGGGATCAACAGGTTGTCCACGCCGAGGTTCCGGATCTTCTTGTCCGGCTCGCGCACCTCCGCGCTCATGTCGATCGTGACGGGCTGGCCGGTGCGCTCGTCCGTAGACGTGACGACCCCGAGCTCGTCCTGCGCGATGACCGTGCACTTGTAGAGGTCGTCGTAGGCCATCTCGGGGAAGTACTTGGCCCCGACGTAGTAATGATAGTGCTCCCAGCGGTGGTAGAAGGATGGGTAGGCGAAGTGAAAGCCTTCGAAGTAGGCGACGACCGCCAGGGCCGAGACCCCGAAGGCGGCGCGCTTCTTCCACCGCTCGGCGATCGGCCGGCCCTGCCGTCCGCGGCGCGCCTCGTAGAGGAGGCCCAGCACGGCGGAGGACGCGATCGCGCCCTTCGTGATGTCGAGGGCGAGGGGGTAGTCGGCGGCGTACCGATGGATCAGGGAGAAGAGCGCCGCGGCGCCGGCGAGGACCGCGAGGCACCACGCGATGAAATGACGGCGGCTCGGGGCGGGCCCGGCTGCCCTGGCGCGTTCCTGGAGGGTGGTGTTCATCGGAGTGGAAGCCGGCGCTGCGCGTCTGAGCTCGCTACTGCAAGCGCGAGAGCTGCTGAACCCGCGGCACCGCGGCCGGCTCCGCGGAAGGTGGTTGGAGGGCCGCGCCGGCGCGCGTCGAGCCCGTCGGGTGGGTCGGACCGCCCGCCGCGCCCGCCCAGGGCCCGTCGCCCAGCTCCCTGCTGCAAGCGCCGCAGAGCAGCGCCAGCACGACGGGCAAGGCGCGGCGGAGGATCGTCTGTGCTCTCGAGTTCAAGAGAATGTCCTTTCACCCGGGCGGGATTGACCCGGCAAACGTGTCGACGGGGTGTACCTCAACGACCGGCGCACGGATACCCTGGATACCGACTTGCGCTGTGGTGGAGATAGCGCCGGTCTGGACCCATGGAAGGCACCAGAAGCGAAATGGAGATGGGTCCAGTTTGGGGGCCGTGGCCTTCGACCTCGTGCTGGACGAGCGTTCACCCGGTCCTCGGCGACCCGGCGCGGACCACCTCGGGCCTCCCTTGACAACTTAGGACTCCTAAGTTAAATGAGGGTCATGGGTCGCTCGCTCCCGCTCTTCTTCGAGGAGAACTCCGAGCCGATCGATCGGCGCATCGCGGTCGGGCTTCGAAAGCTGGGGCTCGCGATGAAGCTGCAGGCGTGGGAGCAGGCGAGCCATGAGGGCCTGTCGCCGACGCAGGGGCAGATCCTCGCGACCCTCTCGCTCGAGGGGCCGCTCAGCGGGAGCGAGCTCTCGCAGCGCCTGGGCGTCACGCTGGCGACCATCAGCGATTCGGTCCGAGCGCTCGTGGACAAGGGAGCTGTCGTCAAGCGCCCGGACCCGCGGCACCCGCGGGCGAGCCTGATCGAGCTCACGCCGCAGGGGCGCGCGCTCGCGCAGAAAGTGACGACGCTGCCCGACGTCATCGTGTCCGCGGTGGGCGCGCTCTCGACGCTGGAGCAAGAGGCGTTCCTGGCCGGGGTCGTGAAGATCATCCGGTCCTTGCAGCTCAGCGGGCATATCCCGGTGAGCCGCATGTGCGTCACGTGCAAGTACTTCCGGCCGAACGCGCATGAAGGGGCGATGCCCCACCACTGTGCTTTCGTCGACGCGCCGATGGCGGGCCGACACCTGAGGATCGATTGCGGCGAACACGAGCAGGCTGAAGAGCAGCAGCGCGAAGACGCGTGGAGGCGCTTCAGCCAGCCCGAGTAGAGCGGCGCTCCTCCGCGCGGGATGCGGGCTCAGCCGCCGGGCAGGCGGCTGGCACTGCTGGGGGAGGTTGCTCCGGATCAGCAGAAAAAGCCGCCAAGACGCCAGAAGACGCCAAGATTATTGTAATTATCTCGATGTCTTGGCGCTTTGGCGGCTTGGCGGTTCACTTCTCGGTTGATCAACGTGAGCGGTGCTCCAGAGCACCGCTCTACATACGATAGCCTTCCCGAGGCCTGTTACCGGCCAGTCTCCGTCGCGACGACCGTTTCAACGCCCCGAGCACGTCGCTCGGGGTGAGCGCGGGGTATTGCCCGCAGAAGGAATGAACGATCATGACCATCCATGGATACACGTATGGAACAGGCGCCATCGCGAAGTCCCCGGTTCTTCCAGCCGACTTCGAGGACATGAAGAAGAGCGTCCTCTTCGGGGAAGAAGACGTGAAGTACCTGCGCCTCTCGCACGACGTCGTGAAGGATCAGGTCGAGCAGATCCTCGATGTCTGGTACGGCTTCGTCGGCGCGAACCCGCACCTGCTCGCGTCCTTCAGCGGCAAGGCCGACGGCAAGCCGCTCGGCGACTACCTCGGCGGGGTCCGCAAGCGCTTCGGCCAGTGGATCCTCGACACGGCGTGCGCGGAGTACGACCAGAAGTGGCTCGACTACCAGCACGAGATCGGCCTCCGCCACCACCGCGTCAAGAAGAACAAGACCGACGGGGCGCCGTCGACCGACCTGGTGCCGTTTCGCAACCTCTTCGCGCTCATCTTCCCGGTGACGCTCACCCTGAAGCCGTTCCTCGCCAGGAAGGGCCACTCCGCCGAGGAGGTCGAGAAGATGCACGCGGCGTGGGTCAAATCCTGCCTGCTGCAGGTGACGCTGTGGAGCTACCCCTACGTGAAGGAGGGCGACTTCTGACGCGCTGACCGCCCTGCGCCGCCGCGCGTGCTCTGCGCCGCGCCTCGAGGCGCCCGGAACCCCTCTGCGCATCGGGCGCCGTACGGATGGGGTCTGTGGACCAGCACCCCATCGCCCGCTCGCTTGTGTGATAGACAGGGGCTGGATCTCCTCGCTCAGGGGTGAGCTATGGCCCGTGCCTTCCCGTTCTTCTCGCCGGAAATGCAGCAGGACCCGTATCCGCGATACGCGCAGGCGCGCGCGGAGGAGCCGATCTTCTTCAGCGAAGATCTGGGCATGTGGGTGGCCGCTCGGCAGGCGGATGTCGCCGCGATCCTCCGCGACACGGACCGATTCTCGTCGCGGCTCACCACGATGAGCGTCAAGGAGCCGCCGCCCGAGGTGGTGGCCGTCCTGCGAAGGGGGTTCCCGCGGACCACCTCCATCATCCACCTCGACCCACCGGAGCACACCTCGGTCCGGCGGAAGATGAACGCCGCGTTCGGCGCCGAGCGAATTGCCTCCCTGGAGGGCGCCATCGCCACGCTGGCGAACGAGCTTGTGGCCTCGTTCGAGGCGGAGGGTCGGGCAGATCTCATGGCGCGCTTCTGCGGCCCGCTGCCTGTGGCGGTCATCGCGGGAATCCTGGGTGTCTCGCCGACCGACGCCGGCAGGTTCGGTCAATGGGCAGATGACGCGGCGCGCCTGCTCATGAGCGGTCACCTGCCGACCGACGCGTGGGTGAGAGCGGCCGAGAGCTTCGTCACCATGCAGCATCACCTCGCGGGGCTCCTCTCTGCGCGGAGGAGCGCGCCGGCCGACGACCTCCTCTCCGTCCTCGTCCAGGCGGCCACGGACCCGAGCGGTCAGCTCGACATGGCCAAGGCGGTCAGTTATGCGACCGCGTTCGTGTTCGCGGGCCACAAGACCACGACGGACCTGCTCGGCAACGCCGTGCATCTCTTGCTCCTGCACCCTGACACGCTCGCGGCGCTCGTGCGCGATCCGTCCCTCGCCGCCGCCGTCGTGGAGGAGACCCTCCGCCGGGACTGCCCGGTCCCCGGGACGACGCGTGTCGCCAAGGTCGACGTGACGATCGGAGACGTCACGATCCCCAAGGGGGCGCGGGTCTTCGTGCTCCTGGGCTCTGCCAACCACGATGAGGCCGTCGTTGAAGCCCCCGAGAGGTTCGAGCCCGGGCGCCCCGACGGGGGTGAGCACCTCGGGTTTGGCCGCGGTGTGCACTTCTGTCTCGGCGCGTCCCTCGCGCGGCTCCAGGGGCGCGTGGCGCTCTCCGTGCTCACGCAGCGCTTGCAGGGCCTCCGCCTCGCGAGCGATCGGCCGGTGCAGTTCCGGCAAGTCACCATGTTCCGAGGCCCCGTGTCCCTCGATGTCGCCTGGGACGCCAAGGTTCAGGGGTCGAGCGCGTGAGGAACGTGCGGGAACGCACGTGAGCTTGTGGGCGCGCTGCCCCCCCTGTCCTGCCGCGGTGGCGGAGAGGTTGAATATGTCCCGTCAAGCCAGGACAGGTCGCGCCGTCGGGGATTGACATCTCCGAGGCGTTCGGATCTCATCCTGGCGCATGATGCGCGAAAAATTCGGACCCGTCGGAGGATGGGGCGCCAGGCCCAAGCTGGGTTTCATTCTGGGGCTCCTCCTCGTCGCGGCCTGCGGACAGAAGGTGCGAACGTTCGAGTCGTCGTCGAGCTCCAGCGACGTGGGGAGCGGCGGAGGCGGCGGTCATGCGGGCAGCGTCGGCAGCGCGGCAGGGGGCGACGGAGCGGGTGGCGGCGCGGCAGGGGGCGACGGGGCGGGCGGCGACGGGACCGGAGGCGACGGGACCGGAGGCGACGGGACCGGGGGCGACGGGACCGGGGGCGAAGCCCCCCCGCCCCACTGGGGTACGTTCGAGCGCGTCGGTCATGACGATCTCGCCAATCAGATCTCGAATTTCCTTCCGCAGGTCGCGGTCTCGGCCAACGGCGACGCGCTGATCGTGTTTTATGATCAGTCCACCGTATGGGCGCGCCGCTATGTCAAGAAGAGCGACAGCTGGGACCCGCTGCTGCAGGTCAACGACGCGGCCACGAGAGGCGTGAACGCCAGGGTCGCCATCGACGCCGAGGGCAACGGGGTGGTCGTCTGGTATTCGTCCTCGGTGGGCGGCGCCGTGTTCGGCAAGCGGTTCACGGCATCGCTCGGATGGCCCGCCGGGTGGGGCACGGTCGAGACGATCGCCGAGGGCACCTCGGGGGTCTCGAAACATTCGACGACGGTCGCGATGACCCCCGCCGGCCATATCGCCGTGGGGATCGACGTGAACACCACCGACACCTCGGCGCGTGAGGGATACCTGGCCATTTTCGAGGGCGGGCAGGGCTGGCAGACACCGGTGAAGGTGTCGGGGAGCACGACGAGCTGCAACGGCACGGCCGTCGGCGTCTCGACCGTGGGCACGACGCTCCGCGCGGTGGCAGCGTGGTACCAGTCGGACGGCGGGCGTCTCAACGTGCTGGGCAACGTGGTTACCTACGATCTGACGACGCACAAGGGCAGCGCGGCAGGCCCGAAGCCGCTGGAAGCGGACGACACGCTCGACCACTTGAGCCCGCGCGTCGTGATGGACGGCAACGGGAACGCGATGGTCGTCTTCCTCCAGCGCGACTCGACCTCCGCGGTGTCGCACGTGATCGCCAATTCCTATTCAGGGGGCGTGTGGGCCGGAGCCACCGGCGTGGATACAGCGGGGCAAAAAGCGTCTGACTACGCCGTCGCGATGAACGCGGAGGGTGACGGGGGCGTGGTGTTCCGTCAGTGCGGTGCCGGCTGCGCGATATGGGCGCGGCGCTTCTCGGGGGCGACGTTCCAGCCGGCCGACAAGCTCTCGGCCGACGAAGATAGCGTGAGCGGTCCCGAGATCGCCGTGGATGGGGCCGGGCGCGGGCTCGCGGTGTGGACCCAGAAAGCCGCCGCCCTCCGGTCGATCTTTGCCAGCGAGCTCTCGCCCGCGCAGGGATGGACGGCGCCCCACGCGCTGGAGGACGACAACGCCGCCGAACACTGGGAGCCGGCGGTGGGCTTCGGCCCGAACGGGACGGGGATCGCCGCGTGGGTGCGCGAGACGACGACGAACGAGGTCATGCGTCGCTCGATCTTCGCCGCTGTTTACAAATACTGAGGAGAGCGCTGGGCGCCCGCTTTACGAGCATCCGAGTCCAGGCGTCCACGGTCCTGGTGGGCCTTCAGCCAGACTCCAAGAGCTTTTACGCCCTCATCCGCAGGCCGGCGCACGCAGAGGGGCTCAGGGCGGGGGCACGTTGATCAGGCGGGCGGCGCACCGGCCGCCCTGGCAGAGGCAGCCGCCTCCGCAATCCATCGTTCCGGGCCGACACTCCTGCGTGCACATCAGGCCTCGATCACACATCGGCGCGGTGGCCTTCGCGATGCACGCGGCCGCGTGACACGCGCACACGGGCACACAGTCCGCGTCGCTCTTGCACGGATCGCTGCCCACGACGATCCGCTCGCCCATCGGAGCGGCCGCCGGCGGCGCTGCGGGCTCTTCCGCCGGCGGCGCTGCGGGCTCTTCCGCCGGAGGCTCGTTCGTGCCGGGAGGCGCGTTCGTGCCGGGAGGCGCGTTCATGCCGGGAGGCGCGTTCATGCCGGGAGGATCGTGCGCGGACGCCCTGCACCCGGCGCCGCAGAGCCCCGCGGCCAGGATGACCCCCATCGACCCATCGAGGATGTGTCTCATGCGCCTGCTCTCTCACGGATCGCCACGACGTTCCACCCCGCCCGCGAGCTCATCCTCGCCCAGGGCCGCCCCGGCGCGGCGGCCGGCGGACCACGGCGGCCGCCCGGCGGCCTGCCGCCCCGCCCCCCTTGGCCGCCCCGGCGACCCGGGAGCCCGGCCGCCCCGGCGCGTCGAAAAAAAATCGTCGGCCCCATGTCGAGCCGGCGCACCGTGCTCCGACATCCAGGCAAAGCGCAGTCGCGGTGACCGCGCCGCCCTCACCTCACCGCCGGGCCCGACCCCGGCCAGGAGCCCCGATCATGACCACCCCGCAGAAGCTCAAGACGTGCCTCTGGTTCAGCAACAACGCCGAGGAGGCCGTGAAGTACTACCTGTCCATCTTCAAGGGCTCACGGATCCTCTCCGAGCTCCGCTCGGGAGACGCGGGTCCGGGGCCCAAGGGCTCGCTCGTGATGGCCGAGTTCGAGCTGCACGGCCAGCAGCTCATGGCCCTGAACGGCGCCCACCAGAAGTTCAACGAGACGTTCTCGCTCGTCGTCACCTGCGAGACGCAGGAGGAGGTCGACGAGCTCTGGAGCAAGCTCACGGCCGACGGCGGCGCCGAGAGCCAGTGCGGGTGGGTCAAGGACAGGTTCGGCGTGTCCTGGCAGATCGTCCCGTCCGTCTTGATCCGGCTCATCCAGCACCCGGATCCGGCCAAGGCGGGTCGGGTCATGCAGGCGATGATGCAGATGAGGAAGATCGACATCGCGCGAATCGAGGAGGCCGCCCGATAGGCGCCCTCGTCCCGCCCGCCCGAGGTCCGGTGAGGGCTCGCCGGACCGCGCCCCTCACGAAAGCCCGCGGATCGCGCGCAGCACCGCCTCGACGTCCGCCTCGGAGCTGAGCAGGCTCGGCGCGACGCGAACATACGAGGTCGCGTACGGCGACGTCGACGCGATGATCTTCCTCTCGCGGAGCCGCGCCACGACGGCCTCCGGCGTCATCCCCGCCACCTCGAAGCACACGATCCCCGCGGAGAGCGCGTCGTCGAGCGGCGTGTGCAGGGTGACGTGGCCCATCGCCTTGAGCCCTTCCTTGCACTGCCGGTTCAAGGCGTGGATCCGCGCCGCGACCCTGGCCTTGCCGATGCCCCGGTGGAACGCGAACGCCGCGGGCAGCGCCCACCGGTGCTCGAAGGAGTGGAACCCTCCGGGAGACATCATGTCCGCGGTCGTGGGCGGCGGCGGCTGCTCCCGGAGCCAGGCTTCGTATGCAGCCCTTCCGAAGGACGGGATGCTCGGGCGCAGCATCGGCCAGAGCTCCCGCCTGCCCCAGAGCACGCCGGTGCCCCGCGGCCCGAACATCCATTTATGACAGCCCGCGGCGAAGAAATCGCAGCCGAGATCGGCCATCGTGGCGTCCTCGACCCCGAAGCCGTGCACGCCGTCCACACAGCAGACGACGCGCTTCGCCGGCGCCCGGCCCTGGTTCGCCCTGGCGACGACCTCGGCGATGGTGCGCACCGGCGTCTTCACGCCCGAGCTCGAGTGCACCCACGTGATCGCCACGACCCGCGTGGCCGGGGTGAGCGCTTTCTCGATCGCCCCCGCCATCTCCGTCGCCGTCGCGGCGCTGCCCCTCGCATAGAGCGCGATCTTCCGCACCACCGCGCCGGTCCGCTCCGCGGCGAGCCGGAGCGACTCGTGCGTGGAATAGTGATCGTGCTCCGTCGTGAGCACCTCGTCGCCGGCCTCGAGCGGCAGGCCGAGGTACAGCGACGCGAGCCCCATCGTGGTGCTGTCCGTGAGCGCGATCTCCTCGGCCCCGGCGCCCATGTACGCCGCGGCCGCCTCCCGCACCGGCGCCAGATCCTCGTGCGCGTGGAGCGCGTCCACCGGGTTCTCGTCGAGCTCCCTCCGCAGCCGCTCGATCGCCTCGCGGACAGGCCGCGGGTGCGAGGCGAGCAGGAAGGCCGTCATGTGGATCCACGCCGGCGACAGAGTGAACTCGTCCCGAACGCCCTGCCACGGATCGGCCGGCGCCTTCCGGTTCCGGCGAGCGCTCGCGGTCGTCATCGCCCCCGAGCCCGCACAGCCCGCGGCGCCCATCACCAGCAGGCCTGCGAGCAGGCTCCGCCTGGGTAGCTTGGTCGTCATCTGATCCCCCCTCCGTGCCGGCGCGGCGGCTGCCCGCCGGCGCCGCAGCATCGCTCGCCGGGGAGCGCCGCGCTCCCGCGAACAGAGGGGTCGGACCGCGCCGCCCCGGGCGAGCGGCGCCGCCGGGTCCGGCGAGATCAGGGCGCCGGGTTCGGGTACCGGGCGTGGATCTGCTCGATCTCGGCGAGAACCTCCGCGGCGAGCACCACGCCCGCGCTCTTCACGTTCTCCTCGAGCTGCTCGAGCGTTGTCGCCCCGAGGATGGTGCTCGCCACGAACCAGCGGCTGCGCACGAAGGCGAGCGCCAGCGACGCCGGGCTCAGGCCGTGGGCGCGCGCGAGCTTGACGTAGGCCTGCACCGCCTCGTCCACGTTGGGCTTCCTGTAGCGCTGGCCGAAGGTCTCGAACCGGGCGAAGCGCGAGCCCGGCGGCGGCCCGCCCAGGTGCTTGCCCGTGAGCAGGCCGAACGCGAGCGGGCTATAGGCGAGCAGCGGCACGTCCTCCCGGCGCGAGGCCTCCGCGAGCGCGGAGTCGAACGTCCGGTTGACGAGGCTGTAGGCGTTCTGGATCGACACCGGCCTGGGGAGCCCGAGCTGCGCCGCGACGCGGCTCCACTGCGCCACCCCCCAGGCGGTCTCGTTGCTGAGCCCGAAATACCGGACCTTGCCGTCGCGGATCACCTCCGCGAGCGCCGCGAGCTGCTCGGCGATCGGCGTGCTCGACCGCTCGTTCGCCGGATCGTAGGCGCTCGCGCCGAACTGCGGCACGTACCGATCGGGCCAGTGGATCTGGTAGAGATCGACGTAATCGGTCCGCTCGACCGCGCCCGGAGACCTGGAGCTCGCCTCCGGCGGCGGGGGTCCCCGGTCGCCGCCGCCTCGGAGAGGAGGATCCTCTCGCCGAGGAGCGGCGTCTCCGGAGGCGGCCTTGCGAGGGATCAGGGCATTCCCAGGCAGTAGCGAGTCCCTTCGAAGCTTCGTATGGATTGACCATCCTCGCTGACGCTGAGCGTGAAGTAGCTATAGGCGGAACCCTCCTCACATTGCGCTCCGTACGCTTGCGGACCAGCCGTCGTCCCGCCGATGGGATCGAGCCATTGTTCGACGCTGGGCGTCGACGACTTCCATACCTCGGGCGTCGAACAACCGAGCTGGACCTGGTACACATGCTCCGCGTCGTACGTGTACCTGAACGCCACGACATTCCTTGGGTAGTCGCAGAACTTGGAGACGTGCGAGCCCGTCATGCTGCCAGTCACGGGGCCGGCGTCGTACCCGTCCCCCGTGTGACCGTCGCTCTGAAAGTCGGCGCAATGAAGGACGAACCCGTTGAGCCACGCGTCCCCCCAGACGCGGGCGCCCACGGCAACCCCCTTGCCGGGCACGCACTCCTGGACCGTCACCTCGCCGCCCATCGCGCCGCCGCCCGTGCCGCCGCCGGCGCCGCCCGCCTCGCCGCCTCCCGCTTCGCCTCCGCCGCCGCCGGCGCCGCCCACCGCGCCGCCTCCCGCGTCGCCGCCGCCGCCCACGTCGGCGCCGCCGCCGCCGGCGTCACCGCTTCCGCCGGCGCCCCCAGCGGCGTCACCGTCGAACTCGAGCGTTCCTACCCCCGAGACCAGCGTGCATCCCGCGCTCGCGGCGAATCCTGCGACCAGAACGCCCATCGTCGCGATTCGCATGCGTTGCGTATTCATTGTTCCTTCTCCCATCAGAAGCTGCCTCGGTCTCGCCGCGGCGCGCGTCGCCGCAGCGCTCCGGGCGCCGTCACATCGTGCCGTGCGTGAGCCCTCGCCGGACTCCAGCGGGACGAGCATGACGTGGCTCACTCGGCCCGGCAGGCCGGCGGCTCCTCGAGGAGCGACGTCAATCGATCGATCTGGATGGGCTTGACGAGGTGTGTCTCGAAACCTGCCCCTTCCGAGCGCCGGAAATCCCCCTGCTGTCCGTAACCGGTGATCGCTATCAGGCGAACGCGCTCGCCCGCCGGCTGCTCGCGGAGGCGCCGCGCGAGCTCGTAGCCGTCCATCACGGGCAGCCCGATGTCGAGCAGCGCGACGTCCGGCGCGAACTTTTCCGCGATCCGCAGCGCGGACGGGCCGTCGGAGGCGACGCGCGTCGTGTACCCCAGGGCGCCCAGCGACTCCGCCAGGAGCTCGACAGCATCGAGGTTGTCGTCCACGAGCAGGATGCGACAACGGCCGGCGGGAGCCGGAGTCCCCTGCGTCCCGGCCGGCGGGCGCGCCGGCGCGGCCCCGGGCGAGCACGCGTTCGCCGCGGCCGGTAGCCGGAGGGTGAACTCGCTCCCTCGCCCGCGGCCCTCGCTGTGCGCGCTCACGCGGCCGCCATGCATCGCGATCAAGCTGTGTACGATGGCGAGGCCCAGGCCCAGGCCGCCCTGGGAGCGGTCGAGCGCCTGGCGCTCCTGCACGAAGCGCTCGAAGACGCTCGCCAGCATCTCGGGCGCAATGCCGATGCCGTTGTCGCGCACGGACAGGACCACCTCGCCCTCCGCTCGCTCGGCCCGGACGGCGATCTCGCCGCCGCTCTCGGTGTACTTCGCCGCGTTCGTGAGCAGGTTCGAGATCACCTGGGCGAGCCTCGTCACGTCGCCGTCCACGGCCAGGCCGCTCGAGGGGACCGTGACCGTGAGGTGGTGCCGGCGCTGCTCCAGCAGCGGGCTCGCCAGCTCGACCGCCTTGGCCACGACCTCCGCGAGCTCGATCCGCTGCTTCTTCAGCTCCACCTTGCCCCGCGTTATCCGCGAGACGTCGAGCAGGTCGTCGACGAGCGCCGTCAGGTGCTTGATCTGGCGCTCGATAACAAGCCGCTCGCGCTCGGCGTGCCCCCCGGCGCGGAGGCGCATCAGGTGGAGCGCCGTCACGATCGGGGCGAGCGGGTTCCGCAGCTCGTGGCCGAGCATCGCCAGGAACTCGTCCTTCGCGCGGTTCGCCCGCTCCGCGTCGCGCCGCGCGTCCTCCGCGCGGCGCAGCAGCTCCTCGCGCTCCCGCGCCGCCGCCTCGAGCATCTTTCGTGCCTGCACGTACTCGGTGACGTCGAGCGAGACGACCAGGATCCGGGCGACGACGCCGTCCGGCTCGCGCATGGGGTGCAGGTTGAAGCTCCAGTACAGCTCTTCCCGCACGCCACGCCCGCGATCGAGGTCGAACCGGTAACCGTGGGTGACGAACGGCTCGCCCGTCGCGTAGACCCGGTCGAAGACCTCGAGGAGCGGCGAGTCGACGATCTCCGGGAAGGCTTGCGCCAGCGTGCGTCCGCTCACGTCGCGATGGCCCACCATGCCCACGATGTACGCGTTCGCCATCTCGATGACGTGCTCGGGGCCACGGTAGACGGCGATCCCGACGGGCGCCTGCTCGAACACCGCGTACATCTTCTCGCGCTCCCGCTCCGCGGCCCGCCGGTGCTCTGCGAGCTGGAGGTGCGTCGCGACGCGAGCCACGAGCTCGCGCGCCGAGAACGGCTTCACGAGGTAATCGTCGGCGCCGGCCGCCAGCCCCTCGACGCGGGCCTCCTCGCCCGCGCGCGCCGAGAGCATGATCACCGGCACGCCCTGCGTCGCCGGCTCGGCGCGCAGCGCCCGGAGCAGGCCGAAGCCGTCGAGGCCCGGCATCATCACGTCGGCGATGACAAGATCCGGCGGCGACCGCCGGGCGATCTCGAGCGCAGCGGCGCCGTCGCTCGCGGCCTCGACGGTCCACCGCTCATCGAGGATGCGCCGCACGTACATGCGCATGTCGGCGTTGTCATCGACGAGGAGGATGCGCGCGCTCGGGTCGAACGGAACCGGGATGCGGTCGGACTCGACGCGATCGGCCGACGCGAGCGCCAGGGCGGGCGCGTCCGCGGCGAGCTGCCACCGCAGCGCCTCCTCGACGTAGGGCGCGGCGCCCGTCGCCGTCGACGAGAGCGTCTTCTCGGCGCGGATGCGCTCCGCCGGCAGGTGCGCGGAGCCGCGCGGGATCGCGATCATGAACGCCGTCCCCTCGCCCGGGCGGCTCTCCACCCGGATGCTGCCGCCGTGCAGCCGCACCAGCTCGTGCACCAGCGCGAGCCCGATCCCGGAGCCCTCGTGCATGCGCCCGCGCACCCCCTGGACGCGGTGGAAGCGATCGAAGAGGTGCGGCAGCTCGTGCTCGGGGATGCCGGTGCCGGTGTCGCGCACCGCGAGCTCGACGTGGTCACCCCGCGCGCGGAGCGACAGGAGGATCTCGCCGCCGAACGTGAATTTCAGGGCGTTGGACAGCAGGTTCAGCACGATCTTCTCCCACATGTCCCTGTCGACGAAGACGGGCTCCGGGAGCTTCGGGCAGTCCACCTTGAACGCGAGCCCCGCCCGCTCGATCGCGGAACGGAACGCGCTCGCGAGATCGACGGTGAGGCCGGCGAGGTCCGTCGGCTCGTAGGACGCCTGCGCGCGGCCCATCTCGAGGCGCGAGAAGTCGAGCAGCGCGTTGACCAGCTTGAGCAGGCGCAGCGCGTTCCGGTGGGCGAGCGCCAGGTGCTCGCCGGACAGCGCGCGCTCCGGCGCCGCCGCCAGCGCGTCCTCCATGGGGCCGAGCATCAGCGTCAGCGGCGTCCGGAACTCGTGGCTGACGTTGCTGAAGAACAGCGTCTTCGCGCGATCGATCGCGGCGAGCTCCTCGGCGCGCCTGCGCTCCTCCTCGTAAGCGCGCGCGTTCGCGATGGCGGTCACCACCTGATCGGTGATCAGCCGGAACAGCCCGCGATACGGCTCGTCGAGCAGGCGGCGCGGGCTCACGCCGCCGACGAGGAAGCCATACGGACGGGGTTGGCCCGGCCGCGAGAGGGGCAGGACGATCGCCTGCTCCGGGGCGCTGCCCCAGCGGCCGCCCGGCAAGGCGCCGAAGCGGGCCGCGAGATCGCCCACGAGGATCTCGCCGACCCGCGCGGCCTCCGCGAGCGGCCAGGTCGAGGCCTCGCCGCCTCGCTGGTGGAGGGGGACGCGCGCCGGCTTCACCGCGCCCTCGTAGTCGTCGAGCCCGCTCGCGCCGGCGAGGCGCGCGTCGCCCGTGTCGCCGTCCAGGAGGTAGAGCAGCGAGAACGGCAGATCGGCGTCGTTCGCCGAGAAGATCTCCACGGCTGTGCGGCACGCCTCCTCCGCGGACTTCGCGTGGGCGGAGCGCGTCGCGAGATCGCGCAGCATCCGGAGCTGGCGCGCGTCGAGAACTTGCTCCGTGGTCTCCTTCACCGTGACGAGGACGCCGGCGACCCGCTCGGTAACGCCGGGTATCGGGCTGAAGGAGAACGTGAAGTACGCCTCTTCGACGAAGCCTCGCCGGATCACCGGGAGCATGAGGTGCTCGCTCCACGTCGCGGGCCCCCCGTCGAGCACGCTCTTCGTCATCGGGCCGGTGACGTCCCAGATCTCGGCCCACACCTCGGGCGCCGGAGCGCCCATCGACGCAGGGTGCTTCATGCCCAGGATAGGCCGATAGGCCTTGTTGTAGATCTGCAGCATCTCCGGCCCGACCAACATGAGCATCGGGAACCGATTGCAGAGCACGAGGCCGACCACGGTCTTCAGGCCTATCGGCCATGAGGCGATGGGGCCGAGCTTCGTCTTCTTCGCCCAGTCGATCGAGCGCATCAGGGCGCCCATCTCGCCGCCCCCGGCGAGGCAGTCCTCGGCGCTCGCGTCCAGGACGCTGCCATCGGACGAGGGCTCGACGACATCTGAAGAGTTCTTCGGTATGCCGGCTGGCAGCATGCAGCGCCATGGTGGATGAAATCCACCGCTTTTGCCACCGTGACACGCGCGCACGGCTCAGGCGCCGCCGGCCTTGAGCCGCCCCGGCGGCCAGGAAACGGGCGAGCGCGGCGGCGCGGTACGGCAGAGCGTGATCGCCCGAGGAGGGGCGCGGCGACTCCGTCTCACTCGCGCAGCCGCGTATCCATGTTGTAGCCGCGCGGCGCGAGGGGCGAGAGCCTCTCCAGCCAGATCTGCTCGAGCAGGGTGAGCTCATCCGCCACGGAGAACCCGGGCTCGTCCTTCTGCTGCACGACCTCGAGCACCTCGAACGTGAAGGCGTCAGCGCCGTGCTGCTGCCAGTCCCGCTGGAGAGCGGGGTTCTGGTGCCCGCCTGTGGACAGCATGAAACGGTGCTTGTTGAGCGGCCCATGGAGGTTCGTGCTGCTGCCGAGCAGCACCTTGCCGTTCACCGTGTTCTTGACCTGGAAGATGCCCGCCTGCTTCGGGGTCTCGAGATACTTCCGC
The DNA here is from genome assembly GCF_051520915.1 of Sorangium sp. So ce448. Lineage (NCBI taxonomy): Bacteria > Pseudomonadati > Myxococcota > Polyangiales > Polyangiaceae > Sorangium > Sorangium sp. So ce448. Next base: position 1,069,997 of record NZ_CP150343.1, on the reverse strand, counting down.
TTCATGTCCTTGCGCGTTTCCATCGTGCTCGCTCCCGCGTGCTTCGCCCCTGATCCGGGCGTCCTGTTCTCCGCCTCGGGTGTCGTGCCCTCTGCCTCACGTGTCCTGCCCTCTGCCGCGATCAGCTCGTAGTGCTGGCCGTCGCGCGCCATGTATCCCTCGTCGACGAGCATGCGCCGGATCGTGCAGTGGTCGGGATACAGGGTCTTGATGATCTCGTTCACCTCCTGCTCGCGGTAGCGCCGGCCCGCCTGGAACTTGCCCAGGAACTGCTCGAGCACGATGCGCCGCTTGCGCCATTGCTTCGGCATCTGGACCAGCACGCCCCCGCGGAAGAAGGCGCGCATCACCTGGCTCCGGGCCCGCTCCGCGCGCCGCCGCGCAGCGCCGTCGGCCGCGGAGGGCAGCGAGACGAGCTCCTTCAGCGTGAGGCGGAGCAGATCGTCGCGCAGCGCATAGACCAGGTAATACTGGGTCTTGCGCTTCGTCACCAGCCCGGCCTCGTCGAGCTTCCGGAGGTGGAACGAGACCGTGGACGGCGCGCGCCCCAGCCGCTCGGCCAGCTCCTCGGCGCAGTGCGGCCGCTCGATCAGGGCGTTCACCACCTGGAGCCGCGACGCGTCCGCGAGCGCCTTGAGCACGCCGATGCGCGCCTCGACGCCCAGCTCGCGCGCCGGGGGATCTGGTTCGACGGTCATCGAACTGAATCTAGGCAGCGCGGCGGCGCCGTCAATCTGTTTCGACAGTCATCGAACCGGAAGCTCGCGACGTGGCCGCCTGGGACCCGTCTTCAGGAGATCAAGGCGAGCGGTGCTGCGTGGCGACCATGGACGAGCGCTGGCCGACGACGGCGAACCAGCGCGCCAGGCCGTTCCGGCCGCTTCGCCACGCCCGATCGGGCCAGCGGAAGTCGAGGTAGCCGAGCGCGCAGGCGACCGAGACCGCGCCGATGTCCGCGAGCCCCTCCGACAGCGTTCCGGCGTCCCGCTCCAGCCTGTCGAGGCCGGCCTCGATGGCAGCCGCCTGGCGTTGCATGACGCCGTTCGATCGCTCGTTGGAGGAGCGATGTTCGTCCGCGAAGAGGCGTCCGGCAGCAGCGTTGACGCCGTCCGCGATTCCCTGCCGGAGCAAGGCGCTCCACCGCGCCTCTCCCGGCGCTGGATACAAACCGCCTGCCGCGAGGTGGTCCAGGTATTCGCAAATGAGCGCCGACTCGAAGAGCACCTGTCCATCGTCCCGGACCAGCGTCGGGACCTTGGCCAGAGGGTTCAGGGACCGCAGCTCCGCGTCCGACCAGGGATTGACCAGCACGAGCTCGATCCGATCGCCCACCTCGATCTCGTGGGCGGCGACCCGCACCTTGCGGGCAAAGGGGGACGTGGGAGCGTAGAAGAGCTTCATGGAGGTCCGTCACGCAAAGCGGGGGGACGAGGGGGAGTACAACGATTCGAGGATATCAAGAGCGAAGCGCCGCTCTTCTCCGGCGACAGGACATGTCCTACGCGATCTGTCCCAGTGCTGGAAGCGCGATGTTACCGCTGCGCCATGGGGCCCACCAGGGAGGAGGAAACGGGCAGGCGGCGCCAGCACGTCATCGAGCACGCGCGATGCCCTCGTAGGCTCAGGTCGTTCAGGTCGTATAGCGCGAGGGCGCATAGCCGAGCTGTTCGCGCAGGCATACGCAGCGCTACTCCCGGCCGTTCGCTGCCCTGTCACCCGTCTCCCCGCCGCGCGACCCGACCCGGGCGACCCGCACGCCTCGGTCGGGGTGGTGCTCCCCGATTGCGTTTTGCCCTTGCGGTCCTGAGGCATCCTGCCCCATGAGCGCTACCGCGAAGGACGATGCCGACACGGTGCAAGCGAAGGCTGGCGTCAGCTGTTGAGCTCTTCATTCCGTCCAACGTGACACAGAAGACGCGCGAAACACACTGGAGGCGAAGCATGCCGGACCAAGACGAACGTTATCATAGAAACCTATTCTTCGCGAAAATACGTTCCACCCGTCCTGACGACGGCCGCGCGCCGATGGATACCAGCAAGGCGTCGGGCAACGCCGCCGAACACCCAGGCCTGACGCGCTTGCAGGAGCTCCAACGGGCGGGGCTGATCCGCCGCGTCACGCCCATCCTGGAGGACGATCCCGCGCCGCGACCGACAGGCGAGGCCCGCCCGAATGCCTCGCCGTTCGCGGGCCAGCGCCGGCGAGAGGCGCTCGAGAGCGCGCCGCACGACGCGGGAAGCGCGACCGACGGGGTGTCCATGTACGAGCTGGATCCCACCGTCGACACCATTGACATAGTGAAGAGGCTCTCCGAGGACAAGGCCTTCGTCTATGCAGAGCGAGTGCCGAGGTACGCCCTGTTCGCCGACGCTCACCGGGCGAGGCCCTCCGACACAGCATCGCAATGGAGCCTCGCGAAGATCGGCTGGGACACGCTCCAGAGTCAAGGAGCCACCCTGCTGCGCCCCGACGCCTCGGCCGTCAAGGTCGCGGTGCTCGACACCGGCGTCGACCAGGCCCACCCGGGCCTGGGCAGCAACGTGAAGACGTACTGTCATGATTGCGGCAGCACGCCCGTCGAGACGTCGGATCAGGACGTCGTGGGTCACGGTACACACGTGACCGGGATCATCGCTGGCGACGAGCAAGGCGAGGTGACAAGACATGGGATCTGCAAGTGCAGCGTGCACGTCTGGAAGATCTTCGACGCCCCCGAATATTGCGAGGACGACAATTGCTTCGTGTATTACGTGAAGCCGCTCATGTACGCTCGCGCGCTCAAGGCGTGTATCCGGGAGAGGGTGGACGTGATCAATCTCAGCGTCGGCAGCCCGGAGCCGAGCGACTTCTACGCGGACCTCATCCGCGACGCCATCAGTCGCGGCATATCCGTCGTGGCAGCCATGGGTAACGCCGGCCAGCGAGGGAATCCCAGAGAGTACCCGGCGGCATGCACCGGCGTGATCGCCGTCGGTGCCACCACATCGGATGACGTGGTCGCCTCGTCGTCGAGCCGCGGCGAACATATGGCGATCTCGGCGCCCGGCGTGGGTATCCTGTCCACGCTGCCGCGCTACCCAGGACAGACCGGGTTCGACGCAGAGTATCGAGACGGCGAGAACAGGCCGGGTACGCCGCGCCTCCGCGGGCTCGTTCATGGCATCCTGCATGGCACCTCGATGTCCGCGGCGCACGTGACGGGCGCCGTGGCGCTCCTGAAGGCGCAACAACCCGGCTTGACCCCTGCCGATGTGGCGCGGAAGCTCGCGGCCAGCGCCGAGAAGGTCCCCGGGATGGCGGGGCGCGAGCGCACGGACGACTACGGTCACGGACGACTGAATCTCTACAGGCTCCTTACGCAGGGGCAGGCCGGTGGAGCTTCGCGATGAGGCGGCGCGCACAAGGGGGCCCCAGCACGGAGACCGGGAGCAGGACGAGACATGGGCGCGCGTCGCCGGCAGCCATGAAGTCGCTTGACATCGTGACATCATGATACAGCATCAGCATCATGCCGCGATCGCGCTGCAGAACGATCTTCTTTCGCTTCGCGCCGTCGTCGACCAGCAAGCGAATAGCCGAGATCCTCACCGAGCTCCGCGCGATGGCGAACGTCCTCGACGTCGGGCGGCTCTTCCCCGACGAGGACGGAGATCTCAACTATTATGCCTGCATCGCCACGAGCAGTGATGCCGAGAGCGTCGTTGCGCACCTCGCGAGGCTCTCGGAGATCAAGGACGCCGAACTCCAGCCGAATTATCGATACTCCCCATGAGCTCACCGTGATGCCCTTGGCACCGAGCAGGCTTGACTGCGCGATCCCCTGAGCCATGCTGCGGCAGATCGATGGATTTTTACACCTATCCCAAGCCCAACGAAGGCATCGGCGTCCGCAGCAGCGAGGACGTTTTGCGGGAAGTAAAAGAAATATTACCCGCTGATATGTCAGGGCAAGATCCGGATCGGATCGTCGGCAGGTTGAGGGAGCTCCTCTGCTGCACCAGCTCAGGAGCAGAGCTCGCCGATTATCTCGTGCAGCTCGCTCCTGGGGTTTATGATTCGAAGGTGGCGGGCGTGCTCGCCGCCGCCTCGACGTGGGCCTACTCTGATCCGGACACGTTTCGCAGGCAGATGCAGGTCAGGATCTGCCCGGCTTACTATGCGGCCGCATCGTTCCAGAACGACGCGCTCCTCCTCAATCCGGCCGCGTACATGATCCAGAGCGCAGACATGCGCCTCGGGATCCTGTGCTTCCGTGGGACGCAGCTCACGAAGATGATCGACCTGCTGACGGACCTGAGCTCCAAGCCAGACCCGTTCTATGCCGTCGGCAGCGTCCACGGAGGCTTCCTCCGCTCCGTCAGGGCCTTGATGCCGCCGATCAAAGCGTGGCTCGAGGACGCGAGGCGTGGCCATGGAATTCACGCCACCGGAGCCGAGAAGAATGCGAGGTGTTGCGGGACCTCGCACAGGGGCGACGGAAGCGAGTCCAAGCTGAAGGCGCTCTACATCACTGGCCACAGCCTGGGCGGCGCCATCGCCGCGATAGCGGCGGCGCTCATCCATGCCGACGAAGAGCTCGGGGCGTTTCGTGAGGTGCTCCGCGGCGTCTACACGTTCGGGCAGCCGATGGTGGGGGGTAAGGCGTTCGCGCGCAAATGCCACACCGATTTCGGCGCGAGGCTCTTCCGGCACGTCTACCATTGGGATGTCGTTCCATCGCTGCCTCCGCGGACCATGGGGGCGTTCGAGCACTTTGGGCAGGAGTACGAAGCGACCGAGACAGGATGGCAATACCGGGACGGGTCGGTTGCACAATCACGCGTCGGATCGCTGCGCGTCGCCCTCGCCGGCCTCTCCTGGGTGATGGACCAGCTCCAGGGCGTCCGCGAGCAGCCCATCATCAGAGACCTGGCGCTCCTGGCCTCCCGGTGGACAGGGAACCCTCCGTCCCTTGCCGATCACTCACCACTGAACTACTTGCGGACGTCGCAGGTGATTCGACCGGGCGTCGAGTTCGATCCTCGGTGAGCTCTCGCGTCGAGCCCAGGGCGCACGCGGGTCCGGCCAGCAGGGGCGCGCGAGCGCGCCTCCCCCTCGCGCGCAACGCCCTGGGGCTACTCGAAGAGGGCGCGCACGCTCGGTCATGAGAGCCGCTAAGGCGGCGGCCAGCGGACGCCGAGCCCCTGGTGCGGCGAGTCGGCGCTCAGGCGAACGTCGTCCGCGGGGGCCGGCAGCGCGCGCCACACGTCGGGGTGCTGGTCGGGCTGCTTGCCCTGGCTCTCGGCGAGCGCCTCGTAGAGCGCGCCCTGGTGGAGGACGTAGGCTCCCTTGGGGTACGTCACGGCGCGCTCATCCGGGCTGAGCGTCGCGCGGTCGGTCCACCACTCCAGGCGCCGGTAGTTCTCGTCGAGGCCGCCCCCCATGAAGTCGCGGAAGCGGACCCGCTCCACCGCGACCGTTGGATTGTCCTCGGCCTGCACGCTGTCGAAGAGCCACATGATGAACGGATAAGGTCCGTCCACCCGGTTGCCCTTCAGGATGTGCGGATTCGGCGCGTTGCTGCCCACGGCGAAGACCTGCACAGGCGCGTCCATGTCCGGGTACACCTCATTGTAGTTGAAGTGGAACCCGAGGAAGACGTTGCGCTCGAAGCGTATCGTGGCGCCGGTGTCGACGGCGTGCGTGTACACCCCGCTCAGCGACGTGTCGGCGAAGTAGTTGTCCGTGAACGAGACCGTGTCCGAGGGCGAGCGCGGATCGCCGTCCACGCGCGTCGGGAACAGCTCGACGAAGAGGTCGCCCGTCCCGATCACGACGTTGTGATGGAAGCTCGAGCTGCCATAGCGCTGGCCGAACTGCACGTTGCCGTCCTGGTAATGGTCGAACGCCGACCGCCACCGGACCGCGCCCGGCCCGAGGACGTTGTGGTGGATCTCGCAGTCCGAGCCGAGCTGCCCGACCTGCAGCGCCTCGGTGCCGGTGCGGAGGAACCGGTTGTCGTACACCTCGAGGCGCTCGAACGCGTGCTGCGGCTGCGCCTGGGTGCTGCCGAAGTAGATGCCCTCCGAGCCGACGTCGTGCACGTAGAGGTCGTGGATCTTCACGTTGCGCATCGTGGCCTGCCCGTCGTCGTCGGTCTTGGCGACGATGCCGGCGAACTCGGCGCGCGCGACCTCGAGGGTATCCAGCTCGAAATCCGACGCTCCTCCGCCGATGGCCAGCCCAGAGAGGCCCTCCTTGCTGAACGCGTCGTCGATGAAGATGCCGTACGTCCCCTGGCCATGCGCGAACGCGCCCTCGGCGTGACCCCGGAACCCCTCGTCTCCGGTCTTCGAGACTGGATCGTGGCGGCCGGTCAGGATCCAGCCCTTTCCGCCCTTGATCACGAACACGTAGTTGGCGGCGTCGCCCCCGACCTCGACCTGTCCGCCGAGGTTCGTGATCACGAGCGGGCGCTCCGCGCTCCGCTCGGGCAGGCCGCCGAGCAGGATGCTCCGGTAGTGGCCAGCCGGGATGTAGAGCCGATCGAGCGCGCTCCAGTCGACCTCCGGGAACGACCCCGCGAGATCGGGATAGGCGATCTCCGGGAGCTCGCCCTCCCTGGGGGCCGGCTCCGGCAGCGTGAAGGTGGTCGTGGCCTGGCCGAAACGACCGTAGGCCGGGACGCCGGGCGTGGAGCCCCCGACGCCGCCGGCGCCAGAGGTGGAGCCCCCGACGCCGCCCGCGCCCGGCGTGGAGCCTCCGGCGCCGGCGGTGGACTCCGCATCATCGCCATCGCCGCCGCACGCCGCCATCGCGACGAGCAGGACACCTATCCTCGCGCCTTGCCGCATCCGCAGGAGGATACGGCATCAGCAGGGCGCGCCGCGCCGAAAGCCGCGCACCACGCGCCGGCGCGTGGGAGCTGGTGTTCCGATCCGGGTGGACATGACACCAGCTGCGCCGCTCAGCAGCGCTTCCCTCTCGTCAACCTGCGCGACGGACGGTGGGCGCGCCGTCGTGCTCTCGCCGCCTCGCCTGCCGGTAGCCGAGGGGGCTCACGCCGTGGGCGCGCGCGAAGGCGCGCCCGAACGCGGGCTCGCTGTCGTAGCCGACGCGCGCGGCGACGAGCTTCACCGGGAGCGTCGTCTCGCCGAGCAGGACCGCGGCGCGCTCGAGGCGCAGCCGGCGCACGTGATGGCCGAGCGGCTCGCCGAGGAGCGCCGTCGCGCGCGCCGCGAACGCGGATCGCGAGAGCCCGGCCGCCCGCGCGAGGTCCCCGAGCTCCCACGCGCGCTCGGGCGAGGCGCGCACCTGCGCGAGCGCGGCCGCGATCGGCTCGTCCCGGAGCGCGTCCCGCCGCGGCAGCGACGCCGCGGGGTCGCGCAGCGCGCTCGCGAAGAGCGCGTGCGCCCACGCCTCGCCGACGGAGCGGCGCAGCGCCGCCGACAGGGCCTGCGGGCCGGCGAGCAGCGCGAGCGTGTCGTTGAGCCAGCGCGCGAGCCCCGGCGTCGCGCCCGCGACGTGCACCGCCGGCGGCAGCAGGGCGACCCACGGGGCGCCCGCCGCGTCGACGTGCAGGTCGACGACGACGAGGCGCGTCTCCGGCGGGGCCTCCGTGGCCAGGGCGTCGTCGGCCACGGCGCGCATCCCGCGGCAGAGGGCCTCCGGGTGCGCGAGCGAGGTCGTCGGCCGATCGCGGATGGCGTGCTCCTCGGCGCGCGGCAGGAACACGAGCTCTCCCGCGCCGAGCGCGAGCCGCCGGCGCGCGACGTCGATCCACCCGCCGCCGCCGAGCGCCGCATACACCCGGGCGGCGGCGCGCTGCGCCGGCTGCCGCTTGCCCCAGCGATCGCCGAGCGCGAAGCGCCTCACCTCGGCCTCGCGGAGCACGACGCTCCGGGCCAGCTCGTCGAACGCGGCGGACATGGCGCGATCGACTCTACATCACGCGGCGGGCCGCGCCACGCCGGCGCGCGCGACTGGCCGCGCGGGCGGCGCCGGCCGTGAACCGTGGACGCGCGGATCGGGGAGCTGGACGCGCGGCAATCGCGGCGTCCCTACGCTGGCCTCGCCGACACGAAAGGAAAGGACATCCCATGACGCACCCCCTGCCGCATTCCCGGCCGCTCGACGCCGCGCAGGCGCTCGACGCGCTCCTCGATCTCATCGGCCGTGACCTGGAGCGCTGGCTCGACCTCTTCGCCGACGACGCAACCGTCGAGTTCCCGTATGCGCCGGCGCTCGGCGCGCCGGCGCGCCTCGAGGGCAAGGCGGCCATCCGGCGCCATTTCGAGGGCATCCTCCAGAGCTTCCACGGGCTCGAGCTCCGCGACGTGCGGCGGTATCCGACGACCGATCCCGACGTCGCGCTCGCCGAGGTGCACGGCTCGGCGACCATCGGGCCCGCGCGCAGACGCTACGAGCAGGACTATGTGATGATCGTCGCGACGAGGAACGGCCGCGTCGTGCGCTACCGGGAGTACTGGAATCCAGCGCCCGTCCTCGAGGCCTTCGGCGGCGAGCTCGACGCGCATCGCGAGGGGGCGTCATGAGGGCGCACGCAGGCAGCGATGGGCCGCTCGTCCTGATCACCGGCGGCACGGGCACCACCGGGCGAGCCGTCGCCGCGCGGCTCGCGGCCGCCGGCGCGCGCGTCCGCACCGCGAGCCGCGCGGCGCCCGCCGCCCGCGACGGCGTGGAGCACGCCCGCTTCGACTGGGCCGACGCCGCGACGCACGACGAGGCGCTCCGCGGCGCCGATCGCGTGTACCTCGTGGCGCCCGCGATGGTCGAGGATCCCTCGGCGCTCATGCTGCCCTTCGTCGAGCGCGCGCTCGCGAGCGGGGCTCGCCGCCTCGTCCTGCTCAGCGCGTCGCCCGTGGCGGAGGGGAGCCCCGGGCTCGGCCTCGTCCACCGCGCGCTCCGCGAGCGCGCTCCGGAGTGGACCGTCCTCCGACCGTCGTGGTTCATGCAGAACTTCATCGACCCGCGCCACCCGCACGCGGCGGCGATCGCCGGGCGAGGCGAGCTCACGACCGCGACGGGCGGCGGCCGCGTCGGCTTCGTCGACGCCGGCGATATCGCGGAGGTCGCCGCGCGGGCGCTCCTCGACAGCGCGCCGCACAACACATCTCACATCATCACCGGCCCGGAGGCGCTCAGCTACGATGACGTGGCGGCCATCGTGTCCCGCATCGCCGGCCGGGCGATACGCCACGTCCGCGCCGGCGAGGAGGACGCTCGCGCGTACCTCGTCAGCGCGGGGATCCCATCGCCCTACGCCGCGTTCCTTGTGAGCCTCGACCTCGCCATCCGCGACGGGGCCGAGGACCGCGTCACCGACGTCGTTCAGCGCGTGACAGGCCGCGCGCCCCGCGCCTTCGGCGACCTCGCGCGCGCCCACGCGCACGTCTTCCGTGGAGAGCCGAGCGCGCGCCGCGGCGACCCGGCCGCGTAACGACGTCCAGCCGCCGAGCCCGCCACACCCAGCCGACAAGCGAGCTCCACGACAACCCGCCTTCACGCTCTCCTGAGTTGTGCCCGACCCCACCGCGGCGACCACACCCCTCGTCGAGCTCCCCATTCTCCTGTAACCTGAGCAGCTGCGGGCAGGCAGCGCCTTCGCGGACACGGCACCTCAGGCGCTCATCGGCCGGACAAGTCAAGGTCGAAGCACGACCGAGGGAGAGTGGCGATGGGGACGAAGGACCGCGTGGAAGACTGCATGACGTCCTGGACAACGCTTCGCTCGGTGTCCACCTGGCTGGCGTCCTACCCGGCCCGCCTCCGGTTCGTCCACACGCGCTGCTTCACGAGCTCTGTCTCGGAGACGGTCTATGAGCAGCTCAAGAGCGAGATGCTCCGGGGGCGTCGTGCCGGGTGAGCGGGCGCGGGCGATCCTGCGCTACATCGAGCAGCTCAAGGAGGGAGACGCGGACGCAGCGCTCGCCGAGGGGACGGACCCTGGCGACGATCTCGGCGCGATCGCGGCGGCGCTGGGGGAGCTCGGGGATGCGCTGAGGGAGCGGGAGGAGCTCGTGCAGATCGCCCAGGCGGTCGCGGCGAGCAACCTGAGGCGGCTCGACGACCTCGCGCAGGAGCTCTCGCGCACGAGGGCCGTCAACGCGGAACAGCAGGCGACGATCCGCACGCTGTCGGCGCCGATCATCCAGGTCTGGGAGGGCGTGCTGATGCTGCCGGTGCTCGGAGCGGTCGATCTCTACCGGGCGGACCAGATGATGCAGGGGCTCCTCGGCGCTGTGTCGAACACCCATTCCAGGGTGGTGATCATCGATCTGACAGGCGTCGACTCCATCGACGCCTCGCTCGGGAACACCCTTCTGTCGCTGGTCGGCGCGGTGGAGCTCCTCGGGGCGAAAGGGATCATCGTGGGCATCCGGCCCGACGTGGCGCGCGGCCTCCTCGTGGACGGCGTGGACATGTCGCGGGTCTCCACCTTCGCGCGGCTCCGCGACGCGCTCGTCCTCTGCATGAAGCAGGCGCCGCGGCGCGCGGGCCAGCTCAACTGACGCGCCGGGCGACGCCGGACGCGCGTCACCCGTGCCAGAGCTCCTTCACCCCGTCGGCCATGAACTGCACGGCGATGGCGGCCAGGATGAGGCCCATGACGCGCTCGAGCACGGCCATGCCGGACGCCTTGAGCGCTCGCTGCACGAGCCCCGCGCCGCGCAGCACGAAGTAGGAGGCCACGAAGGTGATGGCCACGCCGGCGAGCACCAGCCCCATGGCCACGGGGTCGTTGCCCTCGCGCGCCATCAGCACCATCACCGTGGCGAGGGCGCCCGGCCCGGCGAGGAGCGGCATGGCCAGGGGCACGAGCGCCACGTCCTCCTTCGCGATGCCCTCCTGCTCCTCGGACGGGGTGGTGCGCGTCGCCGAGGAGCGGGCGCGCAGCATGTCGAGCGCCGTGACGAGCAAGAGCAGCCCGCCCGCGACGCGGAACGCGGCCAGCGAGACGCCGAAGACCTTGAAGACGACGCCGCCGAAGAGGGCGAAGAACAGCATGAGCCCGCCGGCGACGGCGCACGCCAGCCGCGCCGTGCGCCGCACCTTCTCCGGCGGATCGCCCGCGGTCATCGTCAGGAACAGCGGCACGATGCCGAGCGGATCCACGACGAAGAAGATCGCCGACAGCGACACGAGGAAGACCGAGACGTAATGGGCCATGCTCATCGGATGCATCGCGGCCCCCGCGGGCCAGGCCCATCTCCCACATCCCGGACGGCCGCGCCAGAAGAGCGCCGCGGAGGGACGACGGTGCGGTAGCGAACCGGCGTGATCCGTCGGATCCCACGGGACTTCGGTGGGACGTGACGACGGATCGCATCCCCTCGGCACGACGCGATCGGGCGGCGGCTCGATCTGGCGACAGCACCGGAGGGGTGAGCAAGCTTGGGGCGGCGGTCGGGCCCATTCCCGGATACCCCCTCCAGCGTTGGTCTATCGTCCTGGATGAGGCGCGGTAGCTCCGCGGTGTGCCTCGTAGGCCCCCGGAGACGAGCAGGATCTCCATGGGCTCACGCACGCCCGTCCGCTCGCTTCGTCCGTCACGGCCCCTCACCAGCGGAGCTCGTCCGGCAGGAACTCCGCGATCAGGTCCTTGTAGAGCGGCTTCAGCCGCTCCAGGTCCGGCGGGGCATCGGCCTTCGAGTACAGATCGTACCGGTTGAAGCGCCGCACCCATTCCATCATCCGCCGATCGTGCTCGTTCATCAGGTGCCCGTACGCGCCCTCGCGGTGCGCCGCGTAGAACGAGTGATACCGGATCATGGCGAGCGCCTCGAGGGGCAGGTGGTCCTTCACCACATGAACCAGGTACTCGTCGTGCCCCCACGACATGTGTATCCGGGAGAGCCCCGCGCCCTCCTCGTAAATCCCGCATGGCGTCTGGTACTCCGGGTTCGCCATGTCCGGGTTCCGCGCGAAGAGCTCGGGGAAGACGATCCGGTCCGAGTACGCACAGCCCACCGGGAAGGTGTCGCCCACCACGGCCCACTGGGGCTCGCCCCACGTGCACAGGATCTTCCCGGCGTCGTGGATCAGCGCGGTCAGCACGAACCACGGCGGCTGCCCGTCCCGCCGCGCCGCCTCCGCGGACTGGAGCGCATGTGCGATCTGCGACAGCTCCGTGTCTGGATCGCTGTCGTCGACCACCCGATCGAGCAGCTCGAGCGACTCCCACATGCCCATCCGGCGCCGGTCGAGGCCGAGGTATTGCCGCTTTTTCTCCTGCACGAAGGCGAGAGTCTGCCCCTCGTGATTCAGCCGGTAGAGCTCCTTCACGCTCGGCCGTGCGTCGTCGCGGTAATCGCGAAACGCAGAAATCTCCCTATTTTCCGTCGCTGCGCGCGCGGCGCTCCCCTTCACACCCGACGTCTGCACACGCTTCTCGCTCATCGGTCAGGCCCATAGCGTACGCCCCCTGTCCAGCGCCAGCGCCTGAGACCAGCGCGGTATCGGAACGGCAAGTACGATCCGCGCGATCGGCTCGCGGTGCTGCGGGTCACCGACGTTTACGTGGTCGCTCAGTCGAGCGGCACCGGCGAGGACGCCGAGGCAACCATGTAATCGCGCGCAAACGCCCCGCGCTCCCGCGCGAGGGCGAGCGGGACAGGCCGGTAGAGCAGCGTGGCGGTGACGTTCGCGGTCGCGGAGCAGCCCGCGGGGATCGCGAAGCCGTGCGACGTCACCGCGACGCTCCCCGGCGCGATCCGGTTGTCGCTGGCGATATCGACGGCGCGGTGCTGCGTCGCGTGCCGCGCGCCCGCCGGATCGACGAGCACCTTGGCGAAGGTATAACCCGCGGCGCCGGCGAACGCGGCCGCGGGCTGGCCGTCCGCGGGCGCCGCGGCGAGGGGCGCGCCCAGGTAGACGATATCCCCGTCCTGCGCGGGAATCGCGCCGCTCAGGGTGATCGCGCCGCCGCCCGCGGCGACCACCCGCGCCTCGCCGACCGGCGCGCGGACCTCGAGGCCCTTGTCCGCGGCGTCGAGCGACGGGTCCGCGAAGCGGCCAATGCCTGCGTAATCGTCGTAAACGCCGGTCGGGCGGACGATCCGCACCACGTCGCCCTCCCTCGCGCGCGCCGCGCCCTCGTCCCAGGCGAGCTGGGCGCCCGTCAGGGCCGCGCCCTGGCCCACGCGCGCCTCGGCGAGCGCGCCGCCGGTGTCGTTCACCGTCATGCCACTCGACGGCGAAAGGGGCGCGCCGCACGCCTCCGCCGTGACGAGCAGCACGAGCGCGCGCATCGGCTCCCCGGTCGGAACAGCGTGGCCCGCCGCGCCTCCGGCCAGGGAGACTGTGACCGCGAGCTCGCCCGACGCCGTTGAGGCGTCGATGCGGACCTCGACCGCGCCCCGGATGAGCCGCGGGGACCCCTCCAGCGGGCCGCGGAAAATATGGGAGCGGACCGTCCCCGCCGGGCGGACGAAGCCGAGCGAGACGCTCGCGTTCGCCTCGTTCGTCACGTCGAGGCTGCTCTTCAGCGAGAGGACCCCTGGCATGTGGCAGGCCTGGCATTGCGTGGCCGGGCGGTTCCAGGAGCTCGCGGCCCACTCGGAGAACGTCTGATGGATCGGGAGCCCGTCAGGCCAGCGGACCGGATCGAGCGCCGCGCCCGGCAGGAGCGCCGCCTGCTTCTGCTCGTGGCAGCCGCCGCAGAACTCCGAGGCCGAGAACTTCGGCTGGTAGCTGCCGCCCATGAACCTGTTCGGCACGTCCGGCCGCGGACCGAACATCACCTCCAGGAGCCTCGACGAGGGATCGGGGGAGCTCCTCTCCTGCGGCCGCTGGACGATCAGGGCCCCGGCGACCCCGGGCGGCTTGCTCAGATCGACGTCGCGGATCTTGTGGCAAGCGTCGCAGTGGTCGCCCTTCTCGAACGCGATGCCGGTGGCCTCGAGCAGGTCTCGCCCGCCCGCGGGGCCGTCGATCCCGGCAGCGTGGCAGTCGGCGCACCCGCCGAACGCCGCCGGGCGCGCGGCCTCGGGCAGCGCGGGATCGTCGCACGAGGGCTGCGCTCCCCCGCCGCAGGACGGGTTGAGATCCGGCAGCACGCCGCTCCCGAGATAACACCGCATCGCGGCGCCCCCATCACTGCCAGGGACGCGTCCGGCCTTCCAGCGCCCGCCCGCGGCGCCGCACGAGGCCTCGTCCGTGTGAGCCATCGAGACCCCGGCGTAGATGGCCTGGAGAAGCGGGCTCCTGGCCGACCGCGCGTGCCCCGACTCGAGGAACTGGGCCACGAGCGTCGTGTGGCAGTGATCGCAGAACCGCGTCGAGTTGTGCGGGTCGCCGTCCCCAGGATCGCCGTAGGTGTAGCCGAGCGCGTTGTCCGGCGGCGACGCGCGGCGAACAGCGATCTCCACCGGCCCGTCGGGGACGACCTCGAACTCGATACCGTCCGTCCGGTATCCGATCTTCGCCGCGACCACGGTCGGCTGGCCCGGGATGTCCCGCGTGATCTCGATGGAGAACGCGCCGTCCGGGCCGGTCACGAGGGCCGGCTCCCCGCCGGCCTGCATCACGATGGCGCCCTCGAGCGGCGCCGCGCCGTCGGTGACGACGCCGGTCACCGTGAACACACGTGGCAGCTCCTCCAGGGCGCCTCCAAAGCCCGTGGCCGCGCTCACGTACGTGGTCGCCGTCACCGGGTGCGCGCCCGCGCCCTGGCCGCCGCCGCCGTGGCCGCCCGGCGGCGCCTCCCCCGCGCACGCGCCGCCGAGCACGCAGGCGGCGAGCGCCACCGGAAGCGTGGGTGTTCGCAGCCGGGTCAGGGGTCGCGCCGCCGTTCGCATCCCGGGGATCGCCACCGTAAACCCGGCGCGACCTCCTGTCGACGGCGAGAGGCTACCGCGACAGCAGGAGCTCCGAGGACGGAGACTCCGGCGCTCCGGCCTTCGAGGGCTGCGCGACCGGTCGCTGCGGCGACGGCGAGGACGGCGGGACAACCCCCCACGACATCGGCCCCCGCGACGGCGGGGGCGCCGGCGGCGGCGGCGCCGGCAGCAGGGGCTGCCCCGGCAGATCACCCAGCTCGGCCGCGCTGAGCTGCTGCGTGCTGCCATCCCCGGACAGCGTTGTCTCCGTCGCGGCCGCATAGGCCTCGGCTTGCTCGAGGACCCGCACGAAGTTCCCGCCCAGCAGGCGGAGGATGTCCGCGTCCGAGTAGCCGCGACGGATGAGCTCCAGCGTGAGGTTCGGGGCCCCGGCGCTGCCTGCGAGCCCCTCCTTGAGCGCCTCGCTCCCCTCGAAGACGGAGCCGAGGGCGACATGCTCGATCCCCGCGACCTTCACCACGTGGTCGATATGGTCGATGAGCCGCCACAGCGGCGGCGTCTTCTGCCCCTCCTGGGTCCTGAGCTTCTCGATCTCCTCGCGGAGCGCCTTCGTGTCGCCCGGGAGCCTCTCGCCGAGCTCCTTGAAGTGCGCCCCGTACTTCTGCGCGAAGCGCGCCGACTGCTCGGCATACGCCTCGTCCAGGAAGAGCGCCCAGGAGTTCACCATCACGAGGCCGCCGTTCTCCGCGATCGCGCGCAGCATGTAATCGTCGAGGTCGCGGCGGCGGTGGCCGGCGGCGGGCATCGTGGAAGAGGTGATGATCGGCGCCCTGGCCACCTTCACGACGCCCTGGAACGTGCTGTCCGATCCATGCGAGACGTCGACAAGCATGCCGATCCGTTGCATCTCGCGGACCACGGCCTCACCGAAGGGGGAGAGGCCGCGGTCGCGGACGTACCCGGGATCGAGCGCTCCTCCCGCGGAGCCTGCCCAGTCGTTCGTGGTCATGTGCGTGAGCGCCATGGTGCGGACGCCGAGGCGGTAGAACGAGCGCAGCGCAGGCAGGGAGTTCTCGATGGCGTGCCCGCCCTCGATGCCCATGATCACGGCGATCCTGCCTTCGCGCTCGGCGCGGCGCACGTCTTTCGCGTCGCGGACGAGCATCAGCGTCTCGCGGTGGCGCTCGATCTGCCGGTGGGTCGCCTCGATGAGATCGAGCGCGCGGCGCGCGGCGCTGCCGCCGAGCCGCGAGGCCGAAGGCGGCGCGGGCGCGCCGACGTGGATCGGGAAGAACGCGCCGGTGACGCCCGCCGCCTTGTTCCTGGCGACCTCCGCGGCCATCAGCTCGTCGTCCGAGCTCACCTGAGCGAACGAGCCGCCGAGGAGCAGCGAGGGCACGCCGCTGTGGCCATCCACGAGGATCGCCCTGGCTTGCAGCCGCGCGGCCCGCTGCTCCGGCGTCTCGAGCCCCGGTGGGGTCGCCGTGAGGTCGGGCGCCGACGTGTACCAGGGCCCGACGTCGGCGGCGGACGGCGCGAAGACATCGGGCGCCGCCGCGGGCGCAGGGGAACGAACGCAGGCCGCGAGCGACGCGGCGGCGAGCAGCGCGAGCATTGGCGAAGTGCGCATGACCGGATCGTACCATGCGAGCTCGGCGGGAAATCCAGCCATGAAGGCGGCAGGATCGTGCGCCGGAGAGGCGAGGCAGCGCCGCCGCTGGGCGCCGACATATCGGTCCAGGTGGCCCCTGTGCCTTGATGACCCCCGTTGTGAGCCACCGGTGGAGCAAAGCCGGTACCGCCGGCGCGCGCCGCGGAGCCGCGATCGGCCAGAGCGACCAACGGGCTGAAACCCCGGGAAAGAGCGGGGTCTTGAGCCGCCGAGGCGCCAGGGACGCCAGGAGAGTTCTCTGTTCTTGGCGGCTGGCGGCTCATTTCTCGCTCGATCGACGTGTTCGGCGCTCTAGACTCGAACGAAAGACCCTATGTCGCTCCGACAGCGCGATTACCTCCTCCGCATGATCGAGCAGCTGGCCGAGGCCATCGGCCGGATCGCCGGGCTCCGGCGCGCCGGCCAGCTCGACGAGGCGGAGCTGCTCGTCCGCACCACCGCCGACGGGCTCTTCGGCCCGATGCGGGACATGCTCGACCGGCTCGACGCCGCGGGCGCGGCCACGCTGCTCGGCGACCACGAGAAGATCGGCGCGTACGCGGCGCTCTGCGCGGAGCAGGCCGAGATCCTCGAGCTCCGGGGCCGGGCCGCGCCGGCGCTCGCGGAGCGCAGGCGCGCGCTCGAGCTCTACCTCGAGGCGGTGAGCCGCGCGCCCGAGGGAAGCCCCCGCGCGCAGGAGGCCGCGCGCGCGCTCCTCGGCCGGCTGGACGCCGCGCGCCTGCCGGAGCGGTACCGCGCCCTCGCCGCGAAGCTCGGCTGATCGGGGCAGCGGGGCTCGCCTGCCGCGCGCGCTGCGCCCCGCGGTGAATGCCAGGTTGCAGCGGCGCTGGTGCGCGACCATGACATGGGGAACCCCTGTGGAGACGACCCCTTCGTCCGCCAGCTTCGCCGCGCTCGGCATCGCGCCTGCCCTCCTCGACGTGCTCGCCCAGCTCGGTTACGAGGAGCCCACGCCGATCCAGCGCGAGGCGATCCCGCACCTCCTGACCGGGCGCGACCTGCTGGGGCAGGCCGCCACCGGGACCGGGAAGACGGCCGCGTTCGCGCTGCCGCTGCTCCAGCGCCTCCAGATCGGCGGCGAGCCGCCCGGCTCCCCCCAGGCGCTCGTGCTCGTGCCGACCCGCGAGCTGGCGATGCAGGTGGCCGAGGCGATGCACCGCTACGGCCGCCGGCTCGGCGTGCAGGTGCTGTCCGTGTACGGCGGCCAGCCGTTCGGGCAGCAGCTGCGCGCGCTGCGCCGCGGGGTCCACGTCATCGTGGCCACGCCGGGCCGGACGCTCGATCACATCGGGCGCGGCACGATCGCGCTCGACGGCATCCGCACCGTCGTGCTCGACGAGGCCGACGAGATGCTCGACATGGGCTTCGCCGAGGCCCTGGAGGAGATCCTCTCGGCCACACCGGCGGAGCGGCAGACCGTGCTCTTCTCCGCGACGCTGCCCCCGCGGATCGCCGCGATCGCCGGCCGGCACCTGCGCGAGCCGGTGCGGGTCAAGATCGCGGGCGAGAAGGCGGCCCCCGGCGAGCTCCCCCGCGTCCGCCAGACGGCGTACATCGTGCCGCGGGCGCACAAGTCCGCCGCGCTGACCCGGGTGCTCGACATGGAGGATCCGTCGTCGGCCATCCTCTTCTGCCGCACCCGCAACGAGGTCGACGAGCTGACCGAGGCGCTGCGCGCCCGCGGCTACGAGGCCCAGGCGCTCCACGGCGGGTTCTCGCAGGAGCACCGCGATCGCGTGATGGCCCGCTTCCGCGCCGGCACGGCCGAGCTGCTCGTCGCCACCGACGTCGCGGCGCGGGGGCTCGACATCGAGCATGTCTCGCACGTCATCAACTACGACGTCCCCTGCGCCCCCGAGGTCTACGTCCACCGCATCGGCCGCACGGGGCGCGCCGGCCGCGAGGGCGCGGCGATCACGCTTGTCGAGCCGCGCGAGCACTACCTGATCCGCAACGTCGAGCGGCTCACCGGGCAGCGCATCGAGGCCGCCACCCTCCCGACCGTGGCCGACCTGCGCGCGCGGCGCCTGGAGCTGACGCGCGCCTCGCTGCGGGAGGCGCTCATCGAGGGCGGCACCGAGCGGTTCCGGGTCGTGGTCGAGGGGCTCGCCGACGAGTTCGACGTGATGGACATCGCGGCGGCGGCGGTGAAGCTGGCCCACGACGCGACGGAGGGGGACCGGGAGGAGGACGAGGCGGAGATCCCGTCGTTCCGGCCGCCTCCGCGCGGGCCGGAGCGCGCCCGCGACGACCGCGCGCCGCGCGGGCCCGCGGGGCCGCGCGGGCGCCCGGGCGAGGCGCAGGCGCGGCCGCGGCGCGAGGGGCGGGAGACCGACGGCAACGTGGCCCGGCTGTACGTCAGCGCGGGGCGCGCCGCGGGCATCCGGCCGGCCGATCTGGTCGGCGCCATCGCGAACGAGGCGTCGCTGAGCTCCCGCGACATCGGCGCCATCGAGATCGCCGACGGCTTCTCCACGGTGGAGGTCCCGGCCGACGCGGCCGACGCCGTCATCGAGGCGCTGCGCGCCACACGGTTGAAGGGCCGCAAGGTCCAGGTCCGCCGTGACGACGCGGGGTCCCGCGAGGCCCGCGGCGGGGCGGCCGAGGCCCGCGGCGGGGCGGCCGAGGTCCGCGGCGGGACGGCCGACGCCCGCGGCGGGACGGCCGAGGCCGCGCCGCGCGCCGGATCAGCCGAGACGCGGAACGGCGCGGCGGGCATGGCGCCCCCGCGGCGTCGCCCACGGGCCTGAGCTCCACGGAGATGGGGGTTAGCGCGCCGCGCCCCCCGAGGCGCCAGGCTCAGTCGGCGGTGGTCCTCCGCCGCTGGAACTGGGCGAACAGCGCAGCGCGGACGTCGTCGTGCAGCGGCTCACCCGGGAGCCCCTGGAGCGCGTCGATCGTCAGATCCATCTGCTTCAGGTAGGTGCGGCACCTGTCGCACCACGCGAGGTGCCGCGCGCAGCCCTCCTCCTGCTCGGAGGACAGCTTTCCCTCGCTCCTGTCGGTGATCATCTCGGTCAGCTGACAGCACGTGACGATCATGCGCGCTCACCCCCTCGTCATGTAGCGCTCGAGCGCGGCCCTGAGCTTCGATCGGCCACGGTGCAAGAGGACCCGCTGGTTCGCCTCGCCGATGCCCAGGATCTCGCAGACCTCGTCGGAAGGACACCCCTCCACGTCGCGCAGGAGGACCACCGCGCGCTGTCCAGGCGCCAGCGTCTCGAGCTCTCGCTGCAGCACGGCGCCTATCTCCTTGCGCAGCAAGAGCACCTCCGGGCTCTGCTCCGTCCACGGAACAGGCGGAGTCGCCCAGTCACCGATGCTGTCGAATCGGGCCGGATCGACCGCCGGCTCGCCCCCGTGATCCCCGTCCTCCAGCCAGGAGACAGGGATCATGCGCTTCTCTCGAGCGCCCCACGTCCTGGCGCGGTTCGTCAGGATCCTGAACACCCATGTCTTCAGCGCGGAGCGCCCCTCGAAGCGCACGAGCCCATCGAAGACCGCCGCCCAGGTCTCCTGGACGACCTCCTGCGCGCCCGCGGGGCCGGCGACCGCGCGGGCGAGCCGGAGCATGGGTGTGTGGAGCTGGGTCACGAGCTGCTCGAAGGCCTGCTCGTCCCCCGCGAGCAGCCGGCGGACGAGCGCGATGTCGTCCGCCGGCGCCGCGCAGCCGGGCCAAGCCGCGTTGCCCGGCGCGGCGGGCGCGGCGGGCGCGAGAAGCGGGCCTACCTCGGCCGACGCGCGCTGCGCCGGTGCGGCCTGTTTGCCGTCGGCGGCGGCCGAGGGGTCATGGGACACGCGGAGCACGGTATCACGCCGCCGAGCCCCGCATCAATCGACGCGGCTCCGGCGCGGCTCGCCCCGCGGACGACGACGGCCGGCGCCCCGGTCAGAGCGATCTCAGCGCGTCCGCGACCTCCTTCGGCTTCGTCATGAAAGGGGCGTGGCCCGCGTCGATCGAGATGACCCGCTCGCAGGGCAAGGCGGTGTACTGCTGCTTCTGCTCTGCAGGGCTGATGGCGAGATCCTTGAGCGCCTCGATGTAGACCCGGGGGACCCTCCCCCACCTCTCCTCGGTCACATGGATCGGCTCGTCGAACGGCTTCGCGGGCTCCTCGCGCAGGTGGCTCTCGAGCCGCGCGACGTCCTCCGGAGAGCAATCCTGGCAGAAGGCGTCCGCGGCCCACCCCTCCTTGAAGGTCAGCGTCGTGCCATCCTCCGAAGCGGCCGCGTACGCCTTGATCGCGGCCCCTTCGTCGTCGGCCCACTCCTGGCTCAGCGACTGGCCGTCTTTCATCAGGAAGGCGGTCAGGTAGACGAGCTTCTTCACCTTGTCGGGCCGCTGCTCGGCGGCCTGGCTCACCACGGTGCCGCCCATGCTGTGGCCGACGAGGATCACGGGGCGCGAGGCGCTGTCGATGGCCTCCACCACGGCGTCGGTATAGGCCTCCAGGCCGGCGTCCGCGACGGGCGTCTGGTCCTCGCCGTGAGCGGGGAGATCGAGGGCGATCACCTCGTTGCCGCCGGCCTCGAGGAGCGGCACCACCTTGTCCCATGCCCATGCGCCCACGAAGGCGCCGTGGACGAGGACATACGTGTTCTTGTCCGAGCCCTGGGGCCCGCCGCTCCCGTCCGTGTCGCTGCCGCCGCAGCCGGGCAGCGCGGACGACATGAGCGCAGCGGCCGAGATCATGGTGCCAGACCGCAGGACCTTGCGAAGCAGACCGTTCATGGATGTCTCCTCATCGTCGCGAGGCTCTCCTCGAGCGCGACGTCATCGGTATTTCGACGTGCGATGGATGCGCGCGCCCCTGCGCCCGGGCGTGTCCCCGGCGCCGCGACGGCTATCCCGCTACCTGCACAGTCTCGGAGGGGGCCCGAACGTTACAGCCTGTTCAAGGAATCGTCCGGAGGGGGCCGGGGCCGCGTTCCGCCGGTCGAACGGCGCCGGGCGCCAAGGTCGCCGGCGCGCCCGGCGGACCTGGTGGCGATGGGCATTCTGGGCTAGACGCCTCGCCATGCCATCGGAGAGCGCCATGCCTGGCGGAGACGATCTCGTCGCGCGCGACCGCCGCTGCGTGATGCACCCTTACGCCGCGCCCATCTCGACCGCGCCGCTCTTCGCCGTCGAGCGCGCGGAGGGCGTTCGCCTCACCCTGACCGACGGCCGCGAGCTCATCGACGGCATGGCGTCCTGGTGGGCCGCCATCCACGGCTACGCGCACCCGGCGCTGACGGCGGCGATCAGCGCCCAGCTCGGGCGGATGAGCCACGTGATGTTCGGGGGGCTCACCCACGCGCCCGCGGTCGAGCTGTGCGAAACGCTGGTGGCGCTCACGCCCGAGCCGCTGACGCGCGTCTTCCTGGCCGACTCCGGATCCGTGTCGGTCGAGGTGGCCATCAAGCTCGCTCTCCAGTTCTTCATTGCGCAGGGGCAGCCCGAGAAGCGCCGCCTGATCAGCGCGCTCGCCGGCTACCACGGCGACACGTTCGGCGCGATGGCGGTCACCGATCCCGTCAATGGCATGCACCACCTCTTCCGGGGCGCGCTCGCGCAGCACCTGTTCGCGGAAGCGCCCGGGCCGGCGTTCGACGCGCCCTGGTCGCCGGACGCCCTGAGCAGCATGGCCGCGCTGCTCGAGCGGCACGCGCACGAGGTCGCCGCCGTGATCCTCGAGCCGATCGCGCAGAACGCCGGCGGGATGCGCTTCTACCACCCGCAGTACCTGCGCGAGCTGCGCGCGCTCTGCGACCGCCACGGCGTGCTGCTCCTCTTCGACGAGATCGCGACCAACTTCGGCCGCACCGGGGAGCTGTTCGCGTGCCATCACGCGGGCGTCGCGCCGGACATCATGTGCCTCGGCAAGGCCCTCACCGGCGGCACGATGACCCTGGCCGCCGCGCTCTGCACGGAGCGCGTGGCCGAGACGATCGCCGGAAACGAGCCGCGCGTGTTCATGCACGGCCCGACGTACATGGGCAATCCGCTCGCCTGCAGCGCCGCGCTGGCCAGCATCCGGCTCCTGCTCGCCTCGCCGTGGCGCGCGCGCGTCTCGGCCATCGAGGCGCAGCTCCGCCGCGAGCTCGCGCCGTGCCGCGCGCAGGGCGCGGTGGCCGACGTGCGCGTTCTCGGCGCCATCGGCGTTGTCGAGCTCAAGCAGCCCGTCGACACGGCGCGCGTGCAGCCGGCGTTCGTGGAGCGCGGCGTCTGGTTACGGCCTTTCGGGAAGCTGGTCTATACCATGCCGCCTTACATCATCGAGCCAGCCGACCTATCGCGTATCAGCGAGGCGATCGTGGGTGTGGTGTCGGGGCTCTGAGCCGCGGGCCGGCGCGCCTCGGGTGAAGGGCGCCCTTGAATCGAACCTGGACGCCCGCCTGGGCACCCCGCCGTGCTAGCGTGCGCGCACAAGCCATCCCACGGGAGATACGAACATGACCAAGGGCGCATGTCTTTGCGGAACGGTCCGCTTCGAGATCGACGGTCCGTTCCAGACCATGCTGAACTGTCACTGCTCGATGTGCCGCAAGTTCCACGGCACGGCGTTCACCACGGCCGTCGTCGCGCCGCTGCCCGGCTTTCGCTGGCTCGCCGGCGAGGACGCCATCCGCCCGTCCTGCGCGAGCGACCGCCGCTCCTTCTGCGGCACCTGCGGCTCGGCCACGCCGATGCTCCTCCCCGAGAGGCAGCTCGCCGTGCTCCATGCCGGCAACCTGGAGGGCGATCTCGGGATCGAGCCGAAGTTCCACCAGTTCGTCGGCGCCAAGGCGCCCTGGTACACGATCACGGATTCCCTGCCGCAATTCGAGGAATGGCGGCCCGAGATGCAGGCGCCGGTCGTCTCGCGTCCGGCGGTCAAGCCGAAAGAGGGCGTCACCCAGGGGAGCTGTCTGTGCGGCGACGTGGCCTTCGAGTTCGACGGCACGCCCCAGCGCATGGTGAGCTGCCACTGCGCGCGCTGTCGCCTCGGGCGCAGCGCGGCGCACGCGACCAACGTCTTCGTCGCCCTGGACAGCTTCCGCTGGATCCACGGTGACGCGCAGATCGCGAGTTACAAGGTGCCCGACGCGCGGTTCTTCACCGTCGCGTTCTGCAAGCGCTGCGGCGGCGCGGCACCCCGCCTGTCACCCGAGCGCGGCTTCGCCGTGGTGCCCGCGGGCACGCTCGACACCGATCCCGGCATCCGCCCCGCAGCCCACATCTTCGTCGACTCCAAGGCGAGCTGGTTCCCGATCACCGACGACCTGCCGCGGTTCGCCGAGTACCCGCCCCAGGCCTGACGGCGCGATCAGGCGATCTGCCACGGCACGGTCACCGTACGGGCTGTCCTGGAGCGCCCCCGTGCACACGCGCGGTCGCTCAGGTGCCCGGACGCCGCCCGGCCCGGAGCGCGTCTCGCCGAGCGAGCAGCCACGCGCGCGCCTCTCCCTCGGTGTCAAAGAACTGCTGAGGGTAGGGCTGTCCTGTGAGCAATTGCACGCCCTTCGCGAGGAGCGCCACGATCACGCGCAGCGAAAAGCTCGCTCCGATCATCGCGACCGCATCGATGTGCGTGCTCCGCACCTCTTGCGTGACCGCCTTACGCGCCGAAGGGGGGATAGGGCCCATGTGACGCGCGTCGGCGAGCACCAGGACGTCACGGCCGCTCTCCGCGACCCGCCGGACCGCGGTGAGGACAGCGCGCACTCGATCTTCCGTGACCTCGCCGTGGATCTCCACCCGCAGGATGCCGTCGGGCTCGTCACGAACATCGGGACTCGCGTCCTTGGCGCCGAGATCGCTCATGCCACCATGGTAGCGCCTCGACCGCGCTGCGGGGTACGAACTCTCACGGTCCGCCGGGCTCGACTGGATGACCGGAGCCGAGGAGGGCGGCGGCGTGCACCAGGGCGAAGTAGGCGATCGCGACGAGGTGTGTGCTGCCCTTCATGGCAGATCCCCCATGGCCTCACGCGGCCGCGCTGGAGCGGCCCGCGCGGCGGGGCCGGATCCGCGCGAGGCCGCGCGGATCGGCGCGGCACGACGAGGCGTCGATGCGCTGCGGCTCGAGGCCGAGCTCCCGCATCTTCTCCGCGTCCCACGCCTCGATCGGATCGCGCCCGGCGATGTAGCTGCGTGATCGGTTGGCGAGCGGCGCGCGCAGGCTCATCACCTCGGGCGCCGACATGACGACGCACGCCTTGTAACGGGGCAGATCGCTCGTCATCAGCCGATTCCACACGTGGCGGCCCACGTTGTGGAGGCTCCCCAGCGCGCGGCTCAGGCGCTGGAAATGGTCGATCACCTCCGAGGGGTGCAGCCGGGGCGGGCGGTGGCAGAGGGTGTATCCATCGAGGTCCCGGCTGATCACCCCGGGGAGGAGCCGGCCCTCGGCCGCCACCTGCGCGAAGAAGGGCGTCTCCGGGTACGGGCAGACGATGCCGAGGAAGGTGGGGCAGTGATCGCCGAGATCATGCAGGTACTCGGGCACCCGCTCGAGGTAGTCGTTGGTGTCCCCGTCCGCGCCCACGAGGAGCCCGAAGGAGAGGACGATCCCGCTCGCGAAGGCCCGCTGGATGACCTCCCGCACCTCGCTCAGCTTGTTCTGGCCCTTGTTCATGGAGCTGATCGACTCGGGGTTCAGCGACTCGAGCCCTGTGTAGACGTAGCGGCACCCTGCCCGCCCCATGAGGCGGACGAGCTCCGGATCGCGCAGCACGTTGAACGTGAGCGCGCAGCCCCAGATCTTCTTGAGGGGCATCAGCGCCTCGCAGAGCTCGCGCAGGTAGCGAGGCGAGCCCCCCAGGTTGTTGTCGAGGAAGCTGAATACATTGTTGGTCACCCCCGGGATGCGCTGGTTGAAGATCATCCGATCGCGGATGTCCCGGATCACGTGATCGATGGGGCGATAGCGATACTGTTCGTGCCCGGTCAGCACGCAGAAGTTGCAGGAGAAGGGGCACCCGCGCGACGCCTCGATACCGGGCAGTCGGACGAGGTTGTTCCGGTAATCGACAAGGTCATAGCGGTAGGTGGGGATCTGCTCCGGGGGCACCGGCGGGAGCGCATAGACGGGCTGGAGCTCGCCCCGCTGGAAGTCGGCGATCAGGGCAGGGAGGTTGGCCTCCGGGTCCTCCGCGACCACGGCGTCGAAGTACTGCAGCGCGTCCGCGCGGAAATGGCTCGCGTGCCTCCCGCCGGCCACCGTGGTCATGCCTTGCCGCCGGAACAGCGTGGAGAGGACCTTGGTGTGCTCGTAATAGGCGTGCAGGTACGAGAAGAACACAAGGTCCCAGTGGCGGTCGAGCGGGATGTCCGTTTCCTTCTCGTTGTAGAGCTCGATCTCGGCGTCGGGTGGGCACAGGGCCGCGAGCAGCTCGGGCACGGACGATTGCATGATCGAGCGCTCCTTGCGGAGCAGTCGGCTCGGGTGCGTATAGGTCGAGATGATTGCGATGCGCATCGAGGACACTCCTGGTTCAGTTCAGGACGTATCACACCCTCGAGGCAAGGAGGGCGAATACGAGGAAGCGGGCAGGAGCGCCACAAATACGCCCTACAGGGGGCAGGGGTCAGCCCAGCGAGCACTCCACACGACATGAGGACACAGGAGGCACCTCGGTCGGGTCGACCCTGCCCCCGCCACCCGGGCCTCGATCGCGTCCTGGGTCCCGCCCAGCGGCGGGCCGGTCACCACCCCGCCACCCCCGACCGGGGTCGGGTCACGCCAACCTCGGCGAACGCGACGGCGAACCGCACGAGGACGTGTCGTCCCTGTTGCGACTCCCCGACAAACTTATCCTCGAATCGAAACATCTCCTCGCGCAGCATCCCGGGCTCCGGGGGTCGGCCGGACTGGCCAGTTGCGATTTCATGGAGACGTGACATTCACAACGCGCGTTCCAGCGTAGCGTGAAAGTGGCCGCTGCTGTCTGCTTCGGCCATTCCTTGCAATCGTCTTCGAAGGCCAACAGGTGTCATCGTGCTAAAGTTACCCTTGTTCCCGCGCGCCCTCTCGCGCGCGGGGTATTCTCTTCTTCGGCGTGACCGCGTTCGATGGACGGCGGCCATGACGCTCGCGACCGCCTGCGGCTGCGGCGGCTCGCCCGAGCCGGGTGAGCTCGGGACCGCCGAGCTCGCCGCCACCCTCCCGAGCGGGCGCGTGGTCATCAGCCAGGTGTACGGCGGCGGGGGCAACGCTGGGGCCGTCTACACCCACGATTTCGTCGAGCTGTTCAATCGGTCGAACAGCCCGGTGTCGCTCGCGGGGTGGTCCATCCAGTACGCGAGCGCCAGCGGCACGGGCGCCCTCGGGGCCACGACGACCCAGCTCACGGAGCTGCCCGCGATCACCCTGCAGCCCGGACAGTACTTCCTCGTGCAGGAGGCCGGCGGCTCGGGCAGCGGCGCGCCGCTCCCCGCCGCCGACCTCGTCGATGCGACCCCCATCAACATGAGCGGCTCGGCCGGCAAGGTCGCCCTCGTCCGGCAGGCCACGGGCCTCGGCTGCAACGGCGGCACCGCGCCCTGCTCGGCGGCCCAGGAGGCGCTGATCGAGGATCTGCTCGGCTTCGGCGGGGCGAGCTACTTCGAGGGCTCCGCGCCGGCGCCGGCGACCGCCAACGCGACGGCGTCGCTCCGGCAGGGCGCCGGCTGCCAGGACACGGGCAGCAACGTCGACGACCTCTCGACCGGGACGCCGACCCCCCGCAACACCTCGACCGCCGCGCTCGAATGCGGCGGCGACACCCCGCCGGCGGTGACCTCGACCGCGCCCGGCGACGGCGCGACGGGCGCCGATCCGGCCGCGAGCCTGAGCGTGACGTTCAGCGAGGCGGTGACCGTCGCGGAGGCCTTCGAGCTCTCCTGCGGGGGCAGCGCGCGCCCGTTCGTGGCCAGCGGCGGCCCCCTCGCCTTCACGCTCACGCCGGCCGAGCCGCTCCCCCCGGGCGCCGCGTGCCTCCTCGTCGTGCGGGCGAGCGGCGTGCAGGAGCAGGACCCGGGGAGCAACGGGACGATCGACCCCTTGCCCGCCGACGTGTCGGTCTCGTTCACCACGGCGCAGGCGGCGCAGGCGCTCGCGATCCACGACATCCAGGGGCGCGCGCACCTCTCGCCGCGCTCGGGCGCGGTCGTGAAGACGACGGGCCTCGTGGCGACCCTGCGCAGCAACGGCTTCACCGTGGAGTCGCCGGCGCCGGACGCCGATCCGGCCACCTCCGAGGGGCTGCTCGTCTTCACCGGCGCCGCGCCGTCGGTGAGGGTCGGCGACCTCGTCGAGCTCACCGGCGAGGTCACGGAGTACCGCGCCGGCTGCGCGGACCCGTGCACGCCCTCCCGCGGCAGCGCGTACCACAACCTGACGGTCACCGAGCTCGCCCGCCCGCAGATCACCGTCCTCTCGAGCGGCCATGCGCTGCCGGCCCCGGTCTCGATCGGCTTCGCGCCCGGCGCGCGCCGCCCCCCGGCGCAGATCATCGAGGACGATGCCAGCGGCAGCGTCGAGGCCGCGAGCGGCTTCGACCCCGAGTCCGACGGCATCGATTTCTGGGAGAGCCTCGAGGGCATGCGGGTGAGCATCAACGCCCCGGCCGTCGTGGGCCCCACCCGCGAGTTCTCGAGCTCCGGGACCGCGGAGATCGCGCTGGTCCCGGGCGACCGCGACGCGGCCACGGGCGACGCGGCCGGCCTGCGCAGCGCGCGCGGGGCAATCGTCGTCAGCCCCGGCGACTTCAACCCGGAGCGGATCCTGCTCCAGATCCCCCTGCGCGCCTCGCCGCCCGCGCTGGACGTGGGCGCCACGTTCGCCGGGCCCATTGTCGGCACGGTCGACTACAACTTCGCCAACTACAAGCTCCTGCCGGTCGACGAGGCGCTCCCCGCGGCGACCTCGACGCTCTCGCGCGAGGTCACGTCGCTCGGACCGCGGACCGCCGACGACCTCGACGTGGCCGCGTTCAACGTCGAGAACCTCGATCCGGGCGATCCGCAGGACAAGTTCGATCGCCTCGCGCGGATCCTCGTCGACAACCTCGGCAGCCCCGACCTCGTCGCGCTCGAAGAGGTCCAGGACAACAGCGGACCGACCAACAATGGAGTGGTGGACGCCTCGACCACGTTCGCGCGGCTCATCGCCGCGATCGCGGCCGTGCCGGGCGGGCCCAGCACCTATCAATTCCGCAGCATCGATCCGACCGACGGCACGGACGGCGGGGAGCCCGGCGGCAACATCCGCGTGGGCTTCCTGTTCCGGACCGACCGCGGGCTCGAGTTCGTCGATCGCCCGGGCGCCGGCGCCCTGACGCCGAACGAGGTGCTCGGCGGCGCGGGCGGCGTGTCGCTGCGCTACAGCCCCGGCCGCATCGACCCGGGCAATCCGGCCTTCGCCAGCAGCCGCAAGCCGCTGGCAGGCGAGTTCCGCTGGAACGGACAGCCGCTGTTCGTGGTGGCCAACCACTGGAACTCCAAGGGCGGCGACGAGCCGCTCTACGGGCGCTTCCAGCCCCCGACCCTCTCGAGCGAGGTCCAGCGGCGGCAGCAGGCCACCGTGGTGGCCGGCTTCGTGCGGCAGATCCTCGACAGCGATCCTTCCGCCAACGTCGTGGTCCTCGGCGACCTGAACGACTTCCAGTTCTCGGCGCCGCTCGGCATCCTCAAGGACGCCGGGCTGACGACGCTCATCGAGACGCTCCCGCCGGAGGAGCGCTACACGTACGTGTTCGACGGCAATGGCCAGTCGCTCGACCACGTGCTGGTCAGCGCCAACCTGGCCGGGCCGAAGCTCATTGGCTTCGACGTCGTCCATGTCAATGCGGAGTTCGCCGACCAGGCCAGCGACCACGACCCCGGCGTCGCGCGCTTCCGCGTCGCGCCCGCGCCGGACCTGGATGGCGACGGCGTGCCCGACGCGCGCGACAACTGCCCTGCCGAGCCCAACGCCGCTCAAGGCGACTCGGACGGCGACGGCCTCGGCAACGCATGCGACCTCGAGTGCATCAGCGTTCGTCGCGGCGCGTTCGGCGCCGTGCAGGACTCCTTCGTCGAGGGTCCCACGACGGGCTGGGCGTACGGCGCCTATCCCTACCTCATCACCAGCGCGAGCGCGGTCCAGCCGGCGACGGCCGTCCTCGCCTACGATCTGTCGTTCATCCCGGAGGGCTCCAGCGTGACCTCGGCGACGCTATCGCTGTCTTATGCCTGGAAGCCCGCGGGCAGCGTCGTGACCGTGCACCGCGTGAACGGCGCCTGGGAGGAATCGACGCTCCATGGGGGCGGGTTCAGCGGAACCAGCCCTGCCGTCGAGGCCTCCCTCACCACGCTGGCGCAGACCGACGCGTTCGTCACCGCCGATCTGACGTCCCTCGTGCAGGGCTGGGTCGATGGCGCGCAGCCGAACCACGGTGTCGCGCTTGTCGACGCGAACAACAGGACCGACTTCCGCGCGAGCGAGTATCCCGACGCCGCGCGCAGGCCGAGGCTCGACGTCTGCTATCACGCGGCCGAGTAGCCAGCCGGAACGACAGCGCCTGTCCGCCCCATCACTCTCGGTGACATCCCTCAGCCGCCGCGCCGCCCGCGGCTCCCGCGCCTGCGCAGGAAGTCGATGAACGCCGAGAGCTTGGGCGGCACGTGCGCCCGGCTCGGATAATAAAGGAAGTACCCTGGGAAGGGCGGACAGAAGCCCTCGAGGACGCGCGCGAGGCGCTTGCCGCGGAGCTCGTCCCGCACCGTCGCCTCGAGGACGTAGGCGAGCCCGATGCCGTCGACCGCGGCGCGGACCATGAGATCGGGATCGTTGCACACGAGAGGCCCGCTCACCGCGATGTCGAAGTCCTTCCCGTTCTCGGTGAACTCCCACCTGTAGACGCTCTGGCTCGTGATCTGCCGGTAGTTGATGCACGCGTGCGCGTGCAGGTCGCGCGGGTGCCTTGGCTTGCCGCGCGCTGAAAGATACGCCGGCGACCCCACGACGGCGATGCGCTGGTCCTCGCTGATACGGACCGCGATCATCTCGCTGTCGAGCGTCTCGCCGAGGCGGATGCCCGCGTCGAACCCTCGCGCGACGATGTCCGCCAGCCCGTCCTCGATCGCCACGTCGATGCGGATCTCCGGGTAGGCCACGACGAACGCCGCGAGCACGGGCTCGATCACCTGCCGGCACGCGATCTTCGGGACGTTCAGCCGCAGCGTCCCGGCGGGCCTGTCGCGCAGCTCGTCGAGCGCCTCGAACGAGGCACGGACCTCCGCGAGCGCGGGCCGGAGCCGCTCGAGGAAGCGGGCGCCGGCCTCGGTCAGGCCCACGCTGCGCGTCGTGCGCTGGAGGAGCCGCACGCCGAGCCGCCGCTCGAGCCCGGTGATCGTCTGGCTCACCGCCGAGGGCGTCACGCGCAGCTCCGCCGCCGCCCGGGTGAAGCTCCGCTTCTCGGCCACGACGAGGAGCACCGACAGGCCCGCCAGGTCGTCCTGGATCATGAAGCGCAGCTTAACATCCCGTGCAGATTCACCCCGTTTTTCGGCGCAGCGCCGCGGCGTAGGCTCCCCGTCGAAGGCAGAGGAGAGAGACCCATGAGCACTGCAAACAACGGATCCAGGATCTGGTTCATCACCGGCGCGTCCTCGGGCTTCGGCCGCGCGATCGCCGAGGAGGCGCTCCGGCGTGGCGACTCGGTGGTGGCGGCGGCGCGCGGCGAGGGCGCGCTCGCGGGCCTCGCGGCGGAGGCGCCGGGGCGCGTCGAGGTCGTGAAGCTGGACGTCACGAGGCCGGACGACATCCGCCGGGGCGTCGCGGCTGCGCTCGCGCGCTTTGGCCGGATCGACGTGCTCGTGAACAACGCGGGCTACAGCCTTGTCGGCGCGGTCGAGGAGACCAGCGACGAGGAGCTCCGCGCCGCGATGGAGGCGATGTTCTTCGGCGCCGTGGCGCTCACCCGCGAGGTGCTGCCGCACATGCGCGGCCGCGAGAGCGGCGCGATCGTCCAGATCACGAGCATGGGCGGCCTGACGACGGGGCCCGGCTTCGGCGCCTACTGCGCCGCGAAGCACGCGCTCGAGGGGCTCTCGGAGTGCATGGCCGCCGAGCTCGCGCCGCTCGGCGTCCGCGTCCTCATCGTCGAGCCGGGGGCGTTCCGCACGCGCCTCTTCGGGGGCGCCTTCCGGTCGATGCCGGCGCTCGACGCCTACGCGCCCACCGTCGGCGCGACGCGCGCGTACGCGGCCGGGTCCGACGGATCGCAGCCGGGCGATCCAGCGAAGGCGGCGCGCGCGATCGTCGATGCGATCGGGCTCGACCCGATGCCGCTCCGCCTGCCGCTCGGCGCCGACGCGGTGAGCGGCATCCGCGCGAAGCTCGCCCGCGTCGCGGCCGACGTCGACCGCACCGAGGCGATCGCGCTCGACACCACGGTGGACGCCGCGGCGGGCGGCGCGGAAATTTCCTAGCCCACCGCAATCCTCTCCAGTCGCAACTTTCGCGACTGGCGAGTTTTCGCTTCCACCAGGATCAGCCCCGCCATCCGCTGGAATTCACCCGGTCAAGGTGCGTGATTCGTACCTGGAAAGGTCGCGCCGGCGCGCCGCAGCACCTCGGCGCGCTCGGCGTCGGTCGGCTCGCGCTGGCAGTCCTTCCCGGCGCTCTGCAGGACATCGAGCTGGCGGACGAGATCCTGGGGATCCACGCTCAGGCATCCTTCCTCGAACTCGGAGCACTCGGCGACCGAGAGCGCGGTCCCCGCGACATAGCGGCAATCGGGATCCCCGGGTGGGTACCTCAGGAAGGTGGAGGCATTCGTGAGCAGACACGCCGCGTCCGACGGCGTGCTCGCCTTCTTGCAGCGCGCGGCGGCGATGCGCGCCATCCGGTCCAGCTCGTCCGCCGGATACATGGGTACCCGGGGGCGAGCGGGCTCGGCGCTCGCGGCGCCCGCGGCCCGCGGGCCCGCGGCCGGCTGCGGCGCTCCGGAGCACGCGCTCGCGAGGAGCGCGCACGCGCCGGCGAGGACGAGCAACAACCCCCCAGGCATCATCACGCGAGACGTACCATATCGGCCTCATCACCCGCAATCGAGCCGCCCCGGACCGGAGGCTCGCTGGCCCGACGTGGATCGGGTCGCCGCCCTTGCGGCGGCGGCGAGCGAGGAGGCAAGCTCCTCCTCGATGCTCCCGGACAGCGTGATCGACGGCCGCTTCGAGGTGAACGCGCTGGCCGGCGCCGGCGGGATGGGGACGGTCTACCGGGCCCGCGACCGGTCGAGCGGCGCGACCGTGGCCCTCAAGCTGCTGCGCGAGGCCGACGCGCACTCGGCGGCGCGCTTCGTCCACGAGGCTCACGTGCTCTCGGGCCTCGATCACCCGCACATCGTGCGCTACGTGACCCACGGGACGGCGCCGTCGGGCCAGCCGTACCTCGTGATGGAGTGGCTCGCGGGGGAGACGCTCTCGGAGCGCCTTCTGCGCGGCGCGCTGCGCCTCGAGGAGGCGCTCGCCGTCGTGCGCGCCGCGGCCGGAGCGCTCGGGACGGCGCACGCGCGCGGGATCGTCCACCGCGACGTCAAGCCGAGCAACCTGTTCCTCGTGGATGGCTCGATCGAGCGCGTGAAGGTGCTCGATTTCGGGATCGCGCGCCTGCACGCGGCGGCGACGCGGCTGACGCAGACGGGCAACGTGCTCGGCACGCCCGGGTACATGGCGCCGGAGCAGGCGCGGGGGGACGACGCGCGGCTCGACGCGCGCGCCGACGTCTTCTCGCTCGGCTGCGTGCTGTTCGAGTGCCTGACCGGGCTGCCGGCGTTCCACGGGCAGCACGTGATGGCGCTGCTCGCCAAGCTGCTGATGGAGGAGCCGCCGCGCCTGCGGGAGCTGCGGCCCGAGATGCCCGCGGAGCTCGATCACCTGGTGGCGCGGATGCTGGCCAAGGAGCCGGCCGCGCGGCCGGGCGAGGGCGCCGCAGTGGCGCAGCTCCTCGACGGGATCAGGGACGCGAGCGGCGGCGCGACCCCGGCGGATCGGAGCGTCGCGCCGATCACCGGGGACGAGAAGCGGCTGATCTCGATCGTGGCGATCCAGCCGGTCCGCGAGCGGCCGAGCCCCTTGCAGGAGACCGTGCCGCTCAACGCGGTGTCCCTCGACGCGCTCGCGCAGGTGCGGTGCGTCGCGGCCCCGCTGGGCGCGCGGGTGGAGCAGCTCTGCGACGGGACGGTGGTGGCGACGGTGACCGGCGCGGGCAGCGCGACCGACGTGGCCTCGCTCGCGGCCCGCTGCGCGCTGCGGATCCACGCGACCCTGCCGACGGGCGCGTGGAACGTCGTGCTGGTGACGGGCCGGGCCGAGGACACGGGGCGCATACCGCTCGGCGAGGTGCTGGAGCGGGCGGCCTCGCTGTTCGAGGCGCCCTCGCGGGCCGGCCGCGCGGACGGGCGCGAGGAGCGCCGCGAGGGCGTCCAGATCGACACGATCACGATGGCGTTGCTCGACATGCGCTTCGACGTGCTGGAGCAAGGGGGAGCGCTCTGGCTGCTGGCGGAGCGCGAGGTCGGCGAGGCGGCGCGCAAGCTGCTCGGCAGGCCGAGCCCCTACGTGGGCCGCGACCGCGAGCTGCGCGGCCTCCTCCAGACCGTCGAGGGGAGCTTCGAGGATCGGCAGGCCGCGGTGGCGCTGGTGACTGCGGCGGCGGGGATGGGCAAGTCGCGCCTGCGCCACGAGCTCCAGGAGCTGCTGAAGCGGCGCTACCCCGCCATGGACCTCGGCGTGGGCCGCGGCGACTCCATCGGCGCGGGCTCGGCGTTCGCGATGCTGGCCGGGGCGCTGCGCAACGCGCTCGGGATCGCGGCGGGCGAGGCCGCCCCGGCGGTCCGCGAGAAGCTCGAGCGAGCCGCGGGCCGCCTCCTCGCCGAGGCCGATCGCTCACGGGTGGCGGCGTTCCTCGGAGAGCTGATCGGCGCGCCGTTCCCGGACGATGACCGGCCGCTCCTGCGAGCGGCGCGGCAGAGCCCGGCGCTGATGGCGGAGCGCATCGAGCAGGCGTACATCGATCACGCCCGCGCGGTGACGGACGCGCAGCCCATGCTGGTGGTGCTGGAGGATCTGCACTGGGGGGACGCGCCTTCGGTGCGGATCTTCGATCGGGCGCTGCGTGAGCTCTGCGATCGGCCGTTCGTGGTCGTCGCCTTCGCGCGGCCCGAGGTCCACGACCTCTTCCCCCGGCTCTGGATGGATCGGGGGCGCTCGGAGATCCAGCTGCGCCCGCTGCCCGCCCGGGCCGCCGAGCACCTCGTCCGGAGCGCGCTCGGCGAGGCGATCGAGGCGCAGACCGTCGCCGCCATCGTGGCGCAGGCCGACGGGAACGCGTTCTACCTCGAGGAGCTGATCCGGGCGGTCGCCGAGGGGCGGGCCGGCGCGTTGCCGGAGACCGTGCTCGGGATGGTGGAGGCGCGGCTCGCGACGCTGGGATCGGAGGAGCGGCGGCTGCTCCGGGCCGCGAGCGTCTTCGGCGAGGTGTGCTGGACCGAGGGCGTGCGGGCGCTCTCGGGCGCCCCGACGCCCGGCGCGCGGAAGGAGGAGGCCTGGGCCGAGCTCTTCGAGCGCGAGATCCTCGAGCGCCGCCCGACGCCGTGCTTCGCGAGCCAGGAGACGATCGCGTTCCGCCACGCGCTCCTGCGGGAGGGCGCCTACGCCATGCTCACGGACCGCGACAGGCGCCTCGGGCACAGGCTCGCGGGGGAGTGGCTGCTCCAGGCGGGCGAGCAGGATCCGATGGTTCTGGCCGAGCATTTCGAGCGCGGCGGGGAGACGGCGCGGGCGGCGGGGTTCTACCTGCAGGCGGCCGTCAAGGCGCGGCTCGCGGCCGATGTGCCGGCGGTGCTCGCGCGCGCCCGGCGGGGTATCGCCTGCGAGCCCGCGGGGGAGGTGCTGGCCGAGCTCCATATCCTGCTGTCGGAGCTGCTGTTCCACCTCGACGACCTGGCGCAGTCCTGCGCGCACGCGCTCGCTGCGCTGGAGAGCTCGTCGCCAGGCAGCGAGCACCACGGGAACGCCCTGGCGATCGCGCTCCTCGGCGCGGTCTACGCGGGTGACCGGCAGGCCG
This sequence comes from Sorangium sp. So ce448, assembly GCF_051520915.1. Classification (NCBI taxonomy): domain Bacteria; kingdom Pseudomonadati; phylum Myxococcota; order Polyangiales; family Polyangiaceae; genus Sorangium; species Sorangium sp. So ce448. The sequence goes on along the minus strand of NZ_CP150343.1, from coordinate 1,034,486 downwards.
CCCGCGACCTGCTCCAGCGCGCGCCCCCCGCGGATCTCCCCGTCGATCCCCGGCGGGTGCTGGTCACCTGGACCCCCATCACCTTCCACGCCGTGCTCTGGGAGGGGATGCCCGACCTGGCACGGCGCTACCTGCACAGGATCGAGCAGGACGTCCCGCCGATCGCGGGGGATGATCACATCGCCTGGGCCGCGATCGACATGGTCCGGGCGTGGTGGTGCGCCCACGCCGAGCGAGATGCATGGGGAGCGCTCCAGCGGTGCCGCACCGCGAAGGAGCACATCGAGGCCCTCGGCGATCGCTTCCACGTCATGATGGTGCGGCTGTATGCGGCCCAGAACGAGCTGAGGCTCGGCGCTTTCGAGCTCGCCGAGCAGGCCTTCGACGCGCTGCTCGCGGTGGAGCACGCGCCGGCCTACGTCGCGCTGACGGCGCTCTCGTTCCGGATCATGGGGCTGCTGGAGCAGCGGCGGGTCACGGAAGCGCAGGAGCAGGCCGGCACGATGCTCCGCAGAGCCTCGGCCTCCAGCGGGTTCTCTTACACGACGCAGGCGCGCCTGCTCCTCTCGGAATGCCGCCTCGAGCGAGGGGATCTCGCCGGGGCGGAGGAGGAGGTGCGCGCCGTCGGGGATGCCGCCAGGCTGGTGCCCTGCTTTCAGTCCGTGCGCCTCTCGCTGCTCGCCGAGATCCGGCTCCGGCAGGGGCGGGCGGCGGAGGCCGCCGCGCTGGCCCGCGAGGCGTTCGCCCTGGAGCGGTCGACCGCGTGTCTCTTCGTGCTCCGGCAGGAGGTGGTCCCCGCGCTGCTGGCCGAGGCGCTCCACGAGAGCGGCGAGGTCGAGGCGGCCCGTGAGGTCCTCCGCGAGGCGCGCGCCGAGCTGCTCGCCCGCGCCGACAAGATCGCGGATCCCGCCTACCGGCGGAGTTTTCTGGAGGACATCGACGCGCACGTACGCACGCTGGCGCTCGCGCGCGCGTGGCTCGAGACGCGAGCAGACGGGGGCGGCGCGACGAGGTAGAACCAGGCGGAGTGAACAGGGAGAGAAACGTGGCCGCCGCGAAGTCCACCCGGAACGATGTGCAGGGCGCGCTGGAGCTCGCGGTGTTCGCCGGGGGCCGCGTGACGCGGCACCCGCTGCCGGCCGAGGGCCGGGTGTCGCTCGGCCGGTCGCCGGAGAACGACGTCCCGATCGACGACAGCTCCGTCTCGCGCCGGCACGCGATCATCCACCTCGGCCCGCCCATCGCGATCGAGGACCTCGGCAGCGCGAACGGGACCCGCCTCCGCCGCGAGCGCAGCGCCGGGCCGACGACCAAGCTCCTCGAGCTCCAGCCCGAGCAGGGCAAGACGATGGAGCTCTCGGTCGGGGACGCGGTGAACCTCGGCTCGACGCTGATCGTGATCCTGCCGCGCGAGGGCGCCGCGAGCGCGGCGCCGGGCCAGGGGCAGGGCCAGCCCATCGTGCTCGACCCGGCCATGGAGCGGCTCTACGCACTGGCCGAGCGCGTGGCCGGCGCGCCGATCACCGTGCTCTTGCTCGGCGAGACGGGCGCCGGCAAGGAGGTGCTGGCCGAGCACATCCACCGGCGCTCGCCGCGCGCGCAGGGGCCCTTCGTGCGGCTCAACTGCGCGGCGCTCTCGGAGTCGCTCCTCGAGAGCGAGCTGTTCGGCCACGAGCGGGGCGCGTTCACGAGCGCGGTCCAGGCGAAGCCGGGGCTCCTGGAGACGGCCGAGAAGGGCACGGTGCTGCTCGACGAGGTGGGCGAGCTGCCGCCCAGCATCCAGGTGAAGCTCCTGCGCGTGCTCGAGGAACGGAAGGTGATGCGGGTCGGGGGGCTGAGCCCGCGGTCCATCGACGTGCGCTTCATCTCGGCGACGAACCGCGATCTGGCCGCCGAGGTGAAGCGGGGCGCTTTCCGGGAGGATCTGTTCTTCCGGCTGAACGGCATCGCGCTGACGATCCCGCCGCTCCGGGCGCGGATCGCCGAGATCGCGCCGCTCGCTCGGGCGCTCGCCGATCGGACCGCGGGCGCGCTCGGGCGCCCGGCGCCGGCGTTCGCCCCCGAGACGCTCGCCGCGCTGGAGTCGCACCGCTGGCCCGGCAACATCCGCGAGCTACGCAACGTCATCGAGCGCGCGGTCGTGCTCTCCGGCGGGGACACGCTGCTCCCGGAGCACCTCCTGCTCGACGCCGCCGCCGCGCTGACGCCCTCCGAGGCGCGCCCCGCAGCGGCGCCCGTCGAGGCGCGCCCCGCGGCGGCGCCCGTCGAGGCCGCCGCGGCCCCCCTGGCTGACGTCGCGGGCGGCTTGCGGAGCGAGCTCGACGCGATCGAGCGGCGGCGGATCGTCGACGCGCTGGAGCAGTGCGCGGGGAACCAGACGCAGGCCGCGGCGCTCCTCGGCATGCCCCGCCGCACCTTCGTGGCCCGGCTGAGCGCGTACGGCATCCCGCGGCCGCGCAAGGGGAAGGCCACGCGCTGACGCGGCGGATGGCGTAGCCCTTGAGCCATGGTACGAGCGGTGTGCTGACGAGGCGTCCGGATGGATCGAACGACGCGCAGGAAGTTCTACAACCTCTGCAACCCGGAGGAGGCGCTCGCTCCGTCGGATCCTCGGTGCGTCGATGTGGATGCGCCCGCCGGGGGCGCCCGAGGCATCCGCTGGGCGGCGGCGCTGGCGCAGGGCATCGAGCTCTCGGACCGTCCCGTGTGCGAGCTCTTCACGGGGTTGCCGGGTGCCGGCGTCACCACCGAGCTCTTCCGCCTTGCGGCGCGCCTGAGCGACAACCGGGATGCGAACCTGCTCGTCGTCCACATCGACGCGCACGAAGTGCTCGATTTCTCGAGCCCGATCGAGACGCCCGAGGTGCTCCTCGCGGTCCTTCAGCGGACCGAGGAAGCGGTGACGGCGGCGAGCGGAGCTTCGTCGAAAGACCGGCTGCCGCGGCTGCAGAGGTGGCTCGCGGCCGCAGCGCCCGAAGGCGGTTGGGCCTCCGATGAGCGGCCTGCCGAGCGGCTTCGCGCCAGCCCGGACGCGCGCGCCCGGTTCCGCGCGCGCGTCGAGCCCGAGCTCTCGAGCTTCGTCGACGAGGTCAGAGACGAGCTGATCCTCCTCAACGAACGGGCGCGCCGCGGCGGCCGGCGCGGCGTCGTCGTGATCCTCGACGGCCTGGAGAAATTGCGGGGGATGAGCACGAACCGGCGTGAGGTGCTGGACAGCGCCGAGCGTGTGCTCGTCCGGGGCGCTCCTGCGACCACGCTACCCGTGCACGTCGTCCTCACCATGCCGCCCGGCCTCGCGCTCAGGCTCGACGGATCGGTGCGCTTTCTCCCGATGATCGCTGTCGCCGATCGCGAAGGCAGGCGAAACGAGCAGGGATATGCCGCGATGCTGGAGATCGTCCGGCGGCGCGTGCCGGAGGAGGCCCTCGTGGATGTCTTCGGGGCGGATGCGCTGGCCGGGCGCATCGAGCAGATGGTCCACGCCTCCGCGGGCGGTCCGCGCGATCTCGTGCGTCTGCTCCGGGACTGCATCGCCGCGCAGCCGCTGCGCGAGGCCGAGTTCCGCAGGAGCCTCGCGGAGGTGGGCGAGGCGCAGCTGTCGCTCGTTCCGGAGAGCGCGATCCCCTTGCTGTCCCGGATCCACAGGACGAAGGCGCTGGCGCCCAGCGGGCCAGAGGAGCGCGACATCCTCGAGCGGCTGCTGTCGGACGGGGCGCTGCTCCGATACCAGCTGGACGGCGAGGCCTGGTACGACGTGATTCCAGCCGTCTGCCGCATTCCAGGCGTCTCCGTCGCGGGCTAGGGGCCCGTGGCCGGCGTGTGATACGGTCTACACGCCATGGCGGACCGCGTTGTCAACGTAAAGCTTCGCAAGAAGTACTACAATCTCTGCAATCCAGACGAGTCGCTGCCTCCCGACGACTCGCGTTACGTCGACATCGACACGAAGAGCCCGGACGCGCGTGGCAGGAACTGGAGCGACGCCCTCGCCAATCGGATCGAGCTCTCTGAAAAGCCCGTCTGCGAGTTCTTCACCGGCCTTCCTGGGTCAGGGAAATCGACCGAGCTCAAGCATCTTGCCGCACGTCTGAAGGACAAGGACGGCGCGAAGCTCCTGCCGGTGCTCATCGACGCCGAGCTGGTGCTCGACATCTACAATCCGATCGACATCCCCGACATCCTCGTTGCGATCCTGTACAAGACGGACGAGGTGATTTAAATACAACGGGGTTGTGGTCATCTTCGACTCGCTGGAGAAGCTGCGGTATCAGCACCAACTGGACAGAGGTGCTGACGAGCGCAGAGCGCGTGTTCACGGGCGGAGCTCCGTACCTCCAGCTTCCTGTGCACGTCATCTACACGCTCCCGCCGGCGCTGGTCCTTCGCCTGAGCGAGCCGGTCCACTTCCTCCCCATGCTCAAGCTGCATGATCGGACAGGCAAGCGCGCCGCGGGGTTCGAGGCGGCGCGCGAGATCGTCCGGCAGCGTGTGCCGGACGATCACGTGACGGAGTTCTTCGGTGCGACGAGCGGCGAGGACAGGGTGGAGCGGCTCATCGCGTGGTCAGGCGGGTATCCCCGGGAGATCGTGCGGCTGCTCCAGACCTTCGTCGCCGAGTCGTCCCTGGATGAGCCGCTGTTCAAGCGCCTCCTCTCGATCGCGGCGGACCAGTATCGCAGGACGGTGCCCGAGAGCGCGCTGCGGTGGCTTGCGCGCGTTCACGTCGAGAAGCGCCTGATCATCGACGATGACACGCACCGCGCCACGGTGGATCTGATGGTGCAGAACAATGTGGTCCTGCGATACCTGAACGATGCGGAGTGGTTTGATCTCCACCCGGCCGTACGGGAGATGCCAGCGCTCCGCGACGAGATCGCGCGCTTCCGGGCGGAACAGGAGAAGTTGCGTGCAGAGCAGGAAAAGTCAGGCCGGTCAGGAGGTTGAGGCGCGTTGGCCGAGCGAGTGGATCCCCTGACAAAGACGCTCCGGAGCGACGAGGGCGTCCTCCGGCTGGCGCACGGGCTCGCGCTGTCCGAGCGGTTCCATTTTTACCTGCTCGTCTGCGAGACGCCGCGCGTGGCGAGCGCGGCCCTGGACGTCCTCGCCGTGGAGGTCGCGGCCGCGCGCGAGGAGCCAGTGCGACTGGTTCGGATCGATCCGCACAGCGCGCACGCCGCGCTGGACAGGCCGATCCCGTTCGATCTCCTGGCCGAGCAGGTGCTGGCAAGGCTCGTCTCGCCGGCGCCGGACGAGCGCGCGCCCGGCGTGATCTTCGTCGTGGATGCCTCGCGCGCGCTGACGCAGGACGACGAGGGGTGGAGCCAGCTCTTCCAGCGGCTGAACGAGCAGCGAAACGGGATCGCCAAGGCCCTCGCGGGGCCGCTCGTGCTGGTGGTACCAGGACGGCTGGAGGCGGCCTTCGCGCACGGGGCGCCGGATTTCTGGTCGATCCGTAGCCTCGCGGTCGTGGTGGACGCGCCGCCGGGTGTCAAACCGGAGGCCGTGGAGCCGGCGGAGGAGCGACGAGAGCGGCTCGTCGAGCCCGCGCCGGAGCGGGCGTGGAGCGCTGCCGAGATAGAGGCCGAGGTCGCGGCAGCGCGCGTGCGCCTCGCGGAAGCCCCCGAGGACGAATCGGCGCTTTCGTCGCTCATCGTGTGGCTCGGCCGGCAGGTGCAGCATGAGATGGACCGGGGCACGCTCGACAGGGCCTTGCGGGCGGCCGAGGAGAGTTTGCTGCTGGAGCGGCGACAAGCCGAGAAGCATCCTGGACGCGTGGAGTGGCTGCATGACCTCTCCCTCAGCCTTGATAACGCCGGCGACGTGTATCGCGCTCGCGGCGACCTCGAACGAGCCCTGACGGCTTATGACGAGAGCCTCTCCCTGCGACGACGCCTGCTTGCTCTCGACCCCGCGCGACCGGAATGGCTACGGAACGTCGCCGTCAGCCTTGATAACGTCGGCGACGTGCATAGCGCTCTCGGCGACCTCGAACGGGCCATAATGGCCTATGACGAGAGCCTGTCCGTCGTACGACGCCTGCTTGCTCTCGACTCCGCGCGGCCGGAATGGCTGCGGGACCTCTCCGTCAGCCTTGACAACGTCGGCCACGTGCATCGCTCTCGCGGCAACCTCGAACGAGCCCTGGCGGCCTATGACGAGAGCCTGTCCCTGCGACGACGCCTGCTTGCTCTCGACTCCGCGCGGCCGGAATGGCTACGGGACCTCTCCAGCAGCCTCAACAATATCGGCAATGTGCATCGCTCTCGCGGCGACCTCGAACGAGCCCTGACGGCCTATGACGAGAGCCTGTCCGTCGTACGACGCCTGCTTGCTCTCGACTCCGCGCGGCCGGAATGGCTACGGGACCTCTCCGTCATCTTTGACAACGTCGGCGACGTGCATCGCTCTCGCGGCGACCTCGAACGAGCCCTGACGGCCTATGACGAGAGTCTGTCCTTGCGACGACGCCTGCTTGCTCTCGACCCCGCACGGCCGGAATGGCGGCATGACCTGGCCGCGTCGCTATCCCAGCATGCCATCACTGCCGAGGCGGCCGGGCGCCCTGCCGACGCGCTTTCCTTCTGGCGGGCAGCCCTCGACGAGCTCGACGATCTCACCCGCCGGCCAGCGCCGCTCGAGGCCTGGAACACGGCAGCCGCCACATGCCGCGCGGAGATCTCACGCCTCGAGGAATCACTCCAGCCGCATGATGCCAGACGCAGCGATCCACCCCCCGCATGAATGCGGAGGCGTCCGGCCTTTGCTCCCCACCATCCAGCACGCCCCTCGCCACTCGCCCGCGCGCCGGCGGCGAAGGGCCTCACTTCGTGCCGAGGAGCTTCAGCAGCTCTGCCCGCTCGGAGTCGGTCGGCTCGCGGTTGCAGTCCTTGCCGGCATTCTGCAGGGCCGCGAGCTGGTGGTCGAGATCCTTCGCGTCCACGCTCTGGCAGCCCTCCTCGAAATCGGAGCACTCGGCGACGGACAGCGCGGTCCCCGACACGTAACGGCAATCCGGATCCTCGGGCCGGTATTTGAGGAATGGTGTGGCCTCGGTGAGGAGACACGCCGAGTCCGAGGACGCATTCGCCTTCTTGCAACGCGCGGATGCGACGCGAGCCACCCTCCGCAGCTCCTCCGAGGGATAGCGGCGGCTCCGGGGACCGGCAGGGCCCGCCGCAGCGGTGTCGCCGGCCGGGGCCGCCGGCTGAGCGACGGCCGCTACCGGGGCACCGCCCCCCAGGCGCTCCGGCGTCGAGGGCGAGGGCGGCGAAGAGGAGGCGCACCCACAGGCGAGAAGCGCGGCAACTGTGATGAGATGAATTCCCCCAACCTTCATGGGCGACACATATCACACCTCGTCTCGCCCTTTCAATGCAGAGCTCACCCGCCGAGCGCCGATCCCGCATGTCAAGTACGAGCAAATATTTACAGCGTGAACACCCTATCGGACGACGAGAGAAGGCCCGGACTCGGGAAGGCTGGTTGAGGATGAGCGGCGCTCGCGCAAGCGCCGCTCGCGCAGGTCCTGCTCAAGTCGAGCGAGGGTGACCCGACCTGCTGCGCCGCGACGCGAGAGCTCCCCGGATCCTGCATGGATCCTCGTTTCCTCGCGGTGGCACGACGCCTGCTGAAGGCCAATCGCCGCGCGCAGCGCCGCTATCTCGGCAGGAGAGCGCGCAGGCACACCTCGAAGGGAGCTCTATCATGATGCGTGCACTGTTCGCTTCGCTGTCCTTCTCGTTGCTCGCTGGTTGCGCCGTGGCGCCCGCTGGAGAGTCGGCCACAGAGGAGCTCGCCCCGCCGGACGCGGTCGAGCAGGCGGCGGCCAGCGACGCTGTCGCCTTCTCCGGCTAACATTCCGAGTTCCACACACGAGACGAGGAGTTCATCAAGCCATGAGCACTGGATTGAGCACGGGCGAGCTGGGGATCACGCGGGGAGACCTCCTGCCCAAGGGGACGGATGACCCGAACCGAGCGCAGATCCCCATCGACTCGAAGCTCCGCTTCATCGAGACGAGCACCGGGACCCCGCTCGTCCACCTGGCCGTGTCGGGCTTGACGCCCCCCAGCGGATTCACGGCGAAGACCGAGTACTGGTCGAGGCTCGCCCCCTTCAAGTCGAGGGCGATCACCCTGGTCTCGTTCGGGTTCACGAACCGCCCGGGAACGCCGGACTACCCCAAGGAGTTCCGGGACTGGCTCGTCGGGGGCAGCGTCCTCTCAACGGGCCAGGAGGCGTCGGGACAGCAGTGGACTCAGGGCGTCTACCAGCCGACCTCCCCGGCCAGCGCGCTCTACTGGGCCGTCGATCCGGACGGGCCGATCGGGCGCCGGATCGGCCTCCTCGTGGAGCTCGGCAGCGCCGGCGAGCTGCGCAACGCGATCTGGTACAAGATGGATCGGCCCCAGAACGGCCTCATCTTCCAGAACACCCCGAGCAAGCTGAACTTCACGCAGGTGTTCGTGGGGGATACGCCGTCGACCGATCCGCACCACATCGACCCTCAGAGCGACTGGTACTACTACCATGGCGTGATGAGGCCCGCGTGAGCGGCCAGCGCGCTTGACGCCTCGCGCGGGGGCGCCGCCCAAGGCGCGCCCGGGCAGGCCTCCAGCGCCGGGCGGCCGAGCGTCGTGAGCCGCTCACCCAGGCGCCGGGCGCGCCAGCCGGAACCCGATCCCCCCGAAGCGATCCCCGGGCTTGCCCGCGAAGCGCCCCGCCGCCCGGCAGAGGTTCGGCGACGTCGACCACGCGCCGCCCCGCGCCGCGCGGAAATCCGCGTCGCCGTCGTCGGCCGGATCGAGCAGCACGAGGCCCGCTTCGGTCCGCGCCCCCTCGCGCTTCCACGCGTTGATGCACCAGTCGCGCACGTTGCCCGCCGCGCCGCGCAGGCCATAAGGGCTCTCGTCCTGCGGGAAGTCGTCGACGAGCCGCCGGCCGGCGACGCCCTCGTGGCTGCCCAGCATGCAACCCCAGGTCGGCTCCAGGAAGTCACCCCAGGGCATGCACCGGCCGTCGACGCCCCGCGCCGCCTTCTCCCATTCGAGCTCGTTCAGGAGGCGCCACGGCGCGCCCGTCCCGGCGGCGTACCACGCCGCATACCGCATCGCCGCGCGCCAGTGGACGAACGCGACGGGCATCCTCGGCTCCTCCTGGACGTCGGTCTGGATGCACCCGAGCCGGAAGCGGCCGTCGTCTGCCCGCTCGAACCGGAGCGAGTCCGGGCTCGATTCCGAGGCGGCGCGGCCGAGCGAGAGGCGCGGGCAGCACTCGAGGGCCTCGGCTTCCCGCCCGCTCGCGACGAGCGCGTTGAGGAAGGCGAGGTACTCGGCGTTGGTGACCGGGTGCCTCCGGACGATGAAGCCGTCACACCAGAGCCGCGTCCGCGGGAGGCTGTCCCCCGCGTCCGGATCGCCGCCGGCGAGGAACCAGCCGGCCGGCACGTGGAGGTCGTCCTCGCCGAGCTCGCCGAGGCGAAGCAGGCGCACCGGGTGGGCCCCTTCCCCGCCTGGCCGGACGCCGTCCCAGCGCCGGCCGCGCTCGATGAGCACGGGATACGACGCGTCGTGGTACCCCGGCGCGCGCAGCGTGAGGAGGTAGCTGCCGCGCGGGAGCGCCACCTCGAGCAGCGGCGTGGGGCCGAGCTCGCGCGCGAGCTCGGGCACGAGCCTCCGGTCGCGCTCGACGTAGCGGTGGAGGGAGACCTGCGCCCCCTCGGGCACGGTCGCCAGCGTGAGCGCGCCGTCGCCGGCGAGCAGCACCGCGTGGCGCCCGCGGTCGTGCTGCCGCAGGAGCGCCTCGGCGCGCGCCGCGCCCCGCGGATCCCGCGCCTCCTCGGCCTGGGTGAGCTCCTCGGCGTAGTGGTCGGCCAGCGCCTCGTGCGCCTCGCGGAGATCCGGCGCCTCGTTCAGCGCCGAGCGGAGGACCTGCATCCACTCGACCTGGCCGAGCGACGCCTCCCGCTCCAGGCGCTCGGCCTCGTCCTCGAGCCGCCACCCGCGCGCCTTCTGCTCGGCCGGATCGAACGAGCTCAGGCCGTCGAGGATCGCCCGCGCCTCGTCGCGCAGCGCCCGGGCGCGCGCCCGCGTCGCCTCGATCTCCGGCCGGATCGCGCGGGCATGGTCCACGATCGCGAGCGCGCGCTCGCGCCGCCGCGCGCCGTCGAGCCAGCTCCGGACGTCGGCGGCGAGCGCGCCCGCGTCCGGGGTGCGAGCCTCCGGGGCGAGCGCCATCGCGCGGGCGCAGATCGCCGCGAGCTCCGCGGGCACCTCGTGGGGGGCGCTCGCCTCGACCGGCGTGAGCCGGCCGGTGAGGAGCGCGCCCCAGACCGCCGCGGGCTGGCCGCCGTAAGGGTGATGCCCGGCGAGGATCTCGTAGAGCACGACGCCGAGCGCGTAGACGTCGCTCGCCGCGCCGAGGCGATCGCCCTCCCCTCGCGCCTGCTCCGGGGCCATGTAGAGCAGCGTGCCCAGCACCTCGCCGGGCTGCGTGAGCGGGGCCGCCTCGATCACGTCCGCCGCGCCCGCGGCCCCGGGCGACCCGCGCAGCGGCGCCGAGGGCCGCGCGAGGCCCCAGTCCATCACCAGGACCTCGCCGAACTCGCCGATCATCACGTTGGCGGGCTTGAGGTCACGGTGCATCACGCCGCGGCTGTGCGCGTACGCCACGGCCTCGCAGACGCGGAGGAACGTGTCGACCGCCCGCCGCAGCGCGACGGGCGAGAGGCTCCCGCCGCCGGCCGCGTACGCCTCGGCGATCACCTCGCCGAGCGTGCGCCCGCGCACCTCCTTCATCGTGAACCACAGCCGCCCGTCGGCGAGCTCGCCGCACTCGTGCACCGGCACGATCCCCGGGTGCTGGAGCGCCGCGGTCAGGCGCGCCTCGGCGAGGAAGCGGGCGCGATCGGGCGTCGCGTCGCGCGTCTCGGACGACTGGATCTTCATCGCGAGCACGCGCCCCAGGATGCGATCGCGCACGCGGCGCACCTCGCCCATGCCCCCGCGCCCGATGCAGCCGAGCTCCTCGTAGCGCTCCTCCGCGGACAGGCGCTCGGGGGCCGTGACGGAGATGGGCGGCGGCTCGGGCGCCGTGGCGCCCGGGGTCTCGCGCAGCCTGAACGTGACGTCCGACGCCGCGCCGGCCGGCGGCGCGCTTCCCGCCTCGGTCGGGGCGGACGCGCCGCACGCGGGCTGCGTCAGCGCCATCCGCTCGCGCTCGCTGAGGCTCATGCGTCGTCCACTCCGCAGATCGCGCCGGGGAGATCCCCAGGGCCGAGGTCCGCGCCGACTCTATCGTCCGGGCGCGCTGGGCTCAACCCGACAGGCGCTGAAAGACCCGATTTTCGCCCCCGTTGAGCCTATCCTCTCGCAGGCGATCGTTCTTCGCAAGACTGGTTCTTCGCGAACGTGGATCCACCTTGTCCGCCGCGCCGACCCGGACCCGGGCGCGGCGGCACCCAGGAGGACTCCATGAGCGACGTCACCATCCTCTTCGGAAGACCCCATGTCCCTCAGCTCGCCGAGGATCGCTTCGAGATCGACGTGCTGGCCGCCGAGGAGCTCGGCATCGAGTCTTACGCGATCCCGCTCGATCCCGTCGTGAACGGCGAGCCGGAGCGCGCTTTACGCCGCCTGCCGAGGCCCCGGCACCGGACGTGGCTCTACCGGGGATGGATGCTGAGCGAAGAAGAATACACGGGCCTGTACGAGGCCATGCAGGACCGCGGCGAGGAGCTCGTCGTCGATCCGGAGAGCTTCGCCGAGGCGATGTACATGCCCAATTACCTCCCGCTGCTCGGCGACAAGACGGCGCCCACGCGGTGGACCGAGGGCGAAGACATCCGGGAAGCGTGGGAGGCGGCGCTGGAGCTCGGGCCGCCGCCGTGGGTGGTCAAGGACCACGTGAAATCGGTCAAGGAGCTCTGGCATCGCGCGTGTTTCGTGCCCGAGGGCGCCACGTACGACGATTTCGCCGACGTGTGCGAGAAGATCCTGGAGCGCCGCGGGGACCGCTTCGAGCGGGGGTTCGTCGTGAGAAAATACCTCGACCTGGCGACGTTGCCCGGCTGGGCGCCCGGCCAGCGCCGCGTGACCGACGAGCACCGCCTCGTGTTCTGGGAGGGGCGGCTGGCGGCGCACGCGCCGTACTACGACGTGGACTCGACGCTCGAGCGTCCGGCGCAGTTCGCCTATCTCGGCCAGGTCATCGGCTCCCCGTTCTTCACGGCGGACGTGGCCCGGCTCGAGCGCGGTGGGTACACGGTCATCGAGATCAACGACGGCGGCTGTTCGGTCTTCCCCGAGCAGATGGATCCGCGCGACTTCTACGGGGCGGTGCTCGATTGAGCTGCCGGCCGGCGTTCAATCTCTCTCCGCTCGCGCGGCAGAGCCCTGGCGGGATTTCTGGCCCGCGGTATCAGCTGCGCAGCGCGGCCGTGGCCTGGGGCCGAAGCGCGGCGGGGCGCGGGCGCTTGACCATCTCGGCCTTCTTCGGCACGGACGGCCTCGCGTCGGCTCTCCAGGGCTGGAACCGCTCGTCCTTCCACATCACGAGGCCGCCCGACAGGGGCGCCTCGGGGCCAGCGCCTTCCTCGGACCGCAGCCAGACGAGCGGACGCGCCTCGAAGACGGGCTGCGTGCACGCGATGTCCTCGAACGCCGCGGACCAGGAGCCGGTGTTCCCGAAGAACACCCCGCCTTCCCAGCTCCCCTCCGGGTTGTGGGTGTGCCCGAAGATCACGGCCTTGGCGCCGTGCGCCCTGGCCACGGACCGCGCCGCCCGGTTCACGCCCTGCCAGACCGCGTCGAGCGTGGGCTTCGGCACGGCGCACTCGTACGCGACGAGGAGCGTCGGCGCGAGCAGCGCCGCCGCCGCGAGCCCCCCCGGCATCCAGCAAAGGCACGCGAGCGCCGCGAGAATCCCGACCGCCGCGAGCCCGAGGCGATCCAGCCAGAGCTCGCGCGCCACGCGGCCGAGGCAGTCCTCGGCCGGCCGCGCGAACAGCCGCGCGTGCTTGACCACCGCAGGGAAAGGCGCGCCCGTCTCGCGGGCGGCCGCGGCGAGGTCCGCGCGCCGGAGCGCCCGGCGGCTCGGGTCGCGCCGGCGCACGAGCTCGATCATCGTGCGCAGGGCGCCCACGCCAAAGGCGAACACGAGGGAGCGGCCAGTGAACAGGTAGTACCGCGTCCAGTGAGAGAGGTAGCCGAAGCCGGAGAGCATGAACGACGAGTCGACGTGCGGGTTGAAGTACCCCATGCGCGACACGAGCAGGCGGCTCACGAGCGAGCCCATCGTCGGCTGGATCTCCCCCCGATTCCGGCCGAACGGCGCCATCGGGTAGCGATAACAGCAGTACGAGTCGTACTGATTGCCGTGCTCGACGATGACGCCGTCGTGCGTGCGGTGGAACCAGGCGCGGAAGGCCACCCGCGCCGCGAGCGCCGCGCGGAGATCCTCGGTCGATCCCGCCGGAGGGCCGCCGTCCCGGGTGGCGAGCTCGTGCATGGCGGCGTCCACGACGCTCCGCTGCACCGCCTCACGCACCTCGGGCAGCGTGAGCTGGATGTCGTGGTTGCCCGCCACGAAGACCGCGGTGTGCCCGTCGGCGACGATCCGGCCGACGGCCGCGACGAACACCGGGTGATCGCGCAGGATGGCCTCCATCGCCGGCACGGCGTGCTCGGCGGTGCGCGGCAGATCGTGGACCACGCTCTCGTTGCCGATCACCCGAGGCGCATCCAGGTCGAAGATGTCGCCGTTCAGGACCAGCGTCAGCTCGTCGCGCTCCGCGCCGAGCCCCCCGGAGCCGCCCGTCCCCTTCCGGACCTCTCCCCGGAGCGCGTCGAGCATCGCCGCGATCTCCCCGTCCGGGGAGTACGGCGCCTGCCGATAGCGCATCCAGAGACCGTCGGTCGGCTCAAGCTCACATAGATGGATGTCTGAGATAGCCACCGTGTGATGCATCGGCGGGAAAACTGACATGTGCACGTCTCCACGCCAGCCACAGGACCGTCAAGACTTGGTGTCACCGGGCGTGGAGAGCGCCCTGCTGCAGTGCGCCCGGAGCGTGTTCCAACGCGCAAACACGCTCAGCACACCTGTTCGCCACGGTGCATTCCCGTGAATGTCGCGCACCTGCCACGAGCGAACTCGAAACGATCGAGAACGAAGCGCATTGAGCTCTCGGCTCCTGGATTCTCACCGAGAGAGCAAATGACCGAGCGGCCCCCATCTGGTTGGGGCGCAGTCGCGCCGGAACACATGATGTTGTGGTCCGTTCGGACGCGGCGAAGCCCTGGCGAGGTCGGCGAGCGGCCCCATCTTTCCTGGGCGGTCGCCGGCGCCATCTTCCGTCCGGGGGCGCGCGAGCTCTGGGGGCGCCGGCCTCTGGTGCGATGCACACTGGCGGAGCGAGGTGGACGCAAACCATACTGGGTAGACGGACTGTTGAGCCCGTGTGGTGTTCCGCGGGGGAGCTCCGCGACAGAGAGGTGACCATGTCGACCCATTTCATCGACGGCAACTGGGTGACCGGCGCGGGCGAGCCGTTCGCGAGCCGGAACCCCGTGACGCAGGCGGTCGTCTTCGAGGGGCGCGCCGCGAGCGAGGAGCAGGTCGACGCGGCCGCGACGGCGGCGCGCGGCGCGTTCGCTGCGTGGCGCGATCGCGGCCTGGAGGAGCGGGCGGGGCTGGTGAAGCGCTTCGCCGGCCTCCTGGGCGAGCACAAGGCCCGGCTCGCGGACGTGATCGGGCTGGAGACGGGCAAGCCGCGCTGGGAGGCGCTCACCGAGGTCCAGACGATGATCGGGAAGATCGACGTGTCGCTGATGGCCTGGCGCGAGCGGACGGGCGAGCGTCAGGCCGAGGCGGGCGACGCGACGGCCGTGGTGCGTCACCGGCCGCACGGCGTTGTCGCTGTGCTCGGGCCCTACAACTTCCCGGGCCACCTGCCGAACGGCCACATCGTTCCGGCCCTGATCGCGGGCAACTGCGTTGTGTTCAAGCCGTCGGAGCTCTCGCCGAAGGTCGCGGAGGAGACCGCGCGACTCTGGGAGGAGGCGGGCATCCCGGCCGGGGTGCTCAACCTGGTCCAGGGGGGGCGGCGCACCGGCGTCGCGCTCGCCGGTCACCCGGGCATCGACGGCCTCTTCTTTACAGGCAGCTCCGGCACGGGCAACGCGCTGCACCGGCAGCTGGCGGGCCAACCGGAGAAGATCCTCGCCCTGGAGATGGGCGGCAACAACCCGCTCATCGTCCAGGACGTCGCGAACACCGAGGCGGCGACCCACCATATCCTTCAATCGTCCTTCATCTCGGCGGGCCAGCGGTGTACATGCGCGCGGCGGCTGCTCGTGCCGGCGACGCCGGAGGGCGACGCGCTGTTGGCGCGCCTGGTCGACGCGGCGTCCCGGCTCAAGGTGGGCAGGTACGACGACGCGGAGCAGCCCTTCATGGGCGCTGTCATCTCGCTCGCGGCGGCGGATCGGCTGCTCGCGGCGCAGGCGCGGCTGGTCGCGCTCGGCGGGGAGGTGCTGCTGGAGATGCGCCGGCTCGAGGAGGGGACCGCGCTGCTCTCGCCCGGCATCCTCGATGTGTCGGCGATCAAGGAGCTACCGGACGAGGAGCATTTCGGGCCGCTCCTGCAGGTGCAGCGCTACGGGAGCTTCGATGAGGCGCTCTCGCTGGCCAACCGCACGCGTTATGGGCTCGCGGCCGGGTTGATCTCGGATCGCAGGGAGCTCTATGAGCGGTTCTGGCGGGAATCCCGGGCGGGGATCGTCAACTGGAACAAACCGCTGACGGGGGCGTCGAGCGCGGCGCCGTTCGGTGGGGTCGGGAGCAGCGGGAACCACCGGCCGAGCGCGTATTATGCGGCGGACTACTGCGCGTATCCGGTCGCGGGGCTGGAGGCGGCGGCGGTGGCGCTGCCTGGGCAGCTGGCGCCGGGGATGCGGCTCAACAGCTAGAACCAAGACGCAACGGCCGCCGGGGAGAGGGGAGGGGGCGCGCGGGGGCGAGGGGGGCCCTTCCCGCGGACTCGCGCCTTGTGGTGGCTATGGCCGGCTGTACGGGACGGGGAGATCTGGGGGCGATAGGCTGCGGTGCGGGCCGGCGCTCGGATCCGCGGGGCCCTTCCCCCTCGCCCCCGCGCGCCCCCTCCCCTCTCCCCGGCGGCTCCAGGGTGGAACAGGCGGGTTGGAGAGGGGTCAGGAGGCGGAGCTCTGCGGGCCTAGCTCTATCGGGAGGGCGGTGACGCCGCGCATGCCGGGGTTCATGCGCCAGGTCAGCGGCCCAGGGGAGAGCTCGGCTTCGGGGAAACGGCGCAGGAACGTGGAGAAGGCAGCCTGGGCCTCGACCCGGGCGAGCGCGGAGCCGGCACAGTAATGGACGCCCACGCCGAGCGAGATGTGACGGATGTCGGTGCGGCGGAAGTCGAGCTTGTCGGGGTCGGGGAACTGCGCGGGATCGCGGTTCGCCGCGCCGAGCACCAGGAAGGCGCGATCACCCTTCGGGATCCGCACGCCGTCGAGCTCGATGTCGTCGAGCGCGACGCGGCTCATCCACTGCACCGGAGAGTCGTATCGGAGCAGCTCCTCCACCGCCGGGCCGATCAGCGACGGGGTGCCGCGCAGGGCTTCGCGCTCGGAACGGTGGAGAAGGAGCGCAAGCAGGCCATTGCCGATGAGGTTCTTCGTCGTCTCGTGGCCGCCGAAGAGGAGCATGCAACACGTCGAGAGCAGCTCCTGCTCGCCGAGGATCGTGCCCTGCTCCTCCGCGAGGATGAGCTGGCTGAGCAGGTCGTTGCCGGGGCTCTGCCGCCGGGCCGCGATCACGCCGCGGAAATAGTCCTCCAGCTCGGCCACGGCGCTCAGCGCGCCCCCGGCGATCTCCAGCGTCGGCCGGCCCGCGCCAAGGAAGCCGCTGAGCGCGTTGGACCAGCCCTTCAGCCGGTGCCGGTCCTCGGCGGGTACACCGAGCACCTCGCCGATCACGAGCAGCGGCAAGAGGTCGCCGAGATCGCGGAGGACATCCATCCGGCCCGTCGGGGCGACCGCGTCGAGCAGCTCGTTGACCAGCGTCTCCACCCGGGAACGCAACCCCTCGACGAGCCGCGGCACGAACGCCTTGTTGATCAGCGAGCGGATGCGCGTGTGCTCCGGCGGATCGAGCAGCAAGGCCCACGACGCCAGGTTGCGGCGCAACGGCTCGAGCCGCTGCCGCACCTCCTCAGGCAGCTTCGTCACGAAGGCGCTGGAGCGCTTCGCCGACAGGCGCGGGTCACGAAAGCCCGCCGCGACCTGGTCGTAGCGGGTGATGAGCCAGCCGTTGTAAGCCGCGCTGAAGTACACGGGCGCTTCCTGGCGCAACCTGGCGTACACGGGGTACGGGTTCGCGAGGGTCTCCGGCGACTGGAGGCGAAACGGATCGAGATCAGCGTCCGCCGCTGGATTGGCCGCGGGCGGTGCGTCGGGCTTCGGTGCGTCGGGCGAGTTCATCGGGCCAGGGTACGACGGTCACGCCCGCTTGGGAACCGGCGCGACCCACGCCCCCGCAGGCCCGCCCTCCCCGCCAGCGCACGAGCGCGCGTCCGCCCTTGGCCACAGCAGCTTCCGCCCCCCTCTGCACCCTCCAGAGCCGCAGCAGAGCGGCGGTCTCCCGCACAGGAGACGGGCCCAGATCGGCGTTTTCGGCGCGGAAGCGCACTCCGGTGCGCTGAGCACCGAAAACGCCGAGGTGGGCCCGTATCCGAAGCGGGTGACCGTCGCTCTAGGCCCAGAGCTTGATTCCGCCGAGGAGGCCAGCGACGTTGTCCACAACGACGGCGTTCTCGGGCAGCTTCGAGGCGTCGAGCAGGCGCGCGTTGCCGCCGCCGAGGTAGAGCTTGCGGTAATTGAAGATCGGCTCGACCTGCGCGATCATCTTGCGCACGCGCTTGTTCCAGCGCTTCGGGCCGATGCGCTTGCACTCGGCGTCGAACACGCGATCCTCGTACTTCAGGTCCCTCTTTCCGTACGGGTGGTGCCCGAGCTCGAGGTTCGGCACGTAGCGGCCGTCGATGTACAGCGCGCAGCCGAGCCCCGTGCCGAAGGTGAGCACCATCTCGAGCCCCCTGCCCTCGATGACGGCAAGCCCCTGGATGCCCGCGTCATTGGCGACGCGGACAGGCTTGCCAAGCCGGCGCTCTACGGCCTCGCCGAGCGGGAAGCCCTTCCACTTCTCGTTGTCGAGGTGCGGCGCCGTCTTGGTCACGTTCTCCATCACCACCCCGGGGAAGCCGATCGAGACGCGATCGAACTCCCCCTGCGCCCGGGCGATCTCCTCGATGAGGTCGAGGATGGGGTCCGGCGAGGCCGGCTGGGGCGTCGGCACGCGCACGGGATCCGTCATCGGAGTCCCCTGCTCGTCGAGGATGGTGGCCTTGATCCCCGTTCCGCCGATATCGATACAAAGCGTGCGCATGGATCCCTCTGTCTTCCCCCGGAGCTCTTCCTCCGGGGCCGCCGCGGATGCGCCCACGCGCCCGCGTTCGCGGCGGACATAATCTAGAGCTCTGGCTGCGCGTCAACTGGAGCCGCCGCGGCGCCCGCCTGAGCGGGCGATCACGCCCCCTGCGCCCGCCCTCCCGCGCACACTCCGCCCGGCGCCGACCAGCGCGCACCCCGCCCCTCGCTGCCCGGCCGCCGCGCCGCCCGCCCCCGGGCCACGCTCAAGGCGAGCCGCAAGCGTCGCACGCGACGCTCGGCGGCGGGGCACCGTTTGCGAGCCCGTCGAGCCATTGCACGAGGCGCGCTCCGCCCGACTCGAGGGTGTAAAATTCCGGCCGCCAGAGGATGCAGTGCGCGGTGCCGGCGGCAAGGAACGACCTGAAGTTCGGTGTCGATGCCTCGATTTCGGCGATCTCCGCCCTCATGGCGTCTGACCACGCCTGGGCGCCGCCGCCGCCCATCGCGTTGAAGAAGAAGACCTGGTCCTCATCATAGGCGGTGTTGTACTGCGACAGGCGCATGTCCGGGTAATGAGCGCCGATCTTCTCGTAGAGCACCGACAGCCGCGCGAGCTCGGCCGGGTCGAGGCCAGGGATCCATGTGGGGTAAGCGCCCTCGGGCTTCCAGGAAGGAAGGCTGTCCCGGAAGAACGTCTCCGTGATGATCCCTGCCCCGCTGTCCGCGAACTCGATGACCGACGCGCCCTTGTAGTGCTCTCGCAGGTGCGCGGACCAGAGGATGGCGCCGTACGCGCCCGCGCTGCAGCCCGTCACGAAGATCTTCTCTGGCGCGGGGACGTTCTCGTAGATCCAGCCGAGCGCCGCGCGGACGTTGACGGCGCCCTTGTGCTGGATGGTGACGGCCTGGCTCCCCTCCCCATACGTGGCCACGTTGTCGCCCCAGTGGACGTCCCCGGTGCAATAGGGGATGTACACATGGTGCCACTCCTTGAAGGGGTTGTCCGGGTTCTCATGATCGTAGATCCCGGTCGTCAGGGCGTCCTCGCCGACCGTCTCCTGGAAGAGCGATCCCGCGAACGAGCACGTGGTTGCGTCCCAGCACGCGCCGCCGCCGCGGAACTCGACGATGACGCGATTGACGGTGCCCGGACGGACGAAGTACTTGAACGGATCACCGCGCGAGCACGTCGTCTCGCCGCCCGGCTCGATGGAGCTCCAGCCGGACGGCAGGCTCAGGATCCCGCCCCGCGGCTCGCTGCCCGGGTCTCCGTGCTCGGCGGACGTGTTGCCACAGCCGAGGACAGCGAGCGGGCAGAGCAGGAGTTGAACCGGAAGGGGCGGAACGATCTTGAATCGCATGGAGGGCAGAGAATACCACTCCATGACGCACAGGCATCACCCGCCGGTGACGGCCCGCTCGTGCCCTCGCGTCATGGCACAGGGGCGTGCTCTGCCCACAGCTGCGCGGCGGCCTCGCCGACCGCGCGGCGGATCGACCCCTCGTCGAGGCGGGCGCGGTCGCGCGGCGCGAGGGCGGCGCAGATGCCGAGCGCGACGAGGTAGAGGGCGCCGATGAGGCCGATCCAGCGCAGGCCGGACGCACCCAGGCGTGAGATGATCTCGATGGGCACGATCTGCGCGCGGATCTGGACGGCCCCGATCACGAGCACGGCGCGGTCGCCCTCCTGGAGCTCGATGTCGGCCGGGCCCGTCAACAGGCGCGCGAGCCCGTCGGCGCCGTGGAGGCGCGCCCGCGTCCGCCGCGGGACGTGCAGCACGTAGCGCGCGCCGATCACCTCCGCGATGACCGGGGCCGCTCTATCGAGCTCCCCCGACGGCACGCGCACGATGGACGCGGGCGTGTCTCCGATGTGCGCGCGCCCCTCCGCGAGCACGTGGCGGACGCCGAGCACGTCTTTGCCTCGGACGGCGACGAGCTCCAGCGCGCGCCGCGCAGAGGTGCTCGCCGCGGGCGGCCGCGACCTCCGGTCGCTGATGGGTTCGGCCGCCGATGCCTCATTAGGCCCTTTCGCCATACTCTCCAGCCCCCTTCGTCGGCCACCGGCAGGGCTCGACTCGACATGTCACCTGAAGACCCTGCCCCCCGCGGCGCCGCCCCGCGCGCTTCCGCCTCACTCCCCTTCCCTGGCTCTCTGGCATGGAGCGTTCCGTGGCCGAGCGCGCAGGGACGTGGCGGCCCGACGACCCGCGCCGGCGCGTGAGGCCCCGGAGGACGCGCCCTGCGACAGCGCGCCGGGGCGCGACGGGGGACGCCCGCCCCGGGGCAGCTCCGCCGCTCCAGAGGGCGCGCGACGCGGCGCGCCGTACCCGGAGCTCCGCCCCTATTTCGTGGCGCCCTCCCGGCGCTGGTGTAGATCGCCGCCCGTGAGGAAGCGCCCCCTCGGCAAGACGACCCTTCAGGTCTCGGAGCTCGCCCTAGGCACCTGGGGACTCTCCGGCGACGGCTACGGTCCCGTCGCCGACATCGAGATCGATCGCGTCATCGATCGCGCGCTCGCGGTCGGCATCGACCTGTTCGACACCGCCGACGTCTACGGCCGCGGCGAGATGGAGCGCTGCCTCGGCAGGCGGCTCCAGGGCGCCGGCCCGACGTTCGTCGTCACCAAGATCGGCACCGTTCGCGACGGCGATCCCCCGACCAAGCGGTTCGACCCGGCCCACCTCCGCACCGCGTTCGAGCGGTCGCAGGAGCGCCTCGCCCGCGAGGTGGTCGACGTCGTCCTGCTCCACAACCCCACCGTGGCCGCGATGCAATCGAAGGAGGCCCTCGCCTTCCTGAAGGACCTCAAGCAGGCCGGGAAGATCCGCGCCTACGGCGTGAGCGCCGGCTCCGCGGACGTCGCCCGCTCCGCGCTGCGCGACGAGGTCGACGTCATCGAGATCGCCTACAACGCCTTTTTCCCCGGCGACCTCCACGACGTCGCCGGCGACGTCTCCGAGTCCGGCGCGGGCGTCCTCGCCCGATCGGTGCTCGCGCACGGGCTGCTCGCCGGCCAGTGGAGCTTCGAGCGCGAGTTCTACCTCGACGATCACCGCTACCAGCGGTGGACGCGCGACGAGCTCAAGACCCGCATCCGCCAGCTCGACGCGCTCCGGCCGCTGGTCTCGGGCGCCGTCACGTCGCTCCGCTCGGCGGCCCTGCGCTTCGTCCTCGCGAACCGCGTCGTCTCGTCCGCCGTGCTGGGCCCCCGCTCGGTCGCCCAGCTCGACCAGCTCGTCCGCGAGGCCGGCATGCCGCCCTACCTCCAGGACTCGGCGCTCACGGAGCTCTCCGTGCGCCTCAGGCAGGCCGGGATCGAGGTGTGAGCACGATGGACAAGAACGACAGGGAGCTCGACGAGATCGTCCGCATCGCGCGCGCCGCGGCGGCGATCGTGATGGACGTGTACGCGACGCCGTTCGCCGTCGAGATGAAGGGCCCCGGCGACCCGGTGACCCGCGCCGACCGCGAGGCGAACACGCTCATCTGCAGCGCGCTCGAGGCCGCGTTCCCCGGCGAGGCGATCCTCGCCGAGGAGAGCGTCCCGACCGGCGACGAGCTCGCCTCGCGCCTGCGGAAGGAGCGGGTGTTCTTCGTCGACCCGCTCGACGGCACGCGGGAGTTCGCGGACAGGAACGGCGAGTTCGCCGTGATGATCGGGCTCGCGGTCCGCGGCCGCGCGGCGCTGGGCGTCGTGGTGATGCCCACGACGGGCGAGGCTTTGGCCGGCCGCGCCGGCGAGGGCGGCACCGCCTTCCTCGAGGCGAGGGACGGCAGCCGCAGGCCGCTCCGGGTCTCGGACGTGAGCGCGCCGGCCGACGCGACGCTCATCATCTCGCGCTCGCACCGGCCGAAGGAGCTCGAGCCGGTCCTCGCGCGGCTCGGCATCTCGAAGGTCGTCCCCTGCGGCTCGGTCGGCGTGAAGATCGCCCGGATCGCGACCGGCGAGGTCGACCTCTACGTGCACGGCGGCGGCGGCGCCAAGCTCTGGGACAGCTGCGCGCCCGAGGCCGTGCTCCTCGGGGCGGGCGGCAGCTTCACCGACCTCTCGGGCGCGCCCATCGACTACAACGGCCCCGGGCTCAAGCTCGGCCGCGGCATCATCGCCTCGAACGGCGCCCTCCAGGCCGCCGTCGTCGCCGCGGCGAGGTCGGACCTCGGCTGAGGCGCGATGCGGGGGCAGGCCGAGATCGTCATCATCGGCGCGGGGATCATGGGCCTCGCGATCGCGTACAACCTCGCGCGGCACCACGGCATCACCGACATCGTCGTCGTCGACCGGAGCTACCTCTGCGGCGGCGCCAGCGGGCGCAACGGCGGCGGGGTCCGGGCGCAGTTCTCGAGCGAGGGCAACATCCGGCTGATGCAGGAGAGCATCCGCATCTGCCGGGATTTCGCCCGCGAGATGAAGATCAACATCTGGTTCCGGCAGGGCGGCTACCTCTTCCTCGTGCGCAGCGAGGCGGGCCGCCGGACGCTCGAGAAGAGCGTCGCCGTGCAGAACGCGTGCGGCCTCGGGACGCGGATGCTCACCGCCAACGAGGCGCGCGCGATCGTGCCGCAGCTCTCGACCGACGGCGTCGTGGCGGCGAGCTACAACCCCGACGACGGCGTCGTGTTCCCCTGGCCGTTCGTCTGGGGCTACGCCGAGCGCGCGCAGAAGCTCGGCGTCGACATCGCCACCTTCACGGACGTCCTCGGCTTCCGCACGCAGGGCGCGCGGATCGACGCGGTGGTCACCGATCGCGGCGAGATCCGGACGAACAAGGTCGTCAACGCGGCCGGCGCGTGGAGCCCCGAGATCGCGCGCATGCTCGGCGTGGAGCTGCCCAACCACCCGCACCGCCACGAGATCTGCTCGACCGAGCCGCTCAAGCCCTGGCTCGGCCCGCTCGTCGCGGATCTCTCGAACGGGCTCTATTTCTCCCAGTCGATGCGCGGCGAGATCGTGGGCGGCATCTCCAACGAGGACGTCCCCGACGGCCTCGACATGGGGTCGAGCCACAAGTTCCTCTCCCTGTACGCGCGGGCGCTCGTCGCCGCGTGCCCCCTCCTCGGCAGCGTCAAGGTGCTGCGGCAGTGGGCCGGCTGTTACGACCTCACCCCGGACCAGAACCCGATCGTGGGCGGGGTCGACGAGGTCGAGCACTTCTACCAGGCCTCCGGGTTCATGGGGCACGGCTTCATGATCGCGCCCGTCATGGGCAAGCTCGTCGCGCAGCACATCGCCGAGGGCGCCTCCCTCCCCCTGTTCGACCGCTGGAACCTGCGGCGCTTCAGGGAGGGCCGGCTCCTCAGCGAGGCGATGATCATCGGCTGAGCGCCCGCCCCGGCGGCGCGGCGGCGGCGCTTCAACGCGGCGCGCGCGCCGCACACGCCGCGCCCCGCGCCCCCGCCGCGTCGCGCTTCGCCTATACTCGCGCCCCTTCGCCATGGGTCACCTCGTCCTCGTCACCGGCTCCTCCAGCGGCATCGGCCTCGCGACCGCGGTCGCGTGCGCGGCCGCGGGCCACCGGGTCATCGCCACGATGCGCCGCCCCGAGAAGGCCGGCGCGCTCCTCGCCGCCGCCGGCGCGCGGGGCGTCGCGCTCGAGATCGAACAGCTCGACGTCGCCGCGGCGAGCGCGCCCGACAGGGTCCGGGAGATCCTTCAGAAGCACGGCCCCGCCTACGCCCTCGTCAACAACGCCGGCATCGCGGTCGGCGGCGCCTTCGAGGAGCAGGCGGACGGCGACGTCCGGGCGCAGTTCGAGACCAACGTCTTCGGGCTGATGGCCGTGACGCGCGCGGTGCTCCCCGCGATGCGCGGCGCGGGGCGCGGCCGCATCGTCAACGTCTCGAGCCTCTCCGGGCTCGTCGGCCTCCCCGGCGTGAGCGCCTACGCGGCCACGAAGCACGCCGTCGAGGGCTTCAGCGAGGCGCTGCGCTGGGAGGTCGCCCCGTTCGGCGTCCACGTATGCCTCGTCGAGCCCGGCACCTTCAAGACCGAAATTTTCTACGAGAACCAGCGTCGCGGCGCCCACGTCTCGCTCGACGGCCCTTACGGCGCGATGACCAGGGCGATCGAGCAGATCGTCCTCAAGGACGCCGCCAAGGCGCCGCCGCCCGCCCCGGTCGCGGCCGCGATCCTCCGCCTCATCGACGACGCATCGCCGCCTTTCAGGACCCTCGTCGGCCGGGACGCACGGGCGCTCGTCGCGCTGCGCCGTGTCATCCCCGACCGGCTCTTCGCCACGGGGATCCGCCGGCTCGTCTCGGCGCCGCGCTCGCGTTGACACGTTCTCTGGCGGCGAATAGCGTCGGCTTCGCCGTTTCCATGGCGGAGCGGCGCCACGTCGTGGCCGAAGGGGGGCCGCGCCCCCTGCCGCGCGCTGTTTTTGTCCACTTTCGTCCCCTCAGGCTAACGAAGGCTAGCCGCTGACCGCCTCTCCTGAAGCGCGCCGTGCGACGGCGAGGTCAGGCCGGCAGCATCACCGAGGTCCCGGAGGAAACACCATGTCCCGCTCAGCACGCAGCATCCTGCCGCTCCTTCGCTCGCTCCTCCTGGGGGCCGCCACCGCGTCGTCGATGGCGCTCTCCGCAGGCGTCATCGTCGGATGCGGCGATGAGAACGACCCCGAGACGCACGTCAAGCGGCTCGACGACCCGGCCACGCTCACCGCCTCCGTCAACCGGCTCGTCCAGTTCTTCGAAGACGCGATGACGCGTGACAACAAGGACCGGACCGGCCCGACCGTGAAGCCGCTCCTCGACAAGATCATCGAGCCGATGACGCAGAAGTGCGTCGCCGGCGATCTCGACGAGCGCACGAACTCGAAGCTCATCAAGTTCATCTCCGACACGAGGGACCCGCGCGGCGAGGCCTGCCTCATCAAGGCGCTCAAGGACTACAAGCCCGAGTCCACCGAGGAGGACGTCCGCTGGGCCGTGCGCGGCCTGGGCGCGATGAAGTCGGAGAAGGCCGCCGAGCCGCTCATGGCCGTCTTCTCGAAGCTCCAGCACGGCAAGCCCAAGGGCTCGACGATCTCGCGCGACGTGCACGACGCGATGGTCGACATCAACAGCAAGTCCTGGGAAGACGGGCTCATCACGATGATCGGGCGCCCGATCAACGACCCGAAGGACGTCGCCACGATGCGGAACGAGCTGTTCTGGCAGATCACCGCCGCGGAGCTGCTCGGGTGGCAGCGCAGCGAGAAGGCGGTCGTGCCGCTGCTCAAGGTGGTGCTGTCGCCGTTCAAGGCGGACGCGGCCACGACGGCCATCCTGGCGCTCACGAAGATCGGCAAGCCCGCGATCCAGCCGACGATCGCGCTGCTCCAGGGCGACCAGAAGGAGCTCATCGAGTACTCGAAGGTCGAGAACCTGAAGGGCGCCGGCGGCGACAAGGCGAACGCGGAGCAGAAGAAGGCCGCGGAGACCGCCCACGTCGCGGCGGCCGCGCTCGTCCTGGCGACGATCGGCCGGCAGGAGTCGTCGCAGCCGCTGCTCGCCGCGCTCGAGAAGGCCGAGGACGTGCCGCGCGCCATCATCGCGCGCGAGCTGACCAAGGTGCCGAGGACGCCGGAGACCCTCGCGGCCTTCCAGGCGGCCTACGAGAAGACGCCCGCGGGGCTCGAGATGCCGCCGGCCGGCATCAACGCGCGGGTGATGCTCGCCGAGGCGGCGAGCAACTTCTTCGACGCGAGCCTCGTGCCGTGGCTCGTGAAGACCGGCCTCGAGGCGCGCGGCGAGGAGGACGACGTCGCGCAGATCCGCGACGTCTCGCTGCAGACGGCGCTCAAGCTGATGAAGCCAGACCAGATCGCCGACGTCGATCGGCTCGCGGGCACCCGCACGAGCGGCGGCGGCACGGTCGGCAAGTCGATGGAGAAGGAGATCAAGATCGCGAAGGAGCTGCTCGGGGCCTGCGGCACCAAGCTCGAGTGTTACGTCGGCAAGCTCGGCGAGCCGGCGTCGCAGGCGAAGGAGACGCAGTTCCAGGGGATCAAGTCCGCCTACATGGCGGGCGTGTTCGGCACCCCCGAGGTCCGGCAGCAGATCATCGACGCGATGCCGAAGGTCTCGAACGCGGCCGTCCGCTTCGTCTCGGTCTCGGTCATCGACGCCCTCTCGCCGAAGGGCGACGCCGAGGTCGCGACCAAGCTGCAGAAGATCGTCGACGAGGGCGAGGCCTCGAAGGATCCCGAGAAGATCGCCGGCAACGCGCCCTTCAAGACGGTCATCTACCGCCTCACCGCCCGCGCGCAGTGATCGACGCACCGCCGCCGTGCGCCCCGTCCGCGGTCGGGGCGCACGGAGCGCCTGGAGCGCGCAGGCGGGCACATCACCTGGCTCCAGATTTTCCTTGATTGGCGCCACCCGGGCGCGATGCTTGCGCGAGGCTCGCGTGAAGCTTCGCGCGATGCTCGCGCGAAGCTTGCGAGAAGCTTCACCGACGCGCCTGGCTCCTGATTTTTCCTGGCGTCTCCGCCGTCTTGACGGTTTACTCCGGCCCTTGTCACGGGGTCTTCCCGGCTGAAGAACGAACCATGATCGTGCTCGAGGTAACCCAGGGTCTCGCTGCCGGGCGCACCTTCGAGCTCCAGGGCGAGCTGATCACGCTCGGGCGCTCGTCGGACAACCGCGTCGTCCTCGACGATCGCCACGTCTCCGGGGCGCACGCGCGCATCGTGAGCGGCGCCGACGGGGTGATCCTCGAGGATCTGCGCTCGACGAACGGCACGAGCGTGACGCGGCGGGGCGAGCGGCTGGAGCTCGGCGCGGGGCGCAGCGCGCTGGCCCTCCAGACGGGGGACGTCATCGAGCTCGGCTCCGGGGACGCGGTCACCCGGATGGTGGTGAAGATCCCGGAGGAGGCCGACGACGCGCGGGTCGTCTCGATCCGCCGCCTCGACGAGATCGAGCCTGCCGAGGCGAAGATCGAGCGCGACCCGAGCGCGCTGTCGGCGATGTACGCGGCGCAGAAGCGCATCGGCGCGGCGACCGATCTCGACGAGGTGCTCGCCGAGATCGCCGACGCGGTGCTCGCGCTGGTGCCGAGCTCGACGCACGTCACGGTGGTGCTGCGCGACGACGACCAGGAGCCGGGCGCGGCGCCGGCGGCGTTCGTGCCGGTGCTGACGCGGGTCCGGTCCGCGTCGGGCAAAGGGGGGCCGCCTGCAGGGCCGGTCCCGATCACGCGCAGCGTTTACCGGAAGGTGATCAAGGAGCGGGCGGCCGTGCTCGCCGCCGACGCGCCGATCGAGGTCGGGCAGTCCGAGTCGCTGATGGGCGCCTCGATCCGCAGCACGCTCGCCGTCCCGCTCTGGAAGGGCGAGGAGATCATCGGCGTGCTCCAGGCCGACAACCGGAGCGTGCCCGGGATGCTGAACGCCGGCGACCTGGAGACGCTCCTCGTGCTGGCCGCCAACGCCTCGCTCGCGGTGGCGAACGCCCGGCTCATCAAGCGGCTCGTGCTCGCGGAGGAGCGGCTCCAGAAGGAGAACAGCTTCCTCAAGGGGCGCGAGGAGCGCCGCCGGGGCGGCAGCGGGGGCGCCGTCGACATCATCGGCAACAGCGACGCGATGCGGAAGGTGATCGGGCAGCTCGACAAGGTGGTCGACACGCGCGTCACGGTGCTGATCGAGGGCGAGACGGGCACGGGCAAGGAGCTCATCGCCGCCGCCGTCCACTACCGCTCCCGCCGCCGCGACAAGCTGTTCGTCGCGCAGAACTGCGCGGCGCTGGCCGAGAGCCTCCTGGAGAGCGAGCTGTTCGGGCACAAGAAGGGGTCGTTCACGGGCGCCACCGAGGAGAAGAAGGGGCTGTTCGAGATCGCCGACGGCGGCACGCTCTTCCTCGACGAGATCACCGAGACGCCGCTGTCGCTGCAATCGAAGCTCCTCCGGGCGCTCCAGGAGGGCGAGATCCGCCCCGTGGGCGCGACGAGCCCGAAGCACGTCAACGTGCGCATCGTCGCCGCGACGAACCGGAACCTCGAGGACGAGGTGGCCAAGGG
This sequence comes from Sorangium sp. So ce448, assembly GCF_051520915.1. Lineage (NCBI taxonomy): Bacteria > Pseudomonadati > Myxococcota > Polyangiales > Polyangiaceae > Sorangium > Sorangium sp. So ce448. The sequence goes on along the minus strand of NZ_CP150343.1, from coordinate 1,006,037 downwards.
GCGGTTCCGCGAGGACCTCTACTACCGCCTCAAGGTCTTCCCGATCCGCCTGCCGCCGCTGCGGGAGCGGCGCGACGACATCTCGCTGCTCGCGGCGCACTTCCTGGAGCGCTACGCGGACGAGATCGGCAAGCCGTGCGGCGGGTTCAGCCAGCAGGCGATGGAGCTGATGGTCGCGTACGACTGGCCGGGCAACGTCCGGGAGCTCCAGAACGAGGTGCAGCGGATCGTCATCCAGCTGGAGCCGGGGGCGTTCGGGACGCCGGAGCTGCTCTCGCCGAGGATCCGGCAGGTCGAAGGGCTCATCGCGCGGGCGGGGACGCCGAAGGGGTCGCTCAAGGAGATGATGGACGCGGTCGAGAAGTTCTTCCTCCTGGAAGCGCTGCGCGGGCACAACAACAACAAGACCAACGCGGCCAAGTCGCTCGGGATCACGCGCGAGGGGCTCCACAAGAAGCTCCGGCAATACGGGATCTGACGGGCACGGGACGGAGAGGGAGGGCTCTGCATCCAGGACGCGGGGGAGCCCCCGGGAGGGGGTGTCGCGCGCGGGGCCGGCGGGGGGCCCTTCCCACGAACTCGCGCCTTGTGGTGGCTATGGCCGGCTGAACGGGGGAAGGAGAACCAGGGGCGAGTGGCTTCGATGCGGGCCGGCGCTCGGGTTCGTGGGGCCCTTCCCCCGCCAGCCCCGCGCGCGACACCCCCTCCCGAGGGCTCTTTCCAAGGGATGGGAAGAGCGGTCTCGAGGGGGCGCGCAGACGGGCGGGGGGAGGATGCGGGGGATTTGCTGGCGGGCTCTACGCGGGGTGGCGGGGACGCTGGGTCTGGCCGCCGGGGGGCTCGCTTATCGCTTCGGATTGGCGCGCATCTGCTTCGAGATCTGCTTCCAGCGCCGCTTCTCCTCGATTTTCGCGCGCACGTCCTGCTGGCCGGCGAGGTAGCGGCGCTCCGCACCGAGCTTGAGGTAGGCGCCGAGACGCTCGGGATCGAGGTCGCCGTCCTTGATGGCACGGAGCACCGCGCAACCGGGCTCGCCGTCGTGCGCGCAGTCCCGGAAACGGCAGGCCGCGGCGCGGGCCTCGACGTCGTCGAAGCCGGCCGGGGCACTGCCGCCCGCAGACCAGACGCCGAGCTCCCGTATGCCCGGCGTGTCGATGAGGAGGCCACCGCCAGGGATCAGGAACAGCTCCCGGTGAGCCGTCGTGTGGCGGCCACGCTCATCCGACGCCCGGATCGCGCCCTCGAGCTGGACCTCCGCGCCGAGCAGGCGATTGCTGAGCGCGGACTTCCCCACGCCGGACGAGCCGACGAGGGCGATGGTCTCCCCTGCCCCGATCTCGGCGCGGAGCGCGTCGAGGCCGGCGCCGGAGAGCGCGCTGACGAGCGCGATCGGCACAGCAGGGGCGACGTCCCGCGCCGCGTCGATGTACCGCTCCGGATCCGGGCAGACATCGGCCTTGTTGAGCACGAGGACCGGGCGAGCGCCGCTGTCGAGGACGGCGTCGATGTAACGCTCGAGGCGGCGCAGGTTGAAGTCGGCGTTCAGCGACGTGACGATGAACACCTTGTCGATGTTGGCCGCGAGCACCTGAGCCTCCACCGTGGGCCCCGCGGCCTTGCGGCGCAGGCACGTGCTCCGCGCGAACGTGTGCACGATGTACGAAGGCCCGGCGCCGTCGCCAGGCCTGAGGCCCACCCAGTCACCGACGGTGGGGAGCGCCGCGCGGTCAGCAGCCTCGTGCGCGAGGCGACCGCTGACCACCGCGATGCGCGGGCCATCCGCGGTCTGAACGTGGTGCCTGGACGCGGAGGCGAGGACGACACGCGCAGGCTGCACGGCATCCTTGAGACAGGCGAGCTGGCTCGCGAAGAAGGGAGTCCATCCAAGCCCGACCAGATCGGGCTGCATTTCGTGCTGCGAAGACGGATCAACGAGAGAATCGAGATGAGTTTGCATGACGGACGAGCGCTCCATGGCGTTCGGCCGCGCCCGAGCTCGGGGCGCGGCGATCGACGGACAGGGCGCGGCGGCGCACAAGCGCGCACGCGCCGGCCATTCCACGCGCGGGGCCGCCGCGGAGCGGAGCTCGTCGATCGATCAGGACGTCACGCCAGAAGGCACACCCGGCCAGGGCAGATCCCTGGGAGGGGCACGCGCTCAGGGCACACACGCGCCCCTCAGGGCACGCGGGCGACGTCGCGGAGACGTGGAGACGAGCTCAGCCGGCCGCGGCGGAAACGACGGCGGCGGCGCAATGGGTGTGCAATGTGTTGGCACTCATGACCTGACCTCCGTGTCGGCTCACGTCACCACGACGCGACAGCACCTAGAATCCTATGGCCCCGCGCCGACGTCAAGCGCTCTCGGCTCGGCCCGGCCGTATGGACAGCGAGCACAGCGCGCGCGTACGGAGCGCGCTTCATTCAACGAGCGCGCGGAGCCCGCTCTGGACAACGAGCGCGCGGAGCCCGCTCTGGACAACGAGCGCGCGGAGCCCGCTCTGGGCAACGAGCGCGCGGAGCCCGCTCTGGGCAACGAGCGCGGCGAGGTGCGGCGCATGCGGCGGAGCGGGGACGAGCGTGCGCCGGACGGAGGCGCGCGGGACGACGTGGGGCGCCCTCGTTCCAGGTGAACGACAGTGGGTCGACAATTTCCGCGCGACGCGACCGATGGTTGCCGATAGTTGGAAGACCGACGAAGCCGGACGAGACCACGCCTTCCTGGCGAGGCCACGCCGCCCTCCGGCCCTGACGGCCGCGGAGGTTGCGAGGAGCGCCTCGCCGCACTAGGGTCCTCCGCTCCATGCCCACACACTTCGAGCTCGTCTCCGAATTCAAGCCGTGCGGTGACCAGCCTCGCGCGCTCCAGGAGATCTGCTCCGCTTTCGAGCAGGGCGAGGCCTTCCAGGTCCTCCTCGGCGTCACGGGCAGCGGCAAGACGTTCACCGCCGCCAAGGTGATCGAAAAGCTGCAAAAGCCGACCCTCATCATGGCGCCGAACAAGACGCTGGCGGCCCAGCTCTACGGCGAGATGCGGGAGCTCTTCCCCAACAACGCCGTCCACTACTTCGTCAGCTACTACGACTACTACCAGCCCGAAGCCTACGTCCCGACGAGCGACACGTTCATCGAGAAGGACGCGATCATCAACGACGCGATCGACCGCATGCGCCACGCGGCGACGCACGCGCTGCTCTCGCGGCCGGACGTGATCATCGTCGCCTCCGTGAGCTGCATCTACGGCATCGGCTCGGCCGAGAGCTACCACGGGCTCCTGATCAAGCTCGAGCGCGGCACCGAGATCCGCCGCGACGAGCTCCTGCGGCGGCTCGTCGACATCCAGTACACGCGGAACGACGTCGATTTCCACCGCGGGACGTTCCGCGTCCGCGGCGATGTCGTCGAGATCTTCCCGGCCTACGAGGAGGCGCTCGCGATCCGGGTCGAGTTCTTCGGCGACGAGATCGAGGCCATCAAGGAGGTCGACCCGGTCCGCGGCAAGGTGGTGGGCCAGCTCGATCGCTACGCGGTGTTTCCCGGCTCCCACTACGTCACCGAGCAACAGCAGCTCAGGCTCGCGATCCAGGCGATCCGCGAGGAGCTGCGCGAGCGCATCGACTTCTACGACAGGGCCGTGCGCTTCCTCGAGAAGCAGCGTATCGAGCAGCGCACGATGTACGATCTCGAGATGCTGGAGCAGATGGGGTTCTGCAACGGCATCGAGAACTACTCGCGCCACCTCTCGGGCCGGAAGGCCGGCGAGCCCCCGCCGACGCTGATCGACTATTTCCCGAAGGACTTCCTCCTCATCATCGACGAGTCGCACCAGACCGTCCCGCAGGTCGGGGCGATGTACCGGGGCGACCGGGCGCGGAAAGAGACGCTCGTCGAGTACGGGTTCCGGCTCCCCAGCGCGCTCGACAACCGGCCGCTCAAGTTCGAGGAGTTCGAGCAACACTACGCGCAGGTCCTCTTCGTGAGCGCGACCCCCGGCGACTACGAGCTGCAGAAGTCGGCCGGCTCGGTCGTGGAGCAGATCATCCGGCCGACCGGGCTCATCGATCCGCAGATCCAGATCCGCCCGGTGTCCGGTCAGGTCGACGACCTGCTCGCGCGCATCCGGGAGCGGGTAGGCCGCGGCGATCGCGTGCTCGTCACGACGCTGACCAAGCGGATGGCCGAGGATCTGACCGAGTACTACACGGAGCTCGGCATCCGGGTCCGCTACCTCCACTCGGACGTCGACACGCTCCAGCGCGTGGAGATCCTCCGCGATCTCCGGCGCGGCGAGTTCGACGTGCTGGTCGGCATCAACCTGCTGCGCGAGGGGCTGGATCTGCCCGAGGTGTCGCTGGTCGCCATCCTCGACGCCGACAAGGAGGGCTTCCTCCGGAGCCCGCGCTCGCTCATCCAGACGATCGGCCGCGCCGCACGCAACGTGAACGGCGAGGTCGTGATGTACGCCGATCGCATCACCGAGGCGATGAAGCGCGCGATGGACGAGACGAACCGGCGGCGCGCGATCCAGGAGGCGTACAACAAGGAGCACGGCATCACGCCGGCCACGGTGAAGAAGGCGATCCTCGACCTGTCGCCCACCTCGGGCACGCGCGACTACTACGCCGTCCCGAAGGGCCCGGCGAAGCCCGCGGGCGAGGCGGCGCGCGCCGCGGTGGACCTGGTCGACCAGATCGACGCGCTCCGGCAGGAGATGTTCGCGGCGGCGGAGAACCTCGAGTTCGAGAAGGCGGCGCGGCTGCGCGATCAGCTCCGTCAGCTCAAGGCACAGCAGGGGGACGGGGACGCCGGCGCGGCGCGCGAGGCGGCCGAGGAGAAGCCGGCGCGGGCTGGGCGGCCGGCGAGCCGGCGCGGTCCGGGCGGCAAGGGGGGCGGGCGGCCGGCGGCGGGCGGCAAAGGGGGCGGACGGGCGGCGGCGGGGCGAGGGGGCGGGCGCTACCGATAGCTGCGGAGCCTGCGGGGGAGGAGGCTGCGCGCGCGGGGGGCGGTGGTTTGGCAAACGCTCTTTCGGTGAAGCATCGTTTTGCTTCGTGCAGCGAGCTATCGGCGTCGACCCTGCCGCGCGGCGCTGTTAAGGGGGCTCCGGCATGGCAGTCTCGTCCGATCCGATACTGGTCACCGTCACCGGCAGGGACCACCCCGGCATCACCGCTCGACTCACGGGCATCCTCAGCGATATCGGCGCCACGCTGCTCGACATCGAACAGGTGGTGGTGCACGGAAACCTGAACCTCGCGCTCCTCGCGCTCTTCCCCGAGACACGCAGCGGACTCAAGGAGCTTCTGTTCGCCGCGAAAGAGCTCGGCGTGACGCTCGACTTCAAGCCGCTCGACGGGGGCGCGCCACGGCGCACACCCGGGAGCCGGTACGTGGTGACAGCCATCGGCCGCGAGCTCGGCGCGAAGCCGCTGCACGACGTGGCCTCCACACTCGCAGCCCACGGCGCAAACATCGAGAAGATCGCGCGGCTGTCGGTCGAACGCCTCTCCTCGGTGGAAATCCAGGTGCTGCTCCAGCGCGAAGAGGAGGCCGACACCCTCAAGCAGGCCCTCCTCGCGCTCGCGACGCAGAACAGCTTCGATCTCGCGCTGCAACGCGAGGGCCTGTTCCGCCGTAGCAAGCGGCTCGTCGTGATGGACATGGACTCGACGCTCATCCGGATCGAGGTGATCGACGAGCTGGCGCGCGCGAAAGGCGTCGCGGAGGAGGTGGCGAAGATCACAGAGCGCGCGATGCAAGGGGAGATGGATTATGACGAGTCGCTCCGCCAGCGGCTCTCGCTGCTCCGCGGCCTCGACGTCGGCGTGCTGCGGAAGCTCGCCGCAGAGCTCCCCATCACCGAGGGCGCAGAGACGCTCATCCGGGTGCTGAAGCGGCTCGGCTACCGGACGGCGGTGATCTCGGGCGGCTTCTCGATCGCAGCGGAGGCGCTGAAAGCGCGGCTCGGGATCGACTACGCCTACTCGAACGCGCTCGAGGTCGCGAACGGACAGCTGACCGGCCGGGTCACAGGGCCGATCGTCAACGCACAACGCAAGGCCGAGCTGCTCGAGACCATCGCCCAGGCAGAAGGCGTGTTGCTCGATCAGACCATCGCCGTGGGCGACGGCGCCAACGACCTCCTGATGCTGCAAAGAGCCGGCCTCGGCGTCGCGTTCCGCGCAAAGCCCAAGCTGCGAGAGGCCGCCGACACGTCCCTCTCCGCAAGCGGCCTCGACGCCATCCTCTTCCTGCTCGGCATCACCGAACGCGAGCTCCTCGAGGTGGCGTGAACAGCACGACACGGCCCGTCCGCCCAGCAGCGGAGTCCCACGGGACACAGCGCCACGCTTGACAGCGGCGCGCTGACCGGGCCCCCCCCCCGCGGCCGTCCGGCGCGGCGCCTGACCCGCCTCGCCTGGCCATGCGACGGTGTGGGAGGGGCTGCGCTGGGGTCGTCGCTCGCTCGCGGCGCTCGGCCCTGCGCGGCGTTCGGCTCGCCAGCGGGCCGTCGTGCTATCCAACCGGGGCCATGCGGCGGAGCGGGTTCACACGGCAGGCGCGATCCGTCGCCTGGAGCGGAGGTGATGCGTGAAGCGTCCGACGATCACGGACATCGCGTGGCGGGCGGGGGTCTCCAAAGGAGCGGTGTCGTATGCGCTGAACGGCAGGCCCGGCGTGTCGGAGCCGACGCGCGAGCGGATCCTGGCCATCGCGGCGGAGCTGGGCTGGCAGCCGAGCAACGCGGCGCGGGCGCTCTCCGACGGCCGCGCCGGCGCCGTCGGCCTGGTCATCGACCGGCCCGCGCACATGCTCGGCATCGAGCCGTTCTTCATGCAGCTCATCTCCGGCATCGAGGCGGAGCTGTCCGAGAAGGCCGAGGCGCTGCTGCTCAAGGTCACGGAGGATCGCGTGGCCGAGGTGGAGACCTACCGCCGCTGGTGGGCCGAGCGGCGGATCGACGGGGTGATCCTCGTCGACCTCTGCGACGACGATCCGCGCGTGAAGCTGATCGAGGAGCTGAAGCTCCCGGCGGTGGTGATCGGCGGGCCGGCGGGCAAGGGGCAGCTGCCCGCGGTATGGAGCGACGACGCGAGCGCCATGCGGGCCGTCGTCGACTACCTGGCCGCGCTGGGCCACCGGTCGATCGCGCGGGTCGCCGGCCCGGCCGAGTTCGTGCACACCGCGGTCCGCACCAAGGCGTTCACCGCGGCCGCGCGCCAGCGGCGCCTGGATCGGGTGCAGACGGTCCACGCCGACTACACGGGCGAGGCAGGCGGCCAGGCCACACGGCGGCTCCTGGCCGAGGCCTCGCCGCCCACGGCCATCGTCTTCGACAACGACGTGATGGCCGTGGCCGCGCTCGCGGTCGCCCACGAGATGCGCGTCCCCGTGCCGGAGCGCCTGTCGATCGTGGCCTGGGACGACTCGGCGCTGTGCCAGCTCGTCCACCCCGCCCTGACCGCGGTGCGCCGCAACATCGCCGAGCACGGCTCCCGCGCCGCCGCGCTGCTCCTCCGCCTCGTCGCCGGAGAGCCGGTCACCGACGACGAGTGCAGCGCGCCGACGCTCGCGACGCGGGGCAGCACCGCCCCGCCCCCCCGCGCATGAGCCGGCCCGAGCGAGGGCCCGGCCCACCGCACGGGCGCGTAGACTGAACCGATTAAGTAGCGTAAACGGAACCGATCAAGCGACCTGCCCGGCGCTCGCGCCTCGAGCGCGCGACCCGCGCCGCGAGCAGGGGGACGGACGGTGTTCGAGAGCGCCGCTCTGCATGACCAGGACGTGAGGACTATGCACCGCAATTTCGCCAAAGTCGCAGTTCGTCAACAGGCGGTCGCCTGGCTGGGGGCCAATTTCTGGTCGAGGAGCGGCGGCCCGCTCATGTGGCAGAGCTACGATCCGCTCGTGGTCCGCGAGGAGCTCCGGGTGCTCGCCGATCACGGCCTGACCATGACGCGGTCGTTCTTCTACTGGCCGCACTTCATGCCGGAGCCGGACCGGATCGACGAGGACTGCGTCGCGCGTTATGCCGATTTCCTCGAGGCGCACGTCGAGGCGGGCCTCACGACGATCCCGACCCTCCTCGTCGGCCACATGTCCGGCGAGAACTGGGACCCGGCCTGGCGGCGCGGGCGCGACCTCTACGGCGACGTGTGGATGGTGGCCCGGCAGGCCTGGTTCGCCGAGCAGATGGCGCGGCGCTTCGCGGGGCACCGGGCGGTGACGGGCTGGCTCATCTCCAACGAGATGCCGATCTACGGCGAGCGCGAGCGCTCGATCCGCGAGAACGTCACGAGCTGGGCGAGCCTGGTCGTGCAGGCGCTGCGCGCCGGCGGGGCGAGCCAGCCGATCTCGATCGGCGACGGCGCGTGGGGCATCGAGGTCACGGGGAACGACAATGGGTTCTCCGTCCGCGATCTCGGCGCGCTCGTCGACTTCCTCGGCCCGCACGTGTACCGGATGGAGAACGACCTGGCGCGCCAGCACTACGGCGCGGCGTTCGTCTGCGAGCTCACGGGCTTCCTCGGCAAGCCCGTCGTGCTGGAGGAGTTCGGCGTGTCGTCGGCCTTCGCGTCCGACGAGAACGCCGCGCACTACTACCGGCAGGTCCTCCACAACACGCTGCTGGCCGGCGCCACCGGGTGGATCGGCTGGAACAACACAGATTTCGATCTCATCCACCAGGATCCCTACAGGCACCACCCCTTCGAGCTCCACTTCGGGCTGACGACCGTCGATGGCCGCCCCAAGCCGCAGCTCGAGGAGATGGCCCGCTTCGCCAAGGTGCTCTCCGACATCGACGTCCTCGGCTGTGAGCGCGAGCCGGCCGAGGCGGCGCTGATCGTCCCGTCGTACCTGGAAGGCGCGTTCCCGTTCACGGAGGCCGAGGACCGCAGCTACCTGTTCACGATGCTGCGGCAGGCCTACATCGCGGCGAAGGAGGCGGACCTGCCGGTCGGGCTGACGCGGGAGCGGGACGGGATCGCCGAGGACTGCCGCCTTTACCTGCTGCCGTCGGCCAAGCAGCTGACCGCGCCCACATGGCACCTCCTGGAGCGGCTGGCGTCCGCCGGCGCGGTCGTCTACGCCTCGTACTGCCACGGCACGCACGGATCGCAGCGCGGGCCGTGGTACGCGCACCTCAACGCGATGTTCGGCGTCGAGCACCAGCTGCGCTACGGGATGATCGATCCGATCGAGGACGATCGCGCGAAGCTCACCTTCGAATGCCAGTTCGGCACCATCGCGGCGGGCACGACGCTCACGTTCCCTGTCTCCGGCACCGAGCACAGCCGCGCTTACCTGCCCGTGCGCCCGAAGGGCGCAGAGGTCGTCGCGGTCGACCAGCGCGGCCGGCCAGCGCTGCTGCGGCGCAAGATCGGGAGCGGCAGCGTCGTGCTCTGCACCTATCCGATCGAGCACTTCGCCGCAGCGACCCCGCGGATCAACCCGGAGCCGACCTACAAGATCTACGACGCGCTCGCCGAGCTCGCCGGCGTGAAGAGACCGGTCACGGTGGACGACCCGCGCGTCGCGGCCGACACGCTGCGCCACCGCGATGGCCGCCGCTTCGTGTTCCTTGTCAGCCAGGCGGATCAGCCGCTCTCGGTGAAGCCCGCCGCAGCCTCGGGGCACCTGACCGAGCTGGGCGGCAAGTCCCCGGTCCACGCCGTGGAGCTCGCGCCGTACGACGTGCGGATCCTCGAGCTGCGGCCGGAGCCGCGGTAAGCGCGGGCGTGGCTCCCAGGGTGCTGGTGCGCGATTCCCCTCCACGCGCACTCGCACACACCACCACCGTATTCGCCAGCTTCAGTCGTGTCCCCCACCGTCTCCGGATGCGCCGGCGCCGCGGCGATCGCGCGCTTCCATCTTTGCCTTCCCTTCCGGTTCCGGTTCCGGCGCGCTCGGCGCCGAGAACCGGAGCAGGAGCAGCCCGGCCAGCGAGACGACCATCCCCGCGAACGTCACGCTCCAGGGCAGGACCTCTCCTTCGAGGAGCCCTTGCGCCCATGACGGCTTGAAATAGAGGAGCGACACCGCGAGCCCGTTGTTCAGGGCGTGAAGCAGCGCTCCGGGCAAAACGGAGCCGGTGCGGTGGCGCGCGTAGCCGAGCGCCAGCCCGAGCGAGAAGGTCGGCAAGAGCCGGTACACCGACCCGTGCGCGAGCCCGAAGAGGAGCGCCGAACCGCCGATCGCCACCGCGGGCCCGGCGCGGCGCAGGCCTGCGTAGACGAGGCCGCGGAACAGGAGCTCCTCGCAGACGGCCGGCGTGACGGCGACGAGCAGCAGGACGACCGGGTACGGCTGCCCGCCGAGCAGCACGAGCTCGCCCAGCTCACGGGCGAAGGGCTCCGGCGCGGGGAACCACCGGAGGACGGTGCCGCCGATCGCGGCCCACGCCGCGACCCCGAGGAGCAGCGCCCCGGCGAGGCCCCGGACCGAGGCCGGCCTGAGGCCGAGCGTCGCCCGCGGCGAGTAGCCGAAGCCGGCGACCAGCGCGAGGGTCGGGACCAGGAAGAAGCCGACCTGCGAGACCGCGAGCTGGACCGCCACGCTGGTGCGGGCGATGAGCAGGCTGCCATAGAAGAAGAGCACCTGGACGCCCGCGAACGCCGCCAGCGAGAAGCCCGCCGAGGGCGCCCCGCCGGCCCGGCGCCCCAGGCCGAGCACGGCGCGCGCCGACTCGTGCCCCCCGAGGAGCACGCTCTCGCGCTCGAACACGCGCGCGGCGAAGAGGAGCGCGAGGCAGGCATAGAGCGCCGAGGAGACGAGCGCCGTGAAGAGGAGATCGGCCGGCGCCTCTCCGACGAACAGCGCCTTGATCAGCACCGCGATATTGAGGACCGGGGCGTAGGCCGTCCACGGGTTGAGCTCGACCACCGGCAGGGCGGTGATGCCGGCGAGCAGCGAGAGCGGCAGGTACGCCGGCATGAGCGCGTTCTGACCGTCCTTGAAGTCCTTCGCGAACACGGCGAGCGCGAGGAAAAGCGCCGAGAACAGGAGCGTCACCGGCACGAGCAGCACGAACGTCAGCGCGAAGGTGCCAGGGCCGACGACCATCGCGTCGGGCAGCAACCGGCTCACCGTGAGCGACATGCTCACCACGTTGCCAAGCGCCGTGAGCAGCGAGATGACCCACACGGCCAGGAACTTGCCCGAGATGATCTCGATGGGCCGCACGGGCGCGCATAACAGCGTCTGCATCGTGCCGCGCTCCTTCTCGCCCGCCGTCAGATCGATCGCCGGGAGGAAGCTGCCGAGGAGCGACATCAGGATCAGCAGCATCGGCATCATCGCGCCGAGGATCTGGCCGACCTTGCGGCTGTCCGCCGCGACGTCGCGCGGCACGACGTCGAACGCGCGCGAGAACCCCTCGGGCAGGCCGCGCTCTGCCTCTCGATCCGCGACGATGGCCCTGCGGGCGCGCTGCAGCGCACCCTCGAGGCGCGCCTCTGCCGTGGCCGAGTCGGCGCGGACCGAGTCGAAGTAGATCGCGACGGCGCCCTTCCCGCCGCGCCCGAGCTCGGCCCCCATCGATGGCCACGGCACGAGCACCGCGTCGACCTTGCGCTCGCTCACGGCGGCGCGCGCCGCGGCGAGCACGGGGTTCTCCGGCTCGATCCACCTCGGCGGCTCGGCCTCGGCCTCGGGGGGCGCCGCCTCGCCGTCGTCCAGCGCCGGCGCCGGTTCCGCCGGCGGCGCCAGCGCCCCGGAGAGGAGCCCCTCGCGCACGTCGGGGGGCGCGCCGGCCCACGGCGCGAGCTCGATCTTGCCCGCCGCGGAGAGCTTCGTCTCCAGCCCCTCGGCGAGCTCTCCCCAGACCGCGATCCTGGACGGGCGCGCCTCGCGCGCGGCCGCCTCGAAGCCGACGAGCTTGCTCATCGCGAGCGCGAAGAGCGGATAGAGCAGGAGCGGGACCACGACGAGGCGCACGAGCGTGCGCCGATCCCGGAGCGACTCGACGAGCTCCTTGCGGAGGATCGTCCAGACGATGGCGAGCCTCACGGCGCCTCAGCCTCCTCGGGCGGGCGCGCCGGCGCGCTCGGGCGTATCGCGCGGCGCGCCCGGGCGGCTCCGCTTCACGTGGTGGAGGAAGGCGTCGGTCAGGTTCGTTGTGCCGGAGCGCCCGAGGAGCTCGGGCAGGGTGCCGACGTCGACGACGCGCCCCTCGTGCATGAGGGCGATGCGATCGCAGAGGTACTCGGCCTCGCTCATGATGTGCGTCGAGAAGAGGATCGCCCTGCCCGCAGCGCGCTCCCGCCGGATCGACGCGACGATGAAGCGGCCGCTGAGGATGTCGAGCGCGGTCGTCGGCTCATCGAGGATGAGCACCTCCGGCTCGTGAAGGAACGCGCGCGCGATGTTGGCGCGCTGCTTTTGCCCCGTGGAGAGCGTGCCGCACGGCCGCGAGGCGAACGCGTCCATCTCCAGGTCGGCCACGAGCGCGTCGATCCGGCGCGAGAGCGCCGCCTCCTCCATGCCGTACAGCCGGCCGAAGTAGCGGAGCACCTCGCGGGGCGTGAGCCGCTGGTAGAGCTGCGTGTCCCCGGAGAGGAAGCCGAGGCGCTGCTTCGCCTCGAGCGGCCTCGCGGCCAGGTCGACGCCGCCGACCAGGATCTGCCCCTGGTCCGGCGACAGGATGCCGGCGAGCATCCGCAAGGTGGTCGTCTTGCCCGCGCCGTTCGGCCCGAGCAGCCCGACGACCTCCCCGGCGTACACGGCGAGATCGACCCCGTCCACGGCCGTGACGCCGCCGTACCGCTTCACCAGACGCTCGGCGCACAGGGCGGGGCGCATGGAAGCGTCTCCTAGTTCGGTCCGCGGCGCGGCGCAAAGCGCCTGTCGGACGGACCCGCACGCAGCGCGTGCCGCGGCGCGCCGCCCCTCTGCTCGCGCCGCCCGGTCGCCTCCGTCCAGGCGGCGTCGCGGCGCCGCCCCCTCGACGTCCGCCGCGGGCCCCCTAGACTACGCTGACGTCCATGCCAACGAGCCCGTCCTCGATGCCTTACCGCGACCGTACGACGCCCGAGCCGGTCCAGTGCCCCTGCGGCCACGGTCGCGATCATTATATGGTGAGCGCCGAGGCGGAGTACCGCGTCCTCGGGTACATCCAGCTCGCGTTCGGGATCTCGGCCCGGCCGACGAAGGTGAAGTACAGGTGCCGGCGCTGCGACACGGTCTTCGCGACGACGAAGGATCCCGCGGTCCTCGACAAGCATTACTGACGCCGAGGCCTCCAGCGCGATCAGGCACCTCCCCCTGCCGTGATCGCCTCGCTCGGCGCGCCCTGTGGCATACTCGTCGCCGATGCGGCAACGGCTCTTCACGATATCGCTCGTGATGCTCGGCGCGGCGGCCCTCCCGGCCGGCTTCCTGGCAGTCGCCTGCTCACCGGCGGAGCGCTCGTTCGGCGACAGCGGCGGCGGCGGGGCCGGCGGCTCGTCGCCGACCGGCAGCGGCGGTGCATCGCCGGTCGGCAGCGGCGGTGCATCGCCGGTCGGCAGCGGGACCGGCGGCGGCGTGAGCGCCGGCGAAGGCGGGGGAGGAGGAACGGGCGCAGCTGGCGGAGGGGAGATGCAACCATTGCCCCCGGAGGTCGTCGCCACCGGCCTTGACGACCCGTACTCGATCGCGGTCGACGACCAGAGCGTCTTCATCCTCTCCACCTCCACGCTGCTGCGTTGCCCCCTGGCAGGCTGCCCGGCTCCGGTAGTCCTCGCCGAGGGGCTCGGGCCTCCCTCGGGCGCCGCCATCGCCTCTCCCTACCTCATCGGGGTGGATCCCAACTTCGTTCACTGGCTGAGCTCCCCCAGCGCTGGAGGCTCGCGCCGCTACTACCGGTGTCCGGCGGCCGGTTGCTTCGCCCAGTCGCCGGTGGAAGTGTTGGAGTCCATCGTGGGCAACCTGAACCAGATCCAGGTGAGCGACGACGGCGTGGCGCGCATCTCGGACAAGTTCGATGTCCTCGAGTGCGATAACGGCCAATGCCAGCGGATCCGCTGCGTGAGCGCGGACGGGATCCGTTCTTTCGTCATGGATGGGACGACCGTCTACTGGGCCCACGCCACCGATCCAGGAGGCGTCTATTTCTGCGATCCCGGCAATGCCGACGGCGCGATCCAGCTCCACGCCGAGCACGGCGTCGTGATGGCGATCCACGACGGGATTCATTACGTGATGAACGCGGTCAAGAGCACCATTTTCGCGTGCAAGAAGACCGGGTGCGGCGGCAGCCCGACGACCTTCGTCGAGGGCGAGCCGTCATTGACCAGCATGGCTGTCGGCCCCACAGGCGTGTACTGGACCGCCCTCGGCACGGCCATGAGCGCAGACGGCGTCGTCAAGATGTGTCCGCTGGACGGCTGCGGAGGCGGCCCTCGGGTCATCGCCTCGAACCAGGCGCGGCCGACGAGCATCCGCCTCCGGAACGGCTTCGTCTACTGGTCCAACCGCGGCCTGGCCGGGAGCCCGATGTCGGGTGAGATCGTGCGCGCTGGCCTCTGACGCACAGCCGGGATCGCGGCGCGGGCGCCTGCGCTCGCGGCGGCGAGCAGAGCGCTCGACCTGCCGCCGGCCCGACCTCCCTGGCCAGCGGCCCGCGGCCCTCTCGCGCCGCCGGCAAGAACCCCTCGCCACTCGGTGCATTTCAGGACACCCTGCGCGCTCGCCATGCGCGCCTCTCGAAGCTCGCTCCCCGCTCTCCCAGCGCACCTGCCGCGCGGGGGCCGACCGGCCTCCGCGACCGCCCGCCGCCGGAGCGCGCCATGAAAGGACGCGTCCTCATCGTCGCCGGCTCCGACTCGGGCGGCGGCGCAGGAATCCAGGCCGATCTCAAGGCGGTCACCGCGCTCGACGCGTTCGGCGCGACGGCGATCACCGCGCTCACCGCCCAGAACACCCGCGGCGTCGACGCCGTGTTCCCGGTGCCACCCGACTTCATCGGTCGCCAGATGGAGGTCGTGCTCGACGACATCGGCGCGGACGCCATCAAGACCGGGATGCTCCACTCGGCCGAGGTCATCGACGAGGTCGCGCGCGTCTACGAGCGCCTCGGCCGCGGCGCGCCGCTCGTGGTGGACCCGGTGATGGTCGCCAAGGGCGGCGCCCGGCTGCTGAAGTCCGACGCGGAGGGCGCCCTGCGCGCCCGGCTCCTGCCGCTCGCGGCGCTGCTCACGCCGAACATCCCCGAGGCCGAGGCGCTGACCGGCGTGGTCATCGACAGCGTGGACGCGATGCGCAGCGCCGCCGCGCAGCTGCTCGCCATGGGTCCGCGCGCGGTGCTGCTGAAGGGGGGGCACCTTCCGGGCGCGACGGTCGTCGACGTCCTCCGGGCCGCGCCGGGGCCGGGGCCCGGCGCCTCCGGCGTGCCGGAGGGCGAGCAGCTGTTCGAGGACGCGCGCATCGAGACGCGCGCGACCCACGGCACGGGCTGCACGCTCGCCTCGGCCATCGCCGCTGGTCTCGCCCAGGGCCTCGCCCTCGTCCCGGCGATCGGGCGCGCGCGGCGCTACCTCCGCGAGGCGATGCGCTCCGCGCCGGGGCTCGGCCAGGGCCACGGGCCGCTGAACCACGCCCACACGGCGCGGCCGTTCCCCTGAACAGCGCGGCGCGCCGCGCGCGTCTGTGGACGACCGCGACGACCGCGACGACCGCGACGACCGCGACGACCGCGACGGCCGCGACGGCCGCGACGACCACGGCGGCCCCGCGCCGCGGGTCCCGCGCGGCGGCCCGGCGCCTCTGCGAAGGAGCGGCGGGGCGGCCCCGTGCGGCGCCGGACGGGCCGCGTGCAGCGCTTGTGCAACGACTCGTTGCGCCCGGCGCTCGAATGGACGACCCTGCGCGCAGTCCGTATCGGCGTCCCGGCGCGTCTCCTTCGGCGCCGTCGCGGAGCTCTTCCTCACCCTTCGTGCGCCCGTGGCCGTGACCAAAGATCCCCTCCCTCCCATCGACGTCGGAACGGTCATCAACGACCGCTACGAGGTCCTGAAGAGCATCGGCAAAGGCGGCATGGGCGAGGTGTTCTTGGCCTTCGACCGCCTGACCCAGCAACAGGTGGCGCTCAAGGTGGTGCCCGAGGCCTCCGCCATGCCCGGCGACGACGAGGCCCTGCGGCAGGAGGTGATCCTCGCGCAGAAGGCCCGCCACCCGAACGTCTGCCGCGTGCACGACCTGGCCCCGAGCCCGTGGGGGCCCATCCTCGTGATGGAGTACATCCCCG
Organism: Sorangium sp. So ce448; assembly: GCF_051520915.1. Taxonomy (NCBI): domain Bacteria; kingdom Pseudomonadati; phylum Myxococcota; order Polyangiales; family Polyangiaceae; genus Sorangium; species Sorangium sp. So ce448. The sequence goes on along the minus strand of NZ_CP150343.1, from coordinate 989,815 downwards.
GGCAGACGCTCCACAACCACATCCGCAAGCGCAAGACGTCGGGCGGGTTCAGCGCCGACGAGTTCCGAAAGATCTCGACCGACGTCTGCGCGGGGCTCGCCGCGATCCACCAGCAGGGGCTCGTGCACGGCGATCTGAAGCCCGGCAACGTGATGGTCGCCGATGATCGGGCGGTCATCCTCGACTTCGGCTTCGCGAAGGAGCGCGCCCGCGCCGCCGTGCGCAAGCCGGGGGCGCCTCCGGACGGCGGCACGCCTCACTACATGTCGCCGGAGCGGCTGCGCAGCGGCGGCGCGAGCCCGGAGGACGACGTCTACGCGGCGGCGCTGACGCTCTGGGAGATGTGGACCTGCCGCGTCCCCGAGCCCGGCTACAAGCCGCGGCTCAAGACGATGAAGCAGCAGATCACGTTCGACGTGCCCGCCGCGCTGACGAACGACGAGATCAGGCAGATCTTCCGCGCGCTGAACCCGGATCCGCAGATGCGCCCGCAGGCGCGGCACATGCGGTTCTTCAACCCGACGCAGACCACGACCGCGCCGATCCAGCTGCCGCGCGAGCGCATCGATCCCGGCCCCGCGCCTGGGCGGGCCATCAAGACGCAGTTCACGCCCGGCGCGCAGTCGCTGCTCATCACGTACGCCACGAACGCGCCCGACAGCGTCGCCACCCTGTTCCCGCTTCAGAAGCCGGTGCTCTCCATCGGCCGCCGCAGCGATCAAGACCTCGTCCTCGCCGAGGCGACCGTCTCCGGATCCCACGCGCTCCTCCGCTGGCAGACGGGCTCCTGGCTGGTCGAGGATCTCAACAGCACGAACGGCACGTACGCGGACTTCCCCTTCGAGCGCAAAGCGCAGGTCTCGCTGCTCCATGGGGCCGAGGTGCAGCTCGGCGAGTGCCGTCTCATGGTGGTCACGTTCGGGCCCGACTCGCCGCACCACGACAAGGCGAAGCGTTACCTCGCCCGGCGCGACGGCCTCACGGGGCTGCTCGTGCGCGAGTACCTGATGAAGGCCATCGACGAGGACGGCTTCTTCGCCGAGTGGGCCGAGGTGCCGATGCAGATCGCGCGCTTCGAGCTCCGCGGCCAGAACGGCCTCGTCAGCTTGCGCCCGACGATCCTCGAGATGCTCGCGCTGCGCAAGGCCGCGCTTCAGGTCGTCGATTTGACCCAGACGCTGCTGCTCAGCCTGACGCCGGCCGCGGCCGGGCGCACCGGCCCGCTCACGTTCGTCGTCTCCATCGTGGGTCCCAACCTGGACGAGGCCCAGCACGTGGTCGAACAGGTCGTCGCGCAGGTGCAGGGCACGCTCCCCGAGACGCTCGAGCTGACCGCCACGCTCGTGAAGTGCGAGCCTGGCCGCCCCGCGCGCACGCTGATCGACTGAGGCAGACCGCCGGGTCGTCGCTCGACCGTCGCTCGACCACCGGGCGGTGGATCGAGCGCGCGTTCCGTCACGAAGGCACGTAGCCCATCACCAGGCGCACCGCGCCGGCAGCACGCCACGCAGCACCTGCACCCTGCGAGCGCTCTTGCGCAGCGGGGCCGCTCCCAGGCCGGAGCAGCAAGCGGCTACTGGACGGCGAGCGGATGCTGGGCGGTGAGCGGCTGCTGGGACGGCCCGCTGCAGGCCTCGCCCGGAGCGGCGACGCGATCGAGCACCACCTCGCCGGCCGACTTCTGGACGTCGATCTCGCCCTGCCAGATGAGCTCTGCGCTGCCCTGAGCGTCGACGACGTCGCGCAGCAGCCGCACGTAGATCTTGCGCTGGGCGACCTCGGGGATCGCCACCGCGAAGTCGAACGCGCAGACCGAATCACACCTCGGGCTCGCCGCGTCGGGCTCGTCCCTCTCGGTGATCTCGTAGATGCTGTCGATCCTGTCGACGTGCATCGCGCGCTGGCCGCAACAGTTGAGCAAGAGCCGGCTGTTCGCGATCTTCAGGGCGCCGCTCGACGGGTCGTAGCGCCAGCGCAGGACCTCGGCCCCGCAGTAGCTCTCCTCCCCCTCGGAGGCGAGCCGCCGCTCCGGCTCCACGAACCCGCCGGCCTCGCTCACGAGCCCCACGTGCGCGGGCTCCGCTTCCAGGCACGCGCTCAGAGCAAGCAGCGACCCCACCGTTGCAAGCGCTCCACAGACCCCCAGGTACTTCATGCCCCGATTTCCTTGGCTGTCCCGCGACACTGTTTAAATACGCCCAAAAGGCAAAGAATCAGGGCCTCTAGAAACGCGCTTCACGTATCCGCTACGTGCGCCTAGGGATTCAGCTGCAAGCCAACGTGGACAAGCTGCGCACATGCGCCGCCCCTCGGAGCAGCTGCACGCACATTCGAATGTGATCTACGGGTTTCTGGAAACCTTGTCCAGGCGAAAGTGGCAGAGTTAGCCCGATTCTCTGACCATGAACGTCATGGTCAACCAAGCTCCTCCATCATCCTCCACCATCCCACCCCATGACGCGCTGCCGTGCACTTCCATGCGCGGCGGGACATTCACGAGCTCCCCCTGCCGACCGCGGACGCGAGGTGCTGCTGCGGAGCGATCCGGAGGCGTGTGTTCAGCGCCTCATCGCGCGGCGACCGTCTTGGTGCGCTGGCGCGGGGAGCCCTTCGCCTGGCAGCCGGCTTCCGCGGGGCTTTCATCGAGGACGACCGCGCCGGCGGAGACACCCAGATCGAGGGAGCCGCTCCAGATCACGGCCGGGCCGCCCTGCTGATCGACGACGTCGCGCAGCAGCTTCACGTAGACCTCGCCCCGCGGGACGTCGCGCACGCCGACGGACAGATCGAAGGCGCACTGCTCGCTGCAGCGACCTCCGGCGCCGTCCGGCGCGTCCCGCTCGGTGACCTCGAAGAGGCTGTCGATCCTCTCGACGTGGATCGCGCGCTTCCCGCAGCAGTCGAGCATCAAACGGGCATCGGCCAGGCGGAGCGTCGCCGCCGGCTCATCGTACTGCCAGCGCAGCACCTCGGCGCTGCAGTAGCCCCCGTCCTCTGCCGTGGCGAGCCGATGCTCCGGGTTCCTGAACCCCCCTTGCTCGCTGATCCTCGCCTCCTGGACCGCCGCCACCTGGCTGCAGCCACCGGCGCAGAAGGCCCAGACGATCGCAATGGCGGTCCAGATACGGCTCGACACCATGCACTTCTCCATTTCCTCTTGGCTGGCTGGCCAGGGCGGTTCGTCCCCATTTCGGTGCAATTTTCCAGCCAACTCTCCCCCTGAGCAGTCCGGAAGCTAACCGCGACCGACGCGGCGGGCCAAGGAAGCGGGGGCTGCGAGCGGTCTCCCTTCACCTTCGCTCGCAGCAGGGGCGCGGGAGGGCGCGCAGGAACTACCCATGTAAGACGTGCCGGGACGAAAAAAGTTGTCGGGGAGAGAACGCCTGGCTCAGCCACGATGCGGGCGGCCCTCGATCGGACACACGCCGCATGTCCGGGCCGTGCCCCGCGGCTCGCCCGCGTCAGTTCTTCGCTTCGACGGCCTTGCCGGGCGGAAGAGGATCCCAGCGCAGCGAGTCCCCGAGGAGGTTCGAGATGCGCTTCGGGCGCTGCCCGTCGACGCGCATGACGTAGAGCCCGGGCCCCTCGCCGGAGGTGCGCGTGGAGAAGAACGCCACGAGCCGCCCGTCGGGGCTGCAGGCCGGGTACCCGTTCCTGCCCTGATTCTGGGTCAACCGCACGAGGCCGCCGCCCGTCTCCCCCGAGGCGACGAGGTCGGTGTTCTTTCCCACGCCGACGGCATAAACGGCCTTCACGCCGTCGGGGTGGTTGCAGAACGTCGGCGCCGAGGCGAAGAGCCCGTCCGGAGAGATCGCCTTGCCGCCGACGTAGATGCGCTGTCCGTACCTGCCCTCGCCGGAGAAGGCGAGCTTGCCGGTCGGCGTGAACACCGGGTGGAGCGCCATCCCCACCTCGGACGCCGGCTTGATGCTCTGGAGATCGGGCCCGGAGAACAGCTTGATCGTCGACCCCACCCCGATGCTGAGGGCGACCTGCGCGCGATCCTTCGAGAACGCGATCCCGTAGACCGAGCCCTTCACGGGCAGCGCGAGCGGGCCGCCGGCAGACGTGAAGACCTTGTACTCGTCGCCCTTCACGCTCGCCGCGTAGTGGAGCTGCTCGTTCTTCCCGAACGCCGGGGCGATGGCTGTCTGGTCGGGCGGCGAGACGGCCCTGGCGTCATGGCCGTCGGCGTCGATCGTGAAGACACGCCGCAGCGCGCCCGAGCCCGAGGCGAACGTCATGTGGCTGGCGAAGCCGCCGTTCTGGCCGGTGAGGGCGCCGATCAGCTGGTCGGCCACCCGGTGCGACTCGAAGCGCACGTCGCGGAGGGGCACGATGAACTTCTTGTCGAACACCGGGGCCTGCCCGCGGTTCACCAGGAACGCCTGGCCGACGAGCTCGACCTTGTCAGCGGCGACCTTCTTGCCGCTCACGCTCACGACCGCCTCGACCCCCTTCGCGGACCACGCCTTCACGTCCACGGGGCTGTCGGAGAGGTACAGGCCGTCGGGCGCGGCGCTGTCGGGCAGCACCTCGAACTCGCCGCACAGCTCGAGGTCGCGCCGGACCACGCTGTGGATCGTCACGTCCTCGGGGTCCGAGACGAGCGACGGCAGGACGCCGATCTTCGGGAGCGGGCGCGTCGCGCCGGCCACGACCGTGATGTGGCCGAGCAGCTCGTCCGGGTTGGGCGGCGCCGCCGAGGAGGCCGGCGCCTGTGCAGGAGCAGGGGGAGCAGCGAGCGCGGCGGCGGCGAGCGCCAGGGCGCCGAGGGCGTATCGAGCTAGTCGCATGTGGTCTCTCTACAGACGAACGTGACGCTGACCTGCTTCTGCCCGAGGTTGGGATAATTCTCGGGCGGCGGCGGCAGCGCCTGCCCCTTCGCCGCCTCGAGGGTCGCCTGCGCGGCCGCGTCGAAGGCGGGATTCCCGCTCGGCGTCAGCGTGTAGCTCACCATCTGCCCGTCGGACAGCACGATGACCGCGCGCGGCTTGTGCTTCGTGAGCTCCTCGGGCGGGAGCCCCGAGCCGTTCACGCGGAACCTGCTCGAGAACCACCCCGCGATGCGGGCCAGGTACAGGTCCACCGCGCGCGCCTTGAGGGGATCGGTCTCGGTGCCCTCCTTCACGCCGTCCTCGTGGCCCTCCTGGTCGACGTTGGCGGCCGGGGCGGCGTCGGTCTTCGGATCGAGCTCGGTGTCGACCTGCTTCGCGATCTCGGCGTCGGGCGGCGGCGGCGCGGTGCCCGCGTCGGCGATCTTGACCTCCTTGGGCGGGATGTCCGCCTCGGTCTTGCCCGCGCTCGGCGACACGAACGCCTTCTGCTCGACGCGCGGCTTGGGCGTCTGGCGCACCCACCGGTCGGGCAGCTTCATCTTGTCGCGCGTGCCGCCCAGCTTGAGCAGCGGCGTGTCCATGTCGAGCACCGGCACGACCTTCACCGGGACGCTCGGCCCCTTGTCGATCTCGGGCGCCGCCGCGGGCACGGTGAGGTCGGCCAGGCTGACCGCGACGGCGGCCCCCGCCTGCACGGCCATCGCCACCGCGACGGCGAGCGCGATGTCCCGCGGGCGGAAGTCGCTCGCAGGCCGGCGCTGCCCTGACGGCGTCCTCGGTCCGGGCGCGCGCGCCGCAGCCGTGCTCACGGCGCCGATCCCCCGGGCCGCGGCGCGGCTCCCCCGGGTCGCGGCGCCGTTCCCCCGGGCGGCGGCGCGCCCTCCGGCTCGATCTCCGGCTGGACGAGGAGGTTCAGGCCCTCGACCCCGGCGGCCCGGGCGGCGGCGACGACGCGCGCCACGGCGCCGTAGCGGGCGTCCTTGTCGGCGCGGATGTAGAGCTCCTTCTCCTTCTGCACGCGCCCGTTCGAGGCGAGCACGCCCTCGATGTCGGCGGTCGCGTCGTCCTCGCCGAAGAGGATCTTCTCTTCCTTCGTGACGGTCACGACGAGCTTCGTGTCCTTCGTCGGCGCCTCCTCGGCGGAGACGTTGGGCAGCTCGACCCGGAGCCCGGCCGTGAGCAGCGGGGCCGTGACCATGAACACAACGAGGAGCACGAGCATCACGTCCACGAGCGGCGTGACGTTGATGTCGCTGAAACCGCCGCCGCCGCGCCGCCTGCGCCCTCCACCGACCGACATGCCCATGATCGGCCCCGCCCCTCAGCCCTTCGGCATCACCGGCGTGGGCCGGTCGCTCGACCGCTGGAGCGCCAGCGGGATGGACTCCTGCATCCCCCGCGCGGAGAGCGACGCGATCTCCACCCAGCCCTCGCTCGCGGCCTCGAGCGCGGCGAGCAGGTCGTCGACGCGCTTGTTGATCCCGTTGTACGCGATGACCGCGGGGATCGCGGCGAACAGCCCGATCGCGGTCGCGATGAGCGCCTCGCCGATGGCCGGGGCGACGACGGGCAGCGACGCGCTCTTCTGCTGACCGATGCGGAGGAACGCGTCCATGATCCCGTAGACCGTGCCGAACAGGCCGATGAACGGCGACGCCGCCGCGATCGACGAGAGCGTCGGCATGAGCGCGCTCGCCCGCTGCGTCTCGGTCACGATCGCCCGCTTCGCGATCGAGTCGAGGAGCCGGCTCGTCCCGACGCGGCGGCTGAGCTCCATCACGACGCGGGCGCCCGGCGCGTCCGCGTGCCGCTGCGCGAGCGCGAACAGCTGATCCGGCGAGTGGGCGTGCGCCGACTCCTGCTCGAACCGCGCCTGCAGAGAGGCGAGCCGCGCGAGCTGGAGGACCTTGAGGACGGCGATCACCCAGACGAGGATGGCCGCGAAGATCAGCAGCCACACGACCAGGAAGACGGGACCGGAGGCGTGGAGGACCAGGGAGACGGGATCGAGCTTGATCGGGACCGTCGTCGCCGGGTCAGGGGCGCTCTGCAGGAAGGCCATTTCGATCTCTTCGGGTCAGGGAGTCGGCTCGTCAGGGTTCCGCGCGCGCGGCCCCGTTCAGTGGAGTTTGCGGCCGCGGCCCCCTCTCTCGCCTGGAAGCGCGGCCGTGGCCCTCTTCAAGTTCGCCCAGCGCCGCACGCGGCGCGGCGCTCAGTCCGCGAGCAGGATGTCGACCTTCCGGTCGCGCGCCCAGCCCTCTTCGTCCGTGCCGGTCGCCTCGAACTCGCCCTTCGACGAGGTCGCGATGCGGCCCTGCTCGAGGCCCTTCTTGCCGAGGTACTCGGCGACGCTGCCGGCGCGCTTCTGGCCGAGGCCCAGGTTGTACTCCGTCTCCCCCCGGGGGTCGGCGTGGCCGATGAGCTTCATCCCCTTGCCCTTGAGCGGACCCGAGACGAAGCAGCGCGCGAGCGCGTCGAGCGCGCCCGCCGCCTCGCCCTCGATCGACGTCGAGTCGAACGCGAAGCGGGCGGTCGGTAGATCGCCGCAGGCCTTGAGGATCTTGTCGTCGATGCGGATCGATCCGCTCGTCGGCTTCTCGGTGTCCTGCTTCGGGGCAGGCGGGGCGGCGGTCTTCGCCACCGGAGGGGGCGCGACATCGCTGGCGACATTCGCCGGCGGCTGCGGATCGGAGCCGCAGCCGGCCGCGAAGGCGGCAAGGGGCGCCGAGACCACGAGGATCAACGCAGGCAGTTTTGTCATGGGCATGCCGTTACCACGCCGGGAGGCGCGTTGCAGCATTTTGAGCGCCCGCCGGCGAGCCGGCGCGCCTGGATGACAGGCATTCCGTTAAAGCGCCGCGATGCATCGCCCGATCCAGGCGCAGGAATATTTTGGGCACCAACGGGTTGGCCCGCCTCGCGCCCCCCCGGGCCCTCGGCGCGGGCTATTCCTCGCCGGTGTCGGCCTGGCGCTGCGTCTCCGCAGCGGGGGGCGCCGGAGGATCGGCGACGGCTGCAGCCATCGCGTCGGTGAGCGACATCGGCGCCTGAGGCCGCGACACCTCCTCGGACGCGAGCGAAGGCGACGGCTGACGCTCAGGCCGGGCGCGGGCCCCCGAAGCGGCGGGCGGGCGCACACCCGCCCCGGAGGCCTCGCGCGCGCCCGCCTCCGGCGCGGCGCGCGGCTGCGGCGCCGTGACAGGCTCGGCGGCGCTGGCCTCGTCCTCATCGGCCGCTGGCGGGCGCGCGTCGAGCCCGCGCAGCGCCGTCCTCCGAGGGCCGGGCGCCTCGACCGGCACGCGCAGCTCGCGCGCGATCTCCCCGGCCCGGGACACGCCGCGCTGCGCTGCAGGCGGCACCTCATCCCCCGGCGCCCGCGACATCCGGCCGACGATCAGCGTGAGCCCGACAGCGATCACCAGGGCGCCGGCCACGGTCGCCGCCGCGAGGATGCGCACGCGGGCTCGTGATCGCGCCCGCGAGGGCACCGCGACGGGCACGAGCGCGTCGTGGACGCGCATCACATCGCTCACGCTCGGCGCATCGACCCCGACCGGCGCCGTGCCCGCGAACGCGGTCGAGGCGGTCGCCGCTGACGACTCCGCGCCCCGGATCGCCTGTGGCGTCGTCAGGCCCACCGCCGCCGGAGCGACCGGGCCGCTGCCCGGCGCGACCGAGCCCGCCGCCGACGCGCTCGTCGGCGGCGCGACGGGAAGCGTCGCGATGAACGACTTCATCGCGAGCGACCGGAGATCCATGATCGTCGGGTCATCGTCGCTCCGTGGCACCGAGGGCGCGCTCGATCGCCGGAGCGGCGGAGGAGGCCGGCTCGATCGCCGGCCGGCGCCTCCCGCCGGGGGCGCAGCCGCACCCCTCCCGTGCGCACGGAGCATCGCACCGCCGCAGACGCTGCACTCGAGCGCAGCCCCGCCGCGCGCGTCGCTCGACACCGTGGTGACGATTCCGCAGATTTCGCAGGTAACGTCCATGAGCCCCCCGCAGGCCTCGCGACACGACAGCGGCGAGCGCCCGCCACGCCAAACTGTGATTCAAATTACATCTTGAGTATGGCGCGCGGGGGGCGGCCATGCATGCGGTCTCCGCGGGGCATTTCCGAGAATCGAGCGCGTGACGGCGTTGCAGTGCCATCCCGGACGGTCGATATCGGCCGAGAGCCGTCCTGGACCGAAGGCTTCCCGGGTGGGCGCTTGCGATGCCGGCCTTCGGGCCGCTGTGGTAAGAGCCGCGCTTCGATGTGGTCGGGAGCGGACCACCGGTCCGCTCGACGTGGTCGCCGCTCCCTGCCGGGGGTCACGCTGACATGGGTCTGGGGGGCCGCGTCCGGCCTCCGAAGCGCCCGGAGGAGTTCGAGAATGGGTCTCAGCGAAACGCTGCTCGATGCGAACAAGAAATCCAAGGTCGTCGCCGACTGTTGCGCGCTCGTCGACGAGGAGGTGGCTTCGAAGAGCGGACTCTCCGGCCTGGCGGTCAAGGCCGGCTACGCGGCCGTGAAGGGCATCAAGCCTGGCTTCATCCAGCAGGTGGTCGAGAAGCTCCTGCCCGAGTTCGCCAAGAAGCTCGATCCCATCTGGACCGAGGCCTCGAGCAGCGGCAACCCGAGCTCCTTCTTCACGTCGAACCGCTCGCGGATCGCCGACGCGCTCCTCAGCATCACCGACGAGAAGGCGAAGTCGTCGTCGAGCGGCGTGGTGCGCGGCACCTACGAGAAGCTGCGCGGCTCAGCGAAGAAGAACGTCGAGGAGGCGGTTCCGCGCCTCGCCCAGCTCATCCAGAAGCACTCGGCCTGAGCGGCTCGGCGCGGCAGGCCCGCTTCGCGCCGGCCTGCTGCGCGCCGCAGCGAGGCGCCCCCGCGGCCGCGTGCGGCGGCGGAGGGCGCCCCTGCGATCGGCTCTCAGCCAGGCTCGCCGAAGCTCCGCGCGAAGAGGTCGCGGATCGCGTCGCGGCCGGCGTCGTTGAGATCCTGCGTGCCGATGCCGGCGAAGTTCTCGCAGGTGATGCTCGGCTGCCGCGCCATCTCCCAGGCCGAGCCGCTCCAGCGGAACCAGCCGCGCTTCTCCTGATCGTAGACGAACAGCTGCTTCTTCCAGAGGCGCGCGAGCTCCGCGCCCCAGCCGGTGCCGCCGCGCACGGTGCCGTCCTCCTGGAGCGTCCCCACGACGAAGACCTGGCTGGCCGCGTTGATCTGGTGCCAGATCGTCTGGAGGATGTTGCGCACGAGCGGGATCTCGCTCAGCACGCGGCCGAGGCGCCGCGACACGTAGACGAGGCTGAAGTCGCCCTTGCGCAGCTCGTCGTCCCCCAGCACGACCACGCCGCGCTGGCGCTCGAGGAGCCGGTGGCCCTCGAAGCTGTAGTTCAGCTCCTGCACCCCGTACCGCTCGGCGCACGCCCCGAACTCGGCCTCGGCCCCCTTGGCGCCGCCCGAGTGCACGCGGAAGCTCCGCGGGTCCTTCGGCCGCTCCGAGGGGGGCCGCACGTCCTCGTCGATGACGCGCATCGAGTGGGGATCGAGCCGCAGGTGGAGATCGGCGAGATCCTTGTTGCCGTGGTCCTTCAGCAGCCGCAGGCGAACCACGTCGCGCTCCGGCTGCAGGTAGACGACCACGTTGAGGTGGCGCTCGACCCTCTGGAGCGCGGCAGGCAGCTTGCCGGGAGGGCCCGCCTCGTCGACCTGGGCCGCGACCCAGACCTCGGCGGAGCGCTCCTTCGCGAGCCGCCCGAGCGCCTCCATCGCCTGCTCCGACGCGACCGCCACGTCGAAGCCGTCGACGATGATCACGTCGGGCTCGAAGTGGGCGACGCCGCGCGCGAACGCCACCGTCTCGAGCATCTTCTCGACCCACAGGCGCGCCGCCTCTTCGGGCGCGTCGGCCGACGCCTTCACGTGGCCGAGGTGCGAGTAGATCTGCCGGTGCCGCTCGACCTCCAGCCGGACGGCCTCCGGCTCCTCGAGCCGCATCGACTGCGCGAGATCGTGGAAGATCTCGTCGTAGTACGCGCGGACGTGATCGACCGCGTTCTCGTGCGAGATGTGGAGCACCCGGCGATCCCGCAGCAGATCGTCGAGCGCGATCTGCACGAGCAACGCCGTCTTGCCCACGCCGGGCCGGGAGACGATGACGCCGACGTTGCCGCGACCCAGCCCGCCGTGCATCGACCCCTCGAAGACCCGCATGGGGCTCCGCTCGTTTACCTCTTTGCGGTACATGCCGACCCCCTCACTTGGCCTTCTTCGCCTGCTCTTCCCGGTATTTCTTGATGAGCTCCTCACCAAGCGCCGCCGGAAGAGGAGCATAGCGCGAGAACTCCATCGTGAACTCGGCTTTGCCCTGGGTGGCGGAGCGGAGGACCGTCGAGAAGCCGAACATGTCGGAGAGCGGCACCTCGGCCTCGACGCGGCAGAAGCCTTCTGCCTCGGTCGAACCGACGATGATGCCGCGCCGCTGCATGAGGATGCCGACGATGCCGCCCTGGTACTCGCTCGGCCCCTCGCAGGCGACCTTCATGAGCGGCTCCAGGATCTGCGGGCCGGCCTTGGGGTACGTCTCGCGCCAGGCGCCGCGCGCGGCCTCCTGGAAGGCGATGTCGGACGAGTCGACCGCGTGGGCCGCGCCGTCGTTCAGCGTGACCGACACGCCCGTGACGGGCGCGCCGATGAGCTGCCCCTTGGCGAGCATGGACACGAAGCCCTTCTCGACCGCCGGGATGAACTCGCGCGGGATCGCGCCGCCGACGACCTGATCGTCGAACCGGAACGGCGCCTCCGTCCACGGCTCGATGAAGCCGCCGACCTTGCCGTACTGGCCGGAGCCGCCGGTCTGCTTCTTGTGCGTGTAGTTGAAGTCGACGCGGCGCGTGATCGTCTCGCGGTACGCGACGCGCGGCGGGCTCGTGACCACCTCGGCCGCGTACTCGCGCTTCATGCGCTCGATGTAGACGTCCAGGTGGAGCTCGCCCATGCCCTGGATGATCGTCTCGCCGCTCTCCGGATCCGCCCCGACGCGGAAGGTCGGGTCCTCCTTGGTGAAGCGGCGAAGCGCCTTCGACATGTTCGCCTGGGCCTTGTTGTCCTTGGGCGTCACGGTGAGCGAGATGACGGGGTCGGGCACGTGCATCGACGTCATCGCGACGCTCAGGGTCCCGTCCGTGAAGGTGTCGCCGGAGTTGCAGTCGATGCCGAACATCGCGACGATGTCGCCCGCGCCCGCGGAGTCGATGTCCTCCATCTCGTCCGCGTGCATGCGGACGAGCCGGCCGACCTTGTGGCGCTTGCCCGTGCGGGTGTTCGTGATCTCGCCGCCGCGGGCCAGGTTGCCCTGGTAGACCCGCAGGTACGTGAGCTGGCCGAAGCGGCCGTCCTCGAGCTTGAACGCGAGCATCACGAGCGGCTTCTCCGAGTCGCTCGACAGGATGACCTCGGCCTCGTCCTTGTCGAGATCCACGGCCTTGTTCGTGATGTCGGCGGGCGTCGGTAGGTAGCGGGTCACGCCGTCGAGCAGGACCTGCACCGCCTTGTTCTTGTAGGCCGACCCCATCATCACCGGGACGATCTGGAGCTTCACGGTCGCGTCGCGGATCGCCCTCTGGAGGAGCTCCTCGGTGACGCGCTCCTCGAGGATCGCCTCGGTGAGCTCGTCGGAGTACATCGAGAGCGCGTCGAGCATCTCCTCGCGCGCCGTCTTCACCTCGTCGGCCATCTCGGCCGGGATCTCGCCGACGACGATCTTCTCGCCGTTCGCCCCCTCGAACCGGTAGGACTTCATCGCGATGAGGTCGACGACCCCCTCGAACTTGTCCTCGAGCCCGATCGGCAGCTGCAGCAGGACCGGGTTCAGGTTGAGCTTCTCGCGCAGCTGCGCGCGGACCCGCAGCGGGTTCGCGCCGGCGCGGTCGCACTTGTTCACGAACGCGATGCGCGGGACGCCGTAGCGGCGCATCTGGCGGTCGACCGTCAGCGACTGGCTCTGCACGCCGGCGACGGCGCAGAGGACCAGGATCGCCCCGTCGAGCACGCGCATCGCGCGCTCGACCTCGATCGTGAAGTCCACGTGGCCGGGCGTGTCGATCACGTTGATCTGGTGCCCGTTCCAGAAGCAGTGCGTGGCCGCGGACTGGATGGTGATCCCGCGCTCGCGCTCGAGATCCATCGAGTCCATCTTCGCGCCGACGCCGTCCTTGCCCTTGACGTCGTGGATGGCGTGGATCCGCTTGGTGTAGAAGAGGATACGCTCGGTCAGCGTTGTCTTGCCCGAATCAATGTGGGCGCTGATCCCGATGTTGCGCAGCTTGGACAGTTCGCTGATCACAGAAGGCTCCCCGCCGCGCACCCGTGAGGGCGTGCCCGTGGAGGGCGTGCGGCACGCATCGAACGTCAGCCAGGCGGCGCACTCTTGCGATCGCCCAGTCAGAAATTCGGCGCGGCTCTTAATTCGGCCCCATGGCCAGCGCCAGGGGGAAAATGACCGCGCATGAACATTTCACGCTACTTGGCCTGAATCCTGGAAAGCCCGACCGTCTCGTCCCACTCCGATCCGTAGCCGTCGTAGTGGATGCGGTAGCGCTCCTGCCCCACGATGCCGGTGACGACCGCCGGGTACATCTGCCCGTGCCACTCGACGCGGACCCTGTCGCCGATCTTGTAGACGTTGGTCTGAGACGCCTGCAGCCCCTTGCTCCGGACCTTCGGCGGCGGCGGCGGGTTGACGACGTTGCCCTCGACGAGGCCGCGGATCCGCTCGCGAGGTACAACTTCGTCCCAGATGTCATCGTACCCCTGGTAGTGGATCTTGAATTTCGTCGGACCCAGGACCTCGATGACCTTGGCCGGGTAGACGTTCCCTTCCCAGGTCACGAGGACGTGATCGCCGATGGCGTATTGGCGCTTGCAGCCCCCCAGAACCAGGGCGAGGGCCAGGAGGAGGGCCGCGGCGTGAGCGCGCGCTGCGGGCATACTTCCCGCCCGCCTTACCGTCCTCGCCGGCGCCCCGCAAGAGGCTTCGCTCAGGGACGCGCCCGGGTCGGCGCCCCCCAGGGCGCTGCAACGGGGCACGAACCCGTGTAGAGAACGCCCATGACCCGAGATGTTCGTCCTGGTACGGGGACCCTCTCCCGCCCGTGCCCGTGCGGCTCGGGGCGCTCGTACCGCGAGTGTTGCGCCCCCTGCCATCTGGGCGATCGCGAGGCGCCCGACGCCGTGGCGCTGATGCGCTCGCGGTACGCCGCGTTCGCCGTCGGAGACACCGCCTACCTCTGGCGGACGCTGCACATGGGCCACATCGACCGCGGGCGCGACAGGGACCAGGTGCTGCGCGAGCTGAAGGTGACGATCCACCACCACCGGTACCGGGGCCTCCAGATCCTCGACAGCCTGCAGAGCGGCGACTCGGCGTCGGTGCTGTTCCTCGCCAAGATCTTCGAGGCAGGCGTCGATCGCTCGTTCGTCGAGCTGTCCGATTTCCTCCACGACGGAGAGGGCTGGCGCTACCTCCACGGCGTCGCCATCCCGCGCGCCCGCATCGGCGTCCCGCCCGACGAGCTGACGATCGCCCGGTTCTCATCCCTCGCCAGCTGACCGGCCCTCGCCGGCCGAGCGGGCGGCCGATGCGCCCTGGCCCGCTGACCAGGCCCTCCGATGGGCGATGCGCCTCAGCCGGCCGACGGGCCCGACGCGCGGGCCTCGCGCCACCCCATCGCCTCGACCACGGCGCGGTTCTTGTCCATCCACACCGCGATGCGCTCGCGCGTCGTCCGGTAGGCGTACTCCAGGATGGCGCGCCGCGCGCGCAGGTTGGCGGGGTTGTGGAGGAACAGCAGCGCGTCGTTCCGCGCGGGCTCGAGCACGAGGACCTGCATCTTGCCCTCGGCGTGCGCGCGCCCCACCGCCTGGTGGAGCCGCGCGTGCGCGCCGATCCGCATCGCCTGGTTGAAGATCCAGAGCATGCCCTTGTCGCGCACGCTCTCGCGCACCCCGTGCCCCGTCGGGACGGGGCGGTGCGCGGTGGAGACGGGCACGAGCGGGCTCACGACGATCGTGAGCTCGACGCCGGCGGCCTGCGCGAGATCGAGGTGCGCCACGTGGCCCAGCCCGCCGTCGAGGTAGTGGCGGTGCTCGACGCGCACCGGCGAGAAGAACAGCGGGAGCGCGAGCGACGCCGCGCAGGCGAGCGACACCGGGACGTGGTCGAACCCCTCGGCGCCGAAGACGACGCGCTCGCCCGAGTCGAGGTCGTGCGCCGGGATGCGCAGCGTCCGCGGCATCGCGCGGAACGAGTTCGGGATGCCGCGCCTCAGGAAGAACTCGCCGAGGAACCGCTCGTAACGGTCGAGCTGGAAGAGCCCCGCGGGGAGCGAGTCGTTGAAGCGATCGAGCTGCTCGAACAGGTACTGCTGCGCCGGCGCGTTCGGGGTCGCGTCGCCCCGGGTCGTGAGCCGGACGATCGCGTGGCGGAGCGCCACCAGGCTGGTGCTGAGCGCGCGCCGCCACTCGCCCACGTCGAGGTGGAGGAGGTGGCTGCGCTCCAGCGGGAAGAAGTTGTCGACCGGATCGAGCAGGGCGCGGTAGAGCCGCTCGATCGGGATGCCGCCCGCCAGGGCCGCGGCGACCGCGGCGCCGCTGCCGTGCCCGAGGTAGAGCGAGAAGCTCTGGTTGTCGATCCCCTCGACGCCATCCTCGAGCGCCGCGAGCGCGCCGATCTGGTAGAGCGCGCCCGTCAGGCCGCCCCCTGGCAAGCAGAGGCTGACGCGCGCTCGCTTCGCCCCGACGCGCGGGGCGGCGCGGCCCTCGCCGCTCGCGTCCACCGTCCCGGAGGAGCGGTCCTCGCCGTCCCCCGCTGCGATCTGCGCGGCTCGGCTCTCGCCGCCGCCTTGGCTCCCGAACGCCGGCATCATGAGAGGTCCTTTTCCCTCGCGCGGACCGCCCCCTCGGCGCGACGGCCGAGGACGCAGGCGAGCGCGGTCAACACGAGCGCGGAGGCGGAGCTCACCGCCACGAGCCACACCGGGCTCGCCGCGGCGTCGGGCAGCGCGGCGCCGGCGGCCGAGGGCGCGCCGTCGGCGGCCCCCGCGCCCGCCGCGGAGAGGAGCGAGAAGCACTGGATGGCGTTGTAGGTGCCGTGGAGGAGGATGGACGGCAAGAGCGACCCGCTCGCGACGCGGAGCACGCCGAGGGCCGCGCCGAAGATCCCGATCGGCAGGAACTTCTGCCACCCGACGTGGGCCACCGCGAAGAGCGCGGCCGTGATCGCGATCACGAGCGGCGCGCGGTGCGTCCAGCGCAGCGGGCGGGCGAGCGCTCCCCGGAAGAAGACCTCCTCCAGCGCGGGGCCGAGCACGATGAAGATGAGGCCGAGCGCGGCCCGCTCGGGCGCGCTCGCGTCGACGAAGACCCGGACGAGCTCGGCGTCGTCGATCCCCGACGGCCAGCGCGCCTCGATCGCCGTGTAGAGCGCGGCGATGGGCCCCTCGAGCGCGAAGCCGAGCGCGATCGCGAGCGGATAGAACGCCACGTGCGTCCCGCGCAGCCCGAGGAACTGCCGGATCGACGCGCGCGGCGCGTGCACCTGGAGCACGCCGAAGAGCCCGAGCAGGTACGCCGCGGCCTGGCACGCGAAGCTGCCGATGACGTCGAGCTTCGGCGCCGCCCGGAACGAGCCCGCGCCGTCGAGCGCCGGCTCCATCCGGAAGGAGGAGATCAGGCCGAGCAGGAACAGGAACAGCGCGGTGACGCCCACGGTCCAGCCGATGGCCCCGGGGATCGACATCGGTCGCTCCTCGCCGCCTTGCCGGGCGAGCGGACCGGGCCCTCCGCCGCTCGGCGGAGGGTCGGGGGTGCCGTGCAGATCGCTCATCGACCTCGCAGATAAGGCAGGACGCCCCGCTTCACGACCGTGTCCGTGCCGAGGCGATCGCTCGCCTCCGGGTAGTCGATCGTCGTGTGCAGCCCCCGGCTCTCGTGCCGGGCGGAGGCGCAGCCGACGATGAGCTCGGCCACGGTGGCGATGTTGCGCAGCTCGAGCAGATCCCGGGTGACAAGGTGCTTCCAGTAGTACTCGCGGATCTCCTCCTGGAGCAGGGAGATCCGCCGGGCGGCGCGCCGGAGGCGGGCGTCGGACCGGACGATGCCGACGTAGTTCCACATGGTGCGGCGCAGCTCGTCCCAGTTGTGGGCGACGACGACCTCCTCGTCGCTGGCGACCGCGTTGCCGACCTGCCACTCGGGCACATCGGGGAACGCGCTCTGCCGGAGCTCGGCGATCTGGGTGCCGAGGCGCGCGGCCGCGCGGTGGCCGAAGACGAGCCCCTCGAGCAGCGAGTTCGAGGCGAGCCGGTTCGCGCCGTGGAGCCCCGTGCACGTGCACTCGCCGATCGCCCAGAGCCCGGGGATCGTCGTCCTGCCGTAGAGGTCGGTGGTGATCCCGCCGCACATGTAGTGGGCGGCCGGCACGACGGGGATCGGCTGCGCGGTGATGTCGATGCCGTAGCGGAGGCACTGCGCGTGGATGGTCGGGAAGTGCTCGCGGATGAAGCTCGCGGGCCGGTGGGTGATGTCGAGCAGCACGTAGTCCGAGCCGGTCCGCTTCATCTCGAAGTCGATGGCCCGCGCCACGATGTCGCGCGGCGCGAGGTCCTTGCGCGGATCGTGGCTGGCCATGAACGCCGTCCCGTCCGGCAGCCGGAGGATGGCGCCCTCGCCGCGCAGCGCCTCGCTCACGAGGAAGCTCTTCGCCTCCGGGTGGAACAGGCACGTCGGGTGGAACTGGTAGAACTCCATGTTCGCGATCTCGGCGCCTGCCCGGTAGGCCATGGCGACGCCGTCGCCCGTCGCGACGTCGGGGTTCGTCGTGTAGAGGTAGACCTTGCCTGCGCCGCCGGTGGCGAGCACGGTCGCCCGCGCGAGGTACGTCTCGACGACGTGCGGCTTCGAGGCCGGCCGGTGCCGGGGCGCCGGCCGCTCCGAGTCACGCGGCCGCGGCCTGCCCTGGTTCAGCGCGGCGTCGGTCTCGTCGAGCACGTAGGCGCCCGCGCAGATGTCCGGCCCCCCGAACCGGGAGAGCGGGATGAGGTCGATCGCCGTGTGGTGCTCGGCGAAGCGGATGTTCGGGTTCTGCCGGGCCTGCTCGAGCAGCGCGCGCTCGATCTCGAGGCCGGTGGCGTCGGCGGCGTGCACGATCCGCCGCGCGGAGTGCCCTCCCTCGCGCCCGAGGCGCACCTGACCGTTCTCGTGATCGAACTGGGCGCCCCGCGCGATGAGCTCGCGCACCCGCTCGGGCCCCTCCCGCGCGCAGATCTCGACGACCACCTCGTGACAGAGGCCCGCCCCGGCCTCGAGCGTGTCGGCGATGTGCGCCTCGGGGGAGTCGTCCGGGGCGAAGACCGCGGCGATGCCGCCCTGGGCGTACTTCGTGTTGGATTCGTCACGCGCTCGCTTGGTGACGATGATCACCTCGCCGTGCTCGGCCGCCTCGAGCGCGAAGGTCAGCCCAGCCACACCGCTACCGATGACGAGGAAATCGGTCGTTATCGCCACGGCCAGGAGGGTAGCAGGAGCGGGGCGCACGGAGGTAGGCCGTGGTGCGCTTCCTGCGTGCGACGGCGCTGCGGCCGGGCGTTCGGGCGGGAGGCCGGCGTGGCCGGGGAGAGCCGAGCGCCGGCGTGAGCCAGCGCGAGGTGTGGGCGTGCGCACGGGCTGATCGCGCTCATGGAGGAGCGCCTCGGCCGTTGTCGACGCGCGCCGGGGCGCACGCCGCGCGCTCGGCCTCGCAGCGCGAGCTCATGAGCGCAGTCCATCCATCAGAAGCCGCGACTCGCGAAGGCGCGACTCGCGCAGCAACTCGCGAGACGCCGTGAGGATGCGGGAGATGCGGTGTTCTGGCACAACACGACAGGTTCCCGGAGAGCGCATCAGAGCCAGCGTCCCCCACACCCTCTGGTCGACTCGCTCGATCCAGACCCTTCGTGAAGGGGCCTCTCGCTCAAGAGTCCTGGCTTCTGCGATGCACCGAGGGCACGAGCATCAGCTTGGGGCGACGCTTGCTTTGCGCTTTGGGGCCACCTGCCGGGCGTGGGTTCTTCGCCCACAAGAGGCTCTGCGACGCGGGCAGTCTGGGCCCTGACGGCGGCGCAAGCTCCTCCGCTGCCGCCTCTTCGCGAGCGGCCCGCTCAGCGATGCAGTGCATACAATACTTCTCAGGATCCCAGTCGATGTCCTCGAGACCCAGCCTCCGTACCCACATCCGCTCCCACTCCCCCATCTTGCTCAGGCTGGGGCGCTTACCAGAGGGAGGGGGGTCGTCTCCGCGGGACCTTCGGCGCTTCGGCATGGGGCTCCTTGAATTCGGGCGGCGCCCATTCTGCCGGCAACGAATGAGCTCGCCAAGGGGTTTCTTCGAGTCCTCGTTGCCGTTTTGCTCAGTCACGCTTACGTTCAGCCCTCCGAAATTGCCACAAAATCATACCACCTCTCATTTTTCTTCAGCGCTCGCCGCCACCAGCCGTCCAGCGGGCTCTGCTCGCCACGGCTTCCCCCAGCTCCCGGCATGGCACCTCGACAGAGCGCCGCGCCGCCCCTCGCACCGCCGCTTCGCACCTGCGCGCCGCCCGCCTCCCCCGAGTCCCGCTCTACGCGTGTGACGGGAGGGGTCGCCTCGCCATCGCCTCGCTGCCCTCTGGCCCTTCTGTCCCGCTCCTCCTCGTGAGTTCCAGCCGTCAGATGCCGCCGATGCGCGCCAGAAGGCACGTTACCGGTTCGGGCTCGCCATTCTCATCAGCGCAGTCGATGAGCAGGCTGGCCGCGAGGCGCAGCTCGCGGTGCGCCGCGAGGATGCCGGCGATGCGGCGCTCGGGCACAGCCCCCCAGAGGCCGCCCGAGCAGACGAGGAAGATGTCGCCTGGCGCGGTGCGTTCAACCTGGCTCTTCATCTCCGCCGCCGCCTCGCAGCCGAGCGCGCGCGTCGCCGCGTTCGCGTGCTGGGCCAGCACGGCCAGCACATCCGGCGAGACGGCGCCATCCGACGTGCCCCGCTCGACCGCCGCGAGATCACGCGTTCGTGCCTCCAGCGTCCCACCACGGAATCGATAGATACGCATCTCGCCGACGTGGGCGATGTACGCCGCCCCGGGCGCCAGCAGCACACCCGCGAAGCCCACTGGCGCGCTGTACCGTCCTGGCTCCCGACGATCGCCCTCGGGGTGGCGGCGGACGCGTCGACACCGACGCATCATGAGCCGCACTTCGTCCCGGCGCTGCGGCGCGGTCACCTCACCAGCACAGCCGTCGTCCACGTCGTCCGCCTCGATGACGGCATGCACCATCTCGATCGCCGTGCGGGAGGCATCTCCGCCAAGGCCACCCTTGACCAGGAACAGCCCCAGGCAAGGCAACCCTCCAGAGCGCCCCTCGTCGCGCCCACAACACCTCGACACGGAGGCATCCGCCCCCGCCTCGATGGCGAGCGTCGGACACACCATCGTCCACCTCGCGCGCTCGTCGCAAGACGAGCCGAGTCGGGGCGCACCACACCCGCGGTGCGCCGATTCCTACTTTGTCGCCCAGCGCACGGCGCCGCCGCCGCGCGTCGTCAGCACGCCAGGACCTTCGAGCGCCGCTCGCCCGAACCGGCCTGCTCGTGACGAGACCTCTCGATCAACCGCTCAAAGCTCGTCGCGCTCGAGGCGAGCCAGTCGCACCAGCTTCAGCAGCAGCCGCATGCAGCTGCCCTTGCGCCGCGTTCTGCGCCTGCCCGCCCGCGGTGGAGCCTTCCCCCACCCGAGGCTCCGCCGCAGCCTCGGTCGGTCCCCCGGCCGTGATGCAAGCTCCGCCATCACCGCTTCCCGAGCCGCTCTCTTCTCGATGCAGTGCTCGCAGGACTCCTCCGGGTCCCACTCGACGTCCTCGAGACCGAACCGCCGTACCCACATCCGCTCCCACACCACCCTCGCGCTCAGGCCGGGGCGTCGTCCCAGGGGAGGGACATCGTTTTCGCTACGCTTCCGGTGCATCGGCGAGGCGCTCCTCGGGATCCAACGGCGCCCATTCTGCCGACAACGGACGCGCTCGCCAAGCGCTATCTTCCTGAAAACGACGCTCTTTCGATAACTTACGCGCAGGCAGGCGGGGTCGTCATAGAATCGGACAGACCTCCTTACTTTCTCCACCGCTCCCCGGTGGTCGCGGTCCAGCGGGCTCTGCTCTCCGCCGGGCATGTTGGCGGCACAGCACCCCTTGCCCCATCGGTCGCGCCTTGCGCGATCGCACGCGCCTCCTTCCTTACCATCGCTCGTCGCGGCGGCGGGCGGCGCCACCGACGACGCCGCCCGCTGCCTTGCCGCTCGCCCCAGACCCGGCCATGGAGCCCGGGCAAGATCGCCGCGCCGCCCTTCGCTCCGCCGCGTCCGCCCCCACGCTGATGCCTTGTGCCCTCGCCTCAGGGAGCACGAGCAACGCTGTGGAGCCCTGCGCGCTTTTCCTGGGCCACAGGGCATACGTCACGGAGCCTGCCGCCAGCACGCCCGACAGGATGCAGCAACCACCACGAAAAGATGGCTGCCCACCCCCGGCCCGTGCTCGGCCCTCCGGGCCTGCGCGCGGTCCGCCCCTCCCATGCCCCGCGCTCCGCGCGGGACGGGAGGGGCCTCCCTTGCAACCGCAGTTCGGTGTCCAGCGCCACTGCGCCTCTGCCCCGCCGCCGCGACACCGCGATGCTCCGACGCCGCGTAAAAGCGATCTGCTGCCGGGCTGCCTTCAGCGACCGTAGGTTGGTATCCGGGTTTCCGGCCCGACGCAGAAGCAGTCAGCAGATCTTCGGTCCCTCCGCCCGCGCCTCTTGCGATCCACGCCAGGGTGGTGAAGTTCTCAGCGCCGGGCAGCCCACCGTGCCGCGTCTCCGCGACAAAAGAGTCCCTACCACCCCAGCGCGGGGTGCGTCCAACCATTTCTTGTCTCCTCTTCAGCTCAGCTGATCACGGAGCACCGCGCTCGTCAGTCACACGTAGGCATTCCGTTCAGCTCTCTGAAATTCTCAATCGATCTCGCCACGGGGCTAACTTCACTGGCCGCAGCTCGCATTGCCCGCGAAGTCCCAACATTCTCCGCTCACGCCCACCTCGCCGGCGTTTCCCGTCGGCGCCGTGCCACCGCCCTCTCCCGCTGTTCCTGCCATGAAGTTCGACAGCGTCGCCGCAGCGCCCGGCGGCGTCGCATATGCGATGCCCACAGCATGGCCGCCTCGACCACCGGCGCCGGGGCCGCCAGCTCCGCCTTGACCGCCTCGGCCGCCATCGCAGCCCCGGGTTGAGGGTGAAGTTCCCGAGGCGGCTCCGCCGGCAGCGCCGATACCGCCGTCCGCACCGCTCTGGCCGGCCACGCCATCTCCACCCTTCCCCGCCCTGCCGACCACCACCGTCACGTCGGTCAGCACGAGCTTCGTCCCCAGGCTCAGGATCCCGATGCTCGACCCGCCGGCCTTGCCTCCTCCGCCTCCCTTCCCGCCGCAACCACCCGCGCCGCCTCCGCCTCCGCTCGCTCCGGGGCCGTCGAAGGTGCCCGCGCCGACCTTGCAGAACACGCCGGCCTTCGCTCCCCCTCCGCCTCCGCCTCCTTGAGCCTTCTTCCCCGTTGCGCCGTTGGCTCCGTCGCCTCCCGCGACACCTGCCAGCATCAGCTCCGTGCCGCTCCCCGCGTCGCCGGGACCTCCAGCGTCACCGCTCTTGCCGTTCGCGCCGGCCTCGCATTCACCATCTGGCCCCGCTTGACCGACGCCACCAAGCCCCCGGTTGTTCGGGTTCGGCTCCGGCAGCGGCGCTCCATCCGCTCCCTTCAGCCCGTTGCCGTCCTCGGTCCCCGTGATCCCGCCGAGTCCGCCAGCACCTCCGCGCGTCTCGCCGTCCTCGCACGCCCTCACGCCGGGATCGCCACCGTACACGAGCTCGTCCCGTGCACACGCCGCCGATGCACTCGTCATCGGCGCGCTCGCCCCCACCTGCGGCGCCTCGTCCGGCATCGTGCCGTCCTCCCCAGCCATCCCGTCGCCCGCGGTTACGTCCACCTGCGCGAGTTCCGCCTCGACGTCCGCCACCGCCACGCCAATCGACGACCCGCCCGGCTCCGTCGCGCTCGCCGCGCGGATCGCGAAGCTCCGCACCTTCGCCCCGCTCGCCCCTCCACCGAGCGTCAGCGCCGCCGCGCCCGCAGGACCTTCCATCCCGCTCCGCGCTTCTGCGCTCCACGCCCACTCCGCCTCGCAATCGAAGCCTCCGATCACCTCCACCCCGGCCTCGATCGCTACGCTCTCCGCGAACGCTCCGCTCGTGCACGCGAGCACCCGCTTGTTCCCCGCGTTCGCCACCGCCTCCCCGAGCGACGCGTACGGTCTCGCCTTCGTCCCATCTCCCCCCGGCTCCGCCGTCGCGCTCGCGAACACCGCGCACTCGTCCGTCACCGTGCTCGCGTCCTGCGTCGGATCAGCCTCGCATCCGGGGCTTGCCACACTGCCGCCACCACCGTCGAGATAATGAGGACACGTGCGCAGGAACTCGCAATCATCCGCCAGCCCGATAGACAGATAGTCGCAGCCGCTCGCCGCCATGGAAACGGCACCCCAGCTCATCAACCACGTCATCCATCTGTTCCTCATTGTGCTCACCCTCGCCCCGCTCACCACATTCCCACGATGAAGACACCGCCCCCGTCTGCGTACGTCTGGGGCAAGACGCGCAGCGCGCGCCCCGCCGATGTGGCGCGTTGAGGCCACAGTGCATACGTGGCTGCGGCGACCGCCAGCGCCCCCGACGCCGCATAGCTGACCACGGACACCGTACCGAGACGAGCTGCGCGCCCCGCCTCACGCTCCATGTCGCGGCATCTGTAGATCAAGTCGCTCGGCGGCTCGATGCACTGTCCGTGCATCTGCTGGATCTGCGCTCGATGTCCGTCCGCATCGCTCCGCGCATTTCTCGACGCCACCGTGATCCCGATCCCCACGCCGAGCCACACCGCACTCGCCGCCCCCAGCGTGATCACCGGCACCCAATTCCTTCTCTTGTCCGGCAGCGGTCGCGGCTCTACCAGCACCGCCGGCGGCCCCGCCACGACCCCGACGATCCCCGCGCCCGTTGCGCTCCCGCCCCCCTCCGTCGTCGCTCCCGGCGCTGTCGACTCCTCGCTCTTCGCCAGCGCCACGCCCGCCGTCTCTCCCACAGCCCCTCGCACCCGCTGCTCGCACCACGCAGTTCGCGCGGGGGTGCTGATAACGACAGCAATGAGCACAAGGATGCCCACCCCCGGCCCGTGCTCGGCCCTGCGGGCCTGCGCGCGGTCCGCCCCTCCCAGGTCCCGCGCTTCGCACGGGACGGGAGGTGTCTCGCCTGCGACGGCAGTCCGAGCACCAACCAGGCGGCGCTTCCATCCCCCGGCGGCCGCGCCTCGAAGCTCTCCCGCTGCACAAAAGCGATCTGCTGCCGGGCTCCCTTCAGCGACCGTCGGATAACATCCGCTCTCGCGGCCCGACGCAGAAGAAGTCAGCAGATCAACGATCCCTCCGCCCGCGCCTTGGGCAGTCCACTCGCAGGTGGTGAAGTTGTCAGCGCCGGGAAGCCCACCGTGCCGCGTCTCCGCGACAAAACGGTCCCTACCACCCCGGCGCGGGGTGCGTCCAACCATTTCTTGTCTCCTCCTTCAGCTCAGCTGCTCGCGGAGCACTACATTCGTCAGTCGCTCATCCGCATTGCGCTCAGCTCTCGTAGATTCTCAATCATACCCACCGCGCTGCTCACTTCACCGGCCGCAGCTCGCATTGCCCGTGAAGTCCCAGCATTCTCCGCCCACGCCGACCTCGCCGGCATTTCCCCGCCCGGCGCCGTGTCTCCGCCCTCGCCCGATGTGCGCCATGAAGTTCGCCAAGGGCTTTCTTCCGACATCGAAGCTTTTTCACCCAGTTACGTGTAGCCACGCGGGATCGTCACGGAATCGTACGGTCGTCCTCACTTTCTCCACCGCTCGCCGGTAGCTGCGATCCACGGGGCTCTGCTCGCCGCCCCGCACGTCATCCGCGGGCACACCTCTCCCCTTCGACGGCGCTTCGCGCAATCGCCAGTTCCTCCTTCCGCCGCGCTTCTCGGCCCCGCGGGCGGCGCCATCAACGATGCCGCCCGCTACCGCATCAGTCGCTCACGGAAACTTCTGCTCCACCGCCGCCGTGCCTTCTGCGCCCGCGTTCTCCGCCACATTGCTGCTACCGCCAGGTCCTCCCATGCCGGGCGTACCGGGCATCAGCATCGTCTGCCCTTCCTGCTTCACCCCCTCCCCTCGGAACGCGATCGCCAGCGACGGTCCACCGAGGCCTCCTCCTCCTGGACCGCCGTTGCCGCCCTGGCCTCCCTGACCGCCAGCGCACGCGTTCTTCGAGCCGCCGACGCCCATGCCGCCAACTCCTCCAAGCCCGCCGGTGCCGCCCGGTTGAAGGTCGCCGCCGGCACCTCCCTTGCCCCCCTCGCCCGCCTTCAGCACGCAGTCCTTCAGCGTCACTTTCCCCTCCACGCTCGCGAGCGCGATGCTCGCTCCTCCGGCGCCGCCGCCCTGGCCGGGCAGCCCGCCGCAGCCGCCAGGACCGCCGCTACCGCCGCTCGCTCCGGCCCCTGAGCCACCTGCGCAGATCGCGGCGCCGCCCTTCGCACCCCCGCCCCCGCCTCCGCCTTGCCCCGGCTTGCCCGCTTCGCCAGCTTTGCCACTCACGCCCACGTAGCCCGACGAACTCAGCGTGCCGAGGCCGCTCCCGGCGTCACCGGGGTTGCCATCAGGACCGTTATCGCCGCCCTGACCAGTGCCACCAGCGGCACAGCTCCAGTTGCCTGCCGCGGGCTCTCCGGCGCCTGCTGCACCGAGGGCACCGGACGCACCGATATCGCCGCTAGTGCCATTAGTCACGTTACCATCACCACCACCACCGCCGATCGACAGTTCCCCGCCGCACTCGTTCACCACCTGGGAGCCGCCGGACAGCTTCGCGTCTGGCCCCGGCGTGCCGTCGAGATCGCTACACGCATCCGCTCCGGTGTTCCCCGGCGACGCCTGCGCCGGCACTTCGCTCGGCGCGTCCTCTCCCTCCGCGCCATCCGCTCCCTTGCCCGCGACCAGCTCGCACCGCGCTAGCTCGGCCTCCGCACCATCCACCAGCACCGCGATCGACGACGTGCCCGGTACCTCCGCATCCGCTACGTGCACCGACACGTCTTCGATCCTCACCACGCCCTCACCCCGCAACAGCTTTAGCGCGATCCCCTCTTCGGCGGGCGCCACGACAGTCTTCGCCGTCTCGCCGATCCAGGTCCAGCCGTTCGCGCAGTCGAGCCCACCGAACATCGTCACGCCCGCAGGCAGCTCCGCCGCCTCAGCGAACGTCTCCGCGCACGCGTACACCGCGCTCCCCAGCTCCGCCGCTCGCGTGATCGCCACGCTCAGCGTCTTCACAGGCTCCGCCTTCGTCCCGGCACCGTCGTCGTTACCGTTCACCGACACGAACACGCCGCACGCGTCCCCTACTGCCTCCGGGTTCTCGCTCGGCACGCAGCTCGCTGGTGTCCCGCCACCACTTCCAGCTTGAAGGAAGTAGTCGCACGTCACCATCCGCTGGCAGTTCCCTGTCACATCGAGCCACAGCGCATCACAGCCGCTGGCCATGATGGCGATCGCCGCAGTCGCCCATACCCGCTGCTTCGCTTGGATTCTCATCTTCTTCTCTCTGCGGCTCGTCACCAGACGCCAAGCAGGGTGACCCCTGCGCTTTGAGCACCTACTTGGGGCATCACGCGCACCGGCGCTGCCACCCGCGCCTTGGGCCGCGGCCATAGGGCATAAGTCACCGCGGCGACGGCAAGCACGCCTGACGCTGCAAACACGACTCGTGCCCCATTGCCCAACGTTTCCTCCCGCGAACCTGCGTCATTCAGCTCCGAGCAACGATCCACGAACGCGCTCGGCGGTTGCTTGCACTGCCCGCCCGCGTCGATGATCGCACTTCCCTGCACGTCGACATCATCGCTCGCAGCATTCGACGCCACCATCATCCCGATCCCCACGCCGAGCCCCACCGCGCTCGCCGCTCCCAGCGCGATCACCGGCACCCAGTTCCTCTTCGGCGGCGGCGGCAGCGGCTCCACCGGCACCACCGGCGGCCCCGCCACCGGCCCTC
Organism: Sorangium sp. So ce448; assembly: GCF_051520915.1. Taxonomy (NCBI): domain Bacteria; kingdom Pseudomonadati; phylum Myxococcota; order Polyangiales; family Polyangiaceae; genus Sorangium; species Sorangium sp. So ce448. Next base: position 962,775 of record NZ_CP150343.1, on the reverse strand, counting down.
TCGCCCCCGCGCTCCCGCCCCCCTCCGTCGCCCCATCGCTCTTCGCCGCCGCCAGCGCCAGCGTCACCGCCGCCGTCGCTCCCTTCGCCACCGTCACCGTCTGGCTCGCCGGCGCATACCCCACCTGCCTCGCCTCCACCTGGTGCTCGCCCGGCTCCACGAACACCTCTCCTTCCAGCGGCGCTCGCCCCACCGCCTTGCCGTCCACAAGCACTTCCGCTCCGGCGACACCCACCGTCACCGCCACCGCGCCCACCTGCGCTCGCGACTCCGCGAACCGCTGCTCCGCCGTCGGCTTCAGCTTCGCCACCGTCTTCACAAGCGGCCAGTTCCTCAGCGCGAACGACAGGTGCTGCGCTGCTTCCCGGTGCTTCTTCAGCTGGTACTTCGTGTTCCCGAGGTTGTACGCCACGTCGAACGTCGGGTTCAGCTCCCACGCCGACTCGAGCTCCTTCTCCGCCTCCACGTACTTCTGCGACGCTGTCGCAGTCGAAGAGCCGCGCTCTTCGCACCATGCAACACGCCATGGCGCGCAGCACAGAACGATGGCGAGAAGGTAGCTGCCCACCCCCGGCCCGTGCTCGGCCCTACGGGCCTGCGCGCGGTCCGCCCCTCCCACGTCCCGCGCTCCGCGCTCCGCGCGGAACGGGAGGGGTCTCGCTCGCAACGGTGGCTCCTGTTCCAGCGCCGCGGCGCGTCCACCACGCCGCCGCAGCTCGCGCCTCTCGCACCACGCAAAAACGATCTGCTGCCGGGCTGCCTTCAGCGACCGTAGGTTGGTATCCGGGTTTCCGGCCCGACGCAGAAGCACTCAGCAGATCTTCGGTCCCTCCGCCCGCGCCTCTTGCGATCCACGCCAGGGTGGTGAAGTTTTCAGCGCCGGGCAGCCCACCGCGCCGCGTCTCCGCGACAAAAGAGTCCCTACCACCCCGGCGCGGGGTGCGTCCAACCATTTCTTGTCTCCTCCTTCAGCTCAGCTGATCACGGAGCACCGCGCTTGTCAGTCACACGTAGGCATTCCGTTCAGCTCTCTGAAATTCTCAATCGATCTCGCCACGGGGCTAACTTCACTGGCCGCAGCTCGCATTGCCCGCGAAGTCCCAACATTCTCCGCTCACGCCCACCTCGCCGGCGTTTCCCGTCGGCGCCGTGCCACCGCCCTCTCCCGCTGTTCCTGCCATGAAGTTCGACAGCGTCGCCGCAGCGCCCGGCGGCGACGCATATGCGATGCCCACAGCATGGCCGCCTCGACCACCGGCGCCGGGGCCGCCAGCTCCGCCTTGACCGCCTCGGCCGCCATCGCAGCCCCGGGTTGAGGGCGAAGTTCCCGACGCGGCTCCGCCGGCAGCGCCAACGCCACCATCCGCACCGCTCTGTCCGGCTACGCCATTGCCCCCCTTGCCCGCCTTGCCGACCGTGACGGTGACGTCGGTCAGCACAAGCTTCGTCCCCAGGCTGAGGATTCCGACGCTCGACCCGCCCGCCTTCCCGCCTCGGCCGCCCTTGCCGCCGCAACCACCGGCGCCACCGCCTCCGCCGCTGGCGCCAGGGCCAGCGATCGGATTCGCTGAGGGCCCGCAGAACAGCCCTGCTTTCGCGCCTCCGCCGCCACCTCCCCCTTGACCTTTCTTCCCCGTTCTACCGTCACCGCCGTCGCCTCCGGCGATGCCAGCCAGAGTCAACTCCGTGCCGCCCCCGGCCTCACCGGTCTCGCCGTCAGTGCCGGGAAAACCATCTTCTCCGCGCCTGCAGTTGGCGTCGGCCTGCCCAGCGCCACCGATCCCGTACTCGTCTGGGTTCGGGTCCGGCAACGGCGCGCCATCCGCGCCTTTCTGCCCGTTGCTCTCGTCGGTATCGGTGGTCCCGCCGAGCCCCCCCTTACCCCCTTGCGTCTCGCCGTCCTCGCACATCGTCACCCCGGGCTCGCCGCCGTAGACGGTCTCGCATGCCTTCGACACCTCCGCCGACGCGCTCGCTCCCGCCTGCGGCGCCTCCGTCGGCGGCTCGCCGTTCGCGCCAGCTATCCCATCGCCCGCGGTCACGTCCACCTGCGCCAGTTCCGCATCGACGTCCGCCACCGCAACGCCGATCGACGACCCACCCATCGCCTCCGCATTCGCCGCGCTCACCGCGAAGCTCCTTACCTTCGCCCCGCTTGCGCCCTCGCCAAGCGTCAGCGCCACGGCGCCCGCAGGCCCCTCGATCCCGCTCCGTGCCTCCTCGCTCCACCTCCACTCCGCCGCGCAGTCGAAGCCCCCAATCACCTCCACCCCGGCATCGATCGTCACGCTCTCCACAAACGCTCCGCTCGCACACGCAAGCACCCGCTTGTTCCCCGCTTTCGCAACCGCCTCGCTCAGCGACGCGTACGGCTTCGCCTTCGTCCCGTCTCCCCCGGACTCCGCCGTCGCGCTCACGAATACCGCGCACTCGTCCCTCACCGTGCTCGCGTCCTCCGTCGGATCCGCCTCGCACCCGGGGTTCGGGCCACCGCCGGCTGCGCCTGCGGACGCAAAATGGTCGCACGTCAGCATCAGCTCGCAGTCGTCCGCCATGTGGTCCCAGAACTCGCTGCAGCCGCAAATCGCCGTGAGAAGCCCCAAGGTTCCTACGATCCAATACCTTCTGCCCATGGTCGTCGCTTCCTTGTTTGAGCTCACCACACACCCACCACATCGATGCCCACGTTGCCTGTTTGCACCCTTGGCAGTGCGCGAACTCGCTCCGTTGCTGCCTTCCTCGATCGAGGCCACAGCGCATATGTCACCGCAGCAACCGCCAGCGCGCCCGAAGCGATGTAAGCCACGCGTGCTGCGTTGCCCAACGTCTCGCCCCTGGCGCCGATGCTCTGAAGCTCTTCACATGGCCTGACGAACCCATCCGAGGGCGTCGCGCATTCTCCTCCAGCGCCCAGAATTTCGTCGCGTTTGGCACGCGCATCATCGCCTGCGCCGTTCCTCGCCACGGTCATCCCGATCCCCACGCCGAGCCCCACAGCGCTCGCCGCCCCCAGCGCGATCACCGGCACCCAGTTCCTCTTCAGCGGCGGCGGCAGCGGCTCCACCGGCACCACCGGCGGCCCCGCCACCGGCCCTCTCGCCCCCGCGCTCCCGCCCCCCTCCGTCGCCCCCTCGCTCTTCGCCGCCGCCAGCGCCAGCGTCACCGCCGCCGTCGCTCCCTTCGCCACCGTCACCGTCTGGCTCGCCGGCGCATACCCCACCTGCCTCGCCTCCACCTGGTGCTCGCCTGGCTCCACGAACACCTCTCCTTCCAGTGGCGCTCGCCCCACCGCCTTGCCATCCACAAGCACTTCCGCTCCGGCGACACCCACCGTCACCGCCACCGCGCCCACCTGTGCTCGCGACTCCGCGAACCGCTGCTCCGCCGTCGGCTTCAGCTTCGCCACCGTCTTCACAAGCGGCCAGTTCCTCAGCGCGAACGACAGGTGCTGCGCTGCTTCCCGGTGCTTCTTCAGCTGGTACTTCGTGTTCCCGAGGTTGTACGCCACGTCGAACGTCGGGTTCAGCTCCCACGCCGACTCGAGCTCCTTCTCCGCCTCCACGTACTTCTTGTCCGAGTAGAGGCGCAGCCCTTGTCGAAAGAACGCATCGGCGCGCGTCACCGCGTCGCCACCGCTGGCGTTGGCGCCGGCGGGCGCTTCCTGCGGCGCGGCAGGCTGCGCGCTGGCGACATCGGCAGCGGCCATCACGGTCGCGGCAGTGAACAACACGGCAAGGCTTCGGCAGTTCATCATCATGGCTCCACGCGGGTTCACTCCATCACGTCATCGGCGAGCTGTTTCTCGGGGGTGGGCGCAGGCGCCGCCGGCGTCGGCGTCGGCGTCAGCGGTCGGTGCGGCGCAGGGCGCACCGGCCGCGCGGGCGCCTGCGGCGGCGGCACCTGCGGTGCGATGGCCTCCAGCGGGGGCACGGGCGGCTCGCTCGGCGGCGCGGTGTCGTCGAGGCTCGGCTCGACCGCCTCCGGCGGTGCCGGCGCTGCCGGCGGCAAGAGATCCGAGACCGCCGGCGGCGCCGTCGCGCTCTGCACCGGCGCCCCGCTCGGCGGCAGCGCGGGCTCCTGCTCTTTCGGCGGAGCAGCTCGCTTCAGGATCATCGACAGCACGAACGGGCTGCTCACCGCGATGATCGCCAGCACCACCATCAGCCACGTCGGCATCCACTGCCGCCGCTGCCCGGTCGCCGGCGTGACGACAGGCTCCTTCGAGACGGCGACGGGCGGCGGCGTCACCGGCAGCAACGACGACGGCAACAGCGACTTATCGATCGGCGGCAGCCCTCGGTCCGCCCACTGGCTCGGCGCCGGCGCCCCCTGCTGCTGCGCCGGTGCGCTCTGCTGCTGCGCCGGTGCGCGCTCCGGAGCCGCCGCGCCCCCGAACACCGGCACACGCTGCGTCACCAGCGCTCCCTGCTGCATCGGCGCGCCGTGCACCGGCACGCGCTGCGGAGGCGTCGCGCCCTGGTGCGCCACCGGCGCACGCGGCGTTGCCATCGCGCCCTGATGCGGCACCGCCGCTCCCGGCAGCGCCGCCGCCCCGTGCGGATGCACCTGCTGATGCGCCACCGCCCCGTGCGGCACTGCCTGCTGCGGCGCCGTCGCCGAAAACGGCGGCGGCCCCCCTTGCACCGGCATCGGCCCCCCTTGCACCGGCATCGGCGGCGGCCCCCCGTGCGCCGGCATCGGCGGCCTCCCTTGCACCGGAAACGGCGGCGGCACCGCTTGCACCGGCATCGGCGGCGGTCCTGTTCGCTCCTTGGCCACCGCAGGCACCACCGGGAACTGGAACAGCGGCTGTCCCGTCGGCTTCTGCTGCTGCATCTCGGACAGCGCGCGGTCCAGCTCCGGGTTGTTCTGCGCCTGCCGCAGCTTCCGCTCCGCCACTTCCGGATCCGCCTCGCGCCGGATGCTCTCGAGGTCCGGCAGGTACTGCCGGATGTCGTCGCTGTCCTTGTTGCTGCCCATCTCGAAGACCTCTCTCCTCAGCGACTAGAACGGCCTGCACCCCGCCGACGGGCACGGCTTCGCGCCCCCTTGTTGCGCCGGCGCCGCAGCCTTCGCCGGCGCCGCCTTCTTCCGCTCCTCGATCACCCTCAGAAACGACGGCTTCTGACGCTTCGGCATCGGGTAGAAGTCCTCATCGTCCGCCGCCTCGACAGCCGCTGCCTTCGCCGCGGGCGGCGCCTTCGCTGCCGGCTGCTCCCCGGAAGCAGGAGAAGGCGCCTCGGCCTTCCCGGAAGAAGTTGCCTCGATCGCCGCAGCCGTCCGGCCCTTCTCCGTCGCCGCGCCTTCCGCCGCCACGTCGGCAGCGCTCGCTGCGGCCGCGTTCGCTGCGGCCGCGTTCGCTGCGGCGGCGTTCGCTGCCGCCTCCGGCGCCGGCGCAGCTGCCGCGGAGCTCGCCTCGGGTGCAGGCGCAGCCACCGCCGGCGCCGCCGCGGCCGCCGTCGGCGCCACCGCAGCTGCCGTCGGTGCAGCCGCGGCCGCCGTCGGCGCCGCGCTCTCGACCGGTGCCGCCGGTTCCCCTGACACCGGCACCGGCGCGGCGTCGCGCGCCGCTCGCATCCACAGCGTCACGCCCACGCCTGCCAGCGTGAGCGCCAGCGCCGCCACCGGCGCCAGCACGTACGCGCTCGTCCTCCTCCGGCGCGGCTGCGCCACCACGGCCACCGGTGTCCTCGGCGCCTCGCTCCGCAGCGACGCCGCTGCGCCGGCGCTCGGCGCCGTCACCGAGCTCGGCACCGGCAGCGGCAACGGCGCAGCCGCTGCAATCGGCAGCTGCACCGACACCGCTCGCTGCGTTTCCATCAGCGCCAGCGGCGGCGTCGCGTACGGCGCCGCTGCCTGCGGCCCCGTCACCGGCAACGGCGGCGGCGCCGCTGCCTGCGGCCCCGTCCCCGGCAGCGGCGGCGGCACCGCTCGCTGCGCCCCCGTCACCGGCAGCGGCGGCGGCACCGCTCGGTGCGGCGGCACATCCACCGAGTGCGGCGTCACGTACGGCGGCTCCAGCTCCGGCCGCGACGGCGCCGCCGCTCGCTGCGCCTCGCTCCACGACGCCTGCACCGCCGCAGCGTACTGCAAGGGCTGCGACGCCTGCGCCGCCGCGGCGTACTGCAACGGCTGCGACGCCTGCGCCGCCGCGGCGTACTGCAACGGCTGCGACGCCTGCACCGCCGCGGCGTACTGCAACGGCTGCGACGCCTGCACCGCCGCGGCGTACTGCAACGGCTGCGACACCTGCGGCCCCGCCCCGTACTGCGCCTCCATCGGCCGCACCGGCAGCGGCCCCGAGTACCCCTCCACCCTCATCTCCGCCATCGGCGGCAGCCCCGCATAGCTCCCCGCCCTTACCTCCGCCGGCACCGGCGGCGCCCCCGCAACCCCTGGCGCCCCGCCCTGCGGCAGCGGCGGCGGCACCGCGCGCGCCTGCGCCATCTGCTCCGCCCACTTCCCCGACAGCTTCGCCGTCGACTCCAGCGGCTTCAGCGCGGGCAGCGGCTCCGTGTGCCCCACCCCCCGCCCCCGCGGCACACGCGACGCCGGCGCGAACGGCAGCGCGCTCGCCGGCGCCACGAACTGCTCCAGCGGCGCCGTCTCCCCGTGCACCACCCGCCGCGCCCGCTTCTCGCCCTCCGCGCCCGCTCGCTCCATCCCGCCCTCCTGCCGCGCCTCCTCCGTCTCCGCCTCTCCCTCCACCGGCGCGCTGTCCTCCAGCGCCACCCCCGCGAACGCCGCCTGCCGCTCCGCCTCCATCCGCTCCCGCGCCAGCCGCTGCGCCAGCACGTGCCCGGCAGGCACCGTGTCCCTCAACAGCCCCCGCAGGTCCCTCGCCACGTCATCGAACCTCGGATACCGCTCTTCCCGGTCGATCGCGATGCACCTCGCCACCACAGGCCACAGGAACTCGGGGCAATCCGGCACGATCTCGTGCACTGGCTCCGGCGCCGCCACAAGGTGCCCCGTCAACGTCTCCTCCGCCGTCGCTGGCTCGCTGTCGTCCAGGAACAGGTGCTTCCCCGTCAGCACCTCGTAGAAGATCGCGCCGAACGCGTAGATGTCCGTACGCCCGTCAGGCCTCGCCCGCTCCACCCGCTCGGCCTTCCTCGAGCTCGTGTACAGCATCTTCACCTGCTCCGGAGAGATGTACCTCACCGTCCCCACGTCCGGCAGATCATCGGTGTTCATCCCGCCGTCCGCGAACTTCGCTATCCCGAAGTCGAGCAGCCACACGTGCCCTTTCGCGTCCGCCTTCGTCCCCACCATGATGTTCTCGGGCTTCAGGTCACGGTGCCATATCCCCTTCGAGTGCACGAACGTCATCGCGTCCGCCACCTGCAGCATCACGTGCATCGCGCTCAGGAAGTCCAGACGGTACGCCTTGTTCAGCAGCTTCCTCAGCGTCCTCCCCTCGAGGTAATCCATCACGATGTACGCCACGTGATCCGGCGACACACCCGCCTTCTTCATCCTCACGATGTTCGGGTGCTTCAGCTTCGGATAGAACTTGCACTCCTGCCGGAACCGACGCGCGAAGTCCTCTCTCTTCAGGTGCCGTGGCAGCATGCACTTGATCGCCACCACGTCGTCCGAGTAGTCCTCCACCGCCTTGTACACTTCACCCATCCCACCCGCGTCGATCACCTCCGTGATCCGGTAGTCAAGGAACACGTCCCCGGCCTTCAGCGCCTCCCGCGCCATCACCACACCCCCAGGACGAGCGAGATAACGAGAAGAAGAAGAAGAAGGGAGATCTGATGCCCACCCCCGGTCGGTGCTCGGCGCTTCGCGCCTGCGCGCCGCCCGCCCCTCCCAAGTCCCGCGCTACGCGCGGGACGGGAGGGGTCGCCCCGCCATAGCCTCACCGCCCTCCAGGACTTATGCACCGCTCCTCCTAAGGAGTTCTAACCTTCAGATCCGTCAGGCATCGGCAACCCGCGCCAGAATGCACGTCACGTGCTGGGGCTCGCCGTTCTCATCAGCGCAGTCGACCAGCAGGCTGGCCGCGAGGCGCAGCTCGCGGTGCGCCGCGAGGATGCCGGTGATCCGGCGCTCGGCCACAGCACTCCAGAGGCCGCCCGAGCACACGAGGAAGACGTCGCCCGGCTCCGTGCTCTCGACCTGGGTCTTCATCTCCACCGCCGCCTCGCAACCGAGCGCGCGCGGCGCCGCCTTTGCATGTTGCACCAGCATGGCCAGCGCATCCGGCGAGACGGCTCCATCCGACACGCCACCCTCAAGCGCCACGAGATCACGCGTTCGCTCCTCCAACCTGCCGCCACGGAATCGATAGATGCGCATCTCGCCGACGTAGGCGATGTACACCGCCCCAGGCGCGAGCAGCACACCGGCGAAGCTCACCGGCGCGCCGCTCCGGCCCGGCTCCGGGCGATCGCCCTCGGGGCGGCAAGGATAGGTTCGACGAGGACTCATCATGAGTCGCACTTCGTCCCGACACTGCGGCGCAGTCATCTCACCAGCCCACCCTCCTTCCGCACTACCTTCCAAGCATGCGTGTACCACCTCAACAGCAGTACGGGAGACAACCTCTCCGCCGAATCCACCCGTGACCAGGAACAGCCCCAGACAGGGCAGCTCACCAGAGCGCCCCTCGTTGCTCGCACGACGCCTCGACACGGGGGCATCCGCCCCCGCCTCGATGGCGAGCGTTGGACACACCATCGTCCACCTCGCACGCTCGTCGCAAGGACGAGCCGAGTCAGGGCGCACCACACCCGCGGTGCGCCAGTTTCTACTCTGTCGCCCAGCACACGGCGCCGCCGCCGTGCGCCCTCAGCACGCCTGGGCCGTCAACGGCTGCTCGCTCGAACCGGCCGCTCGTGACGGGGCCTCTCGGTCAAGCGCTCAAACGTCCTCGCGCTCAAGCCGCGCCAGTCGCACCAGCTTCAGCAGCAGCCGTCTGCAATGGCGCCTGCTCCGCTTCATTCGCCCACCCGTCCTGGATGGGATCGTCCCATAGCTCAGCCGCAGCTTCGGTCGGTTCCCCGACCGTAATGCAAGCGCCGCCATCACCGCTTCCCGAGCCGCTCTCTTCTCGATGCAGTGCTCGCAGGACTCCTCCGGATCCCACTCGACGTCCTCGAGACCGAGCCGCCGTACCCACAGCCGCTCCCACTCCCCCCTCGCGCTCAGGCTGGGGCGTCTTCCCCAGGGAGGGACATCGTTTCCGCTGGACTTCCGGCGCATCGACAGGGCGCTCCTTGGGCTCGCGCGGCGCGTATACTGCCGGCCACGAAAGAGCTCGCCAAGCGTTTTCGTCCAGAAATCGATGTTTCTCGCCCACTTACGCTCAATCAAGCGAGATTGTCACAAAATCGTACGGTCTCCTCACTTTCTCCCCCGCTCGCCGGTAGTAGCGGTCCACCAGACTCTGCTCGCCGCCGGGCACCTCACCTGCGGGGCACACCTCTCCCCTTCGATTGCGCTTCTCGCGATCGCCAGCCCTCCTTCCACCGCGCTTCGCGGCGACGCGGGCGACGCCATCAACGACGCCGCCCGCTATCTCACCGCTCGCTCACGGAAACTCCTGCTCCGCCGCCGCCGTGCCTGCCGCGCCAGCGTTCTCCAACACGTCGTTGCTGCCGCCGGGCCCCCCGGCCCCCGGCGTGCCCGGTTGCAGCATCGTCTGCCCTTCCTGCTTCACCGCCTCGCCGCGGTATGCGATCGCGAGCGACGGCCCGCCGAGGCCTCCTCCTCCTGGACCGCCGTTGCCTCCCTGGCCTCCCTTCCCGCCATCGCACGCAGCCTTCGAGCCGCCTACGCCCGTGCCGCCAGTTCCGCCGACACCACCAAGCCCACCCGGCTGGAGGTCGCCGCCCGCGCCTCCCTTGCCTCCTTCGCCCGCCTTCAGCACGCAGTCCTTCAGCGTCACCTTCCCGTCCACGCTCGCCAGCGCGATGCTCGCGCCGCCAGCTCCGCCGCCTTGGCCGGGTAGCCCGCCGCAACCACCAGGGCCTCCACTGCCTCCGCTCGCTCCTGCGCCTGGCATCGCGCCCGGGCAGATCGCCGTGCCGCCCTTCGCGCCGCCGCCGCCTCCTCCGCCCTGACCTGGCTTGCCCGCTCCTCCGGCGCCGCCGCTCACGCCCACGTAGCCCAACGAGCCCAGCGTGCCGAGACCGCTCGCGGCGACGCCGACGTCGCCGCGAGCGCCGTTGTCACCAACACCAGCGCCACCATTTGTGCCGCCGACATTGCAGTTCCAGCCGTCGTCACTCTCTCCGAGTCCGCCAGATCCATTTCCTGCGCTCACTGGCGTTCCGATATCTCCGCCGGTGCCATTCAGCACATTTCCATCACCACCACCACCGCCGATCGACAGCCCCCCGCTGCACTCGTTGACCACTTGGGCGCCACCGGATAGCGTTGTGTCTGGCCCCGGCGTGCCATCAACATCGCTACACGCGTTCGTTCCGGCATTCCCAGGCGACGCCTGCGCCGGCGCCTCGCTCGGCGCATCCTCTCCCTCGGCACCCTCCGCTCCGTTCCCCGCGACCAGCTCGCACCGCGCCAGCTCAGCCGTCGCTCCGTCCACCAGCACCGCGATCGACGAGCCGCCCGGCTCCGTCGCGCTCGCCGCGCGGATTGCGAAGCTCGTCACCTTCGCCCCGCTCGCGGCCTCCGACAGCGTCAACGCTACCTCATCCGCTGGCCCCTCGATCGCGCTCCGCGCATCTTCGCTCCACGCCCATCCCGCGTCGCAGTCGAAGCCCCCGATTACCTCGACAGCCGCCTCGATCCTCACGCTCTCCGCGAACGCTCCGCTCACGCACGCGAGCACCCGCTTGTTCCCCGCGTTCGCCACCGCCTCCACGAGCGACGCGTACGGCTTCGCCTTCGTCCCGTCTCCCCCTGGTTCCGCCGTCGCGCTCACGAACACCGCGCACTCGTCCGTCACCGTGCTCGCGTCCTGCGTCGGGTCCGCCTCGCATGCGGGGTTCGGCGGTCCGCCGCCCGCTGCTTGGAGCCAGTCGTGTTGTGGGCCCTTCAGCATGTAGTCAGGGTCGCTGGTCAGGCCGATCGACAGCGCGTCGCACCCGACGGCCGCAAGCACCGCGCAGAGGGTGCCAGCCGTGATGCCACTAAGTCTTCTCACGTTCGCATCCTTTCCTTACCGTCGCCGCTCACCACACACCAACGACTCCCAGACCTCGCTCTCCCTGCGCTACCCAAGCCGTCGGCAGCACACCCACCGCGCTGCTCGATGCAGACGAGCGAGGCCACAGCGCATAGACCAACGCACCTGCGGCCAGCGCACCAGACGCCGCATAGGCCACGACGGCTCCAGTACCGAACGTTTCAGCTCGCCCCGCTCTCTCGTCGAACGAGCTGCACGCACTCGCAACATTGCTCGGCGCGTGAACGCACCCAGGCCCCTGCGATAGGATCGCAGCACGCTGCGCATCCGCGTCGCTCCGCGCGTTACTGGACGCCACCGTCATCGCGATTCCCACGCCGAGCCCCACCGCGCTCGCCGCGCCCAGCGCGATCACCGGCACCCAGTTCTTCTTCGGCGGCGGCTGCGGCTCCACCGGGCCCGCAGGCGGCTGCCCCGTCACCGGCCCACCGGCCCCCGCGAACGACGCGTTCGCCCCCCCCTCCGTCTTCACGCCCGCCGACGCCTGCGGCGCGGCCTTCACCGGCGTAATCGCCAGCTTCACCTCCGCCGTCCCTCCCTTCGCCACGCCCACCGTCTGGCTCGCCGGCTCGTAGTCCAGATGCGTCGCCTCCACTCGGTGCTCGCCGGGGTCGACGAACACCTCCCCTTCCAGCGGCGCCCGCCCCACGCTCTTGCCGTCCACCAGCACTTCCGCTCCCGCTACGGTGACCGACACCTTGAGCGCACCCACCTGCGCTCGCGACTCCGCCAGCCACTGCTCCGCTCTCGGCTTCAGCTTCGCCACCGCCTTCAGGAGCGGCCAGTTCCTCAGCGCGAACGACAGGTACCTCGCTGCTTCCTTATGCTTCTTCAGCTGGTACTTCGTGTTCCCGAGGTTGTACGCCACGTCGAACGTCGGGTTCAGCTCCCACGCAGACTCAAGCTCCGCTTCGAAATACGGGTCTGACGCCGTGGCAGACGACACCCCGATCTCTTCGCCCCACGCAGCACCCGCTGGCGCGCAGCACAGAAGAGCAGCGACAAGATAGATGCCCACCCCCGGCCCGTGCTCGGCCCTGCGGGCCTGCGCGCGGTCCGCCCCTCCCTTGCCCCGCGCTACGCGCGGGATCTCGGTCGCGACGGCCACTCCGCGTCCAGCGCAGCGGCGCGTCCGCCCCCTCGCGCCTCGCGGCTCCCCCGCCGCGCAAAAGCGATCTGCTGCCGGGCTGCCTTCAGCGACCGTAGGATGGTATCCGGGTTTTCGGCCCGACGCAGAAGCAGTCAGCAGATCACCGGTCCCTCCGCCTGCGCCTCTTGCGATCCACTCCAGGGTGGTGAAGTTTTCAGCGCCGGGCAGCCCACCGTGCCGCGTCTCCGCGACAAAAGAGTCCCTACCACCCCGGCGCGGGGTGCGTCCAACCATTTCTTGTCTCCTCCTTCAGCTCAGCTGCTCACGGGGCGCCGCGCTCGTCCGCATTACCTTCAGCCCGCCCCAATTCTCACTCCGTCTCAACCGTCGTCGACCTTCACTGGTCGCAGCTCGCATTGCCCGCAAAGTCCCAGCACTCGCCCACTCTCCCCAGGTCGCCCGCGATGCCGCCAGGACCCCCGAGACCACCCTCGCCCGCTGTGCCCGCCACGAAGTTCGCCAGCGTTACCGCCGCTCCCGGCGCCACCGCGTACGCAAGCCCCACCGCATGACCGCCTCGGCCGCCTGCACCGGGACCACCAGCTCCACCTCGGCCGCCGTCGCCGCCTTTGCAGCCCGGGATGGAGGGTGACACCCCCGATGCTGCTCCACCGGAGGCACCAGCCCCACCGTTGGCCCCGCTCTGTCCGGCGACTCCATCTCCGCCCTTGCCCGCCTTGCCCACCGCAACGGTGACGTCGGTCAGCACCAGCTTCGTCCCGAGACTCACGATCCCGATGCTCGACCCGCCCGCCTTGCCACCCCCCCCGCCCTTTCCACCACAACCGCCGGCGCCACCGCCGCCGGCGCTGGCGCCAGGACCGACCATCGGGTTCGCTGAGGGCCCGCAGAACAGCCCTGCTTTCGCGCCCCCGCCGCCACCTCCCCCTTGACCACGCGTTCCAGGCATGCCGATGCCGCCGTCGCCACCCTCGATTCCGGCCAGCGTCAGCGTCATGTCACTGCTGGCCACGCCAGCCATGCCGCGAGTTCCGCTCTTCCCGACTGTGCCGGGCTTGCAGTCACCGTCCGGGTCCGTCTGCCCCGTGCCGCCGAGCCCGGACGCGTCGGCGTTCGGCTCCGGCAACGGCGCGCCATCCGCCCCCTTCTGTCCGTTACCCTCGTCGGTACCGGTCATCCCGCCGAGTCCACCGACGCCGCCGCGCGTCTCACCGTCCTCACACGTCGTCACACCGGGCTCGCCGCCGAAGACAACGGTATTGCACGCATTCGACAGCTCTGCCGGTGCGCTAGCCCCCGCCTGCGGCGCCTCCGTCGGAGTCTCACCACTCGCACCGGCCATCCCATCGCCCGCCGTCACATCCACCTGCGCCAGTTCCGCCTCGATGTCCGCCACCGCCACGCCGATCGACGACCCGCCCGGCTCCATCGCGCTCGCCGCGCGAACCGCGAAGCTCCTCACCTTCGCCCCGCTCGCGGCTTCCGTCATCGTAAGCGCCACCGCGCCCGCAGGCCCCTCGATCGCGCTCCGCGCCTCCTCACTCCACGTCCACTCTGCCCCACAGTCGAAGCCGCCGATAACCTCGACCTTGGCCCCAATCGTCACGCTCTCCGCGAACGCACCGCTCGTGCACGCCAGCACTCGCTTGCCGTTCGCGTTCGCCACCGCCTCCCCGAGCGACGCGTACGGCTTCGCCTTCGTCCCGTCTCCTCCCGCTTCCGCCGTCGCGCTCGCGAACACCGCGCACTCGTCTGTCACCGTGCTCGCGTTCTGCGTCGGATCAGCCTCGCATACCGGGTTCGGCACGCTGCCTCCGGTGCCTGATGGATAGAAATGACCGCACGTAACCAGGAGTTCGCAGTCGTCCGCGAGGTGGCTCCAGAAGCTATCGCACCCCCCTACCGCCAAGACGAACGTCAACCCGCCGAGCGCTTTGCGCATGTTCCGCACGTGCTTTGCCTTTCGGAAGTCCATCACCAAGCCCCCATCACGGCCAAGCCCGCACCACTCGAGTGCACCACGGGCAGAACAAGGGTCGGCTCCGTGCGCTTCGACTTCGGCCAAAGCGCATAAGTCACTGCACCGATCGCGAGCACGCCCGAAGCGATGTATGCGACCCGAGCAACGTTCCCCAATGTGTCGGCACGCGATGCGTCGCTCCGCACCTTTTCGCATGACCCGACCCACGACGCTTCAGGCCTCACGCACTGCGCACCGGCCTCAATGATCGCGGTGCTCTGCGTGTGGGCATCCCCGCTCGCGTTGTTCGACGCCACCGTCGTCCCGATCCCCACGCCCAGCCCCACCGCGCTCGCCGCGCCCAGCGCGATCACCGGCACCCAGTCCTTCCCCGGCGGCGGCTCTACCGGCGTCGGCGGCTGCGCCACCGCCGGCCCACCGGCCCCCGCCCCCGCCGCGCTCGCCCCCCCCTCCGTCTTCACGCCCGCCAACGCCTGCGGGGCGACATTCACCGGCGTAATCGCCAGCTTCACCTCCGCCGTCCCTCCCTTCGCCACGCCCACCGTCTGGCTCGCCGGCTCGTAGTCCAGATGCTTCGCCTCCACTCGGTGCTCGCCGGGGTCGACGAACACCTCCCCTTCCAGCGGCGCCCGCCCCACGCTCTTGCCGTCCACAAGCACTTCCGCTCCCGCCACGGTGACCGACACCTTGAGCGCACCCACCTGCGCTCGCGACTCCGCCAGCCACTTCTCCGCGTTCGGCTTCAGCTTCGCCACACCCTTCAGCAGCGGCCAGTTCCTCAGCGCGAACGACAGGTACTTCGCTGCGTCCTTGTGCTTCTTCAGCTGGTACTCCGTGTTTCCGAGGTTGTACGCCACGTCGAACGTCGGGTTCAGCTCCCACGCCACCAGCAGCGCCTCCTCGGCCTCTTGGTACTTGCGCTCCAGATAGAGCGACTTCGCTTTGTCGACGAGCGCCTCGGCGCGCTTCGTCGCGTCGGCGGCGCTGGCAGGCGCCGCCCCTGGCGCGGCCGGCGGCGCCGGCTGCGCGGCAGCGATGTCAGGGTCGGCCATCAAGGTCGCAACGGTCAGCACTACAGCAAGCGATCGGCTGGTCATCATCATGGCTCCACGCGGTCTCACTCCATCCATCCTTCGTCTTGTGGCCGCTCCGTGGGTGCCGGCGCGGCCGGAGTCTGCGGTCGCTGCGGCACCACACGCGTCGGCCGCGCAGGCACAGGCGACACCGGCGCTGGCGGCGCCGGCGGCGCTGGCGGTTGGCTCGCCGTCGCGGTGTCGTCGAGGCTTGGCTCGACCGCCTCCTCCGGTCCCGGCACCACTGGCGCCAGCAGCTCCGAGGCCGCCGGCGGCGCCTGCGTGCTCGGCGCCGGCGCACCGCTCGGCGGCAGCGCGGGCTCCTGCTCTTTCGGCGGCTCCTCTCGCCCCAGGATCCTCGCCAGCACGAACGGGCTGCTCACCGCGATCACCGCCAGCACCACTATCAGCCACGTCGGCATCCACTGCCGGCGCTTTCCCGTCGACTCCGTGGCGACCGGCACCTTCGGCACCGCGACCGGCGGCGGCGTCACCGGCAGCAACGACGACGGCAGCAGCGCCTTGTCGATCGGCGGCAGCGCTCGATCCGCCCACTGGCTCGGCGCCATCGCTCCCGGCTGCTGCACCGGCGCGCTCTGCGGATGCACCGGCGCGCGCTGCGGCGCCGCCGCGCCCCCGAACACCGGCACTCGCTGCGTCATCGTCACACCGTGTTGCGCCGGCGCGCCCTGCGGATGCACCGGCACTCGCTGCGTCATCGTCACACCGTGTTGCGCCGCCGCCGCGCCGTGCTGCACCGGCGCCACCCCGTGCTGCGCCGCCGCGCCCTGCTGATGCGCCGCCGTCACCTGCGGTCCTGTCGGCTGCTGCGCCGTCCCCGGAAACGGCGGCGGTCCCGCTTGCGCGGGATACGGCGGCGGCGCCGCCTGCACCGGCAGCGGCGGAGGCCCCGTTCGCTCCTTGGCCAGCGCAGGCACCACGGGGAACTGGAACAGCGGCTGCCCCGTCGGCTTCTGCTGCTGCATCTCCGTCAGCGCGCGGTCCAGCTCCGGGTTGTTCTGCGCCTGCCGCAGCTTCCGCTCCGCCACCTCCGGATCCGCCTCGCGCCGGATGCTCTCCAGATCCGGAAGGTACTGCCGGATGTCGTCGCTGTCCTTGTTGCTGCCCATCGAAGACCTCTCTCCTCAGCGACCACACACTAGAACGGCCTGCACCCCGCCGTGGCGCACGGCCCGGCTGGCTTCGCGCCCTGTTGCTTCGCAGGCGCGGCCGGCTTCGCAGGCGCCGCCTTCTTCCGCTCCTCGATCACCCTCAGAAACGACGGCTTCTGACGCTTCGGCATCGGGTAGATGTCCTCGTCGTCCTCCGTCTCCGCCGGCGCCGCTTTCACAGACGCTGCCTTTGCCGGCTCTGCCTTCACCGCCGCCGCTTGCTCCTTGGGAGCAGGCGCCTCGGCCTCCGCTGCTGACCGTGCCTTCTCCGCTGCTTCGGCCTCCACCGCCTCGGTCGGCGGCGCCGCCACCGGCACCGCCTCGGCCGGCGGCACCGCCTCGGCCGGCGGCGCCGCGCTCGCCGTCGCGCTCTCCACCGGCGCCGCCGTTGCCGCCGGCTCTCCCGTCACCACTGCCGGCCCGGTGTCGCGCGCCGAGCGCAGCCCTAGCACCACCCCCACGCCCCCCAGCGTCAGCGCCAGCGCCACCAGCGGTGCCAGCACGTACGCTTTCGGCGCCCGCCGCGGCTGCGTCAGCAGCGCCGCCGGCGCCGGCGTGGTCGGCGTCTCTTTCCTCAATGCCTCCACCGGTCCCGCGCTCGGCGCCGTCACCGAGCTCGGCGCCACCGGCCGCGCCGCGACCGGCTGCGCGGCCGGCTGCGACGCCGATGCCGCTCGCTGCATCTCCATCAGCGCCGCCGGCGGCTTCACGTACGGTGCCACTGCTTCCGGCCGCGACGGCACCACCATCGCTGACTGCTGCGCCATCGCAGGATACGGCGGCGACGCCACCGCTGGCTGCTGCGCCATCGCAGGATACGGCGGCGACGCCACCGCTGGCTGCTGCGCCATCGCAGGATACGGCGACGACGCCACCGCTGGCTGCTGCGCCATCGCAGGATACGGCGACGACGCCACCGCCTGCGGCCCCGTCACCGGCAACGGCGGCGGCGCTACGTACTGCGGCGTCACGTACGGCGGCTCGACCTCCGGCCGCGACGGCACCGCCGCTCGGTGCGTCTCTCTCCACGACGGCTGCGACGGCGCTACGTACTGCGGCTCCATCGCCGCCCTCGGCGGCGGTACCGCGTAGCTCTCCGCCCTCACCTCCGCCGCCCTCGGCGGCGGCACCGCGTAGCTCTCCGCCCTCACCTCCGCCGCCCTCGGCGGCGGCACCCCATACCCCTGCGCTCCCGCCTGCGGCAGCGGCGGCGGCCCCGTCCGCTGCGCCATCCGCTCCGCCCACGCCCCGGACAGCTTCGCCGTCGACTCGAGCGGCTTCAGCGCCGGCAGCGGCTCCGTATGCCCCACCCCACGCCCCCGCGGCACCCTCGACGCAGGCGCGAACGGCAGCGCGCTCGCCGGCGCCACGAACTGCTCCAGCGGCGCCGTCTCCCCGTGCACCACCCGCCTCCCTCGCCTCTCTCCCCTCTCCTTCTCCTCCTCTCCCGCCTCCGCCGCCGCGCCGCCTCGCCCCATCCCGCCCTCCACGGTCTTCCCGCGCGCCTCCTCCGTCTCCTCCTCGCCCGCCGCGCCCCTCTCCTCTTCCACCGGCGCGCTGTCCTCCAGCGCCACCCCCGCGAACGCCGCCTGACGCTCCGCCTCCATCCGCTCCCGCGCCAGCCGCTGCGCCAGCACGTGCCCCGCCGGCACCGTCTCTCTCAAGAGCCCTCGCAGGTCCCGCGCCACGTCGTCGAACCTCGGATACCGCTCTTCCCGGTCGATCGCGATGCACCTCGCCACCACCGGCCACACGAACTCCGGGCAATCCGGCACGATCTCGTGCACAGGCTCCGGCGCCGCCACCAGGTGCCCTGTCAGCGTCTCCTCCGCCGTCGCCGGCTCGCTGTCGTCCAGGAACAGGTGCTTCCCCGTCAGCACCTCATAAAATATCGCTCCGAACGCGTAGATGTCCGTACGCCCGTCAGGCCTCGCCCGCTCCACCCGCTCGGCCTTCCTCGAGCTCGTGTACAGCATCTTCACCTGCTCCGGAGAGATGTACCTCACCGTCCCCACATCCGGCAGATCATCGGTGTTCATCCCGCCGTCCGCGAACTTCGCTATCCCGAAGTCGAGCAGCCACACGTGCCCTTTCGCGTCCGCCTTCGTCCCCACCATGATGTTCTCCGGCTTCAGGTCGCGGTGCCATATCCCCTTCGAGTGCACGAACGTCATCGCGTCCGCCACCTGCAGCATCACGTGCATCGCGCTCAAGAAATCGAGACGGTACGCCTTGTTCAGCAGCTTCCTCAGCGTCCTGCCCTCGAGGTAATCCATCACGATGTACGCCACGTGATCCGGCGACACACCCGCCTTCTTCATCCTCACGATGTTCGGGTGCTTCAGCTTCGGATAGAACTTGCACTCCTGCCGGAACCGACGCGCGAAGTCCTCTCTCTTCAGGTGCCGTGGCAGCATGCACTTGATCGCCACCACATCCTCCGAGTAGTCCTCCACTGCCTTGTACACCTCTCCCATACCACCCGCGTCGATCACCTCCGTGATCCGGTAGTCAAGGAACACGTCCCCGGCCTTCAGCGCCTCCCGCGCCATCACCACACCCCCATCCCGCGCAGCACCAGCGCCGCGATCGCCGAGAACACCACCGTGCTCGCGAGCGTCAGCCCCGCGAACAGCCGCGCGTCCACCGGCGCCTCTCCCGCCTCGACCGCCACGCCCGCCACCCCGGCCCCGCTCGTGCCCTCCGGCCTCGCCTCGAACCACGCCCTGCTCTGCGGCCCCCACCCCGCCTCCGCCTCCGGCCTCCGCGGCGCTCTCCCGCTCCCGTCTTCCTCCGCGAGCTCCGCGCCGATCCGCCCCAGCTCCTCCCCGAACGCCTCCGCGCTCTGGAACCGCTCCTCCGGCCGCTTCGCCAGCGCCTTCAGCACCGCACGGTCCAGCGCTGCCGGGAGCCGCTGCGCCGCGTACCGCGACGGTGGCGCCGGCGTCTCCACGACGTGCGCGCGCAGCAGCGCCAGCGCGTCCTCGACATGGGCGAACGGACCGTGCCCCACGACCAGCGTATACATCAGCAGCCCCACCGCATACACATCCGCCCGCGCATCCACAGGCTGGCACCGCGCCTGCTCCGGCGAAGCCGTCCGTGGCGTCCCCACCAGCAGTCCGGCGTCGGTCGGATACGCCGGCCCGTCCACCGCAGGCGGCGCCCCCGGCGCCGCGCCGGCCAGGGCGCCGTCGAGCACCTTCGCGACGCCGAAGTCGAGCACCTTCGCGACCCGGGCGCCGCCCGGCGCCGCCGCCCCCGGCGCGCACAGGAACACGTTGTCGAGCTTCACGTCGCGGTGCACGAGCCCCACCCGGTGCGCCGCCGCGAGCCCCGCCAGCACCTGCCGCACCAGATCGATCGCCTCGACCACCGGCAGCGGACCGCGCCGCTGGAGCTCCTCCGCCAGGGTCCGCCCTTCGAGCCGCTCCATCACGAAATACGGGCGCCCCGACGGCGTCTGCCCCAGATCGAGGACCGACACCACGTGCGGCGACGACACCGCCGCCAGCGCCCGCGCCTCCACCTGCAGCCGGTCCGTGAACCGCGGATCGTGCGCCAGCGCGCGGCGGACCAGCTTCACCACGACCCGCTTCCGGAGCGCGCGGTGCTCCGCCTCGACGACTTCCCCCATACCCCCGCGCCCGAGCACCCGGACCGCCCGGTAAGGTGTGCCTTCCAGCACATCCCAGGCACCGCCCGAGCGCCCTGAGCCGTCTGAGGTGCCGCGTTCCACCAGCGAGGTCTCCTGAGATGGAAATCACGACCAGGGCGCCGGTTCAGACAAAGAAAATGCACCGGCGATGTCGATTCCTGAAGAACGACGTCAATTCAAGCTGTTACCAGCCCTCACGGCCATGGCCGCGGCGCCCCCCCGGCGCTCCGGCGCAGGGTCCGGCCCTCCCCCTGCCCCCGCACCCCCGCCCGGCGCCGGCGCGCCTCCGGGAGCGGGGCGCGACAAATCGATCCCGGCGTGTCGCTTTCCTTGTCTGAACGGGCCACCCGGCAGTGATTTAGGAGAAGGAACGGGCGCCGCACGCACGCGGGCCCCCCCTGCGCGAGGTCCCCATGACGCACGACGCTTCCGACCAGCACGACGACCTGGAGCCGCCCGGCGACGCCGATCCCATCGTGGAGGCCTGTCTCGCCGACGCGCTCGGCCCGTACCTCGGGGTGCTCTCCCCCGAGGAGCTCGAGGATTACCGCAGGTATCTCACGGTCTTCATCACGACCCACCCGGCGGCGGCGCCGCTCCACGCTCGCTTGCGGGCGAAGGGCTACGTCCCGGCCGGGAGCGGCGCGATGGCCCGCGAGGGCGAGGGCGCGAGCAAGGAGGCGGCGGCGCCCGACGACGGGACCTCCGGCGGACGGCATTGATCAGGGACCGGCGTCCTCCTCCTTCACCTCACCCTCCGCGGGAGCGCATCATGGCGGCGCTCCCCCTCGCTCGCCGCGTCGCCAGGGCGACCGCGCGGATCTACGGCGTGCGGACGCGCCAGGGCATCGAGGACTGCGAGCAGACTGCCTATCAGGCCCTCCTGGAAGCCGGGCTCGGGTTCGATGAAACGCGCGGCGTCCCCCTCGGCATCTATGCCTGGAAGCGGGTCGCCGGCGCCGTGATGCGGCAGCTGACCCGCGACGCACCGATCCGTCGCGCCGGCGCCGCCGCCGCGCTCGACGCGGCCGAGTCGATGCGCGACACAAGCGATCCGTTCAGCGACGACGACGACGACGCGTCGGGCCAGCTCATGGCCCATTGCCGGACGCTCGCCTTCACCCGCTTCGTGGGGGACACGGGCGAACGGCTCAGGGCGCACCCGGAAGACGCGCTCGCGCGCACGCGCGCCTTCGAGGCGCTCGCCGGGGCGCTCCGCGGCCTCGACGAACGGGAGGCGCGCCTCATCGAGCTGCGGTACTGGCAGGAGCTCTCGTGGGCCCAGGTCGCCGCGGCGCTCGGCGTCCACGAGAAGTACGCGACCCGCATGGACGAACAGCTGCGGAAACGCCTTCGGGGCGATCTGCAGACGAGCCACGTCGAGGAGCCGCCGCCGAGCGAAGGGGCCTGAAGGGACCTCAGCGCCGGACCACCCGCGCTTCCGGCGCAAAAGGCAATTACAGGCGATAACACCGTCCTCCCCCCCGAGCCCCTCTCGAGCCGCGAATTAGCCGTAATTGAGCGGTAATCGCGCCGCGGCGCCCCTCCCGGACGCGCACTGGACCGACTCGAAATCTCGCGCCGCGCAAAAGAGCATTTACAACGCCCATCCTGCCTGGGAGCGTGACGGATGGTGCATTCCCCGGCGCGTCGCCGGAGGACAACCAAGGAGGCACCATGGCCCTCAAAGACCTCTCTCCTCGTCAAATGGTCCAGATCACCGGCGCCTGGCTCGATCCGGAGCGCGAAAGGCCTCGCCTCGCGTCGTTGAAGCGGTGTGCCCCGCTCATCGACGATATCGAGGAGGCGCACGAAGGCGTCTTGAAGTCGCACCGGCGGCAGAAGAAGGCGGACGACCAGATCTCCGAGATCCAGCAGAAGCTGGTCGCGACCGATCAGATCCATGATCGCAAGGCCCGCGGCGCCCATGCGGTGCTCACCGGCTTCGCCGATCTGGCCGACGATGCCGAGGACGCGGCGATCTACCTCGAGATCCGCGATCAGCTCTTCGCGGATGGGCTCAGGTTCATCGGGGCGAGCTACAGCGATGAGGCGGGCGAGGTGAAGCTCGCGCGCGACCGGCTGACGCCGGAGTCCAAGGCGGCGCTCAGGGCGCTGCCGACGCCGGGGGGCAACCTGCTCAAGGCGGTGCAGGCGTGGTTTGCCGCGGGCGACGAGCTCGGCAAGCTCGACGCGCAGCGGATCCACCTGCATGCGCAGGAGCGGCCGGATGGGGCCGACCCGCGCGGCGGGCAGCTCCGGGCGCGCAACCGCTGGATCAAGGTGGTGCGCAGCGTCCTCCAGATGCTGGAGCTCGAGGGGGCCGATGAGGAGACGGCGCGCCGGCTGCTCGCGCCGCTCCAGCGGGAGGCGGCCAAGGCCGAGCGTCGGCGCGCGAGCGGCAAGGACGAGACCGACGTGGAAGGCGGCGCGCCGCCCGACGCCGACCAGCCAGCGATCGACGACGAAGCCCCGGCGGCCGACATGGATTGACGGGCAACCCCTCCGGCAGGCCCTCGTGATCGACTCGATCCGTTACGAGCCCCCTCCGACAGGCCCTCGTGATCGACTCGATCCGTTACGAGCCCCCTCCGCCGGGCCCTCGTGATCGACTCGATCCGTTACGAGCCCCCTCCGCCGGGCCCTCGCGATCGACTCGATCCGTCACGAGCCCCCTCCGCCGGGCCCTCGTGATCGACTCGATCCGTCACGAGCCCCCTCCGGCAGGCCCTCGTGATGGACTCAATCCGTCACGAGCCCCCTCCGGCGGGCCCTCGTGATGGACTCGATCCGTTACGAGCCCCCCTCCGCCGGGCCCTCGCAACGGATCGCAGCCGTTGCGCCAGTCTTCCGCCACCCTCTCACCATGGATCACCTCGCCTCTCCCGCTCCGCGAGACCCCTCACAATGGCTCGCGCCTTCGACTAGGCCGTCGCGTCTGCTTGACGCACCACGTCGGCGCTGCCATGACCGGCTCCCTCCGCCTCGGGCGTGCTGTTTCAGCCGCGCGCGCCGGGTCCACGCATGGGGCCGCCGGCCCGGCTGCCGCAGGTGTGGCGCGTCCTTGCCGAGGCGGACTACGCTCTGCGTTACCACACAGCAACAGGAGCCACCGAGCCGTGAAGATCCTCGTTCCGCTCAAGCGCGTCGCCGATCCGGATAACGCGAACAAGGTGAAGATCCCCGCTTCCGGGGACAAAATCGAGACGACCGGGCTCGAGTGGAAGCCGAACCCGTTCGATGAGTACGCGCTCGAAGCGGCGCTCCGCCTGACCGAGGACGGCAAGGCGCCGAAGACGCGGGCGGGCGAGGTCGTCGTCGTCACCTTCGGACCGAAGGAGACCGAGCAGACGCTCCGCGCCGCGCTCGCCACCGGCGCCGACAAGGCCATCCGGGTCGACGTCACCGACGACAAGCTCGACGGCGATCTCGTGGCCCGCGCCCTCAAGACGCTCGTCGAGCGCGAGAAGCCCGACGTCGTGGTCATGGGCAAGCAGGCCGTCGACGGCGACTCCAACCAGGTCGGCCAGATCCTCGCCGAGCTGCTCGACTGGCCGCTCGCCACGTTCGCCGCGACCATCAAGGAAGAGAAGGGCGCGCTCCTCGTCGGCCGCGAGGTCGACGGCGGCGTCTCCACCCTCCGCGTGCGCCTGCCGGCCGTCGTCACCGTCGACCTGCGCATCGTCGCGCCGACCAGCGTCTACTCCCAGAAGACGGCGCCCGCGTTCAAGTACAACGACGGCGTCCGCTTCGCGGCGCTCCCCGCGATCATGGCCGCCAAGAAGAAGCCCCTCGCCGAGGTGAAGCTCGCCGACCTCGCCGCGGACCAGGCGCTCAAGGTCCAGTACAGCGCGTTCCAGCCGCCCCCCGCGCGCAAGGCGGGCATCAAGGTGAAGGACGTCAGCGAGCTCGTCTCGCGCCTCAAGAACGAGGCGAAGGCCATCTGACGGGACGCAGCAGGGACAAGACCGGACGCGACAAGAGGTCGAAGACATCGAGGGTGCCGCCGACGCGGACCCCGACCCGCAGCGGCGGGTCGTGCAGGAGGGATCATGGCTGACGTTCTCGTGGTGGCCGAGGCCGCCGATGGAAAGCTGAAGAAGACGACCCACTCCGCTGTCACGTTCGCGAGGCAGGCGGCGGCGGCGCTCGGCGGGACGTACTCGATCCTCGTGATCGGCGACGCCCTCGGCGACGCGGCCGCCGAGGCGGCGACGCTCGGCGCGGCCAAGGTGCTCGTCGCGCAGGCGAGCTCGCTCAAGGACTACGTCGCCGAGCGCTACGTGCCGACCGTCGCGGCGGCCGCCAAGGGGACCGCGAACGCGGATCCCCGCACGCCAGCGACGTACGCCGTCGTCGTGGGCACCGCGAGCGCCTACGGCAAGGACCTGCTCCCGCGCGTCGCGGCGCGGCTCTCGGCGGGGTTCGCGAGCGACATCTCCGAGCTCCTCCCCGAGGGGGGCAAGCTCAAGTACAAGCGCCCCATGTACGCCGGCAACGCGTACGGCGTCTGCACCGTCTCGACCCCCGTCCAGGTCGTGAGCGTCCGCCAGAGCGCGTTCG
This sequence comes from Sorangium sp. So ce448, assembly GCF_051520915.1. NCBI lineage: Bacteria > Pseudomonadati > Myxococcota > Polyangiales > Polyangiaceae > Sorangium > Sorangium sp. So ce448. Next base: position 938,053 of record NZ_CP150343.1, on the reverse strand, counting down.
CCGCCGCCGAGCCCACCGGGGCGACGTCGCCGATCGAGCAGGTCGCGGTCGTCCCGCCGAGCGCGGCGGCCGAGCGCGTCGAGTTCGTCTCCTTCGACCAGGTGAAGAGCGAGCGCCCCGAGCTCGCCGAGGCCAAGGTCGTCGTCTCCGGCGGCCGCGCCCTGAAGGAGCGCTTCAACGAGATCCTCGACCCGCTCGCCGACGTCCTCGGCGCCGCCGTCGGCGCCAGCCGCGCCGCGTGCGACGCCGGCTACGCGGCCAGCGACCTCCAGGTCGGCCAGACGGGCAAGGTCGTCGCCCCCTCGCTCTACGTCGCGGTCGGCATCTCGGGCGCCATCCAGCACCTCGCCGGGATGAAGGGCTCGAAGGTCATCGTCGCCATCAACAAGGACGCCGACGCGCCCATCTTCCAGGTCGCCGACTACGGCCTGGTCGCCGATCTCTTCGCGACCGTGCCCGAGCTCGTGAAGCAGATCCAGGCAGCCCGCAGCTGATCCTCGCGCCACCGACCCCGCCGGGGTGCACCTCGTCCGCCCTCCAGGGATGCGGGCGTACCCCGGCTCACCGGATGAGTCCGTCCAGCGAGGAGTCCACGTTCACGGGCGCGATTTCCGTGTCAGGTCGCGCACGTAGCATCTTGTTCGCGTCCTGCGGCCGTGGGATCCCTTGAGCTCTATGCCCGAACGCCCGGACATGCCGATCGTCGCGGCGCTCGCGCAGGCGCGGGCATTGCTGTACGACACGGCCAGGACCACGGAGCAGCGGCGGCTCATCGGCCCCACGGTCATGGAGATCGACCGCGCGATCGTGAGCCTCGATCCGACCGCGAGCGCCTCCTTCGAGCTCACGCCGCTCGCGGCGTCGGTGCCGCCGGTCGACACCGAGATCGAGGCGCTGCGCCGCGAGGTCGAGCGGCTGCGCGTGATCACCCAGCACGAGCGCGGGCTCCTCGACGCGCTCCTCAGCGAGAGCCCGCACGGCATCATCGTCTCCGACAGCCAGGGCAAGCTGATCCTCCAGAACCGCGCCTCCGAGCGGATCTGGGCCGGCAGCTCCACCGCCGAGAACGTCGAGGGCTGGGGGCGCTACCGCGCGTTCCACCCCGACGGGCGGCCGTTCGAGGGCGGCGACTGGTCCATGGCGCGGTGCCTGTCGCGCAGGGAGACCGTCCCCGCAGAGGAGGTCCACTTCCAGCGCTTCGACGGCACCCACGGGATGCTGCTCGGCAGCTGCGCGCCGCTCTTCTCGCCCGAGGGCGAGATGCTCGGCGCGGTGTCCATCTTCGCCGACATCACCCAGTTCAAGCAGCTCGAGGCGGACCTCCGCGTCAGCAAGACCAAGTTCTCGACCACCCTGAAGAGCATCGGCGACGCGGTGATCTCGACCGACGGCACCGGGCGGATCGACTTCATGAACGCCGTGGCCGAGACGCTGACCGGCTGGACGCTCGACGAGGCGAAGGACCGCCGCCTGTCCGATGTCTTCCGGATCATCTCCGAGCAGACGCGCGACGACCTCGACAACCCCGTCACCGAGGTGCTGCGCCACGGCGGCATCATCGGGCTCGACGACACCACGCTGCTGCTCCGCAAGGACGGCTCGGAGCTCGCGATCGACTCGAACGGCGCGCCGATCCGGAGCGAGGAGGGCGAGCTCGTCGGGCTCGTGCTGGTCTTCCGCGACGTGACCGAGAAGCGGCTCGCCGACAAGCGGCGCTACTTCATCGGCGAGGCGAGCCGGCAGCTCGCGCTGTCGGGCCTCGACTACGAGAGCACGCTGGCCAACGTCGCCCGCCTCGCGGTGCCGCACATCGCGGACGCCACGGTGGTGGACATCGTCGAGCCGGACGGCTCGCTGGGCCGGCTCGCGGCCGTGCACGCGAGCGACACGAAGAAGGCGCTGGGGCGGGATCTCCCGGCCCGCTACCCGACGGATCCCGAGGTGCCGCGCGCGGTGCACGCGGTGCTCCGGTGCGGCGAGTCGCTCCTGCTCCCCGAGGTCGAGGGCATGGCGTGGCAGCGCGCCGCGTCGCTGAAGCCGGGCAACGAGTGCTGGTCCGGCGCGCACGACCCGGCGTACCTCGCGGTGCTCCGGGAGCTCGGCGTCCGCTCGGCGATGATCGTGCCGCTGCGCGCCCGGGACCGGACGCGCGGGGCGATCACGCTGCTCTCGACCGAGCCGAGCCGGCGCTACACCGTCGAGGATCTCGCGCTCGCCGAGGAGCTCTGCAACTTCGCCGCGCTCGCGCTCGACAACGCCCAGCTCTACCGCGAGTCGCAGCAGGTCAACCGCGCCAAGGACGAGTTCCTCGCGACGCTCTCGCACGAGCTCAGGACCCCGCTCACCGCGATCCTCGGCTGGGCGCGCATGCTGCGGCAGGGCTCGCTGAAGCCGGACACGCACGTCCGCGCGCTGGAGGCGATCGAGCGCAACGGCACGCTCCAGGCGCAGCTCGTCGAGGACCTCCTCGACGCCTCCCGCATCATCACGGGCAAGCTGCGGCTCGACGTGATGCTGGTCGACCTGCCGCCGATCATCAACGCCGCCATCGACGCGGTCCGCCACGGCGCGGACGCGAAGGGGATCGAGCTGCTCGTGCAGCTCGACCCGAACGCGGGGCCGATCTCGGGCGACCAGACCCGGCTGCAGCAGGTGGTGTGGAACCTCCTGTCGAACGCGATCAAGTTCACCCCGCGCGGCGGCAAGGTCTCGATCCAGCTCGGCAGGGCCGAGGGCCTGGCCCGCATCCAGGTGAGCGACACGGGCCAGGGCATCGTGCCGGAGTTCCTGCCGTACGTGTTCGACCGCTTCCGCCAGGCCGACAGCACGAGCACGCGGCCGCACAGCGGGCTCGGGCTCGGCCTTGCGATCGCCCGCCACCTCATCGAGCTCCACGGCGGCACCGTGAAGGCGGAGAGCGCCGGGGACGGCAAGGGCGCGACGTTCACGGTGGACATCCCGCTCGCGCCCCGGGGCGCCATCGCGGCGCTCCGGAGGGCCGATGGGCTGGTCCCCCTGTCCAACGAGCTGGAGCCGACGCTCCAGGGCGTCCGGGTGCTGATGGTCGACGACGAGCCGGACGCGCGGGAGCTCGTGACCACGGTGCTGGAGCGCAAGGGGGCGAGCATCACCGCGGTCGCGACGGTCGACGAGGCGCTGTCCGCGATCGAGCGCGAGAAGCCCGACGTGATCCTGAGCGATCTCGGGATGCCCGGGGAGGACGGCTACAGCCTGATCCGGCGCCTGCGCGCGCAGAGCCCCGAGCAGGGAGGTCGCATTCCCGCCGCGGCGCTGACCGCGTACGCGAGCGCCCAGGACCGCACCCGCGCGCTGCTGGCCGGCTTCCAGTCGCACGTGCCCAAGCCGATCGAGGCATCGGAGCTAGCGGCCGTGATCGCCAACCTGGCCGGCCGCACCGGCTAGGCCCGCCCACGCCCACCCCAACATGGACGTGGACGTCAACGTGGTCGTGGTCGTGGACGTAAACGGCCAGACGTCAACGTAGACGCCCACGGCCAGGAAGCCCCCCGCTCCCCGTCTTCCCGTCGGCACGCCCAAACGACGAAGGGCGGCCATCAGGCCGCCCTTCGTGAACCCCCAGATGAACTGAGTCGGGGCGAGAGGATTTGAACCTCCGACTCCTCGGTCCCGAACCGAGTGCGCTACCAGGCTGCGCTACGCCCCGTTCGCTGCCCCAAGAGCAACGCCCGCTGAACAGCGGGCGCGCAACATCGCCAAGAGTGAGCCGCTTGTCAATACGAAATGATCAGGGCTCCACCGCTGCACCGCGGGCTCGCACGGTATCCCCGGGAGCGCCCGCGCACCGCATGAGCGCCAGATGACAAAAAGCGGCAAGAATTCGCTCACTTCGGGGTCGCCCCGGCGCCCCGGACGTTTCACGAAGCCAAGAATCGTGGGAGCGCAAGAAAAATGTCCCGTCCTAACTTGCTCAGGCCGTGTTAAAGTGTCACTGGAATCCCGATGTTGCCGAAAGGAAGCAGAGAGCGAGGCGTCTGGTGCGCCGGTGAGGGCCTCGCCCCCTGCTCGCGCAACTTGAGCAGGGGACCGCACGGGCGGCCCCTTCCAGAACGGACCAGGGCGACCGGCCGGCTCCGGCGGTCGTGACGTGAGAGGAGGAACAGGTGGCAATTGAGCTTCCCGCTGTACGCATTCTGATCGTCGACGACGACCGCGCGATCTGTGACTACATGCAGACGCTGCTCGAGCGCGACGGGTACCAGGTCAAGACGCTGGGCGACCCCACGACCGTGGAGGAAGAGGTGCGCACGGGCGGCTACCACCTCATCATCCTCGACCTGATGATGCCGAAGCTCGACGGCATCGAGGTGCTCAAGCGCATCCGCAAGGTCGACAACGACATCGCCGTCGTCATCTTCACCGGCTTCCCCAACCTCGAGAGCGCCGTCGCGTCTATGAAGCTCGACGCGGTCGACTACATCAAGAAGCCGTTCAACGTGGACGAGTTCCGCGAGGTGCTCGCCCGCGTCATGCGCAAGAAGGGCCTCGCGCGGACGCCCGAGGAGCAGCTCCACCGCGTCATCGGCGACACGATCAGGAACCTCCGCAAGGACAAGGACCTCACGCTGAAGCAGATGGCGCGCCGCACGGGGCTCAGCGTGTCGCTGCTGTCGCAGATCGAGCGCGCCGAGTCGTCGGCGTCCATCTCGTCGCTCTACAAGATCGCGGTCGCGCTCGAGTCGCGCATCCAGGACCTCTTCGGCCACTACTGATCCGCTCGCCGAGCGGCGATGCCGGGCCCGCCGCGCGCCCAGCGTGGACAGCGTGGACGCGCGCGCCCGGGCCGGCGCCGGCTCAGCGCCGCGCGCCGCGCTCGATCGCCGCGTCGAGCTCGTCGAGCGCGAGGCCGGCGATCGCCTCGACCCGCGCGCCCGACGTGTCGAAGACGATCACGTACGGCAGCTTCGAGATCTGCTTCAGGTACCGCCGGGCGAGCGGGCTGTCCCAGTCGACGATGTCGAGCTTGCGGTACGCGACGTCCTTGCGGGCCTCGAGCACCGTGACCATGTGCGCGTCCAGCTTGCGGCAGGGCATGCACCAGGCCGCCACGAAGTCGACGACCGTGACCTTGCCCGGGACGATCTGGGGGCCGAGGTCGGGGATGTCCGCGCCGCCGTCCTCGATCGTCCGGGCGTCCGCGCCCTCGGGGAACGTCGCCCAGCCGAGGTACTGCCCCTGGCCGGCGCCGAGCACCGCCTCGAACCCCTCGTCGGCGGCGAGCCGCTTCACTGTCCCCGCGACGTCGAACGACCGCGACGCGGTGACGGAGATCTCGGCGCGGCGCCTGTCGAAGGCGGCCGAATAGACGCCCGGGCGCTCACGGAGATCCGCCACGAGCTCGGCGCCGCACGCCTCGCAGTCGATCTTCCGCAGCGAGACGACCGTGGTGCGCGCGCCCTCCGGGGCGGGCTGCGCGCCGCCGCAGGCAGCCGCCAGGCTGCCAAAGGCGACCAGCAAGCCGCCGCGGGCAGCCAGCCAGCCGCGGCAGGCAGTCAAACCGAGGGCCGAAGAGAGGGCGTTCGCGCTTCGCACCGCGTCCTTCGAGGTACCTTGCCCGCCTTCTCCGCGCGGCGCAACGTCGTGTAGGCTGGGCCGCGATGAGCTCCGTCGTGACCCGCACCCTGCCGGCCGATCACGTCACGCCGGTCCGCGCCTACGCCGCGCTCCGCGCCCAGTCGCCGGGCCGGTCGTCGTTCATGCTCGAGTCCGCCCTGCCCGGCGAGCGCTGGGGCCGCTACGCGATCCTCGGCTACAGGGCGCGCGCCGAGACCCTCCTCCCGAGCGGGTTCGACCCGTTCGCGACGCTCGCGGACGGGCTCGCGCAAGCCTCGGCCCGAGAGACGCCGGACGCACAGGGAACGGCGCGCGACCTGGCGGCCCGCGTCTGTCAGGCCTGGGTCGGCTTCCTCGCGTACGATGCGGTGCACCTGCTCCTGGGCGTCGAGCCGTGGCCCGACGAGGCGTACCTCGGACGGGTCATGAAGGACGCGACCGTCGTCGTGTTCGACAGCGTGGCGCAGACCATGACGATCGCCGGGCAGTCGCAAGGCGCCGTGAGCCGATGCGCCTGGGAGCTGTCGCACGGGCCAGAGCAGATGAGCCTCCCCGCGCTCGATCCGCACGCGCTGCCAGAGCACGTCGAGACGCCGGTGGCCGACGAGGACTTCGTCGCGAAGGTGGCCGCCGCGCACGAGCGCGTCGCGGCCGGCGAGGCGAAGGAGGTCGTGCTCGCCCGCAGGTTCCGGGCCCCGCTGCGCGGCGCGGATCCGTTCGACGTGTACCGGGCGCTGCGGGTGCTCGCGCCGTCGACCCACCTCTACTTCCTCGACTTCGCGGAGTCGCCGTTCGCGCCGGCGCTCACCGTGGCAGGCGCGTCGGGCGAGACGCTCGTCCGTGTCGAGCGCGATCCATCGGCGGGGCCGAGCGCGGGTGACACGTCGCCCGTCGAGGCGCTGCGCGCCGCCTTCGCGCGCGGCAGCGCGGTCGGCGCGCCGGCGGCGCGCGCGAGCGGCGTCAGCCGCCGCCTCGAGGTCGGCCCGCGCCAGATCTACGGCGGCTCGGTCGGGTACTTCGGGCCGGAGGGCGCGGAGATTGCGCACACGCTCGGCGCCGTCTGGGTCGAGTCGGGCTACTTCGAGACGATGACCGGCGCGCGCATCGGGAACGGGAGCGACCCGCGCGCGGCGTCGGAACGGACGCGCGGCGACGCGCGCGCGGCGCTGTCGGCGATCCGCGCGGCGCAGGAGGCGCGCAAGGCGAGCGACGCGGCCGCGGAGAAGAGGGCCGCCGCCGAGAAGGCCGCCGCTGACGACGACGCGGTCCGGAGCGCGTAGCGCGCAGCGCTCAGTCGTGCAGCAGGCCCTGGCGCACGCGCGCGCCCGTGGGGGCCGCCCCCGTGGCGGTGCCTGGCCGCGAGAGGCGCGACGAAGCAGCGGCCTGGGGCGCGGTCGCCGCCGCGCGTGCGCCGCGCTGAGGAGGCTCGGGAGGCGCCGGCCGAGCCGGCGGCGAGGCGATCGCCTCGAGCGCGGCGGCGCGCGCCGCCTGGGCCTTACCGGCGGCGAGCACCGCCGTGAGCACGGCCGCCCTGGCGCCGGTCGCGGCAATCGCAGGCCTCGGGCGCTCGGGCCGCGTGAGCGTCACGAACGTCGCGACGCCCATCAGCGCGACGAGGCCGGCGGGGAGGAGCCAGCCCAGGCGCGCGGGCGACGCGAGCCCGCGCAGCACGTTGGCGCTCTCCGCGCCGAGCAGCGTGTCCGGCGGCGTCGTGCGGCTCGCGGTCGGCGGCTCGGAGCCGGCCTCCGGCCCCACGACGGCGCGAGGGGCCGCCGCGTTCCCCTGCGCGAACGCCGCGACCGGCGCCCGCATCGAGGCGATCCCGGAAGCGCGCGCCGACAGGGGCGGGCGCTGGAGGCCAGAGGAGGGCGGCGGCGCGTGCTCCGCGATGCGAGCGAACGACGACACCATCTCCTCCACCGAGCGGAAGCGCCGGGCCCGGTCTCGCGCGAACGCCTTCTCGAAGAAGCCGTCCAGCGCGGCAGGCAGCCTCGGCGCGAGCCGCGTCGCGATGGGCACCGGCGCGAGCAGGATCTTCGAGGCGACGACGCTGGCGATGTCGCCGGGGAACGGGAGGTGGCCGGTCACCGCGCGAAACAGGATCGCGGCCAGCGACCAGAGATCGGTCTGCGCGTCGAGGGTCCGCTCCGCACGGATCTGTTCCGGACTGAGGTAGTGGAGCGCGCCCGCGCTGATCTCCGCCGCGATCTCGCCGACGAGCCGGGGCGCGACCGCCCTCGGGAGGCCGAAGTCGAGCACCTTCACGACCTCCTCGTCGCCCTCCAGCGCGAGGAAGAGGCTCTCCGGCCGGAGGCCCTGGTGAAGGAGGCCCGCCGCGTGGGCGGCCTGCAGGGCGTCGCCGGCCTGCACCGCGACGCGCGCGGCCTCGTCCAGCGAGAGCCGGCCGTGCCGGACGAGGCGCGCCGCGAGATCCTCGCCGGAGAGCAGGTCCATCGCCAGGTAGACCACGCCGTCCTCGGTGCCGTGATCGCGCACGCTCACGACGTGCCGCGACGAGAGCTCGGCGGCGGCCCGGACCCAGCGGTCGAGCCAGAGGATCTCCCCCGTGGCGCCGGCGTCGGGGTCGAAGAGCTTCAGGGCGACACGAACGCCCAGCTGGAGCTCGCGCGCGGCCCAGACCGAGCCGCGGTCGCGCGCGATCCGCGCGAACGGACGCGCGAGCTGCCTCTCCAGCAGATACTTCCCCCCAACGATGGTGCCCGGTGAGATATCCATGGGTTACCTGAGCCTCCTCCCCCACCGTAAAATTGCACATACGCCATGCGGCGCAATTTGGCGTTGCGGGTCGCTGCACGGTTTGCTTGTGCGACCGCCTCGACCGTGCAGGCGGCGGGAGCGTTCGCACCGCACGCCGCGCGCGGGAAGAGGCGAGTCGTAGCGCGGAGCACAAGGAGCCCGTCCCGGTTGGGGCGGAACTAGGGTGCTGAGGGCTGCGGGTCGGGCGAAAAACGGAGCGGTACGACGAAGCGCAGGTCGCCGCCCTCCGGCGCCGGGAACGTGAGCGCCCGCGCGCGCCGGAGCACGCAGCGGGTGAGCCGTTCGTCCGGGAAGCGCGACTCGGCCTCGAAGGCCTCGTCGACGGCGCCGCTGTCGGTCACGTGGAAGCGGATCGCGAGGCGGCCCCAGAGCGCCGGCGCGCCCGCGAGGGCCTCTTCGTAGCAGCTCCGCCACACGGGCAAGGCCTCGGCCAGGGCCGCGGAGATCGCGTCCGGCTGGAGCTCGCCCGGGCCAGGAGCGAGGACGGACGGCGGGGGCTCGACCGGCTCGTCGCCCGGATAGACCTGCAGCGTGGCCGTGACCGTCGAGCCGGCCTTGGCCCCGGGGAGCGGGAGCGACCGCGCGCGCGCGGTGAGGCACGAGACGACGTCCGGCGCGGAGAGCGTGGACGAGGTGGCGCGCGCCCCGGTGACCTTGCCGGCGCGGCTCACCGTGAGCCGCACCGTGGTCTTGCCGTGCAGCGTCGGGTCCCGGTACGCGCGCAGGCGGTAGCACGAGTAGACGTGGATCCAGAGGTGCCGCCGGGCGATGCGCTGCACCTCGCTCGCCTTGAGCGGACCCTTCACGTGGTCGATGTCCACGATGATCCTCGGCAGCGGGTGCCCCTCGGCCGGAGGCGGCGGCGCGGGGGGATCGCCCCTGCCCCCGGCGTTCCAGCGATTCTGCTCCGCCACCTCGGCCTGGCCGCGAGGGACGAGGTGGCGGCCGAGCTTGTAGGGCGGATCGATCGCGATCGAGGGTCCCTGCGAGGCGCCGCGCACGCCGCCCTCGGCGGCCGCCGCGGACGGGTCCCCGAGGGAGGCGCCCGGCGCCGCAGAAGAGACCGCCGGAGGCGCGGCCGGGGCGCGCGGCTCAGTGGAGGAGGCGGCAGGCGCCAGGGCGTCCACCCGCCTGGACGGACCGACGGCCGGGGCGGAGAGGCCGGCGGCGCGCGGGGCCGGGAGCGGCGGCGCCGGCGAGGCGCACGCGGCGAGCGCGATGGCCATGGCGAGGAGCGGACCGTAGGCGCGGCCCGCGCCGCGCCGGGAGGCCGCGCTCAGAACCGGAGATCGCCGCGCGGCGCCTCCACCTTGCCGTCGAGCGCGTCGATCGCCTTCGCGACCTCGGGGTCGTCGACGGTGGGGACGTGCACCACGAACTTCACGTAGAGATCCCCGGGCTCCTTCGCCTTGCGGGCGATGCCCTTGCCGCGCAGCCGCATCACCTGGCCGGTCTGCGTGCGCGCCGGGATCTTGAGCGTCACCTCGCCGTCGGGCGTGGGGACGCGGATCTTCTCACCCCGGTAGGCCTCGCTCAGGGTGACGGGGACGTCGAGGTGGAGGTCGTCGCCCTCGCGCTTGAAGAACGGGTGCGGCGTGACGTGGATGTTGAGCAGCAGATCGCCGGGCTCGCCGCCGCCCATGCCCGGCGCGCCCTGGCCGCGGATGCGCAGGCGGCTGCCCTCGGCGGCCCCGGGCGGGACGCGCACCGTGACCGGCTCGGGGTCGCCCTCGCGCTGGAGCTGGAGCGTCGTGCCGCGCACCGCCGACACGAAATCGATGGTGAGGTTCTGCTCGATGTCGCCGCCGCGGCCGCGCGCCGGCTGCGGGCGGCGGCCCGCGCCGCCCGCGCCGGCGCGGCCACGGCCAAAGAGGTCGCCGAGGATGTCGCTGAGGTCGCCTCCGGCGGGGGCGTTGCCGAAGATCTCCTGGACGTCGAAGCCGCCGGGGCCGCGGCCCCCGCCGCCGGCCCGCGCGTTCGCGTAGCGGCGGTAAGCGCGGGCGCGCTCGGGATCGAAGTTCTGCGAGAGGCTCTCCTCGCCGAACTCGTCGTAGAGCGCGCGCTTCGTCTTGTCGCTCAGCACCTCGTGAGCCTGGTTGATCTCCTTGAACTTCTGCTCGTTGGCCTTCCCCGGGCTCTTGTCCGGGTGGTACTTCATCGCGAGCTTGCGGAACGCCTTCTTGATGCTGTCCTCGTCCGCGTCGCGCGAGACGCCGAGCACGGAGTAGAGATCACGAGCCATGGTCGTCCGTCATCGTTCTGGTCCGCGGGAGGTGCGAGGCGCGCGGACCGCTGCGGGCCTTCATCGGGCCGAAACCTAGATCTCCCGTCGGTCGTCGTCCACTGGGGGCAGCCGCCTGCACGAGCGTCAGCGGTGGAACGCGCGCGGCGCGGCGCGCCTCAGGCGCTCACCCGGAATGTCGTACCGGTGGGAGAGTCGGCAACCTCGATGCCGTCGCGCTCGAGCTCCTTCCGGAGGGCGTCGCCCCGCGCGAAGTCCTTCGCGGCGCGCGCCGCGGCGCGCTCGGCGAGCTTCGCCTCGATCGCCTGCCGGGTCGTGCCGAGGAGCCCGAGGCGCTGCTCCTGCGTGCGGGCCTGGTAGACCGGAGACGGCGTCTGCAGCAGGCCGAGGACGTCGAGCGAGGAACGCAGGGCCGCGTGGAGGCGGCGCGCGAGCGGCGGGGCGGCGCGGGCGACGTCCTGGTCCTTCCCCCGCCGCTGCGCGGCGTCGGCGAGCTCGTTGGCGGCCTTGGCGACCTCGGCGATGATCGAGAGCACGACGGGGGTGTTGAGGTCGTCGTCGAGCGCGGCGGCGGCGCGGCCCGGCGCGCCGTCGGCGAGCGCGGCGAGCGCCGCGAACCCCTTCGGGAGCCGCGCCGGCAGCTCCGGCGCGGCGCCCTCGCCGGCGGCGGGCGGGCCGGCGAGCGCGGACAGTCGATCGAGCGTCGCATACAGGTAGTCGACGCGGCGCTCGGCCTCGACCACGCCGGGGAACACGACGCGGCCGTCGTCGCGCTTGTGGGTGTCGAACTCGAGCGGGCCCCGGTAGTGGACCGTGAGCAGGAAGTAGCGGAGCGCCTCCGGGTCGTTGCGCGCGTAGACGTCGCGGAGCTTGACGAAGTTGCCAAGCGACTTCGCCATCTTCTCCTTGTCGACGTTGACGAAGCCGTTGTGGATCCAGATCGAGGCGAGCGGCGCGCCGTCCGGATGGGCGGCCTCGCTCTGCGCGATCTCGTTCTCGTGATGGGGAAAGACGAGATCCATGCCGCCGCAGTGGACGTCGAAGCCGGCCCCGAGGTAGCGGCCCGCCATGGCAGAGCACTCGATGTGCCACCCGGGGCGCCCCTTGCCCCACGGGCTGTCCCAGCCCCACCCGCCGGGGGCGACCCCCTTCCAGAGCGCGAAGTCGAGCGGATCGCGCTTGTCCTCGCACGGACCGACGCGCGCGCCGACCCGCAGCTCGTCGAGGTTGCGCTTCGAGAGCTTGCCGTAGGAGGGGAAGCTGCGGACCGAGTAATAAACGTCGCGAACGTCGCGAAGGTCGCCGGGCCGCTCGACGACATAGGCCGCGCCTCGCTCGATCAGCCGCTCGACGAGGGAGACGACCTCCGGGATGTGCTCCGAGACCTTCGGCTCGACGTCGGGCGTCAGACAGCCGAGGGCGGCGACATCGTCCTGGTACAGGCGAGCCATCCGCGCCGACAGGTCCATGGGCGGCTCGCCGGACTCGGCCGACCTCTGCAGGATCTTGTCGTCGACGTCCGTGACGTTTCGAACGTAGACGACGCGGAGGCCGCGCGCCCTCAGGTGGCGGACGAGGATATCCGGGGCGAGCGCGGCGCGGCCGTGCCCCACGTGCGCGACGTCGTAGGTCGTCGGGCCGCAGCAGTACATGCGGACCTCGCCAGGCCGCCGCGGGGCGAGCGGGGCGAGCTTCTGGGTCAGCGTATCGTGGAGGCGCAGGGCGGACATCGGCCGGGGGTCTATCAAGGCAGGCGGATGCTGTCACGGGCCCGCGTGCTTAAGGTGACCGCGATGCTGCCCGTCCGTGACCAACTGCCCACCCGCAAGCTGCCGGTCGTCAACTACCTGCTGATCGCGCTCAACGTCCTCGGTTTCTTCTGGATGCGATCGACGATCGCGGCCGGGTTGCCGCCCGACCGGCTGCTCTCGGCGTGGGGCCTCGTCCCCGAGCACCTCCTGGAAGCGCCGAGCGACGCGTGGTGGACGGTCTTCAGCAGCATGTTCCTGCACGATCCGACGGGGTGGGCCCACCTCGGCGGGAACATGCTGTTCCTCTGGATCTTCGGCGACAACGTCGAGGACGCGCTGGGCAGCGCCCGCTACGCGGCCTTCTATGTGCTGTCCGGGGTCGCCGCCGCGGGCGCGCAGGTCGTCATCGATCCCGGCTCGACGATCCCGATGGTGGGCGCCTCGGGCGCGATCTCGGGCGTGCTGGCCGCGTACGCGTCGCTCTACCCGCGATCGCCGATCACGGTGCTGAACCCGATCTTCCTCCTGTGGTTCATCTTCGGGCTGTTCCTGGAGCTCCCGGCGTGGCTGGTCATCCTGGAGTACTTCGTGGTGAACCTGCTGAACGGGCTCGGCTCCATCGGCATGCGCGGCGGCGGCGTGGCGTTCTTCGCGCACCTCGGGGGGTTCGTCGCCGGGCTCTTCCTTGTTCGCATCTTCATGACAGGGCGCGCCCGGCGCGAGCACGAGCGCTGGCAGCACTTTCGCCCGTCCCCCCGGCGCCCCGCTGCGCGCCGCGTACGGGGCGCCCCGCCGTGGGACGCGCCGCGGCGGCGAGACTCCTGGTGACGGCGAGGTGCGATCAGGAGCGACCCGAGGTGCGGCGTCCCGTACGCGGCGCGCGCCGAAAAAGCCGGTGAGATCCGAAGGATCCCGCCGGAACGGCCAGGCTGCTCGCGGTTCGCCCAGGATGCAAAAGCGTGATAGCGTCGGCCCGCAGCGATGCGACGACCCCTTCGAAGGCGCCTCACCGCCGCGGGTTCTGCGGGCGAGGCAGTGGACCCCCGAGCCTGGCTGCTCGCCGTCGCGATCGCGCTCGCCGCCTGCGGAGGGCCGTCGTTCGACGGAACGGTCTACCGCGGCACGGACGTGGCGTTCCGCGTGCCCCCGGCGCCGGCGAGCTGGGAGCGGCTCGAGGTGTCGGACGCGGCGGTGGCGTACCGCGACGACGCGAACGGGGCGACCATCGCCCTCAACGGGCGCTGCCGGAACGAGGAAGACATCCCGCTCGTCTCGCTGACCAACCACCTCTTCCTGCACTTCACCGAGCGCGAGGTGCTGAAGCAGGAGGTCGTGCCGTTCGACGGCCGCGAGGCGATGCACACCGTCATGTCGGCGAAGCTCGACGGGGTGCCGAAGGTCTTCGACATCTGGGTGCTCAAGAAGAACGGCTGCGTGTACGACATGCTCCTCATCGCCGATCCCGCCCGCTACGCCGCCAGCGAGCCGGCGTTCACGCGGATGGTCCGCGGCTTCTCGACCCTGCGCACCGATGACCGATGACGACTGATCGCAAACGGCCCGTGGCGGCGCCGCCGCCCGCCTCGAACGGCCCGCCGGCCGCCTCCTCCGGCGGGGGCTCCACCAGCGTGCCCCCGCAGAGCCTGCAGCCGACCAGCGTGCCCCCGCAGAGCCAGGCGCCGAACAGCCTGCCCCCGCCGCCGCTCCCCCCGCTCCTCGCCCGGATCAACGAGAACGCGGTCGGGTTCGTCGAGCACCTCGGGCAGTTCGGGCGGATGACCTGGGGGGCGCTCAGGTCGATGTTCGAGCGGCCGCTCGAGATCCGCTCGACCCTCTATCAGATGGAGGCGCTCGGCGTCCGCTCGGCCGCCATCGCGTCGGTGACAGCGCTCTTCGTCGGGATGGTTATGGCGGTGCAGTTCGCCATCGGCCTGCAGAAGTTCGGCGGCATGGAGTACACGGGCCGCATCATCGGCCTGTCGTTCTCGCGCGAGCTGGCGCCGACGCTGACGGCGGTGATCGTCGGCGGCCGCATCGGCGCCGGCATCGCGGCCGAGGTCGGGTCGATGGCCGTCACCGAGCAGATCGACGCGATCCGCGCCCTCGGCGCCAGCCCGCTGAAGAAGCTCGTCTTGCCGCGGCTGCTCGCGAGCGTCGTGGTGATGCCCGTGCTCGGCGCGTTCGCGCTCGTGCTGGGCTTCGGCGGGGCGATGCTGGTCTGCGCGACCGAGTTCGGCATCCCCGCCGGCTTCTTCCTGAGGACGGCGCTCGGCTCCGTCACGTTCATGGATTACTTCAGCGGGATGTACAAGACGCCCTTCTTCGGGGCGATCATCGCGCTCGTCGGCTGCCACTTCGGGCTGATCACGCGAGGCGGAACGGAGGGCGTCGGCCACGCGACCACGCGCACGGTGGTGGTGACGTCGATCACCATCCTGATCGCCGACTTCTTCCTGACCAAGATGTCCATCCTGCTCTTCCCGACCCGGTGAGCAGGGGCGGTCCGGGAGGCGCCCAGATGCCGCCGCCGACGTCGCAGCGAACGCTGGCCGGGCTCCTGCCGGTGCTGCTGTTCGGGGTGCCGTTCGGGGTGCCGTTCGGGGTGATCGCGTGCCAGGGGGACGCCGTGAGGGAGGGCGGGGTCGCGGAGGCGAGCGACGGCGGCGCCGCGCTGCCGGAGGGCACGCCGGCGCCGCGACGGCCGACGCGGCACTACCACCTCCGCCGGACGGACGACGGGTGCGAGATCTTCTGGATCGACGGGGATCTCGTCTCCGCGTCCCAGGCGGTCGTGTGCCCGCCCGACCTCGAGGTGGGCGAGCGCCTCCGCCTGACCGGCAAGACTTGCCTCCGCGAGTCGGCGCAGACCCCCGCGCGCGCCGTGCCCGTCGTCTGCCCGCTGCCGCTCATGACGATGGAGAAGGCGGACAGGACGCCGCCCGACGCCGGGGCGCCGCTCGACGCCGGCAAGCGAGACGCCGGCAAGCGAGACGCCGGCAAGCGAGACGGCGGGTAAGCGACGGGCAAGCGGCGGGGCCATCGAGGGCACAAGCGCGCAGCCGCCCACGTCCCTGGAGCATCGTAGTCCGGGGGGTAGCGTCATGCGGCACGCGGATACCGTCGTGATCGGATCGGGCGCCGGCGGGCTCACTGCGGCGCTCGCGCTGGCGCGCGCGGGACAGAAGGTGCTCGTCGTCGAGCAGCACTACCTGCCCGGCGGGTGGACGCACAGCTTCTCGTTGAACGGGTACCTGTTCAGCCCGGGCGTCCATTATATCGGCGGGCTCGGCCCGGGGGGCGCCGTGCGGCGGCTCTACGAGGGGCTCGGGCTCTCGGGAGATCTCGAGTTCTGCGAGCTCAACCCGGACGGGCTCGATCACCTGATCATCGGCGACGAGCGGCTCGACGTGCCCAAGGGCCTCGATCGGCTCATCGCCCGGCTCACGGCGCGGTTCCCGCATGAGGCCGGGGGAATAGCGCGGTACTTCCGTGTGCTGCGCGGGGTCAACGACGATCTCGGGCGCCTCGAGGCGATGCTCGAGTTCCCGAGGGTGCTGCTCGCGCCGTTCAAGGTGCCGAGCCTCGTGCGCTGGGGCCTCCGCACCCAGGAAGATCTGCTGGACGCGACGATCCGCGATCCCCTGCTGCGCGCGTTCCTGTCGGCGCAGGGGGGCGATCACGGGCTCTCGCCGTCGCGCGTGGCGCTGCCGGTCCACGCGGGCATCGTCTGCCATTACATGGACGGCGGGTACTACCCGCGCGGGGGCGCGAAGCGCATCCCGCTCGCGATGATCAGGGCCCTTCGCCGGCTCGGCGGGCAGGTGCGGACGCGCGCGCGGGTGAAGCGCATCCTCGTCGAGCGAGGGAGAGCGGCCGGCGTCGAGCTGGAAGGGGGGGAGGTCCTGCGCGCGGCGAGCGTCGTCTCGAACGCGGACCCGGCGATCACCTACGGAGAGCTGCTGCCGCCCGAGCTGACCGCCCGCGAGCGCCGCAAGGTCCAGCGGATGGAGTACTCGGTCAGCCTGCTCAGCGTGTTCTGCGCGGTGGACATGGACCTCCGGTCGATGGGTTACGACTCAGGCAACTACTGGTGGTACCGCGGGCGGGACGTGGGGCGCCTCTACGAGCGCATGGAGCACCAGCTGCCGCGCGGGGCGGTGGACGGGCTGTTCCTGACCATCACGACGCTGAAGGACCCGGGCCACCCGACCCGGGGCGACCACCACACGATCGAGATGTTCACGTTCGTGCCCCACGGCCCCTTCACACGCTGGGAGAAGACCCGCACGGGCGAGCGGGGGGCGGACTACGAGGCGTTCAAGGAGTCGATCGGAGATCAGATGATCGCGGCGGCGGAGAACGTCATCCCAGGTATCTCGCGCGCGATCGTGTTCCGCTCGGTGGCGACGCCGCTGACCAACGACTTCTACTGCGCCACGTACCGCGGCGCCGCCTACGGCACCGCCAAGACGAGGTGGCAGCTCGGCCCGCTGTCGTTCTCCATCAAGACGAGGATCCCGGGGCTGTACCAGTGCGGGGCCAGCACGCTGAGCCACGGGGTGGCAGGCGCCGCGATGTCAGGCCTCATGGCCGCGCAGCGGATCACGGGCGCGGCGCGCGCGGAGGATCTGCTCGGCCCGGCCGACGGCTCGCTGCGGACCTACCCCGCCGATCGGCCGGAGGAGTGGCTGCACGAGCGGAGGAAGGCGAGCGCGGCGGCGCAGGCGGACACGGGCGACGAGCTGCCCGAGTGGACGTGACCCGCGCTCGAGCCGCGTTATCGAGGGCTAACCGGCCGGCGTCCTGGACCGGAACGTGATCTGCACGAGCGGCATCACGTCGGGATCGTCCTGCGTCTCCCGCTCGAACTGGAGCACGTCGTAATAGCCGCACCGCGGCCTGCCCGGGTAATCGCGGCAGACCTCGGGCCGGGCCTCGTAGATGGTGCAGCCGCGGGTCGTGAGATCGAGGAAGCGGCAGACCCTGCCGAGCACCGGATCCGACTGCCGCCGGAGGATGCGCTCGTCGTTGTAGCGCTTCGTGAAGCGCTCCTCGGCGGCCTCGAGCGTGAGGCCGAAATGGCGGG
This sequence comes from Sorangium sp. So ce448, assembly GCF_051520915.1. Taxonomy (NCBI): domain Bacteria; kingdom Pseudomonadati; phylum Myxococcota; order Polyangiales; family Polyangiaceae; genus Sorangium; species Sorangium sp. So ce448. The sequence goes on along the minus strand of NZ_CP150343.1, from coordinate 920,604 downwards.
CGAGCCGCCGCAGATCGCGCGGCGTGACCTCGACCCGCTCGTAGATGGAGCAACAGTAGGCCGGGCACTTCGAGCAATCGTAAGAGACGCGGGGCTTGGCCTTGAGGGTCGTCGTCATGGATCGTGGGGGAGGTGCCTTCACTCGTTGAAGCCGAGCTGATCCCGCGCCTCGGTCAGGCCGTCGCTCACGGCGAAGACGATGAGGTCACGCGCCTCCGCGTTGCGCCCGATCCAGGTGACGCGGTCCTTGCCCGCGGCGGGCGGCGCGTTCGTGTTGCCGCCGGACCAGGCGATGCCCGTGAGGACGACGTTGATGTCGCCCACGGCGAGGAACGCGGCCCGGTTCCCCCAGCCGTTGATCGCGGTGTTCAACGTCGAGGCGCGGTTGCCGATCGAGCCGATGACGTCGGCGGCGAGCACGCTGATCTTCGGATCCACGCCGCCCGCCATCACCCGCTCGATGCGGCCATGGTACTCGCGCAGGCGCCCGGCGTCCGCGCCCTGCGGCGACCACGACGGGACGAACGCCTTCAGGTAAGCCGCGAGCAGCGGCCAGAGATCGATCGGCGCCGTCCGCGAGAAGGCCGAGGCGTTGGTCTGGAGGATCTTGACGGCGCGGTGGATGAGGGCCAGCCGGACGTCCTCGCGCGGCGAGGTGACGAGCGCCTGGCCGAGGACGATCTTGGGCGGGCTCGTGGACGCCGGCACGCAGACGGCGCCGAGCGCGCCCGTCATGTAGACCTGCAGGCCGGGGAGGCCGTACGCCGCGCCGATGCCGCGCGCCAGATCGGTGATCTCGGCGTGCTGGGGCGGCAGCGGCGTCGCGCGGATCGAGTCGAGATCGAACGGCACCGCCGCGTCGAGCAGCGGGCCCGTCTTGAGCAGGAGCTCCCGGAACGCCGGGGTCATGAGCTCCGGCGCGAGGTGGGCGTCGAGGCGGGCCGCGCCGGCGGCGTTGCCCGCGCCGCCCATCGCGGCGTCGCGGCCGTCGAGCGCGTCGACCGTCGCGCGCGCGATCTTCGCGGCGCCGGCGCGGCCGCGGAGCTCCGCGACCGTCGCGACCGTCGAGAAGAGGTAGGGCTCGAAGCGGCCGGTGTTGAGCGCGCGGCGCGCGTCGGCGAGGGCGCGATCGAGCAGGGTGGTCGCCGCGGAAGCCTGCTCGGTGCGCTGGTAGTAGCGGGCCAGCGCGCCGAGGGCGAAGTCGTCCTTCGGCCACGTCTTGCGCGCCGTGAGCAGCGTGGCCTCGGCCTTCTTCGCGTCCCCCATCGCCTCGTAGATCTCGGCGAGCTCGGCGGTGCGGCGGCACTTCTGCTCGGGCGCCTCCGCGGCGTTGATGAGGAGGTTCTGCTGCTCGAGCGCGCGGGCGCCGTCGCCGGCGCGCTTGTAGAGCGAGACGAGGCGCTCGCGCGCGCTCACGTCGCCCGGCGAGCGCTTCAGGATCTCCTGGTACGCGAGCTCGGCGCGCTCCGCGTTCGGGAGGTGCTCGTCGTAGAGCTCGCCGAGGCGGAGGTAGATCGCGACCTGCTTCGCGGGCTCGGGCACGAGGCGCGCGAGGCGGATCCACGCCTGCTCGGCGCCGGCCCAGTCGCCCTCGCCGGCGCAGACGTCGGCGAACGCGGACAGGGCCTCGACGTGATCGGGGTTCGCGTCGAGCGCGGCGGCGAGCGCGCGCTTCGCGGCCGCCGCGTCGCCGACGTCGGCGAGCGCCCGGCCGCGCAGGACCTCCATCTCGACCCGCTCCGCGGGATCCGTCACCGCCTCGAGGCGGCGCTCGAGGAGCGCGGCGAGCTCGGCCCGCGCCCCCTCGGCGATGTAGATGGCCCTGAGCCGCGAGAAGACGTCGGCGTACGACGGGTCGACCGTGGCGACCGCCTCGAGGACGTCGCGCGCCCGCGCGACGTTCTGGACCTTGTCCTGCCAGAGCACGGCCGCGGCGTAGAGCGAGTGCGCGCGCCCCTCGGGGCCGACGCTCGCGCCCGCGGCGGACTCGAGCGCCGCGGCGGCGGCCGCCGGGTCGCCGCCGCGATCGAGCGCGTCGGCGAGATCGAGGTGCGCGACGAGGTAGTGCGGGACGAGCGTGATCGCGTGCCGGAAGAAGGCGACGGCGTCCTCGATCGAGCCCGCGAGCAGGGCGTCCCTGGCGGCGCGCACCGAGAGGGCCGCGGCCTCGGACGGGCGATCGGTGCGCTCGATGAGCTGGCGATCCGCCTCGATCGCGAGGGCGTGATCCGCCTTCGCGCGGGCCTGGGCCGCCATCTGGCGCAGCGCCCAGATGCCGCGGGGCTCGTTCCTGTACGCGATCTGGACCGGCTCGAGCGCCTCCTCCCACGGGAGCACGCGCAGGCGCAGCCGCGCCGACAGGAGCGCGTGGGCGATCGCCTCCGGGCCGTCGAGGACACGCGCGATCTCCAGGGCGATCGGCTCGAGCTCCTCGTCGCGGCCCTCGCTGATGAGGTACGAGGCGACCCGGCGGAGCGTCGGCAGGTGGTGCGGCGTCTCCTCCAGGATGGAGCGGCGCCAGAGCAGGGCGCTGCCGGCGTCCTTGCGCCCGTGCTCGTCGAGCTCCGCGAGGCGCTCGTAGATGTCGAGGCGCTCCGCCGCGTCCGCCGCCTCGCGGGCGCGCGGGATCAGTGCGTCGACGAGCTCTCCTGTGCCGTGGCCCGCGACGGCCGCGCGGTAGAGGGCGATCGGCGCGAGCGCGTTGTCCCCGGCGGCGATCGCCTGGCGGGCGCACGCGGCGGCCTGCGCGAGATCGCCGGCGCGCTCGTGGTCGAGGGCGGCCTCGAGCGCGAGGCGAGCGGCCTCGATGCCCGCGGCGGCGCGGTCGTCACCCGAGCGGCCGGCGTCGTCGTCGCCGCCCGCGTCGAGGGCGCGCAGGAGCTCGGCGGCGCGCTCGGCGCGCCAGGAGGCGCGGTCGGCGGGCGGCTCCGGCGCGAGCCGCTCGAAGAGCTCGCGCAGGCCGATGTCCTGGGGGCGCGAGCGGTGCGCCGTCTCGAGGAGCGACGCCGCGGCCGCGGGGTCGGCCTCGGCGACGAGGAGCGCCTCGCGGACGAGATCGTGGGCCCGCTCGAGGGGGTCGGCCGCGCCCTCGCGGCGGGTCCTGAGCCACTCGAGGAGGCCGTCGCGGTCCACCCGAGCGCGCGCGCTCCGCTCGCCGAGGTGGAGCGCGACGGGGAGCTTCGGATCGATCTGGGCGGCGCGCGAGAGCAGGCGCTCGCCCTCCTCGTTGTCGCCGCCGTCGAGCAGGCGGATCGCGGCCTCGGTGACGAGCACCGCGGCCCGCGGCCCCTCGTCGAGCGTGAGCGCGTGCTCCGCGAGGATGCGGGCCGCGCCGACGCCGCTCTCCTGCGCGGCGCGGGCGCGCGCGGCGCCCTCGTGCTGCGGGTCCGCGGCGCGGGCGCGATCGAGATCGCTCATCGCCGCGCGCTGATCGCCCGCGATCTCCGCGAGGACGGCGGCGGCGAGCGCGCTGTCGCGCTCGGACGCGACCTCGCGCAGCGACGCCACGGCCCTGGCGACGCGGGCGCCGCGATCGCCGTCGAGATCGAGCTCGAGCGCGAGGGCCCGGAAGAGCGGGCTCTCCGCCGCGGTGTCGCCGTAGGTGACGACCGCGCGGGAGAAGGCGTCGCTCGCGTCGACGCCGCCCTCGGCGGGGACGGCCTCGCGCGAGAGCGCGCGGCCGAGGGCCGCGGCGGCGCGGGCCCTCGGGCCGCCGAGGGGGCGCACGCCCCTCGACGCGGGCGCGCCATCCACGGAGGCCACCGCGGCGTCGCCGCCGGCGTCGCTCAGGGCGGCGCTCGCCGCGGCGCAGAGCGGCGCGAACTCGGGCTCGTCGGCGAGGGCGTCGAGCCACGGGTCGATCTCGCCCGCGGCGCCGCCGGCGAGCGCCGAGAGGACGATGCGATCGGCCGGCGAGAAGGCGCCGCCGTCGTCGAGCGTCGCGTCGCGCACGGCGGCGGCGTCGCCGAGCTCGATCGCCTGCGCCGCGAGGGCGCGGCGCGCCTGGCCGCCGTGCGAGCCGGCGGCGACGCTGCGGAGCGCGCCGAGCGACGCCGGGCGGGTCTCCTTGCGCGCGGCGCTCAGCGCGGCGGTGAGCCACGCGACGGCGGGCGCGAGCGAGGTGCCGCGCAGGGGATCGAGGGTCGCGAGGCCCTCGGCGAGGTCGCCGGCGCCGAGCAGGGCGCGGGCGCGGAGCAACGCCTCGTACGGCGTGGCGGGGGCGGCGCGGCCGCGCGCCGGCCGCGGGGCGCCGCGGTGCGCTGCGACCTGAGCGCTCGCGGCGGCGAGCGGCGCGAGCTCGGGCGCCTCGGGGACGCGGAACTTGGCGAGCACGGCGGAGGCCGCGGCGTCCGAGTCCGGCGCGGCGAGCGCCTCGCAGAAGCGCTGGACGTGCGCGCGGGGATCGGCGGGGTGCGTCCGCGCCGCGAGCTCGAAGCGTTTGTGGGCGCCCTCGGGATCCGCGAGCGGGATGCGGCAGAGCTCCGCGCCGAGCACGAGGTTGTGGCAGCGCGCGGCCGGCGTGCCGAGGACGCGGGTCTCGCTCTCCAGCGCCTCGAGCGCGGCGGGCAGATCTGCCTCGCGCATCAGGAGGCCGCGGAGCTGGCGGTGCGCGAAGATCAGGCTCGGGGCGAGATCCCGCGCCTCGGCGGCGATGGCGCGGGCGGTGGCGTCCTCCCCGGCCATCACGTAGAGCTCGGCGACGGGAAGCAGCGCGCGCGCCCGGGCCGCGGGGTCCTCGATGAGCTCGGCCTCGGAGCGGAGCCACGCGGCGCGCGCCGCCCACACGTCGCGCTGCTGCGACTGGACGAGGATCGCGCTCGCGTCCTGCTCGCCGTCGAACACCGAGGCGGGCGGCGGGATCGACGGCAGCGGCGGGAGGCTCTCGGGCGCGCGGGGAGGGGCCGATGACAACGGGCCCGAAGGAGGCGCCGACGGGACGCGCGCTGACGAGGACGGGCGCGGCGGCGACGACGACGGCACGCGCGACGACGACGGCACAAACGAGGACGGCGACGGCACGAACGACGACGACGGCCGGACGTGGGACGCCGCGAACGGGCGCGGCGGCGACGACGACGGCACGAACGACGAGGGGCGCGGCGGCGACGACGACGCGCGCGGCGATGAAGGCGGGCGCGGCGGCGCGAAGGCGACGCCGCTGTCGGGTCTCCGGGTCGCGACGCGCGTCTGCGCGAGATCGTCCTCGAGCTCTTCATCGGTCGGCTCGGCCGACCCGCTGAGCAGGCTGGACTCGTCGACGAGCTCGCCGGGATCGCTGTCGGCGGCGGGCTGATCCCAGCGGCTGGCGGAGGCGGACGACTGGCCGGTGTACGGCCGGGTCGTGGGCCCAGGCTCGTCGAGGGCGTTCGTCTCCTCGTCGTCGATGCCGTGCGTCTCCTCGTCGTCGAAGGCGTGCGCCTCCGCGAACCGGCCGCTGCTGGCGCCGCTGGGCGGCGCGAACTCGAACGGGGAGTCGCCGCCGTCGGGGATGGGCGTCGCGCGGTCGCCCGGCTCGGCGGTGTCCTCCTCGAACACAGGCTCCCGGCGCGCCGACGGCGGCGGCAGCGGAGGCGGCGGGGCGGCGGGCTGCGGGCGCGGCGCCGTGAACCTCGCGGACGGGGCCGGCGGCGGGATCTTCGGCGTCCGATCGCCGGGCGTGAACTCGGCGCCGAGCGACGCCTTCACGTCGCCCGGCCTGCTGCCCGAGCGGGGCGGGGCGGCGGGGCGGGGCAGCGACGGGGGGCGCGGCGGCGGGATGGGCGCCGGGGGCCGGCGCGTCCCGTGCAACGCCGGCGCCGAGGTCACGACCCCGTCGTCGGCGTCCTCGGCGCGCTGATCCTCGAACAGCATGTCGAGCAGCGCGTCGCTCTCTCCGGCGCTCTGCGCGGGCCTCGCGGGCACGGGCACGGGCTCGCGGGAGAACAGCTGCTTCAGGCCGCCTTCGCCGGCGCGCTCGCCCTCCTCGGCACCGCGGATCGACTGGATGAGCTCTTCGGGGATCTTCGCGAGGAGCGTGGCCTCCTCGACGTCGCCCTCCGAGACCGCCGCGCCGTACATCGCCGGCGGGGGGACCGTGATCTTCTCCTGCGACGGCGCGCCCTCGTCGCCGCCGCCAGAGGAGCTCTTGGATTGCGGATTCTTGCTCACCGGACCCCCATGCCGAGCTTCTTCCGGAGCTCGAGGTAGCTCTGCGAGAGGACGAACGCGACCAGCTGGCGCGCCCGCTCGCTCTCGGCGACGACACCGCCGAGCTGCTCGCGCGGGGTATTGAGGATGTCCGAGAGGACCAGCGAGACGTCGCCTGCGGCAATGACGGCCATGCGATCGATGCTCCTGCGCGCGGCCTGCGCCCAGCGGAGCGGGTCCTGCTGGCTCGAGACGATGCGCTGGCAGACGTCGGCGATGGCCTTGCGGGTCGCGCGCGACATCTCCTTGTGGATGGCGCGCGAGACCTCGCCGAAGACGGCGTAGGGCGGCTGCGGGACCGTGAAGCCCGCCTCGATGCACGCGGCCGCGACGAGCGAGGCGACGGTGCTGTCGTCCCGCGTCCTGAGCGACGAGATACCCCGGCGCAGCGCGAACGCCTCGCGCGCGATCGCCGAGCGCGAGGCGGCGTCGAGCGGCGTCGTGATCTCGGAGCCGAGCACGAGCGCCGGCAGCTGGCCGTAGACGCCGGTCGCGCCGCGAGGGCTGGGGCCGCCGACGTAGAGCTCGAAGTCCGTCTCGAAGCTGAGCGCGCCCATCCACTCGGCGACCGCGACGCGCAGCGGGTGGCCGCCGCGCGAGTCGATACGGTCCTTCTTGCCGACGCCGAGCGACACGAGCGAGGGACCGAGCGCCATGCAGATGGTCTCGGCCATCTTCGCGAACAGCTCGCCGACGGGCCCGGTGTCGAGCGGATCGGCGATGTCGGCCATGGCCTTGGCGTCGAGGGCGATCTGCGGCCGCGCCGGGACGCGGGCGTCGATCTTCCTGAGCTCCGCGGAGATGCCGTCGTCGATGCGGACGAGCGAGACGAGCGCGCCGAGCGTGGCCTGCCGGAGCGCCGCGTCCTGCCCCGCGCCGGCGATCTTCGCGAGGAGCGCGACCCGGGCCGCGTCGAGCGGCTCGGACGCGAGCGCCTGGATCAGCGTCGCCTTGGCGCGGCCGAGCACGCGGGTGCGGAACGCGGGCTCGTAGTCCGTCGTGAGGACGAGATCGATCGCCTCGCCGTCGTCCGGCGCCTCTTCGAGGAGCTTCGCGACGGCCCGCTCGGCGCGGCGCGGCGCGCCGAGCTGATCCCGGTAGATGGCCATCGCGAGGCGCGCCGCCTCGATCCGCCCCTCGGGGGTGTCGCGCTCGACCATGAGCTCCTCGAGCAGGCGCGTCGCCTCGTCCCAGGAGCCGACCCGGGCGGCGACGCGGACGAGGCGCTCGCGGACGACGAGCGTCGACAGCCCGGCCCGGTGCAGGCCGATCAGCACCTCGAGCGCCCTGTCGTGCTCGCCGAGCTTCTCGTAGGCGTCGACGGCCGTGATCCCCGACATGAGGCGCTGCTCCCCCGGCGCCTTCGCGACGCGCGAGAGCTCGGCGTAGAAGGCGGCCGCCTGGCCGAGATCGCCCTGCGCCTTCGAGATGTCGGCCGAGAGCGCCAGCGCGCCGATGTGGTCCGGCTCGAGCAGCGTCACGTTCTCGAGCGCGGCGAGCGCGTCGTCGAGCCTGCCCTTCTTGCGGAGCACGCGCGCGCGCTCCCAGAACAGCTTGCAGAGCTCGAGGTCGTTGTCCGCCACGCCGAGCCGCCTCTCGATGATGTCGAGCAGCCGCTCGTCCTCGTTGCGGGCGCGGACGCGGCGGAACAGCCGGTCGAAGGCGACGCCGCGCCGCGGGTCGCGCGCGAACGCGCGATCGAAGGCGATCTCCGCGTCCTCGTGGGCCTCGGTGTGCTGGAGGAGCAGGAGCCCGGCGCTCTCCCAGAACCCCGCGCCGCGCGCGTCGTCCTTGCAGAGCGCCCCGAGCTGCGCCGAGGCGAGCGCCGTCGACACGGGGTCGCGCAGCGCCTCGGACGTCGCGCGGACGCCCTCCCAGGCGGCGACGTCGTCGGGCCGCCGCTCGACGACCGCGCGGAACGCGGCGAGCGCGCGCTCGTGATCCCCGGCCGCGAAGTCCGACCAGCCCGCGAGGCCGAGCGCGGTGAGCTGCGCCTCCTCGCCGAGCGCGTCGCCGAGCCCGTGCAGCGCCGCGGCGCGGCGCCGCGGATCGCAGCCGGGGAGCGCGAGCTCGAGGTTGGCGAGCTGCGCGGGCGCGTGCTCGCCCGTGAGGAACGGCCGCGGCAGGTTCGGCTGATCGAGCGCGCCGACGATCGCGGCCGAGGCCTCCATCGCGGCGCGGGCCTCGCCCTCCATGTGCCGCGCGAGCGCGCTCCGCGCGGCGACCTCCGCCTCGCGGTCCTCGGCGCCGAGCGCGGCGCCGAGCCACTCGAGCTCGGCGTGCGGGCTCCGGTCGGCCGCGGCCCACGCCGCCGCGCGCGCCGCGGTGCGCGCGCGATCCTGGTCCAGGGTCCGCGCGAGGCGGAAGCGCTCGGCGTGCGCGATCGTCGCGGCGCCGTCGCCGCGCTCCTCGATGTAGTCGAGCGCGCGCTCGACGGCGCTCCGCTGCTCGAGGGCCGGCTGCCAGAGGAGGCGCCCGAGCGCGGCGGCCAGGGCGAGGTCGTCGCTCGCCTGCGACTCCAGCGCCTCGAGCGTCGCGAGCGCCTCGTCGGCGTCGCCGCCCTCGGCCGCGCCGACCTCGAGGCCGAACCGCGACAGCGCGAGCGCCGCCGGGTCCTCGCCCGCCTCGCCGGCGACCTCGAGGGCGCGGCGCCGGCTCTCCAGATCGCTCGCCTCGTGGCCGCGAAGGGCCCAGGTGAGCGCCGTCGCGCCGGCGCGCGGCGCCTTGCCGCGCGCCGCCTCGAGCTCCTCGACGGCGCGCCCGCGCTCGCCGGCGCGCCAGAGCAGGATCGCCGCCTCGATGTGCAGCGCCGCCGAGAGATCGGCGTCGTCGATCGCCGCGGCGCAGGCCGACAGCGTCGCGGCCGCGGCGGTGGGGCTCCCGGCGCGCCGGTGGAGCTCGGCCAGGAACACCGCGACGACCTCGTCGTCCGCGGATCGCTCGAAGAGCGCGCGGAGCCGGCTCCGGGCGCGATCCAGATCGCCGCCGCGCGCGCTGCGCAGGGCAGCGACGAGCCACAGCCCGCGCGCGGTCTCCTCGCCCTCGACCTCGGCGAGCGCCTCGATGACCGTCGGCGAGCGCCGCGGGCCGGGGGCGCCGGGCTCGTCGCCGCGCTCGCGCCGGCTGCGGACGAGATCGACCGCGAAGGCGCCGAGCGCCCGCCCGAGCCACGCGTTCGGCGTGGCGCCGTCGTCGGCGCCGGCGTCGGCGAGCTCGGCGAAGGCGCCCTCGGCGCCGTCCGCGTCCCCCCGGAGGAGGCGGCTCCGGCCGATCTCGAACCACAGGCTCGCCTTCTCGGCCGGGTCGACGCCCGTCGAGAGCAGCCGCTTCGTCGACTCCTCGTACCAGGCCGCGTCGCCGCGGAGCGCCGCGAACGACCGGCCGAAGCGCGCGAGCACGCCCGGGTGGACGCCGGCCATGCCGGCCTGCGACAGGGCCGCCTTCGCCGCGCCGACGTCGTCCGTCCGCACCGCCCAGACGTAGGCCGCGAGGAGCAGCGCCCGCCCCCTCGCGTCGTCGCTGGCGTACGAGGCCGCCGTCGCCTCGAGCGAGGCCGCGAACGCGGACGGGTCCTGACCGTCTCCGAGGAGATCGATCTCCAGCGCGCGGGCCGGGATGCACTGCGGGTCGGCCGCGAGCGCGCTCCGGAGCGCCGCGAGCGCGGCCTCGCGATCGCTCGCGAGCGCCGCCGCCTCGGCGACGCGGAGCCACAGGGCCGCGGCGCCGGGCCCGCTCGCGCCGCGCGCGATCTCCTGCTTGGCCAGGCTGGCGGCGGCCTCGGCCTCGCCGGCGGACTCGAGCGCGGCGATGCGCGCCCGGCCGAGCAGCGTCGACTGGGGCAGCCGCTCCGCGGCCCGCTCGAGGAGCGACGCGAAGCCGCCCGTCCCGGCCCGCTGCGTCAGCTCGGCGGCGCGGAGCCACGCGTCGGCCGCGTGCTCCGGCTTGCGCAGGGTCCGCGGGACGCCGTTGGCGTCGCCGCTCGCCTCGTCGTCGAGCGCGTCGGCGATGAGCTCCGCCTGCCCCTCGAGGGCGCGCGCGAGCGCGCCGAGGTCCTCCTCGCGCCGGGCGATGACCTCGAGCGCGAGCTGCGACCTGAAGCGCGCCCGCCCCTCCAGCGCGGCGGCCGCGTCGAGCAGCTCGTAGGCGCGCTCCACGTTCTCGGTCGCCGCCGCGAGGTCGGCGAGCTCGATGAAGAGCAGCCCCTTCCACGTCGCGTCCGTCGCGAGCTCCGCGCGGGCCTCCAGCGCGCGCATCCGGCCGGCGAGGTCCCCTTCCTTGGCCGCGATGAGCTCGAGCTCGAGCCACGGGGTCGCGTCCTCCGGGTTGCTGAGCGCCGCCTCTTCGAGCGCCTCCTTGGCCGCGGCGAGGTTCTGCTCGTGGTCCTGGAGGTACGCCGCGCGCTCCCAGAACGAGCGCGCCCGCTCCTCGGGCGTGGCCGCGGCGCGCGTGAGCGCGTCGAGCAGCTTGCCGAGGTTCTTGATGGACTTGCGCCGCGTGAGGATGCGGACCAGCGCCTCGAGCGGCTCCCGGAACTGGGGATCCGCGTTGAACGCGGCGAGGTAGTCGCGCGCCGCCGTGGGCTCCTCGCCGAGCGCCTCCTCGAGCGCGCCGAGCTCGTGCAGCAAGAGCGCCTGGAGCTGCCGCTCCGGTTGCTCGCCTTGCTCCGCGCGGAGCCGCGCGATCAGGGCCGTCATGCTCTCCGCCTGCCCCTCGGGTGCCTGAACCGTCATCTCGCTCGCGACGCCTCCGAACGGGGTCTCATCTGTGCGCACCGCATGACGATGGCGGAGAGTAGCGAACCGAACCTGACGGAGTAAAGCGCGCCGGGCAGGGAGCGGGCTCGAAGAGCGTCGAGCGGCGTCGAGTGGCCTGGCCTGGCCTGGCCTGGCCGCGCGCGATCGGTGGGTCGAGCGGCCGACACGGATGTGCGGGCGCCCGCGCCCGGCGAGGAGATCCGCGGAGCGCGCCGGTCGACCGCGTACGGCGCCGGAACCGCCGGAAAACGAAGAACGGTGGGCGCGCTCGCGCGCGACGCGCGCGAGCGGGCGGAGGTCGCTCGCTCGCGAGGAGGAGGCGGGTTGCGGGGCTGAGGAGGAGGGGGCGCGTGTCGACCGGGGCGCCGCGCGCTGCGGGGCGGCTCGGTCGAGCGCGCCGCCGGGGCGCGCCTGGCCGGCAGCCGGGCTAGGCCCTGCCCAGCACGGCGGCGAGCTTGTCGTTGACCTTCGACTCGACCATGCCCTTCATCGCCTTCAGCAGGAACGGGAGATCGATCTCCACCTGGACCGCGGACGCCTCGACGCGAACGAGGCCCTTCGTCCCCTTCGCGGCGCCGCCCGGCGCCTCGAACCGGATGACGTCGCCATCCCATCGCCACTGGATGCCGAGCTTGTCTTCCATGCCCCGCGCAAGCTCTTCCGCGCGCTTCCTGGCCTCGTCCTTGGTGAGCGCGTGCTGCCGACGGATGTCGATCGTCGCCATACGGTATCTCCACTCGTTCTCGCGTCCACGGCGACGCGCCGCGCGCGGTACGCTTTACTTACTCGATCCGACGCGCGATCCAAAAGCCGCGCGGGGTGTCGACCGGGCCGCTCACGCCCCCCTTGGACAGGCTGAACAGCTCGTACTCCGGCGCGGGCTCGAGCACGCCGCGCGGGATGTAACCGAGGTCGTCGGTCGACCCCTTGTCGCCCTTCTCGATGGCGGCCTTGAAGTCCGTCTTGGCCACCTCGGCGAGCTCCCTGGCGAGCGCCAGCGCGGCGTCCTTGGAGCGCGCGGTCGGCGCCGCGCCCTGCGCGCCGCGGTACTGGATGAGCACGACGCCGAAGCGCACCTTCTTCGGCGCCTCGGCCGGCAGCGAGGGCGGCGCCTCTCCCGAGAGGAGCGTGACGCCCGCGTCGGATCGCCCCGCTGGCTCGGGGCCGCGCTCCTGGACGATGCCCTCGGCGCCGGCGTCGCTCCCCGCGTCGGCGTCGTCCGCCGCGGCCGTCGCAGGCGAGGCGGCGGCGTCGGCGGCGTCGGCGCCTGCGTCGGCGGGCGCGCTGGCCGCGCCGCGCCCCTTCGCGCCGCCGTGCGTGATGACGAACGCCAGCGCGCCCGTGAAGAAGAGCGTGTAGATGACCGCCGTCGAGCGCTGCATGAGCGGCAGCGCGTTAGCACAGGTGGAGGACGCTTGGCGAGGCCGCGATGGCGACACGCGCCGCCTGCCAGACGGCGTCGCCGCTCCGTTACCGTTACCGTTACCGTCCCCGCCCATCCCCCGCCCGTCCCCGCGCCCCTCCGTCCCCGGCCGCGCCGCGTCTGCGCGCGGTCCGCTTCCTATTCCTGCTTCCGGACCAAGCACGCGACATGCCCGAGGAAGTCGCCGATTTGAGGGCGGCCGGCAGAAGAGGCGATCCTAAGGACCACAACCCCTGCTAGTAAGGAGAGCGGATGTCGGGGCATCCCGGCCTTTTGTAGGCCGAACGAGCGTGGGGGCGCCTGCGAAGGCGCTCGCAGCGCCGGCATCGGGTCGGGAAGCATGATCAAGGTCGAGTGCGACGGGTGCAAATCGCCGTACCAGGTCGACGAGAAGCGTGTCCCCCCTGCGGGGCTCAGGATGCGCTGTCCGAAGTGCGGTACGAGCTTGCTGGTGACCAAGGGGGGCGCAAGCGCAGCGCCCGCGCCGACGCCTGTGCCCACCCCCCCGCCGCGGGCCGGGGCGGGAGGCCTTCAGCTCTCGGAGCGGAGCGCCCCGGCGGCGCCCGAGGACGCCGATCTGCCCATGGCGGCTCCGGAGGACATCGCATTCCCCGCGGTCGCGCCTCCCCGGCGCCCCGGGCCGGCGCCGGCGCCGGTACCGACGCCGCCGCGCCGCGCAGCGCCCGCGGTGCCTGCGCCGCCCGCGCCGCCTCCTGAGCCGCCGGGTCCGGAGGTCTTCGGCGAGATCGGCTTGCCGGACGTCCCCGATCGCCCCGCCCCGTCCGATCGGCGAAACGCCAAGACGGTGCCGCAGCGGCGCGGCTTCGGAGAGATCGATCTCATGGTCGAGCTCCCGAGCCCGACGGACGCCGAGGTGCAAGGGCTCAACCCGGACGATCTGCCGGTCGTCTACGGCAATGCGCCCGGGGCGCCGGTGGCGCTCCCGGCGCGATCGCGCGCGGAGTCCCGCACTGCCCCGGCGACGCCGACGGCGTTCGCCGGCACCGACCTGCCGGCGCGGGTCGAGCCGCTGCCTCCGAGCAGCCGGCGCACCCTCGGGTTCGGCGATCGAGAGTCGGCGCCGGGCGCCCCCTCGAGGCCTGGCGCGCGGGACGCGGGGCTCGGCGGGCGAAACGCCGGGGCCACCACGCAGCCGCTCGGTCGCGGGCGCACCCGCGGCGCGGGAGACGCGCCACCGCGCGTGGCCCCGGAGTACGATTTCGGAGACCTGGACGACGACGCGCCCCCGGCTCCTCCGGCGCGTTCCAGCAGCGGCTCCATGTCGTTCGGCTTCGGCGAGCTCGAGCTGCCGCTCGAGGGCGACGGCGACGCCGAGCTGCCCGCGATGTCCGCGGGCGACCTGCCCATCGTCGCCGGCGATCTGCCGAGCTCGGCCCCGGCCGTCATCGGCATGCCCGCCCCGTTCTCGAACACGGGCCTGCCCACGCCGGCTTCCGCGCCGCTCCCCTCGCCGGCGCGCGCCGGGCTCCCGACCGCGGCCCAGGCGGGCTTCCCTGCCCCGGCCCCCGCGGGCTTCCCCTCGAAGTCCACCGGCCCCGCCCTCCCCTCGAAGGCCGCCGGCTCCGCCCTCCCCTCGAAGGCCACCGGTGCCGGCTCACCCGCAGGACCGGGGACCATCGTCGGCGCCGAGCTCTTCGACGAGGCCCCGCCGGACTACGACGACTCGCGCGTGGGCGCCGCATTCCAGGCGCCCGGGCCGCGCCCCCTCCCGCCGCAGGCAGCGCCGGAGCCGCCCAGCAGCGGCGCCATGCCGCCCGTCGACTTCGGCGCCCTACCCCCCGCCGACTTCCTCGCCGCGCCGCCCGCCGACGCCCGCGCCGCATCCACAACCGGCTTCGGCGCCGCGCCGCCCGCCGACGCCCGCGCCACGTCCACCACCGGCTTCGGCGTCGCCGATTTCGGCGACGAGATCGCGCTCGGCGAGAGCGTCACGCAGCTCGCCCCCGGCGGCGCGCCCACCCCGTACGATCCGTCCGACCGCTCCGCGAACTTCACGCAATCGCCCGCGGACGCCGACGATCGGGGCATCGAGCTCAGCGAGCCGCACCCCAGCGTCGGGGACGAGGTCGACCTGACCGGCGCGGGCACCGAGATCGGCGACCTGAGCGCCGGTCCCGGCGCGCAGGCCGAGAAGCCCGCGGCGACCACGGAAGTGCCGCCGCAAAAGTCGAAGATCAAGCGCTACGTCGTGGCGGCGCTCGCGGTCGCCGCCGTCAGCGGCGGCGCGCTCGCGCTCGTTCCGGACGTCGGCGCCTTCGGCGTGAACCTCATCAGCGACCGGCTCAACGCCTTCGCGCACGAGGGGGCGCTCGCCGAGCTCCGCCAGCGGACCCAGACGGCCTTCGCCAAGGACACCGCGTCGGCCGCCAACGGAGCGCTGAACGACGCGAACGCCACGCGGACCAATGCGCCGCGCCACCGGCCGACCATGGCCTACGCCGCGTACATCGCCTTCGCGCGGAGCATCCGCTTCGGGCACCGGACCGTCGACGACGCCTTCGGCAAGGAGATGCTCACGCTCGCGAGCTCCCATCCGGGCGACCTGCTCTCCCTGGCCGTCGCGGCGCAGGCCGCGGCCAGCGGCGAGCTCCCGCGCGCGCGACAGGCCGCGCAGGCGCTCGCCGCGCAGCTCAAGGACGACATCGACCTCGCCGTCCTCGCGGCCGAGATCGAGCTCGCCGCCAGGGACGCTCCCAAGGCGATCGCGGCGTGGCAGCACGCGAGCGGCCTCCAGAAGAGCGCGCGCACGCTCTTCGGCCTGGCCCGGGCGCAGATCCTCGCCGGGGACACCGCCGGCGCCGAGGCGAGCGCCCGCGGCGCGCTCGAGGCCTCGCCCGACCACGTCGGGGCCCGCACGCTGATCGCGTCGCTGCTCTGGCAGACCCCGGGCCGCGAGCAGGAGGCGCTCGATCTGCTCGGCAAGGTCACCGGCGACGGCCCGATCCGGGCCGCCGCGAGCGACCCCGAGATCGTCGACGCGTACACGCTGCTCGGCGCCATTCACCTCGCGAGGTCGCGCATGAGCGCGGCGGAGCAGGCCTTCGCCGCCGCGGTGAAGCTCGACCCGCAGGCGGTGCGCGCCCTGATCGGCAACGGCGAGGTCCTCTACCGGTCGGGCCGCTACTCCGAGGCGCAGGCGCGCTTCGAGGCCGCGGCCCGCGCCGACGCCCAGAACCTCGCCGCGCAGCTCGGCAAGGCGAAGACGTGGCTGGCGCAGGAGCGCATGAAGGAGGCGAAGGACCTCCTGAAGGAGCTGCAGAAGACCCACGCGGCGGCCCCGCAGGTCGCTTACTGGCTCGGGCGCACCGAGCTCGCGCTCGGCAACAAGAAGGACGCGGAGCAGGCGTACCTCGACGCCGTGAAGTCGACAGAGAACCTCCCGGAGGTCGTCGACGCGTACGTGGCGCTGGCGTCGCTCCTGTCCAGCATGGGCCGCAACGAGGCGGCGGCGGAGAGGCTGTCGGAGGCGACGGCGAAGTTCCCGGACCTGCCCGCGCTGCACAAGGCCAAGGCGGAGGTCGCGCTCCAGACCGGGCGGTACGACGAGGCCCGGCAGGAGCTCGAGCTCGCGCTCGCGAAGGAGGACGACCTCGGCAGCCAGTTCAAGCTGGGCGTGGCGTACCGTCGCCTGCGCCGGTTCGAGGACGCCGCGAAGGTCTTCGACAAGGTGACGGCGGCCGACAAGGACTACCCGGGCCTCGCGCTCGAGCGCGGGCTCCTGTTCGAGGAGACCGGCCAGAGCGAGCGCGCGCTGGAGATGTACGCCGACGCGCTCCGCAAGGCGCCGAACGACATCGACCTGAAGCTGCGCGTCGGCTCGACCCAGGTCATGGCGGGGCACGCGAGCCAGGCGGAGCCCATCCTGCGCGACGTGCTCAAGGACCGCGCGAACTCCGCGGAGGCGAACCATTTCCTCGGCCGCGCGCTCCTCGTGCGCGGCACGAACATGGCCGAGGCGCTGCGCTTCCTGGAGCGCGCCGCGGAGCTCGATCCGAACCGCGCCGAGTACCACCTCTACGTCGGCTGGGGCGCCAACGAGACGGCCCAGACCGCGCGCGCGGAGATGGCGCTGCGGCGCGCGCTGGAGCTCGACGCGGAGCTCGGCGACGCGTACTGGCAGCGCGGCGTGCTGCTGCAGAAGCAGGGGGCGAGCCGGGACGCGCTGGCGGATCTGAAGATCGCGCTGGAGAAGCGGCCGTCCCGCTACGAGGCCTACGCCACGATGGCGCTCTGCTACCAGGATCAGGGCAACTGGGCGGCCGCGGAGGAGGCGTGGCGCAAGGCGATCGCGGCCAACGACAAGGTCCCCGAGTGGCACTACCGCCTCGGCAAGATCTACGCGTCGCGCGGCAACCGGGCCGGGACCGCGAGCGAGATGGAGCAGGCGGTCACCCTCGGCGAGGCGCCGGACCGCTCGACCCCGCCCTGGCTGTTCGACGCGCACTTCCTCCTCGCCGAGGCGCTCCGCGCGGCGAACAACCGCGAGAAGGCCATCCACCATTACGAGCGCTTCCTGGAGACGGCGCCGACCGACAACGCCTACCGGCGCGACGCGGAGCAGGCGCTGGAGGGCCTGGGGGCGGGAAAGGGGCGCTGAGGCGGAGCGAGCGCCCGGCGCTCGGCTATCCTGGCGGATGCTCCCCTCCGTCAACGCCCGCCTCGCGGTGCGCGCCGACATGCCCGAGGTGGCGCGCTTCGCCGCGCAGCTCGTCCGCCTGCACCACGCCCTCGATCCGCACCGCTTCATGTGCCTGGAGCCGATCGAGCCGGGCTACGAGCGGTGGCTCACGGGCGAGCTCGCCAACCCCGACGCCGCGATCGTCGTCGCCGAGCGAACCGGCGCCGAGCCGGCGCTGGTCGGCTACGCCTACGGCCGCCGGGAGCCGCGCGACTGGAACAGCCTCCTCGACACCTGCGGCGCCCTCCACGACATCTATGTCGCCGAGCCCGCGCGCCGGCTGGGCGCGGGCGCGATCCTCCTCGGGGCCGTCATCGCGCGCCTCCGGGCCCTGGGCGCGCCGCGCATCGTGCTCCACACCGCGACGCAGAACGCCGCCGCGCAGCGCCTGTTCGAGCGGTTCGGCTTCCGTCGCACGATGATCGAGATGACGCTCGGGATCGAGTGACCGCGGCGTCCGCTCCGCTATCGGCGCGTCGCGCCGCTCCTTTCGGTGCCGAGCACGGCGCGCTCGTCGCGCGTGAAGATGCCATAATGAAAGTCGCGTCCTGCCATGAAGTCGTCCCGGAACTTCTCCAGGAGCGCCGAGGTCGCCTCCACGGAAGAAGGCTCGTGCACGGCCCACGGCATCCAGGGCCGCAGGTGGGCAAGGCTCGTGTCGATCGCCTCCCTGATCAGAGGAGCATCCTCGGGCCGCCATGCTCGCAGCGTCAGCCGAGCGGTCAGGATGCGGTCCGGCGGGCGCTCACCTGTCATCGCGTCGCTCCATGCCTGTCTCCGTCATGCGCTTGACGACGACAACGCTGTCTTGCCCAGGCCATCGGATCACGCGACGGTCACGTCTCGAACCATGCGCGCCATGGAGTGCTCGGGCGTCGAGGCGATCAGGCGTCACGGCACGCAGCTTACAACGAAGACAACCCTCGCACATCCGGTCAATCCCGGCCTCCGCAGCGATCATCGCCGTTGCACGCCGGTCCACACACCTCTTGCCAAGGACATCGACGCTACCGCGGAGCGTCTTGACATATCCGTCATAGCAGACTATTGTCCGCCATAGAAGAGTAAGGCGGAAAACATCAGCGCGCCCTCCCGGCACACCGGGAGGAGGTCCACGTCCACGCCCGCGCGTGGACGACGGATGACCGCTCGAGCAGAGGTGCCATTGGCTGAGGTGGCGCGGGCTGCGAACCATGACACGAGGAGGAAGGATGAAGATCTGAGCACGCCTCATCCCGACGGACGCGACGTCCCCCGGGTACTCGACAGGGGTCGACCCTCGATCAGCAGAGCCCTTCCCACGCCCACGCCGGATTCACTGCTGCCTCAGCAGCACATCACCAGCAATCCCTGCTCCCGTCGCAGCAAGCGCGCGGTCAGCGGGTCAGCGCGGACGATTGTGATCCGTTCCTGCAGTTCCTGCAATAAAGCCCTGGCACGCTCCCTGCTCTTTGCCACGACGACGGCCCGTGAGCGGAGCGCCCCTTCTGCCTGAGGGCAGGAGAGCTCTTCGCGTGGCGCACGCCATCAAGGAGAACAGGATGACGAAGCTGCGACTCTACAGCGCGAAGGCGTGCCCCTTCGCCCACCGTACCCGGCTCGTTTTGCAGGAGAAGGCGATCGACTTCGAGCTGACCGAGGTCGATCTGCAGAACAAGCCGCGGGCGTTCGTCGACGCCTCGCTCTATGGAAAGGTCCCGGCGATCGAGCACGAGGGCCACCGCATCTGGGAGTCGGCGATCATCAACGAGTACCTCGAGGAGGTCTTCCCCGAGCCCCGGCTCCTGCCCAGGGAGCCGGGCAGGCGCGCCCTGGCGAGGATCTGGATCGATCACGCGAACACGCGCCTCGTGCCGGCGTTCACCCAGCTGCTCAGGGCCGAGACGGCGGCCTGAGCGGCGCCGAAAGACAAGGGACATCATGTTGAGACTCTGGGGTCACAAGAATTCTTCGAACGTGCAGAAGGTCCTCTGGGCGCTCGACGAGCTCAAGCTCGATTTCGAGCGCATCGACGCCGGCGGACCGTTCGGTCGCGTCAAGGACGCCGACTATCTCACCCTCAACCCGAACGGGCTGGTTCCGACGCTCGAGGACGGCCCGCTGGTGCTCTGGGAGTCGCACGCGATCGTGCGTTATCTGTTCTCGCGCTACGGGTCGCCGCCGCTCCAGCCGAGCGATCTCGCCGACAGGGCGCGCGCCGACGCCTGGACCGACTGGCAGTTCGGGACCCTGTGGCCCCCGGTCCGGACGCTCCTTGTGCAGCTCGTGCGCACGCCCGAAGAGCGCCGCGATCAGGGCGCGATCGAGGCCGCGCGCAAGTCGGCGCTCGCCGCGCTCGGGATCCTCGACAGGCAGCTGTCACGGCACCCGTGGGTCGCTGGAGAGTACTTCACGTTCGCCGATATCCCCCTCGGGGTCGCGGCGCAGCGGTGGTACAATCTGAAGACCGAGCGGCCCGCGCTGCAGCACCTCGACGCGTGGTACGGCCGCATCAAGCGCCGGCCTGGATTCGAGCGCTGGGTGGATCTGCCCCTGGGATGAGAGCGGGGCGCATCTTCGTGCGCCACGGGCTCATCCGCTCCACCCTTTCGTAATCCACCTCGCCGCTCGCGGACGGCCCCTCAGAACATCGGCAGCTCGGTGTCCAGCCCGAGGAGCACACGGCCCTGGACCTCGCGCGTGTGCGGGGCGACGAGGGCGTGCTGCGTGACGGCGTGAACGTCGCGGAAGCTGCGTTGAAGAGGGCTCTCCGCGTAGAGCGCCGTGGCGCCGCCCGCCGTGTACGCCAGATCGACGGCGCGCGCCGCGCCGAGGGCAGCGTTCGTCGCGGCGAGCCGGACGCGCGCCCGCTCCCGCAGCGAGATCGGCCTGCCAGAGACCGCGGCGTCCCAGACGCCGCCGACGGCCTCGAAGAGGTAGGCCCTGGCCGCGCCCAGCGTGGCCTCGGCCTCGGCCACGACGAGCGCCGTCGAGGGCCGCGTCGCGAGCGACGCCGTCATGCCGCTCGGCCGCTTGGTCGCCGCGAGCCGGACCAGCTCATCGATGGCCGCGCGCGCCATCCCGAGCGCGGTCGTCGCGACCGCGCTCGCGAGGAAGCCGAAGAGCGGGAACACGAAGAGAGGCCCTGGATGCGTCGGAGCCGTCATCGGGAGTCGGATGCACCGGCTGCTCGGCACGAAGGCGTCCACGACCGCGAAATCGTGGCTCCCGGTGCCGGCGAGGCCGGAGGCGCTCCACGTGTCCAGGATCTCGCACTCCGAGGCGCGGAACATCGGCACGACGGCCTCGGGGACGCCCCCGGGCAGCAGGCGCGGGGCCATCCCGTCGAAGACAACCGCGGTGCCGCCCAGCCAGTCGCAATGATGACAGGCGCTCGCCATCGCCCACCTCCCGGCGACCCGATATCCTCCCTCGACCTCGACGGCGCGCCCGCTCGGCGCGAAGACGCCGGCGGTCACGACATCCGGGCTCGCGTGCATCTCTCTGCCCCCCTCCGCCGGGATGTACGCTTCGAACGCGCCGGTCGTGCCGCAGATCATGGCGCACCACCCTGCCGCGCCGTCGGCGCGCGAGAGCTCCTCGATGACCTGCAGCGCCGTGAGGGGGTCGGCCTCGAGCCCGCCCAGCGCGCGCGGACGACACATGCGGAAGATGCCCGACTCCCGGAGCGCCCTCGCGACCGGATCGGGCAAACGGCGCTCGCGCTCTCCCCGCTGGGCGTGCTCCTGGACGAGCGGGACGAGGCTGCGCGCCGCGTCGAGGAGCGACGCGGGGGCGGCAGAGGACATCGTGGTCATGGTGCTCGACTCACCCCTTCCTTGGCGGCTGCGCATAGCGCTCTTCTTCAGCGTAGTACTCGGGGAACCCGACGATCTCCTGGAGCGCCGCGAAGCTCGTCCGCGGGTCGGGGTGCCGGCCGGCGCGCAGGGCCGCGAGCGCCTCGCGCATGGCGGCGGCGGCGACCGAGAGCAGGGTGAGCGGATAGGCCGCGATCTTGTAGCCGATCGCCTCTAGCTCGGCCGGCGGGAGCACCGGTGTCCTGCCGTGATCCACCATGTTGGCCATGGTCGGCACGCGTACCTCGCGGCAGAACGTTCGCATCTCCTCCACGCTCTCGGGCGCCTCGAGGAACACGATGTCTGCCCCGAGGTCGGCGAACGCCCGCGCGCGGGTGAGCGCCTCGTCGAAGCCGTGCGTCTGGCGGGCGTCGGTGCGGGCCATGATGAGCACGCCGGCGCCCTCGTCGCGCGCGTCCACGGCGGCCTGGACGCGGGTGAACGCCTCGTCGCGGGGCACGACCTGCTTGCCTCGCGTGTGGCCGCAGCGCTTGGGAGCGACCTGGTCCTCGATCATGACGCAGGCCAGCCCGGCCTGCGCATAACCGCGCACCGTGCGCTTCACGTTCATCGCATTGCCGTAGCCCGTGTCGCCGTCGCCGAGCACCGGAATCGACACGGCGCCGCAGATCGCCCGCGCCTGATCGACCATCTCACCATACGAGATGAGCCCCGTGTCGGGCGCGCCGAGGCGCGCGGCGGAGACCGCGAAGCCGCTCATGAACGAGAGCGAGAAGCCGGCTTGCTCGATCAGCCGCGCCGACAGCGCGTCGAAGCAGCAAGGCATGACGAGGAGGCCGGGCGAGGCGAGCAGATCGCGGAGCTTCTGAGCGGAGGACACGGCGGGGACGATACCGCGATCGCCTGCCCGTGAGGCAAGCGCGAAGGGCCTAGAGGCGCCGCGCGCCCGGCCAGCGCCCGCACACGCAAGAGGGAGGGACGGGGGGCGCGCGCCGTCGTGCGTTCCTGTTGCGGGCCCCCGGCGCCCGGGGGCAGGATGGGGCCCGCGATGATTCCGCACAGGAGAGGGGCATGAGCACGGTTTCGGTGAAGGAGATCGCGATCGACGGCCGCCCTGCCAGCGTCCACGTGGGCGGGCAGGGCGAGCCGCTGCTGCTGGTGCACGGCGCCTGGGGCGGGGCGTCGATGCACTGGGCGCCTGTCTGGGATCGATTGGCGGAGCGCTTCCAGGTGATCGCGCCCGATCTGCCCGGCATCGGGCGCACGGACGCCCCGGGGCTCGGCTCCCTGGACGCCTATGCGCGCTGGCTGGAGCGGCTCCTGGACGAGCTGGGGTTCTCCAGCGCGTGGTGCGTCGGCAACTCCTTCGGCGTCTCGGTCGTATCGAGCTTCGCTAGCCTGTTCGCGGCCCGCTGCCGAGGGCTCGTGTTCGTCAACGGCGTTCCCATCCCCCCGCTGCCGCGCCTCGTCGGCTGGCTCGGAGCGCGGCCGCTGCCCCGCCGGATGCTGCGCGCGTTGATGCGGAAGCAGACCTATAACCCGCGGGTCCTGAGCCGCGCCTACGCCGATCCCGGCCGCGTCCCGGCTGCCCTGCGGGAGGTCCTGGAGAGCGCCAATCCACCTCAGCTGGAGGCGGTGCTCGACGCCGCCATCCAGGGAGGTCCCAGGGCCCCGCTCAGCCTGAATCCCCTCCTCGTCTGGGGCGAGGCGGACCAGCTCCTCGGCAACAGCGCGGACGACGCGAAGAAGCTCCACGCTTCGCTGCCGGGGTCGCAGCTCACCTTCATCCCGGCGACAGGGCACATGCCGCAGGTGGAGAACCCCGAGGCGTTCGTCGACGCCGTGTCGCGGTTCATCGAGGCGCGCGCGATCGCCGCCCGCCCGCGCGGCTTCGGCGGCCAGGCCAGCCCGGGCGCATGAGCGCCTGGGGTGCACGGGCGCATCGCCCTCAGGGCATCGTGGTGACCCGAGCGCGCTTTCCGAGCTGGACCGCAGCGTAGAGCAGATAGAGCCCGGCGATCCCGACGAGCACGTAGATGATGCGGCTGAGCGCGCTGAGCCTGCCGAAGAGCCCGGCGACCACGTCGAACTCGAACAGCCCAACGAACCCCCAGTTGACGGCGCCGATCACGACGAGCGTGATCGCCGCCCACGTTAGCCCTGAGATCCCACGGTTGACCTGCTCCATGACCCCGGCAGAAGCATGCGCCGCGCCGCGCGATGCGTGCACCGCGCGCCCGCTGCGGCGCGACAGCGCGTCGCGCTGACGCCGCCGGCTCGCCTCGCCGTGCCGACGCCGCCGGCTCGCCGCGCCCGTCAGGCCGCGGCGCTCACGCCGACGTGACGTCGAGCAGGGAGGGCAGGATCGCGCCGGAGCCGCCGGTGAACACGACATCGCAGAGGCCGGAGATCGCGCTCGGCTCGACGTTGACCTCGGCGATGAGGGCGCCGTGGCGCTTGGCCATGGGGACGAAACCGGCGGCGGGAACCACAACGGCCGACGTACCGACGACGAGCAGGAGATCGCAGCCCTCGACGCCGGCGGCCGCCGCGGCGAGATCGCTCTCCTGGAGGGCCTCGCCGAACCAGACAACGTGCGGGCGAAGGACGCCGCCGCAGCCGCAGCGCGGCAGGTCCGCCGCCGTGAAGCGGCGGGCGGGGGCCTCCGGATCGGGGGAGCCGCTGCCCGCGAAGGCGGGCGTGATGGGCACGTCGCGGTTCTCGGTCACGCTCCCGCACGAGAGACAGCGCACCTGCCACAGCGAGCCGTGGAGGCGCACCGGGCTCCGGGAGCCCGCCTGCTCGTGCAGGCCGTCGATGTTCTGGGTGATCAGGGTGAAGACCCTGCCGGCCTCCCGCCACCGCGCCTCCAGCTGCGCCAGCGCGTGATGACCCGGGTTCGGCGCGCAGCCGAGGGCGCGCTCCCGGCGGTGATTGTAGAACTCCCAGACGAGGCCCGGATCGCGCTGCCACGCCTCGGGCGAGGCGAGGCTCGTCGCCTCGTAACGCCGCCACAGCCCCCCAGCGCCGCGGAACGTGGGGATACCCGACTCCGCCGAGACGCCTGCGCCGGTCAGGACGGCGATCTTCGTGGCGCGGCACAGGGTGGACTGGAAGCGCTCGCGGCTCGTTTCGCTCATCACGGACCCCTGAGGATAGATCGAGAGGGAGGCGGGCGGAGGACCCGACCCGAGCTCCCGTCGTTTTCGGGTGTAAGCCGGCCGAGACGACCGCGTTTCCCTGGCACTCGGACGCGCCGAGCCCCGCAACAGCGGGCCCCGGCCGCGAGAGCCCCTTCGTCGGCTCGCCGGACGACCGGCGACACGCGGCGTTCACGCAGCGAAAGCGGCGAAGGGTCCGTCTCGCCCCTGGAAAACGCGCTGTGGGGCAGCCGCGCGTGCGGCCCCCGCAAGGACCTGTGTGTGGCGATCGGCGATGGCCGACCCACGAAAACGTACAGCAGGGATCCGCCCTCGCGATCCCCTTCAAGGAGGACACCTCAATGCGCACCCGGCCCCTCGATCTCGTCGCCCCCGCCCTCGTCACCGCGCTGCTCATCGGCTGCGGTGGCTCCACGCCTGCCCCCACGGCGGCGACCGCATCGGCCACGCCGACCGAGGCCCCCGCCGGGCGAGCCACGCAGCCGGAGTTCGACGCGGCGCAAGACGAGGGCAGCGCGTCCGACGCAAAGCGCGAGGAAGCCGCGGCGAGCGCCCCTGACGCCGCGCCCGCCGCGGAGGCCGCGCCGCCGCCGGCCCTGCCCGTGGCGGCCGCCCCTGTGGCGCCCTCGCCGGGGCCCGCGCAGTCCCGGGCGACCAAGGCGGGCGCCGCGCCCGGCGCGGACGCGCGCGTCCGCGTGACGGGCGGCGCGCCCGCGCCCAAGAAGGCGCCCGCCCCGGCGGCGACCGCCGTGGCGCGCCCCGCGGCCCCGCCCCCGGCCGTCGCCGTCACCGCGCCCGAGCCCCAGGGCAGCGAGACGTACCGGGACTACGGCGTCAACCCGGTCGAGGACCCCGCGAAGGACCGGCTCTCGACGTTCGCGATCGACGTGGACACGGCCTCTTACGCCATCGCGCGCCGCAAGATCATGGATGGCGCGCTGCCCCCGTATCAGGCCGTCCGCGCCGAGGAGTTCCTCAATTACTTCGATTACGGCTACGCGTCGCCCGCGACAGGCCCGTTCGCCGTGCACCTCGCGGCCGCGCCCTCGCCGTTCACGTCGGGCCACCACCTCGTGCGCGTGGCGGTCCAGGGCAAGCGGGTGCCGCTCAAGGAGCGGACCCCGGTGCACCTCGTGTACCTCGTCGACACCAGCGGTTCGATGCAGTCGCCGGACAAGATCGAGCTCGCGAAGAAGAGCCTGAAGATGCTCACCGACACCCTCAAGCCGGGGGACACCGTCGCGCTCTGCACCTACGCGGGCAGCGTGCGAGAGGTGCTCGCGCCGACCGGCATCGAGAGCAAGGGGAAGATCCTCGCGGCCCTCGCCGACCTCACCGCGGGCGGCTCCACCGCCATGTCGAGCGGCATCGATCTCGCGTACAGCCTGGCCGAGCGGACGCTCGTGAAGGGGCACGTCAACCGCGTCATCGTGCTCTCCGACGGAGACGCGAACGTCGGCCCGACCTCCCACGACGAGATCCTGAAGACCATCAAGCGCGCGAGGGACAAGGGGATCACGCTGTCCACCGTGGGCTTCGGCCAGGGCAACTACAAGGATCTCATGATGGAGCAGCTCGCCAACCAGGGCGACGGGAACTACGCCTACATCGACAGCGAGGCGCAGGCGCGGCGGGTCTTCTCCGAGCAGGTCGGCGGGATGCTCCAGGTCATCGCCCGCGACGTGAAGATCCAGGTCGAGTTCGACCCGAGCTTCGTCAAGAGCTACCGGCTCATCGGCTACGAGAACCGCGACGTGGCCGACCGGGACTTCCGGAACGACAAGGTGGACGCCGGCGAGATCGGCGCAGGGCACAGCGTGACGGCCATCTACGACGTCGAGCTCAAGGCCACCGCGCCGAAGGGCGAGGGCGCGGCGCCGGTCGTCGTGCGCCTCCGCCACAAGGCGCCGCTCGGCTCGAACACGGCCGAGGAGACGCTGGTCAAGATGGCCCCGGGCGCCATCGCCCCCACCTTCGACGCGGCCCCGGCCGACTTCCGCTTCGCGTCCGCGGTGGCAGGGTTCGCCGAGGTCCTGCGCCACAGCCCGCACGCGCGCTCCTGGAGGCTCGCCGACATCGAGAAGATCGCGAGGGCCGCCGCGTCCAGCAAGGGCGATCAGCAGGAGTTCATCGGCATCATCCGCCGCGCCGGCGCGCTCGCCAACGGCAAGACCGACGCCGTGGCCGTGAACGCCGACTGACGCGCGCGCCGCCTCGTTCGTGGTATGCGGCGGTGATGGGATTGCTCGCGATCTGCGGCTCGATCACCGCCGATCTCATCGGCTACGGCCCGCGGCTGCCGCGCCCCGGCGAGTCGGTGCTGGGCCGCCGCTTCCTCGTCGCGCCGGGCGGCAAGGGCGCGAACCAGGCGGTCGCGGCGGCGCGCTCCGGGGCGCGCGTGCGGCTCGCGGGCGCGCGCGGCGACGACGCCCACGGCGAGCTCTGCGCGGCCGCGCTCGCCGCCGACGGGGTGGAGCTCTCCGCCGTGGCGGTCCACCGCGGCGCGACGACGGGCGTCGCCCTGATCTGCGTCGACGAGGCCGGAGAGAACCAGATCCTCGCGATCCCCGGCGCCAACGCGCTCGTGACGCCGCCCTCGCCGTGCGGGGCCTCGGTCTGGCTCTGCCAGGGCGAGATCCCGGCCGCGGCGATCGACGGCGTGCTCGCGGCGGCGCGGGCCGACGGCGCGCTGTCGATCTGCAATCCGTCGCCCGTCAACGCCATCGATCCCGGGCTCGTCGGCCGGTTCGACCTCGCCGTGGTCAACGAGCTCGAGCACGAGGCGCTGCGCGGTCACCTGCCGGAGCGCGTGGTGCTCACGCGCGGCGCGCGCGGCGCGGTGCTGCTGCCGTCGGGCGAGGAGTTCCCCGCCCTGCCGGCCCGCGCTGTCGACACGACGGGCGCCGGGGACGCCCTCACGGGCGTGCTCGCCGGCGGGCTCGCCTCCGGGATGGCGATCGAGGCCACACTCCGGTTCGCGATCGCGGCGGCGGGCATCTCGGTCGAGCGCGAGGGGTGTCAGACATCGTATCCGACGCGCGCCGAGGTGGAGCGCCGCCTCCAGCGCCCCACGGTTCCGTGACGGCCTCTCCTCCCGGCGTCACAGGGCACCTCGCCCATCATGCCCCTCGCGGCGAGCGCCGCGCCTCCGGGACATGACGCTGCACCTCGCCTGCAAGGGAGGCTATCCTGGCGGCATGACGAACTTTCGCGGGCCTGCGATAGCAGCGCTCGTCAGCCTCTCGGCCTGCAGCGTCCAGGAGCGCAACTTCGCGGGCGCGGGCGGGTCGGGCGGCGGTGATGGCGCCGGGACGACCGAACCTTCCAGCGCGAGCGCCGGCACGAGCGCGAGCGCCGGCATGAGCGCGAGCGCCGGCACGAGCACGACGACCGGCTGCACGCAGGTCGAGGATTGCTTCAACGGCGGCGACGACGACTGCGACGACGCCGTCGACTGCGCGGACTCGGACTGCGCGGAGGGCGCGGTCTGCCTGACGGCACCCACGAACTTCGAGCTCGGCGTCGTCGTGGACGCGGCCGAGCCGTGCCCTGAAGGGTTCACCGCGAAGGAGACGCTCCTCTTCCGCGGCCTCTCCGGCAGCGGCTGCGAGGGCTGCGGCTGCACGCCGAACCCCACCGACTGCGCGGCGGATCTCTACCTCTACGCCGACGAGTCGCAGTGCGAGGCCGACGAGGCCGGGACGCGCGGCACGCTCGCGAAGCGGGTCGGGTTCACGTGCGACTCGAAGCCGATCAACAACGGGTTCGTCGACTGGGGCGGCGTGCGCGCGGGCCTCTTCGACGTGATCCAGAGCTGCACCGCGACCGGCACGGCGATCCCCGCGCCGGCGACGTGGAAGGAGTCCAGGAAGCTCTGCCACGCGACCGCCGGCGCGGGCTGCCGCGCCGGCGAGGCCTGCGTCCCGAGGCAGGGCTCGCCGGCGACGCAATGCGCGCTCGTGTCCGGCAGCGCCACCTGCAGCGGCTATGCGCGGCGCGAGAGCGACTGGTTCCGGGGGTACAACGACACCCGGACGTGCTCGTCGTGCGCGTGCACCGCGAGCGGCGGCGACTGCAACTACGTGCGCGTCGAGCTCGGCAACGACTACAGCTGCTTCGATCACGCCCAGATCTCGCAGGGCGGGCGGTACTGCGGGTACGCCTACTCGCCCCCGGCTCACCTCGTCGGCACGCCGACAAACTCCACCTGCACCGCGCGCACGAACCTCAGCGGCTCGCTGGATCCCACGGGGCAGTCGACGCTCTGCTGCGTCGAGTAGCGGATGCTCGTGCCGCGCGCTCGCAGGCAGCTCCTCGCCGCGCTCTCGGCCGCCGCCGCGGCCGGCGCGCTCGCGGTGGCCGGCTGCGCCGAGCCCGCCGCGGTCCGCGCCGCGCCGGCCTCGCCGCGCAGCGCGGCGTCGACCGGCGCCGGCGCCGGCGGCGCGTCCTCGCCCGCGGGCCCCGCGGCGGCGGGCGCGGGCCCGGCGGCGCCGGCGGCGGGCTCCGAGCGCCGGGCCAGCCTCCAGTACCAGCTCAACGATCGCGCGTTCCCCTCGCCGCTCATCGACGCCGTCGTGGCGGGCCAGCCGGCCGTGATGATCGTCGACACCGGAGCCTCCCACCACGTCCTCGCCCGCTGGCTCGCCGACGAGCTCGCGCTGCCCCTCTCGACCGCAGGCGACGTCGCCGTCGACCACGCGGGCAGGCCCCTCGCTGTGTCCCGCCTCGAGAACGCGAGCCTCGCGCTCTCCGGGTGGGGCCGGGTCGAGGTCTCCGCGCTGCTCGTCGTCCCCATGCCCGATGTCCTGCAGCGCATCGGCATCGGCGGCGTCGTCGCGCCCCAGGAGCTGGCGGGGCCGGGCCGCGCCGTCGTGCTCGACCTGCGCGAGGGCCGGATGACCGAAGCTCCGCGCGACGAGGCCGCACGCGCGCTCCGGGCGCGGTTCGGCGAGACCGCCATCGTGGAGCTCGCCCGCTGCGGCGGCCCGAACCAGGGCAGCGAGCTCACCGCCAGGGCGAGCGTCGAGGGGATCGACGTCACGCTGAAGATCGACTCGGGGGCGTCGCAGAGCT
Organism: Sorangium sp. So ce448; assembly: GCF_051520915.1. Taxonomy (NCBI): domain Bacteria; kingdom Pseudomonadati; phylum Myxococcota; order Polyangiales; family Polyangiaceae; genus Sorangium; species Sorangium sp. So ce448. Next base: position 891,511 of record NZ_CP150343.1, on the reverse strand, counting down.
CGCTCTTCGGCGTCTCCCCCGCGGGCAAGCGGCTGTCGCGCCGGGCGACCGGCGGCAGGAGCGCCTACGCCGCCTCAGGCAAGCACACCGTTCCCGTCCTTTCGGGCGCTCGCCTCCGGATGGCGGGGTTCGACGCCGCCGTGGAGTTCGATCTTCTGCCCGGCGAGCGGCGGGCGACCTGTCCGTCGGACGGATTTGCCGGCATGGATGTGCTCCGCACCTGTGTGCTGGTGCTCGCCGAGGACGGCGGCCTCGCGGCCTGCGCCCCGCGGTGACCCGGTGAAGGACCGCGCGACGCGCGTCCGGCGCGAGCGCGGCGCGTGATCGACGAGGCGCCGCGCGGCGACCGCGGCGCGGTCAACGAGGCGCGCCCCGGCGACCGCTGCGCGATCGGCGCCGAGCCAGCGGGCGGACCGCCATGCCTCAGCGGAGGCGCGATGCGTCGTGGTAGAAGGGGCGCACGCGTGGACGCCTCTGTCGCCGCGGCGGGGGAGAGATCCGTTCCTCCGCGAGCCCGGGGCGCCCGCGGCGCTCGGGAGGCATCATGACGACAGGTTTCGAGTTCTTGACCCAGGACGACGAGCGGCTGCTGCTGGAGAAGTCGAGCTGCGTCACCTACCGACCGGGCGAACAGATCCTCGAGGAGGGCTCGCGAAGGCAGGGCATCTTCATCGTGCGCAGCGGCCTTGTCGGGGTCGAGGTCGCCCACCTCGGGCGCGGCGTGGCGCTCCGCCAGCTCGGCCCCGGCGCCATCTTCGGCGAGATGTCGTTCCTCGAGAGCGCCGCCGCGAGCGCCTCCGTCGTCGCCCGCGAGGAGTGCACGCTCGACGTCATCGAGGGCCCGTATGTGCACTCGCTCCTCGCCTCCGTCCCCGGGCTCGCGGCGCGCTTCTACCAGTCGCTCGCGATCATGCTGGCCCAGCGCCTCCGCGAGAACACCGCGATGCTGCCGCCGCTCCTCGTCGAGGACGTACCGCAGGTCAACCGCTTTCACGCCGCGAGGACGGGCCAGGCCGGCACCAACAACATCCCTCCGAAGCTCATCGACACGGTCGAACAGTTCAAGTTCGAGATGATGATCGCCGACAGGATGGTGAAGGAGGCCAAGCAGCCCGAGGCGGAGATCCAGGAGAAGGTGAGCGCCGCGTGCCAGACGATCGTGTCCGCGCTGCGCGAGCACATCGAGCGCGAGCGCCACCTCGAGAAGGGCATCGGCGCCTATGTCTTCCGCGAGACGTTCTCGCTCTTCATGCTGAGCCGCACCGTCGACCGGTGCTACACGAAGCCGCGCGGCTACGCTGGCGACTTCTACACCATCGAGATGATGTACAACGACGAGCCCGCGGGCGACGGCCGCCTCGGCCGCTTCATCGACCAGTGGGGGCTCGCCATCGACGCCTGCCGCGCCGTCAAGAACCGGAGAGGCGTGCTGAGCCGCGCGCTCCGGGACGCCTGCAGCGCGCACGCGTCTGGCCCGGTCCACATCACCAGCCTCGCGAGCGGCCCCGCCCGGGAACTATTCGACCTCTTCGCGGAGGGGGGCGAGCTGCCCGACATCAAGGCGACGTGCATCGATATCGACAACCAGGCCCTCGCCTACGCGGCCGGCATCGCCGACCAGCTCGGCGTCATGGACCGCTTCAGCTTCGCGCAGGACAACGTGGTTCGGCTGGCCCACGGCCGCGGCAGGACGGTGCTCAAGCCCCAGCACATGATCTACAGCATCGGGCTCACGGATTATCTCCGCGACGATCTGGTCGTGGCCCTCCTCAATTGCATGCACGACAAGCTCTTGCCCGGGGGCGTCGCGGTCGTCGGCAATTTCGGGGTGAACAACCCGAGCAAGGCGTTCATGGATCACGTCCTCGAGTGGGAGCTGATCCACCGCAGCACCGAGGATCTCAGGACCCTGTTCGCCCGGTCGAAGTTCGGGAGCACCCCCGTCGAGGTGGTCGCGGAAGAGGCGCAGGTGAACCTGTTCGCCTTCTGCACCAAGTGGTGACTACCGGAGCCAGCGCACCTCGTATTCACACGTGGGGTGTCCCTCGAAACGGCACTTCGTGTGGAGGCTCTGGCCCCCTCGCGCGCCCGAGAGCCGGAGCGCGTTCTCCTGCCACGCCGGCACCGCGTCTCTGCAGGTCTGGCGCCCCGGGTCGGACTGCGGGTCGACCCCCAGGTAAAGTATCAGCCGGAAGAACCGCTCTCCCTCGGCGAGGGGCGCGAGCCGGCCGCCGTTGAAGTACATGCCCCACATCACGCCGGCCTGCCGCATGACGAGCGCGGGCGTGCCGAGCTTGAGCAGCACCTTGTGCGCGAGCGTCAGGTCCTGCTCGGCCACGTAGGCCGCGAGATCGCGGATGACGCCGGACCGGTTGGGCCACCGCGAGATCTCGTCCGCGATCGCGTTCCAGACCGAGATGGGATACCAGCTGTGCGCCGCGAGATCGGGCGCCGTGAACACCGCCCGCGCGGCGGCGGGCAGCTTGGCGTCGAGGGCGGACATGGCCTGGCTCCCCCACCGCGTCTGCAGGTAGGTCCTCGTGTGCATGAGCGCCGACCCCCGGATCTTCATCGCCAAAGCCGCCCGTCCAGGATAGATGCACCCGGGCGGTGGGGGCCAGCGTGGCGCGCTGCGGGCCGCCTCGCACGCGCACGCACATGCCGACGATCGCGCGCAAGCGCGCCGCGAGCCCGCCTCCCGCGGCGCACGAGCGCGCTCACTGCAGGCGCTCGGCGGTCGGAGCCGGGGGCGGGGCGCCGCCGGAGCCCTTCGCCCGTCGCGCCTGCGCGGACGCGTCGAGCACGGCGCGCACCGCCTTCGCGAGCTGCGTCGGCGTGTACGGCTTGGCGAGGAAGTGGGCGACCCCGTCGAGCAGATCGGTCTGGAGGAGGGCGTCCTCCGTGTAGCCCGAGGCGTAGAGCACGGGCAGCGGGGCGCGCGCGCGGGCGAGCATCGCCGCGAGCGCGGGGCCGCGCGCGTCCGGCAGGACCACGTCGCTCACGAGCAGGTGGATCGGGCCTGGATAGGCGGCCGCGAGCGCGATCGCCTCCTTGCCGCTCCGCGCCGCGAGGACCGAGTAACCGAAGGAGCGCAGCGCGGCGACGCAGAGCTCGCGCACCTGCGCCTCGTCCTCCACGACGAGCACGGTCTCCACGCCCCCGACGGCGGCCGGGGTCGCCCTCACAGGCTGCTCGCAGGGCACGCCACGCACGCGCGGGAAGCAGATCGTGAAGCGCGTGCCCTGGCCGGGGGCGCTGGCGAACCCGATGTGGCCGCCGTGCTGCTTCACGATGCCGTGGCACGTCGCGAGCCCGAGGCCCGATCCCTTGCCCGGCTCCTTGGTCGTGAAGAACGGCTCGAACACGTACTGCTGGACGGCGTCGTCGATGCCCTGCCCGGTGTCCGTGACCGTGAGCTCCACGTAGTCGCCGGGCTCGATCTCTGGCCCCCACCCTCCGTCGCCCGCGCCGAGCGCCCTGTTCGCGGTCTCGATCACCAGGCGGCCCCCGCCGGGCATCGCGTCGCGCGCGTTCACGGCCAGGTTCATGAGCAGCTGCTCGAACTGCCCCCGATCGATGTGGATGGGCCAGATCTGGCTCCCCGGCAGCACGACGAGCTCCACGTCCTCGCCCACGAGCGGGCGGAGGAGCGGCTCGACCCCCAAGATCAGCGCGTTCGGGTCGACCACGGTCGGCTGGATCAGCTGCTTGCGCGCGAAGGCGAGCAGCTGCCGCGTGAGCGCCGCGGCCCGCTCCGCGGCGGTGCCGATCTGCGTGAGGTGCTCGGCGACGGGCGACGCCGCCGGCACCTTGCGCACCGCGAGCTCCCTGTGCCCGAAGATCGCGGTGAGCATGTTGTTGAAGTCGTGCGCGACCCCGCCGGCGAGGCGCCCGATCGCCTCGAGCTTCTGGCTGTGCAGGAGCTGCTCCTCGAGGCGCCGGCGCTCGGTGATGTCGAGGCTCGTGCCGACCAGCCCGGTGATCGTCCCGGCGTCGTCCGTGACCAGCTGCGCCGCCATCTGCACGTGGCGCAGCTCCCCGCTGGACGGGCGCACGACGCGGCACTCGACGGGGCTCGCGATGCCGAGCGGCGACGCGGTCTCCGCGCCGCCGAAGACCCGGTGGCGATCCTCGGGGTGGATGAGGCCCGCGAGGAGCTCGAACGTCGGGCGCACCGAGGGATCGACGCCGAGGATGTGGTAGAGCTCCTCGGACCAGCGGATCGTCCGCGACGCGATGTCGTAGGACCAGCTGCCCACGTGGGCGATGCGCTGCGCCTCCTTCAGCATGCGCTCGCTGCGGCGGAGCTCCTGCTCGGCGCGGCGGCGCTCGGTGAGATCGACGACCGCGCCGAAGTAGCGCGACGGCGGCCCCGCGCCCTCGACGAGGGGCAGGCTGCTCAGCAGGCACTCCCGCACCGTTCCATCCCGGTGGCGCACGCGGAACGCGATCGCGCCCGCCCCCTCGCCTGTCTCGTTCGCCAGCACCAGGAGGGCTTGCAGCCGCTCCCGGTCGTCGGGGTGGACGGCCTCGAGGAAGGTCTCCGTCGAGGGCGTGTCCGTCTCGGGATCGCGGCCCAGGATCCGGAAGAGCTGCCGCGACCAGGTGGTGCTGCTCTGGCCGAGCTCCCAGAGCCAGTTGCCCATCTGCGCCGCCTGCTCGCCCTCGTCGAGCTGCCGCCGCGCCGCCTCGACGAGGGCGGATCCCCTCGCGCTGCCCGGGTCTCTGGCCGGCGCGTCCGGGCCTCGCGCGGCGGCGCTCCGACCTGGCGCACGGGCGTGGGCCAGCTCCCGCTCCAGCTCGGCGACGCGCGCGCGGAGCGCGTCCAGCTCACGGCTCCCAGCGGTGTTCATGGCCGTCCCGTTCCTCGCTGGGGCAGAGCGGTGCTCATGGCCGCGCATTGTATGCCGCAGGCGGCCCGCCGGGGACCGTTTGTCACGCTAGCTCCGCCGGCGCAGGAGCAGCGTTCGCGTGATCTCCACGACCTTTTCCTTCACCCTGCCCTCGGCCTTGCCGAGCTCGGGCGTGAACAGGTCGGCGCCCTGCTCGATCAGCGCGCGGGGCGGCGTGTTCTTCACGCCGACGATCCGGAAGGTGACGCTCCCGGCGCCGCTCTTGGCCTCTTCCCTGGCGATCACCTTCGACGCGGCGAACAGCGTGTCGCCCGCGAGCACGCCGCTCGGGTGCGCCCCCTCGTCGAGGCCGAGGTCCCAGACGCCGCACCCGGCCGTGTCGCGGCTGGAGAGCGCGAGCACCCAGGACAGCACGAGCCCCCCGTGGACGACGCGCGTCTTCGCGAAGGAGCTCGACCTGGAGTACTGCTCGTCCACGTGCAGCGGGTGGGAGTTGCGCAGGAGGGTCGCGAGCTGCATGTGCTCGCTGTCCCCGATGGTCCTGCCGACCTCGTGGGTGATCACGTCGCCGACCTCGAAGTCGTCCCACGCGCAGGCGAAGCCGCCCTGGCGCGCCGGCGGCGGCAGCGGGCCGTCGAGCTCCTCCGGGAGGCGCCCCGGCTGCGCGTCCGGCTGCGCGACCGCGTGCGGCGCGTCCGCGGGGCGCTCCGCGACGCGGCCAGGGGGCACGAGCGCCTTGCGCTCGAACGAGCAGACGAGCAGCCCGTCCTGGTTCACCACCTGGGTCCTGACGTGCACGACGCCCTTGTCCCCCGTCGAGACCGGCTTCTTGCCGATGACCAGCGAGCTCGCGCGCAGCGTGTCCCCCGGATAGCAGGCCGCCGGGAACCGGACGTCGGTGTAGGCGAGGTGCGCGATCGCCTGCTCGCTCACGTCGTGCACGCTGAAGGAGATCCCGAGGTTGAGGAGCAAGAGCGGGCTCACCGGCCTGTCCCTGAGCCCCACCGACCGGGCCGCGACGCGGCTGGCGTAGGTCGGGATCGCGTCCTGGAACGAGGCCGCGAAGAGCGCGAGCATCCCCTCGTCCACGGTGACGTCCCAGGGGTGGGCATACACCGCGCCGACCGTGAAATCGTCGAGCTTGCGGCCGTAGCGAGGAGAGCGGACGCGGACCATCGGTCCGCGCGATCATGGCACAGGCGCGCTCGGCTGACGACGACGGCGCGCGCGCCTCAGGGCAGCGGCCCTTCGAGCAGGGCGCGCGCGATGCCCTGCGCGAGCACCTCGTGCGGGCCCAGCTGGAAGAAGAGGCTGCGGGCGTCGAGCAGGAGCCTCGCCGCGGTCGAGCTCTCCGCGTAGCCGCTCGCCCCGTGGAGCTGCATGCAGGCGTCGGCCGCGTCCCAGGCCACGCGGCTGGAGAAGAGCTTCGCCATCGCCGACGTGAGCTCGCACGGCTGCCCCGTGTCCGCCACGTGCGCCGCGGCGCGCGTGAGCTGCCGCGCGGCGGCGACGCGCGCGATGAGCCCTCCGAGCCGGTGCGCCACGCGCGGGAAGGAGATGAGCTGCGACCCGAACTGCACGCGCGTCTTCGCCCGCTCGAGCGCGAGCTCCAGCGCGGCCTGCGCCACGCCCACGCCGCACGCGGCCGCGTAGGTGCGGCCGATCACGAGCGCCCGCTGGATCTGGGCGATCCCCTCGCCCTCGCGCTCGCCGAGCAGGGCCTCGCGGCCGATCTGGAGCCCCTCGATCCGGAGCTCGTAGTGCCCCATGCCGCGCTGCCCGAGCGCCCGCAGCTCGGTCCCGGCCATCCCGGCGTCCGGGAAGTCGGCGCCCGGCGCGCCGCGCCGCTTCGCGATGACGAAGAGGCTCGGCCCGAGCGGCAGCTGCCCCTGTCCTCCCGGCGTCGTGGTCCTCGCGAGGGTGAGCACCAGGTCGGCGCGGGACGCGCCGGTGACCCACGCCTTCTTTCCGATGAGGAGGTAGCTGCCGTCGGCCTGGCGCTCGGCGCGCGTGACGACGCGCGCGAGGTCCGACCCGTACGCCGGCTCCGCGAACGCGAGGGCGCAGCGCGCCTCGCCGTTCGCGATGCGCGACAGCCAGGTCCGGCGCTGGAGGTCCGTGCCGGATCGGGCGAGCAGGTCCGACGCGATGGAGGCCGTCATGGTGAGCACGCCGAAGCCGAGCGAGCCGCGCGCGAGCTCCTCGATGGCGGTCGCCATGGCGGCCACGCCGAGCCCGTCGCCCCCGTGCTCGGGCGCTGTGGCGAGCCGGAACACCCCGAACTGCCCCATGCGGCGGACGATCGACTCGGGGATGAGCCCGTTGCGGCGGTGGATCTCGGGGGCGAGCGGCTCGACGAGGCGCTCGACGAAGTCGCGCATGTTGTGCCGGATCCAGCCGACGCGCTCGTCCTCCGCGCCGGCGCTGGCGGGGATGCCCTGCTCGGCGGCCGCGCGCGCGATCGAGGCGACGGCGACGCCGGAGCCCGCGTCGCGCGCCCACGCCGCGACCGCCGGGTGGCCGATCGCCTTGGCGACCTCGTCGTCGCGGAGCTCGAGCTCGCCGAGCGGCGCGATCTCTCCGCCGCCCAGATCGACGCCGCCGCGCAGCGACAGGAGCAGCGCCCCCGCGTGCGCCTCGGCGACCGCCCTGGCCTCCCCGCCCGCCTCGCAGGCCCAGCTCGCGAGCGAGCGGCAGGCCTCGATCTCGGCGTAGAGGTGGGCGAGCGCGTGGGCGGCGACCTGGTGTCGATCGAGCAGCATCCGCGACACGTGCAGCGGCACGGCGGCGCCCGCCCGGACGAAGCTCGCGCTCCTCGGCGCGCCCCGGAGCGCGCTCCCGACGTCCACCACCCGGTCGCGGAGGCGCCCGCGCGCGACGCGCGCCAGCTGCTCGGCGGAGGTGATCGCCTCGCGCATGCCCCCGGGACTGTCGGCCTCGAGCTTTCGAGAAACGATCGTGGCGTGTTGCTCCCGAATCGCCCTCATCCCCCAATCCCCCCGCTCGCGGACTATGACCCACGCCACGCTTCACCGGACGCAGGACACAGCGCCTTTACACCGCGCCACAGCCACGCTCCCCGCGGCAGACGCGGAAAGGCCCGCCGAGGATGCCACCCCAAACCGCGTTCGTCGAGCCTGGGCGCAGCCTCACTATCGCGAGGCGACAGCGCATTAAGGCCCTCCCTGAACCTGCTCAACGTCGGCTTCACGTCGGTCCACGTCGACTTCACGTCGGTCCACGTCGGCTTCACGCGTTCCGTCCCGCGACGCGCAAACAACCCAGCCCCACTCCCGATCATCAGTCTCAGACGTCCCGAGTCCCCCCGACGGCCGCCCCTCTCGGACGTACGTCAGACCGCCCGAGCCGTTACATGGAGCTCACGGTCGGAAGCGCCGCCGAAGGCCCCCTGCAGACCCGGAGGAGCCTGTCCCCCAGCTCGACGGCCCACGACCGCACGGCGTCCGCCCGCGGGCACTGCGGCACCGCCTCGACCGCGTCCTGGATGAGCCGCTGCAGCAGCCGGGTCGTGCCGGAGAGCCCGAGCTCCAGCGCCGTGTTGGGGCGCCCGAGCGCCCCGTCGCGCCCCGCCGGCTTGCCCATGTCCTCCGGCTTCCCGACCAGGTCGAGCACGTCGTCCGCGACCTGGTACGCCTCGCCGATGCGTTGCCCGAGATCGCCCCAGGCGGCCCCGTCCTGGCCTGCGGAGAGCGCGCCGAGGGTCGCCGCCGCCTCGAAGAGCGCGCCTGTCTTCGCGCGCCGGTAGGCCGAGAGCGGGACCTTCGCCTCCGACTCCCACGCCTGCCCGGCGATGATCCCCTGCGGCATCCCGACGCCGCCCCCGAGCACCTCGAAGAACCGGACCGCCCTGCGCGCGTCCGTCACGCCGCTCGCCATCGCGTGGAAGGCGCCGCGCGCGAGCGCCTCGAAGGCGAGCACGATGAGCTGATCGCCGGCGAGCACCGCGATCGGCTCGCCGAAGGCCCGGTGGACAGACGGCCGGCCGCGCCGGATCGGCGCGTCGTCGAAGCAGGGGAGGTCGTCGTGGACCAGCGACGCGCAGTGGATGAGCTCCACCGCCGCCGCCGCGGCGTCGGCGGCCTCCGGCGCGGGATCGCCGTACGCCGAAGCGACGGCCAGGCAGAGCCGCGGACGGATGCGGGCGCCTCCGGGGAAGACGGCGTGCTGCGTCGCGGCCAGGAGCCCGGGCGGCGACGCGGGCGAGGAGAGCGGCTCGATGGCGGCGAGGAGGACGCGCTCGATCCGGCGATCGAAATCCATGGGGGGCGAGTCTTGGCGAGCCTCAGGGGCTTGTCAATAGTTTGAACATTAGTTAAACAAAGTATAGACAAACCACCTCCGACGCGTACACTCCGACCATGGCGGACAGGAGAGATCGCGTCCTGGTGATCGGCGGGGGTATCGGCGGTCTGACCTCGGCCGCGCTCCTTGCTTCGAGCGGGCTCGACGTGGTGCTACTCGAGCGGGCGCCGCGCGTCGGCGGAAAGATACGCCAGGCGGTCCTCGGGGACCGCCGCGTCGACGTCGGCCCGACGGTGCTCACGATGCGGTGGGTCTTCGACGAGATCTTCGCGTCGCTCGGGCTCCGCTTCGAGGACCACGTGTCGCTCCGCCGGGCCGAGACGCTCGCGCGCCACGCCTGGCCGGACGGCTCGACGCTCGACCTCTTCGCGGACGTCGAGCGCGCCGCGGATGCGATCGGCGCGCTCGCGGGGGCGCGGGAGGCGGACGGGTACCGCCGGTTCAGCCGGTACGCGCGCGAGATCTTCGACGTGGTGGAGGCGCCGTTCATGCGCGCGGAGCGGCCCACGCTCAAGACGATCCTGAGCACGGCGGGCAACCTGGGCCTCGGCGGGATGATGAAGATCGACGGGCACCGCACCCTCCACCGCGCGCTCGGCGACTTCTTCACGGACGCGCGCCTCCTGCAGCTGTTCGGGCGCTATGCGACCTACTGCGGCTCGTCGCCGTACCTCGCGCCTGCGACGCTGAGCGTCATCGCGCACGTGGAGCGCGAGGGCCTCTGGCTCCCCGAGGGCGGCATGGGCCGCGTCGCCGAGGCGCTCGCTGCAGCGGCGACCCGCGCCGGGGCGACGCTGCGCTGCGGCGCGCACGTCGCCGCCATCGAGGAGGGCCGCGGCCGCGCGACGGGCGTCGTGCTCGAGGGCGGCGAGCGCATCGAGGCCGACGCCATCGTGCTGAACGCCGACCCCGCGGCGCTGCGGGCCGGCCTGTTCGGCGAGCGCGCCGCCCGCAAGGCGCCGGGGAGCGAGCCGCGCTCGCTCTCGGCCGTCACCTGGGCGCTCGTGGCCGAGGTGAGCGGCTTCCCCCTCCTCCGGCACAACGTCTTCTTCTCCGGCGACTACGAGGCCGAGTTCCGCGCGCTGTTCGACCGCGCCGAGCTCCCGCGCGACGCCACGGTCTACGTCTGCGCCGAGGACCGCGGCGACGCGCCGGCGCACGAGCCCGGCGGGGTCGGGGCGAGCGCAGGCGCCGACGGAGGCGGAGAGCGGCTGTTCTTCATCCTCAATGCCCCTGCGACCGGTGATAAACACACCCCCTCATCGACGGAGATCCACGAATGGGAGCAGCGCGTGTTCCAGCAACTGCAGCGGTTCGGCCTCTCGCTGAAGAGCACGGGCGTCTCCCCGGTGGCGACGACGCCGGCGGACTTCGAGCGGATGTTCCCGGCGACGGGAGGCGCGCTGTACGGGCCGGTGTCCCACGGGTGGAACTCGACCTTCGCGCGCCCGGCCTCGCGCTCGAAGCTCCCGGGCCTGTACTTCGCCGGCGGGAGCGCGCACCCGGGGGCGGGCGTGCCGATGGCGGCGCTGAGCGGCCAGCTCGCGGCGCGGAGCGTGATGGAGGACCTCGCTTCGACCTCGAGATCCCGAGCGGCGGCTACGCCTGGTGGTACCTGGACGCGGTGAGCGACGACGGGCAGAGCGCGATCACGATCATCGCGATGCTCGGGAGCGTCTTCTCGCCGTACTACGCCAGGGCGCGATCGCGCGGCGCCGCGGACCCGCTCATGCACTGCGCGATGAACGTCGCGCTGTACGGCGCGCGCGCCGATCGCTGGGCGCTGACCGAGCGGCCGCGGAGCGCGATCTCCAGGTCGCCGCGGTCGCTCGCCATCGGACCGAGCCAGATGGAGTGGTCCGGGGGTGAGCTCCGCGTCTCCTTCGACGAGATCACGGCGCCTCTGCCGTCCCGGCTCTCGGGGACGGTGCGCCTCCGCCCGTCCGCGCCCGGGCCCGCGGCGGACGGCGCGCACGACGGCGTCGCCCTGGACGGGCGGGGGCTCCACCGCTGGACGCCCATCGCGCCGATCGCGCGGGCCGAGGTCGAGCTCGCGCACCCCTCGCTGCGCTTCTCGGGCAGCGCCTACCTCGACACGAACGCCGGCGACGAGCCGCTCGGCCACGCCTTCGAGCGCTGGACCTGGTCGCGCGCGCTCGGATCGGACGGGATCGCCCTTACCTACGACGTCCGGCGCCGCGACGGCACGCGCATGCTCCTCTCGCCCGCGTTCGACGCGGCGGGCGGCGCGCGCGAGCTCCCGCCGCTCGCCCCGCGGCCGCTCGGCGACACGCGCTGGGGCCTGGCGCGGGAGATCGCCGCCGACCCGGGGTCCGCGCCGCGGCTCCTCCGCACCCTCGAGGACACGCCGTTCTACGCGCGCTCCATCGCGGCCGCGACGTTCGGCGGCAAGCCGGCGACGGTCGTCCACGAGGCCCTCTCGCTCGACCGCTTCGCCAGCCCCTGGGTGCAGCTCCTCCTGCCGTTCCGCATGAGGAGGGCGCGATGACGCTCGCGATCTGGATCGGCACGGCGCTCGCCGCCTTCGCGACCATGGAGGTGTGGGCCGCGCTCCTCCACGGCAAGGTCTGGCACCACGCGCTCTGGCGCATCCACCGCACCCACCACACGAAGCGGCGCGGCGCCTTCGAGCAGAACGACGCGCTCGCGTTCCTCCACGCCCCGATCGCCGCCGGGCTCATCATGTACGGCAGCTGGGGCGCGCCGGGGCCGCTGCGCGAGGCCGCCTTCGGCTTCGGCCTCGGCATGACCGCCTTCGGCCTCGCCTACGTCCTGGTCCACGACGGGCTCGTCCACGGGCGGCTCCCTGTCTCGGGCCTCGCGCGCATCCCGTACCTCGCGCGCGTCCGCGACGCGCACCGCGTCCACCACGGCACCGGCGGCCCCCCGTACGGCCTGTTCCTCGGGCCCCTCGTCCTCGCGCGGCGCGCCGTCGCGGGAGGCCGCGCCCAGCGCTCCGCGCAGCGGGCGCGGTAGACCTTCACCGGGCGCGGTAGACCTTCACCGGGCGCGGTAGAGCTCCCGCGCGAGCCCCGCTCCCCAGCGGCCGATGGCCCGGAGCGGCAGCGCGCTCACGACCTCGCGGTACACCTCGGGCCGCCGCGCCGCCGTCTCCCGCAAGAACCTCACGAAATCGGCCGGCTGCATCTCGTCGCGCAGCAGCGCCGCGTACGCGTCGTTGCCCATCGCGTGGAGCACGGCGAAGGCCGTGTCGAGGAGCGCGTTCATCTCCCCTGCCCTCGCCCCGCCGGGGGGCTTCGCCATGAGAGCCGCGAGCGCGCCGGTGCCCGAGTGCACAGGCGCGTCGCGCGCCGTGGCCGACGTGTGACGCGCGCCCGGCTCCCGGACGGCCCGCGCCAGATCGGCGGCCGTCGCCGCGAGCTCGCGCACGTTCGCGCCGAAGCCGCAGAACGTCAGCGGCGAGTGCCGCGCCGCCGCGTCCCCCACGAGCCGCACCCGGCGCCCCGGCGCGCGCGGCGCGGCCGACAGCCGCGACCAGCCGGGGATGAAGCCGAACGTCGGGCGGACGAGGCGCGCGTCGCCCTCCTTGTAGCGCGACAGGAGCCGGAAGAACCGCGCGTAGAGCGACAGGAGCGCGCCGGGGCCGACGTCCCCGGAGCGCGCGTAATAGAAGAGGTAGACCGTCGTCTCGCCCGGCCGCCCCGGGAACGCCTCCCAGAGGTGCTGCCTGCCCTCCTCGACGTCCTCCGTCGTGGCGAGGATCTCGCCGACGTCCGGCCGGATCCGCCGCGCCCCGTCGCCCTCCGAGAGCCCCGTGAGCACGCCGCCGACGGTCGGACAGAGGAGGTCCGCTGTCGCGTAGGGGCTCGCCGCGCCGCGCGCGTCGACGAGGAGCCGCGCGGACAGCGCGCACGGCGCGGCGCCCGGCTGCGCCTCGGCCACGGCGAGCGCGACCGCGTCCGGCCCCTCCGCGTGCCCGAGGAGCGCGTGCCCGTCGAGCAGCGTCACCCCCAGCGCCTCGGCCCGGGCCCGCGCCGCGGCGAGCAGCCCCCCCGCGTCGATGGCGTGGTCGAGCACGCCGCGCACCGGGTACGTCCCGCCGCCGTGCCAGCGGCAGAGCCCCTCGACGTAGCGGGCGATGACGAGCCGCTCGATCTCGCCCCCCGTGAAGATCCCCGACGCCGACAGCGCGGCCACCTCGGCCGTCCCGGCGTTCCACTCCCGGTGCGCAGCGCCGATCCGCGCCCGGTCGAGCACCGCGACGCGCAGCCCGGCCGACGCGAGCAGCGGCGCGAGCAGGAGCGACAGCCCGCCGCCCGCGACGACCACGTCGTAATCGGCGGTCGCGCCCCGATCCGGCGGCCGCGGCGAGGGTCCCGGCCGAGGCGCCGGGGCGGCCCGCACCGCGTCGAGGTGCTCGAGGCGCGCGAGCAGCGCCTCGCCGCCCGCCTCACGCACGCGCCCCCGCGCCGCGTCGAGCTCCCGCTCGGCTGAGCCCGGCGCGCCGCCGGCGCTCATCGCGCTCCCACCAGGGCGCTCATCGCGCCGCCTCCAGAGCGCGTGTCGCGCCGCTCGCGCCGCCGCTCATCGCGCCGCCTCCAGCAGGAAGCGGACCTCGTCGAGCGGCGGCGCCGCGCCGTGCTCCCGGGCCTCCGCGGGCGCGACGGACCTGCGGAGCAGCGCCCGCAGCACGAGCCACGCCTTGCGGCCCGGCGACACCACCGCGCGCGTCGACACCGAGTCGAAGCCGCGGCGCGCGATGACCCGCCCGATGTCGGCGTAGATGAGCCGCGCCGCCTGGATCGCGGGGCGGCAGTCGCGCGGCAGCATCGGGATGCCGGCGCCCGCGCGGAGGTAGAGCACCTCCGCCTCGGCGAGCAGCCGCGCCACGAGCCGCCCCAGCCGGTCGTCGAACACCGGCCGCGCGAGCCACCCGTCCGGCGCGATCCCCGCCTCCCGCATCCAGGCGAGCGGCAGGTAGATCCGCCCGCGCCGCGCGTCCTCGCCGACGTCGCGCGCGATGTTCGTGAGCTGCATGGCGACGCCCAGGTCGCACGCCCGCGCGAGCGCGTCGGGCCCCCGCGCCCCCATGAGCGTCGACATCGTCGCGCCCACGGTGCCCGCGACGCGCGCCGCGTAGGCGTTCAGGTCCGACAGCGTCTCGTAGCGGCGCCCCTCCGCGTCCCACGCGAACCCCTCGAGCAGCGCCTCGATGAACGCGCGCGGCAGCCCGTGCTCCGCCATCACGTGGGCGAGCGCGCGATCGACCGGGCTGTCGTCCGGCCTGCCCGCCGCGGCGCGCGCGAGCCGCTCCCGCAGCGCCGCGACGGCGGCCGCGGCCGCGGACGGCGGCGCGTGCTCCCCGAGCTCGTCGACCGCGTCGTCGGCGACCCTGCAGAACGCGTAGAACGCCGCCGCCGGCTCCCTCACGCGCGCGGGCAGGAGGAGCGCCGCCGCGGCGAAGCTCTTCGACCCCTTGCGCAGGAGGTCCCTGCACGCGGCGAAGTCCGCCGCCGACGCCTCAGGCGAGCTTCGATGCATCCGGGACCACCTGATCCAGCACGCGGGCCGACGAGAGCACCCCGGGCAGACCGGCGCCCGGGTGCGTGCCTGCCCCGACGAGGTAGAGGCGCTCGACGTCCTCGCTCGCGTTGTGGGGCCGGAAGAAGGCGCTCTGCGTGAGCACCGGCTCCGGCCCGAACGCCGCGCCCCGGAACGACAGCAGCCGGTCCTGGAAGTCCTGCGGCGTGAGGAGCCGCGAGCTCGCGAGCGCGCCCTCGAGCCCCGGCAGGACCGTCGCCTCGAGCAGCGCCGAGATCGAGCGCCGGTACCGCTCCTGGGCCGTGGGCCAGTGGGTGCCGCTGAGCAGGTTCGGCACCGGGGACAGCACGTAGAACGCGTCGCAGCCGGGCGGGGCGAGCGCCGGATCGGTCGCGGTCGGGCGGTGCAGGTACAGGCTGAAGTCGTCGGCGAGCACGTGCTTCTCGAAGATGTCCTCGAGCAGCGGCCTGTACCGCGGGCCGAGGAGGATCGTGTGGTGAGCGACGTCCGGGTACTGCCGGCGCGTGCCGAAGTACCACACGAAGAGGCTCATCGAGTAGCGCTGCCGCTCGATGCGCCGGTCGGTCCAGCGCTTCCGCGCCTCGGGGGGCACGAGGTGCCGGTAGGTCCACGCCGAGTCCGCGTTCGAGACGACGACGTCGGCGGCGAGCCGCTCGCCCGACGCGAGCTCCACGCCCCGGGCGCGGCCGCCCTCCACGGAGATGCGCCGCACCTCGGCGCCGCATCGCACGGAGCCGCCGAGGCCCTCGATGAGCGACACGAGCCCCTTCACCAGCGCGCCCGTGCCGCCGATCGGGAAGTGGACGCCCCAGTTGCGCTCGAGGAACGCGATCAGGCTGTAGATCGAGGTCGTCGAGAACGGGTTCCCGCCGACGAGCAGCGGGTGGAAGCTCAGCACCTGGCGCAGGCGGTCGTCCTTCACGTGCTTCGCGACGAGGCCGTACACCGTGCGGTAGCTCTCGAGCCGCATCATGTCCGGCACGATGCGCGCCATGTCGATCCACGACCCGAACGGCACGTGCGCGAGCTCCTCGAACCCGACGCGGAAGATCTCCTCGCTCCGCCGGACGAAGCGCTCGTACCCCTCGACGTCCCCGGGTGACAGGCGCGCGACCTCGGCGCGCATCGCGGCGGCGTCGCCCGTGTAATCGAACGTCGCGCCGTCGTGGAACCGGATCCGGTAGAACGGCGTCACGGGCCGCATGTCGATGTCGTCGGCCATGTTCCGGCCGCAGAGCTGCCAGAGCTCTTCCAGGAGGAACGGCGCCGTGATGACGGTCGGCCCCGCGTCGAAGGTGAACCCGTCCTGGCGGTGGACGTACGCGCGCCCGCCCGGCGCGTCGAGCTTCTCGACCACCGTGACGTCGTAGCCCCGCACCCCGAGCCGCACGGCCGCCGCGAGGCCCCCGAAGCCGCTGCCGATCACGACGGCGCGCGGCGCGCGCGCTCCACGGAGGACGCCGCCCGCTCGCGCCGCTCGCGGGGGAGCGGCCACCTCGTCGCACGGCG
Source organism: Sorangium sp. So ce448 (assembly GCF_051520915.1). NCBI lineage: Bacteria > Pseudomonadati > Myxococcota > Polyangiales > Polyangiaceae > Sorangium > Sorangium sp. So ce448. The sequence goes on along the minus strand of NZ_CP150343.1, from coordinate 875,282 downwards.
AGGCGTCAGGCCTGGCCGGATGCGCCGGATCCTGCGCCGAAGCGCTGGTGTTTTGCATGACGCTCAGTATAATGTTTGTCCTAGCCTTTGACAAAGGCGAATGACGAAGGCGAAAGACGTCGGCAGGAGCGGGTCTTTCTGGGCCTCGCTGCCCGCCGTTCCGATGCATCCCGGTGCGCCGGACCGGCGCGGACGGCCTCGGCTCGGCGGGTCCTAGCAAGGTGTATCCAGTTGAGCCGCTACAGAATCCATGTCGTCTCGGAGATGTGTGGCGTGTCCTCGGCGACGCTGCGCGCGTGGGAGCGCCGCTATGGCGTGCCGTCGCCCGCCCGCACGGCGTCGGCGTATCGCCTGTACAGCGACGACGATGTGGCGGTGATCAAGAAGATGCGCGACCACGTGAACGGCGGGATCGCCGCGGCCGAGGCGGCGCGCATGGTGCTCGAGGCCGCGGGGCCGCGCGCGCCGGTGGGCACGAGCGGCGGCGACGCGTTCGCCGGGGCGAGCGAGCGCATCGTCGACGCCGCGGTCCGGTTCGATCCGGACGGCCTCGAGGCCGAGGTGAACCGGGCCCTCTCGCTCGGCCCGTCGGTGACGATCTTCGAGCGCGCGCTCGGCCCGGCGCTCGAGCGCATCGGCGATCTCTGGCTCTCGGGGAAGATCACGGTCGCGCAGGAGCACCTCGCCTCGCAGATCCTCGGCGCGACGCTGCTGCACCTCTTGCGGCTCGCGCAGCCTGGCGAGAGCGGGCGGCGCGTGCTGCTCGCGGCCTTCGCCGACGAGGATCACGTGCTCGGGCTGTTCGGCATCGGCCTGCGCTTCTGCTCGTGGGGCTTCCGCTCCGTCGTGCTCGGCGCGAGGACGCCGCCCGCCGCGATCGCGCGGGCGGTCGAGGCGCTCGCGCCGGACCTCGTCGCGCTGACGGTCGCGATCCCGCCGCTCCCGCCGTCGGCGCGCGAGCTCATCGACGCCTACGCGGACGCGTGCCGTGGCGTGCCGTGGATCGTGGGCGGCGCGGGCGCCGGGGCGCTCCGGCCCTTCATCGAGGCGCGCGGCGGCCTCGTGGCGGCCGCGGAGGCGGCGGAGATCCGCGCGCAGATCGAGTCCGCGCTGCACGCGCGGCGGCGCCGCAGGGACGGGCGCTGAGCGCGCGCCCTGCCGGCCGGGGCGTCCGCTGCGGTCAGCCCTCGACTTCCTTGCGGAGCAGCTCGAGGACCCTGCTCTGCGACTCCGGCTTGAGGGCGCCTTCGGCCGCGAAGAGCACGTGGCCGTTCTTGCCGACCACGACGACGTTGCTGACGCCGCGGCGGAGCTTGTAGGCCGTGCGGAAGGAGCCGTCCCAGTCGCAATAGACGGTCCCGCCGACCTTCCTCGACTCCTCCCGGATGGCGTCCTTCACGAAGCCTTTCGCCGGCCAGAAGTCGTAGGAGCTGACGTCGGCGATCGCGGTGACGGCGATGCCTCGCCGGTAGCGGTCGCCTTTCGTGAGCTTCGCCAGCGCGTCCTTGAGCGCCTGGTTCTGGGTCTTCGAGTCCTTGTCCTCGTAGACGATGAGGATCGGCTTGCCTTGAAGCGCCTTGAGCCGGAGCTCGCGGCCGTCCGCGTCCTCGACGCGCGCGTTCGGCGCCCGGTCCCCCTCCGACGGCAGCGCCAGCGCGGCGCCCGAGATGAGCGCCAGAGACAGCGCCGCCGCAGAGGAGACGGAGCGGAGGCGGGCGGCAAGGACGCCGCGGCGGCGGAAGGCGGGAGGGCAGGGCTGCATGTCCTGGGTTTCTAGCGCTTTCCCGGATGCGCTCCCAGGGTGTTCGAGGCGGCAGGCTCCACCGGGCGCCGGCGTGGCTGGCTCCGCCGGCGGCCTGCGCTGGCGTGGCTCGGCCTCCGGGGCGCTTGCCGGCGGGAGGTGCATGGAGCCGCTCCGGGGAGCCGGAGAGGTCGCGCTCGCCTGCCTTTCCCTGCCTTTCCCTTCGGTCTGACGAGTCCGGTCGCCACTGCTGCTCCCGCCGATCTGCCTCGGGGGGACGACGGCGCGCCGTGCTCTTGACACCCCACGTGCCGTGCAAAGATTGGGCGGTGCGAAGAGACCGGCTCTCGGAGCCAAGGTCCCGTAACGCTACAACAAATCGGCCGTCGCGAGCAGGTTGACGGCGCCGCGGGCGGAGCCCCGGCGCGCGCCGCGCGCGGCGGTCATGGAGGATTGACCATGCTGCACCGAACCACGGATTTCGATCGCGCGTTTGCCATGATGGATGAGCTTCGCCGGCGCCTGGACTGGGTGTTCGAGGAGGCGGACGCGCCCCGCGCGTCGCTCCGCGGCGACTTCGACCAGACGTCCCGGTACGCGGGGGGTCCGCGCGTCTACCTGTTCGACACGGGGAGCGCCCTTGTCGTCAAGGCCGATGTTCCGGGTCTGACGGAGAAGGATGTCCAGATCTCGCTGAATCAGGACGTCCTGACGGTGAGCGGCGAGCGCAAGTCGGATGCGCCGGAGGGCTACCTCGTCCACCGCAAGGAGCGGGGCGCGGTGCGCTTCAGCCGGAGCTTCACCTTGCCGAGCAAGGTCGATCCGGAGAAGACGACCGCGGTCCTGAAGAACGGCGTTCTGACGCTCACGCTGAACAAGGCCGCCGAGGCGCAGCCGCGCCAGATCGCGGTGACGGCGCGCTGAGGGAGCCGGGAACTGAAGAGCGAACGAAGAAGAGGAGAGCGACGATCCAGCGACGAGCGGATCTGGCGTGTACCGAGGAAGGAGCGATGAACATGAGCACCGATCGCAGCTTGACCCACCGTGCCGAGAGCAACCCCGAGAAGATCCAGCAGCGCCCCGCCGTGGCGCCGGCGGTCGACATCTACGAGAGCGCCGAGGAGCTCCTGGTCGTGGCCGATCTCCCGGGCGTGACGCAGGATCGCCTGGCCGTCCGTGTGGAGAAGGGGGAGCTCACCTTCGAGGGCCGGCGGACCGAGGCGGCCGAGCGGGAGCGGGGCGTGGAGGGCCTGCCGGACTTCCGCCGCAGCTTCGTGGTCCCGCAGGGCATCGATTCCGAGAAGATCTCCGCGGATCTCCGGGCGGGCGTCCTGCGGATCCACCTGCCGAAGAGCGCGTCTCTCAAGCCGCGTCAGATCCCGATCAGCGCGAGCTGAGGCGGTGTGCCCGGTGTCCAGGCACCGTGTTGCCGATCACCGACGGCCCCCTCCGGGGCGGCGTCGGGGCGGCGCGCGGTGCCTTTCGCGCGCTCCGGGGAGGTGAGCCGGCGCTGATGTGTGGAGCGCACAGGCTCAAGGAGCTCTCATGTGCCGGTGACCAGCCTGCGGGCTGCGCGTGCAGGCTCAAGGCTCTATCAACGCCGCATTGTTGCCGAGGAGCGTCAGCGTCCACTTCGCGTCCTCGCCGCACGCGGTACCCTCCACATGCCGCACCTCGAGGATAAACCAGAGCTCATCGGGATCGGCGAAACGGTCGTTCCACGTCACGTAAAATGATTCGGGCGTGCCCTGCCCTCTGACGCCGGACGCAAAGCAATTCGGTGCATCAACTTCGATTTCTCCTTGATAAGCGATCAAATCGAAGTTCATCCCCGGCGGAGACTCGAGCGTGGCACGGAAGTGCTCGGAGCTGGCCTCATCTGCATTGTCGACGATCAGGATCTTGAACCACTTCGACGTGGTCCCCGTCACCGTCATCGAATCAGCATCGACGTCGCCCGAGATACTACCGAGAGCCTCTGCTCCCGTGCAGGTATTGGGCGCCGCATAGTCGCACTCGGCCACCGCTCCACCACTACCGGCGCCCCCGTCGCCTTCATTGCTCCCGACGTCGCCGCCCTCGCCCCCATCGCCGCCGACCCCGGTGGAGCCGACGCTCACGCTCGAGCTAGAACTCGAGCTCACGGACAGGTCTTCCCCTCCGGCGCCGCCATCACCGCCGAGTCCGCCGCCGCCGGCCTGCTCCTCGTAATAGCCGGGCAGCAGATCGTCGGTGCCGTTGGCGCACGCGGCGAGGGTGAGAAGGACCGCAGGAATGACAAGCAGCCGGCCGGGCGTGTGCATTGCACGCATTCTATCTGCTCTCGCGACAGCGGTCCAAGGAAGCCACGAGGCAACGTGAGATACCGTAGCGTCGTTCATCACCGCCGGAAACGGCGGCAACCGTTCAAGTTGTTTTCATCACTACGGACCTGAATTTCCGCAAAATCGATGATGACTCGGACCGGAGCGAAGGGCGGGAACGTCCACGATACACATCTGGAACTCGATGCCTCGCGTGCCGCCGTAGAACGCGAATGAAACCTCACCTCCAGACCCGCCCCGGAGACCGCTCCAGGCGAGCGCGGCCGGGACCGGGCCAGGGGCACCGCCGCACCACGCCGCCGCGCTCCCTCCCCCACCCGCCGCGGGCCCGCGCCGTCCCGGCTGGTGTCGGCGCGCTTCCGCGCCGTCCCGCATTTCGATAGTCTCGGCGCCGCTGAAGCCCGCCCTCAACGCCTTGCTCTCCCTGCGCGCGAAGACGCTGCTGGCGATCGCCGCCACGCTGCTCGGGCTCAGCTTTGCCTTGTACGGCGTGTCCTCGAGGGCGCTCCTCGCCAACTCGATGGCCGCCGAGGCGCAGGACACCCGCCGTACCGTGCAGGTGGCGCTCAACCTCTTCCGCCAGGCCAGCAGCGACTTCAACGCGCGCTGGACCGACTGGAGCCAGTGGGATGACGCCTACGCGTTCGTGCAGGACGGTAATCAAGAGTTCGTTCGCTCGAACCTCGTCGCCCAGCTCTTCGACATCGCCCGGATCGATCTCGCGGTCTTCGCCGGCGCAGACGGAAAGCCCGTGTACAGCACCGGCTACGACCACGCCACGAAGAGCTGGGCCCCCCTGCCGCGCGGCATCGCGGAGCGGCTCCGCGTCGGCGATCTCCTCTTCGGGCGGGACGCGCCCGGCAGCGCCGTCCGAGGCGGCATCGTCCTGCTCCCGGACGGGCCGATGCTCCTCTGCTCCCAGCCGAGCGTCGGCAGCTCCGGCCGTGGACCGGTCGCCGGCACCGTCACGTTCGGGCGCTTCTTGACCGACGCCGAGATCAAGCGCCTCACCGAGCCCGCCGGCCTCTCGCTCGCCGTGCACCGCCTCGACGATCCCCGGCTGCCCGACGACTTCCGCGAGGCCCGCGCCGCCCTGTCCGACCGCGACCCGATCCTCGTCCACCCGCTCGGCAGCGACCGGATCGCCGGATACACCGCCCTCAACGACATCGACGGCAAGCCGGCGCTGCTCGTGCGCGTGGACAACGACCGGGCCATCCTCAGGATGGGCCATGACACATTGCGTTATCTCGTGCTCGTGACCGTTGTCGTGGGCCTGGTCTTCGGCGGCGTGACGCTGCTGCTCCTGGAGAAGCTGGTGCTGTACCGGCTCGCCCGTCTCAGCCGGGAGGTCACGGAGATCGGCGGCGTCGGCGATCTCTCGGCACGGGTCGCGATGCCGGGCACCGACGAGCTGTCGCGCCTCACCGGGTCGATCAACGGCATGCTGTCGGCCCTGGAGGCGAACGCGCGGCGGCAGAGCCAGCAGAAGGCGGCGCTCGAGCAGGCGAAGGCGGCGGCCGAGCAAGCTCATGAGCGCTCGGACCGGCTCCTCCTCAACATCTTTCCGAGGACGATCGCCGATCAGCTGAAGGAGCACGAGCAGCTCATCGCCGAGCACTTCGAGGAGGTGACCGTCCTCTTCGCGGACATCGCGGGCTTCACCCCGCTCGCCGCGCGGCTCCCCCCGGCGGAGCTCGTCGGCCTGCTCAACCGGATGTTCTCCTCGTTCGATCAGCTCGCCGAGCAGCACGGCCTGGAGAAGATCAAGACCATAGGAGACGCCTATATGGTCGTCGGCGGACTGCCGGCGCAGCGCCCCGATCACGCGAGGGCCATCGCGCGGATGGCGATCGCCATGACGCACACCGTGCGCCAGTTCGTCGGCGACGACGGCGAGCCGTTCCAGCTCAGGATCGGCATCAACACGGGGCCTGTCATCGCCGGCGTGATCGGCAAGAAGAAGTTCAGCTACGACCTCTGGGGCGACGCGGTGAACGTGGCGAGCCGCATGGAGTCGAGCGGAGAGCCCGGCCGGATCCAGGTGAGCGAGGCGAGCTATTCCCTGCTCGCGCGAGATTTCCTCCTCGAGGAGCGGGGCCTCGTGGCGATCAAGGGCAAGGGCGCGATGAAGACCTATTGGCTCATCGGCGAGAACACACCGCAGTAGCGCGGCGCGCGGCGCGCGTCGCGATCCACGCTCGTTCGCGCTCGTAACCCACGATTGACGCGCTCCCGGCCGATTGACAAGGCCAGGCGGGCGTGCAATGGCTGCCCGCCCGATGTCAGACCAGGAGCGACGCGCCCTCATGGACAAGCAGGCCCCGAACGAGACGACGCTTCCCGTCACCGTCCGCGAACCGGCCCCCGGAGAGGACCGCGACGAGCTCGTGCGCCTCCTCTTCGGCGACGCCGCCGCGTCGGCCAGGCGGCCCGAGGAGTACGAGGCGCGCTATCCCCGGCGCGCGCTGCCCAAAGGCGCGATGGTCACCCGCTACGCGCCGAGCCCGACCGGGTTCATGCACATTGGCGGCATCTTCGTGTCGCTCATCAACAAGCGGCTGTCGCTCCAGAGCGAGGGCGTCTTCTACCTCCGCCTCGAGGACACCGACGTGAAGCGCGCCATCCCCGGCGCGCTCGACACCATCGTCGACTCCCTCGCGCGCTTCGATCTCTCCCCTCAGGAGGGCGTGCTCCGCGCGCCGGCCAAGGACGGAGACCCGTCGTCGCGAGGCGAGTTCGTGCAGCAGGGCAGCTACGGCCCCTATATCCAGACGGAGCGGGTCGAGATCTACCGGGATTACGCGATCGATCTCATCCGCCGCGGCTTCGCCTACCCCTGCTTCTGCACGGTCGAGGAGCTCGACGCCATCCGGCAGGAGCAGATGGCCCTCACCGTGAAGCCCGGGGTCCACGGCCGGTGGGCGAAGTGGCGCGACGCGCCGCTCGCCCGGGTGAAGGAGGCGCTCGCGGGCGGCACCCCGTTCGTGCTCCGGCTGCGCGCCCCGGACGACGTCTCCGGCCGCGTCGAGTGGAAGGACGGCGTGAAGGGCGTCATCTCGATGCCCGTCAACGATCTCGACACCATCCTCCTCAAGTCGGACGGCATCCCGACGTACCACTTCGCCCACGCGATCGACGATCACCTGATGCGCACGACGCACGTGATCCGAGGCGACGAGTGGATCTCGTCGATGCCGCTCCACCTGCAGCTCTTCCGCACGCTCGGCTTCAGGCCGGTCGAGTACGCCCACGTCCCGCCCATCCAGAAGCTCGATCGCGTGGAAGAGGTCGACCCGGAGACGGGCGAGACGAAGGTCTCGGACGCGCGGCGCAAGCTGAGCAAGCGCAAGGACCCCGAGGCGAACATCGCCTATTACCGGGAGATCGGCGTCCCCGAGACAGGCACCATCGAGTACCTCCTCAACATCGCCAACTCCGCGTTCGAGGACTGGCGCAAGGCGAACCCCGACAAGCCCTATTCCGCCTTCCCCCTCAAGCTCAACAAGCTCGCCCCCGGCGGCGCGCTGAGCGACATGGTGAAGCTGAAGAGCGTCAGCCAGGCGGTCGTGAGCCGGATGAGCGCCGAGGACGTCTATGCCCAGGGCCTCGACTGGGCCAGGGAGCACGACAAGGAGCTCGCCGCGCTGATGGAGCGAGATCCGGAGTACACGAAGCGCGCGCTCGGCATCGAGCGCGGCGGCAAGAAGTCGAACAAGCGCATCACCACGTGGCCCGACCTGCGGGCCCAGCTCTTCTTTTTCTACGACGAGCTCTACAGCGGCGTCGACGCGCTCGACTTCCCCGAGAACGTCCCGGAGGGCGATCGCCAGCCGCTGCTCCGGCAGATGCTCGACACGTTCGACCCGGCCGACTCGAAGGAGGCGTGGTTCGAGAAGATCCGGCAGATCGCGGTGGCCTCGGGCTACGCCGGCGAGGTGAAGCAGTACAAGGCCTCTCCCGAGTCGTGGAAGGGCCATGTCGGCGACGTCTCGATGCTCCTCCGGGTCGCGGTCTGCGGGACGAGGAACAGCCCTGATCTGACCGAGGTCATGGCGGTGCTGGGCGAGCCGCGCGTGCGGGCGCGCATCGCGCGCTTCCTCTGAGGCGCGGCGTGACGGGCCCGCGGGCCGCGCGACGAGGGCGCGGCCCGCAGCGGCAGGAGGAAGAGCGATGAGCGAGGTGTGCCGGTTCGCCCCGTCGACCACCGGGCCCGCCCACCTCGGCACGCTCGCCGCGGCGCTGCTCTGCTGGCTGGACGCGCGGTCGCGGGGCGCGCGGCTGGTCCTCCGGCTGGAGGACCTCGATCCCGACCGCTGCCGGCCCGAGTTCGGGCGCGCGATCGAGGAGGATCTCGCGTGGCTCGGGCTCGATTTCGACGAGCGCGTCGAGCAGCACGCGCGGAGGGCGCACCACGAGGCGGCGCTGGACCGGCTCGAGGCGCTCGGCGCGCTGTACCCCTGCTCCGCGACCCGCGAGGAGGTGCGCGCGATCGGCCGGCGCGCCCCGGACGGCGGCTTCGCCTACGACAACCGCGCGCGCGGCCGCGCGCTGCCGCCCGGCGGGTGGCGCGCGAGCGTGGAGCCGATCCGGGCGCGGCTGCCGGACGGCGTGTTCCGGCCCCTGGACGAGGGCGGGCTCGACCTGTCGCAGGAGCCCGCGCTCGCGATGGGCGATCCCGTGGTTCGCCGGCGCGACGGCGCCTTCTCCTACCAGCTGGCGGTGGTGGTCGACGACGGCGCGGCGGGCGTCACGCGCGTCGTCCGGGGGCGCGACATCGCGCCGAGCACCGCGACGCAGGCGGCGCTCCAGGCGCTGCTCGGGCTGCCAGCGCCGGTCTACCGGCACCACCTGCTCCTGCTGGAGGAGCGCGGCGGCAAGCTGGCGAAGACGCACGGCGCGGCGCGCGGCGCGGCGCTCGCCCGGAGCGCGCCCGCGCTCACCGGCGCGCTCGCCTGCTGCGTCGGCCTGCGGGATCGCCCTGATCCGTGCACGCCGGCGGAGCTGCTCCGGGAGTTCGACTGGTCGCGCGTCGCGACCGCAGACCGCGTCGTGAGCCTCCGCGACGGCTCGCTCACGCTGACGGCGAGCGGGCCCTGAGCGGCGTGTAGATCAGGCGGGCAGCGGCGAGACGGCGCGTCCCAGCATCGGGAGCCACGTGAGGATCGCGTTCGGCCGCGGAAAATCGTCGTCGTCGTCGTCGTCGCGCCGGCCATCACGCCCACGACGGGAGCGGCTGCCAAACAGCGTCCAGGCGCGCCACGCCTGCTCGGCGAGGTCGCGCGCCCGTCCCGACGAAGTGTCATGTCCAAGGAGCATCATGTGTGGCTGCCGCTTACCACAGGTCCAAGTCGGCGCGCCAGTGTTCCACGCCGAGGCCACGCGAACGTGACCGTCCCGATGACCGGCCGTGGTGCCCGGGCCGTCCCTGCTCTCCCTCACAGTGCCCGGGATGCACCCCCTCCACGGCGCGCCGGATGCAGCGACCTGGCGCTCGGTCTCCCTCGGTCTCCCGGCCCGTCACCGCGGCATCGCAGCCTGGCGACCCTCGCTGGAATGCGCCATGAACGTCGCCCGGACTCGTTCATGGCCACCGTCCCCGCCGCCCTGAAGCCGTCGTCGCCCTTCGCCGCCTTCACGTCGCGCGATTTTTGCGTTTACGCGGCGGCCCGCCTCCTGGCCACCGTGGCCTACCAGATGCAATCGGTCGCCGTGGGGTATCAGATCTACGACCTCACGCGAGATCCGCTCGCGCTCGGTTACGTGGGGCTCGCCCAGTTCCTCCCTGTCGCGGGGCTGTCCCTCGCGTCCGGGCACGCGGCGGATCGCTTCGATCGGCGGCGGATCCTCGTCCTTTGCTACCTCACCTCGGCGCTCGCGGCGCTCGCGCTCTTCTTCCTCGCGCGCTCGCCGAGCCCGAATTTGCCGGCGATTTACGGGGTCCTCGTGCTCCTCGGCACGGTGCGCGCCTTCCAGGGGCCGGCCGGCTCGGCGCTCCTGCCGACGCTCGTGCCGACGGAGCACTTCCAGAACGCGGTGACGTGGCAATCGACGCTCTGGCAGGTCGGCGCCATCGGCGGGCCGAGCCTGGGCGGGCTGCTCTACGCGCTCTGGAAGGCGCCCGCGCCCGTGTACCTGAGCGCGAGCCTCGCGCTCGCCGCGGCGTGCGCCGGGCCCCTGGCCGTGCGGGCGCCCGCCGGCCGCCTGGAGAGGAAGCCGCCGTCGCTCGCCACGGCGCTCGCCGGGCTGCGCTACGTCTACCGGAAGAAGGTCCTCCTCGCCTCGATCTCGCTCGACTTCGTGGCCGTCTTCCTGGGCGGCGCGGTCGCGCTGCTGCCCATCTACGCGACCGACGTGCTCGGGGTCGGTCCGAAGGGGTTCGGCTTCCTGCGCGCCGCGCCGGCCGTCGGGGCCGGGCTCATGGCCGTGGTCCTCGCCTTCCGGCCCATCACGCGGCGCGCCGGGCCGAGGATGCTCCTCTGCGTCGGGCTCTTCGGGCTCGCCGCGGTGGTGTTCGGCCTGTCGCGGAGCTTCCCCCTCTCGCTCGTCGCGCTCACCGTGATGGGCGCCGCCGACATGGTGAGCGTCGTCGTGCGGATGACCCTGGAGCAGCTCGCCACGCCGCCCGAGATGCGCGGCCGCGTGAGCGCGGTCAACATGGTGTTCGTCGGCGCCTCGAACGAGCTCGGAGAGCTCGAGTCGGGCACCCTCGCGAGGCTCATCGGGACGGTGCCCACCGTGGTGTTCGGCGGCCTCGGGACGATCGCGGTCGTGCTGCTCTGGGCATGGCTGTTCCCCGAGCTGCGCGCGGTCGACCGGCTCGAAGACACGCGCGCGAGCTCCGAATCCGAAGAAGACGCCGCCGAGAAGGCCTGACACGCGCCTCGCGTCGAGCGCGCGCAGCACATCATCGCTCCCGGCCCGGTGAGGGGCAGTCGCTCTCTCGAGGACTGGAGAGGTCCACTCCATTCGTGAGCCCCGCGGCGAGAGCGCGAGACAACTCGGCGCGAATTTAACCGCGAGCACAGCCGCAATCTCGCGAGGCCGAGCGCAACAAACGCAACAAGCGTAACAAACGTAACTGAACACGACCGAACACAACCGAACACAAATCCAGTGCGAACCGGTGCGAAAACGATTGCGCACCACGTACGACGCACCGCTTCCCAGATCATTCGCAATTTGACGAGGACGTTATAATGCACACTGAGCGGCACGCCATCATACAACGCACGACGACAATCCCAGCCAGGCTGTCCGAATTGCTTGACACAGAGGTAGCCCATGACCTTACATGTCTTATGGATACGATTATCGCGTGGGCTGTTGGTATCATGATGACATGGGCCCCGCCTGGGAAGAGCTTCATCAAGGACGCGGTCGAGACGCCCGAGGAAGGCCGCGCGCGTTACCACGAGATCGCGCGCGCGGCGGCGAAGGTTGCCTATGATCCCGCATTGAAGCCGCTCTTCGGCGGCCCGCGCGGCCGAGCCGAGACGATGGCGCTGCTCTTATCGATCGCGTATTTCGAGAGCGGTTACCGTCGCGACGTGGACCTCGGGCTCGGGAAGCTCTCGCGCGGCTCGGGGCTCGACTCCTGTCTGCTCCAGGTCCGCGTCGGCGCCGGCAAGACCCGGGAGGGGTGGTCGCACGAGGATCTCGTCGGGGATCGAGAGAAATGCTTTCGTGCGGGACTCGCGCTGATCAAGGGATCCTTCGGGGCGTGCCGCAAGCAGGAGCCGCGCGACCGGCTCAGCGCATACACGCGCGGCAGGTGCATCGACAACGACAAGCATTCGAGGGCGCGCATTGGACGTGCGCTGAACGTGCCGCGCGCGCCGATGACGGACGCGGCGGTGCTCGCCGCAATGCCCGGGCGCGCCCCCCTCCCCGCGGCGCCGCCGAGCGCGCCGTCCGGGACCGGAGCGGCCAGGCCGGTCGCACCAGTCGGGACCGCCGGAAACGACAGCTAACGAGGCGAGGAACGAGGGGATTGGCCAGCGCGCGAGCGCGTTGCGATCGCCCCGCACACGACCGCTCCGGCCGCGCCGGACGACCCGCTGGAGGCGCGCTCAGCCCCGGATCAGGTTGGTGGCCGCCTCGGCGGTGAGATAGCTCTTGCTCTTCATTCCCAGGCGGATCGACGACAGGCTCACGTCCGTCTCGCCTTGGAGCGCGGCGATCGTCAGCGCGTTGTGGCAGTAGATGTTGATGAGCTTCGGGCTGCCGCCGCTCCTCGCGTGCAGCAGCTGCTGGGACGCGAGGCCCAGCTGGAGCCCCCGCCTGCTCCCTCCGACCGAGCACATCCGGAAGTCGATGTATTCGATCATCTCCTGCTGCGTCATGCCGGGCAAGAGGAGCGACTGAGCGCCCGAGTAGAGCTCGCGCGGCACGCCGTTCGAGGCGAGGGTCGCGGGGAGATCGGGGGCGCCCACCAGGATCATCGAGAGCTTGCCCGCCGGGGCGCAGCGCAGGATGTCATGGAGCTCCATCAGGAGATCGTGATCCTCCGGATCGACGCCGTCGACGACAAGCACCGCGATCGCGTCCGACCCGGCGCGGAGGAGCGCTTGCCCGAGGAACGCGTCGACGAGGAACTGCTGGCTCAGCGTCGGTGTGATGGCCGTCGCCCCCACCTGCCTGCACAGCGACACGAGCGGCCGCGTCCCGAAGAGCAGCTGCGGCTCGACCGAGAAGACATGGATCCGCGGGACCTTGTTCTTGATCATCTCACAGACGAAGGTCCGGCCGCTCCCCGGCTCGCCCACGAGGATCGCCGGGCGCTGCCCGGCGACGATCTGCGACGCCAGCGTCCTCAGGATCCAGGCATAAGGCCCTGCGTCCCAGAAGTAGCTCGGCTGCCGGATGTCGCTGAACGGATAGCCTGTCAGCCCGAAATGGTCACGGTAGCTGTACTGGCCGGTGAAGTGCCCGACGGCGGTCGAGCTGTTCACCAGGATCGTGCCCGTCGGCGTCGCGAGCGGGCCCCTCGGCGGCGCCGGGAGCTCGCTTATCCTCGTATCGGAGAGATCCATGGGCGCGCCGAGCAGCGCGCTCTTCGGCTCCGCCATCTCTCGCGGCCTGACGCTGCTGCGCCGGAGCATCAGCATGTCCTCGAGGAACGCCACGATGTGCCCGGCCGACGGCCGCTCCTGCGGCCTCTTCGCCATGCAGCGGCGCAGGAGCTCCGCGAGGAGCGGGTCGATGTCCGGCATCGCCAGCTTCGGATCCGGGACGGGCGCGTGGCAGTGCGCCTGGAAGCAGCCAGCGAGATCCCGCGCCGAGAAGGGCGTCCTGCCCACGAGCAGGTGGTAGAACGTGCAGCCGAGGCTGTAGATGTCCGACGGAGGCGCGATGTCCTGCCCTGTCCATTGCTCCGGGCTCATGTAGAACGGCGTGCCCTCCAGCGTGCGGGCGGAGCTGCTCCCCAGCGGACCGCTCTCCGGATGGGACGCCAGGCCGAAGTCGGCGATCTTGAGCGTCCCCGACGCATTGAGGAGGAGGTTGGCGGGCTTGACGTCGCGGTGGGAGATGCCGAACGACGCCGCGAGCTCGAGCGCCGCCGCGGCCTCGCGCATCTTCTCGATCCCGAACTGCTCCGGCAGGCGGCCGCCGTGCTGCTTGGCCGCCTGCGCCATGGTGAGGCCGTGGACGTACTCCATGGCGATGTAACGGACGTCCTCGTCCTCGCCGACCTGGAAGATCTGCACCACGTTCGGGTGGAGGAGGCGCGCCGCCGCGCGCGCCTCGCGCAGGAAGCGGTCGCGCCGCTCGGGATCGGTGTCCGCGCTCCCCTTCGCGATGAGCTTCACCGCGACGTCGCGCTGGAGCACGCTGTCCCTGGCCAGGTACACGGCGCCCATCGCGCCGATGCCGAGCAGCTGGATCAGCTGGAACGGTCCCAGCCACTGTCCCGCCAGGTGGGTCAGCGTACTCGCAGGCTCCGCGATCATCGGACTCTCATTCCCATCTTGCCATCAAACCCGTGCGCTCGCCGGGCGAATGCGTCGGCTTCCAGTCCACGACCCGCTCACGACCCGCACGAGGGGCTCACAGCTGCCCCGCGCCGGGCCCCGCGTCGCTCCGCGCCCGACCCCGCCCCAGGATGTGTCCCATCGTGAACGCGGACAGGACGAGGACCGTGACGATGATCGGCACGGCGTAGGTCGCGAGGGACGCGATGTTGGGCACGGCGCCCGCGGCGCCCGCGCCGGCCGCCGCCTTGTCGGCGCCGCCCACCGTCATCAGGATGGCCGTGGCCATCGAGGCGGCGATCGAGAGCAGGGCGATCGCGAGCCCCGCGGCGAGGCCGCTCGGGCCTGTCGGCTCCAGCACCACGGGCGCAGCGGCCACCGGCGACGCGATCCCCGGCGAGGCGACCGGGACCGTCACCAGCGGACCGTCCAGCTTGACGTGGACGTTGACGACCATGTCCTGGCCCGCCCACGGGATGACGAGCCCCTGCGGGCTCGCGCTCGCGACGGCAGGGGGCGTTGCGGATGCCGGGCGCGCCGCCGCCCGGGACTCCTCGTGGTGGATACCGCTGGTCATCATGGCCTCATGGGCAGGGTTGGTCTGGTAGTGCAGCGTGTCTGCGTCCTCGTCGAGCGGGCCCGGGCGCCGCTTCGCCGGCATCACCTCCGTGACGCTCGACGGCGCCGGCGCGCGCTGCTCCGAGAGGGGCGGCCGCTGCGCGGGCGCCCGCTCCCGCGCGGGCGCGGCGTCGGCCTTGCGACCGCCCCCGCTCGCGACGTGATCGGCGGCCGCCTTCTTCATGACGTCCGCGATCACGCCGTAGACCTCGGTCCATGCAGACTCGACGTCGCGCGTGAAGCCGTCGCCCAGCCCTTCGCGCAGCGTCCAGAGCAGCGCATCGCCCACCACGTCGTAATGGCGATCGACGACCATGTAGCCGTGGTGCCGCACGCCGAGCGCCTGGAGCACCGGCACGAGCCTGCCCAGGTTGTTCAGCCCATCGACGGCCACGGCGAGCGTCTGCATGAGCTTCTTCTTCTGCTCGGCCATGTCGTTCTTGAACATCGGGCGCACCGACGGATCGAGCTCGAAGAGGCGGTCGTAGAAGAGCGCGGCCGCGGCGTCCGAGATGGGCATCACCTTCGCCCATGATCGCTGCACGAGCTCGATCGTGCGCAGGCTGATCGGCGCGCCCGCCGGCGCCGCCGGGGGCGCGGGCGCGGGCGGCGGCGGGTCGCCCTGCCAGGGCGGCACGACCCCCACGAGCGTCCGCGAGGCCTTGGTCGACGAGGGCGGCGGCACCGACTTCGGCAGCTGCACCGCCTGCTCCACGGGCGCCGAGCGCTGCGCCGGCTGCGAGGAGCCGAGCCGCGGGGCCTCCCTCCCGGCCGGCGCCTGCGAGGGGTGGGCCTGCGCGCCGCCCACGGCCGAGTGCGCCGCGGCGGCCTTCTTCATGACGTCGGAGACCACGCCGTAGACCTCTTTCCACGCGGACTCGACGTCGGCCGAGAAGGAGTCGCCGAGCCCCTCGCGCAGCGTCCAGAGCAGCGCCTCGCCCACCACGTCGTAATGGCGATCGACGACCATATAGCCCTGGTGCCGGACGCCGAGGGCCTGGAGCACCGGCACGAGCTTGGGCAGGTTGTTCAGCCCATCGACGGCCACGGCGAGCGTCTGCATGAGCTTCTTCTTCTGCTCGGCGATATCGTTCTTGAACAGCGGCCGCACCGACGGTTCGAGCGTGAACAGCCGCTCATAGAAGAGCGCCGCCGCGGCGTCCGAGATGGGCATCACCTTCGCCCAGGACCACTGCACGAGCTCGATGGTGCGCTGGCTCAGGAGCTCCGGCGGCTGCGCGCTGCGCGCCTTGTTGAGGAACTCGGGCGCGCCGTAGGCCCCCGGCCCTCGCTGGGTTGCAGGCCCCGTGGAGGGCAACGCACGCGCCGCGGGCGCGGGCGCGCTGGCGCTGCGTTGCGGCTTGGCGGCATCCCCCGGCGTCGCGGCGCCGCGCGTGTTGGTCGAGGGTGCGAAGGGATCGTTCGGTTTGGCCATCGTGGTTGTCCGCTGGAGGTTACCGGGAATGCGCCGGTGAGGTGCGCGCCGCGGCGCGCGTGTTCAGAGCACAGGAGCCGCCTCTACCGCCATCCTACATCAGGGGGCCGGCGCCTGCCTACGGCGCGGCGAGAGGGCTGCGCCGCCGGCGCGAGACGCCCGTGGAAGCGCGCGCCATGTCCACCAACGCGCCCCACCAACGCCCGACCAAGGCGCAACGAACGCACGACGAACGCGCGCAGATCGCGGCGACCTCGCCGGGGGCGCGGCCGCGCGACGAGCGGACCGAGGCCGCGGATGGGGCGCTGGCGAACCGCACGTGTACCGGCCCCGTAGCGCGGCGCACTTCCCGAGCGACACCGCCGACGGACAGGGCATCGGAGCGGCGGCGCGCCGGAGCCGCAGAGAGCGATGGAGTTCGCGCCATCGACGCTCGTCGACGCTCGTCGACGCTCGTCGACGCTCGATGTTCCAGAAGGGGTGAGCGTCTTATCGCCCTTGCGCTCGAGCCGCTCCGTGCCGCCGCGCTCCGATGGAACGACTCGGACCCAGGGCGCGCGAGGCCGCCGGGGCGACCAGGACCTCTCCCGAGAGGCACACCAAGCGAGCAGGCAAAGCGCGCGACGAGCAGCGCTCGCCTGAAGCGGCCGGACGGCGGGCTCGCTCAGACCGCCTCTCCGGTCTCACGCTCGGCACAAGCGGACAAGCCCTGAAAACGAAAAACGCGAGGTGGCCTTTCGGCCAATCCTCGCGTCCTCTTGCTACTTGGGTCGTGGTTGCGCGGGCGGGATTTGAACCCACGACCTTCGGGTTATGAGCCCGACGAGCTACCAGGCTGCTCCACCGCGCGAGAGGGAATCTACTCACGGCCTCGCTTTGGTCAAGGATTCTCTCAGGGCCCGGTGTCGATTGTGTCCATCTCCCCCTCGGAGGCTTTCCGATGCCTTCCAGGGCCTGCCGAGGGAGGCGCAGCTCGGCTGCGCTCGAGCGGCCCCTTCGTCCCCCTGCCCTCAGCCCAGCCAGTCCGGCACGAGCGGCGACGGCGCCGCCGTCGAGATCACCCAGAGCTGGTGCGCCGCGCGCGTCGCCCCGATGTGGAGCAGGTGCCGCGACTCGTCGTCCGCCGAGTAGGTCGACGCGTTCACGTCGACAAGCACCACGTAGTCGTACTCGAGGCCCTTCACCTGCCGGACCTCGGTCACCTCGACGCCGGGGCGGAACGCGAACTCGTAGGCGCGCACGCGCCGGAGGTTCGGGATCTCCGCCATCCTGAGGGCGTCGTAGTAGACGTCCGCCTGCTCGGGGTGGCGCGCCAGGATCGCCAGCGTCGCGCGGGGCTCGCGCGCGAACAGCGGGCGGATCGCGTCGGCCAGGAAGGCGACGGCCGCGCCGGCGCTCGGGAAATGGTGGTGCTCGACCGGCGCCCCGCTCCGCGGGGCGAGGGGCGGCGTCGGATCCGCCAGCGGGCCCAGCACCGCGCGGGCGAACGCGAGCACCTCGCGCGTCGAGCGGTACGCGATGCGCAGCGGCTCGACGTCGACCCGCGACAGGCCGAGGTCGTCGAGCGTCGCCCGCCAGTCGCGGAAGCCGGAGTCCATGAAGAGCCGCTGCGCCGTGTCGCCCGCCAGCGTCACGCTGCGCGGCTCGGCCACGACGCCGAGCAGCACGGCGAGGTCGATCGGCGCGAGATCCTGCGCCTCGTCCACGAAGAGGTGCTCGTAGACGAGCACGTTCTTCCCCTTGCGGAGCTCGCCCCGGAGCAGCTGGTACGCCCGCAGGAGGAGCGCGTCGTCCTCGGGGTCGAGCACCGCGCGGTCGTCGCTCGAGACCTCGCGCCCGTCCCCGCCCCGGTCGTCGTCGTCGTCCGCGGGCTCGTCGGCCATCGCCGCCTTGCGCTCGGCGCGGTCGCCGGGGTCGAGGTCGAGCACGGCGGGGCAGCGGTCCGCGCACCAGCGCCACGCGCGCTTCACCTGCTCCGGGCCGAACTCGGGGTCGCCCGCCGCCTCGAAGGCCGCCAGCACCCGGTCGAGATCGGTGAGCACGTCCGCCCAGAACGCGAGGGTGCCGCGCGAGTCGCGCCGCGCCCGCGCGTCGTCCTTGAGCTCCGCCGCGCGCTGCTCGAGGAGGTGGAGCATCGCCGGGTGGGTCTTGTAGCGGGTCACGACCGAGGGGGTGTTCTCCTCGATCGGCGCCTCGAGCCACGGGAACGCGCGCTTCCGGGCCGCGCGCGCCCACTCGGAGAACGTCTCGACCGCGATGCCGCCCAGGCCGAGCGCGGGGAGCGCCTCGCTGATGTACGCGCGGAGCGCGGGGCTGCCGACGATGACGAGC
The DNA here is from genome assembly GCF_051520915.1 of Sorangium sp. So ce448. Lineage (NCBI taxonomy): Bacteria > Pseudomonadati > Myxococcota > Polyangiales > Polyangiaceae > Sorangium > Sorangium sp. So ce448. The sequence goes on along the minus strand of NZ_CP150343.1, from coordinate 856,859 downwards.
ATCTTGTCGGCGGTGAAGCGGCGGCCTCCGTTGTAGGAGAGGAAGGCGAGCCGGTGGACGCCGATCGTCGTCTTGCCGCTGCCGGCGCCGCCCTGGATGACCACGATGCCGGCGTCCGGCTTCGAGATGAGCTCGAACTGCCGCGGGTCGAGGAGCGCCGCGATCTCCGGGAGGTGCCGGTCCTCGCGGGCGTGGAACGCGGCCCCCGTCCCGAGCCCGCCGCGCGCGCCGCCCGCCGCCGCGCGCGCGATGTCGCGCATGTCCTCGGGGCGCACCGCGCTGCCCTGCCCGCCGGAGAGCTCGGTCGCCCGCGTCGCGATCTCGCGGAAGCCGCCCGAGGGCCCGCGCACGAGCGTCCCCTGCGGCGCCGAGATGCGATAGAGCTCGCCGTCGTCGATGGTCACGGTGCGCCGCACGAGCACGGTGCCCTCGACGTCGCGCTCGCCGAAGGTCTCCTCGTACTCCGCGCCCTCCTCGTAGCGGTAGTAGATCTGGCTGACCGGGGCGTGGCGCCAGTCGACGATCCGCACGCCCGCGCTCGCGTCGACGAGCGTCGTGCGCCCGATGAGGACATCGCGCTCGGGGCGGCCCTTCTCCCGGAGGCGCAGGTGGCCGAAGTAGGGCGACTTCGGATCGACCGGCTCGACGACGTTCTCGTTCCGCCGCGCGGCGATCCCTTGCAGGCGCTCCATCTGCTGCACCAGCGCCGGCACGTCCTCCAGCCGCGCCGCCGCGATCTGATCGCGCAGCGAGAGGAGCTGCTCCTCGTAGTTCTCGACAGGCGGCGGGCGCGACGGCTTGGTCGCGGCGGCGGCGAGGTGCGCGGTGACGCGGGCGAGCAGCGCCTCCTCCTCGCGGACGATCGCCGCGCCGTGCTCGCTCAGCCCGGCGCCGGGCGCGCCGTCCGTGGGCGTATGCTGCGTGTGCGGCGCGGGCCGGGCGGACGTCGTGACGGTGGCCGAGGACGGCGCGGTGGACTGCTCTCGGGTGGGCGTGGTGCTCGTAGAACGATTCGCGGTCACGGGGATGCCGATGCGATGGTGGATGAGGTGACAGGCTGAGCCGGAGCGTCAGCACGCCAGACATCCGTCGCGGCCCGTTGACGCAGAAGGGTCGGACCTATTGACCGATCCGGCACAGCTCCGCAACCGCCGCGTGGGGCCCCCCACGCTATCCGCGTTTCGGCGCGTTTTCACGGCCGGCGCGCGCCTCGACGGGGCGGTTCGCGCCTCGGCGTGCGCCTCGACGGGCCGGCGCGCGCCACGCGAGCGCCCTCGATGCGTAACGTGCCCCGCGTCCGAGGGCGGATCCGCCGCGGGCGGTGGCGTTCTGGATTGAGGTCGCGTGGGCGGACGCCGTACAAGGCAGCGATGCAAAACTGCGCGACCCGGTCCGACCGGCTCCTCGAGCTGATCCTCTTCTCGCTGCGCGATCGCGGGGCGCTCTGCGCGCTGGTCCTCGCCGCCTACCGGGTCGAGCTGACCAGCCTGCTCGACCGCGTCTCCTCGGGCTCGATCGGGGACGACGACGATCGGGAGGTCGCGCCGAACGTCCGGGGGGATCGCGCTGGCGGATCCCCGGCGCGCGCCCGCGCCGAGGGGCGCCGTACGGAGGCCCGGATCAGCGAGGAGGACGCGTTCCTCATCTACGATCTCGCCGGGTGCATCGCCGAGGCGGCGGGCGCGGCCCGCCTCCCGGTCGTCCGCCGCGACGCGCTCTCCCTCCGGGAGAAGGCGGCCGAGGTGCACGCCGGCGGCGAGCGCGCTGAGCGGGACATGTTCGCGGCCGGGCTCAGGGTGATCGACCGGATCCTCGACGCGGCCCGCGCGCAGCCCTCGCCGCGGAGCGAGCCCGCGAGCAAGGACCTGAACTGAGCAGAACCGAGCGGGACCGAGCGGGAGCGTGCACGCCGGGCGCTCCATCGATGGCCTGCTCCCTGCACCCGGTGCCGCCGCGGGGCGTTCCGCCTCGGTCCCTGGGGCGGGCTCGCGTCCCGGCGGGTCGCGCTCGCGCCGAAGGACAGCATGAGCACCCCCTGCGCCGGCTCCCTCTCCGCGCCGCGAACGCTGCGAAGCCCGCTGTGGCGCGCGGCCTCGAGCGCGCCGATGCGTGTCTCTTTCGCCGGGGGCGGCAGCGACCTGCCCGGCGTCGCCCGACAGGACGGCGGGCGCGTCGTGGGCGCCGCGATCGATCTGCGCGCGCGCGTGATCGTGGAGCCGTTCGATCGAGGCTGGGTACGGCTCGAGCTCGCCTCGCGCGGCGAGGGACGGGCGGAGCCGCGCCCGACCGAGGGCGCGGGCAGCGCCGGAGAGGCGCGCGTCCTCCTGCGGCGCCGCGCGGATCCTCCGCGCGACGATCTCGCCTTCCGCCTGATCGAGGCGACGCTCTCCGCGGCGGGCGTGGGCGACGGGGTCGCCCTGCGGGTCGAGAGCGAGACGTCGCCCGGGGCCGGCCTGGGCGGCAGCGCGTCGGTGGCGGTGGCGGCGCTGTTCGCGCTGCGCGCCTCGCTCGGAGAGCCCGTCGCGCCGGAGGATCTGGCGCGCGAGGCGGTCGCGATCGAGCGCGAGCGCCTGCGCAACGCGTGCGGCGCGCAGGATCAGGTGTTCGCGGCGTTCGGGGGGCTGCTCGATCTCGCCTTCGACGCCGGCGGCTGCTCCGGGGTGCGGCCGCTCGCGATCGGCTGCCCGGACCTCGTGCCCGCGCTCTCGGCGGGGCTGCTGCTCGTGGACACGGAGGTGCGGCGCGTGTCGGGCGAGGTGCTGGACCGGATGGACCCCGGCTCGGCGTGCGACGCGAAGGGTGAGCTGGTGGCGGCGGCCGGCGAGGTCGCGCGCGGCTTCGAGATCGGCTCGCTCTCGCTGGTGCTCTCGGGCATGCGCCGGGGCGCGGCCGCGAAGGTGCGCCTCTCGAGGGCGGCGAGCGCGATCGCGCTCTCGCTGGAGCGCCGGCTCGACGGCCTCGGGGTCGAGGTCCTCCGGGTGTGCGGCGCAGGCGGCGGCGGGCACATCCTCGTGTGGGCGCCCGCCGAGCGCCACGCGCGCATCCTCGAGGCGCTCGGCCCCTGCCTCGTGCGGCGGCCCGCGCTCGGCGCCCCCGGCGTGCGGCTCGACGGGGACTGACGCGGACTGACGCGGACTGACGCGGGCCGCGCGGCGCTAGGCGCTCGTCCTGAGGCGGGCCTTGCGCGCGCCGCGCTCGAGCGCGAGCCCGATGAGGCGCTCGATCAGCTCGCGCGCGGGGATGCCGCTCGCCTCCCAGAGCTTCGGGTACATCGAGATCGCCGTGAAGCCGGGGATGGTGTTGATCTCGTTCACGTAGAGCGCGCGCTCGGGCGAGAGGAAGAGGTCGACGCGGGCCATCCCCGACGCCTCCAGCGCGTGGAACGCGCGGAGCGCGACCAGCTGCACGGCGTTCGCCTCGGCCGGGGAGAGGTCGGCCGGGATCCGGATCGTGGCGCCGCCGGCGTCGATGTACTTCGCGGCGTAGGAGTAGAAGCCGTCGGCGTGCCCGACCACGATCTCGCCGGGCACGGAGGCGATGGGGTCGTCGTCGCCGAGCACGGAGCACTCGATCTCGCGCACGCCCTCGATGCCCTGCTCGCAGACGATCTTCAGATCGAACTCGAAGGCGTGCTCGACGGCCGCCTCGATCTCGGAGCGCGCCTTGACGCGCCGGACCCCGACGGACGACCCGAGGTTCGCGGGCTTGACGAAGATCGGCCCGAAGCCGGCGCCGCCGGCGGAGAGGGCGGCGATCTGCTCGATGCACGCGCCGCGATCGCGGTCCCACGCGGCCCGGCGGAGCGTGACGTGGGGGACGATCGGGATCTCCGCCTCGCGGAGCAGGCGCTTCATCACGTCCTTGTCCATCCCCACGGCGGAGCCGAGCACGCCGGAGCCGACGTACGGGACCCCGGCGAGCTCGAGGAGGCCCTGGACGCAGCCGTCCTCCCCGGTAGGCCCGTGCAGGACGGGGAAGACGACGTCGATCGGGGAGCGCGCGCCGCCCGGCACGGTCAGCGTGGCCTCGCCGGAGGGCCCCGGGTGGGCGTCGAGGGCGATCTCCGGCATCGCCTCGTTCAGCCGGGCGAGGCGGGGATCGCGCGCGGCGCTGAGGAGCAGCGCCTCTTCCTGGAGCAGCCAGCGGCCGGACTTGTCGATGCCGATGAGGACCGGTTCGAAGCGGTCGCGGTCGAGCGCCTCCACGACGAAGCGGGCGGACAGGAGGGAGATCTCGTGCTCGGCCGAACGGCCGCCGAAGAGGACGGCGACGCGCACCTTGGCGGGGTTCCGCATGGCGGCACCCTAGCCGCGATCGCGCGCCGGGGCGAAGAAGCCGGCTACTCGGAGAGGCTACTCCGAGAGGACGCGGAACGACGTGCGGACCGTCGCCATCGCCACGCGCGCGACGTGGCCGTCGGCGAGCTCGACGTCGACGGCGGTGAGCTGGCCCTGGCGCTCGATCAGCCTGGCCACGCTCACCCTGGAGCCCCGGGCGACCTCGGCGCGCGCGACCTTGACGTCCGCGAGCGCCTCCAGCTGAGCGCCGACGGCGATGCCGTTCGCCACCTTTGCCGGCGTCTCCTCGCTCGCGCCCGCCGCTCCGGCGGGGACGACCACGGCCAGCGCCGCGACGACCGCAACGATGAGGCCGCCCGTCGTGCTCCTTCGACTGCAGGTGAGCATCGGGCTCGATTCTACGCGGAAGGAGAGCGATGTCACCTGCGTTGTCACCGGATCGGGTGGTCCGTCCGGGGAGCCCTCCGCGACGACATCGAGCGCGCCTGTCGGCGCGGAACGCAGGGGTGCATCGTCCACCGGGGGCTGCCTGCTCGGGTGGGCCTGGGCGGGGGGCTCCGCGCGCTCTGGACGCGACCGCCCCGGCGAGCTCCGCGACGCGACATCGAGCTCGGCAAAAAGGGTCCCAATCTGCGGACCTCGCTCGTGTCCGATAGAGGCGAGGAGGCATGATGAAGTCGCGATCGCTTATTTCAGTCACAGCCGCGCTGCTGTTTCTCGGCGTCTCGATCCCCGAGGCCGCTGCCGAGGACAAGACACCGACCAGGCAAGAGAATTACAGCTACACGTTCACCGACGATCTTCTGGATGCCTCGAACAGCTCCGCGACCGGCGCCATGCTCCAGGTGCGTCAGCCCGGGCGTCGCGACAGGCTGCTCCGGCCGAGACTCCACTTCGTCCCGGAGATGCTCAAGTCGGTCGAGACGATGTGAATCGATCTAAAGCACCCAGACCCCCACGCCGCGGAGCGACACCAGCGCGCCGACCGGCGGCGAGCTGTACGCGACGCCCACGCCATCCACCGAGAAATCGCTGCGCCGGAGCGGCAGCAGCGCGGCGGCGCTGACGTCGAAGCCGAGCGGACCTGACAGCCTCGCCAGCGACAGCTCGAGCGGCACCGCCAGCCACATCTTCTCGGCAACGTCGTTCCGCGTGTAGCCGCTCGCCGCCGCCTTCAGCCAGCCGGCGTGAAGGCCAGAGCACACATCGAAGCGCAGCGCCTCTGAGCCCGCGGCAGCCACGCAGGCGCGGACGACTCCACCGAGCATCGTTTCGCGGAGCTCGCCCGGACCGTGCTTCAGCGCCTGAGGAACGAGCCAGAACGCGCCCATCGTCGCCCGAAGTCGCGCGCCGCCGATACCGACCTCCGCGGAGAGCGCGGGCGCAAAGGGGCGCACCACGCCGAACAGGCCAATCGCGCCGACCGCCAGCGTGAGCCGCGTGGGAGTGCGCCCCGCGCTCGGGGCCTCGCCCGCCCGCTCGCCGCCGCCTGGTCCCGCGGGCTTGGACCGCGAGGTGGCCGCCATCGCCACCGCTTCGGAGGCAGGCGCCGTCCCTTCGGGGGCAGGCGACGCCCCGGCGCCCGCGTCGGCCTCGGGAGCTTGCGCCGACGGCTCTCGCGCGTCGGAGTCGAGCAGCAGCGCGAGCGTCACCGCGGTCGCCTGCTCGATCCCGGCGCAGCTGCGGCTGCGATCGCGCAGCTCGCGCGCGCCGCTCCCGCTGCGGATCGACGCGCGGAAGCCGTCCGCCTCCCGGGTGAACTCGACGACGTAGGAGCCGCTCGCACCCGTCTCCGGCCGGCCGCGCAGCTGCTCGACGCGCTCGATGAGGCGCGCCGCATCCGGGCAGCTCTCAGCGCCAGCGCCGCGCGTCACGCTCAGGAAGGGCTCGGTCTGTGCCGCGGCGCTCCCCGAAGCCGCCAGCATCGCACCAAAAACCACGGGAAAAGCGCGACGCCTCCGCATCGGGACGACGCGAGAGTAACCGCCGCGCGGAGCACGCGCATTTTTTTGTGATCTTCTCGGGTCGGCAGCCCCACTAAACAGCCGAGCCTGATTCGGCAACGGGTAGAACCTTGCCAGCTATGCCAGCGAGGAGAACAGCAGCCAGAAGGCCCAGGACCGGCCTCCCCAAAAACCTGAGCCCGCCCGTCCGTTGCCGAATCGTGTTCACCTATTCAGGTGGTCGAGTGGTATCGTCCCTGCACAATTCCGCGCTCGAGCTTGCGCTGTCTGCTCGTCTCGTTCGCTGACAGGTCAAGGTCACCGGGACGTTACGGCATGAGCACACCGGACCCCGAGTTTCGAGCCCTCTACGACGCGCACTTCAACTTCGTCTGGTGCTCGCTCAGGCGCCTCGGGGTGCGCGAGGCGGACGTGCTCGATCTGGCGCAGAAGGTGTTCTTGACCGCGCATTTCAAGCTCCCCGAGTTCGAGGGTCGCTCGCTCCTCACGACATGGCTCTTCGGCATCTGCCAGCGTGTTGCGAGCGACTACCGGCGCTCCGCGCGGTTCCGGCACGAGGTCACGACCGACGCCACGGAGATGGACCTCTACGGCGGCGCGTCCGAAGAGCTCACGCTGAGCGCGGAGTCGCGGCAGCGCGCGCAGGCGGCGGAGGCCATCTTGAACAAGCTGCCGGAGCCGCAGCGCCTCGTGTTCGTCCTGTTCGAGCTCGAGGAGAAGTCGGGCCAGGAGATCGCGGACCTGCTGGGTATCTCCGTGGGCACCGTGCGCTCGCGACTCCGCCTGGCGCGCGAGACCTTCTCGCGCGAGGTCAAGCGCCTCGCGCTGGCACAAGACACGAGCCGAGAGGAGGCCGTGTGACGCGGGATCCAGAACGGCTGCTGAGCGCCAAGAGCGGAGCGGACTCGCTCGAGCGGGAGCTCCTGGGAAGCGTGCGCAACGTGGGTCCGCCCGAGGGCGCCAAGGAGCGCGCATGGCGCGGCATCGCGGGCCAGCTGGCGGCGGGGACGGCCGTCGGCGCCAAGGCCGGATCCAGCGCCGCCGCTGCCACGAAGGCTGGAGTCGGTTCGCTGCTGCTGTCGTCGCTCTCGATCAAGGCAGCGGCGCTGCTCGTGGGCGGCGGGCTGGCGCTCGGCGGAGGTTACTGGGCCCTCTCCTCCCCGGACGAGGCGCCTGCGCCGCCCCGCGCGGCGGCCCCGGAGCGCGCGCCGGAGGATGTGTCGCAAGCCGCGGTGGCGCCTGTGGCGGAGCCCAAGGCGCTTCCGGAGCCGCCGCTCGACGCACCCACCGAGGTGGAGCCGACCCGGAGGCCGAGCGGACCGAAGCCGACGGAGACCGATCTTTTGCGCGCGGAGAGCGCGCTGCTCACGGAAGCGCGCGCCAAGCTGCGCTCCGGAGACGTGGCGGGAGCCACGGCGCTCCTCGAGCGCCTGCGCGCGCAGTTCCCGAACGGCGTGCTCCGGCAGGAGCGCGAGGTGCTGGCCATCGACGTGCTGGCCGCGCGCGGCAACACGCAGGAGGCGAGGCGGCGCGCTCAGGCATTCGTCAAGCAGTATCCCAAGAGCCCCCACAGCGCGAAGCTAAGGCGGTTTCTGGATCAGCCGTGAAGCGCTGTTCGGCCGCTCGCATCATGGCGCTCGGCTGCCTCGCGGCCTCCGGGTGTGATGCGGAGATCACCTCGGTCGGAGCCTGGGCTCCTGTCGTATCCGGATCTTCTTATATCGAGGCGGAGCTCGGAGAGCTGAGCGAGGGCTTCACCGTGGGTGAAGACAGCCGTGCTTCCGAGGGTCGCTTCATCGCCCCCCCTGCCGGGATGCCCTCGGACGACGCGCCGGGGCTCGCGCGAGCGCGCTACCGCTTCGAGGTGCCGACCGGGGCAGAGTACCTGATCTGGGGGCGGATCCACGCGCCGGGCGCCCTCAACAACCGCTTCTGGTTCCAGGTGGACAGCGGGCCTTGGTACCTCTGGCGCATCAGCGTCGGCGACATCTGGTTCTGGGACGATTTCCACGACAACACGCGCTATGGCGAGCCGCTCCGATTTCCACTCTCGGCCGGAGCTCACGAGCTCGTCCTCGCGAACGCCGTCGAGGGCGTCCAGCTGGATCGGCTGTACTTCACGCCGGACGGCGACGCGCCTCCAGGCAACGACACGCCCTGTGATCCTCCGCATTCGATCGAGGTCAAAGGGGAATGCCTCCCGAGCTGCGGCGCCTTGAAGGGAACCGCGTGCGGTGACCTCCCGTGCGCCGGGCGTGAATTGCTCGAGGCCTACGATTGCTCCGTGTGCTGCAGCATCCAAGGACCGTGAGCCGGCGGCGCTCCCGCCATCGGGTCGGAGCTCGGCGACCATAGACCCACCTCTTCGTACCAATCGAAACGTCTCCACGCTTCGATGACGAAAAAGATGATCGCGCCCGAGCGGGTCTCCCACCGAGCCGGAGTAGCCAACAGCCTCGAGCGGAGCCCTGAATGACTACATCATCGATTGAACAATTCAATTCCCACATAAACGTGGGCCTGCTCGCCGTGGCGCTCGCGCTGTCGGCGTGCATCGGCAACCTGGGCGGCGAAGACGGCACATCGCCGGCGGAGGGCACGAGCGGGACGAGCGGCAGCTCGAGCAGCGGAGGTTCGGGCTCGGGCGCGGGGCCGGCGGGCCCCGGGGAGCCATGGAGGTGCGACGCGAGCACCATCGATCCTGGGCCTTCGCCGATGCGGCTGCTCTCGCGGGAGCAGTACGTGAACACCGTGCGCGACCTCGTCGGCGACGTGCCCGACCTGGATGCAGCGCTCGGCCCCGCCATCGAGGCGTCGGCGTTCGGCCTCTTGCAGCCGGACGTGACGCAGGTCGAGCTCGAGCATTTCCAGGCCGCGGCAGACGTCATCGCCGCGGCCATCGTCGGCAATCCGGCGGCGCTCGACGAGATCGCGCCTTGCGAGGCCGACGCCGAGCCGCGCGAGTGCGCGCGCCAGATGATCGTGGGCTTCGGCGCCCGCGCCTACCGCGTCCCGATCACGGACGCGGCGGACATCGAGCGACACCTGCAGCTCTTCGACGTGGGCGCGGAGACGAGCTACGAGCACGGGGTCGAGCTCCTGCTCCGCGGCATGCTGCAGTCGCCGCGCTTCCTGTACCGGGTCGAGATCGGCACCTCGGAGAAGGTGAGCGATCGCGCCGTGAAGCTCTCCCCGTACGAGGTGGCCGCCCGCCTCTCGTACATGCTGTGGGGCACCCTGCCGGACGCCCGGCTGAACGAGGCCATCGAAGACGGCAGCCTGACCACGAAGGAGGGCGTCGCGGCACAGCTCGGCTGGATGCTCGAGGACGAGCGCGGCCGGAAGCTGGTCCATCGCTTCCTCGGCAGCTGGACGCACCTGAACGGCCTGAGCACCGTGGTGAAGGACGCGGACGCCTTCCCCGAGTGGAAACCGCGGTCGTTCCGTGAGTCGCTGCGCGGGCAGGCCGACGCCTTCTTCGACCACGTGCTCAACGACGAGGGAGGCAAGCTGAGCGCCCTCCTCACCTCGACGACGGTCTTCTACAACAAGGATCTCGACGGGTACTACGGCGTCACCGGCGACGACTCCTTCCAGCCGCTGAAGCGCACGGACGGCGCCACCTCGGGTATCCTGACGCTCCCGGCGCTGCTCGCCATCCAGGCGAAGCCAGCAGAGAGCTCGCCGATCTACCGAGGGAAGTTCGTGCGCGAGGCGCTGCTCTGCCAGCAGCTCCCGGCCCCGCCGGCCAACATCCCCAAGCCGCCCGAGGTCGACCCGAGCAGCTCGACCCGAGAGCGGCTGTCGCAGCACGAGGTGGACCCGAGCTGCGTCGGCTGCCACCAGCTGCTCGATCCGATCGGCTTCGGCTTCGAGCACTACGACGCGATCGGCCGTTACCGCGAGCTCGACGGCGGCGAGCCGGTCGACGCGAGCGGCAAGGTCATCGCCACCCGCGACATGGACGGCAAGTTCGACGGCGTGGCGGAGCTCGGCCAGAGGCTCGCGGGCAGCGCCGAGGTGGAAGAGTGCGTGGCGCGCCAGTGGTTCCGCTTCGCGATCGCCCGCTTCGAGCAGGACATGGATGGTTGCTCGATGGAGCGCTTGCTCGAGACCTTCAAGGCCGCCGGCCAGGATCTGAACGCGCTTCCCCGCGCCGTCGTGGAGACGGACGCCTTCCTCTTCCGCCGTCCGATCGACGCGAACACGAAGGAGATGCCATGAACCGAAGAGGCCCTATCGACCTCCGCACCCAGATCAGCCGCCGCAAGCTGCTGGGCGGGCTCGGCGCCCTGACCGTCGCGCTCACGAGCCCCGTCTGGCGGAGCGCCACCGTATTTGGACAGGACGCCAAGCAGCCGGGCGCCAAGCGCTTCATCGGCATCTTCTCGGCGAACGGCACCGTGCCGTCGGCGTTCTTTCCGGCAGGGGACGCGCACGAGGCGCCGCTCTCGCTCGGCCCGATCCTGGCGCCGCTCGAGGAGCACAAGCAGAGGATGCTTGTGCTCAAGGGCGTGCACATGAACTCGACGGTCGAGGACGAGCTCGGCGTCACGAGCGAGAACAAGCCCGGCGGACCGCACATGAAGGGCCCCGGCGCGATGCTGACGGGCGGCTCGCTGCTCGCCGGCAGCTTCACGGGCGCGGGCGGCCCCGCCGGCTGGGCGGATCGCATCTCCGTCGACCAGCACATCGCGAGTCGCATCGGCGGGAGCAGCCAGTTCCCGTCGCTCGAGTTCGGCGTGCGCATCGAGGGGCAGGAGCCGCTCCGCGTGATCTCGTACCGCGGTCCGAACCAGCCGAACACGGCCGTCGACGATCCATTCCAGATGTACTCGCGCATCTTCGCCAACGCGGATCTCTCCGAAACGGAGCTGCAGCGGCTGATCGCCGAGCGCCAGAGCGTGCTTGACTTCCTCAAGGACGATATCGGCCGCCTGAAGTCGCGCGTCAGCTCCGAGGACAAGGCGCGGCTCGAGGCGCACCTCGGCGGCATCCGCAACATCGAGCAGCGGCTGCAGAGCGCGACGGTGTCGTGTACGCCGCTCACGATGCCGGAGAGGTTCGACACGCGAGCGATGGAGAACTATCCGAAGGTCGGCCGGCTGCAGACCGACCTGATGCTGCTCGCGCACATCTGCGGCATGACCCGCGTCTCCACGTTCATGTGGGCCAACGCCGATAGCTGGCAGTACTATCCCTGGATCGGTGTGAACGAGGAGCACCACGAGCTCTCCCACGCCGGCGACAACGATGCAGTGGCGAACGAGAAGCTCGTGAAGATCAACGCCTGGCACAGCGAGCAGGTGAAATACGTGCTGGATCAGCTGGCGCTCGCGAAGGAAGTGGACGGCAGCTCGGTGCTGGACAACACCCTGCTGCTCTGGGGCAACGAGCTCGGCGTCGGCAACACGCACACGTACAAGGATATCCCCTGGGTGCTCGCGGGCGGCGCGGGCGGCTACTTCAAGATGGGCCGCTACATGAAGTACGCCGACCTGCCGCACAACAACCTGCTCGTGTCGGTATGCAACGCGATGGGCCTCGACGACGTGACCACCTTCGGCATTCCCGGCGTGTGCACCGGGCCGCTCCCGGGCCTCCTGGCCTGAGCCCCGTTTTCGCCTCGCCCGCCCGCGCGCCCGCGCACGCCGCGCGGGACGCCGGACGGGTAGCTTGCCCAGCGCCAGGATCCGGGTTGCCCCGGACGGCTTCGGCCACTACGCTCCGACACATTTGGCTTGTGAGGAACCGTGGTCCATGCGCCAGCCCAGTCCGCGTTCTCTGACTTCGTCCTGCTCCTTCTCTCCGCAGCGCCCAAGCTCGGGCTGCCGATCGACGCGGTCCTGCGCGACGCAGCGCTCCCGCCGGAGGCGCTCCGCCGGCGCGGGTTGCCGATCTCTCTGAGCGTGGCGCGGCAGATATGGTCCTCTGCCGAGAAGATGAGCGGCAATCCGCTGCTCGGGTTGCACGCCGCGGAGGGGCTCGAGGTCGGCTCGCTCGATCTCCTGGACTACCTGACACGCAGCAGCAGCAGCTTTGGCATAGCGTTGGAACGCGTCATCCGCTTCGCTCCGCTGGTCGCCGATGGGGGCGTCCTGAGCCTCGAGGTGACCGGTCGCCGCGCGCATTTCCGCCACCTCTCGCCGGACGGCGTGCCCGCCGTCGCGGATCTCATCGTCAGTTTGATGGTGCTCCGGACGCGGGCGTTCTCGGGCGAGCACATCCGCCCGCTGGCGGTGCGCTTCCGGCACCGCCGCGAGCGCGTCGCAGGCGAGTACGAGCGCGTCTTCGACGCGCGGGTCGAGTTCGATGCCCCCCACGACGAGCTGGTCTTCGATCGGGATCTCCTGGAGCTGCCCTTCCATTCCGCCGAGCCGCGCCTCGGTGAGATCCTCGAGGACTGCGCGGCGGCGCGGCTTCAGGCGCTCGGCAAGGTCGGCGGGGCGCCTGCGACCGCCGCCGGCGTCCCGTCGAGCTTCGTCGATGACGTCCGACAGGCCCTTCAGCTCTGCATCGCTCAGGGCAATCCGAACATCGATCGCGTCGCCGAGCACCTCGGCGTGAGCTCGCGGACGCTCCAGCGGCTGCTGCGAGAGCAGGGCACGTCCCACCGCGCCCTCTTGATGGAAGCGCGAACCGAGCTGGCGAATCGCTATCTCGCCTCGTCCAACCCGACGAGGCGCGCGCTCGCCGCCGGGCTCGGCTATGCGAGCACGCGCTCGGTGTCCCGCGCGCTGCGCCGCCGGTGAACCGGAGCTCACCGGCGGTCCGCGCGGTCCATGACGGGTCAGCGGCGCATCGCGCCGAGACCGTCGCGCAGCGTCACGGATACCATTGAATCCGAAGCTGCCTGTTGCTCGTCGTGCTCACCTGATAGACAACGTCGTTCGCGGTGCCCGGGAAGGGGATCGTGGTCGTCGCGGACCAGCTGTTCGCCGGGGCGTTCTGGGGCGTCCCGCCGTTGACCGACACGCTGACGCCGTTCAGCGGGACGCCGTCCGTCGGGCTCATCTGCAGCGTCAGGGTCGCCGGCGTCCAGACGGTCGGGAGGCTCGACCGATCGATCTGGAAGCAAGAGGTCCCGTTGACCGAAGCGACGATCGCCGTGCTCATGGGCCCGAGGCTCTGGCAGGGGGGCGCGGGGTTCTTGTAGAACCCGAACGTGTGCTGCCGCGTGAACATCGGGACGGTGGCGCTGCCGGCGTAGTCCGCGAACACCGTGATGTCGTGGCTCCCCGCCTCGGCGAACTGGCCGACCTTCAGCGAGTAGACGCCGTCGTTGGCGGTCGTGTCGCCGTGCGCGGCGGCGCCGTCGTCGTGGAACGACAGGGGCGTGGCCGCGCCGCTCGGGCCGGTCATCTCCGCGCTGACCGTGGCGCCCAGGACCGGGCTGCCCAGGTGGCTCACCTCGGCCTCCACGATGAGCGGCGCCGTCCCGACGTTCAGCGTGCTCGGCGTGACCCGGAGCGAGATCGTGTCGGCCAGCGTCGACACCGCGGAATAGAGGTAGATGGGCTGATCCGAGCTGTTGGTCGCGCAGAACTGCCAGAACCCCTCCTCGGACGGCTGCGTCAGGTTCAGGGAGAAGCGCTTGAAGCTCTCGGCCGAGAAGAAGGTCAGGTCGGAGCCCGACGCGGCGTAGTTCAGCTCGGTGATCGTGGGCCCCGACGGGGGTTGCAAGGACACCTCCGGTGCGACCGCTCCGACGAAGATCATCGTGAAATCCACGATCTGCGCCGCCGAGACCAGCGTGTCCGCGCACGACGTCGAATGCGGCGGGATCTGCGTCAGCACCTGATCGATCATGCCGCCGTCGCGACAGTCGTTCGCCATGCGGTTGAACGCGCCGATCAGCTCGAGCTGGTCAATCGCGGTGTCGCTGTCGGCGCGCAGGTAGAGCCCGGGCGAGAACCCGTAATTCGCCGCGATGTCGCTCATCATCGCCTCGTCCGCCCCCGCTCCAAGCGCGATCGAGTGGACCTCGTCCACGCGGCTGAAATAGTCCGCATAGAAGTCGCTCGGGGCCGGCGGCGTGTTGTGCTGCCCGTCCGACAGCAGGATGACGCACTCGCGCGCGCTCTTGATCGGGCTCTCGGCGATCAACATGTCGAGCGCCTCCTGGAGGCCAGACCCGATCGATGTCCCCCCGTCCGCGACGAGCGCGTCGACCGCCGCATCCAGGCCGGACGCCGGCAGCGCCGTCATGGGGTACGTGATCGACGAGGTGTCGGAGTAGCTCGCCACGCCGAGCAGCTCCGTGAACGACTGTGACGCGGGCACGTTGCTCGATACGAGCGTGTTCCAGTAGATCTTGGCCGCCTTCTTCGCGAGCGCGATGCGGTCGCCGGCCATGCTGCCGGACCGGTCGATGATCACCACATGGTTCGTGTCCAGCGGGGCGACCTGGGCCAGCGCCGTGGACAGCCCCGCCACGCTGGCGAGGAGACCGCCGGCGACGCCTGCGAACCTTCTGAATGAGCTTCTCATGTTCTCCAATCCTTCTTGAGTGTCGATCAAAACCAAAGAGTGAGAGCGGGGCGCATCTTCGTATCTGCGCCCCGCTCCATCGCGCCGGCGTTCAGGGCCTCCGGAACACCACGTCGAGCCTGGGGCGCCGCGCGGCGTTCGCGTTGTCGCTCGACATGAACGAGACCTCTCGGTACCGCGTCACCTCGTCCTCGAGCCGCATCAGGAAGCCGTTGTTGCTCGCGGGCGCGCTCAGCATGTCCCGCACGAGCTCGGTGACGTCCACGCGCTCATAGTCCTGGCCGAGCGACGTGCTCTGCGGCAGGAGCACCTGGTGCAGCGTCGTTGTCGTGGGCTGGTTCGACCAGGTGACGGTGCTCTCCTGCCACGGCGAGGTGACGCGCTGGAGCAGGAAGGCATTGGAGCCGCCGTGCGTCGAGTGCCCCGGGGGCAGGCCGTTCCAGGTGCCCTGACCGTAGATGCGCGCGTCGGGATCGCCGTAGAGCGTGAGGCGCGCCCGCTCGATCGTTGAGCCCGCCGGGATGGGCGACAGATCGAAGCTGAACAGGCTCCGGTTCACGTAATCGACGCCGCTGGCGGTCCACTCCCCTGCGGTCATGTTCGGGGAGCGCCCGTTGTTCGTCCCGACGCCCGCGCTCAGGCTGGTGATGGTCGCGTCGATCCCGGCGCTGCCGGGCTGCAGCGTCAGCCGCTCCGCCTCGTTCTCGCACTGGCCGTTGACGGTGAACACGCCGCTCACCGCGTCGCACTGCGCCTGATAGGTCGGCGTGTGGCAGGTCCCGTCGGGCTCTGTGCAGGAGCCGATGGGCTCGGCCCCGCAGGCGTCGATCTCGGCGCAGCTGTATCCGCTCACGAAGTAGCCGCCGGCTTCGCGGCAAGTCGCGCTGGAGCTGACGCCGCCCGTGCCGAGGTCGGTGCAGCCGAGGGATCGGCAGCACGCGCCTTTCGTCTCGTGCATGCAGCTCGACGAGCACCCGTCGCCGCCCTGCACGTTGCCGTCGTCGCACTGCTCGGAGGCCTGCTGCACGCCGTCACCGCAGCAGCGCTCGACGGTCACGCCAGCGTTCTTCACGACGGAGCACTGGATGACGTCGTCCTCGGGGCCATGGCACGTGCCGCTCACGCAGGTCTGCCCGGGCCCGGTCGTGCAATCCGCGTCGTCGTCGCACGCGCACGGGACGGTGTCCTCGGAGTGGTCGTCGAAGCACGCCTCCACCTCGGCGAGCCACATCTCGGCCAGCGGGACGCGGTGCACCAGGTTGAACGCCTCGAGTCCGTTGCTCGTATCGAACAGCAGCTCGGTCAGGTCGAACGTGGGCGTCGGGGTGTTGATGACGGCGCCGCTGAAGGCGCCCACCCGCAGCTGGTTGGAGACGAAGGAGCGCTGCGTGTCCAGGCAGCCCCAGTGCTTGAGCAGGTGGAGGTGCGCGTCCTGGCACGGGAAATCGAGGCTGCCGCGCGAGCCGCTCTGCGATCCGACATACGTGCAGGTCCCGGTCACGAACGTCTCGGCGAGCGCGTCCTTGTCCTGCAGCCACTCCATCATGGGCCGACCTTCGATGCAGAGGTTCTCCATCCTGGACACCTGCTCTCCCAGGTCGAAGCCAAAGTTGATGACCTCCTGCACGCCGCCCGTGACATCGTCCGTGGTGGGGGGCAGCGGGTCCTCCGCATAGAGCGGCAGCTCGTCCTTGCACCACGCCAGGAAGTCGGCGGTCTCCGACATGACCGTCGCGTAGCGGGTCACCTCGTCCGGCTGGTAGTTCGTCACCTGGCCGAGCGACGTGCTGTCCCACTGGTACGTCGCCTCGAGCCCGGGCTGGAACTTGGCCTTCTCGACAGAGCCGATATCCCAGGATCGGCGCCAGTCCCAGAGCGTGAACTTCTTCGGCTTCTTGAACAGCTTGACCTCGAGGCCGATGTGAATGCCCGCGTTGAGCGCCGCTATCAGCTCGATCTCGCTCATGCCGTAGGTGGCGATCGCGTGGGCGGGCGCCTCCTGGTTCTTGAGCCCCCAGATCACCTGCTCGGCGTACTGGGCGCCGCCCTGGGGCGCGCACGCGCCGTCGGGCGTGCAGACCTGACCGTAGCCGCAGACGGTGTCCGCCGTGGCAGCGTTGTAGTTGCAGCGGCGGGTGCACGCGCCCTCGACGCACGTGCGGCCCGGCTCGCTCGCGCAGGTCGGGTTCGGGTCCGCGCTGCACAGGCACTCGACGGGCGTGCCGCCGATGGTGCACAGCTTCTTCACCGGATCGCAGGTCTCGCCGCTCGCGCAGTCGGCGTTCGACGTGCAGCCGCACGCGGACTGGAAGCCCGAGTGGAGCGGGTGGCACCCGGGGCCCCTCCACTCGACGACATCGCTCTTGGTCTCGGTCACGCAACGGTACGCGCCGAAGGTGCCAGGGCACTCGGCCTCCGTGACGTCGTACACGACGGCCCCCGCGACCGATGCGTCGCAGTTGCTCCCGATCTTGCGGACCGTCGACGGCAGCGTGTCGCTCACGTAGAGGTCGCCGGAGGGCAGCACGGCGATGCCGCCGGGCAGCTCGAAGACGGCGGTCGTGGCCAGGCCGTCTTGCCACACGGTGCCAGGCGCGCCGGCGACCGTGGCCGTGGCGCCGAGCGCCGGGTCGAAGCGCCGGATGCGACCGGGCCTGTTGCCTTCGCCGATGAACACGCCGCCAGCGCCGTCGATCGCGAGCGCCTGCGGGGAGGTGAGCCGAGCCGCCGTCCCGACGCCGTCCGCGGAGCCCGCGGTGCCGTTGCCTGCCACGGTGGTGACCGCCGAGGTCGCGATCTCGAACCGGCGCAGCGAGTGATTGAACGCGTCGGCAATATAGAGGTTGCCGCGCCCGTCGGCGACGACGCCGGACGGCTCCGCGAACCGCGCGGTCGTCCCCACGCCGTCGACGTTCCCGGACGAGGAGGCCTGGCCGGCGACCGCGATGTTCGCGCCCGTCGCGAGGTCGATACGGATCAGCGTACGGCTCCCGCTGTCGGTGACGTACAGGTTGCCTCCGTCCACGGCCACGTCACGGGGCGTGCCGAGCACGGTGCGGTCGGCGACCGTCGTGACCTGCCCGCTGCTCAGCGTGAGCTTGCGGATCGTGCGGGCGCCGCGATCCGCGAGGTAGAGGGCGCCGCCATGGAGCGTGATGCCCGAGAGGGTATTGAACCGCGCGGCGGTGCCCACGCCGTCGGTGGTGCCCGAGGCGGTCGACCCCGCGATCGTCGCCACAGCGCCGCTCGTCAGGTCGATGCGGCGAACGGCGGTCCGGTCCGCGACGTAGAGCAGCCGAGCGGCCGCGTCGTAGGCCAGGTCGCCGGCCTGGAGGAACCGGGCTTGCCCGTATGTGCCGTTCACGAGGCCGCGCGACCCCGCCAGGCCGAAGGGCGACGACGCCACGGGGAGGCAGCAGACGCCGTGCTTCTGGCAGCCCGAGATGTCGCGGAGATCGTCGCTCCGCACGTCGGTCACGCAGGTGCCGTCGCTGTCGCACTCGTCACAGGTCTTGTTCGCGTTCCACGTGGCGCTGAAGCCTTGCTGGAAGACGCTCTTGAGCTGCTTTGCCGTCTTCTCCTTCATGAAGGTGGAGAACAGCTCGTAGGAGAGCTTGCCTGAGTCGCACAGCTCCTCGGTGATCCCCGTCCAGTCGTCGATGCAGGCGCGGCCGCCGGTGACGAAGGTGAGGCAGCAGGAGTTGTTGGTGTCGAGCGGGGAGCAGCCGAGGTTCATCTCGGACTCCTCGACGAGGCGGTTCGAGCAGTACGTCTGATCTTTGTAGTTGAAGACAGGCTTGCACTCGAGGGACTCGTCAGGGTTGCTGTTCACGAGCGCCCGCTCGAGCGATGTGTTGAGGTCGACGACGCCGCCGGAGCCGCTCGGCCTGAGATCCACGGAGAAGCCGATGCTCGCCTCCACGCCGACCTTCAGCCGCTTGCCGAGCGGCACGCCGAGGAAGAGCTTCGCGCCCACCTCCGGCTTCACCGAGACCTCCGTCCCCGCCTCGGCCGTCACGTCCGGCGCCTGGAACGGATGCATGTTGCGATCGAAATCGACGTTCTCGATCTTGTGGTTCGTGTGTTTGTTGAGCGCCTCCTGCAGGCGCTTGCGCATGAAATAGGCCTCGTCGTACCACTTGACCCCGGCGCCGAGCCGGAAGTACGGGATGAGGAACGCGCCGGGGACCGGAGGGAGGGGGATCTTGGTCAGCTCCTTCTCGATCGGCTTCATCTGCAGATCCAGGTTGAGCGCCGCGGCCATGACGGCGGCGGAGCGCCCCTCCCAGCCCTCGACGGGCTCCGCCGCGTCCCTGGGCCAGGTGGCCGGGCTCGGAGCGCCGCTCGGCGTGTAGTCCGCCGTGTAGGAGAACGGCATATAGGTCCCGATGAGGAACTCCTGCGGAGCCACACGGCCGTCGCCGTCGGTGTCGAGCGACTCGGTCTGATCCTCGTCCGCGAGGTAGAAGACCCCTTTCTTCTTGGCGGCGGAGAGGCTGAGGCCCCCGCCGCCCGAGTGGCCGAAGGCCTCGATGCCGAGAGGGGCTTCGCGGTTGAACCACTTGTACCCGTCGAGCTGCATGTCGAACTCCATCCCCGGGAGGATGCTCAGCGTCTTGCCGAACGCCGTCACGGCGAAGCCGCCGGTGCGCATCTGGGCGCGTCGCTCCTCGCTCAGGTTGTGCGACGTGTAGCGGCCGCCGATGCCCCAGCGGCCGTCGCCGCTCTCGACCAGCGTGGCGTACGCGCCGTGTCCGGCCCAGGGGATGCACATGTGCAGATCGGGCCGCTGCTCGGAGTAGCTGCCGAGGTGGTAGCCCTCGGTGTACAGGTCGATGTAACACTGGATCTTCGCGAGCAGCTCCGTGGCGTTCTCGAGCTCGCCGCCGGCCTGCTCCAGGAAGTCGGCGAAGCGCCCGTCGGAGATCTCACCCGCGATCTTGTCGAGCCACTTGACCGTGGCGAAGGCCCATTTGAACTTGCCCGCTTCGGTCTGCTGGAAGTCGTTGGCGAGCCAGACGAGCACCCCGGTGCTGCAGTCGTTCGTCGGCGTCGTGACCGGGTCGCAGAAGTCGGAGCACTCCTCGTAGGTCGTCTTGCTCTTCTGGATGACGTCGAGGCACTCAGCGGCCACGCGCTGTGTGCAGATGCACTTTCCCTTGTCCGCGTCCTCGACCGTCTCCGTGTCGGAGGCGTTGATCGCCTCGGAGGTCTTGTTGATGATCGACGAGAGGAGCTGCATCGACTGCAGGACGTGGAAGTTCGTCGTGATGTTCTGCAGGTCGGCGCCCTTCGGGTTGGGGCTCTCCGGCATCTTGCCGAGCTGGTTCGGGTCGCACGCCTTGACCTTGAACTCGACGCCGGAGCCTCCGCCGGCCCCGCTCGCGCTGCTGGCGCTGCTCGACGCGCTGCTGGCGCTGGCGCTGCTCGACGCGCTGCCGGCGCTGGCGCTGCTCGACGCGCTCCCGGCGCCCGAGCCGGTCTCGAACTCCTCGAAGACGGCGTCGGGCCGATCGGGCTGCTGAGACCACCTCGGCCAGCTCGGGGCGCCGCTCTGGCAGCCCACGTCGTCCGCGGAGCAGAGCGCTTGCTGCACGCTTCCGATGAGCTCGTTCCGTTCGATCGGCTCGTCGGCGCCGCCCGCGCAGGCGGAGGTGACGATGCCCAGGCACAGGAGGAGCGGGAGGCGCCCCGCGCGCCTGGGATCCGCGAGGGCGTCTCGTGATTGGATGAGCTGACGTATCAGCATGGACCTGAGAACTGTCATTGAATCAACCCCGACGGCCTGGTCGGCCGAGATGAGCGGACGTGACGCGGTCGGCCGCCGTGCCCGCTCGCGGAGCGGCTCGCGGTCTCCCATCGTTGCGTGAATTAGCTGTCCCTGGACCGGCGGCGAAGGCGACAAACCGCGCCAGGCGCTGACAAAACCCGCCACGCGCCGCGCGGGCCCGGTTCACCGCTTGAAAATGCGGTGGGAGCTACCCCAGGAACCAGGCGTCCTCGGTGCCTAGAACACCCACGACCGAACCCCCGGACCGCGACACCCATGACCTGCCCCGACGATCGCCTGACACGTGCCCTATCGACTCGACCCGGTCCGGCGCCCCGAGCGCGCCGCCGGCGCTGGCCGCGCCCCTTCGCGACCGCCGCCCTGGCCGCCCTCGCGCTCGTGGCGTCCGCGTGCGACCCGCGAGCGCCGTCGCTTCCCGGCGAACAGGGCACGACAGACGATCTCGCGCTCTCTGCTTCGCTCGGCCTCTCCGCCGGCGCCGCGACGGCAGACGGCGCCGCGGCGGCGCTCCCGGTCCCCTCCCCGGCGGCGCTCGGCGGAGCCCCGGTGAGCGGGTTCGCGGACCTGCACTTCCACATGATGTCGGAGGAGGCGTTCGGGGGTGGATGGCTCCACGGCAAACACGACGGCGCCGGCGCCCTGGACGATTGCGACGGTGGCAGTCCAGGGAGCGATCACGGCCGCGTTCGACAGGATCTCAGCAGGCTCCTGGACCGGTGCCCCCAGTCGACGATGCTCGATTTCGCCAGCAACGGCGCGCTGTCGGCGCTGCTCGGCCTGGGAGGCGGCGTCCTCGGCTCGGAGGTGATCGGCCAGGCGGAGGGGACGAGCGGCGACACAGGGCTCCACCTCGAGCGAAAGCGCTTCTCCGAGGGGTGGCCGCGCTGGGACACCATCGCTCACCAGCAGGGTCACGTGAGCTGGCTGCGCGCGGCGCACGATCGCGGGCTGAGCCTCATCGTCATGTCGGCGGTGAGCTACGACTGGCTCTGCTCGATCGTGCCGGAGCAGAACCGGCAGCGGGCCTGCGACGAGATGGTGGATGTCGATCTCCAGATCCAGATGACCCACGCGCTGGCCGCTCGCAACGCCGGCTGGATGGAGGTCGCGCTCTCACCGGCGCACGCCCGGCAGATCATCGGCGCGGGCAAGCTGGCGGTGGTGCTGTCCATCGAGGCCAGCCACCTGTTCGGCCGCGACGTCGACGCGGCGAAGATGCGCGCGCAGCTCGCCAGGTACCACGCGCTGGGGGTCCGGACGCTCCAGCCGGTGCACCAGGTCGACAACGCCTTTGGCGGGGCGGCGCTGCACAACCCGATCTTCCAGCTCGCGCAGTACACGGAGAACTGCTCCATCGACACCGACTGCGGCGCCACCCTCGCGGGGATCACGCTGGGCATGGATGTCGACGCGAGCTGCCGCAACGTGCGCGGGCTGACGCCCCTCGGCGAAGCGCTCGTCGGCGAGATGATGGACCGGGGAATGCTGCTCGACGTAGCGCACCTCTCGGAGCGCGGCGTGGATCGGGTGTTCGAGCTGGCGCGGGCGCGCGACTATTATCCAATCTACATCTCCCACGGTCACTTCCGGGAAATCATGGCCCCCACGGTGGCGGAAAAGGAGAAGTCCACGCCGGCGCGGGTGATCCGGATGCTCCGGCAGAGCGGCGGCATCTTCGGCCTGCGCACCGCGCACGACGAGACCCGGCAGTACAGCCGCAGCTCCGTCGAGAACAGCTGTCAGGGCTCGTCGCGCTCCTTCGCGCAGGCTTACGAGTACGGGCGGCTCGGCCTGAAGGTCCCCATGGCCTTCGGGGCAGATCTCAACGGCTTCATCCAGCAGACCCGGCCGCGCTTCGGCGAGGACGGCGCGTGCTCGGCGGCGTTCCAGGCAGAGGCCGATTGCCAGGCCTGGGAGCAGCGCGAGCAGGGGCCCGACCCCCTGGGGACGGAGTTCGACGAGAAGGGCCTGGCCCACGAGGGGATGCTGCCCGACCTCGTGGCCGACCTGGATCGCCTGGGCGTGGACACGACCGGCCTGAGATCCTCGACGGAGTCCTTCCTCCGCATGTGGGAGCGCGCCCAGGGACCCCGGGCGGGGATGGCCGATCCCGCCGCCGATCTCGACGAGAGCGGCATCGCGCCGTTCGCGACCGCGGAGGAGCGGGAATCTGCCTATCCCACGAAGTGCGGCGCGGCCTACTGCCCTGGATTTCAGGTGCTGGGCGGGAGCTGTCGGTTCGATGAGGAGTGCGAGAGCGGCCAGTGCACCGCCGTCGCCTGCAACGCCATCCCGGGGCGCTGCGTCTGCAACGACGACGCCGACTGCGGCAGCGGCCTCCGCTGCGCGCGCAAGACGCCAGGGGTCGGCGGCGACAACGCCTGCGAGCCGAAGAAGGCCGAGCATCAGCTGTGTACGCGCGACAGCGAGTGCGCCTCCGGCCGCTGTGGCGGGCTGATCGCCGGCGCGGGCTTCTGTTACACGCCCGGCTCGAAGCGCATCGGCCAGGGGTGCCGTGTGAACGAGGAGTGCCCCAGCAACCGCTGCGGCGATCTCACCCAGACGTGCCTCTGCCGCTCCGACGCGCACTGCGCGGCCAGCCAGTTCTGCGGGTGGGGCACCAACGAGGGCGAGTGCGTCGACAAGCGCGGCCGGGGGGCGGCGTGCACGAAGGACAACCAGTGCGCATCCGGGAACTGCAGGTTCCTCTTCTGCCGCTGACGCGTCACGCGATACGCCCCACGTCGCCCATCTCACATGCCTGGAACCAGCTCGATCGCCGGCGCCCGACTGACCGCGACGGGAGCGATGACGCGTGGACCTCCCGTCGTCGACGAGCGCTCTCACACCTTCTTCAATGCCTCTCCGTCGCTGAGACACCGGTTCCGCGGGACAAAACCGTACGCGGCCCCGGAAGAAACCCGACATTCGCGCCGAGGCTGGAAGTCGCGGACGGATCCCGTCTAGCCGGAGCGAGCGCACGGCCCGGCCTGGACAGCTGGACGACCGGACAACCCTCCTCGCGCACTCCCGTCTTACCATTCATCACAGTTTTGTATTGCCACATTCCGGGTTCGGCCTATATTCCACACCAATCAATTTTCCAACCATCCGCCGCGCATCGGCCTCGGCGTGCTGCGGCGCTTACGCTTCTCAAGCCCAGGACGCTCGTCCATCATCGCTTCGCTGCGTCGGCCAGGGAGCGGAGCGCCGCTCCGCCGATGGGAGGAGCCAGATCACGCCTCGATGAGCCAGGCAGCGCAGGCACGCTGGACGAGCAGCGCGCGTCGACACTGTTCCATTCGTTTCGTTCGAGGGGGGAGACATGGATGTTCGTGACATTTACGGCGCGGGAGGCCGCGATTGGGACCGGGCGGGGCTTCCATGGAAGCTCGGGATCGCGCACGTGGTGAGCAGCTTGAAGGCCGGCGACGCCGAGCAGGTGGTCGTCGATCTGACGGCGCTCCAGCGCGCTGCGGGCCATGACGTGACCGTGATCGCCATCGCCGATGATCCGGACGGTCCGCGGGCAGAGCAGCTGCGGCGGCGCGGCATCGACGTGCAGCTCCTGCCGAAGCGCCGCGGCCTCGACCTGAGCATGACCGCCCGGCTCGTCGCGCTCTTCAGGGCGAGAGGTATCTCGCTCGTCCATGCGCACAACCTGCAGCCGCTCATCTATGCCGCGCCCGCAGGCTGGCTGCACCGCGTCCCGGTCGTCCACACGAAGCACGGCGTCTCGAACGACCTGCAAGGCCGGCGATGGCTGCGCAGCGCCGCCGCAGCGTTCGTCGACGCCCACGTCGCGCTATCGCGGCCGGCCGCCGAGGCCCTGGTCAGCCAGGGCCAGGTCAGCGCCGAGAAGCTGCACGTCGTCGCCAGCGGCCTCGACCTCTCGCGGTTCGCGCCCGATCCCGTGGCCAGGGCCCGTGTCAGGGCCGAGCTCGGCATCTCGCAGCGGGCCTGGGTGCTCGGGAGCGTGGGGTGCCTCTCTGCCGTGAAGAACCATGCATTGCTCCTGCGCGCGGCCGCCCAGGCGCTGCCGGAGCACGGGCGGCTGCTCCTCGTCGGAGATGGCCCGGAGCGGGCGCGGCTCGTCGCGCTCGCGCGCGAGCTCGGCCTGTCCGACCGCGCGCTCTTCGTCGGCGGGCGGCACGGCGTGCCCCAGATCCTGGCCGCGCTCGACGCGTTCGCCCTCACCTCCGTCGCCGAGGGCCTGCCGCTCGCCGTCCTCGAGGCGATGGCCGCCGGGCTCCCCGTCGTCGCGACCGCGGTGGGCGGCGTGCCAACGGCCCTCACCGACGGGTACACGGGCTTCCTCGTGCCTTCCGGGGACGCCGAGACGCTCGCCGCCAGGCTGACGGAGCTCCGCGACGACCCCGCGCTCGCCGCGCGCATGGGGCGATACGGCCGGAAGGTCACGCTCCAGCGCTACTCCGCTGCCCGCATGGCCGAGCGTTACATGGACCTCTACACGCTGCTGCTCGTACGGCGGCTGCACCGCGGCATGCCCGCCGTCCGGCCGAGCGACCTGCTCGCCTATGCGCGGAGTTCGTCCTTCGTGCAGCGCGCGTTCGGCGTCAGCGAGGCCGCCGAGGCGCCGGGCGGCGGCTGGGGCGCGCCGCGCACCGACGCGGCTCCCAGCGCGCGGCCGCGCTCGCCGATCGCGCTGTCGATCTGAGCGAGCGCCGCGGCGCACCTCGAACGCGCCTCGACCCTGCGCACCCGGAAGCCGGCGGGCGCGGTCCGCGGGGACACGCCTACGACAGCACAAGGTGTTCGAGGAGGATCTTGAACCCGAGGCCGATGAGCACGACCCCTCCAGCCAGGTCGAGACGCTTGCCGAGCATCGCCCCGAACCGCCGTCCCGCGAAGAGCCCCGCTGCGCTGAGCAGCGCCGTGACGACGCCGATCGTCACGACGGAGATCGCGAACGGGGCGTTCAGCATCGGCAGCGTGATGCCCACGGCGAGGGCGTCGATGCTGGTGGCGATCGCCAGCACGAACATCGAGCTCAACGCGAAGGGATCGACCGTGATCTCGCCCTCGCCGCTGTCGTCGCCGCGGGCTTCCCAGAGCATCTTTCCGCCGATGAACGCGAGCAGCACGAACGCTATCCAGTGGTCCCACGCTTGCACGCGCGGACCGATCCGCTCTCCGAGCAGCCAGCCGATGACGGGCATCAGGGCCTGAGAGCCGCCGAAGAACCCGGCGACGAGCAGGACGTGGCGCGCCCGAATCGCCGGGACAGACAGCCCTCGTGCCGCCGCGACAGCGGTCGCGTCCATCGCGAGCCCGAGCGCGAGGAGCAAGATCGCGCTGAAGCTCACGAGCCCCTCCGCGCGTCACCGGCAGAGAGCGGGTGAACCTCGACCGTGACGTGCTGGAGGCTCGCGATCGGGACGAGCGCGTCACGGTAGGCGGAAGGCGCCAGTGGGCTCGGCACCGCGACCGAAACGATGCACGCGCGCGCGCCGGGCCCGATGTCCCACAGGTGGAGATCGACGACGCTGGCTCCTGCGAAGGTGGACTCGATGCGATCGCGGATGCGCCGAGCAAGGGACTCGGAAGGGACGACGTCGAGCAGCTGCCTGGCCGCCTGTCGGCAGAGTCCGTAGCTCCACTTCGCGATGACGAGCCCGCCGACGATGCCCATCGCGGCGTCGAGGAACGTCCAGCCAAAGGTGCGCCCGCCGAGGAGGGCGAGGATCGCGAGCACGCTGGTCAGCGCGTCCGCGAGGACGTGGAAGTACGCCGCACGCAAGTTGTGGTCGTGCCCGTGGTGGTCGCGGCCATGGGCGTGCTCGTCGTCGTGATCGCCATGGTCGTGATCGTGGTCGGGAGGGTCGTCGTGCGCCTCGTGATGGTGCTCGTCGGCGTGGAGGAGCCTCACGCTGACGAGGTTGACCGCGAGGCCAACGACGGCGACGGGAAGCGCCTCGGAGAAGGCGATCGACTCGGGATGGAGAAAGCGGCGCAGCGACTCGACGACCATGAGCAGCGCGATGAGCGCGAGCACGACCGCGCTCGTGTACCCGGCGAGGGCGTGCACCTTGCCCGTGCCGAAGGAGAACGCGCTCGACCCGGACTGCTTGCGCGCGAACCAGTACGCGAAGGCCGCCATGCCGAGCGCGCCCGCATGCGTGGCCATGTGCCAGCCGTCGGCGGTGAGCGCGAGCGAGTTCGTCGCGTAGCCGACCACGAGCTCCGCCACCATCATGGCGAAGGTCAGCGCAACGACCCACCGGGTCCTGGCTTCGTGCGAAGGCGCGGCGGCGCCGTGGTCGTGGGCGTGTCGAAGCTGGGCGAGCCGATCGGATCCCATGGAGTCGCTCATCGTTGCTTCCTTCACTTCACATAGGCGCGGACGATCTGAACCAGCTCCTCCGCGGCCTCCCGCTGGGGTGCCGTTGCACGCTCCCCGTCGATGACGTGCGTGCGGATGTGACCTTCGATGAGCTCGCCCACGAGGCCGTTCAGCGCGCCACGCGCCGAGGTCACCGTCTGCAGGACCTCCGAGCAACCCGCTTCGCCCTCGAGGGCCCGCTCGACCGCTTCGAGCTGCCCGCGGATCCGCCGGACGCGAGCGATGAGCTTCTTCTTGTTCTCGACCGTGTGCACCCATATAGTATAGGGGGGTATACTATGTTGGTCAAGCGCCGCGCGCTGGCTCCTCTCGAAGGCCGGCGAGGGTCGGTGCAGGTCCGTCGCCCTCGCCGAGGTCGCTGAGGCCGAGCTCCCAGGGGTTCGGCAGGATGGGCGGCAGGGGGTCGATCAGGTTCACGAACCGGGTGTGCGCCTGCTTGAGGTGCTCGACGATGGCCCGCAGATGCCGGCGCTCGCGGTCGGCAAGGATGCGCGCCACCTAGACGTTGAAGGCGTAGCGGACAAAGCGGTCGAACGGTGCGAGACCCCGGTCGATGCTGAGCTCCGAGCCGCCGAGGGTGAACGCGCCCGCGTTTGAACGGCATGATCGCTTCAGCGGCGCCTGTCGAAGCAAGGACTCGCGGATGGTCGTGACGAAACCGAAATGGCCGGCCCCACCATCGCGCATGCGGGTGCGCTCTCTGCCACATCGCTAGCTCTCCAGTTTCCTACAGCTGGAATTCTTCCTCAGCTTATCAACCAAGATGCCAGCCAGTAGTCCAGTGGAACAGCTGGTAGGTCTGGCTGTCCCAGAGCACGCAGGCGTCGTTCTCTCACGATAATTCTGTCGATACCCGAAGAAATCACGAGCTGAAACCCATCCTCTCCGCGCACGCGAAGGTGAACCAAGCGCTAGAATCGCCGCGATTCCGCAGGTTTCTACGCAGCGACCACACGAAACACATGGCTGACACCCGCACCGCGTAATCGCGTACGCTCCCCTATCCGTCCGGCACGGCCCGTGCTCCACCAGCCACATGACGCTTACGGAATCTTTCCCAATTTTTCTTGGAAAGCCAGGTCACACATGGAACAATCCCCCACGCTCCTCGGATCACGCGCTATCCGGTGATCCAAGATGATCGCAGAAGGGGGGACATCTGCGTGATTCGTCCACTTCGGCTTCTCTGCCTTCTCTGTGCCTGTGAGCTCTTCGTCGTCGCGCCCACGCCGGTACATGCACGCGAGTTCAGCGCTGGCGTGAGCGTGGGCGGGATCCAGGTTGGGACCGAGTCCAGGCTCGCGGTGAGCCCGTTCGCCAAGATGCTCTGGCGAAAGAAGAGCGAGTTCCGCCTCGAAGTTCATAACATGTTCAGCATCGTCCCTGGCTCGCGCGTAGGGCTCTACGACCGAACGGCGGTCACGCTTGGGTACGACACGAAGACAGGCAACGTCAGCCTCGGGCCATCCCTGTCGATTTACTCGATGCCGGTGTGCGGCGTCGAGTTCTGTGACCGCGTGACGGGCGTCGCTCCAGGAGGTCGCGCCCAGTCCGACTGGTACTTTGCCGGACGTCTGGGTGTGTCGGTGAGCGCCAACGTAGACTGGGCCGGCGGGAGCAGCCGCGTCCTCCCAGGAAGCGTGGTTACGATGGTCACCACCGGACCTGTGTGGAGATTTGGGGGAGAGTCAAAATGAACAAGCCGTTCGCTGTTTTATGCCTCGGCCTCGCGGGATGCAACTTCGATGCTGGAGACTGCTACCTCCGGAGCGAAGGGGAGAGCGGCGCCGGCGGTATCATCATCACCGCGACGGGCGCCGGCGGCTTCGGGTTCGGCGCGACAGGGGTCGGTGGCATCGGGCCCGTGCCGCTGGAGCCGCAAGACATGGATCCGCCTCCTCCCGTCTGCAACATCGCGGCCCAGACGCCATGTGAGGAAGAATGCGAGGCGGACTCCGAGTCTGACACTATTCAGTGTGGAAAGATAGAGAACGAAGCGCAGCGGACAGAATGTCGGGACAGCGCATACGCAAAATATAAGAGCTGCCGAGAAGCTTGCGAGCGGACAAGCAATCACAGCTGCGATGAGAAATATCAGGATTGCATGGACCGCGCTCCGTGGCAGTTTTGTGCAAGTCCAAAATCTGGAGACGCAGGCGAGACGAAGTGTCGAACCTGCTATAGACGATGCAAGTCCGGAGATCCACCATCGCCGGACTGCAAAAAGTGTCTATTCTGAGATTCCAATGACTATTCACATCACCACAAATGAGGACATTCGGAAAGCGATCCGGCGCAAGCTTCGCCTTCCCGTGCGTTTCGTACGCGACAACGTGCTGGAGGGGCCGTGCGCGTCCGATCCCGAAGACCATTGTGAGCGGCGGTGCGATTATTGGAACCTTCGAGGGCGGGAAAGGGCACAGCTCCGTTCGTCGTTTGACGATCTTATCAGCGCAGTGAAATCGCGCCAACGAATCGTCGTATGGACGTCCGGCTTGTGGAGGGATAGGCTGATGCTGTGGGCGCTCTGCGCGTGGAGGCTCCGCAATCGGCCCGAGCACCCGGATATCGACATCGTCGTCCTGGGAGATGCGCCGGAGGATGGGTTTGGCCGTGGATTCGTCCACGTGAAGCCGGCTGACGCGCGCCGCGGTCTGGACGAGGCGCGCGCGCAATCTCTGACGCGCGTCCGGCACATGGCGCGCTCCTGGCGAAAGCTATGCGGTCGGTCTCCTGTTCTGGCCACCGAGGGTGGGCGCGCAGATCGAGTGCGGAAGGATCTCGTAGAGCTGGGCACCCACCAAGCGGCATTCTTTCCTCGGTTGGACGGCAGCGCGCTCACCCTATCTTGGGTTGACGAGCTCTTGTTCGCCTGTCTCGACAAAGACTGGATGACGCCCGTGGACGTATTTGTGCACAATTCATCGGCTGGCGAAGAGCTGCGTAATGGTTGGGGGACGCGCATCGGCGATATCTTTCTCGCCATGCGGCTGCGCCAGTGGGCCGAGCACCGTGGGGCTGAGGCCGCGCTGGAGAGTGTGCCCTACAGGACGGACAGAGCACCTATGCTGGAGGCTCGCTACAGGTTGACGGCTGTCGGCGATGAAATAAAGCGACACGGTCTTGCTGAAATCGCCCAAGGGCCACCGCTGCCGGTGTGGGGCGTCACGGCGTACGACCCAGGGGCTCCTTGGGTCGTGGTGGATGACGGCGCAGGGCAAAAGCGCCTCCAGCGCCTCGGAGAGCCCGCCGCGCAGGACGCGGGATGACGCGTCGAGGCGCGCGCCTTCCTGAGCCACCTCCTCGATGCCACGGACCGCGCCGGTCAGGCGCGTGATCCAGGTCCTTCATCTCGGGCGTCGTGACAGGCTGGTCCGGCGGCGCGAGGGTCAACCGCCTGGCGCGGGCTCGCAGCAATAGACATTGCTACCCTCGCCTTGTATTGGGATACTGGGGCTCACCCGTCCCCCTCCGACCGGCGCGCACGTGCCGCGCTCCTCCTTGACCACGGCCACGCTCAGGCTCTTCATCACCACCTCGCCGGGTGTGTCCACGCATTCCCCGAGCTCCGCCGGCAGCGGCCTCGTGCTGATGTGCTGCGTGCAGTCCTTGTCCTCGTACAGCGACACCGTCATCTCGCACTCTCGGGGCTTCATCTCATGGCAGAAGCAGTCGGAGCAGCCACCGAGCTCCCGATAGAGCTCGTGTCGCTCGGGGAACTCCGGCGGGCACGACGCCGACAAGTCGTCGAACAGCTGATAGAGCCGCATGCAGGCGCGAAACCCCTCGGGCTTGGGCTGGACACATGACTTTTCCAGATCATCGCATTGAGGGCCGTAGGCTGTCCCATCGCACATGACGGCGAACGTCCCCCAGATCGCGTCCACGTCCTCCGGGGCGAGGTATGCGCCGCAAGGCTCGTTATCCGGCAAACGATCGAAGGAGTATACGTCGACCACGCGCCCTGCCTTCTCGGCGAAGCGCTCTTGAGGCGCGAAGCAGCCACCGTCCCATCCCGGCGGCGTGTCCGCAAATGTAGTGGCTACCTCTTCGCACGCGTCGTTCTCGGGTTTCGACTTCCATGTCACAGCGATCCTCGCGGGAGGTGGGCACGGGCGGGCCTCGCACAGGCACCGCGGGCAACGGTCCGTCTCCTTCAGATCGCCGTAGGTACCGTCGAATTCAGCAGTGTACAGGCCGACCGACGCGCAGTCGGGCGCTTCACTCGCCTTCCCGAACCACGCGTAAACGGGGTGCAGCCGGTAGCCCATGGAATCGCTGGGGTAGCGAACACACTCGGCGAGACAGCTATGATAGTACGGGTCGGGAAGGGGGGTCTTGTCGAAGCACGACACTTCGAGCAGCGCCACGCCCGCGCCGAGCGCCAGCAGCACCGCCGCCTTGAACCCCATCCGCGCCGCGCTCGTCCTCGTCGGCATCACGTTCCCTCCGGCAGACAGCAGAGCGTCCTTCTTCCTTGCACGGTGTGCTCACCCATGAGCTCCCCGCCGCTCGGCACACAGCTCCCCGGCGCGTTGACCCGCCACGCCGCGTTCATGCTCCCCAGCGTCGAGCCGGGCTCGGCGTCGTGACAGACGCCGTTCTCACGGACTATGGCAGAGTCGATCATCTCGCCGCACGCGGCGTCCTCGAACGTCGACACGATCGCCACACACACGCTCGGAGCGGTCTCGTGGCACGAGCACGGCGTACACTCGCGCGTGTCGTCTACCACCACCCAGAACGTGAACTTCTCCGAGTACCTGGGGCCCCGGATGTCCTCGCCGGAGGGGCACTCGACGTAGTCATCATCGATCTCCGACATGATGCAGCGGCGCCAGCCTGCGGTGAGCCTCTCCTCGGCGCCGATGCAGTGATCGCCGTCGTTCGGGCAACGGCTGTCGTCACCCTCGCACACGACAGCGACCTCCGCGCTCCCCGGCAGCGCGCCGTCGCGCGGCACCGGGGCCGCCACGACCTCGCAGGCGCGCTCCGTCACCGGCGCGATCGCGAAGGAGCCGAACGCGGCGGCGGGCACCGTGCCGGGCGCGACACACGTCCCATCCCAGGCGGCCTGCGGCTCGAACGGGGTCACCGTCTCGCCAGGGCCCTCGTCGCACATGTAGCCCGAGGTGACCGAGAGGCCGGCCGGCAAGGCGCACGCAGGCGCCGTGCACGCGCACGGGTCGCAGCCAGGATGAGGCGGCGGCTCCGCATGGAGGAGGTCGTGCGTGGCCGGCGACGCGGGGTCGTCGGACCGCGTGCCCTGCAGCGCCTCGCCGCACTCCGGCGGCTGTTCAATGGGTCCAATGGACCCGATCCACACGAGGAACGGCTGCTGCACGAAGCCGCCGAACGTGGCATCGACGCAGACCCCGTCGCAAGCCCCGTTGTTGATGCCGTCCTCGGTGATGAACTCGCACGCCAGGAGCTCGGCGCAGTCGTAGCCGTCAACCGCCCCGCAGCCGCTCGCCATCGCGACCACCGCGCCGCTCACGCCGACGAGCGCCGCCAGGATCCGCCCCGCACCCCACTGCGACATCGCCGCTCCTCCTCCGCGCCCTCCGCGCCTCACCCTCACCATGCGCCCTCGATGCGGACACAGCCGCCGCGCGCCGTCGCCTGCGGGACCACGCGGACGCCGCCGTGGTCCGGCGAGGGCGCCCACCAGAACGACGAGAGCGCCGCCGCGCCGATCACGCCGCTCGCAACGAAGCTCGCGAGCGCCACCAGCCCCAGAGCGTCGCGGGAGCGGATTGCGTCCTGGAGCTGAGGGCACCGTGTATCGACGATCGAAGCCTTCTCGTGGCACGCATGCTCCCCGAGCGTGGCGAGCAGGTCCTCGCGCAGCGACTCGGCCTCGCCGTCCTTGACTGCCGACGCGATCGCGAACCCTGCGCCGACCACGACACCCGCCGACGCGAGCGCGAGTCCCCCGACCCGGATCACCGGCCCGATCGCCGTCCCCCCAGCCGCCGTCCCCCCGGCCGCCGGCCCCGGCGCGGCCGCCGCGGCGCGGGGCGCAACCGCCGGCTGCGCCGGCCGCGGCGCCGGCGGCTTCTCCTTGAGGGCCAGGCCGAGCGGCAGCTTGTCCCCGCGCTGCGCCTCGAAGCGACCCACGCCGTCCTCATGGCCTTGCAGCGTCGCCCGCGCCTCGTGGCTGCCGGGCTCGACATAAACGACGTACGTGACGAACCCCTGGCCCACGCGCCGACCGTCCATGAACAGCTCGGCCTCGGGCTTGCCGACCACGATCGCGACCTCGACGACCTCCTGCGCCGCCTGCTGGAGCGCTCCCCGGAGCCGCGCCCTCGCGCCAGGCGCGAGCGCGCCCCCCGCCTCGAGCGCCCGGCGCAGGTGCTCCGCGGCGTCCCGGTACCGGCGCAGCGAGAGCTCCAGGAGCCCCAGCTCCCCGGCCCAGCGCGGGTCGCCTGTCGACTCCCACGCCGTCCGATAGGCCGCCGCCGCGTCGTCCCATCGCCCGGCGCGCCGCGCCTGCTCCGCACGGCGGAGCGTCTCCGCGAGGGACGCGGCGGACGTCGCAGCAGGATACACGGCCGACGGCGAAGCCGCAGAGGGCGAGACCCCCGGGGGCGCAGCCGCCGACGGAGCGCCCTGCGCCCCCGTCCCGGGCGACCGCGGCACGTCGGCGATTGCGCCGCGGCTCCAGCCCGAGACGCACAACAAGAGCGCAATCCCCCAGCACCTGGTCCCGCGCATGCGCGCCGACCCTAGCACTACTGCGGGAAGTCGGGCTGGGGAACGAACCGCCAAGACGCCAAGGACGCCAAGAAACCGGTGAAATAGGAGGGAAAGATGTCGCGGCGGACGTTGCCCTCTCCTCTTGGCGGCCTCCGCGTCTTGGCGGTTTTTCTGCCGATCCGGGGCAACCTCCCGCAGTAGTGCTAGTCAGCCCGCCATTCGCCGACAAGCGCGCCCTCCGGCGCTGAACGATGAAAAAATTCTGATGGCCAACGAGACGGCTCCCCGTAATGCAGCGGCGGCACGGCCAATTGCTCACGCCTTCCCCATCGGCTCAGCGCCCGGGGAAGCTCGCCGGAGCGCAAGGCTCACCCACGAGGCTCCGCCGGCAGATCGAGGCCGCAGGAACGATTTCGGGCACCATCAGGTAACCTGCGGTTAATGGATCGGGCATGGAGACAAAGGACCCGCCCGCTGTGCCCGGAGCGACGCCGCCCGCCTGGGACGCCCTCGTCCGCGAGCACCTCGGCTACCTGCGGAATCGCGTCCTATCGGAGCGGATCCCGGAGGCCGACAGGGAGGATGTGCTCCAGGAGGTGCTGTACAGCATCTCGCGGGCCCTGCCCACCTTCGATCCGGCCCGCGGCGAGCTGCGCGCCTGGCTGAAGGCCATCGTCCACAACCACGCCTCCAACTACCGGCGCCGCGCCAGCCGGCGGCGCGAGCAGCCGTGGCCGGACGAGCCGCCGGAGATCGCCGACGAGGCGCCGAGCTCCGAGGAGCGCCGGATGGAGGCCGAGCGGCGGCAGATCCTGTCGACGCTGCTCCTCGATCTGCCGCCCGAGCGCCGCCAGGCCGTGATTGCCCACGAGCTCGACGAGGCCGGAATCGGGCACGTCGCAGCGCTGCTCTCGATACCCGCCACGACCGCGAAGAGCCGTGTTCGCCACGGACTCGCGGACCTCAAGGCGGCGGCGCGCCGCTGGCAGGCGCGACGCCAGCGCCGCCTCGCCGTCCTGCTGGCGATCCATGGGGCCGGCCCGGTGAAGCGTGCCGGCCGCGCCGCGTCGTGGCGGCTCCTGCTCCAACCCGTGCGGCGCGGGCTCCGTCGCGCAGTGTCCGGCGCGAGGACGCCGCGGGCGCGAGCGGTCGCTCACGCCTTTGCGTCGCTCGCGGCAAGCGCCTGGAGCGTTCTCCTGACCGCAGGGCTCCTCATGGCCGGACACGACCTCCGGCACGGCGGGATCCACCCCGGCGGCGCAGCGACACAGGACGCCTCTTCCACCGCCGGAGCACACGCGTCTTCCACGGTGGAGCCTGCAGCGCACGCCGGCGAGCTCTCGTATTCACCCGCCGACGACAAGACACCTTCATCAGGAGAGAAAGGGGCATCGAACGGCGGCGACACCGTACCCGCGCGCCCTCGGCACACCTCCCGGTCGCCGCGGCGCTGGCCCGGCGCGCAGGGCGATGAGCAGGAGCACCGGAGGATGGCGGCCGCCGCGCGCGCCATCGGGGACGACGCGCTGGCGCACGCGCTGCTGGCGGGCGCCATCACGACCTCTGCCGCGTCGCTCCCGCGCCTGACCACGACGTGGCCGCCGCTTCCCCCGCGCCCGTGACACGCGTTCGGTGAATCGGCGAATCGCCGGATCGATGGGTCGATGAACCGTTCAATCGGCGCAAAGAGCGCCTCTCCACATCGCCACGCGTCATCACCGGCATCGGTGGCAGACGGCGCCCACACGGGCTGACTCGACCGGCAGCAGCGATGTCGGCCTGCAGCCCATCGGCGCGGTAACCGCGCGGGTGCGCGATGGCTTCGATAGCTCCTCGACGTGTCTTGCTGAGATCCTGGTATGCAGACCCGACGCCGCACGAGCTCCGATGTGCACAAGCGCAGCGCGCCCGGACGCCGCCTCCCCTCGTTCGCGAAGAACCCCGCCGTCCGCCTCCCTGTCGAGCGCATCGTCGCCGAGCGTGGCTGGGTCGCCGCGCTCGTCACGGGCAGCGGCGTGCCGCGCCGCGATCGTGACGACCTGGTCCAGGCCGTGCTCATGGCCGCCTGGATGGCTGTCGAGGCGGGCAGGTACCGCCCGGACCCGTCGGTGAACCCGACACGAGCGCTCCGCGCCTGGCTGCAGGGCATCACCTGGCGAAAAGTGAGCCATTACCGCGAGCGCGCCTGCGTGCGCCAGGAGGTTCCGGTGGCCGATCCATGGAGCGCTTGGCCGGAGCCGCGGGACGACGAGCTCCTCGTCGACGCGCGCGAGCGCCTCCTCGCCGTGCGCCTCGCGATATCCAAGCTGCCGCGGCGCGACCGTGCGGCGCTCGCCCTCGCCGCGGTCGGCCATGGCACCCGCGACATCGCGCACAGGCTCCGCATGCCGGCCTCGATGGCGGTGCAGCAGCTAGGCGGAGCGCGAAGGAGGCTGCGGGGTCTCCTTGAACGGTAGCGCCCGACGACTGGCGAGCAGCACACACGGCACTACACGCCGCCAGCATCACCACCCAGCGACGCCGCACGCTTCCGTCCATTTCATAGAAGCGTCCGGGCGTGCGCGAGTGGAAGATGGGTGCTTCGAGCAGCGAGCGCTGCTCGAAGCACCACGGTGAACATCGTGGTGTTCACCCCGTTCCCATGGAGGGAAGCGCCTATGCTTGGATGGTTGGGATTTCTCGCGGGCAGCGCCTTCGGCGCGTACGACATCGCCTCGGTCGAGGTCACACGACCGCATCCATCGCTCGAGAGGGTGGTCTACGAAGTGGACGCCGGGGACAGCCCCCTCGATCGATTCTCGATCATCCACGTGAGCAAGCGCGGGGCCGGCCGCGGCTGCGGCGAGCCCGTGATCCTCTTCAGCCCCTTCACATTTCCGGGCGAATTCTACGAGATCAGCGAGACTGGGAGGTACGCGAAGTCCGCGGCCGGCGAGCTCGCCATGGCCGGCCACGACGTCTGGCTCGTCGACCAGCGGAGGACGGAGCTCCCGCCCGGCGCGTGCGAGTCCGGCGCCGCCGATTGCAGCGTGATGGCCGACTGGGACTTCGACACCCTCTCGAACGACGGGCTCTTCGCGCTCGCCCTCGTGCGCTCGCAGAACCCCGGCGCGCGGCCCGTCATCGGAGGATTCTCCGCGGGCGCCAACACGGCCATGGCGCTCGTCAATCGCGCGCCCCGCGCCTTCTCGGGCGTGTTTCTCTACGAGGGCACCTTCTACACCGAAGATCCGGAGATCGCCGCGCACAACGACGCGATCTGCACCAACCTCGAGGGGGCGCTCGCCGCGGGCTCGACCTACGATCCCAGCATCGCCGTCCTCGGGCTCGCGTTGCGCGGCGCCGCCGCCGATCCTCAGGGCGCGTTTCCTCTGCCCATCTTCCCCCCGGGCACGACAAACCAGCTCGCCATGCTGCTCGTCTTCGGCGCCCCGCCCCCTCCGGGCGCGCTCGCCCCGACTCCCTCGTTCGTCCGCACCGTCGCCGATTTCGAGACCCAGAGCCTCGTTTATAGCGACCAGTCCCGGCTCGAGCTCGTGGGCCCCCTCTTCGACAATTACGGCTCCCTCGCCGCCGTCCGCGATCTCGCGTGCGGGCTCTCGGGGCGCGACGCGAGCCACACGTCGAACCTCTCCGCCTTCCGCGGCGACGTGCTCATCTACGTCGAGGGCACCGGCTTCGGCCCCGCCATGTTCGATACCGCAGGCCTCTTCGATCGCGCCGCGTCCGTCACCATCGATCACAACCCCGAGCTCGGCGAAGCGGACGTGTACTTCAACGTCCACTGGAAGCGGACCTTCCTCGACCCCTTCACGCGCTGGCTTCGCCAGAAGATCTAGGACGCATTCCGATCAGGGGCGTCAAATTTCCAAAAATAATCGTCAAATTTCGGCCGTTCTCGCGCCCATGGCGCCTCGACATCCCGGAGCTGGAGGGATACACGCGGCCGAGGCATGCAGGTCTCGACGACGCCCATCACGTCGATCTCCGCGAGCGACGTGAGCTGGCTGCTCGCCACGGAAGCGGGCAGCCGGCTGCTCTCCGGCGCGGATCTCTTCACCTTGGCGTTCGCGCTCTCGGGCCGGTCGCTCCAGGAGCCGCTGACGCTCGACGAGGCGCATGACCTGCTCCTCGCGCACGGCCTTCCAAAGGCGCTCGCGGGCAGCGCGCTCGTCGAGCGGATGCGCGAATCGACGAGCGCGGATCCGGCGTTCCTTGTCTACAACGCGAGCACGTTCTGCGTCGACCGCAACGTCGGTATCCCGCGCCGCCTGGGCCAGCTCGTCTTTCGTCACGACGTCCAGCGACTCCTCCTGGCTCATCGCGCGGAGAGGCCGCCGCCCCCGGAGCGCCCTGTCACCCGCGCTCGGGCCCGCTCACCCGCGCAGGCCCGGCGGACCGAAGCGCCCGCGGCGCCGCCACGAAGTCCGCCCGCCACCCCGACGACCCCGGAACGCCCGCCGCGCGCCCGTGCTGCCGGCCCGCGCGGCACGCCCGCCGCCTCCCGGCCGCCCGCCGTCTCCCGGCCGTCCACAGCCTCCCGGCCGCCCGCCGCCTCCGGCGTGG
This sequence comes from Sorangium sp. So ce448, assembly GCF_051520915.1. Classification (NCBI taxonomy): domain Bacteria; kingdom Pseudomonadati; phylum Myxococcota; order Polyangiales; family Polyangiaceae; genus Sorangium; species Sorangium sp. So ce448. The sequence continues at coordinate 818,684 of NZ_CP150343.1, read as the reverse complement.
CGGAGCCGGCGCCCTCGCCCGAGCCGGCTCCTCTGCCGGCTCCGCCGCCCAGGAAGCCGGCGCCGCTCCTGATGTCCGGCCTCGACCGGTCCGAGCTGCTCCAGCGGCTCGCGGACCCGCCGTCGTCGCTCGCGGCGGTGAGCCACGCGCTGCGTGCCCACCTGCTCGCCTCGGCCGAGCAGTTCGAGGAGCTGCTCGCGCTCGCCGCGCTCACCGGCGTCGAGCCGCACCGCTACCAGATCGAGACCGCGCGCCGCGTCCTCCGCGTGTTCCGCGGGCGCGCGTTGCTCGCGGACGAGGTCGGTCTAGGCAAGACGGTCGAGGCGCTGACGATCCTGCGCGAGTACCAGCTGCGCGGGATGGTCCGGCGGGCGCTCGTCCTCGTCCCTCCTGCGCTCGTCGGCCAGTGGACGGGCGAGCTCGCGGAGAAGGCCGGGATCGCCGCGCGCACGACCGACGACGCCGCGCGCACGGCGGACCCCGAGGCCTTCTGGCGCGATGAGGGCGTGGTCGTCGCGTCGCTCGCCCTCGCGAGGAGCGCGAAGCACGCGCCGCTCGTCCAGGCCGCCTCGTGGGACCTCGTGATCGTCGACGAGGCCCATCACGTCAAGAGCCGCACGACCGCCGGCTTCAAGCTGGTCGACGGCCTGCATAGCCGGTTCCTCCTGATGCTCACGGCGACGCCGATCGAGACCGATCTCGAGGAGCTCTACAACCTCGTGACGCTGCTCAAGCCCGGGCAGTTCGCGACCCCGGCGGCCTTCCGCGCGCAGTTCGTCGACCCGAAGGACCCGCTGTCGCCGAAGAACCGGGAGCGGCTGCGCGCCCTGCTCGCCGAGGTGATGGTGCGCAACACCCGCGCCGACAGCGGCCTCGCGCTGCCGCCCCGCTATGTGAGCACGGCGATGGTGGATCCGCTCCCGGAGGAGCGCGAGCTCTATGACCGCGTCCTCTCGCTCGTGCGCGCGCACGGGGCCGACGCCGGCTCCCGGATGCTGGCCTCGACGCTCCTGCTCGGCGCCGGATCGAGCCCTGCGGCGGTGCGCGGGAGCCTCGAGCGCATGAGCGCGAGCGAGCGGCGCGTGCCCGGGCTGCGCGCCGCGCTCGCCGCGCTGGCGAAGCTCGCGGCCTCGGTCCGCGCGTCCCGGAAGGGCGGCGCCCTCGTCGATCTCGTGCGCGCTCACAATGAGCAAGTCCTCGTTTTCACCCGGTTCCGCGACACGCTTTCGTACATCGAGGCCGTGCTCCGCGAGGCCGGCGTCGAGCCCGTGGCGTTCCACGGCGGCCTCTCCGCCGCGGACAAGCGCGCGGCGCTCTCGGCGTTCCGCGACGGCCGCGCGCGCGTGCTCGTCTCCACCGACGCCGGCGGCGAGGGGCACAACCTCCATCACTGCCATGTCCTCGTGAACTTCGATCTTCCCTACAACCCCATGCTCATCGAGCAGCGGATCGGGCGGCTGCACCGGATGGGCCAGCGAGAGGAGGTCCGCGTCTACAACCTCTGCGCGCGGGGCACCGCCGAGGAGCGTGTCCTCGATCTGCTCGACCGCCGCCTGCACCTGTTCGAGCTGGTCGTGGGCGAGATGGATATGGTCCTTGGCAACATGGCGGACGAGCGCGACCTGGAGGAGCGCATTGTCTCCCTCTACGCGACATCGCTCTCGGAGGAGGAGATCGCGAGCGGCTTCGACGCCATCGCCGAGGAGCTCGCCGCGGCGCGCGGGCGTTACGAGCAGGTGAAGCGCCTCGACGCCAAGCTCTTTGGAAAGGACTACGAGGCGTGACCGCGGCGCTGGGGATGTCCTCGCCCACGGAGGGCGCGCTGCCCTCTCCGCTCGATTTCGTTGTCGAGGCGCTCGCGGAGGCCGGAGCGCTCGCAGAGCGGGAGGACGCGCGGGCGGTGGCGCTCCTGCCGGCGCACCTCGCGGCCGAGATCGAGATCCCGGAGGAGTGCGCCCTCGCGCTCTACCCCGATCGGGACGGGGACGTCGCGTGTGGCCTCGGCTCCACGCTGCTCGAGCGGCTCATCGCGAGAGCGCGCGGGCGGCCGGTGTCCACCTCGGTGCGGCTCGCCGCGGATCCGCCGCGGCCTGCCCACGTGCGGGCCGCCGCGGACCGCTTCGTGCTGCGCAACGGGCTCTGCGAGCCCGGGCAGGTCTCCACGGGCACGGCGGCCTACGTCGCGGCCATCGTCGCTTATGGCGTCGAGGCCGACGACCGGCGCGAAGGGCTCGTTCGGGTCGTGGTGAACGCACACGACGGCGGCGAGCCGGACGCTGCGGTGGGCGCGCACCTGGATCTCGCCTGGCCGAGCGCTCTCGTGCAGCCGAGCGCCGTGCCCCTCTCAACGGACGATCGCGCGGCGGACTGGATCGCGCTCCGCGCGGAGCAGGCGGTGCGCGCGGCGGTTCAGCCGCTGCTCGGCGAGGTCGAGCGCAGGCACGCGCGGGATCACGATCGGATCGTGTCGTATTTCTCGGACCTGATAGCGGAGGCGCGGGCGCCGCGGCGGCGCGCGGATCCAAAGGCGGTCGAGGCCAAGGTCGCGCACCTCGTCGCCGAGCGGAACGCCAAGCTCGAGGCCTTGCCCGCGCGGTTCGCGGCGAAGGTGACGTGCTCGATCGCAGCGCTGGTGAGCGCCGAGGTCCCGGCGGCGCTCGTCGACATGCGTCTCCGGCGGCGCAAGGAGTCGCGGGACATCGTTTTGCGGCTCCCCGCGGGCGCCTCGAGCCTGGACAGGCTCACGTGCGAGGCGTGCGGCGCGGCGACGGCGCGGCCGGCGGCGTGCGACGATCGGATGCACCTGCTCTGCGAGGCGTGCGCGCCGAACGCGCAGGGCCGCATCGCGTGCCCGGCGTGCGCCAAGCGGCGCTGAGAGCCTACGCGGCCGCCATGCCCCGAACCGCTCCACGGTTGCCCCGAACCGCTTCACAGTTGCCCATTTCGCCTCGAACCCCCGGTCCCCCCGGGTCCGGTGCCCTTTTCGCCTCGGACTCCGGGTGGTCGGTCAGATAGACAGCCTCGGTGCCGCGCCGTCGCCCTGGAGGGATGAGAGGGCGACCAGGGTCGCTCACAAGGACATCGATCGGCAACTCGGACTGCCGGTGGCACCGAAGGGGCGAGCACGCCTGGACCGATGGTCGAGCTGCCGCTCGCGTCGAGTCGCCGTCGGAGCCTTGCCGCTCGGCAGCGCCAGCAGGCTCTACCGAGGTAGCTCACGCACGGTGCATGGCATGCCGAAGCGGCTGGGTGCTTCCGGGAAAGCGCTAACCGTAAGCGGCAGGCTCATGTCAGGAACACAAGCGGACGGCGTGCGCGGGCGAAGAACCTTTCGCCGCGATCATGCCTGACAGCGCCATGACGAAACTGCGGGCGCCCCGGGAAGCAAGCCCAAGTCGCCTACAGGCCCGGTAAGGAGCTCGCTCGGCTCGGGTTGGGGCGAACGAGCTGAGGGACAAAGGAGATCGGCGCGGCCCTCCCTGGGCCCTGATCACGGCGTCGGCAGAGCTCCGCGCGTAGTGCCAGACGTTCCGCTACGTGAACCCTTGCGCTCGGTCGAGCGGCTTCTCGTGGACAACAACGGAAAATTTGTTCAGGATATCGACATGGCGTCGGGCAAGCGATCGACTCGTGCGTCGAAGCCGGGAGAGCACCGATTCGGCGGCGACTGGACGGAGCAGAAGCTGAACGTTCTCGAGAAGTACCTCGCCGCGTACACAACGGCTCTGAAGAACAGCCCGTTCAAAACGGCCTACATCGACGCGTTCGCAGGGACCGGCTATCGCACCGAGCGAGAAGAGGGCGTGGCAGGGAGCCCGATGTTGTTCGGCGATCTTGTCGCTGAAGAGCCGCAGCAGCTTCTTGATGGCTCGGTGGCGCGCGCCCTGCGTGTCGCACCACCATTTCACGCATACATATTCATCGAAAAGACTGCGGACAGGGCCAGCTCGCTCGAAACGGTTCGGACCCAGAACCCTGGGAAAGACATCCGCATCAAAGAAGGTGACGCAAACGACGTCATTCACGCTCTCTGTAATATGAACTGGAGCAAGCACCGAGCCGTGCTGTTTCTGGATCCGTACGGAATGCAAGTGGAGTGGGATACGGTCAAGGCAATAGCTGAGACCCAGGCCATCGACATGTGGCTGCTGTTCCCCTTAGGTATAGGCGTCAACCGGTTGCTCCCCCGGAGCGGCAAGATTCCGGAGGGCTGGCGCCGGCGCCTCGATCTCCTCCTCGGCACCTCGGACTGGTATGACGCGTTTTACCACGTAGAACGTGAGCCGACGCTGTTCGGCGACAAAGAGTTCGTCGTCAAAGCGACGCACGAGGCAATTGGTCGCTACTTCGTGAATCGACTGGAGACAGTATTTGCCGGCGTCTCCAAGAATCCGCTCGTACTGAAGAACTCGGCAAACTGCCCACTATACCTTTTCTGTTTTGCTGCAGGAAACCCGAAGGGCGCACCCATTGCCCTGAAGATTGCGAACCATCTGCTGCGGACGATGTGACATGGCTCTCAGCTCTGGAATCGAGTGGACCGAATCCACATGGAACCCGGTAACTGGCTGCGACAAGATCAGCCCTGGCTGCAAACACTGCTACGCCGAGCGCATGGCCGAACGGCTTCAGGCCATGGGGCAACCGAATTACAAGCACGGTTTCGAGCTCACGCTACAGCCGCAGATGCTCGAGCTTCCCGTCCGATGGAAGAGGCCGCAAACCATCTTCGTCAACTCGATGAGCGATCTCTTTCACGGGGACGTACCATTCGAGTATATCCGTCGCGTCTTCGACGTGATGCAGCGTGCCCACTGGCACTGCTTCCAGGTGCTGACGAAGCGCTCAGAGAGGCTCGCTGAGCTTTCGGGCAAGCTCTCATGGCCTGAGAACGTGTGGATGGGCGTAAGCGTCGAGAGCGAAAAATACGTCCTCCGCATCGACCACCTGCGGGCGACGGGTGCGAAGGTGAAGTTCCTGTCGCTCGAGCCGCTGCTGGGGCCGCTGGCGAACCTGGATCTATCGCAGATGGATTGGGTGATCGTCGGGGGTGAGTCGGGGCCCAGGTCGCGGGCGATGGATCCCGCCTGGGTCGTCGACATCCGGAACCAGTGTGGTCAGGCTGGCGTGCCGTTCTTCTTCAAACAGTGGGGGGGGAAGAACAAGAAAAGAGCAGGACGCGACCTCGAGGGAAGGACGTGGGATGAAATGCCGAGGAGGCACTTGCGCGTCGTTGCGTAGCTGGGGGGCAATGCCCCGATCCAGGTTGGCGTATCCCGCCATCGGGCAGCCCTCAGCGATGCGAGTGCGCGCTGCGGGCTCGGTCCCCTTCTATGGATGCAGCGGCTCTTCCGTGGCCGCGGCGGCTCGAAACGCCCCCTTCTTCTTCCACGCGTCCAGACGGTGAGCGCCGGGGTGGGGGTGTGCGCGGCAGCGCGCGGGGGGCGCGCTGGAGCACCGAACGAGGTGCCATAAGGTCCCAGCCAGCTCCACGTCCCAGGCGCGCCTTGTGTGGCGCGCGACGAAACGTCTCAGAAGGCAAGACCCGAAGTGAGACATGCCGGGCGGTGTTTCATGCGCAAGCTCCCCCGCCCCCGTCTTGGCGGATGGCCAGCGCCCCCCGCGCGCTGCCGCGCACACCCCCACCCCGGCGCGTGCTCCCCGGATCCCCCGTCACTCACTCGTCCCGGGACCAGGGCATCAACCCGGTCGCCAGGCACTTCACCGCAGCCGCCAGCTCGATCGGCTCGATCGGCTTGGGCACGTGCATCTGGTACCCGGCCGCGAGCGCCCGCACCCGGTCCTCGGTCCGCGCGTACGGCGTCAGCGCCAGCGCCGGCGTGCGCCCCACCTTGCGCGGCAGCAGATCCCGCACCCGCCGGATCAGCGAGTAGCCGTCCTCCCCCGGCATCCCGATGTCGACGACGAGCAGCGCCGGCTCTGACGTCTCCAGCAGCTTCAGCGCCTCGTTGCTCGACGTCGCCGTGCTGACCTCGGCCCCGCAGCGCCGCAGCACCGCCGAGAGCATCGCCAGCGTGTCCGGATCATCGTCCGCGATGAGCACCCGCACCCCGGTGAGCCGCGGGAACGGGTTGCGCGGGTCCGGCGCGATGCCCGCGTTCGTGAGCGCCGTCGCGGTCGCGCCCGTCGAGAGCGGCAGCTGCACCGTGCACGTCGTCCCGCGCCCGGGGCCGGCGCTCGTCACGCGCACCATGCCGCCGTGCAGCCCGACGATGTGCCGCACGATCGACAGCCCCAGCCCGAGCCCCCCGTGCCGGCGCGCGCCGCTGTTGTCCTCCTGCCGGAAGCGCTCGAAGACGTGCGGCAGCGAGTCCGCGGAGATGCCCTCGCCGTCGTCGATCACCTTCACCTCGGCGAAGCGCTCGTCCTGCGAGAGCTGCACCTGCACGAGCCCCCCAGGGCGCGCGAACTTCACCGCGTTCGAGAGCAGGTGCCACACGACCTGCTGCAGCCGCGCAGGGTCGCCCTCGACGAACACCCCCTCCGGATCGAGCCTCGTCTCGATGGCCACGCCCTTGCCCGCGGCCGACGGGAGGATCGACTCGACCGCCGTCTGCACCGGCAGCGTCAGCTCCACCGCGAGCCGCTCGATCTTCAGCGTGCCCGTCACGACCTGCGACGCGTCGAGCAGCTCGTCGATCAGCGTCACCTGGTGCTCGGCGTTGCGCTCGACCGCCGACAGCGCCCGCGTCTCCGCGACCCGGTCGAGCGAGCCCGCCTGCATCATCCTCGCCCAGCCGAGGATCGCGTTGAGCGGCGTCCGCAGCTCGTGCGACACCGTCCCTAGGAACTCGTCCTTCAGCCGGTTCGCGTCCTGCACCTCGCGGTACAGGCGCGCGTTGTCGAGCGCGAGCGCGGCCCGGTGCGCCACCTCCTCCGCGAAGGCGACGTCGGACCGCTCGAAGAAACGGCCCGACTCCGCCGACACGAGCGAGATCGCGCCGAGGATCCGCCCGCGCGCCCGGAGCGCCACCACGAGGTACGAGAGCGGCGCGAGCGTCCGGTTGGCCGTGGCCTCCTCGCTCGTCATCGCCTCGTGCAGCAGCACGTCCCCGCGGACGTCCGCGTAGAGCTCCGACCGGCCCGTGCGCAGCACGCGCGCCACCGGGCCCGGCTCGCCGTCGACCCGGCTCGGGTGGAAGTACCGGAGCAGCGGCTCCTTCAGCGGGCTCACGTGCGCGGCCGCGACGTGGCGCAGGCCGAGGCCGTCGTCGATGTCGACGAGGCAGAAATCGGCGAGCACCGGCAGGACGAGCCGCGCGAGCGACTGGAGCGTGGCCGTGAAGTCCAGCGACGCGGCGAGCGCCGTGCTGAGCTCGGCCAGGAACGCGAACCGCCGCGCCGCCTCCTCGGCCTCGGCCCGCGCCGCCTGCACCCGGATCAGCCGGGCGCGCTCCTCCTCGGCCCGCTTGCGATCGGTGATGTCGCGGTGGATGCCGACGAGGAACAGCGGGCGCCCCTCCTGGTCGTGGACCGCGTACGCCGTGATCTCGATCGGCACCTCGGAGCCGTCGCGCCGCACGCACGGGACCTCGCCGACGAAGGTGCGCGCGTCCTCGATCTGCTGGAGGATCCGGGCCGTGCTCTCCTCGCGGACGTCCTCGCGGTGGAGGAGCGCCATGCTCTTGCCGACGATCTCCTCGGACAGGTAGCCGAAGATCGACTCGGCCTCGCCCATCCAGTACCGGATGTTGCCCTCGACGTCCGTGACGAGGATGGCCTCGGGCATCTGCTTCAGCACCTCGTGCGAGAGGTGCATGGCCTCCTCCGTCTGCAGCGCGGAGAGGCGCGCCCGCTCGAGCGCCTGCGCGCTCTGCTGGACCAGCGCCAGCATGAACGCCCGGTCGTCCTCGGTGAACGACTGCGGCGCCGAGAAGCCGAACCCCACGGCGCCGAGCACGCGCCCCTCGAGGAAGAGCGGGATCGCGGCGTACGCGCGCTCGCCCGTCGCGACGCAGCACGACGCGAAGCCCGGCTCGAACTCGCCGAAGCGCTCCTCCGACTCGAGGAAGATCGGCTGGCGCTCCCGGACCGCGCGCGCGAGCGGCAGCTCCGCGCCGAGGTCGAAGCTCTTGAAGCGCGCGATCTGCGCCTCGAGGTAGCCCGTCGAGCGCACCGTCTCGAGCTCGCCGCCGAGCCCGGCGCGCAGCGCCACCACGCCCGTCATCGCCCCGGCGGCCGCGACGACGTCGCTCGCGAGCACGCGGAGCACCGCGGGCGGCGTGATCGCGTCGGACAGCGCGGCCGTCACCGCGAAGAGCCACGCGGCCCGGTCCGCGCTCCGCTCCGCGGCGTGGCGCGCCTCCTCCGCCTTCCGGTAGAGGTAGGCGTTGTCGAGCGCCAGCGCCACGCGGTGCGCGAGCTCGGCCGCGAGCACGAGATCGTCCGCGGAGTAGATGCGGTTCGACTCCGAGACGCCGAACGACAGCACGCCGAGCTTGCGGCCGCGCGCGATGAGCGGCACCGCCATCGCCGACCGCGTGCCGAGCTGCTCCAGCGCGGCGGCGCGCTCGGCGGCCTCGTCGCTCTTGTCGCGATCGAGCTCGTGCAAGAGCTCGGACTCGCCGCTGTGCAGCACCTTGGCGATGCCGAGGCGCTCCTCGGCGTCGGGCGAGATCGCGCGCAGGAGCCCCTCGCGCTCGGGGTTCACGTGCTTCGCGGCGACGCGGCAGAACCGCCGCCGCGTCGCGCCCGCCTGGCCCGCGCGATCGGAGCCCGCCGGGTCGGAGTCCGCGGCGGCGCGCTGACGCCGGGCCGCGTAGATGCCCGCCACGGGCGCCGGGTCGATCCCGTCCGGCCCGGCCATGAACGTGGGACCGCCGTCCGACGGCGGCGGCGGCGGCACGGAGCCGACCAGGCCCATGGCGTCCGCGGCGCCACGCTCGATGAGATCGACCGTGCACCAGTCCGCCAGGTAGGGCACCGACAGACGCGCGAGCCGCTCGAGGATCGTATGAGGGTCAAGCGATCCGGTGAGCTGCTCGCTCGCGTCCGCCAGGAACATCAGCTCATTATGGATCGCCCCTCCGCGGGGCGGCTTCAGGACCTGCCACATCATGGCGGTCTCGCTGGGGTTGCCTTCACGCTCCATGGGGTCGCCGGCGGCCCGCATCGTAGCGAGGGCCGATCGCAGAAGCCAGCGGCGCAGGAAAGAGCGCGGCGCCTAACCGTCTGCGGCGAGCCGCGCGCGGGCGCAGCGGACGAGCGCCTGGACGGCGCGGTGCGACTCGTCGCGCACCTCGCCGACGTCCTGGCCTACCGTGGCGATGGGCGCGCCGACCTCGAGCGCCACCGGGATACGTCGCGCACGGCTCACCCGGGCCATGTGCGCCGTGAACGACTCGTCGACGTAGGAGGACTCGGCGCCGCCGTACACAAGCCCCACAGGGACGATCTCCGCGCCGACGCGGCACGCCGCGGTGAAGCCGCCCGCGCGGAACGGCCGCACCTCATCTCCGGAGAACGTGGTCCCTTCGGGGTAGACCATCACACCACGGCCGCCCTTGAGCGCGGAGGACATCGCCTGGACGACCGCAGAGCCGCTGCGCTTGCTGGAACGGTCCACGAAGAGCGTTCCGACGCGGCGCGCCGCCATGCCGATGACCGGCCATCCGGCGAGGTCGGCCCGGCTCACGACCGTGGCCTCGAAGAAGGCGAGCGTGATCATGATGTCGAGCGCGGAGCGGTGGTTCATCACGAACAGCCGGCCGAGCCCGGCGGCGTCGCGCCCAGGGCAGTACCCGGCGCCCGCCGGATCGGCCGCGCCGGCGGCGCGCCCTGCCGCGAGCTCCTCGCGGACGAGACCGCCCGCACGCACGTCGAGTCCGTAGAGCTTCAGGAGTGCGCGCCCATACCGTCGCATCCATGTGTGGAGGACCACTTCGCGGTCGGCCGCGGGCGAGATCGCGGTGTCGACCTCGAGCAGGCCGTACATGCCGAAGGTGAGGCCGACGAAGCCGGCCGTGCGGAGAGGGAAGCGGAGGGCGTCGAGGGGACGAGCGCTGACCATGCGTCGGATGTCCTGCCCGCTCGGGGCGATCGTGGAACCGGGGCTTCAGCGAGGCGGAGGCGCCGGGCGCGCCCCGGCTCGCGCGGCGAGAGCGCCTGCCGGCGGCACCCTATTTCACGCTTGCGCTCGGAGAAAGCCCCGTCACCCGCCCGTGGCGGGGGCTCCGTCGAGCAGTCGCTTCAGCACGTCGTTCACGACGGCCGGGTTCGCGCTGCCCCCCGTCTTCTTCATGATCTGGCCCACGAAGAAGCCGAACAGCGCGGTCTTGCCGGCGCGGTACGCCGCCGCCTGCTTCTCGTTCGCGGCGATGACCGACGCGGCGACCGCCTCGATCGCGCCCGCGTCGCTCATCACGGCCATGCCCTTGTCGCGGACGATGTCGCCGGGCGCCCGGTCCGTGCCGGCCATCTCCGTGTACACCTCCTTGGCCTGCTTGCCGCTGATCGCGCCCTCATCCACGAGGCGGAGCAGCGCGGCCACCTGCGCGGGAGCGACCGGGAACGTCGCGGAGAGCCCCGTCGTCCGGGTGTCGCGCAGCACCTCGCCCTGGACGAAGTTCGCGACCTTCACGGCGTCGCCGTGGAGGCGCGCGGCCTCCTCGAAGAACGCCGCGATCTGCGGGTGGCCGGTCAGGACCGACGCCGCGTACGGGGTCAGGCCGAGCGACTCGGTGAAGCGGCGCCGCTTCTCGGCCGGCGGCTCCGGGAGCGCGCCGCGCACGTCGGCGAGGAACGCCTCGTCCACGACGAGCGGCGGCAGATCCGGCTCGGGGAAGTAGCGGTAGCCCGACTCGTTCTCCTTGTCGCGGAGGAGGTACGTCTCCTTCTTCTCGGCGTTGTACCCGCGGGTCTGCTGCCGGACGCGGCCGCCCTGCTCGATGAGCGCGATCTGCCGCCGGATCTCGAGGTCGATCGCCTCGGCGACGAAGCGGAACGAGTTGATGTTCTTGAGCTCCGTCCGCGTGCCGAGCTTCGTCTCCCCCACCTTGCGGACCGAGACGTTGGCGTCGCAGCGGAAGCTGCCCTGCTCGAGGTTGCCGTCGTTCACGCCGATGAACATCAGGATCTCGCGCAGCCGCTTCAGGTACTCGGCCGCCTCCGCGCCCGAGCGGAGATCGGGCTCGCCGACGATCTCGATGAGCGGCGTGCCAGCGCGGTTGAGATCGACGACCGACAGGCCGCCGATGCCGTGGACGTTCTTGCCGGCGTCCTCCTCCATGTGGACGCGCGTGATCCCCGCGCGCGTCTTGCCCGCCTCGGTCTCGATCTCGAGCTGGCCGCGCAGCGCGAGCGGCCGATCGAACTGGCTGATCTGGAAGCCCTTCGGCAGGTCGGGGTAGAAGTAGTTCTTCCTCGCGAAGACGCTGCCCTCCTGGACGGCGCAGCCGAGCGCGAGCGCCGCGCTGACCGCCATCCGGACCGCCTCGCGGTTCAGGACCGGGAGCGCCCCCGGCAGGCCGAGGCAGACCGGGCATGTGTGCGTGTTCGGCGGATCGCCGAAGCTTGTCGCGCAGCCACAGAACGCCTTGGTCCGGGTGAGGAGCTGCGCGTGGACCTCGAGCCCGATGACCGCCTCGAAGGAGCCGTACGTCGTCGCCATGGCCCGCCCTTCTAGCAGAACCTCGGCCGGACGAGAGGCGAGATGCCCGGGCTCCACCGCGCGCCAGGCGGCGCAACGGCGCGGCCTGCCGGGGGGATGACCGGCTCAGTGATCCGAGTGGTCGCGGGAGAGGCCAGGGTGCGTCGGGTCGCCCGGCTCGTGGCGCGTGTTCGCCGTCAGCCGCGAGCCCGAGCGATCGGAGAGGCTCATGAGGAGATCGCGCCGGTAGATGAACTGCTCGCGCGAGTCGTAGGGCACCGCGTGGAGGCCGGTGTCCATCCGGATGGCGTCGACGGGGCACGCCTCGACGCAGAAGCCGCAGAAGACGCAGCGGAGCTCGTCGATGACGAAGCTGCTCGGGTACCGCTCGTAGCCTTTCCGCCGATCGCCGTCGGGGTACTCGGCCGGCTCGATCGCGATGCACTGCGCCGGGCACGCCGTCGAGCAGCAGAGGCACGCGACGCAGCGGGGCGAGTTGTCCTCGCGCAGCGTGAGCCGGTGGATGCCCCGGAAGCGCTCCGGATAGGGGCGCTTCTCCTCGGGGTAGCTGATCGTCGTGACGCCCGGCTCGAGCGCGTTCAGCACCGGGTCGGGCTTCTGGCCGAGCACCATCTCCTTCGTGTTCTTGAAGAAGTGCTTCATCGTGATCCCCAGGCCCTTGACCATCTCGGGGATGTAGGCCTGGACGTCGGCGCTCCGGGTCGGGCGCGGGATCGGCTTGCCGGCGACCGGCCTTCCGGCCGGCTTCGTCCACGTGGTGCTGGGGGTAGCTCTCGCCATGAGATCCTCCTCTACGCCTGCTGCGGCGACGCCTTGGTGCCCCCCGCCGCGGCCGCGAACCGGGACGAGGTGGAGTTGACGGTGCGCTGGCGCTCGACCGGCTCGAGCAGGCCGGCGATCAGCGCCACGACCGCCGCGAACCCGCCCAGGGCGACGACCGCGTGGGTGACGTCGGCCGCGACCTGGAGACCGCCGACGAGCCCCGCGGGCGCCGAGTCGACGGCCAGCACGACGATGCCCGTGACCATCATGTTGACGATCGTGAGCGGCAGGAGCTTCGTCCAGCCGAGCCGCATCACCTGGTCGTAACGGAAGCGCGGCAGCGTCCAGCGGAAGAAGACCTGCACCCACGCCATGAGGATCGTCTTGCCGAAGAACGCCAGCACGTAGGTCAGGCTCACGGCGAAGTGGGTCATCTTGTACTGGAAGAGCGTCGCGTCGCCGAAGGCGATGTTGATGCCGTCGCGATCCAGGAACGGCAGGTGGTAGCCGCCGAAGAAGAGCGTGACGAGGAGCGCGCTCGACGTGATGAGCTCCACGTACTCGCCCGTCATGAACATGCCGAACTTCATCCCGGAGTACTCGACGAAGTAGCCGGCGACGATCTCGCTCTCGCCCTCGGGCTGATCGAACGGGATGCGCTTCGTCTCGGCCGCGAGGGCCGCCAGGAACAGGATGAACGCGAGCGGCTGGACGAAGATCCCCCACGTGTGCTCGGCCTGCCACTGCACCATGTCGCCGAGCCGGACGCTGCCGTAGATGATGAACAGCCCGACGATGCTGAGGCCCATCGCGACCTCGTAGCTGACCATCTGGCTCGCGGCGCGCAGGCCGCCGAGCAGCGAGAACTTGTTGTCGCTCGCCCAGCCGGCGAGCGCGGCGCCGATGATGCCGGTGCCCGCCATCGCGAAGATGTAGAGGATGCCGACGTTGAGGTCCGCGACCTGGAGGTTCACGACGTGGCCGCCGCACGTGAACGCCTGGTCGACCGTCCGCTTGAGCAGCGGGAGGTCCCCGAAGCCGAAGACGCCGTCGCCGTTGTCCTCGAAGCAGAGCTTGTCGCCGAACGGGATGACCGCGAACGTCACGAGCGCCGGGAACATCGCGAGCAGCGGCGCGAGCGAGTGGAGGAGCCGGTCGGCGTTCTTCGGGATGAAGTCCTCCTTCCAGATCATCTTGATCGCGTCGGCAGCGGCGTGGAGCGTGCCGAGGAGCCGCAGCGGGATCTTGCCCTCGGGCACGCGCAGCGCCGCGTAGGCGCCCGTCACGAGCAGCAGCGCGCCGAGCAGCACGCACGCGATCCGCGCGACGACGGGCGCCGCCGAGAGCGGAACCGCCTGCGTCAGGAAGAAGACCGCGACGTGGGCCATCACGCCCCCGTAGAAGATGTTGCGGGGCTCGACGCGGGCGAGCGCCTCTTCCGCCGGGTTGATCGGGCCGCCGCTGCGGGCCGACGCGCAGAACACGATCAGCCCGAGCCAGGCAACGGCCACCGCGAACTGCGCGGCGGCCACCATCGTCTCGGCCGCGGCCGGCGCGGACGCAGCGCGCGTCGCCGTGAACACGGACAGCGCCGCGAGCAGCGCCGGGGGGAAGAACACGATGCCCCGCACGACCAGGGACGGCAGGTAGACGACCGCCCGGTTCGGGCCGACGCGGTCCTGCACCATCGCGCCCTGGCGCCGGTCGGCCCAGGTGGCGATCGCCGCCATGTTCAGCAGGAACATGACGACGATGAGGATCTTGACGATCGCGAGAACGAGCTCGACGCTGGTCATGCCGTGGCCTCCGTCTTCTTCGGCTCGACCCGCGCGCCGTCGGCGATGGCGGGCGCGGCGTGCGCAGAGGGCGCCGCGGTGGGGGCGGCTGCCCCGGGTGCTCCACCAAGCGCGGCGCCGGGCGGCATCGCGCGGCGGAGCTCGGCCAGGGTCTTCCACCCGGTGTCGTACCCGAGCGCGCGCCCGAGCCGGCCGATGAGCTCCCAGGCCGGGCGCGCGTCGCCGTGCGGGAGCAGCGCCCGCTCGCTCCGCTGCGCCAGGCCCTTGCCGTTCACGTACGTCCCCTCGGCCTCGGCCCAGGAGCACGCCGGCAGCGCGACGCGCGCGGCCTTCGCGAGCGGCCCCTCGTGGGCGGCGATCGTCACCACCCCCTTCAGCCGCGAGAACGCCCGCTGCGCCTCGCCCGCGTCGACCTCGAGGTCCGACCCGAGGGCGAGCACGTACGCGTACTGCCCGGACGCGATCCCCTGGATCAGCTCCGCGACGGGGCGCGGCGGGGTCGCCGCCGCGATCTGCACGGCGCCGCGGGTGTTCGGGTTCTTGTCCTCGCTGATGAGGATGTCGTCGCCCTGGCCGAGCGGCTTGCCCGACACGAAGAAGTCGGTCGCGCCGAGGTACGTCGTGGCGAGGTGGTAGAGCGCGAAGTTGTCCTCGTTCGAGTGCTGCGCCGACAGGACGATCGCGACCTTCTGCGGGTCGTCGCCGTGGCCGGTGAGCTGCTCCTTGGCCGCGGCGAGCGCGTCGTCCACGCTCGCGTCGTCGTTGCCGACGAGCGCCGTGAGCAGCCGCCCATCGACCGCGTGCCGGTACGAGAGCATGCCCTCGTCGCACATCCAGTACGTGTTGACCGCCATGTTCTCGCGGGGGCGGTGCCGGTACGGCGTGTTGTTGCGCGGATCGTAGTCGAGGTAGGCGTTGCAGCCCGTCGCGCAGCCCTGGCAGACGGTCCGGGCGCTGCGGAGGAACCAGACGCGCGCCTTGAACCGGAAATCGCGCGACGTGAGCGCGCCGACCGGGCACACGTGCTCGGTCATGAGCGTGTAGTTGTGGTCGAGCTCGCGCCCCGGCGAGACCGTGATCTCCCCGAGGTTGCCGCGCTCGCGGACGGAGAGCACCGGATCCCGGGCGAGCTCGTTGCAGACGCGGATGCACCGCGTGCAGACGATGCAGCGCTCGGCGTCGTACACGATGGTCGGCCCGAACGTGACCGCCTTCGGCTTGTGCACGGGCTCCTGCCGCATCCGCTTGCCCTTGCGCTGGTGCTCCAGCCAGTAGTCCTGGAGGCGGCACTCGCCGGCCTGGTCGCAGATCGGGCAGTCGACCGGGTGGTTCAGCAGCAGGAGCTCCTGCACCGCCGAGCGCGCCTCGGCCACGTGGTCGCTGTTGTCGGACAGCACCTCCATGCCGTTCGCGCAGGCCATCTGGCAGGACGGCTGGAGCTTCGGCTTCGCCGCCGGCACGTAGTCCTGCTTCGCCGCGTCCCAGCGGAGGATGTCGAGGCTCATCGCCGGCCGCCCCGGCGGCGGCAGCACCTCGACAAGGCACATCCGGCAGTTGGCGGCGACGCTGAGGCCCGGGTGCCAGCAGTAATGGGGGATGTCGATCCCGGCGCGGTGCGCCGCGCGGATGATCGTGTCACCGCTCTCGAAGGGGATCTCCCTTCCGTCGATCTTGATCGTAGGCATCGTGCTCTCGATTCCCGGCGGGGCCGCGGAGGGCCCTTGCTTTCCTAAGTCGATGACGGGAGCGCTCCTCGCGCCGTCGCTAGTGGTCGCACTCCCCGCCGATCATGTTGAGGGAGCCGAAGGTCGGCACGACGTCGGGGATCATCAGCCCGGTGATGAGCTGGGAGAGCCCCTGCGTCGTGGCGAAGCACGGCGGACGGATGCGCACGCGGTACGGCGTGCCGCTGCCGTCGGACACCAGGTAGAAGCCGAGCTCGCCGTTGCCGGCCTCGGTGTACGAGTAGCACTCGCCCGCGGGCACCTTGATGCCCTCCATGACGATCTTGAAGTGCTGGATGGTCGCCTCGATGGTCGTGTAGACCTCCTCCTTCGGCGGCAGCACGATGCGCGGATCGTCGATGTTGATGGGCCCCTCGTCGGGCATCTGCTCGAGCGCTTGCTCGATGATCCTCCCCGCCTGGCGGATCTCCTCCTGGCGGCACATGAACCGGTCGTAGTTGTCGCCCCGCGTGCCGACGGGCACGTCGAAGTCGAAGCGGTCGTAGACCATGTACGGGTTCGCCCGGCGCACGTCGTAGGGCACGCCGGTCGCCCGGAGCACGATGCCCGTCCAGCCGAGCGCGAGCGCGTCCTCCTGCGAGATCTGCCCGACGCCGTCGAGGCGATCGAGGAAGATGCGGTTCTTGAGGATGAGCTTCTCGGCGTCGTTGATGAGCGCGAGCACGCGCGCGAGGCCCACGCGGACCATCGCCTTGAAGTCGGCCGTCGGCGGCCGCGCCATGCCGCCGACGCGGCCGAAGCTGTGCGTCAGGCGCGCCCCCGTCTCCTCCTCGAAGATCTCCCAGAAGATCTCGCGCGCGCGGCACAGGTAGAGGAACGGCGTGAAGGCGCCGAGCTCCATGGCCATGGCGCCGCTGCAGATCATGTGATCGCAGATGCGCGCCATCTCGCCGAGGATCACGCGGTAGTACTGGCAGCGCTCGGGGACCGTGACGCCGAGCATCTTCTCGACCGCCAGCGCGAAGCCGACGTTGTTGAGCATCGGCGAGACGTAGTTGAGCCGGTCGACGTACGGGAAGACCTGCGACCACGTGCCGCGCTCGCACATCTTCTCGAAGCCGCGGTGCAGGTAGCCGATCTGCACGTCGGCCTTGTTGATCGTCTCACCGGACAGCTCGAGCACGATGCGCACCGTGCCGTGCATCGCCGGGTGGGACGGCCCCATGTTGAGGAGCATCGGCTCGCTCGGTAGGTCGAGCTCCGCCTCGTCCAGCTCGCGATCCAGGGGTTCCATGGGTCAGCTCCGCTCCTCCAGCGCGCCCGCGCGCTTGCCGTTGCTCACGGCCTCGTCTCCGTCGATCGACGCCCCGGGGCCCCGCAGCGCGAAGTCGTGCGACTGGCGGCCGAAGCTCATGCCCTCGTCGGGGCCGAACGGCGGCAGCTTGCCGGTGTTCGGCACGTCCCGGAACGGGATGAGCGGCTGGATGCGGTTGGCCGGGTAGTCCTTGCGCAGGGGGTGCCCCTCGAACTCCGGGTACATCAGGATGCGCCGGAGATCCGGGTGCCCCTTGAAGACGATGCCGAGCAGGTCGTAGCACTCGCGCTCGAACCAGTTCGCGCCCTTCCACACCGGGACGATCGAGTCGATCTCGGCGCCGTTGCCCTCCTCGTCGCCGACGCGCGCCTTGATCCGGATGCGGTGGTTGCGCTCGAGCGACCGCAGGTGGCAGACCACCTCGAAGCGGGGCACGTCGCCGCGCCAGAGGTAGTCGACCGCGGTCAGGTCGACGAACATGTTCATCAGGGTCCGCGGGTCGTTGCGGAGGAACAGGGCGGCGTCGCGCCACACGGCGGGATCGAGCACCGCCGTGTCGTCGCCGAACTGCGAGTGCGTCTCCAGGACGGCGCCGGGGAACTGCGCCGTGAGGAGCTCTAGGACCTTCTTGCTCATGGCAGGCTCCGCTCCTTGCGCTGGAGGGTGACGAGGTGCTCCGTCGTCTGCGCCGGGTCCTCGCGCGGCTTGACGATCGCCGGCGTGCGATCGCCGCGCGCGATCTTGTCCTGGAGCAGCATGAGGCCGTCGAGCACCGCCTCGGGGCGCGGCGGACAGCCGGGCACGTAGACGTCGCAGGGGATGACCTTGTCGATGCCGGCGACGGTCGTGTAGTTGTCGTAGAAGCCGCCGCACGAGGCGCACGTGCCGAAGGCGAGCACCCACTTCGGGTCCGCCATCTGCTCGTAGATGCGGCGGAGCGCCGGCGCCTGGCGCTGGCTGATGGTCCCCACCACCCAGAGCAGGTCGGCCTGGCGCGGCGAGAAGCGCGGCACCTCGGCGCCGAACCGCGCCATGTCGAAGCGCGGGCTCGCCATCGCCATGTACTCCATGCCGCAGCAGGCCGTCACGAACGGGTACTGGAACAGCGAGTACTTCTTCGCCCAGTTCAGCAGCGCGTCCACGCGCGTGGTCGCGAAGCCGTGCTCGGAGCCCTCCATCACCCGCGTCGAGGGCCCACCGGCCTTCACTTCTCCCATTCCAGAGCTCCCTTCTTCCACACGTACACGAGCGCCACGACGAGCAGCGCGACGAACGAACTCATCGTCGCGAGGCCCGTCCACCCGAGGGCCCGGAACTGGACCGACCACGGGTAGATGAGCACCGCCTCGATGTCGAACACGACAAAGAGGATCGCCGTCAGGTAGAACTTCACGCTCGGCTTGACGAACCGCCCGCCCGTCGAGTCGCTGCCGCACTCGTACGGGATCATCTTCTCGGGCGTCGGGTTCCTCGGGCCGAGCAGCGACGTCAGCGTGAACATCGCGAGCGCGATGATCGCGGCGACGAGAAACAGCAGGAACAGGGGGATGTAGGTGGCCATCGAGAGAGCACTCCTACGTGTCGACCCACGGAGGGGTCGACCATCTCGCCGAGGCGCGCGGCGTCTCGGGGCGAGACCTCGGGGCCCGCGGCCCCGAACCATGCAGTCCAAAAAGGTGAGAGCGACGCGGCGATGCTGCCTGAAGCAGCAAAAATCCGAGCGATCCCGGCTTAATCCGCGCCGGATCTAGTCGGCCGCCGCGGGGGTGTCAATGGAGGCGGTCGGTCAACCAACGCGCGGGCCGCGATCCTAGGAGCGGTTCGCGGCCAGGACCAGCCCTCGCCACGCGGTGAGCGCCGTCCCCAGGCTGGCCTCGATCTCCCGGATCTCCTCGACCATATCGGCGTCCGCGACGCCCACGCTCCGCGCTTCGCGGACGCAGGCGAGGGCGGCGACGAACTTCTTGCGCTGCACGAACGCCCGCGCGAGCAGCGGCCAGATCTGCTTCGGCGGGGCCCCGAGGTTGGCGGCGCGCCGGAGGGGGCCGATGGCCTCGCCGGCCCGCCCGTCTTCGAGCATGGCCTCGCCCAGCCGGCGGAAGATGTCGCCGGCCGCGGCCCCGTCGTGCGCATACTGGACGGCGAGGCGCATGACCTCCTCGCCCTGGTGCTCCTCGCCGAGCTTGACGCACGCGGTGCCGAGGAGGCCGAGGCCCTTGGCGATCAGGCTGCGGGCGTCCGGCGTGAGCATCTGCCCCTCGGGCGTGCGCAGGAAGATCGCGAGCGGGGCCGGCCAGGTGCCGAGCAGCTGGATCACCTTCGGGAAGTCGCCGCGCTGCGAGGCGACCTCGGCCTCGGCGACCTTCGTGAGATCGATGGCGGAGCGCGCGCCGGCCGAGGCGCGCTCGAGCTCGTCGCGCACGTGCGAGCGGATGCGGGCGCGGAACTCGTTGAGCTCGTGGGTCTCCTCGATGCCGTCGCGCAGGAGGAGGAGGCGCGAGGTCTTCCCCTCGACGGCGAGCTTGCGGAGGCTGTAGCCGTAGAGGGGGGCGAGCAGCAGGTAGCGGACGCCGATGTGGAGCTGGATGCCCTCGAGGTCGGTGTCCCGCTCGGGCGCGGGCGGCGTCGTGTCCTCCGTGAGGAGGGCGCCGACGAGGCGGTGGCGGAAGTCCGCGAGCGTGAGCCGCTGGACGTCGCCGTCGATGTCTTCCTCGCCCGGCGGCGCGATAACGAAGTCGACCAGGGTGTTGTCCGGGTTGCGGCGGTCGACGGTGAGCGCCGTGATGCGGGCGCCCGTAATCATCGAGAAGGCAAAGAACGCCTCGCCCACGATCTCGCAGAGCGCCTGGAAGCTCCCGATGCCGTCGCCTATGCGCTCGAACCAGCCGTCAGTCCGAACGGCATCGAGGGAGAACACGCGTTCCTTTGGCATGGTTCGACCCGGATCACAGGGGCGCGTCCCGGACGACGGGCGCAAGTCCCAAGGGGGCCGAGACTCGCACGGGCGGGCGCCGCTCTCAAGAAAACTCCTAGGGCGGGCGCGTCGACAGCGTCGACAGCGTCGACATGGCGCCCGCGTCGCTCACCGACGAGAGCGCTGGCCGCCTTCCATGGCTCCCTATCGTTCCATGCCGCTCCACCTGCCCCCACGCGCGCCGATCCGCGCCTCCCTCCCCGGCCCGAGGCCCCCGAGCCCCCGGCCGGGCCCGCCCGACGGCCGTACCGCCCCGCGCCCGCTCCCCGCTGGGTCGCCGAGCGGGCGCGCCCCGCTCAAGGGATCTTTGCGATGTTGAGGGTGAGGCTGCCGGAGGCGGAGCGCCGGCTGTCGCCGATGATCGTGATCACCTGCCCTTCGGTGAGGGTCACGGTCACGCGCGAGCTGACCCTGTCCGTGTTGTCGTTGCACGCGAGCTCGGGGCCGGAGCAGCCGTCGCCGTCGTGCACGTGAAGGACGGTGTCGAAATTCGACGACAGCGTGTCGATGACGTAGGTCCCGTTCTCCGGCGCGGTGAAGCGGTAGACCCTGTCGTTGCCGCTCGACGGGACGCAGCTCGGTGTGGCCGAGTCCGGCTGGTGCAGCGTGGAGCCGGTCGTCGTCTGCGGGACGGTCGAGCCGAGATCGACGGGGTTCCCGCAGATGCCGTCCCCCTGGAACAGGCTGATGTTGAGCTCGAACAGGCCCGCGGCCTGAGGTTTGGCGCTGGCGCCATCGACCACGACGACGGTCTCCTGCCCCGCGGCGAGGGGCACGACGACCCGCGACTGGACGCCCGTGGCGTTGTCGTTGCAGCCGAGCACCGCGCCGCCGCACGTGCCGGCGTGCACGTGGACGACCGTGTCGAAGCTCGATCCGAACGTATCGAAGACATACAATCCGTCGACCGGCGCCGTGAAGCTGTACGCCCTGTCTTCGCCGCCGGGCATGCCACACGGCGCGCTCACGTAGTCGCCGGCACCGACGGTCGTCCCCGGCACGGTCTGCGGGACGACCGACTCCAGCGCCTTCTCCGGGCACGGGGGCGCCCGGGTGCCGCTCACGTTGAGCGTGTACGCGCCGTGCGTCGCGGACGCGCCGTCCACGACCACATACGCCGTCTGCCCCTCTGCGAGGGGCGTGGTCACCCGCGATTGGGACGACAAGCCCTCCGCGTCATCGCTGCACCCCAGCAAGGCGCCCGTGCAGCTGCCGTCGTGAACGTGGAGCGCCGTGTCGAAGGTCGAGCCGATCGTATCGAATGTGTACCGGCCGGCGATGGGCGCCGTGAAGCTGTAGCTGACCTCGGGGGAATCGCCCATGGCGCAGTCCGGCGGGGGCTGGAGGACGCCGTCGAGGCCTGACGTGTGGCCCGTGACCGTCTGCGGGTAGGTGGAGCCGAGATCCACCATGGCGCACTTCGGCGGAGCCCACGCGCGGACGTTCAGCTTGTAGGGCCCACGCGCGCCCTCGAAGCCGTCGATGACCGCCACGACCTTCTGGCCGGCGTCGAGCTCCACCGTGGCGCGCGACTGCGACCCTTCTCCCGAGTCGTCGGAGCAGGCGAGCACGTCGCCATCACACGCGCCGTCGTGCAGCTCCAGGATCGTATTGAACCCGGAGCCGAAGGTATCGAATACATACTTCCCGGCCGCCGGCGCCGTGAAGATGTAGCTCGCGTCGGGGCTGTCTGCACCTCCGCACGTCGGCCTGACCGCGTCGCCGGAGTGCTCGGTGTTGCCGGTGACGGTCGCCGGGAGCGCGGCGTCGATCGCCCCCTCAGGGCACTTCGGCGGATCGGCCTTCGTCATGTTGAGCGTGAAATCGCCTTCCTCTCCGTCGAAGCCGGTCACGACGATGAGGACCTGCTGGCCCGCCTCGAGGACCGCGCGGACCCTCGATTGGGCGACCCCGGTGGCGATGTCATCGTTGCAGGCGAGCTGAGCGCAGGTGGTCACTCCCAGCACCCCGATGGCCGTATCGAAGGTGGACCCGACGGTGTCCAGCGTGTATGTCCCCGCCACGGACGGCGTGAAGCGATAGACCCGCTCCGACGAGCCGGCGGCCACGCACGCGAGATCGTAGTTCGTCTCGCCGCTGATGGTCGTCCCCGTGATCGTCTGCGGGAACGTGTTGCTGAGCTCGTCATACGTCCCGAGGACGCAGGTGCAGGCGCCTGCCTGGCATAACGCCCCTCGCTCGCACGCGACGCCGCAGGCGCCGCAGTGGAGCTGGCTCGTCTGCAGATCGGCGCACGCGCCATCACACGCCGCGAGACCGGCGGGGCAGGTGCAGACGCCGTCGACGCACAGCTGGGCAGGCGCGCAGCTGGACTCACACTCGCCGCAGTTGCGCCTGTCGCTCAGCACATCCACGCAGGCGCCCTCGCACTCCGTGAGGTCGCCCGCGCAGGCGCAGGAGCCGTCCGCGCAGACGCGCCCCTCCCCGCACGCGACGTCGCAATCGCCGCAGTTCCGCAGGTCGGTCTCGAGGTTCACACATTCGCCTGAGCAGTCGGTCTGGCCTTCTCTGCACCCCTCCCCGCCCCCGACGCCGGTCCCTATACCGCCGCCGCCGCCCTCGCCGCCGCCGCCCTCGGAGCAGCGGCCCTTCACGCAGAGCTGCCCCGCTTCGCAGGCGTCGCCGCACGCGCCGCAGTGCTCGGCGTTCGCCTGGAGCTCGACGCACTCTGCATTGCACCGCGACAGCCCGTCGGCGCACTCGCTCGACCCGCTGGGGCTCTCCGCGCAGGACGCCGCGAGGACGACCCCCGCGGCCAGGAGCAGCGCGGCGGACGACAGGGCGGGCCTGGGGCGCAATCCGGATCTGTTCATAGCCATCCTTGAGGGGGTGCGTGGCCGATCGAGGCGAGCGAACAACGAGGCGCGCGGCTAACGAGGCGCGCGCCAGGATACGCCTACGGCCGGCGCATCCGCAACCGGCGGGGGTGCTCGGCTGGCGGCGCGCAGGTCGAGCCGCGGCCCGGACCGCGCTCGCCGCGCCGCGGAGAGGCGCCCTCGCGGGCTCGACGCGACAGACACCGTCGTCAGCGTCGTCGCGCCGGCCAGGGCACATCCAGCGCGGACTCAGAGCTTGGTGATCTTCAGCGTGAAGTCGCCGGACGCTCCATTATACCCGTCGACGACCACGGTGATGGTCTGGTTGGGGAGCAGCTCGATCTGCACCTTCGACGCTTGCGAGCTGGTCAGATCGTCGTTGCATTGTTTCTCGGTGCCGCCGCAGCCCCCCGTGTGGACGTGAAGGACGGTGTTGAACGACGAACCGATCGTATCGATGATATAGGTGCCGCGGATCGGGGCGGTGTAGGTGAACACCGTCTCCGGAGAGGACACGGACGCCGCGGACACGCATTTCGGCCTCACAGCGTCGGGCTGGCCGCGCGTGGTGCCGGTCCTTGTGAGCGACAGCGGCGATCCGAGGTGGATCGCCGTCTCGCAGGTCCCCGGGCCGGTGAACCGGTCCACCTGGAGCACGTAGTCGCCGGAGCTCGAGCCGAGGCCGTCGACGACGACGAGGACGCTTTGATCGGCGTCCAGGCCGAGGGCGACGCGCGACTGCAGACCGTCCGTGTCGTCGTTGCACCCGAGCGACGTCCCCGTACAGCTCTCCTTCAAGACCTGGAGTATCGTGTCGAAGCTCGATCCGAACGTATCGAAGATGTAGAGCCCGTCCTCCGGCGCGGTGAAGCGGTAGATCATGTCTGGAGCATTCGACGAGAAGCCGCAGGACGGGCGAAAGGACTCGGGCTGCTCCGCGGTGCTCCCTGTCACGAGCTGCGGGACGACGGGGCCGAGATCGATCGCCGTCGAGCAGGTGCCGCCGCCGGAGAACCGCGCGATGTTGAGCGTGAAATCGCCCGACGCGCCCGCGGCGCTGCCGTCCACGAGGAGGACGATCGTTTGCCCCTCGGCGAGCTCCAGCGTCAGCCGCGACTGCTCGCTTCCCGGCGCGTCGTCGTTGCACGCGAGCTCGGCCCCGGAGCAGCTGCCGTCGAGGACGGAGAGCGCCGTGTCGAAGCTCGATCCGAGCGTATCGACGATGTAGGTGCCGGCCGCGGGCGCGGTGAAGCGGTAGGTCACCTCGCCGGCGCCGCTGCCGCAGCTCGGGCGCAGGACGTCGGCCGCATCCGCGGTGGTCCCCGTCACTGTCTGAGGCGCCGTCGAGCCGAGCTCGAGCAGCGGGCACGGGAGGACGAAGGTCTGGTTCACGTTGAGCGTGAAGGGGCCGGAGGCGACGGCTGCGTAGCTGTCCACGACGACGGAGACGGTCTCTCCCTCGCGGAGCATCACCTTCACCTGCGATTGCCGGCCAGAGGTGTCGTCGTTGCACGCGACGCTCTCGCCGCTGCATGTCCCCTTGTGGACGTGCAGGACCGTGTTGAAGGAGGAGCCGAAGGTATCGAAGGTGTAGAGCGCGGTCGCCGGCGCGGTGAAGGCATAGGTGGCCTCGGGGCCGCTGTCGCTGGTGCAGGGCGCCCGGAGCGCGCTCACGCGATCCAGGATAGCCGTGGTGCCCGTCACCCTCTGCGGAAACGTGGTGCCGAGCGTGAACTCCGGACATGGAGGCGGCACGTACTCGGAGACGTTGAGCCTGAATGGCCCGGATCCGCCGTCGATGCCGTCGACGACCGCGACCACCGTCTGGCCCTCGGCGAGGTTCGCGACGAGGCGCGACGTCTTGGCTCCCATGGCGCTTTCGTTGTCGTTGCACGAGATCACCGCCCCGGAGCAGGACCCCTTGCGCAGCTCGAGGACGGTATCGAACGTGGAGCCGGACGTGTCGAAGATGTACCTGCCAGCGCGCGGCGCGGTGAAGCTATAGCTCGCGTCGGAGGTGTCGATTGAGCCACAGCCCGTCGAGACGGCGTCGCCGAGCCCCCAGGTGTCCCCGGTGATGCTCAGCGGGAGCGCCGTCGCGAGGGTGTCGAGCGGGCACGCCGGCGGCGCCATCCGGTCGAGGTGAAGGGCGAAGTCACCTTGCGCGCCGTCGTAGCCCGAGACGACGAGGAGGACGCTCTGTCCTTCCTCGAGGGCCGCCGAGGTGCTGCCCGTCACGGCTCCCCCGCGATCGTCGTTGCACGCGAGCTCCTCGCAGGCGTCGAAGTCCAGGACGCCGATGGCGGTGTCGTAGCTCGATCCGGCGGTGTCGAACTTGTACCTGCCGGCCTCCTCCGCCGTGAACCTGTAGACGAACTGGGTCGAGCCGACTCCCATGCAGGCGAGCGGGAAATAGGTCTCCCCGCCCACCGTGGTGCCCATCAGACGCCGAGGGACCGTCGAGCCGATGTCCTCGTAGTCGCCGGCGGCGCAGGCGCACGCGCCCTCCCGGCAGAACAGCCCCGGGGCGCACGCCGCGCCGCACGCGCCGCAATGCGCCGGATCGACGGCCAGATCGACGCACCTGCCGCCGCAGACCGCGAAGCCCTCGTCGCAGACGCACGCCCCCTCCACGCACGTCTCGTGGAGGGGGCAGCGGGCCTCGCAGGTCCCGCAATGCAGCGGATCGCTCTCCACGTCCACGCAGCCGCCGCCGCACTCGGTCAGGCCGGAGGCGCAGCGGCAGGCGCCGCCCTCGCACCGCTGTTCGGCCGCGCATTCCTGGCCGCAGCGCCCGCAATGGGCGGCGTCGGTGGCGAGATCGACGCAGCCGCCGCTGCACGCCGCGAGGCCGGAGGCGCACGGCTCGCCGCCCGCCCCGCCCCCGCCCCCGCCGACGCACACGCCCGCCTCGCACCGCGTCCCGCTCGCGCAGACGCCCTCGCAGCCGCCGCAGTGCTCCGGATCGGCCTGCGTGTCGAAGCACGCTCCCCCGCACGGCGTGAGGCCGTCATCACACGGTGGGGCGACCGAGTCCTCCGCGCAGGACGCGGCAAGGGCGATAAGCGCCGCGACCGCCAGCCAGAGCGCCATCCACGACGGCTCGAACCTCGCGCGCGATCCGGGGTGACTCATGAACATCCTTCGGCGGACAGGCCGGCCACCGCGTGGCTCCGAGAGATCCGGCGCCGAGGATACGCCTCTTCGCTTTCGCTCTGCAATCGTCGATCACCGCGCTTCCACACGCGTGCGATCGACCTCCGCGGGCGTCAGGCGGCCGGGAGATCCGGCATCGGAGCGGCCTCGTCGGATGTCGGCTGACGCGCCTGGATGGCCTCCAGGGCCACAGCGCCCGTCTCGGGCCCCGGCGCCTCTTCGGCCTGCAGATCGGGGCCGAGGAAACGAGCGATCGGCTCGAAGAGCTCGACGCCGGTATAGGCGCCGACGGCCAGATCGCCGTGGCCGTAATCTTCCCGCGCTCCGAAGTCGCGTCCGAGCACGAGAAAGCGCTTCGGCGTCTCCGGGCGATCGCGCCCCCATGCGTCGAACGCCGCGCGCACCGCCGGGGCGGGGGCTATCCTGTCGGCGCTGCCCGCGATGAACAGGGCCGGCGCCGCGACCGAGGCGAGGCCGTCCAGGACCCTCTCGCCGTCCACGCGGATCTCCCCGTCGCTCGCCATCCACGCGGCGAAGTCGGCGTTCAGCGCTGCAGGGATGTCTTCGATGCAGTTGACGAGCGCGAGCCGCGTGACGCCGGGAGGCACGTTGCGCGGGTTGGCCACGGCGTGATGGATCGGCGTCGGAAGCCACTCCGACGCGAACGCGACGCTGCGTGCCATGAGGCGGAGCGGGACGCCCGGCAGCAGCCGGCCTGACAGGAAGCGCATGAGGCGCACCGGCGTGGTGAGCCGGCCAGGCGAGCCGACGATGACGACGCGGCGGACCCGATCGCCGGCGACGCTCCGGCCGAGCGCCGCATAGAGGAGCATGCCCCCCATGGAGAAGCCGACATAATCCAGCGAACGGGCGCCGGTGCGCTCCAGGATCGCCTCGATGGCGCAGGGAAGATCGTACCGGACCATGGCGGAGAACCGGACGCTGCGGCGCTCGGCGCGGGTGAGCAGGCGGCCGCTGCGCAACGTCAGCAACCACACGTCGCGTCCGAGCGTGGCGAGGTGGCGAGCGAGCGAGTAATCGGGGTGGATGTCCTGGTTCCTGTGGTTCGCGGCGATCCCGTGGACCAGCAGGATCGGCGGCAGGTCCGGCTGCGCCTCCGCGCCGTCCGGGCGCGGGACGCGGCGGATCTCGATCGGCGCGCCATCCGCGGTCCGCAGGACCTCTTCCACGCTGTACTCGAGCGGCAGCGTCAGCCGCTTGACCCAGTAAAGGAGGTGCGCCCACAGCCCGATCGCCGCCAGCACCGCGAGCGCCAGCGCCACCAGGAGGGTTGCCCCGAATGTCCAGACCATACGGTCAATCTACCTGCTGGCGCTGTTTCCGCATGCAGGCAACCTCGACATTCTTTTCACCAGGATGGACGGAACAGAGGCCCGTCGCTCCTCGAGGCCGCAACCCAGTTCGCTCGTCTGGATGATCATGAATCCATGGGAACAGCACGTTTCGCGATCATCCCCTGCAGCGCGTGAAAAAGTCACACAGCGTTCCGCAAGCCACTCCACCCCATCGCGCCGGACAGCGCGTGCGGCGACTGCCCGTGGTGGAAACGCACGTTGGCAACGGCGCGTTTTCCCTGGGATTCGCGTCTCGCTGGGACATGACCATGTGCCCAGGCCTACCGCGGCGCGAGATCGAGAGCTCCAGCACAGGCGTGCACAAAGGTTCCAGATCTACCAACCCGGAACGTGGCATGCGGATCGCAACACACCAGGGCGAGGAGAGAGCTGGCAAGGGTCCCGTAAGCACCCGGGAAGGGGGCACGGCAAGAAGAACGCCGCAGCAGAGCTCGGGGGGGCTCGGTTGCGGCGCTCTTCTTGCCGTGCCGTCTGCCGGACGGCCGCGCTCATGCGCTTGCCGGAGACAAAATGAAAAAAGCGCCTCGCGGACCTGGGGGGGGAAGGTCTCCGCGACGGCGCTCGCATGTCATTTTGCAGGCTCCGTGCCGCCCCACGCAGGATAGAATTTCAAATACTTACACCAAACGCGACCAGCCACCATTGCATGATTGCAAATCAAAATTGCAATCCGATTCAAATTCGAAGGCCTTCGCGTTCTCGATCGGATCGGGGTTGTAGCTGTTCCGGACGGAAATCTGCCGAGCGGGGCGTGCTCACTCGTCCCAGTGGCGGCAAACCGGCTTCACGCCGCACCCTTGGCAGCGAACCGGATCGCGCCGCGACGGGCATTGCTGGAGCATGCCGAGGTGGCAGAGGGCGAAGTCGTACTTGACCGGGTCGGCTGGATCGAAGCCGCGGAGGGTCGCGGTGATCTCCTCTGCCGTCTTCCAGGTGGCGCCCCTGCGATCGGTGAGCCCGATGTTGTAGCCGAGCTTCTCGATGTGCGTGTCGACCGGGATGAGGAGGGCCGACGGGGGCACGGGCCACAGGCCGAGGTCCACGCCGTCCGCAGGGCGGATCATCCACCGCAGCAGGAGCATGAGCCGCTTGGCGGCGCTGCCCTTCTCGGGATCGGGGAGGATGTGCGCGGCTCCGCGGTCGTCCGGACGCCGGTCGAGGCCGCCGGCGCGTCGGATCGCCCGCACCCAGGCCCCGAGGGCCTGGCGCAGATCGCCGGTGCGCGAGAGCTCGGCCGCAAAGGCGGCGCCGAGCGAGCCCGAGGCCCGCTGCACCCGCCGCGCGCCGACGATCAGCCCGACGAGATCGCGATCGCGGTAGATCCGGTGCCGGAAGCCGCGCAGCCGCGCCGAGACGGCCCTGGCGTCGTCGGCGGTGAGGGCGATCTCCGGCCCGAGGCGATCGAGCGCCTCGCCGATCTTGGCGTGCAGCGCCTTCACGTTGCCGAAGGCGAGCGACGCGGCGATGAGCGCCACGAGCTCCTGATCGGCCGGGTCCGTGTAGCGATGGACGAAGGAGACCGGGTCTCGCGCGCGGCGCTCCTCGACGGCGCACCGCGCGCGCACCCCGTCGAGCGCCGCCTTGACCGTGGCGCTCCGCGCGGCGTCGCCCGGCCGGGGCGCCGCCTTGACCGTGGCGTCCTTCCGCTGCTGAGGCGCCGCCTTGACCGCGGTGTCCCTCCGCCGGGGCGCCGCCTCGCCGCTCCCGCGCGCCCTCACGGCGACCCCGCGTCCGGCGCCGGATCGGCCGTGACCGGCTCGGCGTTCGCGGCGCCCTCTTGCGCCTCCCGGTCGTGCTCCAGCGCGGGGAGCGACACGACGAACGCGCTGCCGCGTCCGTCGTCGGTGAGCGGGCTCTCGACCCGCACGGCGCCGCCATGGCTCTCGGCGATGTGCTTCACGAGCGCGAGCCCGATCCCGCTGCCGCGCACCTGCCGCTCGCTCGCCCGCCGCCCGCGCGCGAAGCGCTCGAAGATGTGCTTCTGCTCGTCGGGATCGATGCCCGGCCCGCGGTCGCTCACCCGGATGGTGACCTGCCTCGCCTGGCGCGTCAGCGCGGCGAGGCGCCCGCCGCCCCCGCCCTCGGCCTCCACCGCGACGGCGACGCGGCCGCCGTCCTTCGCGTACTTGAGCGCGTTGTCGAGCAGGTTCACGAGGGCGAGCTCGAGCGCGCGCGCGTCGATGAGCGCCTCGGGCAGCCCCTCGGCGATCGTGAGCTCGACGGTCATCTCCTCGCGCTCGGCGCGGTAGCGGTACATGTCGACGGCGCGCGTCGCCACCTCGGCGACGCTGCCGCGCGCGAACTCGTAGGCGGCCTTGCCCCGCTCGACGCGGGCGAAATCGAGGACGTTCTCGATGAGCGCGGTGAGCCGCTCGCTCTCGCTCACGATGATCTGCAGGTACTGGCGGCGCTTCTCGTCGTTGGGGACGCGGCCGCCGAGGAGGAGCTCGCCGAACATGCGGACGAGCGAGAGCGGCGTCTTGAGCTCGTGGGACACGTTCGCGACGAAGTCGCTCTTCAGCGCCGCGAGCCGCCGCTCGTTCACGGAGGCGAGCACGACGATCGCGAGCCCGGCCAGCGCGACCAGGGCCGAGAAGCCGACCATCAGGATCTCGATCAGGCGCTGCCGCTCGACCTTCTCGCCGAGCTCCTCGGCCGTGGTGAGCGCCATCTGGAGGCGCCAGTTGTAGAGCGTGGTCGGGAAGGGGCGCCCGACGGTGAACTCGCCGCCGATGATGGGCGGGCCGAACACGATGCGGCCCTCCTCGTCGATGACGTTCATCCGGCTCTTCTCGCGATCGAGATCGCGGAAGAGCCGGGGCATCACCTCGTGGACCAGGCGCGGCACCTCGTGCCAGGCGACGATGAGGCACTTGCGCCCCGCGTGCTCGCGCTGCCAGTAGCTCACGAGCAGGCTCTGCTGATCGATGACGTGGTGGAGGTGGCGCAGCTCGGTCGTGTCGCCGGTGAAGTTCATCTGCGGCAGGAGGCGGGCGAGCAGGAGCTTGCGGAAGGCGTCGTCCTCCCGCCCGGACGCGCCGCGCGAGGCGAACGCGAGCACGTCGTGCGCCTCGTTGTCCATGTCGAGGACCAGGATGGCGCGCACCGTCGGCGTCTCGCGGGCCGCCGTGGGGAGCCACCGCCGCGCGATGACCGAGAGGTTCGCCACGTCGACGTGCGCGGCGACGACGTTGTCCTGGGCGATGATCAGCTTGTCGAGCCGGTCGACGCGCTCGTCGGCGAGGGTGAGCGTCGCGTCGAAGACGGTCTGCTGCCGCGCCTTCTCGATCTGCAGCGTCGTGCGCAGGGCGATCCCGCCGAGCACGAGCACGGCGACGACGATCGCGGGGACGAGGGCGAAGTACGGGACGCGATGGCGCTTCCCAGCGGAGGGGAGGAGGTCCATCGCTCGGCTCCGCTAGCGGGCGGCCTTCTTCGCCCCCGCGGTCACGAGGCCGGGATCGAGGACCACGCCGCGCGCGCCGACGAACTCGGCGAACTGCTGGCCGATGTAGGTGAGCGCGTTGCCGTCGCTCTCGGAGAACGGCTTGCCGTCGAGCGGGTTTCCGATCTCGAGGAGGCCGAGGTAGCGGCCCGCGAGCTCGACGGGCGCGCAGATCACGCTCCGGAGCTCGACGCCGATCGCCTTCCACCGCTCGTCCATGACGCGCTCGTCCCTGGCCGCGTCGGGCACCACGACGGCGCGCCTCGACCGCATCGCGGCCAGCGGGAGCGGCGCCCGCTCGGACAGCCTGGCGAGGAGCGCGCTCTTGCCGCCGTACTGCCGGACGACCACGAACTCGCGCCGGTTGATGTCGAACAGCGACACGAGGCCGAGGGCGCACGGGATCTTGTCGAGCGTGAGCGCGAGGATGAAGTCGGCGCCCGCGAGGGTGTCCTGGAGGAAGTGCAGGTCGCTGCACGCCTCGAACAGCTCGGCGATGAGGTCGTCGCCGGAGAGGCGCCCGTTCTTCGGAGGGAAGGAGGAGCGCCGCCGCGGGGGAGCCGGCGTGGGGGTAGCGACATCGGGCGGCTCCGGGACGATCTGGAGACGTGGCGGCGCCCCCTGCTGGTCGGCCGGCACGGCGAGCAGCACCACGTCGGCCGGCGGCGTGAGGGCTGGCCGCGGCAGGTTCGCAGAATAGGCGGCGGCCGGCGGTGGCCCGTCCGCAGGCGGCGCGGCGTCTGCCGGCGGCGCCGCGTCCGCAGGCGGCGCGGGGTCTGCTGGCGGCGCCACGTCCGCGGGCAGCGCGGCGGCCGGCGGCGCGGCGTCTGCCAGCGGCGCGGCAACCGGCGGCGCCACATCCACAGGCGGCGCCACGTCGGCCGGCGGCGCGGCAACCGGCGGCGCCACATCCACAGGCGGCGCCACGTCGGCCGGCGGCGCGGCAACCGGCGGCGCCACGTCCACAGGCGGCGCGGCGCCTGCCGGCGGCGCCACGTCCACAGGCGACGCGGCAGCGTCTGCCAGCGGCGTGGCAACCGGCGGCGCTACGTCCGCAGGCGGCGCAACGGCCGGCGGCACGGCAACCGGCGGCGCCACGTCCGCGGGCGGCATGGCCGGCGGCGGTGCGGTGCCGCCGGTGCGCGGGCGGAACTGGATCTCGGGTTCGGCCGAGCGCCAGTCTTTCCAGGCGAGGGTCGCGAGCGGGCTGCGCTGAGGCCGGCCGTCGAAGACGTGATCGAACACGGCGATATGGATGAACTTCCCCGGTCGCGCGTCGTCGATGCGCTGCCGTGCGCGCTCGAGCCGATCGACCAGCAGCGCGCTGACGAGATCGCGCGGGGTGCCGGTGGCGACCGCATAGACGAGCTCTCGGTACGTGAGCGGCGAGCGCTCGGACGGGTTCTCCTCGCGCTGCGAGATGAGCTGATACGGCGGCAGCTCCGCGGGCGCTCGCTCCGGCTCGGCGCCTCGCTCCGGCGGCGCATCCCGCCCGGGCGCGGCCTGCCCGCCTTTCGCCGGTTGCGCCTGGGCGCCCGCTGGCTCCGAGACGAGGAGCGCGGTCCCCATCGAGATGAACGGGACCGTGGGCGCGATCGGGCGCTTCCGTGCGCCATGCCCCGCTGGCTCGGCCGGCTTTGGAGAAGCCGCCCCGGCCGGGGAGGCGCCCGCCGGCGTGTCGGTCCCGTCCGTCAGCGCCGCGTCGTCCGGGGCGCGCTGCACGACGTACCGCACGCGCGTCGCCGGATCGATCGCTCGGTAGCCGCTCTCCAGCAGATCCACCGAGAAATTGTTGAGCGGGCCCCCATCGCCGCGGAGCGCCCGGGCCTTCTGCAGAGCGGGCTGCCACTGCGGGGCCTCGACGCACACCTTCCTGCTCGGCGGAGCGTTCTGGCCTAACGACGAGATCTCGACGAACCAACGCATCGTTTGCGGTTCCAATCCGCGCTGGCGCTGACTGGGTGGCGCGCTCGGGCGCGAAGATCGTTCTACTCGACGCGCGCGAGAGGGGTCAACGCGCAGGCCGCACGGGACCGCGCAGAGAGCGCGCGGACGCCTTTGGAGGATGGCGCGAAATCTTCTCGACCGGGACCGGCAAGAAGAATCGGGCCTGTCCTGAAATCACGCCGCCCGCACGGCGAGGCGGGGCGCCGCGGACGAACCCGTTCGTCCACTGAACGGCCGCGGGGTGTCCCCCGTGGCAGGAGGTCCCCCGATGTCGAGCCGCGCGCGCCATGGAGCGCGCGGTGAATGGCGCCACCCCGCGCCGCTCGTCTCCAGGCGATCCGCCGTCCTGCGCACAAGCGGGATACCCGGCGTACATCCAGCCCGGGCGACGATCCATGATGCTCAACTCTGCAGTTCGCTTCGTGCGCAGCTCGACCCCTGCGAGGGGTCCCGCACGCTCGCTATCGCGTCCGCAGGATGATGTGGAAGCCGAACGGCGTCTCCACGACCCCGCTCAGCGCGCCGACAGCGACCTTCTCCACCGCCTGCTCGAACTCGGGCACCATCATTCCCTTCGAGAAGGTGCCGAGATCGCCGCCGCGCGCTGCGGCCCCCGGCTCGTCGCTGTACTGGGCCGCGAGGTCCTCGAACCTCGCCCCCTGCTGCGCTCTCTTGAGCACCTGCTCGGCGAGCGCGCGCGCCTCGTCCCGCGTGCGAACGACGCGCACCGGGGCCCGCTGTGACCCGGCATACATGATGAGGAGGTGCTTCGCCCCCATCTGGCCGACCGTCGCAGGGGGCTGGGTCGGCGCCGGTTGCGCTGCCCCCGGCTGGGCCGGCGCCGGTTGCGCTGCTCCCGGCTGGGCCGCGGGCTTGCCCGCGCCGTGAAGCGACTCCTTCGTGGGGGGATCGTGCGGGCCGAGCGCCCTGTCGACGAGCCGCTTGAAGTGTGTGGTCGGCTGCGCCCCGGCGAGAAAGTAGTCGTTGATGGCGAAGGACGGCGTGCCGGTGATGTGCAGGCGCTCGGCGAGCTTCAGGTCCGCCTCGACCGCGGCGCGGTGCGCTCCCGAGTCGAGCGCGGCGCGGAACTTCGCCACGTCGAGGCCGATCGCGGCCGCGTGGTTCTCGAGCGCCTCCCGGCCGAGCCCGCTCTCGGACTGGTCCTCCCACAGGCGCTGCGCCATCGCCCAGAAGCCGGCCTCGCCCTTCTGCCGGAACGCCTCGATCGACGCCTCGGCGGCGAGGGGCGCCCGCGTGTGAAAGGGGAGCGGCAGGTGCCTGAAGACGACGCGGACCTTGCCCGGGTAGGCGGCGATGACCTCGTCGATCGTGGGCTGGACGCGCTTGCAGAACGGGCACTGGAAGTCGGCGAACATCTGGATCGTCACCCTCGCGCCGGGCTTCGCTCCCTTGCCGGGGTTGTCCTTGGTCGGCGCCGGGGCGAGGATCCGCTCGGGCGCGTTGCCGGCCCTCGCTTCCTTCTGAAGCGCGTCGTAGACCTTCGCGGGCGGCGTGCCCGCGGCCACGAGCTTCGCTGTGCGCGCGATCTGCTCATCGATGAGGGCCTCGAACTTCTCCGCCGGCTGGGCGCCGGCGAGGCGCCTGCCGTTGATGAAGAAATGGGGCGTCCCCCTCGCCTGGAGGTCGTCGGCCAGGCGCTGATCGCGCTCGATGCGCGCCGCGTGGCGCCGCGCGGCGATGGCCCTCTGCGCGCGGGCCACGTCGAGGCCCAGGGACTTCGCGTGCGCCGCGAGGTCCGCGTCCTCGAGGCCCCCGGTCTTCAAGAGCTCGTACGCCTTCCAGAACGCCGCGTCGCCCTTCTGCGCCTTGGCCTCCAGCGCGAGCTCCGCGGCGGGCTCGGCCCGCTTGTGGAAGGGGAGCGGGTTGTGCTTGAAGACGACGCGCAGCTGAGCGCCGTACTTCTTTTCGAGGCCGTCGACGGTCGGGACGACCCTGCGACAGAACGGACACTCGAAGTCGGAGAACATGACAAGCGTGACCGGAGCGCCCGGGTTGCCCCGGATGGGCGACCCGTCGACAGGCACCTTCCACACGGTCGTGTCCTCGGGGGCCGGTGGCGTGGGCGGCTTCGGGGCCGGAGCGCGCGCCTTGTTCTTCTCGGACAGGGCCGCGTAGACGCGCTCCTGCGGGACGCCGGATCGCCGGAGCTCCTCGGCCGCCCGGAGCTGCTCGTCGATGATGGGCCGGAAATCGTCGACGGGCCGCGCCCCGCTGACGGACACCCCGTTCACGAAGG
Source organism: Sorangium sp. So ce448 (assembly GCF_051520915.1). Classification (NCBI taxonomy): domain Bacteria; kingdom Pseudomonadati; phylum Myxococcota; order Polyangiales; family Polyangiaceae; genus Sorangium; species Sorangium sp. So ce448. Next base: position 783,505 of record NZ_CP150343.1, on the reverse strand, counting down.
TCGCCGGGGTGCCCCCGACGCCCGCGGCCTTGCCGGCCTCGACGTCCCGATCGATCTTCGGCGCGTGCTGCTGCTCCTCGAAGGACGCGCGGAACGCCGCCTGATCGACGCCCGCCTCGGCGGCCCACGCCTCGAACGACTCCGGCGCGAGCGCGCGCTGGTTGGCGAAGGCGAGCTGATGGAATCTCCAGAACGCCTCGGCCCCGCCGAGCCGGAACACCGTCTCGGCCGCCAGGTGCGCCGGCCGCGCATTCTTGTGGAATGCGAGCGGGAAGTGCTTCCAGACGATGCGCAGCCGATCGGGCCCATAAGCCTCCTTCAGCTGCTCCAGCGTCGCCATGTGCCTGGAGGTGAAGGGGCACTCGTAGTCGCCCCACACAACGAGGGTGACCGGCGCGAGCGGCTCGCCCCACCACGGATCCGAGCGGGTGACGGGTACCGCGGTGCCCGGCTCCGGCTCGGGCTCGGCCGCCACGACAGCGGTCGGCACGGCCATCGGCGGGACGACCACCGTCTTCGGCGGCTCGACCGCAGACGGGGTCACCGCGCCCGAGGCGCAGGCAGCGAGAAAGCTCCAGAGGAACAGCAGCGAGAACAGACGGGAAAACGGCGGTAGCGCAGGCATGAGCCCCCTCGAGTGTCGCGGTCCGTGGACGGGATCCTACACGGACGGCCCCAGCTCAGGTCGCCCGGGCCGCGGCGCGCCATCGCAGCAAACAGGCGGACAACGGGAGCCCCGGCGAGCACAGACGGCGAGCACCTGCCAAGGAACACCCGCAGGTACGTCCGCCAGCCATCCGAGCAGCAAGGCAACGGAGAAAAAAAAGAGCGCCCGCTCGACGGTGGGGGGGGGAGACCGTCACGGGCGCTCTGAACCACTCAATGAGCAGGATGCAGGCCAGGAGCTTCCCTTACGATTTCGGGGACTTTCGATAGTAAAATGCCTTTCCCATTTCAATCCTGAAGCCGCCGCTTGCAAACGTGCTGGGCAGAGCTGGCGGCCTCAGCCTTCGCGGGCGGGCTCCTCGGGTCAGGCTGCGTGAAAGTCGTGTAAAAGAGCCGCGTGTCACCGTCCAGCGCCGACCCTGGTTCCTCCTCGCCGCCCGGAAGCGCGGCGCCCCGGCCGAGCAGCGCCTCCCCCGACGGAATGGACGGAACCGAGACCGCGGCCTCCCGGCGCGCCGGCCCGGCGGCGCGCCCCGGCTGGCTCGATCGCCTGGTCGCGGCCTGGCCGCGCGTCGATCCGGTCCTGTTCGCCGCCTACGCCGGCGCATGTGTCCTCTACGCCGCCGTCGCGTTCTACAGCGCGATGCACCAGCAGACGGGCGGCATGTGGTCGGCGCCGCTCGACGACGTCTTCATCCACTTCGATTACGCCCGCGCCACAGCGCGCGGGTACCCGTTCGAGTGGTCCGAGGGCAACGGCTTCTCGAGCGGGAACACGAGCCTGAGCTACCCGTTCGTCCTCGCGCTCGGCTATCTCGTCGGGTTCCGCGGCGTCCTGCTGATGCAGTGGGCGGCGATCGTCGCGTGCACCTCGACGCTCGGCTTCCTGCTCGTCGGCGCGCGGCTCCTCGAGCCCGTCGGGCGCTGGGCGAAGTACCTCCTGCCGCCCGTGGCGCTCTCCATCGGCGCGCTCGACTGGTCGCTGTTCAGCGGGATGGAGAACGCCTTCCACCTCGGCGTCTGGGCGCTCGCCACCCTCGCCGCGCTCGCGGTCGCCCGCGCGGCCGACGCGCCGCGCGAGCCGGCGACGCGGACGACGCGGACAGCCGATGACGCGCGCGCCGCGGCGCCGCCGAAGCGCCTCGCCCACCTCGGCTGGGCCGCCGGCCTCGCCGGCGCGCTCCTTTACGCCACCCGGCCGGAGTCGGTCGTCTGCGTGGCGGCGCTCAGCGTGTACGCGGCCATTGCTGTGAAGCGGGCCCACGGCGCGCGCGCGGCGATCGCGACCCTGCTCCGGACGTCGGTGCCCGGCGCGCTCGCGTGCCTCGCCCAGGCGGTCGCGAACCGCGTGTTCACCGGCGAATGGGCGGCGAGCGGCGCCATCGCCAAGCTGGCGCTGAACAACCCGTACATGACGTCCTCCGAGAAGTGGGACACGTACGAGTTCCTCGCGACGTACGTCGTCGCCCGCAACACCAACCACCACTTCTCGGACGCCCTCCCCTGGGGCTGGCTCGTGCCCGCCCTCGCGCTCATCCCCCTCGCCTCGCGCAGGACCCGCGGGGCCGCGGCGCTGCTCTGGGTCCAGGTCGTCGGCTGGCTCGCGCTCGTGTCCCTGAACGGTCAGGTCCGCTGGCAGAACGAGCGCTACACAATGCCCGCGGTCGCCTGGCTGCTGGTGCTCGCGGCGATGGGGCTCGCGCTGCTCGTCGCGCGCGCCGCATGGGCCAGCGGCGACGAGCGCCGCCTGGAGCGGCCAGAGAGCGCCCCGGCCGGGCTCAAAGCGCGGCTCGGGGCCCTCGGCGGCATCGCGGCCGCGGCCCGCGGCGGCGCCCTCATGCGCGGCCTCTGGTGCGCGCGCGTCGCGCTCGCACTCGCCGTGGCCGCGCTCTTCTGGGCGCACCAGCTGCCCAGGATGCGCGACCAGATCTGGTTCTTCGGCCGCGCCAGCCGCAACATCCGCGATCAGCACCTCGTCGCCGGCAAGCTCCTCGCCCAGCTCGACGTGCGCCGCGTCCTCGTCGGCGACGCGGGCGCGCTCCTCTACGCGTCGGACCGGCCCGGCCTCGACATCATCGGGCTCGGCGGCTACCACGATCTCCCGTTCGCGCGCGCGGGCGTCCACGGCCTGGGCGCCTCGCTGGAGCTCATCGAGCGCATCCCCGAAGGCGACCGCCCCGACACGCTGGCCATCTACCCGGGCTGGTGGGGCGACCTCCCGGCCATCTTCGGCAGGCGGATCGCCGCGATCCCCGTCGTCGGCAACGTGATCTGCGGCGGCGCGGAGAAGGTCATCTACCAGGCCGACTGGAGCCCGCTCGCGTTCGGCGAGGCGCCCGCGTCGATGCGCGAGGACGAGCGGATCGTCGACGAGCTCGACGTCGCCGATCTCGTGAGCGAGCGGGAGCACGGCTACGCCTTCCCGCGGCCTCAGGCCGGCTTCGTCGGCTTCAGCGTCCTCCCGGATCCGCGCGGATCAGGGCACGATCGCTTCGACGCGGGGCGCGTCATCCCGGGCGGCAGGAGCGAGGCGGCCCGCCTTCACGCCCCCCGCGAGGGCCAGGGCAGGCTCGTGGTCCGCACCGCCGCGCCCCGCGCCGCCACGATCCGCGCGACGGCGGACGGCCGGGAGATCGGCCACCTCGCGCTCAAGAGGCGCGACGGCTGGACCGAGGCCTCGCTCGACCTCCCCGAGGGCTTGCCCGAGACGTTCACGCTCACGCTCACGCCGGTCGACGGGGAGTGGGTCGATCACCACGTCTGGATCCTCGATCGCCCCGCGCGCGGCGCCTTCGCGCGCCCGCTCGCCGGACAGTGACGTGCGCGCCGGCCTGCCCCGCGACCCCGCGCAATGGATCGCGCTCGCGCTCGCCCTCGCCGCGCTGCTCGCCGGCGCCTGGCTCCTCCGCCGCTCGCCCGCCACCGCGCGGGCCGGCCCCGCGCCTCCAGGCCCCGGCCCCGCGCGCTCGGGCCGCGACCCCGCGCCCCGCTCCGGCGCGGCCCTGGGCGCCGCGATCGCCGCGGCCCTCTCGGTCGTCGCGGCGCTGCTCTCGGCCGCGTACGTCGCGGTCTACCTGCGGGGCGGCCCCCGCATCATCGACGCGACCAGCTACTGGCTCGAGGCGCGCGCGATGGCGGCCGGCTACCTCGCGTGGCCGCTCGATGTCGATGAGCCCGCGGCCTCCGTGCTCGGTCGCTTCCTCGTCCGCAGCGACGCGATGGGCGACACGATGGCCGGGCGCGGCGCGGCCGAGGTCGCGGTCCTCTTCCCCCCGGGCTACCCCGCCCTGCTCGCGCTGGGCTTCCTCGCGGGCGCGCCGCTCGCGGTCGGCCCGGCGCTCGCCGCGGCGCTCGCGATCGCCACCTACGACCTGGCCGCGCGGTTCGCGCCGGAGGGCCCGGCCGGGAGCGCCGCGCCGATCCGCTTCGTCCCGCTCGTCGCCGCCCTCTTCTCGGCGCTCTGCGCCGCGCTCCGCTACCACACGGCCGACACGATGTCGCACGGGCTCGCGGCCCTCTGCTTCACGGTCGCGCTCGCGTCGGCGCGGCGCGCGCTCGACGAGGCCCGCGCCGCCGCATCGGCGGGCGCCGCGACGGAGCCCCTCGGTCCGGCGGTCCGCGCCGCCGCGCTCGCCGGGCTCGCCGCCGGCTGGCTCGCGGCGACGCGCCCGCCGAGCGCGCTCGCCCTCGCCGCGACGCTGCCCTTCGTGATCCTGCCGGCGATCGCGACGGGATGCCCGGCGGCCGGTCCAGGCGAGGGCGATCCGCCGCCGCGCCCCTCGCTGCGGCTCGCGCGGCTCGCCGCGGCGATGGCGCTCGGCGCCCTCCCCGGCCTCGCGCTGCTCGCGGCCCACCAGCGCGCCGCGACGGGCGCCTTCGCCTCGTCGCAGGCCGCGTACTACGCGGTCTCGGACGGCCCGCCCGGCTGCTTCCGCTACGGCTTCGGCGCCGGCGTCGGCTGCCTCGGCGAGCACGGCGACTTCGTCCGTCACAACCTCTCGGAAGGATACGGCTTTCTGGCTGCTGCCGGCACGACGCTGCGCCGCCTGAAGCTCCACCTCGTCGACGCGCTCAACGCCGAGCCGCTCGCGCTGCTCGTGCTCGCCGGCGCCGTGATCGCCTGGCGGCGGCCGCGCTCGCGCGCCCTCGCGATCGCCCCGCTCCTCCAGATCGCCGCTTATGCCCCCTTCTATTTCGACGGCAACTACCCGGGAGGCGGCGCGCGCTTCTTCGCCGACGTGCTGCCGGTGGAGCACGTCCTCGCGGCGATGGCCGCCCTCGCGCTCGCCGAGCGCGCTGCGACGGCGGCGCACGCGGAGCGCGGCCCCGCGCGCCGGCGTGGCGCGCCCCTCGCGGCGGCGCTCCTCGCGGCGGCGCTCCCGCTCGCCGGCTTCGCCTTCCGCGCGGGCTTCGACCACGCCGCGCTCCGCGATCGCGAGGGCGGCCTGCCGATGTTCGACCCCGCCGCCGTCGCACGCGCGGGCGTCTCGCGCGGCCTCGTGTTCGTCGACACCGATCACGGCTTCAACCTCGGCTTCGATCCCGCCCCGGAGGACGTCGCGGTGCTGCGCTACCGGGGCGACGCGATCGACCGCATGGCGTGGGAGGCCCGCGGTCGACCCCCCGCGTACCGCTACCGCTTCGCGATCCCGGACGGAGGCGGCCTCGCCTCGGTCTCGATCACGCCGCTCGTCTTCGACGCCGAGCCGCCCGGCGAGGCCCGCATCGAGGGCGAGTCGCTGTGGCCGCCCCGCGAGCAGCGCGGCGCCTTCGCGCTGCCCGAGCACGCCGGCGGCACGTGCGCGTCAGCCGGGCGCCTGCTCGCGGTGCACGCGGCGGGGCGCGGCGAGGCCGTCGTCCGGGTCGGCCTGCCCGCCCCCTGGCTCCGCGGCGCCCGGATCAGCCCGCGCGTGGCGCTCTCCGGCGACGGCGCCGGCGAGGTGCGCCTCGTCGTCGACGGCGCCCTGCTCCACGTCTGGCGGGTCGAGCCCGCCGCACCGAGCCCCCCGGGCGCGCCGCTCGCCTGCGCCGAGCTCCCGCCGTATCCGATCCCCGAGGGTGCCGTCGGAATCGAGCTCTCCCTCGCCCGCGAGGGCGCGGCGGCGTCCGGGGAGACAGGGCAGGGAGAAACCGGAGCCCTCTTCGCGCTCGATGCGCTCTCCGTTGTGGGCGGGAATTCGGTTGACCGCTAGTCCCGTAACATGCGAGCTTTTCATAGGATTCTGTTGTCGTGCGGCTCCTGGAGCGGCGCATCCCCTGGAGCTCTGCGGTGGAAAGCGGCACGTCGAGCGCCGGCGGCGGTCCGCTCGGGTGGGGGAGGTCGACCATGACGAAAAGCGAGCTCATCGACGCGATCGCGGGACGGGGGGAGCTCACCAAGGCTCGAGCGGAGCTCGTGGTGAACTGCGTCTTCGACGCCATGACGCAGGCGCTCCAGCGCAACGAAGGCATCGAGATCCGCGGTTTCGGCAGCTTCACGGTCAGGCCGTACAAGCCCTACAGCGGCAGGAACCCGCGCACGGGCCAGCCGGTGCCCGTGCCCGCCAAGCGCCTTCCGTTCTTCAAGGTCGGCAAGGAGCTCAAGGAGCTCGTCAACGCGAGCCGCGCGTACGCGATCTCGGGTGACGACGACGACGAGGACGAGGACGACGAGGAGACCGACGACGAATGAGGCGGCGCGCGGCGCGTCCGTGACGTGAAGCGCCCCACGGCGTCGGCGTGACGACGTCGCTCTCGGCGCCCTGGTCGCTCCCTGCGCCCTCTCCGCGCGCGCCGAGGCGCGTCGCCCCCTGGCGGGCGGTTCCGCTGCGCGGTAGAAGCGGGCCCCCATGGTCCCCGCCGAACGTCAGCTCCAGATCCTCTGCAAGGGTGTCGTCGACCTCCACGTCCGAGCCGAGCTCGAGGAGCGGATCCGCGAGGGCAAGCCGCTGCGCGTGAAGGCCGGCTTCGACCCGACCCGGCCCGATCTCCACCTCGGCCACACGGTGGTGATGCAGAAGATGCGGGAGTTCCAGGAGCTCGGGCACCACGTGGTCTTCGTGGTCGGCGACTTCACGGCGATGGTCGGCGATCCGACCGGCAAGAACGAGCTGCGCCCGCGGCTCTCGCGCGAGGAGGTCGTCGCCGCGGCGGAGACCTACCAGGCGCAGGCCTTCAAGGTCCTCGACAGGAACAGGACCGAGGTCCGCTACAACTCCGAGTGGCTGAACAAGCTCGATCCGACGCAGATGATCGAGCTCTGCGCGAAGTACACGGTCGCCCGCATGCTGGAGCGCGACGATTTCAAGAAGCGCTACGAGGAGGCGCGGCCCATCTACGTGCACGAGTTCATGTACCCGCTCCTCCAGGCCTACGACTCGGTCGAGCTCGAGGCCGACATCGAGCTCGGCGGCACCGATCAGCTCTTCAACCTGCTCGTGGCGCGCGACCTGATGCCCCGCTACGGCAAGCGCGCCCAGATGGTGATGACGATGCCGCTCCTCGAGGGCACGAACGCGCGCGTCGAGGACGGGAAGGTCGTCGGCGCCAAGATGTCGAAGAGCGCGGACAACTACGTGGGCATCACCGAGCCGCCGTTCGACATGCTGCAGAAGCTGATGCTCGTCGATGACGGCGTGATCTGGCGGTACATGGAGCTCCTTTCGTCGCGGCCGCCCGAGGACATCGCCGCCCTGCGGGGGTCGGTCCTCCGCGGCGAGCAGGGCGTCATCGCGGTGAAGGAGCTCTTCGCGCAGGAGATCGTCACCCGCTTCCACTCGGCGGAGGACGCGAGCGCGGCCCTCGAGCGGCGCCGCAGCGTCGCGGCCGGCGGCCTGCCGGAGAACATCGAGGAGCTCCAGGTGGCGAGCGACCGCGACACGATCCCGATCGGCAACGCGCTGGCGCTCGCGGGGCTCGCCGAGTCGACCTCCGCGGCGCGGCGCCTCGTGAAGGGCGGCGCGGTGCACCTCGAGGGCGAGGTGGTCAAGGACGAGCAGCTCAAGCTCGAGCGTGGGAAGCGCTACCTGGTCCGCGTCGGCTCGAAGAACCGCCGCTTCGCCTACCTCGTCGTTGGCTGACGCGCCCGGGCGAGCGCCTCGCCGGCGCGCCGTGCTCGGCGGTGTCCTGGGCTGCGCCCTCGGCCTCGCGCTGCCCTCGTGCGGCGGCGCGCCGCGGCCGCCCGCCCGGCCGAGCCCGCCGCTGCCGCCGCTCGCCACGGCGGAGCTGACGCGCCTGCTGCCGCAGGCGGGGCTCAGGTGGCTGCTCCTCGTCCGGCCCCGCGAGGTCGCGGCGGTGCCGTGGCTCATCCCGTCGATCGCGCTCGTGGCGCCCGAGGAGAACCTGGCCCGGCACGCCCGCGCGACCGGCGTCGATCTGCGGCAGGTGCGCGAGGCCGCGATCGCGTCGTACGCAGGCGCGGGGCAGGCGGGCGGCGCCACGCTCTACGTGGCGCGCCACAGCGGCGATCCGCGCGCCATCGAGCGCCTCTTCCGGCGGCGGCTCACGGGCAAGGAGCGGCGCGCGCTCGATCGCCCGGACGTCGTGCGCGTGACGGGCGACATCGGCACGAAGCCGCATGCGCTGGTGCTGCTCGGCGAGGACGTGGCCTGCGTGCAGGACGGCGGCAGCCCGCTGCGCGGGCCGGCGCGCGTCGCGTCGCTGTACGCGCTCGGGCGCCTCAAGCGCTCGCCCGCGGCGCTCTCGGGCGGCCCGCTGCGCGCGCTCGAGGCCCGCCTCGGCCCCGCGCCCGTGCGCGCGTTCGCGCCGGGGCCGTTCGACGGGGAGCTCGCCCGCGGCGCGCGGGGGCTGCTCGCGGCGGCGACCGCCGTGGGCGCGGCCGCGAGGCCGAGCGCCCGCGAGGGGATCGCGCTCGCGATCGCGGTGGCGGGCGACTTCTCGACGAGCGGGGAGGCCGCCTCGGAGGAGCTGCTCGCGGCCTGGAACGAGCTGGCGGGCGGCTCGTTCGGCCACCTGCTCGGGCTGGACGCGCCGGTCGAGCCGCCGCTCGCCACCCACGCGCCGGACGCGGTGGCCGTCGCGGTCGAGCTGAACCCGCGGGCGCTCGCCCGGGGGCTCGCGGCGGCGACCGGCGAGCGGCTCGCCGAGATGCTGCGGTAGGCGCGGCGGCGCCTCGCCGCTAAATTGGGTGCCGTCAGCGCCATGCCCACCACGACCAGCGGCTTCTTCCTGCAATGCGCCTCCCGCGGCACGCTCGAGCTCGTCTTGCCCGCCGCCGACACGCCGTTCGGCGTCGAGCACCACCGCCGCGAGGAGGCCTCCGGGCCGTGGCGTCACGTGGCGACGTTCGCCAGCGGCCTCGGCCCGGTCGACGCGGTGTCGCTCATCCAGAGCAACTTCGGCGATCCAGGCCACCTCGAGGCGGTGGCGCGCATCGGGGATCGGCTGGCCGCGTTCTGGTGCGCGCCCTCGAGCGAGCCGTCGTGGAGCGAGCCGCGCTTCTTCGCGGAGGGCGCGGCCGGCGACCCCGCCCTGATCCAGGGCGGCTTCGGGGGCAAAGGCAACTTCGAGCTCGTGGTGCCCCACGCGCGCGGCGGGATCGCGCACTACCACCGCGACAACGACACCGCGGAGCTCGGCTGGCGCGGCCCGGTGATCTTCGGCGAGGGGCTCGGTCGATTCGAGGCGGTCGCGATGATCCAGCGCGTGGTGGACGAGCCGCGCGCGCCGCACGGACCCCACGCGCCCGGCGACCTCGAGGTCGTCGCGCGCGTCGGCGATCGCCTGGTGATGTTCTGGCGCTCTCCCGGGTCCGGGGCCGCGTGGCACGGCCCGGAGGAGGTGGTCTCCGGGGTCCGCGGGGCACCGGCGCTCGTCCGGAGCACGATCGGCGGACCTGGGACGCTCGAGCTGTTCTCGCCGCTCGCGCGCGTGGGGCTCGCGCGGTGGTGCCGTGACGACGGCGCCCGCGGGGCGCGCTTCCGCGGTCCGACGGTGTTCGCCACCGATCTGGGCCGGTGCGACGCGGTATCGGTGATCGAGAGCTGGCCGCTCGGGCGAATCGAGCTCGCCGTGCGCGCCGAAGGGCGGATCGTCCACGCGGCGCGCGACGGCGCGGTCTGGTCACAGCGGGCGATCGTCGGCAACGCGTCCCCTTCCCCGGCGGACGTGCCCTCTCCGGCGACGCTCCCCCCGCCTGCCACCACGACGAATCGCCCGCCTGCAGCGACGCCCTCTCGCCCACCCGCCGCCACGACGAACCGCCCGCCTGCAGCGACGACCTCTCGCCCACCCGCCGCCACGACGAATCGCCCGCCTGCAGTGACGCCCTCTCGCCCGCCCCCCTCCACGAGCTCGCCTCCGCCTGCGCCGCTCCCCACCGGTGCTTCGCCGCGGCTGCGCGCCGGGCCGCACCGGGCGGGGTTCCGGCGCATCGGCGCGCTCTCGCTGTCGGCGGACGCCTGCTACCCCGACACGTGGCCGTTCCAGGGCGCGATTTACCGATGCCCCGCGCGGAGCGCCGCGCTGCTCTACTACCCCGCGTCCGCGGACGGCGAGGAGGCACCGCTCTCGCCGGGAGGCCCGTTCCCGGTCATCGCGATCGCCCACGAGCGGCGCCTCGCCACGAGCGTGGCGACCGCCGGATCACCCGCGGGTCTTGCCCAGGACTACCGCCAGCTCGCCGGCGTGATGGCGCACCTCGCACGCTGGGGCTTCGTCGTCGTCGCGCCCGATCTCTCGTGGCTCACGCCCGACGACGCGCCGCTGCGCCGCGCCGCGGTGCTCCGGGACGCGCTCACGTACCTCCGGGCCGGCTCACGGGGCCCCGTCCTTGCCGACTTCGCTCGGGTGGGCCTGCTCGGCCACGGGCTCGGCGCGCAGGCGGCGCTCGCGCTCGCGCTCGACGCCGCTTGCCCGTTCGATGTCTGCGCCCTCGCGCTCCTCGCGCCGGCGGGCGCCCCAGAGCGCGCGCTGTCCATCGACGCGCTCGCGCCTCGGCCGGTGCTGGTCGTCCGCGGCACCGCGGATCCCATCGCCGCCGCGGTCCCGGCGGCGCTCTACGACCGCGCGCGCGCTCCGAAGCACCTCGTGACCCTGCCCGGCGCGAACCACTTCGGCTACACGACGTCGCTCGGCCTCGTCGAGCCGCTCGACGGCCACGCAGGGCTCTCGCGGCGCGAGCAGCAGGCGATCGCGATGGGCTACCTCGCCGCGTTCTTCAATGGTTACCTCCGGGACGGGCGCGGCGACCTCGACGCGCTCTCGGGCAAGGCGCCGCTCGAGGGGCTCGAAGCACGTGAGATCCCGGTCAGCGCCGAGGTGCCTGACGGAGCAACTGGCTCCTAGGCGCAGCCGGCAGGGCCGCGGCCGGACGCGCGATCCACGCGATGCTACTTTCCGTGGCGTGTACCAGCTCGGCGGACTCGTCGTCACGCTCGTCAACGGCCTCCTCGGCCTGATCCTCTGGCGGCGGCTGCGCGCGGCGTTCCCTCGGCATGGGGCGCTGATCAGCGGCCTCTGCGCTGCGGGCCTGCTGCTGACCGCGCTCCCGGCGCTGCTCATGGCCGCGGCGAGCTTCTCGGGGCTGCGCGCGCTCCAGCGCCACGCGCCGGAGCCGCTGGCGCTGATCGCCATGGGCGCGCAGGTGAGCCTGCTCTTCTACGGATTGCTCCTCGGGCTCGTGACGCTCGCGAGCGCGGCCCACAGGGCGCTCCGCCGGCTCCGGCCAACCCCGAACGCCCCGGCTACACTCGATACCCAGACCGTCACGAGCAAGAACACGCAGGTCAGCTCGGACGCTCAGGCCGATCCAGCCGCTCAGGACCTCCGCGTGCCTGCGGAGGTCGAGGCCCGGCCGGAGGCCGTCGACGAGCGCCGTCGCCGCCTCGTCGTCGGCGCGACATGGGCGCTGCCCGCGGCGGCGGTCGCGGTGTCGATGGGCGGCGTGCTCGCGTCGCGACAGCGTCCGGTCGTCATGAGGCTCGCGCTGCCGGTGCGCCGCGAGCTGACGAGCCTGCACGGCGTCACCATCGCGCAGCTCAGCGACGTGCACGTCGGCAGCTTCATGGACGCGGAGCGGCTCGACGAGCTCCGCGACGCCATGAACGCGATCCGCGCGGACATCCACGTCGTCACCGGCGATCTGCTCGATCACCACGTCTCGCAGCTCGAGCTGTCCGCGCGGCTGCTCCGGGGCCTGCGCCCCGCCCGGGGGCAGCTCTTCTTCTGCATGGGCAACCACGAGTACATCGCCGCCCGGTCGGCCAGCGTGGCGACGATCGTGAAGGGCCTCGAGGAAGCGGGCGCCCAGGTGCTCGTCGACGAGGCGCGGGAGGTCCGCGTGGGCGGCGATCGCCTGTGGATGGGCGCCATCGACTACCCGAGCCTCGCGCGCCCAGGAGAGCCCGCCCGGCGCCCGACGCGCGACGGGCTCGATCGAGCGCTCGGCCAGATGCGGGACGACGGCGCGCCGCGCGTCCTCCTCAGCCACCACCCGGGCACGTTCCGAACCGCGCGCGAGCTGCCGTTCGATCTGATGCTGTCCGGCCACACGCATGGCGGGCAGATCTCGCTCGGTCGAATCGGCGATTACGCGCTCACGCCGATGTTGCCCGCCGGGCTCTACCACAACGGTCACTACGAGCACCGGGGCCGCCACCTCCACGTCAACGCCGGCGCCGGGGGCTGGCTGCCGGTCCGCATCAACTGTCCACCGGAGATCACGCTCGTCGAGCTCGTGCCCGCTTGACGCCGCAGGAAGGGTCCCCCCCTTTCGCGCGTGAAGCTCTCGACCGGTGGACGCGTTCCATCTCCCGGGTGAAACTGCGGGACATGGCACAAGCCGCGGTCCGCACCGGCCTTTCGCCGCAGGAGTACCTGGACTTCGAGCGTTCGTCGCCGCTTCGCCACGAATACGCGGACGGTGAGCTCTTCGCCATGGCGGGCGGCACGCTGGAGCACAGCGCGATCGCCGCGAACATCCTCGGTGAGCTGCGCAACGCGCTCCGCGGTCGGGGGTGCCGGGTGCTCACCTCCGACATGCGCATCAAGATCGCCGCCACGCGCCGCTATGTGTACCCGGACGGCGCCGTCGTTTGCGCGCGTCCCGAGTTCGAAGACGAGCAGCGCGACACGCTCCTGAACCCACGCGTCATCGTCGAGGTGCTCTCCGACTCCAGCGAGGCCTATGATCGCGGGGACAAGTTCGCCCAGTACAGGACGCTACAGTCGCTCGAGGAGTATGTGCTCGCGTCGCAGAAGGCGCCGCGAATCGAGGTGTTCACGCGGCAGCCAGACGGGAGCTGGCTGCTCCGGATCCACGGCCCCGGCGAGCACGCAGATCTGTCGTCCCTCGGCGGCGCGCTCGACGTCGACCGGGTGTACCTGGACGTCTTCGAACAGGATGCAACGGCAGAAGCGCCGCAGGACGTGTCCTGACGCTACAACGTCACCTCGAACGGCGCGCGCGCGAGCTCCTCGCCCGTCTCCGACCGCACGACCGCCGTCCACTCCCCCGCCTTCCGCGCCCCGCGCGTGAACGCCCACGTCCGCCACCGCGGCGACGGCCCGACCCCGAGCGTCACGTTCCCGACCGGCTCCCCGCCGCCCGGCGGGACGAACGCCACCGTCACCTCGCCCTCCACGTCGCTCCGGTTCTCGACCTCCAGGTACGCATAGAGCCGCGGAGTCTCCGGCGCGTGGAACGTCGTCCCCGGCGCCACAGGCTCGCGGTCCTTCACCCCCTCCGCGATCACCAGCCGCTTCACCTTCAGCTCCGCCGCCCCCCTCCCCTTCTCCTTGGCCTCACGGCTCCCCTTGCTCCCCTTGTCCGCCACGACGTTCGCGTCCGGCGCGGGCGCCGTCACCGTCGCGGCCGGCAGGCCTGCGGGCGCCGCCGCCGTGGCGGCTGCAGGCTCGGGGCACTGCGTCGCCGCGGGGCTCGCGGCGGCGGCCGGCGCCGGAGGCCGCGCGTCGTGACGCTCGCCGCAGCCGGCGAGCGAGACCGTGCAAAGCGCCAGAAACGTCATCCGTCGAGCCATCTTCATTGCCATCGAAGCACTCCTCCGCGATCCGGGGCGTCCCGGCCTCGCCACCGGATATGGCAAGGCGTGGACCGCTTCTGGCTCATTGAAATCGCTGAAGATTTTGGCTGACCTGTGGTCGCGGGGCCGCGCCCCGTGTGTCCATCGAGACGGCCGACCCGCGCCGCCGCGATCGACCCGAGCCCCCGGCCTCCTCGAGTCGACGCGCGGACGAGATGACGACCGCGAGCCTTCGCTCACGTCGAGAGATCACCCGCCCGGCTTCCCTCCAGAAGCGGGGTCAATCCCGTCCGCCCGCATCCGGTCGGCGCTCGCCGGCCCGGCCACGGTGCCGGCCGGGTGCACATACCACCCGGCCGGGTCCGCCTTGTCCGGATCGTCGCGGACCTTGAGGACGGTGAACATTCCCCCCATGTCGATGTACGAGAACGGCCCGGCCCCGCCGCGCATCGGCAGGCTGTTCGCGGGGATCGGCATCGGCATCTCGCCCATGCCGCCCATCCCCGTGGTCCCCATCGTCATGTAGCCGGGCATCACGCGGCTCATCCGCCGATCGAGCGCGCGGGTCTCGGCGCCGACCATGTTCGGCAGGCCATGGCCCATCTGCATCATCGTGTGATGCGTCATGTGGCAATGCATCGCCCAGTCGCCCGGCTCCTCGGGGACGAACTCGATGACCCGCGTGCTGCCGACCGGGACCAGGACCGTCGTCTCCGGGTACTGGGCCGACTCGGGGACAAACCCGCCGTCCGTCGCCGTGACCTGGAACGACAGGCCGTGCAGGTGGATCGGGTGGTGATCCATCGGGCCGAGGTTCCCGAGGCGCACGCGCACGCGCTCGCCGCGGCCGACGACGAGCGGCGCCGTCGCGGGGAACGCCTTGCCATTGAACGTGAGGACATTGAAGTCGCTCATCGCGTTCGGGTCGGGCCGGCGCGCCCCCGCGTTGATCTTCCACTCGTGCGTCATCAGCACGAAATCCCGGTCCACGCGCGGCCCCCTCGGCCTCCTCGGGTGCACGACGAACATCCCCACCGCGCCCAGCGCGATCTGGGTCATCTCGTCGAAATGCGAGTGGTACATGTACGTCCCCGGATACCGCACGACGAACTCGTAAACATACGTCTCGCCGGGCTCGATCGGGCGCTGGGTGAGCCCGGCGACTCCATCCATGCCGTTCGGCAGCACGAGGCCGTGCCAGTGGACCGTGGTGGCCTCCGGCAGGGAGTTCGTCACGTAGATGCGCAGGCGATCGCCCTCGACCGCCTCGATGGTCGGGCCGGGCGTGCTCCCGTTGTAGCCCCACACCTCGCTCTTCAGGCCGGGGGCGATCTCGTGCTCGAGGGGGCCGGCGACGAGGTGGCCGACCTTCACGCCGTCCACCACGCGCAGCGGGAGCGTGCTGCCGTTCGGCGTCACCACGGCGGGCTGCCCCCCGGGCGCCGCGGTCCGGCGAGGCGGGGACGTCGCGGCGCCCCCGGCGGGCGGCGCGCCAGGGCGCTGCTGCGCATGGGCGAGCCCTTGCGTGAGGATGGCGGCGCCGGCGGCGAGACCGCCCGCGTGGATGAAAGCACGTCGGTCCATGTCAATGCCCTCCTTCGCCGGTGGCCGAGGCCCTCGGCATCGCCGCGGGAGCTCCGGCCCCCGCGGCCTCGACGCGGCGCCCTGCCAGGAGCGCGTCGAACGCAGCCTTCGCCGTCCAGTGCTCGCGCAGCGCCTCGACCGCCGCGAGCTCGGCGTCGAGCTGCTCCCGGCGCGCCGAGAGCAGCTGGAAGACCCCGACCTGCATCGCGTTGTACTGGAGCAACGTCTGCTCCAGCACCCGCTTGCGCGCCGGGAGGATCACGCGCGCGTAGTGCCGCGCGCGCGCGTGCGCGAACGAGAGCCGGCTCTGCGCCTCGCGGACCGCCGAGCGGACGTCGACGGCGCGGCCGTGGTAGCGCTCGAGCAGGCCGTCGAACTCCGCCGCCTGCGCGGCCTCGGCGCCCTGCCGCCGATCGAAGATCGGGAGCGAGAGGCGGACCCCGGCGCCGAGGACCCACGGGTGCTCGTGCGCCTCGCCGCTCGCGCCGAGCTCCCGCTCGCCGTGCACGCCGATCGCCACGTCCGGCACCCAGCCCTCGGCGCGCAAGGCCCCGGCGCGCCCCGCCGCCGCCTCGAGCCGGCTGCGCAGCTCCGCGAGCTCGAGGCTCGCCCGCAAGGCCAGCGACTCCGCGCGCGGCGGCGTCGCGAGCGCCTCGGGCGCCGCGGGGACCGCGCCGGCGATCGTCCAGGAGGTCGCCGCGCCGGAGAGGCCGAGCAGCCGGGTGAGCCGCTCCCGCTGCGAGAGGAGCTCCAGCTCCATCTGCGCGGCCGTGACGCGGGCCTCCTCGTAACCCGCCTCCTGCGTCGCCACGTCGAGCTCCGGGACGTTGCCCGCCTCGAAGAGCGCGCGGGCGGCGTCGCGGGCCGCGGCGAACGCGTCGAGCGCGCGGTTCGCGATGCCGAGGCGCTGCTCCGCCGCCTGCGCGGCGTAGAACGCGGCGCGCACCTGGTAGCCGAGATCGACGACCGCGCCCGCGGCGCGGTAGCGCGCGGCCTCGTGCTCCGAGCGCGCCGCCCCCGCGTGGAGCGGCGAGAGGAGCGCCGACGTGAGGTCGATCTCGACCTCGAGCTCGAGGTGCGCGTGCTCGACCCCCTCCTGCAGCGGCGTGACCCCGATCGCGATCTCCGGGTTCGGGAGCTTGCCCGCCTGCTCGAGGTTGCCCCGCGCGACGCCGACCTCCTTCAGCACGGCGCGCAGCTCGCGGTTGTTGAGCAGCGCGATCCGCACCGCGGCGTCCGCGGTGAGCGGCTGCCGCGGCGCCTGGCCGAGGGCGCGCGCGCCGTCGGCCGGCGCCGGATCGACCTCCTCCGACGCCGCGCTCGGCGGGAGATCGAGGCGGGAGAGCTCGCGGATCCGCGCCATGTCGGCGGTCGACGACGGGGCGGCGCAGCCGGCCGCGGCCGCCGAGGAGAGCGCGAGGCCCGCCACGAGCGGCAGGAGGCGCGAGGCGCGCGCGCGGGCTCGCCGACGTTCAGTGCGCATGGACAGGCTCCTCGGGCGTGGCAGCCGCCGGGCCGCCCTCCGGCGGCCTCGCCGGCGCCGGGCCGTGATGATGGTGGTGGTGGTGCTGGTGAGGGTCGGCGCCGGCGCCCGCGGCCCCCGCCGGCTCGAGCC
The DNA here is from genome assembly GCF_051520915.1 of Sorangium sp. So ce448. Taxonomy (NCBI): domain Bacteria; kingdom Pseudomonadati; phylum Myxococcota; order Polyangiales; family Polyangiaceae; genus Sorangium; species Sorangium sp. So ce448. The sequence goes on along the minus strand of NZ_CP150343.1, from coordinate 766,660 downwards.
CGACCCAGCCCGCGGCGGGCTCGCCGGGCAGCGGAGGCTCCTCCGAGAGGGCGACGCCGATCCGCGGCGAGGGAGCTTCCGCGGCCTGCGGTGAGGCAGCAGACGATGCGGGGAAGCTCGCGGGAAGGCTGCGCGGCGCGCAGCCGGCGAGCGCAGCGACGAGCATCAGCAGGGCGTTCGGGCCGGCGAGGTGAGGTGATTTCATGGAAGCCGCTCCAGCGTGGCGAGTGCGATCACGTGCGGGGCCCGAGGGCGACCCCGCCCCGCGGCGGCTTCATGCCGCATTTGAGCTCGATCGCTCCAGAGCTCAGCGCAGGAAGTTGGATCGCGAACAGCGTCGTCCCGGGTTGCATGCATGGCCGACGCGCACGGCCCGGCGGTATTACACGTCGCCGCTCCTGACCGCGCGCGGTCAGGCGTGGATGTACACGAGCGTCCCGCCCTTGTCGTTGAACGCGGCGTGCCAGCCCTCGGGGACGGGGGGATCGGTCCACGCGAACAGCCACGCCGCGTCGGCAGGCGCGAGGTTCACGCAGCCGCTGCTCCGCACCTTGCCGAACGCGTCGTGCCAGTAGACGCCGTGCAGCGCATAGCTGTTGTGGAAGTACTGGACATAGGGCACGTCCCGCAGGTCGACGGACGACTCGCTGAGCTCGTCGCCGTCCATCGTCGCCGTGACGTGCTTCTCGCGGATGAAGAACGTGCCCTGCACGGTGGCGCTGGTGGTCGCGGGATCGCCGAGCTCGCCCCTGCCCGTCGAGACGAGGGTCGCGAAGACGGGGCGCTCGCCCTCGTAGGCGACAAGCGTCTGGAGCTCGATGGAGATGTCGATCCACTTCCTTCCGCGCGCCGCGTGCCCCCAGAAGTCGCGGCCCAGCCGCGCGACCCGCAGCGCGGACGCGGGGATCCACACGCCCGCGTCGGTCTCCGCATAGGCGCCGGCGGCGGCCGTCTTGCCGGTGAGCACCCAGCCGGAGCGGTGCGCCGCCCAGCCGTCCGGCCTGAGCTCGCCCGACGCGTCCGGCTTCAGCGTGCGCACCCCGTGGTGCATGACGAACGCGGGGGTCCCCTCGCTCTTCACCTCCACGCCGCGCATCGCGGTCGGGGCGACGGCCGAGGTGCGATCGATCGGGATGAGGTCGAGCTCGGTCGTCAGGCCGAAGCGCCGCCCGGTCCACGCGAACGTGGAGATCAAGCCGAAGGCCGAGTCGGCCCGCGCGCGCCCGCGGTGCGCGGGGAAGCGGACCTTCTCGGCAGCGCCTACCGGCTTGGGCAGGTCGCGGCGGCTCGCGAAGAAGGGCGTGAGCGGCTCCGGCTCGCCCAGGAGCGCCTCGTCGCGGCGGGACCACTCCGGCGTGCCCTGGGCGCGCGAGCGCCCCTCGACGCGCCGCTGCTCGGCCTCGCTGGGCAGGTGGACATAGAGGTGCGGCGGCGGCTTCCGCGACACGACGTAACGGTACGGATACGGCTCGCCCCGGCGCGGGCCGGCCGGCGTCGCGGCGACGATCTCGTGGTCCAGGTCGAGCGAGGCGCCCTTCCCGACGCACACGAAGCCGCGGGGATGGATGGCGTACCACCCGCCGGCGCACCCCGCGTCGCCCGACGGCGCCGCGGCGCGCTCGACGAGCGCGCCGGCCCGGAGGTAACCGAGCTTGAGCGCGCCGCGCTCGGGCGCGGCGTACACGAACGTGCGCATGGCGATGCTCGCGAGCTTGTCGCCGCGCCCGGGCCGCAGCGCCTCTCTGGACGCCGCGGGTTCGGCCTCGACATCCGCGCCGCCGTCCAGCGGCTCCACGACGCCCGCGGCGGCGAGCGCCGGCTCCGGGGCCGCCGGCTGCGCGGCGGCCGAGCGCCCCGGCGGCTCCTCGCCCGGGCCGCAGGCCGCCACGAGCGCCGACGCAGCGAGCGCCGACGCGCGCCGCAGCCGATCCAGACCACCGCCGCGGCGCGCGCGCGCATCCGGGAAAGAGCAAGCCATGACGAGCAACGGGCCTCGTCTAGCTCAGCGGCCGCCCGCCGACCAGACCGCCCGCGCGGCGCGACGTCTCGACCCGCCGAGCAGACACGGCAGTTCATCGCGCGCGCTCCCCCACCTCTCGCGTCGCCGAGCGGCGCTCGAGTTCACCAGCGCGGGTCGCCCTCGATCAGCCAATCGAGCACCCTTCGGGTCTCCTCGGCGACAGGCCCGTCGTACCGGTGGCCCGCCTCCTTGCTGCGCGCCACGCGAGTCAGCACCCCTGCCTTGTCGAGGCGCGCCGCCGCCGCCGCAGCGGCGCCGCCGCACCCGGCCTGCGCGCAGACGAAGAGGACCCGCTGCCCGCCGCCGTCCGCGAACGCCTTGGCCGTCGCCGGGGTCCACTTGTCGTGTCCGCCCTCGACCAGCACGAGGCGCGGGAAGAGCGCCGCCCGGCGCGCGGCGATCGCAGAGCCCATGATCGCGCCCAGCGAGAAGCCCGTGTAGAGCACCGCGCCGGGATCCACGTGCTCGGGAAAGCGCGCCCGCAGCGCCGCGAGCCCCGCGTCGATCTCCTGCTCCAGGCGGGCGTTGCTCTCGTACGTGAAGCGGACGTCGCTCGCCGACGGCGAATCGGGGCGCGCGACGCCCCTCGGACACAGGACGAAGACGCCGTCTCCCACGATGTCGCGCCACACCTGGCACTGCCACTCGGGCCGATCGTAGTTGCCGTGCGACGCGATGAGCACGGGACGCCGCGCGGTGGCGCCGATCGGCACCGACACCACGGCGCTCGGAAACCCCTCGACAGGGAGCTCGACGAACGGCGCGTCCGCGCGGAGCGGCGCAGCCTCCGCAGCTGCGGCCGCCGCGTCCCCGGCGGTGGCCGCCGGCGTCGCGCCGCCGTCCGCGGCCTGCGCTGCCTCTTCCCGCGCCGGGGCGGGTGCGACGCTGGGCGGCGCGGGCGCCGGACCGGCGGAGCGGCCTGAGCGGTCACAGCCAAGCGCCGCCGCCGCAAGGAGCGGCAGCGACACGAGCGAGAGGAAGAGGAACGTGACAGGGAACGCCATCCGACCCGGAGGATGACGCTTTCCTACGGGAGCGCCTCCGCGAGCTTGTCCGCGAGAGGAGCGCCCCAGCCGGTCGGATAGTCCCAGCCGGGCCCCGCGCTGAACCCCTCGGCGGTCTTGCCCTCGGTGATGTCGCGGAACGCGGCCTGCACACCCGCATCGGTGTAGAGCGCCCGGTTCAGCCACCCGGCGACGGGCTTGCCCTGCGCGATCCGGTGGCTGTTCACCGACGCCATCAGCCCGGCGAACACAGGCGCCGCAAACGAGGTGCCGCCGCGCTGATCCCACTCGCCCAGGAAGTAGAGCCAGTACGGGAAGTCCGACGACGCGCCCAGCGCGACGTCGGAGACCGCGCGCGTGCCCTGCGCGTCCGTCACGACGCTCTCCTGCCACCACGGCGTATCGAACGCGCGCGATCGGCCCGACCCCGAGCCGCTCCACGCCACCTCGCGCACGACGTCGCCGCCGCCGCTGAGCTCGAGCACCGTCCCGCCGACGCACGTCACATACGGGCTCGACGACGGCACGTCGGGCCTGCTCGAGTCGCCGCTCGCGACGACGATCGTCATCCCGAGCGCCGCGCCCATGCGCGCCGCCTCGTTGTATTGCTCGCGGATCGCCTGCGCCTCCGTCTCCTCGCGGTGCGCGAACGACGTCGAGAGCACCGACACCTCGCCGGCAGCGATCGCCTCGTTCCACGCATAGAGGATGGAGTGGGTGCGCGCGTCCGGCCCCTGGTACGCGATGAGCTCCGCCATGGGCGCCATCACGCCCGACCACTGCATGTCCAGCGTGGTCTCGATATAACGCGTGGAGATCGGATCCGCGGTGACCACTCTCTCGGGGTTATCGCGCGAGACGCCGAACGACCGCCAGAACGACTGGAGATCCAGGGTCTTGAACGTCGCCCCGACAACGACGCCGAGCTTCACGCCCTGCCCGCTGTGGCCTCCGGTGTGGAGCCCTTCGACCCCATAGGCCCGCGCGATCTGCGCGGGCGTGTACCCCTGCTCCAGCTCCGGCGGCGGCTCCTCCTCGATCGAGCCCCCCTCGCCAGGAAGCGGCTCGGTGTCCGCGGGGATCTCGACCGAGATGACGCCCGACGCGAGGTCGATGATCCGCTGCGGCGGCCTGAGCGGATCGAGCGCGCCGAACGTCCGGAGCGGCCTGCCGCCGGCCGCGGGGTTCTCGCGCTCGAAGTCGCGGAGCTCGGTGTCAAACGCTGTATTGAACTGCTCGACCGTGCCCGCGAACTCGAGCAGCAGCCGGTTCTTGGACCGCCGCCGGATCTCCATCCCCTGCTGGACGAGCCAGTCTTCGACGGCCGCGACGTCGCTCTCGGACGGGGCGTGGCGCTCCATCCAGGTCTCGACGGACATGTACTTCCGGAACGTGTCCGGCTTCCCGGGATCGTACATGTCCTCGATCGCGCTCTCGAGCCCCGGGACATCCCGGGTCGGGAACCCCATCAGCGCGCGGAAGCGGTCCTCCTCCGGCGCCGCGCCGAAGTCCACGTAGATCCCCGCGAGCGGCCGGGGAAGGCCGCTCGGGAGCACGGGCCCGTCTTTTCCGCACGCTGTGCCCCCGAGGGCGAGCAGCGCAACGCACCAAACCGAGAGCGAACGCATCAACGAGGCCCTGCGAGCGAGGGGGGAACGAGTCCGTCAGGCGCGTCTCAGCACCACACGTGCTCGATGAGGTAGCAGGTGTAGGTGCCCGGCAGCCATGTCTCGGGGCGTCCGCCGGTCACGTTGTCGATACAGTCCTCGCAGTAGGCGTGGATGCAGTCGGGGTCGGTGCTCTGCGGCTTCGCCCCGGGGCCCGACGGGGGCTCCTCGGTGTAGAAGAACCCGTCGATCCTCAGCTGGTCGAGCTCGCTCTCCGACAGCTTCCCGAAGGCGGCCTCGTTCGAGGAGATGCTGAACCGCTCGTCCGACGCCCCGGTCAGGACGGGCGCCGGGTAGTCGCCGTGGTCCGCCTGCTCGACGGCGGCCATCTGCTCGGAGAGCAAGATCTCCTTGCCGTTGCCGGTGGAGAGCTTGATGCGGGCGTAGTCGATGGCCCCCCCCGAGTAATCGAGGGCGTAGACCGTGTCTCGGCTCATGTCGAGGCTCAGGAACTCGCTCGTCTCGAGGGCCTTCGAGACCTCCGCCTGGGTGATCCGCTCGTGCGCCACCGCGTCATCGACGGGCGCCTCCTCCGACGCGCTGCATCCGGTGAAACCGGCCGCTGCGATGACGCCGAGCGCAACACTGAGAGCGAGCGATTTGGAAGAACGGATGGACTGTCGAATCATGATGGCGTTCCTTTCTTATGGGCTCACTGATGGCGCTCGCCTGGCCTCGCGCGGGCCAGCGGGAGCTCCCCCATGTCGGTCCTGCGTCGGTCCTGCAAACGATCGCTTGCTTGTCGGACGCCACGACTCCGGCGAGTCGAGTGGAATGAGGGGAAGATGAATTCATTTCAACGGTGCCGCAGGCACCCCATACCTGGCAAGTAATTTCCCGGCGCGAAAGACAATTCCATCGTTCTTTCTACCGCACAGTGGTCGGGACGGTGCACCGTGCGGGGCCTCGCTTACCCCGAGCCGCAGACGGGCCATGACCCGACTCAGGGGTTGCCGTGGAAGCCGGCCGCGGACATACCGGAGCCTACATGGAGGACGTGGCCAGATCGCCGTTCGGTTCAGCTGCTGTGTCCGCCGAGGCTGCCATCGTGGTCCTCGACGGCCCGCTCGGGACCGAGCTCGCCGCGCGCGGGGTCGAGACGCCGGCGCCGCTCTGGAGCGCCGCGGCCCTGCTCGATGCGCGCGGCCGCGACGTGATCCGCGCGATCCATCGGGATTATGCGCGCGCGGGCGCGACGGTGCACACGGCGAACACGTTCCGCACCAGGCGGAGGCAGGCGGGCGCCGCCTGGGCCGAGCTGACCGCGCGCGCGGTCTCGCTGGCGCGCGAGGCCGTGCGCGGCGAGGGCCCACCGCACCGGGTCGCCGGCAGCATCGCGCCGATCGAGGATTGCTACCGGCCCGACCTGAGCCCGGCCGACGCGCGGCAGGAGCACCGCGAGCTCGCGCAGGCGCTCGCGAGTGCGGGCGTCGACCTCCTCCTCTGCGAGACGTTCCCGCACGTCGGCGAGGCGCTCGTGGCGCTGGAGGAGGCGGTCGCCACGGGCGTCGATGCATGGGTTTCGTTCACGGCGGGTCCGGGGTCGGATCTGCTCTCGCCCGAGGACATCGGGCTCGCCGCGCGGGAGGCGGCCTCCCGCGGCGCGAGGGCCGTGCTCGTCAACTGCACCCCTGCGACTCGCACGCTCGCGCACATCGAGCGGCTCGCGGCGTGCGGCGTCCCGTTCGGCGCCTACGCGAACGCGGGCGCGGAGGCCGAGGGGCTCGGCTGGGGTACTGGCGTCGACCAGCGCGGCTCGGCGGCCGCGCGTTATGCGGAGCTCGCGCGCCGCTGGCTCGAGGCGGGCGCCACGATCGTGGGCGGGTGCTGCGGGACGGGGCCCGGGCACATCGCGGCGCTGCGCGCGCTCGTCGACGGGGCGAGGCCCGCGCGCGAACCGGCGGGCTCGCCGCGGTGAGGCGACGCGCCCAAACGCCGGTTGCTCCCCACGGGGCGACGTGCCACCGATTGTCCGACGGGCCGGGCGGCGCCAGCGCGGAGCGGCGCCCGGCAGACACGATCCATCGCCTGAGACAGCACGCCGTCGCGATCGGCGACGGCCCACGGACACGGAGCGCAAGATGATCGATCTCTATTACTGGCCCACCCCGAACGGCTGGAAGATCAGCATAATGCTCGAGGAGACGGGCCTCCCGTACAAGCTCATCCCGGTCAACATCGGGCGGGGCGAGCAGTTCAAGCCGGATTTCCTCGCGATCAGCCCCAACAACCGGATGCCCGCCATCGTCGATCACGACCCTCCGGGCGGCGGGGCGCCGATCTCCGTGTTCGAGTCGGGCGCGATCCTGCTCTACCTCGCGGAGAAGACGGGCCAGTTCATCCCCGCGGACGTCCGTGGTCGTCACGAGGTGACCCAGTGGCTCATGTGGCAGATGGGTGGTCTCGGCCCCATGAGCGGCCAGGCGGGCCACTTCAATCACTATGCGCCGGAGAAGATCCCGTATGCGATCGAGCGCTATACCAAGGAGGTACGCCGGCTCTATGGCGTGATGGACAAGCGGCTCGCGGACCGGCCTTTCCTGGCGGGCGAGTACTCGATTGCCGACATGGCGAGCTATCCCTGGGCGATGGCGCACGATCGGTACGGGGTGTCGGCCGAGGAGCTCCCGAACTTCAAGCGGTGGCTCGATGCGGTGCGCGCGAGGCCCGCCGTCGAGCGCGGGCTCGCGGTCGGAAATGAGCTGCGGAACCCGAGCCAGCCCATCGACGACGAGGCGAAGAAGTGGCTGTTCGGGAAGAAGCCCGACGCGTGAGCCGCCCGTCCCGCACGGGCCGCGCCCCCCGCGATTGGGCGGTGGTGCGCCCCGGGCGCGCGGCGCCTCGCTGACGGACTGCGACCGGGGCGGACAAACCAAGCTCCGGCGGGCCGTCCAGCGCGCCAGCGCGCCACGCCCGCCGCACCCCGGAGCGTCCTGAGCAGGGAGGGGCCACCAGCGCAGCGCGCCCTGCCGTCAGGGCTTCACCGGGCGCGCCGGGCCGCTGGTGCGCCCTGGCTGGACCCGACACGTCCTTTCGCCGGAGAAAAGCGCAGCGAGCGCTCCTCGACGATCCGCTCAGCCCGGATCGCGCGGGCTCCGCTGCGGGGCGCCGATCGCCCGAGCGCGCTGCATTGACGCCCTCGCGGACGTCAAGCACGCCGGGAGCGGAAACGTCTGCACAGCTCCGCCGGGCACACACTCTGCTCTGCGGTGAGCCGAGATGTCTGGGCCTGGTGGGCCCTCGCGGACATCGGGGGGAAGCGATCATGTCGATGCATAGCAAGATGCTGGTGCCTGCATTTCTTTTGGCTGCTCTGGCCGCCGGTTGTGCGGTGAATACGGACGACGCGGACTTCGATCAAACCGATCTCGGTGACGACGAGATCGGGGCCGTCGACCAGGCGTTGGAGGAGGAGAGAGGCGGATTCATCGGGATGGGCGCCGCGCAGCTCGCGCCCGGACAGGCCCAGATGGGCCCGAGCAAGGGCCAGATGTTCCCCGGCAAGGGCGCGCTCGGACCCAGCAAGGGCCAGATGTTCCCCAGCAAGGGTGTGCTCGTGCCGAGCAAGGGCCAGATGCTCCCCAGCAAGGGCGCGCTCGTGCCGAGCCAGGCCGGGATGTTCCCCAGCAAGGGCGCGCTCGGACCGAGCAAGGGCGTGTTCGGACCGAGCAAGGGTGAGATGTTCCCTGGAAAGGGCGCGCTCGTGCCGAGCCAGGCCGGGATGTTCCCTGGACAGGCTCAGATGCCGTCCAAGGCCGGGTTCGGCGGATATGCCGGCCAGCAATCCAGCCAGGGTATGCAGGGCTATGCTGGCCAGCAGGCCGGCCTCGGCCAGGCCGCCATCTCCCAGTCGGGTGCTTATGGCCAGTCGCCCGTCCTCGGGCAGCTCGCCCCCGGCCAGCAAGGCCAGATCACCGCGCCCGGCCAGCAGCGGCCGTAACGCCTCGCGCGCGCTGATCGGGCTCCCAGGGGAGCGCGCCCGGCCGCGCGCGCCTCCCCCGCGCTCGATCGCCCAGATTGCCCCGACTGCCCCACGGCCCGGGTCGGTCGGGGCATTGTCTGGAGATCCACAGCGGTCTCCGCCCCCTCAGCACCATCCAGAGCACACCGGCAGCAGAGCGACAGCAGAGCGGCGGTCACCCGCACAGGAGACGGGCCCAGATCGGCGTTTTCGGCGCGGAAGCGCACTCCGGTGCGCTGAGCACCGAAAACGCCGAGGTGGGCCCGTATCCGAAGCGGGTGACCGCCGCTCAAAAAACGACGGTGCGGCGGCCTTCTACGATGACCCGCCGCTCCAGGTGCGCCCGGACGGCGCGAGAGAGGACGAGCCGCTCCACGTCACGCCCCATCCGGGTCATCTCCTCGGGGCCCATCTGGTGATTCACGCGCGCCACGTCCTGCTCGATGATCGGCCCCTGATCCAGGTCCCGCGTCGCGTAATGCGCCGTCGCGCCGATGAGCTTCACGCCGCGCGCGTGCGCCTGGTGGTAAGGCTTCGCGCCCTGGAACGCGGGCAGGAAGCCGTGGTGGATGTTGATGACGGGCGGCGCCTCATCGAGCATCTGCTCGGAGAGGATTTGCATGTACCGCGCCAGCACGACGAGATCGACATGGTGCCTCTTCAGCAGGTGAAGCACCTGGCGCTCCTGCTCGCGCTTGGTCTCCGGGGTGATCGGGATGCAGAAGAAAGGGATTCGAAAGCTCTCGGCCACCGCCTCGAGCGTGGGGTGGTTGGAGATCACGAGCGGGATCTCGCAGCGAAGCTCGCCCGCGCGCTGCCGGAGCACCAGATCGTAGAGGCACGCAGGATCCCTGGTGACGAGGATGGCCATCTTCGGGACGTGATCGCTGTATTCCACCGACCATCGCGCCGAGAGCGACGCGGCGAGCTCGCGAAAGGCGGCCTCGATCGCGCCGCGGGTGGCCGAGCCGCCCAGGGCGGCGACGGCGGCCGGCGAGGCGAGGCCGGACAGATCGACGACGAGACGCATGAAGAAGCGCGGGCCCTCGTCCATGAACGCATCGGTGTGATTGCTCGCGTCGATGATGTTCAGGCCGATGTCGTAGAAGAACCCCGCGAGTCGCGCGACGAGACCGGGCTGGTCGGGAGCGGCGATGAGGAAGGTTGCGTGAACGGGACCCATCATACGGGTCATGTAGCTCGCCCCGAGGCGGAGGCGCAAGCGCGAGGGCCGGGAGAGACCGCGGGCGGGCGGCCGCCTGTCTGCCAGGCTGCCTGGCCGCGCGCGCTAGCGCCCCTCGCCGCTCTCGGAGGACGGCGGCCCAGACGGATCATCCACGAGCCTCGGCGCCAGCGTGGAGAGCTCCGCCCAGGGGATGCGCACGGTCCGCTCGACGTCGCGCAGGTGCGCGCTGTCGTTGTAATAGATGAGGTGCCAGGCCTCGGCCCGACCCCAGCGCCGCCTTCGCTGCCAGTGGGTGAGCGAGGTGTGACGGGTGGCGAAGTGCGCGCTCGGGAAGGCGAGCGCGTTCATCCTGAAGAAGTGGAGGAACGCGACGTCGATGAAGCCGCCGTGGGTGACGACGACGATCGTCCGCCCCTCGTGCTCGCGCGTCACGCGATCGAGGGCGACGGAGACCCGCAGCATGAACTGAGCCCAGCTCTCTCCACCGGGGCTCGCCGGCCGGTACGGCTCGCGCTCGAAATCGATCGCGTAGCGCACCATCGCCTCGCCGACCGGCATCCCGTCCGCCTCGCCGGGGCGGAGCTCCTGGACCTCGTCGTCGAGCGTGACGGGCAGCCCCAGGGCGGGAGCGACGATCTCGGCCGTCTGCTGCGCCCGGCGATAGGTGCTGGCGATCAGCACGTCGGCGGGGATCTCGCGCGTCGCGGCCAGGCGATCGCGCAGGCGCTCCGCCTGGAGGACGCCGAGCTGCGTCAGCCCGGTGTCCCCGCGCATCCCGCCCACGATATGGTTCACGTTGACCAGCGCTTCTCCATGCCGGATGAGATAGAGGTTCGTCACGATCTGAGCCTCCGAGGCGCGCGACCTTGTGGGGGGAGGGCCGCGCGGGGCGGTCCGCGCTCGCTAGGAAGAGCAAGGCCCCCCTCGAATGTCAAGGGTTTGTACCGCCGCCGCGCGGGCGCTCAGGGACAGCCGTGGAAGAGCGCGAAGATGGCCGCGCTCTCGGAGCAGACCTGCTCGTCGCGCAGGGCGCTGCAGAAGTCGTCCTCCGTCAGGAAGGTCTTCTTTCCGGTGCTGCCCTCGATGCAGGAGATCGAATAGACGAACCGCGAGGCGCCCTCCCCGGGCAAGCCTGGGATCTCCAGCTCGGAGCCTTCGCCCACCTGCGAGCCGCTGCCACCCGCGTCCTCCGGCGGATCGACGCCGAGCAACGGGAGCACCAAGATGGGAAAAATGCTGAAGAGACCGGCCATGAAATTCGGGATCATGGGTTTACCTCCAACGTCGATAGAAAGGCACCCTCGTACGAGGTAGCCATTGCAACCGTCGAATCCAACATGCATTCGACAGGCCAGCTCGGGTCATGTCCGCCCATTGCACAGCGCGCGTGCGCGGGGCGAGCCCGCGCGCGCGCCATCGTTGGGATCGAATGCGCGGCCGCCTGCCCCGTCCGGGTCGGAGGGGGCGCACGGGCCGCCGCCGCGTGATCGCGGCGGGCCGGACCGGCCCGCCTGGGCGCGGCCCGCCGGACCGGCCCGCCCGGGCGCGGCGCGCTGCGCCGCCCTTGCCAGCTCGCTCGGACATGGCCTACAAGGCGGGCCCTCTGAAGGAGACCCTCATGCACCGTCGCAGCTTCATCGCGGCCGCGCTGCTCGGCTTCGCGGCCCTCGCCGGGTGCGGGCCGCGCTGGCGCGTCGTGACCCAGGCGAGCCCCGACACGTTCGTCGGCCAGCGGTATTTCGCCCTGATGCCCATCGACTACGTGGGCCTCTTCATCCTCGACCAGCGCGAGGACCAGTACCTCGCCGGCAAGGACGCCGACGATCACCAGCGCTTCGTGGAGGACAAGGAGACCATCAACGAGGAGTTCACGAAGGCCCTGGTCGCCGCCGCCCAGGAGGAGGGCATCGAGGTCGCGCCGTCCGACGGCCACACGTCGGCGCCGTTCGTGATCAAGCCCTATGTCGGCTACATGAATCCAGGCTTCTACGCGGTCGTCTCCTCGGCCCCGAGCCAGATCCGGCTGACGCTCCGGCTCACGACGCCGGACGGCCGGGTGCTCGATGAGGTCCAGTTCTCGAGCCGCACGGCGTCGCCCATCCCGAACACGAACCTGAGCTCCGCGGACGCGGACAAGCTGAAGCCGGGCGGCCGCTGGCGCGAGGACGCGCGCGTGCTCGGCGCGTATGTGGCGCGCTACCTCGCGTCGCGCGTCAGCCCCTAGGCCCCCGCCGCCCGGGCTCTCCCCGGCCGCGCGCTTCGGGGAAGCCCCAGGGAAGTGCGCGGGGGGCGCTCGCCCGCTTCACAGCAGCACCCCGCGGAGCAGGAGCTCGGCCACGCTGAAGTAGATCACGAGGCCGGAGACGTCCACGAGGGTCGCGACGAACGGGGCCGAGGCGCTCGCCGGGTCGAAGCGGAGCGCCCGGAGCACGAACGGCAGGAGCGCCCCCGCCAGCGTGCCCCAGGTCACGACGCCGACCAGGCTGATCGCGACGGTCAGGGCGAGGAGCCCGTAGTGCGGGCCATAGGCCCCGAAGAGCTTCTCCCAGGCGATGACGCGCGCGAAGCCGATGGCGCCGAGGATCCCGCCGAGCGCGAGGCCCGACGCGAGCTCCCGGCGGCTGACGCGCCAGAAGTCGGTGAGCCGGATCTCGCCGAGCGCCATCGCCCGGATGACCAGCGTCGTCGCCTGAGAGCCGGAGTTGCCCCCGCTCGAGATGATGAGCGGCACGAAGAGGGCGAGCACGACGGCGCGGGCGATCTCGCTCTCGTAGTGCCCCATCGCCGTGGCGGTGAGGAGCTCGCCCACGAACAGGGCAGACAGCCAGCCCGCGCGCTTGCCGAGCATCCCGGAGAGGGGGGTCCGGAGGTAGGGCGCGTCGAGCGCCTGCATGCCGCCGAGCTTCTGGATGTCCTCGGTCGCCTCCTCTTCCACGACGTCCACGATGTCGTCCGCGGTGACGATCCCCTTCATCCGACCCTCGCTGTCGACGACGGGTATCGCCACGAGATCGTGCTCCGCGAAGGTCCGCGCCACCGCCTCCTGATCGGCGTCCTCGTTGACCGACACGACGTCGGTCTTCATCACGTCGCTGACGCGCTGGTCGCCGGGGGCGATCATGAGCTGCCGGAGCGACACCACGCCCCGCAGCCGCTGCTCGGCGTCGAGCACATAACCGTAGTAGATGGTCTCGAGGTGATCCCTGGCCTGCCGCTTGAGGTAGCTGATCGCCTGGTCGACCGTCGCCTCCGGCCGCACGCGCGCGAACCATGGGCTCATGAGCCCGCCAGCCTCGTCCTCGGCGTACGCGAGGAGCGCGATCACCTCGCGCCGCGTCGGCTCGTCCAGCAAGGAGAGGAGCTCCGCCTGGTCGGCCGGCGACACCTCGAGGAGGAGGTCCGCCACGTCGTCGGGCGCGAGCAGGCGGAGCCACAGCCTGCGTTCGCCCTTCGTGAGGCCCGCGAGGAGCGCGGCCTGGTCGGCCGTGGGGAGACCCTCGAAGAAATCCTCCGCGTCCTCGCGCCGCAGGCGGCGATAGGCCTGCACCCGCTCCTCGTTCTGCAGGGCCGACCAGGACAGCGTCAGATCCGCCGCCGTGAGCGCCTCGGCCGCGTTGAAGGGCGGGCGTTCCATCATCGCCTCACCTCGTCGAGCGCCTGGCCCGCCCCGTCGGCGTCGCCCGGCAGAAGATGCTCATTCGCGAGGGCCCAGCGGCAGGCTCGACCCTGGAACCACGATTAGCAACGGGCGCGCCACGGCCGCCCCTCCCTGGGAGCCCCGGCGCGCACAGCGCCGCGGCCCCCCGCCTGCGCCGTCGGACAGCGAAGCGCCTGGGGCAGCCGGCAACTTCCTGGTTCCCTCGGGCTTCTTCTTGGCGCTCGGATCGCGGCGACGCGCAATGGCGCGTCTTGGCGGGAACCTACCGTATCTCCCGGGATGCAGGCTCTTTCTCGGGCCTGCGGGGAGCCTGCCGGCGCTCTCTCCGACGTTCTGCGCGCACGCCTGCGCTCAGGCGCGCGCGGGCGGGTCAAGCCGATCGACCCCGAAGCGGCGCAGGAGGCGGCAGAGCGGGACGAGCGGCAGCCCCACGATGGCCGCCTCGTCGGCGTGGCGCACGTCGTCGAACAGCCACGGTCCGTGCTTCTCGAAGAGGTATCCTCCCGCGCTGCCGATGGGCCGATCCAGCTCGACATAGCGGCGGATCTGCGCGCGGCCGAGCGGGCGGACGCGGAGCTCCACCGTGACGATCTCGGCCAGCGTCCGCGGCTCGCCGGCCGCGAGCGGCACCCCCGGCGGCGCGTGCACCGCGACGGCGGTGTGGAGCGCGTGGACGCGCCCCGCGAGCCGCCCGAGCTGGTCTGCCGCCTCGTCGAGCGAGGCCGGCTTGCGGAGGAGCTCCCCATCGAGCTCGAGCGCCTGATCGGCGCCGATGATCAGGGCGCCTCCCCGCGCGGGCGCCAGGCTCATCGCCTTCCCCTCCGCGAAGAGGCGGGCGCACGCGAGGGGCGACATCCCCTCGGGCGCGATCTCCTCGAACGCCGGCGCGACGGCCTCGTACGCGAGCCCGAGGCGATCGAGGAGCGCCCTCCGGAAGGGCGACGTGGAGGCGAGGACAACCGGGAACATGGTCGGCTCCATGGCACGGAACGACGCGCGCGCCGAGGGGAACCGCCCGCCTCGCCCATCGCGCTGCTCCAGCCCCTCGCGCTCCTCCCGCTCCTCCCGCGCTTCACCCGTGTAGCCCTGCTCTTCACGCTCTTCGCGGCGTTCGCACCGATTCGCTTTTATTTACCAAAATTTATCGAGAAATGGCAGACGGCACGGATTCTAAGCAATGGCGAAAGCAGCTGGGTACACGGAAATAGCGGCAGGAATTCCTGCCGTCAGGTGTCGCCTGAATTACCCATCATGCATTTCATTAAAAAGCAGCTTGCACTCGGACTCTACAGCACGCGACAGTACGCCAATGCAGCAACTCAACACAAGGCACCTCGTCACACTCTCTCTCGTCGCGCCGGGCATCGGGCTCTCCGTGCTGCTCGCCGCCTCGCCGGCGAGCGCAGCGACGTACGAGGTGGGGCGGGGCAAGCCTTATGCGAGCCTCGCGGAGGTCGCCCCTCGCCTCGCTGCCGGGGATGTGGTTCTGGTCGAGGGCGACGCGACCTATCCGGGGGATCTGTTCTTCAAGAAGTCGGGCACCGAGGCGCAGAAGATCACGATCCGCGGCGTTCGCGTGAACGGCCGCCGCCCTGTCCTATCGGGGGGGACGAACACCGTGATCTTCGCTGGCAATCACTATACCTTCGAAGGCTTCGACATCACCGGCGGCTCGGGCCGCTGCGTGTTCCACAAAGCGCACGACATCACGATCCGCGACTCGGTGGTGCACGACTGCGCCGGGCACGGGATCCTCGGCGCCGACTCCGAGTCGGGCTCCCTCACGCTGGAGTACGTCGAGGTCTATGCCTGCGGCTCGGGCGACACCAGGCACCCCATCTACATCGCGACCGACGAGGAGACGCGCCTCGGCTCGGTGTTCCGCATGCGGCACTGCTATGTGCACGACGGCAATGGCGGCAACAGCGTGAAGAGCCGCGCGGAGCGGAACGAGATCTATTACAACTGGATCGAGGGCGCGAAATACCACGAGCTCGAGCTGATCGGGCCGGACGGCCAGGACGAGGGGCTCGCGCGCGAGGACTCCGACGTCGTCGGCAATGTCATCGTCAAGACCGGCCAGCACTTCGCCGTGCGCGTCGGGGGCGACGGCACGGGGCAGACGTGGGGTCGCTTCCGGTTCGTCAACAACACCTTCCTGCTCGCCCCCGGGTCGCGGCCGGCGATCAGGGTGTTTGACGGGATCGAGAGCGTCGAGATGAGCAACAACGTGTTCTACCGGCGCGGCGGCGGCGGCGTGGAGGTCTATGTCGACAGGAGCGCGACCTGGAAGACCGGAGCGGCGTTGATCTCGGGCGCCAACAACTGGGTTCCCACCGGCTCCTCGGCCATCCCGGCGGCGTGGACAGGCACGGTGCAGGGCGCCGACCCCGGCTTCACCAACCTCAGCTCGCTGGACCTCCGCCCGGCGTCGAACAGCCCGCTCGTCAACGCCGGCTCCAGCGCGACGCCGAGCCCGGCAGGGCACCCGTTCCCGAAGCCGCTCGCCGCGCCGCAGTCCTCGCCCAGGAGGGGCGTGCGCACGACCAGCGGACCGCTGCAGCGGCCGGTCGCTGGCGCGATCGACATCGGAGCCTACGAGTCCGGCTCCGGCCTCGCGGCGCTCGCCATGAGAACCGCGGACACCGCTCGGGACCTCGACGACGGCGACAGCAGCGCCGCGGAGGAGGGGTGGAACGTCGACGGCGATGCCGCCCCGAGCGACGGCGAGGCGGACGCCAGCGGCATCGACGACGGCGATGCAAGCGACGCCGACGCGGAAAACGACGCGTCCGCCGGCGACTGCGCTGCGGACGGCGACGACACCGCGGCGCGCGCCGCTGCGTGCTCCGAGGCCGCGCAGGGCAGCGCGGACGCTCCGCACGGCGCCCACGCCAGCGCGTGCAGCGTCGGCGGGGCGCTCGCGGGCGGCCCGGTCGCCGGCTCGGGGGCGTTCCTCGCCGGGGCGGCGGCGCTCCTCGGCGCCGCCCTCCGGCGGCGCGGCCGCCGCGCCAGGGCGTGAGCCGCAGCGCGAGCCCTCAGGCGACGAGCGCGCGCAGCAAGCGACGCGCCGAGGCCGGGTCGGGCAGCTGAAACGCCGCGGAGCTCTCCCCGCCGCCCACGTGGATCGTGAGCGCGGTCGGGGGGAGCGCCGCGAACAGGTCCTCGTCGGTCCTGTCGTCGCCGAGCGCGATCACCACCGCGTCGGGCCCCATCATGGCGAGCACCCGCGGCACGATCACCCCCTTGTTGACCCCGCGGAGCCGCACCTCCAGCACCTTCCGGCCCGGGATGAGCTCGAGATCGTGCTCGCGCAGCGCCTCGGCGAGCTCCAGGGGCACCTCGCGGGCCGTCTGGCTGGCGAGCTCCGGGTCGGCGGCCCGGTAGTGCCACGCGATCGAGACCATCTTCTCCTCGATGAAGCTGCCCGCCGTGCGGTCGACGAAGCCCTGGAGGACGTCGCGGACCCTCGGCTTCCAGTCGAGCGCGGCCTCGCGGAGCGCGACCCAGCGCTCTCCGGGCGCGGCGCGCGAGAAGAACCCGTGCTCCGCGTGGAGGCTGATGGGCAGCTCGCCCAGCCACCGCTCGAGGTCCTCGCGCGGCCGGCCGCTCACCACGTGCACCTGCGTCCGCGGGCGCGCCGCGAGCTCGCGCAGCTCGGTGACGAGCGCCTCGTCCGGCTGAGCGAGCTCGGGCATGGCCTCGAGGGGGACCAGCGTGCCGTCGTAGTCGAGCATCACGATCAGCGACGGCGCGCTGCGCGCGCTCGCGATCGTGCTCCCCCGGGGCGCGCCTTCCGGCCGCCGGGCGGCCCCCACCGCGGGCGGGACGCCGCCCGCGCGCTCGAGATCGTTCAGGAAGCGGTGCGACCAGCGGTGCGCGTCGTGCGTCACGACGCGGCGCCGGAGCGCCTGCATCCGGACGCGCTGCTCGGACGGCGACATGACGAGCGCCCGCTGGATCGTCGACGCCACCGCGTCGATGTCGTGCGGGTTCACCAGGAGCGCCTCGATCAGCTCGGCGGCCGCGCCCGCGAACTCGCTCAGCACGAGCGCGCCGGTGTCGTCGATCCGCGAGGCCACGTACTCCTTGCAGACGAGGTTCATCCCGTCGCGCAGCGGCGTCACCATCATCACGTCGGCCGCGAGGTAGAGCGCGACGACCCCGGCCATGGGCATCGACCGGTGCAGGAAGTGGATCGGGACATCGTCGAGCGTCCCGTAGCTGCCGTTGATGCGGCCGACGAGCTCGTTCACGACGCGCCGGAACTCGGCGTAGGCGTCGACGCTCTCGCGCGTCGGCACCGCGAGCTGGATGAACCGGACCTTGCTCCGGAGCTCGGGCTCGCGCTCCAGGAAGCGCTCGATGGCGAGCATGCGCCTCGGGATGCCCTTCGTGTAGTCGAGCCGATCGACCCCGAGCACGATCTTCCGGCCCTGGGCGCTCTCGCGGATGCGCCGCGCCTCGGCGCGGACCTCCTCGTCCCGCGCGAGCCGCACGAACTCGTCGACGTCGATGCTGACCGGATAGGCGCCGAGCCGCACCCGCCGCCCCTCGTACGCGAGCGTCTCCAGGTCGGGATCGAGCCCGAGCACGCGCGCGGCGGAGTAGACGAAGTGGTACCGATAGGCCGTCGTGTGAAACCCGACGACGTCGGCGCCGAGCATGCCGCGCAGCACCTGCTCCCGCCAGGGCAGGATCCGGAAGACCTCGGCCGCCGGGAAAGGGATGTGCAGGAAGAAGCCGATCCGCGCGTCGGGGATGCGCCGCCGCAGCATCGCCGGCACCAGCGTGAGCTGGTAGTCGTGGATCCACACCCTGTCGCCCGGCCTGTACCGGGCGACGATGGCCTCGGCGAAGCGCTCGTTCACCTCGCGGTAGCTCTCCCAGTCGTGCCGGGCGTCGAGGTGCAGCTTCTCGACGAGGTAGTGGAACAGCGGCCACAGGACGCCGTTGGAGAAGCCGTCGTAGTAACGGCTCACCTCGGCCGAGGTGAGGTGCACCGGGGCCGCGCCGAGCTGCTCGAGCCGATCCTCGACCTCTCGGCGCTGCTCCTCGGTGAGGCGCGCGAGGTCGCCCGGCCATCCGAGCCAGAGGCCGCCGTGGCGCTCGTGAGGGCCCCGGAGCGCGGTCACGAGGCCGCCCGCCGAGGGGACGACGGAGACGTCCCCCTGATCGGCGTGGACGGTCACCGGAAGGCGGTTCGAGACGATGAGCAGGCGGGACATGCGCGGCCTGGAAGCTAGCGCATGGCCCCTGCACCACGCCCTTGGGGCGCGGTGAAATCAGGGGCTAACCGATGGTGCTCGTCGGGCGCGCCCTGATCGCTACCGGTCGATCCGGATCGACGGCGCCGTGTTCTCCGGAGGGTTGGGCTTCGACGTGGCCGTGGGCGCTACGGGGCGGGTGGGCCGGCCCCAGTTTCGCCGGCCGCCCGAGCTCGTGTTCGACGGCGCGTCCTCGGTCTTCGCAGGCGCGGCCACCTGCGCGAGCCGCGCGACGGTCTGCACGGACATCTCCGACGGCCCCTGCACGATGGAGTAGGGCTGGAAGCCTTCCTTCTGCAGGGTCAGCCGGCGAGGCGACGCGCGCACCTCGTCGTTCGTGATCGAGAGCTGGAGCGGCGTCTGCCCGAGCGATTTCCCGTCCTCCAGGACGTCGGCGCCCGGCGGGATCGACTCGATGATCAGCATGAACGATGGCGCGCCCTTGTGCTCGCCGGGCGTGCCGGTCGCCGCGGGCGTCGTCGTTGGAGCGGTCGCGACCTCGGGCGTGGCGGCCTCGGTCTGCGCGGGCTTGCGGGTCAGCATGAACGCGCCCGCCGCCACGACGACCGCGCCGATGGCGGCGAGGATCACCGCCTTGCGCCCGCCGCCGGAGGGGGCCTCGTGCGCGCCGGTCGCGCCCTTGGACGCGCCCGCCGCGGTCGCGGCGGCGCCCGGACCCGAGCCGACGCCGGAGGTGCGGCCGCTCGGATCGTCATCACTCGACGGCGCCGGGAGCGTCACCGCGTCCTTGAGCGCTTGCACCGTGGACGAACGCGACGAGATCTGTACGCCGGGCAGCGACTCGAACGAGGTGATCTGCGTGCCGCCGAACGCGGTCGTCACGCCCATGCCGCGGGCGCACTCGCCGAGGCCCTGGATGAGGGCGTCCATCGTCGCGGGCCGGCCGTCCGGATCCTTCGCGAGACAGCGCATCACGAGCGCCTCGAGCGGCTCCGGGATGTCGACGTCCGGGTTCCGCTCCTTCATGCGCGGCACCGGCTGCTGGAGGTGCGCCATCAGGATCTGGATCGACTTCTCGGACTCGAACGGGACCTTCCCGCAGAGCATCTGGTAGAGGATGACGCCGAGCGAGTAGATGTCGGTCCTGAGATCGACCTTGCCGTGCGAGATCTGCTCCGGCGACATGAAGCGGGGCGAGCCCAGGAACGCGCCCTGCTGCGTGAGCTCCTCCGAGTCGTCGCCGAGCTGCTTCACGAGGCCGAAGTCGAGGATCTTGACCGCCTCCTCCGCGTCCTCGTTGGAGACGAGCATGACGTTCGACGGCTTGAGGTCGCGGTGGACGACGCCGTGCTTGTGCGCCTCGCGCAGCCCGCGCGCGATCTGCCGCGCGATGCGCATCGCCTCGGGCGGCGGCAGGCGCCCCTGCCGGCGCACGCGCCGGAAGAGCGTCTCGCCCTCGAGGAACTCCATCGCCATGAAGAACCGCTCCTGATCGTCGGCCTCGATGCGGCCGTAGTCGAAGACGGTGACGATGTTCGGGTGCTGGAGGCGCGCGAGGATGCTCGCTTCGAGGAAGAAGCGCTTGTGGAAGTTCGGGTCGAGCTGCCGCGAGGCCTGGTTGGGGATCAAGACCTTGATCGCCACCTGGCGCCCGAGCGGGAGCTGCTCGCCGCGATAGATCGTGCCCATGCCGCCGGTCGCGAGCTGGGAAAGGATCTTGAACTTTCCGTTGAGCACCTTTCCGAGCAACGGATCGATCGGCTCGCTGCGCGCTACTTCATCGACGACGTTTTCGTTGGCACCACTCATATGAACTCCGTCGCCTTCCCCGTGCGGGCGCGGGCGAGCCCTCCCCTCGGTGACGATGCCTCGCGATGCGTGAGCCTGGACCTCATGATCGTGGGGAGCGTCGGCGCGTGGGGCCGTCGGGGCAGTCTAAACGGAAGAAATGTCCTTGGCGACCTTTCCTCGATCGCCTCCACGATCGCCCCGCTCGTGAGGCCGGGGCCCCCGCGCGAGAGGCCGAGCGTGAGGCGCTGCACCATGCGCCGTGCGCCATAGCCCCGATCGACGGGAGCCGCCAGTTGCTGGCATCGAGCGTCTGCATCGCACCTTCGCGCCACGAGATCCTGCGAGCAGAGTACACTGCTCCGCGCCCGCGCGATGCTCTTCCGATCATCCTTGTCGGGTGCCGCCGCCGGACGCCGGCCGGTGCGCGCCGGACGTCCCTGCCGGCCTTCTCGCCCTCCCGGGTGGGGACGAGGTAGTAGAGGAGGATGCGACCGGATCGCGCCGTGCTGCGCTGGTGGAGGGGAAGAGAGTACCGGCGCCTACTCGACGTGGCCGCGTCCGAGCTTGCCGGCTCGCGCCACGCCGACGCGGAGGCGACATGCGCGCGGGCGCTCCGGATCGCCGAGGAGATCTACGGTGACGGGGACGCCGAGCTGACGGCGCCGCTCTACGCGCTGAGCTCGGCGCGGCTCGCGCAGGGGCGGCTGGACGAGGCGCGCGCGAGCTCCGCGAGGGCGATCGCCATCGCCGAGGCGGCGGCGAGCGCCGATCCGCCGCTGCCGAGGCTGCTCGAGCAGCTGGCCGCCATCCTCGAGCGGCAGGGCGAGCTCGACGACGTCGAGGCGCTGTTCCGCCGGATGCTCGCGGGCTACGAGCGGATGCGCGACCCCGACCCCATCGAGCTGTCGGCGCTGCTGAACCGGCTCGGCCTGCTGCTCGGCAGGCGGGGGGCCCGCGCCGAGGCGGCGCCGCTCTTCCGGCGGGCGATCGCGCTGCGGGAGGGGGCGCTCGGCGCCCGTCACGCGCTCGTCGCGGAGGCGCTCTACAACGCCGCCACGTTCCTGGAGCTGGAAGAGGACCTCCCGACCGCCGAGCGGGAGAGGATGCTCCGGAGGGCGCTCGAGATCGCCGAGGCGGGGGCGGGCGTGGACGGGGCCCTCCTTGCGTCGATCCTGCACAACCTGGCGGCCGCCCGGGAGGCGCTCGGGGACGCGGCCGAGGCGGCGGCGCTGTACGAGCGCGCGCTCTCCGCGCGGGAGGCGCTGGTCGGGGCCGCCCACCCGTCGCTCCGGCCGACGCTCGTCCGGCTCGCGCAGGTCCACCACGCCGCGGGGCGGCCGTCCACGGCGCTGCCGCTGTACGAGCGGGCGCTCGCGCTCGCCGAGGCGGAGCTCGGGGCGGACCACCCGGTGGCCACGGCGATCGGGGCCTGGATGGCCGAGGCGCGGAGCCGGAGCTGACCCTGCCGCTCCCGTCGATCAGCGCTCGGACGACGGATCGCCGCCTTCGCGCCAGCGCTCGACGAGCTCCGGGAGGACGGTCGAGGCCATCTGGAGCAGGTGCGCCATGTGGTGTTCGGGCGTGTTGCCCCGGAACCCACGGACATGGAGCTCGCCGACGCTCGCCTCGGTGGTCGGGATCATCTGCTTCTCGAGCTTCTTCGAGACGGCGCCCTCGGCCGCGCGCAGCCGCAGGTGCGGGGGCGCGTCCGACGCGGGCGATCGCTCGACGTGGTGCCCCGCCGCGGCGTCGAGCAGGTAGCTGGCCGTGGCGGTGGAGCTGGCGTACGCGATCGGGTCGATCTCCGAGTGCGTGATGGTGAACAGCAGCTTGTCCGAGGCGGCGAGCTGCGCGGCGCGCGCGAACGAGGCGAGCTGCAGCGGGTTGAGGCCGCTCGGCTGCTCCGGGACGAAGCCGCAGTGGATGCCGTCGGTGACGAGGATCGCGTCGAGGGTCTCGGTGCCGCGGCGGAGCTCCAGGATCTTGGCGACCGCGCCGTAGCCCGCGCTCCACGAGGAGAGGGCGACCCGCCGGAGCCGCGGGGTCGGCAGCCCGCGCTGCGCGAGCGCCCTGTCGATGTCCGCGAGCAGGCTCTCGTAGACGCCCGGCGTCGCGTAGAAGTCCTCGTACGCGCCCGAGCCGATGCCGAGGTTGATGACGGCGACCGCGGCGTTCAGCCCGGCGACCTCGGCGCTCTCGCGGACGAGCTGGGTGTTGCCGTGGAAGTGCAGCAGGAGATCGTAGCTCGACCCGGC
Source organism: Sorangium sp. So ce448 (assembly GCF_051520915.1). Lineage (NCBI taxonomy): Bacteria > Pseudomonadati > Myxococcota > Polyangiales > Polyangiaceae > Sorangium > Sorangium sp. So ce448. The sequence goes on along the minus strand of NZ_CP150343.1, from coordinate 743,890 downwards.
GGGCCTGAACGTGTCGGGCGTGAAGAGCACGCCGCCGCGGATCGACGCGTACCCGTCGTGCCGGATCGCGGGCGGCGGCGTCACCGGCGCGGACGGCGGCTCCGGCGGCAGCAAGCGCGCGAGCCCCTCCGGCGCGACGGCCGCGATCGCCCCGGCGTCCTCGCGCGAGGAGCGCAGCGCGAGCAGCGACGCGCGGTTGACGGGGGTCATGGCGCGGAAGGCCTCGGCGGAGGCGATCGGCATCCGCGCGGCGATCCCGCGCGCGGCGGCGGCGACGACGACGATCACGGTGGCCGCGGCCAGGACGAACGCCCCGAGTGCACTCCACACGCGCGCGCGGCGCTCGCCGGGCGAGGGCGCAGACCAGGACCCGTACGGCCCGGCCCCGGCCATGGGGAAGGGCGGCGTCCCCTGCAGCGCGGGCGGGGCGAAACCGGGAAGGAACGCTTGCTCCTCAGGTGCCGGGGCCATGCCGAGGGGGGGCAGGTCGAGGGGAAGACCGCGATCCGGGCAGCCCTGGACCACGGTGACGGGCGGCGGCGTGGGCGTCGGCGACAGGTCCGCAGGCGACCCGTCAGCGCGCACGTTTCCCTTCATTTCGATACCCCTCCCTTACAACGGGGATGTAGCGCCCAGCCCTGGCTCGCCAGACGCTGCGTCTGTTCCGTGAGCGCGCCGCACGGCGGCAGCACGCTGCGTTTCTGCTCCTGCCGTGAGCCCGGAAGGCGTCGCGGCAGGCGGAGCATCGACCAGTACGGTCTCGAGCTCAAGCGGCAACCGTGCCGTAGCCGCATATTTAAGCGTGGCCGTAATACCCTGGCCCCTGCTGGAACACGCATGGGTGAGCCTGTCGGGCCGCAAAGCGAGGGAGCGGGTGGGGTGTGCCCGGGGCTGCGCAGGTGCGCGCGAGCGGGGGCGTGAGCACGCCGGCGACGAAACGCGCACTTGCGCCCCTGTCCGGCACCCACCAAGGTGCTCGGCGCTTGCTCTCCCGCGAGGTCCGCTTCCTGCTCGCAGCGACGCTGCTCCATGCCGCCATCCCGCTGCTCGCGCGGATCGCGGGCGCCCCGGGGCCGCTGCTCGAGGCCCGCTCGAGCGGCGCGCGCCGCGAGGTGGAGATCGAGATAGAGCCCGTCGCGCCGCGCGGGCCGGAGCAGGACGAGGCGCGCACGCCCCCGCCGCGCACGCCGGACGAGGCACGGCCGCGCGAGGCGGAGCCGGTCCTCGGCCGGACGGCGCGCCGCGAGCGGCGGCCGCTCGATCCACAAGCGCCGACGGAGGCGCCGGTCGAGCCGCGGGAGGGTCCCGTGGCACCTCCGGCCCCGGCGCCCTCGAGCGAGTACGACGGGCCGCCGACCGCCGAGGCGCCGCGCGGGGTCGCCGGCCTCGGGGGGGCGCCGGTGTGGCAGCTGCCCGGCGTTCTGCCGGAGCGCGCGCGGCCGGCGCCGGCGCCGACCGCGCCGGCCGCGCCGCGCGAGGTCTCGGCGGACAAGGCGGGCGAGCTGCTGCGCGAGGCGATGCGCGATCGGGACAAGACGCTGGGGCTGGATCTGCCCGCCGCCGGCACGGTCGCGTCCGTGGTGGCGGACGTGGTGCGCAGCGCCGAGACGCCCTCGACGGCGCGCGCGGTGTTCGAGGTGCACCTGAGCGGCGCCGGCGCGGTGCTCGGGGTGCGCGCGCTGTCGTCGACGGCCGGAGCGGCGGCGCTCTGGGCGCGGGTGGCGCGCGAGGCGGCGGCGCAGCTCGCCGGGCGCGTGCTCGCGATGACCGCCGCATTCGGCAAGGGGGCGAAGGTCTACGTCACGGTGAGCTCGTCGGTGCAGATGCCGAGCGGCGCCACGTCGGGCGGGATCCACCAGCAGGGCGCGGGCTTCGGGTTCGACGTCGCCGACATCGGGGCCCGGCCCCGCCGCCTCGTCCAGTCGAGCTTTCGCGTCGAGGCGATCGACTGAGGCGATCGCAGCGGCGGAGGCGCGCGACGCGCGCGAGCCCGGGCGATCAGCGGCCCCGGCGCGCCGTCCAGCGCCTGGTGCGCGCGGCGCTCGCGGCGAGGCCGAGCCAGAGCAGCCCGAGCAGGCTCAGCCCCGCCGGGACGCCGGTGAGCCAGACGAGCGCTGGCAGCGGCGGGCGCGTCGGACAGGGGCGGCGCGTGTCGAAGCGGCAGGCGTGATGCCGATCGAGCTCCTCCGCGGCCGCGCGGACCTCGGGGACGTCGTCTGGCAGGCCCCGCAGGGCCGCGGAGGCCATCATGTACGCCGCGGAGGCGGCGCGATCGTGCGCCGGGTCGGCCGGCACGCGGTCGCGCACGAGCTCGCTCAGCCGGGCGGCGCGCTGCGCCGGCGCCTGCTCGGCCAGCGCTCCGGCGAGGTGCCGCGCGAGCGCCTCGTCGAGCTGCAAGGCGCAGGCGACGGCGCGATCTTCCCCTGGCGTGAGGTAGACCGTCTCGCCCGACGCCGTCTGGCGCGGCTCCGTGCCGGACGCCGCGACCGGCTTGCGCAGCGCGACCCGCGCCCCGCGGACGCAGCTCGGGACCCTCGGGAGGGCGCGCAGGTGCACCGCGGCGTGGCGCTGGTACGCGACGCCGGCGATCGCGCCGAACGAGAGCGCCAGCGCGAGGAGCGCGGCGACCCGGCGCGCGCCGGCGCGCGTTCCGGCGCCGGCGCGCTCTCCGGCGCCGGCGCGCTCTCCGGCGCCGGCGCGCTCTCCGGCGCCGGCGCGCTCTCCGGCGCCGGCGCGCTCTCCGGCGCTGGCGCGCGCTGGCGGCGCGGCGCGCTCCTCGCCGGTCTCCGGCGCGGGAGCCGGCTCGCCGGAGGGCTCTCGGGACGACATGGCCGGCGGTATGGACAGCCGCGACGACGCTGTCAATGCGCCGTCACGAGGGGGGCGCCGCGCCGGCGAGGCGCGCCACCTGCGCCCACGCGCGGGCCGCCCCCTCGTGCCCGGTCGCGGCCGCGAGCTGCGCCAGGAACTGCGCGCACGCCTGCTCGCCGTGGGGATCCTCGGCCTCGCGGGCGCGCGCGAGGGCGCTCAGCGCCTCGAGGAGCGCGCCCTCCGTGCGGCCCGAGGCGGCCAGCGCGACGCCGTACGCGAGCAGCGCCCGGGCCCGCTGCGAAGGCGACGCGTCGGCCTCCGCGGCGATCCGGAAGCGCCGGAGCGCCTCCTCCTTCGCGCCGCGCCCGAGCGAGATCAGGCCGGTCATGCGCTCCGCCAGATCGAGGTGCTCGCCGGTGCGGCGGAGCTCGCCCACGAGCCGCTCGAGCGTGCGGAGGTCGCCCTGGACGAGCGCCTGCTTGGCCAGCTCGGCGAGGCGGACCGCGATGTCGTTCATCGACAGGACGGGCGACTCCGTTGTCTTCGCGAGCGGATCTCCGGAGGCGTCGGCGCATGGAAGGCCGACGTCCGGGGAGGTCTCGTCGGGAAAGTCCCTGGGCGCGTCGTCCGGTTGCGCCGTAGGCGCGCCGGCGACGTCGCCGCGCTCGCCCTCCAAGGCGAGCGCGGAGCGCGCCGCGCGCTGCGGCTCCGGCGCGTCGCCGACCACCTCGATCGGCGTGCGGTAGGTAGGCGGCTGGCTCGACGAGCTGTCCGGCGCCCCGTCCCGGTGATCTCTGGCGGTCTCCTGCTCGTCGGCGAACGCGAGCAGCTCCGCGGCCGAGCCCTCGAGCAGCGCGTCGCCGGCCGCGCGCCCGGCGCGCCCGGCGAGATCGGCCGCGGAGCGCCGATCGCCCGCCTTCGCGGCGTGCCACGCGGCGTCGGCGAGGCCGAGCACGCTGGCGTGATCCTCGACGACCCGCGCCGCGGCCAGGTGCCACGCGGCGCGCTCGCCCGGCGGGACGCCAGCGAGCAGGGCGTCGCGCAGCGTGCGCGAGGAGAGCCGCAGCCAGCCAGGCTCCGGCCGGAAGACCCAGCCGGCGCCGAGCAGCGCCGCCTGGACCGCGGCGATCTTCGGGGCGCCGGTGCCGTCGCACAGCGCGTCGATCGCCGCGTCCGACGCGTCCCCGCCGAGGGTCGCGAGCGCGGTGAGCACCGTGCGCTGGCCGATCGCGAGCAGGCGCAGCCGGCCCTCGATCGAGCGGAGCGCGGGGGGCGCGGCGAGCTCGGCGCCGGTCATCGTGCGCGGGGGCCTGCCGCGCCCGGCGCTGCGCCGGCGCGGCCCGACGCTCCTGCCGATCCAGCGCAGCGCGCCGCTCTCCAGCGCCTCGCAGAGGAGCTCGCGCACGGCCAGCGGGTACGCGGGCGCGCGCGCGGCCCAGCGGCGCGCGCCCGCCTCGTCGATGCAGCCGTCGAGGAGGCGGCGGACGAGATCCTGCGCGCCCGGCCCGGAGAGCGGCCCCAGCGTGACCGTCGCGGCGGGGGTGAGCGCGGTGAGCGGCGCGGGGAGCGGATCCGAGCGCCCGAGCCGGGCGACGGCGCGCGGGCCGCCGCCCGGCGAGAGGGCGAGGGCGATCGCGTCGAGGCTCGCGGCGTCGACCTCGGAGGCGTCGTCGACGGCGAGCAGGCCGACGCGGACGTCCGACGGGGCGAGCCACACGGCGAGCACCTCGGCGGCGATCCTCGGCTCGACGCCCTCGCCGGCGAGGAGCCGCGCGAGCGCGGGCTTCAGCCGATCCGGGAGCACCGGCGCGCGGGCGCGGCTCTTCTCGGCGCGGAGCGCCGCGCGCGCGAGGGCGCGCCGGAGCGCGCCGAACGGCTCGCGCGAGGCCCCGATCGGCGCGACGAAGAGGCTCCGCGACGGCGCGAGCAGCCGCTCCAGCTCGAGGAGCAGCCGCGTGCCGCCGGCGCCGGGCTCGGCCCGGACGATCGCGAGCGAGCCGGGGGGCACGGCGAGCTCGGCGAGCTCGGCCTCGCGGCCGATGAGCGGCGGCTTGCAGAGGCGCGCCACGCTCTCGGCGACCTGCCTGCGCAGCGGCTGCTGCGCGTCGAGGCGGAGGCCGCGCACCCGGCGCGCGCCGTCGATGCCGCGGTGGGCGCCGAGGGTCATGAGCTCGCCCGAGATCACGGCGGGGAGCGCCGGATCGAGGAGCACGTCGCCGGGGAGCGCGACGCGGGCGAGCATGACGGCGACGAGCAGCGGCTGCCCCCAGGACAGCGCGGTGAAGCGCCCCGCCTCGCCGACGTAGGTCATCTCGCCCTGCGCGATGCCGACCGCGAAGCGCGCGTCGGGGTGCACCGACGCGTCCTCCGCTGCGAGCGCGGCGAGCAGCACGGCCTCCTCGACGTCGTCGGGGGTGAACTCGAACGAGAAGGTCTGCGCGCTCCAGGCGCACAGGGTGGCGCCGAGCGCCTCGGCGCGCTTCTTCAGCGCGAGCGCCCTGGCGAGGTAGCTCTCCTCGCCGCGCGCGGCGCCGCCGGTCGAGCGCGCGGCGCGCGCCGGCGCCGCGCGCGACGGCGGCGCGGGCGCCCGCGGCGCGCCGCGGCGGCCGGGCCACGGCGCGACCGCGTCCGTGCTGTCTGGCTGCGAGAGGGCCGCAGTACCTCGAAAAGACACGACGATGCGCTCCGGCATTGCGGCGAGTGTAGCGGGGCGCGGAGGGCGCGTGGGCGGTTCTCGGCGCGCGCCGCGGTACGATGGATCCCTTGATGCGATCGTCTCCCCCGCGCGCCGTGAGGCCGGGCTCTCGCCCGGCGCGCGCTGTCGCGCTCGCCGCGCTCGTCGCCGTGCCGCGCGCTGTCGCGCTCGTCACCGCCGCGCTCGTCGCCATGGCGCTCCCCTCCCCTGCCGCTGCGAACGGCGTCTTTCCCTCGGCGGACCAGATCGTGTTCGACCCGGCGGATCCAGCGCGTGCCGTCGCCCGGATGACGTACGGCCTGCTGGCCACGCGCGACGGGGGCGCGAGCTGGCGCTGGATCTGCGAGGGCGCGGTCGGGTACGACGACACGGCCGGCCAATCCCCGCCCATCGCGGCGGCGGCGAGCGGCCGGGTGCTCGCCGCGCTGACCGACGGGATCGCGGTCGGCGCCGAGGGCGGCTGCGCCTGGGCGCGCGCCGCCGAGCTCGCGGGGCGGGAGGTGATCGATCTCTCGGTCCGGCAGGGCGATCCGTCGCACGTCGTCGCGGTGGCCGCGGGGACCAGGCACGGCCTCTGGACGTCGCGCGACGGCGGCGCGAGCTGGACCGGCGCAGGGGCGCCGCTCCCGGCGGGCTTTATGGCCCGGACGGTCGACGTCGCGCCGTCGGATCCGCGGCGGGTCTACGTGAGCGGCCTCGCGAGCGAGGGCGGCTCCGTCACGGGGGTGCTCGCGCGCTCGGCCGACGGCGGGGAGACGTGGCAAACCGCGGCGGTGCCGGGGAGCACGACGTCGCGCGAGCCTTACATCGCGGGGGTCGATCCGCGCGACGCCGACGTGCTGTACGTGCGGATCGCGAGCGCGCCCGGGCGCCTGTTCGTCTCGACGGACGGCGGGGCGGCGTTCGCGCCGGTGTTCACGACCGAGGGCTTCGTGCGCGCGTTCGCGATCTCGCCGGACGGCGCGACGGTGGCGGTGGGCAGCGACATCGACGGCGTCTTCCGCGCGCCCTCGTCGACGCTGGCCTTCGAGCGGGTCTCGAGCGTCGCGCCGCGCTGCTTCGCCTGGACGGATTCGGGCCTCTACGCGTGCGCGAGCGAGTTCCTGGACGGCTTCACGATCGGCCGCTCGCTCGACGGCGGCGCGACGTTCGAGCCGCTGCTCCAGCAGGGGTGCATTCGTGGTCCTCTGGAGTGCGCGGCGAGCACCGCGGTCGGAGCGGTCTGCCCGACGGACTGGCCGAGGATCGCGCTGATGACGGGCCACCGGGACTGCACGCCGGACGCCGGTTCAGCCGCGGCCGGCAGCGGCACGAGCGCCGTCGCGACGGGCGCGACCGGCGCCGGCGCGGCGCCGGCGAGCGGCGGCGACCAGGCGAGCGCCGCGGGTGTAGGCGGAGCGCCCGACGGACCAGGAGGCAGGGCGCCGCCTTCTGGCCGGGCGCGGCCGGGCGAGGCGGGCTGCGGCTGTCGTACCGGCGCGGAGGGGAGCCGGGCCGGCGCCGTTGCCGCCGCGTGCCTCGCGGCGGCCGCGGCGGCGCGACGGAGGTCGCGACGCGCTAGCGTCGTACGAGGGGCGCTCGGCCGAGCCAGGACCAAGACGGACAGCCGCGAGGGCCGCCTCTGAGAGGTCGCGACGTGCGGGCGCCCCCTCGCGAAGGGGGCATGTCGATCCGGAACCGGAGTCGGCCCCCTCATGAGCCCGCTCCGACAGGTGACGAGTCAGGGAGAGATGACGACCCGCTGCGCGGCCATCGCGACGTCACCGTTCGGGTCCTCCAGGGCAACCTCGATATCGAGCGGTTGTCCCCGGACGGATTCGACCGGGAGCCCCCGGTCCACCTGAAAGCGCACGCCATCGATCTCGCAGCGGTCCTCCCCGGCCTTGTGCATCGTGACCTGCGCGGTGAAGGGAAGGAGCTCGAACTCCAGCTCGGGGAAGTGCCCCTCCACGGTCAGGCGCGAGCCCATCTGCCGGAGGCCGGTCACGCGCAGCGCGAGCCACACGTGATGGCCCCCTTGAGGGCCCGCCTCGATCGGCACCACCTCGCCAGGCTCCAGCGAAGCGAACGCGCTTTCCCCCTGCCCGATCACGACCGCGGGGTCGCCGGAGCTTGGCGTCTTGCACGCATCGCTCGCCGACGCGATCCACAGCGGGTCGTAGTCGGTGAGGGCGGAGGGGGCGATGAAGGGCTCGACGCACGCCCCCGCCGCGCAGGTCGCGCTCGCCGCGCAGGGGGTCGCGCAGCACGCCTCGTCGAGCGAGACGGGCAGGAGCAGGCTCCGCCCGCCAGCCGCGCGGGTCGCGCCCCTCCGCGTCACGATCGGAGAGGCCTCGCCGTCGCGGAACGCCGCGATGGACAGCTCGATCTCCGCGCCGTCGGGCGCTGGCCCGACCACGAGCTCGGCCGGGAGCGACAGCTCTCCCCCGCCATACGAGAGACGCTCGGTGCCCGTGACGACGCCATCCACCTTCGTGGTCGTCTCGATGTGATCGAACTGGAAGCCAACCGCCATATCCGTGGTGATGCCGATCACCACGAGCGCGTCAGCCGCCTCGCTCGCACAGCCCGCGGAGCACAGGAGGAGCAGCGCGAGCAGCGCCTCGTGGGTCGGCCGCACGCTCACCTGGACGCTCAGCCCGACGTACGCGATGAGCGCTTGCGGCGCCGCGCAAGCCAGCCTGCCGCCGCGGCGAGCACCGCGAGCGGCGCGGTGAGGGAGGCCTTGCTCGCAGGCCTGGCGGCGCACATGCCGGCTGCGAGGTTCCCGTCGATGCCGTCTGGACCGATGGTGACCTCCGCCTCGGCCTTCACGCTGACGCCCTGCGCGAGCAGCGCGTTCACGCACGCCGGGATCTGCGATCCGGAGATGATGTACTTCCCATTGCAGAAGAGCGCGCCGTCGCCGCTGCAGGAAGCGTCGCAGTTCGCGCGGAACTCGTGCTCGCAGTCCTCGAATTCCTCGTTCTGACACGTGGTCTGGCAGTCCATGTTCGCGTCGGCCGTGCACGAGCCTCCGCAGCACTCGATGCAGTGCTGGTAGCAGCCGCCATCCACCGTCACGCACTTGGCGCCGCACTCGCTGTCGCAGTTCGCGTCCCACGTCGCGGCGCACTGGGCGGCGTCGACGGCGCCACGACACTCGACGTCCCGCGTGGTGGTGCACTCGACGAAGCAGTTGTGGGAGCAGATGACATTGATGCCCCTGTCGCAGTCCGCGCTGCACTGCTCGGTGCAGCTGTCCGTGCAGCCCGCCTCCGCCGAGAGGGTGCACTCCGTCTTGCAGACTTGCACGAGCTTCGTGGCGCACGCGGTCTTGTAGATCCCGAGCTCGCTGCAGCCCGCGGTGCACTCGCCCGTGACGCGCACCTCGCAGTTCGACAGGCCCTCGAAGCGAATGTTGCCGCACTCCGGGACACCCGCGCTCGCCGGGAGAGCGGCCGTGAGACAGACGGTGATGCTCGCCAGCCCGAACCACATGGATCTTCGCATAGGTGCACTCTCCTCCTCGACGGCCGGGAAAATTCGATCCTACACAAGGCGATCGCCGCGAGGAAGCGACATCGCCGCGGCGCACGTTCGCGGCGCACAGGACGCGTTGTTGTGTACGCGTGCACGCGTACACGCGTACACGCGGAGCGCATGTGGAGACGCGGAGACGTCGAGACGCGTGTTGAGGGGGATCGACGGGAATGGGGGTCACGAGCGAGGCGCGCTGGAGTCACCTGGGGCGCGTCACCGTCACCTGGCGCGCGGCGCGCGGCGCTCAATCGGCGGGCCAGGGGTTCGGCGGATCCGCCGGCGTGTAGGGCTGCACGTTCGCCTCCGCCGTGATGAGGTTCTCGATGAACAGATCGACGTAGCGCAGGTCGTCCTCGACGTCGGGGTCCGGATGATCCGCGAGCCACGCCTCGACGTTCGGCCGCAGCGCCTCGAGCGTGCGCCGCGCGGTGCGGGGGTCGGCGTCCGCGGCGAGCTGGGCGGCGAGCTTGAACCCGGCGAAGAGGTTCAACATCACGAAGCCCTTCTCGACGGTGTCGCCGGAGAAATAGCCGGCCTCGGGCGGCGCGTCGGGCGCGCTCGGCGCCTCGATGTCGACCTCCTGCGCGTGCGCCTCGCCCGTCAGCGGGTGCCGCCACGACAGCGCGAGGCTGCCCACGGCGCGCGGGTCCTCGACGCCTTGCTGGTCGGGCTTCGGCACGAGCTCGAGCAGGATGGCGCCTCCGCCGCCGCGCCGGCCGGAGCCGACGGGCTCCGCGGCGCTCGTCCGGCCGGCGAGGAAGAGGCTCGGGATGTGCACGGCGCCGCCGCGCTCGCCGCCCTGCCAGCCGTTCGTGCCGTACGCGCCGCGCACGACGTAACCGTCGCCCACGGCGACGTCGAGCTCCACGTCGAGCGCCAGCGGCACGAGGAACGTCTTCACCTCCTCGGCGAAGACCTCCTCCACCGCCTTCGGGTCCTCGAGGAAGTAGAAGTTGCCCGCGCCGACCTCGCTGATCCCGCGCATCGCGTCGACGTCGAACTCGGCCCCGACGCCGATGGCCGTGAGGCCGATCCCCTTCTCCGCGTACCCCGCCGCGAGCGACACGAGCCGCTGAGGCGAGGTGAGCCCGGCCGTGGCCACGCCGTCGGACAGGAAGATCACGCGGTTCTGCCAGGCCGGATCGAGGTGCTGCTCGGCGAGCGCATATGCGGTGAAGAGCCCCTCGTACAGGTTGGTCGACCCCCGCGCGGTCAGGCCCTCGAACGCCTCCGTGAGCGCCTCCCTGTCCGAGCCCTCCGCCTGCTCGAGGACGACCTCGGCCGCGTCCGCGTAGCGGACGAGCGAGATCCGGTCGGTCGGCTGGAGGGCGTCGATCATCTCGACGAGCCCCGCCCTGACGTAGGCGATCGGGTCGCCTTGCATCGAGCCGCTCGTGTCGACGGCGATGACGAGGTGCAGCGGCGGCCGCTCGAGCGCGCCGAGGTCCACGGGCGAGTTCATCCCGATCTGGATGAGCGTGCAGGGCGAGCCGCTGATCATGTTGCCCATGATCCCGAGCAGCCCGTGCATGCACACGTCCTCGCCGCACGTCGCGGCCGGGTAATCGAGCTTGTGCTCGGCGAAGAAGCCGACGTCGTCGAGCGTGTCCGGCCCCGGGATCTCGCCGTCCTCCAGGATCTGCCGGAACAGGCCGAAGTCCTGCGCGCCGCCCTGGGAGACGCCCACGCTGCCCGGGGGGTCCGTGGGTGCGGCGAAGCCGCGTTCTGCGTCGCCGGAATCGGCGCAGCCGGCCGCGCCGAGCGCGGCGGCGGCGCCGAGCGCGAGGACATCATGGATGCGGAGCTTCATGGCGTGACCTCCTACGGCGCCGCGGCGGTGGCGACCAAGACCGACTCGAGCAGGCGGGGTTGATCGATGGGAACGGTGAAGCACGCCGCGTCACGCACGGGCATGTCGTCGGCGCGCACGAGGAAGAGCGCGCCGGCGCCCTCGGCGAGCTCCGCGCTCTCGCCGGGCCGCAGCGAGACGACGCCGGAGACGCCCTCGCCGAGGAGCGACGCCTCGAGCGGCTCGACGAGGCTTCCGCACGCGTCGTGGAACGCGTCGCAGCCCGCGAGCGGCGAGAGATCGGCCGAGAAATCGGCGGCCGGCTGCCGGCCGACCATCGACCAGCGGGCGAGCACGTTGCCCCGCAGCGCGAGCACAGCGTGCGTCGCGCTCTCGATGTGGATGCCGCGCGCGAAGGCGAGCTGGTCCCGCGGCAGCTCCGGGTAGCTGCCGCGGTCGATCGCGACGGAGCTCACGCGGAGGACGTCGCCTTCGCTGAACGGGATGGCCTCGGCAGGAGCGCAGAGGAAGAACGTCTCGCCGCGCTCGAGCGTGAGGGCATGACAGCCGTCCGGAGACGACGTCACGCCGGTGAGGACCCCCGCCCCGGGGACGGGCATGGTCCAGTCGAGCCCGCTCCCCGTGGCGTGGACGCCGCACGCGCTCGCGGGCGACGGCGTCTCGAGGGGAGGCGCCGGGAACACCGCCGGGTGCTCGGCGAGCGCGAGCCTGGCCCCGGCGCGCTGCAGGACGATCATCCGATCCGGCTGCGGGTTCTCCGTCGACGTGACGAGCAGCTGCTCCGGAAAGTCCGTCGCGGACCAGGCGAGGAGCGTGAGCGGCAGCCCGTCGGCGTCGATCAGGTAGCTGTCGCACCCGGCGTTGCCCAGCGGGAGCGCGCGGCCGGGCGCGATGAGCCAGGTCTCGGCGTTCTCGAACAGATCGCGCGAGAGGGCGCCCGTCGGGTCGTCGAGCACGACGCCGCAGTCGACCCGCACCGACTCCCGGAGGCGCCGCACGCGGATGAGCTGCTCGGTCCCGGTCGTGTTGCCGATCACGAGCGATGCGAGCTCCTGCGGCTGCGGCGGCGCGCACCCCTCGTCCTCGCCGCACGGAGGCGGATCGTAGCTCGTGGCCACGCAGGACAGGCCGCCTGCCATCAGCGCCAGGCGGTGGGCGACCGGGCGCGCGGGCTCCGGCCGCGCCATCGCCTCGCCGAGCACCCGGTACGAGGCGAGGAGGACCGGCAGCGCGATGAGGTCCGTCGGGTCGACGGTGATCCGCCACGGGAGCGGCGTGAGCGCCATGAGCCCCTCGACCGCGCGGGCGGCCTCCGGAGCGAGCTTGATGGCCGAGAAGACCACGCCGGTGACGACGTGCGCGCCGAGGAATCCGCGGCGCGAGGTCACGCGGAGCAGCGAGGCGAGGACCGCGGGCGCGACCAGGAGCCCAGCGAAGTCGCTGAGCTTCCCGGTCAACCACCCAGGGAGCAGGCCGGAGCCCTTGAGGGCGTGATCGTTGAGGACGAGGAGCGCCAGGGCTCCCAACCACAAGGGGTGAAGGAGCGTTCGAGTTGAGCGCAGATCTCGAGCCATCGGGAGCTGTCCTTCCGTGCGAACAGAGGCCATCGCGGGTGGCCAAGCAAGCGAGCGGGGCGCTCGCCGAGGTTCGGCCCCAAGCAAGCGCCATACCCTGAACAAACCAACATGAATTCAACAAATTACACAGCACTGCGGCCGCGCGCCCCTGACGCCGGTGTCAGGCGTCAGGGCTGCGGCGGGCCATGGTTCGCGCGTTCGCGCCGCCCGAGCGCGTGGGCCGCTCCCGAGCGCCGGATCGACCGGCGGAGCATCGACCGCCGACGAGCAGGCATGATGGCGGTGTTCGAGGGGCAGAGGGCGCATGACGGCGCGCCGGACGAGCGCCGGAGGGGGCGATCTGCGCGCTACGTCAGGGCCTGAGGACGACCTTGACGCAGTCGTCGCGCTTCTTGTTGAAGATCTCGTAGCCGTGCGGGGCGCGCGAGAGCGGCAGGCGGTGCGTGATGATGTCGTCCGCCCGGAGGTGGCCGTCCTCGATGTGCTTGAGGATCCGGTCGATGTAGTTGTGCGCCAGCGCCTGGCCGGCGCGGAGCTTCAGGCCCTTGTCGAAGAGCTGGCCCAGCGGGAAGTTGTCATAGGACACGCCGTAGACCCCAACGATCGGCACGACCCCGCCCCGGCGCACGGCGCTGAAGGCGAGCCGGAGGGCCGATATCGTCCCGACCTGGCCGTGAAGGGCGCTGGAGGCCTTCTCGAGCACGCCGCGGTGCGCCTCCATCCCGACCGCGTCGACGCACACGTCCGCGCCGCGCCCGCCCGTCATCGCGCGGATCGCCTCGACGGCGTCGACCTTGTCGACGTTGACGGTCTCGGCCTTGGCGACCTCGCGGGCCTTCGTCAGGCGGTACTCTTCCCGATCGACGCCGATGACGCGCGCCGCGCCGCGGAGCCATGCGCATTTCATGGTCGCGAGGCCGACAGGCCCGCATCCGAACACGGCGACCGTCTCTCCACCCTCGAGCTCGGCCCACTCGATCGCCGTCCAGCCGGTGGGGAGGATGTCCGTCGTGAAGAGGACCTGCTCGTCGGTGAGGCGCTCAGGCACCCTCCGTGGCCCGAAGTCGGCGTAAGGGACGCGCACGTACTCGGCCTGACCCCCGTTGTAACCGCCGTAGAGGTCCGTGTACCCGAAGAGGGCGCCGCCCTTGCCCTCGACCGTGCCGCCCTCGGGGCCGTAGTGCTTGGGATTGGAGCTCTCGCAATGGACGGGGAGCTCCGCCTGACAGAAGAAACAGCGCCCGCACGCGATAGGGAACGGGACAACGACCCTGTCGCCCTTCCGCAGCTTCGTGACCTGCGGGCCGATCTCCTCGACGACGCCCATGAACTCATGGCCGAGCACCATGGGCTTCGCCTGGGGGAAGAAGCCGTTGTAGATGTGCAGATCCGAGCCGCAGATCGCGGTCGCGGTGACGCGCACGATGACGTCGGTGGGCTCCTCGATCCGGGGATCCGGGACGTCCTCGACCCGGACGTCCGAAGGTTTGTGGAAAACCAGGGCCTTCACGGTGCCTCCTTTCGGGTGACACATCGGTACGGGGCGCTCGGCGGCTCTGCCGGCCGGGCCGGCGCACAGACAGCTGAACCACCGCGCTGGCTCGCATAAAGCGAGCCACGGCGCAGCGGCGCGCCTGCGGACGAGGGTCTGTCGGCCACGCCGAGCGCAAACGGGGTGTCCTGCCCCACCGTGGCGGTCTGTCTCGGCGCGCGGAGCGACCACGGCGACCGCGGGCCGGGCGCAGCCGGCGCTCCTGCCGAGCGCGGCCGGCGCCCCCGCCGAGCGCGGACCGGCGCCCCCGCCGAGCGCGGGCCGCCGCTCGTCCGCGACCCCGCTGGCACCGCCGCCCGCGCCGATGTCTACTCCTCTCCGATGCTCCCCTCGTCCCCCGAGCCGCTCCTCGGCGCGAGCTTCGTCCGCGAGCTCGAGGTGCTCCAGCGGCGGCTCGAGATCCGCGCCCGCTCCGGCGGCGCCGGCGAGCACCTCGCGCGGCGCCGCGGCGGCTCGGCCGAGTTCAAGGAGCACCGGGCGTACGCGCCCGGCGACGACATGCGGCGGATCGACTGGGCCGCCTACGCCCGCACCGGGGAGCCGGTGCTCAAGCTGTTCCGCGCCGAGGAGGACGTCATCGCCCGCATCGTGTGCGACGCGTCGGCGTCCCTCGATTTCGGGGAGCCCACGAAGCTCGACGCGGCCCGCCGGCTCGCGGCGGCGATCGGGTACATGTCGCTCGCGCGCTCCGAGCGCGCGCAGCTCTTCGTGGCGGGCGACGGCATCGCCCGCGAGCACGCGCCGGTGCGCGGGCGCGCGGGGCTCGCCGCGCTCCTCCGCGCCCTCGACGGCGTGAGGGCCTCCGGCGGGACGCACCTCGCGCGGGCCATCGACGCCGTCGTGCGGCAGAGCGCCCGGCCAGGCCTCCTCTGCGTCGTCTCCGACTTCTTCGATCCCGGCCCCGTCACCGCCGCGCTCGGGCGCGCGGCGCAGGCCGGCCACGACGTCGCGGCCCTCCAGGTCGTCGCCGCCGACGAGCTCGAGCCGAGCTTCGAGGGCGACCTGACGCTCGAGGACGCCGAGACCGGGGCGCTCGTCGACGTGACCCTGGACGCCGCGGCCCTCGCCGCCTACGCGGCCCGCTTCGCCGGCCTGTGCGAGGCGCTGCGCGCCTTCGCCCGCCGCCACGGCGCGACGTATGTGCGCGCGCGGAGCGACGAGCCGCTCGAGGGCGCCGTCCGCCGCTTCGTCGCGAGGGGCGTCGACTGACGTGGCCGCCCCGCTCGCACAGGCCTCCGCGGGCGCTCCGCTCGCGCTGCTCTCGCCCGGCGGCCTGTGGCTGCTCGCGCTGCTCGGCCCGCTCGTCCTGCTCTACATCCTCAAGATCAAGCGGAGCCGCCGGCGCGTCCCCTCGACGTGGCTCTGGGCCGCCGCGCAGCGCGACCTCATGGCGCGCGCGCCGTTCAGGAAGCTCATCGCCCAGCTGCCGCTCGTCCTGCAGGCGCTCGCGCTCGCGCTCCTCGCGCTCGCCCTCGCCCGCCCCGCCTCGCGCGGGCGCGAGCTCACCGGCGATCACGTGGCGATCGTCCTCGACACGAGCGCCTCGATGTCCGCGGCCGCTCGAGGGCCGGCCGGCGAGGCGACAACGCGCATCGAGCTCGCGAAGCAGCTCGCCAGGGACCTCCTCTCCGGCCTCGCCCCGGGCAGCGACGCGCTGATCGTCGAGGCGGGGCGCGACGCGCGCCTCGTCGCGGCGCTCGATCGCGATCTCGTCCGGCTCAAGGCGGCGATCGATCCCATCGCGGCGCGCGACGTCGAGGGCGATCTCGGGGCCGCGGTGGCGCTCGGGATCGACCGGCTCCGCCAGCTCGGCGGCGCCCGACGGGTCGTCGCGATCACCGACGGCAACCTCGCCCGCCCCGCCTCGCTGCGCGGCGCGTCGCTGCCGGTGGAGGTCATCACCGTGGGTGATCCGGTCGACAACGCCGCCATCGTCCGCGTCGACGTGCGCTCCGGGAGCGCAGCGGGTGACGCGAGCGGCGCGAGCGGCGCGGACGGCGAGCGGTCGGAGCATCGCGAGGAGGTGCAGGCCTTCCTCGTTGTCGCGAACTTCGGGGCGCAGCCGCGCGACGTGTACGTGACGATGCGGCAGGACAACGCGTCGGACGTGCTCGGCTCGCGGCGGGTGCTGGTCAAGCCGGGCGAGCGCCTCCCGGTCGTCGTCACGTTCCGCCCGTCGCCCGGCGACTACCGCAAGGGGCTCGTCTTCGAGCTCTCGCCGCGCGACGCGATGCCGCTCGACGACGTCGCCTACGGGAGGGTGCCGGCCGGCGACAAGCTCCCGGTGTTCCTCGCGTCGGCCGGCAGGGGCCAGGGCGGCGAGCCCCCGGGCGCGCAGCCGGGAGCGCCCTCCGGCGGCTCCGTCTGGCTCGAGCGGGCGCTCGCGTCCGACCCGATGACCTCGGTGACCTCGGGCGCGCTCGGGGATCTGCTCGGGAAGCCCGGGCTCGATCCCGACACGTTCGTCGTGATCGACGGCGCCTGCCCGCCCGATCCTCCGGGGGGCGATCTGCTGATCGTGAACCCGCCGCCCGGGCGCTGCGCCGGCACGCTCGTCGGGCAGACGCTCGAGCGCCCCACGCTCACGTCGTGGGACACGGCGGATCCGCGGCTGCGCTTCCTGACGCTGGACGGCGTGAACCTCCGCGCGGCCTCGTCCCTCAAGCCGGAAGCGGCGACGCAGGAGCTGATCCGCGCCCAGGAGGGCACGATCGCGACCGACATCTCCACCGCCTCGCGGACAGGCACGCTGCTCGGCTTCGACGTCGGCGAGAGCGACTGGCCGCTCAAGGCGTCCTTCGTGCTCTTCGTGCGCAACCTGCTCGAGCAGGCGCGAGCCCACCGCGCCCACGGCATCACAGGCCCCGCGCGCACCGGCGAGCCGCTGCGCGTGAGCGTCCCCGCGACCGCGCGGGACCTCCAGGCCACCGGCCCTGCAGGCGAGCGGCTCGAGGTCGCGCAGCGCGCCGGCGTCGCGGTGATCGCGGAGACGCCCCGCGCCGGCTTCTACCGCCTCGCCTGGCAGGGACCGCAGGCCGGGTCCGTCGTGGTGCCGGCGAACCTCACGAGCGTCGCCGAGAGCGACCTCACGCCGAGGCCGCTCGTCGCCGAGGGAGGCGGCGAGGTCGCCGTCTCCAGCGCGGCGGGACAGCCGGACGCCCACGTCGAATGGACCTGGCTGCTCGCGCTGGCGGCGCTCGGCTTCGTGCTCTTCGACGTCTGGTATTTCACGCGCGTGCCACTACGGTCGTGAACACTGCGGTTGCAGGGGCGCAATGTGCTCGACGAGCTCGACGAGCTCGCCGATGCACGCGAATCCCTGCTCGACGGGCGGGGCGCCCCCCCCGGACGACGAACCACACCCTGCTCTGGACAACCACCCTCACAGCGATCCAGTGAATCTCCCCTCGGGTGGACTCTCGTATCCCCGGCTCCGAAGGTTCCTGGTAATCTCGATGAGCTTGGCTCCTGTCCTTTTCCACCGGCGGGCGTCGCCCGCGGGCGCACTCCCCGGAGGACCCATGATTACCCAGGACCACCCGTGCCGTTCCGGTCGCGGGTTCCCCGCCGGACCTCAGGACCCGCCCCCTTCACCATGGGCTGCGCGCACCGGCCTGGGTGCGTGGCCTCTCGGCAGCGCGGCGTTGCTCCTCGCGCTGCTCGCGGCAGCCTGCGCCGGGGGCGAGATCGGGGATGGCGCGAGCGGCGCCGGCGGCGGCAGGGGCAGCACCGGCGGCACGCGCAACCCGATCTGCGAGGTGGGCACGAGCGTCGGCGAGGTGCAGGCGCCCGAGCACCGGATGGTCCTGCCCGGGCAGACGAGCTGGTACGCGTCTCCGGTGGTGATGGACCTCGACGGCGACGGCCAGAACGAGCTCATCGCCGCTTACTATTCGCTCTTCGTCTTCGACTCGCACGGGAAGGAGATCGATCGCGCCGAGGTCGGGGAGGACCGGATCTATGCGCCGCACGTGGTCGCCGACCTCGAGGGCGACGGCGCGATCGACATCGTGTATGGCAACGGTCATCAGGTGTTCGCATTCGAATGGAATGACGGGCTCGCGCTGAAAGCCGGGTGGCCGGCGGACACCACCACGGCCGGCAGCGCCCCCGAGGTGCGCGGGCTCGCCGCGGCGGATCTCGACGGCGACGGCACCATCGAGGTGGTGGCGACGACGACCCAGACCGCGACCACCGAGGACGGCGGCGCGCAGGTCTTCGTCTTCAGCGCGGATGGGTCGCTCTATCAACCCGCCCCCGGAGGCACCGCCTTCGCGGCCTGGCCTCGGTACAACAACCAGAGCGGCCCGGGGAACGACGCCGATCGCAACGGTATGGGGCACTCGGGGTTCGGGTGTTATGGGCTCAACGTCGGCATCGGCAATATCGACGACGACCCGGAGCTCGAGATCCTGGCCACCTACGACAACCACCACATCCAGGCGTTCAACCACGACGGCGTGGCGATCGACGCCGCGCCGTATTTCAAGAATCGCGAGGAGGCCTTCGCCGATCAGCCGCTGACCTGGGGCCAGTTCATCCGCTGGGCGGATCCGAAGGTGGAGGGCGACCATTACCATCTCCATACCGGGACATGGCCGCACCCGAGCTCCGCCGAGTGGCTGCAGTGGACCGCATCGCCGCCGAACGTTGTCGATCTCGACGGGGACGGGAGGAACGAGGTCGTCGGCGTGCCGAACGTCGAGATGCACGAGCCGTACGAGACGCAGGCGTATGCGGTGATGGCGCTCGAGGGCGCGCACGGCGACGGCAGCCGATCGGCGATGCGCAAGCCCGGATGGGAGACGCTCCCGCGCGGCGAGAGGCCGCTCGCCATCGACGGTTATTACCCGCCGAACGGCGTGCCCTCGCCGACGACGGTCAACATCCAGGGGGACGCGCGGCCCGAGATCATCGTACCGATGAACGACGGCTACCTCTATGCGTTCGGCCCCGATGCATCGCTCCTGTGGCGATACAACTACATGCACGGCAAATCGATCATGTTCGCGACCGAGGCCACCGTGGCCGACCTGAACCAGGATGGATCGCCCGAGGTCTTGCTGGCGACCTACGGCGCTCCCGAGGTGCTCGACTCCGGCAACCTCGTGATCCTCGGCGCGAACGGCGCGGTCCTGCACGACGTGCCCTTGCCGAACCCCGGCAGCAACGGCAACGGCAACGGCGCGCCTGCCCCGCCGGCGGTAGGTGATCTCGACGGAGACGGCCAGCTCGAGGTCTTCGTGCAGACCTTCGAGCATGGGATGGATGTCTTCACGATCCCGGGATCGGCGGCGAATTGCATGCTCTGGCCCACCTCGCGAGGTGGGCCGCTGCGCACGGGTCAACCCTCGCGGTGACCCTCGCTCGCATGGCGGACGGGAGGCCGCGACATCACATGGTTGTGACATTGCGATTCCGCGAGCACCCCGGTGCGCCGCGAGACTCCCTGTCGTCAAGCGCGTAACGATGCATTGAATTCGGCTGCTCCACCGCATGAACGCGCTGCGGGGAGCCTCGCTCGCGTGGCCGTCCAGCGCGAGCAGCCTCGCTGCTCATGAATTACAATATTTATGTAATCATCTAGTTTCACGACATGCAAATTGGTACTCTCACGACAACATGTAAGGTTATAGACTAAGCAAGATTACGACGTGGTCAACCTCGAGGCCGCCGCCTAACCTTGGCCCCCTTCATCGAGTGATGCCTTTGAATGGCAGAGCCCTTCTATCTGGGGCAGCGCGAAAAACAGGATCAGATGCGACACCCTCAACGCACGACGGCGAAGCCCCGTTTTTCAACGCTCTTGCACTGCCTGAGGCAGTGGGCTCACGAACAGCCGAACGCCGTGGCCTTCACCTTCGTAGAGGCCAGCGACGCCGATGAGCAGCAGATCACGTACGCGGAGCTCGACCGCCGCGCGCGCGCCATCGCCGCGACCTTGCAGCAGCGCTTCCCGGAGGGCGAGCGCGCCGTCCTCCTTTATCCGCCGGGGCTCGACTACATCGCGGCGTTCCTCGGGTGCGCGTACGCGAAGCTCGTCGCTGTGCCCGCGTATCCGCCGGACCCCGGGCGACTCAACAGGTCGTTGCCGCGCCTGCAGGCCATCGTCGCGAACGCGCGCGCGCAGGTGTTCCTCACGACCGCGATGATCAAGTCCATGGTGGATGTCCTCGGCGCGCAGGCGCCAGAGCTCGCCGCGCACCCCTGGCTGGCGACTGACGAGCTCGCTCCAGGCTGCGAAAATGCCTGGCGCGAGCCCGACGTGGCGGGCGAGACGCTGGCGTTCCTCCAATACACGTCGGGCTCGACCGGGACGCCGAAGGGCGTGATGGTGACGCACTCGAACCTCATGCACAACTCGCAGCTCATCGGCGAGTGGTTCGAGCTGGACGAGCGGTCGGTGGCGGTGAACTGGCTGCCGCCGTACCACGACATGGGGCTTATCGGCGGCATCCTCCAGCCGCTGTACAACAACTTCCACGGAGTCCTGCTCTCGCCCATCACCTTCCTGCAGCGGCCGCTGCGCTGGTTACAGGCCATCACGCGCCACCGCGGCACCTGCGCCGGAGGGCCGAACTTCGCTTTCGACCTCTGCGCGCGCAAGGTGAAGTCCGAGGAGCTCGCGGGGCTCGATCTGAGCACGTGGGACGTGGCCTTCTGCGGCGCCGAGCCCATTCGCCCGGAGACGCTCGATCGCTTCGCGCGCGCGTTCGCGCCCGCCGGCTTCCGGAGAGAGGCGTCCTACCCCTGCTATGGCCTAGCCGAGGCGACGCTCCTTTCGGCGGGCGGCCTGAAGGCCGAGCCGGCGCGCGTGCAGCGCTTCGACGGGGCGGCGCTGCGCGAGCGGCGCGGCGTCGCGAGCGAGCAGCCAAGCGAGGGCGATGTCGCGCTCGTGAGCTGCGGTACGACGCTCGCCGGCCAGTCGATGCTCATCGTCGACCCGGAGACGGCGACGCCCTGCAGCCCGGGGAGGATCGGGGAGATCTGGATGTCGGGCCCGAGCGTGGCGATGGGCTACTGGGGGCGCGAGGAAGAGACGGCGCGCACCTTCGGGGCCCGCCTCGCCTCGGGCGAGGGGCCGTACCTGCGCACCGGCGACCTCGGCCTGCTGCGCGACGGTGAGCTCTACATCGCCGGCCGGCTCAAGGACATCATCATCCTGCGCGGCCGTAACTATTACCCCCAGGACATCGAAAAGACGGCCGAAGAGAGCCACCCGGCCGTTCGGCCCGGGTGCAGCGCAGCGTTTTCGATCGTCGTCGACGGCGAAGAGCGCGTCGTCGTCGTGGCCGAGGTGAACCCGCGGTCCGGCGCGCCGTCCGGCGACGTGGCCCACGGCGTCGCGCAAGCGATCGCCGAGGAGCACCAGATCTCCGTTCATGAGGTCGTGCTCGTCGAGCCCGGGTCGATCCCCAAGACCTCCAGCGGCAAGATCCAACGCTACGCCAGCCGCGCGGGCTTCCTCGACGGCTCGCTCTCGGTGCTCGCCGCGTGGCGGAGCGAGACGCAGAGCGGCGGCGGGGCGGCGGTCGCGCCCACAAAAGCGCCCGCTCCGGGCGCCGGCACGGCGGCCGGAGGACCCGGCGCCGACACGTCGGCGTGGCTCCGCGATCGGGTCGCGTCGCTGCTCGGGTTGCGCGCCGACGCCGTCGATCCGCGCGCGTCGCTCACGCGTTACGGGCTCGACTCGCTGCAGAGCCTCGAGCTGCGCGACGAGATCGCGCGGGCGGTCGGCGTCGTCGTCCCCCTCCCGGCGCTCCTCCAGGGCGTGAGCCTCGACGAGCTCGCCGCGCTGGTGCAGGCCGACCGCTCCGCGGCGCCCAGCGCAGAGGCGCCCGCGGCGGTCGCGGAGACGGGCGGCGCGAGGCCGCTCTCGCACGGCCAGCGCGCGCTGTGGTTCCTCCACGAGCTCGCGCCCGCGAGCACGGCATACCACGTCGCGCGCGCCGTCCGCGTCCGGTCGCAGCTCGACGTCGAGGCCCTGCGGCGCGCGTTCCAAGCGCTCGTCGACAGGCACGCGGCGCTCCGCACGACCTTCGACGCCGAAGGCGGCGAGCCGTGGCAGCGGGTCGCGCCGAGCGCCGTCGTGAGCCTCGATCACGAGGACGCCGCCGGCCTCGACGAGGCGGAGCTGCGGCGACGGATCGAGCAGGAGGCGGACCGGCCGTTCGACCTGCGCCGGGGTCCGTTGATGCGCGCGCGCGTCTGGACGCGCGCTCGCGACGAGCACGTGCTCCTGCTCGCGATGCACCACATGATCACCGACTTCTGGTCGCTGTCGGTGATGGTCAACGAGCTCGCGGCCTTCTACGAGGCAGCGAGCGCGGGCGCTCCGCCCCCGGCGCTCGCCCCCGCGGTGCAGCTGCCCGACTTCGTGGACTGGCAACGCCGCGCGCTCGCCTCCGCGGAGGCCGCCGCCGCGTGGGCGTACTGGCAAGAGCAGCTCGCCGGGCCGCTGCCCGTCCTCGAGCTGGCGACCGACCGACCTCGCCCCGCCGTGCAGACCTTCCGGGGCGGCGTGCGTCACGCGCGGCTCGGCCGCGCGCTCACCGACGCGGTTTACGCGCTCGCGCGCGACCAGGGCGCGACGCCCTACATGACGCTGCTGGCGGCGTTCTCGGCCCTGCTGCACCGCTACACCGGCCAGCGCGACATCCTCATCGGCTCGCCGACGACGGGCCGGGCGCGGCCCGGCCTCGCGAGCCTGGTCGGCTACGTCGCCAACCCGATCGCGCTGCGCGCGCGCCTCGCGCCGACGCTGACGTTCGTGGAGCTCCTCGGCGCGACGCGGCAGACCGTGCTGCGCGGGCTCGAGCATGAGGACGTGCCCTTCGCCGCCCTGGTCGAGCGGCTCGCGCCGGAGCGCGACGCGTCGCGCTCACCGATCTTCCAGGTGATGTTCGTGCTGCAGCAGCCACAAACGGCGGGCGCGCAGGCGCTCGCGGCCCTGGCGCTCGACGTCGAGGGCGAGCCCCTGCGCGTGGGCGGCCTGCGCCTCGAACCCACGCCGCTCGCGCGCCGCGGCGCCCAGTTCGATCTCACGCTCGCGATGGCCAGGGTCGGCGACGAGCTCGTCGCCTCGATCGAGTTCAACGCCGACCTGTTCGACGAGGGCACCGTCGACAGGATGCTCGGCCACCTCCGGGTGCTCCTTGCGGGCGTGACGGCGGCGCCCGAGCGCGCGATCGGCGCGCTGCCGCTGCTCACGGAGGCAGAGCAGCGCGCGATCGTCGCGTGGAACGCCCGCGCCGGTGCGCCCTTGCGCCCAGCGCCCACCCTCCACGACCACTTCGCGATGCAGGTCGCGCGCGCGCCGACGGCCACCGCGCTCGAGTTCGAGGGAGAGGCGCTCACTTACGCAGAGCTCGACCGCCGCGCCAACCAGCTCGCCTGGTACCTGCGTGAGCTGGGGGTCGGCCCCGAGGTGCCCGTGGGCGTCTGCCTCGAGCGCTCGATCGAGCTGGTCGTCGGCCTGCTGGCCATCCTGAAGGCCGGCGGGGCGTACGTGCCCTTCGACCCCTCGTACCCGCCCGAGCGCCTCCGCGTCATGCTCGAGGACGCTGCGGCTCCGGTGCTGCTCACCGAGCGGCGGCTCGTCGACACGCTGCCGCCCGCTGGCTCCACCGTCGTGTGCCTCGACGCCCAGCGGGACGTGATCGCCGCGCAGAGCGACCGCGCCCTGCCCCCCTCGGCCGGCCCCGACAACGCCGCGTACGTCATCTTCACCTCGGGCTCGACCGGGCGGCCCAAGGGCGCCGTCAACGCGCACGGCGCGGTCGTCAACCGCCTGATGTGGATGCAGACCGCGGGGCTGCTCGAGGCGAGCGATCGCGTCCTGCAGAAGACCCCCTTCAGCTTCGACGTGTCGGTATGGGAGCTCTTCGGCACCCTGGTCGCTGGGGCCTGCCTCGTGGTGGCCCGGCCCGGGGGGCACCGCGACAGCGCCTACCTCGCGCGCACCATCGACGAGCGCCGGATCTCGGTCGCGCACTTCGTGCCCTCCATGCTGCGCACGTTCCTCGACGAGCAGGGCGGGCGAGCGCTCCCTCCGAGCCTCCGCCACGTGATCTGCAGCGGCGAGGCGCTCGACGCCGATCTCGCGTCTCGCTTCCTCGCGCGCGCCGGCAGCGCCAGGCTCCACAACCTGTACGGGCCGACCGAGGCCGCCGTCGACGTCACCGCGTGGGAGTGCGAGCGTGGCCGCGACGAGGCGCTCGTTCCGATCGGGTATCCGATCGCCGGCAACCACATCCGCCTGCTCGACGCCTCCGGTCAACCGGTGCCGATCGGCGTGCCGGGAGAGCTGTACATCGGCGGCGTCGGGGTGGCGCGCGGCTACCTCGGCCGGCCCGCGCTGACGGCGGAGCGCTTCGTGCCGGACCCCTTCGGCGACGAGCCGGGCGCGCGGCTCTACCGCACGGGCGACCTCGCGCGCTACCGCCCTGATGGGGCGATCGAGTTCCTCGGCCGGACCGACCACCAGGTCAAGCTGCGCGGCTTCCGGATCGAGCTGTCGGAGATCGAGCTCGCGCTCTCGCAGCACGCCGCCGTACGCGACGCCGCCGTCCTCCTGCAGGCGCAACCGCCGGGCGATCCGGCCCTTGTCGCCTACGTCGCGCCCCGCGAAGGCGGAAACCCGAGCGCCCGCGAGCTGCGGGAGCACCTCGCCGCGCGGCTGCCGGCGTACATGGTCCCCGCGTGGTTCGTCGTCGTCGAAGCGCTGCCCCTCGGCCCGAGCGGCAAGCTCGATCGGCGCGCTCTCGCCGAGCTCTCGCCGAGCGTTGCCGAGAGCGACGACGGGCGTGCGCGCACGCCCGTCGAGGAGGTGCTCGTGCAGCTCTGGACGACGGTGCTGGGGCGTGAGCGCGTCGGAGCGAGCGACGACTTCTTCGCGATGGGCGGCCACTCGCTCCTCGCGACGCAGCTCATGTCGCGCGTGCGCGGCGCCTTCGGGGTCGACGTGCCCTTGCAGGCGCTCTTCGAGGCGCCGACGGTGCGCGCCTTCGCGGCGCGGATCGAGGCGGCGCGCGCCGCCGGGGCGAAGGGCGCGCCGCCGCTCGTGAGGCGCGAGGCGCAGGGGCCGGCACCCCTGTCGTTCGCGCAGGAGCGCCTCTGGCTCTTCGAGCAGCTCGCGCCGGGCACAGCTGTCTACAACATGCCGATCGCCGTGCGGCTGCACGGCGCGCTCGACGCCGCGGCGCTCGAGCGTGCCATGACCGAGCTCGTGGCGCGGCACGAGGCGCTGCGCACCGTCCTCCGCGCCGACGGTCCGGGTGGCGTGCAGATCGTGCTGCCGCCTGCGCCCGTCGCGCTGCGGCGCGAAGACCTCCGCGCGCTCCCGGAGGCCGACCGCGAGGCGCGAGCGCGCGAGCTCGAGCGGCGCGAGGCCGAGCAGCCCTTCGATCTCGTCGAGGGGCCGCTCCTGCGGACGACGCTCCTCGCCCTCGGGGACCGCGAGCACGTCTTGCTCGTGACGATGCACCACGTCGTCGCCGACGGCTGGTCGCTCGGCGTATTCGTGCGAGAGCTCGGCGCGCTCTACGCCGCGTCGCTCGATGGAAGGCCGCCGGCGCTGCCCGCCTTGACCGTGCAGTACAGCGACTACGCGGTCTGGCAGCGGCGCTGGCTCGAGGCCGGCGAGCTCGAACGGCAGATCGACTACTTCCGCCGGCAGCTCGAAGGGCTGCCTCGCCTGCAGATCCGCGCCGACCGGCCGCGGCCGCCCGTCCAGTCGTTCCGCGGTCGCAACCGCTACCTCACGCTGCCGAAGCCGCTGACCGACGCGCTCGAGGCGATGAGCCGGCGCGAGGGGTGCACGCTCTTCATGGCCCTGCTCGCCGTCTTCAACGTCGTCCTGCAGCGCCACAGCGGGCAGGACGACATCGCGGTCGGCACCGACATCGCGAGCCGCAACCAGACCGAGACCGAGGGGCTCATCGGATTCTTCACGAACCAGCTCGTGCTGCGCTCCGATCTCTCGGGTTCCCCCTCGTTCCGCGAGCTGCTCGCGAGGGTGCGCGCGACGGTGCTCGACGCCTACGCACACCAGAACGCGCCCTTCGCGCACGTCGTGCGGGCGCTCCGCGCCGAGCGCGACGCGAGCGGTCAGCCGCTGTTCCAGTACAAGCTCGTGCTGCAGAACGCGCCTCTGCCGGCGCTCGATCTGCCAGGGCTGCGCGCCGAGCCGATCGAGCGGGACGCCGACGCGGTCGCGCGCTGGGACGTGCTGCTCGACATGCGCCCCGGTCCCGAGGGGCTCACGGTGCGCGCCGAGTACAGCACCGACCTGTTCGACGAGGCGACGATCGAGCGGCTCTGGTCGCACTTCCTGCGCGTCGCCGAGCAGACTGCGGCCGACCCCCTCCGGCGACTGTCGGACCTCGAGCTCACGACGGAGGACGATCTCCGGCGCGTCGAGGCCGTCAACGCGGCCGCCGCGCGGCCCCGCAGCGACGCCCTCGTCCACGAGCTGTTCGCCGCCGCGGCCGCGGCGGCGCCCGGCGCGGCGGCGCTCGAGTTCGAGGACGCGCGCGTGACGTACGGGGAGCTCGAGCGCCGCGCGAACCGGCTGGCGCACCACCTGCGCGCGCTCGGCGTCGGTCCCGAGGTCCGGGTGGGCCTGTTGCTCGAGCGCTCGCTGGAGATGGCGGTGGGCCTCCTCGGCATCCTCAAGGCCGGCGGCGCCTACGTCCCGCTGGACCCGTCCCACCCCGCCGAGCACCTCGCGTACCAGATCGAGGACGCCCGAGTGCAGGTCGTGGTCGCGACCTCGACGCTGGCCGACGACCTGCCCGCGCAGTGGATCCACGTCGTGTGCGTCGACACCGACGCGCCGCTTTTCGACGCCCAACCCGAGCACGCCCCCGACGTCGCGCTCGGCGCCGACGCCGAGGCGTACGTGCTCTACACCTCGGGATCCACGGGTCGCCCGAAGGGCGTCTCGGTGCCGCACCGCGCGATCGTGCGGCTCGTGCGCGAGCCGAGCTTCATGCACCTCGGGCCCGACGAGACGCTGCTGCAGATGGCGCCGCTCGCGTTCGACGCGTCGACGCTGGAGATCTGGGGCGCGCTCCTCAACGGCGCGCGGCTCGTGATCTTCCCGCCGCGCGTGCCGTCGCTGCGCGAGCTCGGCGACCTCATCGAGCGCGCGGGCGTCACCACGCTCTGGCTGACCGCGGGGCTCTTCCACCAGATGGTGGACGGTCACATCGAGGGGCTCGCGCCCCTGCGCCAGCTCCTTGCGGGCGGCGACGTGCTCTCGCCCGCGAGCGTGCGCAGGTTCGTCGAGCGCTTCCCGCGCTGCCGGCTCATCAACGGGTACGGGCCGACCGAGAACACGACGTTCTCGTGCTGCCACACCCTCTCGGCCGAGTCGCTCGCTCCGGGCTTCTCGGTGCCCATCGGCACGCCGATCTCGGGCACGCGCGTCTACGTGCTCGACGAGCGCCTGCGGCCGCTGCCGCCCGGCATGCCGGGCGAGCTCTGCGTCGGAGGCGCCGGGCTGGCGCGCGGGTACATCAACCACCCTGCGCTCACCGCCGAGCGCTTCGTGCCGGACGCCGTGAGCGGCGAGCCGGGCGCGCGGCTCTACCGCACGGGCGACCGCGCGCGGCTGCTGCCGGACGGCACGATCGAGTACCTGGGCCGCATCGATCGGCAGGTCAAGGTGCGCGGCTTCCGCATCGAGCCGGGCGAGGTCGAGGCGGCGCTGCGCGCGCACCCGGGCGTGCGTGAGGCGCTCGTCGCCGCGCGCGACGACGAGCCAGGCCAGAAGATGCTCGTCGCCTACCTGATCGCGCAGGAGGGCGCGGGCGACCTCGCGGCCGACGAGCTGCGGCGTCACCTGCAGCAGCGCCTGCCGGCGTACATGACGCCGTCGGCCTTCGTGACGCTCTCGGAGTTCCCGCTGACGCGCAACGGCAAGGTGGATCACCGCGCGCTGCCTGCGCCGGCGACCGCGGCGCTCGGCGCGCGCCGCGCGCGGACGGCGCCGCGCACCGCCAACGAGGAGGTGCTGGCGGCGGTCTGGGCCGAGGTGCTGCGCGTCGATGAGGTCGGCGTCGACGACAACTTCTTCGACGCTGGAGGCGACTCGATCCGCGCCATCCAGGTGGTGGCGCGCGCGCAGGAGCACGGGCTCGGCGTCACCGTCGACGCGCTGCTGCAGCACCAGACCATCCGCGCCCTCGCCGGGGCGACGCACGACGGGGCCGGCCTCGCGAAGGAGGAGGGCGACGTCGCGCCGTTCTCGATGATCTCCGAGCGCGATCGCGCGCGGATGCCCGAAGACGCGGAGGACGCCTACCCGATCGTGATGCTCCAGGCGGGGATGCTCTTCCACAGCCAACGTGACGCGGGTTCGGCGCTGTACCACGACGCGTTCAGCTTCCACCTCGAGATGGAGCTCGACGTCGCGCGCTTCGAGCAGGCGCTCTGCGCGGTCATCGAGCGGCACTCCCTGCTGCGCACCTCGTTCGACTTCGTCCGTTACGACGAGCCTCTGCAGATCGTCCACCGCGCGGCCGCGACGCCGCTCACCGTCGACGACCTGCGGCATGTGCCGGCCTCCGAGCAGGAGGCGTGGCTCGACGACTGGCTCGAAGGCGAACGGCGCCGACCCTTCCCCTGGGCGAGCCCGCCCTTGCTGCGCGTAACGTTGCACCGTCGAACCGACGAGACGGTGCAGCTCAGCCTGGTCTTCCACCACGCGATCCTGGACGGCTGGAGCGTCGCTTCGATGGTCACCGAGCTGCTCGAGCGCTACGTGGCGGCGCGCCGAGGCGCGCCGCTGCCCCTTCCGCCGCCGCCGCGTCCGTACCGCGAGTTCGTGATGCTCGAGCGGCAGACGCTCCGCTCGGAGCAAGCCCGCCTGTTCTGGAGGGGCAAGCTCGAGGGGATCGAGCCCGAATCGCTCACGCGCAACCTCCCGGCGCGCGCGGCGAAGGACGGGCAGCGCGGCGTCGCGCGCCACCCCGTCTCGCTCGATCCCTCGCTCGCCGAGGGCCTGCGTGAGCTCGCGCGCGCGGCGGCCGTGCCGCTCAAGAGCGTGCTGCTCGCGGCGCACCTGAGGGTGCTGAGCCTGGCCTCCGGCAGCGCCGACGTGACCACAGGCATCGTCTGGAACGGGCGCCCCGAGGCGAGCGACAGCGAGCGCACGCTGGGGCTCTTCCTCAACAGCGCGCCGCTGCGGCAGCGGCTGGCCGGCGGTACGTGGCGCGACCTCGTCCGGCAGACCTTCGCCGCCGAGCGCGAGGCGCACCCCTTCCGCCGCTACCCCATGGCCCGCCTGCAGCAGGACCTCGGGGGCCGGCCGCCCTTCGAGGCGCTCTTCAACTACGTGCATTTCCACGTGTACGAGGCCGTGATCGGCATCAGCGACGTGCGCCTCGCCGGGCCCGTGCGCGCGGTCGAGCTGCTCGACCTGCCGCTGACGAGCACGTTCAACGTCGACCCGGTGAAGGGCGGGCTGGAGCTCACGCTCAACTACGACGCGGACCGGCTCGACGGCGACGCGGTCGCGGCGCTCGGCGCGGCGTACGCGACGGCGCTCGCGGCGATGGCCGCGCGCCCCGACGAGCGGTACGAGCTCGCGTCGCTGATGGGCTACGACGAGCGCCGGCTGCTGCTCGTCGAGCGCAACGCGACGCGCGCCGATGTGCCCGCGGGCGTCTGCGTGCACGAGCTCATCGAGGCGCAGGTGGAGCGCACGCCGGACGCGCCCGCCCTGTCCTTCGAGGACACGCGCCTCACCTACCGCGAGCTCGATCGGCGGGCCGAGCGCGTCGGCCGCGCCCTGCAGGCGGCTGGCGTCGGCCCAGACGACCTCGTCGCGGTCTGCCTCAAGCGCTCCGCGGACATGCTCGTCGCGCTGCTCGGGGTGCTGAAGGCCGGGGCAGCGTACCTGCCGATCGAGCCCGATCACCCGGCGGATCGGATCGCGCTGGTGCTCGACGAGGCCCGGCCCGCGGCTGCCTTGACCACGCGGGCCCTCGGCGCGCGGCTGCCGCTCGGCGCGGCGCACCAGCTCTTCGTCGACGAGCTCGAACCGTCGAGCGATCTGCCGCCGCGCGCTCGCCGCGCGACGCCGCGGAACCTGGCCTACGTGCTGTACACCTCGGGATCGACGGGCCGGCCGAAGGGGGTGATGATCGAGCACCGCAACCTGGTGAACCACTTCGCCGAGCTCGCTGAGCGCATCGGCGCAGGCGAGCCGGGCACCTGGCTCGCGGTCACGAACTACACGTTCGACATCTCCGTGACCGAGCTCCTGTGGCCGCTGACGCGCGGGTACCACGTGGTCGTGCGGTCCGAGGATCGCTACGCGAGCGCGTCCATAGCCGAGCAGATCGAGCGATACGAGGTCACGCACATGCAGTGCACGCCGTCGCGCGCGGCGCTGCTCGTCGACCAGCCGGGCGCCGAGCGCGCGCTCGGGCGGGTGCGCTCGTTCTTGCTCTGCGGCGAGGCGTTCCTGCCTGGGCTCGCCGCGCGGCTGCGCGCGCTCCTGCCCGGCGCGCTCGTGAACTGCTACGGCCCGACCGAGACGACGATCTACTCGACAACTCACCTCGTGGAGGTCGTCGGGGACTCCGTGCCCATCGGCGGACCGCTCATCAACACGGAGCTCTACCTCGTCGACGGCAACGGCGTGCCCGTGCCGCCTGGCTTCCCCGGCGAGCTGTGGATCGGCGGCGAGGGGGTCACGCGCGGTTACCTTCGCCGGCCCGACATCACCGCCGAGCGCTTCCTGCCCGACGTGTTCAGCGGGCGGCACGGCGCCCGCGTGTACCGCACGGGCGACCTGTGCAGGTACCGGCCCGACGGGCTGCTCGAGTACATCGGGCGCGTCGACGACCAGGTGAAGATCCGCGGCTACCGCGTGGAGCTGGGCGAAATCGAGGCCGCGCTGCGCGCGTGCCCGGGGGTGCGCGAGGCGGCCGTCGTGGCGCGGCGCGAGGAGGCGAGCGACCAGCGCCTGATCGCGTACATCACGCCGCGCGATCACGCTGCGCGCGAGGTCGAGGCGCAGGCGAGGCTCCTCGAGGACGTCCGGGCGTCCCTGCGCCAGAGGCTGCCCGAATACATGATGCCCTCGGCGTTCGTCACGCTCGACGCGCTGCCCTTGACCGTCAGCGGCAAGATCGACCGGCGCTCGCTGCCGGCGCCGCCGAGCCAGCGGCAGGAGCAGCGCGCGGCGTTCGCGGCGCCGCAGGGCGACGTCGAGGCGCGCATCGCCGAGGTGATGCAGCGCGAGCTCGGCCTCGACCGGGTGGGGCGCGACGACAACTTCTTCGACCTCGGCGGTAACTCGCTGCTCATCGCGCGCGTGCAGGGCAAGCTGCTCGAGACGCTCGGGCGCGAGGTGCCGATCGTCGCGCTGTTCGCCCACCCCACGGTCGCGGCGCTCGCCGCGTACGTGGCGACGCCCGCGGGAGCGGAGGCCCCCGAGCGCCCGGAGCTCGCGGCGAGCGCCGTGGAACGCCAGCGGCAGGGCGCTGACCGGCTGCGCCGCATGGCCAGAAAGGTGAAGCTCTGATGAGCAGCCCGAGCGACGGATTCGCGACCGAGGGCGTCGCCGTCATCGGCATCGGGTGCCGCTTCCCGAAGAGCCGGAACGCCGACGAGTTCTGGGAGAACCTGCGGCGCGGCATCGACGCCGTGTCGACGTTCACCGACGACGAGCTGCTCGCCGCCGGCGTGGCGCCGTCGACGCTCGCCCAGCCCGGCTACGTCCGCGCGCGCGGCGCGCTCGAGGGCACCGCCGACTTCGACGCGGAGTTCTTCGACTTCACGCCGCGCGAGGCGGAGCTGACCGACCCGCAACATCGGCTCTTCCTGGAGTGCGCGTGGGAGGCGCTCGAGGACGCGGGGTACGACGCGCAGCGCTACCCCGGGAGCATCGGCGTCTTCGCCGGCGCGAGCATGAGCACGTACCTCTTGGGTGCGCTCGCGCGTAGCGGCGGCGCGCCCGAGGGCCTGCTCAAGCTCGCGATCGGCGGCCTGAGCGACTTCCTCACGACCCGCCTCGCCTACAAGCTCGACCTGCGCGGGCCGAGCGTCAGCGTACAGACGGCCTGCTCGACGTCGCTCGTCGCGGTGCACATGGCCTGCCTGCACCTGCTCGCCGGCCAGTGCGACCTGGCGCTCGCGGGCGGCGTCTCGATCCGCGCGCAGGAGGCCGCCGGCTACCTCTATCAAGAGGGCGGCATCTTCGCCCCCGACGGCAAGTGCCGCGCCTTCGACGCGCGCGCGCGTGGCACCGTCGAGGGCAGCGGCGTCGGCCTGGTCGCGCTGAAGCGGCTCGAAGACGCGCTCGAGGACGGCGACCACATCCGCGCGGTCCTCCGCGCCACGGCGATCAACAACGACGGCTCGCGCAAGGTGGGGTTCACCGCGCCCAGCGTCGGCGGCCAGGCCACGGTCATCGCGCTGGCGCACGCCCTCGCAGGCGTGAGCGCCGACACCATCGGCTACGTCGAGGCGCACGGGACGGGCACGCCGCTCGGCGACCCGATCGAGATCGCGGCGCTCCGCGAGGCCTTCGCACGGACGACCTCGCGAAAGCGCTTCTGCGCGATCGGGTCGGTGAAGACGTCGATCGGCCACCTCGATACGGCGGCGGGCGTGGCGGGGCTCATCAAATCGGTCCTCGCGCTCGAGCACAAGGAGATCCCCCCCAGCCTTCATTTCGAGCAGCCGAACCCGCAGATCGATTTCGACGACGCGCCGGTCTACGTGAACGCGCGCCTCGCGCCGTGGCCGGCGAACGGCGCCCCACGGCGCGCCGGCGTGAGCTCGTTCGGCATCGGCGGCACCAACGCGCACGCCGTGCTGGAGGAGGCTCCCCCGCGAACGCCCGCGGGCGACGCGGCCGGTCCGGCGCTCCTCACGCTGTCCGCCCGGACGGCCTCGGCGCTGCGCGCGGCCGCGAACAACCTCGCCGCGCACCTCGAGCGCCGCCCCGAGCAGTCGCTCGCGGACGTGGCGTTCACGCTGCAGGTGGGCCGCCGGCAGATGCCGCACCGCTTCGGGCTCGTGTGCGAGAGCCGCGAAGAGGCGATCGCCGCGCTCGCGGGCGAGCCCGCGGGCGCGGTGGCCGAGCCCGGCGACCACGGCGTCGTGCTCCTGTTCTCCGGCCAGGGCACGCAGTACGTGGGCATGGGCCGCGCGCTCTTCGAGCGGGAGCCGACGTTCCGCGCCGAGCTCGAGCGGTGCGCGCAGCTGTTCCGGCGGCACCTCAAGGGCGACCTGCTCGGCGCGCTCTACCCGCCCGAGCGCGATCGCGAGCAGGCCGAGGCGCGGCTCGCGCGGACGGCGATGGCGCAGCCGGCGCTGTTCGCCGTCGAGTACGCGCTCGCGCGCATGTGGCAGTCCTTCGGCGTGCGCCCGCGCGCGATGGCCGGCCACAGCCTCGGCGAGTACGTGGCCGCCTGCATCGCGGGCGTGTTCTCGCTCGAAGACGCCGTCGCCATCGTGAGCGCGCGCGGCGCGCTCATGGAAGCGATGCCCCGCGGCTCGATGCTCGCGGTGCCGCTCGCCGAGCGCGATCTCGCCCCCTTGCTCGGCCCGCGCCTGTCGCTCGCGGCCGTCAACGGCCCGTCCCGCTGCGTGGCGTCGGGCCCGCCGGACGCCATCGACGCCCTGAAGGCGCGCCTCGCGGAGCGCGGCGTCGAGGGCAGGCCGCTGCACACGTCCCACGCCTTCCACTCGCCGATGATGGAGCCCGCGATCGCGCCCTTTCTCGAGGTGCTGTCGCGCGCGAGGCTCGCGGCGCCGGAGCTGCCGTTCCTCTCGAACGTGACCGGCGACTATCTCTCGGCCGACGACGCGGTCGATCCGCGCTACTGGGCCCGGCACCTGCTGGGGACCGTGCGCTTCGACGAGAACCTGCGCAGGGCGCTAGAGCTCCGCGGCGCCGCGCTCCTCGAGGTCGGCCCCGGGCGCGTGCTGAGCACGCTGGCGCGCCAGCACCCCGCGTGCGACCCGGGTCGCGCCGTCGTCGCGTCGCTGCGCCAGGCGCGCGAGCAGATCGACGACGAGGTGCTCGCGCTGCGCGGGCTGGGCCAGCTCTGGCAACGCGGCGTGAACGTCGACTGGCAACGCATCCACCGCGGCCCTCGACGGCGCGTCCCGTTGCCGACCTACCCCTTCGAACGCAAGCCGTACTGGCTCGACGACGCGGCGCCGGCTGCGCCGCGGCCCTCCTCGCCCGCCGGCGCTGCGCCGCCGACCGCGGCCCCGAGCCCGGCCCCGCGGCACGACCGCCCGGACCTCGGCGTCGCCTTCGTCGCGCCCCGCTCCGAGATCGAGCGCCGCGTGAGCGCCATCTGGCAGGAGTGCCTGGGGTTCGCCCGCGTGGGGATAAATGATGGCTTCTTCGACCTGGGCGGCGACTCGTTGCTCGCGACGCAGGTCTTCTCGCGCCTGCGCAGCGAGCTTGGCGTCGAGGCCCCGCTGCGGGCGGTCTTCGAGCACGACACCGTGGCCAAGCTCGCCGCCTACATCGAGGCGCAGCCGCGCGCCGAGGTGGGCGCCACGACCGGCATCCGGCCGGCGCCCCGCGACGGCGAGCTGCCGCTGTCGTCCTCGCAGCAGCGGCTGTGGACGCTCGAGCAGATCACCCCCGGCAGCGCCTACAACCTGCCGCAGTGCGCGCGGCTGAAGGGCGAGCTCGACGTCGAGGCGCTCGAGGCGACCTTCGCCGACCTCATGCGCCGGCACGAGTCGCTGCGGACGACCTTCCACGCCACCGGCAACCGCCCCCACCAGGTCGTCGCGCCCCCCGCGCCGCTGCCCGTACGGAAGGTCGATCTGCGGGCGCTGCCGGAGGCCGCGCGCGAGGAGGCCGCGGCGCGGCTCGCCGCCGAGGAGGTCGAACGGCCGTTCGATCTGGCGAAAGGACCGCTCGTGCGCGTGACGCTCCTCCGGCTCGCCGACGACGAGCACCTGCTCGTCATGGTGATGCACCACATCGCCTCCGACGGCTGGTCGATGCGCATCCTCGCGAGCGAGATGGAGGCGCTCTATGCGTCGCACCGCCGCGGCGCGCCCGCGGGCCTGCCCCCGCTGCCGATCCAGTACGCCGACTACGCCCTCTGGCAGCGCGAACGCGTCGAGGGGCCGGCGCTGAAGCCGCACCTCGACTGGTGGAAGGCGCAGCTCGACGGGATCGAGCCGCTCGATCTGCCGCTCGACAAACCTCGCCCCGCGGCGCCCAGCCTCCGCTCCGCCGAGCACCGCGTCGCCCTCTCGCGTGAGCTCAGCGAGGCGCTCGAGGCGATGTGCCAGCGCGAGAACATGACGCCGTTCATGGTGCTGCTCGCCGCCTTCAGCCTCGTGCTCGGGCGCCACGCCGGCCAGTCCGACGTCGCCGTCGGCTCCCCCGTCGCGAACCGCGGCCACAAGGAGGTCGAGGGGCTCATCGGGTGCTTCGTGAACACGATCGTGCTGCGCACGCGGCTCGATGGCGTCGCGACCGCGCGCCAGCTCCTCGAGCGGGTGCGCCAGGAGGTCCTCGGCGCGTACGCGCACCAGGAGCTCCCCTTCGAGGTCCTCGTCGATGCGCTCCAACCGGCGCGCGACCTCGGCCGCGCGCCGCTCTTCCAGGCGATGTTCTCGCTCCAGGGCAAGCCCGTCGCGCTGCGCGCGTTCGAGGGGGTCGAGGTCAGCTTCCAGGAGCTCAGCGCCCAGATGACGCAGTTCGACGTGACGCTCTGGCTCGAACGCGGCGCCGAGGGCTTCGCCGGGGCGCTCGTGTACGCCGCCGAGCTGTTCGACGCCCGGACCGCGGCGCGGCTCGCGCGCGACTTCGCGCAGGCGCTCGAGCGGCTCGTGCACGGCCCCTCCTGCCCGCTCGACCAGCTGCTGCCCGCTGACGCCG
Organism: Sorangium sp. So ce448; assembly: GCF_051520915.1. Lineage (NCBI taxonomy): Bacteria > Pseudomonadati > Myxococcota > Polyangiales > Polyangiaceae > Sorangium > Sorangium sp. So ce448. The sequence goes on along the minus strand of NZ_CP150343.1, from coordinate 708,040 downwards.
ACGACGGGCGAAAGCTCGCGGCGTGGAGCGCGGGCGAGCGCAAGCCGTTCGAGCCGCTGCCGGTCCATGAGCTCTTCCTGCGGAGCGCGCGGCGGCACCCCAGCGCGGTCGCGCTCGTCGGAGAGCGCGAGTCGCTCACGTACGCGCAGCTGGAGCAGCGCGCGTCGCGCCTCGCCCGAAGGCTGCGCGCGCTCGGGTTCGGGACGGAGGCCCGGGCCGTCGTGTACATCGAGCGCTCCGTCGAGGCGATCGTCGCGCTCCTCGGCGTGCTCATGGCGGGCGGCGCCTACGTCCCGGTCCCCCCTTCGGCGGCGTGCCAGCGGCTCCACGCGATGCTCGACGAGGTCGCGCCCCAGGTGGTGGTGACGCGGGCGGCCCTCGCGGCGGACCTCCCCGCTGGCGCCCCCCTTGTCTGCGTCGATGCCCCCGAGCCGGACGCGGCGCCCGCCGTAAGCCCGCCGCCGGCGAGCAAGGTGCGCCCGGACAACGTCGCCTACGCCCTCTTCACGTCCGGCTCGACGGGCCGACCGAAGTGCGTCGAGGTGCCGCACCGCGCGCTCGCGAACCACGTGCACGCAATCCTCGATCGTTACGGCGTGGGCCCCGGCGATGGCGTGCTGCACTTCGCCTCGCTGGCGTTCGACGTCGCGGCCGAGGAGATCTTCCCCACGCTCGCGAGCGGCGCGACGCTCGTGCTGCGGCCCGACGCGCCCGCCGAGGCCGTGGCCGACCTGCTCGCGTTCGTCGAGCGCAACCAGGTCAGCGTCGTCAACCTGCCCGCGTCCTACTGGCACGAGTGGGTCGACGAGCTGCCGACGCTCTCCCGCCCGCTGCCGCCGTCGGTGCGCCTCGTGATCGCCGGCAGCGAGGCCGTCTCCGCGTCGCGGCTCGCGCGCTGGCGCGAGCGCATCGGCGCGCGCGTGCGGTGGCTGAACGCATACGGGCCGACCGAGGCGACGATCACCGCGTCCGTCTTCGACCCGACGACGTCCGGCCACGAGCCGGTCGATCGCGTCCCCATCGGGCGGCCGCTGACCAACGTGCGGATGTACGTCCTCGACGCGGCGCTGCGGCCGGTGCCGCCTGGGGCCGCAGGGGAGCTCTACATCGGCGGGGCGGGCCTCTCGCGCGGCTACCTCGCGCAGCCCTCGACCACCGCCGCCGCCTTCCTCCCGGACCCCTTCGTCGGCGAGCCCGGCGCGCGCATGTACCGCACGGGCGACAGGGCGCGCTTCCTCGCCGACGGCAACCTCGAGTTCCTCGGCCGGCGCGACGACCAGATCAAGCTGCGGGGCCATCGCGTCGAGCTCGTCGAGATCGAGGCGGTGATCGCGCAGCTCGAGGGCGTACGCGAGGCGGCCGTCGTGTACCGCGCCAGCGCCGCGGAGGGCGCCCAGCTCGAGGCCCACGTCGTGCTCGCGCCGGGCCACGCGCCGGGCGTCGACGAGCTGCGGGCGCGGCTCGGCCTAAAGCTGCCCGCGTACATGATCCCCTCGCGCTTCGCGTTGCTCGAGTCTCTGCCCCGGCTGCCGAGCGGGAAGGTCGACCGCCGCGCGCTCGCGCCCATCGGGCCCGGGAGCGCCGGCGTCGTGGTCGCGCCGCGCACGCCCGCCGAGCGCGCGCTCGTCGACGTGTGGTCCGAGGTCCTGGGTCGAGCGCCGACGAGCATCCACGACAGCTTCTTCGACAGCGGCGGCGACTCGATGCTCGCCGTCCGCCTCGTCTCCCGCGCGAAGCAGGCCGGCCTGGAGCTCAGCGTCCGCGACGTGTTCCAGCACCAGACGATCGCCCAAATCGCGACGTCGGCCGCGCGTGCTGACGCCGAGCCCACCGCCGCCCCCGACGCGCCGCCGCCGCCCGCTGCTGGCGGGCGGCTCCCCTTGCTGCCGACCCAGCAGCGGCTCCTCGAGCTGCCGTTGCCGGCGCCCCACCACTGGAACCGCTCGCTGCTCGTGGAGACCCCCGAGCGCCTCGATCCCGACCTGCTCGGGCGAGCGCTCCGCTACCTGCTCGTGCGCCATGACGCGCTCCGCGCGCGGTTCAGCCCTGGCGAGCACGGCTTTCAGGCGCTCGACGCCGGCAGCGCTCACGACGACGCGCTGGTGGCCCGGGTCGACCTGTCGGCGGTGCGCGAGCCCGAGCAGCGCGCCGCGATCGAGGCCGCCGTCGCGCGGCTCCAGACGAGCCTCGACCTGTCCCGCGGCCCGTTGCTCCGCCTCGCCTGGCTGGATCTCGGCCCGAAGCGCGCGGGCCGGCTGCTCATCCTCCTCCACGCGCTCGTGGCCGACGGGCTCTCCTGGGCGATCCTCCTCGACGAGCTCCAGACCGCGTACCTGCAGCTGCGCCGGGGCGAGTCGATCCGCCTCCCGGGCGTGCCGACCTCGTTCCGCGACTGGGTCGAGGCGCTCGCGCGGTACGCCCGCTCCGACGCGCTGCTCTCCGAGCGCGACGTGTGGCTCGCGCTCCTCGAGGGCGACGCCGCGCGGCTGCCGTTCGATCGCCAGGGCGGCCAGAACGACGAGGGCTCGACCCAGCGGGCGGCCTTCACCCTCGATCGAGCCGACACGCAGCGCCTGCTCCACGACGTTGTCCCGTCGCTCGGGACCAGCGCCGAGTCCGTGCTGCTCGCCCCGGTCGTCCGCGCGCTCAACGTGTACGCGCGCGGGCCGGTGCTCGTCGACGTCGGGAGGCTCGGCCGCGAGGACCCGATCGGGGGGCTCGACCTGACGCGGACGGTGGGGTGCCTCGTCACGGACTGCCCGGTGCGGCTCGACCTGCGGACCGCGGGCGACGCGCGTTCGGCCGTGGCCGCGGTCGACGCCACGCTCTCGCGGGTGCCGGGGCGGGGCCTAGGGCACGGCGCGCTGCGCTGCCTGGGCCCGGATGACGCCCTGACGCAGCGCCTGCGCGCCACGCCGAGGCCCGAGGTGAGCTTCGACTACCTCAGCGGGCGCGCGCTCTTGGAGAGCGCGCTCTTCAAGCAGGCCGACGAGTCGACCGGCGCCGAGCGCGACCCGCGGTCGCCCCGCAGCCACGTGTTCCAGGTCGTATGCAGTGTCGTCGACGCCTCGCTGCGCGTCGAGTGGAGGTACAGCGAGCAGCTGCACGGCCGCGCCACGGTCGAGCGGCTCCTGGCGAGCTGCGCGCACGACCTGCGCGCCCTCCTGGAGGGGGCGCCGCGCGGAGCGGCGCGGGGAGGCCGCACCGAGCACCGGTGAGCAGCGCGCCCGGCCGGGCGGAGCGCTCGCTCACCAGACCATCACGAAGCACCAGCCGACGGAGGCGCCGGGTGCGCAGCTCCCCGCGCGGGCAACGTCGTTTGCATTCGTCACGTCGTGTAACCGCACGTAGGTATTCGCATGAACGCAACAGCTCGGGAATCGCAGTTCACCAGTCACCAGCGTGCCCTCCCCATCGAGCGGATCGAGCGGCCTTCCCAAGACCATTTCCAGAGAGAGTACGTGGGCAGGAGCCGCCCTGTCATCCTGACCGGCATCGCCGGCCGCTGGCCCGCGGTGACGCGGTGGTCCCCGGAGCACTTCCGGGACCGCCATGGGCACCACCGCGTGGTGGTCGAGCGCAGCCGCCTGGCGACGCCCTCGAACGACCCGCTCACGTACCTGCGCAACCGCTACTACGCCGAGGAGGAGCTCGGCGCGCTGATCGACGTGATGCTCTCGGGGTCGCAGCCGCCCGGCGCGTACTACATCACCTATTCCAACATCTTCGAGAGGATCCCCGAGCTCCACGCCGACATCGAGCCGCTCCACCAGACGCTCGCCATGCCCGCCTATCTCCCCACGTCCTTGAAGGCGCGGCTGTCGCTCCGCCCCGGGTTCTGGCTCGGACCCGCCGGAACCGTCTCGCCTGTGCACTTCGATCGTCACGAGAACTTCAACGTCCAGGTCACCGGCCGCAAGGTATGGACGCTGTTCTCACCCGAGGAGTCGCGGCGGCTCAACTACCCGGCGCTGGAGATGCCCTCGGTCATCTTCAGCCCCATCGACGTCGAGCAGCCCGACGCGCAGCGCTATCCGCGCTTCGCGGGGGCGCAGCGCCATGAGGCCACGCTCGAGCCCGGCGAGGTCCTCTTCATCCCCGCTGGCTGGTGGCATCACGTCCGCACCCTCGAGACGTCGATATCCCTCAACTTCTGGTGGTGGACGCTCGCCGCGTTGCGGACCACGGCGCGCGTCGAGGCCTATTTCGTGCTGCAGCAAGCGCGCAAGCTGTTCGAACGGAACGAGATCGCGACCGCCGCCAGGATGCCCATGAAGTGATCTCGCCCCGCTCGGGCGACGACGCGACGACGCGACGACTACAGGAGAACGAGATGATCTGGACGCGCGATGTTTACGTCGAGGTGATCCCCTCTGCGGCGAGCAGCAGCATGCCTATCGAGCTGATCCTGCAGACGATCCTCGGCGACTGGCTGGAGGCGAAGTTCGACGCTCCCCGGTGCCAGCAGGCGCTCGTCGACGCCATGCAGCGTCATGGCCTCGACGAGCGGCATTTCCGGCCGGAGGCCATCGAGCGCGGCGAGCGCCCCGCGACCGAGGGCCTCCTCTACCCGAAGAACAAGGGCTGGAAGCTCATTTTCGCGAACCTCCCCGACGGCAGCGTACGGCTCATCGACATCGACGACGGCGCGCTGACGAGCTTCGCCGACGGCGTGCGGCGCGCCGCCGAGAGCGGCGACGCGCGCGACTTCACGGGCGCCTGCGGCTTCCTCGACGCGCCGCTACGGGCGATGATCGAGCCTCGGCCCGGCGCTCGGGTCCCCGGCTGGCGACGCTTCGCGGGGCCGGGCATCCACCGGCGCGAGCACGCTAGCCTCGTCATTCAATCGTCGACCACGCGCGTGCTCATCGACCCGATCTACACGAACGCCTCGATGCCCTGTATGCCCGAGGCCCCCCTCGACGACGACCGCGCGTGGGACGCCATCCTCATCTCGCACGGCCACCTCGATCACTGGCACCTGCCTTCGCTGCTCTGTAGCGCCGGCCGTGCGCAAGCGCCGATCCTCGTGCCGCGCGTGCCCCGCACGAGCTTGCTCACGCAGGTCGATTTCGCGACCGCGCTGTCGCTCACGGGCCTTTCGGGGCGTTCATCCCGCTGGGGCGATCGCGTGACCATCGGCGACATCGAGATCGAGGTCCTGCCATTCTATGGCGAGCAGCCCAGCCCGCGGGCGCCAGGCGTCGAGCCGGATCTGCGCAACTGGGGCAACTGCTATCGCCTCGACACGCCCGAATTCTCGGTTATCGTGCTTGCCGACTCCGGCGAAGACGCCGACGGGTGCATGCTCGACGTGGTCCGGGCCTCGGTGGCGCGGCGCGGGCCGGTCGACGTCGTGCTCAGCTGCCTGCGGCGCCTCGACTGCCCTTTCGTCAAGGAGGGCCTGCCGCACTACTGGGCGACGCTGCCCTTCGGCCAGCTCCAGGCGCTCTATGATGAGCGCGAGGCCGGACGGCTCCCCAGCGCGTCCGCCGGCGCCGAGGGCGCCATCGAGATCTGCAAGGCCGCGGGCGCGCGCTACTTCCTCCCCTATGCGAACGGCTTCGCCGGCGTGGGCCGCGAGATACCGGACATCGGCTGGGGCAGCGGCGAGCCGTCGGAAGCCGACCGCCTCGCGTTCATGCGCGCCGCGTTCGAGGCCGACGCGGCGCGCGCCGAGGTGGTCGCGTGGACGCCTGGAGACTTCGCCTCTTTCGCCGACCGCGAGCTGCGCGTGCGGAGGCCCTGAGCGCGATCCCCCTCGGAAAACCCAGCCGGCGCGCGTGAGCGCCGGGCGAGCAGAGAGAACCCTAGGAACCGCAGGTACACCATGAGCACGACGGATCGAGAGAACAGCAGCGACGAAGCCATCTATCGGGTTGTCGTCAACCACGAGGAGCAATACTCCATCTGGCCTGCAGACCGGGAGCTGCCGGCGGGCTGGCGGGACGGCGCCAAGGTGGGGCCGAAGCAGGAGTGCCTCGACCACATCCATCTGGTCTGGACCGATATGCGCCCGCTGAGCCTGCGAAGCCGCTGAGAGAACGTGGAGCATGAGCAAAGCGAGCAGAGCGGCTGACGCCCCGGCGCTGTCGGCCCTGACCCACCGCGACTTTCGCATCTTCTGGATAGGGCAGTTCACGTGCCATATCGGGGACTGGATGCTGGTCGTGGGCGGCGGCTGGCTCACCGCGCAGGTGACGAGCTCGGCGACGACGATGGCGATGGTCGACAGCATCGCCACCCTGCCGATGATCCTGCTCATGCTCTCGGCCGGCGTAGTCGCCGATCGCTACGAGCGCCGCAAGGTGATGCTCGTCGCCCAGGTGCTCTTCGTCGCGCTCTCGCTGCTCGGGGCGGCGCTGGTGGCCGCCGAGCGGGTCACGGTCGGCTTGATGTGCGTGTGGTACCTGCTCCTCGGCGCGATCCTGTCGCTCAACGCGCCGGCCCGTCACGCGCTGCTCGCCGACCTCGTGCCGCCGGAACACCTCGCCTCCGCGGTGAGCCTGCGCGGCGCGGCGTTCCACGCATCACAGCTCGTGGGCTCCGCGCTCGCGGCGGCGCTGCTCGCGGTCGCGCCGCTCTACTGGATCTTCATCGTCAACGCGCTCACGTTCCTGCCGCTCATCTACTGCCTCCTCGTGATCCGCCCCCGGGCGACGCACGCGCAGAAGAACGCCGGGATGGGCGTCTCGGTGGCCGCCGGCCTGCGCTACGCGTGGCGGAGCCGCCAAGTCCGTGCCTTGCTCGGCGTCATGGGCCTGGTCTCGGTGTGCATCCTCCCCTTCTCCCATGTCTTCTGGCCCATCTTCGTGGAGCAGGCGCTCGCGGGGTCAGAGCTCGATCTCGCGCTGCTCACCTCGGGCTCAGGGCTCGGGGCGCTGCTCGGCTTCCTCGCGTTCTCGTGGGTGGGGGAGAGGGGGCGCCTCGGCGTCGCGCTGGGCTCAGGCGCGCTCATCGCGTGCGCCCTCTGGGGCCTATCGCTCACGTCGAGCCGCACGGTCGCCGCGGGGCTCGCGGCGCTCATGGCGTTCGGTATCGGGCTGATGCTCGGCGCCCTCTCGACGCTCCTCCAGCTCGCCGTGTCGGACGAGATGCGCGGGCGGGTGATGGGGTTCAGCGAGGTCACCCTCTTGGCGATCGCGCCGCTCGCGTCCATCACGGTCGGCGCGGGCATCGACGCGCTCGGCCTGCGGGAAACGATGCGCCTGGCTGGGCTGTGCTGCCTGCTCCCGGTGACCGTGTTCTTGCTCTTGCTGAAAATGCGCCGCTCGCGCTGAGCGGTGGAGACCAGGGCGGTCGACTCGCCTGCGGCAAGGCAGCAGAAGGATTCGCGACGTCATCCACACACTCTCTCGTCCACGCGACGAACAAGGTGCCCAATTGATTCACGAAGACATCACCCTGGTAGTATCTCGGTCGGTCCTGATCCAGCTTGACGGCGACGGGCAGTTCATCGCGTCGAACTCGGTCTCACGCGCGCCCTGCCCCGTCGGCGACGCCGAGCTCGCGGTGCTGCGCGCGTTCGCGCGCCCGGCGCCGCTCGCGCGGGCGCGCGGGGCGGTGTGCCGCGAGACGGGCATGGCCCCGGAGCAGTTCTTCCGGACCTGCGAGCGGCTCGCCCGCGACAACATCCTCACGCCGGTGCGGGCCGACTTCCGCGCGGACGACGCCGCCTACGTGCCGGCGAGCGCGGGCTTCGCCTCGTTCGCGCTCCAGCACTGGATGCTCCGCGACGCGACGCGCGTCACGGCCTACCGTTCAGCCATCCAGACGCACGTGCGCGACAAGGTCGTTGTCGACGTCGGCTGCGGGACGGGGATCCTCGGTCTCTTCGCCGCGCAGATGGGCGCCCGCAAGGTCTACGCGATCGAGGAGAGCGCGATCGCGACCCTGGCGCGCGAGATGATTAGGGCCAACGGCGCGGAGGACCGCGTGTCGCTGCTGACGGGGAACAGCAAGGACATCGAGCTGCCCGAGCCCGCCGACGTCATCATCCACGAGATCCTGGGGATCGACCCCTTCTTCGAGAATGTCATTCCGTACATCGACGACGCGCGCAGGCGCTTCCTGCGCGGCGGCGAGGGGCGGCTCATCCCGCACCGGATCGACCTGTGCTGCGTGGGTGTCGAGTCCGAGTTCGTCCCCTCGATCCGCGAGCGCGCGGTGCTGGAGGCGCGCGAGTTCGGCCCGATGTACGGCCTCGACTTCTCGCCGTACCTCCACGTCCTCGAGCACGCCCAGGAGATCTCGCAAGACACGGATTTTCCGCGGCGCGGCAGCGACTTCCGCGAGTCGTTCTTCCCGCTCGGCATCCTCTCGGAGGAGTGCCTGCTCCGCACGATCGACCTCAATGGAGATCTGGTCGCGCAGTCGACCGGTGAAACCCGGGCGACCATGAGGATACGCACGGACGGGCGGATCGGCTCGCTGCTCCTGTTCTTCCGCGCGCACCTCGACGAGCGCCTCCAGCTCACGACGTCGCCCTACGCGCCGCGCACCCACTGGGGCTGGGCGATCCGCGATCTGCCCAAGGCCTTCAACGTGAAAGCCGGCGACGACCTCGATCTCCGCGCGGCCATCTCGACCTTCGCCGGACGCCAGCTCATGCAGGTCCACCTCCGCTAGGCGGGTCCTGGCCCTCCCCCCTCGCAACCTGATCAGGATAGCACCATGACGCATTCGCTTGATCTCAGCAACGTAGACGCACTCTACACGTCCGGGTATTTCGGCCCGCCCGCGCTCGCGGAGCCCGAGTTTTACTGGATATCCCTGATGGGCTCGCTGCTCGGCTACAGGGACGGAGAAGGGCGGCCGCTCGGTGAGGAGATGGCGCCGTCCGAGGTCCAGCGCGGCGTGCCCATGGAGATGCGCGAGTGCCCCTATGCAGGCAGCCGCCAGAAGCACCGGAACCAGATGAACGTCTCGTCGCTCCGGCAGTTCAGCGCCTACTGGCCGGCGGTCGTGGGGGGGCTCGCGGTGCTCCGCGAGGAGTACCTGCGGCACGCGAAGCGCGAGGGCGATGGGCGCATCACGCTCATCGACCTCTGGAAGTTCAGCCGCACCGGCATCGCGCTGCCTGCGTGGCTCCTGCGGCGCGCGCACGCGCCGCTCGCCGACGGCGGGATCCCGCCGGTATCGTCGATCATCTACCGCATGATGCTGGGGGTGAATCGCGTCGCGCACCTGCAGCTGCTCATGATCAGCGCGACCGGGGTCGAGAGCCCCGAATGGGCGCAGCAGCCGGCGGCGCTCTACGACTACACGGATGGGAACGACCTCTTCATCGGCCTGAACTCGGTTTGCGCCGGCTCCCGCCCGATGATCGAAGAGACGTTCCGCGTGCTCCTCGGCGGCGATCCCGGCCCGAGCGCCGATCGGGCGCCGATGCGCGCGCTGGTCGACAGGCCCTTCCTCGTCTACGCGGGGCTGCTCCACCTCCTCGAGGTCCAGAAGTACATCTTCGGCGCCAGGGCGGCCTCGGCCCTTCAAGACCTCGTGTGGAAGACGACGCGCCCGGGCGGCGCGGCGCCCTCGCTCCTCGGCGCCGCGCTCAAGGCGTTTCAGGAGCGCATCGCGGGTCAGGTCAGCTCGCTGGCGCAGGAGGTCGCTTTCGCGGGCGAGGCGATTCGAGACGTGATGCTCGCGCGCATCGAGGGCTTCCGGGCCGAGCTCCACGACGACTACCGCGCGACGAGCGGCGACGAGGGGCTGCTCGACGAGATCGTCCGCGTCGAGCGCGCAGCCGCGGGGGAGCCGGGCGCCGGCCGCGTGCTGGAGCTCCTCGGCGGGGTGGACGCGCCGGACGCCGACACCGTCGCTTTCGTCAGCGCCCTCGTCGACTATCTCCGCCTCGAGCGCGGCCACATCGCCGCCTTCGAGCTGCTCCAGAGGCGCCTCGATCGAGCCCTGGGGCGCCCCTCGCCGCCGCTCGTGCTCGGGGGCGACGACATCACGAAGGCGTTCGGCCCGAAGCTCCGCGATTTCGCCGCCGAGCACTTCGGCCTCCGGATCGTCAATAGCGCCACGAGCACGACCTTCCACCAGGGTGGACGAGAGCTACGCCTCTGACGTCTCCGAGGCCGAGGGCCGCGCGCCCGCGTCGCGGCCCGCGCAACACCCTTTGATCGAGGCTGGATGACCATGCCGCAACCCGCGCTCTACTTGAAACCGAACGTCGCCGTCGAGCCGCTCTACAACCAGTGGTACGCGTGGTGGTACCTCGTCGCGCCCGCGACGGCGCCGCTCTTCGTCGCCAACCACCACGTGAAGATCATGCGGTCCTTCGTGGCCAACCCCGCGCTGCACGTGGCGGCGCTCAAGAACCCGGCGCTCGCGGGCGGGCCGTACATCAATTACGGACCCGAGCGGGCGGGCGAGGTGAAGGCGCTGCTCGACCGCACGCTCGCCGAGCACGCGCCCTCGCTCCGCTTCGCCGAGGCGGTCGCGGAGCTCCACCGGCTGCTCAACGGCGCCGATGGCCATTCTCTCGAGGAGCTCTACGCCCGCGTCCCGGATGTGCTGCGGGGCTACGTCGAGCTGACCTACGATCTGAACAACCGGGCCTCGCCGCGCTTCTTGGAGTCGCTGCTCTACCGCAGCCCGCATTGCTCGGAGTCGTCGCAGAGCCTCTCGCTCCGCCTGCTGCAGGGCGACGTGCGGCCGTACGTCTTCAGCACGCCGCGGCTCGACACCGACGCCGAGACCGTCCATATCCAGCGGCCCTTCCGCGGCGGGGCGCTCGGCGCGCTGCTCGCGATGGTGCGCACGCCCGGGTCCGTCGGGGCTGCCGCCGAGGCGCTCGGGGTCGCCCCGCGCGACGCCCGCGCGTTCGCCGCGCTCTTCACGGAGGCGCCGCCGCGCCCCGCGTCGAGGTTCGACGGGCCCGGCGTCCGGATCCGCTACTTCGGCCACGCGTGCGTGCTCGCCGAGACGCGCGCGGTGAGCGTCCTTGTCGACCCGGTCGTCAGCTACGATGTCCCCTCGGAGCTCGCGCGGTACACGGCGCTCGACCTGCCGGAGAGGATCGATTACGCGCTGATCACGCACGGTCACGCCGACCACCTGATGCTGGAGACGCTGCTCGCGCTGCGCGACCGGATCGGCACGATCGTCGTCCCCGAGGGGGGCGGCGGCCTGGCCGACCCGTCGCTCAAGCGCTTGCTCCAGAGTGTCGGCTTCCAGAGCGTCATCGCGCTCGGAGAGCTCGATTCGCTCGATATCCCTGGCGGCGCCATCACCGGTCTGCCCTTCCTCGGCGAGCACGCCGACCTGAACATCCAGGCCAAGCTCGCGTACCACGTGAGGTTCCAGGACCGCGCGCTCTTCTTCGCGGCCGACTCGAAGGTCATTGAGCCGCGCGTCTACGATCACGTCCGCAGCGCGCTGGGCGATGTCGATGCGCTGTTCATCGGCATGGAGTCGGAGGGAGGGCCGCTGAGCTGGATGTACGGCCCGCTGCTGCCGGCCCCGCTGGCGCGCAAGATGGATCAGTCCCGGCGGCTCAACGGGTCGAACAGCCAGCAAGCCGCCGAGCTCGTCGCGCGGATCCATCCGGCGCGGGTGTTCGTGTACGCGATGGGGCGCGAGCCCTGGCTGGGGCACGTCATGGCGATGGGGTATCACGACGACTCGCCCCAGCTCGTCGAGGCGCGCAAGTTCATCGCGCACTGCCGCGAGCGCGGCATCGACGCGAGCCTGCCCTACGGCAAGGGCGAGCTCTTCCTCGATTGAGAAAGACCCGTTGGCGACGGAGCGAACCCCAGGCCGCACCGAGATCGGTGCGTCGCTGACAACCCAGGAGAAACCTATGCCATCGCAGATATCCAACGACGGACTCCACGCCCTTGTCCCGCACGTCGAGGCGCTGCTCGACCGCCTCCGCGGCGGTGACCCCACGTCCTTGCTGCGGCTCGAGCGGTGCATCGCGACCGCGCTTGGCCGCCTGCCGGTCCCCGAGCTGCCGCCCGGGCAGAAGCCCGCGAAGTTCTTCTATCCCGGCCTCTCCTCGAAGCCGTGGCACGCCCCGGAGGACAGCCCCGCGCTGGCCGCGTTGACGGGCAAGCTCGAGGCGAGCTGGAAGGAGATCCTCGCGGAGTACGAGCGCGCAACCGGCGACGCCTTCGAGCCCTACGAGCCCGGCCGGTTCGCCGAGGTGAAGGCGAAGGACTGGAAGTCCATCTTCGTGCTCCGCAAGGCCGAAGGCCTCGATCGGATGCGCGCCGATCTCTTTCCGCACACGTCACGCGTGCTCCGGGAGGCAGGCATCCACCCCAAGGCCGAGGCCCTGTTCTCCGTCATCGCGCCGGGCGTCCACGTGCCCGCGCACCACGACGCGTACGTCAATACCAAGCTGACGTGCCAGCTCGCGCTGAAGATCCCCGCGGAATGCGGGATCCGCGTCGGGGGCGTCGAGGGGAGGTGGACGGAGGGCAAGTGCGTCGTCTTCGACACCACCTTTGCACACGAGGTCTGGAACCACGGGGCCGCGCCGCGCGTCGTGCTCTTCTTCGATATCTGGCACCCCGACCTGAGCGCGCGAGAGCGCGAGGCCATCCTCGCGATTGAGGACCTCCTGGTGAGCGCCGGTGTGCTGGGCGCGCCGCCGCCGGTCGTCACGTCGCCGCGCGCGGACGCCACGCCGGCGTGAGCGCCCGCCCCGCCAGACGGCCGAACGAGCGTGGGCACCGGGCGCGGGTCCTCACGACGACGGCGAGCTCCACGACGACGGCGAGCTCCATGGACGGCCGAGCGAGCGTGGGGACCGGGCGCGGGTCCTCACGACGACGGCGAGCTCCACAGGTACGGCGTGGTGGTGGAGACGACGTGCATCCCCAGCCGCACGAGGATCGGGCGGCTGTCCGGCGAGGCGTCCACCTGCAGGTAGCGCAGCCCGCGCTCGCGGGCCTGGGCGGCGCGGCGTGCGACGAGGCTGCGGTAGATCCCGCGCCTGCGCCACGCGGGCAGCGTGCTGCCGCCCCACAGGCTCGCGAACTCGGTGCCCCGGTGGAAGCGCACCCACGCCGCGCAGACGACCTGCCCCTCCGCCTCCGCGACGTGGATGGACAGCGCCGACGGGTCGGCTCGCTGCTCCTGCCGCAGATCGGCGATGAGCCACGCCGAGTCCCCGCCCGTCACCGCGAACTGCAGGGCGGCGATCCCGTCGAGCGGCTCGCCGCTGTCCAAGCAGCGGAGGGTGACCCCCGGCGGCGGCGCCGCGCGTGCCGTCGCGGCGGCGACCTCCGCGACGTCCCCGAGGACCAGCGCCTCCTCGTCCTGGGCCTCGAGCCCGGCGGCGCGCAGCCGCGCGCCGAGGTCCGCGGGGCGGTCGTGGCCAAAGGTCTTCCACTCGAAGGGTCGCCCGAGCCCGGCGAAGTACGAGACCTGCTCGGCGATGACCCCATCGGCCGTGTCCTCGTCGAGGTCGGTCCATTGTACCCCGCATCCCCATGTCAGATCCGGAGGCGACACCCACCTCACCACAGGTCCGACCCGCTCGACGCGCCATCCCGCGTGGGGCGGCGAGAGGTCACGACGCATCTGGGCGTCGAATCGTGCGAGCGTCTCGGCGGTATTCATGGCGGCCATGTTGGCATACCGGCAGTTGCGGGTCGCGGGAATTGCATCGTCGACGGGCGACGCCGCGCTCGCGTCGTGCTCCGCGCTGCCGGCGTCATTTCCTCCTCAGGGAGGCGCGCGCCTCGCCTCGATGCCACGGTGATCCTGAGCCGGCACCAAAGCACACATTCTATCCTTGTGATTCCTTGTGATTCCTTGTGATTCCTTGTGATTCCTTGTGATTCCTTGTGATTCCTTGTGATTCCTTGTGATGACGTTGCGAACATCGTACTATTGGGACATAGCTCGAAAATGGTAACTGCAGCTGCCGAACGGAGCGCGCGCACGATCGTGCTCTTGGCCATTGGAACGCGCGGCGACATCCAGCCGGCGCTCGCGCTCGGAAAAGGGCTCAAGGCGCGCGGCCACCGGGTCCGCGTCCTCGCCGGCGCCAACTTCGTGCCTTGGGTAGAGCGCCACGGGCTCGAGGCCGCGCCGACGAAGGTCGATATGCAGGCCGTGATGGAGAGCGAGCAAGGCAGGGACTGGGTGGAGCGCGGGCACAGCCCGCGCGCCCAGAAGGTCGCGATGGTGCGGCTCATCGAGGAGCTCGGCTGGGACCTCATGATGGATGCGCGCGACGCTTGCCGGGACGCCCACGTGATCGTGAGCGGTTATGCCTCATCCATCGAGGCGACGTCCATCGCCGAGAAGTTCGGGCTCGCGCATGTGTGTGCGCTCCTTCAGCCCGCCATGATCCCGACCCGCAGCGGGTGGGCGGTCTTTCACGCGCCGCTGCCGGAGCGCACGAGCGCCCTGAATTTCCTGTTCAGCAAGGTGTTCCTGGAGCGCGTCGGCTGGGGTTTGCGGGGCGCGCTCGTCGCTCGCTTTCGCCGCGACGTGCTCGGGATGAGGCCGCAGTCGTTCAATGCATGGAGGGAGGCGTTCGGGAGGGCGCTGGTCCTTCATGGCTACAGCGGTCACGTCGTGCCGCATCCGCCGGATTGGCCGGCCAACCTCCACACGACCGGCTACTGGTTCCTGGACGAGCGCGGCTGGGAGCCGCCGGCGCCTCTCCTCCGCTTCCTCGACGCCGGTGAGCCGCCGGTCGCCATCGGCTTCGGGAGCATGACGGGCCGAGACGCGCGGGCCTCGACGCGGCTCCTCGTCGATGCGGTCGTGCAGAGCGGGCGGCGCGCGGTCTTGCTCTCCGGCTGGGCAGGGACCGGCGGCGCGGAGCTCCCGGCGAGCGTCTTCGCGATCGACGCCGCCCCTCACGAGTGGCTCTTCCAGCGCACGGCGGCCGTCGTCCATCACGGCGGCGCGGGCACGACGGCGGCCGGGCTGCGGGCGGGCGTGCCCGCCGTCGTGGTGCCGCACAGCGGCGATCAATCGCTCTGGGGGCGGCGGGTCCATGCGCTCGGCGTGGGCCCCCGGGCCATTCCGAAGCTCAAGCTCAGCGCTTCGGCGCTGGCGAGCGCGATCCGGCGGGCCACATCCGACCCGGAAATGCGCCGGCGGTCCGCGCAGATCGCCGCGAAGATCCGCGAGGAGGACGGGATCGGCGCGGCCGTCGCGCGGATTGAAGCGTACCTCCGGACCGGCGATCCGACGCGCTGAGCGAGCGGGCCCGAGGACGGCCTCCACATCGGCCATTTCAGCTGGCATCTCTCAGCAGGCCGCTTGCTCCGCGTGAGGCCGCCCCCGGTGCAGCCGGTGCACCCGGCGGCGCGACGACCACCGGCGGCTCGGCCGCCCCCGCTCGTCCATCCATGAAAGGCGTGGTGCCATGCCACGGCTCGCGGGCGCGCGGGGTTCCTCGGCCGAGAGCCACTCCCCCTCGAGCGACACGCCGCGCGCGTCCTCCCGGACGCCCCGCGCCCGGAGCCACGCCGCGAGCGCCTCGCCGAGCTCGCGCATGCTCGACCAGCGCGACGACGGCTCCTTCCGCAGCCCGCGCTCCACGATCGCCCAGAGATCCGCGTCGAGGCCGCACGTGTCGACGAGCGACGGCACCGCGTCCTGCAGCACCGCCCGCAGGCCGTCCAGCGCGTTCCTTGACGAGAACGGGGGCCGGCCCGACAGGAGCTCGTACAGCATCGCGCAGAGCGACCAGATCTCACGAGCGTCGCCGAGAGCGACCTCACGCCGAGGCCGCTCCTCGCGGAGGGCGGCGGCGAGGTCGCCGTCTCCAGCGCGGCGGGACAGCCGGACGCCCACGTCGAGTGGACCTGGCTGCTCGCGCTCGCGGCGCTCGGCTTCGTGCTCTTCGACGTCTGGTATTTCACGCGCGTGCCCCAGCCGCTGCGAGGCCACGACAGGCCCGCAGCCTGAGCGCTGCTGCGGATCAGCTGAACGACCGCCAGGGCGCCAAGGCCGCACCGCGAGGGGCCAGAGGCCCTACCCGGCGATCTCGGCGGATATTGTCCTCGTCTCGATATCGACCCACAGCTGGAACCCCCCGGCCTCCAGCTCCTTCGCGTAGAAGATCTTCGGGTAAAGCCGACCGTTGAGCCTCATTCCTCGTTTGCAGCTCGCCACGATCGCCGCCCTGGTCGCGGCGAACAACCTTGCCACGCTGGTCTTCTTCGCCACCGGGCGGATCGTGACCTGCTCGAGATCCTGACCGCGCTGGCGCGCACCGGCGAGCTCGAGCAGATTTGCGGCCTCACGGTCGACGAACCCCCAGTCCTGCTCGCCGGTGGGCGCCCTCCCCGACGCCAGGTACACCAGCTGATAGCCGCCTCTCAGATACTCGTGAGCCGCGAGAGGGCTCGCTTCGACGACGGAGAGCGCCGCGCCGCCGTGCGCGCCCTCGAAGCGCTGGAGCACGAGGTGCGCCTTGTGAGAACGAGCGACGTCGGTGATCGTCTCGAAGAGCACCACCGTCGGAATGAACGCCTCTATCCTGGGCATGCGGCACCTCCAGGGGTGAACGCGTTGTCGATCTCCGAGATCTGCGTGATAGAAGCGCACCACCGGCGCACGCGGCTCTCGTCGGTCGGCCAGCAGAGGTCCCGCCCGTCGATGTCGCGTCTCTCATGGGCAGCCCGTCTGCATCGACGGAGATCCTATCGGTCGCCCATCGTGGCGATGGTAATCTGAAGACCAGGAGGTCGCCAATGGTCTCGCGCACACCTGCGCCGCCGCCGCTGGCGGCCTGCATGCGGGCGAGCTCTGTCCTCGCCCACAGACCGATGGACGGCCACGCGGGGCCCGGCATCCGGCAGCAGCAAGGAGGGATCGATTGCCATCGCGCGGATGGGAGCTGTAGGCTGTGCCCGGAAGAGCGCGCTCGAACGCTTGCACGTCGCAGTCGCGCGCTCCGGAGTCACCATGCGCCGCCCTCGCACACGCCGCCTGTTCGTCATCTCGGACCTGCACCTCGGCGGCGAGCCGCCGTGCATGATGTCTCACCCGCACCGCCTCGCGGCGTTCATCCGCTCCATCGCCGAGCCCGGCGCGGACGAGGCCGTGGAGCTCGTCATCGCCGGTGATTTCGTCGATTACCTCGCGCTGGCTGTGCCCGGAGGCGCGGCTTCGCCGTGGACGCCGCGTCCCGCCGAGGCCGTCGCGAAGCTCGACGTGGTGATGAAGGACCGCTCGTTCGGCGACGTGTTCGACGCGCTTGCAGCGCACGTGGCGCAGCGGCACCGGCTGACGATCTTGCTCGGCAACCACGATGTGGAGCTCGCCTTGCCGCAGGTGCAAGAGGCGCTCCTCCGGCGCCTCGGGGCCACACCCCACGACGTCCTCTTCGTCCTCGATGGCCGCGCCTACCGGGTCGGCGGCGCGCTCATCGAGCACGGCAACCGCTACGACGACGCCAACCAGAACGACCTCGCGCACCTCCGCGCGATCGCGTCAGCGCTCTCGCGGGGCGAGGAGCCGAAGGACGAGCTCGAGATCTCTGCCGGAAGCCTCCTGGTCCATCGCGTCGTCAATCCGCTGAAGAAGAACTACCCGTTCATCGATCTCCTGAAGCCCGAGGGCGAGCTCCTCGTGCTCCTCTTGTCCGTGCTCGAGCCTACCGTCATCCGCTCGGTGCTGCCCCAGATTGGCCGCGTGCTCGCCGCACAGCGGCGCGCCCGGAGGAACGTCGACGGCCGGCCCCCCGGCACCACGACGAACGTCGGAGCGCACGACGACGACGAGGACGT
The DNA here is from genome assembly GCF_051520915.1 of Sorangium sp. So ce448. Lineage (NCBI taxonomy): Bacteria > Pseudomonadati > Myxococcota > Polyangiales > Polyangiaceae > Sorangium > Sorangium sp. So ce448. Next base: position 690,323 of record NZ_CP150343.1, on the reverse strand, counting down.
GGAGCTCGCTGCAGTGTTTGGCGATGCATATCCACTGCTGCGCAACCCACCGACACAGGTCGGCATGGCGGACTGGGTCCCGCTCGCGCTCGACTGGCCCGTCACCGACAGCATCATGGAGCTCGTTGGCCAAGGTCGGCGCATCCCGAATGTACGGCTGCAGCGCATTCGCACGATAATGCGGCGGATGCTCGCGAATGACAGCACGTTCAAGCGAGACTGGGATGATCCGAAGGACGCCTTACTCGGCGCGGCAAAGCGGATGCTCACGGGCGACGTGGAGATCGTCGTCATGGGACATACGCACCTCGCCCGTGAGATTCACGTGGGGGCGGGGCGGACGTACATCAACACGGGCACGTGGGCCGATCTCGTGCGCGTGCCGGACGATGCGCTCGCCGAGGGCAAGGACACGGAGCTCGCCGATTTCCTGAAGAAGCTCTGCAAGGACGAGGCGAGGACCCAGGTGTTCACGTTCGCGGACATCACGCTCGGCGAGGACGGGCGCGTTCGCGAGGCGCGGCTGCGAGACTACATATGAGGCCGAGCCTGCGGATCGTCGCGGCGGACGCGAGGTCGGGGCAGCGGGATCACGGGACGGCCTGGGCGCTGTACCCGGATCTCATCGTGACGGCATTTCACGTGGTCGGGAGCACGAGCGCGCGCCTCTGGAAACACGAGGATCCGCTCTGGCCTGGCTGCGAGTACCTCCTCGAAGGCGTCTCCTCAGCGTCGCTCGAGCCCCTCCTGTACGATCCGCGGGCGGACGTCGCGATCCTGCGCATGCCGGAGCCTTCGAGGCTCGGCGAGCCGTGTTTCCTCGTCCCGTCGCCGATCCCGCCGTCGCCGGGGGATCCATGGTTCGCCGAGGGATACCCCGATCTGCCGGGCCTGCGACGAGAGCGGGGCGTGGGGCTCGGGGGCGTGGTCCAGCGGGCCTCCGCCGATCTCGACAGCAATGCATTCCAGCTCCACGTTCGTCAGGGCACGGCGGCGACCTGGGAGGGGATGTCGGGTTCGGCGGTGCGCAACCACAACGACGAGGTGCTCGGGATCATCACCCAGACGTCGAAGGACGTGTCGACCGCCCATGCGGCGCCCGTGGAGGCCGTCGAGCGATTGCTGCGCCTCCACGACGGCCGCGCGCTCGCCAGCCGCGTCCGGGAGCTCTTCCGCGGGGCCGGGGACGAGGACGCGCTCGCGGCGGACCTCGCGGACGCGATGGGCTGGAGCGTCCTGGGCCATTCCCTCGACGGGCTCGTGCGTCGGGCGGCGATGGAAGGCGGCGATGGCTGGCTCGACCTGCTCGCGAAGGCCGAAGAGCAACGCCGTGCGGCGCTCCCGGGCGCGGAGGACGTCCGCCGTGAGATCCGCGATGCGTCGCGCGACGGCGCCTCGGAGGCGGAGGTCCTCCAGGTGCTCCACACATTCATGCCCGACAAACCAGAGGAGGAGGCGGCCATCGTGGATCGACTGGGCGGCGTGGTCCCCTCGCCCATCGTGACGAACGCCGTCGCGCGGATGATCGAGCGCGGGTGGGTGGAGCGGCGGCGGGATGGGACGCTCACGCTGAAGCCGGACGGGGCGAGGCGCGCGGCAAGGCGGGAGCATGTCCTGGCCGTGCTGCGGAAGCTCCGGGGCGGGGCGAGGCTCTCGCGCGAGGAGCTCGCAGGGCGTTTGCCGCGGATATCGCCTCTCGCGTTCGGGCGCGCTCTCGAGTGCGCCATCCTGGTCGGGTGGGTGGAGCGGCAGCCTGGAGGCGCTGTTCGCGGAACGAATGAGGGCGAGCAGCTCCTGGAGACGGCCGATCGGGGCAGCCGCTTCCTCGTGGGAATGGGATTATGGCCATCGTGATTCTCGACGATCGTCCGGTCGACGCGGGCGGGGATCTCCTGTGGAAGAGCCTGCCGATCCGGGGGGAGCTTGAGCGGATCGCAGAGACGATCGTCCGGTCGAAGGAGGATCCCCCGTCGCCGTCGATGACGTTCGCGGTGCACGGGAAATGGGGGACGGGCAAGAGCAGCGCGCTCAAGATGCTGCGCTCTTTCGTGCGGGAGAGGTCCGTGGAGGCGGGCAAGCGCCCGGTGTTCTGCGAGTACCAGGCGCCCGCGCTCCAGGCCGCGCGGCGGGACGCCCGGACGACCCTGGCGATGCGGATCCTGCAATCGATCGCGATGGCGGGCGACGCGCGGAAGATCTCGCAGCGGCTCGAGGATTACGCGCGGATCATCGATCGGGATCGGACCGAGGGCCTGCAGAGCACGGGGGACGCGACCGCCGAGACGGTGTGGGACGCGGCGATGTTCGACCGGATCTCGGCGGTGCTCACGAGCATCCCGGATCTCTGCGGGATCATCATCCGGCAGGAGCTCGCTTCGAGCGAGAAGGGCCAGTGCCTGCTCGTGGTGCTGCTCGACGATTTGGATCGTTGTGGCTCCGATTTCGTGCTCTCGCTCTTGCAGGAGATCCAGTACCTCAGCGACATCGACAACCTGTTCTTCGTGATGGCGGTGGACGAGGAAGTCCTGCGCGGCGCGGTGCGGTCGCAAGGCGGCGGGAGGTCGGTGATGGAGACGGACCGCGAGCTGGAGAAGTACCTGCAGCACGCGGTCTGGGTGCCGCCGCTCGACGGTGCGCGGGCGAAGGAGTTCGTGAAGGGCCTCGCGGAGAGGGCGCCGCGGGTCAAGAAGCTGGTGGACCCGCTCTGGCCGCAGGACGACACGAGGGAGGCGTTCGATCTGCTGCTCGAGGGGCTGCACGAGATGACGCCGCGGTCGGTGAAGCGGTACCTGAACCTGCTCGCGCCGAAGATCGATGGGGCGCTGGAGGCGAGGGCGGTGCATCCGAGCGACGTGCTCGGGAAGCGGGCGATCTTCAAGGAGAAGATGATCGAGACGACGTGGCCGGATTTCCACTGGAACGTGCTCGCGAAGGCGGTGGGGGAGGCTTCGTCGAAGGGGGATCCGAAGGCGGTGAACCTCGTGGCGGAGCTCGAAGGGATCGGGAGGGACGCGCGGGACAGGAATGCGCCTGACACGAAGGTGCTGCACGATCTGAAGTACGTTTGCGAGGAGTATCCGCACATGGGGCTCGGCGATGTGCCGGTGAAGCTCGTGCGGTATCTGGCGATCGCGCCGCCGTTGCCGTATGCGTGGTTGCCCGGGATCGACCACCTGAAGCCGGTATCCCTCGAGAAGCCACGACCCCTGCGGGAGGTCGACCCCGAGTCGGCTCTCACGGACGGGGAGGACGAGGCAAAGTCGCTCGAACCGGAGGGGACCGAGACGTTGGCCACACGCGGCGCGCGAGCGTTTGCACTGGAATTTGCAGCGCCGCCTGTCAAGGAGGAGGACTCGGCGGATGACGGTGTGGCGCCGCCGAACCCGTTGCGGCAGTTCCAGGGCATCTATTTGTCTATCGGCAAGACGTTTGATCGCGATCCACAGCGGGCCCTGCAGAACGCGCAGCGCGCTTACGACCTCGTACAATCGAATCGAGCACGGTTCGACAAACGGCATGTCGACAGACTCATCGACATCGTAAACACGATAACATTAATCGAATTTCACAGCATCGCGAGCAAGCTCTGCGAACTTGCACTCGACCTGGACCCCGAGAACATGGATACAGCGCGATATTACCTCGACTTGATCGTGCGCCTGCAGGTTGCGGACTTGTATCCAAGGGCAGGCGAGCTCGTTCAGCGATTGCGATCCAGCGGCCCGGATCCCTGGCCCGAGCGTACGCTTTATTACGAGCTAATGCTCGGCAAGGCACAGGGGAGACTGGCCGGGGTCGATGAAGAACGGCTGCGAAGTACGGTCAACGAGTTCAAGCGGCGGGCTGGGAGCAGGTCTCGGTACTCGTGGCTCATGCGGGCGCTCGCTCAGATCGGCGACAGGGAAGTGGCGCGGGAGGTCACAAAAGCTCACTACCACGCGGTGGGTCCGCGTGATGCGGCCGTTGCGCTTTGTAGGATGGCAAAATTCGACGCCGCGTCGCCCGACGTGAACGATGAACGCGAAGCCCTGGAGCTGTATCGGCACGCGATTGAGGCGCATCGAGCGGATCTCCTCAGGATACGTATCCGGCCCGGGCGCGTTCTTCACGAGTATGCAGCCCTTCTGTTCAAGCATGAGTATGAGCATGCGGCAGGAGAGATATGGTTTCGGGCTTATCAGCAGAATCCCAGAAATGAGGACCTCCGGCACGAGTACAGTGCCTACCTGATGCGCGCAAACGCGCCCGATCTCGCGCGCAAGGTCTCGAACGGCGAGCCCATCGACCGGATGGTCACTCTGGCCAAGCGGAAGGAGCTGCCTGCTTCGTTCGTCGGATCCGACGTGGATCGGTGGTGGGAAAAGAAGCACGCGGAGGGGTATGAGCTCGAGGCTGACCTGGAGGACGACCTCCCGCAGAGCAGCCACTCCTGACCCTGGCGAGCTCCCTCCGACCACCGGCGCGCCAGTGCCGCCGCTTCCTGCTGCGGTGGCGCCGTCCTCGGAGCGTGATCGAGCAGGATCCGCTTCGGCCGCTGCGGGGGCACCTCCCCTGCGGCTCAGGCCTCGTCGTCCAGGTCCTGCTCTAGCCCTTCCCACCACTCGGCCAGGTCGATCTCGACATCCTCGAACGGCGCCGCGCGCACCTTCTCGTCTCGTCCGTGCAGCTCCAGCTCGACCCACCGCCCGTTCTCGAGCTGGCTGACCAGCAACGTTCGCCGGACGGGATCCACGTACCAGAGGTGAGGCACGCCGATCTCGGCGTAGAAGCGGCGCTTCACGAGGTTGTCGTAGCCCGCGGTGCGCAGCGAGAGGATCTCGCAGCACCAGTCGGGAACGAGGGAGATGGGTTCCGCGGGCCGCAGCGGCGCGGGCATACGCGCGCGGCGCCAGCCTGCGACGTCGGGCGATATCTCCGGCGCGCGCTCGCTCTGGATGCCCGGCTCGGAAAGGATCCACCACCCTCCCGGACCGCACCTGCCCCGCTGGTACGGGTTCTTGAGGTCGGCCGTGATCAGGTCCTCGATGTTCGCGTGAGCGAAGCCGGGACGCGGAAAAGCGTACATCGTGCCGTCGATGATCTCGCCCCGCCAGCCGGGCGGCAGCTCGTCGAGATCGGCGAGCGTGGCGGACCGGACGAGCTTCTCAGCGAGGTTCATGCGCGACCTGCGCGAGCATACACCACCGCGCCCTCCGGGGCTGAGGCGCCCGAGCAGGCTCGGCGCCGCCGAGCGAACGCCAGCGGACCTCCCACGGATCGATGCCGCACCCCCCGCGGCGCCCTATACGCTTCAACCGGGCGACGGCTCGTCCGCGGGCAGGCTCTGAAGCCAGATGACCGCCTCGTCCCAGCGGAAGGCGCGCCTCGGCTCGGCTTCGCGGAGCCGCTGCCATTCCTCGCCCTCGTCGTGGGTGATGATGCGCGATGCGGGGTCGTCCTCGACGGCGAGGGCGATGAGCCAGTCCGTGGTCATCGGCATCTTTCCAGGGATGACTTTGAAATCGGCGATCAGCTCGCCGCCGAGGGTACGCTTCTTCGCCAGCTCCCAATCGCGGTCCGTCGGATACCGCTGACACAAGCTGTCGGCCCATCGGGCGGCGGTCGGATGATCAAGGTGGATGTCGATGATCTGGATGCCAAACTGGCGGAGGAGGCCATCGAAGCGGACCTCCGAGAATCTGGCGCCCTTGCTCACACGCATCTGGCGACGCCTTTCAAGGTAGACCTGCGCATGGATTACAACCTCGACCCTTTTGCTCCCAGCGAGAAGGCAGAGCTTTTCGATGTCGATGACGCTACGCGCCGCGTTAGTGTCAATCCAGAGCCGCACGTCAGGCATCCTTGGAGGACTCATCGCCAAGACCGAACTGCTCGTCGAGCTCTGACGCGGTCCATGCCTCCCAGCGGCCCTCCGGTCGGGAACGCAGGAACCACAGGTATCCGCCGCTCTGCAGCCCGAGATCGCCGCGCATCTCCGCGGGGATCTGCGTGTAGCCCTCGGGTGTCACCCAGTGCTGCTTGGCGCCGCTCTTGCTCGCGCGATCTTGAAGTTCGCGGTCCGAGCGCGAAGGCTGCCGCGTAACGAGCGTCTCCCCCTCGGGAGAGCGGCTGAACCGGAGCACCGCGGGGCCGTCGAAGACCTGGACGTGGCTCTCAAGGAAGATCTGGTCGACGATCCCGCGTTGCACCTGCTCGCGCAGGATGTCGCGGACGAGCTCCTGGTTCTCGGGATGCAAGCTCATCTCCGGCTCCTCGATGGCAACAAGGCCGGCGCGGGACGTCAGCACGGCCGCGACGAGAGCGACCACCTGCTGCTCGCCCGAGCTGAGCTCGGAGAGCCGTAGGATCTGCTTGCCCCGGACCTCGAAGCGCAGGTCGGTGACCTCCGCCTTCGCCACGGGGGCGCGGAGCACGGAGATCTCTCGATCCGACAGCGTCTTGAATCGATGGATGAGCTCCACGAAGACACGCCAGCGCTCCGTCTCCTCCGGATCGAGGGAGGTCGCCAGCGCGAGGAGGCGTTCGGCCGTGGTGACGGACAGCGTGCTGGCGCCCTCATCGCGCGGCACCCCCTCGCCAATGGCCCGGAAATCTCGACGGCGGGCGTCTAGCAGGAAGAACGGTTTGCTCCCGGGGCCAAGCGGCGCCTCGAGGGCGTTCAGCAGCGGCGAGATCTCGTCATCTTGCAGAGTGTTTCCCGCGCCATCCTTCCGTATAACGCCGCCCGCGTTCTTCAGGACCCGCGGCACCTCCCAGCGGCTCGCCGAGCCGGATGTTGCCTTCTCCAGCCGGAGAAGGACGTCGTTGCCCGACGGGGTCAACATGACGCGGAGCGCGCCGAGGCGCGCATCATCGAAGTGAACCTCCACCCGCTGCGGATCGCGAACACCGGGAGGCCAGCTCCGGTGGTTCATCCACAAGCCGAAGTGTTCGTCACGAAACCCCCACGGCAGCTTGCACGCGGCGTCCGGGCTCATCCCGCCAGCGCCAGCGACCGCGCGCAAGCAGTACGAGGCGACCCGAAAAAACAGGTCGATCGCCACGAGCGCATTGGATTTGCCGGCCCCGTTGGCCCCGTGAAACACAGGCATCTCGTCCGCCACGCCGTCGGACGTGAAGACGATCTCCGTGGGCCTCCGAAACGTCCGGAAATTTTCGATCACGAGCCGCGCGATGCGCAGCGACGGTGTAGCGCGAGCGTTCACCCGCCAGAGCAGAGCAACACGCGGGCCGCGAGGTCAAGCCATGCATTCCGCCGGGCCCTGCTCCAGCCAGTCCGGCGCTCGCTCACCCCACCGCTGAGCGCGGACCGCTCAGCGGCTCGTCCCCACGCTCAAGGGCAGGCCGTCTGCTCGCCGTGAGGCCGGCCCCGGTAGCCCCGGTGCACCCGGCGGCGCGACGACCACCGGCGGCTCGGCCGGCTCCGCTCCTCCACCCACCAGGATGCGCGCGGCGTCGCGCCATCGCCCGCAGGCACACAGGGCTCCTCGCGAGGAAGCCATTCCCCCTGGAGCGACACGCCGCGCGCGTCCTCCAGGACGCCCCGCGCCCTCAGCCACGCGGCGAGCGCCTCGCCGAGCTCGCGCATGCTCGACCAGCGCGAGGACGGCTCCTTCCGCAGCCCGCGCTCCACGATCGCCCAGAGATCCGCGTCGAGGCCGCACGTGTCGACGAGCGACGGCACCGCGTCCTGCAGCACCGCCCGCAGGCCGTCCAGCGCGTTCCTTGACGAGAACGGGGGCCGGCCCGACAGGAGCTCGTACAGCATCGCGCAGAGCGACCAGATATCGGCGCGGCGATCGATGTCAGGGACGGCGAGCACCTGCTCCGGCGGCATGTAGTCGGGGGTTCCAAAGACCTCGAACGCCGCCGACGCCTGGCTCGCCTCGCGCTCGGAGACGATCTTCGCGACGCCGAAATCGACGATCTTCGGCTGGAGCCGGCCGCCGCCGCGGCGCACAAGCATCACGTTGTCCGGCTTGAGGTCGCGGTGGACGACCCCCTTCTCGTGCACCGCGTGCATCGCGCCCGCGACCGGGAGGAGCAGCGCGATCGCCCGCTCCGGCGTCATCGCCGCCTCGCGCGAGAGCGCGCTCCTCAGCGACTCGCCCTCGATGAGCTCCATCACCAGGTAGGGGTCCCCCGCCGCGGTCTCGCCGAGGTCGAAGACCCGCACGACCTCCGCGTGATTCAGCCGGCCGGCGGCGCGCGCCTCACGGACGAAGTACTCCGCGAGCTCCGGCGACCGGAGCTCCGGCCGCATCAGCTTGATCGCGACCTCCGACCCGAGCGCCACGTGCGTCGCGATCCAGACCGTGCCCATCGCCCCCTCGCCGATCCTGCGGCCCAGGCGGTACTTGCCCGCGATGAGATCCCCCTCCTGGTAGTGCACGCTGCCCGCGGGCTCGCCGAGGCTGTCGTCGAGATCCCACGCGCTGCCGCCCATACCGTTCCAGGTGTCCGTGGTCTCGATGCGCGACATGATCTCTCCTGCCCCGGCTGCGCGGCCTCGCCGCGCCCATGACCCGCGCTCAAGCAGACTGCGTGCCATCCCTGACAAACATGGAAAGGTGCTCCGATGCGCCGGAGCGCCCCATGAAACCCGCTCGACACCGACAGAGACGCCTCACGGCGTCGCCTATGGGGCACTCGGCCACACCCGCCGAAGCGGCATCCCCGGGCCCCCGCAAAGATGATTTACTGCGGCTCCCCCGCATGCGGACCGAACGGAGGCCCCCCTGATCCCGGCGGCCGCGCTGCGCGCCCTCCCCTACGCCGCCACGCTCGCCGGCGCGCTCGTCTTCGCGGCGCTGCTGCGCCTCGCCCTCCGGCGCGGCGCGCTCCGCCGCCCGATCCTGCTCGGCTGGATGGTGGCAGGCGCGCTGCCGGCGCTCTACGTGGGCCTCGTCTGGTGCGGCCTGCTCCCGGACGCCTATCTCCGGCTCACGCGGCCCTGGGGCGCGCTGCTCGTGCTGGGCGCCACGTCGTTCATCGCGCTCCGGTACCTCGCGCTCGCGCTCGCCTCGGCGCACGCCCGCCGGCAGGGGGCGTGGCGCTCGCGGCTCGGCGACTTCCTCGCCCCCTTCGCCGCGTTCGCCGCGGCCATGGCCGTGGCCGGGCCAGAGCTTGGCCGGCCACTCGACCGGCTCACCGTCCTTGTCGCAATCGATCGCAGCCGCTCGATCGACCTCGTGCCGAGCGCCGACCGGCGCGTCGCGCAGGAGCTCTCCGTCGCCGAGCTCGGCATGCGCGAGGACGATCGGATCGCCACCATCGCGTTCGCCGCGGGCGCGGCGACCGAGGATCCGCCGCGCCCGCGCTCGCAGCTCGCGGCCCCGCAGCGGGTCGCGCTCGGTCGCGACGGGACGGACCTCGCCGCCGGCCTCCGGCGCGCGCTCGCCGAGGTGCCGCCGGACTCCGCGGCGCGCGTCGTGCTGCTCAGCGACGGCGTCGCGACCCGCGGCGACACGATGGCCGCGGCTGCCGCCGCCGTCGCCGCCGGCCTCCCTGTCGACGTGATCCCGCTCGAGCAGCGGCTCGTCCCCGACGTCCGCGTGGTCGCCCTCCGCGCGCCCGCGCGGGCCGACGAGGGTGAGGCGCTCGATCTGCGGCTCGTCACCTCGTCGCCGTCGCCGGCCGAGATCGAGATCCGCCTCCGCCGCGACGGCGAGCTCATCGCCCGCACCGAGGCCTCGATCGCCGCGGGGGAAGACGTGCTGCGCATCCGGGAGAAGGCGCCGGGGCCCGGGCTGCACCGCTACGACGTCGAGATCACCGCGAAGGATCCGAGGCTCGACGAGGCCGCCGAGGACAACGCGGCGAGCGCGTTCCTGCGCGTCCGCGGGGCCGCGGCGGCCCTCGTGCTGGAGGGCGACGCCGGGCAGGGCGCGTTCATCGCGCGGGCGCTCGCGGACGGCGCGTTCCGCGTGGACGAGGGCGGCCTGAGCCGCGTCCCCGCCGATCTCGGCGAGCTCGCCGGCTACGACGTCGTGGTGCTCAGCGACATCCGCGCGTCGGATCTCTCGCCGGGCCAGATCGACGCGCTCGCGAGCTACGTCCGCGATCTCGGCGGCGGGCTCATCCTGATGGGCGGCGATCGGAGCATGGGGCCGGGCGGCTACGCGCGGACGCCGCTCGAGGAGATCTCGCCCGTCGCGTTCGACCTGAAGCAGGAGCGGCGGCGGGCGAGCCTGGCCGAGGTGATCGGCATCGACATCTCCGGGTCGATGGCGGCGACCGCCGGCGCCCACACGAAGCTCGAGCTCGCCAACGAGGCCGCGGCCCGGTCGGCCTCGCTGCTCGGCCCGGGAGATCGGCTCGGCGTCGCGCACGTCGACACGGCGGTGCGGTGGAGCGTGCCGCTCGGGCCGGTCGCGGACGGCGCCGCGATCGAGAAGGCGATCCGCGCGGTGGGCCCGGGCGGCGGCGGCATCTACGTCGACATCACCCTCGAGGCGGCCTACCAGGCGCTCGACCGGGACACCTCGAGCCTGAAGCACGTGCTGCTCTTCGCCGACGGGTCGGACGCGGAGAACATGGGGCCGTGTCGCGCGATGGTGGAGGCGGCGATGCGCCGCGGGACGACGACGAGCGTCGTGGCGCTGGGCCAGGGCAGCGACGTGCCGGAGCTCGAGGCGCTGTCGCGCCTCGGGGGCGGCCGCTTCTACCTCGTCGAGGACGCCACGCGGCTGCCCGCGGTGTTCACGCAGGAGACCATCATGGCGGCGAAGAGCGCCATCGTGGAGGAGCCTTTCCACGTCGCGCTGGGCGCGCCGTCGTCGATCACCGCCGGCGTGCCGTTCGGCGAGGCGCCCTCGCTCGGGGGCTACGTGGTGACGGTCCCGAAGAGCCGGTCCACGGTGCTGCTGTCCGGTCCGGAGGGCGATCCGGTGCTCGCCGTGTGGTCGGCGGGGCTCGGCCGGGCCGCCGCGTTCACGAGCGATCTCAAGGGCCGCTGGGGCGCCGCGTGGACGCGCTGGCCCGGCGCCGCGCGGATGATCGCGCAGGCCGCGCGCGACGTGACGCGCAAGGAGGAGGATCCGCGCGTGCGCCTGGAGGCGGACGCGTCGGGCGGCGAGCTGTCGGTGCGGGCGAGCGTGATCGGCGACGACGGGCGGGCGCAGTCGTTTCGCCGGCTTGTCGTGCACGTCGCGGGGCCCGACGGCTTCTCGCGCGAGCTCCCGCTCGAGGCGACGGGCGCGGGCGCGTACACGGCGAAGCTCCCGCTGTCGCGACCGGGGACGTACGTGGCGGTGGCCCGGGACGAGCTCACGGGGGAGGCGGTCGGGACGACGGGGGCGGCGATGACCGCCGGCGAGGAGCTGCGCCCGACGGGCAGCGATCTGTCGCTGCTGGGGCGGATCGCGGAGTTCACAGGGGGCAAGCGGCGCGACACGCTCGCGGGCATCTTCGAGGATCGGGCCTCGAAGCGGTTCGCGTACCGGGACGCGACGCCGAGCCTGGTGTTCTTCGCCGCGCTCGCGCTGCTGCTCGCGGTGGCGGCGCGGCGGCTCGCGCTGCCGGAAGCTGCGGCGGCGTGGCTCGCGCGGGCGGGAGAGCGGCTCCGCGCGGCGCGGTGGGGAGCCACCGCGGAGCCGGCCGCCGCGGGTGCGACCGTGGGGGCGCTGCTGTCGGCCAGGGAGCGGGGGCGCGAGCGGCGCGAGGGCGCGGAGGCAAGCCCGGCGCCGCGCGCCGGTGAGCGCGGCGAGGGCGCGCAGGCGGGGACGATGCCAGAGAGGACAGCGCCGCCGGCGGGGACGCCGGGACCTCAACCTGGGTCGGCGACGTCGTGGCCTCAACCTGGTTCGTGGCCTCGACCTGGGTCGGCGGCGGGGCCTCAACCTGGGTCGGCTGTGGGGCCTCAACCCGCGTCCCCGAGGGGCGGACACGCAACGGGCGCGGGCGGCGCGGCGCCGGAGGGACGACCGCTCACGGCGGCGGAGAAGATCTTAGCGCGGCGTCGCGGGCGGAGGTGACGCGACTCATGACGGAGAACGCCACGAAGACCGGGCACGCCGTTCGTGTTCTGGCAGCGATGGTCTTGCTCGTCCCTGCCTTTGGCTCTGGCGTGCTCGTCGGCAGATCGCTCCTGGACCGAAGGTCGCCGTCGAAGGAGAAGAGCGCGGAGCCGGCTTCGGATCCGTGGATTCGGATTGAGCGTGGAGAGCTGGCTGCATGTCGAGAACAGCTGGCAGCTCGGCCGGAGCCGCGAGCGACGGCTCCGGCAGCCGAGGCTCCTCCGGGGGATGGGCGACAAGACGCTCCCGAAAGAGCAGCCACCGTCGATGAGCTCGAGGTGGAGCTGAAGCGGTGCAGGAAGAGCGAAATCCTGGTCAACGCCGAGGTTTGCAGCGCCGCGGCTCGTCAGTTCAGCGCGCTGATGGCTTTGCCGAAGGATGGGTTGAACTGCGGGCCGAAGTCCAGGGCTGCCGATCTCATCGAGCAGAACTTCGACAGCTGCGCGGCGCTCTCGGACATTCCCGCGGATTTTCGCTCGGGCGACCTCACGAAGGAAGAGTCGAGCCTGGTCGCGGAAGCGATCCGGGTGCGTGAGACGCTCACGGAAGAAGAGCTGCTCCGCAGCCTGAAGGAGTTCGTCTGGACGTGCACGGAGACGCCCCCGAAACTCCCACCGATGATGAAGCAGGCACCGAAGCCGTAGGAGGTTGACACATGAGCAAACGCCCCGAGAGCGCCGGCCTCATGGTTCATCTCCTCATCGCGGTGGCCGTGCTCGGCCTCGTCTTTGGTGGTGGCGTGCTGGTCGGCTGGGCGACGCGGGAGCGAAGACCTCCGGCCATGGGAAAGAGCGCGGCGTCCATCCCTGATGCGGAAGTGGAGCGGGAGCTCGCTGCGTGCCGACGCGCAGTGAACGCGCGCGCGAAAGCCACAGCCATCCCGCCAGCCCCGGCGACGTCTCCTCCGGGAGAAACGGACGACGCCGGGGTGGAGAAAGCCGCCGCCAAGGTCGAGGCACTGCAAAAAGAGGTGGAAGAATGCATAGCACGAGAGACCTTGGCCAATGCCTACGTTTGCGGCAGAATCAGAGATCACAGCAACCTGCTGTTCGTCCTGGCATACAGCGCACCGTGCGTGGACGAGGCGAGGGTTGGAGAGTTTCTCGTCAACAGCCTCGAAAAATGCACAAGCTTCGATGACTTTCCAGCGCACTTGGGCGAAGACGAGCTGACACAAGAAGACAAATTCATCATCTCGCAGTCACAGCAAAACCGCGCATTAAGGACAAAGGACGACTTGACACGCAATGCACAAGAGACACTCCGCAGGTGCCGCAAAAGATTCGGACTGTCTTCCGAATGAACGAACGCGTTCATAACGTCATCTCCCAGACCGTCTGGGTGGGTGGGGCTTCGATGGGCGAACGGACCAGGTCGAAGGAAGACCAGGGCGTTTGCGTGTCGCGCGCGTGGTCGCTCCTCCCATCGTCCAGCTTGTCGAGCGCGAAGGTCAAGGCGCCCCAGAGGCGCCACCGAACGGGTATCGGGCCCCCGGAGAACTCGATGGGTGAGCGGAGCTCCAATCCGATCGCGACTTTATGACCCCATATCGCCAGGTCGCTGCCCCGGACCGCGAGCGAGGGGACGGCGTTGGCGACAGCATTCTTGCCGCCGACCATGATCCCCAGATTCGCTTGCGCGTGCTTGCCATGAATAGCATAGAACCGCACACCGCCGAGATACGCAATCGACAGGGGAACGTCTGAGGACTGCGGCATGATGGCCGCCGACGCCGCCCCCGTGAGCTGGATCAACGGCAGCGCGGTCCCCCAAAGGTTGATGTGACCCGCGGTGGCGGGTGCGCCGGTGATGACACCGCTCAGGGGTTCGCTCGGCCTCTGCGAGCCCTGCCCCTTGGCGGCCATTTGCAGCAGCCACCCGCCGCGCCGGTTGTCGAAGAGAGGTACCCCCACGCTCATGCTCGCTTCGCCGATCCCGAGAGGGAACACGGGCACCCCGCCGGCGCAGGGAGAGTATCGTATCTGCCTGTACGAAAAGCGCGTCGTGGCGAGGATCGGAACTCCCGCCACGCGTTGTCTCACTTGGAGCTGCCCAACGCCCCAGAACCCGTTGAAGGGCTCGGGGGCCGCGCAGGGGCCCGCGTGAGCGAACACCTTCGAGGGTCGGATAAAGGCGGAGGCGACGATGATGGCGATCGCGAGGATGCGCGCAGGCAGGACCACCACGACCCCCCTCACTCCTCGGGGATGAGCTCCACGTCCTCCATGGGCTGCGCCGCTGGCTGTCCCCGCGGCGGGCAGACCAAGAAGCTCAACCCCGCATACACGGGCTGTCCATCGGGCCCGAACTCTTTGATGACGTCGGGGGGATTAACGACCGCGCAGTACCCCGACTCGAAGAAGGTAAAATCCTCAGTGCACCAATTCTGCTCCAGCAACATTAGATAAGCGTATTCCGAATAGGCAGCATTTTTTATCCGGATTTCCTCGCACCGAGGGCCATACCAATTTCCTCCGTGGAGGATCGGATCTTTATCATAATTCCACCCCTGACAACATTCGAACAAGCACTCCACGGGGATGCAGTTCTGATCGAACCAGTTCCCGACGACGGGCTGAGCTTTCTGCGGGTCATCGCCGAACGTGCAGCCCGCGAGAGCGAGCGCCGCGCCAGCAGCGGCGATGACCATGGGTGCCGTTCGAACCGCCGTCCGGGTGATCCAGGCAGCCATCCAGTTCCCCAATTCATGGCGCCTCATGAGAAAATCTCCTCGCGGGGGACGACACTCCGGACCTTGGCGTGCGTCGCGAAGGGCCTCTCAACGCGTCCGACAAGCACCGGCCACCCGAGGAAGGCCCCCTTCCAGACATAAACGACTGGCGCCGTCGCCGCAACGTTTGCGGCGGGTGTCGTCGCGCTCCTCAACGACATCGCCGTCGCGGCCGAGGCCGAGGCACATTTCGGGACGAGCTCGCGTCGTCGCGCGCCGCCGTGTCAGCCGCCATGCGCTCGGCAGTGACGGCCTACCCCTTGCGGTCTGTGGAGCGCCGACGGAGGCCGGGCACCACAGCCGCTCGCCCAAGGATTTCGTCCAGACAGAATCCTGCATTGTTCGCTTTGCTGCACCCGATGGGGACTCTTCGCCGCCCCCGCCCGGACAGCTTCAAGAGCGCCGTCGTCGAGCGTCACGGCGACGCGATCCGGTTCCCCCCCACGCTGCAGGCTCTGCCGGCGCATTACCACTTCGAGCCGCGCCCCGTCGCCGTCGCCCGCGGCAACGAGAAGGGGACCCGCGCGGTCGGTACCCCCGTTGAGTTCCAGGCCCTCCTCGACACCGCGCGTCCCGAGATGGACCGCATCGTCCGCGAGGTCATGGAGCCGAGCCAACCCGTCTCGACCCCCCTCACGGAGCTCCGGGACCGCTATCTGGCCGTCGTCCAGCACGAGGCGCACCTCGCGAGCAACGCCTATGGCCCCGAGCGTCGCGCGCTGCTCCGCGGCGCCATCCAGCTCCTCGACACGGCGAACCTCCGGTTCGGCGAGGGCAAGCGCACCGGCGCCTATCAGGTGCGGCCCATCGGCCAGGTGATCAAGGCGAGCCGGCCCTGGCGCGCGCGCCTCAAGGCGTTCGCCGACCAGGCGTTCGCGTTCGAGCCGGACGTCGCCGAGCAGTTCGCCGACGTGAACACGAGCGGCACGCTCACCGAGGAGACCAGCGATCTCGCCATGCTGCTCCGGCTCGCCCAGCAGCACCAGACCCGTCTTTCGCTCGTCGGCCTCACCGAGGACATCCTGCGCGAAGGCAGCGCGCTGCTCGACGAGGTGAGCGGGCGCCACCTGCTCGGCATCCGCGGGTTGCGCAACCGGGAGATGGCGATGGTGCTCCGCAACTCCATCGTGACCTACGCCACGCAGCTCGGGAACGAGGCGCGCGCCGCTGGCATCAACGCCTGCTGGGACATGCCCGAGGTCAAGCGCGGGCCGAACGCCTCGCCAATCTGCTGCGGGGCGGGCTGCCGCGCGAAGCGCGGTTGCCCGAACCGGCAGCCGTATTGGCTTGTTCGGCGCCCGGTCAGGAAGAACGAATCACGCGACCACCACCGCGGCTTGCGTTCTCCCGTCGTCATCTCGAAGGGCTGCGCGTCTTTCGTCGGCGCGCGGGCTGCCGCCCCGATGCCGCCCCGAGGCGCTTCTGAATCGCCGCTTGCGTTTGGCGGGGCAGCGTCGCGAGGTACTCCTCCGACAACGCACGGAGCATCGCGTCCGGCAACGCGAGCACCGCCTGCGCCTCGGTGAGCCCGGCGAGGCGCTGCTCGGGGGCGAGCCCCGCGAGGCGCTGCTCGGGCGCGTACGCCTGCAGCACCTGCTCCGGGGCGAGCCCCGCGAGGCGCTGCTCGGGCGCGTACGCCTGCAGCACCTGCTCCGGGGCGAGCCCCGCGAGGCGCTGCTCGGGCGGCAGCCGCGCAACGAGGCGTGCCAGCGCCTGCTCGAAGCTCTCGACGACCCGCTTTTCGTCCTTCATGTGCCGCTTCCTCTGCCCCGGGAGGGGGTGTCGAACTTGCTCGACATGCTCCAGGAGCGCCCAGAACACCGCGACCTCCGCCGGGGAGAGCGCCGGGATGCCGCCGGGGTCAGCGACCATCCCAGGGGTCACAGTGTACAGCAGATGCTCGCCCTCGCGAGCGTTGGCGGGCACCGTCTCCACCACCCGCAGCGGGAAGACACCGAGCCGCCCCTCGTGCGTGCCCGGCCCGGTCGGTGTGAGCGTGCAGCCGAGCGACATCAGCGCCTCGGTGAAGCGCGGGGTCAGGCGGGGCGCGAGCACGCGGAGGGCGACCGCGGCGGGAGCTTCGATCTCGGCGACCACGAGGTACTGGAGCGCGTACGCGAGGAGCATGCGCGCGTCGTCGCGCTCGAGCTCGTCGGTCGGCCCCTTGAAGTGCACGAGCGTGTGCTCGGCCAGCTCGCCCACCACGCTCGTGAGCAGGTGCGGCCTGGGTGGGGCTCCGCGACGGCTGCGACGGAGGATGACGATGTCGACGCGGAGCGGCTCGCGGGCGAGCTGGAACTCCGAGATGCACTGGTACCAGCCCTCGGGGAGCACGTGCTCCAGGAGCGCGACGAGCACCGGGTGCCAGGCGGTGTAGACGCGAACGCGCCGCTGTCGCTGCGAGGATCGAACCTCGCGCGTCGTCGCCGTGCGGTTGCCCTTCGCCATCAGGAGCAGCGCTACCACGACCGTCGCCGGCCGGCGACTCCGTGGCGCGGCGCGGTGACATCGGCGACGACGTCGCTTTGCCCCGCGGCGTTCCCGCCCCGCATCAGGTGTTGGGCGACAACAACCGTCGGCTACACGCTCTGGCGCCGAACACCGGCGCTAACCTGCACCGGGTCCCAAGGATGCCACGACCCGCTTGCGGAGGACTGACGCCAGCAGACTGATGTGCCGAAGGCACGTCGGTCGAAACAACCCCGGCGCGGCCCGGTGTCAGGTTCAGCGGCTCGTTAGGTGGCCGGCTCGAACGTTCATGAGTACATTGGCGCGGTGCGACGACAACCGGGCCTGGCGAGTGTGTTCCTGACGGCCATCATGGGGCTGGCGCTGTCGTTCTTCATGCTTACCAAGATCGATCCGGAAAAGGGCATTCCGTAACGCGACCGCCTCACCTCTGCGAGCGGACTGGTTACTTCCCACGAGACGGTCCACCACGACGTCCATTTCACGTTGCAGGATGGAAGACGGTTCACGTACCTCGGCAAAGCGAAAGCGGTGGGCGCCGTCGAGAAGGCCATCGGCGAAGCCCATCAAAGGGTGGTCACGATTCTGTACGACGCGTCAAATACCGTCGGACCGGTCTTCTCGAAGGAGAAGTTCTTTCCGGTATACGAGATCCGCGTCGGCGACGAACTCGTGCGCAGCCATCAGGATGTGGACCAGGCTTGGCGGAGAGACAATCGCCTGGCCCCTGTGCTTGGCTGGGGGTTTCTTGGGATGTCAGTTCTGCTTCTGGCGCATGGGGCTCGTCGGTTGCGACAGAGGGGCGCCTAACGGCTTGGCAATCAGCCGCGGGGCGCGGTGCCGAGCGGAGCGAGGCTCCGCGCACCGTCGCCCGCATTGCCTTGTTGGGCGGTACTCGCAAGTCAAGCCTTCGTTTGAACATGGCGAAGGAGTTTCTTGGTGATCAACGTGCGAGTTCGCGAAAGAACCTGCTCGTACGCGTCGCCCTGCGCATAGCACATCAGAACAGCATCAGGAAGCTTCGCCTTGGGGAAAAGCGTAGACGCGAGCATCCGGAGGGAGATCAGAGCCTTAGCGGAGGCCTCCTTCGCGCTCTGTTCGATGGTTGCGATCGGCTCAGGATAGACGAACTTGCAGACCGGGAAGTCCTCCGGCTGACTCCTCATCCAAGCGATGGCGCGCTGCCCGGAGCCGAAGAAGTCGATGTTGACCTCAGCCCCGAGCGACACGAAGAACTCGATAGCCCGGTGCTCCACATCCTCAGAGCGGGGCACGATGCTGACCCTGCCTCGGTCAGGTGGGGTTCCCGCACCTCGGTAGCCGATCAATTCGCGCTCGCAGAGAGTCTTCAACTCCGTGTCGCCAGCAGCGATCGCGAAGACAAGAACATCGGCGATGCACGCAGACAGGGGCACCTGGCCAGAGTGAATGCGCGCAATGATGGCCGAGGCATCGGGTCGCGCCTCCGCAGGCTTCATCACGAACCCGGCCGGAAGCGGCGCGCGCGGCGCGTGAGATTGCCAGTCAACCTTGGCAAATGCGAGGGCGTGGCGAACGAAGGATGCCGCATTCTTCGCGGCCATCGCTTGGCGTTCGTCCTTGTCTTTCGCTTTCTGCCCATCGGCAAAATCGCAAATCGACTTCACCAAAATCCAATCAATCTTCTTATCATGACAAGCAACATACAGCCCGCCCCCTTCCATTTCTCCGCCGATCGCCTCAGGCTCAAATTTGGCCAATTGATCGCGGAAGTCGATGTTGTCGATCAGCTTGGCGCCCGTGAGAACGGTGCCGAAGCGCAGGCGAGCGCCCTCCCAAGTGACCTCTGCACTTCTGAACAGATTCAGCAGCCACGGCGAAGCGTGGGGCTTGTCGTCGCGGAGGATGATCTTGATCGACCCGTCGCCATCCGTGCCCACGCGCTGGAGGTCGTATGGGCGCAACTGCTCGGTGATCAGGATATCTCCGTAAGCCTGTTTACGCTCGTCGACGCCAAATGCAATTCCGACCATGATCACGGCCGCAGGCAAGAGCGCATCAATGCCCTTCCCGATAGTCTGCTGTGCGCCGCCCAGACCGCTGGGACCCATCTCGCATTGCGTCAGCCGGATGCTGGCCCCGTTGATGGTCCCAAGGTCGAAGTAGACGCGACCGTTGATGCTTTGAGGATTGGCCTCCTGGCCGGTCACCCCGAAGGCGTCCAGAACCGCTCTGGTCTCCACTTTGGTCGCAGTCACAAGCAGGACGTCAGCACGCGCTTCGCTGTTCATGTTCGCTCCATCACAAATATTCTGCATCGACCAGGGATCAGGTGTTCGCTTGCGTATCGATCGCCGTCGAGTACCAGCGCTCCGGATCTTGATGGCTGCTTCTCTGCCCAACGACTGGCGATGAGCCGCGCCGTCCAAGGTGGGCCTGCGGCCCACCTTGGACGGCGTCGGATCCATCGCTGAGTTGGGCGGCTGGGCGCGATCAGGTCGACCTCCCCGCCGCTAGCAACCGGGCGTAAAGAGCGCGCTCGTAAGCGCTTCGAAACCTTCTGCCCATGTTCCTACCGACGTTCTCGTGCTCTTCGACAATTGTGTTCAGCTCATGGTCCCGCAGATGCCCATGAAAAAAGAGCCACCCGAGTACGTGAGGGGTCGTCTGAACGCGCGCGAGCGAGAGTACCTCCACCGCCAACTTCTCGCCGCGGTCGTCATCCGTTTGCGCGCCAATGTTAAGCCGCTTTGCGAGGGCGATGGTAGCAAGCTCGCCCTTTCCGAGTCGCTTCCGCTCGCGAAGCACGTCAATCTCTTGTAGATCTTCGACGGCAAGGGGGTGATCCCCGAACTGACCGCGTCCACGCGCATCCGCCAAACGTGCACAAAGTTCCGCATCACCAATCGTCGGGTTCTTGCGCGGCTTGTGAAGGCACTCGTAGACACAGTATCCCGCCAGAGCGAAGTGAAACCCAACCGCCTTGCACACACCGTAAAGCCTCTGCGAGGACAGCAGGTTCCAGACTGCGCACGTATCTACAACTACGTGCGCGACAACTTGGTCAGGTCGGCGCTCAATCATTGGCCGACACCTTGAAATAGCTGCTGCAGATCACTCATCTCAGCCTCGTTAAGCATCATCATTTCGGCCGCACGGGATCTGGTAACGACTCCCCGCTGACATGCCTCGAAGCAAAGATCGACATAATATGAGGAAAGCCCTTGCTGTAGCAATCGCACTTTGCGAGTTCGCTGCTTCGGCGTAAGCGACGACGGCAACTCGGGGTCATTCTTCGCATTTCGCGGGATACGAAGGCCTTTAAATTTCATGGCTGCAGCGTCGGTCAGACGCCCGTCCCGCACCAGGGCACGGCGAAGTGGCTCGACGTTGACCTTCAATCGGTCAGCAAGATCCAAAAATATATCCTCCGTCAGGGTCTCGCCGTCAACTCGTCGGAGGAGTGTCGGCGACACGAGAAACGCCGCAGCAAAGGTGTCAGCGCGCACTTCGCGAAGACGGTCGTGTGACCAGCGTGACGATGACGGCACGAAGGAAACGACATATTCTTGGTCGCGATCAAAAATCGCATGAGCCGCTTCGTGCGCTGCCGTAAACCGCTGTCGGTATACATCCTCGGAGTAGTTTACGAGGACGCTGGGGCCCGCTGTTGGATGATCAATAAATATCCCCGAGATATTCTCGTTGTCCAAGCGCCGTCGGAAGACGTGGAACCCGAGCGCCCGCAAGTCGTGAAACACGTCGGGGACTTCGTTTGCGTTATGGCCCAGCGCGCGCCGCAGGCGTTCAGCTGCCTCATCGCCATGCGCCTTGAAATAGGTTCCTTTGGGTACGAAGGCAAACCGAACTCGCGGTGGCCGTCCGAGTTCGTGGAGCAAGAACGACTCATTCTCGCAAAGAAACAGGAATTCTTGAATCGCCCAACGATCACTTGTCGACAGCTCTGAGGCATATGCGCGAAAGAGCTTCTCAGTTCGCTCCAGGGCCGTCTGCTGTTCGTTCGAAATCAGAAATCGGTAATCCTCAAGTTTATAATGATCGGCAAGAATGAGGATCTCATCCCCCGTTGGCATCGCCGCTGCAGCTTCAAGGGCGCCGATTCGTGCCTCAGAGACTCCAGTTGTGCGTGCCAACTCGGCGCTCGTCTCGCCAAACATGTCGCGAAGCCGACGAAGCTTGTCAGCGAAGGAGGGGAGATCTAGCGGCATAAGGAACGCTCACAGGCTCGCAAAATGGTGCGTTCGGATCTTACCTCGACGGCATGTTCCGTTGGGCGGCTCGTGGTGCACAATAGCGAACGAGCGGCCGCTAGTCATACTTCCCTCCGGGCGAAGGTTCAGGAATCTCGAGTGGGGTTGCTGGATCGACGAAGCGTACTCCCTTGCTCCGGGCACTTGCGAAGAACGGATCTGATGCGGCCGGATCGACTGTCACAGCGGGAAGCCACCCATGTCCGAAAGCTTCGTACGCCACGAGCCAACGAGGTTCAAAGAGCTCGCTCGCATGGGCCATAGGAGCCCATAGAGCCTTCTGAAGTGGGCGCGAGAACACAGATTTGCTCTCGGCAAATAGCGTCATGAGTACGCCGATGGGGTCGGTGACCTTCTCCAACGCCGCAACAACTGGCTCCCCGAGTCGGACCCCAAAGACAATTGCGCCCCAGAGTGCCCAGGCAATGTCACCGCCATGCTGCAGCGCGGAATGCCTGCCAAGGATCGCGCTGAGAGCACGAGTCAGCGATGACGTAGCAACAGGAAGCCCCGCGCGCTTATGCTGGTAGGCGATGTAGAGAGCCGTCTGAAGCGTGCCCGGATCCGCCACAGCTGCTTGGAAAAGCAGTTGCTGAAGAACCGACGATGCGGATTTTGTGTCGACATCGGAGAGGCGCCTTACCGCATACTTCAGCACCGGATCCCCAGGGAATGCGTTGGCAAGGTCAAACGTCCTGCTAAAATACCTGATGAGCTGAGACTGGAGTACGCTCTGACTCTTTGAGCCGAGTGAAAAGGCAGCCAAATCTTGAGCCCACGGAGTGTCAAGCGTGCCGGGTAGCTCAATGATCCGAGTTTTTCGTGGGTTGAGTTGCAGCTCATACTCGGCCAGAGAATCTTGTAGAACATTCCGCGCCTGCTCAGCCTCGGCGAATGTATCGAAGACAAACTCATAGTCATCGACGAATCGAAACCCGAGCACGGACGAGCCGAGCCTTCCGACCACGATCTTGTCTACTTCGGTGAGAATCGCCTCACCAAGCGGGAGTGACGTGTCGGGGCCGATCGGGATGCCGACGGTTTGTCCTGATTGAATGTTTCGGCTCGCCTCGTCGAGTACGTTCCCGAGGAGAGGAGGCCCACCGGTTGCGGATTTCTTCGTGCTACGATCTGACTTAGCGATCGCCTTTGTGTGAAGTGCCCACGGAATAGCGTGTGTATACATACTAGCGTAGCAGGCCGACACATCTCCCTGAAGAACGTATCGGGCTCCGACACGATACTCCGCGCGGAGTTGGGGGATATGTTCTAGCGGCGTCTCCCACGTGATCGCGCGAACCGAGTCCGCTTTAGGCTTCGTCCAAGAAAGGGGCGACGTCTGACAATGTCCATAAAGCGCAGCCCAGTTGGAGCTAATGGCATCTGCCAGGGCGACAAAGTGGACGGGATTGGGGATGGAGAGTGCGCGGCGCACTGACGCGTATTTTGAGTACGAGTAGCGAAGGGCGTACGAGTCCCGAGCCAAACTTGCGGGAAGTGTCCGGAAGTGCGCCGCCAAGGAGGCTGAGGTGAACGGGGGAGGCAACTCTTTCGGCAGGTACCCGCGGGCGAGAAGATCGGTCGTGGTTGTCATCGTAAAGGCTCGAAATAGGGTGCGCGCTCCTGCGTTCGCATCACTGGCACAGCAATACCGATCGCCTTACGATAGCGCGCCCGGTCCCCAGATGGAAGAGCCACGTTGAATGGCCTCCGCGTCCTCGAAGCTGACGGTCCAGCTTGGCGTCCGCCGGTCGCGGCCGCGGCCTGCAGGCGCCGCTGCCCGTGGCCGTAGGCGCCGTCTCTGCTCCGCCTTGGCGCCAGTGACCGCCCGCCCAACGTCGCAATCATCTGTGCCGCGCGACACATCTTCGCGTTTTTGCATGTAGGCTGCGAACCCTGGTGCCCGATCACCGTGTTCTCGCGGATGAGTCGCGGCACCCCGCAGCATATCTAGATATTCCCGCGGATAGGTCGCGATCTTCCGCGGGCTATCTGCGCATCTCCGGAGATAGGCCGCCGCAGCACAACTACATATTGCCGTTGAGGGGCTTCGGACGGCGACGGTGTGTCGCGGAGCAAGATACGTGCCCGTGATTGATTGCCTCGGGCGACTGATGTGCATCCCAAATGTCTGCTGGCCGCCACAACTCGCGCCCGCCCTGCGCCGATAAGGGTCAATGCGGGTCCGACGAACCGGCCCCGACCACTCGGAACCATCCCCATGACCCTCGTCGAAGCCGTACGCGCCACCATACGACGCCTGCATTACTCTCCGCGTACCGAAGAGGCGTATGTCCACTGGATCCGGCAGTTCATCCGCTTCCATCACGGCAAGCACCCACGGCAGATGGGCGCGGAAGAGGTCACGGCCTTCCTCAACGATCTTGCGGTCGCGCGCCGCACCGCGGCGTCCACGCAGAACCAAGCGCTGTGCGCGCTGCTCTTCCTTTACAGACGTTTCCTCGACCTGCAGATACCCCGGCTCGAAGCGCTCGAGCGTGCCCGCCGGCCGGCGCACCTGCCCACGGTCCTCTCGCGACAGGACGCGCTCACCTTGCTCGAGCACCCGATCCCACCTTTTCGACTCATCGGCGAGCTCCTCTACGAAAGCGGCCTCCGCCTCCTCGAAGCGCTTTCGAGTCGCGTCAAAGACGTCGACCTCGATCGACGGCAAATCATGGTGCGCCGCGGGAAAGGACAGCACGACCGGCCGGCCTTGCTCCCCGCTCGGGCGCGCGACGAGCTGCAGGCCCAGCTCGACGCCGTGGCGCAACGGCACAAGAAGGAGCTCGCGGTTGGCCGCGGCGAGGTCGACCTGCCCCACGCGCTGCGGGCGAAGATGCCAGGAGCAGCCACGAGCCTCGCCTGGCAGTACCTCTTCCCCGCCTCTCGCCCTTGCACCGATCCTGCGACGGGTCGACAGGTCCTCTACCACCTGCACGAATCGGCGGTGCAAAGGGCCGTGCACGATGCCGGACGGGCGGCGGGGCTCACCAAGCGCGCGACATGCCACATCCTCCGCCACAGCTTCGCGACCCACCTGCTCGAGGCGGGCACCGACATCCGGACGATCCAAACATTGCTCGGCTACAAGGATGTACGGACCACGATGATCTACACCCACATCGTCGACTGCGGTCCTCTCGGCGTGATCAGTCCTCTCGACCGCTGACCGCCGCTTCCGCGTGGAGCGCCTTGAACTCCGATCCCACCCCCACGTGCCGTCCCCACGCATCGTGGAAAGGTAGCGTAGCCGACGGCTGCCCCATCCTGTCAAGGAGGCCAGCGCAGGACCGTGCGGTCTCTACACCGGACGAAGGCGCGAGCGGGTCCTTACTGCCCCACCCCTCCGAAGCGAAGGAGTGCCCCTGCAACCTCCCGGCCGGTCAGCGACGGGGCTGTTCAGGTTGCCGCAGTTCGCCGAGTTCTCCACCACGCGGGACGGCGTCCGAAGCCGCAACAACGCACGCGCCGGCGATGCGCCAGGTGGAGAAGGGCGCGGATGGCCGCGGGCTGTCGAGGTGCGGACACTGGGGATTGACTGTCAGGTGCCGGCGGGACGTTTGCGCGGCCGACCTCGCTTGATCTCGGGCATCGCGGCGCTGCGGAGAAGAACCCCAGGGGACACATCGAGCGCGTTCGCGAGCCTGACGAGCGTGCCGAGGCTCATGCTCTGCCGCCCAACCTCGATCGCCTGCATCGTCCGCAGCTCGATCCCGGCCGCTTCCGCGAGCTGCTCCTGCGTGATGCCGCGCTGCTGGCGTAGCCGCCGCAGGTTCGCCGCGATGTAGAGCAGGAGGGTATCGAGCGTGAGCGTTCGCACGCCCTTCGCGTACTCCCGCGCCGGCTTCAGAATAACGATCCAGCAGATCGGATTTTATTGACCTGCCGGCTGTCAGTTCGTAACGTGGCGAGACCACAAAAGTGCCGCCCGCGGGTGCTGCTAACACCCCGGGCGGCGTGGCCGAACCCCGCTTCCACGAGGTCCGACATGGAAACCGTACGTCTACGCTCTGACCAGGGCCAAGAGATCGATCCGTCCTCCCGTCGCCGTCCCCGTCCCGCTGCTCTCAGCCGGCTCGCCCGCCCGACCAAACCCCTCCGTCACCAGCCCCCTCACCCCGCCGTCTACCTCGACCCCACCGCGCTCCTCGAACAGCGCCCGCTCATCCGCAGCGCGCTGCGCGCCCGCGGCGTCCGCGCCGCGGATCTCGACGACGTCACGCAGGAGACCGTGCTCGGCGCCTTTCGCAGCATGCGCACTGGGCGCTTCCGGCCGTCCCCTGATCAGCCGCCGGGCGACGCGTTGCGCGCCTGGCTGGCCGCGGTCGCCCTGCCGCAGGCGTCGCACCACCGCGACAAGGCGTACCGCCGGCACGAGGTGCCCGCGGTCGATCCCGATCGGCTCGCTCCCCTCGCAGCTCCCTCGCCGGAGGAGCGCATCGTCGCGCGCGGGCTGCTCCGTGCCTTCCTCCGTCTCCGCGCAGAGCTCCGCGAGGTCCTGGCGCTCACCGCCGCCGGCCTGACGACGCGCGAGATCGCGGCGGCGCTCGCGATCCCGCGGCCGACGGTGGCCACGCGGCTCCGCCTCGCTCGCCGCCTCTTCGCCCGCTCGCTCACCCGCGCTCGGAGGTGGCCCCGATGAGCGGCGCACCCGTCGACGCCCCCGCCGAGACGGCGCCCGAGATCCCGACCGCGACCGAGGCCGGCCTGATCGAGATGGTGCTCGGCATCCCGGCCGTAGGGGCGCGCATCCTTGGCGCGGCCGCCCTGCCGTCCCTCGGTCGCCTCTCTCCGGCGGCCATCGCCGAACGAACCCAGATCGCGCTGCTCGACGCGACGCGGCTCGCGGCGGCCTTCGAGCTCGGCCGCCGCGCCCACGCCGCGCGGGCTCGCCGAGGTGCGCGCCTCACCGACGCCGCGCGCGTGGCGCGGTACTTCGGGCCGAGGCTCGCGCCCCTCGTCCACGAGGAGCTGTGGATCGCGGCGCTCGACAGCCACGGCCGCGTGCGCGAGACGCGCATGCTCGCCCGCGGCGTCGACGACGCCCTCCACGCAGGCCGCTCGACCATCCTGCGCGCGGCGCTGGACATGGCGGCCGTCGGCTTCGTCCTGGCCCACAACCACCCGAGCGGCGATCCGACGCCGACCGCGGAGGACCACGCGATGACCGAGGAGCTGCGCGATCTCTCCTACGCGCTGAACGTCCCGCTCCAGGCCCACGTCATCGTCACGCCCAGCGGGCGCTACGCCGCCGTCCTGGAGTAGCCGTCCGCTACCGTACCGCGGGGGGAGCGCACCAAGCCGGGACCCAAGGAGCGATGCCGGAGGGACCGCCGCTCACCGCCGTGGAGAAGATCCTGGCGCGCCGCCGCGATCGTCTGTGACATGGCGACTCGGCTGTCGCGAAATGGATGCGGCATCAACAGTTCGTCCTCGCGGCGTCTCCCAGGCAGCGCTTGCCGCGCTCACGCAGCGAGGATGTCGGAATACCGATAGGGTCCGTCCGAGGAGAACGCGAGCAGGATCCGCTCCGCCGGGATGCCGCCGCGGACCAGCGCCGGCGCCATTCCGCGCTCGGTGCCGTCCGCCTGAATCCAGATCTCGTCGCCGATCCGATCGATGTGGACGAGGCAGCCATGGACGCGGCGGCGCTTCTCGCGGCCGACGATCATGAGCAGGTAGTGGTCCGACTCCCGATCGAACACCGTTTGTGTCGCCACGTCCCCGTGGGCGTACGGGATGGCGGCGTACTCGGAGAGCGCCTTCTCGATCACTTCGCGGTCGGCGGTTCGGGTGTCCATCGTTCAATGGCCTCCGTCTCGGCGTTGAACACGAGCAGCTTCATCCTTCTGTTGTCGAGGAGGATCTCCCCCAGCGCGTCCTCGAAGATGTCGCCGTATGCCGTGTCGCTCACGGCGAGGTAGAGCTCGCGATCGGGCTCCACGCGCTCTGAGGATGTCATGGTACAGCGTGAACTGCCCGAGGGCCTTCTCGAGCGCGTCGATCGGTGATGGGCCGGTGAAGCTCGTGACCTCGACCGCGATGCGCGTCCGCCCCTTCTCCGCCCCGATGAAGCGCTCCGCGCCGAGGTCGACGTAAACGTCCTTCCTTGGCCAGCGCAGGCGGAGCGGATCATGCGTGATCGTCCAGCCGTCGCTGGCCAGCGCCTTGCGGACGTGCTCACGCAGGGGATCGCGGGCCGGCATCTCGCGCCGGAGGCTACCATGAGCCCGCGCCGCCGGCCCTGTCCGGCCTGTGTCCGCGAGCGTCCGATCCCGGCGACAGGGCGCGGTGCCAGCCTCGTCGCCCTCGACGGTAGGAAATGTCGCCCCCGGTGCGGTACCAGCGGCTCCTGGACGCCTGCTGGCACCGGCCGGTACGGCTCCCCGGGCCTGACGACGAGGCGAGACCGGGCGCCCAGCGCGGGGCTAAGCGATCGCTCCCCCGGCCTGCACCTGCGCGCCCGGGTGTCCCGGCGGGAGCCCGATGCGCTGCCGCACCTGCGCGATGCCGACGCCGACGCCCCCTGCGGCGAGCGCGAGGGGCCAGGGCCTCCCGGTCGTCTGCCGGATGAAGGCGCGCACCCGCCCGACGTCCTCGAGGACCGCCGTCAGCCGCGCCGGATCGTTGAAGTTGTTCACGAAGGCGTTGGCGAGCGCCTGCTGCCCGCTCGTGTTGTCCGCCCGCCCGTCGCTGCCGTACTGCGCCATGAGGAGGTGAGCCATCGATGGCGTCACCCCGGCGAGCAGGATGTTGTTGAACCGGTCGGTGGGCCCGCCGTGCCGCGCATAGAAGCGATCGAAGGTGCGCGTCATCCATTCGGCGTCGAACGGGCGCTCGCCGTGCTGCACGATGCACTCGACCAGGTTGCGCGCCATCTTGTTGCCGCTGTTGGCGCCCTGGCCGCCGATCGGATCGATCGACATCGCCGTGTCGCCCAGCGCCGTCACGATCCGGCCGGAGGGCAGCCGTCCGACGGGCTTGCGCACCGCGGGGACGACCCGCCCGTTCTGCCACCCGTGTTTGTCCGACAGCTCGGCGCTCCTGAACCACTCGTAGTCCCAGGGGATGAGCTCCTTCACCAGCCCCTTCGCGATCGCGATGATCTCCTCGCCTGACTTCGCGCCCTGGAACCTGTCGAGCGGCCCTCCGGGCACCGCCTCGACGAGGCAGTTCCAGCTCGGTCCCACGTCCTTGTGGTGGTAGGGCACCCAGAACGCCTCCCCGATGCCCGCGAACAGGTTGAACTTGACCGGGAGCATCGGGATGCCGTCGAACCCGAGCTTCGGGCCGGTCACGCACATCATGACGACGTTGCGCTGCGCCTCCGAGTGGACGCTGCGCGCGGCGTCTCGCTCGAACAGGTTGCACAGATCGCCCCGTCCAGCAGCGACGACGGTGAGATCGTTCTCGGCGGCGATCGCGTCGAGCCGCGCGATCGTGACGGGCTCGATCACGATCTTGCCGCCCCGCCGCTCGAGCTCGAGCATCCACCGGTGGCTCTGGAGCCGGAGATCGATCGCGAAGAAGTGCTGCTCCAGGCGGCCCGCCAGCGTCAGGAGGCGGTTGCCCGGGGCGGCGCACGCGGTCAGCTGGGCGCCGTGGCCCCGGGGCGCGGCGTCCTCCCAGAAGGCCAGGCCGAGCTCGCGCTCGAACGCGAGCGCCACATCGAACCGCGCGGCGGTGCCGGTCGGCTTCGACTCGTTGAGCCACTGCTCGGGCGTGCGATCCGAGTAGAGGGTCACCTGGTAGCCGGCCTTCACCAGGGCGTGCGCCGCGAGCAAGCCGGCCTGTCCAGACCCCACGATAGCTATCTTCCGCATGAGAAACCCCCCGGGTTGGGTTGGTATGCGCTCGCCACACGGGCGACGCGCGCCGAGCCATCCGAGTCGGTTCGCCGTCAGGACCACAGCAGGCGTCGCGAGCAAGGAAAGCCCAGTCAAGAGAGACCGTATCACCCGAGCCAGCCCCGCAGGAAGCGCCCACCACGCGCGCCCGCGTGCTCCGGTCCCGCGCCTCGATACCCGTCCCCCTCCCCCCGAGGGCTCCCCTGCAGTCAGTCCATCGAGCGCCCGCCACCGAGGCCGCCCGCCGGTTGCGAGGCGCAGCCGCTTGGAGTAGCGTCCGCGCCGCCGCGGGGCGGAGCGATCCAGTTCGCCCAGCTCCAGCGGACGAGCCGGGCGTCTGGTGCGCGCCCCGGCTCGCGCGGCTCCCTCCGCGCACAGGAGACGAGAATGGCCCGAGGCTCGACAACGACGCGCAGCGAATCGGACGCTGCCGAATCGCTCATCGGACGGGGCGCCCGCATCCGCGGGCGCGTCCATGGCGACGGCTCGCTCCGGGTCGAGGGGAGCGTCGAGGGGAACATCCAGCTGGCTGGCGACCTCGAGATCGAGGACGGAGCGACGGTCACCGGGGACGTCGAGGCGAGCTCGCTCGTCGTCTCCGGCCAGCTCACGGGGGACGTTGTCTCGCGCGGCCCCGTCACGATCCGGGCGACCGCGCAGTACGCCGGAAACGTGGGCGGCAGCGAGGTGATCCTCGAGGAAGGCGCGGCGTTCGCCGGCCGCATCGAGGCGGAGTTCGACCTCCCGGCCGAGCTCTCGGAGCGGGCGACCGCCGGGCGCGGGCACGCCCCCCGGCGTGAACCGGCAGGGCGGTAGCGCGCGTTGACGGACGAAGAATCGCGCCGCGAGGGCGCGGCGAGGAGCACGAACGTGGCGGGTACGATCATCGGAAACGGGCTCACGATCGAGGGCGAGATCACCTCCGACGAGGAGGTGATCGTCGCCGGGACGGTGCGCGGAAAGCTCACCGTCGAGGGGCCTCTCACCATCGACGCAGGGGCGCTGATCGAAGCGGACATCGGGGCGGCGTCGCTCCAGGTGGGCGGCAACGTCACCGGCAACGTCACGGCGGCCGATCGCGTCGATCTCCTCGCCGGCGGTCGCCTCGTCGGCGACGTGAAGGCGTCGCGGCTGACCATCGCGGACGGAGCCTCGTTCAAGGGCAACGTCGACATGGACGTGTAGCCGATGACCGCCCAGTCCTCGATCGGGCCGACGACGGCCATCCGCGGCAACGTGCAGGGCGACGGGGATCTCGAGATCCTCGGCCGCGTCGAGGGGAGCGTCGTCATGACCGGCGACGTCACCATCGGCGAGGGCGCGCTCATCCAGAGCGACGTCCGCGGGCGGCGCGTCGTCGTCCGCGGCGCCGTCGCCGGGAACATCTCCGGCGACGAGGCCGTGATCCTCGAGCCCGGCGCGCGCGTGGTCGGCGACCTCGGCGCGCCGCAGATCGGCATCCACGCGGGCGCCCTGGTGCGCGGCAACGTCACCACCGGCGCGCCGCTCGCCGCGGCGGCCGCCCCCGCCCCGGCGCGGGCCGCCGCCGCTGTACCTGCGCCGCGCGCCGCGGCCGCGCGGCCGGCGCGCGCGCCTGCGCCGCCCGCCCGGCCTGCGCCGCGCGCCGCGCCTGCCCCCGCGCGCCCCGCGCCGGCGGCGCGCCCCGCCCCGGTCGTCGAGGCGAGGCCCGCCCCTGCGCCGGAGCCGCGCCTCGCGGCCGTTCACGACGACGAGGAGGCCGATCTATCGGCCTCGGGCGCCGGCGAGGGTGAAGAGTCCGAGGCGGCCGAGAGCGCCGGCGGGCCGCCGCCGCCTGTCGTCCCCGCGCTCAGGAAGGGGGCCGCGAAGGCCTCGCTGCGCAAGCGGGGCGGCCGGTGAGCGCCGTCGGCGCCTCGGAGCGGGAGCGGCTCGTCGCGCTGCTGCGCGAGCGCTCGTTCGAGCAGAAGCGCGTCGTCCTCGCGTCCGGCCGGGAGAGCGACTTCTTCATCGACTGCAAGCAGTCGGTGCTGACCGCAGAGGGCCACGCCCTCGTCGGCTCACTCATGTTCGAGGCGCTCGGCGCGCTCCCGCCGTGCGAGGCCGTCGCCGGCGTCGAGCTCGGGGGCTGCCCCCTCGCGAGCGCTGTGTCGCTCACGAGCTTCCTGCGCGGCCGCCCCCTCCCCGCCCTCTACGTGCGCAAGGAGGTCAAGGACCACGGCTCGCGGCGCCTCGTGGAGGGCGATCGCGGCCTCGTGCCCGGGATGCCCGTCGCGATCCTCGAGGACGTGATCACGACGGGCGGCTCGACGCTGAAGGCGGTCGAAAAGCTCCGCACCGCGGGCGCCTCCGTGGTCGGCGTGATCGCCCTGGTCGACCGCCTCGAGGGCGGCGCGGAGGCGATCCGCGCCGCGGGGCTGCCCGTCGTCGCGATCTGCACCCGCCGCGACTTCATCCCGGACACCCCGCCCGGCTGAGGCTGCGCGACGCGCGGCCCGGCTGAGGCTGCGCGACGCGCGGCCCGGCCGAGGCGACGGCGCGCTGCCCGCCGCCTCGGCTGCGCGCTACTCCGCCGCCTTCGCCTGCTGCTCGCCGAGGAGCGGGTAGCCGAGCGCCTCGCGCTGCGCGACGTACGTCTCGGCGACCGCCCGCGCGAGCGCGCGGACACGGCCGATGAAGCGCTGCCGCTCGGTGACGCTGATCGCGCCCCGCGCGTCGAGGACGTTGAAGCGGTGGGCCGCCTTCACGACGAAATCGTAGGCCGGGAGCACCAGCGCCTTCTTCGGATCGATCGCCGCCCCCTTCGCCGCCGGATCCGCGCCCCGGTACAGGAGCCGCTTCACCTCGGCCTCGCAGACGTCGAACGCCGCGAAGTGCTCGGCGATGTCGGCCTCCTCGAAGTTGTAGGTCGACCACTCCCACTCGGCGCGCTGGTAGATGTCCCCGTAGCGCACGATCTTCCCGCCGCGGTCCGAGTAGACCACGTCGTAGATGCTGTCCTTGTCCTGCAGGTACATCGCGATCCGCTCGAGCCCGTAGGTGAGCTCGCCGGACACGGGGCGGCAGTCGATCCCGCCGATCTGCTGGAAGTAGGTGAACTGCGAGATCTCGAGCCCGTCGATCCACACCTGCCAGCCGAGCCCCCACGCCCCGAGCGTCGGCGACTCCCAGTCGTCCTCGAGGAACCGGACGTCGTGATCGAGCGGGTTCGTGCCGATCGCCCGCAGCGACTCCAGGTAGAGGTCCTGGATGTCGATCGGGCTCGGCTTGAGGATCACCTGGAACTGGTGAAACTGCTGCATACGGTTCGGGTTCTCCCCGTAACGACCGTCCGCGGGCCGCCGGGAAGGCTCGACGAAGGCCACATTCCAGGGCTCGGGGCCGAGCGCGCGCAGGAACGTCGCCGGGTTGAAGGTGCCGGCGCCGACCTCCGAGTTGTACGGCTGCACGATGAGGCAGCCGCGATCGGCCCAGAACTTCTGCAGGGTGAGAATGAGGTCTTGGAAGGTCATGGGAGGGCCGGTTCTTAGCCTGGATCGCCCGCGCAGGCGACGCCCCGCGTAGCGTCGCCCGCACGGTCCGCCCGGCGCGCTGCCTCCGGGCCCGCGCGCCGCGCTTCTGACGCCGCACGCCGCACGCCGCACCGGCGCCCGCCGCCATCCACCGCCGCCCGCGACCAACCCCGTCGAGGACGGCCCGCCTCGATCCGCCCGTGCCCCTCGGAGGTCCGCAGACTGCTTGCGGTTGACCGGCGAGCGGCGTAGGTTCCCGCGCAATTATATGGGAGCCCATGGTTCCTCGACGGCGCGCCGGAAGAGCCCCGCGCGGCAGGCCCCCGGCGGACCCGACGCGCAGCGGGTCATGGATGCGATCCGCGCGATCGTACAGCGCCTGCGCGTCTCGTCGCGCGCGTGCGAGCGGCAGCTCGGCCTGAGCAGCGCGCAGCTGTTCGTGCTGCAGCAGCTCGATCAGGCCGCCGCGTCCTCGATCGCCGAGCTCGCGCAGCGCACGCTGACGCACCAGAGCTCGGTGTCGGTCGTCGTGACGCGCCTGGCCGAGCGAGGGATGGTCACGCGGCGCGCCTCGCTCGAGGACGCGCGCCGGACCGAGATCTCGCTCACCACGGCCGGCCGCGCGCTGCTCCGCCGCGCGCCCCGCACCGCGCAGGCCGAGCTCGTCGCCGCCGTCGACCGCCTGCCCGCCGACGAGCGCGGCGCGCTCGCGCAGAGCCTCGCCACCCTCGCCCGGGCGCTCGGCGCCGGCGACGAGGCCCCCCCGCTGTTCTTCGAAGGCGAGGAGACCCCCGCCGGAGCCGGACCCGAAGCGACAGAGCGCGAGGAGAGCTGAATTGTCCAGATCGAACGCCCCCCCTCCAACAGTCACCGAGAGCATCCCGGTCGCGCCCTCGATGGGCCCGACCCTCGAGGACCTCCGCGTCCCCGCGCCCAGCGCCGCCGTCGACCGGCGGGTCGTCCTCGTCAGCGGCCTCGCGATCGCGCTCGGCGGCGTGGCCTTCCTCGCGGCGGAGCTGCTCACAACGCTCATCGCCGTCATCACGAACCTCGCGTTCTTCGGCCGGCTGTCCGCCGCCCCCGCGTCGCCCGCCGAGCACCACCTGGGCCTCTTCGTGCTCGTGGTGCCGATCCTCGGCGCGCTCGTCGTCGGCGTGATGGCGCGCTACGGCTCCCAGGCGATCCGCGGCCACGGCATCCCGGAGGCGATGGAGCAGGTGCTGTTCAACCAGAGCCGCATCCCGCCGCGGATGACGCTGCTCAAGCCGCTCTCCGCGGCGATCGCCATCGGCACCGGCGGTCCGTTCGGCGCGGAGGGCCCCATCATCGCGACCGGCGGTGCGCTCGGATCGCTGCTCGGGCAGCTGCTCCGGATCACCGCGGACGAGCGCAAGACGCTGCTCGCCG
This sequence comes from Sorangium sp. So ce448, assembly GCF_051520915.1. Classification (NCBI taxonomy): domain Bacteria; kingdom Pseudomonadati; phylum Myxococcota; order Polyangiales; family Polyangiaceae; genus Sorangium; species Sorangium sp. So ce448. The sequence goes on along the minus strand of NZ_CP150343.1, from coordinate 656,111 downwards.
CGGGCGCGGCGGCGGGCATGTCGGCGACCTTCGGCAGCCCGGTGGCAGCCGTGCTGCTCGCGATCGAGCTCCTCCTCTTCGAGTACCGCCCGCGCTCCGTGATCCCCGTCGCCCTCGCCGCGACCACGGCGACGGCGGCGCGCCTCTGCGCTGGTCACACCGGGCCCGCGTTCGAGATGGCGGCCGTGGCGCCCTCGACCGGCCCCGCGCTCGCGTTCTACATCGTGCTCGGCGCGGTCCTCGGCCTCGCGGCGATGGGCGCCACCCGCGCGATCTACGCGATCGAGGAGGCGTTCGAGCGGCTGCCGCTCCACTGGATGTGGTGGCCCGCGATCGGCGCCGTCGCGATCGGCGTCGTCGGTTACTTCGCGCCGCGGACGCTGGGGGTCGGGTACAGCAACATCGATGACATCCTGAGCGGCCGCCTGGCGCTCGCCGCGCTCGTGTCGCTCTCGCTGTTCAAGTTCATCTCCTGGTCGATCGCGCTCGGCAGCGGCACCTCGGGCGGGACGCTCGCGCCGCTCTTCACCGTCGGCGGCGGTCTCGGCGCGATCCTCGGCCTGGCCGCGACCGCGCTCCTCCCCGGGCTCGGCGTGGACCCTCGCGTCGCCGGGCTCGTCGGGATGGCGGCGATCTTCGCGGGCGCGTCCCGGGCGCTCCTCGCGTCCGTCGTCTTCGCCTTCGAGACGACGCGGCAGCCGATGGGGCTCTTGCCGCTGCTCGGCGGCTGCAGCGCGGCCTTCCTCGTCTCCAGCCTGCTGATGCGGCACTCCATCATGACGGAGAAGATCGCCCGCCGCGGCGCGCGCGTGCCGGGCGAATACGCGGCCGATCACCTGGCGCAGATCACCGCCGGCGAGGCCGCCTCGCGCCCCGTCGTGACGCTCGCCGCGGACGATACGGTCGAGGCGGCCCGCGCCTTCCTGCTGTCGCAGGCGGCGGGCTCTCGCCATCAGGGCTTCCCGGTCGTGGACGATCGGGGGGAGCTCGTCGGCGTGGTCACCCAGCGCGATGTGCTCACCGAGCAGGCCGGTACCATCTCGATCCGCCACCTGGTCCGGCGGCCGCCCGCCGTGGTGTTCGAGGACAGCTCCTTGCGCGAAGCCGCCGATCACATGGTCACCGAGGGGGTGGGGAGGCTCCCTGTCGTGTCCAGGCAGGCCCCCCGCAAGGTCCTCGGGATCCTGACGCGCAGCGACCTGCTCGACGCGCATCGGAGCCGGATCGACGCCGGCAAGCGCCGCGAGCAAGCCCTTGCCGCCGCGAGGCGGCGCGGAGGTCCGGCCATCCCGGACCGGGCCACCGTGGGGCAGAGCTAGTCCACGAAGTAATCGCGATCGCCCGCCAGACCCTGCTCTAGCGCGGCCATTCCCTTGGCGACGTCGAGCTTCACGCCCTCTCGCTGGAAGCTCATGCCCATCGCGTAGAGCGTCTTGAACAGGTTGTGCGAGCGGCACTGCTCGCCCATCTGGCCCACGCGCACGACGTTGAGGCCGAAGGCGCCCGAGATCTCGACCCGGAAGGCCTTGGTCATGTACTCGCGGATCCTCGCGCTATCGACGCCGGACGGCAGCTTGATGGCGAGCACGCTGTTGAGGCGCACGTCCTTCGACGCGAACAGCTCGAGCCCCATGGCCTCGAGGCCCGCCTGCATGGCCAGAGAGCTCATCTCGTGGCGACGGAACCGCCGCTCGAGCGTCTCCTCGCAGACGAGGCGCAGCGCCTCGTGCAGCGCGAGCACGCCGGGCACCGGCGCCGTGTAGTGGTACTGCTGGTAGCCCCAGAACCGCTGCGCGCGCGTCGCGTCGTAGCACCAGTGCGGGCGCGGCAGCGGGCGCTCCTCGACGACCTTCCACGCGTCCTGCGAGAACGCGCAGGCCGAGACGCCCGGGATCGACGACAGCGCCTTCTGCCCGCCGACGATGCCGACGTCGATGCCCCACTCGTCCATGTGCACCGGCATGGCCGTGAGCGTGACCACCGCGTCGACGATCGTGAGGGCGCCCTGCGTCTTCGCGAGCTTGCAGATCTCCGGCATCTCGACCATGCGGACGCCGCAGGACGTCTCGCCGTGCGCCATCGTGACGACGTCGTAGCGCTGCTTCTTCATCGCCTCCCGCACGTCGGCGAGCGACACGGGCCGCCCGGGCGGCCCCTCGAGGAAGGTGACATCGGCGCCCACGCCGAGCGCCATCTCGCCGAGGCGCCCGCTGAACGTCCCCACCTTCAGGCAAAGGACCTTGCGCCCGGGCCAGCACAGGTTCGCCACGGCCATCTCCATCGCCGCGGACGCGGGCCCGGCGATGCCGAGGATCTTGTCGCTGCGCGTCTGGAACGCATAGGCCGCCATGTACTTCACGTTCTGGATGACGCGGTCCATGGTGGGGCCGAGGTGATTGATGATGACCCCGTTCGCCTGGGCCACCGCCTGCGGGATGGGCACCGGGCCGGCGCCCATGAGCAGCAGCGGCTCGGACGGCAGGATCGCGGCGAGGGGCGTGATCGGCGGGGGCAGGATCGAGAACGACATGGCCAGGACCTTCGGCAAAAGCGCGGAGCCCGCTAGCAAGCCCAAAGCGTCCTGCGGCGTCAAGCGTTACCCGGCGAGCGGACGCGGCGCCGGCGGAAATGCGGAGCCAGCGCTGGACCGCGTGTCACAGGCCGCCGAAGGCCCTGCTCGTCGTACGACCCTGGGGGATGGGCCGTGCGACGAGCAGGGCCCCTCCGGCCTGCCGAGCAGGAGGAGAGCGCGCCGCGCCGCCTGAGCGGCGCTCACGGACCGCGGCGCCTCCTCCGCGCCTCCTGCTCTCGGCCCGAGGTGCTCCCGGACGTTACAGATCGGGGCGGCGGATCGAGAGCTCCTTCATGCAGCGCCGTCGCCCGGTAGGGGGCGTGGCGCCTCAAGAGAGGATCGCTCCGCCCGCTCATACCACCGTACGGCGCCGCGCGATCGCCTGATAGCCGGCGGTCAGGACGATGGCGCCGATGAGCGACATGAAGAAGCCGGCCGGCTCACCCTCACGGTACATGAACAGCATGCGGCCGAGCAGCCCGCCTATGAACGAGCCGACAACGCCGATGATCATCGAGACGACCCACCCGCCCGGCTCACGTCCGGGGACGATGAGGCGCGCCAGAGCACCGACGACGAGGCCAAACAGGAGAAAGAGAATGAACGACATGGTGAACCTCCCAGAAAGGAGCGAAGTGCTCCTCGTTGCTATGCAGGCTGTTCAGCAAACGCCGCGCCATGCCCTGGAGTCCCGGCTCTCCACAGACGCCCAGCCGAGCTGAACGCCGCGGACAGAGCCCCCGCATCGCCGGATTCACCGCGAAATCCGACCGCAGCGCGGTGCGCCTCCAGGAGAGCGGGGGCCGTCCGGTCGGATCGTGGGACTGCTTGCTTGGCCGCCGCGTGGCGTATTGCCTCAGGCGAGCCCAGAGGCAGAGCGCAGGCGAGGTAGCCTGCCCCATTCGCCCTTCCGCGTCCTCGAAAAGACCGATTGCGATGGGATGGCGCACCGGTTGCTACATCCGGAGGTTGCCAATGCGAGGTCAACGGCGGCGGCGCACCGCAGAGAGGCTCTGCGGCGGCCACGCCACAAGGAGGATGCAATGAGCAACGCAAGCGATCGCAATGAAGGGGCCGCCGAGGAGCTGGGAGGCAAGATCAAGAAGGGCCTCGGCCAGCTGCTGGGCGACGAGCAGATGGAAGCGGAGGGCCGCGCCAAGGAGCTCCGGGGAAAGGTACAGAAGGAGGACGCCAAGGCGGAGGAGCGCGCGAAGGGCGCGCTCGAGGAGGCCGCCGGCGCGATCAAGAACCGAGTCGGCAAGCTCGTCGACGACGAGCAGATGGCCGCCGAAGGGAAGGCCAAGGAGCTCAAGGGAGAGAACCGGCAGAAGGCCAATCAGTAACCAGCGAGAGGGCGCCCTGGCGCCGCCCGCCGGAGGTCCGGCGGGGCGGGCCGCCCCGGCGCCGCCCTCGCCGCTCACCACTCACCAGCCGCGCGCGGCCGTCTCCGGCGCTGGCCCGCGGGCCCGGCCGTCACGCCTCCGTCGCGGAGACGCCGTGCCGCTGGAGGAGCTCGCGCAGGTGGCTGCGGTCCATCCGCGCCGCGCGGGCCGCGCGCGAGAGATTGCCGCCGTTCGTGCGCACGAGCGCCGTGAGGAACGTGCGCTCCCAGCGCGCCACGGCGCGCTCCTTCGCCTCGCGGAACGACAGGCTGAGCTCGTCGTCCCGGGGCGCCGGGAGCGCCGGAGCGCCGCTGTCCGCCCCCTCGGAGCCCATCACGGCCTCGCGGAACAGCGCGGGATCGATCATCAGCACCGCGCGCTCCACCGCGCCGCGGAGCTCGCGGACGTTGCCCGGCCAGTCCTGCCGCATGAAGGCCTCCAGCAGCTCGCCGGGGGGGCTCTGGTCCTGCCCCTGGGCGAGCTGCCGGTAGAAATGCGCGGTGAGCAGCGCGATGTCGTCGGGGCGCTCGCGCAGCGCGGGGACGCGGAGGCGGACGATGTTGAGCCGGTAGTAGAGATCCGACCGGAAGTTTCCGCGGTTCACCTCCTGGCGGAGATCGCGGTTGGTCGTCGCGATGACCCGGATATCGAGCTTGGTCGGCTCGATCGTGCCGATGCGCCGGATCTGCCGCTCCTCGAGCACGCGCAGGAGCTTCGGCTGCATGTCGAGCGGGAGCTCGCCCATCTCGTCGAGCAGCACGGTGCCGCCCCGCGCCGCCTCGAAGGCGCCTGCGCGCGCCGCCTGCGCGCCCGTGAACGCCCCCTTGGCGTGCCCGAAGAGCTCGGCCTCGATGAGCGTCGGCGGGATGGATCCGCAGTCGATCACGACGAACGGCCCCCCAGCGCGCGGGCTGCTCTCGTGGATCGCCTCGGCGAGCAGGCCCTTGCCCGTGCCCGTCTCGCCCTCGATCAGCACCGTCGAGTCCGACGCGGCGATCCGCGGCAGCGCCCCGAAGATGCGGCGCATCGCGGCGCTCTGCCCGAGCACCCGGCCGTACCGCTCCTCGTCGCCGAGCGGCTCGCGGATCTCCTCGGCCAGCGGCTCGAAGCGGAGCGTGGACTGCCCGACCCCGAGCAAGGCGCCCGGCAGGAGATAGGCCGCCTCGACGCGGAAGCCGGAGAGGGTCGTGCCGTTCTTGCTGCCGAGATCGCGGAGCAAGAACCCGCGGGGGGTGACCGAGATCACGCAATGGTGCCGGGACACCGCCCGGTCGCTCAGGATGAGCTGGTTGCCGGGCGCCGTGCCGATCACGAACTCCGTCGCGTCCGACGTCTGGGACGCCCCGGCGTCCGGGCCGGCGGTCACCTGCACGCGGAAGCGGCTGAACGCGATCTCCTTGGAGCGGACCTTGAGGAGCGCCGTCTCGGCGCTCGGGTGGATCTTCGGCTCGGACGCCATTTCGCCAGTCTACCACAGGGAGCGCGGCGCGAGATCGCCCGCCGGTCCGCTGGCCCCGGCGCGCGCAGCAGCGCCGCGTGGCGTTGACGTCAGCGCGTCAGCGCCGCGCCCCGGCGGCTCGCGCCGGAAGAGCGCTTGCTCGCCACCGTCAGGGCCTTTGAACCCATGACGATGACGTGCCGGATAGGGGCAGAGTGGCCCCCATCGTAAACACAACTTCTTTTACTGTCTCTTCTAGGGAGGATAGGAAGGATGGCCGACGGCCGGGCCCGGCAGTCACGGCGGGCGCGCGCTCGCCAGCGCTGTGGCGAGCCCGCCTCTCGCGGCGCCGCCGCGCTCGCGGACTCCCCTTGTCGCTGCGGCGGGCGGCGGCTAAGAGGTCTCCCCATGATGCGAGGCGCGCGCAGCGATATCACGAAGGCCGTCGGCGACACGCCGATCGTCAAGCTGAACCGGGTCACGGAGGGGCTCGAGAGCGACATCTATGTGAAGTGCGAGTACCTGAACCCGGGCGGCAGCCACAAGGATCGGGTCGCGCTGAACATGATCCGCGACGCCGAGGCGAACGGGCTCAAGCCCGGCGGGACGATCGTCGAGGCGACCAGCGGCAACACGGGCGCCGCGCTCGCCATGGTCGCGGCCATCCGGGGATACAAGTGCGTCTTCGTCATGCCGGACAAGATGTCGCAGGAGAAGATCGCGACGCTGCGCGCCTATGGCGCCCGCGTCGTGGTCTGTCCCACCGCCGTCGAGCCCGACGACCCGCGCAGCTACTACCAGGTGGCGAAGCGCATCGCCGACGAGACGCCGAACTGCTTCTACGCGAACCAGTACCACAACCCGTCGAACCCCGAGGCCCACGTCCAGTCCACCGGCCCCGAGATCTGGGCGCAGTGCGGCGACGAGCTCGACGTCTTCGTCGCCGGCATGGGGACAGGGGGCACCCTGAGCGGCATTGGCAAGTTCCTCAAGGAGAGGAAGCCGGAGATCAAGATGGTCGGCGTCGACCCGGTCGGCTCGCTCTATTACGATTACGTGAAGACCCAGCGGATCACGAAGCCGTTTGCCTACAAGGTCGAGGGGATCGGCGAGGATTTCTTCCCGAGCACGATGAACCTCAAGATCATCGACGAGATCATCCGGGTCGACGACAAGGAGTGCTTCCTCATGACGCGGGACCTCGTGCGGCTCGAGGGCCTCTTCGTGGGCGGCTCCGGGGGCGCGGCGGTGGCCGGCGCGATCAAGTACGCGCGGCAGAGCGGGAAGAAGGAGAACATCCTCGTCCTTTTGCCCGACGGCGCGTCCAAGTACATCTCGAAGATCTTCAATGACGACTGGATGCGAGAGAACGGCTTCCTCGAGGAGGACAAGGGCCTCGGGACGGTGCGCGACCTGCTCGCCGTCAAGCCCAGCGGCGCGGTGGTCACCGCCGACGCGAACGCCCGGGTCCGCGAGGTCATCGACATGATGAAATCGCACGGGATAAGCCAGCTCCCGGTGACCCAGGACGGCAAGCTGCGCGGGATGGTCCACGAGATCGACCTGCTCCGGCACCTCGTGACGGGGAGCGGCACGCTCGACTCGAGCATCGGCGGGCTCGTCGAGAGCGACTATGCGACCGTGACGCCCGCGACGAAGGTCGAGCTCCTGAAGGGCGTCCTGAGCGACGCGAAGATCGCGCTCGTCGTCGACAAGGAGACGGTGCTCGGCGTCGTGTCCAAGATCGACCTCATCGACTATCTTGCCCGCAAGGCGACGCCGGCCATCGGCTGAGCGCCCGGGCTTCGGCTGGAAAGGGACGATCGCGGTGACCTACGATCTCGACACGGTGCGGCGCGCGCTGCACGACCATATCGCGAAGGAGATCCTGCTGCGCAAGGCGCCGCTCGCCCTGGACGAGGATCTCTTCGCGGGCGGGTCCGGCTTCGACTCGATGTCGCTGACGCGGGTGCTCGTGTTCATCGAGCAGCGCTTCGGCGTGAAGATCCCGGACGAGGAGGTGGACCTCGACGCGGTGTCGACCGTGGACAGCATGGCGCGCTTCGTTGCCGGCCGCATCGCGGCCGCGCAGGGCTAGCGGGGAGCGAGTGGCCGGCACGTTCCGCCTGCGCGCCGAGGACCTGGCCTCGCGCGGCGACGCCGTCGCGCTCGCGTCGCGCGGCGCCGCGGTGACCTACGCCGAGCTCGCGGCGCGCGCGGCGGCCGTGGGCGCGGCGCTCGCCGGGGCGGGCGTGCGCCCGGGCGACCGGGTGGCGCTGCTCTCGCTGGGCCGGGCGCACGACGAGCCGGTGGCGCTCGCCGGGGTGCTCACGGCCGGCGCCGTGGCGGTCCCGCTCGACGCGACAGCGCCGCCGGCGCGGCTAGGGCGGATCGCGCGGGCCCGGGGGTGCCGGGCGCTCGTGCTCGACGCCGCGGCCGCGGGCCTCGCGGACGGCATCGACGCCGAGCTCGGCGGCGGCCTGCCGCGCGTGGAGCTCGACGCCGAGGGGCGCGCGCTGCGCGGGGCCGCGCGCGCTGACGCGGGCGTCGGCGGCGGGGCGAGCGGCGACGGCGGCGCGGTCGCGGTGGACGTCGCGTGCATCCTGCACACGTCGGGCAGCACGGGCGAGCCGAAGCCGGTCCCCATCACGTGGGCGGGGCTCGACGCGTTCACGGCGTTCTGCATCGACCTCGTCGGGCTCACGCCGGCGGATCGGGTCCTCCGCGTGGCCGAGCTCGTCTTCGATCTCGCCTGGTTCGACCACCTCGCGACGTTCCGCGCGGGCGCGACGCTCGCCACGATGGCGCGGCGCGACCTCGCCTCGGGCCGCGCGCTCCGCGACGCGGTGAGCGCGCTCGCGCCGACGGTCATTTACGGCGTGCCGTCGATGTTCATGAAGCTCGTCGCGGCGCTCCCCGCGGCGGACGCGGGCGCGCCGGCGCCGGCTTTCGCGCTCTCGCCCGTGCGCGCCATCCTCTTCGCCGGCGAGGTCTTCCCGCCGCGCGAGCTCGCGGCCCTGGCGGCACGGGCGCCCGGCGCGGCGCTCTACAACCTCTACGGCCCGACCGAGACGAACGTGTGCACGTTCCACCGGGTCGATCGCGCGGCGCTCGACGGGGCGAACGAGGTCCCGATCGGCGTCGCGTGCCCCTACGCCGACTGCGCGCTGCTCGCGCTGGACGCGGGCGGCGAGAGCGGCCAGGTCATCGAGGGCCCCGGGACGGGCGAGCTCGTGGTCTCGGGGCCGACGACCGTGAACGGCGGCCCGTACCGGACCCGCGACCGGGTGGAGCGCAAGGCCGACGGGCTCTTCTACTTCCGGGGCCGCATCGACCGGATGGTGAAGATCCGGGGTTACCGGGTCGAGCCGGGCGAGGTCGAGGCAGCGCTGGCGTCGCACCCCGCCGTGCGCCAGGCCGCGGTGATCGCCGTGGAGGACGCGCGCCTCGGCAAGACGCTGCGCGGCTTCGTCGCCCTCGCGGGCGACGCGGACGATCGCTCGCTCAGGCTGTATCTTGCGGAGCGGCTGCCCCCGTACATGGTCCCGGACACGATCGTCGCGATGGACGAGCTGCCGCGGACCTCGACGGGGAAGATCGATTATCGCGCGCTGTCCGGCTGAGCGCGCTCGACGAACCGCGATCCCACGACGCATGTCGCGCCGCCTCATCGATGGTCGAGGCGGCGCCTGCTCAGGGTGACTCGGCGACGACCTGCGATTCGTTGAACAGGAGGGCCTCTGGGTAGCGCTCCGCGACGGAGCGCGCGTCGAGGCTCTCGGTATCGAGGCGCGTACGCCCGCGGAGACGGCCTTCGCACTGACCCACGAGCGATTCGAGCGGCTCGGCGTAGCGGGCCTTCCCGACGTACACGGCCCCTTCGGGCCCCCAGGCGGCCTCGAAGACCATGCCCGCCTCCTCCTCGCGCTTCTGGATCCCCAGCCGATCGTAGATCTGGATGCGCGTGCCCTCGCGCGTATGGGACCGTCCATCGCCGCAGTAGTCGGCGCGCGCCATCCGCACGCACGCGAGGTGGTGATTCCGAAGGGACACGCCGCCCACCGTCTTCCATGGCTTGTAGCCCCAGCGCGCGCACTTTCCGACGACGCCGCTCGTGCATCCGAACGTGATCACGTCCTCCGCTGCCACGTAATCGCCGGAGGCCTTCCAGTAGCCTTGCAGCGGTATGGCGACCATCCTCCCGTCGCGATCTGGCCGACAATAGGGCTTCCAGTCGCCTCCCTGAGGATCGCGGTACGAGACGGTATAGAGGAAGAGATCGCCGTCCGCGTCCTTCGCGTCGTTCTCGACAGCGTCGATCCGCAGCGTGACCGGGGCTCCACGCTCGTCGCGCGCTTCGAGCACATCCCCGGCGCCGATCGGCGATCCGGAGGACGAGCCTTCGCACCCTGCCATGAGCGCCGCAGCGGCCAGCGCGACGGCAGCGAGCACGTTGGTTTTGCGCGCGTTGCGCGGCTCGAGCGTGGAGACCATGGTCGTCCTACCTCTCCGGTGAGCGGCGGGTCAGCGGCGGATGAGACGACCGTCGACCAGCTTCACGCCGGCGACCTTCATTCCGGTGGTCACCGAGGTGCCGTTCCACTCGCCGCCGTTCCACGCAGCGCCGTTGAGCCTCACGCCATTGAGCTTCACGCCCGCGGACGCCGCCCCGGCGCCGAGGACGAGGGCCACGCCAACGAGACCGAAAGACACGAGCTTCTTCATGATAACCTCCGACCGTTCACGGTCTGGCCGCGCTGATGCGCGGCCGCGGAGGAGTGAGCAATCGCCATGCCGTCGTGGACGTTCTCCCCGAGGGCCATTTCCTTCGAGATCGCTCTCCGTGGCGGTGCCATTGACGGCAGGCGACGAGCCTGCCTGACACGCCAAGGGTCCTCCGGGCCACGCATCCCGGTACCCCACGAGCGCCTCTCGTGCGGACCCGGGTGCACGCCAGCCGCGGTCGACCATCGTGCACGCTCCAGCGATCATTGGTCAATACCAGGCTCGGCGCGAGGCGCTGTCCCGCATCCCTTTGCGGTTCCCTCGAACGGCGCCGCGCACCTGAGCTCAGGGGGTCTCACCGCGGAAACCTGGCACGGCCCGCCTTGGCCCCCCTCGCCCCCATCGCGCCGCGGAGCACGCCGCGTCGCTGGGATGGCGGCGGTGACAGGCGCGCCCGTCACCGCCGCGCGTCGCATCAATGCGCCCCGATCTTGGCGCCCGCGCTCGCGCGGGCCGACGCCGACGCCTTGAAGCTCGGCTTGGGGATCGAGATCTTCGGCGCCTTGATCTGCACGTTCACGCTGGGCGGCGTCACGCGGATGCTCGGCGCCTTGACGTGGACGTTGGCCTTCGCGTTGGCCTTGGCAGCGGCGCCGGCCCCCGCGTGGACGTGGACCTTCGGGTCGATGTCGGCCTTCGCCTTCAGGTCGGCGTTCGCGAGCGCGTGCACGTGTGCATCCCAGTCGGTCTTCACACGCACCTTCACCCGCGGGGCGCGCGCGTGGACGGCGAACGCCGCCCCGGCACGGTAGCCGCACAGGGCCACCGCCGAGCGACCCGCGTTCCGCACCGCGATGGTCAGCTTCAGCGGATCGGCGGCGAGCGCGAGCTTGCCGGTCAGGTACGCCCCCGCGGCCACCCCCGCCGCCGCGGTCGCGGCCACGTCCGCGGTCGCGACCGCCGGAGCGAGGACGACCACCTGCGGCGCCTCGGCCACCACGCCGAGCGTGATCTTGCGCTCGCCGATGTCGATGGGCTTCAGGTCGGCGTCGAGCACATAGACGCGGACCTCGCCGGTCACCTCGTCGACCAGGAGCTCGAGGCGGTCGTCGCCCACGATCTCGATGCGCCCGCCATGCGGGCCGAGCTTGCCCTCCGGCAGCCCGAGCGCCGCCGACGCCTTGGCGTTGGCGAAGAGCTCGGCGGTGCCGCCTGCGGGCACGTGCAGCGTCCCGTTCCACGGCTTGCCGGCGACGCTGAGCGTGTAGCCGATCTCGGTGAGATCCGCCTCCAGCTTGGGGCCGGCGGCGACCAGGAGGCCGGTCTTCGCGTCGAGCGTGAGCGGCACGGTCTTCTCCCCGGAAGCGTCCTTCCACACCAGCGTACCGCTGACGTCCTCGCGGATCGGCTTGCCGTCCGGACCCGTGACCGCGGCCTTGACGTTCCCGTCGGCAGCGACGTTGAAGGCGGCCTTGCCGCTCTCGTGCTCCTCGACGTAAGCGCCTTCGCCGATCGCCGACTCGGTGGTGGCGGTGGCGGTCACCTCGACCGTCGCGTTCGCCTCAGCCGGCTGCTCGCTCTTGCCGCAAGCAGCCGCGGCGGCGATCAGCAGCAGGGCGAGCACTCCGGAAACCTTGGTGATCTTCATGAAATCCTCCTCTGTGCCAGCGAACCCTCGGCGCGAGCCGCGACTTCGCTTGAGCCGAGACGCCGAGGCTTGAACCTCCCCGGGCGCGCCGGCTGCGGAGCCCATCATACGCCGAGATGCCGTGGAAGGCGCGGACGAGCACGAATATCGGTAGGAATCAAAAGATCCAGGGAAACAGAGGTAGGACAATGGCACTCACGGCCGCCAAGCGGCCGTGTCGTGCCTACCGTCGATTCGTTCAGGCAGCGAGCCGTGCGTCCACGTCGAGCGCGATCATCGATGATCGATCGCCCATGATCGGTGGCCGCCCGCGCCCCGACGCCGTGTTCAGGGGCTCTCGGCGCCCTGGTCTCCGCCCGCGTCCAGGATCTGCGGGCACTTGCGCGCCACCGCATCACACTCCGGAGGAGCCGTCTCGAGCGAGCTCAGCGCCGAGTCGCACGTGAGCGCCCGGACCCGCTGCGTCTGGGCGAGCAAGCAGACCTCGTACTCGGCCACCGTGGCGGAGCAGCCTGCGCGGTGCTCGGTCGGAGGCATGCAATCCGCTGCGTGGTCGTCCTGCTCCGCGGCCGCCTCGTCGGCCGTGGAGAGGCACTCGTCCTTCACCGTGCCGCACGGCTGCCCGACGGCGGGAGACGCGACGAGGCCCAGGTACTCACAGGCATCTTCCTTGGAGAGCTTCACCCTCGCCGCGAGCGAATCGCAGGCGGATTGGACGTCATCGGCCGTCAGATCCCTGAGCTGCTTGGAGCTCACGGCGCTGTCCGTCGGGGCGGAATCTGCACCTTCGCCGCCGCACGCGGCGAGGAACAGGACGGTCAACAAGGCCCCGAGATGAGTCGAATGCTTCATTCGTTGGTTCCCTTTCTAAGTGCGGCCGCCTGCGCGGGCCGTGAGCGCACCGGGAGCAAACCGTGTACCGCGAGCTCAGCTGTGCACGATGGGATCGCACGGCGCGATCGAAGCTCGATGAAACAGGACAACGACATCGGAGATGTCGAATCCACCAAGCGGGGAAAGCAGGCGATCCCCGGCGGTCCGCTCGCCGCGAGAGACCGAGACGTCCCCGCGCGAGCGCCGCGCGGCGGGGCGCGCCTCGACATCGCCTCTCGACGTGCGGCGACGACCGCGGCGGCAGAGCGCGCCTCCGCAGAGTCCCGGGTTCACCGTGTCTCGCGCGGCGCTGGCGTCCAGAGGGCCCGCGCGCCGGCGCTCCCTCCGTGCACGCGCCGCGCGGCCGCGGGGCGCGGCGACGGCACGGCGCAGCGCGACGGCGGCGCGACGGCGGCGCAACGACTCGAGACGCGCCGCGCCTCCGCCCCGGCGCGAGCCTCGATAGCCACGCTCCGCTGCCTCATGTGTAGTCGCCTGTCGGTGCGGCAGCCCCGCCGCGCGGCGTTCGTGCGATGAGCTGGCCGGCACACAGACCTGTTGTACGGTCGGCCGCGCCGTGACATCATCGCGCGCCGTCGGGTGGATGTACTCAGCTCCAGCGTGGATGTCGGGAAACCGCTTTTGACCTACCACCTGGGGCGAATCCAGGCCCGGGCCAAGGCTGCGTCGGTCCCTCGATGATCACGACGCCGAGCTCGCAACAGGCCAGGCACCCTCCGGATGTCCCGGTGTCCATCGGGCCGTGGCGGGTGCTCGCGCCGCTCGGCCGCGGCGGGATGGGGGTCGTCTACCGCGCTCAGCACAGCGTCACGGGCGCGCTCGCCGCGCTGAAGACCGTCAGCGTGGGCGACGAGAGCCTCGTCTCCAGCATCCGTCGCGAGATCCACGCGCTCCGCGGCGTCGAGCACCCGGGCGTCGTGCGGGTGCTCGACGAGGGGGTCCAGGGCGGGATCCCGTGGTACGCGATGGAGCTGATCGAGGGGCGCACGCTCCGCGATCACAACCAGGAGCGCTGGCGCGCCCGCGGGAGCGTGAGCACCGAGCCGACCGTGAGCGTCTCCACGGCCATGAACGCGCAGGCCAGCACCGCGACGGCGGAGATCGCGCCCGCGTCGATCCTCCCGCGCTCGTGCCAGCCCTTCGCGCCGCGCCCGTTCCACCGCGCGGCGGGCGGCGCGCTCCGCCAGGCGCTGACGCTCCTCCGCGCGATCTGCCGGCCGCTCGCGTACGTCCACGGCCGGGGCCTCGTCCACCGCGATCTCAAGCCGGACAACGTGTTCATCCGCCCGGACGGCACGCCGGTGCTCTTCGACTTCGGCCTCGCTTTCCAGTTCGAGGGGCACACCGGGCGCGACGTGCTCCAGGCGGGCGGCAGGCTGATGGGCAGCCCCGACTACATGTCCCCCGAGCAGATCCGCGGCGACCTCGTCGACGCGCGCGCGGACCTCTACGCGCTCGGCTGCATGATCTACGAGGCCGTGACCGGGGGCGTCCCGTTCCTCGGCGACTCGAGCTCCGTCGTGCTGTCCATGCACCTCTACGCCGAGCCGCTCCCGGCCTCCGAGCTCGTCGCCGACGTGCCTCCCGCGCTCGACGCCCTCATCGCGCGGCTCCTGAAGAAGCGCCCCGAGGACCGGCTCGGCTACGCCGACGAGGTCGCGACCGCCCTCGCCGAGCTCGGCGCGGCCGACACGCCGCCGCACGACTGGAGCGGCGCGGCGGGCGCGCGCGGGCGCGTGCGCGTGCGCGTGCCGAACGCGCAGCCATACCTGTACCGGCCGCGCCTCGCCGGGCGCGAGGAGGCGCTGCAGCAGATCACCGCGGCGCTCGAGCGCGCCCACGAGCGGCGCCAGGGCAGCCTCGTCGTCGTCGGCGGCGAGAGCGGCGTGGGCAAGACGCGCCTCGCCGTCGAGGCGGCGCACCAGGCGGCGCTCAACCGCATGGCCGTGGTCACGGGCGCGTGCGCGGCCGTGTCCGCCGAGGTCGAGCGCGAGGGCGCGGTCAAGGCCGCGCCGCTGCACCCGTTCCGCCCGCTGCTGCTCGCGGTGGCCGACAGGTGCAACGAGCTCGGCCCCGCGGGCTACGACGCGCTGCTCGGTCCGCGCGGCAGGGTCCTCGCGCCGCACGAGCCGTCGCTCGCGCAGCTCCACGGCCACGACCGCTACCCCGAGCCGCCCGAGCTGCCGCCGGACGCGGCCCGCTACCGGCTGCGGACCGCGCTCGCCGACACGCTCGCCACGTTCGCCGCGGCGCGGCCCGTCCTGCTCGTGCTCGACGACCTCCAGTGGGCCGACGAGAACTCGCGCGCCGTCCTCGAGCACCTCGACGCCGACTACTTCGCGGCCCACCCCGTCGTCCTCCTGTGCGCGTACCGGACCGAGGAGACGTCGCCCGCGCTCTCCTCGCTCCTCGGCGCCCCGTGGGCCTCGCGGCTCGAGCTCGGGCGGCTCGACCGCGGCTCGGTCGGGCGGATGGTGCGCGACATGCTCGCCCTGGACGAGCCGCCGGAGGCGTTCGTGCAGTACCTCTTCGAGCAGTCGGAGGGGAACCCGTTCTTCATCGCCGAGTACCTCCGGGCCGCGATCCAGGAGCGGGTGATCTACCGGGACGAGGCCTACGCGTGGCGGATCCGCGCGGGCGCCGAGGGCGCCGCCGCAGAGCGGCTCGCCCGCGCCGCGCGCGGGAGCCAGCCGCCCGCGCCGCTGCCGCTGCCGGGCTCGCTGCGCGAGCTCGTGGCGCGCCGGCTGTCGGGGCTGAGCCGCGAGGCGCTCGCGCTCGCGCGGCTCGCCTCGGTGCTGGGCCGCGAGCTCGAGGAGCGCCTGCTGCTCGGCGCCGCGGGCCTCGCCGAGGTCGACGCCATGGACGCGCTCGCGGAGCTCGCCCGCCGCCACGTGCTCGAGGAGACGGAGCCGGGGCGGCTCGGCTTCGTGCACGACAAGCTGCGGGAGATCGTCTACGCGGGCATCCCCGAGCTGGAGCGGCGGGCCCTGCACGCCGCCGCCGCGCGCGCGATCGAGCAGCGCCACCGCGACGCGCCGGGCCTCGCGCTGTCGTACCCGCTCCTCGCCCACCACTATGGAATCGCCGGCGCCGTCCAGGAGACGCTGGAGTACCTCGACAAGGCGGGCGCCCAGGCCCTCGCGACGGGCGCCTCCGGCGACGCGGTGGATTTCTACAAGAGGGCGCTCGACCTCGACGGCGCACACCCGCCGGAGGAGCGCGCGCCGCCGATCCGGCGCGCGCGCTGGGAGCGGCGGCTCGGCCAGGCCCACTACAACCTCGGCGATCTGCTCGGCGCGGAGCGGCACTGCGCGGCGGCGCTGGAGCTGCTCTCCCGGGACGAGGCCGCGTGGCTCCGCGCGGGGGAGCGCGCGGCGAGCGGCCGCGCGGGCCTCGGGGAGCGCCTGCGCCGGGCGATGGCCTCGCTGAAGCAGCTCGGCCTGCAGCTCGCGCACGTCGCTGGCCTGCCGGCCCCGGTCGCGCGCGACGCGGCCGAGCGCGAGCGCCTCGCCGAGGCGTCGCTCGCGGCGGAGAAGCTGTCGGAGACCTACCTGTTCCGCAACGAGCCGACGCTCGCCTTCCTGGCCGCGCTGGCGGCGACCAACGCCGCGGCGCGGCTCGGCCCGTCGCTCGCGCTCGCGCGCGGGTACGCGACCCTGAGCGTCGCGTTCGGGTACGTCCCGTGGAAGGCCGTCGTCGACGCGTACGCCGCGCGCGCGACGGCGGTCGCCGCGGCGCTCGACGACCCGCAAGGCGTCGCGTTCGTCTCGTGCCTGCGCGGGCTGACGGCGCTCGGCGAGGGCCGGTGCCGCGACGCGCGGGCGCTGCTCACCCAGGCCGAGCGGCTGGCCGAGGCGCTGCACGACCGCCGCCGCAAGGAGGAGTGCATCACGCTGCTCGCCGGCGCGGCGTACTCCGAGGGCCGCTGGAGGGAGGCGCTCGACCTGTACGGCGCGCTGGTGGTCGCGTCGCGCGAGAGCGACAACGCGCAGGGCCACATCTGGGCGGAGAGCGGCCGCGCGCAGTGCCGGCTGCTGCTCGGCGACGGCGAGGGCGCGATCGCCATCTTCGACGCGCTGTCGGCCGAGGTGCAGCGGCTCGGCGACCGCACGCAGCAGATCACGCACGGCCAGGTCGCGCTGGGGCACCTGCTCCGCGGCGCGCAAGGCGAGGCTCGCGCGGCCGCCGAGCGGACGCTCCCCATGCTCCGCGAGGGACAGCCGGCGGGCTACCACTGCCTGTACGGGTACGCCGCGACGTGCGAGGTGCTGCTCGCGCTGCTCGAGGACGCCCCTGGCCCGGCGGAGCGGCGCGAGCTCTCACACCTCTCTGCGGAGGCGTGCCGCGCGCTCGGCCGGTACGCGCGCATCTTCCCCCTCGGCCGCTCGACCTCGCTCCGCCTGCGCGGCCTCGCCGCGTGGCTCGCCGGCGGCCACGCGCGCGCGAGGCGGCTCTGGGCCGCTGCGATCGACGACGCCCTGCAGCGCGGCCTGCCCGTCGAGGAGGCGCGCGCCCGCTTCGAGCTCGCGCGGCACCTCCCGCGCCGCGATCCGGAGCGCGATCGCCAGATCGCGCGCGCCGCAGCGGTCTTCTCCGCGCTCGATCTCCAGCACTGGCGCGACCGGGTGGTCCGGCTGCGCGAGCGCTAGGACCTCGCGCCCCGGACGAAGAACACAAAAAAAAGAGCGCCCATTCGACGGCGGGGGGGGAAGCCGTCACGGGCGCTCTGCCCTTCAGCCTTAGCAGGACACGGGCCAGGGCCCGACCTTGCTCGATTCATGGAGTTGACCCTAAGGATGCTCCTGACGTCTTTCGAACCTGAGATTCTCGATTGCAGGTCTGAACACCGCGAATGCGCGGGCACGCGGCTCGAGCTGGCGAAGCTCGGAGAGGAGAGATGCGATGTCCGGGTGCGGATAGACCTCACGCGTCCTCCGGTGTGAGCGCCCGTCGCATGATCGGTGAGGTCCGCGCTACAGGGAGCGCTCGGGTCACCGTGGCGGCGGGTGAGATCCGCCCGGAGCACCTCACCCGTGCGCCGGCGGCGCAACGGCGGCGGTGAGCCGCATCACCGCGTGAGGGGCCCGCTTCGGGGAGCGCCGCTCGATCGTCCACGTCCTCCTGCGACGGCGCGGCTCCCCAGGGCCTCTCCTGGGGTCCATCTCCTCTGTCTGGAGCGGACGCCGCTCGGGCGCGCCGTGCGCGGATGACGGCTTTGGACCGTGGTCACAACCACAGATCTGGGCCATTCACCGCAGCACGCACGGCGCGATGACAACCGCTGAATCCCCCCTCCCACGAGCGCGTCTAGCATCGCGTCCGATCGCGAATCGGAGCGTTCCCGTCGCGCCGCTCACCGAGGCAGACCGAGCAGCAGAGAGGGGCTCGCCCCCGGCGCTCACCCGCCCTCACGTGGGGCGCAGAGGCCATCCGCCAGGAACTCCGGAATAATCCATGTGCCTAGAACACGTGTTCTACCGCCGAGACGGAGCGAGAGAGGGCCGAGACGTCAGGCCATCACTGACGTTATCCGTTGGACAATGTACCTACCCAGGGTATACACCGACGATCATTGACGGCATGTTCCCAACACACCGGCAAAACACACAGGGAATCCATGCATTATCTCCGGCGCCCGTGCCCTGGACGACGAATTTCCGCGTCGACTGGGGGACGATAAGGCCTCATAAAGGAAGGCGAACAGGCGTCACCGCGCATCTCTCGGAGGATCGGAAAGTTCTACACGGTAGAGAGCCACCATCCATCACCGACGCAGGCGCCCCAAGCAAACAGGGTGGGCAACGTCCATAATCGCCAGTGACCGCGCGAAGCCAGGGCGACACACCGGCGACAAGCACGTTCAACGTGCGGCACTCGACATCGTGAAACCTACTCAAAACATCTCCTCTCGACCGCCCTATCTGCCCGCTGCCGCGCCGGCACCGGAGCGGACTCCCTACCAGCCGATCTCGGCGATCGTCGGCTCATCGCACTACCGCGCCCTGTCGGACGACGCGCTGAAAGACGAGGACAACGCCGCGTGGGTGCTCGGCCTCGCGCCCGACGTGAAGCGGGCGTGGCTCGATCGCATCCGCTGGATCCGGATCGTCGATCGCCTCGCCGAGAACGAGCGCATCGAGCCCCACGCGCGGCGGTTCCGCCGCTTCATGGTGGCGTGGAGGCGCGTCCGTTCCTGCGGCTTCGTCGATCCGTGCTGCCCCTTCGCGCGCGAGCTCACCGCCATCCACGCGCTGTGGCTCCGCCGCCCCGCGCTCGATCGTCCCGACCTGGACGAGATGCAACCGCGCTCGCTCGCCGCCTGGGACGCCTACTTGCTCGCCCTCGCCGACTACCACGCTCCCAGCCTGCTCATCCGCACCCTGAAGGAGCACGACACGATGCTGGTGCGGCTGTCAGGCCATATCTTTCAGCTGGTTCCGTTCCTGACGAAGGAGCACTGGGACGCCGCCGGGGAGTTCGGCCGGCTCGATCAGTTCTTCAACAACCTCAGGGACATGCAGGAGGACGTCGATCGCGGCATCTGCTACCTGCCCGAGGAGGAGCTCGCGCGCCACGGGGTCACGCGCGCTCAGGTGATCTCCGGACGGTGCGTCGACACGCCCGGATACCAGGCGCTGATGCGGTACTGGCTCGACGAGGTCATGCCATCGCTCTACGCGCGGGCGGCGCCGTTCATCGAGGCGCGCGGCCTCCACCCCTCGCTCCAGATCATGAGGGAGTGGAGCCTGCGCCGTTATGCCCGCATCACACGCGTGTTCCGCGCGACCGGCTTCGATCACCGCCGGTTCCCCGCGCGGTACTGGGCCGAGGTGCGGCGCGACCTCGCCGAGCGGCGGCAGCTCCTCCGCGCTCACCCCGTGTAACGCCTCACCGTCGAGAGGAGCGCGTCCGGATCGAACGGCTTGCCGAGCCACGCGTCCGCGCCGACCTCGGCCGCCCGCCGGTGCGCGTCCGCCGCGGCGGTGAGCACGACGATGGGCGCCTGACGCCCGTGCCGGACCTCGAGCTCGCGCGCGAACTCCGGGCCGTTCATCACCGGCATCTTCATGTCGAGCAGGATGAGATCCGGCAGGTCGTGCTCCAGCTTGGCCAGCGCCTCGCGACCGTTGCACGCGATCTTGACCCGGTAGCCGTCCTCCTGGAGCACGAGGGAGACGAGCGCCACGAGATCCGCGTCGTCCTCCACGAGGAGCACCGTCTTTGCGTGTCTGTCGCTCATCGTCGATCGGCCGCGGGGGCCTCGCTGCTGAGTGGAAGGGTGAAATAAAACGTGCTGCCGCTGTCCTCCTCGCTCTCGAACCAGATACGGCCGCCATGACGGGTGATCATGTCCTTCGCAAGGAACAGCCCTATCCCCATGCCTCCGTAGTCGTGTCGGGTGTCCGTGTGCGCGCGGAAGAAGCGCTCGAAGATGCGCTCCTGCCTGTGGGCGGGGATGCCGACGCCCTGGTCGCGCACGGACACGACCGCCTCGAAGCGCGGCGCCGCGCCGTGCCGCTGCGAGAAGAGCGCTGCGTCGCAGGAGGACGGCGGCGACGACGCCGGCGCGCGCTCGGCGACGGCGACGCGCACGTCGACGTCGCCGCCGTCGGGCGAGTACTTCACCGCGTTGTCGAGGAGGCTCGCGAGCACCTGGCGCAGCCGCTCCGGATCGGCGCGCACGACGGGCGGCCGCTCGGCGTCGAGCGACAGCCGCACCCGGTGGCGGCTCGCCGACTTCGCGACGCGATCGACCGACTCCTGCACGAGCTCCTTCAGGTCGACGTCCTCCTCGGAGACCTGGAGCACGTCGAGCGTGACCTGCGAGATGGCCAGGAGATCGTCGACGATGCGGTTGATCCTGTCCGCGCCGCGGTCGATGGCCTCCAGCATCTTGCGGCGCGGCGCCGGCAGATCGTTCGTGTTGCGCAGGAGCGCGAGCGCGTATCCCTTCATGATCGCGACCGGCGTCTTGAGCTCGTGCGCGCCGACCCGGATGAACTGATCTTTGACGAGATCGAGCTCCATGAGCTCCGTCACGTCGCGGGCGACCGCGACCGCGCCGAGGACCGCCCCGCCCTCGCTGCGGATCGGCGCCGCGCTGGTCCGCAGGAAGACGTCGCGCCCCGCGCGGCCGTCCGCGAGCACCTGCTCTTCCTGCACGATGGTCTCGCCGGCGAGCGCCCGCACCATGGGCAGCTCGTCGCGCGTGAAGGCGCGGCCGTCGCTGTGGCGCACCCGGCCGAGGTCCATCACCTCCTCGATCATCCGGCCGGCCTGCTCCGAGCGGCCCGAGAGGCCGAGCAGCCTGAGCCCCGAGGCGTTGATCATCGTCAGCCGGCCCTGGCGGTCGCACGCGAACACCCCCTCGACGAGGTTGTCCAGCACGGCCCCGAGCTGCGCCGCGCGCTGCGCCGCGTCCTGCAGCAGGCGCTCGCGCTCCGCCAGGTAGCTCCGCGTGCGCCGGGACGACTCCTCCAGGCGATCGACCATCGCGTTGACGCCGCCCGCCAGCGCGCCGATCTCGTCCTTGAAATAGACCGGGATCCGCTCCAGCCGGTCGACCTCGCCGCGCTGGACGATCTTCTGGATGACCGCGGCGACCTGCTGGAGCGGGCCCGCGAGGGCGCCGGCGAGGAAGCCCGCGCAGACGGGCGCCCAGGTGACCGCGACCATCGAGAAGATCGCCAGGGTGAGCTTCAGGCCGGGCTTGGCCGGCCCCGCCGTCTCGCCGAGCACCATCGCCGCCATCCAGCTCGTCGGCGCGATGGCGAGGCAGGCGCCGAGGATCACGAGGCGGACGGCGAGCGAGTACCCCTTGCCGGGCATGGAGAGGCCGCGCTCGCGCGCGATGAGCGAGATCACGCCGGCGGCGGGGGCGAGCAGGCGGCCGAGGATGCTGTAGGCGAGCGGCAGCGCGGCCGCGAACAGGGCCAGCGCGAACAGGGCCAGCGCGACGCCGCGCTGGACGCCGAGCGGGCTCTGGTCCGGCGCGATGAAGTAGAGCGCCATCGTGACCGGCAGGTACAGGAGCCCCCACGACACGGCCCAGACCGTCGCGAACGCGAGCGGGGTGTCGTAGGCGGCGTTCGCCGCGGCGAGCACGACCTCCTCCGGGGGCGCCGCGCCGCCGCTGCTCGTGTCCTCGACGCCCGCGCCGCTCTGGAGGCGATGGGCCACGGCGTACTGCCGCAGGCGCTCGATCGGGCGCAGCATGTGGACGAGCAGCGCGACAAGCCCCCCCGTCTTGACGAGGTACATGAGCCCGATCAGCCCGAGCAGCCGCGCCTGGACCGCCGAGTCCACGACGCCGAGGAGGCGCAGGTGAGCGACCGGGACAAGCAGGCTGTACGGCAGCTCGATGCCGAACGCATAGGCCACGACCCGAGGCGTGAACGACAGAGTCCGCGACCTCCCCGGATTCCATATTCTAGCCCAGGCGGCTCGGCTGATGGCCACGTCCGTCACCCCCCTTGTTGAAGCATGGCTGCGGGGTTCGCGCCTCTGGAGCCCCTACGCGCCAAGTTGATGAGTCAGGTCGCCAGGCAGCTTTGCTATGAAAACCAATGAGCGAGTTGTCGACCGTTTTGCGCAGCGGCTCGTGTCGATTCGATCGACTCCCACTCACACGTTCCGTCCGCGCGCGGGAGTTCTGCGATTTTCCTGATCAGCTCAGGGACTGCCTTATGGCGTTCCTGGCGATCAGGAAAAGGATGGTGAACACGTGGCGCGCGCGCAGGCCGCTCGCCTCACCGCGGTAGACGGGACGCACGCTGACCTCGCGGACGCGGAGCCGGCGAGCCGCGAGGGCGGCGAGCAAGTCGTTCGGATAGCCGTAACGGGGCCAGAGGCCGTCGAGGTCGAGCGCGTCGATCGCGCGGGCCGAGATGGCGGTGTACCCGCACTGGCTGTCGGAGAGGGCGTCGAGCCCCGCCGCACGGCGGGTGAGCGCGGCGAGCGCCGCCGTCGCGGCGAGCCGCTGGAGAGGCATGACGCGCCACACGTCGGGGTGGCGCAGCCGATCGCCCTTCACGTAATCGGCTTCGCCCGAGGCGATCGGGGCGACGACGCGCGGGAGATCGCGCGGATCCATCTGCCCGTCGCCGGCCATGACCGCGACGGCGGAGGCGCCGAGCGCGCGAGCGCGCCGGTAGCCAGCGACGATCGCCGCGCCGACGCCGCGGCACTCCGGGTGGACGAGCACCTCGAGGCGCTCGTCCCCGACCGCGCGCGCCATCTCGGCCGTGCCGTCTCGACTGGCATCGTCCACGACGATCACGTGGTCGACAAAGGCGGGGACCGACGCCGCCGCCTCGGAGATCCATCGCGCCTCGTCCCGCGCGGGGATGACCACTGCGACGCGCGCACCGTGGAGCACGCGGATTCCTAGCGGAGCGAGCGGCCTCCGGCAACGCGATCGAGGCCGCGACGGCACGCTCGGCGCCGCGCCGCGAGCCGTGCGCGCCGGACGTATTACCTGCCAGCGCTCTTGCGGAGCTCGGCGTAGGAGCCGCCTGACGTGGCCGTCTCGACGGGCAGTCCGGCCGGCCCCCACCCCGGCTCGGTGATCGCTCCGAACGCGTCGCGCGGCCCCTCGAAGCCGGCGCGTTGCTCGATGACGGCCGTGTAGCCGGCCGACACCATGGCCTCGGCCGCGCGCATCGAGCGCTGTCCGGACTTGCAGCCCACGATGATCTTCGCGTCCGTGGGATACAGGGCGCGGACCACATCGAGGAAGTCGGGGTTCTGCTTCATGCCGCCGGCGCCGGCGTGCATGAGCGGCACGTTGTGCGCGCCGCTCGGGTGCCCGGCCGCATATTCGGGCTCGCTCCGGACGTCGAGGTAGAGATACCCCTCCTCGTCGATGAGCTTCTTGGCCTGCTGGGGGGATACACGCTTGATGTCCGCCATGGGGCGCAGTCTACCCCCGGCGCGGCGCGCTCGTCAGAACGTATGAATGAAGAGCCCGCTGCGGAGCTTCGGCTCGAACCACGTGCTCTTGGGCGGCATGAGCAGCCCTGCGTCGCTCACCGCGAAGAGCTCGTCGATCTGCGTGGGATGGAGGTGGATCGCCATCGTGAACGCGCCCGAGTCGACGCGTCGCTCGAGCTCGGCGACGCCGCGGATGCCGCCGACGAAATCGACGTGCTTGTCGCGGCGAGGATCGCTGACGCCGAAGATCGGGCCGAGGATCTGGTCCTGGCAGATGGAGCAGTCGAGCGAGGCCACCGGGTCCTTCGCGTCGAACGACCCCGGGCGGACCCTGGCGGTGTACCAGCGGCCGCCGAGGTAGAGCCCGAAGGTCCGCGGCTCGGCCGGGGTGGCGGCCGCGCCGTCCGTCGCCGGCGCGACGTCGAGCCGCTCGCCGAGGGCCGCGAGCAGCGCCTCCGCGCTGCGGCCGGCGAGGTCCCGCACGACGCGGTTGTACGGCATGATGTTCATCTGGTCGTGCGGGAAGACCACGGCCAGGAAGACGTCGTGCTCGCCGCCGTCGCCGCGCAGCTTCCTGTGGACGCGCGCCGCCGCGGCGCTGCGGTGGTGGCCATCGGCGACGTAGAGCGTCGGGATCGCCTGGAAGCGCTCCTCGAGGTCGGCGGTCGCCGCGCGGCCGAGGACCCAGAGCTTGTGCTCGACGCCGTCGGCGGTCGTGAAATCGTAGATGGGCGGCGACCGCAAGGCCTCCGCGACGGCGTGGTCGATGCCCGCGTCGGCGCGGTACGTGAGGAACACCGGCTCGTCGTGGGCGCCGAGCTCCTCGATGTGGCGGGTGCGGTCGTCCTCCTTGTCGGGGCGCGTCTTCTCGTGCTTCTTGATGACGTCCTGCTCGTACTCGGCGACCGCGGCGCAGCCGACGACGCCGATCTGCCGGTGATCACCCATCCTCTGGGCGTAGAGGTAGAGGTGCGGCTCCGGGTCCTGCGCGAGGTCGCCGCTCGCGATGAGATCGGCGAGGTTCTGCGCGCCGCGGGCGTAGACGGCGTCGTCGTGCTCGTCCGTCCCCTCGGGCAGGTCGATCTCGGGGCGGGAGACGCGGAGGAAGCTGTGCAGGCCTCCCGCCGCGAGGACGCGCGCCTCGGCGGTCGAGATGACGTCGTACGGCGGGCTCGCGACGCGAGCCGCCTGGGCCTGGGGGGGTCGGTAAGCGCGGAAAGGTCGGACGGTAGCCACGCGGAGCGACTAGCCCAGCGGCCTGGGCGCGTCGAGGCGGCTCGCGCGGCGGGAGCCGCGGCGGCGGGGCGGGCAAACCGGCGCGGAGCCCCGGCGACGGCGGCGCTCATGGCCGCGCGCGGCGCGTGCTAGGAGGGACTCGCGCCGCGAGCCGCTCGCATCCGCTCGCCGACGCACCATCCCGCCCGCGCAGCCGCGCGCCGCACGAAGAGGAACCTTGTCCAGCTCCGGTGAGTCCTACCCTCCGCCGCGCTATTCGACCCTCCCGCCCGGCTCGGCGGACGACGATCTCCCCCTGCCGGGCGAGATCACCTCGTTCTCCAGCTCGCGATCCCGCCGCGTGATCGCCGTGGGGGGCGGCCGCGGGGGCGTCGGCAAGGCGACGCTCGCGGTCAACCTGGGGGTGTACTTCGCGCAGCTCGGGCGCGACGTGATCATCATCGACACCGACGCTTACAGCCCGGGGCTGCACGCCGCGCTGGGGATCGAGGCGCCGCCGCTCGTCACGCGCGAGGACATCGAGGAGGGCAAGGCCGAGCCGATCGCGACAACGGTGCCCGGGCTCCGGCTCGTCCCGACCGCGTACGACCCGATGACGGCCACGCCGCACCGGCCGAGCCGCGCCGCCTACTGGATGAAGATGATCCAGGAGCTCGACGTCGATTACGTGATCGTCAGCCTCGGCGCGGCGACCGGCTCCTCGACGCTCGACCTCTTCCTGCACGCCGACGTCGGCATCTGCGCCACCACGCCCGAGCCGCTCGCGGTCGAGCACTCCTACCGCTTCTGCCGCGCGCTCTACCAGCGCACCTTGCGCCGGGCGCTCATGAAGGAGCGCTTCAAGATCCGGCTCGTGGAGAAGGTGGCCGCGTCGCTCCCGGCGCTCGCGACGCCGCGCGACTTCATCATGGAGGTGAAGCGGTTCGACGAGGGGGTCGCGTCGCTCGCGGCCGCGCAGCTGCCGCGGGTGAAGCCGCACCTCGTGGTCAGCCAGACCCGGCACCGCTCCGACCTGGAGCTCGGCCCCGCGATGAGCGCCGTCTCGGAGCGCTTCCTCGGCATTTCCCTCGACTACCTCGGCCACATCGAGCACGACGACGCCGTGTGGCTGACCGCGCGCCGGCGCCAGCCGCTCCTCATCGACAGCCCGACGTCGAAGAGCGCGCGCAACCTCGAGCGCGTGGCGCGGCGCATCCTCGCGCTGCTCGCCGCGCGCGACTCCCGCCCGGCCGAGGCGCACGCCCGCGCCCTCGCCGCCGCCTCGAAGAGCGCCGCGCCGCCGACGCTCTACGAGGCGCTCGGCCTCGCGCGGACCGCCGCCGACGACGAGATCCGGCGCGCCTACAAGCGCCAGCGCGACACCTACCGGGAGGGGAGCCTGCCCGTGGTCAGCGTGCTGAGCCCCGCGGTGCTCCAGAAGGAGCAGGCGCGCATCGAGGAGGCGCACGACACCCTCCTCGATCCGGTGCGCCGCCGCGCGTACGATCTCTCGACCTACCCGGACGATCCGCGCACGCAGCTCGGCCCGGTGCGCGCCGAGAACGCCGCCGCCGTGGCCGAGCTGGCCATGCTCCAGGCCGAGCTCGCGCGCGAGATCAACGCCGAGACGCAGTTCAGCGGCGCGCTGCTCCGCAAGGTGCGCGAGTCGCAGGGGGTCGAGCTCACCGACA
This sequence comes from Sorangium sp. So ce448, assembly GCF_051520915.1. Lineage (NCBI taxonomy): Bacteria > Pseudomonadati > Myxococcota > Polyangiales > Polyangiaceae > Sorangium > Sorangium sp. So ce448. Next base: position 629,614 of record NZ_CP150343.1, on the reverse strand, counting down.
TCTCGCAGCGCACCAAGATCTCGCTGGCGCACCTCCAGGCGATCGAGAACGAGGCGATAGGCGACCTGCCCGCGACCGTCTACGTACAGGGATTCGTTCAGGAAATTGCCAAGTACCTGCGGCTCGATCCGGCGCAGGTGGCGAAGACCTACATGCGTCGCCTGCGCGAGATCTCTGCCGGCTCGCGCGCCAAGCCGCATGGCTGAGGCGTCGCGCGGAAGCGACGGGGCGGCGCGGAGCGGGCGCGGCGCGAACGGCACGTCAGAACGCGCGGGCGGGGATCTCGCGTTCTCGGCGCTCGCGTTCGCGCTCGCGCTGCTGCCGCGGCTCTACGTGGCGATCGCGTGGGCGCGCGAGCCCGTGTGGGACGGCCATTACTACGATTTCGGCGCGCGCCGCATCGCCGCCGGGCTCGGCTACTCGGACGATCTCATCGTCGGGGGCCAGGCGGTATGGCACCCGTGGTGCCATTACCCGGTCGGCTACAGCGGGTTCCTCGCCCTCGTCTACCGGCTGTTCGGCGCCGGGCCGCACGCGGCGACCGTCGCGAACGCGGTGACCGGCGCGCTGCTCGTCGTCGTGGTCCACCGCCTCGCCCGGCACGCGACAACGCCGGCGCGCGCCCGCGTGGCGGCGCTCCTCGCGGCGCTCTCGCCGGGGCTCATCGTCTATGCGGCGCTCCTCATGACGGAGCCGCTCGCGGCGCTCGGCCTGGTGACGGCGCCCTGGCTGCTCGCGCGCGACGCCGCGCGCGGTCGCCCGGCCCGCGGCGCGATCCTCGCGGGCGTGGCGCTCGGGCTCTCGGCGCTGGTGCGGCCCCAGAGCCTGCTCTGCGCGCCGGCCCTGGCGCTGCTGGCCATGCGCGGCCCGGAGGCGTCCGCGTCCGGAGGCACGGCGGCGACAGCGTCTGGACGGGCGGCCGCGTGGAAACGCGGCGCGCTCGCGGCGGCGCTCTCGGCCGCGACGGCCCTCGCCGTGGTGGCGCCGTGGACGATCCGCAACTGCCGCGTGATGGACGGCTGCGCGCTCGTCTCGACGAACGGCGGCTGGAACCTCGCCATCGGCGCGTTCCCGCGCGCGACGGGCCGCTTCGAGACGCTGCGCGCGGGCGACGGCTGCCCGATCGCGCGCGGCCAGGTGGCGCAGGACCGCTGCTGGATGGCCGCGGGGCTTCAGTGGATCAAGGATGATCCAGGTCGCTGGTTGGCCCTGATCCCGAGGAAGCTGGGCTTCACCTTCGATCACGAGTCGTTCCCGATCGGCTATCTCGGCGAGGCGAACCCTGCGGCGTGGCCCGAGGAGCGGCGCGCGGCGGGGCGCCGGGTGCTCACGGCGTCGCACCTCGGCCTGCTGTCCGCCGCGGCGCTCGGGGTCGTGGCGATGCCGCGGCGGGCGCCGCGGCGGGAGCTCGTCGCGCAGCTCCTCGCGCTCGCGGCGGTGCTCGGGCTCGTCGCGTGGGGGGTGCTCGGCGACACGCACGCGTTCTGGCCGCTCGCGGCGGCGATCCCGCTGATGGCCGCGCTGCCGCTGCCGGGCCGGCCCACGAACGGGGGCGTCGTCGGCTACCTCGCGTTCGTGGTCGCGTCGGTGGCGCTGACGCACGCCGTGTTCTTCGGCGAGGACCGGTATCACATGGTCGTGACGCCGGCCCTGTGCATCCTCGCGGCGTGCGCGCTGCGGCGAGAGGAGGCGGCCGGGGAGCCGGCGGGCGATCGATGACGTGACGCAGGCGGCGCCCGGAGGCGCTGCAGGCGAGCCGTCAGGGCTTTGGCGCCGCCACGCTCGGGCCGCCTGCTTTCTCCTTCTCCAGCGCTTCCTGGTCCATCACCAGGCCGATCTCGATCCGGCGGTTCTTCGCCCGCCCCTCCGCCGTGACGTTCGTCGCCGCTGGCGCGAACTCCCCGTATCCAGCCGCGGACAGGCTCCCGGGCGCCATGCCCTCCGCGATCAGCGCCTGGACCACCGCCACCGCGCGGGCCGACGAGAGCTCCCAGCTCGACGGGAAGCGCGCGCCCTTCACCTTCTTGCTCTTCGCGTCGCCGCCGTCGTCGGTGTGCCCGGCGACCTGGAACCTGTGCTCCGGCATCGTCCGGAGCACCGCGGCGATCTCGGCCAGCACCGCGCGCCCCTCGCGCTGGATTTCGGTTTTCCCCGCGGCGAAGAGCGCGTCGCTCGGCACCTCGATCACGAGCTGCCCGGCGCGGAGCCCGACACGGACCTTCCCCGCGAAGGCCGCGCCCTTCAGCCGCTCCACGGCGTCGCGGATCCCGGCCGACCGCGCCTCCGCCGCCGCCTGCTTCCGGCGCAGATCGTCGAGCTTGGCCCGCGTCTCCGCGAGCTCCGCCGACAGGCTGCCCCGCTCGCCGGCGAGCTGCCCCACGCTCTGCCCGGCGCTCCGGAGTCGCGCCGACAGCTCCTCGTTCATGGCGATGAGCTCGTCGAGCCGCCGCGCGATCCCCGCCTCGGCCGTCGTCGCCTCGGACAGCCTGAGATCGCGCGCCCGGAGGTCGTCCGAGAGGCGCGCCAGCTCCTCCTCGATGGCGGCGATTTGCGCGGACCGCTGTGTGGCCTCGGCGCGGGCGCTCTGGGCCTCGGCCCGCGCCTTCTCACCCGCGTCGCGCTCTCTCCGGATCTCCGCGCGCGCCTCGTCGTACAGCCCCTGCCGGACGAGGCAGCCCGGCGTCGCCAGCCCGAGCAGGCCGGCCGTGAGGAGCCGCGCCGCCGCAGGCGAGCGCCGCGAGAGCCACGTCGGGATCCTGCCGGACGTCGTCGTGTCTTTCATGCGTCGCGCGCACTCTGGCACGAAACCCTGGGCGCGACGAAATCGTGGCAAACGTTCCCCGCGCGCCGCCGCGCGAGCCGTCCCACGGCGCGCCATCCCCTGGTACCCTCGGCGGCGTGATGCCTCGGCGAGCTTGGTTTTCCGTGGGCGCCCTCGCGGCGACGACGCTGGTCGGCAGCGCCGCGGCGGCGTTCCCGCACGTCGTCCGCGAGGGCGAGACGCTCGCGCAGATCGCGGAGCGCACCTACGGGCGCGTGCAGATGGAGCAGGTGCTCGTCGCCGCCAACGCGCTCGACGCGGGCGCCGGCGTGCCGATCATGCCCGGCCTGCGGCTGGAGGTGCCCGCGCTGGGCCACCACCGCGTCACCGCGGGCGAGACCTGGGCGATCCTCGCCGAGCGGCTGCTCGGCACCGCCGACCGGAGCGACGTCCTCGCGCTCTCGAACGACACGTGGCCCTGGCTCGAGCCGACCGACGGGCAGGAGATCATCGTGCCGTACAACCTGCGGTACGTCGTCGGCCAGCACGACACCCTGCTCACCATCGCCTATCGCTTCCTGGGCAAGCGGGACCACGCGTGGATGCTCGACAAGTACAACCACCTCAAGCAGGACCCGCTGCGCCGCGGCATGGTGATCCTCGTCCCGCTCACGGATCTGCCGCTCACGGCCCAGGGCAAGGCCGAGGCCGCGAGCTCCGGCGCGCTTGTGCGCTCCGAGGGGGCCGGCCGCGCGCGCGACGCCCAGCGCCGGGTCGACGCCGAGCTGCCGCAGCTCGCCGGCGACGTGCGGAGCGGCCGCTACATCGACGCCGTGGCGCGGGCGAGCCGCCTGCTCGGCTACGGCGATCTCGCCCGGGTGCAGATCGCCACGGTGCAGCGGCACCTGCTCGAGGCCTACGTCGCGCTCGACGCCACAGGGCTCGCCGAGACGGCGTGCGCCGCGTGGCGCGAGGCCGACCCCGCCGCGCGGCTCGATCCCATCGAGCTCAGCCCGAAGATCGTGCGCGCCTGCACCTCGTCGACGGAGCTGCACCTCAGGGCGCCTTCGCCGGACCCCGCGCCGCCGATCCCGGCGGACGCGGGCGGTGGGCGGTGACCTCGCAGCAGCCCGCGCCCGATCGCCTGCCCGCCGGGCACGGCGTCGCGTCGCGGTACACCGTCGAGTCCGTCATCGGCGAGGGGGCCTCCGGCGTCGTCTACCGCGCCACCCGCGACGAGGACGGCCAGCCCGTCGCGCTGAAGGTGATCCACAGGCACCTCTCGGGCACGCCCCAGATCTTCAGGCGCTATCACCGGGAGGCCGCCATCCTGGAGCGCGTCGAGGGCCCGGACGTCGTCCGGATGCTCGACTTCGTCGAGGAGGGCGGGCTCCTCGTGATCGCGCTGGAGCACATCGACGGCAGCTCGCTCGAGGAGCTCCTGCGGGACCACGCGCCGATCGAGATCGACCTGGCGATCGAGATCGCCCTGCAGATCTGCGCCGCGCTGGAGACCGCGCACGCGGCGGGCGTGGTGCACCGCGATCTCAAGCCGGCCAACGTGCTCATCGAGCGCCCGGACGGGCGCGCGGGCGCCTCGCCGTCGCCCTTCGCGGGCCGCGTCCGCGTGGTCGATTTCGGGCTCGCGAAGGTGGTGCACGGCGAGCAGCAGACGACCGGGCTCACCGAGAAGGACATGATCTTCGGGACGCCGGAGTACATGGCGCCGGAGCAGGTGCGCGGGGAGGACGTCGACCCGCGCAGCGACATCTACGCGCTCGGCTGCATTCTCTACGAGATGGCGGTCGGCGCCGTGCCGTTCAGCAAGCGGACGCCCATCGCCGTGATGACGGCGCAGATCGCCGAGCAGCCGCTGCCGCCGCGCGCCAGCGACCGCTCCGGGCTCATCTCGGCCGGCCTGGAAGCCGTCATCCTGAGGGCCCTCGCCAAGAGCCCTTCCGAGCGGCACCCGAGCGCCAGGGCATTCGCCGACGCCCTGCGCGCCTGCCGCGAAGAACGGCGCGTCGTGCACCACACCCCCGCGAGCCTCGCGGACGCCGTCTCGATCACCGATCTCGCGCTCGAGCGGACCGGCCTGGATTACGCCGCGCCCCTCCAGGACGGTGCTTCCGCCTCGGGCATCGGCCACGTCGGCCATCCGGTCACGCGTCCGGAGAGCGCGGCGCGCAAGGCGCTGCCCGAACGCGCGGCCGCGGTGGTCAGCGAGACGCCCGCAATCCCTGCTCCGACGGCGGGCGGCGCCTCGCGTGAGCTCATCCTCTGGACCGTGGTGGCCATTCTCTGCGCGGCCGCGGGCATCGTGGTCGGCACGCTGTTCGGGGCGCGCTAGGACGCGCTGGAACGCAGCTGGGACGCGCCTGGCGCGCCGCCATCGGGGGGCTGCGGCTATGGCGTCGAGCGCGAGGATCGTGGTAATCGTTCTCATGCGTTCCTTGCTGTCCGGCGGCGCTGCCCTCGCGGCCTTCCGCTCTGCTCGGCCCCGGCGGCGGCACGCTCTCCCCTGCGTCGCCGCCGCGCTCGCCCTCTTCGCCCCCGCGGTCGCTTCGGCCTACGACTCGCTCGCCGTGCCGTGCGCGGACGACCCGCTCCAGTGCGCGCGGGGACCGCTCACGTTTCAGCGCAAAGTCGCCATCCCGCTCGAGCTCGACTTCGATACAGGCTGGGTCCCGCCGGGCTCACCGCTCCAGGTCAGCCTCGGGGCGGCGGTCTACGCCGACACCCAGGTCTCGTTGAGCGGAGCGCTCGAGGCGTCGTGGCCAGAGGCGCTCGCGCTCAAGGCGCCAGGCGCCCCGGACGGAGGCGCGTTCAGCTGCGATGTCGGACTCGATGTCAGCGCACAGGGACGCATCAGCATTTCCGTCCTGGGCCAGGACGTCGACTGGACGGGTGATATCCCCTATGTGCCCCAGATCGATTTCCAGGTGCACGCCCGAGAGCAGTTCGACGCCTGGGGCTGGGAGCCGGGCATCACGCTGGAGAGCTCCACCGCGCTGCAGCGCGTTGCTTCCGTATCGCTCGGCGACCTCATCGGCGGCTCGATCCCCGGAATCGACGGGAGCTTCGAGCTCGACATCGCGATGGACGTCGCGGCCCGCTACACGACCCATCGCGTGGCCATCGAGACGCTCGATCAGGCGACGGTGAGCGGAGGCGACATCACCCTCGAGAGCGGAGCCTCCTCCGTGGACTACCTGGGGGGCCCGTCGGTCGAGCTCAACGTTCGTCCGGAGGGCTCGGTGCGGTACGACGGCACGCTCCACCTGGTCCCCGCGTTCGGCGTCAGCCTGCTGGGCCGCTCGTGGTCGATCCCGCTCGCCGACATCCAGCTCGCCTTCCCGCACACCGAGCACGAATGGGTCTTCGAGAGCGAGCGCGTCCATGTGCCGCTCCCGGACCTCGCGCTGGACAAGCAGGAGATCGATTTCGGCGCCGTGGGTGTGGGGCAGGCCAACGTGGAGCTCGTCCGGCTGTCGAACACGGGGGAGGCGCTGCTCGACGCCGTCGTGACGACCGACGACCCGGAGAGCTTCGAGCTCGCGGACGCGGCGCTCGGGATCGACCCGGAGACGGAGGTCGACTTCGCGATCCGCTTCGCGCCGAAGGCGAGCGGCGAGTTCGCGGCGACCGTCCTCGTCGAGTCCAACGACCCCGACGGGCCCGTGCAGAGGATCGCGGTGCGAGGGATCGGCGTCGGCGATCCGGAGGCCCCGCCAGGCGGCGAGCTCGCGGAGGAGGACGGCGGCTGCGCCTGCCGCGCGGCCGGGGGCGCGCCGCGCGGGAGCGCCGGCGGCCGGGCGTGGGCGGTCGCCGGCCTGTCGCTCGCCGCGCTCGCGGGCGGCCTCAGGCGCCGGCGGCGCGCGGCCTGAGGCTCACGCCGCGCTCGGCGGGCCCACGGCGATCTTCCGCCGCGTCGACACGGCCGCGATCTCCTCCAGCTCCTCGCCGCGCAGCGTCTCCTTGAGCACGAGCGCCTCCGCGACCGCCTCGAGGCCCTCGCGGCGATCGACGAGCAGCTGCTTGGCCTTCAGGTACATCTCGCCGAGCCGCTCCCTCACCTCCTCGTCGACCTCGCGGGCGGTCTCCTCGCTGCACGTGCGCTCCTCCTGGAGCACGCCGAGCATCGGCGCGCCGACGGTGCGCGCGAGCGCGGCCAGCCCGAGGCGCCGGCTCATCCCGAGGCGGGTCACCATCTCGCGGACGAGCGCCGTGGCGCGCCCGAGATCGTCGTGCGCGCCGCTCGATACCTGCCCCAGCGCGATCTCCTCCGCCGCCCTGCCGCCGAGCATCACCGTGACGCGCGACTCGATCTCCTGCTCGGTGACCAGCTGGCGCTCGTCGCGGGGCACCTGGATCGTGACGCCGAGCGCGCCGATCGTGCGGGCCACGATGGACACCCGCTCCACCGGATCGGCGGCCGGCAGCGCGAGCGCGACGAGGGCGTGCCCGGCCTCGTGGTAGGCCACGCGCCGCCGCTCCTCCGCGGTCATGATCTGCCCGCGGCGCCGGAGCCCGAGCTGCGAGCGATCGAGCGCCTCGTCGAAATCGGCCTGTCCGATCTCCCTTGCGCCGCGCCGCGCCCCGGCCAGCGCGGCCTCGTTGACGATCTTCGCGAGATCGGCGCCGACCATGCCCGGCGTGCGGCGCGCCACGAGCCCGAGCTCGACGTCGCCCGCGAGCGGCACCCGCCGCGCGTGGACGGCGAGGATCGCCTCGCGGCCCCGCAGATCGGGCCGATCCACGATGACCTGGCGATCGAAGCGCCCGGGCCGCAGGAGCGCCGGATCGAGCACCTCGGGGCGGTTGGTGGCGGCCATCAGGATCACGGTGGTGCGCGCGTCGAAGCCGTCGAGCTCGGCGAGGAGCTGGTGGAGCGTCTGCTCTCGCTCGTCGTGGGTCGCGAGGGCGCCGAGGCCGCCCCGGGTCCTGCCCACGGCGTCGATCTCGTCGATGAACACGATGCTGGGCGCGCTCTTGCGCGCCTCCTCGAAGAGCTCGCGGACCCGCGCGGCCCCGAGCCCCACGAACATCTCGACGAACTCGCTCGCGTTCAGCGAGAAGAACGGCACGTTCGCCTCGCCCGCCACCGCCCGCGCGAGCAGCGTCTTGCCGGTGCCTGGCGGCCCGATGAGCAGGAGGCCGCGCGGGATCCGCCCGCCCAGCGAGCGGTACCTCGAGGGCTCCTTGAGGAAGTCGATGACCTCGACGAGCTCGTCCTTGGCCTCATCGACGCCGGCGACGTCCGAGAAGCGCACCGGGTCCTGCCTGGATCGATCGTAGATCTTCGCCTTGCTGCGCAGGAACCCGAGCGGCCCGCCGGCCCCCTGCCCCGCCCGCCGCACCATCATGAAGAACGCCGCGTTGATGAGGAGGAGCGGCAACGTCCAGATCGCCACCTGCATCCACACCGACGTCTGGGGGCTCTTCGCCTCGATGCGGACCTGCTTGTCGAGCAGCGCCCTCACGAGCGGCTCGTCCTGGACGCCGGGCAGCCGCGTCACGCGGACGCGCTCCTCCGGTCGTTGCGGGCTCTCGCGGCGGCTCAGCTCGATCTCGTCGGGCTTCACGATCGCCGCGGCGATCTCCCCGCGCCGCACCTCGGCGACCGCCTCGTCGTACGGCACGAGCGGGCGCCCTCGTGACCTGACGACCCCGGAAAGGACCAGGATCCCGACCGCGATCAGCAGGTACCCGAGCCACGCGCGCGACGCCGGCCTCTTCTCGTCAGCCATTCCACGGAGCTGATGTGCGGCGAGCGCCGCCTCGGCAAGCCCTCGCCCCCGGAAGAACGGGAAAGCCCACGAGAAAGCCGCGCGAGGGAGGGAGCCCAGGAGCGTCGCCGAGCGCGGCTCGGCGCGCCGCCGGCGCACGGCCGCCGCGCGTCCGACGCACGGCTGCGGCGCGTCCTCCCGCAGCGCCGACGCACGGCGGCCGCGCGTTCCCCCGCAGCGCCGACGCGCCGCTGCCGCGAGGTGATCGCCCGGTGGATCCAGGCTAAGAAGCGGGCACCGTGCCGCTCGCCTCCGACCGCGCCTCGCTCGCCGCGTTCCCCATCGACTGGGGCGGGCTCGCCCCGCTCCGCCTCAAGTCGCGCGCCGTCGCCGAGGGCGTCTACGCCGGGATGCACCGGAGCGTCCGCAAGGGCGCGGGCGTCGAGTTCGGCGGCCAGCGGCCCTATGTGCCCGGCGACGATCTCCGCTTCTTCGATCGCCGCGCCCTGCTCCGCCACGATCGCCTCATGGTGCGCGAGTTCGAGACCGAGACCGATCGCGCCCTCTGGCTGTGCGTCGACGCGACCGCCTCGATGTCCTACCGGGGCCGGCGCGCGCCCGGCGCCAAGCTGGCCTACGCGGCGCTCATCGCCGCGGCCATGGCCCGCGTCGCGCTCGCCACCGGCGACCCTGTGGGGCTCGCCTGGCTCGGCGGCGCCGGCACCCACGGCCTGCCCGCGATGGCGGGGCGCGAGGCGTTCGAGCGCATCGTCGGCGCCCTCGAGGCCACCTCCGCCGCCCAGGACTGGAGCGGCGACGCCGGCGCCGTCGAGCGCGCGCTCGCGCCCATCGCGAAGAAGGCCCGCCGCGGCGCCGTCGTCCTGCTCATCTCGGATCTCATCGATCTCGCTCATGAATCCGGCGCGGCCCCGCCGGGCGCCGATCGCGCGCTCTCGGCGTTCACGTCGCTGAGCACCGGCGGCCGCACGCTGATCGCCCTCCAGGTCCTCGATCCCAGCGAGGCGACGCTCGACTTCGAGGGCAACGTGCGCCTCCGCGCCCTGGAGGGCGGCGCGGTCGTGGAGGCCGACGCGGGCGCGGTCCGCGCGCAGTACCAGGCGCGCCTCGCCGCCCTGGCCGAGGCCTGGTCGCGGGCGCTCGCGTCGCGCGGCGGCCGCCTGCTCCGCGCGACGAGCGCCGATCCTCCGACCGACGTCGTCCGCTCGCTCGTGCAGGCGATCGCCGAGGTGCGCCGATGAGCTTCGTCACGCTCGGCGCGCTGCTGGTCGCGCTGCTCGTCGGCGCGCCCGTCGCCGCGCACCTCCTGCGCCGTCGCCGCGCCGAGGAGCGGCCGTTCCCGCCGGCGCGCCTGGTCCCGCCCACGCCGCCGACGGCGCGGCGCCGGAGCCTCCTCGAGGACCGCGCCCTCTTCGCCACCCGGGCCGTCTCGGTGATCGCGCTCGCGGTGCTCGGCGCCACCCCGCTCCTGCGCTGCTCGCACCTGTCGCTCAGCCGCAGGGCCGGCGCGTCGGTCGCGCTCGCCATCGTCGTCGACGACTCGCTCAGCATGCGGGCGCGCCCGGACGGCGCCGGGGGCGCCGCGCGCGACGGGCGGTCGATCAACGCTTCCTCGCAGGCGCCCTCGCGGTTCGAGCGCGCGCTCACGGCCGCGCGCGAGCTCGCCAGCGGCCTCGCTCCCGGCGACGCCGCGGCGCTCGTCCTCGCGGGCGCCCCGGCCCGCGTCGCCCTCGCGTCGACAACCAACCTCGCCGCCGTCGGCGAGGCGCTCGACGCGGTGGCGCCGTCGGACCGCGCCACCGACATCGACGGCGCCCTCGCGCTCGCCCGCGATCTGCTCCGTGGGCTGCCCCAGAGCGACAAGCGCATCGTGCTCCTCAGCGACCTCGCGGACGGCACGCCCGGCGCCCCGCCCATCTCGGGCACACCCGACATCGCCACGTGGGTGCCGCTCCAGGAGCTCGAGGCGACGGGCGAGGACTGCGGGATCGTCCGCGCCGATCGATCCGGCCAGAAGGCGCGCGTCCGCGTCGTCTGCACCGCCGCGTCGACCGCGGCGCGCGGGCCCGACATCGCCGTCGCGCAGCGAGACGGCGGCGCGGCCGCTGCGCCCGCCGCGGGCTCGGCCGCCGCGGGCGCCTCGACGACAGGCGCCTCCGCCGCGGCGGGGCGATCCCTCGAGGTGCGCGCCGGCGACGCCGTGCTCGGCAAGGTCGCGCTCGATCCGGCCCTGCGCACCGAGGAGCTCTCGATCGACCTCCCGGCCGGGACGCCCGAGATCCTGATCGCCGCGCTCACCGGCGGCGACGCGATCGCCGAGGACGACCGCGCCCCGATCATCTCCGCCGGCGGCCCGCTCTCGATCGCGGTCGTGGTCGACCCCGCGACCACGCACGTCGAGACGGGCGGCCCGCCGCCGCTCGAGCAGGCCCTCTCGGCGCTCGACCTGGACGCGCAGATCAGGCCGCTGCCCTCGGTCCCGGAGCACGCGGACGAGCTGGCCGCGCACGCGGGGCTCATCGTCGACGACGCGCCCGGCTTCACGCCGGAGGTGCGCCGCTCGCTCGCCGCGTGGGTCGAGCGCGGCGGCGTCGCGCTGCTGACGCTCGGCCAGCGCGCGGCCGCGGCGCCGCTCGGCGCCGGGTTCGAGCCGCTCGTCCCGGGCGTCGTCCGCTGGTCGGCCTCCCCGGTGCCCGGCGTGGACCCGGCGACGGCGGGCTGGCTCGGCCCGTCCGCGCCCGGCCTCGCCGACGTCGCCCCGCGCGGCCGGGCGACGCTGGGCGCGGAGGCCTCGGAGGGCGCCGAGGTGCTCGCCCGGTGGGCGGACGGCGCCCCCTTCCTCGTGCGCCGCCCGCTCGGGCGCGGCGTGGTGCTGTTCATGACGCTGCCCCTCGGCACGGACGAGAGCGACGTCGCGCTGCGGCCCGCGTTCCTGTCGTTGCTCGACGGCTTCGTCGGCGCCGCGCGCGCCCGCGGCGGCGCGCGGCGCCTCGCCGCGGGCGAGCTGTGGACGTTCGACGGCTACCACGACGTGAAGGTCGAGCGCGTGCGGGTCGATCGCGACGGGGCCTCGCAGGGCTCGCGGTCGCGCGAGGCGCTCCCCGTCGCCGAGGTCGAGCGGCGCCTGCGCGTGTCTCCGCCGCTCGCCGGCCTCTACGAGCTCACCCTGGACGGCGAGCGCTCGACGCGCGTCGTGTCGGTCCCCGAGCGCGAGATCGACCTCCGCCCGAGGCGCGTCGCCGAGAGCGCCCGCGCGGCGGAGCTGGGCGGCATGGCCGCATCCATCGACGGGTCGCCCTACGTCGCGCTCCTGCTGCTCCTGTTGCTCGCGGTCGAGCTCTTGCTGCGCTCCATCGGAGCGCGGCAGGAGCCGGCGGAAGGCCAGGCGAGCTGAGGCCGGCTCCCTCCGGCGCGCTTGCCGGCACGGAGCAGCCGGCGTCGAGTCGAGTCAACCGACCACACCGCGCCGCGCCGCGCAGCCGCGCTCAGTGCGTCTGCCAGTGCGGGGGGATCTCGTCGGCCGGCGCGAACTCGGGCTTGGCCGGCGCCGCGGGCACGGTGGCGGCCCGGCGAGGCCCGTTCGGCTTGAAGCTGTGCTCTGCAGCGGGGAACGTGCGCGACTGCACCTCGTCCACGTAGGCGCGCGTCGCCTCCACGATCTGATCGCCGACCTCGGCGAAGCGCTTCGCGAACTTCGGCGTCAGCTCGCGGAACATCCCGAGCAGATCGTAACAGACGAGCACCTGCCCGTCGCAGCCGGCCCCGGCGCCGATCCCGATCGTCGGGACGGAGACCGCGGCCGTCACCTCCTGCGCGAGGTCCGGCGGGATGGCCTCGAGCACGATCGCGTAGGCGCCCGCCTCGTCGAGGACGCGCGCGTCGGCGATGAGGCGCTCGGCCGCCTCGTCGCCCTTGCCCTGCACCTTGAACCCGCCCATCGCGTGCACCGACTGCGGCGTGAGCCCGAGGTGACCCATCACCGGGATGCCCGCGGCGACGATCCGGCGCACGTGCTCGGCGATCTCCTCGCCCCCCTCGAGCTTGATGCTCTCGAAGCTGCCCTCCTTCATCATGCGCCCGGCGTTCTCGAGCGCGTGCATCGGAGAGAGCTGGAAGCTCATGAACGGCATGTCGCCCACGACGTGGGCGCGGCGCGCGCCGCGCGCCACCGCGCGCCCGTGGTAACAGATCTCCTCGACCGTCACGGGGAGCGTCGTCGTGTGCCCCTGCACGACCATCCCCAGCGAGTCGCCGACGAGAAGCAGATCGGCGCCCCCCTCGTCGAGCAGCCGCGCCATCGTGAAGTCGTACGCCGTCACCATCGCGATCGGCGAGACCCCTTTGCGGGAGCGGATCTCGGGGACCGTGACCTTCGTCGAGCGCTGCGCTGGCCTGCGTGCGCTGCCGCCACCGTTGCCTTGCGGACCGTACATGTGCCTCCGGGTCGCGGCCGCACTCGCGGTCCACGCCTCGGGACAAGCTAGGGCGGCGCCCGCTGCGGGGCAAGACGCGGCGCGCGGTGGTCGCGGGCGGTTGAGCCCCAATCTTCAGCGTTCTCGCCAGGTTGCCGGCCGGTCGCCGGCCGGTCGCCGGCCGGCAGGGGCGTGCGGCCGGGACGCCGCGCGGCGGCGCGCTCACAGCAGCGGCCGGATCAACCGTGGCGCGGGCCGGCGCCGCGGACGGGGTGCGCTGCCCCCGTCGTTCGCGAGCCGCCCGGAGGCGCGGGCCTCGGGTTGGTGAGCGCGGTCAGGACGTGATCGCGCCACGCACCATCGATGAACAGGTAATCGCGCGCGTACCCCTCGACGACGAAGCCGAGGCGCCGGAGCAGCCGGCCGCTGCGCTCGTTGTGCGGCAGGTAGTTCGCCATCACCCGGTGGAAGCCGAGCGTGTCGAACATGTACGCGTTCGCCGCCTCGATCGCCTCGAACATCAGGCCCGAGCCCACGGCGCGCTGGTCGAGCGAGTAGCCGAGGGTCGCGGCCTGGAAGGCGCCGCGGACGAACTGCGTGAAGTTGCAGACCCCGATCACCTCGCCGCCTGGGGCGCTGCGCAACTGCAGCGCGAGCCGGAGCGCGCGATCCGCGGCGAAGTCCTCGTGGTCGCGGAGGAGGCGCTCGCGCCAGAACGCCTCGGTGTAGAAGCCCTCGGGGCGCGGCGGATCCCACCGCGCCAGGTGATCGCGGTTGCGCTCGAAATAGGCGAGGTAGCGGCCAGCGAGCTCGACGGGAGGGACGAAGAGGCGCAGCCGCGGGGTCTCGATGCAGACGGGGCTCTTCAAGGGGCCTCCAGCGCCACGCGCCTAGGACAAGGTCCCTTCGTCGAGGCGGCGCATCCCTTCGAGGAGCAGCGCCTCGGGTGACGCGGTGATGCTGCGGGTGCTGGGCGAGAAGCTCGGGTCGAGGCGGAAGTCGCCCTCCGTGAGCGAGAGCATCCGGTAGAACGCGTCCTCGCCCTGCGCGCCGGCCCAGAGCGCATGGACGACCTGCCCGTCGGCGAAGTGGATCTCGCCGGCCATGGAGTTCGCCTGGATCTTGAGCGCGCACGTCTTCCGGCCGTGCCAGAGGATCTGGATCATGTCCGGCAGGCCCATCTCGGCGAGCGAGCCGGACACGCCGCGGGGGACGGCGGTCGTGGAGCGCCGCTCGATGAGCTGGCGGAGCTTGGCGGCCATGACGTCGGTCGACGCCGGCTTGGAGACGAAGTCGTCGACGCCGAGATCGAAGGCGCGCTGGGCGGTCTGCCGGTCCGTCTTCGTGGTGAGGATGACCCACGTCTTGTCGCGGCCGAAGCCGAGCTTCAGCGCGTCGGCGCGGAGCGCGAGGCCGGCGTCGGGCTCCTCGAGGTCGATCTCGCTCACGACCACCTCGATGTCCTTCGTCTCGAGCTCGCGGCGCGCCTGCGCCACGTTGCGCGCGATCGAGACCTCGAAGCCCTGCTCGAGCAGGCGCAGCTCGAGCACCGTCGTCTCCTCGGGATCCGGATCGACGATGAGCGCCTGGTGCCGATCGGAGAGCAGCTTCGCGCGCATGTCGTCGCCGGTCATGACCTGGCGGAAGAGATCGACGATGTTCGGATCGAAGATGGTGGCGCGGTACTGCGCGAGCACGTCGCAGGCCTCCGGCGGGCGGAGCGCCTTGCGGTACGGGTTGCGCGGGTTCTGCGTGAGATCGGCGTAGGTGTCCGCGACCGCGAGGATGCGCGCGCCGAGCGGGATCTCCTTGCCGGACAGGCCATCGGGGAAGCCGCTGCCGTCGTAGCGCTCGTACATCATGCTGATCGCCGAGACGACCTCCTGCGGCAGCCCCACCGACTCCATGAGGTGCGCCGGAAGATCGACGCTCTTCGTCGCCGCGAGCCGGTGCCCCTCGTACTCGGCGACGTTGAGCGCGGTGAGGTGGTACGGGCCGTTCTTGCCGAGGTCGTGCAGGTAGGCCGAGGCCACGTAGCTCGCGACCGTCGTCGGCGGCAGGCCGATGCGCTCGCAGAGCTTGCGCACGATGCGGGCGACCGTGGAGGAGTGGCCTCGGAGGTCCTGCCGCGCGTTCTCGAGCAGGCTCACGAGGACGTTGAGCGTCTCGACGTACGCGTGGGTCGTCGTCGGGTGCGGCGGCGGCGGGGGCGGCGCCGCGGCGACCGGCGCGGAGATCGGCGCGGGAGCGACGTGCTGCTGGGGGGGCGGCGATGGGGGCACCGGCGTGGGCGGCGGCCCGGCCGGGGCCACTCGGGGCGGCGCGGAGGGCGCCCGCATCACCGCGGGCACCTGCGGCGCCGTGACGAGCGCCGCGGGCACCGGCGCCGCCTGCGTGGGCGCCGCGTGCGCCGGCTGCACGTGCATCGCCTGCGGGTGCATCGGCGCGGCCTGCGTGGGCGCCGCGTGCGCCGGCAGCCCGTGCATCGTCTGCCCGTGCATCGTCTGCCCGTGCGCCGGCTGCGGGACCGCCGGCACGTGCGTCATCGACGCGCGTTCGTGCGTGATCGACGCACGCTCGTGCGTCATCGACGCGCGCTCGAAGGGGTTATTGCTGTTGGTGTAGAGGATCTCGTCGAACGAGTTGACCGGGCGCAGCAGCGAGTTGAACGCGGTCGTGTCGCCCCGGTAGTGGTACGCGATGGCCGCGCGGACCGCGGCCGGCCTGGCGACGATGGCGCGTACGTCCCGCACGCCCGCGGCGAGCCGGATCTCGTGCAGCGCGACGTCGTTGTCGGGATCCGCCGTCGCGACCGAGAGCGTCGTGTTCCGATCGTCGAGCAGCACCGGGAAGACGCCGTGCAACGTCGCGGTGATCGCCGAGACCTTGGCGAGCACGCGGGGCTCGATGATCGCCTTCGAGAGCTTCTCGGTCGAGACGAAGCGGGTGTTGTGGACGGTCGCGATGAACTTCAGGAGCTCGGCCTCGTTGACGATGTCGAGCTCGATGATGGCGTCCTCGATACGGCCGCGCGTACGCATCGCGTACTCCACCGCACGACGGTGATCGTCCGGGGTGATGCGCCCCTCGAGGACGAGGCGATCGGCAATCCGCTGGTTCAATCCTTGAACGGAAGCCATCGAAACCCTGATTCTACCCAGAAATTGGAGGTGGCGCGCCCAAGAACCCTCGCGGAACGGGAGCACGCGGGGAGAGCTGGCCAGCCGCTCGCGGCGTATGCAGCCATGGGGTGCGCTCGAGGAATGAGAGCAGAGCTCGGCGCGGCGCGCGAGCCCCGTGAGCATTCCAGCCGACGCCGGTTGGCTGGCGAGGCCCGCTCGACCCGATACGCTGCGACGTGGAAGTGAAGACTGGCTCCGGGTAGGCGCGCGCGCCACGTCCGGCGCGACTCGTGAGGCCGATGAGCCTGGGGCGAAAGGCAAAACGCCTCCCGAGCCGCAGCGAGCGCGCTCCGGGAGAGGGGCGGCGCGCCCGGGATCGGGGTTGGATCCCGCCCTGGGCGCGCCGGCAGGCCGACTACTCCTCGTTCACGGCCGTGAGCGTCTCCTCGGGACGCGGCCGGGGGGCGACGTACGGCGCTTGCGCCACCGGCTCGCCCTCGACCACGACCTGGAGGCGCTTGTAGGCGGGCAGCCCCGTCCCGGCCGGGATCAGGCGGCCCATGATGACGTTCTCCTTGAGACCGCGGAGATCGTCCGTCTTGCCGTTGATCGCGGCCTCGGTGAGCACCTTGGTCGTCTCCTGGAACGACGAGGCGCTGATGAACGACTCGGTCGACAGGCTGGCCTTGGTGATGCCGAGGAGGAGCGCCTCGGCGATGGCGGGCTTGCCGCCGCGCTCGAGCACGGTCTCGTTCTCCTTCTCGAAGATGTGCTTCTCGACCTGCTCGTCCACCAGGAAGTTCGTATCGCCGACCTCGCGCACCCGGACCCGCCGGAGCATCTGCCGGACGATGACCTCGATGTGCTTGTCGTTGATGCCGACGCCCTGGAGCCGGTACACCTGCTGGATCTCGTTCACGAGCCAGGCCGACAGCTCCTTCTCGCCCTTCACCCGGAGGATGTCGTGCGGGTTCGGCGGGCCGTCCTGGAGGGGGTCGCCCGCGCGCACCCGGTCACCCGGCTGCACCTGGATGTGCTTGCCCTTCGGGATCAGGTACTCGCGCGCCTGATCGCCGAGCGCATGCCCGTCCGGCGAGTACGGCGTGATGATGACCTTCCGCTTGCCCTTCGTGTCCTTGCCGAACGTGACCTCGCCGTCGATCTCGCTGATGATCGCGTGATCCTTCGGCTTTCGGGCCTCGAACAGCTCGGCGACGCGGGGCAGACCGCCGGTGATGTCCTGCACCTTCGTCGTGTCGCGCGGGATCTTGGCGATGACCTCGCCGGCCTCGATGAGATCCCCCTCCTGCGCGACGATGTGGGCGCCGACAGGGAGCAGGTAGCGCGCCTCGAGCTCGCTGTTCGGGAGCTTCAGCGTCTTGCCCGACTCCGGGTCCTTCAGCGAGATGCGCGGGCGGACGTCGGCCGCCTTCGACTCGATGACGACCTTTCGCGAGAGGCCCGTCACCTCGTCGAGGCGATCCTGCACGCTGACGCCCTCGATGAGGTCGCCGAACTTCACCACGCCGGAGACCTCGGTGAGGATCGGCGTCGCGAACTGGTCCCACTCGGCGAGCAGCTCGCCGGGCTTGGTGCGCTCGCCGTCGGCCTTCTTGAGGATGGCGCCGTAGACGAGGCGGTTGTGCTCGCGCTCGCGCCCCGTCTCGTCGACGACCACGATCTCGCCGTGGCGGTTCATGACCACCATGGTG
Source organism: Sorangium sp. So ce448 (assembly GCF_051520915.1). Lineage (NCBI taxonomy): Bacteria > Pseudomonadati > Myxococcota > Polyangiales > Polyangiaceae > Sorangium > Sorangium sp. So ce448. Next base: position 611,860 of record NZ_CP150343.1, on the reverse strand, counting down.
CCGTCCTTCTTCTTCTGGACGACCGCGCGGCGGAGGCGGACGGTGCCCTCGGTGCGGGCCTCGAGGTAGCTCGCCTCGATCTTGCCGCGCGCCGCGGTGCCGCCGATGTGGAAGGTGCGCATCGTGAGCTGCGTGCCCGGCTCGCCGATCGACTGGGCGGCGATGATGCCCACCGCCTCGCCGATGTTGACCCGGTAGCCGCGCGCGAGGTCGCGCCCGTAGCACAGCGCGCAGACCCCGCGGCGGAGCTGGCACGTGAGCACCGAGCGGATGACGACCTCCTCGATGCCGGCGTCCTCGATGGACCGCACCGCCTGCTCGTCGAGCTCGGTGTTCGCCGTGATGAGCACCTCGCCGGTGAGCGGGTCGACGACGTCCTCCAGCGCGACGCGGCCGAGGATGCGGTCGCCGAGCGGCTGGATGACCTCGCCGGCCTCCTCGAGCTTCGCCACGCGGATGCCGTCGAGCGTGCCGCAGTCGAACTCGGAGATGACCGCGTCCTGCGCCACGTCGACGAGCCGCCGGGTGAGGTACCCCGAGTTCGCCGTCTTGAGCGCCGTGTCGGCGAGACCCTTCCGGGCGCCGTGCGTCGAGATGAAGTACTGGAGCACGCTGAGACCCTCGCGGAAGTTCGCGGTGATCGGCGTCTCGATGATCTCGCCGGACGGCTTGGCCATCAGGCCGCGCATCGCGGCCAGCTGCCGGATCTGCTGCGTGGAGCCGCGCGCGCCGGAGTCGGCCATGATGTAGATCGGGTTGAAGCTCGGCTCGATCGACTCCTTGCCCGTCTCGTGGTCGACGATCGTCTCCTTGCCGATGCCGGCCATCATCTCGGTCGTGACCTGGTCGGCGATGCTCGCCCAGATATCGACGATCTTGTTGTACCGCTCGCCGTCGGTGATGAGCCCCTCCTGGTACTGCTCGACGACGCGCTCGACCTCCTTCTGCGCCTCGCCCAGAAGGACCTTCTTGGCCGGCGGGATCACCATGTGATCCATGCAGATCGAGATACCCGCCCGCATCGCGTGGTCGAAGCCGAGCGTGCGGAGCCGGTCCGCGAGGAGGACGGTCTCCTTGTTGCGGTGGATGCGGTAGCAGACGTCGATGAGCGCCGAGAGCGCCTTCTTGTCGAGGGTCTTGTTCGCGTACTCGAACGCGACCCCCTTCGGGAGGACCTCGGAGATGATGACGCGGCCCACCGTGGTCTCGACGACGCGGCGCTTCACGTGGCCGAACTCGTCGAGCTGCGGGTTGCCCTCGTCGTCGATGATCGGGACGCGGACGCGGATGCCGGCGTGCAGCGCGACCTCGCCGTTGTCGTACGCCATCCGCACCTCCTCGAGGGAGGCGTAGACGCCGCGCAGGTAGCCCTGCGCCACGCCGTCCTCGCCGAAGGCGAGGGTGTCCGCGCGGTACGACCCCTTCTCGAACTTCCGCTCGCGGGTCGCGTAGTAGAGCCCGAGCACGATGTCCTGCGTCGGGTTGATGATCGGCTTGCCGCTCGCGGGCGAGAGGATGTTGTTCGTGCTCATCATGAGCACGCGCGCCTCCATCTGCGCCTCGACCGACAGCGGCACGTGGACCGCCATCTGGTCGCCGTCGAAGTCGGCGTTGAACGCCGCGCAGACCAGGGGGTGCAGCTGGATCGCCTTGCCCTCGATGAGGACGGGCTCGAACGCCTGGATGCCGAGGCGGTGGAGCGTCGGGGCGCGGTTCAGGAGCACCGGGTGCTCGCTGATGACCTCCTCGAGGATGTCCCAGACCTCCGGGCGCTCCTTCTCCACCATCTTCTTGGCGCTCTTGATGGTGTTGACGTAGCCGCGCTCTTCCAGCTTGTTGTAGATGAACGGCTTGAAGAGCTCGAGCGCCATCTTCTTGGGCAGGCCGCACTGGTGCAGGCGCAGCGTCGGGCCCACGACGATGACGGAGCGGCCCGAGTAGTCGACGCGCTTGCCGAGCAGGTTCTGGCGGAACCGGCCCTGCTTGCCCTTCAGCATGTCGGAGAGCGACTTGAGCGGGCGCTTGTTCGGGCCGGTGATCGTCTTGCCGCGGCGGCCGTTGTCGAACAGCGCGTCGACCGCCTCCTGCAGCATGCGGCGCTCGTTCCGGATGATGATCTCCGGCGCGTTCAGCTCGAGGAGCCGCTTCAGGCGGTTGTTGCGGTTGATGACGCGGCGGTAGAGGTCGTTGAGATCGCTGGTCGCGAAGCGGCCGCCGTCCAGGGGGACGAGCGGGCGCAGATCCGGCGGGAGCACCGGGATCACGGTCAGCATCATCCACTCGGGCCGGTTGCCGCTCTCACGGAACGCCTCGACGACCTTGAGCCGCTTCGCGAGCTTCTTCCGCTTGGCCTCGCTGGTCGCGGCGCGCATCTCCGTCCTGAGCAGCTCGGCCAGGCCGTGGACGTCGACCTGCTTGAGCATCTCGAGGATCGCCTCGCCGCCCATGCCGGCGCTGAACTTGTCGTCACCGTACTCGTCGAGGAGCTGCAGATACCGCTCCTCGCTCAGGAGATCGCCCCGCATGAGGCCAGTCTCCTTGGGATCGATGACGATGTACGCCTCGCAATAGAGCACCTTCTCCAGGTCCTTGAGCGTGATGTCGAGCATGTTGCCAATGCGCGACGGCAGGCTCTTCAGGAACCAGATGTGGGCGACCGGCGTCGCCAGCGAGATGTGTCCGAGCCGCTCGCGCCGGACCTTCGACTGGATGACCTCGACGCCGCACTTCTCGCACACGATGCCACGGTGCTTCATGCGCTTGTACTTGCCGCAGTTGCACTCGTAGTCCTTCACGGGCCCGAAGATCTTGGCGCAGAACAGACCATCGCGCTCCGGCTTGAACGTCCGGTAGTTGATGGTCTCCGGCTTCTTCACCTCGCCGTGCGACCACTCGCGGATCTTCTCCGGGCTCGCGAGCGAGATGCGGATGGCGCTGAACGACAGCGGGTCCTTGGGCTTCTCGAAGAAGCTGAAGATGTCACGCATGGAGACCTCCGGAGACAGAAACGAAACCGATGAACCTGTCCGCGCCCACTGCTTGAGCGTTCGGGAGCGCGCCGCCCGCGCGGCGCGCCTCCCCTGCCGTCACCGAGAAGGCGCGCGGCGCTCGTGACGTGACGAACTGCATCACTCCTCTTCCTCCGCGGCCGACGCCTCCACGCCTGCGCTCGTCTCGACCAGCTCGACGTTCAGGCACAGCGACTGGAGCTCCTTGATGAGCACGTTGAAGCTCTCCGGCAGCCCCGCCTCCAGGGTGTAGTCCCCCTTCACGATGGCCTCGTACATCCGGGTGCGGCCCATCACGTCGTCGCTCTTCACGGTGAGGAACTCCTGCAGCGCGTAGGCCGCGCCGTAGGCCTCCATCGCCCAGACCTCCATCTCGCCGAGCCGCTGCCCGCCGAACTGCGCCTTGCCGCCGAGGGGCTGCTGCGTGACGAGCGAATAGGGCCCGATCGAGCGAGCGTGGATCTTGTCGTCGACCAGGTGGTGGAGCTTCAGCATGTACATGATGCCCACCGTGACGTTCTGATCGAACGCGTCGCCCGTGCGCCCGTCGAAGAGGATCGCCTGACCCGAGGTCGGGAGATCCGCGAGGGCGAGAGCGCCCTTGATGTCCGACTCATGAGCGCCGTCGAACACCGGCGATCCCATGAAGACGCCCTCATCGACCGTCTTGACGAAGCGCTTGACGTCGCCGTCATCGAGGTTGTCGAAGAAGCCGTTCATCGTCTCGTCGCCTGCGTAGATGGCCTTCAGGTGCTCCTTGATCTCGGCGCTCGCCCGCTGCTGCTCGATCATCCGCTGCAGCTGGTTGCCGAGCTCGAAGGCGCCCCACCCGAGGTGGATCTCGAGGATCTGGCCGACGTTCATGCGGCTCGGCACGCCGAGCGGGTTCAGCACGAGATCGACCGGCCTGCCGTCCTGCAGATACGGCATGTCCTCCTCGGGGAGGATGCGGCTGATGACACCCTTGTTGCCGTGGCGGCCCGCCATCTTGTCGCCGACCTGGAGCTTGCGCTTGATGGCGATATAGACCTTCACCATCTTGATGACGCCCGGCGGCAGCTCGTCGCCCTTGGAGAGGCGATCGATCTTGTCGCGGAAGTGCTCCTCGCGCGTGCGGACGAGCTCCTCGAGGTCGCGCAGGATCTGCTGGACCCGCTCGGCGTCGTCGACGGGGATCTCCCCCCAGTACTTGCGGGGGATCTCGGCGAGCGAGGGCTCGTCGATGATGGCGCCCTTCTGGAAGAGCACCTTGCCCTTGTCGTCGACGAGCTTGCCTGTCGCCTCCTTGCCGAGGAGGAGCTCGCGGATGCGGCGGAAGAACGAGTCGCGGAGGATCTTGATCTCCTCGTCGCGCGTCCGCTCGATCCTGGCCCGCTCCTGATCCTCGATGTCCCGCGCGCGGTCGTCCTTCTCGGTCCCCTTGCGCGAGAACACCCGGGCGTTGATGACGATCCCGCCGACGCCGGGCGGCACCTTGAGCGAGCTGTCGCGGACGTCGCCGGCCTTCTCGCCGAAGATCGCCCGGAGCAGCTTCTCCTCGGGCGAGAGCTGGGTCTCGCCCTTCGGCGTGATCTTGCCGACCAGGATGTCGCCCGGCCGCACCTCGGCCCCGATGCGCACGATGCCGGAGTCGTCGAGGTCCTTGAGCGCCTCCTCGCCGACGTTCGGGATGTCGCGGGTGATCTCCTCCTTGCCGAGCTTCGTGTCGCGGGCGACGCACTCGAACTCCTCGATGTGGATCGAGGTGAACACGTCGTCCTTGGCGATGCGCTCCGAGACCAGGATCGAGTCCTCGAAGTTGTAGCCCTGCCACGGCATGAACGCGACGAGCACGTTCTGGCCGAGCGCGAGCTCGCCCATGTCCGTCGACGGGCCGTCGGCGAGCACGTCGCCCTTCTTCACCACCTCGCCCGTCCTGACGACCGGCTTCTGCGTGTAGCAGGTCGACTGGTTCGAGCGCTGGAACTTCATGAGGTGGTAGATATCGGGCACCTCGGCGCCCTCGCCCTCGGCGCGGACGACGATGCGCGTCGCGTCGACGCTCTCGACGACCCCGGGGCGCCGCGCGATGACGCAGACGCCGGAGTCGCGGGCGAGCCGCTCCTCCATGCCGGTGCCGACGAGGGGCGCGTGCGACTGGACGAGCGGCACGGCCTGACGCTGCATGTTGGCGCCCATGAGCGCGCGGTTCGCGTCGTCGTGCTCGAGGAAGGGCACGAGCGCGGCGGCGACCGACACCATCTGGTTCGGCGCGACGTCCATCAGCTCGACCATCTCGGGCGTGACGATCTTGAACTCGCCGTTGTAGCGGGCCGAGACCAGCGACTCCTTGAAGCGACCGCCCTCGTCGAGGTTCACGGTCGCCTGCGCGATGTACTTGCCCTCCTCTTCGAGCGCGGAGAGCCAGATCACGTCCTCCGTCACCCGGCCGTTCTCGACCTTCCGGTACGGCGTCTCGACGAACCCGAACTCGTTCACGCGGGCGAACGTCGACAGCGAGGCGATGAGGCCGATGTTCGGACCTTCCGGCGTCTCGATGGGGCAGATACGGCCGTAGTGGGTCGCGTGGACGTCGCGCACCTCGAACCCGGCGCGCTCGCGGGTCAGGCCGCCCGGGCCGAGCGCCGAGAGGCGGCGCTTGTGGGTGACCTCCGAGAGCGGGTTGGTCTGGTCCATGAACTGCGAGAGCTGGGAGCTCCCGAAGTACTCCTTCACGACCGCGCTGACCGGCTTCGCGTTGATCAGATCGTGCGGCATGAGCGTGTCGATCTCCTGCGACATGCTCATGCGCTCCTTGATCGCGCGCTCCATGCGGACGAGGCCGATGCGGTACTGGTTCTCCATCAGCTCGCCGACCGCGCGCACGCGGCGGTTGCCGAGGTGATCGATGTCGTCGACCGAGCCGCGCCCGTTCTTGAGCTCGATCAGGTGACGCACGGTCTCCAGGATGTCCTGCGGCGTGAGCACCGTGAGATCGAGCCCCGGCCGCTCGTCCTCGGGGACATCCCGGTAGAACTTGTAGTTCAGCTTCAGCCGGCCGACCTTCGACAGGTCATAACGCTCGGCGTTGAAGAACAGGTTGTGGAACAGGGTCTTGGCGGTCTCGAGCGTCGGCGGATCGCCCGGCCGCAGCCGCCGGTAGATCTCCAGGATCGAGTCCTCCATCGTCTTCACCTTGTCGGTGAGCAGCGTGTCGCGGAGGTACGAGCCGACGTTCAGGCCGTCGATGAAGAGGATGCGGAACTGCTCGATGTTCGCGTCGCGCAGCCGCTCGAGCTTCGCCTCGGTGAGCTCCTCGTTCACCTCGACCACGACCTCGCCGGTCTCCGGGTCGACGATGTCGTGCGCCGCGACCTTACCGACGAGCTCCTCCGGCTCGAGGCTGAGCCGCTCGAGCTTCGCCTCCTTCATCTTCCGGATGGCGGCGCGGGTGAACTTGGTGTTCTTCTTGACGATGACGTCGTTGCCGATCTTGATGTCGCGCGTCGTCCGCTGACCGGCCAGGAGGTCGTACTCGATGCTCTTCGCGTACTTGCCACCCTTCTCGAGGTACACGGTCTCGGTCGAGTAGAAGTAGTTCAGCAGGTCCTGCGTCGAGTAGCCGAGCGCGCGCAGGAGCACCGTCGCATGCATCTTCCGCCGGCGATCGATGCGAACATAGATGATGTCCTTCGGGTCGAACTCGAAGTCGAGCCACGAGCCGCGGTACGGGATCACGCGCGCGGAGTAGAGCAGCTTGCCGCTCGAGTGCGTCTTGCCCTTGTCGTGATCGAAGAAGACGCCGGGGCTACGGTGCAGCTGGCTGACGACGACGCGCTCGGTGCCGTTGATGATGAACGTGCCCGTCTCGGTCATCAGCGGGAGCTCGCCGAAGTAGACCTCCTGCTCCTTGATGTCGCGCACGATCCGCTCCCCGCCGTCGCGGGTGTCGTAGATCATCAGCTGGTTCGTGACCTTGATCGGCGCCGAGTAGGTCATACCGCGCTGGCGGCACTCATCGACGTCGTACTTCGGCGGCTCGAGGTTGTACGAGACGAAGACGAGCTCGCTCGTGCCGTTGAAGTCTTTGATCGGGAAGACCGAGCGGAACACCGCCTGCAGCCCGACCTCCTCCCGCTCGTTCGGCGGAACGCTCATCTGGAGGAATTTGTCGTAGCTCGACTTCTGGATGTCGATCAGGTTGGGGACGTCGATGATGCGACGAACGCGACCCAGGTTCTTACGGACGCGGAAGTTGGATTGGACGACCGACGGCATCGATTTCCTCCGGCTCACACGAGCAGTGCGGGGCGGGCGCACGGCTCGAACCGAGCAACGAACACGAAGCTACGCACGAATGGCGAGCGAGCGTCCCCAGGGAATGAGGACCCAAAACATCTTGGTTGTGGGGGCAGAGCGGACCGCGTGGCGACCCATTGAGCTCCGACGTTGGCCGAGGACCCGCACCCGCGGTCCTCTTCAGGATTGACCGAGGACCCGTACTCGCGGCCCTCTTCAGCGTTGCGCGAGGGCCCGCAAACGCGGTCCCGTTCATCAGACAAAAGCGGGACGTGCGGCAGGGACGACCGCCCCTGCCGCCGTCCGCCGGCGGATCCCGATTTCCCTTGCAGGGAGCGGTGATCGTTACTTGAGCTCGACGGTAGCACCTGCCTCGACGAGCTTCTTCTTCATCTCCTCCGCGTCCGCCTTGGAAACCTGCTCCTTGACGGTCTTCGGCGCGGCCTCGACCAGGTCCTTCGCCTCCTTCAGGCCCAGACCGGTGATCTCGCGGATCGCCTTGATGACGCCGATCTTGTTGCTGCCCGCGTTCGCGAGGATGACGTCGAACTCGGTCTGCTCCGGGGCCTTCTCGGCCGGAGCGGCGGCCGCGGGGCCGGCAGCGACAGCGACGGCCGCGGGGGCAGCCTTGACGCCCCACTTGTTCTCGAGGTCCTTGATGAGCTCGGCGATCTGGATGACAGGGAGGTTGGAGAGGTAATCGACGACCTGCTCGCGCGTGATCTCAGCCATTGCAAGACTCCTTCAAACTCTTCTACGCGCCCCGGGGAGGGGGCCATGTAAACCAAAACCAGACGGGCGCAAGGCCCAATTGATACGAAAGCACCCTCTCAGGCCTGCTTGCCCGCTTCCTCTTCCTTCGCCTTCAGGAGATAGGCGAAATTCTGGAGAGGCGCGTTGAGCTGCTGCACGAACTGCTGGAGCGGCGCCTGCAGCGTCGCGAGCAGCGTGGCACGAAGCTCATCCTTGCCGGGCATCGTCGCGAGCTGCGTCTCGACGGCATCCCCCGAGAGGATCTGCCCCTCGATGAGCCCCGCCTTGACCTGCAGCTTCTGGTTGTCCTTGCGGAACGCCTTGACGACCTTGGCTGCCGCGCTCGGATCCTCGTAGCTCCAGGCCACGCCGGTCATGCCGGTCAGGCTCTTCGCGAGGGTCTTCGCCCAGGGGTGCTCCTTGATGGCGTGGCGGACGAGCGTGTTCTTCACGACCCGGTACTCCACGCCGGACTTCCGGAACTCATCGCGAAGCTTGGTGACCGCCTCGACGTTCATCCCCTTGAAATCCAGGAACACCGCGGAAGACATCCGCTCGAACTTCTGCCGGACGGAGCCGATCAGCACTTCCTTCTGGGACCGTTCCATGGGCTACGCCTCCTCCGTCTTGCCGATGAAGTGGACCGGGTCGATACGAACCCCGGGGCCCATCGTCGAAGACAGCGTGATGCTCCGGAGGTAGATGCCCTTGGCCGTCGCCGGCTTGGCCCGGACGAGCGCCTGGATCAGCGCGTCCGCGTTCACATGGAGCGCGTTCTCCGCGAAGGAGACCTTGCCGATCCGCGCGTGCACGATGCCCGCCTTCTCGACACGGTACTCCACCTTGCCGGCCTTCGCCTCCGAGACGGCCGTCTTCACGTCGAACGTCACGGTCCCGACCTTCGGGTTCGGCATCAGGCCGCGCGGACCGAGGATACGGCCGAGCTTGCCCACCAGACCCATCATGTCGGGCGTGGCGATCACGCGATCGAAGTCCATGAAGCCTTCCTGGACCTTGTTCACGAGATCCGCCTCGCCGACGAAGTCGGCGCCGGCCGCCTCGGCCTCCTTGGCCTTCTCGCCCTTGGCGAACACCAGGACCCGAAGCGACTGCCCCGTCCCATGCGGGAGCACGACGGCGCCACGGACCATCTGGTCCGCGTGCCGCGGGTTGACACCCAGCCGGACCGCGAGGTCCACCGTCTCGTCGAACTTGGCGGGCGCCGCTTGTTTCACGAGCGCGCACGCCTCCTGCAATGTGTACTTTCGAGCGCGGTCGACGACTGCCCGCGCTGCGACTTTCTTCTTGGCGACTTTCGGCACATGCCCTCCTTCTTAACGGCTCTCGCCTCCCACGGTGCGCCTAAAACTACCGTGGTAAGTCTTGCTTCTGGCCCCGCTGGGCGCCCCTCTCGGGCGCCCGGCGCGGCGGGGCGCATCCCCGACGGCGGGGAGCGCCACGACCACCTCAGTCGACGACGTCGATGCCCATCGAGCGCGCCGTGCCCGCCATGCTGCGCATCGCGGACTCGAGGTTCGTCGTGTTCATGTCCTGCATCTTGAGCTGGGCAAGCTCCTGCAGCTGCTTCTGCGTGACCTTGCCCACCTTGACCTTGTTGGGCTCCTTGGAGCCCGCGCCCGGCTTCTTCTTCGTCTCGAGCCCCGCCGCCTTCTTGAGGAGCACGGAGGCCGGCGGCGTCTTCATGATGAACGTGAACGAGCGGTCCGAGTAGACCGTGATCACCACCGGGATGATCATGTCCCCCTGCGCCGCCGTCCGCGAGTTGAAGTCCTTGCAGAACGCCATGATGTTGACGCCGTGCTGGCCGAGCGCCGGACCGACGGGGGGCGACGGGTTGGCCTTGCCCGCCGGAAGCTGCAGCTTCACGTACCCTGTGACTTTCTTCGCCATGATGAATCTCGCACCCTATCGAACCGCCGCCCGACGGGCGGTCTACTATTCAGAGAAACAGCGAAGCACCGCGGAGGCGCGGTGCTCGCCCGCAGGTTTGCAGCCGTCCGTTCCTGGCTAGCGCTTCTCCACGGCTGAGAAGTCGAGCTCAACGCTGGTGGGTCGGCCGAAGATGCTGACCTTCACCTTGAGCTTCTGCTTGTCCATCTTCACGTCATCGACCGTGCCGGTGAAGTTCGCGAAGGCGCCGTCGAGGACCCGCACCTCCTCACCCACCTCGAACGTGAGCCGCGGCTTCGGCTTGACCGCCCCTTCGACGATCCCCCGCCGGAGATTGTCGATCTGAACGATCGGGACCTCCTGCGGCGTCTGGTTGCCGATGAAGCCGGTTACCTTGGGCGTGTCCTTGACCAGGTGCCAGACCTGCTCGTTCATCTCCATCTCCACGAAGATGTAGCCGGGCAGGCTGAGCTTCTGACGAACGCGGGTCTTTCCGCCGGGACGGTTCTCCGTGACCGTCTCGCTCGGGATGAGGATCTCACCGAACCGATCTTCCAGGCTGTACTGCTTCACGCGCTGCTGGAGCGCGTCGCGCACCTTCGCCTCGTATCCCGAGTAGGTATGGATGACGTACCACTTCTTGGCCATGGCGCTTGATTCCCTCAGGGTCTCCCTGCTTCAGCTTCCATCGCCGTAAACGATGTTGGTCACGAATGCCCAGAAGCGGTCGAGCAGCGCCAGGTAGAGGGTCGCCACGGTGGTCGTCGCGATGACGATGAACGTCGCATTCGTCACCTCTTTCTTGGTGGGCCACTTCACCTTCGCCAGCTCGGCGGCGACCTCGTCGCTCCAGGCGCGAAGCTCGGGGTTGCGAAACGCGCGCAACACGACGACCAGCGCGACGACGCCGCCGACGATCATGCCGTACGTCGTCTTGTCGTCGTCACCCACCGCGGAGAGCACCGGCAGCGCCCGGCTGAACCAGTCCTTGTTGGCGAGTGTCGCCCAGACGCCATGGACGACCTTGCCGAGCAGGTAGGCGAGCAGCATCCCCGCGGCGAAGAAGCCGGCGAGCACATAGCGCTCCGAGCCAAGCTGAGTGGCCGCGACCTCCTCGTCCTCGGCCTCATCGGCGTCGTTCGATTCATCGGCACGCGGCGCCTCGGCGTCCTTCGCGTCAGCAGCCCCCGTCCCCTCGCTCTGCTTCACGAGGGACGAGTCCTCGGCAGGCGAGCTCGGTCCGGATTCCTCCGGCTCCTCGTCCTCCGCGACCTTCGTCGGCGGCTTGTCTTTTTGACCCTTCGCCATAACAACACCAAACGCGCCGAACCGCGGCAGACAAAGGCCTGCTCGGTGAGGATCCAGGGGCGGCCCTGAGGCGCCCACATCCCCCGGCAGGGGCAGAGAGGCTCGAACTCCCGACCTGCGGATTTGGAATCCGCTGCTCTACCAACTGAGCTATACCCCTAGAATCGCTGCGCCTTCCTGAGCACTCGTTCACTTCGTCTCGTCGTGAACCGTGTGCTTCTTGCACTGCTTGCAGAACTTCTTGAGCGACACCACCTGATCCGGTGCCTTCGTGGTCTTGTAGTTCCGCGACTTGCACTCGCTGCAGGCCAGTGAGACGGCGATGCGCGCCGCACGCCACCCACCGGCCTGCTCGCCCACGTCGGCCTCCTACGCGAGGATCTTGGTGACGACGCCGGCGCCCACCGTCTTGCCGCCCTCGCGGATGGCGAAGCGCATCTGCTCCTCCAGCGCGACCGGGGCGATGAGTTCGATCGTCATCGTGATGTTGTCGCCCGGCATCACCATCTTCACCCCCTCGGGGAGGTTCACCGTGCCGGTCACGTCCGTCGTCCGGATGTAGAACTGCGGCCGGTAGTTGGTGAAGAACGGCGTGTGGCGCCCGCCCTCCTCCTTCTTGAGGACGTACACCTCACCGGTGAACTTGGTGTGCGGCGTGATCGACCCGGGCTTCGCGAGCACCTGGCCGCGCTCGATCTCTTCCTTCTCCACGCCGCGGAGCAGACACCCGACGTTGTCGCCCGCCTGCCCCTGATCGAGCAGCTTGCGGAACATCTCGACGCCGGTCACGACCGACTTCTTCGTGTCCTTGAAGCCGATGATCTGCACCTCGTCGCCGACCTTGATCACGCCGCGCTCGATGCGGCCCGTGGCCACCGTGCCGCGGCCCTTGATCGAGAACACGTCCTCGATCGCCATCAGGAACGGCTTGTCGATGTCGCGCACCGGCTCGGGGATGTAGCTGTCCAGCGCGCCGAGCAGCTGCTGGATCGACTCCTCCCACTTCGGGTCGCCCTGGAGCGCGGGCAGCGACGCGCCACGGACCACCGGCGCGTTGTCGCCGTCGAACTTGTACTTCGACAGGAGCTCGCGGACCTCCATCTCGACCAGGTCGAGCATCTCCGGGTCGTCCACCGCGTCGCACTTGTTGAGGAACACGACGATGTGGTTCAGGCCGACCTGGCGGGCGAGCAGCACGTGCTCGCGCGTCTGCGGCATCACGCTGTCGAGCGACGACACGACGAGGATCGCCCCGTCCATCTGCGCCGCGCCGGTGATCATGTTCTTGATGTAGTCGGCGTGCCCGGGGCAGTCGACGTGCGCGTAGTGGCGGTTCGCCGACTCGTACTCGACGTGCGCCGCCGCGATGGTCACCGTCTTGGTCTCGTCACGGACCGTCCCGCCCTTCGCGATGTCGGCGTACGAGATCGCCTTCGCCAGGTTGCGCTTCGACTGCACCTTGACGAGCGCCGCCGTGAGCGTGGTCTTGCCGTGGTCGATGTGGCCGATGGTGCCCACGTTCACGTGCGGCTTCGTACGAGTGAATTTCTCCTTGGCCATCGAGATGTCTCCTGCCGAAATGAAGTTCGCGACTGCGTTTCGCTGTCCTCGCTGGAGCCCACCATCGGGATTGAACCGACGACCTCGTCCTTACCAAGGACGTGCTCTGCCAACTGAGCTAGGTGGGCAAACGACCGACCACGGAGCGGGCGACCGGGTTCGAACCGGCGACGTTCAGCTTGGAAGGCTGACGCTCTACCAACTGAGCTACGCCCGCGGGCTTCCGTCGAGAGCGATCCCGGCGGATCTGTATCCTGGTCGAACCGTTTTCGGAGCGAAAGCACGCCCCGGTGGAGGGTGATGGATTCGAACCATCGTAGGCATTGCCGGCAGATTTACAGTCTGCTCCCTTTGGCCGCTCGGGCAACCCTCCAGATTTTCTCTATTTATCGGATCTTACGGACTTTGTCTCTGCCCTGACCTCCCGAACCGCCGATCTGTTGCCTTGCATCGGAGCTGACGAGGGGACTTGAACCCCTAACCCCCTGCTTACAAGGCAGGTGCTCTACCGATTGAGCTACGCCAGCGGCATCCACCCGCTGCCCGTCCCCGGGCTCCGGGAAACGTGCGTGCTGACCTAGCGAAATGTCCCAAGACCGATCACTTCTGTGCGAGCAATCAACTCCCGGCCCTGCTGGACCGCCTGCCTGCGCGGTTCGGAGTGTGCCGACCGGGCTGGACCGCAGCGAGGTGAAGCTCTTGGTGCCGCTCACGTCGCTCCGAAGGTAGACGAGTCCCGCGAAGGGAGGAGGCTCTTAGCCCCCTGCAAGAGACGTGTCAAGCGGTGTGCATCGTTTTCGTCCGTTTCGCTGCAATCGGCTGCGAGAGCGCGGTCTGGCCGCGTGGTCAAGCTGGGCGGTCCAGAGCACCGGCGTCCTCCGACGGCGCCGATCTCGCTCGAGCGCTTCCGGTTTTCAAGTGCGGACGTCGGCGGACGTCGAATAGAACGACCCCGCGGCGCGCGCGGTGTTCGGCGCGGGGCACGTGGCCCGCGCCGAACACCGCGCTCAGCTACGGCGCGACTCGGGCGAGCAGCTGCGTGAGCGCGAACGCAAGCGACCCTGAACGAGGGGCGAAGACGGGGACGACGAGGACGCGCGTCGGCGGCGCCTCGGGCGAGCGAGAGGTCCCTTGCGCTCCGCTCGCGGCTGCTGCGATCCTGCCCGGCGCACGCTCGCCCGGGCGCGCCGCGGAGCGGCCCGAGGCGACGATCGCGTTCCGTCATGCTTCGGGGGTAGAGGGTTCGATCGCATGGAATGTCCCGCTTGCCATCAGCCAAACATCGATGGGGCGCGCTTCTGCGCCACGTGCGGCGCGCTCCTCCCTGTCGCGCCGGTGGAAGCAGACCCGCTCATCGGCGCCATCGTCGGCGGCCGGTTCCGCATCATGGGCGTGCTCGGCGAGGGCGGGATGGGCCGCGTCTACAACGGCGAGCAGCCGATGGGGACGTCGGTGCGGAAGGTCGCCATCAAGACGCTCCTCTCGCAGCACGCGAAGGATCCGCAGGTGGTCGCGCGCTTCATGCGGGAGTGCGGCACGGTCAGCGAGCTCGAGCACCCGAACACCATCAAGGTCTACGACTTCGGGCAGACGAACACCGGGGAGCTCTACATCGCGATGGAGCTCCTCAACGGGCAGTCGCTGGAGACGGCGCTCGAGCGGGGCGGCGCGCTCTCTCCCGAGCGCGTCGATCGCATCATCGCGCAGACGTGCGGGTCGCTCCAGGAGGCCCATGAGAAGGGGATCGTCCATCGCGACCTGAAGCCCGCCAACATCTTCTTGACCAAGCGCGCCGGCGAGGAGGACTACGTCAAGGTCCTCGACTTCGGCATCGCGAAGCGCGACGAGCGCAGCGCCAAGGCCGAGCAGAAGCTCACCCAGCAGGGGACGGTGCTCGGCACCCCGCCGTACATGAGCCCCGAGCAGTTCACGGGGACCGAGCTGGACGCGCGGAGCGACATCTACTCGCTCGGCGTGCTGACCTACGAGATGCTCACCGGGCGCCTGCCGTTCGACGCCGACACGCCGTGGGCATGGGCGACGCAGCACATGACGGCGCAGCCATTCCCGTTCGAGGCGGTGCCGATGGGCGCCGCGGCCCCGCCGAAGATGAAGGCGGCCGTCATGAGGGCCCTCAGCAAGAGGCGCGAGGACCGGCAGCAGTCGGCGCGGGAGTTCTACGAAGATCTCACGATCGGCGCGGGCGCCCGCCTCTCGGTGCTCGCGGCGGCGCCGCGCACCCTCGTCGGGAGCGACGCGCCGACCAGCGGGACGGCGCTGATGCCGTCGCGCTCGGGTCAGACGCAGCTCGGGGAGCCGCTGTTCGTCGCGGGGCCGCCCACGGGACCGGGACCGGTGAGGACCGTCGTCAACCATCAGGCCCATCAGGCCCATCAGGCCGCCACGGTCATGGATCAGGCTGTCGTGCCGGCGCACCCGGCCGTGCCCACGGGCAGCGGCCAGGTGTTCCCCGCGCCGCCACCGGCGCCGCAGAAGAGCAAGGCAGCTCCGATCCTCGCCGCCGTCGCGGCCGTCGCGGTGCTCGGCGTCGTCGGCGTCGTCATGATGACGAAGGGGGGCGGCGGGAGCACGACGGAGGAGAGCACGTCGACCGCGATCCCGCTGCCCACGGGCGCGCCGTCGGTCACCGTGGCGTCGGATCCAGTGGGCACGCCCACGAGCACGCCCACCACCACCCCGGAGCCTCTCCCGCCCGAGCCCACCGGCCCGGACAAGACGGCTCCGGACACCCCGAAGACCACGTCGACCCCGACGACTCCGACCGCGACCACCGGGCCCAAGGCCCCGCCGCCTGGCAACGAGAAGGCGGAGCAGGAGTGCAGGGCCGCGATCAACCTGGCGAACGGCGGCAACACGGATCTCGCAGTGAAGCGCTTCGCGTCGTGCGATGGCCCCAAGAAGGCCGAGGCGAGGGCCGCCATCAGCGCGAGCGCCAAGCGGGCGGTCGCGTCCAAGGGGTGCGCGGCGAAGTCCCACGCCTTGGCTGCCGCGCGGATCGGGGCGGGCGAGGCGATGTCCCAGCTGCCAGCGCAATGTCGATGAGGGAGGTGGGCCGGATCGGGCACAACGCTCAGCGGGTCCGGACTGTTCCAGGCTTGCCTTGACGCCCGATTTTGACCGGTGCTAGATCCTGCCCCGACAGTTCTGAAAGTTCATTGCACGCCGCGCCCTGGCTTTGTTTGGTCGGCGCTTGACTTTGGAACACGGGGGAGAAGGTCGCTCACGGGAAATGGGCAGTAAGATTCGTTTGGTCGCGCCTCGAATGAGCTGGCGCGACATATGTCGATCTAAAGAGTTCGCTGGGCGATGGATCGCCCTTGACAATGTCAAATACGTTCAAGGCTGTTCCCAGCCGGCCGAGGCCGACGTTGTGGACGCCGACGATGACCTGGCCGACTTATGCGCGAGGATGCGCGAGGCCGACCGCACGGCGTGTGCGATCCTCTTCGTCGAGGACGACGCCGGAGTACCTGCGCGGGTCCAGCGACTGCCGCAGCTTTGGCGCCGCGTCGCGCATCACTGATCCGCCGGCACATCCTCATCTGCCCAGTCCGACCGTCTGACGACGGGAGCGCCCTCGGGAGCGTCTCAGCTCGCCGAGCCTGGCTCGGCGAGCTCACGCCCCTGGCGTTCACCGCCGAACGTCGGTCCTGCGTCGATCCCTGCCTTGGGACGTCGCGTCCGTCCTGCCGCCAGCCAATCTTCGGCTACTTGAGGATCGGCTTGAGCAGGGTCTTGCCGTCCTTGACGACGACATCGTAGTCGACGGACTTGGCCGGGTTCGTCGCACGAAGCTTCGCGGCCTGCGCGCGGAGGCTCTCGGCCAGGCGCTCGTAGGTGACGCCGGCCGTCGACTCACGCGCGGCGCGCTTCGTCTCGACGTACTTCGCGTAGATCTGACGCAGCCGCTGCTCCGGGAGCTCGTCGTCGCGCGCAGCAGATCGCTGCGGGGGCGCGGGTCGCGCGCGCACCGCGGCGTCGACGCCGGCGCGCGCGGCCTCCGGGGGGCGCGACGGCGTCCGCGGCGCCGAATGCCGAGCGCCGCTGGCCGGGCCGGTCTCCGCGGCAGGCGGCGCGGTGGAGCGACGGCGCCGGGCCGACGGCGGGCGCTCCGAGTGGACGCGCTCCTGCCGCCTCGCTCCGGTGCCCTTCGCTTCGCCCGCCGCGGCGGCGGCAGCGACCGCCGGGGCTTCGGCCGGAGCGCCAGGAGAAGGCTTGACGGGGCTCGGTGGCGGCGGGCGCTTCGGAGCAGGCGGAGGCTCGGACGCGACGTCCGTCAACGCGTCTGGAGGCCCGGCCGCGGCCTTCGCCGCGTCGCCGGTCTTGGTGCGCTGAGCGCGCATCTCCGCCGCGAGCTCGGCGAGCCGCTGACGGCTGTTCGCGCCCGCCGCAGGCTGAGCCTTGTCGACGGCAGGGCGCGCCGGCGACTTCGCGCCTGCTGGCGAGGCCTCGGCCGGCTTCGCCTCTGCCGGCTTGCTCTCCGCCGGCTTCTGCTGAGGCCTGGTCAGGCCGAGCCCCCGGGGCAGCCCTCCCAGCGGAGCGGGCTTCACGGCCGGTGTGGCCTGCGGCATGGCAGGCGGCGCGAGCGCGGGGCGCGCCGGCGAGCTGGCGGGCGCCGCGCTCGACGCCTCCGGCGCGGTCAGCGGCGCGACCGCGGCGCGGGGCGCGGCCTCCTCGGCGGCCAGCGCGGCCAGCGATCGCTTTCCCAAAAGCGACGCGGCGGGCAAAGGCGGGGGCGCCAGCGTGACCGCCTCGTCGTCGACGTCGATCTCCTCGTGATCGCCGCGGTCCTCGGCGCGGTGGACCGGCCCGTGCTCTGTGTCCTGCTGCTCGGCGAGCTCCGCATAGCGCTCTGCCCGCTTGCGGCCGACGATCGTGAGCGCTTCCTTCGCTCCGACCCGCTTCGCTGCGCGGATGACGTCGCGACGGTACGTGCCGTTCTCGATCTCGCGCGAGATGCGGCCCCAGTACTGCTGGAACGTGTTGTAGCGCTGGATCAGCATCTGGAACTTGAACCGGAGCCCGGTGTTCCTGATCTGCTCCCGCCGCATCACCCAGATGCGACGCTCGACGTCCTTGCGCGGGATGAGCGGCTCCAGCCGTTCGATCCCCATGAAGTACTGCTCGTAGAGCGCGCGCAGCCGCTCGATGCGCGTCTCCAGCTCCTCGAGCTCCCGTTCGACCTCACCCGATTCCATCGCGGCTAGAGGGGCGTGATGCGCAGGTTGTCGAAGCAGACCGGCGCATCCCATGCGTTGAAGCCCATGTGCTCGTGCCCTGGACCGGAGAGCGGAGCAGGGTCGCTGAGCTCCAGATACTCGACGTCGTTCACCGACCAGGAGAGGGTCCTGCCGTCACGACGCTCTATCCGGAAGCGATACGGTTGCCCCGGCGCGACCGGCCGCGCGCGGTCGTCGTCGCTGTCCGGATCCACGTCGATCTCCAGCCGTCCGGCGCTGTGCTCGTCGAGGCGCGCGAGCACGTGCTTCGTGTTCTTCCATCCTCCGAGGATCACGAGGTAGCTCGTCGCGTTCGTGTAGCTCGCCGCCGTCGCCCCGCTCCGGCCGTCTCCCCAGAGCTCGGCCTTGAGATCGCCGTCTGGGGCCTCGGCGATGGCGTCGAACTCGATCCGGGCGTTCTCCGGCAGCGGCCGCTTCAGCCACACGCCGCGGTTCCTCGCGGCGCGCACGCAGAGCTGCCCCTCGTCGATGGCCCACTTGGAGCTCAAGGCGTTCCAGTCGGGGCCGAGCGCCGGCCGGTTGAAGTCGTCCTCGAACACGCCCGTCCCCTGCGCTCCCGAAGCGGCGCCCGCGGTCGGCGAGGAGACCGACGGCGCGACCGTCCCGGCTGGCCGCGCGCTCACATCCCCCGTGGCCGGCCCTTCGGGAACACACGCCGCGCTCACGAGCAGTCCAGGCACTGCGAAGACCCCGACGGTGGCACGGCCAGAGAGCACGGAATCGATGCTAGCAGCGGCGCGCGCGGACTTCGAGAGCCGCTTCGCGGGCGCCGTCGACAGGATGGGGAGAACCTCGCGCTGCGCTGACGGCCCGGGCACATCGAGATCGCCCGGCGCGGTTGGACCAGCGTCAGCGAACGCCTTGGCTCGCTGCGTCATGCGCGAGAGACGATGCTTGATGGTCCCCAAGCCCAGGCGTAAGGAGAGGCGCCATGCATCCCATCCTGTTCCGCGTCCCGCTGCCCGCCTGGACCGTGCCCCTGCTCTGGGTCTTCCTGATCGCTGCGGGCATCGCTTTCGCGGGCGCGATCGGGCTGCTCATCGCGAAGAACAAGCCAGGCGCAACGGCCGCGGGCATCGCAGGCGTCGCGCTCGCGGCGATCGCCTCCCAGGTCAAGGAGCAGACCTACACCCTGGGTCCGCTGCCCATCTACAGCTACGGTGTCATGCTCGGGCTCTCGCTCGTGGTCGGCTGGTACCTGACGCTCGGGCTCGCGGAGCGCGACGGCCTGCCGAAGGAGACGATGGCCAACTGCTACGTCGTCACCGCGCTCGCCGCGGTCGTCGGGTCGCGCGTGCTCTACATCCTCACGAACCTCGACGAGTTCGACTCGTTCGGCGCGATGTTCGACATCCGCCGCGGCGGGCTGGTGGCGTACGGCGGCTTCCTGGGCGGCTTCCTGGGCTCGTACCTGTTCCTGCGCTCCCACCGCATCCCGCTGCTCCCCTGGGCCGACGTCGCCGTCCCGAGCCTCGCCTCGGGCCTGATGATCACGCGGATCGGGTGTTACCTCTTCGGCTGCGACTTCGGCCGGCCGCTCGGCGAGACGGCGCCCGCCTGGCTGAAGAAGCTCGGCTCGTTCCCGCGCTGGGCCGAGGGCACGCTGGACCACGGCAGCGGGTCCCCGGCGTGGGTGCAGCACGTCAAGGAGCGCGGGCTGGATCCGAGCTCCGAGGCGTCGCTCGCCGTGCACCCGACGCAGATCTACGAGGCGCTCGTCGGCGCAGGGCTGCTCACGCTCCTCCTCCTCGCGCGCCGCCGGCAGAAGTTCCGTGGCGAGATCTTCCTCATCTTCACGTTCTCCTACGGCGTCTGCCGCTACCTGCTCGAGCTCCTCCGCGACGACGCCGAGCGCGGCTCGATCCCGCCGTCGCTCCCGGAGCACGTGTTGCTCCCGGCCGGCCTCGTGATCTTCGCCGTGGGGTACACGATCGGGTTCTCCCATCTCCTCCGCGACAACGTGGTGCGCAAGGTGACGCAGGTGCTCTCCTTCGTCCCCGCGGTCGCCCTGTACCTGGCCCTCAGGCCCGAGACGTTCGCCGCCTCCGCGACCCTCCAGTACTCGACTTCCCAGGCCGTCGCGCTGGCGACCGGGCTCGCCGCGTCGATCGCGTTCGCGGTCTATCACAAGGCCGCCCTGGACCACCCGGAGCAGGCGATGGCGCTCAGCCTCCCGGAGAGCTCCGCCGCGGCCGCCGACAAGCAAGCAGATGGTGACGACGACGAGGACCAAGACGACGAGGACGAGGACGAGGACGACACGCCGAGAAAGAAGCGGAGCGCGCCGGTGAAGGCCGGCGACGCGCCGTCGCGGGCCAGGCGCGGCAGCGCAAAGGACGAAGGCCGGGCGACCGCCCGCGAAACCGGCGCCGCCGAGGCGCCCGACACCACCGGAGAGGCATAGACCGTGAAGATCGCATTCGGAGAGGGCAAGCTCGTACCGGCCGTCGTGCAGGATCGGCTGACCGGGCAGGTCCGGATGCTCGCGTACATGACGCGGGAGTCGCTCGCCAGGACGCTCGAGACGGGGCGCGCCACCTTCTTCAGCCGATCGCGCGGCGAGCTCTGGGAGAAGGGGGCGACGAGCGGCAACACGCTCGCGGTGACGAGCGTTCACGCCGACTGCGACGGGGATGCGCTCCTGATCCTCGCGGAGCCCCGCGGCCCGACGTGCCACACGGGGAGCGCGAGCTGCTTCTTCCGGCAGGTCGATGCACGCGGGGACGGAGAGCCCGAGGCCGCCGACGAGGGGCAGGACGCGTCCGCGCTGCTCGAGTCCCTCGAGCGCGAGCTCGAGGCGCGCAAGGCGTCGCCGGCGACGAAGAGCTACACCCGGAAGCTGCTCGACGGAGGCGCGCCGCTCATCGGCGCAAAGCTCCGCGAGGAGGCCGGCGAGCTGGCCCAGGCGATCGCCGGGGAGAGCGACGAGCGCGTCGCGTCCGAAGCGGCGGACGTCATCTACCACCTGCTGGTCGGCCTCGTGTCGCGCGGCGTCCCGCTGCGCGCGGTGCTCTCGGCGCTCGCGTCACGCATGGGCACGAGCGGCCTCGTCGAGAAGGCATCGCGGGCACAGAAGGTCAGCCCGGGGAAGCCGTGATGCGCCGCGCGCCGCTGCCTCGATGTGGCGGCGGCTCACTCTTCGTGATGCGCCGCGCGGCGCTGCGCTGTCAGCAACCACGGAGCCCGTTGTAGACGGACGAAGCCCCGTCACCGCAACCGGGGCTGCCGATCAGGATCACCCCGATGGCGGCGGCGCCCGCAAGAGCGAGGCGGCAGGCGGCGAGGCTTCGCCGCCGCAGCTGCGCGCCGGCCCCCGCCCTCCGTGAGGGCGGCGGATGGGCTATTCTGGATGGGTGAGCCCGTTCCGTGAGCCGCCCGGCATCGAGCTCGGCCCGCTGGAGGTCGGCCTCGGGCGCGCGGCACGGCGAGCGATGGTGGGCCTCATCCCGAGCGGAGGACGGCTCATCGCGCCGGACGGCTACGCGCGGACCCTCCACGGCGAAGGCGGCTCCTGGCGCGGCCGCTCGCACACCGCAGGCGCGCTGGGCTCCCTGGGGCTCTTGCTGGCGTCGGCCTGCGCCTTCGTCGCGGCGACCGGCGGCTTTCAGCTGCACGGCCTCGAGGCCACGGCGGTGACGGTCGCGCTCGTGATCGCGGGCGGGGTCTCGCTGGCCGCGGTGCTGCGCGCCATCGACGCGCCTCGCGAACGGCTCACCGTGCACGGCGCAGTGGTCGGCAGGGCGGCGAGGCGCGCGCTCCGCAGGGCAGGGCGCCTCGCGCGCCACGCGGAGCGCGCGCCGGATAGGTTCGGCCCTCGCCGCGTCACCGCGCTGCGCAAGACGCTATCCATGCTCGCGGATCCGCTCGTCGCCGACTGGATCCCCGCGGACGTGCGCGGCCGCGCGGAGCTCCTCCTCGCCCGCGCCATCGCCGCGAGCGTCGGCGCGCGCTGGGCGCGCGAGGCCAGCGTCCGGACCGAGGTCCGGGCGCTGCTGCTCGCCGCGGCCGATCACCTGATCGAGCCGACGCCCGCCCGGCTGGACCTGCTCGTGCTGGCAGAGCACACCGAGCCCGCCCCGACGCCCCGCGATGCACGTTGGCCACAGCGCGTGAACGCCGCGACGCAGATCCGATGCAGGGCGCCGTCGCCCCCTGTCCCCTCCGACGCCGTCGCCGAGGACGCCGCGGCGGGGGTCGATCTCGACGCGGCCGATTCCTCCGGCGAGGCGATCGATCGTGCTAGGGTGCGCTGCTGAAGGGCGCGTCGCCGACGCCTCGGTAGGCTTCGGCGGCGTTGCAGGAATCCCGTGAATCCACCTCGATTCCGGAGCTCTTCACGCTCCCGGGCCATCCCCCTGCCCCCTGCGCTCGGCCGCGCCCACCTCGCGCTCTGGTGCGCGTTGCTCCTGGGGACGTGCCCGAGGCGCGCGCTCGGGCAAGGCGCGGTGGCCGCCGCCGACGCAGAGGCGACGGCACAGGAGCGAGCGCCGCACGCTGCTGCGCCCTCCCACGCGGCAGCGCTGTCGCCCGGCGCGGCGCTCCAGGAGAGGCATCGCGTCCGCTACACCCTCGACGGCATCGAGATCCGAGGCAACGTGCGGACCGCCGCGCGCGTGATCCTCCGCTACGTCAGGTTCCGCGCGGGGGACCTGCTCGACGTCGAGGATCCGGAGATCGAGCTCACGCGCTACCGCCTCCTCGGGACCGGGTTCTTCGCCTCGGTCGGGTTCTCGCTCCGCAAGGGGGTCGAGCGCGGGAGCGCGACGCTCGTGATCGACGTCGTCGAGCGCAACACGTTCGTCGTGCAGGACCTCTGGCTCGGCATCGCGGCCGACGAGGACACCGCGGGCAACGCGAGGCCGCTCTCCGCGTTCACCGGCGTGCAGGTCGCCGAGACCAACCTCGCCGGCACGGGGATCACGCTCGGCGCCGGCGTCGGGCTCGCGGCCGACCAGCTCGCGCTGAGGACCCGCTTCGTCGACCCCGCGTTCGTGGGGACCCGCTGGTCGGCCACGGTGACGGTGCTCTACAACGACGCCCGTGACTTCTTCGGCAACCGGGACGTCGTCTTCGAGTCCCCGTTGCTCGAGCAGCGCGAGGTCACGGGCTACGCCGTCGTCGCCTACAAGCGGTTCGGCGCGACGCTCGGCACAGGTCACGACGTCTCCTCCTCCTCGCGGCTGTCGCTCGACTACCACCTGGAGCAGATCGACGCGACCGTGCCCACGGTCGCCTCGCACATGCGCGGCAACAGCCGCGAGCCCATCGAATTCGACATCCTGGGCGGCAAGACGGTGCTCTCGTCGCTGCACGCCGCGATCGATCACGACACGCGCGACGCGCCCTTCCTTGCGACGCAGGGCACGCTCGCGTCTGTCTCGGTCACGGTGGGCGTACCGCCGTTCGGCAGCGACTACGGCTACCAGAAGTTCGAGTTCGGCGCGCAGCGCTGGTTCCGCCTGCCGCTGCGGCACGTGCTCCGCGTCGAGGCGTTCGCCGGCGCGATAGCCGGGGACGCGCCTTTCTTCGAGAAATTCTACGTCGGCGATCTCACCGACCTCCTGCCCGATCGGCTGCTCGATCTCGCGCCCGATCGGAGGCAACCGCCGAACTTCCTCAGCACGGACATCATCGAGGTCCGGTACGGAGACTTCGCCGCGAAGCTGGAGGCGGAGTACCGGATCCCGGTCTACGCCGGCCGCGGCTCGATCTACGGCGTCGATCTCTTCGGCGCCGCGGGCCTGTACGGCCTCGCGACGCGCCGCGAGTTCACCGATGCGCCGACCGGATACGAGGGCTTCGCCCGCGTGCCCGTGGACGTCACCTACAACCTCGGTCTGCGGGTCGACACGGCGGTCGGCGGGGTGACGCTCGCGTTCTCGAACCTGCTCGGGCTGATCCCGGCGCGGCGCGGTGAGCGGAAATGATCTGCTTCCACGCACATCGCGGACCGAAGCGCGCGACGCGCGATGCGCGGCGCGCGGGCGGTGGCCGCCGTGCCTGGCACCTCCGAGAGGCGCGGCGAGCGCTCGTGGCGCTCGGCCGCGGAGCGGCGCGCTGGCTCGGGATCGCGCTGCTCGCGACGTTCGCCCTCCGAGCGAGCTGGTCGATGGCCCAGGAGGGGACGGGGCCCAAGGAGATCGCCGACGCGGACGCGCAGCAGGCGCTCAGCGCGCCGGCCGCGCTGCCCACCCGGGTGGCGAGCTTGACGCTCGACAAGACGATCGTGCAGCTGACCGTGAGCTTCCGCGACGTCGTCGACGGCGAGATCTCGAAGAAGCTGCTCAGCGGGCTCCCCACCGTCATCACGATGCGCGGCTACCTCTTCCACGAGAGCGGAGGCAACCCTGTCGCGCTCGCCGCCAAGAGCTGCCGGATCGTCTATGACCTCTGGGATGAGGTGTTCCGGATCCAGCTGATCCAGGCCGGAGGTCAGTCGAGCACGGTCGCGATCAACGTCGAGGGCGTGCTCCGCAACTGCGCCGAGGCCCGGCGGCTGCCGCTCGTGGAGCGATCGCTCGTCCGCGACGGCAGCCGCTACTTCGTCGCCGTGCTGGTCGAGGTGAACCCCATGAGCGCCGAGATGCTCGATCGCATCAAACGGTGGGTGACCCGGCCGCCCGGCTCGACGGCGATCGGGCCGGGCGACTCGCTGTTCGGCTCCTTCGTCGGCCTGTTCGTGACGCGCATCGGCAACGCCGACCGGATGCTCGCCTTCCGCACGCAGCCCTTTTTACCGCCGGTGCCACCGCCCAGCCCGCCTCCTCCTCCCCAGAGGTCTCCCGGCCGCTGAGCCACACTCACGGCGGGCCTCGCCCGACGTCACGCCCCTCGCCCGCCGGGCGGCGCATCGGTCTACACTCGTCGCGCGGACGCGCTGTTCGTGTCGGCTCCATTCCCATGCGTCTCTTTCCCATCGCGCTCGATCTCAACGGCCAGCGGGCGCTCGTCATCGGCGCGGACGGCGACGCGCCGTACACGGTCGAGCGCCTCCTCTCGGCGGGCGCTCGCGTCTCCGTCGTCGCTCCAGGGCAGGTCGACGGGTCCATCGAGCAAGCCAGCCGGGAGGGGCGGCTCGATCTGCACCGGCGAGCATTCCTGGAGGGCGACCTCGCCGGGGCGGCGATCGTGTTCCTCGTGCCGGGCGACGAGGCGCTCTCCCGGCGCCTCCACCGGGAGCTCGCGGGCGCCGGACGCCTCGTCTGCACGCTGGATCGCCCGGAGGCGTCGAACTTCGCCAATCCTTCGGTGGTCTCTGCCTCCGGACTGACGATGAGCTTCAGCAGCCATGGCGTCAGCCCTGGAACGATACGGCGCATCCGGGAGGACCTCAGCGCCCTCTTCTCGGATCCTCGGTTCGCCCGCTACATCGAGGCGCTGCGCAGGCTCCGCGAGAGCCTCCCTCGGGGCCCCGAGCGGGCCGCGCGCATGCGCCGGGCGACCCTGGGCTTCGGGCTGGAGGCGAGGCTTCGGTTCCCTGAATGGCTGGAGCGCGGCGACGAGCCTTGATGTCCGAAGAGGCCGCGCCGGAGCGGCGGGGGCGCGGCGGGGGCGCGAGCCTCGGCGCGGCCGTCGGCAGAGCGCGCGCACCCCCGGATGAACGCGAAACCCCTTGTGTAGAGCGGCCTTCAAGGCTTAAGTGGGCGCCCACGCGACACTATCCGCGGAGGAGGGCTTACGGTATGCGTTCACGATCGGGCCGGCTGACGATGTTGACCTCGGCGGCGATGGTCTCTGGGCTCCTGACGCTGACGAGCGTCAGTCCGGCATCTGCGCAGACGGATGCCAAGCCGGCTGCGCCCCCGGCAGGCAAGCCGGCCGCCGCGGCGGCTCCTGCAAAGCCAGCCGCATCCGCGGCGCAGGCGCCCACCCCCGCTGCGACGCCGCACGCGGCCGGCGCGACGCCTCCCGCGGCCGGCGCGACGCCGCCCGCGGCCGGGACGCCCGCCGCGGCTCCCGCGAAGGCCGGTGAGCCCGCGACGAAGGTGACCACCACCAAGCCGAAGAAGGCGCTGACCGAGAAGCAGAAGAAGGACGAGGCGAAGAAGCTCTACAAGGAGGCCGAGGCCAGGTTCGACAAGGGCGAGTACACCGTCGCGGCCGACCTGTACCGCCAGGCGGACGAGTACGTGCCCGGCGCCGCACCGAAGTACAAGCTCGCCCTCTCGCTCGACAAGCAGGGCCTCGTCACCGAGGCCGTCGCGGCCTGGCAGGCGTTCCTCGATTCGAAGCCGGACGCCGAGAAGTTCAAGGAGAAGATCGCCGAGGGTCAGGCGCGCGTCGAGGCCCTGAAGAAGACGCCGGCGAAGGTGAAGGTCGCGACCGTCCCGGAGGCGCCGCCTGGCCTCAAGGTCGCGGTCGACGGCGTGGGCCAGACCGGCAAGGAGCTCTCGGTCCCGCCCGGCAAGCACACCCTCACCGTCTCCGCCGAGGGGTTCGCCGACGCGAGCCAGGAGCTCGAGGTCACCTTCGCCGAGGCGCGCGAGGTCAACGTCACGCTGACGCCGCAGGCGCCGGCGCCGGTCGCTGCGACGCCGGCCCAGCCCCCCGCGCAGCCGCCGCCCGCCGACGTGCCGCCCGCGCAGCCGCCGCCGCCGGCAGCGCCGATCGAGCCGCGCTCTCCGGTGCCGGCCTACGTCACCCTCGGGCTCGCCGGCGCCGGTGTGGTGGTCGGGACGATCTTCGGCATCCAGGCGCTCGGCGCGAAGAGCGACTTCGATGACGCCCCGACGACCAAGACCGCGGACAAGGTCGATCGCTTCGCGCTCATCGCGGACATGTCCTTCGCGGTGGCGCTCACGTTCGGCGTCACCGGCGCGGTCCTGCTCCTCAGCGACGACCCGGCCCAGGCGAAGGCCGCTGCGTCGAGCGTGACGAAGAAGGCGTTCGTCACTCCGTTCGTCAGCCCGACAGGCGGCGGCGCCGCCGCGCGGTTTACCTTCTAAGGGGACTACTATGTGGAAGAAACAGCATCTTCTCGCGATGGCGCTCTGCGCTGGCGCGCTCTCGACTCTCGGGATGGGCTGCGAGCTCATCGCCTCGGTCGATCGCTCGCGCATCCCGGGGGACGAGGAAGTCCTCGACGACGGATGTTCTGACAAAACGAAGAACAACGAAGAGACCGACGTCGACTGCGGCGGTTCCATCTGTCCGAAGTGCGACGCCGCCAAGGCGTGCACCGCAGCCACGGACTGCGCGAGCGGCTTCTGCGCCGACGCCGTCTGCTGCGACAAGGCCTGCGACGCGGAGTGCGACGCCTGCACGGCCGCGCTCAAGGCGTCGGGCGACGACGGCGAGTGCGGCCCCTCGAAGGCCGAGACCGAGTGCGGCGAGCCGACGTGCTCCGAGGGCGTCGCGACGAGCCGCGGCACCTGCGACGGGGAGAACGAGGAGTGCGGGCCCGGCGAGGAGAAAGCGTGCGAGGAGTTCGCCTGCAATGAGGCGACCGACGCCTGCTTCACCGAGTGCATGGAGGACACGCATTGCGCGAAGTGCCACGAGTGCGCGGACGGCGCCTGCGTGCTGGCCGCGGCCGGCGCGGAGGGCCTGGGCTGCGACGAGGGCCAGGCGTGCGACGCCGCGGGCGAGTGCAAGCCGGCGAACGGCGTGGAGTGCGACGCCGAGAGCGAGTGCGCCACCGGGCTCTGTGTCGACGGCGTCTGCTGCGACACCGCCTGCGACACGGCGTGCATGGCCTGCAATGTGAAGGATCTGGAGGGCACGTGCTCGAACGTCCCGCTCGGCACCGAGGACGGGGCGGATTGCAGCGAGGCCAACGTCTGCGACGGCAAGGGCGCTTGCAAGCTGGCCGCTGGCGAGGACTGCACGACGAACGAGCAGTGCGCGAGCGACAAGTGCGCCCCCGTCGTCTTCACGTGCGGCGAGATCCCGATGCCGTGAGCTCTCCCCGGCGTCCGCCGGGCTCCCCAGAGGGAGCCCGGCGGAGCTCACGCCTCGAACGTCCCTCTCACACGCGCGCTGAGCTCTCCCGCCCCGGAGCTCGAAGGCGGGCCCAGCACCGTCATCGACTCGGCTTCCCCCTCGAACAGCCCGCCGTCCCCGAGCTCGTCCTCCGCGGCTTCCGCCTCGTAGGAAGGCACCATCGCGGCCTCTTCCCAGCGGCTCTTGAGCCGCTCCGCGAGCTTCGCGAGCAGCTCCCGCGTCGTCTCCCGGTCCGTGGCGGACAGGACCACCGCATCCGGGTGCCCGAGGAGCAGCCGACGCCCCTCCGCCGGGGCGATCAGGTCCGCCTTGTTGAACACCACGATGCGGGGGATGCCGATGAGATCGAGCTCGGTCAGCAGCGCCTCGGTCGTCTCGATGTGCTGGTCGCGCGCGGGATCGCTCACGTCCACGACGTGGAGCAGGAGGTCGGCGTCGGCGGCCTCCTCGAACGTCGCCCGGAAGGCGGCGAACAGGTCCTTCGGCAGCTCCCGGATGAAGCCGACGGTGTCGGTGATCACCACCTCGCGCTCCTCGGGGAAGCGGAGCCGCCTCGAGCGGGTGTCGAGGGTCGCGAACAGCTTGTTCTCGGCGAGCACGTCGGCGCCGGTCAGCGTGTTCAGCAGCGTGCTCTTGCCGGCGTTCGTGTAGCCGACGATCGAGACCACCGGCACGCCGAGCCGGGCGCGGCGGCGGCGGCGCTGCTCGCGCTGGCGGGAGAGCCGCTTCAGCTGCGCCTCCAGGAAGCTGACGCGCTCCTTCGCGCGGCGGCGCCCGATCTCGAGCTTCGTCTCGCCCGGACCGCGCCCGCCGATGCCGCCCGTCAGGCGAGACAGGGAGTCGTCCTTCTGCCCGAGGCGAGGGAGCGTGTACTTCAGCTGGGCCAGCTCGACCTGGAGCTTGCCGTCCGACGACTCGGCCCGCTGGGCGAAGATGTCGAGGATGAGCTGCGTCCGGTCGAGCACCTTGAGATCCGTATGCTTCGCGATCGCCGAGGCCTGGGAGGGGGTCAGATCCCGGTCGAAGACCAGCGTCTCCGCGTCGAGCTCGGAGGCGCGCAGCACGACCTCGTCCAGCTTGCCCTTGCCGAGCACGAGCCGCGGGTCGAGCCGATCGCGCAGCTGGAGGACCGTGTCCGCGACATCGACGCCCGCGGTGCCGGCGAGCTCGGTCAGCTCGCGCAGGCTCTCCTCGGCCCGGGCGAGCGCCCCCACCTTGGATTTCTCGGCGACGTGGACGAGGATCGCGCGGCCGTCCTTCGCCGCGACCGACCGCGTGCGCGACCGCTTCGTGAACTCGTCCTCGAGCGCCTGGATGAGCGCGCCGAAATCGACGTCGGCGCGGCCGATCGCGACCGGGCCCACGGTCCGATACGGCAGCGCCGCCTCCCCGCGGCTGTCGCCGCGCCCCTCGGCCTCGTCCACGGTCACCGTGACCGCTTCCTTCCCGTGGACCGGGACGTTGTACGCGTACTGGAGGGTCCGCGGCTCGCCCTGCGGGGTGAGCTGCACGGCCGCGACAAGGTCGAGCCGGAGACGGACGAGATCCACGAGATCGTCCCGGGTGAGCGGCTCGTTGAAGAGGTGCGTGTGGACGAGCCGGAGCGCCCTGAAGCGGCCCTGCGCGGCGCGGAGGCGCCCGATGTCCGGCAGCATCAGCCGGGTCGCGTCGCCGACGATGACGTAGTCGATCTCGCCCGAGCGGTGCACCAGCGCGCCGACCTGGCGCCCCGTCTCATGCGACGCCTCGGCGAGCGCCTTGATGAGCTCGGGCGTGGCGATGCTGGCGAGCGGGACCTTGCGGCGGTAGATGCGCTCGAGGGTCTTGGTGGCCTGGGGGCTGAGTCCGGTGGTGTTTCCGTAGAGGGTGGGCATTCGATAGTCGAAGGGGGATGTCGCTCCCGCTCACTCGATTTCATAACGCACGCAGGGCCGGTCCGCGACCGGGGGCACCGCGGATCTTCGTGCGGAGCGCGCATTTTCTCATCGCTCGTCCCCCTTCCGTTGCCTCCCCGTCCCTCCTCGCCTCCCGCTCGGCGCGCTCCTCCAGGTTCCTGTGGAGGCCGCGCGCGAGACGAGGCTACCCTGCGCCGCGATGGCCATCCTGACCCCCCTCTCGCTCGCGGATGCCCGCCGCATCGGCGCGCTCTACGGCCTGGAGATCGCCGACGTGCGCGGCCTGCTCGCCGGGAGCGTCAACTCCAACTTCGCGTTGACGCTCGCCGACGGCCGCGGACAGGTGTTCCTGCGGGTCTACGAGGAGCAGCAGCTGGGCGCGGCGTCACGCGAAGCGCGCATGCTCGAGCACCTCGCGGCCGGGGGCGTCGCCACCCCGCAGCCGCTCCGGCGCCGCGACGCGGCGCCCTCCGACGCGGCGTCCGTGTCGGAGGGCGCCGCGTCGGAGGGCGCGGCGTTCATCGCGGAGCACGCTGGAAAGCCTGTCGCGCTGTTCCCGTGGGTCGGGGGAGCGTCGCTCTGCCAGGCGCGCGTCACGCCGGACGCGACCCGCCGCGTCGGCGCGGCCCTGGCGCGGGTGCACCTCGTCGGCGCCTCGTTCGAGGGGGCGAACGCCAGCCGGTTCGACCTCGACGGCCTCGACCAGCGGCTCCGGGGGCTCCGTTCCCCTGCGGGCGCGAGGTCGACGGCTCCCGCGCCGGCCCTCCCGCCCGACGTGGCCGCCGCCGTCGACGAGCTCACCGGTCGGCTCGAACGGATCCGCGCCGCGGCGCCGCGGACACCCGGCCCCCAGACGCTGATCCATGGCGACCTCTTCCGCGACAACGTGCTCTGGGAGGCCGGCGAGATCTCGGCGCTGCTCGACTTCGAGAGCGCCTCGCGCGGGAGCGCCGCGTTCGACCTCGCCGTCACGATGCTCGCGTGGTGCTTCGGCGACGATCTCGACCCGGATCTCGTGTCCGCGCTCGCCGCCGGCTACACGGCGGTGCGGCCGCTCTCAACCGAGGAGCGCGACCGTTTGTTCCACGAGAGCGTGATCGCGGCGCTGAGGTTCTCCATCACGCGCATCACCGATTTCGAGCTCCGCCCGAAGGGCAGCGGTGTCTACAAGGACTTCCGGCGCTTCCTTGCGCGGCAGCGGACGCTCGAGCGCCTCGGCCCGGAGGGGCTCCTCGCGCTGCTCGGCGTCTGATCCGCGTCGACTCGCGCCCGGTCCACATCGGGCCCGCGCCTGACGTCTTCCGCTGTCTGATCA
Source organism: Sorangium sp. So ce448 (assembly GCF_051520915.1). NCBI lineage: Bacteria > Pseudomonadati > Myxococcota > Polyangiales > Polyangiaceae > Sorangium > Sorangium sp. So ce448. Next base: position 580,629 of record NZ_CP150343.1, on the reverse strand, counting down.
CCGTCTGCTTGCCGTCTGCTCGGCGCCTTCGTCGTCTTCACCGTCTGATTCAGGTCTGATTCAGGTCCGATTCAGATGTGAGCGGAGGTCGTCTGTGATTTTGCGTTAACTTCGCTGCGCCTGGCGATGGCGGCGTTGCGCGGTCACGGCTAGGCCGTTACCTTCGCCGAATGGCACAGGTCGGAACGCTCGATTTCAAGGGCTTCATCGAGAGACGGAAGGGCCAGCGCGCGGGCGGCGGGGACGGCGCGGGCAACGCGTATGCCTACGTGTCCGACAAGAACACGCGGCTCGCCTTCGAGAAGATGCGTCCGGTCGAGCTCGCCGTGACCGCCGCCGTCAGGCTGTTCAAGACGGTCGGCAAGAACGAGCTGCTCGGCCACGCCGTCAAGGTCGGCCCCGCGCAGTTCCCGCGTGTCCACAACCTCGCGGTCCACTGCGCCGAGACGCTCGGGATCGCGACCCCGACGATCTACATCGTCAACAGCCCCACCCTCAACGCGGCCACCTACGGGACGAACGACGACTCGTTCATCATGGTGCACTCGGCGCTGGTCGATCATTTCACCGACGACGAGCTGCTCAGCGTCATCGGCCATGAGTGCGGCCACATCCACAACAGCCACGTGGTCTACCTGACCGCCATGCACTACCTGACGCGGATGGCGTCGGTCTTCGTGAAGTGGATCGTCGGCCCGGCGATGCTCGCGCTCTCCGGCTGGTCGCGCCGGGCCGAGGTCACCTGCGACCGCGCCGGCCTGCTCTGCGCGAAGAGCCTCGACGTCTCGACGCGCGCGCTCACCAAGCTCGCGCTCGGCTCGACCAAGCTGTACGAGGAGCTCAACCTCGAGGCGTTCATCGCCCAGCACGAAGAGGGCAAGGGCGGTGTCGGCAGGTTCGCCGAGTTCACGGCCAGCCACCCGTGGCTGCCGAAGCGCGTCCTCGCGCTCCGGGCCTTCGCCGAGAGCGAGCTCTACAAGCGCCACGCCGGGCTCGGCGCGGGCGGCCTCTCCATGGAGGAGGTCGACGAGAAGGTGCACGAAGTCATCAAGATCTGGGGCTGAGGGGCTCCCGCTCCTGGCAAGCCGCAAGGCCGAGGTAGACGCACATGCTCGAATCCTTCCACAGCCGCAAAGACGACGTGACCGGGGCGCTCAGGGATCTCGTGACGTTCGCCGAGGCCCTCGGCGCCAAGAGCGTCGCGACGCGCATCACGAACGATCTCGTGAAGAAGCTCGACGCCGATCGCTTCCACCTCGTCGTGGTCGGCGAGTTCAACCACGGCAAGACGACGTTCGTGAACGCGCTGCTCGGCGCCTCGATCCTCCCGGTCGGCGTGACGCCGACGACGGCGGTGATCCACCACCTCGAGTACGCGGCCGACCCGCGCGCCGAGGTGGTCTACGCGTCGGGCGAGCGCACCGGCCTGCCGTTCGAGGACGTGCGGGCCTTCACCGTCGGCGGCGAGCGCTCGTCGAGCGCCGGCGAGGTGAAGTTCCTCGAGGTGGGGTACCCGGCCGAGCTCCTGCGCGAGCGCGTGGTCCTCGTCGACACCCCCGGGGTGAACGACCTCTCGCTCCAGCGGGCGGACATCACCTACAGCTACATCCCGCGGTCGGACGCCGTGTTGTTCCTCATCGACGCAGGCCAGCCGCTCAAGGAGAGCGAGCGGGTCTTCCTCCAGGAGAAGCTGCTCGGGCAGTCGCGGGACAAGATCCTGTTCGTCGTGACGAAGCGCGACATCTGGAGCCAGGACGAGGAGGTCGAGGCGCTCGCCTACATCCGGAGCGAGCTCGGGAAGCTCGTGAAATCGCCCGTGGTCTTCCCGATCTCGAGCGAGCGGGCGCTGGAGGGCGATCGGCCCGGCAGCGGGATGCCGGAGCTGCTCGATCACCTGACCCGGTTCCTCGCCGAGGAGCGCGGGCGCATCCTGCTCGACAACGCCCTCGGCGAGGGCCTCGAGTCCGCGCGCCTGCTCGGCAAGGGCGTGGACGCGCGGCGGCGGGCGACCGCGATGTCGCGCGAGGAGCTCAGCCGCCGCATCGAGATGATCGAGAAGGATCTGGCCGGCCAGTCGCGCACCATCGAGGAGCGGCGCGCCGGCATCCGCGAGGAGGTGAGCGCCATCCGGGCGTGGGTGCACCGCGACCTGGATCGCTTCGTCGACGACGTGCTCCGGCAGCTCCCGGCCATCATCGACGAGGCCCACACCGACGAGATCAAGGTCTACCTCGGGGCGTTCCTGGAGCGCACGTTCGCCGAGTGGGCGCAGGCCGAGACGAAGGAGATCGCCACGGCGCTGGAGGTGCTCGCCGAGAAGACGATCGCGCTCGTGCGCGAGGACGCGCACGACGTGGCGAAGCGGGTCAGCGAGGCGCTCGGCGGCGACGTGAAGCCGCCGAACGTCGAGGTCGACACGTTCGGCTACGATGTGGGCGTCTTCGCGCTCTTCACCATTGGCCTCGGCGTGATGTTCACGAACGCCCTGCTCGGCGGGATCCTGGCGCTCGCGGCGCCTGTCCTGGCCGTGTACGTGAAGGAGAAGGTCGAGGCCGAGACCCGCAAGAAGGCGAAGGAGATGGCGCCGACCGCGCTGCGCGAGGCCGCCACCCGGATCGGGCCGAAGCTCGACGAGATGATCCAGGAGTTCGCGAGCCGGCTCGACGCGTGGGTGGTCACGGCCGGCCAGGAGCTGCACCGGGAGGTCATCGAGGTCCTCAAGGCGGCGCGCGAGGAGCGGGTCCAGGCCGAGCCGAGCAGCGAGAGCCAGCTCAAGGCGTGCGACGCCCAGGCCGAGGCGCTCCAGGCGCTGACGTCGCGCCTGGAGGGGCTGCGGAGCGCGCTCTGGACCGTCGAAAACGGCGAGAGCAGGCCGATCCCTCCGCCCGTGTCCAGCGTGCCCAACGCGCCGGGCGGCTCGGCCTGAGCGGGGCGCACGCCTCCTGACAAGGGAGGAGGTCCGGCTCAGCCCGGCCTCCTCCGCCCTGCGCCGTGGCCATATCCAATCGTCGGGCGCTCATGCGAGAATGCGGCCGTGCAGCTCGACTTCGCAGCCCGTGAAGTGACGATCAAGCTCGTCTATTACGGCCCGGCGCTCAGCGGCAAGACGACGAACCTCGTCTCGCTGCATGGCCTCGCCGGGTCAGACGCTCGCGGACGGCTGATGACGCTCGAGACGCAGGACGATCGCACGCTGTTCTTCGATCTCCTGCCGCTCACCTTCCGCGCGAAGGACGGCGACGTCTCGCTCCGCATCAAGCTGTTCACCGTGCCCGGCCAGCCCATGCACGCCGCCACGCGGAGGCTCGTGCTCCAGGGCGCGGACGGGGTCGCGCTGATCGCCGACTCGCAGATCTCCGAGACGCAGCGCAACGCCGAGGCGTTCTTCGACCTCCGCCAGAACCTGCGAGAGAACGGCCTCGATCTCGCGAGGATGCCGCTCGTCATCCAGTTCAACAAGCGCGACCTGCCCGACATCCGGAGCGACGAGGAGCTGGCGCGCCTCGCCGCGCGGGGCAAGGAGCCGGTGTACAAGGCCGTCGCGACCCGCGGGGTGGGCACGGTGGAGACGCTCATGGGTCTTCTCCACCTCACGTGGGAGACGCTCGATCAGACGCATCAGCTCTCGAAGCGGCTGTCGATCAGCGGCGAGGAGCTCCTGAACAGCGCGGCGCGCCAGCTCGGGGTGACGAGCTCGGTGAACGACCTCCTGGCGAGACGAATGGGCGGCAGCCTCGAGAAGAGCTCCCGGATCGTTCCATGAGGCCCGACGCCCACAAGGGGACGCCGGCGGACTTCGGCCTCGACGACGAGGATCTCCTCGGCATGCCGGGCTCCGCGCCGATGCCGTCGGCGCGCGTCGCGGACGGGCCCAGCTCCTCGAAGCGCGACGGCGCGTCCAGCGCGCCTGAGCCCTCGACGCTGCCTCCCCCCGCGGCGGCGCCGGTGGTCGACCTGGTCGGCATCGGCCCCCTCTCGCTCGAGGATCTCGTGGATCGCCAGGCTCTCGGGGAGATGGCGGCGTCATTTCACAAGCTGTTTGGCCTGCCGATCCGGATCCAGTCGATCAACGGCGCCACGCTCGCGGAGTCGGGCGCGCTCGCGCCGCTCCCGCCGCTCAGCGGCCTGACCGGCGAGCAGGAAGGCCGGCGGGCGAGCGTGGCGCCCGCGGATCGGACGGCAAAACAAGGCGCGTCGGCCGGCAGCGAGGTCGCGGATCCCTGCTTCGAGGGCGCGCTCTACCAGGTGTTCCCGATCGAGTATGACGGGCGTGCGATCGGCCGGTCGATCCTGGGCCCCTACCTCCCCGACGGCCTCGACCAGCCCTCTGCAGCGCAGAGCGAGGCGGCGTCCCAGCTCGATCTCGCGCCTGCGGCGGAGGGGTGGCTGCGGATGCCCCGGCTCCGGCCGGAGCGGCTCGGCGCGATCGCGGACCACCTCCGCTCGGTCCTCGATCTGATCCTGTTCAGCGGTCACAAATCGCTCCTCACCTCGACGATGCACGTCGCGTCGATCCGCGAGAGCTTCCGTGAACTGTCGCAGAAGAACGCCGAGCTGGAGCAGGCGTACGAGCGGCTGAAGGAGCTCGACCGGCTCAAGTCGAACTTTTTGGCCACGGTGTCGCACGAGCTCCGGACCCCGCTCACGTCGATCATGGGGTACAGCGAGATGCTCGCCGAGGGCATCGGCGGGCCTCTGACCGATGAGCAGCGCGAGTTCATCGATACGATCCGGTCGAAGAGCGAGCAGCTGCTCGGGCTCATCATGAGCCTCCTGGACCTCTCGAAGCTGGAGAGCGGCACGTTGATCGTGCATCGCACCGAGGTGGCCGTCGGCCCGGTGCTCGTCGAGGCGGCGTCGACCATCGCGCCAGCCGCCTCGAAGAAGGGCGTCGAGCTCCGGATCCAGGCCGAGGACGATCTCCCGCCGGTGCTGGGGGACGGCGACCGGCTGCGCCAGGTGTTCATCAACCTCGTCGAGAACGCGGTGAAGTTCACCGAGGCGGGGGGCGAGGTGCTGCTCGTCGCGCGCGCCGTGAGCGAGGACATGGACGACCTCCCCGGGCTGGTGCTCGTCGCGCCTCTCCAGCAGGCGGTCGAGATCCGCGTCGTGGACACGGGCATCGGCATCCCTGCCGCCGAGCGGCTGAAGGTATTCGACCCGTTCTACCAGATCGATCAGAGCTCGACGCGGGAGCACGGCGGCACGGGGCTCGGTCTCTCGATCGTCAAGCGCCTGGTCGAGGCGCACAGCGGCACGGTGCGCATCGAGCCGAACGAGCCGCGCGGCACCGTGTTCGTGGTCAAGCTGCCCACGGTCGCCGGCTCGCCGGCGAACAGCGTCCTGCCGCCCATCTTCCAATGAGCGGGCGCTCCGAGTGGAAGCGCATCGACATGCTGCGCGCCGTGCTCGGGGGCGCGGCGGGCGATCATGTTCTGTGCGGCATCGGCGATGACGCCGCGATCCTCGCGCCCGTGGCCCCGCGGGGCGATGCCCTCCCGGGCGCCCCGGAGCCGCTCGTCTGGACGGTCGACAGCGCCGTCGAGGGCGTCCATTTCCGGCGCGATCTCCTGGGCTTCGAGGATCTCGGCTACCGCGCGACGATGGCCGCGGCGAGCGATCTCGCGGCGATGGGGGCGCGCCCTGTCGGCCTGCTGGCCGCGCTGGTGCTTCCTCCGAGCGTGAGCGACGACGAGCTCGGCGCGCTGGCGAGGGGTCAGCGCGCCGCGTGCGACGAGATCGGCACGGCGGTCATCGGCGGGAATCTCTCGCGGGGCGGCGAGATCTCGATCACCACGACGGCGCTCGGCGTCGCGGCTCTGCCGCTCAGGCGCGACGGCGCGCGGCCCGGCGACGCGCTCGCGCTGGCGGGTCCGGTCGGCCTCGCCGCGGCCGGTCTTGCGCTGCTCGATCGCGGCATCGCGCCGGCCAGCGCCGCCGCCGAGCAGGCGATCCGCGCGTTCCGCCGCCCCGTGGCGCGCATCGACGCGGGCCTCCGCGCGGCGGCGCGCGCCCGCGCGGCGATCGACGTCTCCGACGGCCTCGCGGCGGACGTGGCGCACCTCGCGCGCGCGAGCGGCGTGCGCGCGCTGCTCGATCCCGCGGCGCTCGTGAGCGCCGACCTCCGCGACGCCGCCGCGCAGCTCGGCCTGGACGCGCTGGATCTAGCGCTCTACGGCGGCGAGGACTACGCGGTCGTGGTCGCGGGCCCCGACGTCGGGGAGCTCGCCGGTTTCGTGGTGATCGGCCGTTGCGTGCCGCGCGAGGAGGGCGCGAGCGACGTGGCGTTGCTCGGCCCGGGCGGGCAGCTCACGAGCCTCGTGGCGCGGGGGTACGACCACTTCGCGTGACGCCGCTTGGCGCGCGCGCAAACTTGCCGCGCGCGCGCAAAGTGACACTTTTGCGATACATGAAGGCGCCCACCGTCAAGCCGGTGACCGAGATCAAGCGCCACGCGACGGAGATCATCGCGCCGCTTCAAGCGGATCACGTGCCGGTGCTGATCACGGAGCACGGGCGCTCGGCGGCGGTCCTCCTCGTCCATGTGCTCCGCTCGGAGCGGCTGCTCCGGGTGGACCGGCTGTTCTGACTTCTTGCGAGCCTCGCTCCTGGCGCTGCGCCGCCTGTTCCATCGGCGGCGCTCGCGAGCGCGCCTGGCGTTCTCCCAGCCGCGTCCGCGGCGCTCGCGAGCGCGCCTGGCGTTCTCCCAGCCGCGTCCGCGGCGCTCGCGCTCGCGCCTGGGGTTCTCCCAGCCGCGTCCGCGGCGCTCGCGCTCGCGCCTGGCATTCGCCCAGCCGCGTCCGCAGCGCTCGCGCCTGGAGTTCTTCCCGGAGCAGGGCACAGCCAGCAGCAGCGGGCGATCAGGTACCGGGCCGGCGGGGGCAGGCGGCGAGCTAATTGCGGCAGGTGAGCGCTCATGGTCGCTCGGGCTGTCCGCCGCCGGCGCGCTCGATGCCGATGCGCAGCACGACCTCGCCGGCGCCCAGGTCGACGCCGAGCAGCGCAGCGTCGCCCATGGCGAGCAGGAAGCGCAGCGCGTGCGGGGCGATCCGGAGCGGCGGCGACAGGCGCAGCGCGTCGCTCCCCTCGTCTACCCACGCGATCCGGCAGGCGTCGCCGACGTCGAGCGCGAGCGTGAGGTGCGACGCCGAAAAGGCGTGCAGCACGGCGCGCCCGGGCAGCGGGATCCGCCGGGGCGGCGCGCCGGCCACGCCGCAGCGGACGATCGCGCGCCCGCCCGCCTCAAGGTGATCGCGCCCCACGACCCGCGCCGAGGGCGGCGCGCCGAGCCCGAGGTGCACGAGCGCCTCGAACACTTCGCGCTCCTCGGGCGTGGGGCCGAGCGGCTCGCCCAGGGGCGGCGCCGAGGCCGGCGCGGACCAGGCTGCGGTGATCGCACGCGCCGCGGCCGCCTGCTCTGGGGTCGCGGCGGGGTGCACGGCCACGACGTTCCCTCGCGCGTCGAGCTCCTGCACGCCGCCGCCCTTGCCCACGAGCAGCCGGCCCTCCCGGACCGCAAGGACGGCATCGCCAAGGAGCTTGCCGAGGACGGTGCGCGCGCCGCTCTCGAGGCGCACGATGTCCTGGAAATCCACCGCGCATACCGCCGCGTCGCCAGCGGCCACCGGGCGGCGCAGGTGCAGCGTGCTCGATGCGCCGACCAGCGAGGTGGGCTCCGGCAGGGCGAACGGCGCCGGGAAGAGCCGCTCGCGGAGCAGATCCGCGTCCTCGCTGGACGCGAGCCGGTGCACCGCGTCGATGATCGCCTCGCGGAGCCTCCTGTCGAGCGGCGCGAGCTGGGCGCGGGCGGCTGGGGAGAGCGGCCCGAGGTCCAGGAGATGGCGCCCGGCGCCCGCGAGCGCCTGGTCGCTCGGACGGGACTGGAGCGCGCGCTGGAGATCCTCGCCGAGGAAACGGCCGAGCAGGCGCCGCGGGAGCAGCTCGTAATCGGGCCGGCGCGTGAACGGCCCCGACCCGGCGCCGTACCATTCCAGGAGCCCTCGGGCCTTGCGCATGTTCGCGCCGGCCTGCTCGATCCACGCTGCCGCCTCCAGGGTGTGCCAGGGATCCAGGAGGCGCTCGATCGGAGCGCACCAGGGGCCCTTGAGGTTCGGCGGGATCGCCTTGCGCCATTCGCACCGCGCGCGCTCGCCCTCCTCGCCGCTCCAGCGCGTCACGTCCTCGAGCGGCTCCGGTACGCCATGCGCGGCGAGCCACTCGAGCAGCGCGCGGTCGTCACGCAGCTCGGCCCAGCCGCACCACTGCTTCCAGTCGAGGCCCCGCCAGTAGATCGAACGGTTCTCCGGGTACAGGTCCACCCGGCCCACCGGCCCGCCCTCCGCCGCAAGCACGATTCCGAGTTGCGGCAGCCCGTGCGACGCGCGGCCGCGCTCGTCGAAGGAAGCCTTGTGCTCGTCGATCTCGAGCGCCCCTCCGAGGGCCTGCAGCGCCGTCCGGTCGAGCTCGACGAGGACGCGATCGCCCCCATCGACCACCTGGCCCCGGGACGCCGCCGCGAGCGCGCGCTGGAGGTCCTCGTTCCGGGGAGGGCGGCCGTAAGGATAGGGATTGATGAAACGCACGAGCTCGTCTCGCTCCTTGCTCCGGGCTGATCAGCGCCGGCGCCGGCCGCGGCCCCCTTGCCGGCCGGGGCGCGCCTCGACCCAGGTGCCCTGATGCACGTACGGCGTCGTTCCGCCCGTCCAGTTCGGCGCCATCATGCCCGGTCCCCATGCGTGGCCACCCGGCCCCGCGGACGTGGTGCCCGCGTAGGTCGCGGCCGGGTTCGCCGAGCGCGCGCCGCTCGCGATCGCCCGGGTCTCGTCCGCGACCGCTTGGAGCACGCTCGGCCCGTTGCCAGCCGCTGGGGTCGCGCTGTTGCACGCGGACAGCTCGACGCGCCGCTTTCGCCCCCGCTTCTGGCCGCGGAACCCCGCCGCCGTGAGCCGCTGCCCGAGCTGGCGGCCGTCGATGTAGCCGTTGCCCCACTCCACCAGGTTGGGCGCGCCGTGCGTCGATACGATGACGTGATCCTCTCGCGCCAGGCTGCCCGCCGTGAGCTGATCGTATCGAAGCACGCGCGCGCCCGGGTGCTGTGCCTGAAGAAGGGCGACGTGCTGCTGGATGGTCGCGTCGGCCGGCGCGCCCACGACGATCGTCGTGAGCCCGGAAGGGTCGATGAAGATCGTGACGTTGGGGACGAACCCGATCTCCTGCAGCGCGCCCAGCAGGCCGAGCGGGTCGGGGGTCAGGAAGACGTGCGTCGCCGGGTCGTAGAAGCGGTGGCGGTTGTAGTGCAGGCCGGTCACCGCGTCGGCGCGCTGCCCGGCGAACCGGAGGGCGCCCGGATCGCCCGTCGCGCGCGCGACGCGGCCGAAGGCGCCGAGATCGATCTCCGACGCGCGCCCGTCGCGGTGCAGGTAAAGCCACGGCGTGGAGGCGGCGTCCGTCACGACCATCCGCCAGTCCTTGCCGTCGCGCGCCTCGAGGAGCGGCGTGAAGCCGTCGTCGTCGAACACGCGCTGGATCGACGGGCCGCTCGTCGGGCGCTCCTCGACGAGGCTCTCGCCATCCCAGCCAAACCAGGTGCTCTCGCCATTGCCGTGCGCCTGCGCGACGCAGCGGCCGAGGGGGTCGTAGAGGTAACGGACGGCGAGGCCGTCGCCACGGACCGCTGCGACGAGGCGGTCGCGCTCGTCGTACTGGTAGCGCCAGGTCTGCAGCGGCCCCTGGCCGGCGCGGCCCGCGAGGCGGCCGCGGGCGTCCCACTGGATCTCGGCGCCGCCCGCGCGCAGGGGACGGCCGTCCCCGCCGATCGACCACGCGGGGCCGCGCGACGGGACCGGGGTCCCCTGGGGCGCGTACGCGAACTGCTCGTCGGCGCCGAGGCCGTGGAGGCGGAGCGGCCTGCCCTCGACGTCGAGGTCGTACCGGCGCGCGCCGCGCTCGCTGTCCTCGACCGCCGCGACCGGGCCCACCCGGCTCCAGGTCCACGCGCGCGTCCGGACGGGCTCACCCCGCCCATCCAGGATGGCGACGCTCTCCGGCATGCCCTGGACGTCGCGCGACCAGACGAGCGCGCGCGTCCCGTCGAGCCGCCTCCGCCGCGACTCGCCGCGCGCGTCCCGTTCGAAGGCGAGCCCGTCCGCCTCGGCGGCGGCGACCTCGAGCGACGCCGGCGCGCCATCTTCCTCGCGCCGATGCACCTCGACCGACCACCCCGTCGCATAGCGACGCTCCAGCACGCGGCCCGCGTCGTCGAAGCGGCGTGCGACGGCGAACGCGAACCCGGCGGCCTCCTGGACCTCCCGGACGACCCGGCCGTCCTCGTCGCGCTCGAACGTGACCATCACGTCCGCGTTCCGCGCGCGCGTGAGGTGGCCGAGCGCGTCGTACTGGAGCTCCTCCACGAGCCCGCCCGAGGTCTCGAGCTTCGTCACGCGACCGGCGCCGTCGCGCTCGTAGCGCACCCACGTTCCGTCGGCGTGGGTCGTCCGGACGAGGTGGTTCGATCCGTCGTACTCGTACGCCGTGCTCGAGCCGCCGAACGAGGTCTCGCGGGAGAGGTTGCCGCAACCGTCGTAGTCGCGCGCATGGCGCTCGCCCGCGGCGTTCTCGATCCAGCGGAGCCGGAGGAGCACGTCGTAGCCGAGCCGGAATCGCCTGCCGTCCGGGCGCACCACCTCGACGAGCGCGCCGGCGACATAGCGGTACCTGGTGATCCCGCTCGCGTCGGAGCGCGCGGTGACGCGGCGGCTGGCGTCGATCTCCAGCTCCTGGACGTTGCCGTTCGGCTCCTCCAGGCGCACCAGCCCGAAGCGCGAGTCGTACGCGAATCGATAGACGCCGCCCTTCGGGGTGCGCGCCTCGACGGGGCACCCGAACAGATCGAAGACGTACTCGTAGACGTCACCGGCCGGCGTCTCGACCCGCAGCGGGTTGCCGTGCGCGTCGTAGTCGTACGTGAGCTCGGCGCCGTCCGGCCCGGTGGACGCCCGCACGAGGCCGTGCGCGTCCCACTCGAGGGCGTGCTCGCGGCCGCGCCAGTCGACGCTCCCGGTCGGGACGCCCCTCCGGTACGTGGTGCGGGTCTTCTTCCCGTCGGGCCGCGTGCGGACGATGGCCTGCGCCTCTTCGTCGACCGCGTCTCGCCAGGTCGCGCCGCCGGGCTCGGTGACGCTCGCGAGGTGCCCCGCGGCGTTGTACGACAGCCGCGTCGTCCGCCCGCCGCCGTCGCGGATCGAGAGCAGCCTGCCGACCGCGTCGTACGTGTAGGTGCGCGCGTGGCCTCGCGGATCGACATAGGAGGTCACGAGGCCGAGCGCGTTGCCCGTGTATGTGTGGGTCGCGCCCTCGCCGTCGATGACCACGGTCCTGCGCAGAGCGGTGTCGTACGAGAGCCGGGCGTGGTGGATGCCCCGGGCGCCCGGGAGGGAGGGCGCGCCGAGCTCCGCGAGCACGTCGCGGCCGGCGATCTCGCCCCACGTCTCGACGCACCGCCTGACGCCGTCGATCGCCTCGTACCTGAAGCGGAAAGCGAGCCCGTCGGGCAAGATCTCCCGGATGAGGTAGTGCTCCTCGTCGTACTCGTACCGGATCTCGGCGCCGCCCGCGTCGATGACCCGCACGAGATCGCCCGCGCCGTCGAGCTCGTAGGTCACGGCGCGGCGGGTGTGCGGGGTGCCATGCTCGTCGGTCGCGGTCACCTCCCACCAGGCGAAGGGTCCCTGGCGCTCGAGCCGGGCGTGCCGCCCGACGGCATCGACGATGCCCGTGAGCTCGTCGCCTCGCCATTCCAGGGTGGCCTTGTTGCCGAACGCGTCGCGGAGCTCGACGAGCGCGAAGCGCTCCTCCGGGCCGGCGCGGCGCAGCACCCGCACGAGGCCGTCATCGTCTTCGACGAGGAGATCCTCTCCGACGGCGGCGACGCGAACACCGAACGGCAGGAGCAGGACCTGATCCTGCGCGGGCCAGGAGAGCACCTGGGTGCGACCGCTCGGCGACGTCAGCTCGAGCGCGTCGCCGCGGCGCCGGGCGCTCCAGGCGAGATCGTGCGACCACCCCCACCCCATGCCGCAGCGGTGCCGCACCGCCGCGGTCGAATAGCTTCGCTCCAACGTCACGACCAGGGGCCCCGGCAGCTCGACGTCCGCGACCGGGTTCGTGTACATGGCCCCTGTCACGACGTCGACCGGGTGCCCCGCAGACGCCTGGCCGTCCGCAGCCGGCGGCGCGGGTGGGCTCGGCGGCCCCGCGCCCTGACTGCTGCCCCCGCCGCCCCCGCCGCCGTTGCTTGAGCCCTGAGGGCCGCCGCCGCCCGGACCGCCGCCGCCCCCGCCGCCCCCGCCGCCCCCGCCGCCCCCGCCCGCGGCGTTGCTCGCACTCGCGCCTGCGCCGACAGTGATGCTCTTGTTCATCTGGCCCATGCTGCCCGTGATGCCGGCCATGCCGAGCTCGATGAGGACGTTGGGCGCGCCCAGCCAGGGGAAGCACGGTCCTCCCGTGTTGAGGCTGACGACCTCTTTGAGCGTGCCTGGCTCGTTGCCGTGACAGGCCTTCATGCAGCCGCCGACCGTGAGGATCTTCGCCCCTTCGATCTTGGTCCGCATGCACGGATCGATGATCCCCTCGGCCACGGTGCCCATCGTCGGATAGGGGATCGGCAGCGGACTCGGCGCCGCGGGCGTCAGGCACACGCTGACGGCCATGCCGGTCATCTGGTGGCCCGACTTCTCCGTGATCGTGTCCATGTGAAGGGCGGTGACCTTGGCCATGGCGCTCTCGAGCGTCTCACGGGAGGTGCCCCGTCCTCAATGCGGAGGTCGGCGTGACGCGCGCGGGTCCGTGTCAGCCGACCTCGCGATCGCGCCCGGCGTTCTCTCAACCGCGTCCGCGGCGCTCGTGCTCGCGCCCGGCGCCGCGACGACGGCGACAGCGCTCACCCGCCGAGCGGCGCGGCCTCCTCGGGTGCCACCGGGGCCTCGCCCCCCGGCTCTGCCGGCGGCGCGTCGGCCTCGATCTGGCCGGGCCGCCGCGAGGACGGGCGCACCCGCGCGGCCAGCTCCGGGTGACCGGCGAGCCGGAACAGCCCCACGAGGAACGTCGCGGCGCGGCTGAACCGATCGTCGTACGCCGCGATCGCGGTGGTCTTGGCGAGCAGCGTCGCCTCGGCCTCGCGCGCCTCGCGGGCCACGTCCTTGAGGTGACCGCGGAGCGCGCCGCGCAGGCCCTCGATCCGGAGCACCGTCTCCTCGGCGTCCCAGCGGATCCCCTTGCGGCGCGGCTTCGGCAGGTCCTTGGCGCCGAGCGCGCGCGCCACCTCGCCGGCGAAGCGCTCCAGCTGCGCCGGGTCGCGCGGCGTCACGTCCGTGAAGCCGAGGCGCGTCAGCGCCGCGGCGCCGTACAGGCCGGTGAGCCACTCGCGGAGCTCGGTCAGCTCGGTGTAGAGCGCGGCGGCGGCCTCGTCGCGGGCCTCCCGCGGGGCTGCGTCGTCGGCGAGCTCCGCCTGGTGCGCCTCGTCGGCCGCCACCATGCGATCGCGCGCTTCGGCGAGGGCGCGAGCGACGATGTGCGTGAAGAGCGAGACGTCCGGCATCTTCTCTCCCTTGCGCAGGTGCGGAGAGAGCAGCGCCTCGAGCTCCGCGGCGATCCGGCCAGCGTGGGCCTCGCCGGACGCGACGACGGAGTTGGCGCTCTTCTGACGATCGGTGACCAGCTTCGAGGGCATGAAAGCTCCTTCCCGTGAGGGTCGATGCGCGACGGCGGGCGCCGTCGCGGCGCGGACGAACGCCGCGCAACCGCGCAGGATAGGGTCCGGCCGCGCTCCCTCCATGGCCGGGCAGGTTTGCGGCGCTCGAGATCGCCGGATCGGGATGTGGCGCCGCAACCCGGGACGAGACGTCGCCCGGGCCACCCGGCTCAGTTGCACTCGGCGGGCGGCGTGGTCCCGGCGAGGCTCGCTCGGATCTGGGTCAGCGCCTTGGCGCGCGGGGTCTTCCCGCTCTTCACGAGCTTCTCGATCCCTGCGCAGAGATGCGATGCCGTCGCCGCCTTCGACTTGGCTTCCGGCGACTTGCCCGACTTGGTGGCGACCGCGTGGAGCGCCGTGCAGCACGCCTGGATGGAGGCGCCTCCCCCCCGTGACGTCGTCCCCGTCGCCCCCTCGGCCGTCGCCGCCCCTGCATCGGCTGTCGCCGCAGGCTCGGCGGAAGCCGCCCCCGCGGGCTCTTGCCCCGCCGCCGGCTCCTGCGTCGCCGCCGCCGTCGGTGTCGCAGCGGGCGTCGGTGTCGCCGTCGGCACCGGATCGGCCGCCACGGGCGCGACCGTCGGCGTGGGCGCGGGGATCGTCTCCGGCTCTGCTTCTTCTTTCCGGCAGGAGCTCGACAGGATGCTGCAGACAAGAACGGCGAAGGCGATGGACGAACGCGACCGGATCATGCCTGTCTTCTACAGAGCTTCTCCGAGCGCATCCATACGGCTCCCCGAGTACAAGCCCGTACGGCCCCACCCGCCGCCCTCCCGCGCCCGCCTCCCCCCGACCGCTCCGCGATCGCCCCCACCCTCCCCCTTCCCCCCGAGTCGGCGGGGGTGGGGGTGATGAGGGAGGGGCCGGCGGGGGAGGGCCCCACGAATCCGAGCGCCGGCCCGCATCGCAGCGACCCCTCTCAGACCCGTCTCCCCCGTTCACGAGGCAACAGCCACCAAAAGGCGCGAGTTCGTGGGAGGGCCCCCCGCCGGCCCCTCCCTCATCACCCCCACCCCCGCCCGTCGCAGCTCAGCTGCATCCCATGCTGTTGCCGCAGTTGAGGCACTTGTAGCAGGCCCCGTTCCTCACGGTGATGTGCCCGCAGCCGTCGCAGACCGGCGCGTCGCCCATCATGTCCTCGAGCTGCGCGTCGAGCGCGCTCGCCGTCCGGCCCCCGCCCTCGACCAGCGCCGCCGCGGCCGGCGCGGTTTGCGAGAACGACGCCGCGCCGCTCTCCTGCGCCCGCGACTCGACAGGGTCCTCCATGGCCGAGCTGACCGGCTGGACGTGGGCGAGGTCGTAGCGGTTCAGGTACTCGACCCCGAGCACGCGGAAGAGGTAGTCCACGATCGACGTCGACATCTTCACGTAGTCGTGCCCCTCGACGATGCCCTGCGGCTCGAAGCGGGTGAAGGTGTACTGCTCGACGAAGGTCTCGAGCGGCACGCCGTACTGGAGCCCGATCGACACCGCCATCGCGAAGCAGTTCATGATCGAGCGGAACGCGGCGCCCTCCTTGTGGAGGTCGATGAAGATCTCGCCGAGCGTCCCGTCGTCGTACTCGCCCGTTCGGACGTAGATCTTGTGCCCGCCGACGCGCGCCTCCTGCGTGAAGCCCTTGCGCTTCCTGGGCAGGCGGAACCGCTCGGGCGCCGCCGCCGAGGGCGAGCGCGGGCGCGCCAGCGCGGTCGCTGCCTGGACGATGGGCGCGGGGACCTCGGCCTTCTCGGCCTTGCCCTTGCTCTCCTTGCTGTCGCTCGAGCTCGAGGTCGACGAGAGCGGCTGCGACGCCTTGCAGCCGTCGCGGTAGAGCGCGACCGCCTTGAGCCCGAGGCGCCACCCCTCCTCGTAGATCCGCTGCACCTCCTCGACCGTCGCGTCGTTCGGCAGGTTCACCGTCTTCGAGATGGCGCCGGACAGGAACGGCTGCGCGGCCGCCATCATGCGGACGTGCGCCATCGGCGCGAGGTACCGCCGGCCCTTCTTGCCGCAGCGGTTGGCGCAGTCGAACACCGCGTAGTGCTCCTCGCGCAGGTGCGGCGCCCCCTCCACCGTCATGCGGCCGATGATCGTCTCGTTCGCCTCCTCGATCTCCGCGGCCGAGAAGCCGAGGTGCTGGAGCAGCGAGAAGCCGAAGCGCGCCCGCGACTCCTTGGAGACGCCGAGCCTGTCATAGGCCTCCTCGCCGAGGATCCAGGGGCCGAAGGCGAGATCCAGATCGAAGACGCCGGGGATCGCGGCCTCGACCTTCGCGAGGTCGTCGCTCGTGAGCCCCCGCGCCTTGAGCGACGCCCGGTTCACGTGCGGCGCCGCCAGGAGCGTGTTCGTGCCGGAGACGTAGGCGACGATCTCCTGCACCTCGGCCTCGGGGTAGCCGAGCCGCCGGAGCGCCTCGGGCACGGACTGGTTCACGATCTTGAAGTAGCCGCCGCCGGCGAGCTTCTTGAATTTCACGAGCGAGAAGTCGGGCTCGATGCCCGTCGTGTCGCAGTCCATCAGGAGGCCGATGGTGCCGGTCGGGGCGAGCACCGTCGCCTGGGCGTTGCGGTAGCCGTGCTCCTGCCCGATCCGGACCGCCTCGTCCCAGTCGGCGCACGCGGCCCGCCAGAGCGACTCCGGGCAGCGGTCGCGGTCGATCGCGTAGGCGGCGTCCCGGTGCATGCCCATCACCCGGAGCATCGGCTCGCGGTTCCTGGCGAAGCCGGCGAACGGCCCCTTCGCGGCGGCCATCTCCGCCGAGACCCGGTAGGCGTGGCCGCAGAGGATCGCGGTGAGCGCGCCCGCGACCGAGCGCCCCTGATCGGAGTCATACGGGATGCCCTGCAGCATGAGCAGGGTGCCGAGGTTGGCGTAGCCGAGCCCGAGCGGGCGGTAGTCGTGCGAGTTCTTCGCGATGCCGCGGGTCGGGTACGCCGAGAAGTCGACGAGGATCTCCTGGGCGACGAAGAACACCCTCACCGCGTGGCGGTAGCCCTCGATGTCGAACGAGCCGTCCTCGCGGAGGAACTTGGTGAGGTTCAGGCTCGCCAGGTTGCAGGCCGAGTCGTCGAGGAACATGTACTCCGAGCACGGGTTCGAGGCGTTGATGCGCGCCGTGTTCGGGCAGGTGTGCCAGCGGTTGATGGTCGTGTCGTACTGCACGCCCGGATCGGCGCAGCCCCACGCCGCCTCGGCGATCTGGCGCCAGAGATCCTTGGCGCTCAGCGTGTCGACGACCTCGCCGGTCGTCCGGGAGCGCGTCTCCCACGCCGCGCCCGTCGCCGCCGCGCGCATGAACTCGTCGCTCACGCGCACGGAGTTGTTCGAGTTCTGCCCGCTCACCGTGTGGTACGCCTCGCCGTTGAAGTCGGAGGGGTACCCCGCGCCGATGAGCGCCATCGCCTTCTTCTCCTCGCGGACCTTCCACTGGATGAAGTCGACGATCTCCGGGTGGTCCATGTCGAGGCAGACCATCTTCGCGGCGCGCCGCGTCGTGCCGCCGCTCTTGGTCGCGCCGGCGGCGCGGTCGAACACCTCGAGGAAGCTCATGAGCCCCGAGCTCGTCCCGCCGCCCGAGAGCTTCTCCTGCTTCCCGCGGATCGCGCTGAAGTTCGTCCCCGTCCCGGACCCGTACTTGAACAGCCGGGCCTCGCTCTTCACGAGGTCGTAGATGCTCATCAGGTCGTCCTGGACCGCCTGGATGAAGCACGCGGAGCACTGCGGCCGCTCGTAGGCGTTCCGGGTCTCGACGATGTCGTCGACCGCGCCCGCCCCGTTGGTTCGAGGCGCCGACGCCTTCCCGTTGGCGCTCCCGTTCCCCGCGTCGGCCGAGGCCTCGTTCCAGGCGAAGTTGCCGCCCGATCCCTCGATGCCGTACCGGTGGTAGAGCCCGCAGTTGAACCAGACGGGCGAGTTGAACGCGCCGTACTGGTGGACGAGCAGGTAGGCGAGCTCCGCCTCGAAGGTGTCCGCGTCCTTCGCCGAGGCGAAGTAGCCACCGAAGTGCTCACCCGCCTCGCGGATGGTGCGCGCCAGCCGGTGGACGACCTGGCGGACGCTCGTCTCGCCTAGCTCCTTCTTCCCGTGGATCCCCGCCTTGCGGAAGTACTTGGAGACGACGATGTCGGTCGCTAGTTGCGACCAGCCGGCGGGGATCTCGGCCCCTTCCATCTTGAAGACGACCGAGCCGTCGGGGTTGGTGATGACGCTCGATCGGCGCTCCCAGGTGACCTCATCGAGCGGATCCGCGGCCCGGTGCGTGAACCGCCGGTCGAACCCGAGCCCGCGGGGGCGCGAGGCCCCTTTCTTCACGCCCTTCTTCGAGGCTGCGCCGTCGACCTGCGCCTTGGCGGCCCCCCCGGTCACCGGACGAGCCCCCCCCTCTTCCTTCGTCCGTGCCGTCATCTTGCCGTTCCCGGCGGGGAGCTTACCGCCGTCACCCACAACTGCCGACTGGGCCATTTCCAAGTCCTCCTGTGAACCACCGCACCTGGCGGTGACCCGGGTCCTACCGAAAGCACAAAGAGTTCCCTGGAGAACGACGGCGCCTCATCGCCTCGATCTCCACAGGTCTCGTAGCTTCTCCCCTACTACCTGCTCAAACGTTCCGGCTTCGGAACAGTGAGCATAGTTTCAGGTGCCATGCCTGAAAGGCGTGCGCCGACATGCGGGAGCGCCTGACCGCTTGCTATCCAAACTCGCGAACGGTCCGTGCGTCAAGGAGAACCGCTACATGTTGGGATCTCCCTCCGAACAGGGCCCACATATAGGGCCTCTCTGTCCGGTACGGGATTCCTAGCGATCCCTGATCAGTTCTGAACAGGTGCTACCCACCGGGCGCACAGATTACGCACAGCTTCTCCCGAGAGAAAATCCGCCTCTTCCCTGGAATGCGCCTAACCAACCACCAGCTCTTCCATGGAGCCAGGGGGCGCGGGCGCGTGCGGGGCGCGCGCTGGGGCCCCGCCCGGCCGCCGCCATCTAGTCCAGATCGTCGGCCTCGGCGCAGTACGCGAGCACCCGCTCCCCCTCGCAGTGAATGGCGAGCGCCACCTCCTGGGCGATCCCGCGAAGCCCGACGAGCTCGAGCAGCGTGGGCACCGGCGCCGGCAGCAGCGGTGGAGGTGGGATGTACCGCGACGCGCGCACGATGGCCGGCTCGATGGCGGCCGCCTTGGGCCCGATCATCTGGCGCAGCTCGTGGAGCGCCCGCTCGAACCCGCCGAGCATGTCGACGAGGCCGCGCGCCTGCGCGTCGGCGCCGCTGTAGACGCGCCCCTGCGCGAGCGGCTCGATCTCCTCGACCGGGCGGCGGCGGCCGCGGGCGACGACGCGGAGGAACGCCGCGTAGATCGCGTCGAGCTCGCGCTCCACCACCGCCCGCTCCCCCGCGTCGAGCCTGCGCGACGGAGAGAACAGGTCGGCCCGCGCGCCGCGCTTCACGACGTCGGTCGAGACGCCGAGGCGCTCGAGCAGCGGCCCGAGCGCGAAGCGCGCCGAGACCACGCCGATGCTCCCCGTGATCGTCTGCGGCTGCGCGACGATCGCGTGCGCGGCCGCCGCCACGTAGTAGCCGCCGCTCGCCGCCACGTTCGACAGGCACGCGACGACGGGCTTCACCTCCGCGAGGCGGGTGACCTCGTGGTGGATCCTGTCGGACGCGAGCGCGGAGCCGCCCGGCGAGTCGACGTGGAGGATGACCCCCTGGACGCGCGGGTTCTGCCGCGCCGCGCGCAGGCTCGCGACGAGCCGCTCCTCGCTGGCCAGGGAGGCGCCCCGGAAGCGGGCGCGGCTGACGATCGCGCCGTGCACCTCGATGACGCCGAGGACGGGCCGAGGCCACACCGGCGTCATCGAGAGGGCGCGCCGCGCGCCCAGGTAGCGGCCCGCCGACACGAGGCGGCTCTTCGAATGCCGCGCGGCGGCGCGAGCTCCTGCGCCTCCTCCACCCGATGCGCGGTCCGCGTCTCCCGCGCCGATCTCGGCGCGGCGCGGCGCCGCGGTCGCGCAGGGGAGCGACCCCGCCGCGAGCATGTGCTCGAGCTCGTCCTCGTACGCGACCGCGTCGACGATGCCTCGCGCGACGGCCTGCTCCGCGCCGAAGGGGGCCTCGTCGATCCACAGCGCGGCCGTCTCGCGATCGACGCGGCGCCCCTGGGCGAGCGCCGCGGTCAGGTCCCCGAGGCGCCCGTCGAGCAGGGCGCCCACCTGCTCGCGCTGCGCGGCGCTCATCGTGTCCCGCACGAGCACCTCGCCGGCGTTCTTGTACATCCCCTTCGCGAACACCTCGGGCTCGACGCCGACCTGCTCCAGCGCGCGGCGCACGTAGCGGCCCTCCACCGCGAACCCGAGCGGCGACACCATCGTCTCGGGCCCGACGACGATGGCCCGCGCGGCCGAGGCGAGCAGGAGCGTCGTGGTGTCGGCGCCCATCGGCAGGTAGGCGACGATGTCCTTGCCCCCCGCCCGGATCTCGAGGAGCGCGTCCCGCAGCGAGGCCGCCACCGCCGGCCCCGCGTGCACCGACCGCATCCGGAGGAGCAGCCCCGCCGGGCGCGGATCCCTCATCAGGTGCTTGCCGAGCTCGCGGACACGCTCCACCGAGAGCGGAGCCCTCTTCCTCCGACGCCACGGGAGCGCGAGGCGGACCCGGGGGGGCTGCAGGTCGACCACGCGGCCATCGATTTCGAGGACGACATACCCGCCCCGGGGTGCAGCAAACGCCCAGCGGAGCGCGCTGACGGGGAGCAGCAGCAGGCGGAGGAGATTGACGAGCAGGGCAGCGATCACCGGAGGCTCCTCGGAATCAGGGGATGGGCGACGGAAAGGCGGCTCGGCGTCCGCCGGCGGTCACGATGGGGTGGGGGGAGACTGGGGTGGGGGGAGACAGCGTGTGCAGGAACCGGTCCGCGCGGCACCAGATCCGGTGGTGAGGTCGGCGCCGCCTGGCCCCGGCGCTGGAACTGGAAAGAGAGAGCGTGACGCAAGGGGCCACCCTGTGGCTACACTGTCGCTCCAAGTTTCGAAGGGGACGGCGAGCCGATGTGGGTTACGTCTTGAAGAAGTCGTCCTCTCTCTTTCAGACCAGCTCAGCAAGCCGCGGGCCGTAGGCCCCCGGCGCCCTGGGTGGCAGACCCCCTCCACCGAACGTGCATCCCGAGCAGAGCGCCCCCGCCCCGAGCCAGCTCCCCCTGCCACCGCCGTCCACCCTGCGGCTCGTGCCCCTCGGAGGGCTCGGCGAGGTGGGGATGAACTGCCTCGCGCTCCAGCAGGCCGATGGGCTGCTGCTCATCGACTGCGGGGTCACGTTCCCGAGCACGGACCTCGGCGTCGACGTGTATCACCCGCGCTTCGATCACGTGCTCGCGCTCCGTGATCAGGTGCGCGGCATCGTGCTGACGCACGGCCACGAGGATCACATCGGCGGGCTGCCGTTCCTCCTGCGTCACCTCGACGTCCCCGTCTGGGGCCCGCCGCACGCGCTGGAGCTTGTGCGCTACCGGCTCGCGGAGCACGGGCTCGAGGACAAGGTGCGCCTGCTGCCCACGCAGGTCGGGCGCGAGGTCGCCATCGGCGGCTTCGTCGTGGAGCCGCTCCGGGTGACGCACTCGATCGTCGACGCGACGGCGCTCGCGATCCACACGGCCGCGGGGCTCGTCGTCCATACAGGGGACTTCAAGCTGGACCCGACGCCGCTCGACGGCGAGCCGACCGACGAGGCCCGCTTCCGCGCGCTCGGCGACGCCGGCGTCCGGCTGCTCCTGTCCGACAGCACCAACGTGGACTCGCCCGGCGAGGCGGGGAGCGAGCGCGCCGTCGCCCACGCGCTGGCGGAGCTCGTCGAGACCGCGCCGGCGCGCGTCGTGGTCGGCGTCTTCGCCTCGAACGTCCAGCGCCTCCTCGCCCTCGGCCAGGCCGCGGTCCGCGCGCGCCGCAAGATCTGCCTGCTCGGCCGCAGCGTGCAGACGCACGTGCGGGCCGCGCAGACCGTGGGGAGGCTCCCGTGGCCGAGCGACCTGCTCGTCCCGCCCGAGGTCGCCTCCTCGATGCCGCGCGAGCGGCTCCTCGTCATCGCGAGCGGCACGCAGGCCGAGCGGGCCTCCACGCTGACGCGGTTCGCCTCGGGGACGCACCCGCTCCTGCGCCTCGAAGAGGGGGATCGGGTCGTGCTCTCGAGCCGCGTCATTCCGGGCAACGACCGCCCGGTCGTCGATATGATGGCCGGGCTGCTCCGCCTCGGCGTGGAGCTCGTGACGTGGTCGACGGATCGGCGCGTCCACGCGAGCGGGCACGCGCACCGGACGGAGCAGGCGCGCATGATCGACCTCACCCAGCCGCGCAGCTTCCTCCCCGTGCACGGCGCGCTGCACCACCTGACGCGGCACGCTGAGCTCGCGCGGGAGCGCGGCGTGGCCGAGGTGCTCGTCGCCGAGAACGGCCACGTCGTCGAGATCGGCACGACGCAGCCGCTCGGCCGGAGCGGCCGGGCCGTCACCGGCCGGGTGGCGACGGCGGGCGGCGAGGAGCTCGGGGAGGAGGTCCTCCGGGAGCGAGCGAACCTCGGTCGCTCCGGGGTGGCCTTCGTGTCGCTGGTCGTCGATGTGCACGGCGCCCTCGCGGCGCCGCCGCAGGTCCTCGCCCGCGGGGTCACCGGGGAGCTCGAGGGCGGCGCGCTCAGGGCCGCGGCGCGCGCGGTCGCGCAGGCGGTGAACGACTGCGAGCCGCGCGCGCGGCGCCGCGACAACGACATCATCGAGATCGCCCGGCTCGCGGCGCGCCGGACGCTCGAGGCGAAGCTCGGGAGGCGCCCGCTGGTGACGGTGGCGCTCACGCGCCTGTGACGCCGCGCGAGGAGAGCCCCCCGCCCTCGGGCGACGGTGGAGCCGGAACCGGCGACGGCGGCGGCGCGAGGCTCTCCGCGCGAGATTTCCTGGGTCCAGTGCTGCTCTCCCACATCGAGCGCGTCCGCGCCGATGCGCGGCGCGTCGTCGCCGCGAGCGAGCAGGGCGAGAGCGCGGAGCCGGACGCGGAAGCCGTGCACGACTTCCGGGTCTCGCTTCGCCGGCTCCGGACGCTGCTCAAGCCGGCGCGACGCATCTACGGCAGGAGGCGGCTCCGCCCCGTGGCCGATGGGCTCCGTGAGTTCGCGCGGGCGACCGGCGCGCTGCGCGACGAGGAGGTGCTGCGCGAGACGCTCACCGCGCTCGATCTGGACGAGGCGGCCCGGGCAGCGGTCGCAGGATGGGTCGCGCAGCGCGCGCGCCGCGAGCGCGAGGCGAGGGCCCACATCGTCGAGTTGCTCCGGCAGGATCGCCCGGACGACGCGGGCGCGACCCAGGCCGACGCGCCTGCCGCGAGCGACGCGGGCGCGACCCAGGCCGATCCGCCAGCGGCCGACGCGGGCGCGACCCAGGCCGACGCGCCGGCCGCGGGCGAGCGGCTCCGGCTGGAGCCTCACCTCGCGCG
The DNA here is from genome assembly GCF_051520915.1 of Sorangium sp. So ce448. Classification (NCBI taxonomy): domain Bacteria; kingdom Pseudomonadati; phylum Myxococcota; order Polyangiales; family Polyangiaceae; genus Sorangium; species Sorangium sp. So ce448. The sequence goes on along the minus strand of NZ_CP150343.1, from coordinate 557,441 downwards.
CCTCGAGCGGCGCATCTCGCGCCGGAAAGCGAGGAAGCGCGGCGCCGAGGCGCTCGCGAGGCGAGCGATCGGTGATGCCCTGGACGACGTGCGCGCCCTCGCCGCGAGCGACCCGGGCGACGGCGCGGCCATGCACGCGCTCCGGATCCGCTTCAAACGGCTGCGCTACTCCGCGGAGACGTTCTCGCCGCTCTTCGGAGAGCGCGCCGAGCGCACCGCGAAATCCGCGTCACGGATGCAGCGCCGCCTCGGCCAGCTGCACGACGCCGACGAGGCGCTCGCGCAGATGAGGAGCGCCGAGGAGCTGCCGCCCGACGCGCGCGCGGCCGTCATCGAGGCGCTCGTCGCAGAGCGGGCGCGGCTCGCTCACAAGGCGACCGAGGAGCTCGCGCGGGAGCTCGAGACGCTCACATCGCTCTGGTCGGGCGATCCCCGCGCGCTCCCGGGCGGATGACGCAGCGCACGGGGCGCGGTGCGGCAAGGAGCGCCGCAGCAGGCGCGCTTCGGACGGGCGAACGGTCACCGGGATTGCCGGCTGCGGAGCTCGCCGTGCGGGCGGGCGCTTCGTGGTACCGTCGGTCGGGCTCCTTCGAACCGAGGCGAAGCCCGCCGATCCCGGAGGTCGTGTTGCGCCGCTCTGCGTTCCAAAGCGTCACCGCGCTCGTCGCTCTCCTCGCGGCGAGCGCCTGCACCCAGGACTTCGACCAGTTCGAGCCCGAGCTCTTCCCGGGGCCGTCCGGGAGCGGCTCCGGCGGGGCCAGCAGCTCCGGCGGAGCTGGAGGAGGCCAGACGTCGGCTGGGAGCACGACGAGCAGCAGCAGCAGCGGCGGCTCCGGCGGCGGGGAGCGGTGCACCAACGGCGAGGATGACGACGGCGATGGCGCCGTCGACTGCGCCGACGGCGACTGCGTAGGGTTCGCCTGCGTCGCCGTGCCCGAGGACTGGCAAGGGCCCGGCCTCCTGTACCAGGGCCCCGAGGCCGCGGACGTCGCCTGCCCCGAGGGCTTCTCCGAGCGGGTGGACGTGGGCGGCCGCGATCCCCTCGACACGCCCGCGACCTGCAGCGCGTGCGCGTGCGGCGCGCCGGCCGTGGCGTGCGAGACGCCCGCGGTCACGGTGTACACGCGTGGCGCGTGTGGCGGGGGGAGCGCGACGCTGCCGGTGCAGACCGAGGACTGCATCAACATCGGCGGCGACGTCCAGATCGGCAGCTACAGCGGCGAAGCGCCCGACGTGGATTCGGCGACGTGCCCTCCGTCGGGCGGCGAGGCGACGCTGCCGCCGCCGCGCTTCGGTATCGAGGGGCTCGTGTGCGCCCCCGGGCCGGGCGCCGGCGGATGTGAGGCCGGCGAGGCCTGCGCCCCGCGAGAAATCGACGCGCCGTTCGAGCAGGGCGCCTGCGTCTGGCGCGACGGGGAGCGGAGCTGCCCCGAGGGGTTCGGCGAGCGACACGTGTTCGCGAGCTCGATGGTCGACAACCGCGGCTGCACGCGGTGCACGTGCGACACGGACGGCGTGCGCTGCGCGGCGACGCTGACGCTCTTCGAGCAGACCCGCTGCCGGGGGCCCGGTGAGACCGTGCCGTTCAACGGGGCCTGCTTCGACGACCCGCCCCCCGCTGCCTCGGTGTCGATCGAGGTGACCGGAAGCGGCAGCTGCCAGCCGCGCGGCGGCAACCCCACAGGCGAGGTCGAGGAGGGCGACGACAGGATCACCGTCTGCTGCGCCCGCTGAACGAGCGAGGCATCGCGCTGGCCGCGCGGCGCTGAACGGCGCCGCGCGGCGCGCAGCGCGCCTACTGCCGGAAGATCTCGACGCGCTCGAGGACGACGTCCTGGTTGGGCCGATCGCGCGTGGTCGCCACGTTGGCGATGCGGTTCACGATGTCCTGCCCGCTCACGACCTTGCCAAACACCGTGTGGCGGTTGTCGAGGTGCGGCGTCGGCCCGTCGGTGATGAACCACTGCGCGCCGTTCGTGTTCTTGCCGGCGTTGGCCATGGAGAGCACGCCGGCGCCCTCGTGCCTCAGCGAGGGGTTGAACTCGTCGGCGAACTTGTACCCGGGGCCGCCCGTGCCCCAGAGCTGCGCCTTGTCCGGGTAGCGCGAGAGCGGGTCGCCGCACTGGATCATGAACCCCGAGATCACGCGGTGAAAGCGGACGCCGTCGTAACAGGGCGTCCCCTGCATCCCCTGGCCGGTCTTCGGATCGGTCCAGTTGATGGCGCCCGTGGCGAGGCCGACGAAGTTCTTGACCGTGTTGGGGGCGCCCTCCTCCTCGAGCCGGACCGTGATGTCACCGAGCGAGGTCTTGAGCCGAGCGTGAAGCTTGCCGGTGCCGGGCACGTTGATCGGGGGGAATTCCATCAGGCCTTCTCCTTTTCTTGGCCGCCGAGGCGGCGCAGTCAGTTCTTGGCCGCCGAGGCGGCGCAGTCAGCCGAGGGAGGTGAGCCGCGGGCCCCCCTTCCTGCGTCCTGCTGCGGCGGTCTTATCTCATCTGGCGCCGCGAACGAGCGGTGAAATGACCTCACGCGCGCTCGAAGAGCGTCGCGATGCCCTGGCCGACGCCGATGCACAGCGAGGCGACCCCGACCTTGGCGCCGCGCGCGCGCATCGCATGCACGAGGGTGCACGCGATGCGCGCGCCCGAGCAGCCGATCGGGTGCCCGAGCGCGATCGCTCCGCCGCGGACGTTGACGCGCGCCGGGTCGAGCTCGAGCGCGCGCGAGCACGCGAGCGCCTGCGCCGCGAACGCCTCGTTGAGCTCGAAGAGGTCCACGTTGGGGACGCGCAGCCCGGTCCGCTGGAGGAGCTTCTTCACGGCCGGGATCGGCCCCTCCCCCATGAGGTTGGGATCCACCCCGGCGGTCGCCGTCGCGATCACCCGCGCGCGCGGCGTCGCGCCGGCGGCCTGCACGGCGTCGCCCGAGGCGAGCAGGAGGGCAGCGGCGCCGTCGTTGAGGGGCGACGAGTTGCCCGCCGTGACGCTCCCGCCCTCGCGGAAGGCGGGCTTCAGCTTCGACAGCGCCTCGAGCGAGGCATCGGCCCGCACGCCCTCGTCGCGCTCGAACAGGACGGACTCGCCCTTCTTCTGGGGGACGAGCACGGGGACCACCTCGGCGGCGAACCCCCCGGACTCCCAGGCGAGCGTGGCGCGCTCGTGGGAGAGGAGCGCGAACCGATCCTGGTCGTCGCGGCTGATGCCGTGCTTCTTGGCCACGTTCTCGGCCGTCTCCCCCATCGACTGGAGCTCGAACCGCGCGGCCATCCGCGCGTTCGGATAGCGCCAGCCGAGGGTCGTATCGTAGAGGGTCGGCGCGCTCCGCTCGAAGCGCTCGGCCTGCTTGGGCATCGTGAACGGCGCGCGCGTCATGCTCTCGACGCCCCCCGCGATCGCGCAGTCGGCCTCGCCGGTGGCGATCATCCGCGCGGCGTCGGCCACCGCCTCGAGCCCCGAGCCGCAGAGGCGATTCACCGTGACGCCCGGGACCTCGTAAGGGAGGCCGGCGAGCAGCGCGGCCATGCGCGCGACGTTGCGGTTGTCCTCTCCGGCCTGGTTCGTCGCGCCGAGGACGACGTGATCGAGGCGCGGCGCAAGCGAAGCATTGCGACGCACGAGCGCGTCGAGGACGTGCGCCGCGAGGTCGTCGGGGCGGACCGTCGCGAGAGCGCCGGCGTAACGAGCGATCGGGGTCCGGACAGCGTCGACGACGAAGACAGGGCGCAGGGCAGCAGCCATGACGAGAGCGTAGCGTCGCCTGGTCAGCGCGCAGCGGGAGATCGCGCGCGCCCTGGAATCTCCGCTCGGTTCGACGCGCGCCGCGCCGGCGTCGATGTCGCGTGTGCCCGCCCGGTCACGCCCGGGGTGAGCCCAGCGGCCGATCAAAAGGCCGGAGTGGACGCCGACCGCTCGGCCCGATCCGTCCTGCACAGGGTGTAGAGGCGGCGCGCAGCGGCTCAGTAGCTATCGCTGGATCCGCCCCCGCCGGAGCGACCGCCGCCGCCGCCACCGAACCCGGACCCGCCGCCGCTGCGGCCGCCGCCGCCGCCTCGGAAGAGGATCGCCTGGAGGACGAGCCACAGGAACCAGCGGAAGGAGGGCGATATCAGCGCGAGCACGAGCGCCGCCACGATGGCGACGACCGTCACGCCGACCTTGATCGGCGAGACCGGAGCGGGCGCCGGCCGGGCGTCGGGCGCAGGGCGCCGTTCCCCCTCGGGTGTCCCGGCGATGAGCGTCCTGGCGATCTCCGCCGTTCCCTGGTCGATGGCGTCGCGGAATCGATCCTGCCTGAGCAGCGGGTTGATGGTCTGCCGGATGATGTCGTTCGACTGGAGATCCGTGAGCGCTCCCCCCACGCCCTTGCCCGTCTCGATCCGGACGCGCCGCTCGTTCGGGGCGATCACGAGGAGAACGCCGTTGTCGGCCCCGCGCTGGCCGAGCTGCCAGGTGTTGAAGGCCTCGTAGGCGACGTCCTCGATCGTCTCGCCTTCGAGGGATCCGGCCACGAAGGCGACGATCTCGAACCCTGTCTCGCGGCGGATGCGATCGAGCTTCGCGTCGAGAGCGCGGATGTCGGGCGGATCGAGCCGCCCGGCGGTGTCGACGACGTGCCCCGTGAGCGCCGGCGGCGTGAAGTCGGCCAGGGCCGGCCGCGCGACGAGCGCGCATACCAGCGCGAACGCAGCCGCGACGGCCCCGGCCACGGCGCGCAGCCGCGCCCCGCTCGTGCCGATCCGGCGCATCGCCGCGACCCTCATCAGAACGAGACCTTCGGCGCCGACTGGACCTCGGGAGAGGCGGTGAAATAGACGCGCGGCTTGAACGGCTGGCCCGTCGCCTTGTTCACCACCTGGCCCCGGATCTTCAGGAGCTCCGCGTTGTACTCGCGCGCCGCCTGGTTGTACTCCTGGCGCGCTCGGAGGATCCGGTTCTCGATCCCCTCCAGCTGGACCTGGAGGCTGTGGAAGCCCTGGTTCGCCTTGAGATCAGGGTATTGCTCCTGCACCACGAGGAGCCGCGAGAGCGAGCCGCTGAGCTGCTCCTGCGCCTTCTGGAAGGCCTGCACCTTCTCCGGATCCGTCAGATCGTCGGCCTTGAGCTGGACGCTGGTCGCGCGGGCGCGCGCCTCGGCGACGCTCGCCAGCGTCTGCTCTTCGTGCTTGGCCGACCCCTTCACGACCGCCACCAGGTTCGGGACCAGGTCGTAGCGCCGCTGGAGATCCGCCTCGAGATCGGACCATTTCTGGGCCGCGATCTGATCTTTCTCGACCAGCACGTCGTAGCGCTGGCAGCCGACGACGGACGTCATGACGGCGAGCACCGCCAGGAACAGGGCGGCCACCGCGAGGCGCTTCCGAAATGTCGATTTGTGAACAATCCGCATGACTGGCTCCAGGGTCGCTTGCATTACCCGTCGGGGTTGCGTCGCGAGGCGCCTTGCAAAACCCGCCCCATGGCGCTCGCGGCGGGCTGGCGTGCTGCGGCGCGCACGCGACGTGATACCCTTTCCCTGTCGTGCCCTCGGCCGGCGCGCTCCGTGCACCACGCAGGAGAGCCTCAGGGAAGTCCCACGCGTGGCACGCCGCCACAGTCGCCCATGACGATGAGCCACCGCCCGCGCATCGCAGCCCATTCGCTCAGCCCCGCAGCTTATGCGCCGTATGGCGACATCCTCATGGCCTCGCCGCACGGCGAGCCCGGCAGGCCTGCCAACCAGGGGACGGCGCGGCGCTTCGATCACCTCGCCGCGATCGAGAACCTCCGCCCCGGGCACGCCTCGCTGAACGTCTCGGTGTTCCGCTGCGCCCCGCGCTCGAGCTTCCCGCTCCCGATCGCCCTGCTCGAGAAGCACCCCGGCTCGACCCAGGCGTTCGTGCCGATGAGCGCGCGGCGCTACCTCGTCGTCGTGGCCCTCGGCGGCGACAGGCCCGAGCTCACGACGCTCGGCGCCTTCATCGCCCACGGCGCCCAGGGCATCACCTATCGCCCCGGCGTGTGGCACCACCCCATGATCGCGCTCGACGCCGAGGCCGACTTCGTCTGCCTGTCCTGGGAGGACGGCTCTCCCGGCGACTGCGCCGTTGTCGAGTACGCAGAGAGCGAGCGGATCGCGGTCGCGATCGACCTGCTATAGAGGCGCCCGCCGCCATGCGCCGCTCGACCCCCAATTGCTCGTTCGTCGCGCAGGAGCAGCGAAGGCTGCTCGCCGCGCTCGACTCCCTCGACGTCGCCGACGTCGCCCGCATCCTCGAGGAGTTCGTCACGGACGAGCGCAGGGCCCGGCTGCGCGGCGTCATCGCGGCGCGGCTCGACGCCGTCACCGTGGCCATGGATGCGCCGCACGATCCGCACAACGGGGCCGCCGTGCTCCGCTCCTGCGACGCGTTCGGCTTGCAGCGGCTGCACATCATCGAGCGGGCCGAGCAGTTCCTGGTCTCGAACACGGTCTCGCGCGGCTCGGAGCGCTGGGTCGACGTGCGCACGCACGCGACCACCGAGGCCGCGATCGCCGCGCTTCGCGCCTCGGGGCACGAGCTCGTTGCGACCCACCCCGAAGGCGAGCTCACCCCGCGAGACCTCTCGAGCATCCCCCGCCTCGCGCTGGTGCTCGGCAACGAGCGCGACGGCATCCGCCCCGACCTGGCCGCCGCCTGCGCCCGCGCCGTGCGCGTCCCCATGCGCGGCTTCGCGGAGAGCCTCAACGTGAGCGTCACCGCGGCGATCCTGCTCGAGCACGCGACGAACGGCCGGCCCGGCGACCTGCCGGAGCCCTACCAGATCACGCTCTATGCGCGCGCGCTGGTGCTCACCGTCCCCCACGCGGCGGAGATCCTGGCCGCGCGGGGCATGCACCTGCCCCTGCCCCTCGGAGGGACGCCGCCCCCTCCCCCGAAGCCGCGCGGCCCCAAGCCGCGGAAGCCGCCCGCGCCGCCCGCGCTCGAGACGCGCAGCGCCGGCGCCCCGCCGGAGCCTGAAGGCGGATAACATGCAGCCCCCCATGCGAAGCCCCGGTCCCCCGCGACGCGAGCCGCGCGCCCGTCGCGCCGCGCCGCGCCTGCCGGCGCCTCACGGCCTCCGCGCGCGCCTCGCCGGCGCAGCGATCGACGTCGCGCGCGCCGCCGCCCTCGCCCTGCTCCTCGCGGGCTGCATCGAGGTGCCGCCGCCCCCGCCGAAGCCGCCCCTCCAGCCGAAGGACATCAAGGCATCCGAGGGCGTCGGGCTCGAGATCGCCTGCACACCGACGGGGGTCGAGCTCTGCTTCGACGCCCGCGACAACAACTGCAACGGCGTGATCGACGAGGGCTGCGGGCTCCACACCGGGATCCTCCAGTTCACGATCGCGTGGGAGGAGCCCGAGGCCGACGTCGATCTCAACGTCTATGACCCGGCGGGAGAGCTCGCGCGCGTCGGGGAGCCGACGGCGAGCGGCCTCATGAAGGACCGCGACTGCCCGCGCGTGAGCGGCGAATGCCAGGAGCAGAACGTGGAGAACGTCTTCCTCACCGAGGGCGAGCCGGCGCGTGGCCGCTACCGCGTCGTCGTGCGGCTCGACAAGCTGAACGACGCGACGGCCCCCATCCGCGTCCGCCTGAGCGCGCGGGTCGGCCAGCGCTCGTACAGCATGGCGCTCGACCTGTCCCCCTCCGCCGCGACCGAAGAGAAGAGCGTCGAGTTCACGCTCTGAGCCGCTCGCGCGGCGCGCCGCCCGCGCCGCTGATGCGCCGCCCGTGCCCCCGACGCGCGAGGAGCCCCCAGCGCGCACCGACGTATCCGCCCTTGCAAGAATAGAAATCCGGCGAAGGAGCACCGTGCGCTCCTCGCCGCCGCGCGGTTGACGTCCGGCAGCCGCCCACCTTAAAAGATGTGGCCATTTTACACCTGGAGACGCCCCGCGAATGAATCCCACGTGGATGCTCACATTGCTCGTCGGCCTCTTCGCCGCCTTTGCGTGGAGCGCCAACCGGCGTTGGCAGCTCCTCAAGGTCGGGCGCGGGGAAGACCGGCTCGACCGGATCGCAGAGCGCCTCAAAGGCACCTGGGAGTACGCCTTCCGCCAGCGGAAGATGGGTTACTACCCGCTCGCCGGGCTGGCGCATAAGCTCATCTTCTTCGGATTCCTGGTTCTCCTGCTCCGGACGCTGATGCTGTGGGGGCGCGGCATCGACCCGTCGTTCGACCTGTGGATCCTGGGGCACGAGCCGGTGCGGCTCCCGGGCGTCGGCGCGGTGCCGCTCGGCGGAATCTACGAGTTCGTGAAGGACGTCATGGCCACGCTGGTCGTGACCGGCGCGCTCGTGTTCATCTACTACCGGGCGATCAAGCGCGAGCGGCGCATGACCCTGTCCGGCGAGGGGCTCCTCATCCTCGGCATCATCGTCACGATGATGGTGAGCGACATGCTCTATGACGGCGCCGCGCTGGTGCTCCACCACCGCTGGTCCACGGCGGCGTGCGGCCCCACGGACCCGGCGCTCTGCGAGCGCGTCGCCACCGTGACGGCCCCGTTCGCGGGCGTCCCCGCGGACCCGGCGGCGCTCCGCTGGCACCTGTTCCCGGCCCCGGCGGGCTCGCTGTTCGCCGTGCTCCTGAGCGGCGCCAGCCCGGGGACGCTCGTGGTGCTCGCGCACATCGGGTTCTGGACGCACGTCACGCTGGTGCTCGTGTTCCTGAACCTGCTCCCGCACTCGAAGCACTTCCACATCATCACGTCGATCCCGAACGTCTTCACGCGCAACATCGAGGCGCGCGGCCGGCTGCCGCTCGTCGCGGGCAGCGCCGAGGCGATCGGCGAGATGGTCATGAAGGCGGCCGAGGAGCCCGAGAAGGCCGCCCCGGTCGGCGTCGCGCGCATCGAGGACTTCACCTGGAAGGCGATCCTCGACTTCTACACGTGCACCGAGTGCGGCCGCTGCAGCGACAACTGCCCGGCCCACAAGACGGGCAAGATCCTGAGCCCCAAGCAGCTCACCCTGGACCTGCGCGATCACCTGTACGGCCGAGAGGGGGAGTTCATCAACAGGCCGGGCGGCCCGCGGGGCGAGGGCCACGCGGCCCAGGCGAACGGGCAGGCCACCGACGGGGCGGCGGCGCAGGACGGCCAGGCCGCGGAGACGGCGGAGACGCAGGAGCGCGCGGAGCAGGCGGCGCCGGAGAACCCGGTGCCGGTCCCCGAGGTCGCGTACAAGCCGGTCGACCTCGTGGCGAACGTCGTCCATCCGGACGTGCTCTGGGCCTGCACGACGTGCCGGGCCTGCGAGGAGCAGTGCCCGGTGATGATCAGCTACGTCGACAAGATCGTCTCCATGCGCCGCCACCTGGTCCTCGTGAAGGGCGAGTTCCCGGCGGAGCTCGGGAATCCGTTCAACGCGATGGAGGTCAACGGCAACCCCTGGAACCTCGCGCGCATCGACCGCGGCAACTGGGCCGAGGGGCTCGAGATCCCGACCATGGCCGAGAAGCCGCAGGCCCCGGTGCTCTACTGGGTCGGCTGCGCGGCGAGCTACGACGACCGCGCGAAGAAGATCGCCCGCGCGACCGCGAGGCTCCTGAAGGCCGCAGGCGTCGATTTCGCCATCCTCGGCCAGGAGGAGACCTGCACCGGCGATCCGGCGCGCCGCGCGGGCAACGAGTACCTCTTCGCGATGCTCGCAGAGCAGAACGCGGCGACCCTGAACGGCTACAAGGAGCAGGGCGGCGTCCGGAAGATCGTCACGACCTGCCCCCACTGCTTCAACACGCTCGCGAACGAGTACCCCGACTTCGGCGCGAAGTTCGAGGTCGTGCACCACACCGACTTCCTGCTCGGCCTCGTCGCCGAGAAGAAGCTCGTCCCCAGCAAGCCGGTCGAGGGGAAGGTCGTCTTCCACGACTCCTGCTACCTCGGCCGCTACAACGACGTGTACGAGCAGCCGCGCGACATCCTGAAGCGCATCCCCGGCTTGCAGCTCGTCGAGGCCGAGGGGTGGAACCGGCAAAAGGGGCTCTGCTGCGGCGCAGGCGGCGCGCAGATGTGGATGGAGGAGCAGAACAAGGACCGCGTGAACGTCAAGCGGACTCTGCAGCTCCTCCAGACGGAGGCGAAGACCATCGCGACCGCCTGCCCGTTCTGCCAGACGATGATCACCGACGGCCTCAAGGATCAGTCCAAGGAGGAGTCGATCCGCCAGCTCGACGTTGTCGAGCTGCTCGAAGAGAGCTGCGCTCTCGACCGCTCGGCCGGTAGCCGCTCGGCCGCCGCCCAGGAAGCCGCCGAGACGGCCGCGTCCGCCAGCGCCTGATCCGTCAAATTCCGCCGCTATTGAACGCTGGAGCGGTATGTCATGCAGGCCATGACGCGCCGCTCCAGCGTGTTCGCCTACATGCGCGCCCTGGAGCAGGCCTGATGGTGTTCAGGCACAGCCTTCTCGTGCGTCCCGTCTCGGCCTGAGCTAGATTCGGCCCTGCCGCCGGAGGTGGATGTGATTGAAGGCGCTCTGAAGGGGACCGCGAACCTGGACCCCTGCCCTACGCCGGAGGGGACCGCAAGTGCGGATTACCGGCTCACAGGGATACTGGCCCATCCGATTTGCGTCTCGGTCGACGCGATCGCCGACCATGCGCTGCGCGCGCGTCAAGCAGCCTCAGGCGCAACCGAGCTCCGCTGCGACGTGTGCGACGTGGCCATCACGGGGGAGCCCCACGGGCGCGGCCTCTATGTGTGGTCGCGCGGCGACGAGCTCCGGTTCGAGGAGCCTGCCCTCTGCTGCCTCTGCTCGGTCGCCATCGGGATGACCGCGCTGTCCGCCTGGAACGTCGAAGAAGAAGAGGGCTGATCGCCCGCGGCCTGCCCCGAAGGCGCGGGCCCCACCGCCCTCCGGCGCCCGCCGGAAGGATCACCCCACATCAGAACGCCTCGCCGATCGCCAGGTTCACGGCGATGGGCAGCACATCGAACAGCTTGCCCGGGGGCCGCTCGTCCTCGGGCCAGCCTGCAGCTTTTGTCTCGTTGCAGACGCCGAGCACCTGCATGCAGGGGATGCGGTAGCCGACGTCGAAGCGCAGCGGTCCGACCGGCGTGACGTAGCGCAGCCCGAAGCCCGCCGAGAGGTGCAGGCGCTGCGCTCCCGAGCGGAACAGCCGGTGCTCCCGGGTGACGTCGCCGGCGTCGGCGAAGATCACGGTACCGAAGCTCTCGCCGAGCGGTATCCGCAGCTCCAGGCTCGTCTCCCACAGCAGACGGCCTCCGATGGGGACCAGCGGGGCGTCCTCCTCGTCGGCGCCGTCGCCGGCTGTCAGGCTCGGCACGCGGGCGTGCGGGCCGACCTCGTTGTACCCGTATCCGCGGTTGCTGGTCGCGCCTCCGCTGAAGAACCCGCGGAACTGCATCAGCTGAAGGTCGGCCCCCACGTCTCTCCGGCAACGGTCCCTGTCCACGCCGGCGAGGACGTCGCACTGGGCAGGATCCACGGAGGCGTCACCGTAGTCGCCCGTGAACAGCCACCCGGTCATCAGGCGGAAACCCAGCGTCCATCTCCTTGAAACAGGGAAGTAGGCGCGAAACTCGGGCTGAAGGCGGATGTCGTGCGCGGAGTGAAACCGCCTGTCCCGCGGGTCCCGCGCCTTCTCGCCGACCAGGGCCTCCGCGATCGCTGTGTCGAACGCCAGGTAGCCGGCCAGCTGCGTGTCCAGCGCGATGTAATAGCCGTGATGGGGGGTGACCCTATCGGGCTTCCCCGCCTCGTTCAGCCGGCGGTCATAGGACACGAGGGCCTGGAGGTACGGGATGAAGAGGGTCCCGAACCCGGAGGGCAGCGGCGCCGAATTGTAGGTGAACGGGCTGTTCAGCTGGACGTTGTAGAGGAGGGCCGCGTTCAGGTCCGATTTCAGGAAGGGCCGCTCGATTCCGATGGAACCGACGTACTCGCGGTAGCCGACGATCGCGTGCTCCGGAGCCTCCTGGGCAGCATCTGGTGCAGCTCCTGACTCCCCCTCGCCGGCGCCCTGCTTGTCCGGCTTGGTGCAAAACTCACCTGTCTGGGGGCAGTAGAGCTTGAACGAGCCGCGCAGCACCGCGGCCGTGCGCCGCTCGATCGCCCCGGGCTGGCGGAGCTCGGACCGGAGCTGGATCTCCGGCAGGAGGCGGAACGTGTCCCCGAGCTCCTTGCCGAGCAGGTTCGAGAACTCCACCGGGTAAAAGACGAGCCCCGGCCGGGCCTCGACGCTGAAGCGGCGCAGCCCCCCGAGGAAGTTGCGATCTTCCCACCCGGCGACGAGGTGCGCCTCGACGCGCGAGCCGACCTCGGCGCCTCCGCCGAGCTTCACGGCGCGGAGCGCGGACGGTTGCACGGAGAAGGTCACGGGGACGACCGGGTTCCTGGGCTGTCCGGGCGGCGCGAGCTCGGGCTTCACGGCGACGGAGCCGAACACGCCGAAGTCGGCGAGCGCCTGCTCTGCGTCCGCCAGCTCCGCGGTCGAGAAGCGCTCGCCCTCCTCGATGCCGATCGCCGTCCTGACGGGCCCCTCGGGCAGCTCGCCGAGCCCCTCGAGCTTGACCTTGCCGAACCTGCACTCGGGGCCGAGCTCGATCGTGTAGCGGATCCGCGCCTCGTTCTTCACGAGATCGACGTCGACGTGCCCCTCCACGCTCGCGTAGGCGAAGCCGCGATCCGTGAGGACGCGGAGCAGGCTCTTCTTGAGCTCCTCGTACCGAGCCTCGTCCAGGCGCTCGCCGATCTTGAGCTCGTCCTTCGCCTCGGTCACCGGCCGGCCGATGTCCCTGCCCTTCTCCAGGGTCCAGTCGCGCCACGCGAGATCCACCGACGCGATCTTCACCGGCGCGCCCTCGGAGACGACGATGCGCACCCGCACGCGCCCCTCCTTGCCGGGGCCGCCGAAGCGCTGCACCCGCGCCGCCCGCACCCGTGCCCCGTAGAACCCGCGCGCGCGGTAGTACCGCTCGATGCGGGCCAGGTCACGCTCGAGGACGAACCGGTCGAAGCGCTCGTACTCGACCGTGAGCGCGTCCCAGACGCTCAGGATCGGCACGGGCTCGAACGCGCCGCCGAGGAGGCGCGAGCTCTCGGCCGTCGCGATCCGCGCGGCGAGCTCGTCGCCGCTGATCACGTCGTCGCCGTCGAACGAGACGTCCTCGATGGCGCACCCGCTGAGGTCGGGACGCGTACACGCCGGAGGTTGACGCGAAGCAGCACACGCGGAGGCCCCGAGCACGGCGAACATCACGAGCGCTGCGGCGACGGGACGAGGCATCGGGACCTGGACAACTGAAAGAGAACTTTCGGCTGTGCCGGCCGAAACGCAATCGCCCCGATGTGCGCGATGGCGAGGATTCAACGTTACGCCTGTATTTTCGATATGCTGCGTCCGCTTCGACCGCCGACGAGCCCGCTCCAGTCTGGGCGGCCTTCGGAGAGCGGCGCGAGCGAGGGAGAGCCTACGAGATGGCAGAGCCGACGCAAAAGGAACCTGGTGCCGGTGGGTACCTGGGACATGGATTGCCGCACGAACCTGGGCCTCACGGGGTGCCCGCGAGCGCCGGCGCGCCGTCCGCGGGCCCGGCCCCCGAGGAGCGGCGTGGCGCCCTGAAGGCGCTCGTGGCGATCGGCGGTCTGGCCTGCGCCGGCGCGATCGCCGTACCGGCGGCGAGCTTCATCGCGGCCCCCGCCGCAGGCAGCGCCGGCGCCGCTGGCGGGCGCGAGCGCTGGGTCCGGGTCGGGCGCCTCGCGGACCTCCCGCCGGGCGAGCCGCGGCGGCTCAAGGTGATCGGGGAGGAGCGCGACGCGTTCACGGTCGCGAAGGACCAGATGCTCGGCGCGATCTGGGTCATCCGGGAGGGCGAGAAGATCCGCGCGATGAGCGCCACGTGCCCCCACCTCGGCTGCGGGATCGAGCTCAACGACGACAAGAAGAGCTTCAACTGCCCGTGCCACGCGTCGCGCTTCGGCCTGTCGGGTGCGCCTGAGACGGGGCCGTCCCCTCGCGCGATGGATCCGCTCGCGACGCGGGTCGTCGACGGCTGGCTCGAGGTGGATTTCCGGCGCTACCGTGACGGGGTCGCCGAGCTCCAGGAGATCGCAGGATGAGCCTCGGCGACTGGCTGAACGAGCGCATAGGGCACCGCGAGCCGCTGCGCCGGCTCCTCGACGCGCCGATCCCCGGCGGCGCGCGCATCGGTTACGTGTGGGGAGGCGCGCTCGCGCTGCTGCTGATCATCGAGGTCGTCACGGGCGCGCTGCTCATGTCGGCGTACGCCCCGAGCGCGACCACGGCGTGGGCGAGCGTCGCGCATATCAACTTCACCCTGCGCGCCGGGTGGCTCATCCGAGGCCTCCACTACTTCGGAGCGCAGGCGCTGGTCATCCTGGTCGCGATCCACGTGGCGCGGATCGCGCTCCACGGGGCGTACCGCGCGCCGCGCGAGATCGGCTGGTTTTTGACCCTCGGCCTGCTCGGCGTGATCCTCGGCTTCACCTTCACGGGCAACCCGCTCCCGTGGGACCAGGACGGCTACTGGGGCGCGCGCGTCGAGACGGGCATCATGGGCTCGGTCCCGGTGGTCGGGTCGTTCACGCAGCAGCTCGTCATCGGCGGGAGCTCGCTCGGCCACCTGACGCTGACGCGGCTCTACAGCCTGCACGTCTTCGTGCTGCCGGCGGTCATGGCCTTGCTGCTCGCCGCGAGCTTCGCGCAGTTCCGCAGGCACGGCTTCGGCACGCCGCACGGCGCCGACCTCGGCAAGGCGGATCGGTTCTACCCGAAGCAGCTCGGCCTGATCCTGCTGGCCGTGGCGCTCGTGCTGGTCGTCGTGTTCGATCTCGCGGCCATGGAGCACGGCGCCCCGCTCGAGGCGCCCGCGGATCCCGTCAGCGACTACAACGCCCGCCCCGCCTGGTACTTCCGCCCGCTCTTCGAGCTGCGCAAGTACTTCCCTGGCTCGCTGGAGCTCATCGCGACCGTCGGCCTGCCCGGGGTGGTCGGGCTGTACCTTGCCCTGCTGCCGTTCATCGACAGGAAGCCCGGCCCGCTCCGGGCGCGGCTGCCGGCGCTCGCGCCGCTGTTCTTGATCGGGCTCGGGGCCGTCGGCCTGCTGGGGAAGTCGTTCGTGAAGGACGCGAAGGACGAGGGCTTCCAGCGCTCGGAGGCGCAGAGCGCCGCGCGGACCGCGCGCGCGGTGGCGCTGTTCAAGCAAGGCGTCCCGCCCGAGGGAGCGCTCGCGATGCTCCGGAACGACCCGGAGACGCGCGGCGAGGACCTCTACAAGAAGGAGTGCGCGAGCTGCCACCGGCTGAACGATCTCGGCCCGCCCAAGGACAAGCAGACGGCGCCGGACCTCACCGGGTTCGGGACGAAGGCCTGGGCGCTCGAGGTGCTGAGGGATCCCGACGCCGACCACCTCTTCGGCAAGACGGCGTTCAAGGAGATGATGCCGTCGGCGGTGAAGCCGCCCGCGGATCCCGAGGCGGCGAAGGTGTTCACGCCGATGAGCGCGGCCGACCAGGAGACGATCGCCGCGTTCCTCGAGGGGCAGGCGCGCGGGGAGCCCGGCGCCGGGACGCCCGGAGAGAAGATGGTCCGGCAGCGGTGCACGAGCTGCCACCGGCTCGATGGCAAGACCGACGACGAGGAGTCGGCCGCCCCCGAGCTCCGCGGCTGGGCCTCGGTCGCGTGGATCGAGGCGCAGATCACGAACCCCGGCAGCGGCAAGGCCTACCCGCCGGCCGCGATGGCGAAGGACCTGGAAGGCCACATGCCGGCGTTCGAGGAGAAGCTCTCCGCGAACGACCGGAAGGTCCTCGCCGCCTGGGTGTACCGCCGCGGCCGCGGTGAGCCCGGGACGACGGTCGCCGCCAAGGCGACCGACAAGAAGCCCTGAGCGAGCCGCCCGCCGGCGCTCGCTGCCCCACCCTCTCCTCCTCTCGATCCCCCTCTCGATGAGCGCCGCCCCGGCGCGCGCGCGGCTCGTGGACGCGCGCGCGGCTCGTGGACGCTCGCGCGGCTCGTGGACGCTCGCGCGGCTCGTGGACGCGCGCCGATCCGTTCGGGTCAAGGCGCGCGCTCTGACAGGCGCTCGCGCGGGCGCTCCGGCGCGACGGACCGGCACGCGCGGTGCTGCGCGTCCCGAGAGGGAGGGTCGGTGGCGACATTGTGCACGGTCGCCTCCACGCCGGCGTGCGCGCTGCGCTCGCCTCGATCGCAGGCAGCGGTCGTGCCCCAGAAAGAGCAGGACCCGTGGACCTGGATGCGGCGGTGAAGCACCACTTCCTGTGGATCGCGGGCACGATGATCGCGTCCGCCGCCTACTTTCAGGCGTCGGGGGTGTCTCACTTGATCGGGAAGACGATCATCCCGGACAGAGCCACGAGGCTCTCTTCCACGCCCCCGGCGTCTCACCGCGCGCTGCGCGACGGCCTCCACGCGACGAGCGCTGGAGCGATCCTGCAGCGCAACCCGTTCGACTCGGCGACGGGGTCGCTCCTCCCGCCCCCGGGCGGCGCGCCCGAGGAGCGCGCGCCCGCGGCGCAGGGCGATCCGTGGAGCGATCCGGCATGCGACGCCGGACGCGTGGTGCTCATCGCGGCGTCGCAGGACGCCGCGTGGTCGTTCGCGGCCATCGAGGGCCCCGACGGGCAGACGCAGCTCCGCCGGCTCGGCGGCGACGCGGCGGGAGGCACGCTCACGCGCATCGCATGGGACCGCGTCTGGATCACCGCGGGGGGCGCCCGCTGTCAGATGCAGCTCGGGAAGGCCGGGAAGCTCGGGAAGAGCGCGCGCGAGGCGGCGCCCGCGCCGCAGCCCCGGCCTCAGGCGAGGCCGGTCGGGAGCGACAACAACCTGAACTCGATCCCGCCGGAGATCGCCGCGCGCATCCGGCGGGTGAGCGCCACGGAGTTCAACGTCGACCGCGCGGCGGTCGATCAGATCCTCGAGCAGCAGGCGCTCCTCATGCGCTCCGCCCGGGTGACCCCGGAGCGACGAGGAGACCAGGTCGTCGGGCTGAAGCTCAGGATCAGGCGGGGCTCGCTGCTGGAGACGCTCGGGCTGGAGAGCGGAGACACCCTGAGGTCGATCAACGGCTTCGACGTCACCGATCCCCAGAAGGCGCTGGAGGCCTACGCGCGGCTCCGGACCGCGAACCGCCTGTCCGTCGCGCTCGAGCGCGGCGGACAGCTGATGACGGTCGACTTCAACATCCGCTGAGGACCCGGGCCGGGCGCGCGCGGAGCTCAGCCGAAGGCGTCGACGGCCGCCCTGGCCGCCTGGCCCGAGAGCGACGGCGGCGCGACCGCCTCCCACCACGCCGCCGCGTGCTGCTCGGTCCAGTCGGCGTCCATGCGGAGCGCGGCGAGCCGCTCGGACAGCTCGCGCGCCGACTGCGGCCGCCGCGCGGGATCCTTCTCGAGGCAGTCGAGCACGAGGCGGTCGAGCGCGGGCGGGATCGCGCGCGCCGCGCGCTTCGAAGGCGCGACGGGCGCCTCCGTCGCGTGGAGCAACATCGTCTTCATCGCCGTCTCGGCGTCGAACACGAGGGCGCCCGTGAGCAGCCAGTAGGCGACGCACCCGAGCGCGTAGATGTCCGTCCGGCCGTCGATCGGGCGGTCGCCCAGCACCGCCTCCGGGGCCATGAACGCGGGCGTGCCGGTGAGCGCGTTGTCCGCCGTCAGCTTGGAGGGATCCGCGTCCTTCCTGCGCTGGGCCACCAGCCCGAAGTCGAGCACCTTCAAGAAGTCGAGATCTGCGCCGTAGCGGCACAGGAAGAGGTTGGCGGGCTTGATATCGCGGTGCACGAAGAAGGCTTTGTGCGCCTCGTGGAGCGAGTGGCAGGCCTGCCGGAGCAGGTGGACCACGCGCGCGGGCGGCTGCGGGCCGTCCAGCTTGACGAGGGTCTCGAGGTCCATGCCGTCGAGCAGCTCCATCACGTAGTAGAACGACCCGTCGCGGGCGACGCCGAAGTCGAAGATCCCGATCGTGTGAGGCGATCGGAGCGCGGCGGTCGCCTGCGCCTCGCGCTCGAACCGCGCCTTCGCGTTGCCGTTGCTCGACGGCTCACCCTGGAACGCCTCGGGCCGGATCAGCTTCACGGCCGCGGGGCGGGCGAGCATCCGGTGCTTCGCCCGCCACACCTCGCCCATGCCGCCGCCGCCGAGCCGCTCGACGAGCCGGTAGCTGCCGAGCTCCCGCGCCGCGTCGAGCTTGCGCCCGAGCCCGAAGACGACGCGGGACACGAGGACGGAGAGCGCGAGCGCGATGACGCTCGGGAAGAAGCGGCGGAGCATCGCCTCGTGCGAGGGCGGCTCCATGAAGCCCGAGCGGACGAGCACCCAGAGGCAGGCCGGATCGGTGAGGATCGCCAGCGTCGAGGTGAACAGCGTGCGCACGCTCGGGGCGGGCACGATGATGGGAAACATGAGCACCCAGACGGCCACCGGCGGCCATCCAGGCAACACAGGCCCCGCCGGCCACGGCTGCGCGTTGGAGATGACCGAGAGCAGCGCGGCGCCCAGGATCTTGTAGGCGAACGAGAGATCGACGATCCGCGGCGGCGACAGGAGCCCCTTCCGCGCGATGACGAAGAGCGCGGCCGAGACCAGCATGAACGGCAGGAAGACCGCGACGCGGATCGGGTACGGGCCGAGCTCGAGGCCCGGGAAGATCTCCGACACGAGGAAGCCGAGGGAGCCCGCCACGATCGTGCAGAGCGCCATCCACGCGACGCGCCTCGTCGCCTCCTGCTCGAGGTCCGGCGGGAGGCGCGGCGAAAGCCACTCCCAGCGCGGCCTCGCGCAGGTCTTGCTGGCGTCGGGGCCGAGGAAGATGGTCTCGCTCATGGAGTCGCGCGCGCGGCCCACGGCCGCGTCGGTCTGCTCTAGGGGAGGAGGAAGGCGGCGGGAATAGAAGAGTCGCGCGCGAGGCGCGCGCCTCTCGGCACACGCACGGCCGGGCGTCTTCGCGTGCGGGCGGACTCGGCCAGCCCGCGCGGGAGAGTGATACTCGCGTTACTTGATGAAGACCTGCGCGGCCGCGATCCCCGCGCCCTTCGTCGCCTTGAGGATCACCTTGCCCGGACCGCCGATCGGCAGGGGGTTCTTCCAGCAGCCGGAGGCCTTGCCGCCGAGCGTCGCCGCGGCGCCGGTGGTGCTGTCCTGCGCGAGCACGACGGGCGGCAGCGCGGGCGCGGGCTGCGAGACGAGCTGGATGTCGAGCTCTTGGACTCCGAGGCCGATGCCGACGACCGTGTAGCACTTGCCGGGCGAGATGTTGATCTGCTGCTCGAGCGCCTGGCCCTCCTGGAACTGGCCCGCGAACGGCCCGCCGTCCGGCTTCATCCCCGGGGCCTCCGTCGTGCCCATGCCCTGCAGGATCGGCGTCGCGGCCACCGCGGCGACCGGCGGGATCGGCGTGGCGGCGGAGCCCGCGGGCGCGGCGGTGGTGGTGGGCGTGGGCACCGCCGTCGCCGGCGTGGTCGGCACGGCCGAGGCGCACCACTGGCCCGGAGGGCACGGGTTGTTCGGGTCGATCGTCGGCTCGGGGGTCGACGAGCACGCGAGCGCTCCGAGCGCGGCGAGGGAGAGCGGGAGTACGTGGAAGACACGCATCATGAGAATGCTCCTTCGATGGGCATGAGCTCGCCCGATCGCAGAACGAGTGCCAGCGCTTCTTACACCGGCTGCGGTTCGACGTGTGGGCCGAGCTCACGAAGCAGCGATCTCGACAGTGCGCGGGGTGCAACCCGAGCGCAAACGAGCGCAACCGGATGCAACCGGACGCAAGCCGAACGCAAGCCGAACGCAAGCCGAACGCAAGCCGAACGCAAGCCGAACGCAAGCCGAACGCAACCGCGCCGCTTTGCGCCCCGCGCGTGGCGTGCTACCGAAGTCGGGCACGCGTGGTCTTGCAATCCCGAGTAGTTAAACTATACACGTGATCCGCGTCATCTGCGTGGGGACGGCAGTGCGCGCCCAGTGGCGGACTCCGCAGCGTGCCTTGCCTCCTGGCCACCTCTGGCCCGGGCGGCGTGCTCACGCTGCACAGGGCCCGAGCCGCTGTATCCTGTGCGCCCGGCGTCGTCGCGCGGACAACGCGCATCGCCGGAGCAGCCATGAGCCAGGATCAAAAGCCCCCTCCCGCCGAAGGCAGCGCCCTCTGGTACAAGGACGCTATCATCTACGAGGTCCATGTCCGCGCGTTCAGCGACTCGAACGCGGACGGCATCGGCGACTTCGAGGGGCTCGTCGACAAGCTCGATTACCTCCAAGATCTCGGCGTCACCGCGATCTGGCTCCTGCCCTTCTACCCCTCGCCGCTGCGCGACGGCGGATACGACATCGCGGACTACGCCAACATCAACCCGTCTTACGGGACCCGGCGCGAGTTCGCCCGCCTCCTGCGCGAGGCGCACCGCCGCGACATCCGTGTCATCACCGAGCTCGTCCTGAACCACACCTCGAACGAGCATGAGTGGTTCCAGCGGGCGCGGACCTCGCCCAAGGGCTCGCGCTGGCGCGATTTCTACGTGTGGAGCGACACGCCGCACCGCTACAAGGACGCCCGGATCATCTTCAAGGACTTCGAGACATCGAACTGGGCCTGGGATCCGGTCGCCAACGCCTATTACTGGCACCGCTTCTACTCCCACCAGCCTGACCTCAACTTCGAGAACCCGGACGTCCACGCCGCCGTCTTCAAGGTGGTCGACTTCTGGCTGGAGATGGGCGTCGACGGGCTCCGGCTCGACGCCGTGCCGTACCTCTACGAGCGCGAAGGGACGAACTGCGAGAACCTGCCGGAGACGCACGAGTTCTTGCGGAAGCTCCGGCGCCACATCGACGCGAATTTCGCCGATCGCATGCTCCTCGCAGAGGCCAACCAGTGGCCCGCCGACGCCGCGGCGTACTTCGGGAGCGGCGACGAGTGCCACATGAACTTCCACTTCCCGCTCATGCCCAGGATGTTCATGGCGGTCGAGCTGGAGGACAGCTTCCCGATCGTCAACATCCTGAAGCAGACGCCCGTGGTCCACGAGACGTGTCAGTGGGCGACGTTCCTCCGGAACCACGACGAGCTGACGCTCGAGATGGTGACCGACGAGGACCGAGACTACATGTACCGCGTCTACGCGCAGGAGCACACGGCGCGGATCAACCTGGGCATCCGCCGGCGGCTCGCCCCGCTCATGAAGACGCGGCGCAGGATCGAGCTGATGAACGCGCTGCTCTTCTCGCTGCCGGGGACCCCCGTCCTCTACTACGGCGACGAGATCGGGATGGGCGACAACATCTATCTCGGCGATCGCGACGGGGTGCGCACGCCCATGCAGTGGAGCGCCGATCGGAACGCCGGATTCTCCAGGGCGAACCCGCAGAAGCTCTATCTGCCGATCATCATCGACCCCGAGTACCACTACGAGGCGATCAACGTCGAGGCGCAGCAGCAGAACCCGGCTTCGCTCCTCTGGTGGATGAAGCGGCTGATCACCCTGCGCAAGCAGAACAAGGTGCTCGGCCGCGGGACGATCGAGTTTTTGCACCCGGACAACAGCAAGGTGCTCGCGTTCATCCGCGCGCACGCGGACGAGCGGCTGCTGATCGTCGCGAACCTCTCTCGGTACGCGCAGCACGTCGAGCTCGATCTCGCGCGCTTCGAGGGCATGGTGCCTGTCGAGCTGTTCGGCAGGAGCCGCTTCCCGGAGATCACGAGCCGCGGTTACTCCCTGTCGCTCGGTCCGCACGACTTCTTCTGGTTCGCGCTCGAGCCGGCGACGCCGGCGATCTCCGCGGGCGACGCCGAGGCGGCGCCCGCGATCGCGACGAAGGGCTCGTGGCGGACGCTCCTCTCCCCCGAGGGGCGCAAGGTGCTCGAGCCGGCGCTCGGCAAGTTCATCGCGGCGCGGCGCTGGTTCCGCGGCAAGGCGCGCACGCGGCGCGCCACGACCCTCGCGGACGTCATCCCGATCCTGCGCGGCGAGCAGACCGCGGCGGAGCACTACCTCCTGCTCGCGCGCGTCGAGTACACGGACGGCTCGCCGGAGACGTATGTCGTGCCGATCGGCTTCGCCACGGGCGACCACGCGCGGACGCTCGCGACGCGCGCGCGCCACGCGGTGATCGCGGACGTCACGATCCGCGATCCCGAGCCGGAGAGCGCGGCGGCGCCGGAGGGCGTCCTCTACGACGCGCTGACGACACCGGAGTTCGCCGCGCTCGTCCTCGCCGCGATCCGGGCGCAGGGGGTCGCGACGGGCTCCGCCGGCGAGCTCCACGCGCTGCCGCTCGGGACGACGCTCGAGACGCTCGGCGCCGAGGGAGAGCTCCCGGCGCGCATCTCCGAGAGCGAGCAGAGCAACACGACCATCATCTACGGCGACAAGCTCCTCCTCAAGATCTTCCGGCAGGTCGAGGAGGGCATCAACCCCGAGCTCGAGATCGGCCGGTACCTGACGGAGCACCAGTTCCCTTCCACGGCGCGGCTCGCCGGGGCGATCGAGTACCAGGCCCGCGGTCGCGAGGCGACCACGGTGGCGATGCTCCAGGAGTACGTGCAGAGCCAGAGCGACGCGTGGACGAGCACGCTCGAGGCGCTGAACCGCTTCTTCGAGCGGGTGCTCGCCGACGAGGAGACGGCGAAGGGGGGCGCGCCGCCGATGCCGGCCGGCACGCTGGTCGACGCATCGCGCGCGACGCCGCCGCCGCTCGTGAACCAGCTCATGGGGACCGAGGTCGTGAGGATGCGGCTGCTCGGCGAGCGCACCGCGCAGCTCCACCTCACGCTCGGCAAGCCCAGCAAGGACCCCGCGTTCGGACAGCAGTCGTTCTCGACGCTGCACCAGCAGTCGATCTTCCAGTCGGCGCACGGCATGCTCTCGCGCACCTTCGCGCTGCTGAGGAAGCGCGAGCGCTCGCTCCCCGAGAACGTGCGGGAGCAGGTGTCGGCGATGCTGCCGCGGGAGGCCGAGATCAACGCGAAGCTCCAGCAGATCGTGTCGAGGAAGTTCGACATCCCCCGCATCCGGACGCACGGCGACTTCCACCTCGGCCAGGTGCTCTCGACGGGCGACGACTTCATCCTGATCGATTTCGAGGGGGAGCCGGCGAGACCGCTGAACGAGCGCCGCTACAAGCGCGGCCCGCTCCGGGACGTGGGCGGGATGCTGCGCTCGTTCGACTACGCCGGCGCCTCGGCGCTCCGGGACGCTCGCCTCCGGCCGGAGGACGTCGCCGTCCTCAAGCCGTGGACCGACGCCTGGGTGGCGTGGATCTCCGCGAGCTACCTCGCGGGATACATGGAGACGGTCGCGCGCGCTCAGGCGACCGCGGAGCCGGGGACCGACGAGACGGCGCCGTACGTGCCCGCGGGCGACGCGGACACGGTGCTCCTGATCGACTTCTACATGCTCGAGAAGTGCATTTACGAGGTCGGCTACGAGCTCAACAACCGGCCTGACTGGCTGGACATCCCGCTGCGCGGGCTGGAGCGTCTGATCACGCCCAGAGCATAGGAGCGCTGGTGGCGCGATGATCCGGCTGGAGCTCGCGGGCATGCATACGCGGTTGCACTCGACGTTGTGCGGCTCGTGCCCGCAGGGCCCGACGGGTTGCTGCGCCAGCCCGCCGGGGGTCGAGTGGTCGGACCTCGGGCGGATCGTCTCGCTCGGCGGCGCTGGCTGGCTGCTCGAGCAGATGGCCGCGGGCAACCTACGCCCGGGCCAGCGCGGCCTGCTCATCCTGCGGGTCGAGCCCCGGGGCAGCGATGGCGGAGCGCTCCCCAAGAGGTGCGCTTTCCACGGTCATGAGGGCTGCACCATCCCCCCCGAGCGGCGCGCGGCGACGTGCAACTACTATGTTTGCGATGACGCCTTCGCGCACGGAGGCGAGCCTCGCGGGGCCCCTGAAGCGCTGGCCGGCCGCAAGGCGCATGACGCGCTCGTGGATCTCTACGGGAGCTGGGATCTCGAGCTCGCCGACCGCATCCGCGAGCGCTGGCCCGACGGGCCTCCGTGGAACCTCGATTTCCTCGACTGGCTCGGTCGAGAAGTCCGCCGCCTCGCCGCCAGAGCAGGTTCCTCCATGCGGCTCCTCAGGACCGGCACCTGAAGTATCCCCCCGAATTTCTCGGGAGAATTCACAGGGAGACGGGGAGATCTAGTTGGAGGGTATCGTGCTGATGTCCTGACGCCGGAGCGCGACGGTGCGCTCGACGACGTCCGAGGCGGAGAGCTGCAGGAAGATCGACACGTCGACCCAACCGGCCCTGGACACCACGACGACCTGCATGCCTTGAGGCAGCTCGACGCTGAGGGGCGTCTTGCCGAGCATGGTCCCGTTCCAGCTCACGTTCGCGTCCGCGGGCTCGCTCTTGATCGTGACCTTGGCCTTCATCAGGCCCGGTTCGAGCGCCGTCGCAGCCGTGGACACGGCGACAGGCTGCTCCGACGCGACGGGCTCCACCGAGCGCTCGCGGAACATCACAAAGGCCCCCGCGGCGAGCAGCGCGACCACCCCGAGCACAGAGGCGAGATACCCACGCTGCCGCCAGGTCGAGGCGCGCCCCACCGTCGCGCCCAGGCTGCCGGGATCGACGGCCGGGGGCTCGTGATGATGGTGGGCGGGGAAGCTGTGGCTTTGATCGCTGAGGAGGGGTAGACCGGCCGCGCTCGCGGAGGGCCACATCGAGCGGTTCATCCCCATGACCATCGAGGCGCGGGGGAACTCTCCGACCATCGAGGCGCGCTGGATGTCGCCCGCGACATCCAGCGAGCTCAGGTACTCGAACTGCGCGGTGACCTGCTGGCGAACGAGCGCCCGGCTCTCCGCGAACATCTCGAGCACGTGCGCGCCGAGCTGCTCCGTGCGGACGTCCTCGCCCGAGCCCCGCAGGTAACTCTCCAGCGCGTCGCCCATCTCCTGCGCGGTGGCGAACCGTCGATCGGGATCCCGCTGGAGGGCCCTCGCCACGATCTCATCGAGCGCCGGGTCGATGTCCGGCACGACGGTGGAGAGCCGCGGGATGTCCCGCGTGAGCAGCTGGTGCATCACGGCGACGTGGTCGCCATCGAACAGCCGCCGCATCGCCAGGAGCTCCCAGAGCACGATGCCGATGGCGAAGATATCGGCCCGCCGATCGACGTCGGCGCTCGCCATCGCCTGCTCGGGCGCGGCGTAGGCCATCTTGCCCTTGAAGGTTCCGCTCTCGGTGTGCGCATCGTTGAGGGCTGCCTTCGCGACGCCGAAATCGACGATCTTCACAGCGCCATCGTACGTGATGAAGATGTTGTGCGGCGAGACGTCGCGGTGCACGACGCCGAGCAGACCGCCATCGAAGTCCGCGAGCTCATGCGCGTAGTGCAACCCACGCAGCGCCTCGACGATCGTCCTGACCCACGCCCCCCGCGTGAAGCTCGCGGCGCCAGGACAGCCGCTCACCACCGCCCTCACGACGTCCTTGAGCGGCTGGCCCTCGAGGTACTCCATCACGATGAAGTACCCGCCGCTCTCGCCCCCGATCTCGTAGGTCTGAACGACGTTGGGGTGATTGAGCCGGGCCGAGAGCTTGGCCTCGTCCAGGAACATCAGGACGTAGCGCGGGTCATCCGCCATCCCGACGCGGAGACACTTCACAACAACGAGCTTGTTGAACGACCCGGGCCCGCGGGAGACGGCCAGAAACACATCCGCCATCCCACCACGACCCAATTTTGCAATCAGGCGGTATCGACCAAGCAAGCTGTTGCTCGCTTGCTGGGTCGAAGAGATGGTTTGGCCGCCTGAATTCACGACATCCCCCGCTATAAGAGCTTAATTAGCCCGTTGACCTGAAGTTTGCAAAGACTTTTACGCCTGGAAACAATCCGCGCCCCCTGTAGACGCGTGCCGCGTTGCTCCATCGCCTGACCATGCATCGTGATGTCCTGGCGCAGCGCTCCATCGCCGGATTGCTGCGCAAGGACACCCCCTCCCGCGCCGCAGATGTCATGGTCCTAACGAAATGGCCCCGATCGGACCGGTACGCACGTGACCCCACCCCACCGGGTGCTCCTGTCGGCACACCCGGTGTTCCGCCACCGCTCCATTGTACACCAGGTGCTTCAGGAGCGGTGAAACTGGATGCGTGTCGCAGGTCGATCCCCGAGACCCCCCTCGGGGTCGCACGAGACCAGCGGAGCACAGGCCCGCTGGCACGAGAAGGGGCAACCAGTAATGGCGCATACATGTTCGACGTCGAGGGCGACGGCTCCTGAGCGGACCGGACGACCCCGGCTTCCCTGCGGAGCCGGGGGGGGAGGCTCCGCAGGAAATCGACGTCCGCCCTGCGCGGAGCTCCCTACCAGGCTGTCCTGCTCGTTCTGTGGAGGAGAGCTACCAAGGGTCCTGCGCCCAGAACCTGCGCACGACATCGAGCGTGGCGTCGAGCTGCTCGAAGTGCGGGAGACCCAGCGTGGGCGCGATACGGGCGGCCTCCACGCGGGCGTTCTGCTGCGTGAGCTCGTCGAGGCGGTCGAAGCGCGAATACGGGTCACGGTCGTGGACGATCAGCGTGGCGACGGGCAGACGCGCATAGATGCGCTGGAGGGCGTCGTCCGTGAACAGGGCACCGGCGATGAACGCGAGGGGGGCCCGGTGGGCAAAAGGCTCCTTCGACGCGCGGACGGCATAGTCGACGAGGCCTGGATCCGGCTCGCCGACGAAGCTCTTCTGCAGGAACCAGCGAATGCTGGGCGGCGTAGCCAGCACGCGATAGAGCGCCTCCGCGGCGTAGGGGACACGCGAGACAGCCCGGAGGAGGGCGCTCGCGCCGGGAGGTTCACGGCCGAGCCCCGTCGGGGAGATGAGCACGAGGCTGTGAACAATGCTCATCTCCTCGCAGGCGACGGCGGCGGCGAACTCCGAGGAGAGGGAGAGCGCGATGACGTCGGCGCCGCCCGGCGCGCGGACCACGTCCGTGAGGAAGCGGCGCAGCGCGGCGCGGTAGAGCTCGCGGTCGTACACGCGGTCCGCCCGCTCCGAGAGGCCGAAGCCGGGAAGATCGAGCGCGTAGACCGGTCGCTCGCCGCGGAGCGCATCGAACAGGGGCGCCATCTCCCTGGACGAGGCGGCCGCGTCGACGCCGTGCACGAGCACCACGGGGCGCCCCGCAGCGCGGGCGTCCACGTAATAGGCGAGGCGCCCCGCGCTCCACGTGTCGACGTGCCGCACCTCCGCGTCGAGCGCAGGGGCCAGGGGCGCGCGCTCCGCGGGGCGGAGCGCGCTCGGCACGAGCCGATCGACGAGCCCATCGAGGCTCATCGCGCGTGCGCTCATCACGTCTCCCCCGGCGGCAGCATCCCCTCGTTGTCCGCGCGTTCGAGGTCGGCGATGCTCGGGTTCCTCGGCGCCGGACGCGACTTGACGCCGCCGTCGCCGGACCTCGCCTCCTGGGCCGCGTCGCTGCGCTGCTCGCGCTCTCGACGCTCTGCTTGACCAGCGATCTCCTGCGCTGCGCGCACCAGTCGGTCCAAACGATCCACCTCCAGCTGATGGCGAGATCCATGGGGACCACCGTGCCGATCCTCGAAACGGTGGTGCCCAGCGTCAGCGCGGCCATGAGACACCGTGCGATCAGGTCGAACTGTCATGCTCAGCTCCTTCCGCACGAGGTCAAAGCACGGACCGTGCCCCCGCGGGCCGCGGCCCCAGCAGCGCTCGTCGAGGCGACACCGGGCTGAACAGGCGCCAAGACGCCTCGAATGTGACCATTTGCCTCGGTCACGCTCGTCGATCCGGGTGACGACAGCAGGGAAAGCTGGTGTCGAGCCGTATCACGAACGGATGGAACCGGGTCCTCGACGCCGATCCGGAGGGGACATCGTCGCCGGTCAACCTCGCTGTCGCTCCGCCGCCGACGCGGAGTTTGCGCGAGTCCTGGAAGGTCTGGCATGGATGGAGAGGGTGGCCGGCGCCGCCGCGCCGGCGCTGGAGGCGGAGGAGAGCTTCCCGGCCGCGATTCCCGGGCTCCGGACGTCAGCCGGCGACTTCTAGCTTCCGCCCAGCCGGCTTGTTGATGTCGGCGAAGAAGTCGTTGCCCTTGTCGTCCACCACGATGAAGGCGGGGAAATCCTCGACCTCGATCTTCCAGACCGCTTCCATGCCGAGCTCGGGGTACTCGAGCACCTCGACCTTCTTGATGCAGTCCTTCGCGAGGCGCGCGGCCGGACCGCCGATCGAGCCCAGGTAGAAGCCGCCGTGCTTCTTGCACGCCGCGGTGACGGCGGGCGAGCGGTTGCCCTTCGCGAGCATGACGTAGCTGCCGCCGTTCGCCTGGAAGAGGTCGACGTACGCGTCCATCCGGCCAGCCGTGGTGGGGCCGAACGAGCCGGAGGCGTAGCCCGCGGGCGTCTTCGCGGGCCCGGCGTAGTAGACCATGAACTCCTGAAGGTAGCTCGGCATGCCGTCGCCGCGATCGAGGCGCTCCTTGATCTTCGCGTGCGCGATGTCTCGCGCGACGATCATCGGGCCGCTCAGCGAGAGCCGCGTGCGGATGGGGTACTTCGAGAGCTCCGCGCGGATCTCGCTCATGGGACGGCGGAGGTCGAGCTTCACGACCTCGCCCTCGAGATCCGCGTCCGTGGTGTCGGGCAGGTACTTCGCGGGATCGGCCTCGAGCTGCTCGAGGAAGAT
Organism: Sorangium sp. So ce448; assembly: GCF_051520915.1. NCBI lineage: Bacteria > Pseudomonadati > Myxococcota > Polyangiales > Polyangiaceae > Sorangium > Sorangium sp. So ce448. The sequence continues at coordinate 528,796 of NZ_CP150343.1, read as the reverse complement.
GCCCTCGCGCGTGATCTTGCCGAGCGCCTGACGATCCGCAGAGCACGAGACGGCGATGCCGACAGGGCACGAGGCGCCGTGGCGCGGCAAGCGGATGACCCGGACGTCGTGGCAGAAGTACTTGCCCCCGAACTGCGCCCCGATCCCCGTCCGCTGCGCGAGCTCGAGCACCTTCTGCTCGAGCTCGCGGTCGCGGAAGCCGCGCCCGCGCGCGTTGCCGTCGGCCGGGAGCGTGTCGAGGTAGCGCGCGGAGGCGAGCTTCGCGACCTTGAGCGTGTACTCGGCCGACGTGCCGCCGACGACGATGGCGAGGTGGTATGGCGGACACGCCGCGGTGCCGAGCGCGCGGATCTTCGCCTCGACGAAGGAGAGCAGGCTCTCCGGGTTCAGGAGCGCCTTGGTCTCCTGGTAAAGATAGCTCTTGTTCGCGGAGCCCCCGCCCTTCGCCATGAACAGGAGCTTGTAGGCGTCGCCGTCCGTCGCGAAGATCTCGATCTGCGCCGGCAGGTTGTCGTTCGTGTTGACCTCCCGGTACATGTCGAGCGGCGCGAGCTGCGAATAGCGCAGGTTCTGGGCGCGGTAGGTCTCGAAGACGCCGCGCGCGATCGCCGCCTCGTCGCCGCCGCCGGTGAAGACGAGCTGGCCCTTCTTGCCCATGACGACGGCCGTGCCGGTGTCCTGGCACGACGGGAGCACGCCCCCCGCGGCGATGCTCGCGTTCTTGAGGAGCTCGAGGGCGACGAAGCGATCGTTCGAGGAGGCCTCGGGATCGCCGAGGATCCGCGCGAGCTGCGCGAGGTGACCGGGCCGGAGGAGGTGGGCGATGTCGCGCATCGCCTCGCGCGCGAGCAGGGTGAGCCCCTCCGGCTCGACCTTGAGGAACGTCGAGCCGGCGGCCTCGAAGGTCGAGACATGGTCGCGGCTGACGAGGCGGTACGGGGTCTCGTCATGGCCGAGGGGGAGCATGTCCTGGTACTGGAAATCGGTCATCGTTCGGGTCTCCGGGGAAGCAGAGAGGATGAGAGGAAGAGGGGCAGAGCGGCTGCGGGTCCCTCTTCTTTGCATGGCTCCCGCCCCGGGCTCAACACCCACCCAGCGCCGGCCGTCACGCGGGGAGCGCGCGCTCGACGTCGCCGAGGACGGCCGAGATCGACCGCAGGAGCGGCTCCCGGGCGCTCCGCAGGAAGAAGTGTCCGCCGGGGAACATCTCGACCCGGAAGGCCCCGCGCGTGTGATGGCGCCAGCCTTCGAGATCGGCGCGGTCCGCGCGCTCGTCGTCGAGGCCCCCGAACGCGGAGATCGGACACTCGAGCGGGGCCCCCGGGACGAACGGCTCGACCTCGTTGACCGCGAAATCCGCGCGCAGGACGGGCAGGAAGAGCGCGAGGAGCTCCGGGTCGCGCAGCACCTCGTCGGGCGTGCCCCCCATGCGGCGGATCCGCTCCAGAAACTCGGGCTCGGGCAGGCCGTGGAGCGGATCCGAGCCGCGAACGTGAGGCGGGCGCCGGCTCGACACGAAGAGGTGGCGCGGCAGCGGCGCTCCCCGGCGGCGGAGCTCGCGCGCGAGCTCGAAGCAGACGAGCGCGCCGAGGCTGTGGCCATACAGCGCGAACGGCTTCGTGAGCCATGGCTCGAGCGCAGTGGCGAGGGCCTGGACGAGCGGCGTGAGGCGCTCGAACGGCGGCTCGCTCATGCGCGCCTCCCGCCCGGGGAGCTTGAGCGCGCAGAGCTCCGTGTGCGCGGGGAGCTCGCGCCACCAGGCGCTGTAGATCGACGAGCCGCCGCCCGCATAGGGCGCACAGAAGAGTCGAAGCCGGGCAGCAGGGTTCGCCCTCGGCACGCCGACCCAGGGGTCGCGGCTCGGGCTGGGGGTCGTCATCACGGGGCGCTCAGCGTAGCTCGCCCCCGCGGCGCTCGCTCCCTACCATTTGCTGCCCAGGGCGACGCGGATGGTGGCGACCTTCCCCTGATCGAGGCCGAAGCCGAGGTCGTCGTCGAGCGCGACCAGCGCGCCGACGCGGGTGAAAGAGCCCTTCACGAGCGGCTCCCAGCCGACGAACGGCTCCGCCGCGAGCTGGGCTGAGTTGCTCGAGGAGAGAGGGAACGCCGCCTGAAGGCGCATGCCGATGCCAAAGTTCCCGAACGGGCGGAACTCGATCTCGTTTCCCTGCTCGATCACCGTCTTCGTGTCCTCCCCGTCCCGGGTCGGCAAGAAGACCTGACTCGCGAGGTCGTGGGTGAAGAACAGGACCTTGCCGACGTTGATCTCGGTCCCGACGCGCGCCCGGAAGGCCCAGTGCGCGAGCAGCACGCGCTGCGCATCGAAGTAAGCCCGCGCGGGGAAGTTCGCCACCGACGCGACCTGGAGCTCCGTCCCCGGGTGCGGGTGGAGCGGGATCGTCAAGCTCATGCCGCCGAAGAGCGCGAGGATGGGCAGGGCGTTGGCAGCGTAGTGGAGGCCGAACGTGGGATTGCCGATGAAGAACTGGCTGTATCCTGCGCCGCTCGTGAACCGCTTGCCGAACAGGTCTGTCGACTGGGGGCCCGAGACGTCGCCGTAGGCGAACGGGATCTCCGCGTCGAGGTGGAGCCCCGCGAAGAGCTTGTACTGGGTGGCGGCGGTGATGGCGACGCCGAGCCGCGACGACTCCTCGACGGAGGCCTCTTCGCCGGCAGCCGCCGCGATCTCCCGCTGATAAGACGAGCTGAGGACGTCGATCTCGAAGCCGAACCGGCCTCCCTGGCTCTTCGCCCAACGCTCCTTCGTCTTGTCGGTGACGGGCTGCCGCGGCGCCGCCTCTTGCGCGAGCGCAGGCGCGGCCAGGGAGAGCATGAGGAACAGGGTCCCAAGAGACGCTTTGGTCGTGCTCACCTGGTGTCTCCGATCTTGTTCTCGACTCGCGGGCAGCGCGGGCGATTGACCACCTTGTCGCACCGTCGCCGCGGCGTCGCACGGGAGAGACCCCCATGACCGCGGCGATCGCCCGGATCAATGCAGCTCCAGCGCGCTGGATGCAAGCGTTTTGACCGTCGCGACCCTGCGACGCTCTGCGTCGGTCCTAGAAAGAGCCCGCGAGCTCGAGAGACGCCGGCGTGATCGTGAGCCTCACCGGAGGAGATGACGCGCGCTCTCCATCGCCGCGCTCCGGGCCTGCGCCAGCGACAGTGAGGTAGATCGAGATGCCGCCGGCGAGCACGGCGGCGCCCGCGAGCAGGTCGGTGGTGAGCGCGAGCGCCTCGCTCCTCGCCCGCGCTCGCTCGACGGCGCGGGCGTCGCCGGGATACCGATCGAGCTCCGCGCCGAGGTCCCCGGAAGCGCCGAGCGCGAGGACGCCCGTGGCGGCCGCGCCCACGGCGAGCGCGCCGGTCGCGAGCCAGGGGAAGATGGGCACGCTCCGCTGCTGGCGAGGCGCGCGGTCCATCCGCAGCGCGCCCGGCGCCGCCGGCGTCGGAGCCGGCGCGCCGCCCGCGCCCTCGGCAGGGCCCTGCGGGGCGCGCGCTTCGGGGATCTCGAGCTGAACGTGATCGCCGCCGGCCACGTCGACGACCCTCAACACGGCCGGACGGCCCGGCGCCTCGGCGACGATGCGGCGGCGCCCGGCGCTCATCAGAAGGGGCTCAGCGAGCGGCGTCTTGCCCGCCGGCACGCCGTCCACGGAGATCTCGACATCCGGCGCCGAGGTCGAGATCTCCACCGTCGCCACGCGGCTCCGCAGGACGGCGACGTCCCGCTCCACCTCGGCCCGCCGGCCGCCCGGGATCTGCTCGCCACCGTCGGCGAGGTACTTCTCGAAGGCGCGCAGCGCGCAGGCGTAGTCCTTGAGCTGATAACACGTACCCGCGATGTTGTAGAGCACCTGATATGCGGGCGCGAGCTCGTAGGCGCGGCGAAACTCGGTGAGCGCAGCGCCATAATCCACCTCGTTGTAGAGCTCGACGCCTCGCCGGAAGCGGGCGTCGGCCTCCTCGGTCTTGTTACCGGCAGGCTGGGCGAACGCGCCGAGCGGGGCGCTGAGCACGATCGCGGAGCAGAGGGCGAGCGCTCTCGGGGTCTTCATCGGGCGTACGGGCTCTCCAGATCGATCCCCCGCTTCGGCTTCTGCTCGGCAGGCGGCGGCGCGGGCGCGCTCGACGGCGGCGCGGCGGGCGCAGGCGGCGCCGCGGCGATGCTCGTTGGGGCGCTCCGGCCGATGGGGGCGAGCCTCCCCGGCTGCGCTTCCGGTGCGCTCTTCAACGCGAGGCTCAAGAAGAGATCGTTGCTCGCCGTGACCTTCTCTTCCTGCGCGAGGAAACCCGGCGCCTCCGCGCGGATGACGTGCACGCGGCCATCCCTGGCGAGGCGGCCCTCGTAGGCGCCGGTCGACATCGGCGAGCCGTCGATGGAGACCTTCGCGTCGACCGGCGAGACGCGGACGACGAGGCGGATGGCCTCTTCCTGCTTCGGAGAGGGCTCCGCCGCAGGCTGGGCGACCTGCGCCTCGTGGTGATCGCTCGCGGCGATCCTCCATGGCTGCGCGCGCAAGACCCCGACGCTCACGCTTCCGCCGATGGCGACGAAGGTGGCCGCGATCATGAGTATCGCGCGGTTCGGGCGCGCGGGGCGCTCCTTCGCGCCGGTCATGCTGACCGAGGGCAGCATCGAGCTCCCGTCCGAGGAGGCGCTGACCGCCGCAGGCGCGGTCAAGGTCGGCGTCATCGACATCGGGCCGGCGCTCAGCTTCGGCAGGTCGGGCGCCAGCGTGACCCTCGGATAGCTCCCGGTCCAGCGCACGCCGCGCAGCTGCTCCTCCACGACTTGCTTGATCCGCGCCCGGTCGTCGGCGAACTGGCCGGCCACGATCTCGCCGGCCTCCCGCGCGGACATGCCCCGGTGGCGCTCGCCGAGCCAGCGCTCGAGATCCGCCTGCAGCTCGGCCGCGGAGGCATGACGGTCCTCGAGCGCGGGCGCGAGCGCCTTCTGGCAGATCCGCTCGATCTCGGGGTCGAGCTCGACCCTGGACGCCTCTTCCGCGAGCCTCGGGACCTCTCCGATGGCGAGCCGCCCGAGGATCGCGAGGTCGTTGAAGCCCTTCCACATGCGCCTCCGGGCGATCGCCTCCCAGAGGATCACCCCCACCGAGAAGACGTCGGAGCGCCGGTCGACGCGCTCTCCGCGCGCTTGCTCCGGCGACATGTACGAGACCTTGCCCTTGAGCGTTCCGGTGCGCGTCTCCGTCAGCGAGTCGGCCGCCTTGGCGATACCGAAGTCGACAACCTTGATCACGCCGTCATAGGTGACGAAGATGTTCTGCGGGCTCACGTCGCGGTGGACGACGTGGATGGGTGTTCCGTCGAAATCGCGCAGGTTGTGCGCGTAATGGAGCCCGGCCAGCGCGTCGCACAGGACGCGAACCTGGAGCGGGAGCGGCACCTTGTCGTGCCCCATGCGGGAGCGAATGCTGCCGAGCGGCTGGCCGTCGAGGTACTCCATGGCGATGAAGAAGCGCGCTCCCTCGTCGCCGACCTCGTACGTCTGAACGACGTTCGGATGATTCAATCGGGCCGCGAGCCGCGCCTCGTCGAGGAACATGGCCAGGATGTCGGCGTCCTCGACGAGCTCGGGCCGCACCCGCTTCAGCACGACGAGCTTGTTGAATCCCACGGGGCCCTGCGCGACCGCGAGGCAGACGTCGGCCATACCTCCCCTGCCGATCTCGGCAATCGGGCGATATTTCCGCCAACCATTGGGATCGCTGGGAACGCTCATTCGACCTGTGCCGGATCGATCCCCAGAGGGAGGCCAGCCCGGCCCGGAGAATGCCCTCGACCTGTTACCTCGAAGCGGCCGTCATGTGACGTTCTCGCGAATGCGATGGCCTGTCAGCGACGGTTTCGCCACGTCCCGGTCGGCCGGACAGCGCGGTCCTGCTTGACAGAAACGATCCTCCTGCCATCGGGTGATTGCAATGAACCACAAGCGCAGCCCCGTCGATTCACCACCTGCCGCCGCCCTCGCGCTGGCCATGGGCGCGCTCGCCACGAGCGCCCTCGCGTGCTCGCTCATCATCGAGCAGCGGGACGTGCAATGCACCTCCGACGCGGACTGCGCGCAGTTCGACGGCGCCGTCTGCAATCGCGCGGCGAGCATCTGCGTCCCCTCGTCGAGCGGCTCAGCCGGCGGCGAGGGAGGCAGCACGCCAATCGGGTGCGCGGCGGCCGACAAGCCGACCGTCGAGATCACCGGGGATATCACGGAGGATTTCACGCTCAGATGTGACAAGAACTACATCCTCAAGGGGCAGGTGAACGTCTCGGCCGGGGCGACGCTGACCATCGAGAAGGGCACGACCGTGCTCGGCGAGACGAACCCGCAGGTCCCCGCGACGCTCGTCGTGCACCCAGGATCCAAGCTCATCGCCGTGGGCACCCGGGATGAGCCCATCGTGTTCACGAGCAGCAAGGCCCAGGAGGATCGCATGGCCGGCGATTGGGGCGGCGTCATCCTCCTCGGCAACGCGCCGACCAACCACGTGGACGCGAACGGCGCACGCACCCCGGGCCAGATCGAGGGGTTGACGAACAACGGGCGATACGGGGGCATCGACGAGAACGACTCGAGCGGCACGCTCAAATACGTGCGCATCGAGTACTCCGGCGTGAAACTCGCGCCGAACAACGAGATCAACGGGCTCACCCTCGGCGGGGTCGGCAGGGGCACGATCATCGATTTCGTCCAGGTGAGGCACGTGTCCGACGACTGCTTCGAGTTCTTCGGGGGCACGGTGAACGCAAAGCACCTCGCCTGCCAGTACAGCGGCGACGACGCCTTCGACTGGGACCAGGGTTATCGCGGAAAGCTCCAGTTCCTCGTGGCGCAGCAGGACCCGAACGTCGCGGAGGAGACGAACGGGTTCGAGGGGGACAACGACCCGCTCGCGCTCACGCCTGCGCTCGAGCCTCGGAGCGAGCCGACGATCTACAACGCGACGCTCTGCGGGAAGGGCGTGGACGTGGACAAGGAGCAATACGGCATCCTGCTCCGCCGGTCGACGAAGGTGAACATCGCCAACACGATCGTCACGGGCTTCGAGTCGGGCCTCGACGTGCGCGACCCGGATCCCGAGCAGAACATAGCGAGCTCGATCTTCTTCAATCTGGTGAATGACCTCGCCTACGCCGAGACGAGCGACGGGACAGGCATCCTCCAGGACGACGACGGCGGCTTCGATGAGATCGCGTTCCTGAGCGAGCCCGATCGGAAGAATCGTGCGGAGGACCCGGGTATCCAGGGCTGCTTCGACCCCTCCGCGCCGGTCTTCGGTCCCGCGACGTCCCTGACCAAGGACGCGCTCGTGCCGCCGGACGGGTTCTTCGACGCGAGCGCCGCGTTCATCGGGGCGTTCAAGGATGCGAGCGACACATGGGCCACCTCGGGGAAGTGGGCCGTGTGGAGCCCGAACTGAAGTACGAGCGTCGCAGAGCGGCGGTCACCCGCACAGGAGACGGGTCCAGATCGGCGTTTTCGGCGCGGAAGCGCACTCCTGTGCGCTGAGCACCGAAAACGTCGAGATGGGCCCGTATCCGAAGCGGGTGACCGCCGCTCTAGCGCGGGCAGCGCTCGAGCCGCCGGGCGAGGTTCCCGCGCTCCACCGACTCCGCGCCCCCCCGCGCGCGCAGCGCGAGCGCGAGCGCGCGCGGGAGGTCGAGGGCCGCGCCGCGCGCGCGCATCTCCAGATAGGACCGCTCGTAATCGCGAGGGACCCTCAACGACCAGTTGTGGTCGCCCACCGTCCCGGGCGTGTTGTAGATCTCCTTCATCCCGAGCAGATCGGCGAAGAAGACCATCACGTTCGACGCCGGGCTGGCGAAGAGGTCGGCGAGCTTGGCCTGCGCCAGCGCGCGAGGGTCGGACGCGAGCGCGCGCGCCATCGCGCCCTCCTCGGCCGGCGAGGGCGCGAGGCGCGTCGCCAGGTACGCCGCCTGCCGCCCCAGCGCGGAGGCGCGCTCCCAGGTGTCGAGGAGCCTCCAGAGCGGCGGCGTGTCGTGGGTCCCCACCATGATCCAGTCGGCGGGCGCGGCGTTCTCGCTGCGATAGACGTCCTTCGGGTTGTCGAGATCGGCCTTCTGCGTGACCCGGAAGCGCCCCAGCCCGTGCCGATCGAGGACGGCCCCGAGCGGGAACGGGAGCGTGCTCAGGACCTCGCACACGACGTCGGAGATGGCGCGGCCACGGGCCTCCGCGCAGCGCGCGATCGTGTCGAAAATGACGCTGTAGCGCCCGACCTGCTCCGGAGACAGCGAGGTGACCCAGTCGTCGGCATACCGGGGCACGGCGCGGTTCAGCTGCCCGGGAGAGACGATGGCGTACCGCGCGAGCAACGGGTGCTCCGGCAGGTCGGGCGACGAGAAGAGCCGCGCCCCGCCCTGGACGGCGCGGAGCGGATCAGGGGCGTCGGCCGCATAGACCCAGGGGCAGACGAGCCCGTGCGGGTGATCGAGGCGCACCCCGTCGAACTCGTCGAACATCTTGTCCATCCGCGCCCGGACGAGCGCGAGCCCGCCGGACGACGCATCCGCGTACTGCGCGGGATCCAGGACAGGGTAGCTCCACACCTGGCCCTCCGGGTTGGTCCGGCTCGGCGGCGCGCCCATGAGATACCCCCTGAGGAAGACCGATTGATAGGCCCAGGCATCCTGAGGCGAGTAGCCTATCTGCAGATCGCCGTAGAGCTTGAGCCCGAGATCGGCCGTCACCGTCCGGAGCGCCGCGTGCTGCTCGTGCGCGAGGAGCTGGCAGAACGCGTGGAAGCGGAGCTCGTCGCGGTACCTGTCGAGGAGCGCTCTCCTGCGCTCCCCGCACGCGACCACCTCGCCAGGGCCAGGCGCGTAGAGGCGCCGGTCGAGATCGGGCTCGCCAGACCAGCCGTGAAACCAGCCGCTCCGGTGCTCGGCGCAGAGCGGGCCGTAGAGCCCGTCCCTCTCGAGCCACACGGCGTTCCGCCGTGTAAAGGCGTCGAGGCGGCGCTCGAGATCGCCGGCATCGCCGCACCTCCGCCGGCCCTCGAACGACGCGTACGCCTCCCGGAGCGCGGCGCGCTGCGCGCGGTGGGCATGGCCGTGCTGCGCGCGAGCCTCGCTGCCAGGAGGCCGCCCGGCGACGATCTCCCGGAGCGACTCGGGGCGGAGGAGCGCGCCGGAGGGGCCGTCCTCGACCAGCCGGGCGAGCGCGATCGAGAGCGTGCTCCGCGAGAAGATGGTGCCGTCATACGGAGACGCATTGTCGGCAGAGGTCTCCCCCTGCGGCCCCAGCTGGACGCCGTTGAAGCCGAGATCCCGCGCGAACCGGAGGAATCGGCGCCCCCCCTCGGTGTTCGGGGAGCCGCGCCCGATGTCCTCGGCGTCGTCCGAGGGAAAGCTCGGATCGTGGATCGCGAGCACGAGGTTGCGGATGCCCAGCAGCCCGAGCGCGGCCTCGACGAGCCCCCGCTCTTCATCGCTCCATCGAGCCTCGGCCGGCGCCGCATCGCCCCTGTCATTCCCGACGTCCTTCATCGTGGCAAGGTATAGCGATGAACGGATCGGACCGCCAACGCGCAAGGCGAAGAGCCCCTCATGCCTCGGTGATGTGATTACACCGCTGTACGGCAAACCCCGAATGCCGCTGTCAGGCCCCGAGGCGCGTGCCTGCGGCGACTCCCGAGGTCGCGCTCGTGGCCTCCACCATCGGCAGCGTGAAGAAGAACGTGCTGCCCTCGCCCACCTTGCTCTCGACCCAGATCCGGCCGCCGTGCACCTCGACGAGCGCCTTCGCGATCGAGAGGCCGAGCCCGGTGCCCTTGTGGGCCGTCTCCTTCGCCTGCCAGTAGCGCTCGAAGATCCGCGCCCGCTGGTCCTCCGGGATGCCCGGGCCGGTGTCCCGCACCGAGAGGCGCACCTCCCGGCCCCACGGCTCGGCCCGGATCGCGACCTCGCCGCCGGCCGACGTGAACTTGATCGCATTGCCGACGAGGTTGGCGATCACCTGCAGGATCCGCTCGCGATCGCAGAGCGCCCGATCGACGCCGAGCTCGACGCTCTGCTCGAGGCGCAGCGACTTCTCCGCCGCCTCCTCCCGCAGGAGCTCGATGGCGTCGCCGAGCAGGCCAGCGACGTCGTGGGGCACCGGCTGGATCGAGATGTGGCCGCCGTCGAGCTTGGCCAGGTCGAGCAGATCGCGGATGAGGCGGTTCATGCGATCAGCCGCCTTCTGGATGCGCTCGACAGGGCGCCGCACCTCGACCGCCTCGTCCGCGCCCGGCAGCTTCCGGCGCAGGAGGCTCGTGTTCATGACGATGGTGGCGAGCGGGCTCTTGAGATCGTGCGACACCACCGCGACGAGCTCCTCCCGGGCCCGGATCGCCCGCTGCGCGCTCTCGTACAGGCGCGCGTTGTCGATCGCCAGCGCGGCCCTGCGCCCGAGATCCTCGGCGAGCGCCCGGTCCTCCACGCCGTACAGCAGATCGTCGCGGCCGGAGGCGATGGTGAGCACGCCGAGCATCGTGCCGCGCGTGACGAGCGGCACGGAGATGTAACGCCGGAGGCCGAGCTCCATGAGGAGCGCCTCGCTGGCCGACACCGGCGGCTCGCTGTCGTACGATCCGCGCTCGCTCACCGGGGCGAGGTGCGCGCCCGCGACCTCGCAGAGCGCCGCCTCGCCCGTCTCCAGCACGCGGGCGACGCCGGACGGGAGGACCGAGTCCATCGGCGTCTGGCCCTGCAGGAGGCGCGCGAGCTCGCTCTTCTGCGGATCGGCGTGGACGACGACCGCGCGCCGGAGCATCGCCTCGCGCTCGATGATGTCGACCATGCACCAGTCCGCGACGAACGGGACCGGCAGGCGCGCGACGCGCACCAGCGTCGCCTCGTAATTGAGCGAGCTCGAGAGCAGCCGGCTCGCCTCCGAGAGGAAGGCCGCGCGCCGCTGCGCCGCCTCCGCCGCCGCGCGCCCCGCCTCCGCGGCGGCGAGGTTCCGCGCGCGCTCGCGCTCGTTCTCGATCATGCGGGCGTAGAGCAGGCGGTGCACGAGCGCCGTGCGGAAGGTCGCCGTGAGCCGGCGCATCATGCCCCGGTACCTCGGCGCGAACGGGGGCTCGCTCTCGAAGCAGAGGAGGAGGCTGGACGCGCCGCTGTCGCCCTGCCCCTCCAGCGAGAAGTGCCACGTCACGAGCCCGGGCCGCGCGAGCTCGGGGTACGGCAACTCGGGGTATGGCAAGGAGAGGCCCGCGCCCCCGCCGTTGGGCTCGCCCGTCGAGGCGGGCGAGCCCGGCGGGATGGGCAGCGCGCGCGAGCTCGCCGACAGGCCGGCGGCGTCGAGGAGCCGCGGGGCCCGCGGGGCGGGCTCGACGAGCACGAGCACCGCGATGCAGCTCAGGCGCTCGGCGAGCCGCTCCAGGAAGACCGCCATCGACTGGTGCGGATCGAAGAGGTCGAGCGCCGCGACCGTGAGCTCCTGGAGGACGCTGAGGAGCGCCAGCCGTTCCTCCTGGATCTCGTGCTCTTCGCCGCTCGCCATGACAGGGCTCCAACCGCTCCCGCGCTCAGGCCCCCAGGGCGAGCACGACAGCGGTCTTGTTGTGAAACTGCGGTACTCCTCGGCCCAGCGTACCGACTTCTCCAAAGGTCAGACATCCCATCACCGGGACGCTCTCGCCGAGCTCGCTCTCGAAGGTGGTCAGCTCGTCGCGCACCGTGTCGCCGAGCATCATGCACCGCGAGATGCAGTCGAACACGAACGCGCCGGCGATGGGCCCGGCCACCGCCTCGCGCGCCGTGCTCGCGGCCTCGCGCGCGGCGCCGACGAGGCCGATGGGATCGCCCTCCATGACGCGGACGAGGCACCCGTCCGGGACCTCGCCGACGCAGTAGAGCCCCCCCGGCGAGACGACGCGCAGCGGATCGCGGATGACGTGCTCGCCGTCGGCCTGCGGGATGCCGAGCGGGTGGGTCATGGCGAACGTGGCGAAGCCGTCGATGTTCACCTGATGCCCCCTCGCCCGCGCGGTGCGCTGGTAGACCGAGAAGGCGCCCTCGTACTCGAGCTCGGCGAGGACCGTGCCCTCGGCGCGGGTGACCATCGTGGGCGGGCCATACGGCCGGAAGCCGTGGCGGATGCCGGTCGCCATGCGCGCCGGCGAGTCGATCGCGACGACGACAACGCTGTCCGAGTAGGCGCTGCCGCCCGCGAACTGCGCGGTGCGCACGAAGCGGAGGTTGTCGCCCGCGCCGCCGCCGGCCCAGACGACGCCCGTCCCGCCGACCTCGACCGCGCCGCGCACCACGTCGGCCGCGTTGCCCGTGACCGCGTCCGGCAGCACGATGAGCGCGCGGCTCCACCCGGGAGCGACGGACGACGGGAACGCCTCGAGGGCGCGCGAGGCGGCGAGCACGCCGGCGCGCCGCCCGTCCTGGCTCACCGGCTGCGCGACCCCGACGCCGACTCGCACGGTCTCCGAGGCGACGAGCCCCACCACGAGCCCCTGCCGGAGCAGCCGGCTGCCGGCGAAGACCCCAGCCGTGCAGCACCCCGCCCAGGGGACGCCCGGCAGCTGGCTCGTCACGGCCGCGGCGAGCGCGTCGGCGTCGTACTGGTCCGTCGATAAGACGAGGGCGAACGCCGGTCGCGCCGCATGCTCCGTGCGGGAAGCCCCGTGGAGCGCCGTCGCCACGGCCTCTGAAGCAGCCTCTCTCGGATCCGCCGCGGAGCTCGCCCCGACAAATACCTGTGTCGCCATGTTCCCTCCCCCCTCGGAATTTCGGCACTCGCGTTATACTGGAGATTCATCCGATCGTCACGGCGGGTGATTGTCCCGTGATGTCATCCGTACAGGGCGCTCCCCTCCGTCGAGCGACTCACGATTTTCCCGGCGCGACGCTCCTCGCCGAAGAGCCAGACAGAGCCGTGAGGAGGCCCGCGGAGCGCTGATCTGCGAGGAGAGAGGGAGGCGCCTGAGACCGAGGGGGGCAGGACCCTCATCCTCCAATAAGACAACGCGCGCCGCAAGCTCGGCAGACACGCCGGACACACTCGAGTCGGCCAACCAGGAGCAATCAGGGGCTTGAGCAAAACCTGGACAACACGGCACCACACGGCAGGATCGTGGCATTGCAAACCGCGCTCGATGGGGCCTTGATGCCCGAGGCGGAATCAAGGCGAGTCCACGGCGCGCGCTGCCAGGCGAGGCGTGGTCGTTCCGTCCGACGAGAGACGGTGAACCCCGGAACCTCGCCGGTCATGGGATGTTTCGGGAACAAGCTCAGGGATTCGCCCGCAAGAGCGAGTACGTCAGGGGGTGCCAGAACCCGCCCTGTTTCGCCCCCGGAGCGGCCCCGACGGCGACAAGCACGAACCCCTGACCGTCCCCGATGTCGGCGGCCGGCACGTCGCTGTTCGCCAGGATCTCGCGCATCGGCACCGACGACGTCACCGTCCCCTCGATGGGATCGCGGGTCTCGATCGCGACCTCGTCGAGCGCGCCGAGGTCGCCCACCGAGAACGCGGTGGACGGCGGGAACGGCGCGATCGCGCCGTAGGAGAGGTCCTGAGCGAGCGTCACCCCGGTCGCGTCGCCGCGCCCGGGCGTCAGCTCCACATCGACCACCGGCGTCGCCGCGCTCGCGTGCGCGACCTGCAGGCTCACCCTGTCGAAGGTCGTCCGCCGCGACATGGCGACCGCGACGAGGCCGGCGGTCGGCGTGTCGATCGTGTAGGCGTCGCCGCAGCCTTCCTTCTCGCTCTCGTGCGTGTGCCCCTCGCCGCCGAGGCATCCGGTGGCGACCACGAGGAGGCTCTTCTGCTCGGCGAACACGGGCGCCGGGAGCACGGGGAGCCCCGCGGCCACGATCGGGGCCGCGGGGCTCCCCGTGCTGCCGCCGAGCGCCAGGATCTCCGCGCAGTCGAGCCCCTCCGTCGCGCGGAGGTCGCCGGCGATCACGTGCGCGCGCAGGCTCGTCCCCTCGGGGATCGCCGCGCCGAGCGGCTCGACCTCCTGGGCCCGGGCGAACGCGAGGCCCGCGGCGGCGCCCGGCCAGGGGTCCACGCCGACGCCCGTCCCGTCGGGGTAGGCGAGGAAGCAGAAGCGGACCGCGTCGTGATCGCTGATGCCGTTCACCACCGTGAGCCTCGTCGGCCCCGGCGGCTCGACCGCGCCGCCGCCCGCGCCCGTGGTCGTCGTCGTCGGGCCGCTCGTCGTCGCTCCCGGGCCGCCGCCGGCGCCGGAGGTGCTCGCCCCGCTCGATGGATCGCGGCCGAGGACGCCGTGGTCCTGCGTGCAGGCTGCCGCGACGGCAAGCGAGATCCCCCCGAGGCATGCCCATCCGGACGAACGAACTCGGTGCAGCACGCTGCGAGCTTACCGTGCTAGGCGGGGTCGATGCGGGTCCATCTCACCGCGACAGCCGCCGCCGCCGTCCGCCGCGGCCACCCATGGGTCTACCGAGACGGCATCGCGGACGGCGGCGGGCAAGGGAGCAAGCGCGGCGAGGGCAAGCGCGGGGAGCGCGCGCACCGCGGCGGCGCCGCGGCGTCGGGCGACGTCGTCGAGCTGTCGGCCGAGGGGGCGCCGTTCCTCGGGCGGGGGCTCTGGGACGCGGACTCGGCGATCGCCGTGCGCGTCTTCCAGCGCACGCAGGCGCCGCAGCTCGACGAGCGGGCCATCGCGGAGCGGCTCGATCGTGCCTTCGCCCTGCGCGACGGCTGGTTCGACGGCCGCGACACGACGGCCTACCGGCTGTGCAACGGCGAGGGGGACCGGGTGCCGTCGCTCGTCATCGATCGGTACGACCGCGCCGCGGTGCTCCGCCTCGACGGCGACATGCTGGCGCCCTGGCTCGAGCGCCTGCTCCCGCACCTCGCGCGCGCGCTGGGCGCCCGCGGCGTGCGCTCGATCGGCCTGCGCGCGCGCGCGTCGGCGGCGGGCGAGGACGCGGACGGGAAGAAGCTCGCGCACCTGCACGGGCCGCCGCTGCCGGATCGCCTCTTCGTGAGGGAGACGGGGGTCGCGATGGAGGTCGATCTCGCGCGCGGGCAGAAGACAGGGGCGTTCCTCGACCAGCGCGACAACCGCGCCCGCGTGCGCGCGCTCGCGCCCGGACGCCGGCGCGTGCTGAACCTGTTCAGCTATGCGGGGGGCTTCTCGGTGGCCGCGGCGCTCGGCGGCGCGGGCCGGGTCACCTCCGTCGACTCGGCGTCGGCCGCGCACGCGTCGGCGCAGCGCACGTTCCGCGAGAACGGCGTGGACCCGGCGGCCCACGAGTTCGTGACGGCGGACGCGTTCGACTTCCTCGAGAAGGCCCGCGCGCGCGGCGACCGGTACGATCTCATCATCTGCGACCCGCCGAGCTTCGCGCCGAGCGAGCGCGCCAAGCCGCGCGCGCTCGGCGCCTACCGGCGGCTGCACGCCGCGGTCGCGCGCGTGCTGGATCGAGGTGGCGTGTTGTGCGCGGCGTCGTGCTCGAGCCACATCACGGCGGAGGACTTCCTGGCGACGCTGGACGACGCCACGCTGGAGCGGGACGACCTGCGGATCCGGGCGATCCACGGGCAGCCGGAGGACCACCCGACGCTGCCGGCGTGGTGGGAGGGGCGGTATCTGAAGTTCGTGGTGCTGGAGTGACGCGCTGACGCGCCCGCCGGATTCGCCGCGCGTCCAGGGGTGCGCGTCCGGACGGGCCACGGCGCAGGAGAGGTGGCCGGAGCCGGCCGCCGCGAAACCTCCGCCGGAGATCACCTGCGGGTCGAGGCGATTGACCATCGGACGGCCAGTGACGCAGGCGCTGCCGGCATGGCGGAAACGGCTGTCCGTGGAATTCGCTAATGACCACGGCGCTGCCGGCGCAGCGGAAATGGCTATCCCTGGAATTCAATGTCGCTCACAAAGACATGACCGACAGGCGCCGCGGCCGTATCGGCCTCACCGTCCGGCGCTCCGCGGGACAGGCAGCAGCGCGCCTCGACGTCTCCGAGCGCCTCCAGAGATCGGCCTTCCCGGGCCACGCTACTACACTGGCCCAGTATTGTCCATTGCTCAGCCAACACACGGCTCACGCGCGCCACTCGCGCGACACGCGACACGCGACACGTGACGATGGCGAGCGATAAAGTCGATTCGAAGCAGGGAATCGATCGAGCGTACCGCCATGGCCCGAGGTATCTTTGGAGAAGAGCCGCGCCGAGCGGTCCAGGAGCTCGGGCGCGGCAGACAAGGGGGATCTCTCATGACGACGCTGAAGATCACCCCGGAGCAGATGCGCTCGCGCATCGCGCGGTTCGGCGAGCTCCGGGCTTACGTGAATCACACCGTTGACACCAGCATCCCACAGGAGGCGTTCGACGCCGTGAACCCTCCTCTGTATCTCCTGATGGCGCACGCGGCGGGGGACGCGCGCGAGGGGACGGGGCCGGCCATCGTCGGCCCCAAAGGCATGAGCGTGGGCATCGTCAGCTGCAGGCCTGGCGACAAAGTCCCTCTGCACGCACACCGTCGCTCGAGGGAGGTATTTCTGTGCCTCGCTGGACGCTTCGCGCTGCGCTGGAACGAGGGCGCCACGGACGAGACGACGCTCGAGCCCTTCGATATGATCGACGTGCCCGTGGGCGTCTACCGGCAGTTCGAGAACGTCGGCCAGGAGCCCGGGCTGCTCCTCGCCATCATCACGGACGAGCACGAAGACGAGCCGGGCGACATCGTCATCGCGCCCGAGGACAGGGCGCGCTTCGCCGAGCGCTTCGGGCCCGCAGTCCTGGAGAAGCTCACGGCGACGACTGGTATGCTCTTCACCGATCCCCCCACAGAGTAGCGCCCGCCCTCGCGGTCCATCCGCGGACAGCCCCCGCCGAGCCACGGAGGCGCTGGCTGTTCAGGGCCAAACCCGGTCCCCTGCGCTGGTCGGCGCGGCGTGGGGCGGCGCGCCGACCAGCGCAGGGCGCGGCACAGATGAACTGGCTCGGGCAGGAGCTCGGAGAGGATCGAGATGAGCCTTCCGCTTATCGAACGAACGATTTTGATCATTCCGCTTGGCAACATTTCGATAAAGGATCATTATTAATTCTGTCGACCAAGGAAACGTGTCGCCGGGGGAGGCGAAGACGTCGAGTTCTCGCGTGATGGTTCCGTGACAGGCGTACGCCTGATGCGCGCTCGGGGATGAATTGCGCGCTCGGGACGAGGAGCGTCATGTCACCGAGGACATCGCTGAGCCGACAGCCGGCGTGCGAGCGAATGGAGTGCCTGACGACCTGCATGGGTGCCGCCTACACGGCGCGCGTGAGCCCATTGCGAGGGCCTCTCCGAACGCTCGGAGCGGGAGGAGGGAGGTGCTCTCTGACATCAACGGACAGGAGGGCATGCGCCATGGTTGAGCTGACTTACGCGCCACTTTCCTTCGAGCAAGAGACGAAATGGCTCCTCGCTCGAGTCCATGGTCCCGCGCCGGTCATCCATGAAGGCGGCGCGGCCTGGCTCGACGGAGATCTCGATGTACCCAGGCTGCGCCGCGCCATCGAGGCGATATCGGCGCGCCACGAGCCGCTCAGGACCTCCTTTGTCGAGCGCGAGGGAGAGCCCGCGCAGGTGGTCAGGCCCGCGGTGGAGATCGACCTCGGAGAGGTGGACCTGGCCCCGGACCTACAGCCCACCTCGGACGAGGCGGCGCTCGCGGCCGCCCGCGAGGAGGCCGCTCGCCCCTTCGATCTCGAGCGTGCCCCGCTCTGGCGGGTGACGCTCATCCGGGCGCACCCGCGCCGCCACCTGGTCGCGCTGTCCATGCACGGCCTCGTCTGCGACGGCGCCTTCAGCGTGGGGCTGTTCTTCTCGGAGCTCTGCGCCCTCTACCATTCGATGACGCCTCCGGCGCTGCCCATGCGTTATCAGGACCACGTCCGGCGGCAGCTCGATCGCGCCGCCGGCGATCGCCTCGACGCGCGGCTCGACCACTGGACACGGGAGCTCGCCGGCGCGCCGATTGCCCTGGATCTCCCGACGGACCGGCCGCGGCCCGCCGTGCATGCCTTCGACGGAGGGTCGGTCGAGCGCGCGCTCGACCGATCGCTCCTCCTGCGCCTCGAAGCGGCGGCCCGGGACGAAGGAGCGAGCCTGTTCACCGCGCTGCTCGCGGGGATGCTGGCTGTCCTGCACCGGATCTCCGGTGAGGAGGATGTCTTGATCGGCACGCCCCTGCCCGGGCGCGATACGCCGGACGTCCGGGAGCTCATCGGCCTCTTCGGCGGCCCGGTGATCGTGCGGGGCAGGTTCGGCGCACAGCCCTCGTTCCGACAGCTCCTGCGCCAGGTCCACCGCTCCATCGAGGAGGGCAGAGCGAACAGCGAGGTTCCCGCCGGGGCGCTGCTGGAGAAGCTCGCCGCGCCTCACGACCCGGGCCGGGCGCCGATCGTCCAGGTCCTCTTCGCGGCGACGCCCCCCTGCCCCCCGCCGTGCCATGGGCCGCTGCTGACGCTGACCCGAACGGACCTCGATCTGCCGTACGTCGCTCATGATCTCGTGGTGAGCGTCGAGGACGCCGCCGAAGGGGTCGTCGCGAGGCTCGATTACCGCCGCGATCTCTTCGAGCAGGCGACGGCGGTCAGGCTGCTCGAGCGCTGGCAGGCGCTGCTCGGCGGCGCTGCCGAGGGCCCTGATCAGCGGATCTCGGATCTGCCTCTCCTGTCGGCCGACGCGCGGCGGCAGCTCCTCGTCGACTGGAGCAGCGGCGCGGCGAAGGCCCCGCCGCGCGAGCTGGTCCACGAGCAGGTCGAGGAGCAGGCGCGCCGCGCCCCTTCCGCCGCCGCGGTGGCGTTCGAGGGCGAGCGGCTCTCGTATGCCGAGCTGGATCGGCGGAGCAACCAGATCGCCCACCACCTCAGGAAGAGCGGCGCCGGGCCTGGCGCGCTCGTCGGCATCTGCCTGGAGCGCTCGCCGGACATGATCGTGGCCGCGCTCGGCGTGCTCAAGGCGGGGGGCGCGTACGTCCCGCTCGACCCGGCCTATCCACCGGCTCGGCTCGCGTTCATGCTGGAGGACGCGAAGGTGTCGGCGCTCCTGACCAGCGACCACCTCGTCTGCCGCGTGCCGAGCGGCGGGCTCAGCGTCGTTCGCCTCGACGCGGATCGGGCGATGCTCGATCGCGAGCCCGTGGACAAGGTGCCTCCGGCCGCTGGCCAGGCGCCGGACGACGTGGCGTATGTCATCTACACGTCGGGCTCGACGGGCCGCCCGAAAGGCGTGCTCGTGGAGCACCGCGGGCTCACTAACCTGGTCGCCTGGCACAGGCGCCGGTTCGCCCTGTCCAGCACCGATCGAACCACCCTCATCGCGAGCCCGGGCTTCGACGCCTCGGTCTGGGAGATGTGGCCCTCGCTCTGCTCCGGGGCCTGCCTGTACATCCCCCCCGAGCCCCTCCGCCGCTCGCCCCTGGAGCTCCAGAAGTGGCTGCTGGAACAGCACATCTCGGTCTCCTTCGTCCCCACCCCCATCGCCGAGGAGCTGCTGCGCCTCGACTGGCCCGCTCGCTGCTCCCTCCGCGCCCTGCTCACCGGCGGCGACAGGCTACGGCGCTGGCCTCACCGCGCCATCCCCTTCGAGGTCGTCAACAACTACGGCCCCACCGAGGCCACCGTCGTCACCACCTCCTGCGCCCTCCCCAGAGACGCCCACGACGACCGCGGCCCCTCACGCGAGCCGCCCATCGGCAGGCCCATCGACAACGTGCGCGTCTACGTCCTCGATCCCCGACGCCAGCCCGTCCCCGTCGGCGTCCCCGGCGAGCTCTACATCGCCGGCCACGGCCTCGCCCGCGGCTACCTCCACGACCCGCAGCTCACAGAAGACCGCTTCCTCTCCGACCCCTTCTCCGACGCGCCCGGCGCGCGCATGTACCGCACAGGCGACCTCGTCCGCTGGCTGCACGACGGAAATCTCGAGTTCCTCGGCAGGCTCGACCACCAGGTCAAGATCCACGGCTTCCGCCTCGAGCTCGGCGAGATCGAGGCCGCGCTCAGGCAGCATCCAGGCCTCGACGACGCCGTCGTCCTCGCGACCGGCGACGCCCACGGCGACAAGCGCCTCGTCGCCTACGTGGTCCCGACGAGCGGCGACGGAGCCTCCGCGCGAGGCGTGGAGGGAGTGGAGGCGTCGCCGGCAGCGCTCCGCGCTCACCTCCTGGGCAGGCTGCCCGAGTTCATGGTGCCGTCCGCCTTCGTCGCGCTCGACGCGCTGCCGATGACGGCGAACGGCAAGGTCGACCGAGCGGCGCTCCCGGCCCCCGGCCCCGCGCGGACCGCGCTGGCGCACGCCTTCGTCGCGCCTCGCTCTCCCGTCGAGCGGGCGCTCGCCGAAATCTGGCAGGAGGTGCTGCGGCAGGAGCGCGTGGGGGTGCATGACAGCTTCCTCGAGCTGGGCGGCAGCTCTGTCCATGCCGTGCGGCTGCTCTCCCGCGTGCGCAGCGCGCTCGGGGTCGAACTCGCGTTCCAGGAGCTCTTCCGCCGCCCGACCATCGCCGAGCTCGCGCCCCTCGTGAGGCAGGAGCGCGCGGCGCGCGGGGCCGAGCGCGCGATCTCGCCCGTCCCGCGCCTCGGGCCGCTGCCCCTGTCCTTCGGGCAAGAGCGGCTCTGGTTCCTCCAGCGGCTGGCGCCGGAGAGCCGGGCCTACAACTGCCTGTTCCCGTTCCGCCTGCGCGGGCGCGTCGATATCGGAGCGCTGGACAGGAGCCTCCGCGAGCTCGCGCAGCGGCACGAGATCCTGCGGACGACCTACGCGGAGCGCGACGGGCGGCCGGTCCAGATCATCGCCCCGCAGAGCTCGTCGCAGCTCAACGTGATGGATCTCCAGCACCTCTCCCCGGAAGAGCGGGAGGTCGCGGCGCACCAGCGCATCAACGCGGAGGCGCAGACCCTCTTCGACCTCGAGCGAGGCCCCCTGCTCCGGGCTTGCCTGCTCGAGCTCGGGCCGGAGGACCACATCCTCTGGCTCCACCTCCATCACATCGCGACCGACGGCTGGTCCATCGAGCTCGCGTTCCGTGAGCTCGCCGTGCTCTACGACGGCCACCGCCGGGGCGCCCCCGCGGCGCTGCCCGAGCTCGCGATCCAGTACGCCGACTTCGCCGCGTGGCAACGCGAGCAGATGAGGGACAGCGCCCGAGCAGAGCTGCTCGCCTGGTGGAAAGAGCGGCTGCTCCACGCGCCGCCCCTGCTCGATCTGCCGAGCGATCATCCGCGGCCGGCGATCCAGAGCCTGCGCGGCGCCACCGTCTCCTTCCGGCTCGACGCGCCGCTCGTGGAGCGCCTCGGGGAGCTCAGCGCCCAGCGGGGGATGACGTTGACGATGGTCCTCATGGCCGCATTCGCCGTCCTGCTGCACCGCTACACGCAGCGCGACGACCTCTTGATCGGAATGCCGAGCGCCAACCGGGCGCGCATGGATCTCGAGGAGATCATGGGCTTCTTCGTGAACATCGTGCCCCTGCGCGTCGATCTGTCCGGCGACCCGAGCTTCGACGAGCTGCTCCAGCGGGTGCGGCAGCTGTGCCTGGAGGCCTACGAGCACGACATGCTGCCCTTCGACGTGCTCGTGCAGGAGCTGAGGCCCGAGCGCAGCCCGGGCTACAACCCGGTCGTGCAGATCGTCTTCGCCCCGCAGAGCCCGGCGGAGCGCGATCTCGCGCTCGCCGGGGTCGAGGTCCGTCCCATCGAGGCCGACGCCAAGAAGACGATCTTCGACCTCTCGCTGTACTCCTGGGAGAGCCCCGACGGCGTGACAGGGATGCTCGAGTACAGCACCGATCTCTTCGACCGAGCGACGATCGAGCGGATGGCGGAGCACCTGCTGACGGTGCTCTCCACCGCGTCCTCGGCGCCGGATCAGCCGGTGTCGTCGCTGCCGCTGCTCACGCGCGTCGAGCAGCGGAGGCTCGTGATCGAGATGAACGACACCGCGGTCGACCTTCCAGGAGACCGGTGCGTCCTCGACCTGTTCGAGGAGCAGGCGGCGCGCGCGCCGCATGCCCTGGCCGCCGTGGCCGAGCGCGGCTCGTTGACGTACGGCGAGCTCGATCGCCGAGCGAACCAGCTCGCCCACCGCCTGCGCGAGGCCGGCGTGGCGCCGGGGACGGCGGTCGCGATCCACGCAGAGCGGTCGCTCGCTCTCCTTGTCGGCATCGTCGGGATCCTCAAGGCTTCCGGGGCGTACGTCCCCTTCGGCCCCGAGAGCTCGAGCGAGCGGCTGGAGCTCATGCTGAACGACTCCAGGGCGCCGGTGCTCATCACAGGGGCGCGCCTCGCCGACCGCATCCCCGCGTTCGGCGGCGTGGTGATCCGCCTCGACGCCGACGGGCGGGCGCCCACAGGGCAGCCTGATCCGGCGCCGCCGAGGAGCACAGGCCCCTCCGACCTGGCGTATGTCATCTACACGTCGGGCTCGACGGGCCGCCCGAAAGGCGTGCTCGTGGAGCACCGCGGGCTCACCAACCTGGTCGCCTGGCACAGGCGCCGGTTCGCCCTGTCCAGCACCGATCGAACCACCCTCATCGCGAGCCCGGGCTTCGACGCCTCGGTCTGGGAGATGTGGCCCTCGCTCTGCTCCGGCGCGTGCCTGTACATCCCCTCCGAGCCCCTCCGCCGCTCGCCCCTGGAGCTCCAGCAGTGGCTGCTGGAACAGCACATCTCGGTCTCCTTCGTCCCTACCCCCATCGCCGAGGAGCTGCTGCGCCTCGACTGGCCCGCTCGCTGCTCCCTGCGCGCCCTGCTCACCGGCGGCGACAGGCTACGGCGCTGGCCTCACCGCGCCATCCCCTTCGAGGTCGTCAACAACTACGGCCCCACAGAGGCCACCGTCGTCACCACCTCCTGCTCGCTCCTGCGGGGCGCCCCCGCCGACCGCGACGCCTCGCGAAAGCCGCCCATCGGCCGGCCCATCGACAACGTGCGCGTCTACGTCCTCGATCCCCGACGCCAGCCCGTCCCCGTCGGCGTCCCCGGCGAGCTCTACATCGCCGGCCACGGCCTCGCCCGCGGCTACCTCCACGACCCGCAGCTCACAGAGGACCGCTTCCTCCCCGACCCCTTCTCCGACGCGCCCGGCGCCCGCATGTACCGCACCGGCGACCTCGTCCGCTGGTTGCCCGACGGCGACATCGAGTTCCTCGGCAGGATCGACCACCAGGTCAAGATCCGCGGCTTCCGCCTCGAGCTCGGCGAGATCGAGGCCACGCTCAGGCAGCACCCCGCCCTCGACGACGCCGTCGTCCTCGCGACGGACGACGCCCACGGCGACAAGCGCCTCGTCGCCTACGTGGTCCCGACGAGCGGCGGGCAGCCCGCGGCGCGCGACGCGGGCCTCCAGGCGGGCCACGTCACGGAGTGGCGCGCGCTGTACGACGATACCTACGCGAAGGACGTCGCCGCCGCCGATCCGGACCTCGACACGACGGGCTGGAACAGCAGCTACACCGGCGCGCCCATCGAGGCGGCGGAGATGCGCGCGTGGCGCGATTTCACGGTCGAGCGGATCCTGTCCTTCCAGCCGAAGCGGGTCTGGGAGATCGGCTGCGGGACAGGCCTCCTGCTCCTGAAGACGGCGCCCCGCTGCGAAGCCTACCTGGGGACCGACTTCTCCGAGCAGGCCATCTCCCTGCTCCGCCCCAGGCTCGCCGCCAGGGGGTATACCCACGTAACGCTGGCGCGCCGCGAGGCCAACGACTTCAGCGACGTCGAGCCCGGGAGCTTCGACGCGATCGTCCTCAACTCGATCGTGCAGTACTTCCCCGGCGCCGACTACCTGCGATCGGTGATCGAAGGCGCCGTCCGCTCGGTCGCCCCCGGCGGGCTCGTGTTCATCGGCGACGTGCGGAGCCTCCCCCTGCTCGCGGCGTTCCACGCGTCGGTGCAGCTCCACCGCGCGGCGCCGGACGCCACGGCCGAGGAGCTGCGTGGCCGGGTGCGGCGGGCGATCTCGACCGAGGAAGAGCTCGTCGTCGCGCCCGACTACTTCCGCGCCCTGCGCGGCCAGATCCCGGGCGTGAGCCACGTGGAGATCTGGCTCAAGCGCGGCCACGGCGCCGAGGAGATGACCCGCTACCGGTACGACGTCGTGCTGTTCGTGGGCGCGGCGGCGGAGCCGGCCGCGATCGCTCGATCGATCGGCGTGCCGGCCGCGGCGGACCTCGACGAGATCGAGCGATCGCTGCGCAAGGACCGCCCCGAGGCGCTGGAGGTGCTGGGCATCCCGAACGCGCGCGTGCACGCGGACGTCGCCCTGGCAGCGGCGCTCTCGACGGCGAGCGGGACCAAGGAGGACCTCTGCGCCGCGGGCCCCGCGCGCGCCGGCGCCGCGATCCAGCCGGAGGCGCTCTGGGAGCTCGGCGGCAGGCTGGGCTACGCGGTCCGCGTCACCTGGTCGCGGACCGGAGGCCCGGAGCGCATGGACGCCCTCTTCGAGCGCGACGGGGATCCGCGGAGGCCGCGCGCCCTCCTCGGCGCGAGCGCCGCCGAGGGACAGGCGCGCTCGCCGCTCGTCAACGACCCGCTCCGCGCGAAGCAGGCGCGCGCGCTCCTCCCGGCCCTGCGGGCGTTCCTTGCGGCGAAGCTCCCCGAGTACATGGTCCCGGCGATCTTCGTGAAGCTCGACGCGCTGCCGCTCAACGCGAGCGGGAAGGTCGATCGGCGCGCGCTCCCCGCGCCCGAGCGCCCGACGCCGAGCGCCGAGCCCAGGACCGCCGCGCCGGCCTCGGACATCGAGGCCGTCCTGAGCGAGATCTGGCGCAAGGTGCTCGACCTCGACCGCGTGGGGCTCGATGATCGGTTCTTCGAGATCGGCGGCCACTCGCTCCTGCTCGTGCAGGTCCAGGCCGCGCTCCAGGCGCGCCTCGGCCGGAACGTGCCGATCGTGGAGCTGTTCCAGCACCCGACGATCCGCAGCCTGGCCGCTCACCTCGGGGCGGCCTCGCGCGCCGCGGAGGCAGACGAGACCGCGGCGCCGGCGCCGCCGACGCGCCCCTCGAGCCGCCGGGCCCCAGCGCCGGAGCGCAAGGCGGCGCCGGCGAACGCCGTCGCGATCGTCGGGATGGCCGGGCGTTACCCCAGGGCGCGCGACGTCGACACGCTCTGGTTCAACCTGCGCAACGGCGTCGAGGGCATCCGCTTCTTCACGCCCGAGGAGCTGGAGGCCTCGGGCGTCGATCTGGAGCTGATCCGCGCGCCGAACCTCGTGCCGGCGTGCGGCGTGCTGGACGACGCGATGTGCTTCGACGCGCGGTTCTTCGGCTACAGCCCGAACGAGGCGATGCTCATGGACCCGCAGCACCGGATCTTCCTCGAGTGCGCCTGGGAGGCGATGGAGAGGGCCGGCTACGATCCGCTCTCGTGCGAGCAGCCGGTCGGCGTCTTCGCCGGGAGCGAGGCCCCGCTGTACTGGCTGGAGCGCGTCGGCATCCCCAAGGCGCCGCTGAGCGCCGAGTACTACCGGGTCTTCACCGGGAACGTCACCGACGGCCTGACGACGCGGGTCGCGTACAAGCTGGGCCTCCGCGGGCCCGCCGTGACGGTCCAGACCGCGTGCTCGACGTCGCTCGTCGCGGTGCACCTGGCCTGCCAGAGCCTCGCCACGAAGGAGTGCGACATGGTCCTCGCGGGCGGCGTCGTGGTCCTCCCGCCGACGCGGCTCGGCCACGTCCACGAGGAGGGCTCGCTCGCGTCGCCGGACGGGCACTGCCGGCCGTTCGACGCCGACGCGCAGGGGACCGTGGCCGGCAGCGGCGTGTCGGTTGTCGTGCTCAAGCGGCTGGAGGACGCGCTCCGCGACGGCGACAACATCCACGCCGTCATCCTCGGATCCGCGATCACCAACGACGGCTCGCGCAAGGTCGGCTACGCCGCGCCGGGCACGGACGGACAGGCGCAGGCGATCCTCAGGGCGCACGCCGCCGCGGGCGTGGACCCGGAGAGCGTCACCTTCGTCGAGGGCCACGGGACGGGCACGAGGCTCGGCGATCCGATCGAGGTCGCCGCCCTGTCGCGCGCCTTCAGAAAGGGCACTGACAAAGTCGGGTTCTGCGCGCTGGGCTCGCTGAAGAGCAACCTGGGGCACCTGGGGGCGGCCGCCGGGGCCACCGGGCTCATCAAGGCCGCGCTCTCGCTCGAGCACGAGCTGATCCCGCCCACGCTCCACTTCCGGCGCCCGAACCCCGAGCTCCAGCTGGAGAGCAGCCCGTTCTTCGTCAACGCCGCGCCGCTCGCCTGGAAGCGCGGAGCGGGCCCGCGCCGCGCCGGGGTGAGCGCCTTCGGGATGGGGGGCACGAACGCCCACGTGGTCCTGGAGGAGGCGCCCCCGATGGAGCCGTCCGGCCCGTCGCGGGCTTGCCAGCTGCTCGTCCTGTCCGCGCAGACGAGCGAAGCGCTCGAGGGCATCACGGATCGGCTGGCCGGGCACCTGCGGCACGCGGCGCGCGTCTCCCTCCCCGACGTCGCCTTCACGCTCCAGCAGGGCCGGGCGCGGTTCGCGCATCGCCGGGCGATCGTCTGCCGCGATCCGGCCTCGGCCGCCGCCCGCCTGCGAGCGCGCGATCCCGCCCACGCCTTCAGCGACGTCGCCGAGGGCCGCGCGCCGAAGGTGGTGTTCCTCTTCCCCGGCGGAGGCTCCCAGCGGGTGGACATGGGGCGAGAGCTGTACGGGAGCGAGCGCGTCTTCCGGGAGAGCCTCGATGAGTGCGCCGCGCTGTTCCAGCGCGCGCTCTCCATGGATATCCGGGCGCTGCTCTACCCGGGCCCCGAGGAGCGGGAGCGCGCGGCAGAGCAGCTGCGCGCCCCCTGCGCGAACATGGCGGCCATCTTCTCGACCGAGGTCGCGACGGCGCGGCTCCTCCTGTCGTGGGGCATCCGCCCGGCGGCGGTCAGCGGACACAGCCTGGGCGAGTACACGGCCGCCTTCGTCGCGGGCGTGCTGTCGCTCGAGGCCGCGGTGACGCTCATCGCGGCGCGCGGGCGCCTGTACGAGCAGCTGCCCAGGGACGTTGCGACGCTCGTCGTGCATCTCTCCGAGGACGCGCTGCTCGATCGGCTCGGCGACGACCTCTCCCTGGCCGCCGTCAACGGCCCGGAGGTGTGCGTCGTCTCGGGGACGCTGCCGGCGATCGAGCGCCTCGAGCGGGAGTGCGCGCGCGAGGGCCACGAGACCCGGCGCTTGCCGATCGCCACGGCGGCGCACTCCTCGCTCGTCGGCCCGCTCGCGGACCGCTTGACCCAGCTGGCGGCCTCGCTGGAGCGACGGGCGCCGCGCATCCCGATGCTCTCGAACCTCACCGGCACGTGGATGACGGACGCCGATGCCCAGGATCCGTCCTACTGGGCCCGGCACCTCCGGGGGACCGTCCGCTTCGGGCGAGGGCTCGCGGCGCTGCTCCTCGACCCGGATCACGTCTTCGTCGAGGTCGGGCCCGGGCGGACGCTGGCCACGCTGGCGAGCCAGCACCACGACGCCGGCGCGGGGCGGCTCATTCTCACGACGATGGCGAGCTCGGGCTCCGATCGGACGGACCTGGAGGCGCTGCTCGCCGCCGTCGGCCAGCTCTGGTGCGCCGGCGCCGACGTCGACTGGGCGGCGTTCTCCCGGGACGAGCGGCGCCGGCGCGTCCCGCTGCCGACGTACCCGTTCAAGCGCACGCCGTACATGCTCGGCGCCTCGCGCCCGGCGCCCGCGACGATGGCGGCGCCCTCGTCGGCGCTCGACAGCGCCGACGCGGCGCCGCTCCCGGCGCCTGCGACGGACCGGGGCGCCGCGAGCTCCGATCCGAGGGCGGGGGCGCCCGCGGATCACGCGGCGCGCGCGCTCGCGGACATCTTCAGGGAGGTGCTCGGCGTGGCCAAGGTGCGGCCGCACGACAACTTCTTCGACCTCGGCGGGGACTCCTTGAGCGCGATCGCGGTGCGGACCCTGATCAAGGAGCGGCTGAAGGTCGAGCTCCCGGTGCACGCGCTGCTGGAGCTCCGCACCGTCGCGGCGCTCGCCGAGCACATCCACGAGAGCCAGCCTTCCAGCGCCTCCGCGCCGCCCACCTACAGGAGCGCCAGCGTCGCGTCGGGGCGCGGGCGCGGCCGGCTCATCGTCCCGCTCCACGTCGGGTCGCACCGCAGGGCGCCGCTGTTCCTCGTGCAGCCCATCGGCGGCACGATCTTCATCTACCGCGAGCTGGCGCGGCAGATGGGCGCCGAGCTGTCCATCTACGGGATCCGGGCGTCGGGGATGGAGCCCGACGAGCCCGTCTTCACCGAGGTCCCCGCCATGGCGGCGCGGTACGTTCAAGAGCTGCGCGCCGTCCAGCCGGAGGGCCCGTACCTCCTGGGCGGCCACTCGGCCGGCGGCGTGATCGCCTACGAGATGGCGCAGCAGCTCCTGGCGGAAGGAAAGAAGGTGCAGCTCCTCCTGCTGGACACCGGATCCCTGGCGTCGGTGCGGGGCGCGTCGATCGAGAGCGCCGACGACGTGCTCCGGCAGCTGATCGGGCTCAAGGACGCGGCCCCCAAGGCGTACCAGGGCTTCGTCGCCGCGCTCCGGGAGGACGCGCCGTTCCGCGCCATCGTGCTGAGCACCTGGCGCGCCATGACGCGCTACGAGCCGCGCCCGACGGAAGCCAGCGTCCTGTTCGTCGGCGCGCGCGATCAGCTCGGCGCGAGCGGGCCCGACGACGTCGACTACTGGAGGGACCTCACCCGCGGGCGGTTCGTCACGCACCAGGTCCCGGGCAACCATTTCACCATGATGGAGCCGCCTCAGGTCGCGTCCGTGGCCCGCGTCGTCCGGGCGCACATCACGTCGCGGAGCCGCGTGCGGGCCAGGATCCCCGAGAGCACCGCGCGCTCGGGGTTGAGCCGATGGAGCTCCCGGAGAAGCGGCCCGGACAGCAGCCCCGACAGCGGACAGGCGAGGACCTGAGCCGGTCGAGCCGGCGCCGCGCTCAGCGCGCGGCGCTCTTCACGAGGCCGTCGGTCCTCCCCGTCCTCTGCAGCGCGTACGCGATGCCGCTCTGGAGCGTCCCCCGCGTCACGATCTCTCTGAACTCGATCTCCAGGCCCGTGAGGGTCGTCGCGACCTCGGGGCGGATGCCGGTGAGCACCGCCTGCGCCCCGAGCATCCGGAGGGCCTTCGCCGTGGATATCAGCGTGCTCGCGACGTCGCTGTCGACGAGCTTCACGCCGGTGATGTCGATGATCACGACCTCGGCGCCGTTCGACTCGACCCCGTGCAGGGCGGTGCTGAGCGCCTGCTGGGCCCGGGCGCTGTCCATCATCCCGATCAGCGGCATGACCATGATCCGGTCGGTGATCGGGATGATGGGGGTGGACAGCTCCGCGAGCCGGTCGTTCTGCACCCGGATGATCTCTTCCTGCAGGGACAGGCGCTCCCGCTCGCTCCGCTCTCGCCCGGCGAACTCGACCCCGAGCCGCTGCTCGGCCTCCTGGAGCGCCGCCGTGCGGTGCTCCAGGTGCTCGTAGAGCAGCGCGTTCTCCACGGCCGTCCCGGCCTGCGTCAGAAGGAGCCTGACGAGCTCCTGCCGCGCCGGCTTGAAGGTGCTCGGGGCGAGCCGGTTCTCCAGGTAGATGATCCCCTTGGTCCGGCCCTGGTGGACCATGGCCAGGCACAGGATCGACCTCGGGGCGCACGCGGCGATGTACGGGTCGCCCGCGAACCGGGGCTCCTGGGTCGCGTCCGCCAGGATCACGGGCTCCTTCGTCCTCGCGACGTACTGCACGATGGAGATCGGCACGTCCGCGCTCCCCTCGAGCGGGGCGGCCAGGCCTGCCCGGAGCGAGCTCGGCTCCGCCGTGACGACCGCCTCGACGAGCAGGTGCTGTTCGCGCTCGAGGATGAGGGCGCCCTTCTGCGCGCCGGAGTTCTTGATGACGATCTCCATCAGCCGGCTCACGACGCTCTCCAGGACGACCTCGCCCGCGAGCGCCTGCGCAGCCTGGATGACCGCTTCCACGTCGAGGATGCTGGTGCTGAGCCGCGTCGTCGACGTTGTCTGCGCCCTGCCGGAGCGCGAGGAGGCGACAACGCTGCGCGGCCCGAGGAGCCCTCCGTCGGCGGGCACGAGGTGGGGAGCGACCCGCGCCAGGCTCTCCACCTTGGCTGTCGCCCCCCACAGGAGGTACGCGTGGTAGGCGTCCGTCATGAAGGCCCGGGCGGACCGGAGCAGCCCCTCGGCCTCGTACAGCTTCGCCGCGAGCTCGCTCGCGATCGCCTCGTCGCGCACGAACCGGCTCGCCCTCGCCCCGTCGATCGCCTTCTCGTAGAGCATCATCGCGTCCCGCGTCCTCCCCGAGAGGCGCGCCACCTCGCCCGCCACGAGGGTGCTCTTGTGGGCGTAGTTGGACGGGCTCAGCTCCGCCCAGTGGTTCAGCTTCGCCTCGAGCCTCGCGATCGCCTCCATGTGCTGCTCCCGCTCGTCCGCCGGCGCCGTGTCGCACGACGCCGCGAGCGTCAAGCAGCCGAAGAACACGATCTCCGTCGCCCAGGCGTGGCTCGACCACCCCACGCTCTGCCGCTCGGCCGCGGCCAGGAACGAGCGCGCGGACGCGTGGTCCCCGTGGAGGTAGCTCAGCTGAAGCTTGAAGGCGCTGTACCAGCTGACCACATAGGCGAGCTCCGACCCCTCGATCGACCTCGTGAACTCGGCCTCGTCGAACGAGCCGCCGCTCAGGGAGTGCCCCCCTTCGGTTCGACCCGTGAGGTTCGCGACCACCTGCTTCGCGCAGACCAGGGCGTGGATCGTGGTCAGATCGCCGATCCGCCGCACGAGCGCGAGGTTCTGCTCGATCTCGTCCGCGAGCGCGTCCAGGTCGTCGCCGAGGTTCAGCTTCGCCGCCGCGATGTGCATGCAGCAATACGACGCATAGACCAGGTCGCCGCTCGCCAGCCCGGCCTGGCGGGAACGCCCGAAGCAGTCGATCGTCTCCGAGAGATGCTCGAACAGGTGGAGTATCGCCGCGAAGTAGATCAGCAGCTTGCAGGTGAGGCGGACGTTGTTGAACTTCTCGTTGAGCGCGATCCCGAGCTTCGCGAACTCGTACCCTTCCTCGTAGCGCTGAGGGTTGTCCCGGAACAGGGGCAGATCGTTCCCTAGCATGCTGCCGAACGAGACGTACCCCAGGGCGGACATGGCCGAGTTGCCGTGCTGTATCGACAGGTTGATCTGCTTGACCACCACGAGCAGGCCGAGGGTGGGATCCACGGCGTTCGCCGGCGTCGCCAGCTCGCCGAGGAGGCCCAGGATCATCTGTGTCTCCGCGCCGGAGGCCTGCGGCAGGTCGATGAGACTGGCTATTTCACGCGTCTCCAGGCTCGCCCGCAGGGCGGCGAGCTCCGCGCGCAGCATCGCCTCGCGCGCCTCGGCGGCCTGCGGGAGCTCGACCCCGAGCAGCCCGAGCGCCTCCAGCCCCTGGTCTATCACCCGGTTGATCTGGCCGAGCATCAGGTAGAAGGTCATGCGCAGCACGCAGACGTTCGCGCGATCCAGCGTGGTCTTCGCGTGGGTCGAGAGGACGTCGAACAGCGGCTCGGCCGCCTCGAAGCCGCCGCTCAGGCACCTGCACTCCGCGAGCTCGGCGTGGAGCCCGAACGCGAGCTCGTAGTCGCTCTTCCAGCTCTCGGCGTCGAGCAGCGATGTCCCGATCTCGAGGTAATGGACGGCGGCGTCGTAGGCCGCCCCCAGCTTCGCCCGCTTGCCGGCGTCGAGGTTCAGCCGCGAGAGCGCCCGCTTCTCGCGCTCGTCCGTGATCAGGGCGACGCCCCTGTTCATGTGGCCCACGATGTCGAACAGCTCGGCCTCGGACTGATCTCGCTTGCTGTCCTCCAGCATCAGCCGCCCGACCTGGAGGTGCGCCGCCTGCTTGTCCGCGTCGTCCATGAGCGCGTAGGCGGCCTGCTGCACGCGATCGTGCAAGAACCTGTAAGAGACGTTGAGCTCCTCGCCGGAGCCGTCCTCGGCGACGGCGAGCTCACCGTCCATGGCGATATCGAAGAACCTGGACTCCGCGTCCACGGGGAGGATGAAGCCCTCGCGGAGCACGCCCCAGAGCTCGCGGGCCGCCTCCATGCGCGACCGCCTCGTCACGATGGCCAGCGTCGTCAGATCGAACTGGTGGCCGACGCACGCCGCGAGGGAGAGGATACGCTGGGCGCGCTCGGGCAGCCGGCGCATCTTGCCCACCATGAGCTCGATCACGTTCTCCGAGGCCTTCGCCTCGCGGATGCGATCGACATCCCATGTCCACGAGAAGCCGCCGGGGTCGAACGAGAGGAGCCTCTCGGCGTGCAGGCTCTTCATGAGCTGGCTCATGAAGAACGGGTTGCCCCGGGTCTTGTCGAAGATGAGCCGCGCGAGGGGCTCCGCGCGCTGAGGATCGCAGCTCAACGTGTCGGCGACGAGCTGCTTCACGTCGGAGAAGACGAGCGGCTTGAGCGTCAGCTCGCTGACCCCGGCCGCCTTCTTGCGGAGCTCCCCGAGGACCACGGAGAACAGGTGGCTCGCGTCCACCTCGTTGTCGCGGTACGCGCCGATCATGAGCATGTAGGCGATCCGCGCCTCGGCCGCGATGGTCTGGAGGAACTTGAGCGACGCCGCGTCCGCCCACTGCAGGTCATCGAAGAAGAGGACCAGGGGGCGCTCCTGGGAGGGGAAGGCGCGGCAGAAGTTCTGGAGCGTCAGCTGGAACCGCGCCTGCGACTCGGTGGGGCCGAGCGCCGGGACGGCCCGCTGAGGGCCGATGAGGAGCTCGAGCTCCGGTATCAGGTCGATGAGGAGCTGCCCGTTCGAGCCGACCGCCGCCGAGAGCCTGCGCTTCCACTGCCCAAGCGCCTCGGCGGGCTCCGCCATGATGTTGCGGATGAGCTCCTGGTAGACGTGCGCGACGGCCGCGTACGGCGTCGTGCGGTTGAGCTGGTCGAACTTGCCGGTCGCGAAATACCCTCTCTCGCGAACGACGCTCTTCTGGAGCTCGTTCACGAGGACCGACTTGCCGATCCCGGAGTACCCCGAGACCAGGACGGATTCGCTCCCACCCTGCCTCGTGCGGACCCACGCGTCGGAGAGGAGCGCGACCTCGGTCTCCCGGCCGTAGAGCTTCTGAGGCGCCCGCAGCTCATCGACGTAGTCGTAGCGGCCGGCGGGGAACGGCTCGATCTTGCCCTTGGACGAGAGCTGCGACGAGCACTCTTCCAGGTCGAGCTTGAGCCCGTGGGCGCTCTGGTACCTGTCGTCGGGGCTCTTGGCGAGGAGCTTCATCACGATGTCGGAGACGGCGCTCGGCACCGCGGGCGACACGGTGTTCGGCGCCGGCGGGGTCCGCGCGATGTGGCTGTGCACGAGGTCCATGAGGTCCGTCGTCCGGAACGGGAGGACGCCCGTCACCATCTCGTACAGGGTGACGCCCAGGGAGTAGAGGTCCGTGCGGCGATCGATGACGACGTTCAGCCGCCCGCTCTGCTCCGGCGACATGTAGGCCAGCGTCCCCTCGAAGGACGCGAAGCGGTTCGCTTTGTGGGCTTCCTGGGACAGGCGCGTCGCGCTGCCGAAATCCGTCAGCTTCGCCTCCAGCGTCTCCGCGTTGACGAGGATGTTGTGCGGCTTGACGTCCATGTGCGTGACGCCTCGTCGATGGACGGACTCCAGGGCGTCCGCGATCGAGATCGCGATACGGAGCGCGTCCTCCAGCTTCAGCTTGCTCGCGCCGATGATCTCGTTGAGCGGGCGCTCGCCCGCGTCCTCCATGATGAGCGCCAGGCCGCTGCCCACCTTCTCGATCCCATAGACCCTCACGACGCCGGGCAGCGCGAGGTCTCGGGCGATGGCGTATTCGTACCTGAGCTTCGCGATCTCGACCGGCAGCGGGCGCTCGCTCCTGAGCCGCTTGATCGCCACCGGCGAGCCGTCGCTCTCTCGAACTCCCCGGTAGACCGTCGTCGCCGAGGATTCGTGGATGACGCCGGTCAATGTGTAAGCAGCCCCACTTGCCATAAATACATTCTCGCGGGTTCGCGTCATCACAGCAAGGGGATCCCTGACAGGGTCAGCACGCGGCGCACGCGGCGCACGCGGCGCACGCGGCAGCCGCCCAGGTGAGCCCCTGGGGTCGCACGTGGCAGCCCGCGGCAGGCGAGCGTCGGAGTCGCGCGCGCCGCCCGTCAGCCCTCAGGCGCGCCGGCCCAGCAGGAACGCCGCCAGCGCCTCCGCCTTGGGGACCAGCGTTCCCACCTCGACGAGCTCGTCCTTCGTGTGGAAGCCGCTCCCCCGCGGCCCCAGCCCGTCGATGGACGGGATCCCGATCTCGGCCGTCGAGCTGGCGTCGGATCCGCCGCCGAGGAGGGGCGCCTCGGCGTCGCCGAGCCCCGCCGCCCGCGCGCAGGCCGCGTACTCACGGCAGAGCGCCGCGCTCGCGTCGGTCCGCGCGAGCGGCGACCGCGCGATCTCGCCGTCGACCTGCACGGCGGTGCCGGGCACCTCCGCGGCCGCCTCGCGCGCCGCGGCGGCGAGCGCCGCCAGCATCGCCTCGCCGTCCGCGCGGCTCACGAAGCGGAGGTCGACCTGCGCCTCCGCCGCGTCGGGCACCGTGTTCCTGCCCTGCCCTCCGCTCACCTTGCCGACGTTGACGGTCACCCCCCGCCCGTGGTCGGTGAGCTGCTGCGCCCGGTCGATGAAGCGCGCGAGCGCCCAGATGGCGTTCGCGCCCTGCCGGTGCGCGTTGCCGGCGTGCGCCGCCTTGCCCGTGGCCCTCACCGTCGCGCCCCCCGTGCCCTTGCGCGCGGTGATGATGCGGTCCCCCTCGCGCCCCGCCTCGAACACGAGCGCGCACGCGGCGCCCGCGAGCTCGCGCTGCAGCAGCGGGCGCCCCTCGGGCGACCCGACCTCCTCGTCCGCCACGATCGCGAACCGCACCGGGATCGCCGGCAGCGCGCCGATCCGCTCGAGCGCCCTGAGCGCCTCGATCACCACGACGAGCCCGCCCTTCATGTCGAGCACGCCGGGCCCGCGCGCGAGCTCCCCGTCCAGGCGGAAGCCCTCGAAGACCCCCGGGGGGAACACCGTGTCGAGGTGCCCGACGAGGGCGACGTGCCCCGCCGGCGACGCCTTGGCCGCCTCGCTCTCCGCCACCCAGTGCGCCGCGTAGCGCGCGCTCGCGAACCGCCGCACGCACAGGCCGGGGATCGTCGAGAGCTCGTTGGCAAGGACCTCGCCCACGGCGTCGCCGCCGCGCGGGTTGTCCGTGAACGAGTTGAGGTTCACCAGCCGCTCGAGGAGCGCGAGCATCGGCTCCGCGCGGCTGGACAGCGCCTGTCGGAGGGCCTGGATCACCGCGCCAGCATGCCACGAAAGCCACGGAGGGCCGAGCGCCGCCCCGCCCGAGGTCGCCGGCGCCCGCTCGCGCTGCCACGCCGCCGCCACGCCGCCACCACCTCGCGCGCCCCGGCGACCTCTGCCCTGGCCGCAGCAGAAGTGGTACGTGTGCCCTTCATGAAATGTCCCAGAGCAGCGCGGAGGCACCCGTGACCACGGCGACGGGCCCGCTCGTCATCAAGCTCGGCGGCGAGGTCGTGGGCGGCCCTGCCCTCGCCATCCTCTCCAGCGACCTCGCGGCGCTCACCCGCGCGGGCGCGCGCGCTGTCGTCGTCCACGGCGGCGGCGCGCAGGCCACCCGGCTGCAGGAGCGCCTCGGCATCCCCGTCCGGCAGGTCGCCGGTCAGCGCGTCACCGACGCGGACACGCTCGACGTCATGAAGATGGTCGTCGCCGGCAAGCTCAACGTCGACCTCTGCGCCGCGCTCGTCGCCGCGGGCGCGAGGCCGGTGGGGCTCCACGGCGCGAGCGGGCCCGCCCTCTCGGCGGTCAAGCGGCCGCCGCAGGTCTACGCCGGCGCCGGGCCCGAGCCGGTGGACCTCGGCCTCGTCGGCGACATCACGGGCGTCGATCGCGCGCTGCTCGAGCTGCTCGGGAGCGGCGGTTACTTGCCCGTCCTCGCCTGCCTGGGGGCCGGCGCGGACGGGCAGGCGTACAACATCAACGCCGACACGGTCGCCAACCGGGTCGCCATCGAGCTCGGCGCGGCGGGGCTCTTCCTCGTCAGCGACGTGCCGGGCGTGCTGCGCGACGTCGCCGATCCCGCCTCGCGCATCCCGAGCCTCACGGTCGCGGAGGGGCGCGCCCTCATCGCGAGCGGCGCCGTCACCCGCGGGATGATCCCGAAGCTCGAGGAGTCGTTCGCCGCGCTCGCCGAAGGGGTTCGCCGCATCCACATCCTGGGGCGGCTCAAGCCGGGCGATCTCGCGCGTGAAGCGAGCGAGCCCGGCTCGATCGGCACCGTGCTCGTCCCCTGAACCGCGCGGCCCGACTCGCCCGGGCCGGCCGCGCGCCGTATGCTCCCTGCCTCACCGCCGTATGCTCCCCGCCTCATCGATGACGGATGCCGCCCGAGCAGCGCGCGCGTTCGTCGACGCGCACCGCCAGCAGCTCGCCATCGGCGTGGGCGTGTGCATCGTCAGCTTCATCGCGGGCATGGCGCTCGTCACTGTCGTGCTCGTCCGTCTGCCCGAGGACTACCTGGAGAGGCAGGAGGAGGCGCCCTTCCTGGAAAGACACCCGGCCTGGGTGCGCATGGCGGCGCGCGTCGGAAAGAACCTGCTCGGCGTCATGGCCGTCGCGCTCGGGATCCTGCTGTCGCTGCCCGGCGTCCCCGGTCCGGGCGCGCTGGTGATCCTGATCGGCGTGATGCTCCTCGACGTCCCCGGCAAGCGGCGCCTGGAGCGGCGGCTCCTCGGGGCGCCGCGGGTGCGCGCCGTCGCCGACCGCGTGCGCGCCCGCTTCGGCCGCCCTCCGCTGCGCGTTCAGGCGGGCGCCCGGGGCTCTTCACCCGGCTCACCCGGCGCGCCCTGAGCGCCGCGGGCGCCCTGCGCGAGCGCCGCCGGCCCTCCCTTCGGGGTCGCGGCGCGCCGCCGGAGGTGCCACCCGAAGAGCGCCGCAGCGAGCGCGAGCGAGAGCCCCGCCGAGATCCACTCGCGCGGCGCGAGCAGGATGCAGCCGGCCACGAAGGCGCAGCTCGCGAGCGCGAGGCGCTCTTCAGCGTCGGGCGCGTCGGGCGCGTCGGGCGCGTCGGGCGCGTTGGACATGGGGCGCACGTCGCCCTCCTCGTTACCGTCCCGCGCCGCGCGCATCAAGCGCGCCGTGCGGTCGCGATCCTGCCCACAGGGCGTGACGGGGCGCGCTCGCCCGTCGCGCCCCTGGTCGCCTCGTGCGGCGCCCGCGCGGTTGCGGTAGGTAGGGGATGGGAACGGCGAGCGCTCCGCTCGCGCAGCATCGATCTCGACGCCTTATGAACGCAAAAGACGATCGCGACGAGGGTGGGCCCGAGGGCGCGCCCCGGAACGAGGACCCCGGCGAGAGCCGCGAAGCAGGCCCGGAGGCCGCCGCCGCGAGAGGCTCCGGCGCGGGCGACGGCGCCGCGCGCGTGGCGGAGCACGACGGGGCCGCCGAGGACGATGGCGCCGCGGAGGGCGAGCAGGACGAGGAAGACGGCGCGGAGCCGGAGCCGCCTCCTCGGCCGCGCGGGCCGTCGATGTGGGACATCCTCCGGGACGCCTTCTTCACGTTCGACCGGCGGACGCTCGGCTTCACGCGCATCCTGCTCGGCTTCTTCCTGATCGGCGACCTGTTCCGCCGCAGCTGGGCGTGGTCCGACATGTTCGCGGACATCGGCGTCCTGCCGAACCACGTGAACCTCTGGCGCCCGCAGGGCGGCGGGAACTTCTCGCTCGTCAACGCCTTTTCCACGCCGGGCGAGCTCTGGGTCCTCTGGGCCGTGATCTTCGCCACCTACGTCTGCCTGCTCCTCGGCTGGAAGACGAAGCTCATGCAGGTGCTCTCGCTCGTGTTCGTCACGAGCATGAACGGGCGCGTCCTGCTCATCGAGAACGGCGGCTACGTCGTCCACAACCTGCTGCTGCTCTGGACGTGCTTCCTGCCGCTGGGCGATCGCTTCTCCCTCGACGCGCTCCTCGCGTCGATGAAGCGGAGCCGCGAGCGGACCGCGGACGATCTGAACGACCGCTCCACGCTCGACGACCCCCGGAAGCCGGACGCCTACGTGACCGTCCTCGGGCCCGTCCTGCTGATCCAGCTCTCGGCGATCTACTTCTTCAACGTTGTGCACAAGACCGGCCCCGCCTGGAAGAACGGGACCGCGGTCCACTTCGTTCTCTACGTCGACCGGATGGTGACGCCGATCGTGGCGGACATCCGCGATTACGCGCCGAACTTCCTCATCCTGTTCATGACGAGGATGGTCATCTCGTTCGAGGCGGCCATCCCGGTGTGCCTGCTGTCGCCGATAGGCCGGGTGTGGGCGCGGCGGCTCACGCTCGTGATGATGAACCTGCTCCACGTCGGGTTCGGCATGACGTTCGTGCTGGGCCCGTTCGCGTGGGCGCTCTGCGTGTTCTCCACGCTCCTCATCAGCCGCGAGGACTGGGAGATCGCCGCGCGCACGATGCGGCGCATGCACCGGGCCCGCGTCGTGCTGTTCGACCCGCGCTCGCCGGGCGCCGTGCTCGCCTGCCGCCTGCTGAAGCGGATGGACCGGTTCGGCCTGCTCACCTTCGAGGCGTCGAGCTCCGCGCCCCACGGGCTCTCGGTGCGGCGTCCGGGCGGCGAGGCGGCCGAGGGGGCCGCGGCGCTCGCCGACATCGTCGCGGCGATCCCGCTCGGCCCCGCCGTGGCGTGGGCGCTCCGCCTGCCGCTCGTGAGCGACGCGGCGACCGCGGCGATGGCGGCGGCACACCGCCGCAGCCTGGGCCGGGCGCTCGGCGCGCGGATCCCGGAGCGCTCCGAGATCGCGCCCCCGCCGGCGCCGCTCCGGCTGGCCGGCTGGAAGGTGCTCGCGACGTTCCGCGAGCTCGCCGTGCTCGTGATGTTCGTCGGCGCGGTCAACCAGGCGGCGGTCGAGCTCTGGGTCATCAAGAACCGCTGGAAGGTGCCTCACCCCGAGCCGACGCGTGTCCTTTCGCAGAAGCTCCGGTTCCTCCAGGGCTGGTTCATGTTCTCGCCGAACCCCGTGATGGACGACGGGACGATCGTCGTCGACGCCATCACGGTCGACGGCCGCCACATCAACCCCTTCACCGGCGAGCCGCCGAACTTCGACCTCCTGCACACGAAGAGCTTCGCGTACACCCAGATCTGGTGCGACTACTTCGCCCGCATCAAGCTGCCGGCGAACACCGCGTACCGGGACGCGATGAAGGAGTACATCTACCGCTACCCGGAGCGCACGGGCCGGCCCGAGGACGCGATCGTCTCCGGGGAGGTGTACTGGGTGAAGGACTGGAACCCGAAGTGGGGCAGCACGGAGAGCTACGGCGAGGAGCGCGAGAAGCTCTTCGTCTTCCAGAACCCGAAGGCCCAGGCGCGCGCGCAGGCGGAGCCGGCGCCCGGCGCGCCCGCGGAGCCGCCGAGCCCTGCCAACTAGGGCGCGGGGAACGCGGGGGACCAGGGGAAACAAGGCAAGCAAGGGGACCTGGTGGCACGCCCAGGGTCCCCCCCCCAACGACAGGCACGCGGCGGAGAGAAAACCGCGATCCATGCTTGACAGCGGCGCCCCGGCGAGTAGAGTCCGCGCTCTCGAAAGCGAGGGCCTGTAGCTCAGTTGGGAGAGCGCTAGAATCGCACTCTAGAGGTCGCAGGTTCGATCCCTGTCAGGTCCACCCTCGAAGCAGCTCAATTCTCTTTCTTAGCCGTTCTTCTTCTTCCTCCACGCCATTGCCACGCTCTCGAAAGCGTGTGACCGCATGAGACGCGGTCCGCGGAGAGCGCGTGAGCTCGTTCAGGCGCGTGGCCAGCGCCTGGATCGGGCGCGAGGTGACTGCGATGAGGTGCGCGGGGCAGCGCGCTGCGCTGAGCGCGCGCCGCGACGTTCATCGACGTCGCCCTGTGCCTCGCTGCGCTGAGCGCCCGCACGGCTGCGGCTGGCGCTCACCCGGCCGCGTGCGTCAGGCCGATCCGCGGTGGATGGGGTGGAGAGCCCACGGGGACCGCGCGTGGCGCGATCCCGAGGAGCACATCGGTGCGCGGCGACCACGCAGCCGATGTGCTCACGCTGCCGGCGCCTCCGCGCTGTCCAGCGCTCGGCTCGCCGAGGCGGCGCGGAGGAGCGGCTCGCTCACTCGTCGATCGGCTCGAAATCGGCCTTGGTCGCGCCGCACTCCGGGCACATCCAGGAGTCGGGCAGGTCCTCGAACGAGGTCCCCGGCACAATGCCGGTGTCGGGGTCACCGACCGCCGGGTCATAGACGAATCCGCAGACCAGACACCGATATTTCTTCATCCGTGGTTCTCCTCAGGAGCTCGACGAGAGGCGCCTGACGCTACCACGAGGGCGGACACGGCCGCAGATGAACCTTCTGGTCCGCAGCTCTCGCCGCGGCGCCCATGTCCTGCGCCCCGGCGCGCCGCCTCGGCGACCGTGGCCGCCAGGACGCGCGCCTCAGGGCGGCGCCGGAGCGTCGCGCACCGCGAGCTGCTTCTTCCGCAGCACGCGCGCGATCGGCCAGTAGGCGAGCCGGAGCAGCCACCGCGGGCAGATGACGCCGAGATGGATGACGAGCCACGCCACCACCCCGGGCACCACGAGCGCGCGGCCGCGGTCCACCGCGCGGACCAGCGCGCGCGCGCAGCGCTCCGGGGAGATCGACAGGAGCGCGGGCGGCTCGAGGCCCGTGAAGTTGCCGGCCACCTCGTTGAACTCGGTCCGCACGGGCCCCGGACAGACCTGCGTCACCCGCACGCCGGTGCCGGCGAGGTCGAGGCGGAGCGCTTCGGTAAAGCTCGTGACGAAGTGCTTCGTGCCGACGTACGAGGCCATCCCGGGCCCGAACGTCATCCCGAAGCCGGAGCTCACGTTCGCGATCGCGCCGCGCCCGCGCGACACCATCGGGCCGACGAGCCGGTGCGTGAGGTACGCGAGGCTCGTCACGTTCAGTGCGATCATCTGCTCGGTGCGCGACCACGCGGAGAGATCGAACACGCCGATGTCGCCGAACCCGGCGTTGTTGACGAGGACGTCGACCCCCCCGACCTCGGCCTCGACGGCGAGCAGCATCGCGTCGACCGCCGCCCGATCGGTGACATCGCAGCCGAAGGCGAGCACGGCGAGCTCCGGGCGCGCCGCGGCGAGCTCGGCGCGCAGCGCCTCCAGGCGATCCTTGCGGCGCGCGACAAGCACGAGCGCCCGGGCGCGCCGGGCGATCTCGAGCGCCAGCGCGCGGCCGATGCCCGACGACGCGCCGGTGATGAGCACGACCCCGCTGTCGATCGGCGAGTGCACGGCCGAAAGGGTTGCCCGGCGCCCCCCGGGCGCGCAAGGGCCCCCTCGCCGGTCGGCCTCCCATCGTCCACGCCCCGCGCTTCCACGCTTCCGCCCTCCGGCGTTTCCGCGCTTCCACGCTTCCGCGCTTCCACCCTCCCGCGTTTCCGCGCTTCCACGCTTCCGCCCTCCGGCGTTTCCGCGCCTCCACGCTTCCGCCCTACCGCAGCTCGCCCGCTACCCCGCAGGCCGCGCGAGCACGCCGCGCAGCACCTCGGAGAAATCGGGCGAAACGGAGAAGCGCACCTCGGGGGAGATAGGCGCGCAGGAGGCACTTCGACATCCATCGCGCTACCTTCGAGACCACGAGTCGCAACCGGCCGGTAACACGCATCACCTCGGGGGCGCCCCCGCGACCGCCCCCAGCACCGCGCCTTGGCCGGCGAGCGCGGCGACGGTGCGCCCGCGGCGCGCGTTGACGTCCGCGGCGGCTCTCTCATACCGTGGACGGCGTCCTCACGAGCCAGGAGACCTCATGCGTTGGCCCTCATCTCTCATCAGTGTGCTCTTCATCGCCGCCGGGCTGGGCGCCTGCGAACGATCCGCGGAGTACGAGCACAAGGCCGCCCCGGCCTCGAACACGGCGAAGCCCGCCGCGACCGCCGCGGCGACAAGCGACGTGAAGCCGCTCGTCTTCGATCAGAAGGACGTCAAGTCCTTCAAGGTCCTGCCCGCAAAATTTGAGACGGACAAGAACACGATCACCGATGACAAGGTGACCCTGGGAAGGATGCTGTGGTACGAGACGCGCCTCTCGAAGAACCACGATATCTCCTGTAACTCGTGTCATGGCCTCTCGAGCTACGGCGTCGACAACAAGCAGTTCTCCTCCGGGCACAAGGGCCAGCTCGGCGGCCGCAACTCGCCCTCTGCGTACAACGCGGGCCCCCACATCGCCCAGTTCTGGGACGGCCGCGCGGCCACGCTCGAGGACCAGGCCAAAGGGCCTATCCTGAACCCCGTCGAGATGGCCATGCCGGACGAGAAGCGGGTCATCACGACGCTGAAGTCGATCCCCGAGTACGTGAAGCTCTTCAAGACGGCCTTCCCCGACGACAAGGAGCCGATCACCTACGACAACATGGCCAAGGCGATCGGCGCGTTCGAGCGCGGCCTGGTCACGCCGTCGCGCTTCGACAAGTACCTGGGCGGCGACGACAAGGCCCTTAGCGCCGAGGAGAAGGCCGGGTTCCACAAGTTCATCTCGCTCGGGTGCCCGACCTGCCACACGGGCGTCGCCGTCGGCGGCTCCACGTTCCAGAAGCTCGGCCTCGTGAAGGAGTTCCCCGGCCTCAAGGACAATGGGCGCTTCGACGCCACGAAGGACGAGAAGGACAAGTTCTTCTTCCGCGTCCCGAGCCTCAGGAACGTCGAGAAGACCTTCCCGTACTTCCACGACGGCTCGATCGCGACGCTCGACGAGACGGTGACCAAGATGGCGTGGCACCAGCTCGGCGTGGAGGCCAAGCCCGAAGAGGTGAAGGCGATCGTCGCGTTCCTCAAGTCGCTCACCGGCGATCTCCCGACCGACTACATCAAGCAGCCCGAGCTGCCCCCGAGCGGGCCGACCACGCCCAAGGCCGACCCGACGTGAGCTGATCACGCGGATCACGCTGATCACCGGATTGCGCCGGGAGGGCGGATCGGCTCTGCTCCGCCCTCTCGGATGAGCACGAGCTCCAGCGACGACGGACGATCCGCGCCCGCTCCAGAGGACGGAGCGGGCGCGTCCGCGGAAGGGGCTCGCGACGCGAGCGACGGGCGCACCGCGAGGGCGCTCGTCTTCGTGCGCGAGCGCTTCGACGGCGCGTGCCTCGCCTTCCCCGTCGCGGCGCCGGGCGTCGCGAGCTTCGGCCGCGACGAGGACGTCCTCGTCGAGCAGCAGCTCTTCCTGCGCGAGCACGCAGCGCGCGCCCGGCCCGAGGCGGTCTCCCGGCTCTCGTTCCCGCGCGGGACAGGGCTCCTCTCCGTGAGCGTCCCCGTCCCGCGCGACGATCTGCCGCGCAAGCTGCGGAACGAGGTGCCGGTGAGCTTCCCCTGCGTCGTCGTGCCGGCCGGCGAGCTCGACGCGCGCGGGCAGACGGAGACGCCGGCGGCGGGGCGCGGCGAGAGCGACGCGTGGGTGCTCGTGCCGAGCCTCGGGCACGCGTTCTACGTGGAGGCGGGCGAGCCGATCGAGGCGGCGATCCGGCACGAGGTGCGCCGGCTGCTCGCGTCGCAGGTCCTGTCGACGTGGGAGCACCTGGGGCTCCTGCCCGGGAGCGCGCACCGCCTCGAGGTGCTCCACGCGCCGCTGCCCGAGCCCGAGCGCGCGGGCGGGCACGGGCCGCGCGGCGCGTCGATCGTGGAGCGCGCGCGGCGGAAGAAGGCCGTGGAGACGCTCGTCGCGGTGGCGACGCCGCTCCACGTGGCGGCGCAGCGGAGCCCGCTCGCGACGCCGCCGCTCGCCTGCCGCGACGCGGAGCTCGCGCGCCTCGCGGCGCTGCTCGACGGCGAGGAGCGCCTCGGCGTGCTGCTCGTGGGCCCGGAGCACGCCGGGAAGACCGCGCTCGCGCTGGCGTATGTCGCCCGCCAGACGCGGCTCGTCTACGCGACGTCGGGCGCGCAGCTCATCGCGGGCATGAGCGGGCTCGGGCAGTGGCAGGAGCGCATCCACGGCGTGATGGAGGCCGCCGCCGCGCTCGACGCGGTGCTCTACTTCGAGAACCTCGACGATCTCCTGGCCGAGCGCGTCGACGGGGGCCACGTGGACCTGGCCGGCGCGATGCGGCCCTACCTCGACGAGGGGCGGGTGCGCGTCCTGTGCGAGCTCCGGGACGACCGGCTCGACGCGCTGGAGGGGCGGCACTGGGCGTTCTTCGCGGGCCTGAGCCGCATCCGGATCGATCCGCTCTCGGCCGCCGATACCCGGAAGGCGCTCGCCGCGCGCGCCGAGCGCGACGGCCGCGTCGAGCCGCACCGCCCCGCGGTCGCGGCCGACGCGCTGACGGCGCTCGTCGATCTCGCGGAGCGCTACCTGCCCTACAGCGCCTTCCCGGGCAAGGCGGTCCGCCTCTACGAGGACCTGCGCGCCGTGCACGAGCGGGAGCGGACCGCGCAGGGGGAGCCGGTGACGCTCGGGCGGAGCGATCTCTACGAGCTGTTCTCGATGCGCACGGGGATGCCGGCGTTCCTGCTGCGCGACGATCTGCCGCTCCGCGAAGGCCGCGTGGCGCGCGACCTCGGCGCGAGCGTTGTCGGGCAGGAGCGCGCGGTGCGCGCGCTCGCCGAGACGATCGCCGTGGTGAAGGCGGGGCTCTCGCCGCCGGACAAGCCGCTCGCTGCGTTCCTCTTCGTGGGGCCGACGGGCGTCGGCAAGACCGAGCTCGCCCGCGCGCTCGCCGGGCTGCTCTTCGGCTCGCCCGATCGGCTCTCGCGGTTCGACATGAGCGAGTTCTCGAGCGAGGGCGCGGCCGATCGCCTGATCCGCGGGACCGACGGCGCGGGCGGGCTGCTCACGCAGCGCGTGCGCGAGCAGCCGTTCTGCGTGCTCCTGCTC
The DNA here is from genome assembly GCF_051520915.1 of Sorangium sp. So ce448. Lineage (NCBI taxonomy): Bacteria > Pseudomonadati > Myxococcota > Polyangiales > Polyangiaceae > Sorangium > Sorangium sp. So ce448. The sequence continues at coordinate 483,854 of NZ_CP150343.1, read as the reverse complement.
GACGAGATCGAGAAGGCCCACCGGGCCGTGTTCGATCTGCTGCTGCAGGTGCTCGGCGAGGGGCGCCTGTCCGACGCGCGCGGCAGGACGGCGTACTTCCACAACGCGATCGTAATCATGACGTCGAACCTCGGCGCGGCGGAGCGGCGCGCGCGGGCGGGGTTCGCCGGCGAGCGAGGCGCCGAGGCCCCGGAGGAGCAGGCCGCGCTCGACGAGGCGCACTACCAGCGCGTCGTCGCGGGCGCGTTCCGGCAGGAGTTCGTGAACCGCATCGATCGCGTGGTGCCGTTCCGGGCGCTGACCCGGGCGGAGCTCGCCGAGGTCGCGCGCCTCACGGCGCAGCGCCTCGCCCAGCGCCGCGGGCTGTCCGAGGCGGGCGTCGCGCTCGAGGTGTCGGAGCGGGCGCTCGCGCGGCTCGCCGAGGACGGCCACGCGCCTGCGTACGGGGCGCGGGCGCTGCGGCGCCACGTGGAGGAGCACCTCGCGGCGCCGCTCGCGCGGCTGCTGGCGAGGCTCGGGGGCGACGCGCGGGATCTCACGGTGTGGGTGACCGAGGCGGGCGAGCCTGAAGCGGCGGCGCCCGCCGACGGCGCCGTCGTCGCCCGCGCCGAGACGCCCGCGCTCCGCCTCGCGGCGCGGCGGCGGCGCGCGGCGAAGGCCGCGCAGCAGGCGTTCGGCGTCGAGCAGGTCGGTGAGCTCCGGCGCGAGGTGGACCGGTGGATGAACCTCGGGCCGCTCGAGCAGCTCAAGGAGCAGCTCGACTTCCTGCTGACGCAGCTGAGCCTCGCGAGCGGGCCATCGCGCGATCGGCGGAAGGAGATCGACGCCGCGGCGCTGCAGGCCGAGCACCACCGGCTGAGCGAGCTCTGGGGGCAGCTCGAGCGCGCTCAGGAGGAGATGCACGGCGTCGAGGAGCTCGCCCTGATGGCGCTGCTCGAGGGCGAGGAGGTGCGCGGGCTCGCGGGCGAGGCGCGCGCGGCGTGGGAGGGCGTGCGCAAGGTGCTGCCCCGCGCGCTCGTCGCGACCGAGTCGCGGCGCGACGCGATCACGCTGATCCTGGAGGAGCTCGACGCGGGGGCGTTCGAGCGGTGGCTCGCGCCGCTCCTCAAGGAGCTCCCGCGGCGCGGGTGGGGCGCGACGTTGCACATCGACGGCGACCGGGCCGGGCCCGGCGACGGCGCGTGGCCCGCGAGCCGGCGGTGGGGCCCGCCGCGCGCCGCGGGCGACGTGCTGGACGCGCTCGACAAGCCGAAGCGCGGGTTCCGGAGCGTGCTCCTCCGCTGCACCGGCGCGTACGCCGGGGCGTTCCTCTCGCTGGAGCGGGGGCTCCACCGGGTTGTCGCGCGCAAGCGGGACGCGGGCGAGGCGCCTGGCGATGATCGGCTGCACGTGTTCGTGCACTTCGTCGCGCACGCGGCGGACATCGCCGAGGACCAGTGGGAGCACAGGTCGCTGGCGCCGCCGCCGGCCGGATCGGCCGCGGCGCGGCGGCGCGGGGCGGCCGCGCGCGAGCTCGACGAGGTCGAGGGCGCGGCGCTGATCGCGGGGCGCAGGGCGCGGATCGCGATGGATCCGGCGTGGTACTGGGAGCGGCTCGACGAGGTCGCGCTGACGCACCTGCTCCTGTTCGAGGACGAGGGGAGCGGGCTGGATCGGAGCGAGTACTTCAGCGCGGGCGGGGACGGCCCGGCGCTGGATGATTTGCACGACGCCTGACCTGGCAGAGCCACTACCCTGAGGCCGTGCACTTCACGATCCCGCTCTTCGAACGGCGGACCACGAACGTCGAGTGCGTGACGCTCGGCCTCGGCCCGGGCACGCGCTCGCGGGAGGGGCGGCACGCGGAGCGCGTCCGGCGCCTGCTCACCGAGGAGCTCAGGGCCGTCTTCGAGAAGGTGCGCGCGGCCGAGCTCGCGCGCTTCGAGTTCCCCCGCGGCATCCGGATCGAGAAGGTGCGCCTCGAGCTCACGCTCTCCGGCGCTTCCGAGCGGCGCAAGGTGAGCGGGCTCTGCCCCGTCGTGCTCGAGCCGCGCTGGGCCTCGGAGCACGAGCGCGTCGTCTTCGCCTACCACCCCGCCCGCCAGGGCGAGGCCGCGCCGATCCGCGAGGATCTCCCGCTGGACGAGCAGCTCCGCGCGCTGTTCCAGGTCGCGTGGGCCGCGCTCGACGACGACGAGATCGCGCGGCTCTGGAGCCGGGGCAAGGAGCGCATCACGGCGCTTTCGTTCTCGTGCGCCCCGCGCTCGGCGCTCGCGGACCTGCCGGATCGACCGGGCGACGACGACACCGGCGCCGATCCGGCGTTCCGCTGGAAGAAGCGCCGGGGCCTCAAGGTCCTGCCGAACCTCGGCGTGAGCCTCACGCAGCGCGCGGCCCAGGGCAACCTCGACGCGGGCGTGCCGCGATCGCCGCAGCGCGAGCAGCTCGCCTTGCTGCTCGGCGCGGGCAGGGCGCAGCCCGTCGTCGTCGTCGGCCCACCGGGCTGCGGCAAGACGACGTTGATCCACCGGGCGGTGCTCGATCTCCTCGCGGCCGACGGGTACGGCGCGCACAAGAACCTCGACCGCGTCCGCGACGTCTTCGCCGTGAGCGGCCGCAGGCTGATCGCCGGGATGAGCCACCTCGGCGACTGGGAGAAGCGGTGCGTCGAGCTCGTCGAGGACGCGCGCAGCCGCGGCGCGATCCTCGTGATCGACGACCTCCACCACTTCGGCCGGATCGGCAGGTCGCGCGAGAGCGAGCGCTCGCTCGCCGACTTCTTCCGCGGCCCGCTCTCGCGCCGCGAGATCGTGATGGTCGGCGAGTGCTCCCCCGAGGCGTTCCGCCTCCTCGAGCAGGAGTCCCCGTCCTTCGCGGCCCTGTTCACGCCGCTCTTCCTCCCCGAGGCGACGCCCTCCGAGACGTTCCGCCTCATGGTGCGGGAGGTCCGCGCGCTCGAGCAGCGCCACGCCGCCCGCGTGAGCCCGTACGTGCTGCGGACGATCCTCGACCTCGGCGGCTCGCTGCTCTCGGCGCAGGCGCTGCCGGGCAAGGCCATCGACCTCCTGCGCGAGGTCGTCCGCGCGGGCGTGACGCCCTCGCCCTCCGGGGAGCCGGGGCCGGCGCGCGGCCACGCGCCGCGGCCGGTCGGCTCGCAGGACGTGCTGCGGCTCCTGTCGCAGAAGACCGGCGTACCGCGGCTCCTCCTCGGCGGCGACGAGCCGCTCGACGCCGGGGCGCTGGAGGAGGAGCTGGGCCGGCGGGTGATCGGCCAGCCGGAGGCCGTGCGCGCCGCGGCGGACCTCGTTTCGCGCATCAAGGCGGGCCTCGTGGATCCGCGGCGCCCGTACGGCGTGTACCTGTTCACGGGGCCGACGGGGACCGGCAAGACCGAGCTCGCCAGGTGCATGGCGGAGCTCATCTACGGCAGCGCGTCGCGCCTGCTCCGCTTCGACATGAGCGAGCAGAGCGGCCCGGACGCGCCGGCGCGGCTCGTCGGCGATCGCTACGCGCCCGACGGGCTCCTGACACAGCGGGTGCGGGAGCAGCCGTTCTCGCTTGTGCTGCTCGACGAGATCGAGAAGGCGCACCCGTCGGTGCACGGCCTCTTGCTCCAGCTCTTCGAGGACGGGCGGCTCACGGACGCGGCGGCGAGGCCCGCGCACTTCCACCACGCGGTCGTGGTGATGACGTCCAACCTGGGCGCCCGATCGCGGGCGCTGGTCGGCTTCGGCGGCGCGGGGCTCTCGGAGGCGCGGGCGCTCGCGATCGCGGAGGAGTCGGCCCAGGAGGTCGCGCGGGCGGTGCGCGACTTCTTCCCGCCGGAGCTGTTCAACCGGATCGATCGCGTCGTGCCGTTCCGCCCGCTGACGCCCGAGGTGGCGGTGCGGGTGGCCGAGAAGGAGCTCGACCGGCTGCTCGGCCGGCGCGGGCTCGCCGAGCGGAGCGTCTTCGTGCGCCGGGGCGCCGGCGTGGCCGAGCGGATCGCGCGCGAGGCGTTCGTGGCCGAGGACGGCGCCCGCTCGGTGAAGCGGTTCATCGAGGACGAGATCGGATCGCTGCTGAGCGACGCGCTCACCCGCGGCGCGCCCGCCGCGATGCAGGTGATCCGCATCTTCACGACCGCGCGCGGCGACGGCGCCGCCGCGGCGGGCGACGGCGCCGCGTTCCCCGGATCGCCCGGGTCGCCCGCGTCAGCGACGTCACCCGCGTCACCCGCGCCACCGACGTTTGCGCTGCACCGCGAGGCGCTCGCGGAGGCCGAGCCCGCGGCCGCGGCGTGGGCCCTCGCGCCGCTCATGGCGAGGCCGCTCGGCGCGCTCACGGCGGAGCTCTCACCGCTGCTCGAGTTCGTCGACGCGCTCGAGCGGAGCGACGGCCTCGCGCGCCTCTCCGAGCGGATCCGCTACCACCTCGCGGAGCACGGCCGGACCGCCGCGGAGGGGCCCGAGGCGCACGAGCACGCGGAGGCGGTCTACAACCTCGACGCCATGCGCGGCGCGATCCGGGCGTTCCGCGAGCGGATCGACCTCGTCCGGCGGCGGAGCGGCGACGACGACGAGCAGCAGCACCTCGACCTGGAGGTGCGGCGGTTCGGCTACGTGACGGTCGAGGACGAGTGGAGCCGCTCCCGGGTGCGCCTGTTCCACCGGCGCCAGCTGCCGGGCCCGCTGCGCCGGCCGGCGAAGCAGGAGGTCCTGGAGTGCATCGCGGAGGGCCACGCGCTCCGGCGCGCGCTCCGCAAGGTGGACGAGCCGGGCCAGCACGCGGTCCTCATCGAGCTGCTCCGCGCGGCGCGCTTCGACGAGAGGCCGGCCGGCGCGCGCGACGAGCCCGAGGAGGGGCTCTTCGAGGCGCTCGCGCGCGCCTACAGCGAGGCAGGGGGCGAGGTGGAGGGGTGGGCGTGCGCGCCGCTCGGCAGCGCGTCCGACGGCGACGGGCGCGCGCGCGTGGTCGAGCAGGGCCGCGGGGCGGCGGGGCTCGAGGCGATGCTCGCCGCCCCCGGGCGCGGGGCGGAGCTCCTCGTCCTGAGCGTCGTGGGCCTGTGCGTGATGGACTTCTTCGAGCTCGAGACGGGCGCGCACGTCTGGACGTCGCTCTCGCGCGGCCCCGAGGTGGTGCGGGTGCGCGTCCTGCCGGCCCGGCCGGGCCTCTCGCCGGCGGGCGCGGTCCGGGAGCACCTCGATCTGCAGGCGGCGTTCGACGAGGCGGCGCGGCGCGGGCGCGCGCTCCCGCCGAACCCGGCCGAGCTCCTCCCGGTGGTGCGGCGGGTCCGGTTCGACCCGCCGCGCCGCCCGGGCGCGACGTCGCCGATCGAGATCGAGGACTACGTGATGGGCTATGCCGAGTCGTCGGTGGTGCGGAGCCTGTCGCAGGCGCTGGCGCCGCTGTGGTTGCTCCGGATGAGCCGGGAGGACGTGGCGTGAGCCGGCGCCCCGGGCTGCTGCTCGGGGAACGCGCAGGCGACGATGGGCGGCCTCTCAGGGCAGCCGGAAGAGCGGCCGACCGTAGACCATGGAGGGCCAGGGGATGGCGGCGAGGATCACGAGCAGCGTGATGACGACGCCGATCGCCAGGCGCCGGTGCTGCGCGGTGGGGTCCGGGGCTCGCTTCGCCCGGGCCCAGGCGACATGGGCGACCACCACCGCCACGATCATGGCGAAGATGTGCTCGACGGCGAAGAAGCGCAGCGCCGCGATGGGCATGGCGGCCTTCAGCGCGGCCAGCGACGTGGGCCTGAGCGGGCTGAGCGCTGTGTAGAGCAGGATGCCGAGGAGGAACTGGGCGTCCAGCGAGCCCACGAACGCGGCGCCGACCTTGCGATCCGCCGCCGTCCACGGCCCCCGCTGGGCCCAGCCGCGGATCGACCGCGCGAGCGCCAGGAGCCCGAGCAGCAGGACGACCCAGCGCAGCCACGAGTGCGCGACGAGGACGAACGAATAGATCATGGACCTTGCTTTCCGGCCGCGGTGCCGGCCTCGATGATGTACTGCGCGATGTCGGCGAGATCCGACTCCCGGACGCCGCGGAAGCTGGGCATCGGGGGGACGTCGGCGCGCTTTCGCCCCGGGGTCACGGCCCAGCGGACGATGCCCGCGGGATCGTCCCTGTAGAGCCCTGCGAGCTCGCTGAGCGGAGGGCCGACCAGCTTGGCGCTGGGGGCGTGGCACGCCGCGCAGAGGGTGGAGAACAGGGCCTTGCCCTTCGCGGCCTGCGGCGAGAGCGCGACCGCCTCCTCGGCGGGATCGGGCCTCTTGCACGCGGCCGCGAGCAGGAGCAGGGCGGCGAGGATCGGTGACCACTTCATGCGGGCGGGCCGGAACATAGCGCGCGGCGGCCCGCGTGGGGCCGGCGTCGCGCCACGAGGATCACCACGGCCCTGCGCGCCCGGCCAGCCCGAGCTGGAGCCCGCGGCGTATGGCGCCGGGGAAGCGCGGTCGCCTCGCGACGATCACTGCGTCTTGAAGAGGTCCAGGATCCCCTGCCCGATCGCGGCCGGGTCCGGCACCGCGATGCCGGTCGGCTCGGTGCCCTCGAGGAACACCTCTTCCACCGCGCCCTCCTGGCCAGGAAACGCCGCCATCCCGCTCTCCGGGTCGATCGGGAGGCGCACGATCCCGAGCGGCTCCGGGAAATCGGTCGCCGGCCGCCCCGCGTGCGCCTTCTCCATGAACGCGATGAAGGCCGGCAGGGCGGCGCTGCCGCCCACCTCGCGCGCGCCGAGCGTCGTGGCGTCGTCGAAGCCGGTCCACACGGCGCACGCGATGTCGGTCGAGTAGCCGACGAACCACGCGTCCCTCGCGTCGTTCGTCGTCCCGGTCTTGCCGGCGATCGGCCGGCGCAGCGAGAGCGCCTGCTTCGCCGTGCCGACCTTCACGACCGAGGTGAGCAGGTCCGTCGTGAGGTACGCCTCCGCCGCGGTCATCACAGGGCGCGGCGGGGGCCGCGCCGGCAGGGGCAGCGCCTCGCCGCGCGGGCCCGTGATCTTCGTCACGAGGACGGGCTCCTGGTACGCGCCGCCCGCGGCGAACGTCGCGTAGGCGGCGGCCATCTCGCGCGGGGTCACCTCGTAGGAGCCGAGCGCGAGGGACAGGTCGGCGCCGAGCTTCGACGTGATCCCGAGCTCGCGCGCCCACGCGACGACGGCCTCGGGGCCGACGTCCCGGAGCGCCGACACAGCGGCCACGTTCACGCTGTGGGCGAGCGCCTCGCGCAGGCGCTTCGGGCTCTGCCCCTCGCTCTCGTCGTAGTTGCCGGGCCGATAGCCATCGAGCGCCGCCGGGTCGGTCTCGAGCATCGAGGCGGCCGTGAGCTTGCGCGAATGGATGCCGTAGCCATAGACGATCGCCTTGAAGGTCGATCCCGGCTGGCGGAGCGCGCGGCTCGCCCGATCGAGGCCGCCGCGCGCGCCCTCGTAGCCCCCCGCGAGCGCGACGATCTCGCGCGTGCGCGCGTCGATCGCGATGAGCGCGCCCTGCGGGCCGAGGTCGAGCCGGAGCTTGCCGGCCTCGGGGTCGCCCTCGAAGCGCACGCGCAGCACCTTGCCGACCTCGGCGAAGCGGCTCGGCGGGAGCCCGCGCGGGTTGTACCGGCGCTCCTTGCGCAGATCGACGGCGCCCTGCGCCGCGCCGACGCGGACGGCCAGCGTGCCGCGCGCGTCGTCGGCGCCGGTCACCGCGCCCAGGTAGGCGCGGCCCGCGTCCTTGGGCGCGCCCTGGAAGGGCGCCGGATCCCCCTTGGCGCGGGTGAACGGCGCGACGAGCCCGTGCCGCGCGGCGTAGGCGTCGAGGTTCTGGCGCACCGCCGCGCGCGCCGCAGCCTGCATCTTCGGGTCGATCGAGGTCACGACCGTGTAGCCGCCGTACCTGGCGTCGGGCCCGACGGCCTTCCGCAGCGCGCGCTCGGCCTCGGCGAGGACCTCGGGCGCGAGCTCGTCCAGGTGCTCCGGCTCGGGCGCGAGGCGGATCGGCTCCGCGAGTGCGGCGTCGATCTGCGCCGCGGGCAGGAAGCGCTTCTCGCGCATCTGGCCGAGCACGAAGGCGCGGCGCTTCTCGGCGCGCTCCTTGTTCACGCGCGGCGAGTAGATGGACGGCCCCTTCACGATGCCCGCGAGGAGCGCGGCCTCGGCCAGCGTGACCTGCCGGACGCTCTTGCCGAAGTAGAACCGCGCCGCCTCCTCGACCCCGTAGCGCCCGTGCCCGAAGTAGATGTGGTTCAGGTAGAGCTCGAGGATCTGGTCCTTCGTGAGCTCCTGCTCGATGCGGCGGGCGAGGAGGAGCTCGCGCATCTTCCGGTCGATCGTGCGCTCGTGCGTGAGCAGCACGTTCTTCACGACCTGCTGGGTGATCGTGCTGCCGCCCTGGCGCGCCTCCGCCGAGCGCAGATTGACGATCAGCGCGCGGAGCATGCCCAGGTAATTGAGGCCGTCGTGTTTGTAGAACCTGGCGTCCTCGGCCGCGAGCGCCGCGAGGCTCATCACCGGCGGGATCTCGGTGACCGGCACGAGCGTGCGGCGCTCGACGAAGAGCTCGCCGATCACCGTGCCGTCGCGCGCGAGGAACCGCGTCACCTGCGGCGGGTTGTAATTCTTCAGCTCCGCCGTGGTCGGCAGGTCGCGCTCGTAGTGGCCGACGACGAGGAAGAACGCGATCACGGCGGCGGCGAGGAGGCAGGCGAGGGCGATCGCGAGCCCCTTGCCCCAGCGGGCGAGCTGGGCGCGGAGCGGCGGCCTCGGCCCGGTGCCCCGGGGCCGCCGCCGGAAGGCCGCGCGGAGCGCGGCGCCCGCGCGCTTCCATCGCGGGTGATCGAGCGCCGCCCTGACGAGGGCGCGCGCTCTTCCCGGCGTTCCCTTCTGCGCGTGGCGGCCCGGTGGCGCCGGCGGGTGCGGCCCGGGCGACCACGGGACGGTCGCGCCCGGCGCGTCGGGCGGAGGCTCCGGGGGCGGCGCCTGCGCCGGGCCTCGAGGCGACCAGAGCCGCGTCGGCGCGCGATCGCTCGGCGGCGGGTCGGAGCTCGCCGCGCCCGCGTCGCGCGGGAGCGCGGGCTCCGCCGGGGCGGATCGTGGGCCGGGTCCTTCAGGCGGCGCGGCTGGGTTTCGTGGGAGATCCGAGGCCATGCGTCCGCGCGCCGGAGCCGGCGACGCCACCGCGGCGTCCGGAGGGGGTGTTCCAGCCGCGCCACGGTATCACGAGGACGGGCGCCGCGGAGGGCGCCGGTCAATCGCCGGTCAATCGATGTTCAGCTCGCAGCTCGTCCGCTTGTCCTCGAAGGAATTGCCCGCGAGCAGCCGCGGAGATGGCGGGGCGTGATAGCGTCGGTGGCGCCTGCCATGACCGACCAGGAAATCGACGCCTTCATCGCCGAGAACCAGTTCCATCCGAACGTCGTGTGGCGCCGCATCCCCGGGAAGGGCCGGGGCGTCTTCGCTCGCCGGTTCCTGCCGAAGGGCGCCGTCGTCGAGTGGGCCGCCGTCAGCTTCTTCCCGGCCTCGGATCTGAAGACCGAGGAGCACCGCGGCTGCCAGGCGCTCCATCACGTGTTCACGTGGGGGGAGGAGCCGGGGCGGGAGAAGGCGTATGCGTGGGGGCTGCTCGCGCTCTACAACCACTCGGCGACACCCAACGTCGAGATGAATGACGGTCCGGTGCCGGACTCGATGGCTGCCATCGCGCTCCGCGACATCCACGCGGGCGAGGAGCTCTGCTTCGACTACGGCTATACCTGGTTCGATCCTCGCTGAGGCGAGGACGCCAGCGCCCCGGCGATGGCCGTATCGCTCCGGCTCACATCGACGATACCGGCACGCCGGCGAGCGCCCGCCAGCTTCACCGGCGCGCTGCGCTCGCCTCGTGAGCGCCGCGGCATCTCGGTCAACGCCAGGGCCGGACTGTCGTCGTTGCGGAGGTGAGGACGGGATTCGAACCCGCGTATAACGGTTTTGCAAACCGTTGCCTAACCACTTGGCTACCTCACCGACTGTTCGAAGCGGCGGGAGGTCATGCCTCATCTCTGCCCGGCTGTCAACGCCTTTGATACCGCCGTCGACATTCACGCGGCCGAGCCGTCCCGTCAGCCGGGCGCTCCGCCGCGGTCGCTCTGGCGTCGCTCTGGCGTCGTTCTGGCGTCGTTCCGGCTTCCGGCTCCCTCCGTCCCGATGCCGGAGCCGGCGGAGGGGGCTCCGGCGCGTTCCCGCCGCAGCCCTCCAGAACACCCGCGCTGCCTACTGTTCGCGCCCGCCGCGCCGTGCCCTTCCCGCGCGCGGCACCCTCTCCCGCCCCCCCAGGGCTCGCCCGATGTAGCTGGCCGTGTAGACCGCCCGCCGCGTCGCCTGGATCAACCCGCGCGGCACGATCCCCTTCCCCGTCTGGAACGGGTTGAAGCGGAGCGCGCGCTGGTCGATGTCCACCGGCTCGTACAGCTCCATATCGGCGACTGCCATCCATCGCGCGCGCGAGCCCCCTCGCCTCACCTCGAGGCGCAGCAGCGCGAGCCCCGCCGCAGCGGCGCGCTCCAGCTTCTCCACGCGGTTTCCTTTCACCACCGCCGCGCGCAGCGGCACCAGGCGGAACTCCGCGCGACCGAAGCCGGCCACGTCGAACCGCGCCAGCGCGTAGTAATCGTTGTCCAGGAAGTCGTGCCTCTTCGTCGTGAAGAGGGCGAACGGGAGCAGCAAAAGCCGGCGCGCGCTCACGAAGAGGAGGTCCTGATCGCCGGCGCTCGCGGCCGGCGTCACCTCTTCGCTGGTCCGGAAGCGCACCGCGACCCCCAGCACGTCCGGACGGCGCTCGCCCTTGCCGTCCCGCCACCGCCAGATCCCGCCCGAGAGCCGCACGAGCGCCGGCCCCGCCAGTCGCTGCGCCAGCGCGCCGACCTCGCCCTCCACCGCGAGCGCCTTCACCCCCGCGCAGTAGACCACGCCGTCGGGATGGAACAGCCTCGCTCTCCGGATGAAGCTGCCCCCCCCGGCGATAGGAGACAGCGCTCCCCCGATCACACGCCCAACCGCTTCGAAGAACCGCATGGTGACCCCTCCCTCGAACCTGGAGCGCCGGGGGCCAATCGCAAGTTGGGCGCGACCCGACAGCGCCCCTCCCGCGGCGCTCACCCGCGTCGAGGCGTCGAGATCTGCTGTTCTCCGCGCGCCATCCGTTCTCCCGCGCAACGGCGATTCCAGGGAAGCGCCGCGTCCCCGGCGCTCCCTCTCGTGCCGCTCGTGCCGACTCCTCCGGCGGCCCTCGCGCCTCCGCGCGCGCTCTGTCCCGCGCGAGCGCCGGACAGAGCGCGCGTCACCCCGCGCCGGCCTTCGCCGCCGGGTCGATCTCCGGAGCGGCGTCTCGCTGCGCCCGGCCTTCGATAAGGCGCTTCGCCACGAGCGTCAGGAGCGCGAGCAGGACGAGCAACGAGGCGACCGCGAACGCCGCCGAGAAGTGGAACTCGTTGTAGAGCACCTCGACGTGCAGCGGCATGGTGTTGGTCTGCCCCCGGATATGCCCCGAGACGACCGACACCGCGCCGAACTCGCCCATCGCCCGCGCGTTGCAGAGCACCACGCCGTAGAGCAGGCCCCACTTCGCGTTGGGGAGGGTGATGCGGAAGAACATGCTCCACCCGCTCGCGCCGAGCGACAGCGCCGCGTGCTCCTCGTCGGCCCCCTGGCTCTCCAGGAACGGGATGAGCTCGCGCGCGACGAACGGGAACGTCACGAACGTCGTCGCGAGGATGATCCCGGGACGATCGAAGATGACCCGGAGGTCGTGCTCGATGAGCCAGGGGCCGAGCACCCCTTGCGCCCCGAAGAGCAGGACGAAGATCATGCCGGAGATCACCGGCGAGACAGCGAACGGCAGATCGATGAGCGTGACGAGGAGGCTCTTTCCCGTGAACTCGAAGCGCGCGATCGCCCAGGCCGCGGCCACGCCGAAGACGAGGTTGAGCGGCACGGCGATGACCGCGGTCGTGAGCGTCAGCTCGATGGCGGCGATGGCGTCCGGCGCGGTGATCGCCCGCCAGTACCCCGAGAGGCCGTCCTTCAACGCCTCGATGAACACCGCGACGACCGGCAGGAAGAGGAAGAACCCGAGGAACGCGAGCGCCGCCGCCGTCAGCGCCCAGCGCACCAGCGGGGGCTCGGACGTCGCGCCGCGCACCGCCCCGCGCGACCTGACCCGCAGCTTGCCCGCCGCGCCAGCCACTACGACGCGACCCCGGGCGCGCTGGCCCCCGCGGACCGCTCGGGCGCGGGCTTGGGCGCCTCGACAGGGCTCCGCGACGACCCGCGCGCGCCGCTCCAGGACTGGAGTCGGTTGATCAGGAAGAGGAGCACGAAGGAACAGAGAAGCATCACCATCGCGAGCGCCGTCGCGCCCGCGTAGTCGTACTGCTCCAGCTTGGTCATGATGACGAGCGGCGCGATCTCCGTCTTGAGGGGCATGTTCCCGGAGATGAACACGACCGACCCGTACTCGCCGAACGCCCTCGCGAACGACATCGCGAACCCGGTGAGGATCGATGGCCAGAGCGCGGGCAGGAGGATGCGACGGAAGATCTCGAAGCGGCCCGCGCCGAGCGACGCCGCCGCCTCTTCCTGGTCGACCTCGAGCTCCTCCATCACCGGCTGGACGGTCCGCACGACGAACGGGAGCCCAACGAAGGTGAGCGCAATGACGACGCCCAGGCGGCTGAATGCGCTCTGGATCCCGAGCGGGTACAGGAACCGACCGACCCACCCCTGCTGCGCATAGATGGCCGTGAGCGCGATGCCGCCGACCGCCGTCGGGAGCGCGAAGGGCAGGTCGACGAGCGCGTCGACGATCGACTTGCCCGGGAAGCTGTAGCGGACGAGCACCCACGCCACGAGGACGCCGAAGACCGCGTTGATGCCCGCCGCGATGAGCGACGCGGCAAAGCTCATCTTCAACGAGGCGACGGCGCGCGGCGAGGTCACCACCGCCCAGATCTCGGCGGGCTGGAGCGTCGCCGTCTTGAGGAAGATCATCGACAGCGGGACAAGCACGAGCAGCGACAGGTACGTTACCGTAATCCCCATCGCCAGCCCGAAGCCGGGCAGAACGCTCTGTCGTCGCCAGAGGAGAGCCACGAAGTCTATTTACCGGCCTGGTAGATCTGGTCGAAGACGCCGCCGTCGGAGAAATGCGCCTTCTGGGCTTTTTGCCACCCGCCGAAGACCTCGTCAATCGAGAAGAGCGCGACCTTCTGGAAGACACCCTCCGACTCTGCCGCCGCGAGGATCGCCGGGTTGCGCGGGCGGTAGAAGTGCTTCACCGCGATGCGCTGCCCCTCCTCCGTGGAGAGGAAGGCGAGGTACGCCTCCGCCGCAGCCCTCGTCCCGCGCCTGTCGACCACCTTGTCGACCACCGCGACAGGCGGCTCGGCGAGGATGCTGATCGACGGCACGATCACCTCGAATTTTTCCTTACCGCTCTGCTTCACCGCGAGCAGCGCCTCGTTCTCCCAGGCGATCAGGACGTCGCCGAGCCCACGCTCGACGAACGTCGTTGTCGAGCCGCGCGCCCCCGTGTCGAGGACGGGCACGTTCTTGAAGAGGCGGCCGACGAAATCCTTCGCCTTCGCCTCGTCGCCGCCCGCCCGCTTCAGCTCGTAGCCCCACGCAGCGAGGTAGTTCCACCGCGCCCCGCCGGAGGTCTTCGGGTTCGGGGTGATGACCGCCACGCCCTCCTTCACGAGATCGTCCCAGTCCTTGATGCCCTTGGGATTACCCTTGCGCACCAGGAAGACAATGGTCGACGTGTAAGGAGCGCTGTTGTCCTTGAGGCGCGCTTGCCATCCCTCCTTGATCAGCCCGGCGGACGCGACCGCATCGACGTCGTAGGCGAGCGCGAGCGTGACCACGTCCGCCTCGAGCCCGTCGATCACCGACCGGGCCTGCTTGCCCGAGCCGCCGTGCGATTGCTTGATGGTGACGTCCTGTCCGCTCTGCTCCTTCCAGCGCTTCGCGAAGGCGGCGTTCACCTCTTCATAGAGCTCGCGCGTGGGGTCGTAGGAGACATTCAGTATCTGCACCGACCCCGACTTCGAGGCGCCGGCCGCGTCGCCCTTCGAGCACGCCGGGAGCGCCAGCGCCAGCACACAACAAAGCATCGTCATCAAGCATCGCATCGATCGTTCCTACTCCGTTAGCCAGTCGCGAGATAACGCGATTCCCGCTGCGCGAGCGCGTCGAGCAGCTGCTGGAAGCGCGAGGCGCCGATGCGCCGGGCCATGAACGCCGCGCGGCCGAGCTTCTGGCAGAGCTTCTTGGCGAGGAGCACGCCGCCGTGGCTGTTCACGTCGGTCAGCACGATCACGAGATCGGCCCGCTCGATGGCCGCCCGCAGCTCGGACGCCCCGCGTCCGCCCGTGTTGCCCGTGTGAAACTCCAGATGGTGCCCCGCCTGCAGCGCCATCCGCTCCAGCTGAGCCTGGTTGCGATCCAACCCACCAATCCAGGTGATCCGCATCGCTCCGCCTCCTTGCTCCTCGCAGCGGGTGACCGCCGCTATAACGGACATATCTCACGCTAAAGCAGAGGACGCAAGGGAGATCTGCCAAAATAACGGAGGACACGTCTTGGATACCGGAGGGACACGTGGCCGGCGGGGTCCGGAAAGCGGGCGGGGCTACCCGCGCGATCCGTAGGTCATGACGAGGTACATGACGGCCTCGGCGCTGCCCGGGTTGCGGTAGCTGTGCGGGCTGTCGGCCTCGAACAGGATGGCGTCGCCGGTCTCGAGCAGGCGCCGCTCGCCGGCCACGGTGATCTCCACCGAGCCCTCGGTGACGATCAGGTTCTCCGCGGTGCCCGGGGCGTGCGCGTCGGCGTGCTCGACCGAGCGCGGCGCGAGGCGGAGCTCGTAGAACTCCACGTTGCGCGGCCGGTCCATCGGGAAGAGCGCCCGGGAAGAGAAGTCGCCGTTGCGAGACCGCAGGATGCGCGCGTGCGAGGCCTGCATGACGGTCGTGACGGGCGAGGTCGCCTGGCTCATCAGCGCCGAGAAGGGGACCCCGAGGGCGCGCGCGATCTTCCAGAGGACGTTGATGGTCGGCGTGCTCTGGCCCAGCTCGATCTGCCCCAGCATCGCCCGGCTCACCCCGGACGCCTTCGCCAGCCGCTCGAGCGACAGGCCCCGCTCGGCCCGGAACCGCTTCAGGTTGGAGGCGACGACCGGCGTGAGGTCCGACGCGTCGTCGAACGCCGGGTCGTCCCCGCCAGGCTCGCTCGCCGGGGGCGGGGGTGGGGACGGCGGCTCGGCAGCCGCCGATCGCGCGGGGGTCTGGGCTTTGCGTGCCTTCACTGGACGCGTATCCGCCATGGTGGAGGGCGCGCGTCAAGCGAGCGGGGGACGGGCGCGCTCAGGGGCCGCCGGAGACCACCTCCGCGACCGGTCTCGAGGGCGACGGGCGGCGCACCGAAGGCGCGGGCGCCGCCAGGAGCACCGGCGAGGTATGGCCGGTGATGAGGCGGGCGCCGCGCTTGAAGGTGATGTACTGCCACATCCACGCGAACATGACGGTGAAGCGGTTCCTGAAGCCGATAAGGAACAGCACGTGGACGGCCAGCCAGGCGAGCCACGCGAGCGTGCCCGACATCTGCAGGCGCCCGACCTTCGCGATGGCGCGCGAGCGGCCGATGGTCGCCATCGTCCCCTTGTCGCGGTAGGCGAACTGCCCGCGCGGGCGGCGCTCGAGATCGTCGAGGATGCAGCGCGCGACGAAGCGCCCCTCCTGGATCGCGGCCGGGCTGAGGCCGGGCACGTCGACGCCGTTCCGGTCGCGGAGCGTGGCCATGTCGCCGATCGCGAAGACGCTCGGGTGCCCGGGGAGGGAGCAGTCCGGCCCGACCTTCACGCGGCCGACGCGATCGAGCTCGACGCCGAGCGCGCGGGCGAGCGGGGTGCCGCGGACCCCCGCGGCCCAGATGACGGTCGCGGCGGGGAGGCGCTCGCCGTCCTCGAACTGCACGCCGTACTCGTCGATGCTGCGGAAGCGGCGCCCCTTGATGACCTCGACCCCGAGGGACGTGAGCTGCTCCTCGGCGCTCGCCGAGAGGCTCTCCGGGAAGGCCTGGAGGATGCGGGCGCCGATCTCGACGAGCAGCACCCGCGAGAGCGAAGGGTCGAGGGAGCGGAAGTCGCGCGCGAGGATGTAGCGCGCGAGCTCGGCGAAGGCGCCGGCCATCTCGACGCCCGTGGCGCCGCCGCCGATGACGACGAACGTGAGCAGCCGCCGCCGCGCCGCGGGGTCCTCCTCGCGCTCGGCGGCCTCGAAGGCGAGCAGCATGCGCTCGCGGATGGTGAGCGCCTCGTCGAGGTTCTTGAGCGCCGGCGCGAACCGGGCCCACTCCTCGTGGCCAAAGTAGTTGTTCGTCGCGCCGACGGCGAGGACCAGGAAGTCGTAGTCCAGCGGGTCGCCGTCGACGGTGACGCGCCGGCCGGCGAGGTCCACGCCCGTCACCTCGCCGAGCAGGACCCGGACGTTGCGCTGGCGCGACAGGACCGATCGGATCGGGACCGCGATGTCGGCCGGCGAGAGGCTGGCCGTCGCCACCTGATAGAGCAGCGGCTGGAACAGGTGGTGATTGGTCCTGTCGATGAGGGTGACCCGGACGGGCGCGTCACGGAGCGCCTTTGCCGCGTTCAGGCCGCCGAACCCTCCGCCGACGATCACGACGTGAGGCTCTCTCGCGGTCGTTGCCATGGTGCCTCCTGGCGAGGAACGCTTCCTCGGTGGCACGACGATGGTAGGGGGCGCGGATCACCGCGGCAAGCAGGCGCAGCGCGCGGGCGCGGCGCCGCGATCGCTCATGCTGCCGCGGCGTTCACGTCGCTCCTCGCCTCGGTCTTGCCGTCCGGCGCTTCGCCCCGCAGCACCTCTGCGAGCAGCTTCCGGCCGCGGTGCAGGCGGCTCATGACGGTGCCGACCGGGACGCCCAGCCGCGTCGCTGCGTCCTTGTAAGACATCTCCTCGAGGTCCACGAGCACCAGGGTGTCACGGAAGGTCGGGGGGAGCGTCGCGAGCGCGCGCCGCACGCCGGGCGAGAGCGCGTGCATGTCGGCGCAGCGCTCCGGCGCCGTCCAGGCGCACGGGTCGGTCGCGAGCACGTCGAGGGCGTTGCGCTCGCGACGGCTGCGCCGGCAGCGGGTGATGAAGACGCTGAAGAGGATCTGGTGCACCCACGCCCGCAGGTTGGTCCCGGGCTCGTAGCTCCCCGCGAACCGGATCGCGCGCTCCACCGTGTCCTGCACGAGATCCTCGGCCGTCGCGGGCGTCCGGGAGAGCCGCAGCGCGCGGCCGAACAGCTCCGGTGTCATTTCGACAAGGCCCCGGAGCAGCTCGTCGACCGCTCCCCGCGAGCCCTCTCCCGGCGCCGTCCGCGCCGCGCGCGCCACGCGCGCCACGCGCGCCACGCCGAAGGACGGCCCGCGCCCGAGCGCGCGCGACGCGCCGGGCGGCGGCGCTAGGTTCGAGGACCGGGCGGGGGCATGAGCGGCGTGGACGAGCATGACGGGACCTCCTGCGTCACCGGTACTGGCAAGGCAGGTGCCACCGCGCGGACCTCGCGAAGGCCGCGGATCGCGCCGAACGGCGCGGGCGGAGACACGCGGGCGCGTGTCAAATCGACAGCAGGGAGCACGGGCGCGCCAGGGTGGCGAGCCGCCCCGCGGCGCGCCCGGCCCGGCGGCCCCACCCGCGCGAGCGCCGGGCGAGGCGCCCAGCAGAGCGAGCGCCGGGCTGGGCGTCCGGTGGAGCAGGCGCTCGCGTCACGTCGAGAGCGGGTCGCTCCCGGCGGCCAGCGCGGCGATCAGGCCCGGGACCAGCTCGGCGATCTCGCTCGCGAGCAGCCCCCGATCGCTGCCCGTCTGCGCGCGCCACACATCGCCGGCGAGCGCGTGGATCAGCACCCCGGCGCTCGCCGCGGCGGTGGGATCCATCGAGCACAGGAGGGCCGCGATCATCCCGGTCAGGACGTCGCCCGAGCCGGCGGTGGCGAGCGCAGGGTTGCCAGCCATGCAGATGAACATGCGGCCGTCCGGGAGCGCGATGATCGTGCGCGCCCCCTTGAGCACGACGATCGCCCGGGTGAGCGCCACGGCCTCGCGCACGGCGCCGAAGCGGTCCTCCTCGACGGCCCGGGCGCTCCGGCCCAGGAGCCGCCCGAGCTCGCCCGAGTGCGGCGTCATGATGAGGCTCCCGCGCGCGGTCGCGAGCGCCTCCGGGCGGCCCACGAAGTGCGTCAGGGCGTCCGCGTCGACGACCTTCAGGCCGTCCCAGCCGAGCACGACGTGATCCACCGCGGCCCGCGCCCGCTCGTCGAGGCCGAGGCCCGGGCCGATGGCGACCGCCCGCCGCCCGGCGAGCGCGCCGTCGAGCGACGCCGCGATGCGGTCCGGATCGATCGAGGTCGTCATCAGCTCCACGACGCGCGACTCCATCGCGCGCGCGGTGTCGGCCCAGGTGCAGATCGTCACGAGGCCCGCGCCCGTCCGCATCGCCGCGCGCGCGGTCAGCAGCGCGGCGCCGAGCTTGCCCGACGAGCCGGCGATGACGAGCACGTTGCCCGCCTGGTGCTTGTAGACGCTCGCCTCGCGCGGGCGCAGCGACGAGCCGATCGTCTCCTTGCGGAGGACCTCCGCGACGTGGCCCACGTGGGCGAGGATCGGCCGGTCCGGGACCCCGAGATCGACGACGTGCACGTTGCCCGCGAGCCGCGCGCCCTCGGGCGTGAGCAGGCCGATCTTGAGGTGGCCGAAGGTGACGGTCTCGTCGGCCTGCACCGCGGCGCCGAGCGGCGCGCCGCTGTCGGCGTCGAGGCCCGAGGGCACGTCGAGCGCGATGCAGAGGCAGGTCGCCGTGTTGAGGACGCCGATGACGTCGGCGAGGTGGCCCTCGATGGGGCGGTCGAGGCCCGTGCCGAAGATCGCGTCGACGACGAGGTCGGCCCCCGCGAGCGCGACCTCCAGCGGGGCGAGGGACGCGCCCGGGGGGAGCTCGGTCAGCGCGCCGCCGAGATCCACGTACGCGTCGTGGTTGATGCGGCTATCGCCGGTGACCTTCTCGGACCGGGCGGCCAGGAAGACCTGGACCTCCGCGCCGCGGGCGAGGAGGTGGCGCGCCACGACGAACCCGTCGCCGCCGTTGTTGCCGGCCCCGCAGACGACGACGACGCGGGCGTGGAGGGGGTACGTCGCGGGCTGCCCCGGGCTCGGGACGTGCCGGACCGGGAACGATCGGATGCGCGCGGCGCGGGCCTCCTCGGCGTCGCGGCGGCCGTTCGGCGGCGGCGGGACGCTCCCGGGGCGGCCCCGGAGACCCGCCCCGGAGGGCAACGTCGCCGGCCAGAACGCCCGCGCGGGCGAAAGGCCGGACGCGAGCGGGTGCGGCGGGCTGTGCGCGGCGTCGCCGGGCTGCCCGGCGCTGCGCCCCTCGATGATCGCCGAGATCACGTCGGCGGCGCCGCGGCCGGCGTTCTCCATGAGGACCACGCCGGGGACGTGGCACTGGTGGATCGCGTGTTTGTCGAAGGCGCGCATCTGCGCGCGCGATAGGACCGGAATCACGAGCGCTCTTTCCCTTCGTCCAGGCTGGATCGGCTCTCGCCGTCCTCGTCCTCCTCGGTCGGGGATCGGCTCTCGCCGTCCTCGTCCTCCTCGGTCGGGGATCGGCTCTCGCCGTCCTCGTCCTCCTCGGTCGGGGATCGGCTCTCGCCGTCCCCTTCCAGGATAGCCACCGCCGCCGCCACGCCTGCATCATGCGTGATCGACAGGTGGACCCGCTGGACGCCCATGCGCTCGGCGAGCGCGCGCGCCGGACCGTGGAGCGCCATCGTCGGCGGCATGCGCGGCGCGCCGCGCACCTCCAGGTGGTGCCAGCTGACGCCCGGCGCGCCGGCCATCGCCTTCACCACGGCCTCCTTCGCGGCGAAGCGGCCCGCGAGCGCCGTCGCCCGGTCCACGCGGTGCGCGAGCGAGCGGCGCTCCGGCTCGGACAGCACCCGCTCCCAGAACCGCTCCCCCCACCGCGCGAGCGCCTCCTCCATGCGTCCGATGCCGCAGACGTCGATGCCGATGCCGAGGATCACGCGCTCCCCTCGCTCGACCCAGCGTCCGGGCCGGCGGCCGGCGGTTGCACGGCGCCTCCGCAGGCGACGCTCGCCGCGATGCGATTGGCGGGACGGACAGACACGGGGAAGGCCATGTGGCGACTCTACCCTATTCGATGGCGACGCCCCCTGAAACGCGATCCGCGCCTCGCCCCGAGCGCGGAAGCAGAAGCAGAAGCAGACGCAGAAAGCGCCTCGACGGCGGCACGCGAGCGGGGAAGAGGCCCGGCGCGAGGCGGCCGGCCGCGGGCTCAAGCGTCGCGAGCGCGCTGCGACCGCACGGCGAGCGCGGCCGTGGAGCGTCGCCCGCGCGCGCCGATCGCGGCTACCATGCTCGCGGCGCCAATGCAGACAGCCCTCGATCTGACGGTCATGCTCCCGCAGAGCGCCTACGATTACGGGGAGCGCTCGTCGGGCGAGGCCCACGGCGTGGTGCTGACCAAACCCCACGTCGTGAATCTCATCCTCGATCTCGCGGGCTACACCGCGGACCGGGATCTCGCGTCGCTGTCGCTGCTCGAGCCTGCCTGCGGCCACGGCGCCTTCCTGGTCCCCGCCGCCGAGCGGCTGATCCAGTCGGCGCGCCGCCACGATCGCGACCTCCTCGAGATCGAGCCGGCGATCCGGTCGTACGACGTCGAGCGAGATCACGTCGACCGCGCGCGCCTCGCGGTCGCCGGGGCCCTCGCGCGGCTCGGGCTGCCGCACGGCGACGCGACGCGCCTCTCCGAGGCCTGGATCGCCCACGGCGACTTCCTGCTCACCGGCCAGGGACGCCTGTTCGACGCGGTGGTCGGCAACCCGCCCTATGTCAGGATCGAACAGCTCTCGCCCGAGCTCCAGGAGGAGTATCGACACCGGTACAGGTCGCTCTACGACCGCGCCGATCTCTACGTGGCGTTCATCGAGCGCGGCCTCGAGCTCCTCGCGCCCGGCGGTGTCCTCTCCTTCATCTGCGCCGACCGGTGGACCCTCAACCGCTACGGCGCGCCGCTCCGCCGGATGCTGTCGAGGTGGTTCCGGGTGCGGTGCTACGTCGATCTGCGCGGCGCGTCTCCCTTCGAGTCCGAGGTCGTCGCCTACCCGTCGATATTCGCCGTGTCGCCCGGCAAGACGGGGAGCGTCCCTGTCGCGACGCTGCGCACCGCCTCGCCGGAGGAGTGCGAGGCCGCCTCCGCCGCGCTTCGACACGCGGAGGGACGCACGGAGGGGCGCGCGGAGGCGGGCGCGGCGGAGCGCGGCTCCGGCGTCGCCGTGTCGGAGTACGCTTCCTGGTTCGAGGGCGACGACCCGTGGGTCCTCGGCTCGCCGGAGCACCTCGAGGCCCTGCGCGCGCTCGAGGCGCGGTTCGCGCCGATCGAGGAGGTCGGCGGGACGCGCGTCGGCATCGGCGTCGCCACCGGGAACGACAGGATCTACATCGTCGGCGAAGAGGTGGATATCGAGCGCGATCGCCTCGTGCCGCTCGTCATGCGAGGCGATATCGAGGACGGCCGCATCCGCGACGCCAGGCGGTTCGTCATCAATCCCTTCGGATCCGACGGCAAGGTGGTCAATCTCGAGGAGTACCCCCGGCTCTCCGGGTACCTGCACGCGCACGAGGCCGAGATCAGGAGGCGCTACATCGCCCGGCGGGGCGGCGCCGGCTGGTTCCGCACCATCGATCGCGTGGTTCCGGGGCTGACCGACGCCCCGAAGCTGCTCGTCCCCGACATCGCGGGCTCCAACGAGGTGGTCTATGACGAGGGCAGGTTCTATCCGCACCACAATCTCTATTTCATCACCTCGGAGGGCTGGGACATGGAGGCCCTCGGCGGGCTGCTCGCCTCCAGGGTCGCCCTCTTCTTCGTGTGGTCCTATGCGGTCAAGATGCGCGGAGGCTACCTCCGCTTCCAGGCCCAGTACCTGCGGCGGATCCGCCTGCCCCCGCCGGAGAGCGTCGCGGAGGAGATGATGAGCGATCTCCGCAGCTCCTTCCGGCGGCGCGACTTCGGCAAGCTCGACGAGCTGGCGCTGCGCGCCTACGGCATCGACGCGCTCCCCGGGTTCGGCTTCCTCGACACGAGGAGATAGCCCGCTATCCGGGCCCACGCGCCGCGTGATACCGTCGCGCTCTCACGGGGCGTTCGCGGGCGAGGGGACGAGCGATGACGGCCGAGAAGATCGAGTGCGCTAGCCGTATCGAGGGGGTCGTCGTGTACGCGCGCGGGGCGATCGTCACCCGCCGCGTCGAGCTCGCGGCGCCGCTCCCCCGGGGGGCGGTCGAGATCTCGGTGCCGGGGATCACGCCGCTCGCCGAGCCGGGGAGCTTCCGCGCGCTCATCGACGCCGCCGGAGGCGCCTCGGCGGGCGCGGCGGCGGCCTCCGGGCCCGCGCGCGACGTGCGCGACGTGATCGGCGTGCGCGCGCGGCTCGTCGTGCCCCCGGCGCCCGTCTCGAGGACGGCGCTCTCCGCCGAGCTCCGCGAGCTCGAGCTCGCGATCGCGCGCCTGTCGGCGGAGCGCGACCACCTTCGCCTCTGGCGCGACCAGCTCGGCGCCGTCGCGCTCGATCCGGAGCTCGCGCGGCGCTTCCGGCCGGGCGACCCGGCGGCCCGCATCCGCGACGCGCTCGCGGTGAGCCGCCTGCTCTCGGACGAGCTGGCCGCGCTCGACGCCCGCGCCGCCGCGCTCGACGCGGAGATCGAGCGCGCCCGGAAGGAGCTCCTGGCCGCCCAGATCGACGCCGCCCAGGCCACGAGCGGCGAGGTCGAGGAGCGCGATCCGGCGCGCCTCGACGTGGTCGTGCGGCTCGCGCCGGAGCGCGGCGACGCGGCCGGGGAGCCCGCGCTCCGGCTCGAGTACGCCGTGTTCGCCGCGCGCTGGTGGCCCGCCTACGCGGCGCGGTTCTCGCGCGGCGCGACCGAGGTCGCCTTGCAGCTCGACGCCCTCGTCGCGCAGGCCTCGGGCGAGGACTGGAAGGACGTGCGCCTCGCGCTCGCCACAGCCGATCTCGTGCAGGACACGCGGCTGCCGGAGCTCGCCTCGCTGCGGCTCAGCCGCGCGCAGCGCCCACCGCGCCGCGGCTACCGCCCCGCGCCGGAGGGGCTCGACGCCATGTTCGAGGGGTTCGACAGCTTCGTCGCCGCCCTCCCCGAGCCGGCCGCGCGAACCACCGCCGCGCCTGGAAAGCTCCCGCGCACGCGTGGGGGCGACGAGGCCGCGCGGAACCGGGCCAGCCCGGAGCCCCTCGCGGCCATGAAGAGGCTGGCGCCGCCTGCGCCGTCCGTCGCGGGCGCGCTGCCGCCCCCGGTGCAGGCCGCCGCGCCGATGGCGTTCGCCCCGCCGCCCCCGATGCCGGCGGCCGCGCCGATGCCGCTCGCCGCGCCGGCGCGCAAGTCGCGCGGGCTGTCGCTCCCGTCGTTCGGCGGCTCCGGGGCGCCGCCCCCGCCGGCTCCCCAGGCGAGCGCGCCCCCGGCCCCCCGGAGCGCCCTGGGCTCCGCGGCGAGCGTCGACGCCGCGGCCAGCCTCGAGGAGGAATGGCTCGCTCCCGAGCAGGCGCTGGAGGGCGCCGGGGCCGCCCCGGCGCTCGAGCCCGCGCAGGTCGAGGAGTGGCTCGACTTCGACGCGCTGCACCTCCCCGGCGCGGGCAACCAGCGCGGCCGGCTCGCGCGCGACGAGCCCGGGCCCTCGCGGCGCGACGCGCGTCGGGCGGAGCAGGACATCGCGGACCTCGGCGCCCCGCCCCGGGCCGTGGATCCGCGCGACTCACGCGGGCAGTTCGACCACCTCTACGTCGGCGAGAGCGCCGCCGACGTGCCGTCGAACGGCAGGCTCCACCGCGTCGCGCTGGGCGCCGCGCGCGCCCCCGCCGCGCCCCGGTTCGTGACCGCGCCGCGCGAGGCAGCCGAGGTCTACCGCGAGGCGCGCGTCGAGAACCCGTTCGACGCCCCGCTGCTCGCGGGGCCGGTCGACATCTTCGTCGACGGCGCCCTCGCGGCGCAGTCCGCGCTCGGCCGCGTGGACCGGGGCGGCCTCCTCCGCGCCGGCCTCGGCGTCGAGGAGCGGATCCGGGTCGCCAGGAACGCGCGCGTGGACGAGTCGAGCGCCGGCCTGCTCGGCGGCTCGCTCGCCGTCGAGCACGCGGTCGTCATCGACCTCTCCTCGTCGCTCGGGATGGGCGTCGAGGTCGAGGTCCTCGATCGCATCCCGGTGACGGACGACAAGGACGTCGAGATCAAGCTCCTCTCGTCGCAGCCGAAGGCCGAGCCCTACACGCAGGAAGAGCTCGGCGAGCCGGTGCGCGGCGGGCTGCGCTGGCGCGTCCCGATCGCGCCGGGCGGCAAGGCCTCCGTCGCCTTCACCTACCGCGTGGTGTTCTCGTCCAAGAACGAGATTGTCGGCGGTAACCGTCGGGAATAACAAAGGAAACGAGCGCACCATGGCAACGGATGCGAGCGGTTCGGACCGGGCTGGGCGGAGCGCCAGCGGCGGCGGAGGGGGCGACGGGAGCGGCGGCCACGAGGGCGCCCGCGCGCCGCACCCGAGCGTGGCGCGGGCGGTGACGCTGTTCGAGGATCGCGCCGAGGTCGTGCGCGCGGCGCGCGTCGAGATCCAGGCCGGGGCGCAGTGGATCGCGATCGGCGGCGTCTCGGTGTTCGTCGACGAGCGCACCGTGCAGGCGCGCATCGCGGGCGCGGGCGCGGGCGCGGGCGCGGGCGAGGTGCGCGTGACGGCGGCGCGCGTGCGGTGGAGGGCGCACAGGGAGGCGGCGCTCGGTCGCGAGGCGATCGACGCGCTCGAGCGCGAGGAGCGCGAGGCGTCGCTGCGGGCCGGCGCCGCGGAGCGCGCGCGGGACCGGGCGTCGCGCCGCGAGGCCCACCTCGACCAGCTCCTCGCGAAGTGGGCGCGGGCGATGAGCGAGGTCCCGAAGGACGCCGGCGAGCCCGCGCGCCTCGCCTCGTGGCGCGGCGGCGCCGAGGCGCTGCACGCGGCGCTCGCCGAGGCGCTCGGCGCGTCGGCCGACGCGCGCGCGGCGCGGGCGCGCGCCGAGGAGGACGCCCGGCGCGCCGCGGCGCGGCTGCGCGAGGGGTCGGTCGAGCAACCGCGTTATGAAGCGGTGATCGAGGTCGAGGTGCACGCCCCCGCGCCGCAGCCCGTCGAGATCGAGCTGACGTACCGCGTCGCGTGCGCGATCTGGCGCCCCGAGCACCTGGCGCGGCTCGCCGCCGGCGCCGCGGGCGCGAGCGCGGGCGGCGCGGCAGCGCAGGGGCCTGGCGGCTCGATCGAGCTCACCACCTGGGCGGCGGCGTGGCAGGCGACGGGCGAGGTCTGGGAGAACGTCACCGCGCGCTTCTCGACCGCGCGGCCGTCGAGGAGCGCCGAGGCGCCGCTGCTCGAGGACGACGTGCTCCGCGCGCGGCGCAAGACGGAGATCGAGCGCCGCCGCGTGATCGTCGAGGCGCGCGACCAGGCGATCGCCGCGGCCGGGCTCGACCGCGGGGCGCGGGCCGTCGACGAGATGCCGGGGGTGGACGACGGCGGCGAGCCCCTGATCTTCGAGGCGGCGGAGCCGGTGACCCTCCCCTCCGACGGCCGCCCGACGCGCATCGAGATCGCGCGGCGCTCGCTCCCCACCGAGCTCGCGCTGGTGCTGTACCCCGAGGTCCACCCCGCGGCCCACCTGCGCGCCACGGTGACGCTGGACGGCGGCGGCGCCGGCGGACGGCCGCGCCCGCTGCTGGCGGGCCCGGTGCGCGTCGCGCGGGGCGGCAGCCTCATCGGCCGCGCCCGGCTCGATTTCGTGGGCGCCGGCGAGCCGTTCGAGCTCGGCTTCGGCGTGGACGACGCCGTGCGCGTGCGGCGCACCGTCGACGAGGAGCAGGACACCGCCGCGATCACGGGGAGCCGCAAGATCCGCCGGCGTGTGAAGCTCTCCGTGTCCAACCTCTCCAGCAACGTGAAGCGGGTCCTGGTCACCGAGCGGATCCCTGTCAGCGAGGTGGCCGAGGTCGAGGTCGCGCTCGGCGAGGCCCCCGGCTGGACGCTGGACGAGAAGGACGGATTTCTCCGTGGCCACGTCGAGCTCCCTCCGAAGGGGTTGAAGACGCTGTCGTTCAGCTACGAGCTCCGCGCCGCAGCGAGCGTGGTGTTGCCTTTTTGAAGCCAGGAGACGCAGAGAACGGGAACGTGGGAGGAGAGAAGGTGAGAGGGAGAGAAGCACGGAAGCAGGGAAGCCGAGACGCCGGCGGCCGCCGTCGCACGGTTCGCGCGGAGCGCCGTTGACAGGACGCAGTGCGCTTCGGTAACGGATCGTTTTCCCAGCGGCTTCACTCGTGAAGGAGGAGGATCGCCATGAGGCAGCAGATCGACGGGGCCGTGGTGCTGACCGCAGCCGACGAAGACGTGATGGAGTATCTGCCCAACCGAGGCGTCTTCATGGCGCAGCTGCTGGGAAGAGACCGCGGGAACGCCTTCGGCTTCTACAGGGGAACGATGGGCCCCGGCTGTGAGATCTCGCGCGAGCTCCACACGGAGACCACCGAGACCATCTACATCCTGGCCGGGCAGGCGCTCGGCATCGTCGGCGACCGCGAGGTGCCCCTCGGCCCCGGCCAGATGATGCACGTCGAGACGAACGTACACCACGGGCTGCGCAACACGGGCGCCGGGCCGCTCGAGTTCCTCGTCATCGGCCACCCTGATTTCTGATCGCGCGGTCCGCTCCTTGAGGTGCGCCGCGCCCCTCCGGTTCGCCTCCTGCGCGCTCGCCATGACGGCGCTGCTCGGCGCTGCGGCGGCGCGAGCCGAGCCGTCTGCAGCGGCGCGAGCCGAGCCGCCCGAGGCGCCGTCCGGCGCGGCGACACGGGGATCCGTCGACACCACGGCCCTCCGTTCCGGGGCGGCGCTGCCGAGCGCGCCGCGCCGTACCGCGCCGGAGGCTCTCTCTCGCGCGCGGCCCGAGGTCGCGTGGGATCCGGCCTGGCCGCGCTTCCGCGTGAGCGAGTATGTGGCCACGGGGCTCCTGGCCGCGACCGCCTTCGGCACGCTCGCCATCCCGCCGTCGGAGGGCCGGTGGACGACCGTGAACGGCTTCGACGGCTCGGCGCGCGGCGCCCTGCGCATCCGCAGCGATCGCCAGCGCGAGATGGCGCGGGACGCGAGCGATCTCCTGCTCACGCTGATGACCAACCACCTCGCGGTGGACGCCCTGCTCGTGACCTGGTGGGGGCACGGCCGCGGCAGCGTCGCCTGGGAGATCGCGATGATCGACGTCGAGGCGCTCGCGCTGAACGCGGCCCTGAACGGCGTCGTCGCGGGGCTCACGAGCCGCGAGCGCCCCTACCGCGCCGGGTGCGCCGGGCCGGAGGAGCAGCAGGACCGCGACTGCCGGGGAAGCAAGCGGTACAGGAGCTTCTTCAGCGGCCACAGCTCGACCGCCTTCACGGCGGCGGGGCTCGTGTGCTCGCACCACGCGCGCCTGCCCCTGTACGGCGGCGGCGCCCCCGACGCGCTCGCGTGCGCCGCGTCCCTCGGGACGGCGGCGGCCGTGGCGACGCTCCGGGTCGTCTCCGACCAGCACTTCGCGACCGACGCGCTCACGGGCGCAGCGGTCGGCGCCCTGACCGGCCTCGGGCTTCCGTGGCTCCTGCACTACCGCGGCGGCGCCCCCGCCTCGGACGCGCCGCGCGGGGACGGCGTCACGCTCAGCTTCGCGCCCGCGCCGCTCGGCGGGTACCTGGTGGGCAGGTTCTAGCGATGGCGCTCCGCCACGCGCTGGCCGCCGCCGCGGCGCTCGCCGCGCTCACCCTGCTGCCCGCCGGGGCCGGCGCCCAGGATCCGGCCGACCTGCCGTCGCCCGCCGGCGAGCCGCCGCCGGTGCCCTCGGGCATCGACGTCCTGCAGAAGCGCTCTTACTGGGCGCGGAGCGCCGCCGCGCGCCCGTTCCTCTCCGCGCTGATGGATCTCGGCGTGATCTATTTCAGGCCGAGCCTCGCGCTCGGCGTGGGCAAGCCACACTGGTCCTGGCTCGGGATCGAGGCCTACGCGAGCGTGTCGCCGAGCGGCGGCGCGGAGTACCTGGGCCTCCGCGCCGCGCTGCCCAGCGTGGAGATCCGTGGCGGCGCGCGGTACGCCTTCTCGACGACCCAGTACTTCCTCGAGCCTCGGGCGTCGTACACGCGCAGGGACACCGAGCTCATGCAGGGCCCCCCGTCGCGGTACGTCGCGGCGGAGATCGAGGTGTCTGGCTCGATACCCTTGCTCGGAGGCAGCCTGTTCGGCGTCGCGACCGGCTATGCGGTGCTGGGGACGCCGGAGGGATTCTACGTTTACGAGGAGGCGCTCCACGCGGTGATGAAGCCGCCGTACCTCTACCGGGCCCGGCTCGGCTACATGGCCGAGATGGACCGGTTCGGCGAGCTCCGCCTGGGCGCCGCCGCCGAGGTGCTCGGCAACCCTGGCCGCGACAGCCTCGTCGTGCGCGTCGGCCCCGTGCTGGCCGTGTCGTTGACGCACCACCTGGACGCGGTCGGGACGGTGATGGTGGTGGCCGCGACCCCCGATCAGCTCGGCCTGCTGGGCGCGGATCTCGGCCAGCTCGGCCTTCGATACCGGTGGGCGACCGGCGATCACTGGCCGGAGTTCCCGTGACGCATGCGCCTGCCGCGACGCGTGGTAAGCGTCCCCGTATGAACAAGCTCATTTCCCTGACGTTCCTCGCCGCGGCCCTCGCGGCGTGCACGCAGCCCGGCGAGGCGAGCGCGCCCGCGGCCACCGGCGCCGCCGCGCCGCAGCCCGAAAAGGCCGACGCCCCGAAGGCGAAGGCCGCGGACGCGCCGGCGGCTCAGGCGAAGGCGGCCCAGGCCAAGATCGGCCAGCCCGCGCCCGATTTCACGCTGCCGGACCTCGACGGCAAGCCCGTCAAGCTGGCCGATCACAAGGGCAAGACGGTCGTCCTCGAGTGGTTCAACCCCGGTTGCCCGTTCGTGCAGCTCGCGCACCGCCAGGGCGGCCTGAAGGACGTGCCGGCGCAGCAGGCCCAGAAGGGGGTCGTGTGGCTCGCCATCAACTCGGGCGCTCCGGGCAAGCAGGGCACCGCCAAGGAAGAGAACGTGAAGGCAAAGGGCGAGTTCGGGATGAGCTACCCGGTCCTCATCGACGAGAAGGGCGATGTGGGGCGCGCGTACGGCGCCCAGCGCACACCGCACATGGTCGTCATCGATCCGCAGGGCACGGTCGTCTACGCCGGCGCGATCGACAGCACGAAGGGCGGTGAGCCCGAGCCCGGCGAGCAGGTCACGAACTACGTCGATGCCGCGCTGACCGAGCTCGCCGCCGGCAAGGCGATCTCCACGAAAGAGACCGAGGCGTTCGGCTGCACCGTCAAGTACTGACCAGCCCGCCGGCGGGCCCGTGAGCCGCGGAGCAGCTGAACCCACCTCGGCATCATGTCGCGCGCCCCACAAACAGCGTCGCGGACGGCGTCCCGGACTTCAGGGATAGGTCCCGTCCGGGGAGTTGACATGGACGTAAACCCAAGCTTACCGTTGGGCGACAGTTTTGTCATATCGCTCGTAGCTCACGCCTGAAGCGAGGCGCTCACTGGCACGCGGCCGGGCGGTCCGGAATGATGGCGATTCGAGGCCATGCGCTGGGGGGCTCTACCTTCGCTGTTGAAAAGGGTCCGAGTCATGAGCCGAATGGGAGGAGCGGGCCCGGAGAGTGCGAACGCCGCGTGGCCGGCGAGCGAGGAGCCCACGTCCCGCCCCGTCTCGATCGCGCCCCAGAGCAGGCCGCCCCGCTCCGCCCCGCCGGGGAGCTCGGGCGCCGCGCAGGAGACGGTGTTCCAATGCGTCGAGCCGCCCTCGTCGCGCGTGCCGAGCAGGTTTCCCATCCGCAACTGGGATCGGTATGAGTGCGAGTCGCTCATCGGGAAAGGGGGAATGGGCACGGTCTACAAGGCCAGGGACCCGCGACTCCACAGGTACGTGGCGCTCAAGCTGATACGGGGCAACGATCCGGAGCTCGCCCAGCGCTTCATCTGGGAAGCGCGGGCCCAGGCCCGGGTCGAGCACCCGAACATCTGCAAGGTGTACGAGGTGGGCGAGGCGCAGGGCCAGCCGTTCATCGCCATGCAGTACATCGACGGCCAGCCGCTCCACCGGGTGGCGCAGCAGATGTCCCTCGAGCAGCGGGTGAAGATCGTGGCCGACGTCGCGGACGGCCTGCACGCCGCCCACCGGCTCGGGCTGATCCACCGCGACATCAAGCCGGCGAACATCCTGGTGGAGCGGACCGCCGAGGGCGCCTTCCGCCCCTACCTCCTCGATTTCGGGCTCGCGAGGGACACCGCGGCGGACGCCCGAGCGACGGCGAGCGGCGAGGGGACGCCGGCGTACATGGCGCCCGAGCAGGTGTCCGGGGGCCAGCGCCAGCTCGACCGCCGCACGGACGTCTACTGCCTCGGCTCCACGCTCTACGAGGTCCTCGCCGGGCGCCCGCCGTTCGTCGACCCCTCGGTGACGAGCCTCATCGCCCGCGTGGCGCGCGAGCTGCCCGCGCCGGTGCGAAAGATCGACAAGCGGATCCCCGTCGATCTCGAGACCATCGTGATGAAGTGCCTCGAGAAGGAGCCCCAGCGGCGGTACGACTCCGCGAAGATGCTCGCCCTCGATCTCGAGCGCTACCTCGAGGGGGAGCCGATCGACGCGCGCCCGATGGGCATCGGCTACCGCACCCTGAAGCGCGCCAGGAAGCACAGGCTCGCGGTCGCGGCGGCCGCCGTGGCGCTCGTCGTGCTCGCGCTCTCGGGCGCCGTCGCCCTCCGCGCGAAGCTCGCCGCCGCGC
Organism: Sorangium sp. So ce448; assembly: GCF_051520915.1. Classification (NCBI taxonomy): domain Bacteria; kingdom Pseudomonadati; phylum Myxococcota; order Polyangiales; family Polyangiaceae; genus Sorangium; species Sorangium sp. So ce448. The sequence goes on along the minus strand of NZ_CP150343.1, from coordinate 452,933 downwards.
GGCAGGCCGAGCTCGCCGCGCGCGTGGCGTCCCTGGCCGAGGGCTTCGGTCAGGACGTCAAGGAGATGGAGCTGTTCATGCGCTACGCCTACGCGCTCCCCCTCCACGAGGTGTCGCGGGAGAAGGAGGTCATCCGGGCGCGCCTGGGCGAGATCGACCGGAAGATGCAGGGCATGCGCGAGACGACGGGCGATCTCGTCGAGGGCCCCGGCCGCTACGCGCTCGGGCGCGGGCACCTGGCGCTGCACGAGCCCGAGGAGGCGCTCGCGCACCTCGAGGCGGCGCTCGCGAGCGGGTATGCCACGCGCGAGGCGAAATTCGCGGCGGGCCTCGTGCACGGCATGCTCTACCTGAAGGGGCTCGATCGGGCGCGGCGCCTCGCCGACAAGGGGGAGCGGTCCGCGCACCAGCTCGAGCTCGAGGAGCGGCACAAGCAGCCGGCGCTCAGGTACCTGAGGGACAGCGTGAGATCGGCCGCGGAGCCGCCGTCGTACGCCGTGGCGCTCATCGCGCTCTACGAGGGGCGGTTCGACGAGGCGCTCACCGAAGCGCGGCTGGCGTTCGCGCGATCCCCCTGGGAATACGAGGCGAAGAAGCTGGAGGGCGACATCCTGCTCGCGAAGGGCACGGCGGCGCGCGACCTCGGGGAGCACGCGGCGGCGCTCGTCGAGTTCTGGGAGGCCGTCGCCTCGTACAAGGGCGCGGCGGAGATGGCCGAGAGCGATCCCGACGTCCACGAGGCGACCGCGCGCGCCCTGAGCGAGATCATGCTGATCGAGGCGCAGCGCGGCGGAGACGCGCAGGAGGTCGTCGCGCAGATCATCGCCCGGTGCGACAGGGCGCTCCAGGCCAACCCGCGGGCGAGCGGCGCGCTCGCCAAGAAGGCGTGGGCGCTCGTGCACCGCGCGAGGCGCGACCTGTCGCGCGGCTCGGACCCGAGGTCGGACCTCGTCGAGGCGGTCGCGGCCAGCGAGCAAGCGGTCCAGGGCGACCCGTCGGACGCGACCGCGTACGGCGCGATGGGGGCGAGCTTCTTCCTCCTCGCGTCGCACGAGAGCTCCGTGGGGCTCGACGCGTGGCCCTCGCTCGGCCGCGCTGTCGACAGCGCGCAGCGATCGCTCGCCCTCGACCCGAACTCGTTCTGGGCGTGGAACGACGCCGCGATCGCCTACGGCATGATGGCCGAGTACGCCGCGTCCCGCGGCGCCGATCCCCTCTCCCTCTTCGAGATCGGCGCGTCGTACGCCGAGCGGGCGATCGAGATCGCGCCGAACGACATGCCGCCGCTCCTCAACCAGGGCTGGCTCTACGCGCGGCGCGCGCAGTACGAGCTCGACCACGGCGCGTCGCCCGAGGAGTCGCTCGACGTGGCCAAGGACAGCCTCGAGGCGGCGCTCCGGCGGCGCCCGGACAGCTACCGCGCCTACAACAACCTGGCCCTGACCTACCTGATCCAGGGCCGGCACCAGCGGCTCACCGGCGAGAGCCCGGAGGTCTCGCTCGCGCGGTCGCTCGAGGCGTACGGCGCGGCGGCGGACCTCAACCCGGACGATCTCGAGGCGCAGCAGGGCGCGGGCCTCGCGCGCATCGAGGCGGCGCACGGGGCGCTCCTCCGGGGGGAGGATCCGACGGCCGCGCTCCGCGCGGCGAGGGGCGCGATCGAGCCCATCGTGGCCGCGAGGCCGCAGAACGCGGGGGCGCTCCTCGCGCTCGGGCACATCGAGCTGCTCTCGGCGCGGTGGGCCGCGTCGCGCGGCAGGAGCCCCGCGCCGGCGCTCGACGCCGCGGAGCGGTCGCTGCTCCGCGCCCACGAGGCGAACGAGGGCAACCCGAGGATCTTCGGCACCCTGGCCGAGGTTCACCGGCAGCGCGCCGCCCTGACCGGGCCGGGGCTCCTCGACGTGCGCTCGGAGGTCGAGGCGGGGCTCGCGCTGATCGAGCGCACGCTGGCCATCGACCCGGGCTTCCCGCTGGCGAACGCCAGGAAGGGCGCGCTGCTCCTCCTCCGGGCGAAGGCGGAGCGCGAGCGCGCGGCGCGCCTGGATCTGGCCCAGCGCGCCGCGGCCTCGCTCGAGGAGGCGCTCCGCGGCAACCCGCTGCTCGCGCGCGAGTACGCGCCGCTCCTCGACGAGGCGCGGAAGGTCGCCGCGGCGAGCCACCTTGGCCCCAGATCCCCGTAGCTCCGCTACCGGCGCCTGGGCCGCGCGAGCCTGGCCATCGCCTCGTCGTGGGCCCACTTGACGCGCATGAACTCGCGGGCGTCGCCGCCGCGATCGGGGTGCGTGACGAGCGCGAGCCGGCGGAACGCCTGGCGGATCTCGTCCGCGCTCGCGGCCTCCACCAGCCCGAGCACCGCGAACGGCGACACGCCGCGCGCGGACGCCGGCCGCGAAGGCGCGCGGCTCGACGGCCCAGGGGGCGGCGGGGGCGCCTCCCGCCGCGCGCGCGGCTTGGGCCACGGGGGCTCACCGCGCAGGACGCGCGTCCAGGCCGTCGCCCACGCCGGCTCGATCTCGACGAGCGGGCGCCCGGCCGCGCGCTCGGCCTGCGCCCGCGCCTCCTCGACGGTGCGCGCGCCGCCCTGGCTCGCGTCCGGAGGGCGGAACGGCTCGCGCGCCGGCTCGGCCGTCCACCAGGCGGCCCACAGGAAGCGGCGGCGGCGGGTCGGGGTCACCGCGTAGACGCCGCGGAGCGGGAGCGTCATCGGGGCCTGGCCTTCAGAAGATCTCGGGGCACCACGGGGCACGCGCGGCGCGGAACAGGCTGTCCGCCCGCTCGATGGCGCCTCCGGAGAGCGCCTCGACCTGGCCCGCGTCGGCCATGCAACGGAACGAGACGCCGCCGAGGTACGCCGAGCCGAGCGCCGTGACGTCGAGGCGGAGGTCCGGCGCCGCCGTGGTCCGCGTCGCGCGCCGCTCGCCCCCGTCGAGCCGGAACCGGCCCGCGTTCCAGGGGCAATCGCGGTCGATGATCTCGAGCGTGAGCGCCTCGCCGCTGCCGTAGGCGCGCGCCGCGAGCGCGGCCTCGACGTCCACGATGCGCACCCACAGCCCGTCGCTCGCCGTGAGGCGCAGCCGCCGCGGCTCGACGAGGAGCATGCCGAGGGGATGATCGGGCGGCAGGAGGCTCGCCTCGATCCGCTGCGCCAGATCGATGTCGAAGAGGTACCGCCAGACGAGCCTCGTCCCGAGCGGCGAGGCGCCGATCGCCTCGATGACGCGGACGGAGCCGATCGGGATCGTGGACGCGTCCCACCGGTGGTGCATGCAGTACAGCGCGTAGCCCTCGGCGCGCCCGTCGACCTCGATCACGACGCGCTGGAGCTGGCCGCCCCCCTGGCGGATGAAGTCGTTGTCGGAGAGCCGCCGGCCCCGCCACCAGGGCTCCGAGCGCGCCAGCATCCCGGGGACGAGCGGGCGGGCGCGCTCCCAGACCGGCGCGAACGCCTCGAGCGCCTCGGCTTCCCCGAGCAGCCGCGCCCGGCCCTCCGCGCTCGCCTCCCCACGGAACGCGGTGCGATCGCGCTCGATCGAGATGGAGCACGCCTGCGACGCGAGGCCGTAGCCGAAGCGGCCGTAGATGGAGCCCTCCGTGGCCCAGAGAGCGGAGATCGGCTGCCCCGCGGCGCGCGCCTCGTCGATGTGCCGCCGGACGAGGCGCGTGAGGATGCCGCGGCGGCGGTGCGTTGGCATGACAGCGACCATCGTGAGCCCGGCGACCGGGACGGCTCCGCCCGGCGTGGTCATCGTGAGCGAGAACGTGCCGGCGGCCCCGACGAGCGACCCGCCGTCGTACGCGCCGAGGCCATACGTGAGCTCCGGGAGCCGCTTCGTCGCCTCCAGGCGCTCGGTGTTCACGAGCGCGCCGAAGGCGGTGAGGATGGGATGGACGAACTCGCCGTGCTGCTCGGGGGCCAGCTGCCGCAGCTCGATGGTCATGCGCCCACGATAGCAGTCGCGCCGGCGCCCTCGCGCGGCGACCTACGCGCTCAGCTGCTCGCGCTCCCTCGCCGCCGCCCGCCGGATGCGCGTCTTCAGCCAGGCCTCGATGAGCGGCCACACCGTGAGCGGCGCGTCCCGGCCGACGACGATGTCGAGGTGGCCGCGCGGGAACTCGCGGTACGTCTTGTCCGAGGAGCGGCTGAAATCGTACGCAGGCTTCACCGACGCCGGCGGCGCGAGGTCGTCGTGCGTGCCCGCGATGACCAGGAGCGGCAGGTCGAGCTGCTCGAAGCGCTCGGCGTAGCCGAAGAGGCTCCCCATGTGGTGGCCGCTCTTCCGCGACGCCGCCGCGTCCAGGAACATGTTCCGGAGCACCGTGATGCTGCCGCTGTCCATCGCCAGCGACATGTGCTGCGTGAGCACCCGCGTCTCCATCGAGCCGGGCACGAACCCCCGGATCGGCAGCGGAAAGATCGGGCTCTCGACGAACGCCCGCACGAACCGGAACGGCTCGCCCCACGCCGACAGCGGGAGCGCCCCCTGCCCGAGCGGGACGCGCCGGTCGACCGTCAGCATCAGCCGGCCGAGCAGCGCGAGCGACCGCGACCCGTGCGTGAACAGGTACGGGCTCCCGAGCGTGACGATCCCGCCGACCGCGTCCCCCATCGTCGGCGCCGTCGCGTAGCCGACGAGCCCCCCGAGCGAGTGGCCGATCAGGTACACGGGCCGCGGGCCCGAGATGCGCCGGATCTCCTCGATCGCCGCCGGCACGTCCTCGCGGACGAAATCGGTCACGTGGGCCGGCCGCCGCGCCCCGAGGTGCCGCGACCGACCGTGCCCCCGCAGGTCCAGGTTGAAGACGTCGAAGCCCGCTCGCGCCAGGTAGTTCGAGAAGCTCCGCGACGGAAGGTGCCAGATGTACCGGTTCTGGCCGTACCCGTGGACCAGCAGCACGCTCGCCACCGTGCTCCGGAGCCGCGCGCTCCGCTTGCGGATCATCGCCAGCGGCACGTCCCGCTCCACCGACTCCGCGTCCTCCACCCCCGGCGCGCGCGCCCCCTCGATGCCACGGCTCGCGCTCGCCGGCGGGGACTCGTGCGCGGTGCTGCGGACCCGCACCACCACGAGCTCCTTGATGAACCTGTCCCGCTCGTCGCGGTCGATCGTCTGCTCGACCTGGGCCTGATGCAGGATCATCCTTTCCGTCTATTGCGGATTATTTTGCTGTGTGCAACCTCGTTTGGTCCGCAGCAATGCCGTCGCCGTGGGGCCCTGCCGCGCCGACATCACACGGCCACTGACGGCGATCACGGGCAGGCGCGCTCTGGTGCGCCGTCATGGAAAAAGCTCCGCCGTGGGCGGTCCGCAGGCATCACACGGCGCTGCGTCTCGTGTACCCTGCCCTCGCTGGTGCCCGGTCCACCGGGGCGCGCGGAGAACCCGATGCTGGCCTCGGCGTGCCTGTTCCGTGGGCGCGGAGCCCGGCCCTGAACTTACGCATCGCTAGGTGACCTACAATGTACCACGTGAAGATGGGTCGGCAGCTCGCGGTCGGGGTGCACGCAAGGGCCGCCGCGCTCGCCGCATTGCTCGGCGCTGTGTGCTTCTCGTCGAGCGCCGGCGCGCAGCCCAAGGACGACGCCGAAGGCAAGCTGGACGACTCCCCCGCTGCCGAGAAGCAGGCCACGGACGAGAAGGCGCAGGACGACAAGGCGCCTGGCGAGAAGGACAAGCCGCAGGAAGCGCCGCCCGAGGGGACGGATGAGAACGCCCCGTTCGAGAGGGAGGGCAAGACCTATCGGTTCGCCGGGCTCCGGTTCCGGAACCTCATCGTGCCGAAGGCGATGATCAACCTCTTCGCGGACGGCGGGTCGAGCGTGAACGTGTTCACCTTCGGCCCGGAGCTCTCGACGCGCAGGGATGGGCTCGAGATCGATCTGGCGATCTCCTACGCGGACTACTCGATGGATCCCTTCCTCTTCAAGGGGAAGAACGACGGCAACGACGCCTGGGAGATGGTGTCGAGCACCATGAAGCTCGTCTACTTCACGACCGATCTCCTCTACGAGATCCCGCTCGACAAGGAGAAGGGCCGCTTCTCCCTGCTGATCGGCGGCGGCGTCGGGCTCGGCGTCGTCTTCGGCAACCTCTACCGCGCGCAGGCGTACCCGAACAACCCGTCGCGCCTCGACCCCGACGACGTGGGCTCGTGGAGCAAGTGCGCCGGCCCGACCGGCGGCTTCTGCGACGGCTCCAACGACCATTTCGGCGACTACGACGAGCCGAGCTGGATCAACGGCGGCTCCAAGCCGTCGGTGTTCCCGTGGATCTCGTTCCCGCAGCTCAGCTTCCGGTACAAGCCGATCAAGCAGCTTCAGACGCGGCTCGACGCCGGCTTCTCCATCACAGGGTTGTTCTTCGGGCTGTCCGCGGGATATGGCCTCTGATCGAGGGATGAGGTGACGTCGCGTCCGCTGTTTCCGCCGCGTTATGAGCCGATCGGGGCCCTCGGAAAGGGCGGTGGCGGCGAGGTGTGGGCGGTGCGCGACCGCCTCACCGGCAAGACGGTCGCGCTGAAGACGCTCGGCGAGGAGGCGGACGAGCCGGAGGTGCTCGCGCTCGTCCGCGAGGCGGCGGCGCTGTCGGGCGTCGAGGGCCTCGGCGTGCCGCGCGTGCTGCGCTTCGGCCGGCTGCCCGCGTCAGGGCGGCCCTTCATGGTGCGCGAGCTCGTCGAGGGGACGAGCCTCGCCGATCTGCTCGCGCGCAAGGGCGACCTGGCGAGGAACCTCGCGGCCATCGCCGACGCGGCCGATCAGCTGACGCGCCTGCACCGCGCGCTCCTGCTGCACGGCGACGTGAAGCCCGCGAACATCATCGTCGGCGAGGGCGGCCGCGCCACGCTCGTCGACCTCGGCCTCGCCGCGCCGTTCCGGGACGACGGCTCGCGGCCCGTGGGCCTCACGCCCCGCTACGCCGCGCCGGAGCTCTTCAAGGGCGACCCGCTCACCGTCCGCGCCGAGGTGTTCGCGCTCGGCGCGACGCTCGCCGAGGCCCTCCGCGACAGCGGGGGCGAGCGCGACCCGAAGGTCGTCGAGGCGCTCCAGGGGGTCGTCGACCGGGCGACCGCCAAGGACCCGAACGCGCGCTTCCCGAGCGCCGACGAGCTCGCGAACGCGCTCCGGCGCGCGGCGCGGCTCCCCTCCGGGCCGGGAGAGGAGGCCGCGAGGCCGGGCGAGGCGGGCGCGAGGCCCGACGCGGACGCGGGCGCCGTGGTCTGGCCCATCGTCGGGCTGGACGCGCCCTCCACGCGGCTGCTCGCGCAGATCATGGCGCTGCCCGCGGGCGGCGGGCTCTCGATCGAAGGCCCGCGCGCCTCCGGGCGGAGCGCGCTGCTCCGGCGCATCGCGTGGTCGCTCGAGGTCGGCGGGTACGCCGTCGCGTGGGTCGAGGCGGCCGGCGTGGCGGACCCGCGCGAGGCGCTCTCGATCGAGCTGTCGGAGCACGATCTCGGCCGGGTGACGGCGCTCGTCGACGACGCCGATCGGCTCGGCGACGCGGCGATCGAGCGGCTCGACGAGGTGCGGAGGGCCGGCGGCAAGCTCGTGCTCGTGCTCGGGGATCCATCGGACAGCGGCGCGAACCGGGCGCCAGGCGCGCGGCGCGGCGCGCGCGGTGCGCGCGGTGCGCCGACGGACGGCGCGCCTTCCCCCGCGCGCCTGGGCCGCGGGTTCGAGCGCTTCGAGATGGCGCCGCTCGACGAGCAGGTCGCCCGCGAGCTCGTGCAGCGCACCATCCCGTCGCTGAGCGACGCGGTGGCGGCGCACGTCGTCGCCCGCGCGGGGCGGTGGCCCGGGCGCATCCGCGAGATCGTCGCGTGCATCGCGCGCGCGCCCGTCGCGTCGACCGAGGACGTCGATCGGCTGCTCGACGCGCCCCCGACGAGCGCGGTGGCGTCCGGGCCGGGCGGCGCGGGCGCCGAGGGGGCGGCGCTGCCGCCGGCGGAGATCCACCGGCTGCTCGACCGTGGCCACTTCGACGCGGCCGCGGAGGCGCTCGGGCGGCACGAGGGCGACGGCTCGGCCGCCGCGGTGCCCACCTTGACGCTCGCGCGCGCGCGGCTCGCCATGAACCGCGGCGACACGGCGCGGGCGCTCGCCGAGCTCGGGCGCGTGAAGGAGCAGGTCGAGGCCTCGGACGATCACGCGCTGGCGGCGTTCTGGTCGCTGCAGATGGCCCGCGCGCTCGTGCGCGCCGGCGACTACGGCGAGGCGGAGCGCCGCGCGGGCGAGGCCGTGGAGCGGGTGGGCCCGCTCAAGATCGAGGCGGGGCTGACCGGCGCGCCGCGCCCCGAGCTCGCGACGGCCGCCGCGTTCGGCGCCTCGCCCGAGGCGATCGTCGCCGAGGCGGTGGCGACGCGCGGGCTCGCGCAGAGCTTCGCCTCGCGGCACGAGGACGCGAAGCGCACGCTGGAGCACGCGGTCCGGCTCGCGCGGCTCACGGGAGAGCCGCGGATCCTGTCGGTCGCGCTCGTGTCGCTCGCCTTCGCGCTCCAGCGGGACGACCACCTCAGCGAGGCGAAGGCGGTCTACGAGGAGGCGCTCACGGCCGCGGAGCAGGCCGGCGACGCGGGCACGCTCGCGACGACCCGCCTGAACCTCGCCGCGCTCACGAAGCTCCAGGGCGACCTCGGCGCGGCCATCCGCCACCTCGAGGCCGCCGTCGATCTGGGCCGGCGCTCCGGCCGCGTGGCGACGATCCGCCAGGCGCTCCTCAACCTCGCCAACCTCGACCTTTACCTCGGGCGGCTCGCGCGGGCCCGGGTGTCGCTCGACGCGCTCGCCGCCCAGCGCGCGGATCTCGCGCCGCAGCAGCAGGCGCAGCTGCTCGCGCTCGAGGCGGAGCACGCGGCGCGCTCGGGCGATCTCGAGCAGGCCGAGCGGCTCTGCCTCGAGTGCGCCGAGGCGTACGAGGCGATGGGCCGGCGCATCGACGGGGTCGAGGCGCGGCTCGAGCGCGTGCTCTTCGCCGTGGCGCGCGCCGGCGCCGATCCGCGCGCCCTCGGCGAGGAGATCGACGTGGCGTCGGAGCGCCTGGGGACGACCGGCGCCCACCGCGCCCTGCTCGCGCTCGCGCGCGGCCGCGTCGCGGCGGTCGCGCGCGACGAGTGGCGGGCCCGGGCGGCGTACGACGAGGCGCTCGACGCGGCGCGCGCCGCGGGCCAGCGCGACTGGATCTGGCGCGCGCTGGAGGCGCGGGCGCAGCTCGAGACGGAGCGGGGCCACCTCATCCGGGCGCGCCACGACCGCGAGGAGGCGCTGATCACGCTGGAGGAGATCGCCTCGAAGCTGCCGCGCGACCTCCGGGAGGTGTTCTGGAACGACGCCCGGCGCAAGGAGATCCGGGCGGCCGCGATGCTCGAGCTGATGAGCAGCCGCACGGTGCCGTTCACCCAGCAGAGCGCGGCGGCTCAGGCAGGCGCGGCGGCCCCGCAGGGCGAGGACCGGCTGGCGCGGGTCCTCGAGATCAACCGCGAGATCGCCGGCGAGCACGATCTCACGCGCCTGCTGGCGAAGGTGACCGATCATGCGATCGCGCTCCTCCAGGCGGAGCGCGGGTTCATCATCCTGCAGCGCCCGCCGCGCGACGAGCTGCAGCAGGTCGCCGGCGAAGGCGCGGTCGATCTCTCGATCCACGCCTCGCGCGACCAGGCGGGGGACGACCCGCACGCGCGCTTCTCCAGCTCGATCGCCGAGCGGGTGATCTCCACGGGCGAGCCGGTCGTGACCGCGAGCGCGCGGGACGACGCGCGCATGAGCGATTACGTCTCCGTGCACCAGCTCATGCTGCAGTCGGTCGCGTGCGTGCCGATCCGGCAGCGGAGCGGGCAGGTGATCGGCGCGCTGTACCTGGAGACCCGGCTGAGCGCGGCGGCGAAGTTCGAGGTGGAGCTCCCGACGCTGACGGCGCTGGCCGATCAGGTCGCGATCGCGATCGAGACGGCGCGCCTCGTGAGCGAGAACGAGCGCCGCGCCCGCGAGCTCGAGCGCGCGAACGAGGAGCTGCGCGCGGCGCGCGCCAAGCTGGAGGAGCTCCTCGGCCACCGCACCGCGCAGCTGGCCGCGACGCGGCGGGATCTGCGCTCGGCGCGCGCGGTGATCCGCGGCCATTTCGGCTACGAGGGCCTGGTCGGCACGAGCGAGGCGATGCGCCGCGTCTACGCGCTCATCGACCGGGTGAAGGACACGGACATCCCGATCCTGATCACCGGCGAGAGCGGGACGGGCAAGGAGGTCGTCGCGCGGACGATCCACAACGCGAGCCCGCGGGCGAAGAAGCCGTTCGTCGGCGTCAACTGCGGCGCGATCCCGGAGCACCTGCTGGAGAGCGAGCTCTTCGGGCACGTCCGCGGCGCGTTCACGGGCGCCGATCGCGACCGGAAGGGTCTCTTCCGGGAGGTGACCGGCGGCACCATCCTGCTCGACGAGATCGGGGAGATGCCGCAGAAGATGCAGGCGGGGCTCTTGCGTGTGCTGCAGGAGAAGGTCGTCCGTCCGGTCGGCGGCGCGCGCGAGGAGCCGGTCGACGCGCGGGTCATCGCGGCGACGCACCGGGATCTCGCCGACATGGTCTCGAGGGGCACGTTCCGCGAGGATCTCTACTACCGGCTGCACGTCGTCGAGGTGCGGGTGCCGTCGCTGCGCCAGCGGATCGAGGACATCCCGCTGCTCATCGACTATTTCCTCGGGATCTTCGCCGCCCGCTACGGCCGCGATCGCCGCAGCGTGTCCCGCGCCGCGCTGAAGCGGCTGTCGGCGTACACCTGGCCCGGGAACGTGCGGCAGCTCGAGAACGTGCTGCTCAACGCGTGGGTCCTGTCGGATCGCCCCGAGCTGGAGAGCGAGGACTTCGAGCTGCCCGACGCGGCGCCTCGGTCGCTGCGGGGCTCGCTCGACAACGCCGCCACGCCCCCGCCGCGGGCGCCTGCTGGCGGCGGGGCGCCCGCGAGCGCCGGCCGGGCTCCGCCGTCGAGCGACCCACACCGCGTCGAGACGTCGCTGGACGCGCACAAGGCGAGCGAGCGGGAGCGGATCCTCGTCGCGCTCTCGAGCTGTAACTGGAACCGGGTGAAGGCGGCGCAGGTCGTGGGCCTGCCGCGCCGGACGTTCTACCGGCGCCTCAAGGAGTACGGGATCCAGTGACGCGGGGGCCGCGCTCGGGGCGGGGCGCGGCGGCGAAGCTTGCCGGCTACCTCGCCCAGAGGACCGAGAGATCGAGCTCGATGGCCTCGAAGGGCTCGGCGCGGACGCGTGCGGCGTCGCGATGGACGACGGCGGGCCTCCAGCCACGATCCTGGCCGAGCACATGGACCTCGAGCGTCCGAGCGATCGGCTCGACGAGCCACGCGTGCCGCACTCCCTCGCGCGCGTAGATGGGCATCTTCACCTGCCGCTTGTACGCTTCCGTCTGCGGGTCCAGGACATCGCAGATCCAGTCAGGTGCCAGCTCGACGTAGGCCGTCTCGGGGAGCTCTGGCATGCGCTCACGGCGCCACCCCACGAGGTCCGGAACGAGCACGTCCGTGTCATCCGGTGAGCCTCGGTCGGGGAAGTGCAGCTCAGGTCCGTTCAGAATCCACCAATCCCCCGGCAGCTCATGGCCATGGTCCCGTGGCGCCCTGGCACCGGGGCGGAGCTCGCCGAGAAGAGCTGATCTTGCCAGAGCATGCCGCGGGGCAGACCGCGAGGTGATGTGCAGCTCGCCCCCGATGAGCTCCGCCACCTTGTTCGGCGGGACGGCTTCGAGGTCGGCGTACGTCGCGCGGCGCTGCTTCTCGGCGGGCTGGCCCATGGGCGAAGCCTGCCCGGGGGCGGATGGCGCGGCAAGGCAGCGAGACGTGCGGGGTCGACCCGCCAATAATCCCTGGAAACGCCGCGCTTCACGGCGCATCATCCCGGCCACGGGACCCAGTGAACGATCGTTCGAACCTCGCCGCCTCCATCGACGGCGCGCCCCTCGCCGACGAGGAGGCGCGCGATCTCTGGACGCGGTTCAGCCGGTACATGGATGAGCACCGCGGCGACATGGCGGGCTTCGCGCGGGAGAACGGCTACGCGAGCGTGACGCCGACCTTCGAGCGCGGGCAGGCGCTGCTCGTCGTCCGGACGACGGAGGCGCCGCCGGAGAAGCCGGCTCAGCGCCTCAGCGGAGCGAAGCCGGCCCAGCGCCCCGGCGGAGCGAAGCCGGCTCAGCGCCCCGGCGGAGCGAAGCCGGCCCAGCGCCCCGGTGGAGAAAAGCCAGCGCCGCGCCGCGGAGGCAGCAGCAAGCCAGCGCGCGGCAGGCGGCGGCGCTGAGCGCCCACCGTACGGGCGCGAACCGCGAGCTGCCTCGATCCAGGCGGAGAGGCGCCCCGATCGGCCGGAGCCTCACCGCGACTTGCCGGCCCCTCCGGGGAAGTCCTTGCGCTTGATCTTGGCGCGCCGGCCGTCGGGGTGGTGGAACACGATCCCCTCGGCGAGGTGGCCCGGGGCGAAGCGGCTCTCCAGGTGCTGGAACAGGCCGTGGAGGCCGTCATAGGTCCTCGGGACGTCGTCGTAGACGGGAATCTCGAGGTTGAACGGCACGACCATGTGCCTGTCGAGCCCGAGCGGGTTGCCCTGAATGCTCGGTCCGAGCGCCTCGGCCGAGTGCTCGCCGTCCGGCCAGCCCTGGAACTCCGTCCCGCGAACCGCCTCGAAGATCCACTTGTCTTCCGGACCGTGCTCGTCGGCGTCGACGTACCAGCCGTCGATGATTCCCTGCTGCTTCTGGAGCTTGCTCGGGTTCCTGCGCTTCTCGACCCGGACCACGTGGCCCGAGCGGAGGGTCAACCGCACGTTCGTGCCGTCGAGCTTCTCGGTGGGACGGCCCTCGCCCGCAAAGACCCACTCGCACCCCTCCCGCGGCTTCGGGAGCACCTTGAAGTCGTCGCCGCGATCGAAAATCGTCGGAATCTTCTCCATGACCTGAATGCCCTTTCGTACCTGGCCGAGCAGCTCGTCAGGGGTGATGACGCCCCCAGCGAGCCCGCTCGCCAGGGCACGCACCAGCTCCGCGACAGAGGTGTTCGCCTCGAGCGCGACGCGCTTCAGCGCCATCCGCTCCTCCGGCGAGATCCACGCGACAAGGCGTGACCAGCCTTCGGGCGGAACCCATGTCGCGAGCTGCTGCGGATCCTTCCTCGGTCTGCCGCGCGGGCGGCCTGGCGCTGTCACGAGCTTCAGGGTAGCCCGATTTTCTATTGTGTCAATTGGCAAAACAGTAATTTGGAACGAGGCGAGAGAGGTAGGAGCAGGCGGGACGTCGAGCGCTGCCCTCGTGGAAATCGGGGGCCAAGGCGAGCACCGCGAGGGCGCGCAAGGACGCGCAAGGACGCGCGCCTGGGGACATCGGGGCTCCGTGCGCGGTGACGCCCTGGCCCTGCAACAGGGCTGCTGGTCTGCCGCCGCGGGTTCAGTCGGGGAGGATCCAGGTGGCCTTGGCGGTGCAGCCGTAGGCGTCGAGCGCGCCGGGGTGCGAGAGGGGGACGAGCTTGGTCTGGCCCTTCGCGAGCGGCCCGGTGACCGAGCGGGTGTAGGGCCCCGGATCGCCGTAGTAGTGCGTGACGGTGAAGGTGATCTTCGCATCTTCCGGAACGCCAAAGAGCGAGGTGTTCTTGATCGCGGCGTTCGGGTTGAAGATGCTGGGATAGGTGATCGAGCAGGAGAGGTTCACGGTCTTCGTGACCGGGCCGCCGCCGTCGTCCCCCCCCGGGGCCGATGATCGCCTCTGCGCCCTCGCCCACGACCTCGGCGGCGTCGCTCGCGCCCTCATCGACGCTGTCGCCCTCGAGCGGCTCGGCGATGCAGCCGACGAGCGAGAAGGACGAGATGAGCGAGCAGAGGAGCAGGTTCTTGATGTTCATGGTGGTGTGTCCTTGGGCCTTGTGTTCGCGCTCGCGAGATCGCGTGTCGACGGCCTCTTTGCGAGTTCGAGCTCGCCTCGGCGTCCCTCGTCGCTGTCTCGCGGCGTCGCATCCGGATAGAGCAACCGGCGGGCCAGGTTGTCGGGGTGCTTCGGCCCGCCCCTCGGCGCGCCCAGGATCCGCGGGGAAGACGGCTTATCTCGGTTTTTTTGCGCTCCACCGCGCCGCGCCGGCGGGCGCCCGCGCGGCGCGGTGGAGGTCAGAGCCCCCACGCCGACGGCGCGGGCCTCCACCAGGTGTCCTCTCAGGTGCTCTCTGGTCCGGAAGAACGCGGCAGGCCCAGAGTCGATCCGCGCCGCCGCGGGGGCCGGTGCTCCCCCTGAAGCCCCGCGATCGAACGCTCAGCGCCGGCGCCGTCGCGACGCCAGCGCGCCGAGCACGCCGAGGAGCATGACGCCGCCGAGATCGGCCGATCGGCTGGTCGTCGAGCAGGAGCACCCGGCATCGCCGCCAGACTCGTCATCGCCGCTCTTCGGCGTGTCGTCGGGATCGGCGCCGCCCGCGCCGCCCACCCCGCCGCTCGAGGCGGCAGACGAGCTCACGGTCGCGCCCACGGTCGATCCGCCGCCGGCCGATGAGGAGGAGGAGGTCGACACGCTGCTGCCGTCCGCTCCGCCGCCCCCGCTGCCGCCGGCGCCGCTGCCGCCGCCATCGAAGCCAGCGCACTCGGTCGAGCACTCGGTCGAGCATTCCCCGCAGATGCACTCGAGGATGCTGATATACATGCCGGCGCCCTCGGCATGGTCATCCATGCATCGCTCGACGCACGCGTCGTCCTCGCACTCGTTGACACAGCCGATGAATCCCTTGCACGCGTTCGACGCACCACACGCGTCATAGGGCGCCCTGCAGGTGTCCGCGAGCGAATCGTTCGAGCAGCTATCGCAGCTGCCGCCGCCGCCGGCGGCAGCGCTCGCGGCCGTGGTCCCGCCGATGGGATACAGCGCGCACACGCCATCGATGTCGTCTTGCTCGATGGTGCGCATCGACGAGCCCACGACATAGTAAGGGGTCATCGTCGCGCTCCGCTCGCCGGAGTGGCCGAGGCCCAGGAAATGCCCCTCTTCGTGCGTGGCGATCGACTGCGTGTCGACACAGCCGTTGTTGCCGGTGTCGTTCCAGCAAAACCCGACGTCGTTGAAGACCATGTCGGCGTCAATGATGGCGCCGTCGAAGCTCCAGACCGGCATCGTGACGCCGATGACCGAGTTGACGTCGCCGAGCATGTTCGGCCAGGAGGAGCTGATCCACTGAAACACGTTCTTGCCGTCGTTGTAGGTGTAACGATCGGTGGTGTCGCCGAGGAAGTCGACCTGCCACGCCGTGCACCCCGCCTTCGACCACGTCTCGAACCCGGTCTCGACACGGGCGACGGCGAAGGCGGAGATCTCGCCCGGGATCGTCGAGCGGTTGATGTAGTAGGTGACGGGCAGCTTGTCCCAGCGGGGGACCACGTCATCGAGCGGCGTCCACGCGGCGGCCTCACGGGCCACGGCGAGGGACGAGGCGGCGCCGAGCAGGGCGGCGAGGGCGACGCGGCGCCTCACCTCACTTCCCTCCCGCGATGCGCACGACGTCCGTCATGAGGCTCTCGATGGGCTCGACCGCCTCGACGGGCGCCTCGACGGGCACGAGCGCGGCTCCGGTCCGCCGGACGAGGTGCAGCCCATCGAGGATGCGCCGCGCCATGCCCCTCTTGTCCACGTGATAGGCCGACAGCGCCAGCGCCGTGAGGTGCCACCGCCCCTTGTCGCCCGAGCGCAGGAAGACCACGGCGTCCTCGCCAGGCGAGAGCTTGGCGTCGCCGAGCAGCCGCTGTGTCTTGCCGTTGTAGGTCCCGCCCATCTGCTCCAGCACAATCATCTTCGAGCCCCCCTTGTCCGCCGCGCCGCCCTTGAGCGGCTGGGTGATCGTGAGCTCGGTGCGGGTCACGATCGATTTTCCGTCGTCGGATTCCGCCGTGTACGATCGGCCGACGATCACGCGCGCGATCGTCGCCGACTGGCGCACGAGCTCCTCCCGCGAGAGAAGGACGGCCGTCGTCGCGTCCGCGGGCGCACCGATGCCTAGCAGAGCGAGCGCGGCGGACAGGGCGAGCACTGCTTTCAAGCCTCTCTTCATGTAGATGACTCCTTAAGACATTCTTTTCTATCCCGAAGCGCACGCGGCGGCCAGACAGGAAACAGCGCTGCAACGTGCTCGCGATGCCGTGGTGTTGCCCATCTGTCGTGACGGCGGATCATCCCACCGCGGCGCGATGCCATGCCGACATGTACGGAAGCGGGCATTGGTGCCCGCGCCGTGGTCCGCCTGGATTTGTGCCGTACACGTAGACGACCCGCTCCGGAGCTCTCGGGGAGGAGATACCCCTTATCGGGTCATCCCGGCTCCCGGCAGCATCGGTCGGAGTCAGGGTGGTTGTCCGTCGATCCGGTCAACTCGCCTTCAGCGTCATCAAAGGCTGTCTCCGCTCGCCGGGAGCGGCGCCTGGGCCTCGGCGCGCGGCTCAGGGCCTCTCTCAGTCGAACCGCTTCAGGCCGTTCGGCGCCCTGGAGTCGCGCTTCGCGAACGCCTCGTCCCGGGCCACGACGCGGCCGGCGAGGACCGCCTCCGCGAGCTCGCGGTACTCGGCGCTGGTCGCGCGATCGGCCCGCGCGAGCGCCTGCTCCGCCGCGGCGCGCGCCTCGGCCGCGCGGCCCGCGAGCGCGTGCGTCCGGGCGATCTCGGCGAGGGTCGCCGAGAGCTCCGCGGCGTTGCCCGACACGTCCAGGAGCCGCTTCGCGCCGAGGTAGAGCGACAGCGCCCCGGCGAGATCCCCCTGGATGCGCGCCAGATCGCCCCGCGCCCGCAGCACGCCGGCCTGACCCGCGCCGTCCTCGAGCACCTCGAACAGGGCGAGCGCCTGCTCGTAATCCGAGAGCGCCTCCTCCAGGTCCGACGCGTCGGCCGCCGCGACGCCCACGAGCTCGGCCACCAGCTCGAACTGCTTGCGGCGGAGATCGCCCCGCACCTTGAGCGTCGCGGCCTGCCCGCGGCGCTCGAAGCCCGTGCGGAACAGCGCGAGCGCCCGGTCGTAGTCGCGCACCGCGTCCACGAGGTCCTCCTGCACGGAGCGCAGATCGCCCCGCGCCTTCAGCACCGCGGCCTGGCCCAGGACGTCGCGCGTCGCCGTGAACAGCTCGAGCCCGTGGTCGTAATCCTTTTCGGCGCCCGCCAGATCCCCCTGCCGCACCCGGAGATCGCCGCGCGCCTTGAGCGCGCCGGCCTGCCCGAGGTGGTCCTCGGTCGCCTGGTAGAGCGTGAGCGCCCAGTCGTAGTCGCGCGCGGCGCCCGTCACGTTGTCCTGGCCGAACCGCATGTCGCCCCGCGCCTTCAGCACGCTGGCCTGCCCGCTCCGATCCCCCGTGTCCTGGAAGAGCGCGAGCGCGGTGCTGTAGTCGCGCGCCGCTCCCGCCAGGTTGCGGAGCCGGACGCGCAGATCGCCGCGCGCCTTGAGCGCCCGCCCGTGCGCGGCGCCGTGAGGGCGGGCGCGAGGCGGCTCCGAGGGGCCCGGGGCGTCGGCGTCGCCGGCCGCCCCGCGCGACCCGGCCCGGGGCTTGAGCGGCTCGCGATCGCCGAGCTGCAGGAAGAGGTGGATCGCCAGATCGTAGTCGCACACAGCGCCGCCGAGATCGCCCTCCTCGGCCCGCGCGAAGCCCCGCGCCCGCAGCGCGTCGCCCTCCGCCGCGCGATCGCCCGCGGCCTGGAACAGCGCGAGCGCCTCGTCGTAGTCGCGCACCGCCTGCACCGGGACGCCCTCCCGCAGGCGCAGCGCGCCCCGATCCATGAGCACCTGGGCCTGCCCGAGCGCGTCGCCCGTCGCCCGGAACATCGCGAGCGCCTCGTCGTAGTCGCGCGCGGCGCCCGCGTAATCATTCCGCCGGAGGAGCAGGTTGCCGCGCTCCCGCAGCGCGTGGCCGCGCGCCTCCGGCGGGGTGCTGTTGAGGCTCGGGGGCGCCGCGCTCGAACGGGGCCCCCGCACCACCCCCTCGCCGAGCACATCGGCCAGCGATCCGCTCCTCGGCGTGCAGCGATCCGTCACGCTGTCGAACGAACGCTGCGTGGGAGGATCGCCGTCCACTCCCCTCAGCTCGGACTGGACTTCGGGAAGGCGACGCATGCCAGGCGGAACATCATACCGCGCCGGCGCCCCCCTCGTGGAGACATTGCGCGGTCACCGCGGCGGCAGCGCTTGGTGTCACTTCGCCGGCGCCGCCGGCGCCCCCGCCGCCCCGGTCCCGAGCGGCGGCGCGCCGACGGCTGGGGCCGCTGCCTTCCCGCACGTTGGCTCGCTCACGCAATCGGACGCGGGCCTGTGGGCTTCGCCCCGCACACCCCGGCCGTGAAAAGCGGTGGACGGTCGATCCTCAGAGGCCCTTGCGCGAGATAAGCACCGCGTCCCGCTCGACCTCGTACATCGCGTGGGTCACGAGCGCCGCAGCCGTGCGCTCGCGCACATGCACGACCCGCAGCTCGGCGTAGGTCTCGTCCGGCAGCAGCTCCTCGTCGACGCCGAACTTCGGCTCGTCGACCTGCGCCGGACGCTCGTCCTGCACCCGCGGCCGGACCGTGGCCAGCTTGCCCGCGCCGCTGATCTGCTGCAGCCAGCGGTCGCCCCGCCGGACCGCGAAGAAGCGCTGCCCCGGCTTCACGCCGTCCTTCTCGCCCTTGTCGATGAACACCACCTGGTGCTGCCCGACGAGCTGGTAGGGGTAGACGGCCGCGATGATCTTCGCCTCGAGATCCGCCTCGGCGCCCACCGGCGGCACCACGTCGAGGCGGCGCAGCACCGCGCCGACCCTGTCCGTGCGCTCGACGACGTCGAGCGACTCGATGAGCCGCGCGCGCACCATGTGCGTCTTCGGGTTGTAACGATCCACGCGCGCCGTGCCGCGCACCGTCACGAGCTCGCCCTTCACGTCCCCGCTCTTCACCTTCTTGATCTCGCGGAAGATCGTCAGCTCCTGGCCGATCGAGACGTCGTGATCGTCCGAGAGGCGGAGGTAGACGTCGTCGCCCTCGCTGAGGAGCATCTGGTCGTCGGGGCTCGCGACGAGCTCCCCCCACGTGTCCTTCTTCACGTCGTCGACCCAGCCGAGCTCGCGCAGGAAGATCGTCTTCGCCGGCACGCGCCCGCCTCGCCCCAGCTGGTTCGCGCCGAACCCGATGCTGCCGCGGGTCGGGCCCTCGCTCGGGTCGCGGAGCCGGATCCGGTCGCCCGGGTAGATCCAGTGCGGGTTCTGGAGCTGCGGGTTCAGCGCCCAGACCTGCGGCCACGCATACGGGTTCGTGTAGTACCTGCCCGAGATGTCCCAGAGCGTGTCGCCGCGCCGCACCGAGTGCGACTCGGGCACGAACTGCCCCTCGACGACGTAGCTGCCGTTCGCGCCGCCCTTCACCGAGGCGGGGCCCTCGCTGCGGCGGCCAAGATCGAAGCCGTCCGACGGGCGGGACGTGTCCGTCGTGCCCCGCGAGCTCGAGGGCAGGTGGGCGTTCGGATCGAACCCCGGCTGCGGATAACCAGGCACCACGACCTGCGTCTCGACGGTCGGCTCGCCCCTCGGGAGCTGGACCACGGTGACGCCCGGCGCCTGGCCGGCGCCCTCCTCGCCGCCCTGCTGGTCCTGGGCGCGCGCCGGCGGCGGCGCGGCGACGATCGCCAGGGAGACCAGGACCAGGGTTGCCTTCGCGGGGAACTTCATCGCTTGCGCCTCGACAGGGTGGAGGGGGGCGGGCTCGGCGGCGGCGACCCGCCCGGGGGCTCTTCGATCACGGCGCCGTTCGCGGTCGAGCGGAGCACCGGCGGCCGCGCGCCGTCGTCCTCCGGCCCGAGCCGCACCACCTCGAGGTCAGGCCTGTCCGGCTCCTCCGGAGGCACGGCGCGCGCCCCGGACTCGTCAGGGCGCGCCGCGCTGCGGGCGCCGCCCCGCGAGCGCTCCAGCGAGCCCACACGATCCGCGAGCACCGCGTTCTCCGCGCGCACCCTGACGAGCTCCGCGCGCAGCTCGGAGAGCTGTCGTTCGACCGCGTCGTGCCCTCCGCCGCAACCGACGTTGAGCGCGGCGAGCGCGAGCGCCGTCGAGCCGATGCCCAGGCCAATCCTCATGGGACGCCCAGCCTACCCGCCGCCGCGCCGGCCGGCCAAACGCGCGGCGATCTCGCGCCCCGCAACGGGACGCCGCGCGCCCCGACGGGACGACGCGCCGGAACAACCGCACGCGACCGGAGGTGGGCGGCGCGACGTCACGCGTTACGGAGCGCGCGCAGTTCTGCTAGGGTCCCGCCCCGAGATCTGGTGCGAGGGGTGAACGTGCGGAAACTCTTCCTGATTTTCCTTGTCGCGACGGCGTGCGCCGGCGCCGGCTGCGGAGACGACGGCCCCGGGCCCGCGGCGACGGAGTGCTTCGACTACAGCAAGTTCGACGGCACCACGCCCGAGGTGAGCTTCGCGGGCGAGGTCCTCCCCATCTTCCAGCGGTCCTGCGCGTTCAGCTCGACGTGCCACGGCGCCGAGGCCGGCTCGGCCGGGTTCGCGTACCTCGGCCCGCCGCTGAGCGAGCAGGCCACGCAGGCGCAGATCGACGCGATCGTGGCCCAGAACGTCGGCGCCGCGTCGAGGGCGCCCTCCGGGATGGCGCGGATCACGGCCGGCGACCCCGCGAACAGCTTCCTCATGCACAAGCTCGACGGCACCCTGAGCTGCGGGGACCTCGAGTGCGCCCCCGACGGCTGCGCGGACCCGATGCCCTCTGGAGGCGACCCCCTGCCCTCCGCGGAGCGCGACGCCATCCGCAGGTGGATCCAGCAAGGGGCCAAGGTCAATTGATCGGCCGGCTCTCCGGCCACGTCGTGGAAGAAGGCGACGAGGGCACGGTCGTCCTCGACGTCAGCGGGGTCGGCTACGAGGTGACCGTCCCGCTCGGGGCGCTGGGGCGCGCGCGCGGCATCGCCGCGAACGCGAAGGCCGGCTCGGACGCGATCACCCTGTTCGTGCACACCCACGTGCGCGAGGACGCGCTCCTCCTGTACGGCTTCGCGACGCGCGAGGACCGGGCGGCCTTCCGCGTGCTCATCGGCATCTCCAGCATCGGCCCGAAGATCGCGATGGCCATCCTCAGCGCGCTCGGCGCGGGGGAGCTCGCCGCGGTGATCACCCGCCGGGAGACCGCGCGCCTCACCGCCATCCCCGGCGTCGGCAAGAAGACCGCCGAGCGCCTCGTCCTCGAGCTGAAGGACAAGCTCGTCCACCTCCCCGCGGCCCCGCTCTCCCCCGCGGCCCCCACGCCCGCGGCCACCGGCGCCAAGCAGGACCTCCTGCACAGCGCGCTCACCCGCATGGGCTACCGCCCGGCCGAGGCCGAGCGCGCCGTCACCGCCCTCGGCGCGCGCGTCGACAGCGCCCCGCTCGGCGACCTCGTGCGCGATGCGCTCGCGCTCCTCTCCAAGTGACCCACGCCGCCGGCGCCCGGAAAAACGCGGTCGCCCGCTCCCGGAAAAACGCGGCCGCCCGCTCCCGGCAAAACGCGGTCGCCCGCTCCCGGAAAAACGCGGCCGCCCGCGCCCGGCGATCCGCGATTTGCCGGGCGGAATCGCCCCGGCGAACGGGCGGGCGGCGGCGCGCGACCCCCCGCTCGAGGGGCGGAGGAGCGACAGACAGTCGACAGAGGGCCGCCGCGGCGAATATGCTCCCGCCGCCGTTCGCCCTGGGATCCAGTCCGGTCGCTCGTTGTGAGGAGGCGTGGTGATCACCTGCCCGAAGTGCTCCAAGGAAAATCAGGACCATTACAAGTTCTGCCTCGGCTGCGGCGCCGAGCTGCCTCGCGACGTTTCGCCCAAGAAGTTCGCGGCCGGCACCCCGCCCCACGGCGTGCCGGCGGCGACGCGGGCGAAGGATTACGGCGATGAGCCGACCGCCATCGGCACCGGCGCCCAGAAGGGCCCCGCGGTCGCGACCCCGCCGCCCGCGCTCGTCGATCCCGCGGCGTTCATCGCCCCGGCCCGCGGGGAGGACACCGGCGCCAGCAAGAAGGCCGCGGCGGCCGGAGCCGCGCCCGCGACGCCGGCGGCGGCCGGCGCAGGGACGGTCGTCTGTCCCCAGTGCCAGGAGCCCAACCCGCCGTCGAACAAGTTCTGCGCGCTGTGCGGCTTCAAGCTCGTCAAGCCGGCGGGCCAGGCCGCGCAGCCCTCCACGCCGGTCGTCTCCACCTCGGGCGCCGCGAACGTCGTGCTGACGGCGCTCCGGGCCGACGGCACCGAGGCCGGCTCGTACACGCTGCCCACGAACCCCACGCTGATCGGGCGCGACTCGGGCACGATCTTCGGCGGCGACAGCTACCTCTCGCCGCGCCACGCGACGTTCTCGATCAAGGGCGGGCGGCTCTTCGTCAAGGACGAGGGCTCGCTGAACGGCGTCTACCGCAGGCTGCGCAGGGACACGCCGGTGCAGCTCGACAACGGCGACGTCTTCCGCATCGGCCAGGAGATCGTCCGCGTCGAGCCGCTCTCCCCGGCGCCCACGACCCCCGACGGCGTCGAGCGGCTCGGCAGCCCCTCGAAGGGCTACGTCGCGCGGCTGGCCCTCATCATCGGCAGGGACGCGACCGGCAACGCGTTCCCGGTCCCCGACACCGGCCTGCACCTCGGGCGCGAGCGCGGCGACATCCTCTTCCCCGAGGACGGCTACGTCTCCGGGCTCCACTGCCAGATCTCGCTCCAGGGCGGCCGGCTGTTCCTCACGGACCTCGGCAGCTCGAACGGCACCTTCCTCCGCGTCCTCGGCGAGACCGAGATCACGGGCGGCGACATCCTGCTCATGGGTCAGCAACTGTTCCGCATCAACGTCTGAGCGCGCGCCAGCGGCACCCCGAGGGCGCGACCGTCCCGCTCGCACAACCCGACGCCGCATCGTACGCTCAGCAGCCCTGAGGCACTCGCCATGGAAATGGTCCGCACCATCCGCGTGGTCGCCGCCGTGATTGAACAGGACGGCCGGTACCTCATCACCCAGCGCCGGCCGACCGCCGTGCTCCCGATGCTCTGGGAGTTCCCCGGGGGGCGCGTGGAGGAGACCGAGACGGACGCGGCCGCGCTGAAGCGCGAGGTCCGCCACCGGCTCGGCGTCGAGATCGAGGTGGGCCAGCTGATCTCGTTCGTGAGCCACCCCTACGAGCGCTACGTCGTCGATCTGTACCTCTACGAGTGCCACATCAGGAGCGGCGAGCTCGCCTCGCTGGCCGTGAACGCGTTCCGGTGGGTCACGAGCGCCGAGTTCGATCGCTACCCGTTCACGCCGGCGGACGAGGCCAGCATGAACAAGCTCCTCGGCATGACCTGACGCGCCCGCGCCTGCGCCCTCACAGGCGCGGCGAGCGCCGCAGCAGCACGAGGAACATCGGCCCGCCCAGCACCGCGGTCACCGCGCCCACGGGCGGCTCCGTGCCGAGCCACCGGAACAGGAGCCGCGCGACGAGGTCGCACGTGACGAGCAGGACCGCGCCGGCCACGAGCGACAGCGGCAGGAGCCGCCGGTGATCCGCGCCGCAGAGCCGCCGGACCGCGTGCGGGACGATCAGCCCGACGAAGCCGATGAGGCCGGTGCGGCTGACGATCGCGCCGACGACGCACGAGGACGCGAGGAAGACCCGGCGCTCGACGGCGCGGACGTCGACGCCCAGGGTCCCGGCCGACTCGTCGCCGAGCGAGAGGAGGTTCAGCCGCGCGGCGTCGGCGAGGAGCACGGCGCAGCCGACGGCGACGTAGGCGGCGACGCCGAGGAGGGCCGAGGTCGTGGGCAGCTCGACGAAGCCGATGAGCCACCGGAGCAGCTGCTGGGCGCGCGAGGGAGAGACGAGCGTCTTGAGGAAGGAGATGAGGCCCGCCGCGATGGAGTTCACGATGACGCCGGCGAGCAGCATCGAGGCGCCGGAGGTGCCCTCGGCCGCGCCGCGCGCGATGGCGTAGACGAGCAGCGTCGCGACGAGGCCGCCGGCGAGCGCCGCCGCGGGCAGGAGCGTGGCGCCGAGGACGGTCGTCGCGCCGACGCCGAGCGCGATCGCGACCGCGGCGCCGAGCGCGGAGCCGCCGGAGACGCCCAGCACGTACGGCTCGGCCAGCGGATTCCTGAGCAGCGCCTGGAACGCGGCGCCCACGGCCGCGAGGCCGGCGCCGGAGACGGCCGCGAGGAGCACGCGCGGCAGGCGCACGTCGATGAGGAGGGTCCGGTCGAGGCCGGGCTCGGCGACGGCGCGCGCGATCGAGACGGGCTCGGCGCCGAGGAGGACGGCGAGGACGAGCGAGAGCACGAGCGCCGCGGGCGCCGCGGTGAGGACGAGCGCGCGGCGGGGGCCCCGGCCGGACGCCGGCGGCGCCGGGAGGGAGGGCGCGCTCGCTCGGCGCGGGGCGTGGCCGGACACGGGCAAGGTCAATCCTGGCCGCCTCCGCGCGCCGCGGGCGGCAGGGTGGCGGGCCCGCTGTTGCGCTCGGCGTTCCGCTCGTAGATAAGGCGCAGCCCGGTGAGCGTCAGGTCGTCGTCGACCTCCTCGATGGTCTCGGTCTGCGGCGCGATGAGCCGCGCCAGGCCACCGGTTGCGATGACGCGGCACGGGTAGCCGAGCTCCCGCCGGAGGCGGCCCACGAGCCCGTCGACGAGCCCCGCGTAGCCGTACACGATGCCCGACTGCATCGAGTGGACGGGGTTGCGGCCGACGACCCGGGGCGGGAGCGCGATCTCGACGCGGGACAGCCGCGCGGCGCGGGAGAAGAGCGCCTCGGCGCTGATCTGGATGCCCGGCGCGATGACGCCGCCCAGGTACTCTCCCTTCGGGGTCACGCAGTCGAACGTCGTCGCCGTGCCGAAATCGACGACGATGACGCCGGCGGCGGCGTGATCCCCCCGGTCGTGCTCGGCCGCGTGCGCTCGCGCCGGCGCGGCGCGGGGCGCGGGCTCGGGCTGCCGCCGCACCCACTCGTGCGCCGCGACCGCGTTGACGATCCGGTCGGCGCCGACCTCGCGCGGGTTCTCGTAGAGGATGGCCATGCCGGTCTTGATGCCGGGCCCCACGACGAGCGGCTCGATCCCGAACGCCCGCTCGACGAGCCCCACCATCGTGTCGGTCAGCGTCGGCACGACGCTCGCGACGATCGCGCTGTCGATGCGGGCGAGGTCGACGCGGCGGAGGTCGAGCATCTGCCGGACGAGCACGGCGTACTCGTCCGAGGTGCGGGAGCGCGCGCTCTCGCAGCGGAGGTGGTGCTGGAGCACCTCGCCCTCCAGCACCCCGAAGCTGATGTTGGTGTTCCCGACGTCGATGGCGAGCAGCATGCTGGCCCGACTCTAGCGCCGCGCGCCCGGGATCCTGCCAGGATTTCGGACGCGCTGCCGGCGCGCGCGGCGCGCTGCCGCACGCCCGCCGCGCCCGGCCTTCAGCGCTTGCGCGCGAGCGTCACCCCGTCGCGCACGGTGAGCATGACCTTCTCGACCCGGGGGTCGCGGAAGACGAGATCGTTGAAGGCGGCGATGGCGCGGCCGTCCACGCTCTCGGGGGCGAGGACCTCGCCGCTCCACAGGGTGTTGTCCGCGACGATCAGCCCGCCGCTGCGGAGGCGCGGGAGGGCCTCCTCGTAGTAGGCCGGATACCGCTCCTTGTCGGCGTCGATGAACACGAGATCGAAGGCGGGGCTCGCCGGCATGGCGCGGAGGGTGGCGAGCGCGTCGCCGAGCGCGATCCGGATCTTCCCGCCGTGCTCGCTGCGGTCGAAGAACGATCGGGCGATGCGGGCCACCTCGGGGTCGCGATCGCACGTGATGAGCTCGCCGTCCGGCGGGAGCGCCTCGGCCATGCTGAGCGCCGAGTAGCCGGTGAACGTCCCGATCTCGAGCACGCGGCGCGCCTGCATGAGCGCGACCAGCATCCTGAGCAGGGAGCCTTCGACCCGCCCGACCTGCATGACGGCCCTCGGCTCGTGGGTCAGGGTGAACTCGCGCAGCTCATCGAGGAGCGCGGGCGGCGGCTCGGAGTGGTCGTGAACGTAGCGATCCAGCTCTGGATTGACGATAGCGATCATGGCGAGGCTCCTCGGCCGGGCACCGTAGCATCGGTGCGCGCTCCCTCCTCACCTCACCTTGAGCCGCCGGCGGCCTTCGCGGTAGCGTCGACCATGGCCTTCTCTTCCTGGAAGACGTGCGCCGCAGCGGCGCTCCTGGCGGCCGCCTGCAGCTCGACCGACGGCAGCCCCGGGACGGGCGGCTCCGGCGGAGCCGGCACGGGCGGCGCAGGCGGGGGCACGGGCGGTGCAGGCGGGGGCACGGGCGGCGCAGGCATGGGCGGCGCGGGCGGCGCAGGCGCCGGCGTGGGGGCGAGCTCCACGACGGCCGGCGGCGGCGCGGGGGGAGAGGCGGTCTACGACTGCGCGTCGCTCGGCGATCCGTGCACGACCTGCCTCGCCCTGCGCTGCCAGGAGAGCTATTGCGCGTGCCAGCGGAGCGCGGAGTGCGCCGCGCTGGGCAACTGCCTCCTCGGCTGCGCGGCGGAGGACGTGGCTTGCGAGCAGGCGTGCCTGACGGCGCACCGGGGGGGCATCTCGGGCATCTTCCTCGAGGGCGGCTGCGCGTCCGAGCGGTGCAGCGCGCAATGCCCATCGCGAGACGCGCTGTCCCCTTGCGCGTCCTGCCGGTTGACAGGGTGCGCAGCCGAGATGAACGCGTGCGTCGCCGAGCCGTCGTGCAGGGCAATGCTCGCGTGCGTGGATGCGTGCCGCGCGGACGGAGATGGCTGCCTGGAGGTGTGCTCGGCGATGCACGCGGACGGCGTGCAGGCTGCCGGGGCGGTCTTCGCATGCGAAGAGGCGCGGTGCGGGGCGGATTGCGAGTGACCGGTGAGCCGCCGCGGGCCGCCATGCCGTGCGGCGCCGCGGGGGTCGACGCCCTGGGCGAACAGGCATAACATTCCGTCGTGGCCTTCCTCGGATTGCGCGAGATTGAGCGGGACCCGTACGCGGTCGTCCATCACGACCCCGCTCAGCAGCTCGTGCTCATCAAGCGATATTCGCTGAACTATCCGAGCATCGCGGCGATCGAGCTG
Source organism: Sorangium sp. So ce448 (assembly GCF_051520915.1). NCBI lineage: Bacteria > Pseudomonadati > Myxococcota > Polyangiales > Polyangiaceae > Sorangium > Sorangium sp. So ce448. The sequence continues at coordinate 425,874 of NZ_CP150343.1, read as the reverse complement.
AGCTTCGATCGCATCGATCGGTCGCTCGAGGCGATCGCCAGGCGGCACACGCTCCTGCTGGTCGACGCCCGCGACGCACCGCTGCGCAACGACGCCGGATTCGAGAATGCGTTCGCGCACTGTCACACGCGGCTGACGCAAGGTTTCAAGAAGACCGCGGTCCTCCTGAAGAGCGCGACCGGGGTGCTCCAGGTCGGCCGGCTTTCGAAGGGCTATGAAAAGCCGATGGGCATTTTCACCCGCCCCGAGGACGCGCTCCACCACCTCGGCGTCAGCGTCGACCTGAAGCAGCTCACCGATCCTTGACGCATCCCGCTGCTCCCTCCACCCCGTAAGCGGGGCTCACCCGCACAGGAGACGGGCCCAGATCGGTGTTTTCGGCGCGGAAGCGTACTCTTGTACGCTGAGCACCGAAAACGCCGAGGTGGGCCCGTATCCGAAGCGGGTGAGCCCCTCAGGAGAGGGGTTTGCCGCCGGTTACACCGAGGACCTCGCCGTTGACGTAGATTGCCTCGTTCGAGGCAAGGAATACGAATGCGGGGGCGAGCTCGGCCGGCTGCGCCGGGCGCTCCATTGGATGATTCTTGCCGAACGAGGCGACCTTCTCCTTGTCGAATGATTGCTGGATGAGCGGCGTCCACACGGGGCCGGGCGCCACGACGTTGACGCGGATGCCACGCTCGATGAGCTCTTGCGCCAGGCCCTTGCTGAAGGTGACAATCGCCCCCTTCGTGGACGCGTAATCGAGGATCGCCGGGCTCGGCTGGTACGCCTGGATCGAGGCGACGTTGATGATCGAGCCGCCTTCCTTCATGTGCGGCAGCGCGTACCGGATCATGTGGAACATGGCCAGGATGTTGACGCGGAAGGTGCGCTCGAGGCGCGCTGCGTCGATCTCCTCGAACCGCTCGACGGCCTTGCCCTGCTCGGCCGCGTTGTTCACAAGGACATCGATGCGCCCGAATTTACGCGCCACGTCCTCGACCACCTTCCGGCAATGGGCCTCGTCGGCCAGGTCGCCGGGTAGCGTGAGCGCCTCGCGCCCGGCCTCCTTGATGACCCGCGCCGTCTCCTTCGCGTCCTCGTGCTCGCTCAGGTAGGAGATCGCCACGTGGGCCCCCTCGCGGGCGAACGCGAGCGCGACGGCTCGGCCGATCCCGCTGTCCCCTCCGGTGATCAGCGCGATGCGGTCCTTCAGCCGGCCGAGCCCCTTGTACGACGACTCGCCGTAATCGGGCCTCGGATCCATCTTGGCTTCGATTCCGGGACGCTCCTGTGTCTTGCCCTCGAAAGGCGGCTTCGGGCCCGCGCCTTTCGGATCCGCTGTCGGTCCAGTGTTCTGCATAACCTCCTCCTGACGCTGCGCTGTGGGGGTGAGGCGGAACGCGCTCCCACCGAACCCTGGCCATAAGGGCGGCGGCACAGCCCAGCCATCGGTGGCCGCCTGCTCTCCAGATCGGAGCTCCCCCTACACCGGCGCAGCGACCAGCGAGCGGCGCGCGCCGTCGGACCCTCGCCGGGCGCTCCCGAGCGGACACGGCGGCAGACATCTCTCGGTGATCGGTGTGGATCGACGTGGATCGAGCAGACGGCGCGCGCCCCTGTCGCGCGGCACCGCCGCGGCCTGTCACGTCAAGGCTTGACAGGTGACAGCTGGTCCGGTGTCTTCACCCTGCGTTGTCTCGCGGCACGCCGCCGGCGAAGACGCGGAGGAGAACCGTGGTGATGAAACACATCGACGAGAGCCGTCTGGAGTCAGATCTCGAGTATCGGTTCGGGTATCTCATCGAGTTCGTCGGCTTCGGCGAGGCGGACATCGCGGCGATCCACGGCGCCGCGCCGCACCTCGCCCCGCGCGTCGAGGCGCTCGTCAACGCGGTGTACGAGAAGCTGTTCCTCTACGACGCCACGAAGCGCCACTTCGTGCCGAAGCAGCACGGCTACGAGGGGGCGCCCCCGGTCGACCTCGCGTCGCTCACGATGGACCACGAGCAGATCAAGTTCCGCAAGCAGCACCTCTCAGCCTACCTCGTCCGGCTCGTGACCCACCCGTATGATCCGAAGATGGTCGCCTACCTCGACATGGTGGGGAAGATCCACACCGCGAAGGCCGGCAATCCCGAGGTCGTCGTCCCGCTCGTGCAGATGAACGCGCTCATGGGCTTCGTGTCGGACGCCCTGCTCCAGACCATCCTGTCGCTGGGCCTCGACAGGGAAGCCGAGGTGCGCACCCTGCGCGCGTTCAACAAGCTGCTCTGGCTCCAGAACGACCTCCTCGCGCGCCACTACGTCTCGGCGGCCTGATCCCCCTCCCCCTCCAGCCATGCGTCGCCCGCCGGGACGGACCACAGCGGGGGGCTGCGCGCCCGCGTCCCGGGGGCGGCGGCACGTCCGGCGGACGGCCCATTGCGCAATCGCGCGACCGCTTGCGCAAGCGCACAACGGCGCGCGCTGCGCCGCCCCGCCGCGCGCGCCACGCGCCGGCGAGGGCGCCTTCGGATCGCCTGGGTCGGGCGGGAACGCCGCGACAAAGAGCCCGGCACATTCGAGGCGGACCAGGAGGCGGCGGCCGACGCCGCCGAGGAGGCCGATCTCGAGGAGATGGCCGCGACCTACGGCCGGCTCGGCTACTTCGCCGCCGACGCCGACCTCCGGGAGACGCTGTCCTCGGTGCATGCGCAGCGGGAGGAGCTCCTCGCCGGGAGCGGGCTCCCCCTCTTGTTCATGGCGTATCCATCGTTCTCCTACAGCTTCGGGCTCGAGTACTGCGCCCACAACCTGACCGGCGCGAGCGCGGCGACGCCCTTCATCGACAGGCTCCCGCCGTTCGACTGGTCGAGCGAGGACGCGCTCTTCACGACGCGGACGCCGGCGAGCACCCAGCAGATCCTCGCCCTCGACGCGCAGGACCCCGAGGTCGGCGTCGGCCTGGACGAGATGCCGTCCACGCTCGACGACCGGCTCGAGCGGCTCAACTGGGACACCCTCGGCGAGTGGCTCACCTACCTGCTCCTGCGCCCGCTCGAGGGCGCGCTCGATCTCGGCGACATGCGCGCGCTGGCCGCGGCCTGGGACGGCGATCGCGCCCTGTTCGTGCGCGATCGGAAGACGGACGCGATCGGCACCGCATGGGCGTCCGCGTGGGACGACGCCGGCGCCGCGGCGGGCGTCGAGGCCGCGCTGTGGCAGCTCCACGGCGGCTCGCCGATCGCCGGCGACGAGCCGCGGCTCGGGCGCGCCGGCGACGGCGAGCTCCTCTGGATCGAGCGGAGGGAAGAGCGCGTTGTCGCCCTCAAGAACGTGGACGAGGCGCTCATGCCCTCGCTCGCCGAGGCCGCCTTCCCCTCGGGGATCCGGCCGACGCGGCACATGATCCGGACGCGCCCGTCGCTCGCGGCCAGGCTCTCGCGGCGCCTGGCCGGGCGACATCACTGAACCAGCGACGGCGCGGCGCGCTCAGATGCAGAGCGAGTCGCAGTCGTGATCTTCTTCGCACGCCGAGACGCAATCGCCGTCGTCGTCACACGCCGCGACACAATCGTCTCGATCCGTCGAACATGCCGTGATGCAGTCGTCCTCGCCTTCGTCCTTGTCGTCGTCCGCGTCGACGAAACAGCCGGCGGCCAGGGGAATCGTGGAGACCAAGAGCACTGCGAGCACCTTGCGCAACATGGGTTGTCCTCCTTCGTTGTGTACTGTCCGCATGCGATGCAGGGGACATCGAACACTCAAGCAGGGGGCGTACCAATCGCTGTTCTGACGCGACTCACCCGCTGGATCGCAGGCCCGGAGAGCCGTTGTGCCGCGCAAAGCGAGCTCGGCGCCCGAGCTCCGGGTCACCCGGGCGCCCCGGCCGGCGGACGTGGGGTATCCCGCGAGAAGGCAAATCGCCACAGCGGAGGAGGCCATGGCGGCGCGCGGCGCCCTCCGCGCCGGGATTTTCCGCGCGGCGCGCCGGGCGTGCGCGCCGGGTCAAAGTGTCACAGCCGGCTCGACCGTGGGCGACCGACCTCCGTCCAGGCGAGCCTCCGGCCGCGCTGCGTCTCACCGCAGCGCGGCCCGGCAGCTCACGCCTCGTCCTCGGGCTTCTGCGGCTTGGGCGGCGGCCGATCCACGGCGTAGCGCCGCAGATCCAGCGTGTAGGGCGCGTCCCCGTGGGCGATCGCCTGCTTCGCGGTCACCGGCCAGGGCGTCGGCCCCTCGATGGTGAAGCGCTGCGCGCGCCGCGCCGACGCCTCGAACCGCGTGAGCGGCGCGGCGTCGTAGGCGCGCCCCTCCGGGTGCCACACGTGGTAGGCGCACGCGCCGATCGAGCGCTTGCCCCACGTGTCCAGGATGTCGATGTGGACCGGGTGGTGGATGCCGATGTGCGCGTGCAGGCTGTGCGGCGGCGCCCAGGCGCGGAACCGCACGCCGCCCACGTGCTCGCCCGCCGTCCCCGTCGGCCGGAGCGGCAGCACGTGGCCGTTCACGAGCACCGTGTGGCGCTCCGGCGTGAGCCCCTGCACGCGCACCTCGATGCGCTCCATCGACGAGTCCACGTAGCGCGACGTGCCCGTCGTCGTCAGCTCCTCGCCGAGCACGTGCCAGGGCTCGATCGCGTTGCGCACCTCCAGCACCACGTCGCCGGCGTGCAGCGTGCCCACCACCGGGCAGCGCAGCTCGATGAACGGCCGGTACGCGTCCGCGGGCAGGGCGAGCCCGCGCTGCTTCAGGTGATCGAGCACGTCCTCGAAGTCGCGCCACAGGTAGTACGGCAGGAGGAAGCGGTCGTGCAGCGCCTGGCCCCAGCGCACGAGCCGGCCCGTGTACGGCTCCTCGGCGAACGAGGCGAGCAGCGTGCGGACGAGGAGCGCCTGGGCGACCGCCATCCGGAAGTGCGGCGGCATCTCGAAGGCGCGCAGCTCGACGAGCCCCTGCCGGCCGTGCGCCGTCTGGGGATCGAACAGCTTGTCGATGCTCACCTCGGCGCGGTGCGTGTTGCCCGTCATGTCCACGAGCAGGTGGCGGAACAGGAGGTCCGAGAGCCACGCCGGCTCGTTCTGCCGGCGCTCGAACGCGCGCGAGAGCGCGATCTCCAGCTCGTAGAGGTTCTCGTGGCGCGCCTCGTCCACGCGCGGCGCCTGCGACGTCGGGCCGACGAAGAGGCCGGCGAACATGTACGAGAGCGACGGGTGGTGCTGGTTGAACGTGAGCAGGCTGGCCAGCAGATCCGGCCGGCGCAGGAAGGGGCTCGAGAGCGGCGTCGGGCCGCCGAACGTGAGGTGATGGCCGCCCCCGCTCCCCGCCATGCGCCCGTCGATCAGGTATTTCTCGCAGTGCAGGCCGCTGTGGAGCGACGCGTCGAACACCGTCTCGAGGAGCGACGCGTACGCGCGCACCCCGTCGGAGGGCGGCAGGTTCACCTCGAGCACGCCCGGGTCCGGCGTCACCGAGAAGCGGAGCACGTTCGCGCCGGACGGGGGCGGGTACCCCTCGAGCAGCACGTCGATGCCCGTCTCCTGCCGGGTCGCGTCGATCGCGGCGATGAGGTCGAAGAAGTCGGCCGGCGAGAGGAGCGGCGGCAGGAAGACGTGGACGAGGCCGTCCCGCGTCTCGACGCAGAGCGCCGTGCGCACGCCGTAGCCCGATCGCCCCGCGGCGGGGGCGGCGCGCTGGGCGTGATGCGCGGCGCGCTCGCCGTCGTGGGCGTGCCGCTGGGCCGCGCGCGCGCGGGCCGTCTCGGCGTGCTCCGGGTCGCCGTCGCCCTCGAGGAGCTCGACGCGGCGCTGCCTCTCTTCCTCCTCGTCGGCCTCGGGCTCGCCGCGCCGCGGGTCCTGCGGCGACACGAGCTCCTCGATCGGCGGCGGCGGGGCCACCGCGACGAGCGAGCGGAGCGGGAGGCGCAGGCCGATGGAGCTGTCGCCCGGGATCAGGAAGAGGTGCCCGCGCCGGAAGCCCCAGCGCTCGCTGATCCACGACCCCCACTGGCGCGCGAGGGGCAGGACGAAGCCGACCTCTCGCCCGAGCCCGCGGTCGAGGACCCGCGCGAGGCGCCGCCGCTCCTCCGCGTCGTCGAGGTTCGCCTTGAGCGGGTCGACGTCGGTGGGCAGGCTCGCCTCGTCCTGGAGGTGGCGCCAGGGGTCCTCGAGGGCCGGCATCAGGAAGTCGGTGAGACCGAGCCGCGCCGCGAGCGCGTCGGCGAACTTCCGCGCGAGCTCGACGCCGCGCCCGCGCGACACGCTGGTCGCCGGATCGGCGTGGCGCGCCTGGGACATCTCGGTCCAGATCGGGACGCCGTCGCGCCGGCCGATGATCTCGAGCGCCCAGCGGGGCAGGCTCTCGCCGGGGTAGTGCTTGCCGGCGCGGAGCAGCAGGACGCCGCCCGGCGTGATGCGGCGCCGGAGCTCGTGCGCGAGCCGGAGCCCTTGCGACCACTTCGTCGGGCCGAGCGCGCCCTCGCACCACTCGGGCGCGTCCGGGTACTCGCGCGAGTTGAACGTCGGCTCGCCGCCCATGGTCAGGGAGAAGCCCGCGGCGGCGAGACGCTCGTCCGCGCGATCGGCCACGGACAGGAGCTCCTGCCACACGGGCTCCTCGTAGGGCGTGGTGGGCCTCGGCTCGTGGCCGAGCCGCCCGACCTTCATCTCGAAGGTCACGTCGGTCGCGCGCGTGTCGCTCGTGCCCTCGACCGGCGCCGCGAGCGCCGGCGAGGCGGTACAGGCGAGCGGGATGTGGCCTTCGCCGCAGAGCAGGCCGCTCGTCGCGTCGAGGCCGATCCAGCCTCCGCCCGGGAGGTAGACCTCGGCCCACGCGTGCAGGTCGACGACGTCGCGGCTCACGCCGCGCGGCTGGTCGGGGATCATCCCCTCGTCCGTGAGCTGCACGAGGTAGCCGCTCACGAAGCGCGCGGCGAGCCCGCGCGACCGGAGCGCCGCGATGAGCAGCACCGCCGAGTCGCGGCAGCTGCCGCGGCCTTGCGCGAGCGTCTCCTCCGGCGTCCAGATGCCGGCCTCCTCGCGGATGACGTACTTGATGCGCCGGTTCACGGCGGTGTTCAGCGCGACGAGGAGCGACACGGTGTCGCCCTTCGAGGGCAGCCCGGCGAGGAACTCGTCGAGCAGCGGGCCGCGGGCGAACGAGGGGTCGGTGCTGTCGAGGAAGGGGGCCAGGTCCTGCTTGAGCTCGGCCGGATACGCGAACGGGACCTCCTTCGCGCGATCGTCGAGGAAGAAGTCGAACGGGTTCACGGGGCGCACGCTGACCGCGAGCTCGACGAGGACGTCGAAGTGAGGGACGCGCTCGCCCGCGGGCAAGAGCACCCGCGCGACGTGGTTGCCATACGGGTCCTGCTGCCAGCGCGCCGCGATCGGCGGGTCGATCTTCAGGCTGTACGACTCGATCTTCGCCTTCGCGTGCGTCGCGGGCCGCAGCCGGATGAGCTGCGGGCCGAGCGAGGCGGGGCGGGGATAGGTGTAACGGGTCCGGTGCTGGATGAGCAGGCGCACGGTGGTTTGTCTCCGGGGGTGGCCCTATCCAACCAGAAGTGCCCCGTTCCGTCTCGCCTTCCGTGACGCGCGTGAGGCGCGCTGCGAGATCGTTTCGAGGACGATTCGGCCAGGGATCGAGGGCGTGGCGGCGCGTGGGCGTGAGCGCGTCGCGGCGTGCCGACGCGATACCACGAGCGTCTGACGGCGATCGTGGCGCAACGCGACCGCGCAGCGACGCGAGCGTCTGACGGAGCGACCGCACGCCAACGCGGCCTCGCGACGGCGCGAGCCGCGTGCCGAAGCGACCGTGCGGCGGCACAAAAACCGCGTGCTGCGGCGCCTTTGACGCCGTTCTGTCCGCCTCGCCACGCCGCGCCCCGACACCGAAGCCGCCCGCGCTTGCCGTCCGAGGGCGAAGCGGTGATCATCGCCCGCTGTGTCGGGTTCGGAGACGAAACAGCCCTCGCTGGCCCCGGTCGAGCCGGGGACGGTGCTCGCCGGCAAGTACCGCGTGGAGCGGGTCATCGGCCAGGGCGGCATGGGTGTGGTCGTCGAGGCCCGCCACGTCGTGCTCGACGAGCGGGTCGCCCTGAAATTCCTGCTCCCCGCGTTCACCGAGCACCCGGAGGGGTCGGCCCGCTTCCTCCGCGAGGCGAAGGCCGGCATGAAGATCAAGAGCGAGCACGTCGCCCGTGTTTCGGACGTCGGCACGCTCGAGAACGGCGCTCCCTACATGGTCATGGAGTTCCTGATCGGGAGCGACCTGGCGCGCCTGCTCCGCGATCAAGGGGTGCTCGGCATCGAGGACGCGATCGATTACATCGCGCAGGGAAGCGAGGCGATCGTCGAGGCCCACGGGCTCGGCATCGTCCACCGCGATCTCAAGCCGGCGAACCTGTTCCTGACGACGCGCGTCGACGGCTCGCCGCTCGTCAAGGTGCTCGACTTCGGCATCTCCAAGATGGCGACCGGCGCTGTCGACATCCTGACGGGCACGGACGCGGCGCTGGGCTCGGCCCTGTACATGTCGCCGGAGCAGATGCGACAGACGCGCTCGGTGGATCACCGGACGGACATCTATGCTCTCGGCGTCTCGCTCTACGAGCTGCTCGCCGGCAGGCAGCCGTACTACGCGGAGACGCTGCCACAGCTCTGCGCGGAGGTGCTGACGGGCACGCCGACGCCGCTGCGGGAGATCCGCCCCGACGTGCCCGCCGCGCTCGCGGCCGTGCTGGAGAGGGCGTACGCCCGCGAGCGCGAGCACCGGCACGCGTCGGTCGCCGAGCTCATCGTGTCGCTCGCGCCGTTCGCGCCCGCGCGCACGTACACGACCCTGGCCCGGATCGCGCGCATGGGCGGCCTGTCGCTGCACGCCGCGATCCCCGGCGGCCAGCGCGCGTCGCAGCCGTCGTTCCCCGGCGTGGACTCGAGGCTCCCCGGGCCGGCCGCTCGCGAGCCGTCGTGGCCGGGGCCCACCTCGCATCCCGCCTGGCAGCGCGACACCGGGCAGCCGCGCCCGCCGACGCCGCTCCCCCACGGGACGCCGTTCCCGCAGGCGCCGTCGCCCGTCGCCCACGCCTCGACGCCTTACCCCCATCCATCGTCGCCGTTCTCCCAGCCCCCGTCGTCCGGCAACGGCGCCTTCGGGCCTCGCCCGGCCGAGGACGGCAGGCCGAGCCCGGTCCCGCCCAACGGCTTCCCGGCGCCCACGCCGCAGCAGCACATCGTCCCCGGTCCGTACAACGCGCCGATGAGCTCCCGCGCCGCCGCGACCTTCGCCTCGTCGACCCACCTCGGGATCTCGTCGGACGGGCGCCGGATCCCTGGGCTATCGGTCTCCCCTTCCGCGATCCTCGCGATCGCGCTGATCTCCGCGACCCTCCTCCTGGGGCTCATCGTCGGCAGCGTCTACATGCTCCGCCGGGGCGGCGCCGACGGAACGGAGGGCACGGCGGCGGCGCCGACGGTCGCCGTGAGCGCGACGGAGACCGCCGCGCCGGCGCCGGCGCCGACCCCCGAGCAGCCCGCGCCTGCCGCCGGGACGACGACGCCGGACGGGCCGACGATCCGACCGACAGGCGCGGCAGCCGACGCAGCGACAACGGCTGCCGCAGCGGCGGCGAGCGCCTCCGGGGCGGCGAGCGCCCCCGCGCCGAACGCCGCGGCGGCCGCGAGCTCCCCCGCGGCGTCGCCCAGGACGGCGCCCTCTGCCGCCCGGGGCGGCGCGCCTGCGGGGCGCACCACGCCCGCCGCCCGCCCGTCGCAAGCTGCGACGACGCAGCGCCCTCCCAAGGGCATCGACCTGAACGACCCGCACTGAGCCCACAGCCATGATCCCCTCGACAGTCCATGCCCCCCGCGCGCTCCGTCGCGCCCGCCTCGCCCTCGCCGTGGTCCTGCTCGGCTCGGCCGCCCTGCTCGCGCCCTCGAGCGCCGCCGCGCAGGCCGCGGGCGGCGATCCGACGCTCGCCCAGACGTTGTTCGAGGAGGGGCGCCGCCTGATGGAGACGAAGTCGTACGCGCAGGCGTGCCCCAAGCTGGCCGAGAGCCAGCGCCTGCGGCCCGGCACGGGGACGCTGCTCAACCTGGCCCTGTGCAACGAGGGGCTCGGCAGGACCGCGACGGCGTGGGGGCAGTTCAAGGAGGCGCTCTTCGCCTCGAAGAAGGAGGGCAACGCCGCGCGCGAGGCGTTCGCGCAGGAGCACATCGACGCGCTGGAGCCGAGGCTCTCGAAGATCCAGCTCAACGCGGAGAACACGCCCGGCCTGCTGGTCCGCGTCGACGGCGGCGACATCCCCGCGGCCGCGCTCGGCACGCCGATCCCGATCGATCCTGGGGCGCACGAGGTCGAGGCGACGGCGAGCGGCTACACGGTCTGGTCGACGACCGTCCAGGTCGGCGAGAGCGCCGATCTGAAGGCGATCGCCATCCCGAAGCTCCTGCCGGTGGCGGCCACGAGCAAGCCTGCCGGGCCCGAGGCGCCGCCGGTCGGCGGCACCGTCGGCGGCCGCAGCGGCGGACGCGGCCTGCAGACCGCGGGCTTCGTGATCGGGGGCGCCGGCGCGGCGGTGCTCGGCGTCGGCGCCGTGTTCGGCATCCTCGCCGCGGGGCAAGCGAGCGACGCGGAAAAGGACGAAGCGCTCTGTCCGGAGAAGCTGTGTACGCCGGAAGGTCGCAAAGAGATCAACGCGGCGGAGACCAAGGCGCTCGTATCCACGATCGGCGTCGGCGTCGGCGTCGCAGCGCTCGCCGCGGGGGCGGTCCTCGTGCTGACCTCGGGCCCATCGAGGGCGGAGGGCGCGAGCGCCGCGGGGGCACGGCAGGGCTCGCCAGCGCGGGTGCACGCGCGCATCGTGCCGCTCATCGGCCCGGAGGGCGGCGGGGTCGGGGTGCTGGGCGCGTTCTAGCGCCGGGGCGCGGCAGACGCCGATTGGCCGGGGACTGAGGAGCCAGCGGGCCGAGGGCGGAGACGTCGGGCCGGGTGGCCGAGGGCGGAGACGTCGGCCCCGGTGACGGTCACTTACGCGCCAATCAGGGGGTGTCCTCACGTGACATCCGCGCCGGCGGACGCTCGCTTTGTATCGATGGATGACGCCGGCCCGCTAGCAAAGACCTCCGCTGCCTCCCGGCTCCGCAGCTGCAAGCGCGACGTGCTCGATCGCTGGACGCGCCGGGTGCTCGACGATCCCAGGGCGCCGGCGCCGCGGCGGGGCGAGCGCCCGGTGCTCGTCGACGCGGCGCCGGCGCTGCTCGAGCACCTCATCGAGGCGCTCGCTGCGAGCCGGCTCGCCGGCGAGGACGCGGCGCTCCGCGGCGCTTACGAGCGGGTCGAGGACCACGCGCGCCGCTGCGTCACGCGGGGCCGCTGCATCGAGGCGGCGCTGCGGGAGCTGTCGCACCTCCGGGCCGCGCTGATCGAGGAGTGCGTCGCCCAGGGCATCGCGCTCGGGGCGGGAGAAGCGCAGGTCCTCCACGCGGTGGTGGACGCGAGCATGTGGACGAGCGCGCTCGAGGTCGAGCGGGCGACGCGCGCGGGGGTGCCGATCCGGCTCGATCTGCGGGGGAGCGGCGCGGGGCTGTGGGATCCCGAGCGGATCGCCCAGATGGTGACGAACCTCGTGCAGAACGCGGTCGACCACGCCGAGCCCGGGAGCGCCGTGCGGGTGGCGATCCGGCCGCGCGGGGGCGACGTGCTGATCGAGGTGCACAACGAGGGCCCGGAGATCGCGCCGGAGCGGCTGGCGACGCTGTTCGAGCCCTGGCAGCAGGCGTCGCCCGCGGAGGGGCGAGCGAGCGCGGGGCGGGGGCTCGGGCTCGGACTGTTCATCGCGCACCAGATCGCGCGGGCGCACGGCGGGGTGATCGAGGTGGCGAGCCAGGCGGAGCGGGGGACGACGTTCACGGCGCGGCTGCCGCGGAGGGGGGCGGCGGCGAGGGGCTGAGGGACGGCGGCGGCGAGCGAATCACGCGGCTGGCGGCGCCGGGAGGTCCGGGAACCTGCGACGCGACCCCGGCACGCCCACGAGGACGTCGACGAGGGCGGCGACCATCGGGTGGTGGGGTGGGTTCGCCTCGAGCCAGAAGAACTCGCCGGCCGGGTTGACCTCGAGGAGCACGTGCTCGCCGGCCGGGGTCACGATGAAGTCGGCGGCGCCGTACTGGAGGCCGACCGCGTCCTGGTAGCGGTGAAGGGCGTCCTCGACGTGCCTCGGCAGCGCGTGGTCGCGCCACGCCTCGATGGTCTCGAGCCCCTTCGTGCGCCAGTCGACCTCGGCCCCGGCAAACGTCGGCGAGTCGAGGCGCGCCGCGAAGACCTTGGTGCCGAAGACGGTCACGCGGAGCTCGTAGGCTTTCGGGACCCTCTCCTGGAAGTACATGGGGCAGAGGCGGAGCTGCTCGAGCTTCTCGAGCGTCTCCGGGCGCACCTCGCTCGTCATCACCACCTGGAGCTTTCCGTCATCCTTCCGGAACGGCTCCGGGCTCAGCATCTTGACGACGGCGCCCTCCGGACAGCTCGCGAGGAAGGCGCGGGCCGCCTCCGGATCGTTCGTGCCGAGCGTGCGCGGCGTGCGAACGCCCGCTTCCCGGAAGATACGCTGCTGCAGCGGCTTGTGGTCGGCGCCGCGGACGCGCGCGTACGGGTCCACCTTGAAGGCGGGGCAGGCGGCGAGCACCCCGTGCAGGAACCGCTCCGTTTCCGCGAGGACCATCCGCCGGTGGCCCGGGTGCATGGCCTCTGGCAGCCCGACGGGGGCATGGTAGCGGCGCGCCCAGATCGCGTCGCCCGCCCCGATCGCGTGCCCGCCGAGGAGGAAGCGCTCGCCGTCCGGCCCCTGGGCAAAGGAGATCGTCGTCTTCGTCGGGAAGTCCTCCACGTAAAAGACGACCGGCTCGGCGCCGCGGCTTCGGGTCTCGTCGGCCACGCGCTCGATGAAGCGCGGGGCGTCGGCGCGATGGGTGATGAGAAGGACCTTCATGGTTCGTCCTCGTCGCGGAGCAGCGTTTCGGCGAGGGATGCGGCGATCGGCAGACCGAGCTCCGCCTCGAGCATCCCCCACTCGCCGGTAGGGTTGACCTCGAGAAAGACGGTGTCGCCGTCCGGAGTGAGGATCAGATCGAGACAGCCCTGGCGGAGACCGAGGCGCTTCATGAGCGCCGCGAGCTTCGCCCTGGTCGCGGCCTCGAGCGCGTGCGGCATCCAGGCGCCCGCCGCCGAGAAGCGCCAGTCGACGTCGGTCTCCTTGCCGTCGAGCGCGCCGGTCCACGCGGCTCCGCCCGCCCAGGCGACGCGGAGCTCGAGGGCCTTCGGGATCGCCTCCTGGAAGATCATCGGCCCCCGGCGGAGCGCGTCGAGGCGCGCGAGGTCCTCGCGGCGGAAGCGGCGCGTCGGAAAGGCGCGGTGCGCCTGCATCCCGTAGTCGAGGGGTGCGTGCAGCTTGCACACGACGCGCCCCTCGTGGGCGTCGAAGAGGGCGCGGACCGCATCCGGGTCCGAGGTATACCGCGTATCCGGGATACGGAGGCCGACCGCGCGCGCGCACCGGAGCTGAAGCAGCTTGTTCTCCGCGGCGCGGACACGCTCGGGCGCGTCCACCCAGCGTCCTTCGAGGAGCGAGCTCGCCCCGAAGAAGAGCGCCTGTGCTTCGCGGTTCACGGCGGCGCGGTGCGCCTCCGCCATCGCCGGCGCGTCGATGCGCGGCCAGGCCCGCCAGAGCCAGATCGCGTCCGGCCGCACGCGCTCGCCGCGGACCCACACGGTGCCGGGATCGTCTCCGGCGAGGGAGGCCCCGAAGGGCCCGTCGTCAAAGAGCCTGTCGGTATCGAGGCGAACGGGGAGCGCGCCGCGGCGGCGTAGCTCCTCGGCGACGCGCTCGGTCACGAAGGGCTCACCCGCGTGGGAGAGCAGGAGGATTGTCGGTGCGACCACGGTGCTCGGGGATCGCTGCGCGCTCAGGAATAGTCGCAGTAGGGCTTGTACGAATAACAGTCGTCCGCGTCCGACGGGTACTTCTTCGTACACTCGCTGTCGAGGCAGTGATACGTCGGGGTGGTGCCGCCGCTTCCCGCGGCCGGGCTCGGCTGCTCGTCATCGACGAGGAGGTGAGCGAAGAGCGGAGTCGCGTCGTCGTGGTCATTCGGGTGGGACATGGTGAGTCTCCTCCGGTTCGGACCTGTAGTCTGCGAAGCTTCGCAGCTTGGCCGAGTCTATCAACGTACGCCCAACGAGACGCTCTCTACAAGCCTCTTTTTCGCGAAGCCTCTCTTTCGATCTTCTCGTGTGGTTCGTGTGGTCTGGGTTTCATCCTCATGCCGTCACGCTTCACCGCGCTTGTCGGCGCGTGCTCGCGCTTACTGGCGTGTGATTGCGTGTGATTGCGTGTGATTCCGTGTGATTCCGTGTGCTTGCGTTTACCGGTAGCCGGCCGCCTGCAGGCGGAAGAGGGCCGCGTAGCGCCCGCCCGCCGCGAGGAGCGTATCGTGGTCACCGCGCTCGGCGATGCGCCCGCCATCCATCACGAGGATCTCGTCGGCGAGGCGGACCGTGGAGAATCGGTGGGAGACGAGGATGGCCATGCGCCCTGCGGTCTCCGCCCGCACCCGTTCGAAGAGGGCCGCCTCGGCGGCGGGATCGATGGCCGCGGTCGGCTCGTCCAGGAGGAGCAGGTCGGCGCCTTCGCGGAGGAAGGCGCGCGCGAGGGCGAGCTTCTGCCACTCTCCGCCGGAGAGCTCGACGCCGCCGGAGAACAACTTGCCGAGCCGCTGCTCGAGGCCTCGTGGGAGCCGGCCGACGGCCGGCGCAGCATCGCTGCGGGCGAGCGCGCGCGCGATCGCGTCGTCGGGCACCGCGTCCTCGGCTGCGCGTGGGGCCACGTTCTCGCGGACCGTGAGCTGGTAGCGGACGAAGTCCTGGAACACCACGGCGAGGCGCGCGCGGAGGGCCTCGCCGTCCCAGGCGCGCAGGTCTCGCCCGTCGAGGAGAATGCGCCCCTCGGTCGGCTCGTAGAGGCCGGCCACGAGCTTGAGGACGGTCGATTTTCCGGAGCCGTTCTCGCCGACGAGGGCGAGCTTCCGGCCGGGGGCGAGGGAGAAATCGACGCCGGCGAGGGCGGGGCGAGCGGCCCCCGGGTAGGTGAAGCCGACGTTCTCGAAGCGCAGCCCCTGTTCGTCCTGCGCGCGGGCCGCGGGGGCGAGCTGCCGCGGAGCGGGGACCGGCAGGTCGAGAAAGTCGTAGAGATTGGCGAGGTACTGCTGGTCCATGTAGAGCCCGCGCACGCCGCCGAGGGCCTGCTTGAGGGCGCCGTCCCCCTGCCGGAAGGTGACGAGCGCGAGGCCGAGGTCGCCGACGGTGAGCGCCCCGGAGAGGGCCCGGAGCGCGACGTAGACATAGACCGCGTAGAAGAGGGCGAGGGCGACGAGGTCCGCGACCAGACCGACGAGCAGCCGCCGTCGCGCGAGCGCCTGATCCTCGTCGAAGACGAGCGTGAAGACGCGCCGCGCGCGCTCGAGGAAGGCGGGCCCCGTTCCGAAGAGGCGCACCTCCTTTGCGTGGTCGTCGCGTGTGAGCACCTGCTCCAGGTAGGCCTGTTCGCGGGCCTCGGTGGCGCGCCGGTTCTGGAGGCGAAAGAGCGCGGTCGCGAAGCGGGTCTCCGTGAGGAAGCCCGGGAGCGCGGCGAGGAGGATCGCGAGCGCGCAGAGCGGCGAGAAGCGGAAGAGGAGCGCCGCGGAGCCGCCGAGCACCGCGAGGGCCTGAGCCACGGCGAAGAGCCCGGCGAGGAGCGCCACCGGACGCCCGACCGCCTCGCGCCGCGCCCGCGAGAGCGCGTCGTAAAAGCCGGGGTCCTCGAAGCAGGCGTAAGGGACCGCGATCGCCTTCTCGAGGATCGACCGCTGGAGCAGGAAGCCGAGCGCGAGGCGGAGGCGCGCTGTCGCGAACTGGTTGAGGCCCCCGGCGACGTAGGTGAGGAGCAGGAGCCCCGCCTCCGCCACGATGCCCGTGATCACCGCCTGTCGATCGCCGTGAGCGACGCCGTCGAGGACCCGGCGGGCGTACCAGGCCATACCGGTCGGAGCGATGCCCGCGAGGACGCCGGCGAGGGCCATGGCCGCGAGGGCGAAGGGGCTCGCGCGAGCGGCAAGGGCGATCGTGCGGAAGAGCCCGGAGCGAAACGTGCGGAGGGGCGGTGGCGGCACGAGGCGAAGGGAACGAGCGACGGCCGGAAGCGGCCGTGAGAGCGTGAGGATACTCCCGGGCCGCACGAGGCAGCGGGGATATCCGGATCCCTGGTGAAATTTGGAGGGTAGTTCTTCCTGCGCCGATCGGAGGCGCGAGGTGCCTTGATGACTTCCGGGAATGCCCCGCTCAGGCCGTGCAGCAGAAGGTCGATGGCGCGCTCGCCTGGAGCTCACCCACGGGCTCGCCCCCGCGCGGGGCGCACGCGCCCGGCTCGACATCCGCGATCACGGCCGACTTGCTGCCCAGGGCGACGCCGGGAGGCGTCACGACGCAGAACGGGACGCTGGAGCTGACAAGGCTCGACGCGAGCAGGTCCGTGCAGGCGGCGTCGCGGTACACGGACGCCATGAGGGTGCACGAGGCGCCGGTCGGATCGCCGCAGCCGCAGGGGGTGCACTCGCGGCCGTCGATCACGTCCTCGAAGAAGACGTGCCTGACGGCGTACCCCTCCGGACAGCTGGCATCGTCGCCCTCGTGGTAGACGCAGGTCTGGAAGCCCGACGGCGCCGCCGGCACGCATGTGGTCGCGTCGTCGCACGCGGTGTACGCGCCGGCGAGGCACGCCCTGGCCCGCGTCGCCCACGGATCGAGCCTGGGTACAGGCGGCGGCGCGTCGATGCGCGGCGTGCACGCGCCGGTCGTGACCGAGGGCGCCGCGATCGTGAGCGACTGCACGCAGGGCTCGCCGTCGCAGAGCTGATCTTCAGGGATGGGGTTCGCCGCGGTGCACGCGCCGTCCCAGCCGTGGGGCGCGGCGAAGGAGGTCATCACGGTGCCCGGCTCATCGCCGGGGCACGAGGCGGACGAGGATGCGGCCCAGCCGGTGGGGACCGCGCACGAGGCCTCGGGCGGATCGCACGCGCAGGTCGCGCAGTCCATCGGCGGCTGCTGGAGATCGGCGAAGCCTTCGTAGCCGAGCGTGGGCGCGTCGGCGGGGCAGTCGGGGACGGCTTCGGGTGGGCCGAACCAGAGCAGCGCCGGGCCAAACCAGCCGAGCGGCGCAGGCGGGGTGCACTGGCCAGAGCACAGCGAGCTGTGCATGTCGCCGCCGGAGCCGCCCTGGCCGCCGGCGCTGGCCTCGCCCCCGGCGCCGCCCTCACCGCCGGCGCCGCCCTCACCGCCGGCGCCAACCCCCGAGCAATAACCCAGTCTGATCTCTTCGGGTGTACAGGGCCCCGTGATGATGATGGGCTCCTGCTCGCAGCCAGCGATGAACAGCAGCCCTGGAAGGACAAATCGTGCCGTGCGCATAGCTGAAACATTACTTGAGCGCCGTTCTTCAGCGCAAGGCGAATGACGTACGACGAATTTCATGAACACCATTCCATGAAGCGAGAGGCATTTCTCTTCCGTGCCAACCTGCCGAAGCGTTTTGCCGCGCTCACTCTCGAATCGCCCTCAGAAGCTCGCTTGTAGACCGATGCCGAGTGCCACGGCGAGAGCAGGCGCGCTCCAGACAGGGCGCTCGGGCTCAGGAGCGCCCGGGTGGCGAAGGATGGCGGCTCCAGCCACAGGATGAACGACATCCGCGTGTGCTCGGGCCGATAAATTTTCTGACAGAGGCCACTCCATACCCGCCCGTGCACCGAATCCGGCGTGGAGATTCAGCCGTGATGTCGCGTTTAACGGAACGGTGGGAGCCGCTTGGAGTATGCCGAACTCGGCTAGGCCGCACGCGAACAGGCTGCGGCGCTCGAGACAGAAGACGACATCCGTCGTGAGGGTGGAGACCGACATGCCGACGGCTTCGACGTTTCCCGACAGCGAGGCGAGCCCGCGGACCTCCAGCGCGACCGACCACGCCGGCCAGCGTGCCCCGAAGGACAGCGCTGGCCCACCGGCGACGCCGGGTGTCATCCCGAGGCCCGCCACAGCGCCGAGGCCGGCCACCCAGGAGAAGCGCTCCCCCACGACCGGTGACGCGCGGCTCCGGGGCGGCGCGCGCACGGGTGGCGCCGTGCGCGGGGGAGATGGCGGCGCGGGCGGCGAAGCGGGCTTCGCTGGCGCCCCAGGTGGTGCGGGGAGCTCGGCGGCGTCGTCGAGCAGCACGGCGATGGACAGGGCCATGGCGGTGACGAGCACCTTGCAGTCATCGTAGGCGCTGAACCCGTCGAACCAGCGTCCGTGACCGTCGCCGTCGCGGAGGAACATCGAGGCGGCGAGCTTGCCGCGCCGGCGCTCGATGGACGCCGTCATCGTGAACGCAGCCTCCGCGTCATAGGGGTCGACCCCGCCCATCGCCCGGACCGTCTCCGCGCGCAGGAACGGCTCGTCCGGGCACTCCTCGGCGCCTGGCCCACGGATGAACTCGAGCCGCACCCGGAGCGGCGTGGCCGTGGGCTCGGCCCGGACCGGTGCGACCCCGGCGGCCGAGATC
This sequence comes from Sorangium sp. So ce448, assembly GCF_051520915.1. NCBI lineage: Bacteria > Pseudomonadati > Myxococcota > Polyangiales > Polyangiaceae > Sorangium > Sorangium sp. So ce448. The sequence goes on along the minus strand of NZ_CP150343.1, from coordinate 407,294 downwards.
GCGGCCGCGGCCGTCGAGGCGAGCGCTGCGCGTGCTGCCCGCTTCCTGCGCGCGCCCTCGTCGTGCGATCTCCCGCGCATCGGCCTCGTCCGCGCGGTCACGGAAGCGTCTGCCCCGCCGCGCTGCCGGCCGGCGCTGTCTGCGCCCCCGCGGCCTTCGATCGCAGCCGCTCGCGCGTCAGTTTGAGCCGCCCCTCGGGGAACCGCCGCTCGTGGGCGGCGATGCGCTCCAGCGCGGTCGCTCTATCGCCTTGCAGCAGCGCCTGCCTGGCGGCGTCGAGCAGCTGCAGCTCGTCGGCGAGCAGCTCTCCATCCTGGTCGGAGGGAGCGTGCTGCTCCGGCGCGGCGGGTTTGCGCTGGCGGAAGACACGTGCCGGCGTGGGCGCGCGAAAGGCTGGAGCTTCCTTGTCCGAGATCGCGTCGGAGCGCGGCGCATCGGAGCGCGGCCTTTCACCGGGACCCGTCTCCGGTCGCACATCGGGGTGGACGGCACGCGAGAGGAGGAGCGGTGTCGCGATCGGGCCCAGGTGGCGGGCCCAGAGGGCCGGCGCTGGCGCTGGCGCAAGCGCGGCGAACACCGCGGCACCGCCGACGCCTGCCATCGCCAACGCCAGCGCCGGCCTGATGAACCGGGCGAGCAGGCGCGCGAGGCGAGCGGCGCGCCCGGGTCGATCTGCGAGGTCCTGGGGTTCGAGATCGCTCGGCAGCTCGGGACGGGTCGCGGGCGCGTTCGTCTCGACGATGGCGGAGGCGCCGGAGTGGACGGCCGGCGACGCGACGGCGGAGCGCGAGGAGGCGAGGGTGAAGAGCGGGACCATGAGCAGGCCAGACCGGAGCGCGCGCTGCTCCTCGGGGCGCAGGCGCTTCACGGCGGCGCGGAAGTCTTCGCGCGCGAGACGCAGCCGACTTGAAGCGGTGTTCTCGTTGAGCTCGAGAGAGCGCGCGATCTCGCGCAGCGGGATCTCGACCATGTCGGCCATGATCAGGATGGCGCGCCGTTCGGGCGCGATCGTCGCCAGCAGGCGGGTCGCGATCGCGATCCGCTGGTTCGTGGCGATGCGCTGCTCGCTGCTCGGCGCGACCTCGGCGCGCTCGAAGTACGCCTCATCAGCGAGGCCCACCGGCACCTCGAGGCGCCGGTAGTTGCGCTCCAGATGGCGCCGGACCTTTCGCCAGGCGATCCCGAAGAGCCAGCTGGACTCGGCTCGCCAGCGCGGGCCGAGGCCGTGCGGGCGCGATGGCCGAGAGGGATTGCCCGACGCCGGCAGAGGGAGCGCCGCGGGGTCGTCCTGCTCCTGCTGCTCCTGAGCGGCGTCCGCGGCGGCGCCTGGCACGGCGGACACGAAGTCGTGGAGAAGCGGCGAGGCGACTGGCGGCAGCGAGGCAGAGCCGGGCGCCGAGGCGGGATAGGCGGGGTTGTACCGGGGAAGGCTGGTGTACGCGCCCAGGAGGACCTCCTGGGAGAGGTCGTCGATGTCGTCCTCAGCGACGCCGAGGTAGCGGAGCATCCCCGGGAGCACGTGGACGGCGGTCGCGTGCATGGACGTCCAGGTGCTGTGCTGGACGAGGTCGGCGGGAGGAGGCGGGAGGGGAGAGAGATGGCTCATGCTTAGAATTGCGGGGGATTCTCGGGATCGTCACGGAATCGACGGCGGCGGGTGCCAAGGGGCGGCATCCGGCGCTCCGGGGCCATGTCTTGTCCCTGGGCGACAGCACGGCTAGGGACGGGAAATGCGCAAAACCGTTTTGACTCGCAGCATCGTCTCGATCGCCATCACCACCTGCCTCCTCGCGACGACGGCCTGCAGTTCTGACGAAGAGTCGCCTGCTCCGGACGAGGAGGTCGCCGTCGCCATCTCCGAAGCCCGCGGCCTGGCCGAGGGCTCCACGGCGACGGTCGACGGTGTCGTGACCGTCGCGCCTGGCACATTCAATTCGGCGACCGGCGAGCAGGGCTTCGCGCTGCAGGACGACACCGGGGGCATCTACGTGAGCCTACCCGACGCGCTCGATCTCAACCTCGACACCCGGGTGCGTGTCACGGGGACGCTCGGGCAGACGGCCCAGCAGACGGTGCTCAACGCCAAGGCAGCCTCGGTCACGACGCTCGGCGAGGCCCGCTCCGTCGGACCGAAGGACGTGACGACCGGAGAGGTCGGCGAGCCCGTCGAGGGCCTGCTGGTGCGCGTGGACGGCCGCGTGACCAAGGCCGTGGAGGACGACCAGCCCTACGGCTTCAAGGTGTACATCGACGACGGCTCGGGCGAGATCCAGGTCTTCGTGCATATCGTCGACGGCCAACCTGTCATCGACACCGCGTCGCTCAAGGTCGATCAGGACATCACGGTGACCGGCCTCGCCGCGCAATACGAGACGACTTACGAGGTCGCGCCGCGCTCGGCAGGAGACCTCGTGGCGGAATGAGCGAGCCGGCCGGCGCGCCGACCCGCCCCTGCGCCTTACCGCCTTGCTCCGCTGTGCGCCCCCGGGCAGACTTGGCCCGTATGGGCCAAGCCGCCAAGAAACAGCGCCGCGCCACGTACGCCGACCTCGAAGCCGTTCCGTCGCACCAGGTGGCAGAGCTCGTCAGCGGCACCCTGCACGTGTTCCCCCGGCCGGCACCGCGACATGCACGGGCGTCGTCCAGGCTAGGCATCAAGCTGGGCGGACCGTTCGACCTGGGCGACGGAGGGCCCGGCGGCTGGCACATCATCGACGCGATCGAGCTGCGCTTCCCCGACCCGGGCGCGCCGGGCGAGCTCGACGCGCTCGTGCCCGATCTCGCCGGTTGGCGCCGCGAACGCATGCCCGAGATGCCCGACACGGCGTACTTCGCGCTCGCCCCGGACTGGATCTGCGAGGTGCTTTCCCCTTCGACGGAGGGCGTCGACCGCGACGACAAGATGCCGATCTACGCACGCGAGGGCGTGCGGCACGCGTGGCTGGTCGACCCGATCGCCCGGACGCTGGAGGTCTACGCGCTCGGCGCGGATCGCGGCTGGGGGCCCGCCGTCGTCCACCGCGACGCCGCCCGCGTCCGCGCCGAGCCCTTCCACGCCATCGAGCTCGATCTCTCGGTCCTCTGGGCGAGGTGACCTGCAGCCGCGCTGACCTGTCCGAGCCGACCTGGACCGAGCAGGGATGGTTGTACGCCTGGCCGAGGGGACACAGGGTGTTGCGAATCCCCTGTCCGATCTCCTTCGTCAGCCCGGTGGCGGTGCCTGGCGCACCGATCACGTTGGAGTCCCGAGGAATCAACAGAAGGGAAGAGAAACCGCAAGGACGCAAGGTCGGCGGTTCATCTTCTTGCTGTTTGCATGCGGTTTCAGCCCGATTGCAGCTCCACGGGGAAGCCAGGCCGCAGGAGAGCATCGCGGCCGGTCCAGCGGCCGCGATGTCGAGGTGCCCTTCGGGCCCATCGCATCTCCTGCGTCATCCCATCACCTGCCTCCGGATCGCCGCCGGCGCAGCGCCAGCACGCCAAGGAGTGAGAGCGCTCCGAGCCACCGCGGGGGGGCCTGGCCAGGGCTCGCGACTCGGCAGCTCATCGACGTGTCGCCGCCGCCGTCCGGAGCGCCGGCGCCAGCGCCGCCGCTTCCAGCGTGGTCTCCATCGCCGCCTGAGCCTGGCTCTGGATCGCCGCCGGACGACTGCGAGGTGCTGCCAGCGCCGTCGCTGCTGCTGCCTCCTTCACCAGTGCTTCCACCGGTGCCACGGCCACCGGCGCCCGCGCTGCCTCCTTCACCAACGCCGCTGCCACCGGCGCCAGCGCTGCCTCCTTCACCAACGCTGCTGCCACCGGCGCCCGCGCTGCCTCCTTCACCAACGCTGCTGCCACCGGCGCCCGCGCTGCCTCCTTCACCAACGCCGCTGCCACCGGCGCCCGCGCTGCCTCCTTCACCAACGCTGCTGCCACCGGCGCCCGCGCTGCCTCCTTCGCCTCCGCTGCCGCAAATGTCGACGGCGCCTGCTGCGCACGCGCCCGCCTGGCAGGTGTCGCCATCGGTGCACGCATCCCCATCGTCGCAGGCGGTGCCCGTGAGCGGCGCACAGCGGCCGTCCTCGGAGGCGCCGGCGGCCACCACGCAAGCATCGCAGGGGCCGGCGTCGCAGGCGGCATCGCAGCAGACCCCATCCGCGCAGAAGCCGCTGTCGCAGGAGGCGCCATCGTGGCAAGGCGCGCCGAGCGGAGACGTGGAAAGCGCGTAGAGCTCCGCGTTGGTCGTCGAGACGAGCCCGGGGATGACGACGATGTCGACGACGTCGCCGCCGGCCATCAACACCGCGCCGTCGAGGAGCTGCGTGGCCGTGTGGTCAGCCCGGGGGAGCCTCATCGGCGCGGCCGGGCTCCAGCGCTGGGCGACGGGATCGAACACCCACACGGCGCCAGAGAACTTGTAGTAAACAGGGCAGTCCCACGGATCAGAAGTACCGGTACACGCCTCGGAGCTGGTCTCGCGCGTGTAGCCGCCCGTGAACAATGCGCGGCCGTCCCGCAGCGCCGTGAGCGCCGGCGACACGATCCCGCTCGCGGCCGGCAAGGCGAACGGCGGTATCGCGGTCTGGGTGTCCGTGACCGGGTCATAGACGCTGGACAAGGCGTCGGGGCCATCGTGGCGCCGGATCATGAGCACCTTGCCGTCCGACAGCGGCACGATGTCCTTGAAGCGGAGAGGCGGCCCCAGGGTCCATGTCGCCGAGGCCGGATCGAACAGCTCGGAGCGGGAGACACCATCGCTGACGAGGACCCTGCCGTCCTTCAGCGAGATCGCGCCGCGAACCGCGTTCATCCCGGTCAGCATGGGCGTTGTCGCCGACCATCTGTTGGTGGCAGGGTCGTAGATCTCGGCGACTCCGCGGCTCGGAGAGGGTCCCTCCAGGACCCTCCCGCCGGCGACGAGCACACGGCCGTCGGCCAGCATGGCCGTGCCGCATGTCGAAGCGGCGCGAGCGGTGGGCATCCGGGCCGTGGAGGTCCACACATCGAGCGCGGGATCGTAGAGCTCGAACGAGACCCCTGACGCGACGAGCACCCGGCCGTCCTGGAGGACCATGACGCGGGAGGTCGGCACGGAACCGGTGGTCGCCCTCGGCGCGGCCGGAGCCCATGTCCCTGTCGCCGGATCGTACAGCGCCGTGCTGGTCAGGAGCGTGTCGTCGAACACCCTGAGAGGCTCGGGCTCTACGAGGATCCGCGTCGCGCCACCGAAGACGAGGACCTTGCCGCTGTGGAGCACGACGGCGTCGTGGTCGACCCTGGGCTCGGGCATCGTGGAGTTCGCGGCGTCGGCGGTCGGCTCCTCGCCCGCCGGTTCGAGGAGGGGCGGATCGAGCCAGAGGCCAGCCGGCTCCCTTCCCAGGTCGTCGCCTTGCGCGCAGCCGGCCAGGGCCGCGGTGAAGAGGGCGATCGCCGCTGGCCACACGGGCAGGGGCAAGCCCCCGGCCCCCGCCGCCGCGCCCCGGAAGCCAAGGCTGCTCCTGCTGCCAGGCTCGCTTTCCCGCGAGCCTCGATACGATCGAAGCGTTCGCATCCCGCAAGCTCCTGCGCCCGTTGCCGCGTCGGGCTGCAGGACGTCGGGTGCGCCGGGGCGCGACAAAATTCATCCGTGCCATCGAGGGGGCCGGAGGAGGGCACGTCCTTCCGAAGCTGCTCGCCCACGACCCGATGCGCCGAGCGCATCACCCACGCGCCGAGAGATCGGCCCGAACCCATCCCGGGATCAGCGCTTCTTGCTCGGCTCGCGCGCCGGCTCAAGCTCCTGGAAGGGCAGCGCGGGCCGGGGGACGAACCGGCTCATCTCGGCGGTCCCGTGGAGGTTCCGCAGCGCGCCGGGCGCCGGCTCCGCGGGCGGAGCGGGCCACGGCGCGCTCGCGGCCTCGTCGCGCAGGTACGACGGCCGCTCCGCCGCACGCTCGCCCTCGGACGCGCGCGCGCCGTCGATGTCCCCCTGCTGGGCCACGGGCTCGCCGAGCGACTCGATGCGCGGCGGGAACTCGCGAAGTCGCCGCTCCTGGGTCGCGAGGGCCTTCGCAAAGCGCGTCAGGATCTCCGGCTCGTCGCGGGCGAGCGCGCCGCTCATCGCCGTGCCCCAGCCGCGCGTCGCCGCGTCCCAGCGCGCCGGCTGGATGCCGAGCCGGAGCAGCACCTCGATCGCGCGCGCCGCGGGGAAGTGGCGGCGATAGGCCATCACCTCCGCGTAGCGCTCGATCGTGAGCCCCTCGACCTGCGGTTCGCGCTGGTGCGCGCGCCCTGCCTGCCGCCCTCGCTCTGCCGCGCTCATCTCGGCTCCTTGGTCGCGGCGCCGCGCGCCTTGCGCTTCGCCATCCGCTGCTCGCGCTCCTTCACCCATTTCGGGGTGTGGAGCGCGGGGTTCTTCAGCCACCCGCACGCCTCGCGATCGCCTCGATCACACGCGAGTTGCGCGGTCTCGCGCGCCTTCGTCGGGTCCCTGGGCACGCCCCAGCCCTTGTCGTGGAGCAGGGCGTAATCGAGGCAGCTCGGACTGCTATCGCCATTGCATGCCTCGCGGAGACGCTCGGCGCCTTCGCGCATCCCTTCTCCCTCCCGTACCTCCTCGCCGTCGTGGGAGATGAGCCAGACACCGAGGGTACGGCATGCATTGCTGTCGTGCCAGCCGCAGGCCCTTCGCCGGAAATCGAGCGATTTGTGGATATCGCGCCCCGTCCCCTCCCCGTTGAGATGAAGTGTGCCGAGGATGTCGCAGGCAGGCGTATAGCCGAGCGCGCAGCTCCGCTCTGTGAGCACGAACGTCTTGCGCGGATCCTTCGTCACGCCGTAGCCGAATTTGTAAAACCTGGCGAGCTCGAAGCAGGAGGGCTCAGCGCCGCCTCGGCACCCGATCTCGAACAGCGCTGCCGCGGCCACGTAGTCTCTGTCGCCTTGCTCTCCTTCGCCGTACATCAGCCCGAGATCGTTACATGCGGCGATGTTGTTGCGGGTTCGGCAGAGCTCGCCGAGGAGGCTCCTCGCGCTGGTGATATCCTCTTTGGCGACCAGGTTGCAGGATCGGCCCGTTTCCTCGCAGGCGGCCTTGCGCAGCGCCACCTGACGTTTGGCGAACTCGTTGACCCGCGCCGATCTCTCATGCTCCTTGATGCCGCCGAGGGCGGGGAGGTCCGCGCGGGCCCACATCTCGGCTGCATGGCCGCAGCTCCATTCGTTGCCCATGGCGCATCCTCTTGCGAGGAGCGCGCATCCCTTGGCCTGATCTTCCGACACATGAATCGCCGTGAAATGGATCGCCCCCAGCGTACCACAGGACTTCGCATCATCGGCGTTGCAGGCGCGCTCCAGGAGCTTGATCGCGTCGGCGAACTCCTCGTCGGTCTGCGCCTCGATGCCCGGCTCGCTCCGGAAACGGAGGTCGGCCAGGCGACCGCAGGCAGGTTGATATCCGGCGTCGCAGGCCTTGGTATAGAGCGCCGCTGCGCGCGGATAATCCCTCTCCAGCGCGCCGCCAAGGTAGAGCTGCGCGAGGCGCTCACAGCCGCTTTGCTCACCGCCGTTGCACGCCTTCTCGAGCACGGTCGCCGCCTCTTTGGGATCGGCCTGCATCCGGATCTCCCCGACACGGACGCAGCTCGCGAGCGCGCCGTGATTGCACGCCAACGTGCACTCCTCGATCGTGGCGCTCTTCGCGCAGTCTTTCGGGCCTGCTGGCGGAGCGCTCGCCGTCGCTGCCGCCGCCGTGGGACGTGCCACCGCGGGCGGTGCGGACTGAAGCGGTCGGGGCGGCGGCGTTCCAGAGCAGCCGAACACGAACATCAATCCGGTAAGCAGAGACGCTACCACCGATCTCATGCGAGCTCCACCTCACCCGGTGTCCTCGGTTCGTCGTCGATCATGCTCATCCTGAGCTCTTCGGCGTGGTCATCGTCAGTCGCGATGGGCTCGGCGTCATGCTCGCTCGCGCTCCTCGTGTCCTCGCCGTCACGGAACAGCGATGGAATCGTGATGTCGATATCGCTGTAACGGTCATCGAAGCGCTCGCCGTTCCAGGGCACCTCGAGCTTGGGATCGCGCCCCTGCCGCGCCACGGGCGCCACGCTGTCCTTGATCGCGTTCGGCAGCGGGTTGCCCTGGATCTGCTCGTTCGTCACCCCGAAGCTGAGCTCCGACCGAGCCCGGCTCCAGTAGAGCGCGCCTCCTCGGTCATCGTTCGTGAGGACGATCTGCGCCACGTAGTCCTCACCGTAGCGGAGCCCTGGCGCGAGCGGTGGATCCTTCTTCGTCTTCTTCGCTTGCTCCTTGTCGAACTTCATGCGGCGGATGACGGACACGTCGCGTGCCATCTCCGAGAGCTTCCGGCTCCGTGCCCCCTTGGTCCACATCATCCTCGCGAGCTCCATCCGAGGGATGTAGATGATCCACCAGGGCTGGAGGCTGGTGAACCCGGGGGTGTTGCGCAGGGACCATGCGCACCTGCTCACCCAGAAATTCTGCCCATCGTCATCGTACGTCCGCATGAGCTTGCTGACGAACAGCACATGCCGATCGCTGAGCTCGGGCCCAGGGCGGCGCTCCGCGATCACGAGGCGCATGAGGCTGATGGGCCGCGCGCGGCGGATGTGGTCGGCCATGGTGTCGAGCGCCACGGGGGCGGTGGGCAGCACGCCCATCCCGCAGAAAACGTTGCCTGGCGGGGCCGCGGTGAGGGAGATGCCGTCGTAGATCCCCGCCTTGCCGAGCGGGTCCATCACGGTGTCTCCTACGTGTCTGTCGAGCGGGTGGCCGTTGCTGGTGTCGAACTTCTGGATCCGCTTCTTGTCCTTGCTCACGCGGAGCACGAAGAAGATGTGAGATCCCTTGCGCTGTCCGGTCGCGGGGAGGGGCACGCCGACGAGCATGTTCGCGGCGTCTGACTCCGACGTCGGTGTCGAGGGAGTAAAGTTCAGCTCCTCTACCTTCGTGAGCTGCTCCGTCGGATCATCGACTTGTCGCTTCGGCGTCCCGTACTGCGATTTGCGCTCGGTGATGTCGTTCAGCGTCTTTTCTCTGAATTGGGCCTTGATTGCGGGCGCGCCATGCGCGTCGGTCTCGATCCACCCGATGGGAACGAAGCCGGTCACCATCTTGTTGTCCCCGAAGGGGTTATAGCAGTAGATCGTCCCGGGGCCGATCGGCGGCGTCTTCAGCAGACCCGCCGCGACGTCGAGCGTCGCCTCCTTGGTCGGATACCACTTGCCGCCCGCGAACTGCCCGGCGTCGAAGATGGGGCGTCCGGGGTTCTGGCCCGCCGCCCAGCCGGCGCCATTCATGTGCTGCTCGAGCGTGAAGCCCCGCATGATCGTTCCGTACGTGGCATTGTGCTCACACGCGCAGCAGATCGAGATGGCCGGGTCGTCGTTGTCCTCCATCGCCGACTCCATCCTGCGACCGTCCTTCTCGAGCTGCTTCTTGAAGATCTGGACCTCGAGCCAGGTCGCCGGCGCGGTCGCGTTCTTGCGCACGCCCCACACCTTCTGGCTCATATAGTCGATCGACGTCTTCTGCATCCGCGAGAAGATGAACGAGTCCCACTTCGAATCGCCGAAGTAGCACTGCCCCGGCCCCCCGTACCGCTGGCCGAACATCGCCTCGCTGAGCGCCTTGGCCCAGGCCTCCTCGGCGGGATCATCGACCCACTCGTCCTCGCCGTCCGTGCCCGGCGGGCCGGCCCACGCGTCGTCGAGAGGGGCGTGGATCCGCGCGTCGATGTGGGCGAGGATCTGCTCGATGCTCGTCGCGTCGGTGAGATCCAGCTCGTGCGCCGGGAACTCCGGCGCGCCCGTGGTGCCGTCGGGGTAGTCGACGGGCGTCATGTTGAGGCACGTCGTGAGCCGCGGCGGCTCGGCCTCGAACGCGGCTGGCGGCGAGGCGTGGCCAGGGCCGCCTGCGGGGACCTTGACTCCCATCGGTGCGCTCGGAGCAGGCATCGTCTCTTCTCTCCCTTGGCGTCGCGCCCTTGGCGTCGCGTCAGCTCCCGTGCCGCTCGACGATCGACCCGGCGGTCGCCCCGTCGAGCTCCCCCGTCGGCTCCAGCGCGTGGTCGCTCTGGAACCTCCGCAGCGAGGCGCGCGTCTCGTCGTCGAGCTCCCCCTTGCCCGCGCCCCGGTAATAACCGAGGTTCTTGAGCCGGATCTGCGCTCCGGCGATCGACGTCGGCGCCGGCAGCTCCTCGATCTGGATCGAGTAGCGCCGCACCTGCCCCGTGGGGAACGCGCCGAGCCACAGCGTGATCTCCGCCGTCCTCGCCGCCTCCGGCACGTCCGCCTCGATGGATCCGTCGCCGCCCGTCTCGCCGTCGAGCTTCAGGCCCTCGCACACCATCTTGAACCGCTTGCCGGCGTAGGGCTCGAACCGCTCGTCGGTCAGCCGGATGCTGAACCTCTTCGTCCCCGGCGGCGCCTCGCCGTCCTCCGGCGGCTCGGGCGCGCCCTCGTCGCAGTTGAGGAGCACCTGCTCGCCCTTCACGCTCGCCTTCTTGCCGAGCTCGATCGAGGCCTCCTCGCCGTAGATCTTGACGACCTTCGACACGATCTCCGCGTCGCTCGCGAGCCGCACCGCCGGGCCCGGGCCGGACAGCGACGCGCGCTCCGAGCCCACGATCTCGATCGATCTCGCCCGGATGACGACGCCCTTCGGCGTGACCTCGATCGAGCTCTGGCCCGACTCGAGCACGATCGAGTCCTCGGCGCGGACGCGGATCACGCTGCCCGAGGAGAGCAGGTACTTGTGTGACACCGAGACCTCGGCCTGGCCGTCGTCGCGGCCCTCGCCCACGAGCAGCGTGTGCTCGGCGTCGACGCGGAGCACGTGCGGCCCGCCCACCACGGTCGTCGAGCCGCCGTGGAGCGTGGCCGTGTCCGTGCCGTGCACCTCGACGCTCCGGTTCTGGAGGATCTCCTCCGCGACGCTGCCGGTGGTGCGGCCGCGCGCGTCGCCGCCGCAGCTCCTCGACGCGCCGCCCTCGACGACCTCGACGAGCGCCCCCGTGACGTGATCGTCGCGATCGCCCTCGACGCGGACGACCTGCTTCCCCGCGACGTTGAGGGTCTTGTCGCGGCCGACGGTCTCCGTGGCGTCGTTCTCGATCGAGGCGTCGAGATCGCGCTGGGCGCGGATCACCACCTGCTCGCCGCCGGCCCGATCCTCGAAGGCGATCTCGTTGTATCCGCCGCCGCCCGGCGTCGACTGCGTGCGGATGCCGCTCCGCGAGCGCGAGCGCGGCAGCCGGTGCGTCGGCGCGTGGAGGCCGTTGTGGAGCGCGCCCACGACGACGGGGCGGTCGAGATCGCCGCCGAGGAAGCCGACGAGGACCTCCATCCCCACGCGAGGCACGAACTGGAAGCCCCAGCCCGCGCCCGCCCACGGCGTCGCGACGCGGAGCCAGCACGAGCTCCTGTCGTCGCGCGCGCCGTCGAGGTCCCAGTGGAACTGCACCTTCACGCGGCCGAGCGCGTCGGTGTGGATCTCCTCGCCGGGCGGGCCGACGACGGTCGCGGTCTCGAGCGCCTGCCGCACCGACGCGCGGGGCGCGGGCGGCCTCACCGGCACGGCCTCGGGCGCGCAGCGGAAGCGCGCCTCGTAGCTCGGCCCGTCGCTGCCCGAGAGGTGCGCGTTGTGGCCCTCGTGCTCGACCCGGGTCAGCACATAGCGCCCGTTGAGCGCGGCGACGTCGTGGCCCTCCAGCGAGAACCTGTGCCCCGGCGCAAGCCGCCGGCACCACGAGGCGCCCTCGCCGAGATCCGCGCGCGCCCGGGCCTGCTCCAGCACGATCTGCGCGCGCTCGGCGCCGGCGTCGATCCTCTCGTCGTGATCGTGGTGATCGTACGTCGTGCGCGCCCGGATAGCCTCCCCTCGGGCCGCGCCGAGATCGAGCGCCGGCCGCGCGAAGTCGAAGCCCTTCACCCGCGCGCCGCGCGGCGCCTTGGCCTGCCGCCGCACGAACCGCGTCACGTGCCGCTCCTCGGGCGCGAGCGCGGCGGCGCCGGTCGCCTGGCGGTAGACGAGCGTGGGATCGCCGGCGATCTGCGCATAGGCCCCTGGGGAATCGGCGAAGACGATCACCTCGGGCGCCGCCGGATCGCCGCCCTCGGGAGGCTCGAACCAGAAGAAGACGCCGTCCTCCGCGCAGAGCCTGGTGATGAAGGCGAGATCGCTCTCCTGGTGCTGGACGCAGTAGACGCGCGGGGGCCGGGGCGCGGCGAGGGAGAAGCGGTGGGGCAGCCCCGCCTCGGTGAGCACCGCGCCGAGGACGCCCGAGAGGGGTTGTTCCTGGAAGATCCGGCTCTGCCGCCCCTCGCCGAGGAGGGCGAGCTGCGGCTCGATGCGCACGCGGACGACGGCGCGCCCGTCGCCGCCTGTGCCCTCGACGCTCACCCGGGTGACGACGCCGGTCACCGCGCGCGCCTCGGTCGCCGAGGTGGGCACGCGCAGGCACGCGGGCCGCTCCATCAGCGTCGCGGCGAGGGTCGCCTCGTCGATCGCCCCGGCGTCGAGCCGCGCGGTGACATCGAAGGAGAAGCAGCGTGAGAGCCTCTCGATCCCTCGAAAGCGCACGACCTCCAGATCGGGTGTCCCGGGCGCGTCGAGGAGGAGCTGGAAGAGGGCCGAGGGCGAGGGCGCCTGCACAGGAGCGGATGTTCGGCGGCCGGCTGAGCTGCGTCAACGCCGGTGGAGCGCCGGCGCGCGCCCTCGATCGCCGCGGCGTGGAGATCTGGGCCTGGCAGGACGTTCACGGTTCGGCTTCGCTACGGATCGAGAGTCGCAACACAGCCATGGCGCGCGTCGCCGTCGGCTCACTCGTGCTCCGTGGGCGCGAAATGGGCGCGAAATCAAGGCTGAGATTACCTACCCCCTGGTCGAGCCTGCACACGCCGCGCCGGGCGTCGGGCTCCGCGCGCCTCCCTTGAGCGACCGCGCCGTCAGAGCAGAGGCTGCAACGCCGCGTACCACTGCTCGCCCAGCAGCACGTAGCCCTGGAGGTTGGGGTGCCACTGATCTTCGAGTAACGTGCTCTTGTTCGGATTGAAGGGCGTGTACATGTCGACGGAGATGATGTGTCGGCCTGCGTCCGCGCGGGCCTTCACCACCGCCGGAATGGCGTCGTCGTAGGTCTTGATGCGCGCGCTGAGCGCGGTGTCGTCGCCCTTGCTCGCATCGCCGCGCGACGGGACGGGCGCGGCCACCACGATGAGAACACTGGGGAGCTGCTCGTAGATGCTGTCAATCAACGCGCCCAGACGTTTGGGGGCGTTGGGCATGTCGTAATTGTCGATTGCGTCGTTGGTGCCAATCATCAAGAGCACGATGTCGGGCTTGTATTGCGGCATGACGGTCGACACCAGCGTCGAGATGCCGCTCCTTCCGCCTGCGGGGGCGATCGTCCAGCCGCTGTGGCCCTCGTGGTTGCGCGGGAACGCCACGCCGCCAACGGTGTTCGGTCCGTTCGATCCCGAACCGACGAACGTGATGTTCTTGCCCGCCGCGTGCGCGAGCCGGAACAGCTCGACGCGATAGCCGCCCGGCGTGTCCCCGTTGTATCCGTCGGTGATAGAGTCGCCGAACGGCATGATCTTGCACGCCGTACCGTCGGTCGGGCAGGGCCGATAGGTCGAGCCCGCGCCGCCACCGGCGCCACCCTGCGCGCCCGAATCGCCGCCGCTGCCGCCGACCGCCGCGCCGCCGCCATCCCCGCCACCGCCCGTTCCCGCGAGCGATCCACCGGTGCCGGCCGCAGAGGTCGTTCCGCCGGTGCCCGCGGCAGCGCCGTCCATGCCGCCGCCGTCGCTCGTTCCGCCTGCGCCGCCGCCGGCGCCCGCTTCGCCCGCTTCGCCCGCTCCGCCGGCGCCCGCTTCGCCCGCTCCGCCGGCGCCCGCGCCGCCGCCGCTGCAGCCGAGAGCGATGACGACGAGCCCGGCCAGGACCGGCCAAGATGTGATCCGCTTCATGCCGGAGGATGGTAACGCCGAAGGCTACGGCGTTGTCAACTGGGCCTGGATTTCGCGCGTCCTGAGCCATTCAAAAGAGTGGCAAACTGACGCCGCAAAACGGAATGCATTGAAGAAAAGGCTCGGCGTGCGCAGCCGTTGCATTTGTTATGACCCAACGCAAGCGCACGCCGAGCACCTCGAAGGTGCGACGGCGCATCCGTCGAAACAAGCCCAAACCGACCCCGCCTCGACGCGCCCGCCGTCCCGATCCGCGTGCGGTGCACCTCCGCGCGACGGAGACGACGCTCACCGGCGTGGCGGGGCTGGTCGGCTTCGGTGTCTTCCTCCGTGAGCTCGATGTCGACGCCGAGCTCCAGCGCACGTTCGGTCGACGCAGGCGCGGCCCCGGCGGGCTCCGCCGCAACGTGCACACGTCGCACGGCGACGCCATCTAGGAATGCGACACGAGCAGCGCTTCGGCCCCATCCGCCAGCGCTTCGTGCCGCTCGTTGCGGAGGGCCGCGACGAGCGCGGCGGCGAGCGACGCCGCATCGACCATCGGCCTGGCGAGCTCGTGCAGCCAGAGCGCCATGATCTCGCAGGGATCGCGGTCGATCGCGGCACCGCGCAGCAGCTGCGCGATCGTATCCGCGAGCTCACCGTGCCCTCGAGCCCGGAGCCGTGCGAGCAGCTCGGCCGCGATCTGGCCTGGATCGACCATCGGTCCGGCGATCTCACGCGCCCAGAACATCATGATCGACGCCGCCAGGGTGTCGCGTCCCTCGGTGCGAAGCCTCGTGACGGCCGCGTGGGCAAGGACATCCGCGGTGTCGGCGCGGGCCACACCCTCGACGAGCGCCCTCTGGGCGCCGTGCGCACGGTGGGGCTCGCGCGGGACGGCGGCGACGCGATGCTGGGCTTGCGGCGCTTGCTCGACGCGCTCTTGCCGTTCGACCGCCCTGCTCGCCGCGCTCACGGCGCGCGCGAGCTCCTCGCGCCCATCGGCCTCGAGGCGTTCAATGGGGCCGCCGCCTTTCAGCGGCGGAGAGCGACGTGATCATCGTCGACGAGGCCCACCGCGCCCTCGCGCTTCAATGGGGCCGCCGCCTTTCAGCGGCGGAGAGGAGAAACAGAACGGCCGGATACGCCTCGGGCGCCTTGCTTCAATGGGGCCGCCGCCTTTCAGCGGCGGAGAGAGCTTGCGCGCTCGGTCGTTTCGAGTTGGAGTCAACGGCTTCAATGGGGCCGCCGCCTTTCAGCGGCGGAGAGCGCGTAGGCCGACCGCAGAGAGCAGGGCCTTGAGCGTCTTGCTTCAATGGGGCCGCCGCCTTTCAGCGGCGGAGAGAGACGCACGAAACGCAAGGTAGAGCCGGCCGGTCCGGCTTCAATGGGGCCGCCGCCTTTCAGCGGCGGAGAGCCTTCTGTGCTCCGCCGCTCTGCTCATGTCCGGATGATGCTTCAATGGGGCCGCCGCCTTTCAGCGGCGGAGAGCTCGGGCATGCCGGTCATGGGAGTCATCTTGCGCTCGCTTCAATGGGGCCGCCGCCTTTCAGCGGCGGAGAGACGCGTCGAGGGGCGAGCATGGGCCGGCTCGCCGCGCTTCAATGGGGCCGCCGCCTTTCAGCGGCGGAGAGGTGGAGCCGATCGGTGCGGCAGCCGAAGCGGCGCGGGGCTTCAATGGGGCCGCCGCCTTTCAGCGGCGGAGAGGCCGGTCCGATCAACTCGAGTGGCACTGCAAGGGGCGCTTCAATGGGGCCGCCGCCTTTCAGCGGCGGAGAGCGTGATGTAGTGGGCGATCCAGAGGGGCCGCTTGCCGCTTCAATGGGGCCGCCGCCTTTCAGCGGCGGAGAGCGGGTGGGAGACGCTGCACACCAATGGGTTCTGCGTCAGGCTTCAATGGGGCCGCCGCCTTTCAGCGGCGGAGAGTCGGCCAGGCTACGCGCTTGCGCCGGCAGACGTCCAGCTTCAATGGGGCCGCCGCCTTTCAGCGGCGGAGAGCGTCGCCCGCCACGTCGAGGAACGAATTCGTCCCGTCGCTTCAATGGGGCCGCCGCCTTTCAGCGGCGGAGAGAGCGCACCCGCCGCGTCGAGGAGCAGAAGCGCAAGACGCTTCAATGGGGCCGCCGCCTTTCAGCGGCGGAGAGGCGCTTGGCGCGCGGCCCCTTTGGCTGATGGTCTTGCTTCAATGGGGCCGCCGCCTTTCAGCGGCGGAGAGACCACCGGCGCACCGCTTCCCTGTCCAGGTAGGACGAGCTTCAATGGGGCCGCCGCCTTTCAGCGGCGGAGAGCGCCGTGCGGCACATCTGGGCAGCGCAGCCGGCGGCGTTGCTTCAATGGGGCCGCCGCCTTTCAGCGGCGGAGAGCTCGACATGGCCGGCGCTCTGTATCACCCGCAGACGATGCTTCAATGGGGCCGCCGCCTTTCAGCGGCGGAGAGGGCGCGCTCGGCGAGCGTCCGCACGTGCTGCCACCAGCGGCTTCAATGGGGCCGCCGCCTTTCAGCGGCGCAGAGTTCGTCGCGGATGCTGAGGGGCTGTCCGGGGTTATCGAGGCTTCAATGGGGCCGCCGCCTTTCAGCGGCGGAGAGCTCGGGAGAGCTCTCGATCCGCATCGTCTCCGGAGAGCTTCAATGGGGCCGCCGCCTTTCAGCGGCGGAGAGCTGGCCTACGTGGTCGACAAGGACGCCGAGACCATCTGGCTTCAATGGGGCCGCCGCCTTTCAGCGGCGGAGAGGCACTGGGCGCGACGCGATGATGTCACCGACCTTGACGCTTCAATGGGGCCGCCACCTTTCAGCGGCGGAGAGGGCGGTACGGGGTGACATCATGCGAAAGTACACAATCGCTTCAATGGGGCCGCCGCCTTTCAGCGGCGGAGAGGCGCGAGGGCGCGCGCTCTCGTGAACGGCGAACCTACGGCTTCAATGGGGCCGCCGCCTTTCAGCGGCGGAGAGGTCACGGCCATGGGCACGTCGCGCAGCGCGTTCTTGCTTCAATGGGGCCGCCGCCTTTCAGCGGCGGAGAGATCCTGCGGTGTGGGCGCAGGGATGGTGTAGGCGTCGGCTTCAATGGGGCCGCCGCCTTTCAGCGGCGGAGAGTAGAGGGTTATCCCTAGGGCAGAACGAGCGGCGTACGGCTTCAATGGGGCCGCCGCCTTTCAGCGGCGGAGAGGGCGGCGAAGACGGTGACCGGCGCCGGCCAGATCGAGCTTCAATGGGGCCGCCGCCTTTCAGCGGCGGAGAGGGCCTGCGGGGCCCGGATGGGCGCCGCGTACGGCAAGCTTCAATGGGGCCGCCGCCTTTCAGCGGCGGAGAGCCGCGCAACCAGCACGAACGGCAGCAGCGCAGGACCGCTTCAATGGGGCCGCCGCCTTTCAGCGGCGGAGAGTCCTCGTATCGGCCGAGCAACTCTCCGATGCTGTCGCTTCAATGGGGCCGCCGCCTTTCAGCGGCGGAGAGCTGTGCTCGGCATGGAACACGGAGCAGGGGCCGACAAGCTTCAATGGGGCCGCCGCCTTTCAGCGGCGGAGAGAAGGGGTCCAGGCGCTTGCCATCGCGTCCACCGGGTCGCTTCAATGGGGCCGCCGCCTTTCAGCGGCGGAGAGTCCACGGCGTCGGTCGCCCCGGTCGCCTCGTAGGCGTCGGTGCTTCAATGGGGCCGCCGCCTTTCAGCGGCGGAGAGACCATGCTGTCCAATGAATTGGTCCCGCTCTCCCCTTGCTTCAATGGGGCCGCCGCCTTTCAGCGGCGGAGAGACATGGGGAGCGCGATGCAGTGCGCCGAGTGGATGCAGCTTCAATGGGGCCGCCGCCTTTCAGCGGCGGAGAGTCGACCCGGCGAAGATCGCCGCGGCGCGCGAGCGCATGCTTCAATGGGGCCGCCGCCTTTCAGCGGCGGAGAGGAACGAAGTGAGGAGCTTCTGGGATCTGAGCAGACTGGCTTCAATGGGGCCGCCGCCTTTCAGCGGCGGAGAGTCCCGGCGCGCGAGCTCGGCGCGCAGATCATCGGTGGCTTCAATGGGGCCGCCGCCTTTCAGCGGCGGAGAGGCGCGAGATCGGCAACCCGGCCGTCCTCAAGCACTGGTCGCTTCAATGGGGCCGCCGCCTTTCAGCGGCGGAGAGCCCGGGAGGATGGCGCACGCCTTCGACAAGGTTGCATGCTTCAATGGGGCCGCCGCCTTTCAGCGGCGGAGAGCCGGAACCCGTGAACGTGTCGGGAGTGTCGGACACGGGCTTCAATGGGGCCGCCGCCTTTCAGCGGCGGAGAGCGCCCGAACAGAACGCGCAGCCGGGGCCCGCTCCGGTGCTTCAATGGGGCCGCCGCCTTTCAGCGGCGGAGAGCAGGACCCGAGCGTGACGATCGCCGGGTCGGGATCGCTTCAATGGGGCCGCCGCCTTTCAGCGGCGGAGAGAAGGGGGAGTGTCCCTTCTATCCGCCCCCTCTGACCACGCTTCAATGGGGCCGCCGCCTTTCAGCGGCGGAGAGCTCACCGCGCGAACCTTGTGGGAGAGGGCGCCGGGACCGCTTCAATGGGGCCGCCGCCTTTCAGCGGCGGAGAGCTGGACCCGGCTCGACGCTCCGAGCGGATGTGCAGCGCTTCAATGGGGCCGCCGCCTTTCAGCGGCGGAGAGCTCGATGCCACCCAGGACGAACACCCCAGCGCAGCAGCTTCAATGGGGCCGCCGCCTTTCAGCGGCGGAGAGAGCGTGGATGTGGGCTCGACGGTGACGTGGTTTGGGCTGCTTCAATGGGGCCGCCGCCTTTCAGCGGCGGAGAGAGCGTGGATGTGGGCTCGACGGTGACGTGGTTTGGGCTGCTTCAATGGGGCCGCCGCCTTTCAGCGGCGGAGAGGAAGTGGCAGGGCATCGCGAAAACCGTCTTTGAGCTCCGGCTTCAATGGGGCCGCCGCCTTTCAGCGGCGGAGAGCTCGTGGCAGGCGTTGACGAAGTCCTGCATCACCGGGCTTCAATGGGGCCGCCGCCTTTCAGCGGCGGAGAGGCGCCGACGCCCGAATAGCAGCATGCTGGACGAGCACGCTTCAATGGGGCCGCCGCCTTTCAGCGGCGGAGAGGTATGCGAAGTGGCGCGAGCACGCGCGCCACCCCGCGCGGCTTCAATGGGGCCGCCGCCTTTCAGCGGCGGAGAGAGACGGGCGCCTGGACGGGGCGCATGGCCATGGCGGAGCTTCAATGGGGCCGCCGCCTTTCAGCGGCGGAGAGGGCAGGACGGCGAGCGCCGTGCTCCCGTCGACCGGCAGCTTCAATGGGGCCGCCGCCTTTCAGCGGCGGAGAGCGGCGTCCGTGATCTCGTCGGTGCTCGCGCTGTTGGTGCTTCAATGGGGCCGCCGCCTTTCAGCGGCGGAGAGGTTGCCTGGGATCCAGCGGTAGACCTTGTGGTTGTCGCGCTTCAATGGGGCCGCCGCCTTTCAGCGGCGGAGAGTCCGCCGAGGTCAAGCCACGCGTCCGCCAGCGTGGCAGCTTCAATGGGGCCGCCGCCTTTCAGCGGCGGAGAGGCCCACTAGTTCGCGCCGGGGTTCGGAGGGCATTCGCTTCAACGTGGATTTCGCGCCTACGATGCCGGTCCGAGGCGTGAGAAATTCGACGCCGTAAACGGAACGCCTTGAAAGAAAGGCTCGGCGTGGCGACCCGTCCGGGTTGCTATGACCAAACGAAGGCACACGCCGAGCACCTGCAAGGTGCGCCGGCGCGAACTCGGGTTCAAGAGGAAAGGCGACGGGCGGCACCAGGAGCGAATCCGGCGGCCAGACCCATGCAGAATCCACGTCGAACCGACGGAGAAGAACCTGACCGGCGTCGCAGGGCTTGCCCCGTTCGGCGCTTTCATCCGGCAGCTCGGCGTCGACGCGGCCTTGAGGCGCAGGTTCTCCCGGCTGAAGACGGGCCGCTCGGTGATCTACCCGATGGCCGCGCAGATGCGCCTGCTCATGGACAGCGCGCTCGCCGGCGAGGAGCGCGTCTTCGGCATCGAGGCGCTCGCCGTCGATCCGCTCTTCGTACGCCTCGCCGGCGGGGTCGTCCCGAGCATCGACACCGTCTACCGGGACCTGTGCCGCTTCGATGAGGAGGCGGTTGAAGCGCTGCACGGCATGGTCGTCGACCACGGGCTCGCCCTCATTGCGCGGCGAAAGCACCGATTCGTGCACCTCGACGTCGACACGACCGTGGAGCCGCTCTTCGGGATGCAGGAGGGGGCGCTTCCAGGCCCGAACCCGCGATACCACGGCCGGCCGAGCTATCATCCGATCCTGGCGCGCATCGCCGAGGCCGACGCCGTCGTCGGAGCCAAGCTGCGACCGGGTGACACGAGCTTCGGCGAAGCCGATGTGCCTTTCGTCGAGCAGTGCATCGACCGGGCGCGCGCCGCAGCGCCGAGCGCGGCCATCTACGTGCGGATCGACGGAGCGGGGGATTGCAGCGCCTTGATGCACGCCGTCGCCGCGAAGGGATGCTTTTTCCTGACCAAGGCGCGGATGAGCCCCGATCTGGTGGGCATGGTCGCCTACGCCACCGGATGGCGTACCATCGACTGGGATGCCGATGGTCGTCCTCGACGACAGGTCGCCGAGGTCCCCTTCCGGCGCAGCGGTTGGCCGGATGGCGTCCGCGTGATCGCCGTACGAACACGCGATCGGTACAATGGCAAGCAGATCTACCTCTGGGAGGACCTCGACTACACGGTGCAGGTCTTCCTGACCAACGAGCCGGTCGAAGCGCCGGAAGACGTCGCGGCGCGGTATGACCTGCGCGCGGGCATCGAGCCGCTCATCGGCGATCTCAAGCATGGGTGGGGCTGCGGCCGCGTGCCGAGCCACAGCTTCAACGCCAATCATGCCGCGCTGCTGCTGAAGCTCCTGACCGCCAACCTGATGCGCCGGTATGTGCTCGACCATGTTCCGCACCTCGCGAGCTGGCGAACGCCGTGGCTGCGCCGCGCGCTGATCCTCGTCCCGGGAAGGTTGGCCCGGTCGGGTCGGGGCACGACCCTGCACGTGCCAGAGCGCTCGCAGCTCGCTCGCCAGCTCAATTGAGCTTGGAACCAGCCAAAGTCATTGCGGGGGGTAAGGGGGGCGTGTGCCTTCGCGACGCGTTGGGAACGCGCAGTTGTAATTGGCGTCGCATTCGTCGGCGGAACGCCGCTCGCGCGTCGCCGTCGGCACCACTGGTGCCCCGTGGGCGCGAAATCCACGTTCAATGGGGCCGCCGCCTTTCAGTGGCGGAGAGGTCGCGCTGATGGCGCACGCGGGCGTCAACGAGGCGGCTTCAATGGGGCCGCCGCCTTTCAGCGGCGGAGAGGCCGGGCGGAGCCCGAACCGAGCTCAGGATCGGAGATGCTTCAATGGGGCCGCCGCCTTTCAGCGGCGGAGAGGATCAAGGGCATGGCCGATCTGCGGGTCATCTCGCCGCTTCAATGGGGCCGCCGCCTTTCAGCGGCGGAGAGCTGCCACGCGGTAACGCGCTCCGCCAGAATCTTCCGAGCTTCAATGGGGCCGCCGCCTTTCAGCGGCGGAGAGCCGAGTCGTTGTGCCTTTCGAAGATCGGCAGAAGCGCTTCAATGGGGCCGCCGCCTTTCAGCGGCGGAGAGCGCCGAGGATGCGGCGGCGGGGCGGTGCTACTTCCGCTTCAATGGGGCCGCCGCCTTTCAGCGGCGGAGAGCGCCCTGCGCCGTCGCGGGCGCGTCGCAGTCGGCACCGCTTCAATGGGGCCGCCGCCTTTCAGCGGCGGAGAGCTGAGGTCGGGCGGCCGTGGTACGTCGACGGCGACGGGCTTCAATGGGGCCGCCGCCTTTCAGCGGCGGAGAGTGACAGGCATCCCGTCCACGAGCCCGCTGCCCGGCACGCTTCAATGGGGCCGCCGCCTTTCAGCGGCGGAGAGGAACGCGGGGTGAGCGTGGAAGTTCGCGACGATCTCCTCGCTTCAATGGGGCCGCCGCCTTTCAGCGGCGGAGAGCGTGCTTGTCGCGCAGTTCGCCAAGGGCCTGAAGCTGCTTCAATGGGGCCGCCGCCTTTCAGCGGCGGAGAGATCCTCGGGCTCCCCCTCGCGCTGCAAGGCGATCCGCTTCAATGGGGCCGCCGCCTTTCAGCGGCGGAGAGTCCGTTGCGGGCCTTTGGCGTCAGAGGCGCACGGCGCCGCTTCAATGGGGCCGCCGCCTTTCAGCGGCGGAGAGTGGACGATTCCGTCGACAAGGCCGTGCAGACGGCGTTGCTTCAATGGGGCCGCCGCCTTTCAGCGGCGGAGAGGCCGAGAGTGGCGCCGAGGAACCCGGCAAACGAGGTGCGCTTCAATGGGGCCGCCGCCTTTCAGCGGCGGAGAGGAAGCATCGTTGCGCGTCAACAACCCGCACACAGATAGCTTCAATGGGGCCGCCGCCTTTCAGCGGCGGAGAGTCCCCGTGTTCGGCGCGATGGAGGGACAGGAGGAGTTGCTTCAATGGGGCCGCCGCCTTTCAGCGGCGGAGAGAGGCCTCCCAGGCGTACCTGACATTTCGCGTACTTACAAGCCGGTTTGCGAGAGGTTCCCGTTCGCCCCCCTTCCCCGGCTGCCCGGGGGCCCTCCGGAGGCACCCCTCCCTCTCGAAAACCATCGTCATTTCAAACACCTACCGGCGTTGCGAGCGCCTCCCGGGATTTTGGCGTCACTCCACCGCTCGCAGCGGGCCCGTCGCCTCCCTTCTACCACACCCCCGCCTCGCCGTGCTCAGCCCTTCCGTCGTCGCGCGCGGCGGTGTCTCTCCAACCCGGCCTCGTCCGCACACACAGTCGGTGCGCGTCGCGACGCGGAGCTCCGATGGCTCGGACCCTCGACGGTGCGCCGGCCGCGCTCGACCCACCGCCGCCATCTTCCCCACCATCCGCCGCCGTCGCTCACCGTGATTCCCCCCCGCCGGATCCGTTCCTTACGAAACGGCGCACGCGCACGGGACCGGCGCTCCTTCCTTCTCCTTCCTCCTGCAGCTGTCACGATACCGGGGACCCCCACCGCCCCGCCGACGCCCGCGCGGCGCGTGCGTCCTGCGGGGCCGGCGTGTTCTGGCGGGTCTGGCGCCAGGACCGCGGTAACCGTGGCGCCGGCCGTCGATCGCTGCGCCGGACAGGTCATCCTTCTCCCCGAGGCAGCCTGTGCGACCGAGCTCACCCGCGTTCCCGGACCGTCCCAGCCCCCCCGGGCGAGCGCGCTCGTACCTGCACCGCGGAGACGGGTGCCCCCATCTTTGGTGGAGGCACGTCCAGGCGGGAGATGGGTCCAACCATCTCCCGCCTGGACGTGCCAGATCCCCCGGACGGGTTCACAGCGTGCCGACCGCCCCGGCCGGGGGCGCCGGGACGGCTTCGGGCTTCCCGGCAGGGCCGTTCGACGGGACCTCGCGCGGTCGTCGACCCTCTCGACGTCGGGCGCCAGCGCAACAGCGCAAGGCGCGCTGAACGGCGCGGCGCGGCCCCACCGCGCACACGGCCTCTCCCTTATCGCGCGCCCTTCCCCCCTCCATCCATCGATTCGCGCATGCCCGGACGCGGCACGTGATGCCCAGCGCCGGACGCGCAGCGCCGCGCGCGCAACGCAATTGGAACACGACATCGACGCGGCACGCGTAAACCCGCTGCTCCTGCTCCTCCCCAATACGCGACGCCTCTCTCCCTCGCTTCGCAAAATCAGCATGCCCCACGCGAAAATTGGCTTGCTGACAGGTCCGACGAATCCCATTCTCGCCCCGCACCGATGCGCAGCAGATTCGACGCCTTCGGCAAGAACGTCCTTCGCGACACCCTCGATGTCGTCGGCCCCACCGAGACCCAGGTCGAGGTCATCGCGGCTTCCCAGACGATGGATATCTGGTACGTGCCCGATCCCGCCCGCGCCGCGTTGCGCGCCGAGCTCGGCCTGCTCGGCGAGCTCGCGGCAGAGGCCTGCCAGTTCGAGCTCTTCCACGACACCCCCGGCCCCGCCGAGCTGCGCGGCTGCGTTCGCAAGCAGCTCCACTGGCACCACGAGCTCGAGCGCCGCGAGGGCGGCGCCGTCCCCTTCCCGCGGCTGCGCGTCCTCAGCAGCGGCCGGCCCGCCACCGTGCTCGACGCGTTCGGCTTCGCCCCGGTGCCGGGGTGCCCCGGCCTCTACCGGGCCGCGCCGGGATGGCGGGTCGACGTCGTCGCCATCGCCGAGCTGCCGCGCACCCGCGGCACCCTGCTGCTGCGCCTGCTCGGCGCCCGCGCCGTGCTCCGCGACGCCATCCGGGAGGTCGCCGCCCTGCCCAAGGACGCCTGGGAGAGGAGCATCGCCCTGCCCTGGCTGGTACGCTTGCGTTTCGAGACCCCGGCCGTGCCCGCGGCACGCACGGCAGAAGATGCGGAAGAGGAGGAGATCGTGACGGAAGTTCAGCAGTGGTTCGAGCAGCTCCAGCAATCGATCCGCGACGAGGCGCGAAGGGAGGCGCTTCAGGAGGGGCTCAAGGAGGGGCAGATCCAGGCGCTGGCAACGCAGTTCGAGAAGAAGCTCGGGCGGACGCTGTCCGAGGCCGAACGCCCCGTGCTGGCCGAACGCTTCGACCGCCTCGGCCTCTCCCGCCTCGACGATGTCCGGCTGGAGCTCGCCGCGGATGCCCTCGCCGCATGGCTCGCGGACCCGGCGGCTCGTTGAAGACCGCTCGCCCCCTGCTCCCCTCCTCAGGACCTTCACCTCGACGATCCTCCCGCCAGCATGGCGGCACTCCCGGCCGGCGGCTCAGCCCGTATCTCCCGCCCCCGTCAGGTCGCCCCCTGCGAGCGCCGCAGGCCGCACGCCGCGAGCTCGACCGTCCCCCTCCCCCGCCGGCGCAGCGCCTCACACCACCACGGCCACCCGCTCCGACGGGACGTACGCCCTCCCGAGCGACGCGATGGCGCTCAGCCCGCGCCCGTTGGCCGGGCCGATGTCGATGATCAGCACCTGGTCCACCCTCGGATCGATGATCTGCCCGAGATCGCGCCGCAGCTCCACGAGCTCCCTCCGGCTCAGCTCGCACTGCCACACCGAGAGCTGCAACCAGTCGCCGTACCCGCGCATCGCCTTGAAGATCTTCCGCAGCCGCTTCGGATCACACACGTCGTAACTCACGATGTAGCTCTGCCTCACGCCGTCCTCCTTCCCTCGCTCTCTCCCTCGCGCCCTCGCTCCCTCGCGCCCTCGGCCCGCGCTCCCCCGCGCCGTGCGCCGCGCCTTCATTCCCCTCGTCCTGAACGACGCCTTCACCTCGTCCGGAACGGCGGGTACGCCTCCACCTCGCCGAGCAGCACCCGCGCGAGCAGCCGCGCCTGCACCTCCAGCACCCTGCGGTAGCTGATCCGGTATCCGAACACCGGGTGCGTCACCAGCTGGTCCATCCGCCGCTCGTAGGCCTGGAGGAACTTCTTGCGCCCCGCGGGCCGCAGCGCCACCGCGCCGCCGAAGCGCTGGAAATCGTCCGGCGCCACGACCCCGTTGTTGATCGCCGCCACGACCACCGAGTCCGCCACGATCGGCCGGAACTCCTCCATCAGATCCAGCGCCAGCGCCGGCCGACCGAAGCGCGGCTGGTGATAGAAGCCGAGCAGCGGATCGAGCCCGACGGTGCCCAGCGTCGTCGCGAGATCCTTCGCGAGCAGCGCGTAGGCCAGCGACAAGAGCGCGTTCACCGGATCGCGCGGCGGCCGCCGGTTCCTCCCCTCCAGGTCGAACTCGCCCCTCGCCTCGCCCGCGCCCTTCAACATGCCGGCGAACGCCCCGAAATACACCCGGGCCGCCGTCCCCTCGATCCCGAGCAGCGACGGCAACGACGGCGCCCCCGCGGCCTTGCGCGCGAGCTGGTCGAGCTCCGACAGCACCGCCGCCTCGGGCGCCGCGTGGTTGCGCCGGAGCATCGTCCTCGCGTTCCTGATCTTCGACACCACGACGCCGCGCGCGAACGACAGGCAGAACGCCTCGTCCGCCGCCGCGCGGTGCTGCGCGACCCGGAGCTCCACGTTCCTCGACTCGATCCCCGTCGCGCGGCCCAGGTAGTAGCCGCCGTACGTCATGAAGCAGAGCGGTATCCCCCGCTCCAGCAGCGCCCGCATCGCCTGCGTCGAGATCTGCACGTTGCCGAGCAGCGCGACCTGCGACGTGTTCGAGAGCCGCGCCTCCGTGTGCCCGCCGGCGCGGCTGGTGATCACCAGCCGCTCCCCCGCGAGCCCGATGCGCGCCCCCTGCTCCTGCACGTACACGGGGAGCTTGTCGTCCCGCGCAGGGTGGAGGCGCCTGAGCTCCGCCCCGGCCTGCTCGTCCGCGTCCTCGGATCTCGCCTCCGTGCCCGCCGCGCCGGCAAGCCCCCACGGGTCCACGTCCAGCGGGCCTTCCAGCTCCTCCGACCCATCGGCCTCGACGGGCGGGCGCCCTCTCTCCGCCTCCACCGCCGCGTCGAGCTCCTCCCCGTCGAGACGCCGCAAGAGGTTGGTCTCGTCGGGCAAGCAGATCCCCACGAGCGAGCAGCCGTTGCACTTCGGGCTGTCGACGAGCGGCGGCGGAATGGCCGCGGCCGCCGTCACCTCCCGCGCGCGGGCAGCAGCCGCGTGCGTCGTGGCGATGAGCGCGTCGTCGATCGCGATCGAGACCCGCCGGCGCGACGCCGCGAAGTAGATGGCCGCCTCGTCGCACGTGTACCCGTGCTCGCGCAGGAGCAGCACGTGGGCGCAGAGCTGCGCGCGCTCCGGCAAGTAGGCCCCTCCGGGCACGTCCGGCGCGCGGCCGCGCTTGTACTCGATCGGGACCAGACGCCCCGACGCGTCGCCCTCCACCACATCGATCTTCGCCGTGATGCCGAGCCGCTCCGACGACAGCCACACGCTGCGCGCCTCGTACGGCGCAGGCTCCTCCGCCTCGTCGTCGGCGTCCGCCCGCTTCCCCGAGGTGCGACGCCCCTTTGTGGGCGAGGGCGGCGCCGCCGCCTCGGCCTCGATACCGCCGCCCGCCGCGCCGGACGGCCGCGGCGGCAGCTCGCCGCCCGCGACGTCCGCGCGCCGGTGCACGCTCCGGCCCTCCACCGTGAAGACGTTGTCCTCGAACTCGCCCTGCGCCCACTCCAGGTAGAGCAGGCGCTCGCAATACAGCACCTCGTTGATCATCCGCGCCGGCACCAGCTCCGGCGGCGCCCCCGTGACAGGCAACCTCCGCGGGAGCGGCTTCGCCCGGATCAGCGGGTCAACCGGCTCCTCGGCAACACCCTCGTGCGCTCGCTCCACCGCCATGGCGCCTCCTTGCAAGGTCATGAGACGCTGGTGCCGCCGGAGGGGTCAAGAACCGAGAAAAAACTTAAAATAGTGATAATTTTGAGCAGCAAACCGCAAGTGTAGACGCGTACGCGTTCTTCGCTTTCAGAGATGTGGAGGGCCCGTTGTCGGCCGTAGGACCGGCACCGTGGCCACCTCACACGCCCGGGTCGACGCCCTCCTCGCCGTACCTCGAGATGCTGGACGCGCACGAAGCCCGGAACTTCCGCCGGATCCTGCGCACGCTGTCCGTCTTCGAGGCTCCAGTCTGCGATGTCGTGGGCCGCCGCGGCCGCGCGGACGAGCCGCAGCCGATCGCCCATCGGACGCTTCCCATACCTCCGCTCTTCTGCGAAGCTCCCCCGGTCAACAGAAGGCGCTCTCCTCGCACGTCCAGCACCTGGAACGTCCCACGCGATGCCTCCTCCGCCCCACGCTGCCTGGCTCGAGAGCGTCCCCCTCTTCCCGCCCCACGGCCACGTACGCCCGCTCAGTGAAGCGAGCGGTGACAGTGCGCACGGCTCGACCGCGGCGTCCCGAGATCCCCTCGCGGCACGCGCCGCTGCTCGGGAGCCGCATGGAACGCCTCGCCATGCTGGGCGAGCCACCTCCGCGGCACCGCCGGAGGAATCGCCGTGCTCCGCCGCTCGCACCATACATCGCGCGGGGAGACGGGCTCGCGGACAGCGCATCATGCCGAGGCGAAAAGGCCATAGCGAACCAGATGGCGCAATTCGAGTAGATCTGCGAGAGGAGCCATGGTGAAGCGAACGTTCGACGAGGCATTTACCGCGCTCACAGGGAATGGGCCCTTTCCGTGGCAACGTGCCCTTTACGAGCGCCTGCTCGCAGGCGACATCCCGTCGAGCTGCGACATCCCGACCGGCCTCGGCAAGACGTCGGTGATCGCGGTGTGGCTGCTCGCGAGATCCGCTGGCGCTTCGGTACCGCGGCGGCTCGTCTATGTGGTGAATCGACGCACGGTCGTCGATCAGACCACCGATGAGGTCGAGCGGCTCCGCGAGAACCTCGCCCAGGCGGGAATCGAGGAGACGCTCGCCATCTCCACGCTGCGAGGACAGATGGCAGACAATCGCGCATGGTCGGCAGATCCGGCCCAGCCAGCGGTGATCTGTGGGACCGTCGACATGATCGGCAGTCGCCTGCTCTTCAGCGGATACCGGATTGGGTTCCGAGCGCGCCCGCTCCATGCGGGGTTTCTCGGGCAAGACGCCCTGATCGTGCACGACGAGGCGCACCTCGAACCCGCGTTCCAGCACCTCATCGAGACAATCCAGGTTGAGCAGCGGCGCCAGGGAGATCGATGGCCCCTGCGGGCCATGGCGCTGACCGCGACGCCGCGGAGCGGCACGGAGGCGCTTCGCCTCGGGGCAGAGGATATCGCTCACCCCGTCGTCTCTAGACGGTTTCGTGCCGTCAAGAAGCTCACGCTACATCCGCACGGCGATAGAGACCTGGTGGAGAAGATCGTCGGCCAGGCGCTCCGGTACGCGCCGTCGGGCCGGTCGGTGCTCGTCTTCTTGCGCACGGTCGAGGACGTCGCGAGCGCCGTGAGCCGCCTCCGCAAGGCGGACGCGAAGGTGCAGCAGCTCACAGGCACCATGCGTGGCATCGAGCGCGATCGGCTCGTCGACGAGGACCCGGTATTCCGTCGGTTCCTCCCGGGAACAGGCGCGACGGATGCAACCGGGACCGTGTACCTCGTGTGCACGAGCGCCGGAGAGGTGGGCGTGAACATCTCGGCGGATCACCTCGTCTGCGACCTGTCGACCTTCGACTCGATGGCGCAGCGCTTCGGCCGGGTGAATCGCTTTGGCGAGCGGACCGACAGCGAAATTCATGTCTTCCATCCCGACCCTGCGAGCCTCGAAGCGGACAAGGCTCGGGACGCGCAACGACGCCTTGAGACGCTCGCGCTGCTGCGAACGCTAAATGGCGATGCATCGCCTGCCGCGCTCTCCGCGCTCGATCCCAGGAGGCGGCAAGCCGCCTTCGCGCCTGAACCGCGACTGCTCACCGCAAGCGACATCCTCTTCGATGCGTGGGCAATGACGACCATCCGGGACGAGCTTCCCGGTCGTCCGCCGGTGGCACCCTATCTGCACGGCGTCGCGGAGTGGGAGCCGCCGACGACCCACGTCGCGTGGCGTGACGAGGTGGCTCTCGTGACCGGAGACCTTCTCGCTCGCTATCCCGCACAGGATTTGATCGACGACTACCCGCTCAAGCCGCACGAGGTGCTGACGGATCGCACGCTGCGGATCCTCGACACGCTGGCGGGGCTCGTGGAAAAGCATCCGGAAGCACGGCGCGCGCCTGTGTGGGTGGTGAGCGCGAATGGGCGTGTGGACGCGGAACGCACGCTCGCTGCGCTGGTCCATGACGACCGCAAGACCAACGAGGCGAACCTCGCGGGCTGCACGCTGCTCCTCCCGCCCAAGTACTGCAGCCCTGTGGGAGGGCTGCTCTCTCTCGAGGGCGGAATGCCGGCAAGCCGCGACGGCATCGATGTCGCCGACGCGTGGCACGACGAGAGCGGGAGGCCCATACGACGGCGTCTGCTCGGCGAATCGCGGCCGCCCAGGGGAATGCGGCTGATCCGGACGCTCGTCCTCGAGGACCATGAGCAGGTGGAAGGTGAGGACGAGGGAGCGGAGGAGAGAACTCAGCGCTGGAGCTGGTACGAGCTGCCGCGACGTGCGGACGACGAGGGTTCGCGCAGCGCCGAAAAACCTGTGTTGCTAGACGTGCACTGCGCGGACGTAGAGCGCGAAGCGCGTCGCATCGTCGAGCGCTTGCCGCTCGACCCGGATGTGAAGCGGGCCGTCGTGGTGGCCGCGAAGCTCCACGACATCGGCAAGGACCGCCGCGTGTGGCAACGGAGCATCGGAAACACCGATCGCACGCGGCTCCTTGCGAAGTCCGGCGGCTCGATGCGTCCGATCGACGTCAGCCCCTACCGACACGAGCTGGGGTCCATCCTCGACGCGGAGCGCGACGGCCTCCTCGCCGAGCTGGATCTCGAGGGGCGCGAGCTCGCCTTACACCTGATCGCGGCACATCACGGCCGCGCACGCCCGCACTTCCCGCCGGAGGAGCAGTTCGACCCGGAGGCGAAGGGCCTCGACGTGCGCGAGGTCGGCGTGCGTGTGATGACGCGCTTCGCGGCGCTGCAGAAGCGCTTCGGCCGCTGGGGCCTCGCGTATCTCGAGTCGCTGGTGCGCGCGGCCGACTACGCCGCGAGCGCGCAGCCTTCGCAGGTGGTGGAGGTGGAGCGATGAGCTTCCGTGTCCAGGTGGACGTGACCAACCCCGGTCAGTTCTTTGCGTGCTGTGGGCTCCTCGAGCTGGCGACGCGGCTCGCGGGACATGCGACGGCTCACTTCGAGGGAGCGTACTTCAGCGTGGACGCTGAGTGCACCTTGTCTAGCCTGCTCGATCGCTGGACGATCACGCGCCTCGTGCAGGTCGACGCCGAGGACGACGCGTCGTCTCCCGTCCACGTGCTAGCGCCCTTCGATCTGCGGCTCGATTGGTGGAAGGATGAGGATGCCGGCGGTCGCGACCTGAAGGTATGGGCAGGCACGATGCAGAGCGTCCGCATCGCACAGGCGATGGTAGCGTCTCTCCGGCATCGGGAGCTGCATACCGAGGATCTCTTCGACAGGGGCTTCATCGTCTACGACCCCGACGACCCCGCCAAAAAGGTCGAGCCGTTCTACTTCGACGCGCGCCGCGCGCCGAACGCGCACTCACGCGACGTGGGCTTCTCGCCGAATGATCTCGAAATGACAACCACGGCATTTCCGGCTGTAGAAGCCCTATGTTTGGTGGGCCTCCAGCGCTGTCGACCCGCTCCCACCGGCCAGAAGCGAGTGTTCGTCTATCGCACCTGGGAGACACCACTTCCGATCACGCTCGCGGCTCCCGTGGTCAGCTCTGCCGTGTCGCTCGCGGGGACACGCGCGTATCGATTCGAGAACTGGTTCCGTACTGGCCAGAAGAAGCACAAGGCTTTCCGTTCCGCAGTTCCGATCGGAGAAAGAGGGTGATCCATGTCTGAACTCACGAAACTCGATGCGCTTCTCGGTGACGCTGGACCGGCGGCCCTGGTGCTCCTGGACGAGCTGGTCTCCGTGGAGGGGCCGGAAGGCGTCGTCTTCCCGCCGACGTTCGCGGCGGGAGACACCTTCGCTGGCGGCTACAATATTGATGGCCCTCCCGACGGCGAGAACGTTTGTCTGATCGACAGCGTCGGCTCTCAGGCCAATCGTATCGAGCCGATGTTCGGCAAAGCCCCTTACGCGGAGCTGGTGCCGCAAATCGGCATTCGGGCAGGCGACCGCATCGTGAGCCTGCTGGAAGCAGGACACCGCGCGGGCGACGCGGTGGTGCGTTGTTCGTCGCTTCAGGAAGAGCTCCAGCAGGCGTTCAAAGCGCTATTGAAGGGCGATGCGGGGCCGCTCGCCCGCGTGGCGCCGACGTCGCTGGTCTTCGGGGTCTGGGACTCTCGCGACACGCAGGCGAAGGCGCCGCGCCTCATCGCTTCAACGATCCGGGCACGCAACGTACGCAAGCTGACACGCTCCGCGCAGTACGTCCCGGCCATCGACTACGTGGGGCACGAGTTGCTCGAGGAGCCGGCGGACAAGTCGACGAAGAGTGCCTACGCCGAGCGCGGCTTCATTCATGTGCCAGCGAGCGCGTCGCACGGCGGTGTGATCGCGAAGGGGGGCATCCGGCGGGAAGCGACGCTCAGCCTGGCGGCGCTCCGGCTGCTGGCTGCCGGCAGCGACCCGGAGCGGACGAGGTCCCTTCGCCGCTACCTGCTCGGTGTCGCGGTCACCGCGTTCACCGCGAACGTGTCGGGGTATCTGCGGCAGGGCTGCAACCTCGTGCTTGACGCGTCGAAGCCCGAGCCACGCCGGATCGAGGAAGTCTATCCGTCCGGAGAGCGCAGGCCCTTCACGCTCTCCCACGAAGAGGCGATCACTTATGCGAAGGCTGCGGCGAAGGCCTTCGGGGTAGGCGAGAGCCGCACGGTCGATTTCGACAAGGAACGCGCCAGGCGCGACATTGCAGGAGACGGCGAGAAGAAGGCCAAGGGCAAGAAGGCCAAGGGGTGATGTGATCATGCCGTCCGAGCTCCGCGTCACGGTTCACTTCCTCCAGCCGTACAGCCACGGCCGGGGGGAGGACGGTCATCCCGAATGGCCGCCGTCGCCGCTGCGGTTGTTCCAGGCTCTCGTCGCGTCGTCGGTGGGACGTCAGGGCGACCCGGAACGACGTGCCCGCACGGTCGCGGCGCTGCGCTGGCTGGAGCGTCAAGCGGCGCCCGAGATCGTGGCGCCGCCCGCGGTGCCCACGGGCTCGCCGTATCGGCTCTTCGTGCCGGACAACGTCGGCGACAAGGTCGCCAAGGCGTGGTCTGCAGGTCGCGACGCGAGCCTGGCCGACTACCGCACCGAGAAAGATGTGCGGCCGGTGCGGCTGGGGGGAGAGCAGGCGGCGGTCCATTACGTGTTCCTAGGTGTCGAAGAGCTCGACGCGCACCTGGCGACGCTCCGCGCGGCGGCCCGCTCGATCACGCACCTGGGCTGGGGCATCGACATGGTGGCGGGCGATGCGAGCGACGCGGCGGGAGGCATCCGAGGCGAGCGATGGATCCCTGGCAGACACGGCGGCCGGACGCTGCGGCGCCCGATCGCGGGGACATTCGATGCATTGGAGCGCAAGCACACGCAGTTTCTCCAGCGGCTCGACCGGGGGACGTTCCGGCCGGTACCCCCGCTCTCGACCTTCGCGCTCGAGCCGTACTCGCGTGTCACCGATCCCGCGCCTCGGCCCTTCGTCGCGTTCCGGTTGATCGAGCCGATCACCGGCGACCGGCTCTCACTGGATCCACCGAGGCGGGCGCGCGATGTCGCGGCGTGGGTCCGGCATGCGGTCGCCGAGCTATGTGAGGGTTGGCCCTTCGGCTCGGCGGAAACGCTCGTTCATGGGCACGGTCAGGACGTGGACGCGCGCAATGTGCCTCCGGCGAGGTTCTCGTTTGTGCCGCTGCCGACGATCACGCCTCGGTCCGGGCGGGCAGAGGGAATCGCCCGTGTGATGGTGGCGGCGCCGCCCGGCCTCGACGAGCAGCTCGCGTGGATGCAGAGCCATCTCGCCGGATATGATCTCGTGTGGGAGGGAGAGCCGGTGGCGTTCCTCGACCCGCTGCCGTCAAACGACTGGGTCTTGTCTCGGTATGTCATGGCCAGCGAGCAGTGGTCGACCGTGACGCCCGTGGTGCTGCCAGGTCACGACGACCGATCACCTCGGAAGGCCGAGCGTCTCCTGAGGAAGGCCTTCCTCCAGGCGGGCTTCGAGCCCGAGGTCGTCGATGCGATCGAAGAGCTCGAATGGCGGAAGGTCGGTTTCCGCCCTGGCGTCGACGTCGCGAGCCGGTACCTACCCCCGGACAAAGTCAGCGGTCCGATGTACCACGTTCGCGTCCGCTTCTCGGGGCCGCAGGTCGGCCCCGTTGCGATCGGATCTGGGCGATTCCGCGGGATGGGGGTGTTTGCGGTGCAGTGAGGCGGCGCTGTCGCGAGCCCCCCGCTTTCCTCGTCACTCCACCGATCCGCAGATCCCCTTCATCCCCTCCCCACCCCGCCGTATCCTCCTCGCAGGAGGCTCCATGCCGACCGCGACGCGCCCCCAGAACGCCACGCTCACGGGCACGCTGCCGCTCGACCGCCCCACGGCGGAGCGGCCGCACCGGCTCTACGTGGCCACCTCGAACCACTGCAACCGCTCCTGCCCGTGGTGCTGCACCTGCTCGTCGCCCCGGGGGCAGACCTTCCTCGCCCTCGACCGCTACCTCGCGAGCTTCCCGGCCGAGGGCCCCTTCGAGGTGCAGCTCGAGGGCGGCGAGCCCACGATCCACCCGCACTTCGACGAGATGGTCCACCTCGCCCGCGCCGAGCCCCGCTGCGCGCGCGTCGTCGTCGTGACCAACGGCGTCGAGATCCCGCGCGATCCAGCCGGCCTCGACGCGTGGCTCCAGAAGCTCGGCGAGCCCGCCACGATCAAGCTCTCGGTGAACCACCACCT
Organism: Sorangium sp. So ce448; assembly: GCF_051520915.1. NCBI lineage: Bacteria > Pseudomonadati > Myxococcota > Polyangiales > Polyangiaceae > Sorangium > Sorangium sp. So ce448. The sequence goes on along the minus strand of NZ_CP150343.1, from coordinate 372,974 downwards.
CCTCGAGAACGACGACGGGCTGCTCGCCCTCGCGCGCGCCCTGCGCGAGCGGCTCTCCGCGCTCGGCGGCGATCGCCAGCTCGTTCTGAACGTCCGGCTGCGCAAGACCGAGCCCGACGGCGATGCATGGGTCGTCGAGGCGGTGCGCGACGCGGGGCTCCTCGAGCTCGCCAACGTGTTCCACCTCCAGCGCTATGGCTTCGCGCAGAAGCGCGAGGACTGGGACGAGCCTTTCCTCGTCGGGACCCATTTCACGATGCTCAACCCGGACGGCAGCGCCTTCGGCCCCGACCTCGTGGCGCGCTCCGACGCGATGAGGAGGCTGCCGTGAGCGCCCGCCCCTTCCGCGAGGAATGGCGCCGCCTGAAGAGCCGCGCCTTCGATCTCAAGGGCAACAGCACCGCCGGCGACACGGTGCGCTTCGACCTGTGGGGGCGGCCAATCGAGGTCTATCGCAACGCGAACTTCTCCATCTACAGCCGTCAGCCCTGCAATGCGAAATGCCACTTCTGCGTCGAGGAGCTCAGGCCCGCGTCGCGCGGGCGCAGCCTGTCGGTGCAGAAGAGCGTCGAGGACGACGACGGCCGTTATTTCGATGCCATGGCGGCGTCCCTGGAAGCGCTCCGCCCGCTCGATCCGACGATCTCGGTGACCGGCGGCGAGCCGAGCCACGATCCGCGATTGCCCCGCATCCTCGCGCTCGGGCAGGCCCACCGGGGCCGCAAGCGGACGCTCACGACGAACGGCTCGGGGCTGCTCCAGCAGCGCGAAGGAAAGCGGGTGATCGACTGGATCGTCGACACCGGTATCCAGCACCTCAACATCAGCCGCGCCCACCCCGATCACGACAGGAACGCACGGCTGATGGTGATGAAGGACGGCCTCCGCGCCGACGAGCTGCGCAGCGTCGTGGCGGCGGCGGCCGCGGGCGGCACCCGGGTGCGCCTCTCGTGCGTGCTCCTCGACGGGCAGATCGACGCGGTCGAGCCCATCGTCGATTACCTGCGCTTCGCCCGGTCGCTCGGCGTGGACAACGTGATCTTCCGGCAGCTGATGAAGACCGACCCGACCGCGGTGGTCGAGAACCACGTCGTCAAATACAGCGATCGCGCCCGCGTCCGCCTCGAGCCGCTCCTCGACGCGCTGAGCGCCGACGCGCGGTTCTCGTTCGAGCGGCAGATCGTGGGTTATTACTACTATGTCGAGGTGTTCCGCTTCGAGGACATGGATGTCGTCTTCGAGGAGGCCGACCTCGCCCAGCTCGAGGAGACGAAGCGCTCGGGCCCGGGCATCGTCCACGAGCTCATCTTCCACCCCAATGCGAGGCTCGCCTCGACCTGGCAACCCTGGGACGGCATCCTCGGCCCTCCCCCTTCGATGCGCGCCTCGCTGCCCACGTCATGACACCGCTCATCCTCCCCCTTCCTTATATCGGTCGGAATCTGCTCTTCCTCGAGGAGGCCCTGGACGAGCTCGAAGAGCGCGGCGCTCCTCACCCTCTCCTGTTCCGCGCGAGCGAGGCGGACAAGCTGTCTCGCCTCCTCGAGCACGGCACCGACCGCGCCGGATACCCCGGAGAGAGGGCCTGGACCGACGGCCCGGATCAAGGGCGTCCGATCCGGCACGAAGACGTGATCTTCGCGACGACCGAAGGCGAGATCCGGAGAGGGGAACGGGAGCCCGAGCGGTCCACGTCGCTCAAGAAATTCGCCGTGATCGAGCGGCCTCTGTTCATCGCGCACGACGCCCGCTGCTTCGTCAAGCTGTGCGACAGGCAGTACGAGTACCGCGATCCGGCGCAGAAGCGAGCGGCGCTGCTCGCGCTGTTCCCGGTGACCCGGGTCGCGCCCATCCAGGGCTGGTTCTCCGAGGAGGACGGCCTCGCCTACCGGGCGCTCGTGCGCCCCCTCCGGGGCGGCGCGATGGTCGAGGTGGGCTCGTGGAAAGGGCTCTCCACGGCGTACGTCGGGCGGCTCGCCGCGAAGAATGGAGTCGCGCTCCATTGCGTCGATACCTGGGAAGGCTCGAGCGACAAGTACGCCGACAGGTATCGCGCCATGCTCGCCGCGGAGGACGTGCCCGGCGCGTTCAGGGCGAACATGGCGGCGCTCGGGATCCAGCCAGACGTGCTCCGGATGGCGTCCACCGACGCGGCGGCGCGCTTCGCCGACGCCAGCCTGGATCTCGTGTTCCTCGACGGCTCGCACGACCGCGCGGCCGTGCTCGCCGATCTCGAAGCCTGGTGGCCAAGGCTCAAGCCGGGCGCCGTCCTGGCCGGCCATGACCACAACGAGGATCACGCGGGCGTCATGGAGGCTGTCGCTCACTTCATGTCCCGCATCGGGCGGGCGATCGAGCGCAGCGCAGGCTCGGTGTGGTGGGCGCGGCGATCGGCGGGCTGGTGATGAGCAAACCTCTCTTCGTGGCGACAGGGGCCTATTCGTGCGGCAAGACCACGACGCTCCGTCACCTCGCGTCCACGCGGGGCTACCGCGTGCACGTCGAGGCGCACCGGCGCGTGCTCGACGAGCTCGGCGCGCGCACCCACGGCCACGCGCCGGACGCGCCGTTTCACCCGATCGACGCGCCGGAGCACCTCTGTCCGATGTGTCGAAAGCGGGAGTTTGCCGCGCTCGTGCTGGAGACCCAGAAGAAGATCGAGGCGGACGCGCGCGATGGAGACTGGCTGGAGCGCGGGTACCTCGATCCGGTCGAGTACTACCTGCGCACGAGCGGAGAGGCGGAGTACCCCTGGCCGGAAGGTGAGCCCGCGTTCGAGCGCTATGCGCTGGTGTTCCTGTTCGCCGTGATGCCGGAGCTCCAGGAGCCGCGCTGGGGCAAGAGCAGAGAGGCGCGCGCCGCCGAGGCGGAGCGGATCAACCAGCGGCTCGGCGCGCTCTACCGCGCTTCGGGCTTCGAGGTGATCGACGTCGGCCCCGGCACGGCGGAGGAGCGGGCGGAGTTCCTTGCGAGCCGCGCGCGGCTCATCGAGCGTGATATCCTGGGCACGAGCCCATGGTAGCCGCTGCGCACATGCCGCTTCCGTCCTCGACCGCTCCTGCGGGGGAGCAGCGGTTCGTGCTCCACGGCGTCCCCTGGCAGACCTACGTGAGGCTGCGGGACGAGCTCGACACCCCTGGCCTGCGGATGACCTTCTGCGAGGGAACGCTGGAGCTGATGAGGCCGTCCATCGATCACGAAGTGGCGAAGAAGAGCATCGCCCGCCTCATCGAGCTCTTCGCGCTGGAGCGGGACGTGCCTCTCTACGGCTACGGCTCGACCACGTTCCGGCGCGAGGCCAAGTCACGCGGCCTCGAGCCCGACGAGTGCTATTGCGTTGGCGGCACGCTGAAGGAATTCCCCGATATCGCGATCGAGGTGGTGTTGACGAGCGGCGGGCTCGACAAGCTGCCTGTGTACAGCGGGCTCGGCGTCCGCGAAGTCTGGTTCTGGGAGCGCGATGCGTTCCACCTCCACGCGCTGCGCGGCGAGCAGTACGAGCCCATCGCGGCCAGCGAGCTCATTCCGGATCTGGATCTCGTCGCGCTCGCGCGCTTCGTGCGCTGGACGGATCAACACGAGGCGGTCAAGGCGTTCCGCAGCTGGCTGCGAAACCGAGGCTGAGGCCGCCCCGCCGTCAGCCCACGACCATGCTCGGCGCGCCAGGGCGCATGGCGCGGCGGCGCGGGGCCCTCACCCCTCCGCGAAGTCCTGAGCGAGCCGCACGTCCTTGAGCTCCGCGCCGAGCAGCTCGATCGCGGCCGTGACGAGCGGGTGGTCGGCCACGGCGCGCTTGGCAGCGTCGATGCGGGCCTTGCGCTCGGCGGTCTCGACCTGGGCGAGCGACGGGCCGGCGCTGCCGCGGGTGATCGTCTCGAAGACCAGCTCGGCGGGGGCGCCGAAGTGGGCGCCGAGGACGCGGGCGAGCAGGTCGCGGGACGCCGGCTCGGTGGCCTGACCGGACAGGAACGAGTTCGCCTCGTAGCCGAGCGCGACGCGGGTCGGCGTGAGCTCCAGCACCGCCGCGTGCTCGAGGACGGAGGCGAGCGCTGGCCGCTGCACCCTGACTGCGGCGATCACCGCGCGCCAGGTGGCGAGGTCCTCGGCGCTCATCGCTGGCGGCGGCGGCGCGCTCGACGCTGGCGCCGGGCCCTGCGCCGAGGGCGGCGCGCTCGACGCTGGCGCCGGGCCCTGCGCCGAGGGCGGCGCGCTCGACCTCGGCGCCGAGCCGGGCGCCACGAACTGCGGCGCGCTCTGCGGAACGGAGTACAGCGCGCCGCGCGGCGACGGCGGCGGAGCGCTGTCGGCGCGGTACGCGGGCGCGACCGCGCCGCTCGCGTACGGCGACGCCTTCGCGAAGGCCGGCGCGGCGCCGCCGCCCGCAAAGCTGGTCGCTGCGCCGTGCACGCCCGGCGCGCCGTTCACGAAGGGGACGACGTTGGCAGCCGACGTGCCGCTCGCCGCGACACCGCCGTTCGCCGCCATGCCGCCGTGCGCTCTCGCCACCCCGCTCCCGCCCGGCGCGCCATAGACGGCCGCCGCGCCGTTCGCTCGCGCCACGCCGTTCGCCGCCGCCACGCCATTCAACGCCGCCGCGCCGTTCGCCGCCGCGCCGGTCGGTCTCCCAGCCCCGCCCGCGCCCGCTGCGCCGCTCGCGAAGGCGACGCCGTTCGCCGGCGCGCCGGTGGCTGCCGCGCCGTTCGCTCGCGCCACGCCGTTCGCCGCCGCCACGCCATTCAACGCCGCCGCGCCGGAGGCGCGCGCGTCCTCGGGCGCAGCCTCGGCCGAGGCCGCCCCGCGCCGGGGCGCTGCCGCTCCGCCCGACGGCGCGCCGGGCCGCTGCGGCCCGCGCTCCGGCGCGCCGCCACCGCCACCCCCGCCGCCGCCTCCGCCGCCTCCGCCGTTCAGGCGCCGCTCGAGATCGCCGAGGCGGCGCAGCAGCTCGTCGATCGGCAGGAGCGGCGGCCTCCGGGCGAGCCGGACGAGCGCCATCTCGAACGAGGCGCGCGGCTGGCCGCTCCGGGCGATGTCGTCGAACGCGCGCGAGAAGCCCTGGTGCAGCCGCGTGAGATCGTCCGCGTCCGCCCGCGCCGCGAGCGCGCGCGTGTCGGCGACCTCTTCGTCCGCGAGATCCAGGAGCGGCGCCGGATCCTCGCAGACCTTGGCCACCACGAGATCGCGCAGGTGCGCGAGGAAATCGCGGGCCACGTGGGGCAGATCGTACCCCTCCTGCGCGAGCTCGCCGACGATGCGCACGCACGCCGCAGGGTCGCCGTCCACGAGCGCGCCCGCGAGCCGGTGCAGCACGACGCGGTCGGCGACGCCGAGCACCTTCGCCACCCCCTCGGCCGTGATGCGATCGCCGCTCGTCCCCACCCACGCGATCACCTGGTCGAGCAGGCTCATCGCGTCGCGCATGCTCCCCGCCGCCTCCCGCGCGAGCGCGCTGAGCGCCGGGTCGTCGGCGGGGATCTTCTCCTGATCGAGCACCCAGCGGAGCCGCGCCGCGATCGCCTGCGCCCCGATGAGCTTGAAGTCGTAGCGCTGGCACCGGCTCAGGATGGTGACCGGGACCTTGTGCACCTCCGTCGTCGCGAAGATGAACTTCACGTGCGGCGGCGGCTCCTCGAGCGTCTTCAAGAACGCGTTCCACGCCGCGTTCGAGAGCATGTGGACCTCGTCCACGATGAAGATCTTGAACCGGTCGCGCGCCGGCCGGTACGGCAGGCTCTCCTGGAGCTTGCGCACCTCGTCGACGCCGTTGTAGCTCGCGCCGTCGATCTCCTGGACGTCGACGTCCGCGCCGACCGTGATCTCGGCGCACGGCGCGCACGTCTGGCAGGGCGTCGCCGTCGGCCCGTGGACGCAGTTCAGCGCCTTCGCGAGGATGCGGGCGCTCGTCGTCTTGCCGACCCCGCGGACGCCCGTGAAGAGGAACGCGTGGGCGACGCGATCCCGCGCGATGGCGTTGGCGAGCGTCGTGGAGACGTGCTCCTGTCCGACGAGATCCTCGAAGGACTGCGGGCGCCATTTCCGCGCGAGGACGACGTAGCTCATACGCTGCTCGACTAGCACCTTCTCGCGGGCGCGTCGCCGCGGCTGTGGCCGGTACGGAAGTCGCCCTGCATTCCGGAGAGTTTGCCAGAATTGCCGCACAAAATGCACCCCGCACGCGCCGGGGCCGGAACCGGGCCGGAACCGGCCGGAACCGCGCCTCCGCACGCGCCAAGGAGCCCCTGGAGAGCGCGCCAGCGAGCCCCCTGAAGAGACGGAGGAGCCCGCTCGCGGCGGGCGGCCCCGGAGGGAGACGCCCGTGGTGCCGCGCGCTGCGTCGAACGGCCGCGCGCTGCGTTGGCGGGCCGCGCGTCCAGCGCCCCTCCTCGTCCCCGTCCCCTCCCCCGTCCCCCTCCCCTTCACGGTTGCGGCGCGGCGCGGTTCACGGCATAGACGCCGATCTGAATATGCAATTTCGCGGCGGAATGAACGAGCTGGTTCGCCAGGCGGCGCGCATGCAGCGCAAGATCGACCAGGTGAAGGGCGAGCTGAAGGACCGCGAGGTGAGCGCGACCGCCGCCGGCGACAAGGTCACCGTCGTGGTCTCCTGCGAGGGCAAGGTGCGCCGGATCGAGGTCGACCCCGCCTTCCTCGCGAGCGAGGGCCTGGAGATGGCGCTCGACGCCATCGTGGCCGCATCGAACTCGGCGCTCGACGCGGCCGACAAGCTCGTCGAGACCGAGATCACCAAGGTGACCGGCGGCGTCAAGCTCCCCGGCATGCACACTTGACGGCGTTGCGTTCCCCGTCGTCGCTCCCCGGCTCCTCGAAGGTCCCGAACGGCGACCGGGGCGCGCCCGCGGCCGGCTTCCGGAGCGCGCCCGGCGGCCTGCCCGGCCGGCTGTCGCGGGTCGCCCAGCTGCTCGCGCGCCTGCCGGGCGTGGGAGAGAAGACGGCGCAGCGCTTCGCCCTCTTCCTCGTGACCGCCGGCGAGGACACAGCGCGCGACCTGGGGGGCGAGCTCGTCGAGCTCTGCGATCACATCAGGCCGTGCATCCGGTGCGGCCACATCGCCGAGCTCGACGACGGCGGCCGGGCGCTCTGCGCCATTTGCCTGGACACGCGGCGCGACGGCGCGCTCCTGTGCGTTGTCGCGCGCGTCCAGGACCTCCTGGCGATCGAGCGGAGCGGTGCGATGCGCGGGCGGTACTTCGTGCTCGGCCGGCTCCTCTCGCCGCTCGAGGGGGTCGGCGCCGAGGAGCTGCCGCTCGAGGCGCTCCGGGCGCGCGTGCGCGATCCCGAGCAGCCGGTGAGGGAGGTGCTGGTCGCCACCCCGCCTTCCGTCGACGGAGAGGCGACCGCGCTCCTGCTCGCGCGGGAGCTCGGCGCGATGGGGATCCAGGTCACGCGGATCGCCAGCGGCGTGCCGCACGGGGGAGATCTGGAGTTCGCCGACCAGGTGACGCTGGGGCGAGCCATCGAAGGCCGGAAGAGCTTCGGCTAGCAGGAAACGCGAGAATCGGCCCCAGCCCACGAAAGCGAGGGGCGGGGCGGGCGGGCGTTCTTCACGCCGAAGCGCCCACGAATTTCAGAGGTCGACATGTCCAGAATCGCCATCACATCCGATCGGGCCCCGCGCGCCATCGGCCCCTACTCGCAGGCCGTCAAGGCCGGAGATCTCGTGTTCTGCAGCGGCCAGATCCCGATCGATCCCGCGACGGGCGAGCTCGTCGCCGGGGGGATCGAGGAGCAGACGGCCCGGGTGATCAAGAACCTGACCGAGGTGCTGTCCGCGGCCGGCGCGAGCTGGAGCGACGTGGTGAAGACCACGATTTACCTGACGGACCTCGCGGATTTCGCCATCGTCAACCAGGTGTACGGAGCAGCCGTCGGCGGCGTGCTGCCCGCACGGGCGACGGTGCAGGTGGCGGCGCTGCCCAAGGGCGCCGCCGTCGAGATCGAAGCTGTTGCCCATCTTTCGCGATAATCGGGGAGCCGCGGCCGCGGTCCCCATCTCCACTATGTCCCCGGGAGCCTCGACATGAGCACAAAGAACGAGAGCGAGAGCACGGAGCGGACCGCCAGCGCAGTTCCCGAATCTGCGCGCGAAGGCGCCCCCGATGCAGAGAGCGGAGACAAGCCGCGCGCGCGGCGGGTCGTCCGGTCGGCGAGCACGTCCGTCGGCGCGAGCGGCGCGAGCGGCGTGAAGCGGACCGACGAGCCCTCCGAGGGCGCGTCGGCGCAGCCCGCAGGCGAGGCGCCGCGCCCCTCGTCGAAGGCCGCCGCAAAGGAACCGCAGGGCTCGCTGCTGGATCTCATCGCGCCCCGCAAGCGGCCGGCGCTGGCAGACGCGCCGCCGCCGCCGACGACCGAGGACGCCGCGCCGCCTCCGGCCGCCGCGCCGCGGGTGGTGCGCGACTACCGCGCGCCCAGGCCCGAGCGGCCCGCCGTGGCCTCCGGCGGGCCGAGGCCCGACCGCGGGCCCAGGCCCGACCGTGGCCCGCGCCCCGACCGTGGACCGAGGCCCGACCGAGGCCCGCGCCCCGACCGCGGGCCCAGGCCCGACCGTGGACCCAGGCCCGAGCAGGGCCCTGGAGCGGCGCAGGTAGCAGGCGCAGAGCAGGGCGCGAGGCCCGAGCGCGGGCCGCGCCCCGACCGACCCTGGTCCGACCGCGGGCCGAGGCCCGACCGTGGGCCGAGGCCCGACCGCGGGCCGCGCCCTGACCGTGGACCGAGGCCCGACCGTGGACCGAGGCCCGACCGCGGCTTCTCGGCGCGGCCGGCAGCAGAAGGCGGGCGGCCGCAGGGCCCCGGGGGCGCCGAAGGACGAGCGCCCGCCGCGGCGAAGCAGCAGCAGAGCGACCGGATGGTGACCGTGGTCGGCCAGGGCGCGACCGCGACGGTCGTGACGGGCAAGAGCGCCCGGCAGCCGCAGGGCCCGGCCAAGCCGGCGCACCTCCTCTTCGCGCTCCCGGCCGCCAAGGCGAAGCCGGTCGCGACAGCGGACAAGCCGGCGCTCACGGCGCGCGAGGCGCTCGGCGCGCGGACCGCGAAGGCCCAGCAGGCCGCGGCCACCGCGAAGAGCAAGGCCGAGAGCGGCGCCCGCCCGGAAGGCAGCCCGAGCGCCGGGGCGGCGAAGGTCGACTTCGACGCCGAGGTGCTCGCGGCGGGCTGGGATCGGGCGCTCGAGGCGCTGAAGTCGGCGGGCGACGCCGCGCCGGCGCTCGTCGACGCCTGGCTCGGCGCCTCCAACGCGGAGGCGATCGCGGCGGCGGCCGAGTCGGAGGACGCCTCCGGCGCGGCGCGGAAGGCGGCCCGGCGCGCGCTCAACGTGATCAAGTCGCGCGGGGTGACGATCCCGACGCGCCCGCGCGTGGTGCGGCTCGCGGAGGAGCGCGCCGAGGTGGTCGAGGCGACGCTCATCCCGCCCGACTCGAGCGGGACCGAGGCCATCGCGATCACGAGCCGCGACACCAGCGGCCGCTACCGGATCGCCGAGGTGATCGTGCGCGACTCGGTCGGCGTGCTGCACGCCGGCGCGGGGTGGCTCAGCGGCTCGCAGATCAAGGAGGGCCGCGCGCGCGCGTACGAGAACCTGGGCACGGCGCCCGTGCCGGTCTCCCTGGAGTGGGCGCGCCACCGGATCGCGGCCGCGAAGCGGCAGAACGCGGTGTCGGGGCAGGTCGTGCCGCTCGGGTTCGAGGGATGTCGCGATCTCATCGAGCCCGCGCCGGACGCCGAGCCGAGGCACCCGGTGGCGGACCTCGAAGAGAGCCTGACGGACGAGCTTGTGACGGCGCAGATCGCCGGCTCCGCCGCGCTGCACGAGGAGCCCGAGTTCCGGCACTGGCTGCCCTCGCGGCCGGCGCTCGACGAGCTCCTGCAGAAGGTCGGCCAGCGGCTCGGGGCCGCCGGGATGCGCGATCCCGGGCTCGTGAACACGGCCCTGCGGGAGGAGATCGACCTCGCGACCGACCGCTTCTTCTCGCCCGAGGTGCGCGGGCAGCTCGCGACGCGGATTCGAAGCAGCGCCGTGTCGCTGCGGGCGCGCAGGGGCGACGCGGCGGCCACCACCGCCCTCGCCGTCGCGCGCGCCATCAAGGACGCCGGGCTGATCACCTCCCCGCCGCGGGAGATCCCCTTCCTGGCGGCCTTCTTCCAGAAGGCGCTCGGCGTGCTCGCCCAGCAGGGCGGCGGGCAGCTGCGGATCCCGGTCCCGGCCGGGGCCGTCCCGCCCGCGAGGGACGCCGCGGCGGGCGGCGAGGAGCCCGCCGAGGGCTCGGGCCCCGAGGCCCAGCCGTCGACCGGCGGCTGATGATCGGGAGCGCCGGCCTCGCCGGCGCGCCGGCGACGCGAAGCCGGTGACCCAAGGACCAGGAGGCGAGCCCGGAGCGACCCGGCGCTCGCCTCTCGGCTTTTGTCCTGGTGGAGCTACTTCACCGCGATGGTGATGTCGCCGTTCTCGGTGAAGAGCTCGAGCAGGCCGCCGTCGCCGTCACCCATCGTGTACGACGTCGCGCTGCCCTGGCCGGCGGTGGCCCACGTCGAGGGGATGCCCTGCTCCACGACGTCGCCGTTGAGCGTCTGCGCGGTCATCGTCCCGTCCACCCCGGCCGGCACCGAGAGCTCGATCGCGCCGTTGCCGGAGCTGATCGCGCCATCGGAGGCGCTCCACGCGTCGAGGTCGACGAAGACATGGCCGTTGTCGGTGGTCACGTCGATCGCGCCGCGCGCGCCGACCACGTCGATGCTGCCGTTGTCGCTCACCACCGTGGTGCCCCGGGACGGGGCGCCATCCAGGTTGATCTCGACGCCGCCGTTGTCCTGCTCGACACGGAGCCCGCCGTCGAACGCGGCGGGCAGGACGACCTGGATGTCGGCGCCCAGCCCTCCCCACCCGCCCGAGACGCGCCGCGTCGAGATCACGACATCACCCTCGGTGATCGCGGCGAGCTTGAGGTCGTTCTCGATCTCCTCCACCGCGATCTGGTTCTCGTCCTTCTTGCGCATCGTGAACGGGGAGAAGGTGACCTCGACCTCGCTCACGTCCCCGGTGACGACCTCGACATCCCCGTTCTCGCTCACGATGCGGACGCTCTGGGTCGACAGGTAGTCGACCCGAGCGCGCTCCTTGGTGCCCTCGTAACGTACGAGGGTCTCAGCGGTGATGGAGTTGTCGTCGATGCTCAGGGCACACCCGGCCGTCGCTGCAGCGGACACGGAGCACACCAGGAAGCAGGCGATTCGAAGCGAGCGATTCATCATGGATTCCTCTCGGGCAGATTGTACGGCGGGCGAAGTGCGAGCCCCATCCGACCCGCGCAGGGAACGTGCCGGCCAGTTCCTTGGACGCGCGCTCCGAGCGGCACGTCATGGATCGCAAGATTTCGACGCTGTCGAGTCGGCCGCAGCGGGCTCAGGGCGTCTCCCACGGGAGGGGCATCGCACCAGCACCCACCCTCCTGCGGAAAGCCGCGTGCAGTGCCCGGGTCTTCGGGCCGGGGACACCCGCGCCGATCGTGTGGGCGTCCACGCGAACGACCGGGACGATCTCCCGGATGCTCGAGGTGATGAACACCTCCTCGGCGGCGAGGAGCCGGGCCATCGTCACCGGCTCGCAGCACACCGGCATGCCGAGCTCGCCCGCGACGTGCATCACGTGGGCCCGGGTGATGCCGACGAGGATCCCCGCCTCCTTGGGCGGCGTGATCAGCAGGTGCCCCGGGTCCTCCGCGCCCTCGAGCGCCGCGGGCCTCCGCTCGACAAGGAAGACGTTGGACGTCGTGCCCTCGACGACATGACCTGACGGGTCGAGGATCAGCGCCTCGTGCGCCCCCGCGGCCCGCGCCTCGCGCAGGGCGAGCAGGCTCTCGAGGTAGTTCGAGACCTTCGCGCCGGGCGCCGCGTCGCCGGCCCGCTGGGTGCAGATCGTGATGACCGAGATCCCCTCGCGGTAGAGCCCGCCCGGCAGCGGCTTCAGCGGCTCGACGAGGATGACGCGGAGAGGCGCGCCCGCGAGCGAGGGATCGAGCCCGAGCGGACCGCTGCCGCGCGTCAGCATCACGCGGAGCGTGCTCTCGAGCGGCGCGGCCGAGCCCGCTGCGGACGCCGAGCCCTGGGCGCCCGCCGCACCCGCCGTGGCCCCGGCGCTCCCGGCCGCCGTCGCTGCCCGGAGCAGCGCGACGACCTCGCGGCCGAGCTCGTCGCGCGGGATCGGCAGGGCGACCGCGATCCGCTCGGCCGAGCGCTCCAGGCGGGCGAGGTGCTCTTCCAGAGCGAACGGCTCGCCGCCGTAGGTGCGGATGGTCTCGAAGACGCTATCGCCGTAGAGGAAGCCGCGGTCGTAGACCGAGACCCTGGCCTCCTCCGGCCGGTGGATGACACCATCGATGCTGACTAGCCGCGTCACGCGGCGAGATTACGTCACTTCTTGAGCTGCGCCAGGAGCTCCTTCGCCGGGGCGAAGTCGCGCTCGTTGTCGAGCGCGCGCTCCAGCATCTGGATCGCCTTCTTGTCGTCGTTCTGACGGTGGCTGATCACGCCGAGGTAATAGAAGACCTCGCCCTTGCTGATCGGCGCGCCCTCGTCGAGCTTCTGGAGGAGCAGGGCGCGGAAGGTCTTCTGCGCGCGATCGATGTGCGCCGCCTTCGCCGCGTCGTCACCCGACTCCGACAGATCGAGCGCCAGCACCCCGAGGTCGCGGAGGATGGCGATCGAGCCCGGGTCGATCTTGAAGGCGATGTCGAGCTCGGCGAGCGCCCGCTCCCGCTGCCCCTCGGCCAGGTAGGCCTTGGCGAGGCGGTGGTGGATCGCGGCGAGATCCTTCGAGCGGCGGCCGCCGTAGGACTCGACGATCTGCTGGAGCGCCTCGGCGGCCTTCTGGCCGCGGCCCGAGGCGCTGTACGCGTCGCACAGCGCGAGCAGGAGCTCGCGGTCGCCCGGCACGAGCTCGGTGGCCTTGACCAGGAGGTCCGCCGCGCGGCCGGGATCGTCCCGCTTCGCGAGGTGGATGCCGGCCGCCTTGCGGTAGAGCGCCACCTTCTCGGCCGGCTGCGCGGCCGCCTCGGCGTCGCCGGTGATGAGATCGGCGAGCTCCGTGAAGGCCTGCTGCTTCTCGTAGAGGGCGAGGAGCTGCTTCCTGATCTCCTGCGCCGACCCGTCCGCCGCGAGCCCCCGCTCGAGCACGCGCCGCACCGCGCCCTCGTCGCCGAGGGACCGGTGCAGATCCGCGAGCCGGAGCGCCGTGGCCACCGCCTCCGCGGCGCGGGCGTCCTCGAGGATCACCTCGAGCCGCTGCGCCGCCTCGGCCTTCTCCCCGCGCTGCTCGTGCAGGCGCGCCAGCGCGAGGAGCGCGCCGTGGTGGCGCGGCTCGCGCTCGAGGACCGCGCGGTAGGTCTCGATCGCCCGCGCCGTGTCGTTCAGCCGCGCCTCGTACACCTCGCCGAGGCGCACGCTGTACGAGAGCTCCGCCGCGACGTCGCCGCGGTCCTTCGCGCGCTCGATCTGCGTGACGAACAGGTCCGACAGCTCCTGATCGCGGCCGGTCTTCTCGAGCAGCTGCGCGAGCAGGACCGTCGCCTTCTCGTTGTCGGGCTGCTCATCGAGGACCGCGCGCAGGTGCTCGGTCGCCTCGCTCACGGCGTCGAGCCGCGAGAGGCAGATCTCCGCGCTCTCGAGGCGCAGCGCCGAGCGGGCCTCGGGCGACTCCGCCAGGTCGGTGAGCCGCTCGAGCAGCGCGAGCAGCTCCTTGTGCTTGCCGGCCTTCGCGTAGAGCTCGCGCAGCGCGGTCGCGGCGCGCGCGTCGCCCGGATCCGCCTCGAAGAGCGTCTCGTAGAGCTCGATCGCCGCCGCGTCGTCGCCGAGCTTCTCGCGCGCGACCGCCGCGGCGGCGTGCCGCGCGTCGCGGATGCGATCGGCCTCGGCGTAGAGCTCGGACTGGCGCACGAGCAGCCGGAAGACTTCCTTGTGGTCGCCCGCCTCCTCCCGCACCTTCGTGAGCTCGGCGAGCGCCCAGGTGTCCCCCTCGTCCGCGGCGATCATCTCGCGCAGGATCGCCTCGACGAGCTCCCGGTCGCCCAGCGCGCGCTCCGCCAGCTCCTTCGCCTCGCGGCGCAGCTCGCCGGCGCTCCCCTCCATGCCGTCGAGGGCGGCGATCCGGCGCAGCGTGCCGATGAGGTCGCGCTCGCGCCCCGGCGCCCGCTGCAGCTCCTCGATCGACCGAAGGATGTGCTCGCTCGTGGCGTCGTGCGTGAGCGCCGCCTCGTACGCCGCCTCGGCGGCCTTGGCGTCGCCCACCTTGTTCTTCTGCCACTCGGCGATGCGCATCCAGAGATCGCGCGCCGTGTCGCCGTCGAGCTCGGTCCCGGCCCGCACCGCCCGCTCCAGCGCGGAGGCGGCGCTCGCCCAGCCGCCCGTCAGCGGGGCGAGGCGCTCGATCTCGCCGAGCACGTCCGGGTCCGACGGGTCGTCGGCGAGCGCCTTCTCGAGGGTCTCCAGCGCCGCCCTCGGGTCGTTCGAGCGCACCTCGAGCACCTTCGCCAGGTCGAGGCGCATGCGGATCCGCTCCGCGCCGCCCGGCGCGAAGCGGATGCGCTTCTCGTAGAGGCGCGCCAGCGCGGCGTTGTCGCCCCGCGTCCGGTAGACGCCCTCGAGCGCCTCGGCCGCCTCGTCGAAGAGCGCCGGGTCCTCGGTGAGCGCCTCGATCGCGCCGCTCGCCCGCTCGTGATCGACCGCGCGATCGAGCGCCTGCCGCAGGGTGTTCAGGCCCTGGGGCTTGTCGCCGAACGACCCGATCTGGATCACCGCGAGCCGGTAGAAGAGATCCGCCTGGTCGCGATCGCCGGGCGTGACCGCGACGCGGCGCTCGAGCACGTCCGCGAGCGACCGCTCGTCGGCGAGGCGGCCGTAGAGCCGGTCCAGCGCCTCGAGGAGCTCGGGCGTGTCGCCGGCGTGCTCGACGGCCTTCGCGTAGGCCTGGGCGCTGCGCCGGTCGTCGCCGAGCTTCTCCTCGGCGATGCGGCCGATCCGCAGGAACAGGTCCTTCGCGATCGTCGCGTCGAACGTCGCCGCGGCGCGCTGCGCGAGCGCGTCGCAGTAGCGGCCGAAGCCGTCCGTGCGCTCCGCGAGCCGCTCGATCTCGCCGTGCAGCGACGCGTCGTCCGGCGCGTCCTCCAGCGCGCGGAGCAGCGCCTGCTCCGCCTCGAGCGGGCGGCCGAGCTGCACGTCCTGAACGAGGGCGATCGCCCGGAGGGTCGCCGCCCTGTCGCTCGGCTCGGTCTGCGCGCGCAGGCGCAGCTCGAGCGCGGCAGCGAGCTCCTCGTGGCGGCCGGCCGCGCGGAGGACGGGCTCGAGCACCTCGGCGGCGTCGAGCCGCAGCTCCTCCCGGCCCTCGCCGATGGCGCGGACCGCCTGGATCGCGTGGTCGTTCACCGCGTCCTCGTCGAGGACGAGCCGGTACTGCTCGATCGCGTCGCTCGGGCTCTCCAGCTCCCCCGCGTAGAGGTCGCCGATCGCCGTTCGCAGCTTGATGCGCGCGCCCCTGTCCGCGGCCGCGCTCGCCTGGAGCATCAGGTTCGACAGGAGCTCGTCCCACATCCGCTCGGCCCGGTAGAGCCGCTCCAGCGAGGACAGCACCGCCGGATCGCCCTGCTTCGCCTCGAGCGCCGCGTTGAGCGCCGCGATCGCGTCGCGCGGGCTCGAGAGATCCCGCTCGTAGCGCTCGGCGGCGCGCACGTTGAGGTCGTAGCGCAGCTCCTCCTCGTCGGGGCCCGCGAGCTCGACGCGCCGGCCGTAGAGCTCCACGAGGCGGCTCGCGGCGCCGCGCGGCTCGTGCAGCTCGATGAGGGCGTCGATCGTCATCGCGCTCTCGGGATCGAGCTCGAGCGCCCGCTCGTACGCCTGGATGGCGCCCTCCGTGTCCTCGAGCATCTCGAGCTTGGTCTCGGCGATGCGCCGGCAGATCGAGGCGTTCTCCTCGTCCGACGCCATCTCGCTCTTCTTCTCGAGGACGGAGATGAGCGTGTCCCAGTCGCTGAGCAGCACGGCCAGGGTGTCCATCTGCTCGAGCGGCTCGGGATCGCTCGGGTCGAGCGCGGACAGCCGCGCGTAGGCGCGGAGCGCCCGGCGCGGGTCGTCGATGCGCGTATCGTAGACCTTGGCCAGGGACGAGAGCAGCTCGCGCTTCGTGAGCTCGTCCGACGTGGTGGTCACGCCCGCCTCGAGGCTGTCCGCGAGCTCCTCCCAGGCGCCGAGCTGCTCGGCGAGCCGCTCGAGCTCGCCGCGCGTCTCGCCGTCGTCCGGATCGAGGCCGAACGCCGTCCGCGTCGCGTCGAAGGCGCGCAGCTCGTCGTTGCCGCGCGTCTCCCAGAGCTTCGCCGTCTCCCGGAGCACCGCGACCTTCTCGCGCGCGTCCGAGGCGAGGCCGAACCGCTCGTCGTTGAGCCGGACGAGCTGCCGCCAGTCGTCCGCCCCCTCGTAGAGCGGGCCGAGGATCTCGACGACCCGCGCCTTGTGTTGCGGGTCCTGGATGAGCGCCTCGAGCGCCCGGATCGCCTCGGCGTGCGAGGGCACCTCGCCGACGATCGCCTCGAGCTGATCGATCGCGCCCGAGGTGTCCTCGAGCCGCGTGCGCAAGAGCGCGGCGAGCGCGAGCCGGTAGGGCGCCGCCCGCTCGCCGTTCGGGGCCGCCTCGGCCCGGCGCAGGTAGAGGTCGGCGAGGTCGCGCGGCCGGTCGAGCTCGCGGTAGAGCTCCGTCAGCGCGTCGAGCGCCCGGGCGTCGTTCTCGTCGACGTCGAGCGCCGCGCGGTACGTCTCGATCGCGAGCGCGGGCTCGCGGAGCTCCGTCCGCTCCAGGCGCGCGATCGTGTGGAGGGCGTCGAGCCGGTCGTCGTCCTTCCGGTAGTCGAGCGCCGCGCGGTAGAGCTGGATGCGCTCGGCGTGGCGCCCTTCCTTGACGAGCAGCCCGTCGATCGCGTCGAACAGCTCGCGCGAGTCCGGCTCGAACTCGTGCGCGCGCCGGTACCACCGCAGCGCGTCGGCCACGTCGCCGAGCTGGGCGTAGAGCTCGCCGGTGCGCCGGCTGAGCTTCGCGCTCGACGCGTCGTCCGAGGTGAGCTCCCCGAGCTCCGCCGCGTAGATCTCCGCGAGCCGCCGCTCGGCGCTCGCCACCTTCGCGAGCCGCTCGAGCTCCGCCCAGACCCCCTCGTCGGTGAGGTCCTCGTGGAGGAGCTTCGCCACCGTCTCGAGCGCCGCGCGGTAATCCTCGAGCTGCTCCTCGTGCAGCGTCGCGAGCCGCTGCAGCAGATCGCGGCGCTCGACCGGGTCCTGGCTCGCGGCGAGGCGCGCGTCGAGCGCGATCTTCACCCGGTTCCAGTCCGCCCGGCGCAGGTACACCGGCTCGAGCATCTCGCCGGCGCGCGCCCTGTGCTCCGCCTCGGCCGAGCCCTCGAGGATCGCCTCGAGCAGCGAGACCGCGCCCTCGTGCGCCGGATCGATGAGCAGCGCCTCGGAGAGCTCGTCGAACGCGCGCTGCAGGTCCTCGGTGTGCCGGTGAGCGACGAGCGCGATCTTGACGTGCAGCTCGGCGAGGTCGCCCGCGCGCACGTCGAGCTGCCGCTCGTAGAGCCGGATGAGGTCCTGGAAGCGCCCCGCCTCGCGGTACAGGCCGTCCAGCGCCGCGATCGCGTCCGGGTGGAGCGCGATGTCGAGGATCGTCTCGTAGGTCGCGATCGCGCTGGCCTGGTCCCCGAGCGGGCCCCGCTCGAGCTCGGCGATCCGGAAGAGCAGCCCCGTCTTCTCCTCGTCGCTCTCGGCGTTCTCGACCCGGAGCTTCAGGATCTCGAGCAGCCGCCCGGCGTCGCGCGCCTCGCCGTAGAGCTCCTCCAGCGCGATCATCGCCCGCCGGTCGTCCCCGCGGGCCTCGAGCGCCTTCTTGTACTGCTCGACCGCGAGCTCGCGGTCGTCGAGCTTGCGCCGCGCGAGCTCGCCGACCCGCAGCCGCACGTTCTGCTGCACGTCGCCGTCGAGGATGTCCGGCGCGATGCGCTGGAACAGCTCGCACACCTCGGACCAGCGCCCGGTGGCCTCGCCGAGCCGCTCGACAGTGGCGATCCACGTCGTCACCTCGGGCTCACCCGCCGCCTCCCGCACGCCGCGGAGCGCGTAGCCGAACGCCCGCGACGTGTCGCCGAGCGGCCCCTCCGCCGTGCGCAGCGACTTCTGCAGGGTGGCGAGCCGCTCGCTCGGGAGATCCGAGGTCTCGACCTTGATCTCCAGGACCCGGAGCAGGCGCTCGGCGTCGCCGTCCGCCTCGTAGAGCGGCTCGAGCGTCTCGGCCGCGTCGCGCCGCGCGTCCTCGCGCTCGAGCATCGCCTCGAGCGCCGCGCGGCAGCGCGCGTTCGACGGATCGAGCGAGAGCGCCTGGCGGTACGCCTCGAGCGCCCCCGTCGCGTCGGCCTGGTGCAGCCGCCGCACGTCGCCGAGCCGCGCCAGCAGATCGAGCCGGGCGGGCGTCTCCACCGCGAGGGACAGATCCACCTCCAGCGTCTCGGCGAGGTCGACCCAGCGCTCGTCGAGCTCGTAGAGCTCCTCGAGGGCCGCGAGCGTCGGGCGCTCGGGGCCGAACTCGTCGAGCACCGCGCGCCACGCGTTGATCGCCTCGGGCACGTCGGCGAGCTTCTGCGCGAGCGTCTCGGCCGCCTTCGTCATCGCGCGCCGCCGCTCCTCCGGCTCCGTCGTCGACTGCTCCCGCGCCCGGAGCACGGAGACGAGCTCCCGCCACTGCGACGTCCGCTCGTAGAGCCGCTCGAGCGCCGCGAGCGCCGCCACGTCGGCGCCGTCGTCGCCGAGCCGCGCCTGCCAGGCCTCGATGGCCTTGGCCGGATCGTCCAGCACCGTCTCGTGCAGGGTCCCGATGCGCTCGTAGAGCGAGCGCCGCGTCTCGACGTTCTCCTCGAGGCGCACCTCGATCGCGAGCACGCCCGCGAGCGCCTGGTGCTGCTCCTTCGCGGCGTAGATGCGGCCGAGCGCCTGCGCCGCCGGGATCACCAGCGTCGGATCGGTCGGATCGATGGCGAGCACGCGCCGGTAGACCTTCTCGGCCCGGTCGGCGTCGCCGAGGAGGTCCTCGCAGATCCTCGCGACTTCCATCAGGATTTCGCCGCGGATGGTCGCCGTCCCGCACGCGTCCGCGGCCGCCGTGAGCACCTCGGCGACCTGCTCGTGCTCGCCGAGGCGCCGGCCGATCTCGATGAGCCGCTCGCGCGCCGCGAGGTCCTCCGGCTCGAGCGGCAGGAGCTCCGACAGGCTGGCGAACGCGCCCGCGTCGTCCCTGAGCCGCTCGTCCTGGAGCACGCTCACCCGGCGGAGCAGCTCGCGCCGCTCCGACTCGGTCTCGGCGCCCTGGCGCCGGATCTCGAGGACCCGCACGAGCTGCCGGATCTCGTCCCGCGCCTCGTACACCGCCTCGAGCACGCGCGCCGCCCGGAGCCGGAGCGCCCCGATGTCGAGCAGCCGCTCGACGAGCTCGCGCGCCTTCGGGTCGTTCTGGCGGATCCGCAGCACGTCCTCGAGGTGCCCGAGCGACCCCTCGGGCTCGTGCAGCCGGTCGAGGTAGATGCTGCCGAGCGACAGCTTGATCTCGACGCTCTCGGCCTCGGTCGCCGTCTTCAGGCGCTGCTCGAGGAGCGCCGCGAGGTCGCGGAAGCGGCCCTCGCGCTCGTAGAGCTTCTCGAGCGAGTCGAGCGCCGCCGTGTAGAACGGATCGAGCTCGAGGATGCGCTCGTAGTAGCCGATCGCCTTGGCGGCATCGCCGATGATCTCCTCGGCGATGAGCGCCACCTCGTTGAGCAGCTCGATGCGCTCGCTCTGGTCCGTCGTGCCCTTCGCGGCGCGATCGTAGAGCTCCTCGAGCTCGCCCCACCGCTCGGCCGCCGTCAGGATCTGCTTCAGCCGCTCGAACGCGCGGTGGTTGTTCGGGTCGAGGCTCAGCACCCGCTCCAGGTAGGGCTTCGCGCCCTCCGGATCGCCGAGCTGCTCGTCGTGGAGGCTCGCCGCGCGCTCGCAGAGCTCGACCTCCACGGAGCTGCCGAGCACCTTGTCGCCCTCGGTGCGGCCCGCGACGAGGTGCACGCGGTACGCCTCCGCCAGGTCGGTCGGGCGGCCGGCGCGCCGCGACAGCTCGGCGGCGCGATCCCAGAGCTCGATGTCGTCCGAGAACTCGTGCAGCGCCCGGAGGAGCGCGTCGAACGCCGTCCCGGCCGCGTGCAGCTTCGTCTCCTCGACGCTCGCGAGCGTGAGGTAGAGCTCCCGCCGCCGCGCCGGATCCCGCTCCGACTCGAGGATGACCCGGAGCGCCATGGCCTCGCGCCGGTGGTTGCCCGTCTCGGCGTACTCGACGGCGAGCACCTTGGCCGCGCGCACGCGCGTCTCCGGGCGCTCGACGAGCCGCGAGAGGACGGCGATCGCGTCCGGGTCGTGCGCCGCCAGATCGAGCGCGCGCACCGCCGCCTCGAACGCGTCCGCAGGCCGATCCAGCCGGTCCAGGTAGAGCGTCGCGAGCTCGATCTCGCGGCGCGCCCGCTCGTCGCCCTCGCTGACGTCGCGGTGCGTGGCCACGATCACGGACGCCGCCTCGTACTCGCCCGCGGCGTTCAGGAGGCGCGAGAGCACCCGCAGCGCGTTGATGCGCCCGGGCGCCAGCGCGATGACCTTGCGCAGGAGCTCGATCGCCTTCGCCGGGTCGCCGAAGACCTCCTCCTCGAGCGTCGCCCACTCCTCCAGGATCTCGGCGCGGTCCTCGCCCCCGACCTGGCTCGCCCTGAGCTCGAACAGCCAGCGCAGATCGGCCTGCCGCTCGTTCGCCCGGAGGAGCGCGTCGAGCGCCCGCACCGTATCGTCGTCGGACGGGTCGTCCTCGACGAGGCCGCGGTAAACGGTCACCGCCTCGTCGAGCTTGCCCATCTCGCGCGCGTACACCTCGGCGAGCTTCAGCCGCAGCGTGCGCTGCACGTCGGTCGCGAGGTCCTCCGCCGTCCGGAGCCGGCCCTCGACCGCCTCGACGAACGGCCCCCACGAGCCCGCCGCCCGCGACCAGGCCTCGAGCAGATCGAGCCCCTCGTCGTCCGGCTTCAGCTCGTAAGCGCGGCGCGCGTAGCCGAGCGCGCTCGGCTTGTCCGAGAGCGGCCCGCCCGTCACCGCCGCGAGCTTGCGCAGCATGCCGACCTGCGCCTCGGCGTCGTCGGTCGCGTCGAGGAGGATCTCGTAGAGCGCCGGCAGCCGGGCCCACTTCTCCTCCTCCTCGTAGATCGGCACGAGCGCCGCCGCGGCGCGCGCGTCCTTCGGCGAGACGCTGAGCACGCGCTCGTACGAGCGCGCCGCGCGCTCGGGCGCCTTGAGCTGCTCCTCGAAGATCCGGGCCGCGCGGAAGGAGATGTCGAGCTTCGTGCCCGGATCGGTCGCCTTGTCCGCCGCGCCCGACAGGAAGTCGACGAGGCCCTCCCAGTCGTTCTGCGAGGCGTAGAGCTCCTCGAGCCCGTCCCAGTCGCCCGCCGTGAAGTACGCGTCGCGCAGCACACGGAGCGCGCGCGCGTGCCCCGGGGAGAGCGTGAGCACGCGCCGCCACGTCCGCGCCGCCTGGGCCGGATCCTTGAGGCGCTCGGCGTACACCGCCCCGAGCTTCTGCAGCGAGACGAGCCGCGCGGCGTCGTCGGGCGCGAGGTCGACGCGGCGCTCGAGCACCTCGGCGACCGTGCCGAAGTCCTTCTCGCGCTCGGCCTGCTTCTCCAGCGCGTCGAGCACCCCGGGGGCGCTCGGGTCGAGCTCGAGGATCCGCTTCTGCAGCGCGATCGCGTCCGCGCCGCGGTCGAGCCGCTCGGCGGCGAGCTTGGCCATCTCGCCGAGGAGCTCGATCTTCGCGGCGCCCTCGGCGCCCTCGAGCTTGCGCTCGTAGAGCGAGTAGAGCTGCGGCCAGGCGCGCCGCTTCAGGTAGAGCTCGCGGAGCTTCTGCTGCGCCTCCTCGTCGATCGGCTCGACCGTGAGCAGCGCCTCGTACGCCGCGATGGCGTTCTGGACGTTGGAGAACTGGTCGAACCAGCGCCGCGCGACAGCGCGGTAGAGCCCCGCCTTCTCGGCGGGGCTCTCGGTGAGCTCGGCGAGGCGCTGCTGGTACGAGAGCAGGTCGCGCCAGCGCCCGAGCGACTCGTAGATGCGGGTCAGCTCCCGGACGGCGTCGACGTCCTTGTCGTCGAGCTGGACGATCTGGGTGAGGACCGTGACGAGGGCCGCGTCGTTCTTGGCGCGATCGCGGTAGATCCCGGCGATGTCGCGGAGCACCGCGACCCTGCCGGCGACGTCGTCGGCGGGCGTGCGCTCCAGGTCCTGCCGGTGGAGCTCGACGAGGGCGTTGTACCCCTCGGTCTGCAGGTAGAGGCGCTTCAGCGCGTCGCGCGCCTGGCGGTTCTCCGGGTCGGTCCGGAGCACGGACTTGTACTGCTCGATCGCCTTGGCGGCGTTCTCCTGCGACTCGGCGAGCCGCGCGAGCTCCGTGGCGATGGCGCGCTTCTCGGGGCCGTCGGGCACGGCGCGCTGCGCGTCCGTGAGGATCGTCGTGAGCCGCGGCTTGTCGCCGCGCTGCTCGAGGACCTCGCGGTAGAAGTTGAGCATCCCGGCGTGCGCGGGGTCGGCGCGGCGCACGCGGTCGAAATAGGGCTCGGCCGCCTGGGGCTGGCCGCGCATGCGCCAGTGGACCATGGCGATCTGCACGAGCATGCCGAGCTCCTCGCCGGGCTTCACGCCGCCGCTGCGGAGCTGGTCCTCGTAGAGGGCGACGAGGCGGTCCCAGTCGCCCGCGGCGGAGTAGGCCTCGGTCAGGAACGAGAGCGCCTCGGGCTGGCCGGGCGAGAGGTCGAGCAGCTCCTCGTACGCCGCGACGGTGCGGGCCGGATCGCTCACGCGGGCCTTGGCGGTGCGCGCGGCGCGGAGGGCCGCCGCGACGCGGTCCTCCTTGAGCTGGGCCTCGGCCTTGACGAGCGACTGGACGCGGACGACGGCGTCCCAGTCCCCCGCGGAGGAGAAGGCGATCTCGGCGAGGTTGGCCGCGCGGAGGTTCTTCGGGTCGAGCATGAGGGCGAGCTCGATGAGCTCGGCCACCCTGGCGCCGAGCTCGGCGCGGCCGTAGCGGTAGCCGATGTCGGCCGCGCTCGTGTAGAGCGCGCTCTTGAAGGCGCCGTCGGTCGCGCCCTCGGCCTCGGCCACGTACCGGTCCACGAGGTCGCGCCACCGCTCGCGCTTCGAGGCGTCGGTCTCGAGCGCCTCGGCCGCGGCGTCGTCGTCGGGGCGCAGCTCGAGCAGCCGCTTGTACGCGGCCGCCGCGCGGTCGACGTCGATGAGCTCCTCGTGGTAGACGCGGGCGAGCTCGGCCTGCATCGCGGGCTCGACGGCGCTGCCTGCGGCGAGGGCGATCTCCAGCTCGAGGAGGCGGGCCACGGCCTGCCATTCCTTCCGCTGCTCGTGCCGCCCGCGCGCCGCGCCGAGCAGGCGCTCGACGTCCCCGGGGCCCGCGCCGTTGTTCGGAGCAGTCACGGCCTCCGCGAGCTCGTTCCAGGCTGCCTCGTTTTCGGGCTCATCCTGCAGACGCCCAAGGGCCATCCGAATCGTCTCAACGCTCATCGTCTCTCCGCGGACCTCGCGAATTCGGTCCGGTCCGTTCACGGGCCGGGCGAAGATAGCCGGGCGGACGACACGGTTTCAAGGTTCCTCGCCCCCGCGGGCCTGGAAGGGCGGGCGGAGCTTTCGCGCGCTTCTGCTTCTGTGGCGCGGGGACGTCCGAGCGGGCGGGCCGTCGGGCCGTCGGGCCGCGGCGAGGGCGGTTCACCGCGCTCTCGGCTTCGGCTATCAACCGCGGCCATGGAAGCTACGACGATCAAGCGCTTCGGGGTGATCGGCGCGGGTCAGATGGGGCGAGGCATCGCCCAGGTCGCCGCGGCCGCGGGCCTCGAGGTGGTCCTGTGCGACGTCTCGAGGGCGCTGGCGGAGTCGGGCAAGGCCCAGATCGCCGCCATTCTCGCGAAGCAGGTGGAGAAGGGCAAGCTGGCCGCGGAGGCGCGGGAGGCGCTCCTCGGCCGCGTCGCGGTGGCCGACGGGATGGGGGGCCTGGCCGGGGTCGACCTGGCCGTGGAGGCGGTGACCGAGAACTTCGAGGTGAAGAGCGGGATCTTCAAGCTCGCCGACGCGGCGCTGCCGAAGGGGGCGATCCTGGCGTCGAACACGTCGTCCATCTCGATCACGCGGCTGGCGGCGGTGACCGGCCGGCCTGAGCTGGTCATCGGGATGCACTTCATGAACCCGGTGCCGCTGATGAAGCTTGTCGAGCTCGTCCGTGGGGTCCAGACGTCGGACGCGACGTACGAGGCCGTCCGGGCGCTCTCGGTCGGGCTCGGCAAGACGGTGATCACCTCGAAGGACCAGCCCGGGTTCATCGTGAACCGGATGCTGATCCCCTTCCTCAACGAGGCGTGCTTCGCGCTCCAGGAGGGGCTGTCCACGCCGGAGGACATCGACGCGGGGGCGCGGCTCGGGCTGAACCACCCGATGGGGCCGCTCGAGCTCGCCGATTTGATCGGGCTCGATACGGTGCTGTCGATCGCGGAGGTGCTGCACCGGGAGTTCGGGGACTCGAAGTACAGGGCGGCCACGTTGCTCAGGAACCTGGTGGCTGCGGGGTGGTACGGGAAGAAGAGCGGGCGGGGGTTCTACGTGTACGACGAGAAGGGGCAGAAGAGCGGGCGGGCGGTGTAGGCGGCTGCTGCGGAGCCAGGGAGGGAGGGGGCGCCGCGCGGGGGGCCGGCGGGGGCCCCTCCCACGAACTCGCGCCTTTTGGGGGGCCATGGCCGGCTGAACGGCGGGGCCGATCTGAGAGGGCGCCGCGCGGAGCGGGCCGGCGCTCGGGTTCGTGGGGCCCTACCCCGCCGGCCCCCCGCGCGGCACCCCCTCCCTCCCTGGCTCTCTCCAGGAGGGATGACGACGGGGGAGCGACGACGGTGGCCGCGCGAGGCGAACACAGGTGTGCGGGTCGGAGGACAGGCGGTCTGCTCGACTCACGACTATCGCACGCGGGCTCGTTGTAGGGCCGTCATGTCGCGCGTACCCGCACTCAAGCGGTGAGTTCGGATCATCGAGCGATGGACCGTTTCCCGGAACAGGCGCGAGACTCCTCCGGAAATCGCTCGCTTGGAAATCGCTCGCTCGTCGGCTCGGCAACGGCCTCTACACAGCGGGATCGGGCGGACACGGAATGACGCCTTCCCTGACCCGCGGCAGGCGCTTCCCACCGGCGCGAGGCGCTGCTAACCACGCTCCATGACCGCTCAAGAACAGCAGCCGGGGGCTCGCGGTACGCTCCAGTTCGTCGCCGTCGAGCGCGCGGATCACGTCGCCACCGTGACCATCCAGCGGCCCGACAAACTCAACGCGCTGAACCCCGCCGTCCTCGGCGAGCTCACCGCGGCCTTCCGCGACCTCCTCGCGCCCGCCGAGGGCAACGAGGTCCGCGCGGCGGTGCTGACCGGCGCCGGCAAGGCGTTCGTCGCCGGCGCCGACATCGCAGAGATGGCGACCATGAACAGCATCGCCGCGAAACGGTTCGCCGACGCTGGCCACCGGCTCGCCGAGCTCATCGAGACTGCCCCCTTCCCCGTGATCGCCGCCGTCAACGGCTTCGCGCTGGGCGGCGGCTGCGAGCTCGCCCTCGCATGCGACTTCATCTACGCCGCCGAAGGCGCCAAGCTCGGCCAGCCCGAGGTGAACCTGGGCGTCATCCCGGGGTTCGGCGGGACCCAGCGGCTGCTGCGACGGGTCGGACCCGGACGCGCGCGCGAGCTCGTCTACTCAGGAGACATGATCACCGCCCAGCAGGCGCTCTCGATCGGGCTCGTCAACGCCGTCTTCCCGGCGACCGAGCTCCTCGCGCGCGCCCGCGAGACCGCCCTCAAGATCGCCTCGCGCGGGCCGCTCGCCGTCGCCGCCGCCAAACGCGTCCTCCTGCGCGGCGAGAGCCTCGACCTCACCGCCGCCAACGAGCTGGAAGCCCAGGCATTCGCCGCGCTCTTCGGAAGCGAAGATCAACAGCTCGGAATGAAAGCGTTCCTGGCGAAATCGCAGGCCACGTTCACGGGCAAGTGAAGGCTCGGGAGGCGCGAACCGCGCGCTCGACGGCAAAAAAAATACCGCGCATCACGCTGGAGGGGGGCCCAGAATGACCGCGGCAGGGAAACCGCGCCGGAGTCTTGAACGTCCGCCGCGGTGCTAAGAAAAAAACACCGCATGCGCTCCGGGCTGGGGGGGTCCGCGCCGGTGCGCATGCGGTAGTCAGATTGTGGCATCCGCAAGCGCGTTGTCGATAACAAAGTGCAATGACTGCACGCCGAGCGAGCAGAGCGCTCCAGACACGAAGGCGGCCAGGCGGGCGCGCGCCCCACACACACCAGCTCTGCGGGAATTCACGTTCGAGCCGGGCATACCCCTCCACCGGAGACAGCGCTCAGCGCAGCGTTCGTCTCGCATTCCGAGACGAGTGAACACGAAATCCCTCATCTCTTCAATAAGAGATGCCACGAGGCTGCAGGCGGTAAGCCGGACACCTGCTCCCGAGTAAAGAGCCAGGACGAACAAAGCACACTGCGGAAGGAACGCGCCGGTGCCTTGTATTCAAGCGCACGAGAGCCCCTCGTGCGGGCCCAAACCGAGACGGGGGCTGCGCCCGCGCGGCGACAAAGTAAACAGGCTTTATCTAAGGGGGACATAATTCAAGACGTGTGCTCGACGACTCTTCACGTGATGCGTCTGGGTCAATTTCTCGGCCTCGGCCATCACACGACAGCGCCTGGATCGCTCGTCGGCGCCCATGCCTGCTCAATGGGGGCGCCGACGGGCGCGCGGCGCGCCTCGGCAGCGATGGCCTCGTGCGCCTCGGCAGCGCCCTCGAGGGCGAGGTGGCCACCAGCGCAGGCATCGCCGCCGCGCCGACGCCGCGGACGAGGGCGCTCGCGGCGGACCGCGGCGAGCCGGACCGCGCAAGGCGGAAACTCGCACCCCCGAGTCGACCCACCCGGGTTCGCCCGGTCCGCACCCCCGGGTCGACCCACCCGGGTTCGCCCGGTCCGCACCCCCGGGTCGACCCACCCGGGTTCGCCCGGTCCGCACCCCCGGGTCGACGCACCCGGGTTCGCCCGGTCCGCACCCCCGGGTACGCGCGCCCGGCTCGCGCGATCGCGCCGCCTGGATGCGCGGGCCGACGCGCGGGGCACCGCGCGCGAGGCGGAGCTGGCCCGCGCTCGACGGGGAGCTCGTCCGACACGCCATGCCAGATGCAGCGCCCGCCGAGCACCTCGTCCGCGATCGGGGCGCGACGTCCTTGACGCCGGGAACGAAACGGGATTACCGAGCACCGGCCTGACAATCCATTCCTCGGGTGCCCTCCGGGGCATAACAGGGAAGCCGGTGCAAAACCGGCGCGGTCCCGCCACCGTGAGTGGGGAGCTGCCTCCGAAGACCACTGGGCCTCATTGGAAGAGGCCTGGGAAGGTGGACGCAGCGCTGGGAGCTCGATCAGCTCCCTGAACCCATGAGCCGGGAGACCTACCCGAGCCTCCCACGAGGTGCAGCTTGCGCACGTCTTCGTGGCGTTCGGGTGCGGACTTCACCCGGAGCGCCGTCATCGGTCTTCACGGCCGCGCTGTGTCGATCGCCGCCGTGTCCCTGGGGACGCTCCTCGCGCCCCGGCCCGCGGCCGCGATGCACCTCGCGGAAGGCGTCCTGCCGCTCGGCTGGTGCGCCGTCTGGAACGCGCTCGCCCTGCCCTTCGTCGCGATCGCCCTCCACCTGCTCCGGCGCCGCACCCAGCAGGACGCCTTCTACAAGCCGTTCGTCGGCCTCATCGCGGCCGCCGTCTTCGCGATCTCGTGCATGCCCGTGCCCGTGCCGACCGCCGGGACCTGCTCCCACCCGTGCGGCACAGGGCTCGCGGCGGTGCTCATCGGCCCCTGGATGACCGTCCTCGTCACCGTGGTGGCGCTCCTTATCCAGGCCCTCTTCCTCGCGCACGGCGGCCTCACCACGCTCGGCGCCGACGTCGCGTCGATGGGCATCGCGGGCGCCTTCACCGGATATTTCGCCTTCCACCTCGCGCGGCGCTGCGGCGCGAACCTCTGGGTCGCGGGCTTCCTCGCGGGCGTGACGTCGGACTGGGCAACCTACGCCACAACGGCGCTCGCGCTCGCGCTCGGGCTCTCGGGCGAGGGCTCGGTGACGTCCATGTTCACGGGCGTCGCCCTGGCCTTCGTCCCCACCCAGCTCCCGCTCGGCCTGCTCGAGGGCGTCATGACCGCGGGGGCGCTCGCCTTCCTGCGCGCCCGGCGGCCCGACATCCTGGATCGGCTCCAGGTCGTCCGGCTCGCCCCGGGGGCGTCGTGACGCGGCGGCTCGGACAGCGCCCGATGCCAGCGCCGCTCGCGCGGCGTGCGTGCGCGGCAGCGCTCCAGCTCGCCGGTTCATTCTGGCTCGCCGCCTGCGGCAACGCGTCCTGGGACGGCGTCGACGAGGCCGTGGTGCGCCGCGTCGCCGAGGACGCAGGACGCCACGACACGGGGCCGCTGTTCGCGGGCCTCGAGGGCGACCTCCTGCTCTTCGCGTTCCTCTGGGCCGGGCTCCTCGCCGGCTTCGCCCTCGGCTATTTCTCGCGCGTGCTCTTCGTCGAGCGCGCGGACGCGCCCGCGGTCAAGGCCGGCGGCGAAGGCCTCCGTGCGGACTGACCCGCCCGCGCGGCTCCGCGACGTGGACGCCCGGCTCCGCCTCGGAGCCGCCGTGGCGGCGTGCTGCGTCGCCGCGGGCGCGCGCTCGCCCGTCACGCCGGCCGCGCTGCTCCTCCTCGCGTGCGCGGCCCTCCACCTCCAGGGAACGCCGGCGCGCGCCGTCCTCCGCGCCGCCGCGCCCGCCGCGTGGATCGGAGCGGTCGCGGCGGCGCTCGCGCTCGCGCTCACGCCGGGGGCGCCGCTCCTCCCCGGCGCGCCGTTCCCCGTCGACGCGATCACGGCCGAGGGGGCCCACCGCGCCGTGGCCATCGGCGCCCGCGTCCTCGCGGCGGCCGCGGTGCTCCGGTGGCTCGCCGGCGCCGCCGCGCCCGCCGAGATCGAGGCGGCGCTCGCCGGGCTCGGCGTCCCGGCGGCCCTGGTCGAGCTGCTCGCGCTGACGCGGCGCTTCGCCGGCGTGCTCCAGCGCGCGGCCGACAGCGCGTGGAGCGCCGCCGCGCTCCGCGGCGGGTTCACCCGCCCCGGCGCCGCCGCGCGCTCGGCCGGCGCCGTCGCGGGCGTCGTGGCGCTCCGGACGCTGGAGCGCTCCGAGAGCGCCGCGCTCGCGATGCAGCTCCGCGGCTACCAGGGGAAGCTCCCCGTCGCCGACCGGAGGACGAGCGCGCCCGCCGCGAACGTCGCGTTCGCCGCCGCCGCCCTCGCGGCCCTCGGGCTCAGCGTCGCCGCAGGAGAGGCCGGATGATCGCGCTGCGCGCCCCCCGGCTCGGCTACCCGCGCGGCGAGCCCGTGCTGCGCGACGTGCGCCTCGACGTCGCCGAGGGCGAGTCCGTGGCGGTGCTCGGCGGCAACGGCGCCGGCAAGACCGCGCTGCTCCGGACGCTCGTCGGGCTCCTCCCGGCGCCCGGCGGCGGCGTCGAGATCGCGGGCCGCCGCGTGGGCTCGCCCTCGGACGCCGTCGCCGCGGGCGCCGCGCTCGTGCTCCAGGACCCGGACGACCAGCTGCTCGGCGCGACGCTCCTCGACGACGTCCTGTTCGGCCCGCGAAACCTCGGCCTGCCCGCGCCCGAGGCGCGCCGCCGCGCCGAGGCGGCGCTCGCCGCCGTGCAGATCGCCCACCTCGCCGATCGCGCCATCGAGGCGCTGAGCTTCGGCGAGCGCAAGCGCGCGTGCATCGCCGGGATGCTGGCGATGCGGCCGCGGGTGCTGCTGCTCGACGAGCCGACCGCGGGGCTCGACCCGGAGGGCGAGCTCGCCCTGTGCCAGACGCTGCGCGCGCTCTCCGAGCAGCAGGGGACCACGCTGGTCACCGCGACCCACGCGGTGGATCTCGTGCCGCTCTTCGCCTCGCGCGCGGTCCTGCTGGGCGACGGTCAGGTCCTCGCGGACGGGCCGCCGCGGGACGTGTTCGCGCGGGGGGAGCTCCTCGCGCGGGCGCGGATGCGGCGGCCGTGGGTCGCCGAGCTCTGGACCCGGATGAGCCCTCCGCCGCCGCGGGGCGGCGCGGGCCTCCCGCTCACCCTGGAGGAGGCGCTCGCGTGCATGACGACGGTCTCCTGCTGATCGGCCACGGCAGCCGCGACGCCGCGTCGAACGCCGAGTTCGAGGCGATCGTGGCCGATTACGCCGCGGCGCGGCCCGAGATCGCCGTGCAGCACGGCTACATCGAGCTCGCGACGCCGCACCTCGCCGACGCGCTCGCGGCGCTCGCGGCGCGGGCGTCCCGCGTGGCGGTCGTGCCGCTCTTCCTGTTCGCGGCGGGGCACGTGAAGAACGACATCCCGATCGCGCTCGAGCGGGCGCGGGCCGCGCACCCGGGCGTGCGCTTCTCGGCGGCGCGGCCGCTCGGCGTGCACCCGGCGCTCGCGCAGATCGCGTTCGAGCGCGCCGCGACCGCGCTGCCGGCCGACCCGGCCGCGCGGGCCCGGTCGGCGCTCGTCGTCGTGGGGCGCGGGTCGAGCGACCCCGACGCGAACGGCGATTTCTGCAAGACGGCGCGCCTCATCGGCGAGGGCCGCGGGCTCCAGCTCGTCGAGCCGACCTTCATCGGCGTCACCCGGCCCTCGGTCGAGGAGACGCTGGAGCGGGTCGCGCGGCACCGGCCGGAGCGCGTCGTGGTGATCCCCTACTTCCTCTTCGCCGGGCGGCTCATGACGAAGCTCGCCGAGCAGGTCGACCGCTTCTCGTCGACGTACCCGTGGATCCGGGCGTCACTCGCGCCGCACCTCGGCCGGTCGAGCGCGCTCGAGGGCCTGATCGACGAGCGCGCGCGCCAGGCGCTCGCCGGCGAGGCGCCGCTCCCCTGCGACACGTGCATGTACCGCACCGCGCTGCCGGGGCTCGCCCGGGAGGTCGGCGGGCTCAAGGCGATGCTCTACAGCGTGCGCCACACGCTCACGCACACGCAGGCGTCGAACCACCCGCACGCGCACCGCTCGCTGCGCAAGCACGTGCTCGTCTGCGGCAACGCCGACTGCGTCGACCGCGGCAGCCTGGCGCTGCTCGAGTCGGTGCGTCGCCTCGTGAAGCAGGCCGGCCAGCAGCAGCAGATCCGCGTGACGAGGACGTCGTGCATGGGGCGCTGCGGCGAGGGGCCTACGGTCGCCGTCTACCCCGACGGGGTCTGGTACCGCGGCGTCCGCGAGGAGGACGCGAAGGACCTCGTCGAGGAGCACCTGCTCGGCGACCGGCTGGTGGCCCGGCTCGTCGACGACATCATGCAATGAAGGATGGATAGGAGAGAACCGACATGGCCTGTCACGAGATCGCCGCGCTCCGCCTTGGGCTCATGAACATCCTGGGCATCGATGATCCCGCCGAGCGCACGCACGAGCTCGCCGAGCTCGGCGCCGCGGCCGCCGAGCCGGGGCCGGTCTCGGCGATGCTGCGCTCCGGGGACCTGAAGAACCTCTCGCGCCTCTTCGAGGGGTCGCTCGTGGAGCTCCAGGAGAAGGTCGCGAAGACCCCCGCCGGCGACCCGAAGCTGCCTTACCTGCGCTCGCTCCTCATCCTCACGAAGCAGGTCGAGCTCGATCTGCGCGCCCAGGTCGACGGGCTCGGACGGCTCTACCGGGAGCTCGAGGAGATGCACGACTTCGTGCACGAGATCTACCCGGCCGAGTGAAGCGCGCGCCGCTCACGCCCCGCTCACCGGAAAGACCATGTGGCGCGTGATTGCGACCGCGCGAACGCAGGAGTGACGTCATGGCAACACAAGGCAACCCGAAGATCAGGATCGCCCACGCAACACCGCTCGGCGACGCCGCCCGGCTGCTCCGGCTCGAGCGCGTCGACGGCGCGGAGATCGGCTTCGCCGGCGGGCAGTACGTGATCATCAACACCGGCGTCACCCTGCCCGGCGGCAAGCTCGCGAAGCGCGCCTACTCGCTGCTCTCCAGCGACGCCGAGCAGCGCACGGTCGAGATCGCGGTGAAGCGCGTCGGGGCCGGGCCGGGCTCGAACGTGCTCAACGACATCGCCGTCGGCGCCGAGCTCGAGTTCAGCGGCCCCTGGGGCAAGCTGCGGCTCGCACCGGGCTTCTCCGGCCGCGCGCTCGTGATCGCCACCGACACCGGCATCACCGCCGCCCTCGGGATCGCCCGGAGCGCGGCCGCCGCCGGCGCGGCGCAGCTCGACCTGCTCTGGCTCGTCGAGCCGGGCGAGACCTTCGCCTCCGAGCCGTTCGTCCGCGAGCGCCTCCCCGCCGCCGTCCGCCTCGCGGTCGCCCGCGATCTCCCCCCGATCGGCCACCCCGAGCGGCCGGCGCGCGCGTGCGCCCTCGTGGAGCGGGAGCTCGCGGCGGGGCCCCACGACGCCGTGCTCTGCGCCGGCGACGGCGCGATCCTCTACCCGCTCCGCGACCGCCTGGTCTCGCTCGGCGCGCCGGAGGGGAGCGTGCTCCTGGAGAGCTTCTTCAACAACCCCGCGAAGAAGTCTCTGTAATCGTTCGGGATCTTGCGAGGGGTGGCGGGGACACCGGGCCCCGGCCCCGTGGCTGCCCGTTTCGGTTGAATCGGCCGCCCCCATGGACCAAATGCCCGCCATGGCTGCCTTCCGACACGTCCGCGGCGCGCGCGCTCTCTCTCCATTTCGTACCGACAAGCGCCTGACCGAGCTGAAGCAGCGGGTGCCCGAGGTGGTCGGGCTGGGGAGCCGCTGGATCTACTTCGTGCACTCGCGGGCCTCGCTCGACGAGCGCGGCGAGCACGTGCTGTCGCGCCTCCTGGACGACGACGCGCTGGCGCACGGCGGGGGCGGGACGGGCGAGGACGAAGGTCAGCTGGTGCTGGTGGTGCCGCGCTTCGGCACGCTCTCGCCCTGGAGCTCGAAGGCGACCGACATCGCCTGGGTGGCGGGGCTCGCGGCGGTGCAGCGGATCGAGCGGGGCATCGCCTACCACGTGCGGGCGTCGCGGCCGCTGACCGGCGAGGAGCTGACGCGCGCGGCGGGGGCGCTGCACGATCGGATGACCGAGTCGGTGGCCTTCGATCTGGCGGCCGGGCAGGCGCTCTTTCGCGAGGAAAAGCCGCGGCCCCTCGCCCGCGTGCCGCTGTCGCGCGAGGGGCGGCTCTCGCTGACGCGCGCCAACAAGGAGCTCGGCCTGGCCCTGGCCGAGGACGAGATCGACTACCTGCTGGCCGCGTTCACGGAGCTGAGGCGGGATCCGAGCGACGTCGAGCTGATGATGTTCGCGCAGGCCAACAGCGAGCACTGCCGGCACAAGATCTTCAAGGCCGACTGGGTGATCGACGGCGAGGCGCAGGGGCTCTCGCTGTTCAAGATGATCCAGAACACCTTCGCGGTGACGCCGCACCATGTCCTGTCGGCGTACAGCGACAACGCGGCGGTCATGGAGGGGCTCGACGCCGAGCGCTTCTTTCCACAGCCGGGGGCCGGCGCGCTGTACGAGACGCGGCGTGAGCCGGCGCACGTGCTGATGAAGGTGGAGACCCACAACCATCCCACGGCCATCTCGCCGCATCCCGGCGCCTCGACGGGCAGCGGCGGCGAGATCCGCGACGAGGGCGCCACGGGGCGAGGCGCGAAGCCCAAGGCCGGGCTCACCGGTTTTTCGGTGTCGAACCTGCGCATTCCCGGCTTCGAGCAGCCGTGGGAAGCCGAGCCGATCGGCAAGCCCGATCGCATCGTCTCGGCGCTCGACATCATGATCGACGGGCCGCTCGGCGGCGCCGCCTTCAACAACGAGTTCGGGCGTCCTGCCCTGGCCGGCTACTTCCGGACCTTCGAGCAGAAGGTGCCGGGCGACGGCAGCTCGGCCTCCAGCGTGCGCGGCTATCACAAGCCCATCATGCTGGCGGGCGGGCTCGGCAATGTGCGGCCCGAGCTGGCGCTGAAGAAGACCTTCCCGGCCGGGGCGCCCATCGTCGTGCTCGGCGGGCCGGCCATGTTGATCGGCCTGGGCGGCGGCGCGGCGTCGTCGATGGCCTCGGGCTCGTCGTCCGCCGATCTGGATTTCGCCTCGGTGCAGCGGGACAACCCGGAGATGCAGCGGCGCTGCCAGGAGGTCATCGATCGCTGCAACGCCCTGGGCGCCGGTTCGCCCATCCTCAGCATCCACGACGTGGGCGCGGGCGGCCTGTCGAACGCCTTGCCCGAGCTGGTGCACGACGCGGGCGTGGGAGGGCGCTTCGAGCTGCGCCGAGTGCCCTCGGTCGAGCCCGGCATGTCGCCGCTCGAGATCTGGTGCAACGAGGCGCAGGAGCGCTACGTGCTGGCGCTGGACGGCTCGCGCCTTGCGATCTTCGAGGAGATCTGCCGGCGCGAGCGCTGCCCCTACGCGGTGGTCGGTCACTCGACGGCGCAGAACGATCTGGTGCTCGACGACGCCGAGCTCCACGACCAGCCGATCGACATGCCGCTCTCGGTCTTGCTCGGCAAGGCGCCCAAGATGACGCGCGACGTCCGCCGCCTGCCCTCGCCCAGACAGGCGCTCGACGCGGCCAAGCTGCCGCTGCGCGAGGCGGCCTATCGCCTGCTGCGGCTGCCCACGGTCGCCGACAAGTCCTTCCTCATCACCATCGGCGACCGCACCATCACCGGCCTCGTGCACCGCGATCAGATGGTGGGGCCCTGGCAGGTGGCCGTGGCCGACGCGGCGGTGACGCTGACCGACTACACGGGTTACGGCGGCGAGGCCATGGCCATGGGCGAGCGCGCCCCGCTCGCCGTGCTCGACGCCGCGGCCTCGGCGCGCATGGCCGTGGGCGAGGCGCTGACCAACCTGGCGTCGGCTCCGATCGAGAGCCTCGAGCGCGTGAAATTGTCGGCGAACTGGATGGCAGCGGCCGGCGCCCCCGGTGAGGACGCCAGGCTCTATGAAGCCGTGAAGGCGGTGGGCCTCGAGCTGTGCCCGGCGCTCGGCCTCGCCATCCCCGTCGGCAAGGACAGCATGTCGATGCGCACGGTCTGGGACGGCGGCGAGAAGAGCGTCGTCTCTCCCATCTCGCTCATCGTCTCGGCCTTCGCCCGTGTGCCGGACGTGCGCGGCGCGCTCACGCCCCAGCTCCGCACCGACGTCGGGGACACCGTGCTCGTGGCCGTCGACCTGGGACGCGGCAAGAATCGCCTGGGCCTCTCGGCGTTCGCCACCGTCAGCGAGCAGGTGGGCGACAGCGTGCCGGACGTCGACTCGCCGGCCGATCTGCGCGCCTTCTTCGAGACCGTGCAGAGCCTGCGGCAGCGGGGGCTGGTGCTCGCCTACCACGATCGTTCGGACGGCGGCCTGTTCGTCACCTGGGCCGAGATGAGCTTCGCCGGCCGCGTCGGCGCGGAGCT
Organism: Sorangium sp. So ce448; assembly: GCF_051520915.1. Lineage (NCBI taxonomy): Bacteria > Pseudomonadati > Myxococcota > Polyangiales > Polyangiaceae > Sorangium > Sorangium sp. So ce448. The sequence goes on along the minus strand of NZ_CP150343.1, from coordinate 337,389 downwards.
GTCGCTCGATGCGCTGGCGGAGAACATCTCGCTTCCGGCCGCTCAGGCTGCAGCCTTGTTCTCGGAAGAGCTGGGCGCGCTCCTGCAGGTGCGTGCCCAGGACGCGCCCGAGGTCATCTCGGCCTTCGCCCGCGCCGGTCTCGAGGGAGCGGCGCACGTCGTCGGCAAGCTCCGCAGCGACGATCGGCTGGTGGTGACCGCGGGCGGCCAGGCCGTGCTCGACGAGCCGCGCGTGGACTTGCGCCGCGCCTGGTCCGAGACCAGCTACCGCATGCGAGCGCTGCGCGACAACCCCGAGAAGGCCCGCGAGGAGTTCGACGCGCTGCTCGACGCCGGGGATCCGGGCATCTCGCCGCATCTGCCCTTCGACGTCGAACGATCGCTGGCTCGCCCGCTGATCGAAGCCGCCAGCGAACGGCCCAAGGTGGCCATTTTGCGCGAGCAGGGCGTCAACGGTCAGATCGAGATGGCCGCCGCCTTCCACCGCGCCGGCTTCGCCGCCCACGACGTGCACATGAGCGATCTGATGAGCGGCGCCGTGTCGCTCGAGGGCTTCCGCGGCCTGGCCGCCTGCGGCGGTTTTTCCTACGGCGACGTGCTCGGCGCCGGCATGGGTTGGGCCCGCTCGGCGCTCTTTCATAGCGAGACGCGCGAGGCGCTGTCGGCCTTCTTCAGGCGACCGAACACCTTCGCCCTCGGCATCTGCAACGGCTGCCAGATGATGGCCGGCCTCAAGGACATCATCCCCGGCGCCCAGCGCTGGCCGCGCTTCGTCAAGAACCGTTCCGAACAGTTCGAGGCCCGTCTCGCCCAGGTCGAGATCCTGGAGAGCCCCTCGGTGCTGCTGCGCGGCCTGGTGGGCGCGCGCCTGCCCGTGGCCGTTGCCCACGGCGAGGGTTATGCCCACTTCGCCAGCGACGCCGATCGCCGCGCGGCGCGCGTGGCGGCCCGCTGGGTGGACGGCCGCGGTCAGGTCGCCACGCGCTACCCCGCCAACCCCAACGGCTCGCCCGACGGCATCACCGGCCTCACCACCGACGACGGCCGTGTGACGATCCTCATGCCGCACCCCGAGCGCGTCTTCCGCGCCGTGCAGCACAGCTGGGCTCCCCCCGGGTGGTCGGAGCGCGGCCCCTGGCTGCGCCTCTTCGAGAGCGCGCGGGCGTTCGTGGGCTGAGGGTCTCTCCTGGAGTTTCGCCCCGACCGACCAGGAGGGCTGGAAATCGTCACGCCGCCCGAGGGCGGCGCGCGCCTCGAAAGCTTCTCCCACAACGCCGCGCGAAAATCGTTGTAGTCGTTCCGGCACCTGCGATGGCAGAGCTCCGGCCAAGAGACCCGAAAGGGCAGCGCGAGGGGTTCACGACGGGCGCGTGCGCGGCCGCCGCGGCCAAGGCGGCGGCGCGCGTGCTCGCGCGCGGCGCGGCGGTCGACGCCATCGAGACCACCCTGCCGAACGGGCAGAAGGTCACCTTCCCGCTGAAGCGCTGCGATCGCGACGGGCCGCGCGCCACGTGCAGCATCATCAAGGACGCCGGCGACGATCCCGACTGCACCCACGGCGCCGAGCTCGTCGCCGAGGTCGAGCTCCGCAGCGAGCCGGGCGTCGAGATCCGCGGCGGCGCCGGGGTCGCCGTCGTCACCAAGCCGGGGCTCGGGCTGCCCGTCGGCGCGCCGGCCGTGAACCCCGTGCCCCGCCGGAACATCACCGAGATGGTCCTCGAGGAGCTCGAGGGATCGGGCTTCGCCGGGGCCACCGTCACCCTCAGCGTCCCCCAGGGCGAGGAGATGGCGAAGCAGACCATCAACGCGCGGCTCGGTCTCATCGGCGGCATCTCCATCCTCGGGACGAGCGGGATCGTGAAGCCGTACTCGACCGCCGCCTTCCGCGCGAGCGTCGTGCAGGCGATCGACGTCGCCGCCGAGCGCGGCATCGCGGCGCTCGCGCTGACGACCGGCGGCAAATCCGAGGCGTACGCGATGAAGCTCTACCCGGAGCTCCCGGAGGAGGCGTTCATCCAGGTGGGCGACTTCATCGGCACCGGGGTCCGCCACGCAGCGCGGCGGCGGATCGCCCGGGCGATCATCGTCGGCATGATCGGCAAGCTCTCGAAGATGGCCGACGGCAAGATGATGACGCACGCCGCCGGCTCGGAGGTGAGCATGGAGCTGCTCGCGCAGATCGCCGAGGAGCTCGGCGCGCGGCCGGAGATCGCCGCCGAGATCCGGCAGGCGAACACCGCGCGGCACGTGCTCGAGCTGTGCCAGCGCGAGGGGCTCACCGGCGTGCCGGGGGGGATCTGCCGGCGCGTCGTCGAGCACACCTCGCGTCACGCGGGCGGCGCCCTCGAGGTGCACGCCTGCCTCGTCGATTTCAACGGGGCGCTGCTCGGCCGATATCCGGCCGGCGACGCCGGTCCCATCGGTGCGGACAGAGCGGAGAAGGCGGAGGAGCCATGAGCGGTGCCATGAGCGATGACGGAGCGCGCGCGGTGAACGACATGCGGCAGATGACCGCGCTCGGGCGGCGCATCGAGGACAAGAGCTTCGCGATCATCGACGAGGAGGCCGGCGCGCACGGCTTCCCGGAGGCCGAGTGGCAGGTCGTCCGCCGCGTGATCCACGCGACAGCGGACTTCGAGTTCTCGTCGCTCATGCGGCTCCACCCCGAGGCGATCGCGCGGGGCATCGCGGCGCTCCGGGGCGGCGCGCCTGTGCTCGTCGACGTGAAGATGATCGGCGTCGGCCTGAACGAGCAGCGGCTCGCGTCCTACGGCTGCGCGATCCACTGCTTCATCTCGGACGACGACGTGATCCAGGCCGCCTCCGCGGCCGGGTCCACCCGCGCGATCGAGTCGATGCGCAAGGCGCACCGGCTCGGGCTCCTCGACGGGGCGATCGTCGCGATCGGCAACGCGCCGACGGCGCTGCTCGAGGTCGTTCGCCTCGCCCGGGAGGAGGGGGCGCGGCCGGCGCTCGTGATCGGCGTGCCGGTCGGCTTCGTTTCGGCGGCGGAGTCCAAGGAGGCCCTCCTCGAGTCCGGGCTCCCCTTCATCGTGGCGCGCGGCCGCAAGGGCGGCAGCCCCATCGCCGTCGCGATCGTCCACGCGCTGCTGCTCCTGTCGGCGGACTCGGCGGAGCCGACAGCATCCACGGGCTCCTCCGGAACGGCCAAGGTGGCGCGATGAGCGCGCGCCGCGCCGTCACCGTCGTCGGCATCGGCGACGACGGGTGCGCCAGCCTGTCGAGCCGCGCCGCGTCCGCGGTCGCCCGCGCCGACGTGCTCGTGGGGGGCGAGCGGCACCTCGAGTTCTTCCCGCAGTTCCGCGGCGAGAAGATCGCCCTCAAGGGCGGCCTGTCGGCGGCGCTCGATCGCGTGGACGCCCTGTCCGCCGAGCAGAACGTGTGCATCCTCGCCTCGGGCGACCCGCTGTTCTTCGGCGTCGGCGCGCTCGTCGTCCGGAAGCTCGGCGGCGAGCACGTCGAGATCATCCCGAGCCTGAGCTCGGTCCAGTGGGCGTTCGCGCGCACCGGCATCGCCTGGGACGACGCCGCGTTCGTCTCGGTCCACGGGCGCTCCCCCGAGGGGTTCGCGACGCGCCTCCGCCGCCTCACGAAGGTCGCGGTGCTGACCGACGGGGAGAACAGCCCGGCCCGCCTCGCGGCGCGGCTCCTCGAGCACGGCGACGCCGGCTGGAAGGCGTGGGTCTGCGAGAGCCTCGCGGGCGCCGGCGAGCGCGTGCGCGCGTTCGATCTCGCCGCGCTCGCCGCCTGCGAGGACATCGGCCCGCTGAACGTGCTCCTGCTCCTGCGGAGCGACCCCGCGTGGCGCCCGCCGCCTGCCGTCCCCTACCTGCACGAGGACGCGTTCGCGAAGCGCATGCCGAAGAACGGCCTCATCACGAAGCGCGAGGTGCGCATGCTCTCGATCGCCTCGATGGCGATCCGCCCCGACGCGGTCGTCTGGGACGTGGGCGCCGGCTCGGGGTCGGTCTCGATCGAGGCGGCGATGCTCTGCCCTCTCGGGCGGGTCTATGCGATCGAGGTCGACCCGGAGGGCGTGGAGATCTGCCGCGACAACGTCCGCACGCACGGGGTCGACAACGTGCGCGTCGTCGCGGGCCGCGCGCCCGAGGCGCTCGCGGCGCTCGAGGACCCGGACGCGGTGTTCGTCGGAGGGAGCAAGGGGAGCATGGAGGAGATCGTCACGGTGGCGCTCGATCGGCTGCGGCCGGGCGGCCGGCTCGTTGTCAACGCCATCACGATGGAGAACGTCGCCGAGACGTACCGCGCGCTCCGGGCGCGGGGGCTCGACCCCGAGGTCACGCTGCTCTCGGTCTCGCGCGGCGTCCCGCTCGCGCGCTACGTGAGGTACGAGGCGCTGAACCCGATCCACATCTTCGCCGCGACCAAGCCGGCGAACGCCGAGGAGGCCGTGGAGGGCGCAGCGCCGACCCAGCCTGCGGCCGGCGGCGCGCGGCGGTCCACCTCGGAGGCGTCATGAGCGGCCTCGGCAAGCTCTACGGCGTGGGCGTCGGCCCCGGCGCGCCGGACCTGCTCACGCTGCGCGCGGTGCGCGTGCTGCAGGAGGCGGACGTGCTCGCGCTCCCCCGCAGCTCGGATTTCGGCGCCTCGATGGCCTACCGGATCCTCGAGCCTGTCGTCGGCAAGCAGCGGGACAAGGAGCGGCTGCTCCTCACCTTCCCCATGAGCAAGGACCCGGATCGCGTCCGCCCCTACGTGGACGCGGCCGTCGAGCAGATCGGCGACCGGCTCTCGCGCGGCCTCACCGTGGCGTTCGCCACCGAGGGCGATCCGTCGCTCTTCAGCACCTTTGTCTATGTGCGCCGCGAGGCGCTGCGCCGCTTCCCCGGGCTCGAGGTCGAGGTCGTCCCCGGCGTCACCTCGGTCACGGCGGTCCCTGCCGTGAGCGGGCTCGCGCTCGCCGACGGGCAGGAGCGGATCGCCATCCTGCCCGCCACGTACGGCGTCGACGACCTGACCGACGTCCTCCGGCGCTTCGACACCGTGGTCCTGATGAAGATCGGCTCCGAGATGCCCAAGGTGACCGAGGCGCTCACGCGCGCTGGCCTCCTCGATCGGGCCGTGTTCGTGTCCAAGGCGACGATGCCCGAGCAGCGGATCGTCCGGGACCTCCGGGCCGCGCAGGGCGAGCGGGGCGACTGCTTCGCCATGGTCGTTGTCACGCGCGGGGAGCGGAGCGGGCTGCTCGTCGGGGAGGCCCCGGCCTCGCCGCCGGGCGGCTTCGACAAGGCTGTTACCGAACCGGAGGCCCCATGACCGCCGAGCGCAAGCCCTACGCCATCTACGCCATCACGCGGCACGGGATCTCCATCGCGCGCAAGCTCATCGAGGGCCTTCCGGGCGCGGATCTCTACGTGTCGCAGAAGCTGTTCGACGGCGCGCCGGCGGGGGCGAAGCCGCTCCCGCTGCCGATGGGGCCGCTCTTGACCGAGGCGTTCACGGCCTACGACTGCCACGTCTTCGTGATCAGCGTCGGCGCGGTCGTGCGCATGATCGCGCCGCTGCTCAAGAACAAGAAGGTCGATCCCGCGGTCGTGTGCGTCGACGACACGGCGCGCTTCTCGATCTGCGTGCTCTCCGGGCACGTCGGGCGGGGCAACGCGTTCACCGAGAAGGTGGCAGGGCTGCTCGGCGCGCAGCCGGTGGTGACCACGGCGTCCGACGCGCTCGGGACGCTGACGGTCGACATCCTCGGCCGGGACCTCGGGTGGACGCTCGACGATCCCGACCGCAACGTGACGCGCGGCTGCGCCGCCGTCGTGAACGCCGCGCCGGTGCTGTTCGTCCAGGAGACCGGCGAGCCCTCGTTCTGGCCCGAGGCGACGCCGCTGCCGCCGGGCGTGCGTTACGCAACGTCGCTCGACGGCGTGGACCCCGGCGCGTGGGAGATCCTGCTCGTCGCGAGCGACCGCGACCTCTCCCGCTCGCACCCCGAGATCGTCGAGCGCGCCGTCGTCTACCGGCCGAAGAGCCTGGTCCTTGGCGTCGGCTGCGATCGCGGCGCGCCGCTCGACATGGTGGAGCGCGGCGTCGACCGGCTGCTCGAGGAGCACGGGCTGTCGGCGAAGTCGGTGAAGGCGCTGGCGACGATCGACAAGAAGGCCGACGAGGAGGCGCTGCTCGCGCTGTCGGCGCGGCGGGGGTGGCCGCTCGTCACGTTCACGCCCGAGGAGCTCGACGCGACCGAGGGCATCGAGAACCCGTCGGAGACTGTGAAGAAGCACGTCGGCGCCCGGGGCGTCGCCGAGCCGGCCGCGCTGCGGGCGGCGGGGGCCGCGAGGCTGCTCGTGCCGAAGCGGGCGTACACCGAGGAGGGCGTGGGGCGGTCCATGACGCTCGCGGTGGCGCGCGTCCCCTTCTCGAAGCGCAACGTGGAGGAGAGCCATGGGTGACAGCAAGGGAGTCCTGTCGATCGTCGGGATCGGCCCTGGCGCCGAGGAGCACGCGTCCCGCGCCGCCCTCGAGGCGATCGCGGCCTCGGACCTCATCGTCGGGTACACGACGTACATCCGGCTGGTGAAGCACCTGATCGAGGGCAAGGAGATCATCAAGACCGGCATGACCGAGGAGATCGGCCGGGCGCGCGCCGCGGTGGAGCGGGCGCGGGACGGGGCGCGGGTCGCGATCATCTCGTCGGGCGACGCGGGCGTGTACGGCATGGCCGGGCTCGTCTTCCAGGTGCTGGAGGAGATCGGCTGGAAGCGGGGCGAGTCGCCGGAGCTCCGCATCGTGCCCGGGATGACGGCGCTCAACGCGTGCGCGTCGCTCGTCGGCGCGCCGCTCGGACACGACTTCTGCGCCATCTCCCTCTCCGACCTCCTGACCCCGTGGCCCGCGATCGAGCGGCGGCTCGAGGCCGCCGCCGGGGCCGACTTCGTCATCGGCCTTTACAATCCCGCGAGCGGGCGGCGCACGCGCCAGATCGTGCGGGCGCAGGAGATCATCCGCCAGCACCGCGCGGGCACGACGCCGGTCGCGCTGGTGAAGAGCGCCTACCGCAAGCTGGAGAGCGCGGTGCTCACCGATCTCGACCATTTCCTCGAGTACGAGATCGGGATGCTGACGACGGTGCTCGTCGGGTCGACCAACACCTTCATGTTCGAGGGGTACATGGTCACCCCGCGCGGGTATACCAACAAGTACACATGGGATGGAGCCGCGCTCCCCGGCCAGACGCCGGGGCGCTCGCTCGTGCTCTCGGACGAGAGCGGCACTGCGGAGGAGGTCTAGATGGCACGCGTAGGGAGGCTGGGCGGCGCGATCCTCGCCGAGACCCAGGGGGCGTATTACCTCATCGGCAACACCAAGGCGCCGTGCGACTTCCGCGCGGCGGGGTTCGAGCCGCCGGACGAGGCCGATCTCGTGAAGGGGGCTTATGTCCGGCTCAAGCCGCTGCGCGAGGTGAAGGTGGCGCCGCCGGTGCTGCTGCTCGACGTCGAGGGCGAGGAGCTCGCGAAGAAGCTCGTCCACCGCTTCGTGATCGATCGCAACGGCTCGGTGAGCGAGCGGCTGTGGCGGCTCGTCTACAGCCACGACGACCCGCTCGACGACGCCGAGGCGCCTGTCGAGCGGGACGCGCGCTGGCTGGGCGACATCCCCGAGCCGATCTGGCAGCTCGTGCGCGACAACGTGCTGCGCTGCCTGTAGTGCGATCGGGCACCGGGAGGACGCTCCGGCCGCTCGCCCGGACGTCGGGGTGCTCAGGGCGACCCGCACGCTGGCCGCGCGGAGATACCCGGGAAGATGTGCGTCCCACGCCCGGGCTCCTGTGACGTCGAGGATGCCGCTGTTCCACGGCGCACCGTGGCCACGACGGCGGGCTGCCGCTGCTCCTTGGTGCAACAAGGTGATGACGGCGCTACGCTTCGCGACGTGCAAGCGCTCAAGGCCCGCGTCCAGAACGGCCGCATCGTCGTGGACGAGCCCACGGATCTGCCGGAGGGCATGGTGCTCGATCTCGTCATCGCCGATCCGGGCGACGAGCTCGACGACGAGGAGCGCGCAGAGCTGCACGCGGCCCTCGAAGAGGGGCTCGCCGAGATGCGAACAGGGGCAGGTGTCGAGGCCGACGTGCTGCTCGCCGAGCTGCGGGCGCGCGGGTGAAGGTCCGATTCCTGGGGAGATCGGCCGAGCAGGCGCGCGCGGTGGATGCATGGTGGCGCGAAAACCGTCCCGCGGCGCCGTCGCTGTTCGCCGATGAGCTCACCGCAGCGCTCCGCATGCTCCGGCGTACGCCGTAGCTGGGAGCCCCCTACGGCCCCAAGGCGAAAGACGGCAGCTCGTGCGCGACAGCGTCCTGCGCTGCCTCTGTTCTCGGCTCCTCGCCCAGGCCGGCGAACCTCGCGGGCCGCCGACGCCGGGCGCGGATCCCCTTGAAGTACGAGAGCGCCAGGGGCGAGCTACCTGACCTGGCCGCCGAGGTTCGACGGGTTGGGCGCGGTGGCCCCGTCGATTGGAGCGAGCGTGATCGAGAGAGAAGGCGTGATCGTCCAGTTCCCTTGAATGTTGTTCGTGTACTTGCCTCCGGCGATGATGCCATAGTAGACGACGTACAGCGTCGTCGAGTTACCCGGGCTCAGCGGGCTACTGACGATGCTGAGCGGGAGATTGTTCGAGCTCAGGCTGGGAACGTAGTCCGAGCTCGAGAGGCCGAGCGCCCACCCAGCATCGCTGAGATCCTTGTCGACGCTCGGCGCAAAGGTGATGGTGGCGGAGGTGATGTTGAACTCCGTCGTGGTGTTCTTCGCCGTCAGCGTGAACGCATACGTGTTCGTGGACGCGCCCATCGGGAGCTGATTCGTGTACGAGCCGCTGATGGTGAGGAGATCTCCGAAATTGACCTGGTAGACGTTGGGACCGAACGTCGCGGCCCGGGACGTAATCTCACGCATGATGTACCTCTTCGTTTCGTTGCCGTTTGTTGCGGCTGGTTTGTGTGTCGCCCCTCGAGGGAAGGGCACCTTGTGCGGGAATCATCCACGCAAAGTCTTTTGAATTTCTTATCGCGGCGTCCGGACGACCCGGCCAGCGGCCGAGCTGCGCCACGCGTCGTGCGCGGCGTGCCCCATGCAGCGCAGCCACACCCACGACACGCGTCGTTGCAATGTGGCTCCCGCTCGCCGTGTTGTATTTGCGTTTTGCAAGGCACGTGCCGCTGGACGATCTGGGCGGTATAGGCCGACGCGCTCGATCAGGTGCCGCACCTTGCGTCGCGGCAGGACACCGCGCGTCCCGAGCTGACGCGCGTCCTGCCGACGAGGGCTGATCCCCGGCGGCGCGATGGCGCAATCGTGGCAGCGCCACGAGCCCTCGAGGTAGCCCAGTGGATGGTGCGCTTCAGGGCCCGCTCGAGGTCGTACTCACCTCGGCGGCTAACGTGGCTAGACGAACAGAGGGACCGGGTTCAGCTCGCCCTCGGCGAGCGGGCGAGCGAGCCAACCCAGCGCGCAGGGCACCTGGTAGAGCCTCCCCGGGCCGAACCGGGGCCAGAAATGGCGCAGCCCTGGGACGATCACCTGGGCCACGGGCAAGCCGATGTCGGGGCGGGTCTTGTCCACGGCGATGAGCTCGAGGCCCGCCTCGTCGAGGCGCCTCATGCATTCCTGGATGTCGGCGCGCAGATCGGGGCCGCAGATCCGGGGCAGGCTCCCGGCCGCGATCCATTGGAGATCCGGATGGGGGAAGAGATGCGCTCGGTCAGGCAGCCGCTCGAGGTCCCACGGCGCCCGGCGCGCGCCGCCGGGATCGAAGAGCTGGTTCAGCTCGGTGAGCGATCGCTGCACGGCGAGGCGCGGGTCGAGGTGGCAGCCGAACCCGATGGTGAATCGATCCTCCCGGGCCTCGTGGGCGAGGGCAACGCAGGTGGGGATACCGAGATCGTGCGTCAGATCGAGCACCCAGACGGCCCAGCCGAGGCGATCATAGTCGGCCTGGAGGGCTTCGAAGTACGGGTCCCCGAAGCTGGCGAGCGCGATGGCCGGGCGCGCGACCCGGTTGTACCACCAGACCGCGGCGGCATCGCGCTCCACGAGCTCGAGCAGGCCCTGCAGCACGGCCTCTTCGAGGCAAGTGCCGGCCGCCACGCCGTTGCTGCAGGGGCCGCAGAACGCGGTACCGCTCTCGGCCGGGGCCTCGGCGTAGCAGTAGGCCAGCGGGACATAGCGCCGCTCGCGCTTGCTCAACGACCAGGCCGGGGTCCAGTCGATCCTGGTGCCGGCATCGAGCGGCTCGGGTATCCACTGGCGACGATCCGCTGCCCGCGCGTTGAGGTGAGCGCGCTCGCGGTACTGCGCCTCGCTGAAGTTCAGCAGATCGCCGAGCGAGAGCGCCGCCGGGCCAAGCTCGGCCTCGCTCGCGCGGACGCGCGCCTCGTCCCCCTGGTAGACGCCGCTGTATCGCTCGAGCGCCTCGCAGAGCGCGCTCACCCTGGCCTGGTCCGCGCTGCGCCCCTTGCCGGCGCAGGCCTTGTCGAAGACGTTGGTGCGCGGGACGTCCTCCCGAGGGCAGGCCAGGTAGCCGGACGCGTACACGGCGCGGAGCTCGGTGTCCCGCCCCGGCATCGGCACGAGGTACGTCACGGCTCCGGTGATCGGGCTGACGAGGTGCTTGAAGCGCTCATAGGTCCGCCGCGGGGTCTGCCGGCGATATCCACCGTCCTCGTAATGCGCCTTCTCCACCGGCTGCAGTTCGATCGGGCGCTCGCCGACGGCCCCCATCCGCGCCGGATCGCCGCACACCGGGCACTGCGGCCTCCGGACGACCGCGTGCGCGGTGATCTCGAACGTGGCCAGATCGAGGGCGAGCACCCGGGAACCGAGCGCCCGGGGAGAGCTTGTCTCCTCCCCGGCGAGCGCGCGGGCGATGGCCGAGGCGCCGAGCCCGCAAGCGGTCCGTACGCTCGCCTCGGTGGCCGCCCTCGGGGGAGGGGCGTGGCCCTCGTGCCCCCGGCGGCGGCGAACAAGCTCCTCGACCGGGCGGTTCTGGCGGATCCAGAACGCCAGGCAGCCCCAGCAGGGGCCGGCGCCGGGCTCGAAGACGGGCCCGATGAGCGGCTGGACGCCGGCAGGCTTGATCAGGAACCAGCGCGCTCCTTCACGCAGCGCTCGGCGGTTGATCGAGGCCAGCTCGGGCTGCAAGTAGTCGTCAGCCACGACCACCTGCACCGCCGCCTCGCCGTCGATCCGCACGCCTGCCTGTTCGAGCGCCTCGGTCATCCACCCGGCGGGAGCGGCTTCGCCGACGGCCAGGACCGACACCGGAGTCCGGCTCAGGGCCTCGGCGGCCGCCTTGCCGTCGAGGCCCACCCCGCGCCAGAACGCCGCGTGCTCGGAGGGGAGCTCCGGCGTTGCGGGGACCAAGTAGCCACGCGCCGCGAGCCGGCTCAGGGCATACAGGGTCTCCGGCTCGGAGAACCGATCGCGCGCGGCGCGCAGGATCTCGTCGACCGTGCGCCGGCCGTCGACGAGCGCGGCCACCTCGGCGGCGCAGGCGCCGGAGACGACGAAGCGCTCGCGCTCGCCGATCAGGAAGACCACGCCCGCATCCATGCGCTCGACGCGCAGGGTGGGCTTGAACGCCAGCACCTGGCTCAGCTCCAGAGGATCCATCGTCGGTCCTAGTCTCGTCCCCCGATCAGCAGCAGCAAGTGAACGGGTACGCTGCTCCCCTCGCGTTGTATACGGCAAGCGCGATGGGCTCGGAGTCCACGTTGCTCGGCTTCGTGGGCAGATAGAGCTTGAGCGTATGAGGCTGGAGCGAATCCCAGTGCGACAGATGGTCCTTGTCGAGCGGAGACCCCGGCGGATGCCACCGGGCTGCGCCGTCCTCCTCGACGCGCAGGCTCATCGTCCAGGGTAGCCTGTAACCTCGGATGGTTCGCAGCGCCGAGGCAAGGTCGGTCGTGAGCGCTCGTCGAAATTCCTGGTCGCTCCAGGCTTTGGCCATCGCCGCGAGCAGCACGACGTTGAACTCGGCGAACAAGCTGTCGTCGGGAACGAAGCCCCCCGCAGGAGGGCCGCTGTGGAGGCCGACGCGCTCTTGACCCGCCTCTTCGCCCTCGTGACAGCACCCCGCGTGCTCCCGCCCTCGTTCGCGGCGACCGACGTGCTGCACCCCGTGGTCCGCCCGGACGTTGAACCCGCCCCCTCGGTCCTGAGAGCGCGCATGAACCCCGTGCTGATCGTGCTCCCGGCTCCCTTGATCGCTGAACAGCGCCGGGCGCTGCTTGTAATAATCCCCGAGCGCCCTCGCGTAGTCCTCCGGACGGAGGTCTTCCCGCAGAGCATCGGACCCTGGACGGGCTGCGGAACGCTTGGGCGCGAGCGGCAGGCGCAGCGTCAAGCCGTCGAGCAGGTCGCTGGGCCAGACCCACTCATCGTGGATCCACATGAAGTCCTCTTCGGCTCGTGCGATCTGAAGCTCGCACGTCCCTGGCCATGGCCAGATATAGCCAAATCGATCCTTGAGCGCGGAAGCGGGGTCGCCCCCGGTCAACTCCTTGCCAAAACCGTCCGGATCGGCCCATGCCTCTGCGATGGCGCGCAGGTACGTCGAGCGAAACTCCATCAATCGGTTCGTGCTCATGAGCCCTTCTTTGCTTGACCGTTGTTCGCAATGAAGTGTGCGCGGGTCGGTGTCGCGCCCGTTCACGCGCCGCGCGGGCGCGCTGCTTCGGGCAGCCCCATGAGCCGCGCAGGGTTGTCCCACAAGGCTGCCCGGAGCACGTCCTCGGCGAGCGGCCCGCCCCCGTCGAACAGCCTGGCGACGATCGCGGGATCGTGGTCGACGTGGGGGAAGTCCGTGCCGAAGACGACGCGATCCTCGCCGATGACGCCGACGCAGTGCGCGAGCATCGCCTCGCCCGGCTCGAACGCGATCCAGCACTGGCGGCGGAAGTAGCTCGAGGGACGCTGGTTCACGCGACCTCTGACCTCGTTGCTCAGCTGCGCATACTCGATCTCGTCGAGGCGCCAGAGCCAATAGGGCAGCCACCCGCAGCCCGACTCGAGGAAGCCGACGCGAAGGCCCGGATGGCGCTCGAGGACGCCTCCTTCGAGCAGGGCGAGGAACGCCATCATCGCCTCGAGCGGGTGGGAGCAGGCATGCTGGGCGAAGTGCGTTCGGAAGCGCGAAGCGCCGGCCGTCTGCACGCGCGTGTGCGTCCCCTCGTGCAGCAGCAGCGGGATGTCGTTCGCCTCGCAGGCCGCGAAGAAGGGCTCCAGCTCCGGCGCGCCGAGGGTCCTCCCGCGGACCGGGTTCGGCCGGACCACGGCGGCGCTGAGGCCGTCCGCGAGGCCGGCCTCGAGATCCGCGACCATCCGCGCGGGATCGTGGCGCGAGATGAGCGCGGCCCCCTTGAGCCGGGTCGGGTCTCGCCGGCACTGGTCCGCGAGCCAGCGATTGTAGGCTCCCGCGTAGGCGCGGGAGCGGTCCGCGTCGATCTCCTCGTCGAACACCAGGAACCCCGTGTAGGTCGGGTGCAGCACGGCGACGTCGACCCCCGCCTCGTCCATCGTCGCGAGCTGGCCGGCCGCCGTCTCCGCGGCGGTCAGCTCGCGGCGGTGCTCCTCCGCATGGATCCCGACCTCGATGTAGCCCACCTCGGTCATCCCGCGACAGATGGGCTTTCCTGCGACCGTGACCACCGGCGGGGTCGGCAAGAGGGCATGGTCTCCCAGCCGGTCCAGCCGAACCCGGAGGGGCTCATCCTGCTTCGAGAGGGGGCGGACGTCCGGCGCGACGTCGCGGTACCTCGCCGGCAGGTACTCCGGCCAGAGCCCCATGGGCTCCATGACGTGGCGGTCGATGTCGATGATGGCAATCCCGTTGCGCACGCTACCCTCTTTACTACGAGTAGATGTTCGGCGTTCCATGCGGCGCAGAGGACGCGCCGCAATTCGCCCGGCGGCATGGGATTGCGCGACTCCTCCGTCGCTCGCGGACCAGACGGCGTCGCAGGGTCAAGCGCAGGTGAACGGGTACTGGGGACCCGTGTCGTTGTACGCGGCGAGGGCGATCGGCCAGGCAGCCTCGTCCGGCGGATGCTTGGGGACGTAGACGGTGATCGTCGTCCGAGGGGGCATCAGAAGAGGGGAAGGCGCCCAGAATTGCTCCCAATCGAGATAGCAGAACTTCAACCTGAAGTTCCAGCGAACAACGACGCCCATCGACGCTTGCACGAGGGGCCGAGCGTCCTCCGCATCATAGAGCTTCCTTGCGAAGGCCTGATCGAACCACGTCAGCGCGAGGATGCGGGCCGTGATCACTCCGAATTCGGCGAAATCATCGGGCGCCTCGCTTACTCCATCCGTCGCCTTGCCGAGCATGGATGGGAACCACTCGCAATAGAGCGCGATGGCGTCCGCGGGTCCGGACGGGGCGCCGGGCTCGGCCGGCGGAGGCGGGCCCGGCAAGGTGATATGGAACTCATCAGCGACGCCGAACCAACCGGTCGTTCCGACCGGCCTCCACTCCGGCCTGTTAGGCACGTCGGCAATGGCGAATTTCACGTTGTAGGGGAACTTGATGTTATATTCCTTCTCGAAGAGGGGAAGGACGCCCTGAGGGTTCTCCTTGGATTCCTTGACCAACAGCTTCAGAAAGTCCGAATCGCGCCAGGCATGCGCGATGGCTCGCAGATAGGCGGCGCGCAGGTGGGGAAAGGGAGCGGCGCTGCCCCCGCCGCCGCCCCATGCTTTCGTATTGGTGCCCATGGATCACTCCTCGTGAGAGGTGAATTCAGCAGCGCTTCATGCTCGCGTTCGTGTCCGCTGGAAGCATCCGAACGTGCCAACAGGACAACGCGAGACAGCGTGAGCCGTCAAGAAAATACGTTAAATGCAGCACAGTTTCGACCGGCTCTGCACCGATCCCTCAAGGCTCGTTGTCGGCATCGGCATCGGAAGAGCGGATGTCAGGTGTTCGACGGAGCCTCGTGCACCAGCGGTCGATCAGCACCGATCGGAGCAGCGCTCCTGCGCTCGCAAAGCCGAAGAGCGCGGCGTAGGTCTCCAGATCCTCGGGAACCGGCTTGCCGAGCCGCTCGTTGAAATACCACCGCCACAACGCGTCCGTGTCGCTCACGCCGCTGCCCGCCAGATCCAGAGCGTCCAGCCCCTCACCCGCCATCACGGCCTGCTTGGCGCGAGCCTGCTTCTCCAGACGCCCGTAGCAGCCCATGGCGCGTAGCTGGTCGACGAGGTGACGGCGGACCTCCGGCTCGCACACGGCGGCCGTCCAGCGGAGCTTCGCTTCTCGTGCCATCAAGTCGGCGAAGGACCTGGCGTCGAGCCCCTGCTCGCCGAGCCACGCGCGGGTCGAGGGCCCGGTGTACAGCCCTCGCTCGCGCCGGAACTCCATCGCCGTGCGTTCGAGGTGTCCAGGGCCGACCTTCACCCCGTTGCGCTCCGCAGCCTCCTCGGCGAGGCCGCGCAGCAGCGCGCCCCGGATCGCGAGGGTGTAGAGCGGCTCGTCCCCGAGCAGGCGCAGCTCGTGGAGCAGGGCCTCGACGTCCGCGCTGGGGTCAAGGTCGAGCCGGGTCGCGCGCATGCGCTCGAGGGCCCGCTCCCAGACGTCCGTACGCTGGAAGATGAAGCCGGGCTCCAGCGGCCCTCGATGCATGGCGCGCGCGGCCTGCATGGCCTCGATCATGGCGAGCGCGTCGAGGCGCTTCTGGTCCACGCGCCCGGCGGGGAGCCACCGCTTCAGCGCGTCGAGCATGTGCGGGGCCTCCTCTGCGGCTCGGGCCGCCTGGAGCACCGCTGGCCAGGTGCGATCGGGGTAGAACAGGGTTCTGGAGATGGCGACGAGTCGCTCGGCGAGCGCCGGATCGCAGATGTTCGCCTCGACGGCGGCGCCGAGCGTCGCACGGATATTGACGAGGGCCTCCGACGTGCACCGATAGCCGTGCTCGGCGGATGCGTGCGCGACCGCGACTTCGTCGTCGGCGTCGAGCGCGCCCGAACGATAGTGCTCGAAGATCCGGCCCACGCCGACCATGCCGAAGTCGGCCAGCTCGGCGGCTCGGAGCGCGCCCATGCTCGACGCCCCGAACACATGGACGCCCTGGGACATCGCCCAGAGGATCTCCTTGTGCCAGACCGCCGGGACGCGCTCGAAGAAGCCGTCCACGATGCCAATCCCCCACGGTCGCTCGCGCGCGGCCCGGTAGACGTCTCCCTGGGCCACGGGCGGCAAGACCCGCAGCTCCGGGAGCCCGGGCACCTCCGCGGGCGGCAGGCTGGGCCCGGTGAACAGGACGATCACGACGACACCGCCTGCGCGCGCGGTCCAGGCGTGTACCCAGGGGCATCCCACATGCTTTCCAGCCCGGGCACGACGACGCGGACGACGGGCAGCCCGAGCTCTGGCCGCGTGAGATCCACGACCGCGACCTGGCGGAGCCCTGCGCTGCGCAGCGCAGCGAGCACGGCGGCGAGATCCTCGTCGAAGCGCTCGCTGAACCCGTCGCTCGCGGCGCCGAAGGAGCGCCGCCGCCCCTCGAACCGCTCGATCTCCGAGCGCGCCGCGGCGATCCGCGGCGGCGACCGAAACAGCTCGTACGAGGCCCGGTCGACGTCGTCGCGCGCCCCCGCGATGGCGGTCAGACGGCTCTGGGCGGCCTCGGTCAGGGCGCGCGCCAGGGCGACGGCGCGGGAGCGGTGGCACCCCTGACCGCCGCTGACGTAAAGGACGCGGCCCGGGTGAGGCACGCGGTCGACGATCTCCGCCACGAAGACCGGCAGCCCGAGCTCGCTGCTCGCGTCCCACACGCCCACCGCGAGTTCGGCCCGATCGAAGCGGGCCAGCACGTCGCGGCAGGTCGGATCATCCACGGTATCGAGATCCAGGCGCGTCCGCGCGCGGCCCGCCGGCCCGGCCGCGCGCCACAGCGCCACGGCGTCGCGCTCGACGACCTCGTAGAGCCCGTGGAGCACGGCCTCGATCCGGTGGTTGCCCGACGCGAGCCCCGTCGACGTGGTCAAGAAGCACCCGCTGCCGGGCGGCAGCGGCACGGTGTAGTCGGAGTGGACCACCTCGAGCGGCACCCACAGCGGACCGCCGCTCATGACGTCTTCGCCCTCGATCCAGAGCATCTTGTGATGAGGGTGGAAGGAGCCGATCGAGAGCCGCGGCAGCCCGGCGAGGTCGACGAGGCGGTGCCGCGCCGAGAGCTCCGCAGCGGTGCAGAAGAGGAGCGGCTGCAGGATGTGCTCGGCGTGCCACTGCTCGATGGCCTCCATCAGCCCGGACGCGCGCGCGGCGTCGATATCGAGCCCTTTTCCCTGCGAGACCGACACGGATCGGGCGTTGGGTCGGCACACCATCACCACCGGGATCCCGACGACGTCCAGCCCGGTGACGTCGGCGACCCGGGTGATCCCCATGGCGCGCGTCATCGGGAGCACCCGCTCGACGGTCTCCGCCGGGCTGACCAGGCGGTGCGTGCCTCGGAGAAAGGTCTTGTGCGTGGAGGGCGGGGTCATGTCGTCAGGATCTCGCAGCGAGCGGCGTGGGCTCAGGCGCCCTCGGCTACCGGCGCCTGAAGCTGGTCAGGTTGACCAGGTAGGTGCCGCAGAAATCCGAGCTCACCGGTACTTTCGGTGCTTTCTCGTGTCCTGCCCGCGCGTCCATGTCCACCAGCTGCTGGGGATCCGGCTCGTCCGCCACGTGTCCTATCTGCGCGCCCATATCCACCAGATCCTTGCACCACGATTGCACTGAATCTGCTGCCCTGCGGCGGCGCTTCTTCGTCAACACGTCCGATGGCACCTCGTAGTACAGGGTCTCGGTGCCCTCCTTGTTCGGCACGGCCAGGATCATCGTAAAACCCCAGCATTGGTCGTCCGGCGCATCGTTATCACCCCTCGTGTCCTCCTTTGCCGCGCGGGTCGTGATCCTGTCGTCCGTCGCCCCCTTCGGTGCCGCGCTGGTGGCATTCTCATCCTTCATCGTATCCTCCTTTGTCACGTTGGTTGCTGTCCTGAACCCCTCGAGCTCTCGCCCGTGCTCGGCTGGCCGGCGCCCGCAAACAGCAGCGAGTCGGCCTCGCGAGCATCCGGAATGTCGGTGATGCCCGACCGGAGCCGGCGGAGCCGCTCGACATCGTCGAGCTCCACGCGCCCTTCAGCCCTGCGCAGGCGAACGAGAGCCACCTGCGCGCGCAGCGCGAAGAGCCGGGCCCTCTGCGCCTCGGCCATGTCCCTCGCGCTCGCGAACGCGGCCGCCGCCTGCCCTGGGTCTCCTCTGGCCCGCCACACCTCCCCGAGCAGCCGGTGGAGCTCCGGATGGTAGCAGCGCTCCTGTGTCGTGAACGTCTCGCCGAGCGCCTCGTCGATCGCCTCGCGGGCGCCCTCGACGGCGCCGGCGGCCAGGCAGGCGTCGGCGAGATGCGTGGCGTAGAAGGTGGTGACCATGCCCGAGCCCATTCGCCGCCAGCGCGCGATGGCGCCTCGGACGCGCTCGAGTCCCTGCTCCGCCTGTCCCGAATGGACCATGGCCCAACCCCCCAGCGCATCGGCGAGCACCACGAACGCGGGGAATCCATGCTCGGCGGCGACCTTCCCCAGCGCGTCGGCGTACCTCTGCGTGTCGGCCACCTCGCGCCTGAGGTGGTGAATCCACGCGCCGATCTGATAGGCAATGGCGATGGTGAAGGGGTGCTCCGTCGCTTCCGCCGCGGCGATCGCCTCCTCGTAGATCCGCACCGCGCCATCCGGCTCGCCGCAAATACACGCGCTCATGGCGTGGGTCACGCGCACGACGATACTCGGGTTCCAGCCATAACGCGCCATGTAGAGGGGCAGCTCTGCCGGCTGGTAGAGCTCGATGACACGCCGGTGGTGACGCTCGCCCTCGGTGTGGTCCCCCAGCCAGGTGGTCACGTTCGCCAGGATGAGCGACGCCTGCGTCAGGGCGACGACGTCATTCGTGTCCTCCGCCAGCTTCGCGCACTGGGTCGCGATGTCCCGGGCCGCCGTGAGATCGCCGCGGAACAGCGTGAACATGGCCATGCCGTGCAGCGCCTGGCTCCCCCGCTCCCGCTCGCCGGTCTGCGTGGCGAGCTCGATGGCTCGATCGTAAATGCTCTTGACCTCGGGCGCCGACCAGCCCTTGGTCGTGATCAGCGCCGGCATGATGATACCGTTCAGCCCGAGCTCCATCTCGGCTCGCTCGTGCTCCTGCGCTATGGCCGGCAGCCACGCGATTGCCTGCTTGGCCCCGGTGATCGCCTCCACGTACGCCGACCGAGCCAGCGCCGCTTGCGCCGCCTCCTGCGCGTAGCCCACGGCCTCCCGCATCTGCTCCGCCGCCGCGTGGTGGTGCGCGAGCAGATCCGGCCGCGTCCGGACCACCTCCGGAAACCCCTCCTCCAGCGTCTTCGCGATGCGCGCGTGGCTCCGCTGCCGCGCGCCGGTGGACAGCGACTCGTACGCCGCGTCCCGCACCAGCGCGTGCTTGAAGCTCCCCACCGCCTCCTTGCCGCGCCGCCTGCGCAGCACGATCCCCGCGCTCATCAGGCGCTCCAGATCCTC
This sequence comes from Sorangium sp. So ce448, assembly GCF_051520915.1. Taxonomy (NCBI): domain Bacteria; kingdom Pseudomonadati; phylum Myxococcota; order Polyangiales; family Polyangiaceae; genus Sorangium; species Sorangium sp. So ce448. The sequence continues at coordinate 317,815 of NZ_CP150343.1, read as the reverse complement.
TGCCACCGCCGCCGGGCCGAGCGGGCTCGCGGCCGAGAGCACCTTGACGCTGAACTCCCGGCCCATCGCCGCCGCGAGCTGGGCCGTCTGCTTGGCGCGCGAAAGACGATCCAGCCGCGCCGTGAGCAGCGCCCGCAGCGTCCCCGGGATCGCCGCGCCCGAGAGCGGCCGGGTCAGCTCGTAGCGATCCTCCCGCTCCACCAGGAGCCGCGCATCGATCATCATCCGGAGCAGCTCCTCGGCGAAGAGCGGCACCCCGTCCGCGCGGTCCGCCACCTGCTCTATCACGGCGGGAGGCAGCGCCTTGTGGCCCGAGAGCCCGGTGAGCATCTCCTCCATGTGCGGGCGCTCCAGGCGGCTCAGCGGGAGCAGCAGCATGTCGGCCGTCGAGAACGACGGTGAGAACTCCGGGCGAGCCGTCATGATGACGCACAGGGGGGCCGCGGGCGCCTCGCGAACGAGCTGGGCGAGGAACTCCATCGTGGTGGGGTCGGCCCAGTGCAAGTCTTCGGCCACCAGGAGGACGGGCCGCTCGTCGGCGATCGCGAGGAGCAGCGACGCCACGGCCTGGAGCGTCAGCGCCTTGTGCCGCTGCGGGGAGACGTCGAGCGGGGCGTACGGTTCGCCGAGGGGCAGGGAGAAGAGCGGCACGAAGAGCGGCATCGCCTCGGCCAGCGTGAAGCCGTGGCCGGCGAGCTCCCGCTCGATCCGCGCGATCTTGCCGCCCGCGTCGGGCTCCTGATCGAGCCCGAGCGTGCGCTCGAGCAGATCGACCACCGGACGGAGGGGGCTGGTTTGCGTGTCGGGCGAGCACCGCGCCTCGAGAAAGGTGTGGGCCTCGCGCGCCAGCCGATCGCGCAGCGCGCGCGCCAGCCGGCTCTTGCCGATGCCGGGCTCGCCCGTGATGAGGATCGACTGGCCCGCCCCCTCGCACGCGCGGCGCCACCGCTCCACGAGGAGCCCGGTCTCCTGATCTCGGCCGGAGAGCGGCGCCTTCGAGCCGTCGGGGGTCGGCCAGCTCGCCGCGGCGCCGTGCTCCTGCCGGAGGCGGTAGGTCTCCACCGGCGCCGCGATCCCCTCGATGGCGCGGCCCCCTTCGCTCTCGAGGTCGAACGAGGCGCGCAGCAACGCCTGCGACGCGGCGCTGGCCGCCACGGATCCCGGCGGCGCCAGCGCGGCGAGCCGCGCGGCGAGCCGCGGGGTGGCGCCGGTGACGAGGCACGCGCCGTCGAGGTCCCCCAGGTTCCCGTCGACGACGAGGCCGGTGTGGAGGCCGACGCTCACGTCGATCCGCGCGCCCGGCGCGGCGCTGCGCGGGTCCTCGGCGTCCTCGGCGCCTGCCATCGCCAGCGCCGCGCGGGCAGCGCGCCTGGCGTCGTCCTCCGCCGCGCTGGGGTAGCCGAAGTAGACGAGCAGATCGTCGCCGAACGCCGCGGCCACATACCCGCCGTGGCGGCGCCCGAGGTCCGCGCAGCGGGCGAGCGCCGCGCGCAGCGGGTCGTCCAGCCGCTCGACGTCGACGGCGTCGAGGGCCTGCGCGACGGCCGCGCGCGCCCTCACGTGACAGCAGAGGGCCGTCAGCTGCCGGCGCTCGCCGTCGAGCGCGGGCGGAGCGGGCTCCCTCCGCCGGTCGAGCGACGTGGCGACCCTCGCGATCGAGGACAGAGACCGCGTGTCCCCGCCGGCCGGGCGGCCGCCGGCGCCGAGCATCACCTCGCGCGAGAGCCCGCGCAGGGTGCAGGCCTCGAGCGCCTCGAAGAGCCCGCGGGCGGTGACGTCGCGCGCGCCCTCGTCCTTGCGGAGAGCACGGGCGAGCAGGTCGCCCAGGGGGTGGTGCTCGAGCGCGGCGGGGATCGGGACGGGATCGGGGCCGAGCAACCGGTAGAAGATCTCGGCCTCCGTGCCGCCGTACGCCGGCTTGCCCGTGAGGCACTCGAGGAAGACGAGGCCCCACGAGAACAGATCCGCGCGCGGCGAGGCCTCGGCGCCGCGCCACTGCTCCGGCGCGCCGTAGCCGGGCGTGCCCAGCGCGTCGTGGCTGCCGGTCAGGCGCGCGGATCGCCCGTCGTCGAGCGTGGCGCCGATCCCGAAGTCGAGCACCAGCGCGTTGCGGCGGGCGCCCGTGGGGATCACCATGATGTTGCTCGGCTTGAGGTCGCGGTGGACGACGCCCGCCGCGTGGGCGCAGGCGAGGGCGTCGAGCGCCTGGAGCATCAGGTGCCGCGCCTCGGACGGCGCGAGCGCGCCCTCTCGCTGGAGCAGGGCGGCGAGGTTGTCGCCGGGCGCGAAGGCGAACGCGGCGTAGAGGGTCCCGTCTCCTGCCTGCCCTGCGTCGACGAGCTGGACGATGTTGGGGTGGTGGAGCTGGGCGCAGAGCCGCGTCTCGCGCAGGAAGCGCGCGGTCCGCCGGTCGGCCTGCGCGGCGCCTCCCTGCTCGGCGAGGCGCAGGATCTTCAGGGCGATCGGCTGCCCGGTGGTGAGCTGGCGGGCCTTGTGCACCACGCCGAAGCCGCCCTCGCCGAGCTTGGCGAGGATCTCGTAACGCCCGTCGAACGTGGCGCCTGGCGCGAGCGCGGCACCGTCTGCGGCATAGCACTGCATGCTCGATCTCGTGGTCGCTGGAGGCGCTCGGAGAGCGCTGGTACCGCGCCCTCAGGGCTCCTTGTCGGCGTCGAGCACCGCCAGGAGATCCGGGTCGACCTCACCTCCGAGCAGGTCCAGGACCTCGCGCACCCGCGCGAGCTCGCGCCGCAGCGTCCGATGATGGTTGCGGTTCTTGAGCAGCATCTCCTGGCCGAGCAGCGTGAAGGCATCGTCACGGTTGCCCGTCCGGTGCACCGCCGCGCCGAGGACCATGCCCCGAAATGCGTCGGTCAGCTCGAGCGGGAGCGGGGCGACGCCGCCCCGGCGCCGCTCGGCCTCGTTCACGAAGCTGAGCGCCGCCCGCCAGAGCAGCCTGGTCAGCGCGCTCGGCTCGGCGTCGCCGTCGAAGGTGAGCGCGCGCTCGACGTGGCGCCGCTGGATCACCAGATCGCCGCCGAGGCCGCTCTGCCCCGCGAGCTGGAGCGCGTAAGCGCGCCGGACGATGTTGTCGAGCTGCCGCAGGTTGCCCGGCCAGGGCGCGGACGCGAGGAGCTTCATGGCGTCGGGCTCGAAGCGCGCCGCCCCCTTGCCGTCGGCCTCCTGATGGCGCCGGTTCAGCATGTAGTCGGCCCAGCGCGGGAGCTCGTCGAGCCGCTCGGCGAGCGGGAGCAGCCGCACCGGCAGCACGTTGATGCGGTAGTACAGGTCCTCGCGGAAGCGGCCGGCGCGCACGGCGGCGCGCAGATCGGCGTTGGTGCCGACGAGGAGGCGCGCGTCGGCGCGGCGCTCCCCCGCCCCGTCATCGCCCAGCATCCGGTAAGCGCGCTCCTCGATGAAGCGCAGGAGGCCCGCCTGGGCCTTGAGCGAGAGCTTGTCGATCTCGTCGAGGAACAGCGTGCCCTTCGCGGCGCGGGCGACCGCGCCAGGGTTGTCCTTGACCGCTCCGGTGAAGGCGCCCCGCTTCCAGCCGAACAGCTCGGCCATCTGCAGGTCCTCGGGCACGCCGAGGAGATCCAGCGATTCGAAGGGCTGGCCCCGGCGCTGGGAGTGCTCGTGGCACCAGCGCGCGAGCCTGGATTTCCCGGCGCCGGTCGGGCCGGTGATCAGGATGGTGTCGTCCCGCGGGGCGAAGGCGCCGAGCAGCTCGACGAGGTGCGCGGTGCTCTGACCGACGACCGGCAAGAACTCGTCCGGGCTCGCCGGCTCGTCCGAGCGAACGGGCAGCGCGCGGGCGGCGATGAAGGCCCCGGCGATGCTGGCGAGGATCGCCAGCTCCTCGTGGCACTCCGCCCAGGGGAGCTCGAGTCCGGCGGCCCCCCTGCAGCTCACCTCGATCGCGATCATGCCGTCGACGCTGCCGCCCGGCGCGCGCAGCGGGACGACATGGACGTGGGTCGCGTCGCGACCGAGCATCCGCTCGCGCGTCGCGTCGCCGGGCATACCGGCCGCCTCCGGCGCGTGGCGGAGCGCGATGGCCCCGTCCGGCATCCACGAGCGGAGCGAAGCGCGCTGGACGTCGATCGAGACGGAACAGCGGTGCTTCTCGATCCAGCTCCAGACGCTGCCGGAGGTGAGATAGCCGGTGCCTTCGATGCGCGCGCCGCTCGGGCGGTCGATGCCGAAGAGGCGCTGGTAGCTGTCCTCGGGACGGAGGTGGACGACGCCACGCAGGATCCGGGCGCGGCTGGCGAAGGGGCTGCCGGCGAGCGCCTCCTCGACGCAGGTGAACATGGCCTGGAGGACCGCCGTTGCAGCCTCGTCGAAGTACGTGGCCGACACCAGGCGGGGGACGAGGGAGATGAAGCGCTCGTCACGGGACGCGGTCACGGTGGGGAGCAGAAGAGCAGGAGAACGGGGGCGGGTCCAGGTGGAACGAACAGGCTCGCGTCTCCCGCGGACGCAGTGCGTCCGGCCGGGACGCGAGCCCCTTCTTGCCTCGGAGGCCGTGGCAGCGCCGGCGTCCCGCCCGAGGGACCACGGGAGCCGCCGCGGGTCCGAGATCGAGGTGGCGCCGCCGGTGCTGCTGCTCGGCGTCGGTGCTGGAGCCGGAAGACGCCAGCTCCTGGAGGCGTCACCTCGTCTTCTTCGTGCGCCGAAAGCCGCCACCACACCGCCGGCGGGGCGACGAGCATCACCTGCCACAGGCCGCTGCGGACGACGTCTCCGAGGCGCGCGCGCGTCCGCCTCGGCGGACGCGCGTGGGAGAGCGGGTATCAGCCGGGGGTCGGGACGGCGATCTCTTCGCCGCCGCCCGCGCCCTCGTCGCCTTCATCCTCGTAGCCTGCGCCCTCGTCGCCTTCATCCTCGTAGCCTGCCTCCTCGTAGCCTGCCTCCTCGTCGCCTTCATCCTCGTAGCCTGCCTCCTCGTAGCCTGCGTCCTCGTAGCCTGCCTCCTCGTAGCCTGCCTCCTCGCACTCGTCATCGCGGCCGTCGCGGTCATCGCCGTCTCTGTCGTCGCTCCACCCGCTCTGGGGGTGGTGGTTGTCCTCGTCGTCGGCATCTGCGGTGCCGTCGTCGTCGTCGTCCGCGTCCTCGTAATCGGACGTTCCATCGCTGTCCCAATCGACCTGATCGAGCGGGTTGCGATCGCACCGGCCGTCGGACTCGTCGACCTCGCCGAGATCGATGTCGTCGTCCGAATCGTCTCTCGTCTGCGCTCTGACCTCGTGCGCGGGGGGATTGGCGACCGGGAGCAGCGAGGTGAGCTCCCCGCCGGCGACGGAGGCGAACTGCACGTGCGCGGTCTCCTCGTCCCCCTTCATGAGCCCAAGAACGTATCGAGCCCTCTTGGGAAGCGTGAGCCGGAAGTTGCCCTGCGCGTCGATCGCCGCGGAGTAGGTCTTCGCCTCCTGGGAGCCGGCCTGGGCGACCGTGGCGACGACCGAGGTCGCCGCCGTGCCGGACTTCAGGTGGCCGCGGACGCTGCGAATCGCCGCCTGGCTTTCACCGGTGCTCTCCGTCGCACCGCCGCTGGTGCAGGCGACACCGCCGAGCGCCGTCAGGCCAACGAACAACATTCCGAACCAAGTGGAACGCCTCATAAAGTACCTTCTTTCGATTGCCAAGGATGCGTGGCACTGTGTTTCCGCTGTTCAAGACAGCTCGTGAGGTAGAGAGCCGGGAGCGTCCGCCGTTGGCTCAAGAAAATGAATCGCCACCGAGCGGCCCCACCCCTATCGGCGGGCCGTCCTGCCCGGCCTCGTCACACGAGGGCGCGGGCGGCGCGGCCCCTGCTCGCCGGGCCCGCCAGACTGCCATGCGCCGTGCTGAAAAAACTTGAGCCGGCGAGCTCGCGTCGGGGCTCTATCCCTCAGGTGCCCCCGCTCCCGATCGCCACACCGGTGAAATCGATGTCCCCGCGGCCTGCGCCGGGGCGCAACGTCGTCTCGCTGCAGCCGCAGTCCGAGCGCTCGGACGACGAGCTCGTCCAGGCGATCGCGGCCGGCGAGCCGTGGGCAGCGGCGATGCTCCTCGATCGGTACGGACCGCTCGTGGAGCGGCTCATCCGGCGCGTCATCGGCCACGACCCCGAGCTCCTGGACCTGGTCCATGACGCGTTCGCGACCATCCTCACGTCCATCCACCAGGTCCGCGACGGCCACGCCGTGAAGGGGTGGATCTCGTCGGTGGCCGTCCACACGGCGCACCGCGCGATCCGCCGCCGCCGCTTCGCGCGGTGGCTCTTCTTCTGGGAGCGCGACGAGGAGGTGCCGGAGCCCTCGTCCGTGCCGGCGCATGGGCCTCGGGAGGCGCTCAGGCGGGTCTACGCGACGCTCGACGAGCTCTCGGCGGAGGACCGGATCGCCTTCACGCTCCGTTTCATCGAGGAGATGCCGCTAGAGGACGTGGCCAGCGCCTGCGGCGTCTCGCTCGCGACCGTCAAGCGGCGCCTCGCCCGCGCCGAGCAGCGTTTCTCCGCCCTGGCGAAGCGCGACCCGGTGCTGCGGGGGTGGATGGAAGAAGGGGATCGATGGACCACAAACCGATGAGATCGCGCGCAGATCTCCTGAGCGAGGTCCGCGCCGCCTCCGACGCCGGGGCCTTGCCCGCCGAGAAGCTCGATGGGGCGCGCCGGCGCGCGCTGGTCACGTGGAAGGCCGCGCAGGGGCGCCGGTCTGCGCGCCGCCTCGCGGCGGTGTGCGCGACGGCTGCGGCCCTCGTCGCAGGCGGGCTCTTGCTTCCCCCGCGGCGGCCGGCGCTCACCTACGTCGTCGGGCCGAGCGCGGAGGTCGGCCAGCCCGGGGCGTGGATCGCCGCCGAGCGCGAGGCGACGGCTCTCAGGTTCTCGGAGGGGACCGTCGTGACCCTGGCGTCGGGATCGCGCGCGCGGGTGACGCAGGCGGACGCGGAGGGGGCCTCGCTGCTCCTCGAGCGTGGCGCCGTGCGCGCCCGCGTCGTCCACGTGAACGCGTCGACGCGGTGGAGCGTCCACGCCGGGCCGTTCGAGGTCGCCGTGGTCGGGACCGAGTTCGACCTCGCCTGGGACCCGGACCGGGATCGGCTGGACGTGGCGCTCCACGAGGGCCGGGTCGTGGTGAGCGGTCCGCTGCTCGACGACGGGCGCACGCTCGTCCCGGGGGAGCAGCTGCACGTGAGCATCTCCGAGAACCGGAGCGAGCTCTCCAGGGGCATGCCCGCGGAAGCCTCGCCGTCGGCCTCGGCGACCTCGCTGCCCGCGGCGGGGCCGCCTCCGGCGGCGGGCGGGGCTGACCCGCGCGCCGCGACCGAGTCGCCCCTGGCGGCGGGCGGGGCCGGACCGAGCGCCGCGACGCCGCAGCCTGCGCCCGAGCGCCCGCGCAAGGCCGCGGCCGAGCCGGGCTGGCGCGCGCTCGCGGCGCAGGGCCGGTACCGCGAGGCGATGGCCGCCGTGGAGCGAGAGGGGTTCGAGCGCGTCCTCGCCGGCGCGAGGCCGCCCGACCTGATCGATCTCGCGGACACGGCGCGCCACTCGGGCGAGTTCCGGCGCGCCCGCGAGGCGCTGCTGCGGGCGCGGCTCCTCGGCGCGCGCGGGAAGTCCGCCTTCTTGCTCGGCAAGCTCGCCGCGGATCACCTGGGCGCCCCGGGGGACGCGCTCACCTGGTTCCAGACGTACCTCGACGAGGAGCCTGGCGGCGGTCTCGCCGAGCAGGCGCTCGGCCGGCTCATCGAGCTGCGCCAGCGCCGCGGGGACGCCGCGGGCGCCCGCGCCGCGGCGGCGCTCTACCTGCGGCGCTATCCAGGCGGCGCCTATGCGTCGCTCGCGCAGGCCGCGGCCGCTCCTTGAGGGCCCGGGCGCTCGCGGCCGCGGCGACGCTCGCGCTCGCGCTGAGCGCAGGCCCGAGCCTGGCCGAGCCGGTGCGCGTGCTGCTGATCCCGCCGGGCGCCGCCGATCCGGTCACCGCGAGCCTCCTCGACGAGCTCGTCGCCCTCGGGATCATCGTGGAGGTTGAGGCCAGCGCCCAGGGAGATCTTCACGCGCTCGCGCGAGCGCGCTCGGCCCGCGCTGCGCTCCGCGTGGATCGCGGCCGGCGCGCGGTCGAGATCTGGGACGCCGGGTCGGAGAGCGTGTTCCGGGTCGATGCGCGGCCGGATGAGCCGAGCGGAGCCGCGGCGGGGCTCGCGCTCCGCGCCGTCGAGCTGCTGCGCGGGCGCCTGATCGAGGTCCCAGCGCCTCGCGCGGCTGCGGCTGCGGCTGCGCCCGCAGCGGCCGCGCCGTCGGCGGCTGCGCCCGCAGCGGCCGCGCCGTCGGCGGCTGCGCCCGCAGCGGCCGCGCCGTCGGCGGCTGCGCCCGCAGCGGCCGCGCCGTCGGCGGCGCCTGCGCTGGTGCCGCCGGCCCCGCCGAAAGCGCTCGCGCCCGGCGCCGCCCGGGCTGCCGGCGACGGCGCAGAGCCCAGGCGGCGCACGTCGATCGGGCTGCATGCGGGGCCGAGCATCGTGCTCCAGCCGGGCAGCGCCGTCTCCCCGGAGGGGGCCGCCACGGCCGGCGCCCGCTGGAGTCTCACCGACCGGCTCGACGGCGAGGTGTTCGCGGTCGTCCCCCTCGCGCCTGGGACCGTCGACTCCCCGACCGGGCGCGCGCGGATCTCGACCGCCGTGGTCGGCGCCGGTGCGTCGGTAGGCCTGCTCGATCCGCGGCTGCCGATCTCCGTGCGGGCCGGTGCCGGCGCCGGGGCCGGGTTCTTGAGCTATCACGGCCAGGCATGGACCGGCGGCGTGCGAGGGCGCGACGGCACCGCCCCATTCGCGCTGCCGTTCGTCCGCGGGGACATCGGGTGGGACATCCATCCTGTCCTGGCTCTGCGCGCTCAAGCGCTTTCGGGGATCGCCGTCCCCCGTCCCGTGATCCGGCTCCCGGGCCGCTCCAACGTGCCCTTCGGTCGGCCGCTGCTCGCGTTCGGCCTGGTGCTGGAGGCCGGGATCTGGTGACGGGCGCGACGGCGGCGCCCTCACGGGCAGAGGACGGCGCGCACACCTCGAAGTGTGCCTGTTGCAACAGGTCAAAAAAGGTGAGCCCTTTCCCCGCGCCCCGGTCTCCTCTGGATCAGCCGCCATGAGATCCCGCACCGCGCCACGACATCTCGCCGCGCTCGCCTGGCTGCCCGTGCTCTTCCAGCTGGCCGGCCTCGGGTGCGGCGACACCCTCATCGACGTGCTCGTGCCCGCCGACGGCGGCAGCGGAGCAGGCGACCCGGGGGCCGGGGGCGGGGCCGCCGACTGCGCTCCGTCCCTAGCCGCGTGCGAAGGCGGCTGTGTCGACCTGTCCACGAACAACGCCAATTGCGGCGCATGCGGCGTGGTCTGCTCCGGCGGCGCCTTCTGCGGCGCGGGCCGCTGCGTCTGCCGCGAAGGCGACGGGATGTGCAACGGCGTCTGCACCTTCCTCGACGCGGATCCGCAGAACTGCGGGGCCTGCGGGATCCGCTGCGGGAGCGGCCAGTTCTGCCGTCACGGCGCCTGCGAGGAAGGATGCTCGCCTCCCCAGATAAGCTGCGACGGCGAGTGCGTCGATCCGGAGTGGAGCGACGGGGACTGCGGCTGCGGCGACATATGTGACGAGGGCGAGGAGTGCCACGACGGGGAGTGCGACTGCGTCGCGCCGGAGGTGAGGTGCGGCGAGTCGTGCGTCGACCTGGACTCCGATGGCGAGCACTGTGGCGACTGCGACGTGTGGTGTGGCGACCGGTCGGTGTGCGTCGATGGCATCTGCCAATAAATGGCTTCTCCCCCTCTGTGCCAACGTCGTCCTCGACCTGTTCAGTCGCATGACCGTTGGCTGGCTGCTCGCCGAGCGCGAGAGCGCGCAGCTCGCCGAGCAGCCGCGCACGGGCACGACCAGCGACGCGCCCGAGCCTGGCGCCACGCCCGCCGCCGCGACGCGACCTCAGCCGCTCACGTCCCAGAGCCGGAGCGCGCCTCTCTGCGCGATCCACTCCTAGAACACCGATCACGTTGATCAAGCGAGAAATGAACCGCCAAGGCGCCATAAGACGCCAAGAAAACACAAAAATCTTGGCGTCTTATGGCGCCTTGGCGGTTCGAAATTCTGCGCTTTTCAGGCAGTTTCAACCCGTTTGTCGCTCTAGGATTCTCGTCCGGCCTGTCTCAAACCTGTTGGCATTTTCCGAAAGGTTGCGCTCATGTCCAATCAGCTGCCGTCGTCTTCCTCTGCTCGATCGTGGTCGTCCCGCTCGCGAGCCATCTCGCTGTTCGCCCTGTTCGCCCTCCCGTCTGCTGTCTCCTCGGCGGGGTGCGCTGACAAGCCGGACAACATCGACGACTCCCATTCCACGAACGGGGAGGGCGGCGCCGGGGGTGCCGGGGCTACCGGAGGCGCACCTGGAGAGGAGTACCCGGGTGCGCCTCTTGCCGACACCGAGGTGGCCGAGCTCGCGCTCGACGTGTTCGGCACCATCGGCAACCGCTACTGGTTCGCCGTCTCGGAAAAGCAGCTCGAGCTCATGAACGCAGGGGTCAACGTCTTCGGGGGGGGATACGGCGAGGAGGAGGCGGCCGGGGATCCCTACTCACCGACCGGGGAGAACACGACGACCGGGAAGGACACGACGACCGGGAAGGACACGACCTTCGTGGATCACCTGTGGGTGACGACGGCCGGCGCCGAGGGCAAGACGGCCGACTACGGCAAGGTCCAGGTGGGGCTCGCCGGCGAGTCGACGCGGCGGCCCTGGACGAAGCAAACCCTCCCCAACCTCAAGATCGACGCCGACGAGTTCGTCGAGAAGCAACGGCTCGGCGGCTTCGAGCACCTGCGCTTCAACAACGCCCAGGTCGGCACCATCTTCCGCGAGCGCCTCACGCTTGACCTCTATGCTCGCCTCGATTACCCGGCCCCCCTGGCCAACTACGCCTGGGTATCGAGCAACGTCTGGGGCGCGGAGGTGGCCATTCCCTACATCGTGGTCGAGCGCTACAAGAAGGCGTTCTGCTCGCGCCTCGCGGACAAGCTCGGCGGCGGCTGCATCAACATGTGGGAGTTCTTTGGAGACTTTGCCGTCGACGTCCCGGGGGGCGGCGTCACCCCGCCCCCGGACGACATGGAGACGTCCGGCGCGAACGTCTTCGACGATCCAGGGAGCTGCCAGCTCAAGGAGTGTGACAATACCCGCGCGAAGGAGCTCGAGAAGGTGATCGCCGAGACGCCGCGTGGCGAAGGCTTCAAGGCCGCCCTCGCGGGCTGGATCGACTGGCCGGCTTTCCACCGGTTCCAGTGCCTGTCGTGGGTGCTCGCCACCGGAGACGACGCGCTCCACAACAGCAACAACGTCGTACTGGTCGAGCGGGCCGATGGTCTGTTCCAATATCTGCCATACTCGACCGACGTCAGCCTGGGGCAGTACTACTTTCCGATCGCCACGCTGGCCGGCACGAACGCGCTGGCGCGCGGGTGCCAGAGCGAGCCGGCCTGCTGGGCCGACACGATCGCGACGTGCGAGGAGGTGCTCAAGGAGTTCGTGGCGCTGGACCCGAACGCGGCGCTGAAGGGTATCTACCAGCAGCTGTCGGACGAGGGCATGCTCCGCCCGGGCGACGAGGAGCGATACAAGGCTCTGGACGCCTGGCTCACCGAGCACCTCGCGATCCTGCCGGTGGATCTGGAGAGGAATCGCGCGCAGCCGCAGCCCTGCATGCTTCCGCAGATCGAGTGCGGCGGCTCCTGCGTCGATCCCCAGGACTGCGGCGCCGGCGTCGGAGCGGGTGGCGGCGGAGCGGGCGGCGGAGAGATGGGCGGCTGAGACCCGGGCGAGGGCGGCGCGGGGAAACTCGACGAGGGCGGCGGACCGGCGGATTGACGGTCAGGGAGCGCTGGCCCGATCGAGCCCGGACAACAGAAGACGCCAGCTCCTGCCAGCGTCACCTCGTCTTCTCGAGCGGGCGTGAGAAGACGAACACCCGGAGCCCGCTCACCGGCACCACGCTCTCGTCCACCAGCGTGAAGCCGTGCTTGCGGTAGAACGCGACGTTGCGCGGCTGCTCGGTGCGCAGGACGCAGGTCGTCCACCGCTGCGAGAGCACGGCGAGGGTGCGCTGGAGCAGCCGGCCCCCGTGTCCGCGCCCGGCCAGCGACGGCTCGACGCCCAGCGAGCAGAGGTAGACGCTGCCTTGCCCGAGGAAGGGGCGAACGCGGGCCATCGCGGCGTCCTCGTGCGCCGACAGCCGCCACCAGACCGCCGGCGGAGCCTCGAGCATCACCCGCCACATGCCGCTGCGGACGACGTCTCCGAGGCCCATGCCCGCGTGCGCCGGGGACCTCCAGTCCACCGAGCCGACCCCGGGCTCGAACAGCCGCCCGCCGTGCCGGTCCGCGTGCGCCAGCTGCGCTCCGAATACCGTGGTCATCGTTTGCGGTCGCCGGGCGGGGTCGGGCTCCGCCCAGCAGATGAAAGGATCTTCGTGAAACGCCCTGGCCAGTATCTGTGCAGCAGTCATGTGCCCACCATGCATTCGAGCGTTTGTCCACGCGCGCCAGTTGCTTGTCTTCGCGCGCCACGTGGTACCCTCGCGGCATGCCCGTCGTCGCCGCGACCGCACAGGCCATCTCCGAGGCGCTGGGTCGCTTCGGGGTCGATGTTCCGCGGCTGAAGATCGGCCCCATCCACGACGACCTGGCGCTCGCGACGTTGTGGGCCCGGGCGATCGCGCGCACGGGCCGGCGGACCCTGCCGCTCGAGGTGGGGTTGACGATGCCGCTGGGCACGATGGGCGTGGTGGACTACCTCGCGGCGTCCTCGGCGACGGTGGGGGCGGCGCTCACGGTGGCCCAGCGGCTCTTCCCGCTCGTCGCGCCTGGCGTCCAGCTGCTCCTCGAGCGGCTGCGGAGCGGCGTGCGGCGCGTGGTCATCGTCAACCAGCCGCCCTTCCCGGGGGAGCTCGAGAGCGACCTGCTGGTGCTCGGCATCGTGCTGGCGCGGATGCGGGCGCTGGCGAGCCGGCCTCTCGAGATGCCGTCGCTCGAGCTCGCCGAACCCAGCCCCGAGCCGCGCGCGCGGTGGGTCGAGCTGCTCGGCGTGGCCCGTTTGCGGTTCGGCGCGCGGCGCACCGCGCTGCGCTTCTCGTCGGGCGACTGGACGACGCCGCTGCGCAGCGCTGACCCGCGGCTGCTGGCGACCCTCGAGGCCACGGTGGGGGACGAGCAGCGCACCGGCGACGCGCTGCTCGTGGCCGTGCGCGCCCTTGCGCTGCGGCGCCTGCCCGACGCGCCGCCCCTCGGCGAGGTGGCCTCGGCGCTGGGGCTCAGCGTGCGCTCGCTGCAGCGCAAGCTCTCGCTGAGCCGCACCTCGTTCGTGGAGGTGCTGGACGAGGTGCGCCGCGATCGCGCGGAGCAGCTGCTGGACGAAGGGGCGCTGACGCTCGGCGAGATCGCCGCCCGTGTGGGGTTCGCCGAGCAGGCCTCCTTCACGCGCGCGTGGCGGCGCTGGCGCGGAGAGGCCCCGTCACGGAGCCGCCGCCACGGATCGGCGCTCGCGCCACGGCGAGGCCGGTGAAGCGTCGCCGTGCGCGCCCGCGCCGCGCTGCGTGACCGAGAAAATCGCGAGCTCCGGCTCGTCCACCGCGGGGCGCCGGAGGGGATCTGGTAACGTTTCGAGCATGCGGATCGCGGCGTGGATCGGTTGCGCCTGGTGGACGCTCGGGTGCGTGGCGTGCGGCGGCTCGTCGAGCGACGGCGGCCCCCCGGGCGCTGGCGGCGGAGCAGCCACGGGCACCGCGACTACCGGGACCGGCGGCGCCGCCGCGACCTCCGGAGTCGGTGGCTCTGCGGGCGGCGCGAACGGCGCGGGCGGCGCGAACGGCGCGAACGGCGCGAACGGCGCGGGCGGCGCGAACGGCGCGGGCGGCGCGGGCGGCGCGGGCGGCGCGGGCGGCGCGGGCGGCGCGCCGCGCGAGCTGCACGTGGACACGAGCTCACCCGAGCTCAGCGAGATCCGGTTCAAGCCCAGCGAGCTCGATCCGGAGGTCTCCGACCGCGACCTGGAGCAGGTGGCCCTCCTCGACACCCGGGTCGCGCGGTTCGCGGGCAAGCTCGTCGTCACGCTGTCGGGGAGCAGCCAGCCTCCTGGCCCGCTCGACCTCACCCGCTTCGTCGCCGCGCGCGGCTTTCACGCGTTCGCGGTCGCCTACAAGAACGACTACGACATCCTTCAAAATAATCCGGACACGTTCGGCGACGCGCGGCTCGAGGCGTTCGACGGTCAGGACCACACCGCGCTCATCGAGGTGACGAGGGCCGACAGCATCGCAGCGCGGCTGGCGAAGGCGCTCGCGCACCTGAAAGAGGTCCACCCGCGAGGCGACTGGGGCTACTTCCTCGAAGACGACGGGAGCCCGCGCTGGTCGGTCATCATCTTCAGCGGCCACTCGCACGGCGCGAGCTCGGCCGCCCGCATCGGCAAGGTCGTCCGGCTCGATCGGGTGGTGTCGCTGGCCGGGCCGCGCGACACGAACCCGGTGAGCGCCACCTGGCTCTCGGAGCCGTCGGCGACGCCCGTGGATCGCATGTTCGCATTGACCGGCGAGCGCGATGAGCAGCACCGGGATCACCTCAAGGCATTCGACCTCATCGGCCTGCCCGGCGAGCTCGTCGAGGTGGACGTCCCGGGCGCGGCGCCGCCGTACGGCGGGTCGCACCGGCTCGCGCTCAAGGACGGCGACCACGGAGCCTCCGGCAATTGCGGCGCGCACGTCGCCGTCTGCGAGGCGATGTTCGGCTTGCCGCTGCCGTGATGTCGCGCTCCCCGTCGAGTGAGGTTGCCGCGAGGACCTGTTGGACGTGGGGCGTGACGGACGACAGCTGCCGCGAAGCGGCTTCGTTCAACATCATCCCTGCCACATGGCCCCATCGACAGGTTCGATTGATCGCGGCCCATTCTGCCAGGATCAGGCTGCGAGCACGCGGGCGCCGCCGCGCGACGGATCTGGCAGCTCGTGCGCGACAACGTCCTGCGCTGCCTGTAGTCTCGACCGGATCGCTTTTCCCGCGGCGGCCGCGGGCCTGACGATCGGAGGTCGAACGTGAAACGGTCTTTCCTCGCCCTCGCGGCGGCGTTGCTCGCGGTGGGCTGCTCGGCGAAGTCGAGGACGTTCTCCGGCGAAGAGCCCCAGGGCTCCGGCGGGAACGACGGCGGGGGCAGAAACGACGGCGGCGGAGGGAACGACGGCGGCGGCGGCGCGGGCGCCGGCGGCGGGCCGCTGTGTGTCGGCGTGGACTGCAGCCACCTCGACGGCGGCTGCATGCGCGGCGTGTGCATCGAGGGCGAATGCTTCGCCCAGCCGCGGCGAGCGGGGACCGAGTGCGCGGCCGCGGCCGGCGAGTGCGACGCGGCCGACACGTGCGACGGCGCGGGCGAGTGCGTCGCGAACCGGGCGCCGGAAGGCACGGCGTGCACGGGGTGCCCGAGCGGGGCGTGCGGCGGCTGCGCGATGGGGGTGTGCGCCGATGGGCCCGCGGTCACCTGCGGCCTCCGCTTCGCCGACGTGACCGCCGCCTCGGGCCTCCCGGCGACGACAGGCAGCTCGGTCGTCGCGTGGCTCGATGTCGAGAACGACGGCGACCTCGACGTGTTCCTGCGCGGCAGCGGCCTGTACATCAACAACGGCGCCGGCGTGTTCACGGAGGGCGCCGCCGCGCGCGGCATCAGGGATATCGGCACCACCTCCGAGCACTACCCGGTGATCGCCGCCGACTTCGACAACGACGGCGACATGGACATCTTCGTCGCCAACGACACCCGCTACGGCACGATCCCGAACCGGCTCTATCGCAACGACGGCAGCGGCACGTTCATGAACGTCGCGCTCTCGGCCAACCTCGAGCTCACGGCGACGACGCCCGGCCCGGCGGTGTGGGTCGATCACGATCGCGACAACGATCTCGATCTGTTCTTCGGCTCGGAGTTCGGCACGTCCGGCATGTTCCGGAACGACGGGGCCCTGCCGTTCGCGGATGACAGCGCGCGCTTCAGCACCTTCCTCCAGGCCGACAGCGCGGCGTGGGCCGATCCCGACGCCGACGGCGATCTCGACCTCTACATGGCCACCGGCTCGACCGGAGACGGTAACCGCTTCTTCCGCTTCACATCGCCGAGCTGGGCGGACGTCGCGACATCGGCGGGGCTCGAGGACGCGCCGACGGCCAGCTCCCGCTGGGGCGGCGCGACCTGGATCGATATCGACGCCGACGGCGACCTCGATCTCCTCTCGGTGCGCGACGGGGACGCGGACGATCTGCTCTATTACAATGCCGGCGCGGGCGCGCCGTTCTCCCGCGCCATGGCGGAGAGCGTCGGGCTCGGAGACGGAGCGTTCATGAGCGCGAGCGTATGGGCCGACTGGGATCAGGACGGCGACCTCGACGCGTACGCGGGCGGCACGCTCTACCGCAACGACGCGGGCAGGTTCGCGGCCGCCGGCGCCTCGCTCGGGATCACCGCGCAGCAGGTCGGCTCGTTCGCGGACGTCGACGGCGACGGCGACCTCGACCTCCTCACAACGAGCTTCGGGGCAACGGCGCTCTACCGCCGCGACGTGACCGGAATGCCTTGCCGCGCGCCGGGCTACGCGGTCGTCCGCGTGCTCACCGATCGCGACGGCAATGCGACCGACGCGAACGTGAGGGAAGATCGCGACGCGATCGGCGCGCGCGTCGACGTGGACCTCGACGGCGACGGCGACTTCCGCGCGGGCGGCTATACAGGGGCCGATCGCGTGGCGACCTACCTCGTGGGCGCCGGCCAGTGGGGCAACCGGCAGCAGAGCCAGCTCCCGCTGATCATCGGGATGGGGGCCGCGGCGTCGGTCGATATCCGCGTGACGTTCCCCGACGGCTCCGTGGTGACACGCAACGATGTCACATCGGGCGCGCGCATCACCATCAACGATGTCTGACGAGGGTGGTGAGCGAGATAGGCGCGATCTGAGGTGGCGGGTGGACCCGTGGAGGCCGGTCTGCGCGGTGCTTACCTGGTAGCGGTCTCCGGTGGGGCGGTCAGGCGGCCATGTACACGATGAATGCTCGACACCGTTGCGGCGCTCGTCGGCGGCGAGGTCCCCGTCAAGCTGGCGCGCTGACGAGCGCGAGCTCTGGACATGACCGTGGACGGCGAACTCCGCACGTCACGAAGCCCACCAGGGATCCGCATCGCGAGCGGAGAGAGAATTCAACGCAAAGACGCCAAGGCGCGAAGGCGCAACGGCACACAAATCTATTCTTTTTTTGCGTCTTTGCGTCTTTGCGCCTTTGCGTTAAATTCTCTTTCAGCTCCCCTGGCTGCCGGAACTAACGCCGCGCCCGCAGCGCGCCGAGCCGCGCCCGCGCCTGCTCCGCGGAGATGGATCGCGGGCGCGCCTTGCCCCAGCGCTCGAGGACAGCCTCGTACGCCGCAGCGGCGCCGCGCAGATCGCCTGTCGCCTCCAGCGCCATGCCCAGATAAAGCCGCGCCTCCGTTGTCGAGAACGGGTCGGCCAGGGCCGCGCACGAGCGCGCCACGCGCGTCAGCGGCCCGATCGCCTCCTGCCCCTTCCCCGCGAGCGCGTACACCTTGCCGATGTGCAGATCGAGCAGGAGCCACCGGCCGCTCTCCGACGGGAGCGGCTGGTCGAGCGGCATCGTCTTGAACGCCGCCGCCGCGTCGGCCGCGGTCTCCACGCCGGCGGCGTAGGCCTCGGTCCAGAGCAGCCAGCGGTGCTCCGGCTTGATCTCCTGCGCCGCGGCGCGCCACTTCGACTGGACCCGCTCCACCCACGCCGAGCGCGCCGCGTCGTACGCCTCCTGCGTCATCGACCCGGCCCGGAGGCTGTATGGCAAGAACGCGATGGTCCAGTCGGCCGTGGTCGCAGGCTCGGACCAGGCGCTCATCCGGCGGAGGAAATCGTCCGCCACACGCCCGGCCTCCCGCGGCAAACCCATCTCACGGTAGAGCTCCGCCAGCCTGAGGGCCGGGCTCGCGTGCGCGTCCTGATCGTTCCTGCCGGCGACCTCCCGCTGCCACGCGCGGGCGTGCTCGACCGCCAGCTCGAAATCGCCGTCCAGGACCGCGAGCGAGATCCGATCGAGCAGCTCCTTCGCCCTTCGCTCCCCCTCGGGGACCGCCGCCCACCCCTGCTCCAGCGCCACGAGCACGCTCTCGCGCGGCGCGCCCCGCGCGTGGAGCGCCAGCGCCAGGTGCCTGTGCGCCGGCGCCGCCTTCGGATCGATCGAGAGCCAGCGGCGCGCGTGCTCCTCGACTTGCTGGCAATCGCCCTGGCGATGGAGAAGGCGAACCCGGTTCGCGAGGCAGAGCGTCGCGCCGGGAGCCGTCTCGGCGCACGCCTGGTAGGCGGCGAGCTCCGCCGCGACATCCCCCTTCATCCCGAGCGACTCTCCCTTGGACCCCCACGCGAGCACGTGGCTCCGGTCCAGGGCGAGCGCCCGATCGTAGGCCTCGATGGCGGCGTCGAACCGGAGCTGCGCGAACCTCGCCGCGCCCAGGTACACGAGGAGCTCCGAGTCGGCCGGGAACCTCGCGACCGCGGCCTCGAGCCGCCGCTCCCATGCGACGGCGTCGGAGGGCTGGCGCACGTACGGCTCGGCCGCGTCGAGCAGCGCCATGTCGCGCTCGCCGAGGGCGGCCCGGTGCCGGAGCGCGAGCTGGAAGTGCTCGCGCGCCACGGCCGGCCTCTGTCGAAACGTCCAGATCGCCACGCGCAGGTGGCCGGCGCCGAGGCCACGATCCAGCGCCACGGCGCGCTCCATCGAGCGCGCCGCCACGTCCGGCGCGCCGTCACGGTAGGCCTGCAGCGCCTCCTGGTAGAGCGCCGCGGCCTCCGGGTTGCTCGAGGCGGGGCGCGGCGGCTCCGGGGCGGCGACTGCCGCGCTGCTCGGCCGGGGCGACGGCTCCGGGGGACGCCGGAGCACCGCGACCGTGGCGCCTGCGATCGCCGAGGCCGCGAGCGCGAGCGCGACGAGCCCGCGCCGACCCGGCCGCGCGCGCTCGTCGCGTGCGGTCCGCACAACGACGGCCTCGCCCGACGAAGCCCCGGCCCCATGGTCCGGCCGCGGCGCAGGCTCCGCACCAGCGGCCGCGGACGGCGCGCCATCGGGGCGCAGCGACGCCGGGTCGGTCCGGTGCGGCACGGTCGGCTCGAAGCCGATCCCCGCGGGCGTGCCCGCGTGCTCGGCGCCTGGCGCAGGGACGCCCCGCGCGTTCCCGCTCTCGACTCGCGTCTCGGCCTCTCGCGCCGCGGGCGCGGCCGACGAGCGCGGCGGGAGGCTGGGCAGCTCGCCCTCGAGCCCCTCGGCGGCGATCAGCGCGCGCCAGAACGCGCCGGCGTCGGGGTACCGGTCGCGCGGGGAGACGCTGAGCGCCCGCGAGAGCACGCGCTCGACAGCGTCCGGCGCCGAGACGCCGCGCGCCCGCAGCGTGGGGCGCAGCGCGGGATCGACGACCACCGAATAGAGCTCGACGATCCCCTCCCCCTCCAGGGCCCGAGCGCCCGTCACGAGCTCCACGAAGACGAGCGCGAGCGCGAAGACATCGGTCCATGGCCCCGTCGCGCCCCGCTGCTTGTCGAACTGCTCCGGAGCGCCGTAGCGGGGCGTGAACACCGACGGCCCCTCCGCGGTGCTCGCGAGCGCCGCGGTGCGCGAGCGCTGATCGCCGATGATCTTGGCGATGCCGAAATCGAGGACCTTGAGCGTCCTCGCGCCCCCCGCCTCGGCGAGGAAGAGGTTCTCCGGCTTGACGTCGCGGTGGGCGATGTTCTGCTCGTGCGCCACCGCGAGGGCGCGCACCGCGGGGTCGAGCAGGAGGATCGCCTCGCGACGGGACAGGGCGCCGCCGCCTCCGGCGCGCAGGCGCTCGAGGTGGCCGGCGAGCGTCTCGCCGTCCAGCCACTCGAGCACCAGATAGGGCACGCGGCCGCCCTCCTGGGTCGTGAAGGCGCCGATGTCGAGCGCCTGGACGATGCCGGGCGAGAGGCGCGAGAGCTGGAGCAAAAGCCGCCCCTCGTCGCGCAGCCGTCGAACGAAATCCTGCTGCGCCTCGGGCGATAGCTCGTCGGGAAGCTTGAGGCACTTGATCGCGACGGGCGCGTCGAACCCCTCGTGCACGCCGCGATAGACGACGCCGAACCCGCCGGCGCCCACGGCGGAGAGGACACGGTATTTGCCGTCGATCGTGGTCCCGCAGAGCCGAAATACGTCGCGCTGGGCGCCGGACATCGGCGGAAGTATACGCCATCTCCGGAGGACAGACTCAGGGCGACTCGGGCTTCGCCATGGCGGCCCGGAGCCGGCCGCAGGCCTCGACGAACCCGGTCGAGAGGATCTGGTCGAGGTGCCAGAAGTTCCTCTGCCGCTCGTGCTCGTAGAACCGGGCGATCGTCACCAGGAGCAGGTCGACGCACAGCGCCGGGTCGCGCCAGGCGAGCTCCGTCCGCGGCCCGCTCCGCGACCCGCTCCGCGGCCCGCCCGCGCACGACGCCGCGAGCGTCCGCTCGAGCACCGCGGCGACCTGCGCGAGCTGCAGCACCATCCGGCGGCACGCGCTCGCGCGGATCCCTCCGCCCCTGGCAGCCACCGGCCGCAGCGTGTCGTCGAACGCCGTCGCGAACTCGCGCCACAGCAGCGCGCCCGCCTGATCCACCGCCTCCTTGAGCCCTGCCGCCGGAACGCGCGGCGAGAGCGCGTCGACGAGGCGGGCGCGCGCCCCCTCGTCCTCGGCCAGCGCGCGGTACGGCTTCGACCAGCGGGCGACCTGGCGGCGAACGTCGCCCACCGTCAGATCGAGCTTGAGCCCCGTGATGGGGAGGAGCGACGCGTCCGGCAGCTTCAGGGAGGGCCTGTGCCAGGCGTACTTGCTCTCCATGAAATCGGCGAGCATCTCGGCGATACCGTTGCTCGCGGCCACCTGGAGTCGCGCCCTGATGTCGGCTTCTGCGAAGCGGAGCAGCGCCGCCTCGTCGAGCTCGGTGCGGCCCCCGCGCTCGATGAAGGCCGAGGCGATGCCGGGGCCGACCGCGCCGGGAAACACGGTGTCGAGCGCGAGGGGCTCCTCGAGCCGCGGCAGCACCGCGTACTCCCACTCGAACTCGGCCAGCGCCTCCTGCCACGCATGGCCCCAGGCGTCATGGACCACGTAGTCCTCGACCTCCGGCGTCCGGAGGACCATCACCATGGTGGCCAGCGTCTGTGTGACGACCTCCGTCGGGACGGAGGCCGCGTCCGCGAGGGAGCGCGCGAGCGCCGGATCGATGGCCGCGCGATCGAAGTAGCCGAACGCAGGAAAGCGCGCCGTCGCCGCGGTGTTGGTGTCGTCGCATCGGGCGATGAAGGCGGAGATGGCGCGCCGCTCCTCCTCCGGGCGCTCGTCCCAGCCGGGCACCTCGAGCCGCGGCGCCTCGCCGGAGCCCGCCGCGCCGGGCGAGCCGGTCGCCGGCGCCGACGCGCGGATGCACAGGAAGATCGCCGTCGACGTCATGAGCAGATCCACGTCGCCCGGGCGCCACGGCAACGGGCCGTAGATCGCGCTCATGAGCTCGGCGCACGCGGCGGGCGACGCGCCCCCCTTCGCGGCGAGCTGCGAGGCGATCTCCTTCGTGATCGCGTGCTTCACCGCGAGGTTGGAAGTCATATGATCCATCGCGGCCTCGACCTGCGCGAGCTCCGCCTCGTCCCACGCGAGCGCCTCTCGCAGCGCCTGCCGGACGCGCGGGATCCCCTCGCTGCCCGCCGGTAGATCGAGCGGGAAATCGAGGAGCGGGCGCGACGCGACCGTATCGATGAGCGGCGCGGAGCTGCTGCCGGCGAACCGGAGCCAGAGCAGCACCGCCTCGGTGAACCAGGCCCGGAACGACGCGCTCGCCGCGTGGAACTCGTCCGGGGTCGGCTCGCTCAGGGCGTCGATGCCGCGCATCAGCCGCTCGCGAAGATCGCGCCCCCTCGCCTCCCGCTCCTCGCGGGTGCCCCTCGTCGCGTCCTGCAGCTCCTCGATGTCGGCGAGCAGATCGAGCGTGGGTCCCCACGCGGCCGGGAGCGTCGGCTCGAAGAGGGCTGCCGCGCACAGGATGGGCGCCGAGGGCTGAGACCCGGTGTTCTTCTCGTCCATGGCTTTTCCTTGAAGAGGGGTGCGATCTCCCATCGCATCACAGGCGCATGCCCCGAAGCAAGGCCCCGGACCAGCACGCCCCGGCGAGAAGACGGGAGCCTTCCGGCACACATCGCAGGTTCGTGTCCTCGGGCCTGCGATGTGTCTCTCGGGCCCCTCGCGCCGGGCGCACGGGCTCCACCATGAACGCTGGCGTCCGCTTCGGGACCGCTCTAACACTACTGCGGGAAGTCGGAGGGGGAAGCGAACCGCCATGGCGCCAAGGGCGCCAAGAAACCAGGGACATGAGAGGGAAAAATGCCGGGACGGCACTCCTTCTTCGCCCTTGGCGACCTTGGCGCCATGGCGGTTTTTCTGCCGATCCGGGGCAACTTTCCGCAGTAGTGCTAATTTCGCGCGCCCGCGGTCCCTTCCGGGCTCGCCGGCGCACGAAGCGCACCGAAGTATTGATCTCTCGTAAGCGACGAGAGCACTGGATTCATTGGCGGGAGCCGGGTGCTCACCAGTGGAGTACCCTCAGTCCAGGTATTCGTGGGAAGCTGCGGTCGTCTCGGGTTGCCACATCATACCCGACTGCGAGCGCCGTCGCCGCAATCAAGAGGTCGTGCGCACCGACAGGCGAGCCCTTCGCCGCGAGTTCAGCAGAAAGGCGAGCGTGCACGCGTGCGACCACGAGATCGAACGGAATCAACGACAAGTCGGCGAGCAACCGCTCGACGAACGCCTCTCGCCGGGCGCGTTGCGAAGCTTCCACCGCTCGGTGAACCCCGTGCAAGAGCTCCGATGCGGTGATCGTCGCGATGGCTACCGGTTCGTCCCCGTGATCACGAAGCACGCGCTCGAGGTCCAGCTTCCCACGCTCGGCCGCGATGAGCACGCTGGAGTCGATCAGCGCTCCCACGGGGTCTCCGGCAGCATCGGCTGGTTCCGTGCGACCTCCTCGACGGCGTCGAAATAACCATCGTCCGGGCGCGGCGCGGTTTCCAGCAGTCGAACGAGGTCCCGGACCGTGCGCCGCGCGGGAACGATGGGTTCGATCCGGCAGATCGGTTCACCTTCGCACTCGACGACAAAGACGTCCCCATGCGAACGGACGCGCTCGAGTACGTCCGGAAACGTCTCCGTGGCCTCAGCTGCTGAAATGTAGGACGCCATGCGGCTCATGGTACCCGGTCCGGCCCATCTGACAATCCGCCAGGCGCTGCCTTTCTCTTCGATGGCTGCGCCCACGCATGCACGGGACCTGGCGGTGGGCCGAGGCCCCGCTGAAGCGCGGCGGCGGAAGGGGTGGACGCGGCGCGTGGCGCCGCGAGGCGTCGCGTGGAGCGAGGGTCGGCGCAGCGTCAGCACCCGCCGTTTGTTGGGCGGCACGGTGGCGGTTTACAAGCTTGGTCGGAATCAAAGCTCGAGCGTTTTATTGGGGAGGTCCTTGCCACGCTTCTGGATCGCATCCTCGTCCCAGGTATCGTGCTCATGAAGCTGCTGGTCGATCGGCAGCAATGATGCACTCATGAGTGCAAGCTTTTTGTCTGCGTACGCAACGCCTCTGCGGCTGCCGCATCGGCTACCGAAAGCCTTCGCCCGCCCGACGTCACCACGAGCTTTCGGCAGCCCGCGGAGCCTTCCTGCACGCTCCAGAGCACCATTTTTCGCGGAGTTGGCAAGCGCCGACCAGGCTCCGGTCAGTTTCCTCGAGGCTCCGCCTCGGCGGCTCTGTCCCACCCCCTAGCGCCCGCCTCGCGATCGCTCTAGCTTCGCGCGCCCGCGGTCCCTTCCGGGATCGCCGGCGCACGAAGCAAGGAAAGAACCCCCATGCGCGTCTACATCATCGGCGCCGGCCCGGGCGATCCCGGGCTCATCACGGTCCGCGGCGCCGAGCTCGTCGCTCGCTGCCCTGTCGTCATGTACACGGGCTCGCTCGTCCCCCGGGAGATCGTGGCGTCCGCGCGCCCGGACGCCCGGGTCATCGACTCCTCCGGCATGACCCTCGACCAGATCGTGGACGTCTTCGTCGAGGCCAGGGACGCGGGGCACGACGTGGCGCGCGTTCACACGGGCGATCCCGTCCTCTTCGGGTCGACGGCCGAGCAGATGCGCCGGATGGATGCGCTCGGGATCCCGTACGAGATCATCCCCGGCGTCTCGTCCTTCACCGCGGCGGCCGCTGCGCTCGGGCGCGAGCTCACGCTGCCCGAGCTCTCGCAGACCGTCATCCTGACGCGCGCCGAGGGGCGCACGCCGGTGCCGCCCGCCGAGCGGCTCGAGGAGCTCGCCCGCCACCAGGCGACCCTGTGCCTGTTCCTGAGCATCACCCTGCTCAAGGACGTTGCCGCGGCGCTCATCCCGGCCTACGGCGCGGATTGCCCGGTCGCGGTGGTGCACAAGGCGAGCTGCCCCGATCAGAAGATCGTGAGAGGCACGCTCGCCGACATCCGGGACAAGGTGCGGGCCGAGGGCATCAAGAGCCAGTCGATGATCCTGGTCGGCCGGGTGCTCACGTCCACCGATTTCGCCGACTCGCGGCTCTATGATCCGGATTTCAGCCACCGCTTCCGCAAGGCCGAGAAGAAGCTCCTCGTCCCTGGCACGACCGAGGAGGAGTCGTGAGCGCGGAGGAGAGCGCCGGGTCGGGCGCGGCGGGCGCCGCGGCGACCGCCGGTCGAAACGGGCTCGTCATCGTCTATACGGGCCACGGCAAGGGCAAGACGACGGCCGCGCTCGGCATGGTGTTCCGCGCGCTCGGCCGGGGCATGCGCGTCGCTGTGGTGCAGTTCATCAAGGGCAAGTGGAAGACGGGAGAGCGGCTGTTCGCCGAGACGCTCCCCAACCTGACGTTCCTCGTCATGGGGCGCGGCTTCACCTGGGAGAGCGACGATCTCTCGCGCGACAAGGCGGCGGCGCGCGCGGCCTTCCAGGAGGCCGCGGCGCTCATCGCGGGCGGCGAGCAGGACATCGTGGTGCTCGACGAGATCACGTATGCGCTCCATTACGGCTTCATCGCCGAGGACGAGCTGCTCGCGGCGCTGCGCGCGAGGCCCGCGCACGTGCACGTCGTGATCACCGGCAGGAACGCGCCCGACGCGCTCCTCGCGCTCGCCGATCTGGTGACGGAGATGAGATCGGTGAAGCACCCGTTCGAGCAGGGGCAAAAGGCCCAGATGGGAGTCGATTTCTGATGTCCCGGGCCATCCCCCGGCTCGTCGTCGCCGGCACGGCGAGCGGCGTCGGCAAGACGACCGCCACGGTGGCGATCGCGCGCGCGCTCCGCGCCCGCGGCCTCCAGGTCGCGCTGTTCAAGTGCGGTCCCGACTACCTGGATCCGACGTACCACGCGCGCGCCGTGGCCGGGACATCGCACAACCTCGACGGCTGGATGATGGGCCGGGAAGCGGTCCTGTCGACGTTCGCGGCGGAGACCGCCGGCGCCGACGTCGCGCTGATCGAGGGGGTGATGGGCCTGTTCGACGGGGCGAGCCCGACCGGGGAGGAGGGCTCGACCGCCGAGATCGCGAAATGGCTCGAGGCGCCGGTCGCGCTCGTCGTCGACGCGTCCGGGATGGCCCGCAGCGTCGCGGCGCTCGTCCAGGGCTTCGCGGGCTTCGATCCGGCGCTGCGCGTCGCCGCTGTCGTGTGCAACCAGGTCGGCAGCCGCGGCCACCTCGACATCCTCCGGCAGGCGCAGGCGCAGGTGAACCGGTCGCTGCCGGTCCTCGGCGGCCTGCCGCGGGACGAGGCGCAGCGCTTCCCCGAGCGCCACCTCGGCCTGCGCACGGCCGACGAGGCCGCGCTCCCCGAGGAGCGCCTCGACCACTGGGGCGCGCAGGCCGAGGCGTGGATCGGGCTCGACGCGCTGCTCGAGATCGCGCGCGCGGCGCCGCCCTTGCCGGCGGCCGGCGCGGCCGCGACGCCCGGCGCCGCCACCGCCGGCGCGCAGCGCGGCCGGGCGCGCATCGGCCTGGCGTTCGACGAGGCCTTCCACTTCTACTACGCGGACAACCTGCGCCGCCTCGAAGCCGCCGGGGCCGAGCTCGTGCGGTTCTCGCCGATCCACGATGCGCGCTTGCCCGACGTCGACGCGCTCTACCTCGGGGGCGGCTACCCCGAGGTGCACGCGGAGCGCCTGGCCGCGAACGCCGCGCTCCGCGGCGAGATCCGCGCGTTCGCCGGCCGTGGGGGCCCGATCTACGCCGAGTGCGGCGGGCTCATGTACCTGACCGAGGCGATCCGCACGCTGGACGGGCGCGCGCACCCCATGGTCGGGCTCGTGCCCGCGGAGGCCGCGATGTGCGAGAAGCTGCAGGCGCTCGGGTACGTGGAGGTCGAGACGCAGGCGCGCACGCTCCTGGGCGGCGCGGGGCTCCGCTTCCGCGGGCACCAGTTCCGCTACTCCGAGCTCCGCCCGTCGCAGCGCGCTGTGCCGGTCGAGCCGTCCGCGGCGCCGGCGCCGGCCGAGCAGCCGCCGTCGCCGTCCACACAGGCGCCCTTGCCGATCGAGCACGCCTACTCCGTGCGGCGCCGGCGCGGCGGGCAGGTCAGCCGCGAGGGGTACCGGACAGCGAGCGTCCTCGCCTCGTACGTGCACGCGCACTGGGCCTCGAACCCGCTCGTCCCCGAGGGGCTCGTCGCGAGCGCCGCCGCGCACCGGAAGGAGCGCGCGCGATGAGCGGCCCGGGCACGGCGCCGCGCCGGGTCGCGCTCATCGGCGGCGGCGTGCGCTCCGGCAAGAGCGCGTTCGCGCTCTCCCTCGCGCGCTCGCTCGGCGAGCGCCGCGCCTTCATCGCGACCGCCGAGCCGTTCGACGACGAGATGAGGGCGCGCATCGACGCGCACGTCCGCGAGCGAGGCGGCGCGTTCCTCACCGTGGAGGAGCCGATCGCGCTCCCCGAGCGCATCGCCTCGCTCTCCGGCGTCGACGTCGTCGTCGTCGACTGCCTCACGCTCTGGCTCTCGAACCTGCTGCTCCGCGACGAGACCGAGGGCCGCGCGCTCGGGCCCATCGAGGAGCGCATCGAGGCGCTCGCCGCCGCCGTCGAGTCGGCGGCGCCGCACGTCGTCCTCGTCTCGAACGAGGTCGGCATGGGCGTGGTCCCGGAGAGCCGGCTCGGCCGGGCGTTCCGCGACCTCGCGGGGCGCGCGCACCAGCGGCTCGGCCGCTCGGCCAGCGAGCTCTACGTGGCCGTGATGGGCGCGATCCTGCGCCTGCGCCCCGGCCCTGTCGCGCTCGTCGACGGCGGCGGCGAGGACGCGCAATGACGGCCGCCGCCGCGCTGCTCGTCGCTGTCGCGTTCGACCTCGCCTGCGGCGAGCCCCCTTCCGCCATCCACCCCGTCGTGTGGATGGGCTCCGCGATCCAGGCCCTGAAGCGCGCCGCGCCCACGGGCGGCCGCGTTGCGGAGCTCCTCTTCGGCGCGCTCATGGCCCTCGCCGTCCCCTGCCTCTTCGCCGCGCTCGGCGCCGGCGTCGCGGCGCTGCTCGCCCCGCACCCCGTCCTCGCGCTCGCTTTGTCAGGTCTCTTGCTGAAGCCCACCTTCGCGCTCCGCGCGCTCCGCGACGCGGCCTTCGGCGTGCGCGACGCCCTCGCGGCGGGCGACGTCACCGGGGCCCGCGGCGCGCTGCGGAGCCTCTGCAGCCGCGACCCGTCCGAGCTCGACGAGCCCGCGCTGGTCGCCGCGTCGGTCGAGTCGGTCGCGGAGAACGCGTCGGACAGCTTCGTCGCGCCGCTCTTCTATTTCGCCCTCTTCGGGCTCCCGGGCGCGCTCTTCTACCGCGCGGTGAACACGCTCGACGCGATGGTCGGCTACCACGGCCGCTACGAGTACCTCGGCAAGGCCTCGGCGCGGCTCGACGACGCGCTGAACTTCGTTCCGGCGCGGCTCACCGCGCTCCTCCTGCTCGCCGCCGGGTGGCTCCGCGGCGCCGACGCGCGCCGCGGCCTCGCCGTGCTCCTGCGCGACGGCGGCCTCACCGAGAGCCCGAACGCCGGCCGTCCCATGGCCGCGATGGCCGGGCTGCTCCGGGTCGAGCTCGAGAAGCGCGGCCACTACCGCCTCGGCGACGCGGTGGAGCCGCTCCGGCGGGGGCTCATCGACGAGGCCTGCCGGATCGTGCTGCTCGCGGCGCTGCTCTTCGCCGGGCTCGCGGCGGCCCTCCTGGCGGCGGCGTCCTTTGGACAGGAGCTCTTCCGATGACGGCGCTCACGGTGATGGTTCAGGGCACGGCGTCCTCGGTCGGCAAGAGCCTGCTCTGCGCGGCGCTCTGCCGCATCTTCCAGCGGCGGGGCCTCCGGGTCGCGCCGTTCAAGTCGCAGAACATGGCGCTGAACTCGTTCGCGACCCTGGACGGCGGCGAGATCGGGAGGGCGCAGGCGGTGCAGGCCGAGGCGGCGCGCGTCGCGCCGACGGTCGACATGAACCCTGTGCTGCTCAAGCCCGAGGGCGACTCCCGCTCCCAGGTGATCGTGCTCGGCAAGCCGATCGGCAGCCTGCACGCGCGCGACTACTTCGCGTACCGGGGAGAGCTGAAGGACATCATCGCCCGCTCGCTCGGGCGGCTGCGCGAGGCGCACGACGTCGTGGTGATCGAGGGGGCGGGCAGCCCCGCGGAGATCAACCTGAAGGACCGCGACATCGTGAACATGCACGTCGCGCGCGTCGCCGACGCGCCGGTGCTGCTCGCCGGCGACATCGACCGAGGCGGCGTGTTCGCCGCGCTGGTCGGGACGATGGCGCTGCTCGAGCCCGACGAGCGCGCGCGCGTGGCCGCGTTTGTGATCAACAAGTTCCGCGGCGACCTCAAGCTGCTGGAGCCGGGGCTCGACATGCTGACGGCGCGGACGGGCGTCCCGGTGCTCGGCGTGGTGCCTTACCTGAAGCAGCTGCGCATCGCGGACGAGGACTCGGTGTCGCTGGAGGGCCGGCGGCGCCGGGGGCCCGCGGGCCCGGGGCAGCTCGACATCGCGGTGGTCCGGCTGCCGCGGATATCGAATTACGACGACGTGGAGCCGCTGGAGCACGAGCCCGGCGTGGTGGTGCGGTTCATCGAGCGGCCGGACGAGATCGGCCATGCGGACCTCGTGCTGCTCCCCGGGACGAAGAGCACGATGGCCGATCTCGCGTGGCTGCGCGCGAGCGGCCTCGCGGAGGCGGTCGCGGCGCGCGCCCGGCAGGGCGGCTGGACGCTCGGGATCTGCGGCGGCTGCCAGATGCTCGGCGGGGCGATCGAGGATCCGGAAGGCGTCGAGTCGGCCGAGCCGGCGGCGCGGGGCCTCGGGCTGCTCGATGTGTGGACGCGGTTCGAGCGGACCAAGACGGTGGCGCAGGTGCGGGCGCGGCTCGCGGGCCGCTCGTTCCTGGGGGCGGCGAGCGCTGGAGAGGCCGAGAGCGAGGGCGCGGGAGAGCTGACCGGCTACGAGATCCACATGGGCCGCGTGGAGCGGGTGGGCGGCGCGGCCGCGGCGTTCGCGATCGGGTCGCGGGGTGGCAAGGCCGAGCCGGCGCTCGATGGGGCCGTATCGGCGGACGGCGCCGTGGTGGGCACGATGATCCACGGGATCCTCGACAACGACGGGCTCAGGCGGTCGCTCCTCGCGGCGCTGCGCGAGCGGCGGGGGCTCCCCAGGGTCGCGGGGGAGCCGGCGATACCGAGCCGACACGAGGAGTACGACCGGCTCGCCACGGCGGTGGAGGCGAACCTCGACCGGGCGCTGCTCGACCGCATCGTGGGGCTCGACCGGCGCTGAGCGGCGCCCGGACAGCCGGGCTCGCCGCGGCTCACTCCTTCGTGAACTTCAGGTACGTCTTGAGGGGGCCCGACGCATTCCCTCCCGCAGACGTCGATATGCCCATCGTGAGCGAGGATCCCTGCGCGCAGAACGGCGCCGCCTCGGGGTCCTCGCCTTCGGCCTCGGTCGTCAAGGTGGAACCGGAGACCGACCAGGTGCCCCTGTCCGTCGAGGCCATCCCCGCGATGGTCATGGCGCACGCGCAGTCTGCGCCCGCAGAGGAGCACTCCGCCGCTACGAAGGGCGAGTCGCCCTGAGCCGCGACCTGCTCCAGCTGCTCGTCCAGCTGCGCGCAGGTGCTCGTGGTGCCCTCCTGCGTGAGGCACGCCGGTGGAAGGTTCACCCTTATCTGCCCTTGCAACGTGGCTGTCATGACATAGGTGCCGTCGGCCCGGAACTCGGCATGTCCGCTCACATCGAGGCCGCTGGAGTCGAGCTCGGCGTCACACCCCTCGATGGGGACCTGGAACATCGAGGCATCGAAGCACGCGTCATCGATGGACCATGATCCTGTCGGATCGCCGCCGCACGCCGCGACCTCTCCGCAGGAGGCGCCTCCGCCATCGCTGTTTCCGCCGTCATCGCCGCACGCGGACAGCGCCAGCAGGGACGTCGCGACCACGGCCGAGAGCACACGAGAAGCGGATTTCATCTCACCCTCCATTCGTAAAAATTCGTTATTGGAAATAAATTCCACGCCAGCAGGGCCATACATCCGTTCATTCTGCGCCTGCGCTGTAATACATGAGCTGCATCAAAATTCTTCCTTCTCGCCGCCGTCGTTTCGCCCCATCGTGCTCCGCGAGCATGAACACGACACAGGCGACGCACGGCCGCCGGGCGCGGCGTTCTTCCCTCGCGATCGCGGCGCTCCCGGCGCTGCTCGCCGTCCTCTCGGGCTGCGGGGACCGGCAACCCCAGCCGGGCGGCGGTCCCGGCGACGGCGGCCCCGCCGCCCCGCAGCCGCCGCCCGACGCGGCGACGTCCGCGTCCGCGTCCGCGCCCGCGCCGGCGCCGACCGCCTCCTCGTTCGCCGCCACCTCCGCGCACCCGGCCGTCCCGACCGCGGTGCCGAGCGCGTCGAGCGACGTGGTCGCGGGCGCGTCGCAGCGGTACGAGTCCGGCCCCTCGGTGATCGCGTCGGACAGCATCGACGGCGCCGCCCTCAGGAAGCGGCACGTCGAGCGCATCAAGGCCGACGACTCGCCCGTCACCGTGCTCCGCGGCCAGGGTCCCCTGGAGCTCGGCAAGCGCATCTGCGAGGCGGTGGTGCCGAGGCGCCCCGCGGCGACTCCCGTGCTCCTCAAGCCCAACATCTGCGGGTTCGACAGCGTGAAGGACCCTGCGAAGTCGAAGGGCGACGACGGCGTGACCGGCCGGATCACCCAGCCGGAGTTCGTGCGAGGCGTCGTCCAGTGCCTCAAGGCGCGCGGACACACGAAGATCACGATCGCCGAGGGCTGCGGCCACTCGCACAAGTTCTGGAAGGACATCGCGCAGCGCACCGGCTACGAGGCGATGGCCGCGGAGGAGGGCGCCGCGCTCGTCGCGATGGACGACGACGGGGTCTACGACGTCGCCGGCGACAGGCCCGGAAAGCCCCTCGCCATCCGCGGCATCCAGGCGACCCACGTCCCGACGCTGCTCATGCCGAAGGTGCTGGCAGAGCACCTCGACCACGGGCTCTTCCTGTCGCTCCCCCGGCTCAAGATGCACCGGTACTCGGTCATCTCCGTCGGTATCAAGGGCATGCAGGGCACGGTCATGCTGTCGGACAGCGCGCCTGCCTACAAGCAGAAGTGGAGGATGCACAGGGAGCTCAAGGCGTACCTGGACACGAAGTCCGCCGGCCAGGAGGACAGGGCTCTTTACGTATCGTCGCTCCGCGTCTTCGCCGAGCGCATGGTCGACGTGCTCGAGATATCCGCGCCGGACGCGGTGCTCGGCGACGGCGCGCCGGCGATGGGCGGAGACGGCTTCCAGGTCCTCCACCCCACGGCGGAGATGGTGGCCATCGGGGGCACGAACCCGGTGCGGGTCGACCGCGTGGCGGCGGAGCTCCTCGGCGTGTGGAACAGCCCCGCGCTCGCGCGCGAGCTCGGCGGCCACCGGACCTCGCCGCTCATCGACGCCGCGGCGAAGCGCTTCGGGCTGGATCTCAAGGCGACGGCGATCACGGGAGACGGGGCAGATCTCCTGAAGAGCCCGAGGCCCGTGCATTACAAGGCGATGGCGCCCTTCCGGCTCGACTGGGAGCCCGGACACGCGCCCTTGCCCGGCGGGCCTGCGAAGGGGCTCGATCCCGCGCCGCCGGCCTCGCAGAAGGCGCCCGAGGGGAAGCAGGGCGAAGGGCCGGGCGGAGGCCCCGCGAAGCCGGAGGCGCACGCGTCGCCTCTTCCGCCGGGAGAGCAGGTCGTGCTCGACGGGAAGGCCGACGACGCGGCGTGGGGCCGCGCGAAGGCCGTGCAGTGGGACACCGATTACGCCGGCAAGCCCACCGGGTTCCCCACGCGGGCGCGCTTCCTCTGGTCGAAGCAAGGGCTCCACGCGCTCTTCGAGCTCTCGAACGCGGGGCTCAACACGGATCGCTCGAAGCCCGTCGGCACGGAGCGAAAGGGGCTTTACAAAGAGGATTGCATCGAGCTCTTCCTCACGCCGGCCCCGGGCTCGCCGAGGCGGTATTTCGAGGTGGAGATCGGGCCGTTCGGCCATTTCTTCGATATCGCGATCGACCGCGACGAGCGCCTGGAAGACACCGCATGGTCGAGCGGCGCGACGATCGCGACGAGCCAGGACGCGCAGGCGCGCACGGCCGTCATCGAGGCGCTGCTGGCGGCGCCGGGGATCGTCGGCGCGCTCGCCCCGAGCGCGCGGCTGCCCATGAACCTGTACCGAATGGAGGGCAAGGACCCACGGCAT
The DNA here is from genome assembly GCF_051520915.1 of Sorangium sp. So ce448. Taxonomy (NCBI): domain Bacteria; kingdom Pseudomonadati; phylum Myxococcota; order Polyangiales; family Polyangiaceae; genus Sorangium; species Sorangium sp. So ce448. The sequence continues at coordinate 284,956 of NZ_CP150343.1, read as the reverse complement.
TACCTCGCGTGGAGCCCGCCCCGCACGAGCAAGCCGAACTTCCATGTCCCGGAGGCGTTTGGCGTGCTCGTGCTCGATCCGTGAGGTGAGCCCGCAGGCGCCACGCCGCGGCCGGAAGCAGGCGGGGTGAGCGGGAGCTTGCGGCCCGCGCCAGGTGCGCCATCGTCCCTCGCGCATGCCGCTCATCACGGGAATCGTCCCCTCGCCCGACAAGCCCGGCCACGTCGTCATCCTGGTGGATGGGGTCCCCTTCGCCACGGTGCCCGAGCAGGCCGCCGCCGGCCTGACCCCCGGCCAGGAGAGCCCCGGGGCCGCGGCGGAGCCGCCCGGGAAGACCGCCGCGGGCGAGCAGAAGACCTACGAGCGGGCGCTGCGGCTCCTGTCGTTCCGGGCGCGATCGGCCAGGGAGCTGGAGAAGCGCCTGATCGAGAAGGGCGAGCCCAGGGAGCACGTGACGACCGCGATCGAGCGCCTCACCTCGAGCGGGCTGCTCGACGACGCGCGCTTCGCGGAGGCCAAGGCGCGCTCCGGCATCGTGGGCAGGCCCCGGTCGCGCCGCAGGATCGAGCAGGACCTCGCCCGCAAAGGCGTCTCGCGCGACGTGGCGGACGCGGCCATACGGCAGGTCATGGCCGAGGAGGGAACGGACGAGTCCGCCGTGGCCGAGCGGGCGGCGCGCAAGAAGCTCCGCTCGCTCTCGGGGCTCGCTCCGCCGGAGCAGCGGCAGAAGCTCTATGCTTTCCTGGCGCGCCAGGGCTATTCGCCCGACGTGGCGCGCCGGGCGCTGCGCGCGGTGCTCGACGCGCCGCCGTGAGCGGCGCCGGCGCGCCGGCCCCTCCGCGGTGCGGCGGATCACCCGGGCAACCAAAACACATTGTTTTTCTGCCCTTCTCCCGCCACCTACAGCACGCTACAAAGAGTCCATGTCGCTCGAGCTGGATGGCTCGCCGCCGGATCGCGCGGACGCTCGCGCGGTCCTCGCCGGCGGAGGAGAGATGGGCGCGCGCATGCGCGCGATCGACTGGTCGAAGACGCCGCTCGGGCCGGTCTCGTCGTGGCCGCAGAGCCTCAAGACGTGCGTGCGCATCGTCCTGACGTCGCGCCAGCCGATGTTCGTCTGGTGGGGCGACTCGCTCATCAACCTCTACAACGACGCTTACAAGTCGATCGTCGGCGGCAAGCACCCCGAGGCGCTCGGGCAGCCCGCGTCCGTCGTGTGGCGCGAGATCTGGGGCCAGGTCGGGCCGCGCGCCGCGTCCGCGATGCGCCGCGACGAGGGCACCTACGACGAGGCGCTCCTCCTCGTCATGGAGCGGAACGGCTACCAGGAGGAGACGTATTACACGTTCTCCTACAGCCCTGTGCCGAACGATCAGGGCGGCACGGGCGGGATCCTCTGTGCCAATACCGAGGACACGCGGCGGATCATCGGAGAGCGGCAGCTCTCGCTCCTCCGCGACCTCACGGCGCGGACCGCGCACGTGCGCTCGTGGGAAGACGTGTGCGCGCGCAGCGCGAGCTCGCTCGCGACCAACACGAAGGATCTCCCGTTCGCGCTCCTCTACGTCGTCGATCCGGACCGGCGGCGCGTGCAGCTCGCGGGCAGCACGGGGTTCGAGCGGGGGCACGCCGCGGCCCCCGAGACGATCGCGCTCACGGACGCGTCGCCGTGGCCGCTCGCCGCGGTGCTGCGAGAGCACGAGTCCTGCCGCGTCGTCGAGATACCGGCTCACCTCCGCGATCTCCCGACCGGCGCATGGCAAAGGCCGCCGACGCGGGCGGCCGCGCTCGCGATCTCCCCTTCGGGCGAGACGGGGCGCGCCGGGGTCCTGATCGTCGGGCTGAATCCATTCCGCCTCTTCGACGACGATTACCGCGGCTTCCTCCACCTCGTCGCCGGCCAGATCTCCGCCGGCATCGCCAACGCGCAGGCGTACGAGGAGGAGAAGCGGCGGGCGGAGGCCCTCGCCGAGCTCGATCGCGCGAAGACCACGTTCTTCAGCAACGTGAGCCACGAGTTCCGCACGCCCCTCACGCTGATGCTCGGGCCGCTCGAGGACGCCCTCGCGTCGGCGGAGCGGAGCCTGTCGGGCGCGGATCTCGAGACCGCGCACCGCAACGCGGTCCGGCTCCTCAAGCTGGTCAACGCGCTGCTCGACTTCTCGCGCATCGAGGCGGGCCGGATCCAGGCGTCGTACCAGCCGACCGATCTCTCCGCGCTCACCGCGGACCTCGCGAGCGCCTTCCGCTCGGCGATGGAGCGCGCGGGGCTCGCCTTCGAGGTCGATTGCCCGCCGCTGCCCGAGCCCGTCTACGTCGATCACGACATGTGGGAGAAGATCGTGCTCAATCTCCTCTCGAACGCGCTCAAGTTCACGTTCGAGGGGACGGTCTCGATCTCGCTCCGCGCGCACGGCGATCGCGCCGACCTCACCGTGCGGGACACCGGGACGGGCATCCCGGATCGCGAGCTCTCGCACCTGTTCAAGCGGTTCCATCGCGTCCAGGGCGCGCGCTCCCGCACGCACGAGGGGTCCGGGATCGGGCTCGCGCTGGTCCACGAGCTCGTCCGCCTCCACGGCGGGACCATCCACGTCACGAGCGAGCTCTCCGTGGGGACGTCGTTCACGGTCTCCCTGCCTCGCGGGGCCGGGCACCTGCCGGAGGACCGCGTGAACGCCGCGCGGACGCTGGCGTCGACGACGACGGGCGCAGCGCCCTATGTGCAGGAGGCGCTCCGCTGGCTGCCCCGCGCGGAGGGCGACTCGCCCCCCGGCGCAGAGGGCGACTCGCCCCCCGGCGCAGAGGGTGACTCGCCCCCCGGCGCAGAGGGAGATACCGCCGTCGAGCACCTCTCCCCGGGGGCGTGGACGTCGTCCGACGGCGCCGCGATCCAGGCCGGGCCGGCCGGGCGCGTCCTGCTCGCGGACGACAACGCCGATATGCGCGAGTACGTCGGGCGGGTGCTGCGCGAGCGCTGGACGGTCGAGGCCGTCGCCGACGGCGCCGAGGCGCTCGCGTCGGCGCGCCGCAGCCCGCCGGATCTCGTGCTCACCGACGTGATGATGCCGAACCTCGACGGCTTCGGCCTGCTCCGCGCGCTGCGCGCGGACGAGCGCACGAGGGGTGTCCCGGTCGTGATGCTCTCCGCGCGCGCCGGGGAGGAGTCGCGCGTCGAGGGGCTCGAGGCGGGCGCGGACGACTACCTCCCCAAGCCGTTCTCCGCGCGCGAGCTCGTCGCCCGCGTCGCCACGCACCTCCAGCTCGCCCGATTGCGGGCAGCGGCCGAGAGCGAGCGCGAGAAGCTGTACGACCTCTTCATGCAGGCGCCGGTCCCCATCGCGGTGTTCGCCGGCCCCGAGCACCGCTACGAGGTCGCCAACCCGCCGTACTGCGAGATGGTCGGCCGGCGGGACCTCGTCGGGAAGAGCGTGCGCGAGGTGTTCCCGGAGCTCGGCGAGCACGAGGCGATCGCGATGCTGGACCGCGCGCTCGAGGCCGGCCAGCCGCTGCGCATGACCGAGCTGACCATCCCCGTCCAGCGCGGCGGCGCGGCGAGCGAGGCCGTCTTCAATTACGTCGCTCAGCCCATACGCGACCCCTCCGGCGCCGTCGCGGGCGTCATGGTCGTCGGCTTCGAGATCACCGATCAGGTGCTCGCGCGGCGCCGCATCGAGCAGCTGAGCCAGCACCGAGAGGAGCTCATCACCGCGCTCGCGAAGACGAACAAGGAGCTCGACCAGTTCGCTTACGTCGCCTCGCACGACCTCAAGGCGCCCCTCCGGGGGATCGCGAACCTGTCCGAGTGGATCGAGGAGTCGCTGGCGGGGAAGCTGGACGGCGAGACGCAGGAGCACATCCACCTCCTGCGCGGGCGCGTGCGCCGCCTCGAGGCGCTCATCGACGGGATCCTCCATTACTCGCGGGCGGGGCGCCTGCGCGGCGACGTGGTCAGCGTCGACACCGGCCATCTGCTCGCGGAGGTCGTCGAGCTGCTCTCGCCGCCCGCGGGCGCCCGGGTCGACATCGCGCCCGGGATGCCGACGATCGCCGCGGAGCGCGTCCCGATGCAGCAGGTGTTCCAGAACCTCATCAGCAACGCCCTGAAGCACGCGCGCCGCAGCGACGCGCGCGTCGAGGTGACGTGTGAGGACGCCGGCGCCTACGTCGAGTTCGCCGTGCGGGACAACGGGCCCGGCATCGCGCCCGAGTACCACGAGCGCATCTGGGATCTCTTTCATACGCTCGAGTCGCGCGACAAGGTGGAAGGCACCGGGATAGGGCTCTCCGTCGTGAAGAAGATCGTGCAGAGCCGCGGAGGGAGCGTGTCCGTCTCGTCGCGCCCCGGCGCAGGAGCCACCTTCATCGTGCGCTGGCCCAAGCGGGTGAAGGACGAGGCCTGACGAGGCCTGAAAAATCCGGCGCCTCCGCGGGCGGCCCCCGGGTTGACGCAGGCCCCGCGACGGCCGAAGGTGCGGGCATGCATGCGCGCCGAGAGTCGTTGGAGCCGTGGCTTCGGAGCTTCGTCGTCGACAACGGGGGTATCGCTGGCACGGTGCACCTCGTCGAGGGCGACGCGCTCGCGCTGGCCGCGGCCGTGAACATCCCCGAGAAGGTGCAGGAGATCACGCGCCGCGTCCCGCGGGGCAAGGGGATGGCCGGGCTCGCCTGGGAGCGCGACCAGCCCGTGCAGACGTGCAACTTGCAGACGGACACGTCCGGCGACGTGCGGCCCGGGGCCAGGGCGGTCGCGGCGCAGGCGGCGGTGGCGCTGCCCGTGCGCGACGCCTCCGCGAGCGTGCGCGCCGTCGTGGGGATCGCGTTCGCCGGCGAGCGCGAGCTCGGCCAGGACGAGCTCGATCGGCTCGCGCAGGGCGCCGGCGCGCTCCCGGCCTGACAAGAGCGCTCCCGCCCCGGCCCACCTCGCTGCCCGCCGCAGCGCCGCTGCACGACCGCGCTGTGCTGCTGCCCTGCTGCGCCGCCGCACCGCCGCGACACAAGCCCCTTGTTTTTCGCGGCTGCGATGCTAGCGATGCCCGCGCTCCCATGGAGACGAACGGACGCAGCGCCCCGAAAGCCGCGATCGACGCTCCGCTCGACGCGCTCGATCCGGCCGCCCGCCCGCACGTCCGCGTGGAGGACCTCGTTCGCGGCGCCGTGAACGAGCCCGCGTGCGAGCGCGCCGCAGCCGGGCCTGGCGAGGGCGGCGCCGCGGGCGAGCCCCTCACGGCGAAGCTCGCCCGCCGCACCGTGCCCGGCGCGCTCTACGAGCCCGGCCCCGAGGAGGGGTATCTCCGGTGCACCGCGTGCGCGCACCGCTGCGTCCTCGCGCCGGGTCGCGCGGGCGCGTGCGGGATCCGCTTCGAGAAGGACGGCGAGCTGCGCGTCCCGTTCGGCTATGTCGCGCGCCATTACGTGCGCTCGGTCGAGACGAACACGATCTTCCATGTGCGCCCCGGCGCGAGGTCGCTCACCTTCGGTATGTTCGGGTGCGACCTGCGCTGTCCTTATTGCCAGAACTGGAAGGTCTCCCAGGCCCTCCGCGAGCCGGAGGGCGACGGCGAGCCCATCGACATCAGCGCCGCGGATCTCGTCGAGGTGGCCGTCGCGGCGGGCTGCGAGGTGCTGGCGAGCGCCTACAACGAGCCGATGATCACCGCCGAGTGGGCGCGCGCGGTCTTCGCCGAGGCGCAGCGGCGTGGGCTCGTCACGGCGCTCATCTCGGATGGCAACACGACGCCCGAGGCGCTCGCGTACATGCGCCCGGTCGCCGACGTGTTCCGCGTCGATCTGAAGGGGTGGAGCGCGGATCAATACCGGACGCTCGGCGGCCGCGTCGAGCCGGTGCTCGCGGCGATCGGCGAGGCCCGGCGCCTCGGCTACTGGGTCGAGGTCGTGACGCTCGTCGTCCCCGGCTTCAACGACAAGGCGGCCGGCCTCCGCGCCCTCGGCGCCGAGATCGCCGGGGTCGACCCCGACATCCCCTGGCACCTCAACGCCTTCTACCCGCGTTACAAGATGCGCGATCGCATGACGACCGACCCGGCGTTCCTCGTGGACGTGGCGGGCGTCGCCTATGCGCGGGGGATGAAGTACGTTTACGTCAGCAACGTGGCCGACCGCGTCCGTGAGCTCTCGCATACACGCTGCCCCGCCTGCCACGAGGTCGTCGTGCGGCGGTTCAACTACGAGACGCAGGAGGTCCTCCTCACCGGCGGCGCGTGCCCTTCCTGCGGAACGCGCGTGCCCGGGCTGTGGGGACCGGCGGCGCCGTAGCGCCGCACAGGCGGATACCCGGCTCCTGCCGAGCCCGCGCGCACATCGCCGCCCGGGAGCCGACTGGGCCTGTTGCTGAGAGGTTTCTGTCTCATTTCACCAGACGCCCTGTCCGGTGCTCCGCGCATCCCGGCAGAGCCAACTTGCGTCCCTACCGGACTCCCCCGATCGCGGGAGCATCGCTGACCTTCTGACCGCACAGGCCGGCTGGAATAGCCTGCGCCCGCGGATCGGACTGGCCTGCTGGCCGGCCAGTCGATTGGCCGGCCAGCAGGCCCCTTCAGCCGGCCACTCCGCTCACGGAAGCTCCCACAAGGAGGCTTGCCACGGCGCCGCATGTGGTAAATTTCCAGCATGTCGTCGCCGTCCGAACGTCTCGCGCAGATCCTTACGGAAGGCCGAGTCATCGCGACGCGCGAGCTCGGCGAAGAGTGTGCGGCGGAGCTCCACACGCGCGCCAAGGAGCGGTATCTCGCGCTGGAGGCGACGATGCCGCGGTTCCAGAGCAGCATGAATCGCAAGCTCTTCGAGCTCGGCCCGCCGGTGCTCGCGATCTACCAGGCGCTCCTGCACGACCTCGGCGTGGACCGCGAGCCGGCCCTGCGCCTCGCCGAGGACATCCTGCTGGCCTTCTACCGCAAGCAGCTGAACCGGAGCCCGCTCCTCGCCGCCGCGATGGATGTGATGTTCCGGCTGAAACCAGCGCGGAGCCTGCTCATGGTGAGCCTGCGCGCGGACGAGCCGGAGGGCATCCGCTTCGACGAGGCCAGCGGCACCGGCGCGCTCCTGGCCTTCGACGTGCGCGCGTGCCCGATCGTGGCGTTCGCGCGGCGGCACGGCGCGCCGGAGATCGTCCCCATGATCTGCCGCCTCGACGACCTCAAGGTGAAAGAGCTCCACGGCATCGAGCTCCGCCGCACGGGCACCCTCGGCACGGGCGCCGAGCGGTGCGACTTCCGGTACGTGACGGCGAAGAAGTAGCGTCGCGCTGGGCGGCCGGCGCAGAACGCACATGGGCTCACCACCCGTCGTTCGGGTGCGCCGGTGGGCTGCGCGCGTCGCCATTCAACGCTTGCCTCATGACGCGCTGCACCCCTGAAAAGGCTCATGATCGTGGGGCGGTGTGCGCTGTGCGCTGTGCGCTGTGGACTGTGCGCCGCGCGCATTTCAACATTGAAACATAAATGCTCTTTCCTGGATCCCCAAAGAGCGTGTCCGTGTTAGTTGTTGAATGATCACTCGATCCCCGATCGCCTGAAGTCGCTTTCTCGAGGAGGTCATATGAAGTCATCGTTCGCCCTGCGAAGGGTCGCCGGCGGCCTTTTGTCCGCCGCGGCGTCGTCTCTTGTCCTCGCGGCCAGCGCCCCCGCCCTGGCCGAGCCGTCTTATACGCTCTTCGAGAGCGGGCAGGTGCGCCCGCTCGCGCTCTCTCCCAGCGGAAACCTGCTCTTTGCGCTCAACACGCCGGATGGCCGCCTCGAGGTCTTCCGCGTCCATCACGGCGCGCTGGTCCACCGGAGCTCGATACCCGTCGGGCTGGATCCGGTGGCCGTGGCGGCGCGGAGCGACACCGAGGTGTGGGTCGTGAACCACCTGTCCGACAGCGTCAGCGTCGTCGGGCTGTCCCCTGGCGGCTACGGCGGCCGCGTCGAGCGCACGCTGCTCGTGGGCGATGAGCCGAGAGACATCGTGTTTGCCGGCCCCGGGCGGCGCCGCGCCTTCATCACGGCGGCGCACCGCGGCCAGAACAACCCGAACGATCCGCAGCTCACCACGCCGGGCGTGGGCCGGGCCGACGTCTGGGTGTTCGACGCGAACCACCTGGGCGCGTCGCTCGGCGGCGAGCCGCTCGCGATCCTCACCCTCTTCACCGACACGCCGCGCGCGCTCGCCGCCACGCCCGACGGCGCGCGCGTCTACGCCGCCGGCTTCCACTCGGGCAACCGCAGCACCGTCGTCACCGAGCTGCTCGTGCCCGACGGCGGCGCGGCGAACGGCGGCTCGCCGGGCCCGATGACCAACGCGTTCGGCGACCCGGCGCCCGAGGTCAGCCTCATCGTGAAGTTCGACGGCGCGCACTGGGTCGACGAGCTCGGCCGCACCTGGGACGACACGGTGCGGCTCTCGCTGCCCGACAAGGACGTGTTCGCCATCAACGCCATGGCGACCCCCCCGCGGCCGATCGCCGGGCCCTCGGGCCATTTCACCGGCGTCGGGACGATCCTCTTCAACATGGTCGTCAACCCGGTGAACGGGAAGGTCTACGTCTCCAACACCGACGCGCGGAACGAGCAGCGGTTCGAGGGCCCCGGCGTCTTCGCCGGGCAGAGCCTGCGGGGCCACCTCCACGAGAGCCGGATCACGGTGCTCCGCCCCGGCAACGCCCCCCCGCGCGTCGCGCCGCGGCACCTCAACAAGCACATCGATTACTCGGTCTGCTGCGCCCCCACGCCGAACGCCGAGAGCGAGGCGAGCCTGGCCCAGCCGGTCGACATGGCCGTCACGAGCGACGGCGCGACGCTCTACGTGGCCGCGCTCGGGTCGAGCAAGGTCGGCGTGCTCGGCACGGCCGCGCTCGAGGGCGACACGTTCGTGCCCGACGCTTCCGACCACATCGAGGTGAGCGGCGGCGGCCCGTCGGGGCTCGCGCTCGACGAGGCGCGAGGCCAGCTGTTCGTGCTGACCCGCTTCGACAACTCCATCTCGATCGTCGACACCGCGACCCGGACCGAGACAGCGCACATCGCGATGTACAGCCCCGAGCCGCCGAGCGTCACGCTCGGGCGGCGCTTCCTCTACGACGCGCGCGTGAGCTCGGCGCACGGCGACTCCTCCTGCGCGAGCTGCCATATCTTCGGCGACTTCGACAGCCTCGGGTGGGATCTCGGCAATCCGGACGAGCCGGTCACGACCAACCCGGGCCCCTTCGTCGGCCCGCTGCTCAACCTCTTCACGCAGCAGCCGATGCCCCGGCAGTTCCACCCGATGAAGGGCCCGACGACGACCCAGAGCCTGCGCGGCATGGCCAACCACGGCCCCATGCACTGGCGCGGCGATCGCACGGGCGGCAACGACGCGCCCACCGCGCAGCCGGACAGCGGCTCGTTCGACGAGCGCGCCGCGTTCATGAAGTTCCAGGCCGGCTTCACCGATCTCCTCGGCCGGAGCGGCCCGATCCCGGCCGCCTCCATGGAGGCGTTCGCGGACTTCATCCTGCAGGTGACCTATCCGCCCAACCCGATCCGCCGCCTGGACAACTCGCTCACGCCGGATCAGCAGGCCGGGCGCGACACCTTCGTGAGCGGCAACCTGGACGGCACCGCCATCTGCAATGGCTGTCACGTCCTCGACCCGGAGGGCAATCCCGGCGTCGACAAGCCGGGATTCTTCGGAGCGAACGGCAACATGACGTTCGACTTCCAGCCGCAGCTCATCAAGACGCCGCACCTGCGCAACATGTACCAGAAGGTCGGGATGTTCGGGATGGCCGCCCCGCTGTTCGGCATCCTGCCCGGCGACAACGATCCCATGGGAGATCAGGTGCGGGGGTTCGGCTTCCTGCACGACGGGAGCTTCGACACGCTGTTCCGGTTCTTCCGCGGGATGGGCTTCTCGCCGTTCACCGGCTTCACCAACCAGTTCGGCACCTTCCCGGACAACCCGAACGGCCTGCCGGACTCGCCGGCGGGCGACGCGGTCCGCCGGCAGCTCGAGTCGTTCCTGCTCGCCTTCGACTCGAACGTCGCGCCGATCGTCGGCCAGCAGGTCACGCTCTCGTCCGGCAACCAGGCTTCCGCCGATCCGCGCGTCGATCTCCTGATCGCCAGGGCGGACGCCGGCGAGTGTGATCTCGTGGCGAAGAGCCACCTGACCTTGCAGGAGATCGGCTTCCTTCACACCGGAGCAGGGCAGTTCGTCGCCGACCGGATGGCGCTGCCGCCGATCCCGGACGCGGTGCTCCGCCAGATCGCCCTCGCGACGGGGCGACCCCTGACCTACACGTGCACGCCGCCGGGCTCGGGCTACCGCATCGGCCTCGATCGCGACGAGGACGGCTTCCTCGACGGCGACGAGCGGAGCGCCGGCAGCGACCCGGCGGACCCGGCCGACACGCCCTGAGCTCCGCCTCGCGGCGCGGCCCGCGGCCGGCGCCCGCTGGCCTTCACCTGTCGAGTCATCGCACCTGCACGCCGGCGCGGAGCGCGCAGTCCGGGTCGGCCGGGAACGCGCAGGCGAGGGCGCACACCCCATCCTGGCCGCAGTGGAGATCGGCGCAATCGGGGTCGACGATCTCGGGCCCGACGTCACACGCGGCCTCGCAGAGGCCGTCCGCGCGGCACGGGTTGTCCGGCTCGAACTCGTCGATCGTCGGCTGGATGAAGCGAGATATCTGGTCGAGATCGGTGCGCGCCTGCACCCCGTCCAGCGTGCAGGGGTCGTCGCCGAACGAGGTCACGCCGGCGTGGCGCTCGACGCCCCCGCGCACGAGGAACGCCGGACCTCCGGAGTCGCCGGCGCACGTGTTCATGTCGGGGACCTGATAATAGAACTGCGTCGCGTCGATCGTCCCCGGCGTCCCGCCGACCTGGGCGGGGCCGACGGCCACGATCGGGAACGTCACGGCGCGGCGCATGCCAAACCCCGTCCCCGCGACGCCGTCGGAGACACCGTAACCGACGAAGGTGTAGTCCGGCCCGACGTACCAGGTGGTATTCTCCATCGATTCGCGCAGGAGGGGCGCGGGCTGCACGGGCGCGTCGCTCTCCAGGCGGATGAGGGTAAGGTCGTTCTGGAGGCTTGCGGGATCGAAGGCGGGGTGCCTCCTCGACGTCTCGATCCGCACGCTCTCCGAACGCCGCCCGAGGGTCGGGCCGAAGAAGACGCGCGTGAGCGCACCGTGGCAGTGCCCCGCGGTGATCACGGTGCGCCGCGAGATGACGGTCCCGCTGCAGTACGCCCGGTTCCGATTGCCCACGCCCACGACATAGGCGTGCGTCGTGTCCACAGCGCCTCCGACGATGCGCTGCGGGGACGTGAGCAATGGCTGCTCGCCGTCGCCCCCGGGAGCTGCGTCCGCGCAGCCGAGCCCGCCGAGGCACAGGATCGCGATCGGGATGGCATTCTTCATACTGCAACCTTTCCGTCCAGAAATGGTGTCTAGAGCGGCGGATTGCGGAGGCGCCCACGGTTCAGCGCCGCTCGGACCCGCGGGCGCGCGGGGGGCATAACAAGCGCAGTGCCAGCGCCATGCTCGGCGAGCGCGCGTGTCGGCCGCGGGGCGCGCCGGGGAGTCCTGGAATCGCGCGCGAGCGGGGGGATCCCGTCGGGGCGATCACCGCTGGAGGGACGGCGCGGACGTTCGCTCCGCTCCGGAGAGGGCATGGCGCCGCGGTCGCGGCCCTCGCGCGCTCTCCGATGCCACGATCGCGGAGCACCGGTGGCGGGGCAGCGGCCGTCGGCAAGCTCGCCCCCTCGTCGACCCGCGGCTGCCGCGCAGCTTCGCCATGCGCCGGCTCGCCCGGGGGCGCCCCGTCCCCGCGCGCGCGATGCCGGCGCGTGACGAAGGCGGCGCGCCGGTGAGCGCCCACGCACACGCCAGGACGAGCTACGTTGCACCTTGACCGCGGCGGCGCCAGCGCTGGCCGCTCTCGCTCTCTCGAAAGGAGACCATGGAGACCGCCAGAGCAGAAGTCGCCCCTTCAGCGGGCATGCGCGATCTATCGACGCTCCCAGGACCGCGGAGGCTGCCGCTGCTCGGCAACCTCCTCGAGATCCGGCCGACCCAGTTCCACCTCACGCTCGAGGGCTGGAACCGCAGGTATGGCGATCTCTACACCTTCTGGCTCGGCCGCACGCCGGTCATCGTGGTCGGCGGCGCCGAGCTCGTCCAGCGCATCCTGCGCGAGCGGCCGAAGGAGTTCCGCCGCTGGAGCCCGCTGCAGGAGCTCATCGACGAGATGGGCTTCGGCGGCGTCTTCTCGGCCGAGGGGGAGCAGTGGACGCGGCAGCGGCGGCTCGTGATGAGCGCGTTCACCGCCGGGCAGCTGCGCGAGAGCCACGGCACGCTCTCCACGATCACCCGCCGGCTCCGGGAGCGATGGCGCGCGTCGGCCGCGCGGGGGGCGCCGGTCGACGCGCGGCGAGACCTCGCCCGTTACACGGTGGATGTCACCACCGCGGTGGCGTTCGGCCTCGACATGAACCTCATCGAGCACGGCACCGACCCCCTGTCGCACCAGCTCGAGACGGTCTTCGCGTCGCTCAACCGCCGCATCTTCGCGCCATTTCCGTACTGGCGGCACGTCAAGCTGCCCGCCGATCGGGCCCTGGATCAGGCGCTCTCGGAGGTGCGCACGCGGATGCTGGGCATCCTCCGGACGACGCGCGCGGAGCTCGACAGGGATCCGGCGCGGGCCGCGGCGCCTCGCTCGCTGCTGGAGGCATTGCTCGTGGCGCGCGACGCCGACGACCCGAAGGCGCGGCTATCGGAGCAGGAGGTGCTCGGCAACGTGCTCACGCTGCTGCTCGCCGGGGAGGACACGACGGCCGACACGATGGCCTGGATGCTCCACTTCATGGCCCTGCGCCCCGACGTCCAGGCGCGGATGCGGGCCGAGGTCGACGCCGAGCTCGGCGACGCGGATCTGCCCGAGAGCCCGGAGCACGCGCAGCGGCTGCGCTATCTCGGGGCGGTGGCGCAGGAGACGCTGCGGCTGAAGTCCGCGGCGCCGATCCTGTTCATGGAGGCCTGCGCGGACACGTCGGTCGGCTCGCTGCGGCTCGCGACGGGGACGCGGATGATCCTGCTGACGCGGCAGATCGCCCTGAAGGAGGAGCACTTCCACGACGCGGCCTCGTTCATGCCCGAGCGCTGGCTGTCCCCGCGGCCGGCGGGCGCCGGCAAGCACGACCCGCGGGCCGCCCTCGCCTTCGGCAGCGGCCCGCGGGTCTGCCCCGGGCGCGCGCTCTCGATGGTCGAGAGCGCGATGGTGGGCGCCATGGTCGCGCGCGACTTCGATGTATCGCTTGTCGACCCGGCGCGGCCCGTGAAGGAGCTCCTCGGGTTCACGATGAAGCCGGAAGGGCTGTTCGTCCGCTTCGCCCCCCGCCGCCGCTGACCTCCCATCGAGCCTCGTTCCGGGGCCATGCTGGGTTGATCCCACCGAGAGAGACGCCTTGAGCCCATCGGGACACGACGTGCATACCTCCTTCCAATCCGCAAAGCTGCGCTACCTCCTGGTCCTCGGTGTCGCCGTCGTTTCCTTTGCGCTCGGATGGTTTCTCAGGCCATCCGTCCGCGTCGCTGGCTTTCCGGAGCTAGGGGAGCTGCAGCCGTTCACGAAACGGGGCTGCACGAAGGTGGGAGTCCCGTTAACGGAGCTCGGAGCGTTCTCGGAGGCCTCGCTCCGCTACTCGCCCGGCGACAGCGCGCGGCTCCAGGTGGTGGCCTTCCGCCGCACGGGCCCGGACGCGGAGCTGCTGCAGCTCGACGCGGGCGAATACGATGACGAGTTCGACGCCAGCGGCGAGGTCTTCAAGCTGCGCTGGGATGCAGCCAAGGGGTGGCAGGTCGGCGACTGTCACACGGTCGTCAGGTACTGGCCTGGAAGGCCGTGAGCCGGGCGTCGTGCTCATCCCGCTCATCCGAGCGGAAGTCCCACGCGGCCGACAAAGATTTCCACACAACTGGCTCTCCCTTCAGGTAAGCGCTTGTTCTCGCACGCTGCATTACGCACACAGCTCTACTTTCGCAGCGCAAATCGCGGCTTTTCGATTGGCCACTTCGCATCGAACAAGGCTGGACATGCCGCGATGCTCGATTAGAGTCCCGCGCCGATGCACAACCGCTCCGACCAGTTCACCAAGAGCTTGCTGCGGGACGGGCTGAGCCTCGTCTCGGCGGCCGAGACCGAGGTCGAGGTGCTGGCGGCGACACAGAAGATCGATGTCTACAGCGTGCCTGATCCCGCGCGGGCGTCCGAGCGCGCCGCCATGGGCCTGCTCGGCGAGCTGTCGGCGGAGCCGAGCCTGTTCGAGCCGTTCCACGGCACGCCGAGCCTTCGTCAGGTCCGGCAATGCCTGCGCAAGCAGCTCACGTGGCACCACGAGCTCGAGCGCCGCGCCCGCTCTGCAGCGCGCTCCGTCGCGCCGGACGAGGACACGGACACGCCACCGCAGCCGGCGGTCGCCTTCCCTGCGCTGGTCGTCATTGGCCCGGGGCGTCCCGAGACGGTGCTCGACGCCTACCGGTGCGAGCCGGAGCAGGCTGGCGTCTACCAGGCCGTGCCGGGCCTGGCGATGCGCGTGGTGGTGCTCGCGGAGCTGCCCCGGACGCGCGCAACCCTGCTGCTGCGGCTGCTCGGCTCGGGCCGCCGCTTTCGCGAGGCGGTGGCGGACCTGGCGGCGTTGCCCCGCGATGCCTGGGAGAAGAGCGTCGTCATGCCGCTGCTGTTACACTTCGGGCTCGACCAACAGGAGCCGACGACCGACGAGGAGGACGATGTGAGCGCAGAGATCCAGGCTTGGTTCGAGGAATACAAGCAGCAGCTCCGCAACGAGGGGCGCGCCGAGGAGGCGGCGCGTGCCGTGCTGACCGCGCTCCGGGTTCGCGGCATCGCCGTACCGGACATCCTGCGCAAGCGTATCCTGATCGAGAAGGATCCTGAGCTCCTGGAGCGGTGGCTTGAACGGGCCATCGTCGCTGCATCGATCGCCGATGTGCTCCCGGACCTGAGCTGAGCGATGCCAGCCAACGGCAGACTGCCGAGCTCGTAAGCCTCACTCATCACCTCCCCGCGGCCTCTGCCGCCTTTCGAGCCACCCCGTGCCCCACGCCGTCATCACCTCCCCCAGCGCCGCCGCCCGCCTCGATCGGGCCGTGGGCTGGCTGCGCCGCCGGCGCCCCGCGGAGCGCGTGCTCCTCGTCGGCGCCTCGGTCGAGGCCGTGAGCGAGCTCGCCCGCGCGTCGATCCGCGGCCGCCGCGCCACCTTCGGCTGGCACCGGCTGACCCTGGGGCGCCTCGCCGCCGCGCTCGCGATGCCGGCGCTCGCCGAGCGCGGCCTCGTCCCGGCCAGCGCGCTCGCCATCGAGGCGCTCTGCGCGCGCACCCTCGACGGGCTCGCGCAGGACGGGCTGCTCGGCCGCTTCGCCCGCGTCGCGGATCGACCCGGGCTGCCGCGCGCCGTCGCGCGGACCCTCGACGAGGCGCGGCTCTCCGGCGTCGCGCCGGACGCGCTCGCGCCGGCCGATCTCGACCGCATCGCCCACGCCTTCGACGCCGCGCTGGACGACGCAGGGCTCGCCGATCGCGCGATCGTCCTGCGCCTCGCGGCCGAGCGCGCCCGGGCCGCGGACGACGGCGACCCCCGCTCGCGCCACCCGCTGCTCGGGTTGCCGATGCTCCTGCTCGACTTGCCCGTGCGGTTCGCCCTGGAGCGCGAGCTCCTCGAGGCCGTCGCCGCGCGCTCGCCGGACGCGCTCGCCACCGTGCCGGCCGGCGACGCCGCGTCGCTGCGCCACCTGCAGGCGGCGCTCCGATCGCCGCCGCGACGAGTCTCGCTGACCGCGGTCTCCGCCGCGCACGACGGCGCCGGCGCGGGCAATGGCGTGGACGACGGCGCCGACGACGGCGCGGGCGACGAGCCGCCGCCGGTAGCGCCCAGCACCTCGCTCGCGCGCCTGCAAGAGCACCTGTTCGACCCGCTGACCGACGAGGCCCCCGGGCTCGGCGACGAGGTCGAGATCCTCTCCGCGCCCGGCGAGAGCCGGGAGTGCGTGGAGCTCGCGCGCATCGCGCTGCGCGAGGCCGCCCGCGGCGTGCCGTTCGAGCGGATGGCGATCCTCCTGCGCGCGCCCGAGCAGTACCGCGCGCACCTCGTCGAGGCGCTGCGCCGAGCCGGGATCCCTGCGCACTTCGCGCAGGGCTCGGTGCAACCCGACCCGGCGGGCCGCGCGCTGCTCGCGCTGCTCGCGTGCGCCGCCGAGCACCTGTCGGCGTCGCGCTTCGCCGAGTACCTCTCGCTCGGGCAGGTCCCCGACGCGACGCCCGCAGGCGAGCCGCCGCCGGCCGCGCCCGAGGCCGATCGCTGGGTGCCGCCGGACGACGACCTCTTCCCCGAGCTCCTGCGCGGCGGCTTCGACGAGGCGCCTCCGGACGACGACATGGCGGGGGAAGATCTCGGGTTCGATCCGCCAGGGAAGAGCTTCAGCCCGGCCGCCCAGACCCCCGGTCCGACAGCCCCGAACCCCGATCCGACAGCCCCGAACCCCGATCCGACAGGCCAGGGCCCCGACGCCCCCGTGCACGACGGCACCCTGCGCGCCCCGCGGCGCTGGGAGCGCATCCTCGTCGACGCGGCGGTGATCGGCGGGCTCGATCGATGGGAGGCGCGGCTCTCGGGCTTCGAGCGGGAGCTCCGGCTTTCGCTCTCCCGCGCCCCCGAGGACCGCGACGCCGCGCGCATAGCGCGGACGCTCGCGGACCTCTCGGCCCTCCGCGCCTTCGCGCTGCCGCTGCTCGCGGCGCTGCCCGGCCCGGGCGAGCGCGCGACCTTCGGCGAGTGGCAGCGCCGCCTCTCGGCCCTCGCGACGCGCGCGCTCCGGCGGCCCGAGCGCGTGCTCGCCGTGCTCGCGGAGCTCGCGCCGATGGCCCACGTCGGCCCGGTGGACCTCGGCGAGATCCGCCTCTGCCTCTCGCGCCGCCTCACCGACCTCGTGCTGCCGCCGGCCGCCCGCCGCGACGGGCGCCTGTTCGTCTCGCCCATCGAGGGCGCCCGCGGGCGCTCGTTCGACGTGGTCTTCGTGCCCGGGCTCGCCGAGCGGATCTTCCCGCAGAAGGTCACCGAGGATCCGATCCTCCGCGACGCCCTCCGCCGGACGATCGCCGGGGGCGACTCGGGCCTCGACACGAGCGACGACCGCGTGGCGCGCGAGCGCCTCGCGCTCCGGCTCGCGGTCGGCGCGGCCCGCCAGCGGCTCGTCGTGTCGTACCCGCGCGTGGACATGGATCAGTCCCGCCCTCGAGTGCCTTCGTTCTATGGCCTCGAGCTCCTGCGCGCGGCCGAGGGCAGGCTGCCCGGCTTCGGGGAGCTCGAGCGCCGCGCCGAGCAGGGCGGCGCCGCGCGCATCGGCTGGCCCGCGCCCGCGCGGCCCGAGGACGCCATCGACGCGGCCGAGCACGACCTCGCGCTCCTCGAGACGCTCTTCAGCCTGCCGGAGGCGCAGACGGTCGGCACCGCGCGCTACCTGCTCAACGCCAACCCCCACCTCGCGCGGGCGCTCCGGTTCCGCGCGCGGCGCTGGATCCCTGGCTGGACGAGCGCCGACGGGCTGTTCAAGCCGATCGCGGAGGCGCGCGAGGCGCTCGCGAAGCACGCGTTCGGGCGCAGGTCGTTCTCGCCGACCGCCCTCCAGCACTTCGCCGCGTGCCCTTACCGATTCTTCCTCTACGCCGTGCACAAGCTCGCCCCGCGCCCGGCGCCCGAGGCGATCGAGGAGCTCGACCCGCTCCAGCGCGGCCGGCTCGTGCACGACGTGCTCTACGAGGTGCTGGTCGCCCTGCGCGACGCGGGCAAGCTGCCGCTCGGCCTGCCAGCGCTCGACGAGGCGCGGGCCGAGCTCGATCGGGCGCTCGACCGCGTCGCCGCGCGCTACGCGGACGAGCTCGCGCCGGCGATCCGGCGCGTCTGGGACGACGGCATCGCGTCGGTGCGGGCCGACCTCCGGGAGTGGCTGCGGCGCGCCGCGGAGGACCGCGACTGGGAGCCGATCCATTTCGAGCTGTCGTTCGGGCTGCCGCGCCGCCTCGCCACCCGCGATCCGGGGAGCTCGGACGCGCCCGTGGAGCTCGACTGCGGCGTCCGGCTCCGGGGCTCGATCGACCTTGTCGAGCGGAGCGTGTGGGGCGCGATGCGGGCGACCGACTACAAGACGGGCAAGGCGCGGGCGCCGCGCGACGCGGTCGTGAGCGGCGGCGGCACGCTCCAGCCGGTCCTCTACGCGCTCGCGCTGGAGAAGCTCATGCCCCCGGGCACGCAGGTCGAGTCCGGGCGGCTCTACTACTGCACCTCCGCCGGCGGGTTCACGGAGGTGCCGATCTACCTGGACGCGCGGGCGCGCGACGCGGCCGCCCAGGTGGCGGGGATCATCGGGGACGCGATCGACAAGGCGGCGCTCCTGCCGATGCCGGCGGAGGGGGCGTGCGCGCAGTGCGATTACCGGCCGGTGTGCGGGCCCTACGAGGAGCTCAGGACCGGGAAGATCAAGCGGCGCGACATCGAGCCGCGGCGGCGGCTGGAGCAGCTCCGCCGGCTCGCGTGAACGCGGTGTCGCACGGAAGCGTCGCCCCCAGGCGGTGGCCCGCGATCGCCGGGGGCGTGGCCGGGGATGTATACACTCCGTCATGCACAGCAAGATCGCTTTGCCCTGCGCCCTGCTCGCGCTCGCGGCGACGGGCACCGGTTGCAATCTCATTTTCGGCATCGAGCCTGGCACGGAGGGGCCTTCCGCCGCTTCCTCGACGACGACGAGCAGCGGACCTGGTGACGGAGGCTCCGCCCAGACGACGTCGGGCGGCGATGGGGGCGACGGCACAGGCGGCGACGGGGGCGACGGCGCGGGGGGCGACGGTGGCGATGGCGCCGGCGGCACGCCCTCGTGCCCCCCGTCGAACTGCGCCGTGGGGGAGTGCCCGGTGACGCAGATGCAAGGGGAGCTCGGGTCCAACGTGAAAGGCATGGTGGTCACCCGGGATCTCGTGCTCATGGCCAACAACCAGGCCATCGTCGCCCTCCCGAAGGACGGCGGGGCCGCGCGCACGCTCCCGGGCACCCTCGGCTTCGGGGATACCGCCTGGATCACCTACTCGGGCGGGCAGCTCTCGTGGACCAACTGGAGCAATGGAGACGTGCTGGGGATCTCGATCGAGCCGCCGAGCTCCAGCCCGATCCAGATCGCGCAGGTCCCCTTGCAGGAGAACGGTGATCCGGCGGTCACGGCCTTCGGCCGGATCGCCTCCTTCGGCGACAGCGTCTACTGGGCGACGCAGACGCCCGCAGCCATCTGGCGGGCCAAGGCCGACGGCAGCCAGGCCGTCGCCGAGCTGGTCGCCCCCGACGACCACCCGATCGGCGTCGCCGTCGACGCGACGCACGTCTACTGGTCCAACTACTGGTCGCGCCAGATCCTGCGCAAGACGAAGGATCCGCTCGGCGAGACCGCCGAGGTCTTCGCGGAGACGAACGGCAACCCGACCACGCTCGTCCTCGCCAACGGCGTCGTGCACTGGGTGACCGACACCAACGGCGCGGTCCAGTCCAAGGCGACGAGCGCGGCGCCGAGCGCCCCGCCCTTCACCACCACGGTCGACGCTCAGGCCGTCGCCAAGTCGCTCGCGGTGGACGACGAGTTCGTCTACTGGACCGTTTACATGAACAGCGAGGGGAAAGGCGAGGTGCGGAGGGCGCACCTCGGCATGGGGGACATGATCACCCTCACGACCGGGCAGCCGTACTTCTTCGAGATCGCCGTCGACTGCGGGTCCATCTACTGGAACGTCAACAACGTGGAAGCCGACGAGGAAGGCGTGGTGTTCCAGATGCCGAAGCCCTCGAACTGAGCACCTTGTCACCTGCGTCCGCGGCTGATTGCACCCTTCCGGGCAGCTCGGCATGCGCGGCGGCTACGCGGCGCCCTCCGCCTCTTCCCTCCTGGGCCACGTGAACCGGAACGTCGCGCCGCTCTTGCCGTCCGACTCGACCCACGCCCGCCCGCCGCGGCTCTCCACGATCTTTCGCACGATGGCGAGGCCGATCCCCGTGCTCTCCACCTTGTCCCTCGCCTGCAGCGTCTGGAACATCCCCCACACCTTCTCCTGGAACGCAGGCGCGATCCCAGGCCCGTTGTCGGACACGGAGACCTCGACCCTGTCGCCCTGCTCCCGGGCGGACACGGAGACCGCCGCGTCCTCGCGGCCAGCGTGCTTGAGGCCGTTCGTGATGAGGTTCATGAGCACCTGTTGCAAGGGCACCCTGTACGTCCGCAGGGTCGCCGGCGGCACGTCGAGCGTCACCCGCGCGGGCGGCCTCGGGGCGATGAGCTCGACCACCTCCCTCGCCAGCCTCTCGAGGTCGACGCTCTCCGGCTTCTGGCGGAACCTCGTGGCGCGGGAGTAGGCCAGGATCCCCTCGATCAAGGCCTCCATGCGCCGCACGCGCCCGCGCAGGAGCTCCATCTGATGGCGCGTGTCCGCGGTGAGCTTGTCCGAGAGGTCCTCCTCGATCCACTGGGCGAGGCTCGCGATGCCCCGGAGGGGCGCCTTCAGGTCGTGGCTCGTCACGTACGCGAACTGGTCGAGCTCGGCGTTGGTCCGCTCCAGCGCGCGGATGAGCGATTGCGCCTCCTGGAACCGCCTCGCGTTGTCGATCAGCAGGGCGACGCGGTTCGCGAGCTCCTCGGCGAGCGCGACGTCCGCCTGGCTGAAGCGGCGGCCCGACTCCGCGTGGACCAGCGTCAGCGCGCCGATGGTCCGGTCGCGCCCCCGGAGCGGGACGACGACATACGATCTCAGCCCGAGCGACCGGATCAGGCGCAGGTGCTCGGGGCCCAGCGCGGCGGACTCGATGGCGGCGTCCGGGATGTCGGCCATCCACTCGGAGCGACCGGCGCGGATCACCGCGGGCACGCCCGCCGGGGCGTCGGGCCGGGGCGGGGTCATCGCCCGGAGGCGCTCGGCGAGCTCGATCTTCGCGGGATCGCCGTGGTGGACGGCCACGCGCTCGATGGAATCGCCGTTCAGCATGTCGACAGCGCACCAGTCGGCCAGGGTGGGGACCGCCAGGTGGGTCAGGTGCGTGAGCCGCGACGCGACGTCGAGCGAGCCGGAGAGCGCGGCGCCCGCCTCGCTCAGGAGGCGGAGCGTCGCCTGCTGCCGCTCGAGCTCCGCCGCGAGCATCTCCGCGCGCGCCCGGGCCTCGCGCTCCCGCTCGAGGAGGCGCGCCCTGTCGAGCGCCGACGCGCAGTGTACCGCCACGCTGAGCAGGAACTCGCGCTCTTCGGGGCTCCACGCGCGATCGTCCGCGAACGAGAACGCGAGGCCGCCGAGCAGCGCCGCGTGGGCGACGATCGGCAGGACGGCGAGCGCCTTCACGTCGTCGCGGACAGGCCGCAGGGCCGCGAGCTCGGGGTACGCGGCGTGCAGGCTTTGCCTCGTGTCCACCCAGATGGGGCGGCGCTCCCGGAGCGCGTCCGAGAGCGGCAGTCGGGCGTCGAGGGGCACCCTCGCGTAAGGGCTCGTGCGCTTCTCCTCGAGCCCCGAGTGGCCGACGAGCGTCGCGACGCCGGCCGCCTCGTCCGCCGTGTACATCATCGTCGTCGAGGCGCCGAGCACCCGGTGGATGTCGCTCACGACGGCGGCGGACACCTGCTCGACCGTCACGGCGCCGCTCAGCGCGGTGCTGACCGCGAGCAGCGCCTGGGTGAGCCGGGCGCGGCGATCGAGCTCCTCGACCCGCTTCGTGAGCTGCGCGGCGAGCTCGCCGCGCTCGGCCTCGACCTGCTTGAGGCGCGAGATGTCGGCGAACACCGAGATCCCGCCCTCGAGCTCGCCGCCAGGCCCGATGATGGGCGCGGCGCTCCCGAGGACCATGCCATACGTCCCGTCGAAGCGCTGAATCCGGGTCTCCTCGCTCTCGATGACCTGCCGTTCGGACATCGCGCGGGCCATGGCCCAGTCCTTTGCCTCGTACGGGCGGCCGTCCTCGTGGAAGGCGCGATAAAGCGTCCAGTCGTTGATCGATTCGGTCGAGGCGCTGCCGGCCCAGATGCGCTCCGCTGCCCGGTTGTGCAGGACGAGCTTCCCGGAGGCGTCGCAGAGGATGACGCCGTGCGGGCTGTGCTCGAGCACGGCGTCGAGCCACCCGCGATCCCGGGACCCCACGGCGCGGAGCCGCTCGAGCTCACGCTTCAGGGCCTCGATGTCCGTCGTGTCGACGCGGGCGGCGGGCCCGGGAGACGGGCCGTTGTGCGCGGAGGTTCTCATAGGATGACGACGACCGGCGCCTCGGAAGAGGGCCGAGGCGGCGCTCGGTCGGACGTCGCCGGAGCTTACGCACATCGATGGCGCGGCGGAAGGCGGCGCGACCCGGCCGAGCGGGTTCCTCACGCGCGGCGCGCGCATGCCCGGCTACTGGTGGCGATCCGGCCGCCTGGCAGCTTGTCCGCCGCCGCACAGGCGCGGGCGGACGGCGCCGGCAGCGGCGCGCCCTCGCGCGGGCGAGTGCCCGAGCGGGTCCTTGGAATCAGGGTCGATCGCCGGGCCGGCCGCTGCGCACCGGCTGGGTCTGGGTCAACGCCGAGCGGGACTGCGACTCTCGGCGCGATCGCGCCGGGGGCGCAGGGGCGCTCGGGGAAATGACGATGCTGGCTTAGGGCTCCACCTCGCTCACCATCCTCGCTTCCCGAACCCAGATGTTCGGGGCCGATAACCGGCAGGTGAGCGCAACAGCGCGCCGGTGTCGGCCAAGGAGCAAGCAATGATGGGCAATCGTTCAGGTCGCCTCATGGCGATCATGTTCGCTGGGAGCTTTGTCCTCGCGGGGGCCGGCGGCTGCATGGGCAGCGACGATGACGCCGAGGCGAATCGCGATGGAAGGGATGGGCGAGAGCGGACCGGCACGGGCCCCGACGGCAGGAGCCACGGACAGACGGCCCGAGACGGCGCGCGAGGCGCCGGGAGGGGCGGTGGAGCGCAGGCCGGCGGCCGGCAGGGAGGCCGCGAGCAACCCGGTCATCAAGGCGGCCGACAGGGCGGCGGACAGCGCGCGGGCGACAGGCAGATGTGCGGCGAGCAGGCCGACCATCAAGGCGGCAGGCAAGGGGGCCGCGGGCAGATCGGCAGTCAGGGCGACAGGCAAGGAGGCCGCGGAGAGCGCAGCGCGACGCAGCAGCCGTCGGACGCGGAGCTCACGATGCTGATCTCGTTCATCCATCAGAAGGAGGTGGATCTGTCGCAGATCGCCTTGGACAAGGCCGAGTCCCCGGATGTGAAGCGCTACGCCGAGCAGATCGTCGAGGAGCACTCGCAGGCCGAGCAGATCGGCGCGGGCTCGAGGGGTTCAGGTGTGAAGATGGAGTCGTGCTCGCGTTGCCGGGAGCTCGACGAGAGCTCGACCGAGGTGAGCGGAGCGCTGGAAGAGGAGGAAGGCGCCGAGTTCGACACGGCCTTCATCTGGGCTCAGATCTCCTTCCATCGCCGCGCCCTCGAGCTCCTCGACGTGCCGGGCGTCGCGAACGCGGAGAACGCCAGGATACGAACCAGCGTGAAGGCGATGCGAGCGGACGTCGAGCAGCACCTGACCGAGGCCGAGCAGCTGTTCTGCTTGCTGCTCCACGAGCAGCAGGGAGACGGCCAGCAGCAACGCGGCCAGCAGGAAGGCACCCAGCCCGGCCAGCAGCAACGCGGACAGTTCGGCTGGGCGCAAACCGGCCAGCAGCAGGGCATCCAGGTCGGACAGCAGCAGGGCATCCAGGTCGGACAGCAGCAACGCGGACAGGCCAGCCAGCAGCAACGCGGACAGGCCAGCCAGATGCAGCCTGGTCAGCGGCAGGGCGCCCAGCTCGGACAGCAGCAACGCGGACGGCAGCAACGCGGACAGGCCAGCCAGATGCAGCCCGGCCAGCGGCAGGGCGCCCAGCTCGGCCAGCAGCAACGCGGACAGCAGCAACGCGGACAGGCCAGCCAGATGCAGCCCGGCCAGCGGCAGGGCGCCCAGCTCGGCCAGCAGCAACGCGACCAGTTCGGCCGGCTGCAACCCGGCCAGCAGCAACGCGGCCAGCAGCAAGGCCCCCAGGCCTACGCGCAGCGGCAAGGGGAATCGCAGAAGTCCCAGTAACAGGGCTTCATGTCCCCCAGGGCGGCGGCGACGGCGCCTGCTCGCGGCCTTCGCGAGCGCCGAGCTCCCCGAGCGCGACCCCGCCCACCCGATCCAGGAACGGCGTCCATGATCTCATGACCGCGATCGCGGGCGAGTAGGCGCCTGCGCGCCGTCTCTCAGGCGAGCCGCTCGCGTCATGAGTCGATCCACGTCCACGGGAAGTCGACCTCCACCAGCGTGTCGGCGCCGTCGAGCACGTCGACGCTCTCGACGCGCACGATGTCGCTCATCGCGTGTCCGTCGAAATCCACGAGCCAGACGTCGACGTCATAGTACCCCTCGGAGAGGCCGTCGATGGTGAGGCCGAGATCATCGCAGTCCCCCACCGCGTCGAGGACGAGGAAGCCATCCTCGTCCTCGACGCTGACCGCGACCCCGCTCACGTCGTGATCGAAGCACGCCCACGGGTCGTCGCTGCCGTCAATGGTCAGGGCGACGGTGAGCGAGCCGCGCGTGAGGTGATCGTGGTCATCGTCATGATCGACGACGATGCACCCCGTGAGCGAGGCAGTGGCGAGGACGCAGCCAGCGAGACCGGTGAGCACCTTCGAAAGTTTCATGGGGATCGTCTTCCTTTATCCAAGTCTGGCGCTGTCGCGCCGATGCGCGGCACGGCAGCAAGCGCTATACCAGCGAGCGGCGCCCTGCGGTGCCACGCGGCGGCGCTCCCCCTTCGCCGGGTGGCACCGCAGTTGCTCCTGTGAACCCCCATGGAGATGAACGTGCCAGTCCTCGATGTTTCCTCCCCCAGAGCTGCGGCGCGCGCTCAGCAGCGCAGCAGCAGGCTCGCCATGCTGGCCGCGCTCGTTGCGCTCGCGCTCCTCGGCGCGACCGGGTGCGCGGCAGAAGTCCACACCAGGGCCGCTGCGCCGGCGCATGCGACCGTCACGTACCAGGAGTTCGCGGTGTACGAGGAGCCGGTCGTTCACATCGCAGCGGCGCCGGTCCACGTCGAGACCTACCCGCGCGTGTACTACCGCGGCACCTACGTCTACTATGTGGACGGCCGCTGGTACTACCCGTCGCACCACGGCTGGGTCTACTACCGGGACGAGCCGCGCGCCCTGGTCCGCTACCGCGTCGGCTTCGAGGGACACGGCCACCATCACCATCACCACGTGCACCGCACAACCACGGTCAGGCCGGCAGCGACGGTCCGGGCGGGGGCCTCGGTCAGGGCGGGGGCCTCGGTCAGACCGGCAACCACGGTCAGGCCGGCAACCTCGGTCAGGCCGGCAACCTCGGTGAGGGCAGGGGCGACGGTGAAGGCGGGGGCCTCGGTCAGGCCGGTGACTCCGGCGAAGCCGAAGCCGGCGAAGAAGCATCGCGTGGAGCGTCGACGGCACCACGTCGAGGAGAGGCGCCCCGAGCGCTGACTGCCGCCTCAGCGTTGGCACAAACGTTGCGATTGCACCAGCGACGAGGCGGCGGCGGGAGTCGCGGTATGACCGCGCTCCCTTCGAGGCCGCCTCGGCCCGCGCACGGGCCCCGCCTCCCCCGATCCCCTCGCCCGCCCTTCCGCTACCCGCCCTTCGCGGCGTCGGCGAAGGCCTTCCAGGTCGCCTCGGCCGCGCCCACGCAGGCGCGCGTCCCGTCGCGCACGATGGGCGTGCGGAGCAGGAGCGGATCGTCGACGAGGAGCTCCGCGAGCCGCGCATCGCTCGGGCCGAGGTGCTGGAGGCCGCGCTCCCTCACCCGCGCGCTCTCCGCGTCGTAAAGCGCGCGCACGCCGCCCACCGCGCGCGCTACGCTCGCGAGCTCCCCCTTGGAGAGGCCCTTGTCGCGCAGATCGACGAGCTGCACCTTGATGCCCCGGTCGGCGAAAAACCGCTGCGCCGCCCGCGTCGCCTTGCACTTGGCCGTGCCGAAGATCTGGATCATGCGCGTCGCTCCTCGGTGGAATGGCTACCGCGCGCTCCGGAGGGCAGCGCGGGCGTGGAGCATAGCAACCGCTGCCCGGACGGCGCAGGGCCAGCGGCGCGCGGGACGCTCCGCGTCGTGCCCGAAGCGAAGCGCATCGCCCCGAAGCGCGGCTCAGCAGCAGCGCCACCGCGCGCAAGGGTCGCTTCTTCCGACCTACGTTGCCGTCCGGTGCCGTCTCAGATCGATCCGCCCCGTCGCGGCCGCTCCACCAGACAGATGGCGACCTCGCTCCGCCCCCTCCAAGGCCGCCCGCTCCGGTCTCGACCGGCCCCGCTCCCCCGCCGGACGGTCCCGGCAACTCGCGACCTCGCCGTACCCTACTCCGATGCCGCCCGTGTCGGTTCGAGAGCGCCCCCTCTCGAGCCCCTCCGCCAGCGCCCTCACGTCGCGCCCTCCAACGCCCGCTTCTCCGCCACGCGGCGCGATCGAGCCGGACGCGTCCGCTCGTCCGGCGACGTACACTCGTCCGGCAACGCCCACGCGCGCGCCGCCATCCCAGGACAACGAGAACGCGCCGCGCCGAGCGGGACAACAACACCGAAAAACGCCGTGGAAATGCGCCATGTCGGCGGTCGATTCGTTTTCCTATTTACGTCCTCAGCGGTTAGGATATCGAGGCGCATTGATGATCGTGCCCCCTCACACCCTTCGCGGTCGGGTACGACGCAGCGGCAACACTGGAGCGCATTGAATGAGGTTCCGTCCCTCGCTCTCGACGAGCGAGTCCGAATCGAGTCATCCCGTTTCCATCGCTTCCGCGGGCGGACGCGCGGGCGAGCGCGCGCCAGCTCGGCGCGCGAAGGCCACCGGCGCGCAAGCCACGCTCGGCGCGACCGAGCTCTACTTCAGGGCGCTCGCCGGCAGCCAGCCGCTGACGCGCGAGGGCGAGGTCGCGATCGGCCGTCGTATCGAGGCGGGCGCGCTCGCCTGCTTCGAGGCGTGGGTCCGGTCGCCCGTCGCGCTGCGCGAGCTCGCCTCGACGGCAGAGGACGTCCAGGTCGGGGCGCTGAGCCTCCGGGATCTGCTGTGCGAGACCGACGCGGGTGATCCCGAGGCGGACGCCTCCGCGAAGCGGCTCGAGGCGCTGCTCGATCTCGCCCGCTCGCTCCTCGGCCGGCAGATCACCGAAGACGGCGTGGAGACCGCCCTCGCGGGCCTCGCCGCTGGCCTCGCCGAGCTGCGCCTCGATCCGACCTTCGAGGAGCGCATCGAGCGGAGCCTTCGCGCAGCAGCGGCCGAGGCGGACAAGGCGGAGCGCGCCTCGATCGAGGCCACGATCGCTGCGATCGCCCGGGGGCGCCGCGCCGTCGCGCAGGCGAAGTCCGAGCTCGTCCAGGCGAACCTCCGGCTCGCGGTCGCCATCGCGCGGGAACACCAGCGCTTCGGCGTCCCGCTGCTCGACCTCGTGCAGGAGGGGAACCTCGGCCTGATCCGCGCCGCCGACAAGTTCGAGTACCGCCGCGGCCACCGCTTCGGCACCTACGCCGCGTGGTGGATCAAGCAGGCGATCAAGCGGACGATCCTCAACCAGGGAAAGCCCGTTCGGATGCCGGTCCACCTCACCGCGATCCGGAGCCAGGTGGTGCGCGCCCGGCGAGATCTGGTGCAGGAGCGGGGGCGCGAGCCTTCCGTCGAGGAGATCGCGGAGCGCAGCGGCCTCACCGTGGAGAAGGTGCGGGTGATCAGCGAGCTCGCGCTCGAGCCGCTCAGCCTCGACGCCCCCGTCGGCGAGGAGGGGGATACCCGGTACGGCGATCTGCTGGCCAACGACGAGCCCACGCCCGCGGACATGCTGGCCCGGCGCCGGCTGATCGAGCAGACGCGCGAGCTGCTCGACTCGCTGCAGCCGCGCGAGCGCGAGCTCCTGCGGCGCCGCTTCGGCCTCGACGGCAACGAGGACGAGACGCTCGAGGAGATCGGGCAGTCGTTCTCGCTGACGCGGGAGCGCATCCGTCAGATCGAGGCGAAGCTGCTGGAGAAGCTCCGGACGCGCTCGCGGCAGCGAGAGCTCGGCTCCTATCTCGAGGGGTGAGGGCGCGGGAAGCGCCGGCGCGCTTCAGAAGCTGTACCCCACCGCGCCGCCCAGCCGGTGAGACGAGCCGGCCGCGTTCTCGTACGCGACCTCGACGTGGTTGGGGGCGACGGCGTCGACGAGCAGGCGCTCGTCCTTGCCGTCGGACAGCCGCCCGTCCCGGCTCCCGAAGATCATGCGCCACGTCACGGGCAGGCCGAGGCCGAGGGCGGCGCGCGCCGAGCGCGCCGAGCGCCGCCTGCACCGGCGCGGAGACCAGGTTGGTCTCCTCGGAGCCGAGCTGGCCGCTCTGGTTGGAGCCCCAGCGCACGACGCGGCCGTCGTCGAGCAGCGCGCAGCCGTGCCGCCCGCCGGCGATGACGGCCTTCGCACCGGCGACGCCCTCGACGAGGGTGACGCCGACGACGTCGTCAGCGCTGTCGACGATGGGCCCGCCGCCGCTCTGACCGTTGCGGTTCCAACCCCAGCACGCCACCTGTCCCGTGCCGAGCACAACGCAGCTGTGGCGCCCGCTCCCGCCGCAACGTCGGTCGTGCCGCCCCCGCCGCAACGTCGGTCGCGCCGCGCACGCCCAACGCCCGCCGCAACGTCGGTCGGGCAGCGGGAACCCACCCGGGTTGAGGACGAGGCGAGGCGAGGCGAAGCGAGGAGGACGTCGCCGGGAACCCACCCGGGTTGAGGACGAGGAGGACGAGGAGGACGAGCGGGGTTGAGGACGAGGAGGACGAGGAGGACGAGCGGTGGCCTCGGGATCGAAGCCGAGCTGGTGGCTCCAGTTGTCGCCCAGCAGACCACGGTGTCGGCACCGCGCACGGCGCACGTGAACCCGAGCGACGGGTCGTCCGCTCCACGAGCCAGCCGGCCGCGAGCTCAACCACGCCCTCCAGGCCCGGCACATCGCGCGCTGGCACCGGGCAACGCCCACCAGCCACGACGTCAGCGCCCCCGGAAATGTCGGCGCAGCCCGCCGGCACGATGCCGAGGAAGCCGCCCACTTCATCTCCCAGACCTGCCCCTCCCCTCGTCGAAGAGCGTGCACGTGTGCCGCGGACCAGCGGCGAGACGCACGGGGTCCGCGGCGAGCGAGACATACCTCGGGGAGGTATTCAGCGAGCTGATGGAAACGTCGCCAAGCTGGTCCGCGTCGTCGTGCCCCAGCACGCGGTATTACCGTTCCTGAGAATCGCGCAGGTATGGCAGGCACCGGCGACGAGCTGCGCTGCGGCTTCGAGCGCCTTCACGCGCACGGGGGTGAAGTGGTAGTCCTCCGAGCAGCCACCGGCAAGGGGCGCCCTGATGAGCAGCGAGGCGGCCGCCCACCGTCGGGAGATGAGACCTCTTCGTCCGACCATCATTCGCCTCGTGCGCGTGCCTGCATAACCCACCCTACCCAGGTTGCGCCGCGCCCGGCGCCCGGCGCCGCGCCCGAAAACGACCGACCTACCTTGCGATGCCGCCAGGTTGCGTTGCAACCGGGGCGCGGCGGCACCCCACCCCGGAATGACTATCCCATGGGTCCATCTTTGGAGAGGAATCATTGGGCTCGGCCACCCATCGCGTACAGCACTCTGCCCATGACGCCGCTTCCTCTGCGTTCGGCATCGCCTGCAGACGTACGAAGGCACGGGTACACCGCCGCACGAGATTCGGCCGTCCACACCGCCGGTCCCAGACGGACGCGCCCCACGATAAGGCGCTGATACCTGGCCCATCCCGCCCGCCTCCCTGCCACGGCGCCGCTAGGGCTCTACACCGTGAGCACGACGTCGGCCACGCTGGCGCCGTGAAACGTGCGCATCCACCACGTCCCCGCGGGGAATACAGCGCTGCGTACGCCGGCACGCCATCGCTCCAGTGCCGCACGGTACGACGCTCGAAACGCACGCACAGCGGCACCAGCGATTCGCCACGCATCTCCCTGCTCGCGACCCACCGCGAACGTCGGATTGCCGTCGCGCAGCGGCTCGAAGCTCGTCACGCGCTCGTAAGGGGACACCTTGCAGGCTCTCTCGGCGCCCAAGAAGCGAAGTCCTCGCCGCTGCACCTCCGCGCGGGCCCGCGCTTCGTGTCGCTCGAGCTCGGCAGAGACGTCCTGGCGAAAGCCCTCCGCGCTGTCCTGCTCGATGGCCGGCGGCAGCGCGAGCGAGACCGTCGCTTCCTCGGGCCACTGGGGGTTTTCGGGGTCGAGATACACCGAAGGCCGTGCCGCGCGCAGCACGCCGCGACCGAGGTCGTCCACATCCACCTTGGCGCCCGGCCACTCGCGAGCATGCTGCACCAGGCCAGCGGCGACAGGATTCGCCATGACATAAGCAATTTTCTCCACCACCGCTGCGCGCGTCAGCAGCCGCACCACGCTCGTGGCCTCGTGGTCCCACACCGGACCTTCCCACCCGCGAAGCACCTTCGTGCCGAGCGCGACGATGCGATGGAAGAATTGCAAGAACCGCGGCAGGACGCCCCTCGAGTCGGTCACGACCAGGTGCAGATGCGTCGACATGGCGCAGAGCGCATGGACCTCGATGCCGTAACGGCGGGTCGACACCGCGAGGACGTAGACCAGGAGCTCGGTGATTGCCGCATCCGGGCGGAAGAGCAGGTGCCGGCGCAGTACGCGACGGGTGATGAGGTAGGTGGCTCCGGCAGCGATCTCGCGGGGCTGGCTCATGACAGGCGCAATAAAACAAGCGCCGTGCCAGGGATTTTCATCAATCATTTCGCGGCCCGACCAAGCTTCGTGGGTGGCGGCCGCCTGGCGGTCCGCCACCCGAGCGGGAGCCGTTGCGACTACTACTACCCCAACCTGGGTTGCGGTTAGTCCGGTTAGTCCGGCTGCAACCTGGTCGGGTCACCACCGCCGCCAACCGATATCGGATCCGCTGCACCTGGTCGGTCCACAGGAGCCGGGCGCCAACCTGGATCGGGTCAGCCGGGCCGCCAACCTGGGTCGGGTCCGCGCCGCCAACCTGGGTCGGGTCCGCGGGTCCGCGGGTCCGCGCCGCCAACCTGGGTCGGGTCCGCGCGCCGCCAACCTGGGTCGGGTCCGCGCGCAACGCTCACACTGTAATTCACGTTTTCTCTTGCGCATCTATGTCGCTCAGCCGTAGGGCATCGACAGGTCGCGAAGACCTTCTGAGTGGGGGAGGATGAAAGCCACATGAAACCTCGCCGCGCAAAGGCCGGGGGTCTTCCTGCATCGCGTGAATCATGGGTTGCGTCTCCGCACCCCCGCGTGGAAACGCCGCTCTCGGTTCGATGGTTCACCGGAATGCCCATGTCCCGGTGTGATTGGCCATCACAAAGCCAGAGCCCGCGCGCCTGTGCGGCGCAACCGAGGTATGCCACCTCCGCACGCCCGGGTGCGCGCGACGGAGTTCGACCCCTACAGCGACGATGAGAGGTTGCCGTCAGTATGCAAATCGCCCCCGCACTTCGAGAGGTGCGGGGGCGCTTGGCCTTCCCCACGAGAAAGCGACGCTGCCCAGTAGCCGCCTCCCAGCGCGCTGGCCGCTGCGCGTTTCCTCCCAGGCGTCCTCAGCCAGCGCGGGCACGGCAGAGCCGCCGCCGGCCTGCACCGGCCCGGGCCATGGACGGCCGCGTGAACCAGGTTGCGGCGCGAAGGCTCGTGAACCAGGTTGCGGCGCGAAGGCTCGTGATAGTCTCGCTCCGCGCTCACCAGGATCCGGGTAGAAGGCGCGAGGGGCGGATTGAACAGCGACGACAGAGGGCGCGGAGCCGAACGGGGTGGACCGTCCAGGGAGCGACACCGCGGGGATCCGCCCGCGTCGGACGACACGCTCGCCCGCGCCGTGGCCGACGCGTCGATGGCCCTCTCGCGCGCCGGCGATGACAGTCCGCAGCAAGCGATCGTGGCAGCGGCCGCGCGCCTCCTCCACGTCGACATCGCCTGCCTCTACGATGTCGCGCAGGCGCCGCACACGCTCGGGCTCGTCGCCTCCGCGGGCGGCAGCGCGGGCTCGCTGGACGCCCTCCGGCGCCTGCCGCTCGACGCCCCGAGCCTCGCCGGCGCCGCCGCCCGCTTGAACGTCGCGCAGATCGCGCCCGAGGACGAGAGCGCCGACGCGCTCCTGGACGCCGGCCATCTGCGCCGACGCTGCGGCTGCACCCGCGCGTTCGCGATCCCCATCGCCTTCGCCGGCACCCTCCGCGCGGTGCTGCTCTGCGCCACGGCGCAGCCCGCCCTCCCGCAGGCCGAGCTGCTCGAGATCGCGGGCGCCCTGTCGAGCCTCTTCGGGATGGCGCTCACCGCCCCCGAGCTGCACGCCCAGCGCGCGCGGATCGACGAGCTCGAGCGGGAGAACCACGAGCTCGAGCGCGCGCGCGAGCAGCTCCACGCGACGCTCGCGGAAGCCAGGCAGACGGAGGCCGCGCTCCGGCTGAGCGAGGACAGCCTCGCCCGCGCGCAGAGGTTGGCGAAGCTGGGCAACTGGGACTGGCGCATTCCGAGCAACGAGCTGCTCTGGTCCGACGAGTGTTATCGGATGCTGGGCCTGTCCCGCGACGCCGGCGCGCTCACGTACGAGCGGTTTCTCGCCTGCATCCACCCGGAGGACCGCGAGGGTGTGATACGCTCCGTCGACCTAGCGCTCCAGGGCGCCCTGCCCTATTGCGTCGATTACCGGATCGTCCGCCCGAACGGCGAAGAGCGCTTCCTCCACACCGAGGCGGACGTGATCCGCGCCGAGGACGGCTCTCCGCTGCGGATGATCGGCACGGCCCTCGACGTCACCGAGCAGCGGCGCGCCGATCGCGCCTTGCGGCTCAGCGAGGAGCGCCTGCGGCTGATCGCGGAGCACGCGAGCGACGTCATCTTCCATATACGGCTCGGCCCGGAGGGGGGCTACGAGTACATCAACCCCGCCGTCCTCGAGCACACCGGCTATCCGCCCGCGGCCTGGTACGAGAACCCTGAGCTGTTCATCACCCTGCTCCATCCCGAGGACGTCGGGCGCTATGATGCGTTCGTCGAGCACATGGCCGCGGCCGGCGGCCGGCTCACCTTCCGGATCATCGACAGGAGCGGCCGGACCCGCTGGGTCTCGACCCACA
This sequence comes from Sorangium sp. So ce448, assembly GCF_051520915.1. Classification (NCBI taxonomy): domain Bacteria; kingdom Pseudomonadati; phylum Myxococcota; order Polyangiales; family Polyangiaceae; genus Sorangium; species Sorangium sp. So ce448. The sequence goes on along the minus strand of NZ_CP150343.1, from coordinate 251,724 downwards.
TGACGATCCAGCACGACGAGCATGGAAACCCGATCGCCGGGATCGGCATCTCGCGCGACGTCACCACGGAGAAGCTCGCCGACGAGGAGCGCGACCAGCTCCTCGGACAGCTCGCGGCCGAGCGGCGCTGGCTCCACGCGGTCATCGAGCGCTCGCCTGTCGGCATCCTCCTCCTCGACCGTTCCGGCGCGCAGATCGCCCGGAATCGCCGCGCCCAGGAGCTCGCCGGGACAGACTCGCCGCCCGGGCTCCCGGGCGCATGGTGCCTGTGCCTCCCCGACGGGGAGCCCCTCACGGACGAGGAGCAGCCGTCGGCGGGCGCGCTGCGAGGCGAGGTCACGAGCTCGAGGGAGCTGTCGCTCCGGCGCGCCGACGGCAGCATGCTGGCGGTGCTCGCGAGCGCCGGCCCCATCGTCGATGGAAACGGCAAGCTGCTCGGCGCGGTCGTCGTCTTCGACGACATCACCCGGCTCAAGGAGCTCGAGCGGCTCAAGGAAGAGTGGACATCGGTCGTCGCGCACGACCTGAAGCAGCCCGTGACGACGATCATCGGCTACGCGACCCAGCTCGAACGGAAGCCCCAGCTCACGACCGCGGTGAAGACGAGGGCGGGACACATCCTGGCGAGCGCCAGGCGGCTCGGGCGGATGGTCTCCGATCTCACGGACATCTCCCAGATCGAGTCGCGTCGCCTCGCGATCGAGCGCGCCCCCATCGACCCGCGCGCGCTCGTGGAGGCCGTCGTCGAGCGGATGGCGAGCGAGACCGAGGGGCGCGCTGTCGACGTCGAGAGCCGCGGGGAGATCCCGATCGTGCACGCGGACGCCGGGCGCGTCGAGCAGGTGCTCAGCAATCTCATCTCCAACGCCGTCAAATACGGTGATCCAGAGACGCCGATACAGGTGGCGCTGGAGCGGCGCGACGACGCGGTGCAGATCTCCATCCGGAACAGCGGCCGCGGGATCCCGGCCCAGGACCTCCCGCTCCTGTTCGAACGCTTCTTCCGGGGAAAGGCGAAGGAGGAGCGCGTGGTCGGCCTCGGCCTCGGCCTGTACATCGCGAAGGGGCTGGTCGAGGCCCACGACGGCGAGATCTGGGTCGAGAGCCCCGAGGGGGGCCACACGACGTTCCATTTCACGCTTCCGGTGGGCGCGGCGCCGCGCCGGGATGCAACGTAGCCACGAGCCGCCCGGCCCTCGGAGGGGGCCTACCGAGAGGAGATGGCCTGCTGTGCGCGGTCAGCGCGCGCCCGCGACCGAAGCGGGGGTCCACAGCGGTGGCTCCGGCACGCCCCTCCCCGCTCCGGCCGGCACAGCATGGCTTCGTCCGGTGATGCGCTCGAACTCCACGACGTCATGAGAGCACACGAGCCTTACCTCGTGGCCGCGCTCCTCGCGCAGCGCGCGCAGCCGCCGCTGGTTCTCGAGCCGCGCGCCGCGGTCCTTCTCCATCATGAACTGATAGAGACGCAGGCCCGGCGTGCACGCCGGCCGGACCGGGTCCATCTCTCGGTGATAGAAGTAGGCGTCGCCGGCGAGGAGCAGCCAGCCGCCGTCGCTCCGGACAGCCACACCAGCGTGTCCCAGCGTGTGACCGATGAGCGGGACGAAGAGCGCCTCGTCCTTCAAACCACCCACCGGCCGCGCTCCCTCGAAGCCAAACCAGCGCTCGCCGCCGCCCGAGCTGGCGCCGACGCGGGCCCACGGCGCGGTGTGCGCTCGAACTGCTCATCGCGACCCGCGCGCCGGAGATCACAAGACCAGAGCCAGGGCCCACCGGAGCGCATGAGGCGCTGTGACTGCACGGGGTATGCCGATCTCCGGGCCCCGGACGGCGTAAACGACGGAAAAACGGACGGCGCGGGCGCGCTGGTTCTCCTGAGGCGCCAAGGCTGGTACGCTGGGCGACATGTCGGATGAGAGTGCCCGCCGTCCGCACCCGGCCACCAAGCCATCCGCTCGCGGGAGCGACTCGACAGGGGCCAGGAGCGTTGGCCCGGGGGATGTCGTCGGCCAGCACTTCCGGATCGACGAGCTCCTGAAGAAGGGGGGCATGGGCCGGGTCTACCGGGCAACCGATCTTCGCCTCGGCGAGCCGGTCGCGCTCAAGCTGATGGATCCGGCGATCGTCGGCACGGAGCGGGCGCGCGCCCGCTTCTTCCGCGAGGCGCAGACAGCGGCGAGGCTGCGGAGCAAGAACGTCGTGCAGCTCCTCGACTTCAACGTCGATGCAGCCACGCAGGTGCCCTACATCGCCATGGAGCTCCTTCGCGGCGAGGACCTGGCCCAGCGGATCGCCCGCGGGCCGCTCTCCTATGAAGAGACGAAGGCGATCCTCGGCGATGTCTGCAGCGCGATCGCCAAGGCCCACCGCATGGACATCATCCATCGCGACATCAAGCCGGCCAACGTCTTCCTCGTCGAGGACGACGATGGCCCGCTCTGCAAGGTCCTCGACTTCGGGATCGTCAAGCTCGGTGACCTCGGGCTCGACCCCCAGGGATCGCCGCAGACGGACGCCGGCGCCACCCTGGGCACGGTGAGCTACATGAGCCCGGAGCAGATCGCCGACGCCCGTGGGGTCGACCTCCGCGCGGACCTGTGGTCGATCGGCGTCATCGCCTACGAGTGCATGACCGGGCAACGGCCCTTCCGCGGCGAGTCGCTCTTCGAGCTCGTCCACAAGATCTGCTTCGATGTCCCGGCCCCGCCGTCGCGGCTGGCGGACGTACCGAGCGGCTTTGACGCCTGGTTCGCCCGGGCGACCCACCGCGACCTCGACCGCCGGTTCACCTCCGCCCGCGAGCTCCTCGACGCCCTCCGGGCGCTCGCCGGGCGCCCGCCGGAGCCGCCCCAGCCCCGGCCCACGCCGCACGAGCTCCCCACGAACCAGAGCTGGGCCTCGGACGCCAACCAGATCGATATCGGCGCCCTCAAGGACCTGACCTTCAAGAACGCCGTGGTCCGCGAGTTCCTCGACAGCGCCAACAAGCACTTTGTCTCGGGGAGCAAGGGGCTCGGCAAGACCCTCCTCCTCACGTACAAGCGCTCGGTCCTCAGCGAGATCTACCTGGCGGCGACCGGCCGTGAGCGCCGCCACGCCGCCGTGCAGTTCATCCCGGAGGGGCGGCCGTACCTGGATCTGATGGGCGATCTGCCCACCGTCGATCAGACCCGGAGCGACCTCATGTCGGGCCTCCACGAGTGCAAGCGGCTCTGGAGCTTCAGCTTCCGCCTGTCGATCGTCTCCTACCAGTCCGCTGCCGCCGGCGCCGGCGATCCCGCGGATCTGGCGCCGCTCCCCCGGAGCCTGCGCGGGCTCCTGGAGGGCCGGCCTGTCGAGCCGACGATCGTGCTGAAGGAGCTGCTCTCGCTGACCGTTCGGCAGATCAACCAGGTCGTCGACGCGATGGAGCGCCCGCTCGAGCGGCGGCTCCGCTCGCTCCACAGCGGCGTCTTCATCTTCATCGACAAGCTCGATCAGGCGCTCCGCTGCCTCCCGCGGGCCGCGTGGATCCACATGCAAGCGGGGATGATCGAGGCCGCGTGGGATCTGATGAACGCCAACCGCCACGTCAAGATCTTCGCCGCCATCCGCGAGGAGGCGTTCTCCGCCTACGAGTCCGACATCAAGACCAACCTCTACGGCGCGACGTCGACGCTCCGCTACGCCAAGCACGAGCTCTTCGAGCTGCTCGAGAAGCTCACGTATTATTACGAGCGGCTGCCGCTCCGCGAGTTCATCCACCTCGACGTGGTGAGCGCGGCGCGCTCGGCCCGCGGCGAGTCGACCTTCGACTTCCTCCACCGCCACACCCTCGGGCGGCCGCGCGACCTCGTGATCCTCGCCTCGGAGATCTCGCGCAACCGAAAGGCGCTCGACGGGCGGACCTTCACGCAGATCGTGCAGAGCACGAGCGCCGGCCTCCTCGTGGCCAACATCTTCGACGAGATGCGGGTCTTCCTCGAGGTGCTCTGTGACCGCGACAAGCGGGCTCGCTTCCTCGGCCTCCTCCCCTGCGACGTCCTCACCCACGACGAGGTGGTCGAGGTCTGGTGCAGGTTTCATGAGGTCGACCGCGCGTTCTACGACGCCCACGGCCGGGACGCCGACGACGTCTACCACCCTTTCCGCGAGCTCTTCGAGTGCGGCCTCCTCGGGGTGCTCGGCGCCGATCCGGGGGCCGAGCGCCAGGTCCAGCGCTTTCGTCAGCCGCACGACGCCGTCGCCGGCTCGCGCCACGAGCTGCCGCGCTCGCGGTATTACCTGCTGCACCCTTCCCTCCGCGCGTTGATCGAGCCGCTCCCCGGCGGCGGCCGGTTCCACGCGATCCGCCACGTGATCATCGGCCACGGGGAGCCCTGGCCCCGCCACTGGGACCTCGTGGTCAACGTCCAGCGCGAGCTCTTCCGGCGCCCGGACGCCGACGAGGAGATCGCCGGAGCGGTGTTCTCCCTGCTCGATCGCCTCGCGACGGAGATCGCCGACGGCGAGGGCCCTGACGCCGCGCGGCGGGCGATCGCCGCCTCCCCCACCTTCGCCCGCCTCAGCGCGCACCTCGAGCGGATCCACTGGGACGATCTCCACCTCACGCTCCTCGAGCTCTTCCCCGGCGAGCGGCGGGAGGAAACGGAGCCGACCGACCGGGTGGAGGTGGCGATGCTGCTCATCGACATCGTCCGGTCGACCCACATGATCCGCAGCATCGGCGACACCGGCTTCGTCGACCACCTTCACCGGCTCCGCGGCACCCTCCGAGGGGCGACGAACCCGCGCCTGCTGAAGGGGACCGGCGATGGGTACCTCGCGGTCTATCCCACGGTGGCCCGCGCCGTCGACGCGGCCCGCGTGCTCCGCCGCGCCGTCGACGACCCTGCCCAGCTGCGCCTCGTCGTCCACTGGGGCTGGGTGCGCATGAGCGATCACGACGTCATCGGCACGGAGGTCCACCGGCTCTTCCGCATCGAGGCGGTCACCGAGGAAGATCGCGCGGACGAGCCGAGCTCCGGGATCGGCCTGCCGCGCCCCGGCCGCGTGACGCTCTCGCGCTCCGCGGCCGCCGCGCTCCCCGACCCGTCGCGCGCGGACTTCCGCCGAGCGGGCGCGTTCCGGCTCAAGGGGTTCGACGACCTCGAGTCGATCTGGGTGGAGACCGACGCGACCGACGAGACCGACGCCTGCCCGTGAGACCGCTCGCGGTGAGCCAAGGACCCACCGACGGGCCGCGCCCTCTGCCCGCGGGCGATCGGCCAAAGGCGCGCGGCGGTGTGTGGTAGCCTGCCGGCGCCATGACCGAGCTACTTGGCCTCGTTTTCTCGCCGTGGACGGAGAAGGCCCGCTGGGCGCTCGACGTCCGGCGCGTCCCTTACACCTTCCGGCACTACCAGCCGCTCGTCGGTGAGCCGGCGCTCCGGGTGAAGCTCCGCCGGCTCACGGGCCGTGTCTCGGTGCCGGTGCTCACCACCGACGACGGGCGCGTGTTCGGGGACTCGGCCGACATCGCGCGCTGGGCGGACGGGCGCGGCGCGGGACCGACCCTGTTCCCCGTCGAGCACGAGGCCGACATCGCGCGGCTCATCGACCTATCGGAGCGCGGCCTCGCCGCCGGGCGCGCCCGCGCGCTGACGCGCATGCTGGCCGACGACGAGGCGCTCGCCGAGATGGCGCCAAGGCCGATCCGCCGCGCGCTCCGCCCCCTCGCCTCACGGCTGGGAGCGCTGGGAGTCGCCCGCACCCTCCGCAAGTACGAAGGCGACAAAGCCGACGGCGAAGCGCACCGGCAAACGCAGGTCGCCGTGCTGGAGGAGATCCGCGAGACGCTCGCGCGTGCGGCGCCGTCCGGAGACGCGCCGCGGACGCTCCTCGGTCGCTTCACGTTCGCCGATATCGCGATGAGCCAGGTCCTCGTGAACGTCGCGCCGCCCGCCCAGCTGAAGCTCGGCGCCGCCAGCCGCCGGTGCTTCTCCGACCCCGACCTGCGCGATCGCTACGACGACCTGATCGCGTGGCGCGACGAGCTCTACCGCGTCTTCCGGGCGAGCTGACCTGCCCGGTCAGGCGAGCGCGGTATCTCAAGCGCCGTGAAGCCCGGGGAAGCCAGCATGGCGATGTGCTTCATCAAGAGGATCTCTCCTTCAGGCGTCGAGGGCGACTGACCAGGAGCGCGGTCGCCCAGCACGCACCCCCCGACCGTTGGCAGGCTCGTCCGCAGCGCTGGGCCTCGCGTCGCGCCAGAGGCTCGATCATGGACGCCGGATCTGATAGCGGTGGAATTTACCATGAAACAAGCGTGGCAAACGGACGAGCTGGGCCGCTTCTTCGAGATGTCCGTGGATCTGATCGGCACCGCCGGTTTTGACGGGCGTTTCAAGCGGGTTGGCCAGGCGTGGGAGCGCACGCTCGGGTTCTCGCGCGAAGAGCTCCTGTCCACGCCGTTCATCGACTTCGTGCACCCCGACGATCGAGAGCGCACGTTGGCCGAGTCGGCGCAGGTGTTCGGCGGCAGCGGCAGCGTGACGTTCACGAACCGCTACCGGTGTCGCGACGGCTCTTACCGATGGATCGAGTGGAACTCGTCGGTTCACCCGGAGGAGGAGCTCGTCTATTTCGTCGCTCGCGATATCACGGATCGCAAGCGCGCGGAGGAGTCGCTGCTCGCGGCCGAGTCCCGGTTCCGGGCGGCGGTCGAAGGGAGCCTGGACGCCTTCTTCGTGCTCCGGAGCGTGTTCGACGAGGCCGGGACACTCGTGGATTTCGTGATCACCGACGCCAACCAGAGGGCCATCGCGGGGATGTCGATGGCCCGCGAGGAGATCGTCGGCAAGCGGCTCAGCGAGCTCTCGCCCTCCACGCGCCAGCAGCTGGACAAGTACGCGCGCGTCGCTCGGACCGGCGAGCGGCTCCTCGAGGAGGAGCAGAGCGATGGTCCAGTACACAAGGATCGGTGGTTCCAGCATCAGGTCATCCCGCTGAGCGACGGTGTCGCGATCGCGATCAGGGACATCACGCCCTTCAAGCAGCTGGAGGCCGAGCTCAGGGAGGCGCTCCAGCGCCGGGCGATCCACGCGGAGGAGCTCGAGGAGAAGAACCGCCTGCTCGCGGCGGAGAACGCCGAGCGCGAGCGCGCCGAGGCGCTGATGCGGCAGCAGCAGGAGACGATGCGCGCCATGTCCACGCCCATCATCCAGGCGTGGGAGGGGGTCCTCGTGCTGCCGATCATCGGGACCGTGGAGACCGGGCGGGCGAATGACATCATGGAGCGGCTCCTCACCGAGGTCGTGCGGACGAGAGCGCGCTTCGCCATCCTCGATCTGACGGGCGTGAGCGCGGTGGACGCCGCGACCGTGGCGCACCTCCTCGCCGTGGTGCGCGCGGCGAACCTCCTCGGCAGCAGCTGCCTCGTCTCCGGGATCTCGCCCGAGATCGCGCGGACGATGACGGAGCTCGGCGCGGCGGATGGAGGGTTCAAGACCTTCGGCGTGCTCCAGAGCGCCTTGCGCTACGCGCTCTCGCGCTGCGGCGCCGAGGGCGCGCGGTGAGCCGCCCGGGCGCGCGCTCGAGCTGACGTGAGGTGGCGGGGCGCGCGCTCGAGCTGACGTGAGGTGGCGGGGAGCGCCGCTGCGTCGCTCGACGGCTGTCGGGCCGCTCACCCGCGGCTGCGCGCCCGCTTGCCCTCCGCGGGGGCGAGCCATCGATCGAGCTCGCCCGAGACGAGGTGAAAGTCGAACGCTTCGGAGCTGATCCCGAGCTGGGTCATGGCGCCGATGATGAAGGACGTGACCACGCGGGCCGCGGCGCGAGGATCCAGATCGGAGCGCAGCTGTCCGCCGCGCACGCCTTGCCGCACGAGGTGCTCGACGGCGAGGTTCCACTCCTTGTGGACGGCGCTCAGCGCGGTCCGCGCCGCCGGGTCGCGCTGCGCGCGCACGGAGAGCTCTTGCAGCACGGCCGCGAGGTGCGGAGTGTCCTGGAAGGTGCGCCATGCGCTCTCGAGGTGCGCTCTCAGGATGGCGCGCGCGTCGGCCGCGCCCGCGGCGCCCTGGCCTGCCGGGCGGCGCTGCGCCTCCACGAATTTGTCCGTCACGTGCGTGACGATGGCCGCGAGGAGCTCGTCCTTCGTCCCGAAATAGTAGTGCAGCGTCGAGATGTTGACCCCTGCGCGCGCCGCGATGTCGCGCGTCCGCAGCCCCTCGAGGCCCTTCTCGGCGATGAGCGTATACGCCGCGTCGAGCAGGTCGCGCCGCCGCGCTGCACCGAGCTCCGTGGCCGAGGTCTTGCTGGCCGAGGCGGCGTGTCTCGTCTTCGCCAAGTCCGCGCAAAGCTACAGGTTTTCTCCGGTCCCAGCAAGCGCCCGCGGCGCGCGCCTTGACCGTCCGGCCGCCGTCGCGTAGTGTCAATCAACTGATTGATTGACTGCCATCGCATGGAGGAAATGCATGATGTCCTTGGAGCTCACCACCGCGCCTTTCGCCGCCCGGGTCCAGCGAAAGGCGATAGGCGTGGGGATGCGTCTCTTCTTCGCCTGGTCGCACCTTGCGTATCGCCTGCTTCCGCCGTGGGGCGGCAAGCTGCGCGCGGTCGATCATCTCACGCTGCCGTGCGCCGATCTCGAGGTGGCCGAGCGGTTCTATGTCGGGCTGCTCGGCGCGCGCGTGGTGATGCGGGTCGACGTCCCGTTCCTCGAGCGGATGGGGCGTCCTGCGGACGAGATCGCGCGGGGGGTCCACCTCTCGGTCGTGTTCGCCGGGGGCCCGCGCTTCGATCTCTTCGAGTCGCCGATCGGGCAGCCGCCCCGCGAGGCGGATCATCCGCACTGCGCGCTCTGGGTCGCGCCTGGGAAGCTGCTCGCGTGGAAGGAGCGCTTGAATGCCGCTTCGGTGCCGACGTACGGCCCGACGCGGCTCGGTCCACCGGGCCAGGCGTCGCTCTATTTCAACGATCCATTCGGCAACCGCCTCGAGCTCGTCACGCTCGGCTTCACCGGAGAGATACCGGTCGGGGCGCCCGACGTCTCCGCGCTGAGCTACACCTGGGCTGGCCGGTGAGCTGCAAGCTGGCAGTCAGCTGACTGCCAGCTGACTGCAAGCTGATGACAGGCGGATGACGCCGCGCGGTCGATGCCGGACGAGATTTCCGGGAGGCGTCTCCTCCCGCGGTTGCCCGGGAGGAGCGCGGGCACTATGGGAGCGTACCCGAACGGCGCTGCCCGGTCGGGCCGTGCCCGGCGGGGACGCGCTGCCCGTGACCGGGCTCATCGCCACGAAAGGAACGCTCCAATGCCTGTTGACGTGAAGTACACGACACAAGCCACGGCCAATGGCGGCCGCGATGGCCACGCTGCCACCGCCGACGGTGCTCTCAAGGTCAAGCTCTCGACTCCGAAGGAGCTCGGCGGCGCTGGCGGCGAGGGGAACAACCCGGAGCAGCTGTTCGCGGCGGGTTACGCGGCCTGCTTCCTGGGCGCTCTCAAGTTCGTGGCCGCGCAGGAGAAGGCCCGCATTCCGGCCGAGGCCACCGTGACGGCGACCGTCGGCATCGGCCCGCGCTCCGAGGGCGGGTTTGGCCTCGACATCGGCCTGCGGATCGCGCTGCCGGGCCTGGAGCGGTCGCAAGCCGAGCAGCTTGTCGAGAAGGCGCACCAGGTTTGCCCCTACTCGAACGCCACCCGCAACAACGTCCCCGTCCGCCTAGAGGTCGCCTGACCTTCTGACGCCGCGCGCTCCCTCCACGGGGGCCGGCCCCTCGTGGACGAGCTCCCGGTGGAGCGCCGCGAACGCTCCGCCCCGCGCGAGCAGCTCCGCGTGTGTCCCCTGCTCGACGACACGCCCGTGGTCGAGCACGACGACGCGATCGGCGTGCCGGATCGTGCTCAGCCGGTGGGCCACGACGAAGCTCGTCCTCCCTCGCAAGAGCCTCCCGAGCGCCGCCTGCAGCCGGGCCTCGGTCAGCGCGTCCACGGCGCTCGTCGCCTCGTCGAGCAGCACGATGCGCGGATTGGCGACCATGGCGCGCAGGAAGCACACGATCTGCCGCTGCCCGAGCGACAGCGCCGTCCCGCGCTCGCCGACCTCGGTGCCCAGGCCGTCCGGCAGCGCGTCGAGCATGTCGAGCACGTCGAGGCCCCGCGCCGCGTCGCGGATCTCCGCGTCCGTCGCGGCGGGGTTGCCCAGGCGCACGTTGTCGAGCACCGTCCCGCTGAAGAGGAAGTTGCTCTGCAGCACCAGCCCGAGCTGCGCGCGCAGCGAGGCGGACGAGGTCGCCGCGAGATCGTGCCCGTCGACGGTGATCGACCCCGCCGTCGGCAGGTAGAGCTTCGCGAGCAGGTTCAGGATCGACGTCTTGCCGCTGCCCGTGTGCCCGACGAGCGCGATCATCTGCCCCGGCTCGGCGACGAGATCGACGCCGTGGAGCACCGGCTTGCCCGGATCGTAGGCGAAGTGGACCCCCTCGAACACGACCCGGCCGCGCGCGGGCGGCAGCGCCGGGAGGCCGCGCTCGTCGGGCCAGTCGGGCGCCGTGTCGAGCACGCGGAAGAGCCGCTCGGCGCCCGCCATCGCCGTGAGGGCCTGGTTGTACTGGTTGCCCAGGACGGGGATCGGGTTGAACAGGAGGTTCGCGAGGAAGAAGAACTCCACGAGCACGCGCAGCTCGATCGCGCCATGGAGCGCCTGATAGCCGCCGACGACCACGAGGACGGCCAGGAACAGCTGCCCGTTGAACTCGAGGAGCGGGAGGAACGTCGCCGAGTGGCGCGCCGCATCCATGTTGTAGCGGGAGTGGTCGAAGATGAGCGCGCGGAACAGCCCGCCGTTGATGTCCTGCCGCACGAAGCCCTGCGTCACGCGCACCCCCGTGACCGACTCGGCGAGCGTCGCGGTCACGCGGGTGAAGCTCTCCTGCGCGCGCTGGTGGGCGGCCCCGAGGCGCTTGTGGAAATAGACGATCAGCCCCCAGAAGACGGGGACCATCGCGAGCACCACGAGGAAGAGCTGCCAGTGCGCGTGGGCCATCAGCGCCATCGCGACCGCCATGGTGCCGAGGTTCACCGTGCTCACGAACACGACGTCCTGCACGGCCACCCGGATCGCGTCGATGTCGGACGTCATGCGGCCGATGAGGCGCCCCACCTTCGTCTTCACGAAGAAGCGCATCGGCATGCGCAGGAGGTGGCTCTCCAGCCGATCGCGCATGTCGAACACCACCGCCTCGCCGAGCTCGAGCGCGAGCCGCGCGCGGTAGTGGAAGACGATCTCGGTGAAGAGCACGAGCGCCGCGAAGCCGAGGACGGCGAGCAGCGTGGCGCGCTCGTCGCGCCGGGCCACCGGGCCGCTGATGATGGCGCCGACCGCCCAGGTCAGGATCGGGAGCTGGATCGACCGGACCACCACGAGGGCGAAGAGCGCGTTCCGCTTGCGCGCGTACGGGCGGGTGAAGGCGAACACCCGCCGCGCGAGCCCGAGATCGAGCGTGCGGTGGTGCTGGTCCGCCTCGTCCTCGATCGCCACGCGCGCGAGGCCGAGGCGCGCGTCGATCGGCGCCGCCTCGGCCGCGGAGCGGGCCGTGCCCGGCGTCGTCGCGGGGCGGCTCGGCGCGTCGGCCCCGCGGCTCACGCCGGGTCCTCGGCAGGGCGCGCGCCCGCGGCGGCGCGGCGCGAGGGGGTGTCGTCCGCCCGCGCCCCGGAGGCGTGGGCGTCGTGCAGCGCGAGGGCGCTCGCGTAGTGGCCGCACCGCCGGAGCAGCTCCTCGTGGGTCCCCCGCTCGGCGATGCGGCCCCGGTCGAGCACGATCACCTGGTGCGCGCGGCGGAGCAGGTGCGCCCTGTGCGTCGCCATGATCGTCGTCCGCCCCCGCGTCGCGCTGAGGATCGCGTCGAGGATCTCGCGCTCGGTGCTCGCGTCCACCGCCGCGGTCGGGTCGTCGAGCAGGAGCAGCGGCGGGTCGAGCAGCACCGCGCGCGCGATGGCCAGCCGCTGCCGCTGGCCGCCCGAGAGGTTGACCGCCGCCTCGCTGAGCTCGGTGTCGTAGCCCTCGGGCAGCTCCCGGATGAACTCGTGGGCGCAGGCGATGACCGCGGCGCGCTCGATCTGCTCGCGCGTCGCGTGCGGGGCGCCGAACGCGATGTTCGCCGCCACCGTGTTGCTGAAGAGGAAGTTGTCCTGGAAGACGACCCCCATGCGCCGGCGGATCTCGTCGAGGTCGTGGCGCCGGAGGTCGATGCCGTCGAGGAGGACGCGCCCCGACGTCGGATCGTAGAAGCGCGGGATCAGGCTGAGCAGCGTGCTCTTGCCCGCGCCGGTCGGGCCGATCACCGCGACGAACTGCCCGGGCGCGACGTCGAGGTGGACGTCGTGGAGGACGGGCCTCTCCGGATCGTAGCCGAACGTGACGCGCTCGAACACGAGGCGCCCCTCGACCCGCGCGGGGCGCGCCGGCGCCTCGGGGCTCGTGATCTCGACGGGGGTGTCGAGCACCTCGAAGACGCGCTTCGCCCCGATGAAGCTCTGCTGCGCTGTGTTGACGATCGTCGCCATGCTCGCGATCTGCCCGGAGAATTGCTGCAGGATGCCGGCGAACACGACGAGCTGGCCGAGCGACATCCGGTCGCGCGTGACGAGCAGCCCGCCCATGCCGAGCAGGATGACGAGGTTCACCTGCCCGAGCAGATCGATGGTCGGGCTGAGCACGCTGACGGTCCGGAACGTCTCCTGCTGCTGCTCGCGCACCTCGCGGCTGCGCTCGTCGAAGCGGCGATGGGCCTCGCGCTCTCGCCCGAGCCCCTTGATGACCTGGATGCCCTGGAGCCCCTCGGTGAAGCTCAGGACCATGCGGTCCACGAGCTCCCGGTTGCGCAGGTAGGCGGGCTGCGCCCACCGGGCGAAGAGCGTGCTCGCGATCCAGAGCAGCGGCGTCGGGGCGAGGCACGCGAGCGTCAGCAGGACGTGCGCGCGCAGCATGTACGCGACGTACACGCCGAGCGACAGGACCATGATGACGCTCGGGAGCAGCACCCCGTCCACGAAGGAGCGCACGAGCTGCACATCGCCTGTGACGCGGTTGATGAGCGAGCCGCTCTTGTTGGCGTCGAAGAACCGGAAGCTCAGCCGCTGGAGCTTGTCGTACACCCGCGCCCGGAGATCCGGGACGATCTCCATGTGGACGAGGTAGCCCACCGAGAGCGCGTAACCGTAGTTGATCACCGCGCGCGCGGCCGCCATCGCGAGGATGGCGGCGCCGATCGAGAGGACCGCGCGCATGGGCTCACGCTCGGCGTCGACCAGCGCGCCGAGGCCGGCCGGCAGCTCGGGGAGGAGGATCGACGGATCGAGCCGGTGGCGGAGGATGTCGATGGCGAGCCCGGTCAGGCCGAGCCCGGCGAGCCCCAGCGAGAGCAGGACGATCTGGTAGCCGAGGACACGGAGGACGCGCCCCCGGTAGGCCCAGCTCAGCCCGAGGAGCCGCAGCAGGAGCGAGCCCCCCTCGCGGGAGCGCCCTGTTTCAGGCGAAGCGAGGGAACCGACATCAGGACGTGAACCGGACAACATCAGCGCAGGGCACCTGGCATTCCGGCCATGCCGGGGCCCGTAACCTACCGATTTGTGCGGCGTTCGCCAGCGGTGGGGGCACGAACCCCGGGGCGCGGCCCGCGTGTCTCCTGGACCGCCGGGCCAGCGCCCCGACAGGGCTCCTGGCGCTCCGCTAGTACATCAGGTTGCCCTTGCCGAGCTGGAAGTTGATGTTCGCGCCGAACTGATCGCGCGCGTTCTGGACGCGCGAGATCGCGTTCGAGATCCGGCCCTGGCGCTGCGACCAGGTCGCCGCCGAGAGGCCCGCCGCGATCTCGGTCTTCGCCAGCTGGAGGCGATCCGTGGAGACCGGGTGCAGCGGCGTGCCGCCGGCGTCGAGGACCTCCAGCGCGTCGTCGATCTCGGCCTCGGCCAGCTCCATCAGGCGCTTCTGGACGTCGGCGCGCGTGTCGTGGAACTGCTGGACGAGCACCTGGGCGGCGTTCAGGCGCTGCCTTGCGATGTCGAGGTTGAACGCCGCGTTCAGCACGCGAAGGAACCGCCCGATCTTGTTGATGTCGCTATTGGGGAACTGGACGGGGCTGCCGAACCGCGCCTCGAGCTCCAGGCCGGCCGGCGAATCCCTGAAGAAGTTCGACAGGTAGAACGCCACCGCGCCCTCGATCTGGTTCCCGAAGGCGTTGGTATGGAAGAACGGCGGCGTGTCCACGGCCTCGATGAGGGGCGGGGTGCTGAACGTGCCGTCGCCGAACCCGTTGAGAAAGCCGATGTCGAGGACATCGATGTTGGGCGAGGCCAGCCCGGAGCCGCCGAAGCCGCCGTCGAACGCGCCGATGGTGCCGGTCGCGGGGGCCTTCCGGGTGCCCGTGTCCAGGTTGCGGTTGCGCCCCGTGTCCAGGTGGTTCGCGCCCGCGTTGGAGTGGCACACGTTGCAGCGGCCCCGCGCCGGGTCGAGGAACGCCTGCCGCCCCTCGTTCGCCTCGGGATCGGCGAGGTTCACCTGCGTGAGGTCGAGCTCGTTCGTCCGGCCGAGGCTCATCTGGAAGGCGAGCGTCAGATCGAGCTCCTGCGCCGTCGGGAGCCGGAAGGCCACCCCCGGCTCGCGGCCGAGATCCGTCGGGTAGTGCTGCGTGACCGCCCCGGTGAGGAACTCGCGCAGCGAGCCGGTGCCCGGGGCGCCGTCGCCCGACCAGCCCGTGCGATGGACCGGCGGGCTCGTTATCCCGTCCACCGGGTCCGGCGTGATGCTCGTCGCCAGCGAGAGCGTGTGGGGGACCGCGCGCATCGAGAACTTGTTGTCGAGATCGTCGAAGCCGTCGATGTTCTCGCGGATCAGGCCGAGCGTCTTCAGCTCGGGCGTCTCGAGATCGGTCAGCTCCGGGTCCTGCTCGAAGACGAACAGCGGGTCGAGCGGGTTATCGACGAGCAGAGCGTCGATGAACGGGATGTCAATCGTGAAGTTGTTTCCGACAGGATGGCACGTCCCGCAGGAGCGGCCGTTGCCCTCGAAGGTCTCGCGAAAGAAGATGTCGGCGCCAGCGCAGATCTCCCTCGTGACGAGCCCGGCGATCACGCGAGGATCCTGGTCGCACGCCGCGAGCCGCTGCTGAGCCGTGAGCGCGCTCGACGCCGCGCCGACGGTTTCTACCTCGCCCTCGCCCTCGCCCTCCGGCGCGGACTCGGGCGCGGACGGCGCGCACGAGGCGAGGAGGGAAACAGAGACGATGGGAGCGAGGATCAAGGAACTCAATCTCGGACTTGGCATGACGCTCTCTCTTCCTGTTACGGTTGTTCGACACCGATTTCGAACCACGGCGTTCATGGATGCGGCGCGCCGTTCGGCGGCAACGCCGGCGAAACACAGGTGAAACCGACCTGGCGCTACGCCGACGGCCGGCCGCCGGCGCGGCGCCGGCGCTGCGGGCGAGATGGCCGATCCAGGCCATCCGCGCGGCTTTGGAGGCACTCCGGAGCGCTCGAGGCCCGGTCCTCGCGCGCTCCATGCGACAAGCGCGCTCGGGCCGCTCCGCCGCGATACGACCCCTTACGGGGATCGCGCCACAGGCGATCTCAGGCGGCGACTACTTAGCTGACCGGACCAGACATGGCAACGTTCACAAACGCTCGCAGCACAAATCTGACTTCTTAACGAACCTTTACAAACAGGATCACGAGACGACATTCCCCGGCGGATCGGCCTGCGGCATCGCCGGGTATCGCCATGACGGCGGGCGGAGCGGGCGCGAGGAGGAGCCGTGAGCCCGGCTCCGCGGGCGTGCTCGGGAGATCGAAGCGGGACATGGGCGAAGGCCGGCGGCATCCCCCCACCGCTCTCGGTGAGGTCAGTGACCGTGCCGGCTCAATGGCCAACCTGTAGGTCGACCGATGGCGCGCTTCCAACTCATTAGTAGCATGGGCCCCATGCATCCCGTGCATCTCGCTTCCATTGACCTGAACCTGCTCGTCGTCCTCGACGCCCTGCTGGCGGAGGGGAGCGTCACGCGCGCGGCGGCGCGCGTCGGGCTGAGCCAGTCGGCGATGAGCCACGCCCTCGGGCGCCTCCGCGCGTTGATCGACGATCCCGTCCTCGTGCGCACGCCGCGGGGGATGATCCCGACGCCGCGCGCGCAGGAGCTCATCGGCCCCATCCGCGAGGCCCTCGCCAAGATCGAGGCGACGGTCGCGCGCAGCCCTCGCTTCGAGCCCGCGACGGCGCGCCGCTCGTTCACCGTCGCCACGGCCGATTACGTGGAGCTCATCCTGCTGCCGCGGCTCGTGCAGAAGCTCTGCTCTGATGCGCCCTTCATCGACCTGATCGCGCGCCCCTACGACAGCGAGATGTGGAGCTCCATGGAGACCGGCAAGGTCGATCTCGCGATCGGCCTGCTCCCCACCTTGCCCGCGGGGTTTTACCGGCAAAGGCTCATCGAGGAGCGCTACATGTGCGTCGTGCGGAGGAGCCACCCCGCGGTCCGGGGCAAGCTCACGCTCAAGACGTACACGAGCTTGCCGCACGCGCTCATCAGCCCGCGCGGCGAGGGCGGAGGCCGGGTGGACGAGGTCCTCGCCGAACGAGGGCTCTCGCGCCGCGTGGCGCTGCAGATCCCGCATTTTCTCGTGGCGGCCCACATCGTGGCCCAGACCGATCTCGTGCTGACCGTGCCGGAGCGCATCGCGCGTGTGTTCGCGGAGATGGAGGAGCTGCACGTCATGAAGCCGCCCGTGGAGCTCGGCGGGTTCTCGGTGGATCAGGTGTGGCACGAGCGGCACGCGAAGGACCCGGCGCACACCTGGCTGCGCGGCGTCTTCGCGGAGATCGCCCGCGACAGCTGACGCGCTCTCCCGCGCGGCGGCCAGGTCTCGCGGGAGCAAGGGCGAGCCGACGTGCCGAGTGGCGAAAGAATGAACCGATTAACCGGCGCCTTCGTTCAACCCGGGCCGCCGGGCGCGGCGATGAACGGGGCGCCCTCGGTCTCGGCGAGCTGGCGGTGGAGCGAGGTCAGGCGGGCCGTGACGGGGCCGCGCTCGCCGCGGCCGATGGTGCGCCCGTCGAGGCTCCTGACGGCGATCACGCCGGCGCCGGTGCCCGTCAGGAACGCCTCGTCGGCGGCGAAGAGGTCGAGCCGCCCGATCGAGCGCTCCACGACCGTGAGCCCGATGCCGCGCGCGAGCTCCATGACGGCCGCGCGGTTGATGCCCTCGAGGCACCCGTCGGTGGCCGGCGGCGTCGCGAGCACGTCGCCGCGGAGCGCGAACACGTTGGCCACGGAGGCCTCGGCCACGTGGCCCCGCGCGTTCAGGAGCAGCGCGTCGTCGGCGCCGCGCTGCCTCGCCTCGAGCTTCGCGAGCGCGGAGCCGAGGTAGTTCAGGCTCTTGATCCGCATGTCGAGCGCGTCCGCGTTGGGCCTCCTGTGGCTCGACGTGATGAGCTCGAGGCCGCGCCGCCGCTGCTCGTCGTCGAAGAGGCGGATGGCCCCCACGATGCAGAACAGCCCCGGCCGCTCGCAGGTCGTCGGGTCGACGCCGAGCGGGCCCACGCCGCGCGTGACCACGAGGCGCACGTAGGCCTCGGGCTGGCCGTGCGCGCGCGCCGTCTCCTCGACGATGGCGCGAAGCCCGTCGAGCGAGCGCGGGAGCGCGATGCCGAGCGCCCTCGCGCCGATCTCGAGCCGCGCGAGGTGGCGCTCGATCCGGAAGACGCGCCCCGCCGCGACGCGCATGCCCTCGAACACGCCGTCGCCGTAGAGCAACCCGTGATCGGTCACGTTCACGGTCGCGTCCGCTGCGTCGACGATCCGCCCATCGATCCATGTCTTCATGCCGTTCACCTCCTGCCCTCGCCCTGGAGGGCGCGCGCGACCCGCTCGGCGGCGTCGCGCGTGTGATTCACCGCGGCGTCACGACGATCGCCGCGCAGGCTCTGGGCTGCCGCGGCGCAGGCGACGCAGCCGTGCAGGCCGCCGCGCGCGAGCACCGGGGCAGCGATGACGGTGAGCCCGTCGATCCAGGCGCCCTCGTTGACGTCGTAGCCGCGCTTCGCGGCGCGCCGCGCGGCGCGGAGCATGGCCGGGTCCGCGCCCGAGGCGCCCACGAGCTCCGGCGCGTACGCGAGGTAGAGCCGGCCGCTCGCGGTGACGTCGACCGGCACCTCGGCCCCGACGGTGGGCGCCGCGCGCAGGAGCCCCGTGCCCTCCGCCTTGTCGAGCACGACGAGCCTGCCGGCGCGCGCGGCGACGAGGAAGAACGTCTCGCCGAAGGCGCGCGCCGCCCGCTCCAGCTCGGGCCTCGCGACGCGCGCGACCGCGTCGAGCCCCTGCGCCCCGAGCCCGAGCCGGATCAGGCCGACGCCGAGCCGGTAGCGCCCCTCCCCGTCCTGCTCCACCAGCGCGTGCGCGGCGAGCGACGCGAGCAGCCGGTGCAGCGTCGCCTTCGGCATGCGGAGCCGCCCCGCGAGCTCCGAGAGCGAAGCGCTGCCGCCGCCCTCGCCCAGCGCCTCGAGGGCGCGCACCGCCTTGTCGACCGTCCCGGATCGCTCCATGCTTGTTCCACTATTCGGAATAACGTTCCGATTATTGGTATAGCTCCATCCCGCGCCCCGGTCGAGGGCGCGGCGCCGCGGGATCCCGGCGGGATGGCGGGCGGAGACGCGCGGGGGCCGGCGGAGGCGCGGGGAGAGCGGGCTCAGCGCTGCGGGCGACGCGCGCTGGTGTCGATCGAGGGGGTCGGATAGCGTCTTCGGTCCCGCCGTGAGCTGCGGAGGAGAGGAGCACATGCGCAAGATCTCATCGGTCGTACTCGTCCACGGCGCCTGGCACAGCCCGTCCTGCTGGTCCCAGGTCGCGTGCCGGCTGCTCGCCAGCGGGCTCGACGTCCGGGTGCCAGAGCTTCAGAGCGTCGGGCCCGCCGCGGGCGGCCTCGCGGCGGACGCGGAGGTGGTGCGCGCGGCGCTGGCCGAGGCGCCCGGCGAGGCCGTCGTGGTCGCGCACTCCTACGGGGGATTACCGGTCACGGAGGTGGCGGCCCGCGCGGGCAACGTCGCCCACCTCGTTTACGTGTGCGCGTTCATGCTCGGCCCGGGGGAATCCCTGCTCTCGGCGATCGGAGGCCAGGAGCCGCCTTGGTGGATCACCTCCGCGGATGGCCGGACGATGATGCCCGACCGCGCGCGCGACATCTTCTACAACGACTGCAGCGACGAGGTCGCGGCCGCCGCGGCAGCGGCGCTGCGGCCCCAGTCCAGGGCGTCCTTCGCGGACCCGCTGGGGGCCGCGGCCTGGCAGGAGCTGCCCTCCACCTACGTGATCTGCGAGCGCGACAACGCCATCCCGGTGTTCGCGCAGGAGGCGATGTCGCGGCGCGCGAGGGAAGTGCGGCGCCTCGACGCGGGCCACTCTCCGTTCCTGTCGCAGCCGGACGAGGTGGCCGCGCTCGTGCGCGACATCGTCGCGGCCGCGGCCGGCTGAGCCGGCGCCGACGCCGGCGCGCGGCGACGTCGAGGCGGCCATCGCCCGCGCCCAGCCCCCGCAGCCGCATCGACATTTCGGCTCGGCCAGCGAAACGGCGGCGGAGGGCTGCCGTATCCAGCGAGCAGGGCGGCCTGTCGCGACGGCCTGTCGCGATGGGCAGACCCGCGCCCGATGCCGCCGTGGAGGATCAAGCCATGACTGTCCTGAACATCGCCTCGATCGAGAAGCTCAGCCTGCCCGGGCTCGCCCACCAGACCCTCGCCGGCCCTCGCGACGGCCTCCAAACGCTCGAGGTGTGGATGCAGACCATTGCGCCGGGCGCGCAAACGCCGCGTCACCGGCACGCATGTGAGGAGGTGATCGTCGTCCTCCGCGGTTCCGGGACATGCGAGATCGATGGAGTGGCCCTCACGTTCGGCCCGGGCTCGACGCTCATCGTGCCGGCGGACGTCCCGCACCAGATCGCGAACACGGGTGGGGAAGAGATGCACGTCGTCGCCGCGCTCGGCGCGGCGCCGGTCACCGCGGAGACGCCTGCCGGCGAGCGCATCGAGCTGCCGTGGGATCAGCACCGCTTCGCTCGCGAGGAGTGCGAGGGCTGACATCCATGTCGCTGCGCAGGCTGAGCCAGGCCGCACGCCGCGTTCCGGCGAGCTCGCCTGCCTCGCGCAACCGGGCGGGCGTGCAGTCTTGTTCTGCCCGGCCGCAGGACGCTGCCTGCACCGGAGCCACACGCGGCGTCCTGGCTCGTGGCACAGCGGTTGCCGTCTGGCGCCGGCATGAAACCGAACACGCTCTTCAAGGTCCTTGCGCTGGTCGCTAGCTTCCCGTTCGCCGCGGGCTGCGCTCTCGGCTCCGAGGAGGAGGCGGCGCCCGAGCAACAGTCGCTCGGCGCTTCGTCCGAGGCCGAGGGGATCTGGCTCTCCACGAAATACTCCTTCGGGTTCTGCGCCGGCGAGTGCATCACGACGGTGTCCCGCGACGGCGTCGAGCTCTCGCTCACGGCCTGCACGCGCAACCAGGGCTGTCCCCGCTCGAACCTGGCGACGCTGACGGACGAAGGCGCGCGAAAGCTCGACGAGATCGAGGACGCGCTCTCGGGCGTCTCCCTCGACGGCCGCTACGGCTGCCCCGACTGCGCCGACGGCGGCGCAACGTCCGTGCGCCTGCGCCGTGGTGGTCTCGAGACGTCGCACCTCTACGAGTACGCCGGAGCGCCTGCGCCTCTGTCGGCGCTCGATCACCTGGTGGCCGATCTCCGGCTCGGCCTGGACTCCTGCACATCGGGACCGCTCCTGAAGCTCTCGCCGACGTGCACGCCCAAGTGAACGCGCTCGACCGGAGGCTCCGGGTCGGCTCGTCCGGGTGAGACCGCCGCCGCCGGAGCCGCGCCCGACCAGCGCCGCCCACCGGAGCGGGCGCTACCCGTCGTCCGGCAGGTAGAGCTTCACGTCGTCGAACTCGGCGGTGCCCTCGTAATAGTTGATGTGCGGATCACCGAAGAAGAAGTGATCCGGGTAGGCCGACCCCGCCGGCCAGGTCTCGAAGGTCTCGCCGAAATCGACCGTCTCGTTGTGGCCGTGCGCCTCGAGCTCGTCGGGGCGCTGGTTGTAGTGCCACGTCACCGGCGGCTCGCGGAAATCCCTGCGCGCGGCGTACGTCGTGCTGCCGCCGTGGTGGAACCGGCCCGCCGCGGACATCGCATAACCCCGGCCGTCGCGCTCGACGGTGAACACGTAAGCCTCCCTGTCGAGGTACTTGTCCACGAAGATGGGGCCGTCCTTCCACCCGCCCGCGGTGTACGACGTGAACCTGTTTCCGGTCCACGGGCTCCCGAACGCGTCGCCACGGAGCCAGATCATGCTCACATAACGTGATCCGTCCTGCTCGGCCCGGCCGGTCGAGGGGTTCCAGACCTGCGACCAGGGGCCGTCCTCGCCGAAGTTGCTGTCCGTGTCCATCACGACCTTCCGGTGGTGATGGATGAAGACGTTGTTGTGAGGGGCCGGCCGCGGATAATCGGTGATGCAGAGAAAGTAAACACCATTATTGAATGTCGCCGACTGCGGCGCGGTGCTGCGATCGCTGAACCGCCACGGGTCGGCCAGCTCGTCCCCGTCGTAGCCGTTGA
Source organism: Sorangium sp. So ce448 (assembly GCF_051520915.1). Taxonomy (NCBI): domain Bacteria; kingdom Pseudomonadati; phylum Myxococcota; order Polyangiales; family Polyangiaceae; genus Sorangium; species Sorangium sp. So ce448. Next base: position 230,105 of record NZ_CP150343.1, on the reverse strand, counting down.
TCTTGCCCCCGTGCGTCCAGCTGCCCTCGCGCAGGCCGCCGAAGTCGATGTTCGAGACCGTCACCTCCACGCGGTACCGCGCGGGCAGCGGCGCTGTCGAGCGGAGGATCGCGCCGTCGTAGTGGCGGGTGGAGACGAGCCTCGCCTTGCCGCCCGCCGCCTCGAAGCGGCCGCCTGTCTCGGGGACGCCGTCGCGGTCGCTGTCGCGGCCATACAGCTCGACCGTGAGCCAGCCGCCCTCGCCATAGGTGAAGGACTTCCGGAACGATCGGAACCTCTGCAGCCCTCCCCGGAACACCTCGCCGCCCCGCGCGGAGAAGAACTCACCATCTTCGTCGAAGACATCGACGTGATAGGGGCTCTCGTCGCCATACCGATCCTCGGTCCACGCCGCGGGCTCCTGGAACGGCGCATCGAAGGTCTCGTGGTGGACGAGCTTCCAGCCGGCGCCGGCGGCCCGCGCCGCCGGCTTCGGCCCGCCGCCGCGCGCCCCGAGCGCCTCGGGCGCGGGCGCGCGCGAGCACGCCGCCGGCAACACGAGGGCGAGCGCGGCGAGGCGTCGGGTCGACGCGTCGACGCCTCGCCGCGCGCGGGCGGCGCCACGCCGCATCAGCGGTTGGGCTGCGGGGTGAGGCGCAGGTACGGGCGGACGGCGTTGTACCCCTTGGGGAACTTCTGCGCGAGGACGGCGGGGTCCTGGAGCGAGGGGACGATCACCACCTCATCGCCGTCCTTCCAGTTCGCGGGCGTCGCCACGGAGTGGCTGTCCGTGAGCTGGAGCGAGTCGATGAGGCGCAGGATCTCGTCGAAGTTGCGGCCCGTGCTCGCCGGGTACGTGAACGTCGCGCGGATCTTCTTGTTCGGATCGATGACGAACACCGAGCGCACCGTGAGCGTGTCGCTCGCCTGCGGGTGGATCATCCCGTAAAGGCTCGACACCTTCCGGTCCACGTCGGCGAGGATCGGGTAGTTCAGCTTCGTGCGCTGCGTCTCCTCGATATCCACCGACCAGCGCTTGTGCGAGTCGACGTCGTCGACGCTGAGCGCGATGGGCTTCACGCCGCGCTTGTCGAACTCCGCCTTGAGGTTGGCGACCGCGCCGAGCTCGGTCGTGCACACCGGGGTGAAATCCTTCGGGTGGGAGAACAGGATCACCCACGAGCTCCCGGCCCACTCGTGGAATCGGATGGTCCCGTGCGTGGACTCTTGCTCGAAATCAGGCGCGATGCTTCCGAGTTGCAGGCTCATGACATTCCCTCCTGGCCGCGGCCCAGTCTCCGCTATGGCGGAGGAATCTCCGTCAAGCCGCTCAGGGTGTCAAGCCGGGAGCGGCGGTGTTTCGCGCCGGGACGCCGCCGGCGCGCTCGACCGCGCCGCGCCGCGCCTGGCCGGCGCGGCCGCGCCTCAGAGCGCGCCGACCTCGCGCCGGAGGCCGCGCCACGGGATCTCGCGCGGGGGCGAGGCGCGGCGCTCGCTCGCCCCGTCCGGCTGCGCCGCGGTCGAGCACTCGCCGTGCTCCAGCAGGTGCAGGGCCTCGGCAAGGCACGTCTCGCCCGCGTCGCCGAGCTCTGCGCCGAGCGTGTCGTCTGCGGCGCAGTCGGGGGGGAGGCCATCGTAGAAATCGCCCTCTTCCTTCGCGTTGAGCACCCGGAACGCGATCGGGTGCACGACCATGTCGCAGTTGTCCCATCCGTACATGCCGACGGGTTTGCCGTGCGTGGTCGAGCCGACGATCTTCACGTCCATGTAGGCGCGCAGGCTGTTGATCAGCGACTCGCTCGCGGAGGCCGTCCCGCCGGACGTGATGACGACCAGCCGGGACAGGGGGAGCGGCGGCTGGTCGAGGTCATCGAACGTCTCCCGCTTGTCCCAGTCGACGTGCCTGTCGTTGTGCGCGGTGATGTCGAGCAGCGCGCCGGCCTCCGTCGGCCGGTGGATCAGGCTCGCGAGGTGCCTCTCGACGGAGAGGCGCCCACCTCCGTTGTAGCGCAGGTCGAGCACCAGCTCGTCGACCTGGCTCTCCCTGAACAGCGCGAAGGCGCTGTCGAGCTCGCTCACCGAAGGCTCGATGAAGGTGGTGAGCATGAGATATCCGACGGTCGCGGACCCTGTTTGCAGGACACGCGGGCTCACGACCGTGGTGATGCCGTACCACGCCTTCCGGAGCGCGACCGTGAAGGCGTCGGTGTCGGCGCGCTCGATCGTCAGCGACATCTCGTACCCTTCCTCGTCGGGGCCTGCGAGCTCCTCCCAGAGGTCGTCGCTCACGACCTGCTCGACGTCGATGCCGTTGATCGCCACCACCGCGTCGCCCCGCCGGAGGCCGGCCTCTCCGGCAGGCGAGCCCGGCTGGATCAGCGCGAGCCGGAGGATGTCCTCCTGGTCGAAGCTCCACCGCATGCCGAACCCGAGGGTCTGCCCTTCCCGGAAGAACGCGTCGTCGACGCTCTTGGTCGAGATGTAGCTCCAGCGGTCTCGGGGCTCGGTGACGAGATCCACGAGCAGCGCCTCGGGCGAGGGGTACGCCCGGTAGTCCAGGTCGGGTACGCCGTCGTACCAGAGATAGGCGTCCTTCATCAGCTCGAACAGGAACTGGTTCTGTCCCTGCAGCGAGCAGTCTGCCTTTGGCTCTGCATCACCGTCCGAGGCGGAGCAGCCTCCCGTCGCGGCGGCGGCCAGCGCGAGGGTGCATGCGGAGAGGACCGCGACGAGCTTCGAGGCGACCATGCGCCTCAGCACACCACGAAAGGGAAAGGGCGAGCAACGGGGTTGGGTTGGCGGTTCGTCCCGACCGGGGTTGGGTTCACCGACCGGGGCGAGCCCCGAGCGGGGTTGGGTTCACCGACCGGTGCGAGCCCCGACCGGGGTTGGGTTCAGCCGCGGTTCATCCCCGACCGGGGTTGCGGCAAATTGTGATCTATTTCACTTTGCGCCTCGACCAACCAGATCCCGACCAACCAGATCCCGACCGAGGTTGAGGTCTATCCGACCGGAGGTCTATCCGACCGAGGTTGAGGCGCATTGTAATTCCAATCACTCTGCCGCCGCGACCAGATCCCGACCGGGGTTGAGGTTGGCCGGCCTCGGCAGCCCATAGTTGTCCCGCAACGTCTTCCCCGCATATTCCGTCCGGAACAGCCCGCGCTTCTGCAGGAGCGGGACCACGTGCTCGACGAACGCCTCGAGCCCCGACGGCAGCACCGGCGGCATCACGTTGAAGCCATCGGCCGCCCCCTGCTCCCACCAGTGCTGGATCGCGTCCGCCACCTGCTCGGGCGCGCCGGCGAACGTCCGGTGGCCGCGGCCGCCGCCCAGCCGCCCGATGAGCTGGCGCACCGTCAGCCGCTCCCGCCGCGCCAGGCTCACGATCAGCGTGTAACGGCTCTTCGCCCCCTCGATCTGATCCTCGCTCGGAAGATCCCGCGGCAGCTCCGCGTCGAGGTCGAGCTCCTCCGGCTTCACCCGCAGCGTCTGCGCGAGCTGGCGCTTCGCGTACTCCGGCTTGATGAGCCGATCCAGCTCGGCGTCGAGCGCGTGCGCCTCGGCCTCCGTGGCGCCGATGACCGGCACGATCCCCGGCAAGATCTTGATCGACCCCGGATCGCGCCCCAGCGCGCGCGCACGCCCCTTCAGATCGACATAGAACCGCTGCGCGTCCTCCAGCGTCTGCTGCGCCGTGAACACCGCCTCCGCGTACCGCGCCGCCAGCTCCTTGCCGTCGTCCGACGAGCCGGCCTGCACGAGCAGCGGATACCCCTGCGGCGAGCGAGGCACGTTGAGCGCCCCCTCGACCTTGAAGTACCGCCCCACGTGCCGCGGCGGGTAAATCTTGCGGTCATCGCCCCAGACGCCGCTCTCCTTGTCGCCGAGCGGCGCGTCGTCGCCCCAGCTGTCCCACAGCTTCAGCGACACATCGATGAACTCCGCCGCCCGCGCATACCGGTCGCTGTGCGCCGGCAGCTCGTCCAGGTTGAAGTTGCGCGCCGCGTCCACGCCCGCCGTCGTGACGATGTTCCAGCCCGCCCGACCCCCGCTGAGGTGGTCCAGCGAGGCGAACCTCCGGGCCAGGTTGAACGGCTCGTTGTACGTCGTCGAGGCGGTCGCGATCAGCCCGATGTGCTCGGTCACCCCGGCGAGCGCCGCAAGCAGCACCGTCGGCTCGAGCGTCCCGGCCGGCCTGCGGCCGACGTTGTTCCACAGCACAGGGCTGTCGGCGAGGAACACCGAGTCGAGCTTCCCCCGCTCCGCGATGCGGGCCAGGTTCTTGAAGTGCGCGACGCTCGTGTTCGCGAACGGATCGCTCTCCGGCAAGCGCCACGAGGCCTCGTGGTGGCCGACGCTCATGAGAAACGCGTTGAGATGCAGCTGTCCGGGTCGTTGGGTCACGGGGAACTCCGTTCCAGTTCAGGGTTCGCGTCAGGATCTCCGGCAGCGGCCGCGCCCGGCGCGACCCCCAGCGCCGAAAGCAGCGACTCGCGGTGGGCGAGGAACCGCGGATCGCGCAGCGGCCGCGGCGCCGGCAGATCGATCCGCCGCTCCTCGGCGATGCGGCCGCCCTCGAGCACAAGCACCCGATCCGCGAGCGCGATCGCCTCGTCGACGTCGTGGGTGACCAGCAGAACGGCCGGCCGGTGCCGCGCGCACAGCTCGCGCAGGAGGTCGTGCATGCGCCCGCGGGTCAGCGCGTCGAGCGCGCCGAACGGCTCGTCGGCCAGCACGAGCTCCGGATCGCGCACAAGCGACCGCGCCAGCGCCACCCGCTGCTGCTCGCCGCCGGACAGCTCGACGGGCCACGCGCGCTCCCGCCCGGCGAGCCCCACCTCCGCGAGCGCGTCCAGGCCGCGCTCCCGGGCCTGCGGCACGTCGAGCCCCAGGATCACGTTGTCGAGCACCCGCGCCCACGGCAGGAGCCGCGTGTCCTGGAACACGACCGCCCGGTTGTCCGGCACGTTCAGCTCGCCCGAGCCGGTCACCTCGTCGTCCAGCTCGGCGATCGCCCGCAGCAGGGTGCTCTTGCCCGATCCGCTGCGGCCGAGCAGCGCGACGAACTCGCCCCGCTCGATCGTGAGGTCGATCCCGTCGAGCACCACGCGGGCGCCGAAGCGGCGGACCAGGCCGCGGATCCGCACCGCGGGCGGGGCCGACGTCAGCCGGCCAGGATGCGGCGCCATGACAGGGCCTTTCGCTCGATGAGCCGCACGGCCGAGTCGGAGGCCAGGCCGAACAGCCCGTACACGACGAGTCCGAGGAGGATGATCTCCGTCTGCCCGTACGAGCGCGCCAGCGACATCATGTAGCCGATGCCGCTCGTGGCGTTGATCTGCTCGACCACCACGAGCGCCAGCCACGCGCCGGTCACCGCCAGCCGCAGGCCCATCAGGAAGCCCGGCAGCGCCCCCGGCAACGCCACCTTCCGGATGAACTGCCACCTCGTCAGGCGGACCGTCTCGGCCAGCTCCACGTAGCGCGCGTCGATGGTGCGCAGCGCCGCGTGGGTGTGGACGTAGACCGGGATGACGACGCCGAGGGCGATGGTGAGCACCTTCATCTGCTCGCCGATCCCGAACCAGAGGATCAGCAGCGGGATGAGCGCCAGCGTCGGGATCGCGCGCTTGATCTGCACCGGCCCGTCGAGCAGCGCCTCACCGACGCGCGTCAGCCCGGCGAGGAGCGCCAGCACCGTGCCCAGGCCGGCCCCGAGCGCGAGCCCCAGGAAGGCCCGCTGCGCCGACGTGAGCAGGTTGGACAGGAGCCGCCCGTCGGCGATCAGCTCGCGGGCCGTGGTCACCACGGTCCACGGCGCGGAGAGCACGCGCGCGTCGAGCGCGCCCGTCGCCGAGGCGGCGGCCCAGAGCGCGAGCAGCAGCGCCGGGCCGAGCGCGAGGCCGTACGGGATGCGCCGCCCCGGGCCCAGGCGGCGCCGCAAGCGGCGGCCGGACACGCGGCGGCCGGTCGGGGCGCCGGACGGCGGCGCGAAGACGTCCGCGCTCGCGGTGAGATCCGGGAAGCTGGCGAGGCGCGGCGAGGCGGCGCTCGTGGGCAGTGCGGTCGTCATGGAGTGCTCCTGTCGGCCGTCGCCGGCCGGTCCGTCGGTCCGGCGCCCTCGGCGGCGCCAGCCACCTCCGCTCCGATCGTCTGGAATCGAAGGTCGAAGATCGTCCTGGCCTCGAACCGCTTCTGGCCGGAGGCCTCGGCGAGCAGATCGGCGGTCTCCTGGGTCAGCGCGATCGCCTCGGACCAGTCGCGCGGAACCTGCGGCTCGCCGGCGGCCTCGATAAGGAATCGCCCTTCCTTCGCCGAGAGGCCCTGATCCTTGACGTAATACGCCTCGATCCAGGCCTCGGGGTGCGCGTAGGCCCACAGCTGGGCCCTGGCCCGCCGCTTCGCGTAGTCGACCAGCGCGGCCGCCTTGTGAGCGTCCTTGAGCACCTCGGCGCGCACGTAAAGGAAGCCGAGGTTGTCACGGACGCCGTGCGCGATCGACGAGGCGCCCTCGGCGCGGTACTCGTTGAGATAACGCAGCAGGGTGACGCCCGACAGCGGCGCGACGTCGACCTGGCGGCTGGTGAGCGCCTCCTTGAACTCGGTGCTCCCGAGCTGGACCAGCGTGACGTCCTGTTGCGACAGCCCGGCCTTCTTCAGCACGCGCAGCACGAGCGCGCCCTGCGCCTGCCCCGGCGAATACGCGATCTTCTTGCCGCGGAGGTCGTCGATGGACGCGACCTGCGCGCCCGGCGCGGTGGCCAGATCGTAGATGGGCTTCTCCCGGACCTGCACGGTGAGGATCTTCACGTCGACCCCGGTGAAGGTGGCGTGGATGGGCGGCGTGTCGCCGACCGCGCCCGCGTCGAGCACCCCGGCGCGGAACGCCTCGATGGTCTGCGGTCCTCCGCTGATGTTCTGCCAGTCGACGCGGAACGGCAGCCTGTCGATGTCGCCGGAGAGCTGGAGTTGCTTCTGCACCGTCGGATCACCGATGCTGAGCCGCGTCTCGCGCGGGATCTCGGCCGGGATCGGGGCGTCCGGAGCGAGCGTGGCACCGGCGCTCGCCTGGCCGTCGCGCTTGCACCCGGATGACGCGATCAGCGCAGAGAGCGCCGCGAACGTCGCGCGTGAGCGAATCCTGTCGATGAAGGAGCGCAGATGGACCTCGGTGCGCGGCTGGAAGCGGTGCCGTTTCGCGGATGCCCAGGCGCCGCCCCGCCCGCCGCCCAGCCGGCGGGGGAGAGGAGCGCTCGGGAGACGCCGGGAGGGGCCTCGCCGAGCCGATGGCTCGCGGCCCGTCCTCGGGATCGTCTCGCCATGACCAGCAACGCCCATGCCGCCGCGCCGCTCGCCCGTGGACGGCGCGGTCCAGCGGCCCGCGCCCGCCGTCGCGCGGCGCCCGCCGGCCGCGGGACGGCCGGGCCGAGGCCGCGCTGCTTCCCCAGCAACAGCCGGTGGTGATCCGCTGCTCCGGCGCGAGCACGGCCCGCCTCCCTCGGGCGGGAGCGGGCGCGGCGGGGCGGCCCGCTACCGCGCCGCGGCGGGGGCCTCGCGCCGCCCCTGGACGCCGAACGCGTCGAGCAGGTAGTCGCGGAAGGCGCGGATCTTGGACGGCAGGAAGCGCGTCCCCGGGTGAACGAGGTACAGGGAGGCGGCGCCGTGGATCGCGTAGTCCTTGAGCACGGGGACGAGCCGCTTCGCGTCGAGGTCGCCCCGCACGTTGATCGCGGGGACCAGCGCTATCCCGCCCCCGGCCAGCGCGACCTCGCGGCAGAACGAGAAATCGGAGGCCGAGATCGCCGCGCGCACCCGGAGCTCCGCGCGATCGCGGCCGTCGCGCGCCGAGAGCGCGATCGTCGCGTGCCCCCGCGCGGTCTGGGCGAGCAGCAGCCGGTGCCCCGCGAGGTCCTCGGGCCGACGCGCGGCCCCGTGCTTGCGCAGGTAGGACGGCGCCGCGAACAGGCCGACCTCGATGTGCTGCAGCTTGTGGGCGATGAGCGTCGAGTCCGGGAGGCTCGAGGTCGCGCGCAGGGCCACGTCGACCTGGTGGGCGTCGAAGTCGAGGAGCGCCTCGGTGAGCAGCAGCTCCAGCGAGATCTCGGGGAAGCGCTCCGCGAAGCCGGCCGAGAGCGGCGCCAGGATGCTCAGCCCGAGATCGAACGGCGCCGTCACGCGCAGATGCCCGCGCGGCCTCGAGCGCGCCTGCTGCACCGCCACGTTCGCGTCCTCCAGCAGCTCGATCGCCCGGCCGACGCGCATCCGGTAGGCGAGGCCGTCCTCGGTGGCCTGCACGAGCCGCGGGCTGCGGCGGAGCAGCTCCACCCCGAGCGCGTGCTCCAGGCGCGTGATGCGGCGGCTGACGCTGCCCTTCGTCTCGCCCAGCGTCCTCGCGGCCGCCGTGATCGATCCGAGGTCGACCACCAGGCAGAAGGCCCGCAGATCGCTCACATTTGCGTCGATCGTTTCCGTTTTGGCAACCTGGCGTTTCATTTCAGGGTCATTGTACCACTACCGGAAACGACCTAGGGTGGGCTCATCATGGATCGCCGGGCTGCATTAAGGCTCCTCCTTGCCGCGGGCGGGGCCGTACCGATCGCCGGCGCCTGCGGGCGCTCGACGTCGGCCGCGCCCGGCCCGGCTCCGGCGTCGAGCTCCACATCCACCGCGGCCGAGAGAGGTTCGATGTCCGACACCCAGCACAAGGCGCGCGAGGGGCGCATGCCGGCCCTGTTCCTCGCGCACGGCTCTCCCTTCCTGCTCGACGATCGCGCGTGGGTCGCCGAGCTCGCCGCCTGGGCGCAGGCGGTGCCGCGCCCCACGGCGATTCTCATGATCTCGGCCCACTGGGTGGACGCGCCGGTCACGCTCGGCGCCACCGAGACCGTGCCCCTCGTCTACGACTTCTACAACTTCCCCGAGAAGTACTATCAGGTGACGTACCCCGCGCCCGGCGCTCCCGCGCTCGCGCGGCGCGTCCGGGAGCTGCTCGGCCCGCTGGGGCCGGTCGCCGAGGCTCCTCGCCGCGGGCTCGATCACGGCGCTTATGTGCCGCTCGTCTGCATGTACCCGGACGCGGACGTCCCGGTGCTCCAGATCTCTTTGCCGACGCTCTCTCCAGCTCCGCTCCTCGAGATGGGGCGAGCGCTCGCGCCGCTCCGCGACGAGGGGGTGTTGATCGTCGGCAGCGGTTTCTTGACCCATAACCTCCGCGCGGCAGACTGGCGCGGAGATGCGGTCGCGCAGCCCTGGGCCACGGAGTTCGACGCATGGTGCGCCGAGGTCCTTTCGAAGCGCGACGTGGGCGCGCTCATCGAGTACCGCGCCCGCGCGCCGGGCGTGCGGATGGCGCTCCCGACCCACGAGCATTTCGTGCCGGTCGTCGCCGCCATGGGCGCGTCGATCGACGTGAGCGAGCCTGTGCAGTTCCCCATCACGGGGCTCACCTATGGCTCGTTCACGAAACGTTCTGTGCAGTTTGGCTGACCAATAAGGAGATTGTCTCTCATGTTCACCGCTCGTTTCGCTCGCATCGCCCTCCCCGCCGCGCTCTTGCTCTCGCTCGCGGGGTGCGAAGATCCGACCAAGGACAAGCCCAAGGCGACCATCTCGACCGCCGTGCCCGCGCAGACCCAGGCCGCCGCCGCGCCCTCGGGCCCCGCCGAGACGCTGGCCCTCGACGTGGCCGCCTCGACCATCGGCTTCGTCGGCTCGAAGGTCACGGGCAAACACGAGGGCAAATTCGAGAAGATCTCGGGCTCGATCACGCTCGCCGGCGGCAAGGCCGCGGGCGGCAAGCTCACCATCGAGGCCGACGCGTCGTCGGTGAAGACCGACGCCGAGAAGCTCGACGGCCACCTCAAGTCGCCGGACTTCTTCGACGTCGAGAAGTACCCGAAGGCGACGTTCACCTCGACCGAGATCAAGGCCGGCGGCGAGAAGGGCGCGACGCACACCATCACCGGCGAGCTCGATCTGCACGGCGTGAAGAAGACGATCACCTTCCCGGCGACCATCACCGAGGGCGCCGATGCCGTGTCGGGCAGCGCGGAGTTCGTGATCAACCGCAAGGACTTCGGCATCGTCTATCCGGGCAAGCAGGACGATCTGATCCGCGACGACGTGCTGCTGAAGCTCTCGCTCAAGGCGCCCCGCAAGCAGGGCTGAGCGCCGGCCGGACAACCGGGCGCGCCGCCCGTGGACACGGCGCTCCGACGACGCAGGTGCCATGGCGGCGCGCCGGCGTGCGAGACGCCGAGCCATGATAGGGTGCCCCTCCGCTCAGGTACCGCGATTCGAGCAGCCGCTCTCGACGAGCCCGGGGACTGTGACGAGCCCGCCCACGTTCTCTCCATCATCGCTGAGCGGCGCCGGGCGCCCCGGCGGATCGAACCAACAGATTCGGTCACCGATCCTGTACTCGTGCTGCCGGCAGTAGCCATACTTGTACTGGACGCGCCACTCCTGGAAATATCCACAGCTGGGGCAGTCCGCTCGGGCGATGACGATGTCGAATAGTCCCATGACGCTTAGTTTGGCTAACTGATCACGGATGTCTCTCCACCAGCATCGCCGTGTGCGCGAAGGAAACCAGCGCCAGCGCGAACAGGTGCACGATGCCAAAGCGCTCCAGATTCCCATCGAGCCCGCCGTAGGCCCTCCGGACCACGAAGAGGGCGACCGCTGCTACCACGTAGACGCCTCCCAGGAGGCCAGCCGGGATTCGCAGCAGAGACCCGGCGCCGAACACGGTGAGGGCGAGGCCGGACAGCAGGAGAACGCTGAGCCAGGGATCGCGCCCACGGCTGAGCTGGATCGCCGGCACGGAGTAGATCCCGCCGAACAGGATCCCGATGAACGGCACCGCCAAGCACAGGAGGAGCGCTCCTCGCGCGCGGCGACCAGGGGTCGGGGAGGTCATGGGTCGGGCAACGTCAACCATCTACGGCGAGCAGCTATTCCGAGGCGTCGGCGCGCAGTCCTGGCGGATCGGTTCACCGAGATTCCTCGCGGAGGATCTCCATGCAAAGACGCACGCAGGGACTGCAGATGTTGATCCGGCCTCCCCCTAACAGCGCGGGCACATCGACCAGCGAACGCTTGCAGAACGAGCACGCACAAGGCGGGTCCCGATAGCTGAGCCCGGTCCGCGTCTTGCTCGGCTCGCCGCCCTCCCAGAATCGCCACCAGGGGCGCCATCCGAGGACGTTGCGGCGGCGAAGACGGCGGGCACATTCCTGAACGCAAGCGCTGCAAATGCTGACATCCTCGGCAGCGATGAGGCGCTCGAGAACGGCCACCTCGCGCCGGCAGAACGAACACTGAGAACGCGCATCAGCGACGCCGTCGCTGGCTGCCACTCTGCCCGACAGATCGATCCAGATACCCGACATGCCAATAAGCTCTCACGACCACTCGAGCTGCAACCTGTCATCATAGGGCCACAGGTCATCGTGCGGTTTCATCGTGAAGATGAAACAGCGGTTGGTGAGCAGCTCGACACGCGTCGGCGTACTCGACCGCGACGATCTCGTGATGGAACGGCGAGGACGAGGACGCCTGGACGATGGTGAGCCCCAGCGCCTCCGCGAACGCGACATACTCGGCCTGCGAGATCAGCGGCCCCGGCCAGTCCGATCCGTCCGCCGTCCCAGGTGCCGGTGCCAGGCCGAGCGTGGCGTAGGAGGGCGTCATCCGCGACGGCTTGTTGGCAGCGTCACCGGCCTCACGTAGGCTCCTGTTCTCGCGGGCCAAATACTTCGTTTATGCGGGCTTGGAGTAGCCTCTTGGCGTCGTCACGAAGCGGCTCACCATGAGCGCTGATGAGATGGCGAAACGGCAGGTCGGCGAGGCGGCGAAAATCGGAAATATCGGGGGTACACGCCTCTCGCCAGGTCGCGGGGATGTTCGCCGCACCGATCAACCCTTGAGCGAGGAACAGCGCTCCTGTTTCATCGGAAAAGAAGGGATCGACGTGTGACCAGTTCTGGACGGCGTCACAGGTAATGAGGATCCCGCCCTCCCTCGGAAGTAAAACGACGGCTTCAGGGAACCGCGCGGTCGTGAACACGAATACAACGCCTCCGTGAGCCGGAAACGGGCCCCCTGCTGCGAGCGCTCGGTCGGCAGGTCGGCCGTCGGCCACCGCTGCCTCGGGGAGCGCCCACAGGGTGGCGCCGTAACGATCGCGATAGAAGGGATCATCTCGGCCGTGGAACGCGCCGAGCCGCACGATGTGGCGGACCTGGCCGAGGGCGTCGAGCTGGCGCAACCCTTCCTCGGTCAGGCGCACGGTGTTCACGAGCGTGAGCTCTCCGTCGTGTCGGAGCACGGTCATCGTGCGGCTCGTCTGGAGATCGATCCCGGCGTGGTGAGTCCTGTTCGTACCCACGACGTAAAAGACCTCTGGGAATGCGTCCTGTACCTCGCCATGCGGCCATGCGGGGCTGTGCTCGAGCATCTGGAAGGCTCCGGCGAATGATCTGGCGCTCAGCGGGGGCGCGAAGCGCTGCCCGATGGAACACCTTGTTGAACTGCGTCTTCGGTCAGGGGGGTCAGCTCCCTGGTCATCATGATCCGCGGCGAGAGGTTGAACCCCTGCCCCTCATACAAAGCGATCGCTCGCTGATTGTCCGGTCGCACCATGAGATGGACGGCGTTCACGCTGCGCTCCCGCAGGTGTTGTACGGTCGATTCCAGCAGGGTCCGCCCGAGGCCCCGCCGTCGGGACCCAGGCTCCACGAAGATTTCTGTCACGAAGGCATCACGCCCCGCGAACTCAAGATCATACCCGAACGTGGCCAGGCTATAACCGACGAGGGGGCGACGCGCTCCGACACGCGCAACCAGGATCAGCCCGAGGTCCTTGTCGTTGAGCACACGGTGCAGAGCGGGAATCATGGCCTCGGGCCTCCAGGGAATGCCCTCGGCCTCGTTGAAGGCGACCATCAACGGAAGGATGTCGTGCGCGTCTTCACTCCTGGCGAGGGCTATTTCTTCGAGCTCTTCCATCTTCGTTCACCCGCTCCGCTGTCTTGGTCCGCACGGCGCCGCGCCTCGGCCGCGCCACGCCTCCAGAGCTGCCCGCACGTAACCGATACTACAGGGGTCTGCGGCTTCTGTCAGGCCGAGCCTTGCGTCTGCCGAGCGCGGTCCTTCCGCGCCACGATCGTGCTCGCCGCGCCGGTCTTGGCCAGGGCGTGAGAACGATGCGCGCATGCTGAACAGCGACGTCTCTCGACATGCCCTCTGCCTGCTCGCAGCCTTCTCCACCTCCGCGCTCGTCGCCGGCTGCGCCGATGACGAGGCCTTGCCTCCGCACGAGGGCGATCCGGTCTGCACCGGCTGGGGCGACGAGGCGCCCGCCGAGGGCGTGCTCGAGCTGCCCCGTCCGACCGGCCCGCACCCGGTCGGCACGCAGATCCGCGCCCTCACCGACAGCGCGCGTGGAGAAGAGGCGACGGAAGATCCCGACGACCGCCGGGAGCTCATGGTGCAGCTCTTCTACCCGGCCGATCCTTGCGGCACAGGGCAGCTCGCGCCGTACCTGTCGCCGGAGGAAGGCGACAGCCGGCGCACGACCGGCGGCCTCCCGGCCGAGGACGGCTTCGAGGCGCGCATCCTCACGCACGCGCGCGTGGGCGTGCCGGTCGCCAAGGACGGCGCGCCGCACCCGGTGCTCCTCTTCTCGCACGGGTTCGGGATGCTGCGCGCCGACTACACGAGCCTCCTCGAGGACCTGGCGAGCCACGGCTTCGTGGTGGCCGCCATCAGCCACACCTACGACACCGAGCTCACGGTGTTCCCCGACGGCCGCGCCGTGCCCTTCGGCTCGGTCGTCCTGACGCCGGCGATGGACGCGTCGGAGGAGGAGATCGAGGCCTTTACTCAGGCGATGGGCGAGCACGTCGACGTCTGGGCCGACGACGCGCTCTTCGTGCTCGACGAGCTCACGGCCGCCGCGCAGGACGACCCGGGCGGCCTGCTCACGGGCCGGCTCGATCTCGAGCGGCTCGGCGTGCTCGGCCACTCCTACGGCGGCGCGATGGCCGCCGAGGTATGCGCCCGCGACGACCGCTTCGACGCCGGCCTCGACATCGACGGCAGGCTCTTCGGGCCGCAGGACGGCGCCGGCGGCAGGGGCCTCGCGCAGCCCTTCTTCATCATGCTCGCGGCGGACCACCCCGACGATCCGAGCATCGACGAGACCTACAACGCGCTGAACGGGCAAGGCTACCGGGCGCGGGTCGAAGACGCCGCCCACCTCACGTTCTCGGACCTGCCGATCGTCGTCGAGCACTTCCTCGGCGAAGGCGTCCTCCCGGAGCTGCTCGGCACGCTCGATCCGGCCCGCGCGGTCGAGATCACGAACACGTACACGCGCGCCTTCGTCCAGGCGCACGTGCGCGGCGAAGCGGCCCCGCTGCTCGACGGTCCCTCGCCGGAGTTCCCCGAAGTGACCTTCGAGAAGCGGCCCTGACGCGGGGAGAGCCCGCTGAGCCCGCTCGTCCACGCGCCGCCCCCGCCCGTCCAAGCGCCGCGCCCGCCCGCCGGCCCCGCGCTCTCGCCTCGGCGCCCTGGAACGTCGAAGATGTCAACCCCCCATGTCCGCGGTACACCCACGTCGTGGGCGCTGTAGAGTCGGTCCCCGGAGATCGCCGCCGTCCTCAAGCCCCTGGAGAGGTTCATGCTGACGAAGCTCAACGAGCGTGAAGCCGTCGCGTCTTGCGAGCGCTGCTGGGAGCAGGAGATCGTCCCCGCGCTGCACGACTACATCCGCATCCCCAACAAGTCGCCCGCCTTCGACCCTGCCTGGCGCGAGAACGGCCACATGGACAGGGCGGCGTTGCTCATCGCGGCCTGGTGCGAGGCGCAGCCGATCCCCGGGCTCACGGTGGAGGTGGTGCGCATCGGGAACCGCACGCCGGTGATCCTGATGGAGGTGCCGGGCACGCGCGACGACACGGTGCTCCTCTACGGGCACCTCGACAAGCAGCCCGAGATGACGGGGTGGCGCGAGGGGCTCGGCCCCTGGGAGCCCGTGCGCGAGGGCGACAAGCTCTACGGCCGCGGGGGCGCCGACGACGGGTACTCGGCCTTCGCGTCGCTCGCGGCGCTGCGCCTGCTGCACGAGCAGGGGATCCCGCACGCGCGCTGCGTGATCCTCATCGAGGGCTGCGAGGAGAGCGGCAGCCCGGACCTGCCGGCCTACATCGACGCGCTCGCGGGGCGCATCGGCAAGCCGAGCCTCGTCGTGTGCCTCGACTCCGGCTGCGGCAACTACGACCAGCTCTGGACCACGACGTCGCTCCGCGGGCTGCTCCAGGGCACGCTCGACGTGAGCATCCTGCGCGAGGGCGTCCACTCGGGCGTGGGCAGCGGCGTCGTGCCCTCGAGCTTCCGGATCCTGCGGCAGCTCCTGTCGCGCATCGAGGACGAGCGGACCGGGCGCATCCTCGTGGACGCGCTCCACGTGCAGATCCCCGAGGAGCGCGCGGCGCAGGCGCGGGCCGCGGCCAACGTGCTGGGCGCGTCGGTCGTGGGCGAGCTGCCGTGGGTGAAGGGCGCGGGCCCGGTGACCGGCGACACGGCGGAGCTGCTGCTGAACCGCACCTGGCGCCCCGCGCTCTCCGTGACGGGCGCCGACGGCCTGCCGCCCATCGCCAGCGCGGGCAACGTGCTGCGCCCGTTCACGAGGGCGAAGCTCTCGATGCGCCTGCCGCCGCGCCTCGACCTGAAGAAGGCGGCGGCGGCCCTGAAGGAGGCCCTGGAGAAGGACCCGCCGTACGGCGCGGAGGTCCGGTTCCAGGTGAGCGAGCCGTCGTCCGGATGGGACGCGCCGGCGACGGCGCCCTGGCTCGAAGCGGCGGTGCGCAAGGCGTCGAAGACGTTCTTCGACCGGCCGGCGATGGGGATCGGCGAGGGCGGGACGATCCCGTTCATGGCGATGCTGGGAGAGAAGTTCCCGGAGGCGCAGTTCCTGATCACCGGCGTGCTCGGGCCGCAATCGAACGCGCACGGTCCGAACGAGTTTCTGCACCTCGGCATGGGGAAGAAGCTGACCTGCTGCGTGGCGAGCGTGATCGCGGAGCACGGGGCGCGGGCGCGCTGAGAGGCGCGGCCGCGCGCTTCGCAGACGCGCGCGGCCACGGCGGGGGCGGTCGCGAACGGGAGCCCGCGCGCGCCGCCCGTCGACACACGGTTGACACACCGCCGGGATCGCCGTGTGCTGCGGCCGAGGAGAACATCGTGATGGCACAATTTCGATATGCCGCGCTCTGCCTCGCTGCGCTCTGCGCGGCAGCCTGCGGTTCGAGCGAAGAGCCCGGGGACACGGGCACGCCGGGCACCGGCGGCGCGGGCGGCACGGGCGCGACCAGCACCTCCCAGAGCTCGAGCTCGAGCTCGAGCTCGAGCTCGAGCGGCGCGGGCGGCGACGGCCAAGGGGGGACGGGCGGCGGGACCGCGACGACGACCGTCGTGGTGAACGAGATCTCGGCCAAGGGCGGCGACTGGATCGAGCTCGGCAACCCGGGCCCGGGCTCGGCCGACCTCGGCGGGCTCGGTCTGTGCGACTCCGACGAGAGCGGGGAGTGCAACACGGCCGACGCGCTCAGGTTCCCCGAAGGCACGCAGCTCGCCCCGGGAGCGTACCTGCTCATCCTCGGCGACCAGCTGCCCGAGGACGGCCCTGGGCCCCACACCGCGTGCCTGCCGGACGGCGGCCCGAGCAGCTGCTTCTATGCGACCTGGAAGGTGAGCGCCTCCAGGGGCGAGACCGTCTACCTCATCTCCGAGAGCGACGAGGTGCTCGCCCGGCTCGAGTACCCGATGGAGGCGGCAGCCGATGGAGAGACGTGGGGCAGGTTGCCCGACCTGACCGGCGACGGCGCGGTCACGGCGCCGACCCCCGGAGCGGAGAACGCGGCGCCCTAGCTCCGCGCGCCGGAAATCCGGAGAGAGAGAGTGAACGCAAAGGCGCAAAGGCGCGAAGGCGCAAAAAGAAAAAAATGAGTACAGGGCATTTTTGCGTCTTTGCGCTCTTGGCGCCTTTGCGTTCAACTCTCTCTCTGCACCGAACCGCGATGCGCCTGTCACCGACGTCCGCGATCGAGATCCTCCGCTCCCCGCGGGCGCTGCCGCATCGCATTCTGGCGTCTCGTCCGGGCGGCGGGGCTGCACCAGGCGCCTTGGCGCGCTGGCTGGCGCCGGCGCTCTCGCTGCTCCTGTCGGCTTGCGGGGCATCGGATCCGCCGCCGGTGCGGGAGACGGGCTGCCCTCGTTGCACCGGGGCCGCGCGAATCGGCGCGCTCCCGCCGGGTGACATCGACGAGTGCTCCGGTGTCGTCGCCAGCGGGCTGCACCCGGACGTGCTCTATGTTCACAACGACCACGGCGATGACCCCCGGTTCTTCGCGATCGGGTTCGACGGCGCGCTGCGGGCCGAGGTGACCGTGGCCGGCGCGGCCGCGAACGACTGGGAGGACATCGCGCGCGGCCCCTGCCGCTCGGGCGGGGGCAGCTGCCTCTTCCTCGCGGACATCGGCGACAACGACGGCGAGCGCGACAGCTACACGATCTACGGCGTGCCGGAGCCGGACACGCTCGGAGGAGGGCCGCTCGCCTCGACCGCCGAGGTGTTCGTGCTCTCGTACCCCGACGGAGGCCACGACGCGGAGACGCTGCTCATTCACCCCACCACCGGAGCGCTCACCCTCGTGACGAAGGTCAACAAGGGCACCTCGAGCGTCTACGAGCTGCCAGCGCTGCCGGCCGCGGGCACACCTGCGACGCTCGTCCGGACGGGCTCCATCGAGCCGCCCGCCGGGAGCGCGCGCTTCACAAGCGGCGACGTCCACCCGGACGGCACAGGCGTGCTGCTGCGCACCTCATCCCACGTACTCTACTACCCCATGACACCGGATCAGACGGTGGCGCAGGCGCTGGCCGAACCCCCCTGCGTGCTGCCGTCGCCCGACGAGGAGCAGGCCGAGGCGATCACGTGGGTGCCCGGTGGATGGGACTACGTGACGGTCGGTGAAGGGAAAGAGGAGCCGATCCACCGCGTGTCCTGCCAGGCGCCCTGAGCGGCGCTCGAGGTCCCGAGTCCGCGCTGGTCATCGCTCGCGGCCCGACGAGGACACGGCTTCTCGGTGTACGAGGCTTTCTGTATCCTCATCCTCCTTCCACCACCGAGTCCGCAAGGAGGACCCTCATGTCGCAACACAGGAAGACCGCGGCCGCGCTGCTCGCCATGGCGCTGCTCGATGTCGGCTGCGCGTCCACCGAGCAGGACACGTCCTCCGGCGCGACGGGCGGCGGATCCACCTCGGTCAGCTCCGCGTCCAGCGCGAGCGGCGGAGCGTCGTCGAGCGAAGCCAGCAGCGCGTCGACAGGCCAGCCGCCGGTCAATCCGGGCGAGGTCGACTGCCGCACCCCCGGTGACGGGAAGTCCACCCTGGCCTTCGTCAACAAGTGCGACCAGCCGCTCCAGTTCCTGGGGAGCCTCATCGACGGCGGGGAGCTCGGCCCGGGGCAGTTCGCGTGCCGCGACGTGGGCACCAGCGAGGAGCCGCTGTCGTCCCTGCGCTACTGGGCGTATGCCGGGTCGGACCCCGGCGGCGGCCGGCACACGCTGGCCGAGATGACCCTCAACACCGATTTCAACGACTTCGATTGGTACAACATCAGCCACGTGGACGCGCATAACCTCCCGCTGGCGATCGTGCCCATCGGCCTGCCGGACTGCCGGACGCTTTCGTGCCCGACGAGCTTGCTCGCGGGGTGCCCGGAGGAAGGTCGCTACAAGGATGAAAGCGGCGCCACGATCTCCTGCGTGAGCCCTGATCGGGACGATCCAGCGAGCCCCGTGGCCATGTACTTCGAAGAGGCATGCAAAGACGCGTATTCATGGTCCGGGGATGATCAGGAGTCGATGGCCGCCTGCGCCGGGGAAGACTACGACATCGTGTTTTGCCCCTGACGTGCTCCCTCACGTCGCGTGTTGCACCCGCACGTCAGGGCCAGCCCACCGCGGATTGGCGCCGCAGTTCCTGATCACCGGCGTGCTCGATCCGCAATCGAACGCGCGGTCCGAACGAGAGGCGAGAATCCCAGCTGCAGCTTCTGCTCCTCCGCTCGCGCACGCTCGTCCTCGGTCGCCGGCTCGAAGCCGGCGATGTACCACGCCTCGATCTCCGGCTCGGGATAAGCGAGGACGATGCGAAACTCCCAATCACCGTGGCTCGCTGCCTGTTGAGCTCCGGCCAAGCGCCGCTTCCCGTCCGTGTCGCGGGCGATGAACACGACGTCAATGCGCTCGCCGCCGAGATGTGCGCGCTTCCAGAGAAGCAGCTGGGCCCGGATCATTCCGGCCTCGAGCTGGGCGGGCTCTCCGCCGAAATCCCCACGTATCGGCAGCCCGAGGCTGCGGGCATCGTGGAACGCATTCTTCAACGCCCAGTACGCGTGAACCTGGGTCGGCCCGCGCCACCCACGGAGCTCGTCCCGTGTCTCGGGCTGGAACCATTCAACCCTCCCTTCCAGCACGCGATCGGTCAACCGCGTTACCGCCGCATGGTGCCCGTTGTCCTCGGCCGCTAGCGCGAACCACAAGGTAGGCTCAGGCGGCATCGGCGCGTGCCTCCAGCCAATCCTCCCCAACGTAGCTCCAGAACTCGCCAGCCTTCAGCGTCCCCCTCCAATCGGTCCATTCCGGATGGTCCGTCAGCTTCCGGGCCTGCGTGAGCCCGTTTGCATCGCTGCGGAGCACGCGGACGTCCTCGGCGTCGAATAGGTCGAGCACATAGGGCGAATGTGTCGTGCAGACGAACTGGAGATCGGGCTGGCGCTCGAGCATCGACTTGATACACAGGACGAGCTGTTTCTGCGCCCTCGGGTGGAGCCCGCGATCGAAGTCGTCGAGCAACACGAGCCTCGGTACGGGCGGTTGATGAAGGACTGTGAGCAAGCCGATCGTCAGCAGGGTCCCTTCGCTCAAGAGGTCTGCCTCGATCAAAGCACCCGAGTCCATCTCCAGAGAGAACAAGCGCCCGAGGTCCTCCCCCTGTTCCGCCCGGCTCGCATGGAACCGCCGTACGCGGGGTACGATTTTGCGGAGATCTGCCTCGATGGCGTCGAGCGCCGGCGACCGCTGTTCGGCGAGCCACGCAAGCACAGCGGCGGTCCCGGCGCCGTCGTGCTCGACGCGCGGCCGCGCGGCGTCCTTCGCGAAGCCCGCCACCTTGCTCGCGTCGAGCCGAAGGCGGACCACGTGGCCAAACCGACGGCGGTCGAGCTCGCGGAAGAACGTCTCCGCCTTCATGACATCCGCGGGCAGCACGATGCTCTCGATCTCGGACCCATGGAGGAACTCGACGATGAAGCGATCTCGTGAATCGTCGGAACCCGGCTCGATGCGGACGGCGAGAGCGGTCGCGCCTGCGGTGCTCCCCTCGATCCGCAAGGGCCCTTCCTGGCCCCGGGTCCGGAGGCGTGCGGGACTAGAGGCGCGCGAGAACACGATACCTGCTCGGTTCGTCAATGGATCCGGCTTATAGGCGCGGGGCGCGCCGAGCTGGCAGAGCAGATGCAGCCCGTCGAGCACGCTGCTCTTCCCGGACGCGTTGGCGCCCACCAGGAGCGTCATCCGGCCGAGCTCGATGGTAACGTCCGCAAGGCACTTGAAGGACGTGAAATGCACGGCGTCGAACATCGCGAGCGAGCCTACCACGTCATCGAGAAGGAGGACGACGGAAGGCTTTTGACGCGCCTCTCCGATGTCGTCTCCAGGAGGACCGGACGCCGGACGTGCCCGCGGCAGAGCGCTTCAAGCTGGAGCCGTTCGAGCTGGACAGTTCGAGCGGCCCCTGAACCCCGGCGCCCTCGTCCGGAGCGCTCACCGTCGGGCGCGCGCACTGCGGGCGCGGCGACGCACCAGACGCTCACGGCACCGCGTGGCCGTCCACCCGGAGCTGGAACAGGAAGTACGGCGGGATGCAGGCGCCCTCGCCCGAGCTCGTCCTGGCGCACACGTAGTCCTCGCGGCAGGGCGCGTCGCTCGAGCAGCGGCGCAGGCCCGCGGGCGTGACGTGGCGGCTCAGGCACTCGGTGAACACCGTCCCGCGGGCGAGGCAGCGGTTGAACGGGTCGAGCACGGCGATGGCGCCGCAGACGCCCTCCTCCGGGAGCGCGACGCAGCTGCTCGTGCACATGCCGCCGGGGAACCCGACGGGGCTCGTGTTGCACACCGCCGCGAGCGGGCACGCCCCCGGCTGCGCCGCCGCAGCGCGATCGCGGTGCGGGTCGGCGTGGGGGACGACGGCGCCGACCTGGCACGGGTCGCCGACCTCCGGCGCCGCCGGCAAGCAGACGCCGACGGTCGCGCGGTCCTCCTGAGGGGCGTCGTACGCGGAGCACACGAGCCCTTCCGCGCAGGTCCAGCCGGCGAAGCTCGGGTCGCCCAGCCCGCAGCGCGCGCCGTACCCGCCGCGCGCGCCGTCGCCTCGCTCCGGATACGGCACCTCGTCGTCCGGGGCGGCGCCCCGAGCGATGGCCTCGACAACCGCCCGCCGGCGCGGGAGATCGCCCGCGAGGTGCGCGGACTCGACGGTGAACAGCGCGTCGTGAACGCGGCCGGGGGGCTCCTGCCCGAGCAGGTGGAAGCCGGCGACGGACCCGCTCTGGTGGCACCCGGGGCAGGTCATCTGGTCGAGCCGCCGGAGCAGCCCCTCCGGCGAGCGGACGCGCGAGAGGCCGCCGAAGTCGACGCCTGCGAAGTCGCGGGGCTCGAACAGGACGCGGAAGGGCCGGTTGGCGCGGCGCGCGAGCCCGTGGGGCGTCGCCGACAGCGCCTTCGTGGCGAGGAACTCCCCGGGCAGGAGCGCCGTGCCCTCGTCGAGGCGCGCGAGGTTCTCGGGGGCCGATAGCCACGCGCGCAGCCGCTCGCGCCGCGCCGGGTCGCGCGAGAGCCGGGCGACGTCGGGGGTGTTCTCGAGGGCGAGCGGCGCGTAGCGCCCGGCGCGGGCGTCCCAGCGGAAGGCGCGGAGCACGTACTCCGCGTGCCCGCCGAGATCCGGGCGCACGGTCGAGGGCCAGCGGACGCTCTGCAGGTTCACGACGAGCCGCGCGAGGTGCGCGCGATCGGCGGCGCCCGGGGCAAGCGGGCCCTCGGGCGAGGTGAGAAAGCGGAAGAGATCCGGCCCGGAGAGCGCGCCGGCGCGCGACCAGGCCTGCGCGAGCCGGCGGCACGCGCGAGCATCGCCGGCGGGCGCGAGCAGCTCGAACGACGCGGTCATCGGGAGGCGCGAGGCGGCGGCGGGGGCCCGCGTGGCGACGGAGGCGCCCGCAGCGGACGTGGCGCCCGCCGCGACGGCCGGGGTCTTCGTGGCATAGGCCAGCCGGTACACGAGGCGGGTCTCTCCACAGGCGGAGGCGTCGAACGGGCGGCGATCCATCCGGTTCACCACGCCGATGAGCTCGAAGCGGGCGCCCTCGGCCGAGAGCCACCGCTCGTCGAAGAGGCGGTGCGCGTGGCGCGCGATGCTCGTCCCGCTCCTCGGATCGGCGCGCTGGACCTGCCGCAGGTCCTCGGCGAGCACGCGCGCGATCGAGGCGAGCTCGGCGGTGCGGGAGAGCGCGGAGAGCGAGGCCGGCGCGCGCGGCGCGCCCGTGAGCACCGAGCCGAAATCGAGCCCCGCGGCCTCGAGCCCGGCGAGCACGGCAGGGTCCGTGAGGAGCAGGAGAGGCCGCGCTTGCGGCGGGGTTCCCTGCGGCGCGGCGGCGGGCTGCGGCCCTCCCGCAGCAAGGCCGCCGGAAGCGGCCGGAGAGGACGGCGCGGCGGACGGCTGCCCCCCTGCCCTCCCGACATCCTGGCGCGACGCGGAGGGGCGTTCGGACGACCACCACGAGCACCCGGCAATGCCGGTGCCGGCCACCAGCGCGGCGAGGGCGAGGGCGCGACGGAGGCCGCGGGCGTCCATGCGGCGAGGCTACACCGAAGCGCGCGGCAGCGCTGAACGGGACCCAGGTCCAGTTCTCCGGGGCAGGAGGCATCAGGGGTGCCTGAATGAGGAAGTGAACACCCTCCGGAGGCCCTGGGGGTGCCATGGCCAACTTCGGCACAAGGCGACACGAACCTCGCGCGCCAGATGGAGAAACAACAGCAATCGCGGCACAACGCGCCTGGCGTGGGCTTTGCCTGGGGCGAACGTATGCCACACCAATCGTCGATGCGAAGATCATGGGCTGCTGTCACCGGCGCGCTGCTGACGGCCGCACTGCTCGCGGCGTGCGACGCTGTCACCGTTGTTGAGGATACCTTGAGTTCCACGTCGACGGCCGGCGCCAGCGGGAGCTCCGGCTCGGCCGGCGCCAGCGGGAGCTCCGGCTCGGCCGGCGCCAGCGGGAGCTCCGGCTCGGCCGGCGCCAGCGGGAGCTCCGGCTCGGCCGGCGCCAGCGGGAGCTCCGGCTCGGGGACAGCTGGTGAGGCGTGCGGGATGAATGGGCCTTGCGCGCCGGGATCGCATTGCCTGTTCGGCGACCTTGCGTGCGGGACGAGCCCGCCCAACGACGTCTGCCCGGCGGAGTACTGTGCTGTGCCCAGTTCATGCAGCGGCCTGGGCGGTCCACCTGCCTGCGGCTGCGACGGCAAGATCTACGACAACGCGTGTCTCGCGGACTCCGCCGGCGTGGGCACGTCGATCCTCGGAAACTGTGGGCCCGCGCCGCAAGGTCGCTTCGCGTGCGGCGATGTGTTCTGCGAGAAGGCGGCTCAAATATGTGTTGAGAACGTTCCCGACGGCTGCGCGTTCACCCGGTACGAGTGCCGCGACCTGCCCCAGGGCTGCGGCAGTGCCAGCTGCAATGAGTGCGTCGACGCGTCGAACGAGTGCCTCGATGTCCTCCATTGCCTCGCGGACGCGAACGGCGACATCACCGTCACGTGCGCCACCTTCTGACCTCGACGACGAGCGTGTTCGCGCCGCCGGTGCAGCGCACGGACGCTCTCCTCGCAGAGATGGTCCGCCGCGGGCCTCCCCTGCCCCGCCGCGGGCCTACGCTGCCCCGCCCACGGGCCTCCCCTACTCCGCCACGGCCCTCCCCTGCCCCGCCGCGCTGCCAGGCTACACCGGCGCGCGCCGCAACGAACTCGCGGCGATCTTGACGAAGCGAGCAAACCGAGCCGCGTCGCGGTCGACGTACACACACGGCGTGTGGATACTGTCCCCCATGCAGCACGCCGCGCTCGCGCGCCGGCTCCGCCACGTTCGCGCGCCTTCCCCGCTCCACTTCCCGGAAGAGGCCCTCGTGCCGGAGACCAAGCGCCACCTCGAGATCAGGACCCTGCTCTATGTCGTGCTCAAGACCTTCGCGGATCGCGCGTCGATCGGATCCGACCAGTTCGTCTACTGGTCCGCGTCGGATCCGAGCCGGTGTCTGGCGCCGGACGCCTTTGTCCGGCTCGGCACCCCTGACACGCCGTTCGGCTCCTGGAAGACGTGGGAGCGCGGTGCCCCTGAGCTCGCCGTCGAGATCGTGAGCGAGCACGACGCGGATCCGCAGACGTGGGCCGACAAGCTCCGCAAGTACCACGAGCTCGGCGTGCTGGAGCTCGTCGCGTTCGATCCTGACGCCGCGCCAGGAGAGCGGCTGCGGGTCTGGGATCGCATCGACGACGATCTGGTCGAGCGCGTCGTCGAAGGGGAACGCAGCCCGTGCACCGTGCTCGATCTGCACTGGGTCGTCGTCCCTGCCGCAGGCCAGCCGGCGGCGCTTCGTCTCGCCCGCACCCCCGACGGGGCGGAGCTCGTCCCGACCCCCGAAGAGGCGGAGCGACGCCGTGCCGAGGCGGAGCGACGCCGCGCCGAGGCAGAGCAGGCCGCCCACGCGACGGCGGAGCGGCGCATCGCCGAGCTCGAGGCCGAGCTGCGCCGACGAGGCGGCTGACCCCGTCGGCATCCGCCGGGTCAACTTCGCCATCTCCGACGAGGCCACCCCTCCACCGCCGTGGTCGCCGCAGAGGTCGAAGCCAACGCGAGCCGCCGGTTCGGGACGCGGCAGGAAGCGCTGCTGACGCCCGGCAGGGGGGAGGGCACGCGCTGCCGACACCCGGCAGCGACGAGGGGACGCGCTGCTGACACCCGGCAGGGGGGAGGGCACGCGCTGCCGACACCCGGTAGGGGTGCGAGGAAGCGCTGCTGGTGCCCACCAGGTCATCGGGCGCGCGCAGGCCCGAAGCGAGCCTCGATCCAGCGGCGGAAGAGGCGGGCCTCGCCCGGCGGGAAGAAGGCCGTGGGCGGCACCTCGGCGTGGTAGCGCCGGAACGCGGCGCTGAAGTCCGCAGGATCGCGGTCGAACCACGCCTCCGCCTCGGGCGAGCCGCGCAGGAGCCGCTCGAAGCGCAGCCGCGCCACGAGCAGCGCCGACATCCTCACGCCGTCCTCGTCCGCGCCGAGCAGCGCCTTCCGGAGCGCGGGCGGCAGCGCCGGATCCTCGGCCGCGGCGCGCAGCGCGGCCACGGGATCCTCGGCGGTCATCGCGCGGGCCACGAGCGCTTCGTAACGCGCGTGCGCCTGCGCCCCGGTCAGCCGCGCCGGCCGCGCCGCCGCGCCCTCCCCTGCCCTGCCACGGGCCTCCCCTGCCCCGCCGCGGGCCTCCCCTGCCCCGCCACGCGCCGCGCGCCCCGCTGACCTGCCGCCGGCCGCGCGCGTCACCTGCGCCTCCCGCGCCGGCCGAGCGCGCGCCGCGCGCGGCGGAGCTCCTCCCGCACGGCGGCCGCGTCGTCCGCGCCGTGCACCGTGCCCTCCATGCGCTCCAGGGTCACCCC
Organism: Sorangium sp. So ce448; assembly: GCF_051520915.1. Classification (NCBI taxonomy): domain Bacteria; kingdom Pseudomonadati; phylum Myxococcota; order Polyangiales; family Polyangiaceae; genus Sorangium; species Sorangium sp. So ce448. The sequence goes on along the minus strand of NZ_CP150343.1, from coordinate 204,298 downwards.
GCGCAGGTTCGGGCAGCGCGGCGCGACCTCGTCCAGGAGGCGCCACACCGGCTCCGGCACGGCGTCGTCGTGGCCGTCGAGCCGCAACACCCGGCCCGAAGGCAGCCAGCCCGGATCGCTGGGGCCGCCGCCGGAGAGGTGGATCTCGATCACCCGGCCCAGATCGAGCCGCGCCACGTACTCGGCCGGATCGAAGCCGAAGTTCTCCGCCATGGTGTGCACGTTGTGCAGGTCGAGCAGCAGGTGCGTCCGCGGCGCCCTCAGGATGCGCTCGAGGAAGCGCGGCTCGTCCAGCGGATCGCCGAGGACGAAGTAGCTGACGCTGTTCTCGACGCCGACGTCCTCCACGACGTCCTGCATCGCCCGGAGCGCGCGGCGGGCGACCGCGGCGCCGTGCGCGCTCATGGGCATCGGGAGCGGCAGCCCGGTCGAGAGCCCGGCGGGCGCGCTGATCCCGAGGTGATCGGTGTACCAGCGGAACCGGAAGATCGCGTGGTCGCGCCGGAGGGCCGCGCGCCAGCGGGCGCGCCGGCCCGCGTCGGCGGCCGAGGCGCCGCCGAGCGACCAGCCCACGCCGTGGGCGACGAACGGCCGGTCCGACCGGCGCGCGAGCTCGGCGAAGCGGCGGTGAAAGCCGTTCTCCTGGAGATCGGCCTCGGCGGCGTCCGGCACGCGCCAGAGCGTCTCGGGCGCCACCTCGTAGTAGTCGGCGTCGCGCAGGATCACCTCGGCCAGCAGCTCGAGGAACGCCGCGTCGGGCTGGAGCGTGAGGCCGACCGGGATCAACGCGTGGATGCCCCGCGCCCGTCGACCGAGAAGAAGTACAGGAAGCGCCGTGACTTGGAGGGCACGTGCCCCATGCCGCAGGCCATGAGCCCGCTGTCCTTGGCCCCCTCGACGTCGATCCCGCAGCCGCTGGCGATCGCCCAGCGCGCGCCCGCGGGCGGCGCCTTCACGAGCCGCGCGCGCACGCTCGCGGCCCGGGCCTCCACGTTGCCCGCGCCGGCGCCAAGGCCCTTCCGGAGCAGCGCCCCGAGCGCGCCGATCCGCTGCGCGGCGATCGTGTCGTCGTGCTTCAGCTGCTCCTCCCGGCCACCGGCCGCCATGCGGCGCATTGCGTCGTAGCTCGGGAGCGCGACGTCGAGCTGCGTCGCGACGACAGGCACCTTGTCGGTCCTGACGGCCACCATCAGCGGCTCTCCGTTGCCGGCGCCGGGCACGAGCTTCTTCAGATCGGCCATGGTCGCGCAGACGACCTCGACGCCCGCGAGCGGCGCGAGATCCCCGTCCGCGCCGAAGTTGAGCAGCTCGCCGAACGCGTGGCCGCGCTCCCACTTGGCGCTGTCGTCGGCGGGGATGACGAAGACGAGCAGCGCCCTGCTCGCCTGCCGGGCACGGCGGAACGCGGCCGAGACCTGGACCAGCGACCCCGCGGCGGCCACCGGCTTGCCCGTCTCGTCGCACGCGGCGCCGTCGCCGAACGCGTCGCGGATGAACGCGGGCCACGCGGTGGCCGCGAGCCCTGCTGCAGTCGCTCCCAGCAAATGCCTGCGCTTCATGGTCACTCCTCACCGCCGTTCCCGAGCAGCTCGCTCTCCACCTCGCCGCGCCCCGAGGGCTCGGGCGCGAGCGGCGCGAAGGCCTCCCAGCCCGGCCGCACCAGCCTATCCCGATCCCGGCCCAGCACGATCGGCGCCGCCCCCGCGGATCGCAGCATCACGCGATCACCCGCGGCCGAGTACTCGCCCGTCGCGACGACCTCGCCGGAGCAGCGGTCCTCGAGCGTGAAGCCCCCGGACGCGTCCAGGAGGAGCGTCCGCAGCCCCGCGGCGTAGAGGCCGACCAGCTCTGCCTCCGCGCTGCCAGGCTCCAGCGCGCCGCCTCCGGCGGCCGCAGGCACCGCGGCGAGCGCGTCCAGGGCGTCCTGCGCCGCCGAGGGCGCGAACGCGGCAGGATCGCCCGGCTCGCGCTGCGCGTCGGGCAGGGCCTCGATCACGCCCTCGGGCGGATCGAGGAAGGAGCCGCGCTCCAGCAGATCCGGCGCTGTGAGCGTCCACATGCCGTCGCGGCGCCGGGAGATCTCGCCGCCGACGAGCGCCGCGAGCGCCGCCGCGGCCGCTTTGCTCGCGTGCAGCGTCAGGCGGTCGTCCCGCGCCTCCTCCCCCAGCGCGAGCCATCGGATCTCGCCCTCGGCGCCGCGGACGTGCGCGAGCATGCCCCCGCGCAGCGCGATCCGCTCCGCGCCCTCCGGGCCGCGCAGCACGGCCGTCTCGTCCACGTCGAGGGCGACCGGCAGGATCGGCGCCCCTTGCCAGCCGTCGCTGGTCACGGTCCAGCGAGCGCGCGCCGCGGGATCGAGCAGCACGTACGCGGTCGTGTCCGGAGCGTCGATCGGCTGGGCACACCCGGCGGAGAGCAGCGCCGGACAAAGAAGGGAGAACGCAAGGAAGAGACCACGACGTCTGGGCATCGGGCGGAACCTCCGGGGAGCTGAGACGCCCCACCGCGGCGAAAGTTTCATCGACCACGAGGGCCGCGCCCAGCCCGTGATCGCCCGGGACGAGCCCCGAGCGGCGAGGGGCGCGACCCTCCGCTTCACCTCCACGCCGTGCATCGGTATAACGAGGAAGCCATGAGCGCCGACCCATCAGGCCTGAGACGGCCCAGGCACCCGATCCCCGATTTCGTCGAGACCGCGCTGAACGAGCGTGGCCTGATGAATGCTTACAAGGCGCGCCCTGCCTACCAGCAAAACGATTATATCGGGTGGATCATTCAGGCGAAGCGGCAGGACACCAGGGAGAAGCGCCTCCGCCAGATGCTGGATGAGCTCGAAGCCGGCGGTGTTTACATGAACATGAAGCATCCGGCATCGGAGAAGACGTGAGCTATCCCGCGGGAGGGAACAGCGAGTCCATCTTGGCCTACGTGTTCTGGCACTGGAGGCAACCACAGGCCGCCGCGGGCGAGTACGAGCGCCGGCAGCGCGCCTTCCACGCGGCGCTCGCCCGAGCGCCCGCGCCGGGCTTTCTCCGGTCGTTCAGCGTCGGGCTCTCCGGGGCCCCGTGGGCGGCCGGCGGCGGCGACGTCTACGAGGACTGGTACCTCGTGCACGATTTCGGTGCGCTCGGCGCCTTGAACGAGGCCGCGGTCTCCGCCAGCCGCTCGGCGCCGCACGACGCGGCGGCCGCGCTCGCCGGCGGCGGGGCCGGGGGCCTGTATCGCCTGCGGGGCGGGGTTGCGCTGAACGCGCCCGGCCACGCCCACTGGTTCGGCAAGCCCGACGGCGTGTCCTACGGTGAGCTGTTCGCCCGGCTCACGCCGATCCTGGAGCAAGCGAGCGCCGGCCTGTGGATGCGGCAGATGGTGCTCGGGCCCGGCCGGGAGTTCTGCTTGCACGCGCCGAACTCTGTATCGCTGCCCGCTCCGTTCGATGCGCTCGTCCTCCCGCTCCGGCCGGCCTGGCCGGCGCTCGACGACACGGGCATGACCCCGGCGCGCTGAGGCCCGCGCCCCGCTCTATCATATCATGGTGATCGACCTCGCGTTCGTCCCCGGCTTCTCCGCGTCGCTCGCCGGCTGGGAGGCCACGCTGCGCGTGAGCGGCCATGGCGCGGTGAGGTGCCACTGGATCGGGCCGTCGGGCCCCGAGGAGCGAACCGGGACACGCCACGATCTCTCGCTGACCCCGGAAGCCTTCGAGAGGCTCAGCGGCGCGCTCCGCGAGCTCCCCGAGGAGCTCCAGCGGTGGGCGCTCGACGACGCTCCTGTCCGGCACATCCGGAGCCGCACCGGAGATGGGCTCATCGAACGTCGCCGGTCGGTATCGAGGAGGGCCGCGACGCCGCTCGAGGCGGCGTTCGATCGCGTCTGGCTCGAGCTCTTCTCCCTCGTGCGGCCGGCCCTTGTCGACCTCGGCATGCCCGAGTCGCTCATCGCGCTGGCCCGCTGATACGACAGCGCCCGACAGCAGCGAACAGCACGAGCGCTCCGAGGCAGGCTTGCCGACGTGCTCCCGCGTTCCGTGTACACTAAGCGCCATGAACCGCTTCCTGCTGATGAGTGTGCTTGCTTTGTCCGCGTGTAGCCCCGAAGCTCGGGACTTCGCTCCTGGGAGCTCCGACGCCACGAGCTCGGGGACCTCCGGCGGGGGCGGAGGCGTCGCCGTGGCCGCGGCGGGGACCGGAGGCGACGACGCGCCCGGCTGCGAGGATGGCCTGTCCTTCTGCGCCGGCGCCTGCGCGGACAGGACCTCCGATCCGGAGCACTGCGGCGCTTGCGGCCATTATTGCCTGGGAGCGCCGTGCGTGGCGTCGCGCTGCCAGCCCCTCCTCCTGGCGTCGGGCGGCGTCGAGCCGACCGACATCGCGGTCGACGAAACCACGGCGTACTGGGTCGATCCCGTCGCTCGACAGGTGATGACGGTGCCTGTCCGCGGCGGCAATGCGGAGTTCCTCTTCATGGGAGACCCCCCCTTCGCCCCCCAGAGCATCACGCTCGACCCCTCCGGCCAGATCTATTTCACCGACTCAGGCCTCGAGATCATCATGATGGCGACGTACGAGGGCGATTCCACGGTCCTCGCGGACGGGCAGACATACCCCATGGGCATCGCGGTCGACGCCGAGAACGTCTACTGGACGAGCGCCGACCAGGGCACCGTCATGAAGGTGCCCGTCGCGGGCGGCTCCCCGGTCGCGCTCGCGGAGGGGCAAGACTCGCCGCTCGGCATCGCCGTCGACGCGACCCACGTCTACTGGGTGAACGAAGGAGGCACGGTGATGAAGGTGCCTGTCGCGGGCGGCGCCCCCAGCGCGATCGCGGACGGGCAGATCAAGCCGCAGGACATCGCCGTGGACGCCGCCGCCGTCTACTGGACCAACGACGGAGGCACCGTGATGAAGGCTCCGCTCCAGGGCGGCCCCCCCTTCGCGCTCGCGGAGGGGCAGCGCAACCCGCGGAAGCTCGCGATCGACGCCGAGAGCGTGTACTGGACGAACGATGACGGCACCGTGAAGAGGGTGCCCATCGGAGGCGGCGATCCCGAGACGCTCGCGACGGGGCAAGATCATCCGCTGGGCATCACCGTGGACGCGACAAGCGTCTACTGGACGAACAGCGCCGCGGGTACGGTGATGAAGCTCCCGAAGTGACACCCCGCTTGCCAGGGGCCCGGTTCGAGCGCGACGATCGGCGCCTCATGAAGCGCGCCGCCCTCCTCCCGATCGCCCTCGTCACCGCGTGCGCCGGCGCCCCGGCTCCCCAGCGTGCTCCCGTCGTGCCGCTGCCCGCGGCGCCGCGCCCGGCCGTCGCCGCGCCCGCGGTCGTGGCGGCGCAGCCCGCGAACGCGCCGGCGGAGCTCGCCTTCGTGCTGAGGATCGCCCATCCGAAGCGGACCTGGGCCAACGCCGCGCAGCTCGTGCCGAGCAGCGCGCTCGTGTTCACCTTGGGCTCGACGGAACCCACGAGCGTGCTCGAGGGAGCGGTGGGCCCGGACCTCGCCGGGATCGTCGATCTGGAAAGGCCGATGGACGTCGCCTTCCTGGGCACCACGGGCGCTCACGCCGTTGCCTCCCTGTCGGTCGCGGAACAGGAGGTGCCGCGGCTGGCCGATCGCTTCGTGCTCAAGGAGCTCCAGGAGCACCCGGGCCTGTTGCGCGTCGAGCGCGCGCGCAACGCCGATCCCGACGAGGAGGCGCCGCCCTGGGCCTGCGCCTTCGATCCGGGCGAGCGGCGGAACGGCGCGCGCCTGCTCTGCGGCGAGGACGTGGAGGACATCGAGGCCGCCGCGGCCTACCTCGTCCAGGTCGTGGGCCGGGAGCCGCTCGACGCGGACGCGCGGATCGAGCTCTCGGAGCGGACCCTTCGCCAGGCCGTGGAGGAGGCGAGCGCCGCGGGCGACGAGGACGAGGACGACGGCCGCGCGGGGGCGCTGGGCGAGGAGCTCGCCGCGGGGTTCCTGCGCGACATCGAGGGGCTGAACGTCGACCTCACGTGGGGCCGCGCGGACGTCGATGTCGGCCTCACGGTGCGCTTCGCGAGCCGGCGCTCGCCCCTCACGCTGGCCCTCGCGCCGGCCGCCGCGCAGGACGCCGCGCCGCCGCCGGCGTTCTTCCGCCTCCCGGCCGACACGGCGGTCGCGTTCCACACGCAGGGCGCGTCGCGCGCCGAGCTGGCCCCGCTGCGGGAGGCCGTCTTCAAGGCGCTGCGCGACGACATGATCGACGACGGCTACGACGGGGCGCGGCTCGATCAGTTCCTCGATCGCCTCGGCACCCTGGCCCTCACGGGCGGCCCCCTCGTCGTCGGCGCGGGCGCGAACGGCGCGGCGGCGGAGAAGGCGCTCGCGGCCTACCAGCGCGACAAGGGCGCGCCGCGCGCGCGAAAGGCGGCGCGCCTCGCGCTCCAGGGGTGGGTGCTGGCCTCGGTCGAGGAGCCGGCGCAGACCTGGATCTCGGGGGTGAAGGAGCTCCTCCAGCGCGGCGATGAGCTCGACAGGTTCAAGCGGAGCGCGCCGAAGGACGGCGCTCGCAAGGGCGACGACGACAAGCAGAACACGACGCACGCGATCGTCCGCGCGCCCGCCTCGCTTCCCGCGGGGACGCTCCACGTCGAGCTCCGCTCCAAGCCGCTCACGAAGGACGCCCCGCCCGCGCACACGACCCACCTCTATGTCGTCCCCGCCGGCCAGCGGACGTGGCTCGGGATCAGCGAGGACGACGCCGCCCTTGTGGCTCGGCTGCGCGTCGCGGCGGATCCGAGGCGCGACGAGGGCACGCTCGGCGCGGCGCCGGACATGGACGTGCTGCGGAGGCGCGGGACGCTGGCCGGCGGGCTCTTCTCGCTGGTCGGCTTGACGCTGCTCGCGGCGAACGGCGACACGCCCGAGGCGCTGGACGAGGCCGCCAGGGACCTCGCCGCGCTCGCGGCGCTGCCGGCGCGCGGCGGGGTCGCCGTCCCGCTCGCCGTCACCTCCGAGGTGCTCGGATCCGGCGCGGCCCGCGTCGACGTCCGCGTACGGCTGACCCACGCCGGGATCCAGGACGCGATCGCGCTCCTCGCCCGCTGACGTCGACCCACCGCGCGAGAGTCCCGGACCGCGCTCGTGGCGGCGTCACATCGAGATGTTGATCGTGGGCGACTGGTCCGTCGTCCAGTCGCTGACGCCCGGGAAGTAGGTCGTCTCCTCGTCGCCGCCCCGGGTCGTGTGGATCTGGTACCGGCGATTCGCTCCGCAGTTGAAGAGCGCCCCGTAGACGACCGATTTCGTCTGACCGGCGCCGACCGACTCGGACGAGGTCTTCGCGAGCTTGTCCCACGTGCCGCCGGACACCTTCACCTTGCTCTCGTCCCAGTCGACCGTGAACGGCCGGCTGCCGGAGTTGTGCACGCGCACCGTGATCTGGCAGCCGGCCACCGCGTCGTTCGGCGCGCTCGCGGCGATCGCGGCGCCGATGGGCAACGCGAGGGCAGCGGCGATCAAGGTCCGGCGAATGAGCACATGTCGTTCGAACATCATGGCGAGTTCTCCTGGGGTGGCGCTGCCGTCGATTCATCTCGACGGCTCGCTCGCGCAGGGACCTCAGCAACCGGCAGGCCAGCTGCGAACTCGCGCCGAACCGCGAAGATTGAGCCTCGTCTCGGCCGCGCGCCGCCCGCCTCCGCTGCGCGGGGGTGCTCGCGCCGAGCCCTCGGGCGCCTGCACGCGCCGCTGGCCAGGAGCGCCGCGGGTGACACATCGCCACGAGGGTGTCACGTGACACCCTGTGGCAGGTGAGCCAGCGGCCCCGCGGTCAGCCCCACCCCTCCAGCACCAGCTTGCCCACCGCCTGCCCCGACTCGATGCGGGCGTGCGCGGCGCGCAGGTTCGCCGCGCTGATCCGGCCGAAGTGCTCGCGGCGCGTCGTGCGGACCCGCCCCTCGTCGACCCACGCCGCCACGCGTGTGAGGATCGCCCGCTGCGCGGCCATGTCCGCTGTCTCGTAGAGGGACCGCGTGAACATCAGCTCCCACGCGAAGGTCGCGCTCTTCGACATGAGCTTCCCGAGATCGAGGGGCGCCTTCGCCTCGACGATCCCCACGATGCGCCCGCGCGGCGCCACGAGGTCCGCCATCGTGTCCCACCACGCCTCGGTGCTCTGCGTGTTGAAGATGAGCTCCACGTGCTGCAGCCCCGCGGACTCGAGCTGCGGGCGGAGCGGCGCGTGGTGGTCGACGAGGACGTCCGCGCCGAGGGAGCGCGCCCACGCCCGGCTCTCCTCGCGCGAGGCGGTGGCGACGACCCGCAGCCCTGCGGCCTTGGCGAGCTGCACCACCATCGAGCCCACGCCGCCGGCGCCGCCGAGGACGAGCAAGGCGCTCCCCGCGTCGCGCCCCTCGGGGTCGACGCCGAGGCGCTCGAAGAGCCCCTCCCACGCGGTCAGCGAGGTGAGCGGCAGCGCCGCCGCGTCGGCGAACCCGAGCGACCGTGGCATCGGCGCGGCGATGCGCTCGTCGACGAGGTGCACCTCCGCGTTGCTGCCCGGCCGCGCGATGCTGCCGGCGTAATAGACCCTGTCTCCCGGCCGAAACACGGTGACGTCCGCGCCGACCGACTCGACGATGCCGGCGGCGTCCCAGCCGAGGATGCGCGGCGGGTCCTCGACCCGGGGCTTCGGCGCGCGGACCTTCACGTCGACCGGGTTCACGGCCACCGCGCACACCCGCACGCGCAGATCGCGCGGCCTCGGCGTCGGCTCCGGCAGCTGGAGATCGAGCAGGCTCTCGGGGTGCTCGATGGGAAGGTAACGGTGGACTCCTACGGCGTGCATGGCGTTGCTCCTCTGCGGGGCCGGCAAGAGGCCCCGTCACGCGCCGCAAGGTGACTCTCGCCGGCGTGACGGACAATCCACGCGCGGCGACCAAGATCTGTGAATGCCGTTCACAGATCGACCCGGTCGCAACCCTGCCGCTGCCGCTCTCCGCAGGTCATGTCTGTTACCTCTACGGCATGCGAAGAGGCTTGCTCCCGTTTCTCTTGTTCATGAGCGCTGGCCTCATGACTGTCCAGGCGGCGCGCCCGCGCTGGCAGATCGAGACACCGGCCGAGTGCGGCGCGAGCGCCGTCATCCAGTCGAACCGGCCTCTCCCGATCACCGCGGCGGCGTTCGACGCGGCGGGCCTGCGCTTCTCTCCACAGAACGTCGAGCACCCGGCGGTCGACGTGGTGGGGACCGGCGTGGGGCTCCGGGTGCGCGAGGGGGGCGCGCCCTCCGATATCGTCGCGACCGGGGACGGCAGCGTCGTGATCACCGCGGCCGACGGCGGCGCATCGCGCGAGATCTCGGTGATCCCTGCCGCCCGCATCGACGCCATGGACGTGGCGTTCGCGCTCCCGGGCGTCGCGGGGGGTATCAGGGCCCTCGTGGATGGCGAGACGTTCGATGGGTTCCACCGCACGGGGAACCGGGTGGTCGCCGTGATCTCCGGCCTCGCGTCCGGCGGTGTTCCGCTGTGCAGCGAGGCGAGGACCGAGGATTTCGAGGTGACGTCCTCCACGCCGGAGGCTTGCGCCGTCGATGGCCGGTTCTGCGAGAGCACCGAGGTCCCTCGCGGGGATATGTTGACCCGCTCCGCGGAGGTCATCGCCGACGGGAGGTGCGCGGTGCGCGTCGATGCGCCGGCGTTCGCCGGCGGGGCCGGCCTGGGCGCGGCGATCTCCGTGACCCTGAAGGGCACCGAATCGATGATCGATCTCACGCCCTAGCACTACTGCGGGAAGTCGGAGGGGGAAGCGAACCGCCATGGCGCCAAGGGCGCCAAGAAACCAGGGACATGAGAGGGAAAAATGCCGGGACGGCACTCCTTCTTCGCCCTTGGCGACCTTGGCGCCATGGCGGTTTTTCTGCCGATCCGGGGCAACTTTCCGCAGTAGTGCTAGGCTGACCGGCACGTGAACAAGGTGGCCCTGTCTTCTTCCTTGCGTGGGAAAGCCGCCCCAAAGTACTTCTTGGTGCGAGAGCCGTCTCCGCTCGAACAGATCGAGGAGATCACCATGCCCTGGTATGTCCATTTCGCGCACTTCTTCGGTGCGGCGTTCCTCGCCAATGCGCTCCCCCATTTGATCGCCGGTGTATCCGGCCAACCGCTGCAGACCCCGTTTGCATCACCGCCATTCAAGGGGTTGTCGCCGCCGACGGTGAACGTCGCCTGGGCGCTGGCCAACCTCGCCTTCGCGTACCTCTTGCTCGTGCGCGTCGAAGCCCTCGACCTCCGGAGCTGGCCTGACGTTGGCGTCTCTTTTGTCGGGTTCGGCGCCATGGCCCTCCAGTGCTCTCGTTCTCTCGCTCGCATTCGCAAGCAGGCCGTCCCCTGACCTGCCCCGCCGCGGGGCGGTCCCACAGGAGCTCGGCGCACCGCCTCTCAACGTGCATCGTCAGCGCCGCGCACGAGGATGACACGGGTCTTCGACAGCCCGTCGTGCAGGCCCACGGGCGCGCCGCCCCGCCGCGTCAGAAACGTGAACGCCTCGAAGGGGATGAACCGGCACAGGGTGCGGATCGCGATCCGACCGAGGCCGGCGCGGCTGCCGTCCTCCATCACGACCCGCGTGCCAGTGACGAGCTTGCCCAGCGTGGCGCCGAAGATCGCCTCCATCGAGACATAGTACGCGAACATCATCACGAGACTGAGCAATGTATCGTTGATCCGCTCGAGCGCCTCGCCGCCTGCGATGAGCCCGAAGAGCCCGCCCACGAGGAACGTGAACAGCAGCATTCCCGCGTAATCGACGATGAGGTTCACGAACCGCCGGCCGCCGCTCGCGAGCCGCAACCGCGAGCGCGTCTCCGGTTGCAGCGCCGCGGGTGCGTCTGCCTTGGGTGCTTCGTAGGGGTTGTAGCCCTCGGCGGGCTGGGCGGTCGGAGAACTCATGAGACCTCTCGATGCGGGTTGGGTGACGTCGCGGCGCGGCGCTCGAGGGCAGACTGCCCCCGGAGTCGACGCGCCCAACCGCATGCTACGCCCCGCAGGCGGCGGCGTGAAGACAGCCCCGTCGACCCGGCGATGAACGATCAAACCGGACACGCTTTTCGGAGTGTGGACGGATCGGCGCTCAGGGCGAGCTCCTGAGCGGCCTCGTCCCCGAGCCTGTCGATGCATCGAAGGGGTCGCCGTCACTCCACGGCGTGCGGGGCATGCCGCGACCATGAGGGTGGCCGCGGCATGCCCCGCTGGGGGGACGTATGTACCGGCTCAGTGCCAGGTCTTCAGGACATCGGCCTTGCCGTCGGCGTTGAAGTCGCCGAGCGCGACCTGGGAGAGCGTGGCGCTGGCGGTGTTCAGGGTCGACCAGGCGGCGGTGCCGCTGAGGGACACGTACCAGGTCGAGCCGGTGGCGCGGAACGCGTCAGCCTTGCCATCCCCATTGAAGTCCGCAAACTTGAGGGACGAGACGGTGGTGCTGGCCGTGTTGAGCGTCGTCCAGCCGCCGGTGCCCGCGGAGGACATGTACCAGTGCGTGCCGTCGGCGCGGAACACGTCGTCCTTGCCATCCCCATTGAAGTCCGCAAACCTGAGGTCCGAGACGGTGTAGCTAGACGAGTTGAGCGTCGTCCAGCCGCCGGAGCCGCCGGAGGAATAGTACCACGCCGAGCCGTCGGCGCGGAACACGTCGTCCTTGCCATCCCCATTGAAGTCCGCAAACCGGAGGTCCGAGAGCGCGGTGCTGGACGTGTTGAGCTGCACCCAGCTGCCGGTGCCGCCGTAGCACACCCACCAGTGCGAGCCGTCGGCGTTGAACACGTCGGTCTTGCCATCCCCGTTGAAGTCCGCAAACCGGAGGTCCGAGAGGGTGTAGCCAGAGCTGCGGAGCAGCGTCCAGCCGCCGGTGCCGCCGGAGGAATAGTACCACGCCGAGCCGTCGGCGCGGAACAGGTCGTCCTTGCCATCTCCGTTGAAATCACCCACCCGGAGGTCGGACACCGAGATCTCCGACGCGTTGATGGAGTCCCACCCGCTCGTGCCCGCCCAGGACACGGCCCAGCCGCTATAGAAGCGCATCACGCCTTCGATGTCGGTCGCGCTGAGCAACCCGCCGTTGTTCCAATCGGGGTTGCAGTAGTTCATTACCGAGTCCAGATCCCACGCGCCGACGGTGACGTTGCCATTGGAGCCTTGCTCCTCGTCGCACCAGGCCGGCGTGTCCGGGCGGTTCTGCTCGTGCGCGAAGCCGAGGGCGTGGCCGAACTCGTGCACGGCGATGCTCCGGATGCAGCTCTCGCGGTTCGATTGGCAGCTGGTCAGGATGTTGTTGAAGGTGAAGTTGAGAACCATCCCGTTGGCCACGCCGTCGAGGTCGTCGCCGAGGTCTTCGGTGTGGGGCAGCTCGTCAGAGACCTTGATGCGAATTCCGGAGCTGCTGCTGTTGCAGGTGCCCCAGCCCTGAAAACGCACCCCGGAGGCCGCCTCCCAGGTGTTGGCCACCGCGCTGCGCACCCATCCTTTCTCGGTAGTCGAGCTCGCGGCATTCTCCCAGCACACGGGGATGAAGAGCGTGTCCCAGATGAGCCCCGAATCGACGTAGAGCTCCTGGCCCTCCTCGGTGATGTCGGCGCCGTCTTCGCTGTCGTACGGAGCAACGCCGTCGCCGGCGCTGCAGCCGAGGCCCAAGAGGATGGAAGCGGCGCTGAAGGCGAGATAACGAAAGCTTTTCATGGCTATTCTCCCAAAGAAATGTTCGTGCATGTCCACGCGGTCCGCGGCGCCGGGGCCTGCGCCGCGGTGCCACGAAGCGTCGGGCAGCCTGTGTCTCTGAGGCGCTCGTCCAGCAGCGGGCGAGAGCGTTCGAGACAGAGCGCGACGTTCGCCGCAGCGCTTTGCAGAGGCCGTGCCAGGGTCCTGTACGGCCCGTAGAATCTTGAAAAGAGCGTCACCAGCGCTCAGATCCGGCAGCGGCCTGGCTCCGGCGCGCGGCGGAGTGACATGTCACGCCCCCGTTGTGACATGTCACGCCCTCGTTGTGACATGTGACGCTCCATGAGCCGCTGGTCATGCTGGAACGCCACCTCCCCGCCCCCCCGCACAACATCGACCAGGCCGGCGTCTCCGTCGATTCAGCTGCCGATCGCGGGACCGGCCCAGCGGCATCACGGGCCGGCCCGCGATGCTGCTCACGTCGACGAGGAGGCCGCGCCGTGCTGCCGCCGCGTCGCCCCACCCGCGCCGCTCGGCCGGCGCGCGATCGGCCCGCACGCCGGCTGAAACGTCGCCCCGCTTGCAGCGGGTGCCCGTTCCTGGCTACGCGTCCATGCAAGGAGGGTCCCGATGGCAACGACCGCTGTTCTCCAGTTCCTGCCTGACTGGCAGCACGCGCAGCAAGGTCTGATCGAGCGCGGGGGGAAGCTGAGGATCGAGTATGAGCTGAGCCGCCTGTCGCGCTGCTTCACGACGTGGCGCGGCGCCGAGATCGGCGACATCACCGCCTACGTCCGCTTTCACCCGCGCGGCGCGATCGTGCAGGGGAGCGTCGTCGAGGAGGTGCGGGCCCCGGGGAACCCGCCCGGGCACGTCGTCGCGCACAGGCCCGCGGCCCTGGAGATCTCGGTGCCCGACGACGCGACCCAGGCGGAGCTCTGGTTCCACGGCTTCTCGCAGACCAGCCGCCGGTGCGAGGCGTGGGACACGCGCTTCGGCGACAACTACTGGTTCGACGTGGGCGGCCCGCCGCCGCGGATCCCGGCGCAGCCGGTCCTCTACCGCGCGGGGGCGCAGCGGCGCCCCGACATCACGAACGTCCGCGCCTTGCGGGTCTCGAAGGTCAACGCGTTCCCGAGGCCCGCACAGGGGCCGATCCTGGGGAAAGACATCCAGACCCACGTGGACCTCGACGCGTGGGTCAGCCATTCGGCGTGGGGCGCCAAGGCATGGATCGATGTCCACGTGTTCGACGGCCACGACGCGCTCGTCCACGCCGAGACGATCCCGCTTTCGTATACCGGGTGGGGCCCGAACCAGCAGTTCAGCTTCGCGGGCAAGATTTTCCAGGGATCCACCGCGACGCCGGGCTCGGTGTCGCCGCGGCCGGACGCGCGCAGGGTGCAGCTCCGGCTCTATTACGAGATCGACGGCCAGGTGTTCACGGATGGAGTCCTGCACCAGGCCGAGCTCCCCGAGGACGCGCTGATCTGATCGGCGCCGCGCCGGCTCGCCGCGGGAGAGCGCCCCATGCTAAGAGGGCGTTGCCATGGCGAGCCGCTTCTACGTCACGACGCCCATCTATTACATCAACGACGTCCCGCACCTCGGCACCGCCTACACGACGATCGCCGCGGATGTGCTGTGCCGCTACCACCGGCTGCGCGGCCACGAGAGCCGCATGCTCACCGGCACGGACGAGCACGGCCTCAAGATCCAGCGCGCGGCCGAGGCGCGCGGCGTCGCGCCGGGCGCCCACGCCGACGAGATCGCCGCCGTCTTCCGCGCCACGTGGCCGAAGCTCGGCTGCGCTCCCGACGACTTCATCCGCACGAGCGAGCCGCGCCACAAGAAGGCCGTGCAGGAGCTCTGGAGCCGGATCAAGGCGCGCGGGGACATCTACCTCGGCCACTACGAGGGGCTCTACTGCGTCGGCTGCGAGGCCTACTACACCGAGAAGGACCTGGAGCAGCCCGGGAACGTCTGCCCGCTGCACAAGAAGCCCGCCGAGAGCGTCAAGGAAGAGAGCTACTTCTTCCGCCTGTCCAGGTACGGAGACGCGCTGCTCGACTATTACAAGCGCAACCCGACCTTCGTGCAGCCGGCGAGCCGCCTGAACGAGGTGGTGAGCTTCGTGCGCGAGGGGCTCCAGGATCTGTCGGTCTCCCGCACCACGTTCCAGTGGGGCATCCCCGTCCCCGACGACCCGAAGCACGTCATGTACGTCTGGTTCGACGCGCTGGCGAACTACATGACCGCCCTCCGGGAGCCGGAGGACAACACGCGCTTCTGGCCCGCGGACGTGCACCTCGTCGGCAAGGACATCCTGCGCTTCCACGCCGTCTACTGGCCTGCGTTCCTGCTCTCGGCCGGCTACAGCGAGGCGGAGCTGCCGCGCCAGGTCTTCGCCCACGGGTTCCTCACGTACAGCGGGCAGAAGATGTCGAAGACCCTCCGCAACACGATCAGCCCCGTCGAGGTGGCGACCGCCCTCTCCGAGGCGGCCGCGGCGGCCCTGCCCGGCGGCCCGGGCGCGGCGGACGTCGGGGTGGACGTGGTGCGGTATTGCCTGATGCGGGCGATCTCGTTCGGTCAGGACGGCGACTTCAGCCTCCAGGACGTGCTGTCGCGGTATGGCTCGGAGCTCGGCAATGCGCTCGGCAACCTGCTGAATCGCGTGCTCCCGTTCGCGGAGGAGGTCCCCGTGAAGGGGGCCTCGGGCCCGCTCGAGGAGGAGCTCGCCGGGGCGCAGCGGCAGGCCGCGGCGGCCGCGGCGACGGCGTTCGACGCGAACCAGCCGACGCGCGCGCTCGACGCGATCTGGACGGTGATCGCCGCGGCGAACCTCTACATCGACAAGGCCGCTCCGTGGGTGGCCAAGAAGACGGACCCGGCGCGCCTCGGGACGATCATCGCGACCTTGATCGAGCAGCTCGAGGCGATCAGCGTGATGATCTCCCCCGTGATGCCGATCGTGGCGGGCAGGATGCGCGAGCAGCTCGGGCTGCCGCCGATCGCGTTCGAGGAGGGCAGCGATCGCTGGCCGATGGCGCTCCCCTCGCGAGCGCCGGGCGAGAAGCTCCGCAGGGGCTCACCCATCTTCCCGCGCCTCGAGAAGGAGAAAGAGGCCGAGCTGCTCGCCCGGTTCGCCCCGCCGCGGCCGGACGGCGAGCCGGGGAAGGCCGATGCGAAGGCCGCCCCGGAGGCGAAGGCCGCGCCCGCGGCGAGCGGCGGTGCCGAGGGGGCCGCCCCGCCGGCGCGCCAGGGCAAGAGCCCTGTGGCGTTCGACGATTTCGCCCGGCTGGACCTCAGGATCGGCGTGGTCACGAGCGCTGAGCGCGTGAAGAAGAAGGACCGGCTGCTCGATCTGCGGGTCGACACCGGCGACGGCGCTCCGCGGCGCATCATCTCGGGCATCGCGGCGAGCTACGCTCCGGAAGAGCTGGTGGGCAAGCGGATCGTCGTCATCTGCAACCTGCCGCCGCGCGACTTCGGCAAAGGGCTCGTGTCCGAAGGCATGCTGCTGACCGCCGAGGTCGAAGGGCGAGTCCGCACCATCACGGTCGAGGACGCCGCGCCGGGCACGCCTGTGCTCTGATACCGCACGCCGGCACGCGATTCGCAGCGCAGCGACACGAGGGGAGCGAAACACCGGCCTCTGGTGGTGGGGGACTTTGGCCGCAGGTGTTTTTTTTGAACCGCCAAGTCGCCAGAAGACGCCAAGAAAACACAAAAAATCTTGGCGTCTTCTGGCGACTTGGCGGTTCCATCGTTCCCGCAGGGTCGAGCAATCCCCTCACCCCCGGCCTCCCCGGCCGCGCGGCGTGATCGCGGTCGCCGCGCCGCGATCGTGCTTTGCGCGCCGGTGGGCAGGGGACCACCGGGGATGCCGGTCCGCGCGCCGGGGGGCGTGCTAGAACTGGTCGATGCGCGCTTGCCTTGGCACGAGGAGGCGGTGAGCATCTCCCTGCGGGGGCGCGATGCCGTGGCCCTGGCCATGGCGGTCGCGGCGCACGCCGCGATCCTCGCCGCGCCGACGCCGGAGCGGCCTCCGGAGGGCCCTGCCGAGGCGTCCGCGATCGTGGATGGCATCGATTTCGAGCTGGAACCACCGGCTCCCCAGGCCACAACCGCGGCGCCGGCCGGGGGCGAGCCGGTCGCGGGCGAGCCGGAGGCGGCCGGCGAGATCGGCAAGGCCGCTCCAGCCGAGAAGGCGCAGGCGCCCGCGCCGGGCGCCGCGGCGGCCAAGGTCGCCTCGGTGGAGCGCGCGAGGCCGGCGCCGGCAGCCCCCGCCGCCGAGCCGAAGGCCGCGCCTCCGGAGACGGCGCCACCCGCAGCCGGAGCCGCCGCCCGGCCTGCGGCCGAGGCCGCCGCGCCCATCGCCGAGGCTCCCGGCGCACCCGCGCCCGCCGCAGAGGCCCCTGCGCCCGCCGCGGAGGCCCCGGGGGCCCCGGCGACGGCGCCGCCCGGCGACGAGTACGGAGGGGCACCGCCCGCGGAGGGCGGGGGCATCGCGCTCGCCCCAGGGCTCGGGACGCCCCTCTGGGCCGTGCCCGGCGTGCTCCCCGGCCCCGACGCGCCGCGCGCCGCCCCGACGGCCGCCCCGCGCGCCCGCCCGGTGGATCCGGCGATCGCGGGCACGGTGCTGAACGAGACGCTGCACAGCAAGGACAAGAGCGTGGGGATCAGCGTCCCCGCCGCGGGCGCTGTGGCGAGCACCCTGGCGGACATGGTGCGCTCCTCGGCCGCGCCCCTCGACGCGCGGGCGACCTTCGAGGTCAAGCTCGGCGCCGACGGCCAGGTCCTCGGCGTCCGGCTGGTGAGCGCGTCGGCCGGGGACGGCCCCACGTGGGATCGCATCGTGGACGGGGCCAAGAGCGCGCTCGCGGGGAGCGCGCTGCAGATGGGGCCTGACCGGCAGCCGGTGACCGTGACGGTCAAGGTCCAGTCCAAGGTGCAGTATCCGTCCGGCAGCAAGAAGAAGCCCAAGCCGGAGCTCGTGTGCGCCGAGGAGGTGCTCGAGCAGCTCCAGCTGGCGATGGAGGACCCGAGTCGGCTCGGCCAGCTGCGCGGCCCGGGCGACGGGGCGCCGCCGGCGAGCGACATGGATGAAGAAGAGCGAAAGAGGAGGTTCTGCATCCCTGTCGGGCTCCGCGTAAAGGGCGATCTGTCCGATGTCGGCGCGCACAAGGTCAACGTGGTCTCGGCGTCGTTCGCTGTGAAGCGCGAGGGCGAGCGCGCCCTGCCGCACGAGGACATCCTGCCGATCGACACGCGCGTCCCGTGGGCGCCCAAGGACCCGAACAAGACGAAGCTCCCGCCGCCCAAGAAGAAGAAGTGGAAGAAGAAGAAGGAGCCTTGAGGGCCCCGGCCTGCTCACCACCCTGACGGGCTGCAAAGTGACGCTACGGGCGCCTGGGGTCGATCAGGTATTCGCGCTCGCGGTACTCGAAGTAGCCGAAATCGGCCGGGCGCCCGGCGCCCGACATGTCCTGGCACGCCATGCCGACGAACGCACCGGTGAAGTTGGGAAGGCCGGGCGCGGAGGCCTCGTCCGAGAGGATGCTGGCGTCCAGGTGCTCCGGAAACCAGCTCCAGTCCGCACCGTTGAGGCTGTAGGCGAAGTAGAGCCGGTCGTTGTCGAGCTCGGCGCGCAGGTGCACGGGCGCTGTGCCCGGGATGGGGACGGGTGCGGTGAAGGCGTCCGCCATGACCCCATCCGGGATCGCCGACATGATCCGGACATAGCGCCCGACCGTCTCATCGTGCGAGATGTGCAGGTAATGGAACTTGCTCGCGTTGTAGTAGCAGATGAGCCCGGCCATCTGCTGATAACGCTCGGGCGCGAAGTCGACCGACGTGACCGCTGTGTAGCAGTGCGCCTGCTGGCGGCGTGCGACGAGCGACTGGCGGAACAGGCTGCCGAGCGTCTCGCGGCCGTAGAGCCGGAGATGACCGGGACGCGCCGTGAGGCTGAACAGCTCGTCGGGGTAGGGCGAGCGCAGCCACTGGAAGTCGATCGGCAGCTGCGGTGAGTCGAAGTCCTCGCGGGCGGCCGGGGCGGGGAATGGATGCGCGGGCAGGCCGGGGGCTGGGACCTCGACGCGCGGGATACCTTCACCATCGGCCGTGCGAAGCCAGCCGTCGTCCGACCAGACCATCCTCTGGATCGCGGTCTCGCGGCCGAGCGTCGAGCGCCCGCGGTTCGGGATGGGACGGCTGCACAGGTGGACCATGTACACGTCGCCCGACGGCGTATCGCAAAGGTCAGCGTGGCCCGCGCGCTGCAGCGCGACGTCGGCGCGAGCGCGCGAGGTCAGGATGTACGTCTCGGGGTGCAGCTCGTACGGGCCGGTGAGGTCACGGGAGCGCGCCATGGTGACGGCGTGGCCCTGGTACGTGCCGCCCTCGGCGGTGATCAGGTAGTAGAAGCCGCCGCGCTTGTAGAGGTGCGAACCTTCGGTGTAGCCGATCGACGTGCCTTTGAAGATGTTCGTGACAGGCCCGATGAGCTTGCGCTCGGCGTGCGAGTACTCCTGGAGCACGATGCCGGCGAAGCGATTGCGACCGGGCCGGTGGTCCCACAGCATGTTGCTCAGGTACTTGCGGCCGTCGTCGTCGTGGAACAGCGAGGGGTCGAAGCCGCTCGAGTTGAGATGAACGGGATCCGACCACTCGCCGTCGATGGTGGGGCTGGTCACCAGGTAGTTGTGGAAGTCGCGCATGGACGCGCCGGACGCGCCGCTGACGCTGGTCCGGCCGTAGCGCTTCACGTCGGTGTAGATCAACCAGAACAGGCCATCCGCATACGTCAGGCACGGCGCCCAGACGCCGCACGAATCGCCGTCGCCAAGCAGGTTCAACTGGCTCGCGCGGTTGAGCGGGCGCGAGAGCAGACGCCAGTGCACGAGATCGCGCGAGTGGTGGATCTGCACGCCGGGGTACCACTCGAAGGTCGAGGTCGCGACGTAGTAGTCGTCGCCGACGCGGACGATGGACGGATCGGGGTTGAAGCCCGGCAGGATCGGATTGCGGATGACGGGATCAGGCATGGATGAATGGCTCGCCGGCGATGGTTCAGAGGACGATCGCGCCGAGGATATCGAAAGACGAAGCTGCCGCCGCCAAAAAAGAAGAAGTGCAAGAAGAAGGAGCCCTGAGGGCCGCGTCCCGCGCCCGCCGCGCCGCGCCGCCGGGCGGCCTGAACCGGCGCCTCCCGCGGTCAGAAGCCCCAGACGAGCGGGACGACGATGACGGTGGTCGCGAGCACGAGGAGCTGCAGCGGCAGCCCCACGCGCGTGAAATCGTTGAATCGATAGCCGCCCGGCGCGATCACCAGGACGTTCACCGGAGAAGCGATCGGCGTGGCGAACGCCGCGGAAGACGCGAACGCGACGCCGATGAGCAAGGGCTCTGGCGCGAGGCCCAGCGCCTCGGCCAGACGAACCGCGAGGGGGGCCACGAGCAGGGCCGTCGTGGTGTTGGAGAGGACCATCCCGATGGCCGAGGTGAACAGGACGAGCAGACCGAGGACCACCGTGGGCCGCGCCCCCGTGAGGAGCTGCTCGACCGCGGACACGGCGACCCCCATCGCCTCGGTGCGCTCCAGCGCCGTGGAGACAGGGATCATCCCCGCGATGAGCACGACGCTCTCCCAGTTCACGGCGCGGTAGGCGTCCGCCGGGCGCACGCACCGCGCGAGCACCAGGAGGACCGCGGCGAGCAGCACGGCGACCACGTTGGGCAGCCACCCGAACGCCATGATGACGAGCATCCCCAGGGTGACCCCCACGGCAGCAAGGGCGCGCCCGCGATCGACGAGCGCGGCGCTCGGCGCGTCGGGCTCGGCGACGAGCACGAGATCCCGCCGCTCGTCGCGGAGGTTCCTCAGGTGCTTCTGCCGCCCTTTCACGAGGAGCGTATCGCCGGCGCGGAGCTTGAGATCGCGCAGCTCGGGCGTCGCATGGAACACCGGCAGCGATCCTCCGCCTCGGCGGATCGCGAGCACGTTGGCGCGGTAGCGATCGCGGAACTTGGCTTCCCGCAGGGTCTGTCCCGCCAGCCCGGAGCGCCGCGGGAGCACGACCTCACACATGGACTCTTCGTCAGGCAACGAGAAGACGGGGCGCTCCGGGAGCGCTTCGAGCTCGAAGCGCTCCGCGAGCGCGGCGATCGCGCTGTCGCTCCCGAGCACGCGCAGCTCGTCGCCCACGACGAACACCGCTTGTGGAACGACGCGCTTGGCCAGGGGGCCACGAGGCCCGTCGTGCGTGATCCCCACCACGGTCACGCCGAAGTCGGCGCGGAGGTTCGCGGCGCCGAGCGTGAGGCCGGCGAGCTTCGAGCCCGGGGTGACGCGCAAGGCGCGCAGCGACGTGCCGAGCTCGTAGTCCATGGCGAGATCGTTCAGCGTGAGCGAGCGCGGCGCGCCCGCGTCCGCCGCGTCCGCCTTGCCAGGGAGCAGGCGACGACCGAGCGACACGACGTAGCCCACACCGATCACGAGCACGGCGAGGCCTGGAACGATGAAGCTGAAGAAGCGGAATGGCTCGCGCCCCGCCTCACGGAGGGCGTCGCTCACGAGGAGGTTCGGCGGCGTGCTGATGAGCGTCAGGTTGCTCCCGAGGTGCGCGGCGAACGCCACGGGCATGAGGAGCCTCGCGGGCGCGATTCCGCGCTTCAACGCGAGGGTCCCCACCACCGGCAGGAGGATCGCCACGGTCCCTGTGGAGCTCATGAAGGCGGAGAGGAGCGCCGTCGCCCCCATCACGACCACCATCACCCTCGCCTCTCCCGATCCCGCGACGCGCTCGAGGCGGTGACCCAGCCAGTCGGCGACGCCCGTGTCCGTCAGCGCGGCCCCCACGATGAACAGGCCAGCTATCATGAGCACGGCCGGGTTGCTGAACCCGGCGAGCGCGTCCGAGACCGTGGTGACGCCGGAGAGGGTGAGCGCGAGCAAGGACATCATCGCCACGACGTCGAGCCGCAGGCGATCGCTCACGAACAGGACGATCGTGGCCCCGAGGATGGCCAACGTGAGGGCAGCTTCCGGCGTCATGCGACGGCGGAGCCTAGCCGAGGGGGCCGCAGATCCAACCCCCTATCGTCTCACCGTCTCACAGCGCTCACGCCGTCTTGCCCTCCGCGGGTCGAGCCGGCGCGCGCGTCCAGGCGCCGCCGGAGCGTGCTTCGCTGCCGCGCCGCTCAGGGCAGCTCCAGCACGAACGTGGAGGGGCGCGCGACCAGCACGTCGCACGGCGCCGAGCGCATGACGGATTCAGCCACGCTGCCCAGGAGAGCGCGCGAGATCCCCGAGCGCCCGTGCGTCCCCATGATGATGAGATCGGCCTTCCATCGCCTGGCTTCGCGGCCGATCGCGTCCCTCGCGTCGCCGCGCCGGACCGACGACTCCCACGTTATGCCGAGCCCGTCGAACGAGTCGAGGAGGCGCCGGAGGCCGGCGCGCGCGTCGTCATGGTATCGCGCCTTGTAGGCCGCGAACTCCATCGAGGGGAGGGCGAGCGCCATCCTGTCCTCGAAGGGCACGCGGTAGGCGTGGATCGCCCGGATGCGGCTCACCTCGGGGTCGATGACCTTCGTCGCGAGCGCGGCGCTCCGGAGCGCGACGTCCGAGAGCTCGACGGCGAGCAGCGGCCGCCTGTAGGCGCCGGCGGGGGCTCCTTGTACGACGAGCACGGGAGTGTCCGCGTGACGGACCGTGAGCTCGGCCGTCGACCCGAGCAGGAGATCGAGGATCGGGCGCTCCCCGCGCCTGCCGAGGACGATCAGCTCCGCGCCGTGGCTGCGCGCATGACGGATGATCTCGACGAACTCTCTGCCGACGAGCACGCTCGAGACGACCTTCAGACAAGCGTTCCCCGCGCCTCGGGCGACATGGAGGGCGCGGGCCGCGATCTCGTCGAGCGAGCGACGCGCGGCCTGCTCCGCGCTCTCGCCCTCCGCGGGCGAGGCGGGCGCTGGCAGCACGTGAACGAGGCGCAAGGTGCTGCCCGCCGAGAGGGGGAGGCGCGCGGCGCGCTCGATCGCCGCGAGAGCCCCCGGCGAGAAATCGGTCGCAGCGAGGACGTCGCCGAGGCGAGCCTCGCGGCGCGGTGGGCTCGTCGTCCGGCCGTCGCGCTGGGGGGCCGGCTCCGCCTGGGCGGGCGAGCTGGGCGGCGTCGTGGGCGTGGCGTTGGTGCGGCGCATCGGCTCGTCGCGCAAACATAGCAAGCACATCAAGCCACGCGCCAGGCGTCGCGGCCCGCCCTGCGGAGAGCGCACGTACCGCCGAGGGCCTGCGAGACACCGAAGACGCGGAAGGTGCACCGCGCCACGTAAGGATTGCGCTCGAGGTGGCGCGGGACTCGCCATGTTCGTCAACGTCAAAGCACTCCGGCAGGCGATCTCAGCTCAGTACGCCCGCCGGAGTCGTCGCGCCGCTCCGCCGAGCGGCGCGAGCGGAGCGTCGCCTCGGTGACGGCCGGTCTGACGCGGTGTCAGGTGTGGTGCCTTGTCGGGCAGGCGACTGGCATTCCCGAATCGCTCACGCTCGGCGCTTCCACTCGCGAGGATGTCGGCGGCCATGGATCACACCGACGACCACGATGGCGTCGGGCAGGACCCGGTAGAACACCGCGTAGGGGAACCGTTCGACGAGCACGCGCCGGACGTCTCGGTACAGCGGCGGGTACGCGAGCGGTGCGCTCCGAATGCGCCTGATGGCGTCATCCAGCTCTCTTCGGAAGACGGCGCCGAGCCCAGAGCGCTGCTCCTCGTACCAGCGGAAGGTCTCGAGGGCTTCGGAGCGAGCTTCGGCGAGAAAGACAACGCGGCTCACGACTCGCTGGTGGTCATCTCGGCACGAACGTCCTCCCAGGGAACACCGGCGGGGCCTTCGAGATCGAGACGATCCAGACGGCGGTCGAGCTCAGCGCAAAGCTCGGAGCTCAGGGGGAGCTCCTCCGAGGAAAGGCTTCGCCAGAGGTCATCGATCAGCTCGAGCTTCTCGTCGGCGCTGAGCTTGGAAAGGTCGAGCGCGGGCTTGCCCATGGGTGGATCCTGCACCAGAAGGGCCGGCGATGCCAGCACGGGCAAGCTGGGCCGGGCGTCGATGGCCCTCGCCGTCTGCCGGCGCGGCGCGGGCCCCTGAGCTCGGCGGATGCTGGCTGCCGCTGCGACCCACCGATGCCTTGGCGTGGAACGGCGTCCAGGTGCCCTGGTCGATGTTCCGTCTCCCCTGACGCGAGCGGCCGCGCCATTGGCTCGGTGAATTCAACAGCCTGCGGCATGGCGAGAGCGCGCTCTCGTCCTTGTCATCCCCGTGATGGGAGGCCGACGCTGGCAAGGTAGGCCTCCAGGGCCGGCGCATGATCGGACGACACGATGGCGCCGATATACCCGTCCGGCCGGACGAGCACCCAGTCGCCGGGCGACACGCCATGAGCAGCGCGGAGATGGCCGTCATCATCGACGATGTCGCCGCGCGGCCCGACGGCGTGGATGTGAAGTCCGGGGCGCGGCGCGACGGCCGAGAGCCGGTCCGACCCGTAACCCAGCAAGGTCCACTGCGTCCCCTGGAAGAGCTTGAAGAGCCGCGTCGGCATCCCCGCCACGCCGCGGACGGGCGCGTCCGGCGCTCGGCCGCCCGCCCGGATGCCGCCGCTTCGTTTTGGCTTCTCCATGGCCAGCGACGATTCCGGGTATCCGAGATCGAGCTGATGCACCTCGCGCCCGCGGCGCATGTCGCCTCGCTTCGCCGCGTCCAGGAGCTTCGTCGTCAGGCCGAGCGTCTCCGCGGCGATCGGCCGGCGCTCCTCCTCGTAGGTCGCGAGAAGCGCCTCCGGCGCGCCTGCCAGAACGGCGGCGAGCTTCCAGCCGAGGTTGTAGGCATCCTGCACGCTCGTATTGAGGCCCTGCCCACCCGTCGGCGGGTGGATATGCGCGGCATCACCGGCGAGGAAGACGCGCCCGTCCCGGTAACGGTCGGCGAGGCGCGCGTTCATGGTGTAGGCGGAGGCCCAGGAGACGGAGCGGATCACGACGTCGCCTCGGCCCGTGCGGCCCGTGACCATCGCTGTCAGGCCTTCTGCGGAGAGATCGACATCCCCCTCGAGAGGAATCGGCGCCTGCACCTGGAACATGTCGGTGCCGACGAGCGGGCACAGCGATATCTGCTTCTCCATCGATCCTTCGTTGAAGCGATGCCAGGCGGCCCTGCTCAATCCCTCCAAAACGACGTCGGCAACGACCGCGCGCACCCCCAGGGTCTTGCCGGGAAAGCCGATCGCGAGCGCGTGCCGTACGACGCTGCGGCCGCCGTCCGCTCCGACGAGGTAGCGGACGCGGACGGTCTCCTCGCCCGCCCGGCCAGCGATGCGGGCGTTGACCCCCTCGCCATCCTGCTCGAAGCTCTTCAGCTCGCGGCCGAACTCCGCGGACTTCCCGAGCTCCGCCAGACGCTCGCGCATCACGGCTTCGGTCAGGAACTGAGGCACGAGGAGCGGCAGACGATAGGGCTCGCCAGGCGCCGGCTCCTGAGGCTCCATGATCCGGGACTCCTCGTAGCCTCCGTCGTCGCGATAGACCCGCGGGGGCGGGTACAGGCCGCCGGCCGCAACGACGCGGTCGAGGATGCCCATGTCCTCGAACACCTCCTGGCTGCGCGGCTGGATCCCTTTGCCGCGCGAGCCGCAAAAGGGCCCGTCCTGCCTGTCGATGAGCCGGAACGCAACGCCCCGACGGGCGAGCTCGATGGCGAGGGTCAACCCAGCAGCACCTGCGCCGACGATCAGGACATCCGTCGAAAAAGTAGATTCCATGGCGAGCTCCGCTTTTTTGGACCGCGTTTCAGATATGTGTATCATGCATATAACTGCGCCCTCCGGAGCGTCAAGGAAATTTGTGCAAAATACACGCATCACAAAAAAGAAGCTCCGCGAGCTCCACGGAGCCATGGTCGATCTGACGGCGCTCATGAACCAGCCGCAGCGTGATCAGGCGCTGCTCGCGGAGGCAGGCATCTCCCTGGATCAAGCCCTCTTTCGGCTGCTGGTGGGGATCGAGCGCTTCGGGCCGATCGGCGTGGTCGAGCTCTCGAACCGAGCCGGGCGCGATTACACGACCGTCAGCCGCCAGGTCGCGAAGCTCGAGAGCCTTGGGCTGATCGAACGTCGGCCGAGCCCGGCCGATCGTCGCGTCCATGAGGCCGTGATCACCGACAAGGGGCGGCAGATGACGGACGCCTTGGACGCCGCGCGTCAGAGGCTTGCGGCCCCTATCCTCGCCACGTGGAGTGAAGAGGACTTCAGCGACCTGGTGCGCCTGATGCGCCGGTTCGTGGACGACTTGATGGCGTCGTCCAGCGGGACGGACAAGACCTGAGGTGGTCGCAGGCTTCCTGCGGCGCCGCCTTCACCCGGGGCACGGCGTGTGCGCCCCGGCGGCGTGCACCGGGGCGCGCCTCCCCGGCTCGAAGCGGATCGGCAAGCGCGCCGGGCCGTGCACGATGAGCGCCTTGCGCGGCTCCCACGGCTCGTCGCTCGCGCGCCGGAGGCCCTTCAGCCGGCAGAGGAGATCCGGCAGCGCGATCCGCGCCTCCAGGCGCGCCAGCGCCGCCCCGATACAGAAGTGGATGCCGTGGCCGAACGCGATGTGCGGGTTGGGGTCTCGCCCGATGTCGAAGCGGCCAGGGTCGTGAAATTGATGTGGATCCCGGTTCGCGGAGCCGATCACGGGCAGCACCAGCTTCCCGGCCGGGATCACCTGGCCGTGCACCTCGACGGCGCGCCTCGTCTCGCGGAACACCATCTGCAGCGGCGAGCGGTGGCGCAGGACCTCCTCGATCGCCGAGGGCAAGAGCTCGGGCGCCGCCCGGAGGCGGAAGAGCTCCGCCGGGCTCTCGAGGAAGCACAAGACCGCGTTGTCGATCAGGTTCGTTGTCGTCTCGGTGCCCGCCGCGAGCAGGAGCTGGAAGAAGTTCAGGATGTCTCCCTCGGCCAGCCGCTCGCCGTCCACCTCGGCCTCGACGAGCCGGGTCAAGAGGTCCTCCGCCGGCGCCCTCCGACGCGCCTCGATCAGGTCCGCCAGGTACGCCTTCATCTCTTCCTTCACCACGGCGTGCTCGCTCACGGCCCTCGCCGCCTCCTCGCCGCCGGAGATCGTGTGGCTGAGGTTCACTATCACCTCGCTCCAGCGCAGCAGCCGCGCCCGGTCCTCGGGGGGAACGCCGAGCATCTCCGCGATCACCATCGTGGGCAGCGGCCCCGCGTAGTCCGCCGCGAGGTCCATCTCCCCGCGCTCGATCCACGGATCCAGGAGATCGCGCGACAGCTCCCGGATGCGCGGCTCCAGGCCCGCGATCGAGCGCGGCGTGAACGCCCGCAGGACGATGGATCGAAGCTTCGTGTGGCGCGGCGGGTCGGAGAAGACGATCCAGTCCGGCGCCTTGCCGGTGGGAGGCGTCACCGAGGAGCTGAAGGCGTCATGATCGGTCAGCGCCCGCTTCACCCCGTCGTAATCGAAGACCATCCAGAGATCGAGCGGAGCGACATGGAACACGGGAGAGCCGGTCCGCAGCTGATCGTAGAGGGGGTAAGGATCCCGCCGCATCTCGTCCGGGAAAAGGTTCATCGTCGAAACCTCCGTCGTCTGGAGTCGCCGGTGGCAGCTGCTCTTCGGAGACGATGGTAGTCGATGCCCCCACGAGATGGAGCGCTGGAACGCGCCTCCGGCGCGAATGTGCCAGTCGACACGACCCGGACGGACGCGGCGCACGATCACCGCGAGCCACCGGCGGCCCCTGATGAGCCCGCGGCGCCTGACGTAGCGAGTCCCGGGCGGCGCCTGACACGGGTCCTCTCGCGCGGACGCGGGAACCGGTCGGGGCCCGGCGCCCGTACCCAGGCCGAGCCCTCGACGCGCCGGCGCCGCTCGGTAGCGCGATGCCCGCGTCCCCGGGGCTCGAAAGGACATGGACCATGCGTATCGCCTCCTCGTTTGCCGCCGCCGCCCTCGGAGCTTCCTTTGCCCTCGCCGGCTGCATCGCCGAGGAGCGCGCCCTACGCGACGAGCCAGGCCGAGTCGACCTCACCGATCGACGCGCTCCGCTCGCCCATGCTGGCCGTCACGCCAGGATCCAGGTTCACCGCCGTTGGCAAGATCGGCTCGAACCCTGGCATCTTTCAATTCAGCGGCACCGTCCGAACGAACTTTTGATCCCACGGTGAACCCGGGCCTCCTGCGGCGCAGCGCAGGCGCCGCGAGCACCGCAGAGCCCGCCAGCCGGGCCAGACGGCGCGCCCCGGCTCGATGCCGTCGATACCGCCGCACCGAGGCCGCAGTGCTGATGTCTGTAGGCCTCAATCGGCCCGCCGCAGAGCCGGCTGGAGCCGCGGGATCCCAGACAACCCCCCCGCCCCACGCGACGGCGGGGCGTGCACACGCCTTGCATAGACCGCGCTGCGACGCGCTGCGAAGGCCGGCTCGCAGGTGAGCCGCCCTGTCGAGGCCGATCCGAATTCGGACGGCCGCCCATCGAAAAGTCCACCGGTAGCGTCCCGCGAAGCCTATAAGACGGCCCGGGAAACGCGGCGTACTCGACGATCATCCGCGTCGAGTACGCCGCGTTTCCCCCAACTTGCCTGCGCGCCGGAGCAGTCGACGGCCGCTCGCCCAAAGCACCCAAGGTGATCCTGCGCATGAGAGCCCCCTTGCCCCCTCGATGGATCTGCGGCGCCGCCGCCCTAGCCGCGGCGGCGTGGGCCGCGCCAGCGTCCGCTCAGGAAGCGGGACCGGCGCGCGGCCTCGCCCTCAACCGCTTCAGCCCCGCGCCCGCCGGCGACCGGATGTTCGGTGTGCCGTCGCCGTACGCGGCCTCGCCGAACCAGGACGGCAGCGCGACGCTGCACGTGATGCTGCTCGGCGACTACGCCCACAACCCGCTCGTGCTCACGCGGCAGGGCAGCGACGAGCACCTCGGCGCGATCGTCGGCCACCAGCTGTTCCTGCACCTGAACTCCTCGCTCACGCTCTGGGACCGGCTGCACGTCAACGTCGACCTGCCCCTCGCCGTGCTGCAGCAGGGCGACAGCCCCGCGGCCGAGGGCCTCTCGTTCAGGTCGCCGAGCGACGTGCAGCTCGGTGATCTCCGGGTCGGCCTGCGCCTGCGCCTCCTCGGCGATTACTTCGACCCGTTCCAGCTCGCCGTCGGCGGCTTCGTGTGGGTGCCGACCGGCGACCGCGACGGCTCGTTCGTGGGCGAGGAGTCGGTCCGCGGCCTGCCGCAGATCCTCGCCGGCGGCCGCATCCCGGGCTTCGTGTGGTCGGCCGCGGCCGGCGTCGATCTGCGCCCGGCGCAGACGTTCGCGCAGGTGCGGCAAGGCCTGATGTTCAACGGCGGCGCGGGCGTCGGCCTGCTGCTGGGCTCCGAGGAGCAGCTCCAGATCGGCCCCGAGGCGACCGTGTCGACGGTGCTGGAGGACCCGGAGGCCCGCAACACGAACGTCGAGGCGCTGCTCGGCCTGCGCTACCGCTTCGCGCCGACGCTCCGCGACTTCGAGCTCGGCGTCGCCGCCGGCCCCGGCTTCACCTCGGGCATCGGCACCCCGGATTTCCGCGCCGTCGCGATGCTCGCGTACTCGCCCGAGGTCCGGCGCGCGGACCCGGACCGCGACAAGGACGGCATCGTCAACGAGAAGGACGCCTGCCCCGACGTGCCCGGCGTCGGCGACCCGGATCCGAAGAAGAACGGCTGCCCGCCGTCCGATCGCGACGAGGACGGCTTCCTCGATCGCGTCGACGCGTGCCCGGACACGCCCGGCATCGCGAACGACGACCCGAAGAAGCACGGCTGCCCGCCGCCCGGGGACCGCGACAAGGACGGCATCACGGACGACGTCGACGCGTGCCCGGACGAGGCCGGCCCGGCGAACGAGGATCCGAAGAAGCACGGCTGCCCGCCGCCGCCCGACAGGGACGGCGACGGCGTGATCGACGCGGAGGACGCCTGCCCCGACATCCCCGGTATCCGCACCTCGGATCCGGCGACGAACGGCTGCCCCGGCGACCGCGACGGCGACACGGTGCGCGACGATCAGGACGCCTGCCCCGACATCAAGGGCAAGCCCGATCCGGATCCGACGAAGAACGGCTGCCCCGTCGCCGTGCGCATGACCGAGACCGAGATCGTCATCCTCCAGCAGGTGCAGTTCGACACCGGCAAGGCGACCATCAAGAAGGTGAGCGATCCGCTCCTCGATGAGGTGGCGAGTGTGCTGAAGGAGCACCCGGAGATCACCCGGATCGAGGTGCAAGGACACACAGACCCGCGCGGCGGACGCGCGTACAATATCAAGCTCAGCCAGGCGAGGGCCGATTCGGTCATGAAGGCGCTGGTCCAGCGCGGCGTCGAGGCCGAGCGGCTGGCGTCGAAGGGCTACGGGCCCGACGTCCCGATCGCGGACAACGACACCGACGAGGGACGCCAGCAGAACCGCCGCGTGCAGTTCAAGATCCTCGAGAAGAAGCCGAAGCAGCAGCAGGAGGCGCCGTGAAGAGACGTTGGGTCATAGGTAGTCTTGTGGGGCTCGCCTGCGTGGGCGGGCAGCGCGGGGCCGCGCACGCCGCGCCCGAGTTGCGCGAGCAGGTCGACCAGCGGGGCGACTTCATTCTGATCGGGAACACGCTGGGCAACGAGTGCGGTGGCGATGACATCGCGTCGCCCGTGGTGGGCGACCGCGGCCCGTGCGGGAGCGGCACCGGTGACAGCGCGCCCGACACCTACTGGCGCTCCGACTCGCCCGCGGAGGGCCAGGCGGAGGCGAACACCACCATCACCGCCGCCCAGGCGCGCACCACCGCCGTGCTCGAGGTGCCGCCCGGCGCGACGGTCACCCACGCGTACCTCTACTGGGGCGCGCACCTCGGGACCAGCGGGACCGCGGACCAGGCCGTCACGCTGGAGCGGCCCGGCGCGGGCGGCTTCTCCGAGGCGGTGACCGCCATCGACAGCGTCGAGACGATCAGCTCGAGCCGTGTCTACTACCAGTCGGTCGCGAACATCACCGCCCTCGTGCAGGCGCACGGGTCCGGCGCGTACCGGGTGAGCGGCGTCAACAGCGCGAGCTTCGTGAACAGCGACTTCAACAACCACTTCGCCGGGTGGTGGCTGGTCGTGTTCTACGAGCTCGCCTCCGAGCCGCCGCGCAACCTCGCGCTCTTCGACGGCCTCGACACGGTGGCCAACGGGTCGACCCAGAACACCACCCTGACCGGGTTCCTGGTGCCGAACGCGGGCTACGACGCGAAGATCGGCATGGTCGCGTTCGAGGGCGACCTGGCCCACACGGGAGACCAGTTCCTCTTCAACGGGACCGCGCTCGGCAACACGCTGAACCCGGTCGACAACTTCTTCAACGGCACGCGCACCTACTTCAACGCGCCCGTGTCGAACGTCGGGGACCTCCCGCAGCTCGCCGGAACGCAGGGGACGATGGCCGGCATGGATATCGACGTCTTCGATATCACCTCGCTGGTGACCCCGAGGCAGACCTCGGCGCCCATCCGGGCGTCGAGCGACAACGACCTGTACTTCCTCGCCGGCTTCATCACGTCGATCTCGACCTTCAAGCCGGACTTCACGTCCTCCTCGAAGTCGGCCGTCGACGTGAACGGCGGGCTGCTGCTCCCGGGCGACCAGCTCGCGTACACGATCGAGGTCGTCAACAGCGGCAACGACGCGTCGAGGGGCACCGTGCTCACCGATCCGCTGCCCGCGGGCGTCAGCTACGTGCCCGGCTCGCTCTCCGTCGTGGCGGGCGCCAACATGGGCGCGAAGACGGACGCGGCCGGCGACGACCAGGGCGAGTACGACGCCGGGACGCGCACGGTCCGCGTGCGGCTCGGCACGGGCGCGAACGGGACGGCAGGGGGGTCGATCCCCGCCGGGATGTCGTCGCGGGTGACCTTCCGGGTGACGGTCGACGCCAACGCCTCGGGGGTCATCGCCAACCAGGCGATCGTCCGCGCCGCCGGGCAGCAGGGCGCGCCCGAAGAGGACACGCCGACCGACGGCAACGGCCCGACCGACGGCGTGCCGCCGACCGAGGTCGTCATCGACGCGTGCGAGACCGACGCGCAGTGCGCCGCAGCGACGCCTCACTGCGACACGGCGGCGGAGCCCAACGAGTGCGTGGAGTGCCTCACCGACGCGCACTGCGGGCCGCTCTCGCCGACGTGCGACCCCGACACGCACGCCTGCGAGTGCGTGCCCACGGGCGCCGAGGTCTGCGGCGATTCGATCGACAACGACTGCGACGGCGTGTTCAACAACGGCTGCGACTCGGACAACGACGGGATCGACGATCCCGACGAGGTCGAGGCCGGCACCGACCCGAACGACGCGGACAGCGACGACGACGGCGTGATCGACGGCGAGGAGCCGGACTTCGACGAGGACTCCGACGAGGACGGCCTCATCAACGCGCTCGACCCCGACAGCGACAACGACGGGCTCTACGACGGCACCGAGCTCGGCCTGCCCTGCACCAACGCGGCCACCGACGCCGCCGCGGGCCACTGCCGCGCGGACGGGGACGCCGGCGCGACCAAGACCGACCCGCTCGACGCCGACACCGACGACGGCGGCGTGCCCGACGGCCAGGAGGACTTCGATCTCGACGGCGTCGTCGACGCGGGCGAGACCGATCCGAACGTCCGCGCCGACGACGTGCCGCCGACGGACACCGACGGCGACGGGCTGAGCGACGATTTCGAGGAGACGATCGGGAGCGATCCGAACGACGCCGACACCGACGACGACGGCGCGCTCGACGGCCAGGAGCCGAACCCCGCCGACGACACCGACGGCGACGGCCTCATCAACGTGCGCGACGTCGACAGCGACAACGACGGGCTCTACGACGGCACCGAGCTCGGGCTGCCCTGCGACAACGAGGACACCAACGCCGACGCGGGCCACTGCCGCGCCGACGCGGACGGGGGCGCGACCAAGACCTCGCCTGTCGATCCCGACACCGACGACGGCGGCGTGCCCGACGGCCAGGAGGACCTCGATCTCGACGGCGAGATCGACGCGGGCGAGACCGATCCGAACAACGGCGCCGACGACGGGACGCCGGCGGACACCGACGGCGACGGGCTGATCGACGACATCGAGGAGGAGCTCGGCACCGACCCGAACGACGCCGACAGCGACGACGACGGCGTGATCGACGGCGACGAGCCGAACTTCAGCGACGATCACGACGGCGACGGCCTCATCAACGCGCTCGACCCCGACAGCGACGGCGACGGCCTGTTCGACGGCACCGAGCTCGGCCTGCCCTGCGACAACGCCGCCACCGACGCCGCCGCGGGCAACTGCATCGCGGACGCCGATCCCACGACGACGACGCACCCGCTCGACCGGGACACGGACGACGGCGGCATCTCCGACGGCGCGGAGGACGCGGATCACGACGGCGCCATCGACGAGGGCGAGACCGATCCCAACAACGGCGACGACGACGCGGTCGGCGAGGACCGCGACGGCGACGGGCTGCCCGACGCGGAGGAGGAGGCGATCGGGAGCGATCCGGACGACGCCGACACCGACGACGACGGCGTGCCCGACGGCCAGGAGCCGAAGCCCGGCGAGGACACCGACGGCGACGGCCTCATCAACGTGCGCGACGTCGACAGCGACAACGACGGGCTCTTCGACGGCACCGAGCTCGGCCTGCCCTGCGACCGCGAGGGCACCGACGCGGAGGCGGGCCACTGCCGCCCCGACGGCGACGCCGGCGCGACAAAGACCGACCCGCTCGACGCCGACACCGACGACGGCGGCGTGCCCGACGGCCAGGAGGACATCAACCTGAACGGCGTCGTCGACGCGGGCGAGACCGATCCCAACGTCGGCGAGGACGACGGGACGCCGGCGGACAGCGACGGCGACGGGCTTGTCGACTCGCTCGAGGACGAGATCGGCACCGACCCGAACGACGCGGACAGCGACGACGACGGCGTGATCGACGGCAATGAGCCGAACTTCAGCGACGACCACGACGGCGACGGCCTCATCAACGCGCTCGACCCCGACAGCGACGGCGACGGCCTGTTCGACGGCACCGAGCTCGGCCTGCCCTGCGACAACGCCGCCACCGACGCCGCCGCGGGGACCTGCATCGCGGACGCCGATCCCACGACGAAGACGAACCCGCTCGATGCGGACACGGACGACGGCGGCGTGACCGACGGCGTGGAGGACGCGAACCACAACGGCGCCATCGACGCGGGCGAGACCGATCCCAACAACGGTGAGGACGATCAGACGGCGTGCCGGCAGGACAGCGACTGCGGCGGCGCGACGAGCGGGATGATCTGCGAGGATCACGCCTGCGTGGAGGGCTGCCGCGGCAGCGACGGCAACAGCTGCCCGTCCGGCGAGGTGTGCAGCTCGACCGACAGCACGGCGGGCACCTGCGCGCCCGAGAGCGACAACGACCCGACCGGCATCTTCGCCGAGGGCAACGGCTTCTGCGCCGCTCGGCCGACGCCCGCGGGCAGCACCCGCGGCGCCGCCGCGCTCCTGCCCATGCTCGCCGCCCTCGCCGGCCTCGCCCTGCGCCGGCGCCGCGCGGGCCGCTGACCGGCGGATAGAGAGGCCCACGGCCGCGCGCCGCCCCGCCCACCTGGCGGGGCGGCGACCCCTCCGGCGGCCGCGGGCGCCTCTCACCGCGGGCGCCCTCTCAGGGGCGCCGAGATCCCCCACCCGCTCCTCTACCTGCTACCTGCGTTCGCCCTCGCCACCCCGCGGCGCGGGCGCCAGCATGTAAGTTTCTTGTCCACCTGTAGCCGTCCTCCGTAGCGTACCGCGCCAAGGAGAACGACCATGGAGATGCTGCTCGCCAGCGAGCGCCGCGCCACGCGCCGCGCTGCGATCGTGGAGTGCCAGGCCGTGCGCGAGCGGGGCTTCCGGCTGCTCGGGACCCGGGCGATCGACCTGTCGATCGACGGCATGCTCGTGCTGACGAGCGCCCGCCCGCTCACGGGTGAGCCGGTGATCGTCTCGTTCCGGATCCCGGACACGAACGTCTGGATCGACGCGACGGCGACGATCGCGCGCACGCTCCACGGCCGGCGCCTGGGCGACCCGGGGCGCGCCGTGGGCCTGCGCTTCGACCCGCTCGACAGGACGTCGAGCCGGCGCCTCCGCGCGGCGCTCGAGCATTTCCCGCCGACGTACCCCTACCGCGCGCAGCGCGTCGACTACGCGGCGACGGCCGCGATGATCGCGCTCGGCTGATCTGCGCGCTCGAGCGACCGAGCCGCCCTGACGCCGCTGCGGGGCAGCTCCCCGCGGTGAGGGATCAGAGCGAGCGAGGGGGCTCGACGTCGGCGACCGGGAACTCGGCCTTGAAGCTGGAGAGCCGGACGGCGAACACGACACGACCCTCGTCGACGCGCGGCATGCGCGCCGGATCGACGCGCGCCTCGAGCAGGCGCGCGTGGCGGGCGCTCCCGCGCGCGGTCGGCACGCAGAAATAGTCGTGCCCGTCGCGGTGGTGCACAAGCCGGCGGAGGCGCGCGGGCACGAGCGCGCTCGAGGCGGGCAGGCTCGGGCCCGCGGCCGCGAAGCGCAGATCGGCGAAGACGTCGCCGCCCTGCGACGCCCGGAAGCGCTCGCTCCCGTCCGCCTCGCGCGCGATCTCGAAATCGGCGTGCTCCTTGGGGATAGCCCAGTTGTGCTGCCCGTTCACCACGCTGTCCCACGAGCTGACGTAGATCTTGCTGATGGACCAGCAGAGGCCGCGGCGCGTGCGGAAGCGCCCGGGGATGAACAGGAGCTCGCGGTAAGGCCCCACGTTCGACGACGTGTAGTCGAGCGCCATCAGCAGGCTGTAGCGCCCCTCGAAGCGGGGGCGGAGCGCCTCCGGGATGAAGCTCTGCTCCTGGCGCAGCCGCTCCGGGAGCTCGAGCATCACGATGGTCGCATCGCCGGCCAGCGTCCACGGCGCTGGAGCTGGCTTCACGTCAGGAGGATGACCTCCGGCGCTCCGGCTCATCACGACCTCTCCCTGGACTCGATGGTATCGGGCACCTCGAGCAGATCGATCGCCCCCGGGGGGCGGCGCGCGCTCGCGAGCTCCGATCGCTCGAGGTGGGCGAGGACGGCGAGGACGGCCGCTTCGTCCCACGCGTCGCCGAGGATCTGCAGGCCGATGGGCAGGCGCTCGGCGTCGACGCCGACGGGCGCCGTGCCGGCGGGGAGGCCGGTGAGGTTGCCGAGGAAGGCGAAGCGGCACATGCCGTCGAGGGCCATGGGATCCAGGAAGGCGCGGCCTTCCTCGGCCTGCGCGTAGGGGGGCGCCGTGATCGCCGTCGTCGGGAGCGCGAGGACGTCGACGCCGGCGAGGGCGCGCGCCACCTCGCGCCGCATGCCCGCACGGAGCCGCGCGGCGTCGATCTGCTCGAGCGCGGTGACGCCCGAGAGGAGGCTGAAGGTGACGCGCAGGTCCTCGCTGATGAGGTCGCGCTGCTCCCTCCAGGCGCGCTGGAACGCCGCGAGCGACTCGGGGCCGATGACGAGGTAGCCGATGGAGGCCGCGTGCCTGGCGAGGGGGATCTTCACGTTTACGAGGGTCGCGCCCTCGCGCTCGAGCGCGCGCAGCGCCCCCCAGCACACGCTCGCGACCGGGGTGGAGGCGTCGCGCCACTCCGCCTCGTCGACGCCGATGCGCAGGCCGCGCACGCCGGCGCCGAGGCGCGCGCCGAAGCCTCCGGCGGGCGGCGGGGGCGCCCATGCGGTGAGGTCGTCGTCGGGGTCGGGCTCGCTGGCGACGGCGTCGAGGAAGCGCGCGAGATCGGCCGTGCTGCTGGCGATCGGGCCGGCGTGGGCGACCGAGCCCTTGAAGCCGTCGCCGGCGCGGCTGACGCGGCCGAAGGTCGGCTTGATGCCGAAGACGCCGTTCAGCGCGGCGGGCGCCCGGATGGATCCGCCGCCGTCGCCGCTGGCCGCGAGCGGCGCGAGCCCGAGCGCCACGCCGACGGCGGAGCCGGTGGAGGAGCCGCCCGCGGCGCGCTCCCTGTGGTGCGGGTTGTGGGGCATGCGCTGGTGGACGCTGTTGCCGATCGGCGACATGCCCCACTCGGTGAGCACGGTCTTGCAGAGGAACACGGCGCCCGCCTGCCGGAGCCGGGCGACCACGGCGGCATCGCGCGCCGCGGGCGGCTGCGGGCCGCAGGGCGAGCCGAGCGTGGTCGGGAGGCCCTCGACGTCGAACTCGTCCTTCACGAGCAGGGGCACGCCGTCGAGCAGGCCGCGCGGCCGCCCCGCGGCGTGGCGCGCGGTCGACGCCTCGGCGTCCCTGAGCGTGGCCTCGCGCGAGGTGGCGACGGCGATGTTCATGCACGGGCGCTCGGCGGCGAGCGCCTCGAGCGCCGAGAGCGCGCGCTCGGCGACGCGGAGCGGGGTGGTGGCGCCCTTGCGGTAGGCCGCCGCGTAGGCCACCGAGGGCCTGGGCCAGTCGCGGACGGGGGGCGCGCCGAGCCCGGCGTCCTCCCAGCGCCGCGGCGGCGCGGCCTGGAGGGGGCGCGCCTCCGCGGGGACGTCGTCGCGGAAGGCGTCCGGAAGCGAGGCGAGGCGATCGATGCCCAAACTGCGCTTCATCACCTCCCGGAGCGCGGCGGAGGATCCGGGCGCCTCCGCGGCGAGGCGCGCCGCGGTGAGCGCGCGGCCGGTGAGTCGGGGGACCTTCATGCGGCGCAGCTTACTCGACGGGCCGGGCGGCGCGGCGCTCATGGTCAGGGTGCTCCGCGGGATCACGCCGTGGCTGCGTGTCGTCGGTGGCGGGCTCGGTCGTCGTTCCTCGTCGATCCGCGCGTGGGAGGGCCTGGGACGTCGGCCGCCGCGACCCGGTGCTCAGGCAGACGAGGTGAGGTCGTCCCAGGCAAGCACCGCCTCGGGGAGCAGCTCGCGCAGCCATGTCACTGCGCGCCCCTCGGACAGCCTCCGCTCGAACACCAGCGCCGCGTCGCCCGCGTAAAACGTGCCTGTGGAGTCGGTCGCTTCTTCCACCTCGTCCAGGCCGAGCGCCCGCGCGAGCTCACGACCGTGCGACGACCGCGAGACATGAACCGGCACTTCCTTGGGGTGTCCCCACAACGCAATGCGGGAGACGAAAGCGCGCACCGAGTCGCTCGTTCGCTCCCACTCGTCCCAGCCGAACCCATAGGCCCACATCCTGCCGTCCTCCGTCACGCAGGCGAGGGTGTCAGGGTTGTCGATGTCTCGCGGGCTCACCAGGATCGCGGGGCCATCCGGCGTCTGCTGGAGCGGCCATTCGGCGACGCTCCCTTCGCCGAGGGCTCGATCGAGCATCTGGATCCCGCCGAAGCGCTGGATCCGATCGACGCTGCGCAGACCGCCGAACGAGGCCTCGGCGTCAGCGACCGTCCTGGCGAGCGCCTCGCTGCCACCGTTCTCCAGCACCCACGACGCAAGCCGCGCGGGGTCGCCGGGATCGTGCAGCCGGCACAGCCAGCGCGATGCCGCCTCCCTCGCGCGAGGCGACAGCGGCAGCGTCTTCGATTCCGGATCGACGGTTGCGCAAAGAAACCCGACCACGCTCTGCCGAAATCGCTCATCTGGCGCCGCAAGCTGGAGATCCAGATGCCAGGCTTCGTTGTCCAGGGCTGCTCGCCCGGTCGCATCGACGAGATCGTCGCGAAACTCGATCCAGCCAGAGTCCGGCGCGATAGGCGACTCGCCGGCCGCTCGCACCACCGGAAAGACGCACTGCAACAGCAGGGCCGCGCACTCTTCGACCCAGGGCCGCAGGCTCGTTGCTGTGGGGCCCAGCACGCGCAAGAACACGTCGTCGCGCAATGCGAGAACCCCGTCGCAAACATACCATACGAAGCCGTGCAGACGAGACGGACGACCCGCCTGGCCGACCCGGCGAGCAACGCCCTTGACGAGAACGTTCGTCTTGTCGAGCGCGGTGACCCGTCCCGTCTCGGGATAGAAGTTCCCGAGATCGACACGCGCGCGCAGCTCGAAGTTCGGAGCACGCCACGGATCGAGCCTTTCCGCCACCTCGTTCAGCTGCGCGAGGGAGGCCGTGAGCTGCTTGGCACCGCAGATGGATCGGAGCTGGGGGCTGAACGTACCTTTCTCGATGGTTCCGAGAAGGGGATGGCTGAATCGAGGTTTCACGTCCGCCCCCAATCGTTGCTCTCCCCGGCGCTTCCGAAGACATCCGGCGTCATTCCGGCCACACGATTGCGGCGGTGCTCAATCTCCGCATCCGAGCCACCTCTACCTGAAGCGCTCTGCAATGGCCAGCACCTCCGACACGCTGGAGACGCCGCGGGACATTCACTGAATGCCGCACACCTCGACGAACCAGACGGCATCCCCGTCCACGAGTACCTGCGCAGCAGCATCAGAGATGTCTTCGCGGAGACTGAGTCTGTTCGAAGGCGCCTCCAGGATCCCGACGAGTGATGGCAGCCGAGCGGCAGGCGGCTCGCTCGGCGCTCGTGATCGGGCCAGGCGTACGCACGCCCGCCGACCGCGAGCATGCGCTGCTGTGCCGCGAAAGGCTGTGGAGACCGCCACCACGGAAAACCTACCCCGCGAGGGTCTCGCACACCCGTGCCTCGGCTCGTGGGGTGAAGCACTTCAACAGCGCTCGCTCACCGGAGCGCTGGAACGCTACGAGATCGGCAGAGATTGCCAAGGAGGCGCAGTCGTCCGTTCCAATCGGGTCGACCACGAGCCCCAGGCGCTCGCAGAGCTCGTTCATGGGGAGATCCGACTCGCACGTGGCCGCCACCCTCGCGTCGAAGCGGAGGATTCGCTCGACGTAGGCGGCGTAGCTCGATGCCGAGATGGACCACAGGCCCTCCTCGAACGCGTACCGGTGGATGCGGCGGTCCTCACCGAGATAGACGAACGCGTCCGACGTCCCGATGTCCCAGTAGCCGACCAGCAATCGCGATGGCTCACCGGGCGGAAGCCAGGCGTCGCCGGAGACGAGGAGCGGCGATTCGAACGCCTGCGCGGAAGCCTCGCCTGCGAAGAACTCGGCGTGACAGAGCACAGGACCGCACATGGCAGTTCGATCGAACCGCCGGACGCCGTGCGCGAGGCCGAGCGCTTCCGAGACGGCATCGCCAAGGCGGGAGGATGCTCCCTGTGCGTGGAACCACGCGAAGAAAGATGGGATGCCGTCGTCGTTGACGACCACGAACCGCGGGGCCGTAGTCACGTCGTTAAACGACGATTGCCACGGAGCATGCAAGCGTGCGATCGCTCGTTTCCCGAGCCCCAGCGATACCCCTCCGCCAGGGAGGCGGTAGCGGACGTCCGCGCTGCCATTGCGCAACTCAAAGGATCCCTCAACACCCCACTCCCGGTCGTCGAACGATAGCCCCTCGCCTTCTTCCACCGGTTCGCCCTCGGCGAGCACGGCCGAGTAGGCAGGGAACCAGATCGGTTTGCGTGGCCTCCGCTCGCCGAAAGCTTGGATCCAGGGGATGAGCCGCTCGGCGCTTCGCGCGTAAAGGCACCACGTGTCCCGGCTCTCGGTGACCAGCACGGAGCCCTCATACCATCTGAATGAGCCACACTTCTCCGGAGCAGACGGCACATCACCACCGCGCGCGTGAACGGCGTCGAGGATCTCATCACGAGCGACGGTGGGGGCGCCCGTGCAGGCGAGGTAGCTGTCCTCCCAGCCCGCGAAGCGCGAACGGAGCCGCTCGCGGTCCCTGGGTGGGACGCCAGGGAGCGCAGGAAAATCAAGCGTCTGAATCTTCTGCGGTAAGGTCATAGCTGTTGCCATTGGCCATTCACATAATCATACGTGCCCGGGGTCATGCCGCTGACCCGCCGCACGCGTCGGTCCCGCTCGGCCCGCGACATCTGTCCAGCGGCCACTTGCTGATCCAACACCTCCGCGTATCTCGAGGTGTTTGCGCGATTCGCATCGGCCAGGTTCCCCGAGTTGATGTCGTTACGAAGCTGCGTGTTGGCGAGCGCCGCGCGTGCAGCCGTCGGCGGCGGCAGTGGGGTGCCTGGAGGTGCGTTTCGCGGAGGCGGCGGGGACGCTGGGACGACAGGAGGAGACTGCCCCACGCCCGCCATAGCGTGGAGACGCGCAAGCATCTGCGAACAGTTAGGGCATGGCGCACAAGCCGTCTGGTTAGGGTCGCTGTCGTTGCTCCCGATGCTGCCCATCCGACGAAGAGCACGCCGCAGATGCCGCTGCCCCTGCGGAGTACCAGGATCACACGAGACTCCATTCCGTCTCTCATAGTCCTGAAGGTAGCGGCTCACGGCATCCGGCTCGGAGCAGCCACCGGCTGCTCTCGGCATGGCATTGCGCACTGGAAGCGCGGCCGCGACAGCGGGGTGAAGCTGCCGTTGATACGGTTCATCACTGCCAGGCTCCGTCAGCGGTGTTCTCGGGTCTCGCGCCGAATACCCAGTTTGCGTGGGACCGGCGCCTCGACGAGATGTCACCGTCGAGCGCATCAGCCCGTCAGCGTCGACCAGCGCGAGCGGCCTCCCGCTCACATACCCGTACGCTTCGAGCCCCCCTTCGAGCCCCAGCGGCTCCGGGCTCAGGTACGTCGCGCTCGCCGGATCGAAGTACCGCCACCGGTTGTAGTGGAGCCCCGTCTCCGGCTCGTACCAGTGCCCCGGGAACCGGACCAGCGTGGCAGCAGCGTCGCCCGCGATAACCCGACCGTACGCATCGGTCTCGAAGACCTGGTCGACATTCCCGTCAGCATTGACGAGCCCGAGCGGCACAGGCGCCCCGTCCCGGTGCACGAAGTACTTCCAGGCACCCGGGCCCGCCTCGGTGTCGATCGCCTGCGCGACCGGCGCCGGCGAGCCCGGCGAGTACGCGTAGCGCCGGCGCTCCACCAGCGTGAACGCCGCAGGTGCGCCTGTGGCGCTCGCCTGGCGCTCCACCGTCTCCTCCAGGAGGTCCTCGCCATCCCAGCGGTAGCGATGCCGCACCATCGCCGTGTCCCGCCGCAGCAACCGCTTCTCGATCCGCCGAGCGAACCCATCGTAGACGAACTCGAGGCGCGTGCCGTCGGGCAGCGTCATGCCCGAGAGCAAGCCGAGCGCGCTCCATGCGTAGGTGGTCACCACGGTGCCCTCCACCTTCTTCACGAGCCGGCCGCGCGCGTCGTACGTGAGGGCCGCGCCGTTCGTGGTCACGAGGCGGCCGCCGCTGAGGTGGGACTGCGCACGGCCGTCGATCCATTGCACGTCGCCTCGTGGCGAGAGCACGTAGTCCTCGGTCCTGGCCCGCCCCTCATGCTGCTTCTGCGCGATCCGGCCGCGCGCGTCGTACAGGAAGGACTGCGCCCCACGATCGCGATCGGCGAGCACCTGGAGCTCGTCGGCAGGCGACCATCGGTAGTCGAACCGCAGGGTCTCCGGGCCGGCCAGGCCGCCGACCCACATGGGTTCGCCCGGTCGGATGACGGCGGTGCCGCCGCCGAAGACCGCCGAGCGGAGGACGTTGCCGTGCGCGTCCCTCGTGAGCTCGATACGGCCGCCGCCGGCGAAGAAGCGCCCCGTCTCGCCGTCCGTCGGGTCGTACGCGAACCTCGCGATCGGCTGGTCCGCACCCCGGGTACCCGAGAGATCCGAGAAGACGAGCGCGGCGCATCGCCCTGCTGTGTCGCGCGGGGCGGAGATCGAAAAAGCGCCGAGCGCTTCCACCTTCGTGCGATGCAGGCCGGCGTCGTAGACGTGGCGGAGCGATGTCGCGGACGAGGGATCGTCCTTCCGCTCCGTGTCCTCGCGGATGCAACGCCCTCGCTCGTCGTACGTATAGAGCGTGCAGACGGCCTCCGTCTCGAAGCTCAGGAGGCGCCCGCGCTCGTCGTACTCCAGCTTGTGGGATGTGTCGTCCGAGAAGGTGCGTGCGATCAGCCGATCGAGGTCGTCGTAGGCGAGCTCGACGAATTCGCCGTCGTCGAAGGTGATCCTCGACAGCCGCCCGGCCTGGTCGTTCCTGTACCGCAGCCAGCGACCGTCGAAGGTGCGCTCGGAGAGGATCCGCCCCTCGAGGTCCCGTTCGATGGTGTGCACGTCGCCCTCCTCGTTGACGATGCGTACCATGTCGAGCTCTCGGTCGTAGGCGTACGAGACGCGCGTGCCGTCGCTCCGCTCGACCGCGATCACCTCGCGGAGGCCCGCGTAGATCAGCCGGAACCAGCGGCCATCCGCGTCACGCTCGCCGGCGAAGCGGCCGGCCTCGTCGTAGTTCGTGACCGTGCGAGCGCCCAGCGGCGAGCGGTGCTCGACCACACGCCCCATCGCGTCGTAGATCCAGCGGTGGACCCCGCCCTTCTCATCCCGCATCTCCACGAGTCGCCCGAGGAAATCGTAGCGGAGCGCCCGCGCGCCGCCGTCCGGCTCGACGATCCCGACGCGGTTGCAGAGCGCGTCGTACGTCATCGCCGTCTTGCCGCCGTCAGCGGTCTCGGCGTGGACAAGGCAGCCGCGCTCGTCGTAACGGAAGCTCGCCACGAGCCCGATCGCGTCGGAGAGGTAGATCAGGTTGCCGTTCGGATCGCGCGCGTGCTGCGTCTCCAGGCCCTCAGGACCGCGCGTGGTCACGACATTGCCGCGATCGTCGTAGCGGTAGTCCGTCACATGAGCGAGCGGATCGACAACACGGTACGCGCCGTCGGCCTCACCCATCCGCCATATGCGCCTGAGGCCGTCGCGATACCCCACCAGCTCGCCTGCATCGTCGAACACA
This sequence comes from Sorangium sp. So ce448, assembly GCF_051520915.1. Classification (NCBI taxonomy): domain Bacteria; kingdom Pseudomonadati; phylum Myxococcota; order Polyangiales; family Polyangiaceae; genus Sorangium; species Sorangium sp. So ce448. The sequence goes on along the minus strand of NZ_CP150343.1, from coordinate 160,826 downwards.
TTTTCGTGCACCTGCCCCGCCCAGACGATCCGGTCCGCCTTTCCGAAAGCGTTGACCCCGATCCTCCGCAGGGCGCGCGACGTGATGACGTTGTTCTCGTCCCCGCAGTACTCGACCTTCGCGTGCAGAAACCCCTTCGCGCGACTTCCGTCCGCCAGCACCTCGGGCACGCCCTCGGCCAGGAGCGCGCCTTCCTTGGGATCGTTGCACCACGTCTCCACGCAGCGACCGCGGTCATCATAGCGGTACTGCACCTCGAGGCCCGTGGGCCAGCGCTCCAGCACGAGCCGATGGTCTGCGTCGTACGCGAAGGTCATCGCGTGCCCCAGGGCATCGCGCGCGACCACGAGATCTCCGCGTTCATCGTACTCGTACGTGCGGAAGGACGTCCAGGCGCCTCTCGATGACGCGTTCTTCACCTCGAACGCGGCGATGCGGCCGTCGCGGTGACGACGCACGCGGAGCAGGCGGCCCACGCTGTCGTTCACGAGCTGGAGCGGACCGGTGCCGTTCTCGTAGAAGAGCCGTGCCTGGTTGCCGTTGTGATCGAGGAGCGCGCTGAGGCGGAACTCGTTGTCGATGGCAAAGACGTCCTCGAAGACCCGCGTGATCCCGTCGTCCGCCTTGAGGAGATAGCCGTCGCGGGTGCGCGTCAGCAAGCCGACGGGGAGCTTCACGGTCTCTCCCTCGTAGGGGCAGCGGCCCTCGCACGCGAGCGCCGTCGCGGTGACCACGCGCACCCTGCGGCGGCGGAGCTCGATGACGCGCCAGCCGAGCGAATGATTCCAGCCGTAGCCAAGGCCGTAGTCGAGGTCGCGCTGCGCAGAGTTATAGGCGCGCTCGATCACGAGCGGGAACGCTCCCGGCAGCGCCATGTCGGTGACGGCGAGCGTGTAGACGCGGCCCGTGACGGGATCGATGGGGTGCCCCGCGTGCGTTCCTCCACCGCCCCCATGCGTCGGGTTGGGGCAGCCGCCGCCGCTGCCCTGACCGCAGCTGCCAGCGTTGCGGCCGCCGCCCTGGGCGCCGTTGCCGCCGTTCTTGCCGCCCGCGCCCTGATCGCCGCCGGCGCCGTTGCCGCCCCGCCCGCCGCTGCCACCGCCGGTGCCGCCGCCGCCGAGGATGAAGACACCCGGGTTCATGCCAGGGATCGCGGGGATGTTCGGAGCCGGAGCCGTGCGCGGCATGATGCGATGGTCGCCCAACGAGCCACGGAGTCAATACCCGCTGCCACGCAGAAATGTGCTGGGATGCTGTAGCCCATGATAGGTTGACAGAGCGTGGCGTCCCTGCACTCGACGCCTGAATCCGCGATGAGCTCGACGGGTGAGCGCGGGCCGAGGTTGCCTCGATAGAGGGCCGACGCTCGCATTCCAGAGGCGGAGGGCAATCATGGCTCACGGGGCGTGCGCCGCCCGAGCGCTCGACCGCCAGCTTGTCACAACGTCCTGTCGATAGCGCCGTCCTCAGGCCTCCGGCTGGGCCGCAACCTCGTAGAGCTCGCGGACGTCGAGCCGAGCGCCGATCGACGCGAGGTGCGCGACGTCGCCGTCCCGCGCGACGGCAGACGTGAAGTCGCCGCCGACGTCGCGAGTCCACACCTCCACGCTGCGCTCCCGGTGCGACACCAGGACGTACTGGCGCAAGGAGGCGAGGCGCTTGAAGTGCTCGAACTTGTCGCCACGGTCGTACTCCTCGGTGCTGCGGCTGAGCACCTCGACAATGAGCGTGGGGTTCGTCACGGCTTGGTCGTCCTGGGTGTCGCGCTCGAGCGGCCCACACACGACCGTGACGTCGGGGTAGGTGGCGAGGCCTGTCGACGGTACACGCACGCGAAGAGCGGCGTCGTAAGCACGGCATCGACCTCTGCGAAGCTCGGGGAAGAGGAGGCCGATGACCGCCGCAGCGAGCGCGGCATGCTCGGGCGTACCTCCCGCCATCGCGTCGATCTGGCCGTCCAGGTACTCGTGCTTGACGTTGCTGGACGCCTCGAGGGCCAGGTACTCGGCGTACGTGTAGCGGATGCGATGTGCCGGGGCCACCATGGCCACGCAGTATGGCACAGCAAGCAGCGTCCGCCTCGGATAGCGAGCATCCGGGCGCGGCCTTCTCCGCAGGTGCAGCATCATCGCGGCTTCGTTTCAGGGGTCTCTGTCCATGGACTCATGCGCCGGTGCGCATCGACACACGATCGCGCGCTGCCCCCCCCCGGCGACCTCGATCCCCGCCAAACGAACTTCCGCACGCGCGCCCGGCCTCGTGTGTCCCCACGCGCACGCTGCCGCTCGCTCCCTGGCACGGCGCCCGCATACCGACCGTCACGAAGGACGTGGCGGGGGGACCACGCGGAGGAGACCCATGAGCCAGAGAGCATCCGATCAAGCCATCCAGGTGAAGCCGCTCGCAGGGCACATCGGCGCCGAGATCCACGGCGCCGACATCTCGAAGCCGCTGCCCGATGAGGCCGTGGCGGCCATCCGCGCGGCGCTGCTGAAGTGGAAGGTCGTCTTTTTCCGGAACCAGCCGCTCGGCCACGCCGAGCAGATCGCCTTCGCCGCGCGCTTCGGCGAGGTGACCTACGCCCATCCGCACGAGGACGAGCCGTTCGACGAGCACCCGGAGATCCTCGCCATCGACAGCCGCCGCTACGATCGCCGCTACGGCAGGCGCTTCAGCTACGAGAACCGCTGGCATACCGACGTCACCGCGGCCGTGAACCCGCCGGCGGCGTCGATCCTGCGGGCGCACATCCTGCCGCACTACGGCGGCGACACGACCTGGACGAACCTCGTGGCAGCCTACGAGGGGCTGTCCGCGCCGCTGCGCGCGCTCATCGATGGCCTGCGCGCGGAGCACCGCTTCGGGCTGCGGTTCGCGCCGCAGGACCAGGACAGCCCGTACCTGCGCACGGTGCGCGAGAACCCGCTGATCTCGATCCACCCCGTGGTGCGCGTCCACCCCGAGACCGGCGAGCGGGCGCTGTTCGTCAGCCCGGGCTTCACCAGCCACATCGTCGGGCTGTCGCCGCGCGAGAGCAGCGCGATCCTCGACCTGCTCTTCGAGCAGATCAGCCGCCCGGCATACACGGTGCGGTTCCGGTGGGAGCCGGGCAGCATTGCGTTCTGGGACAACCGGGCCACGGCGCACCTGGTGCCGCAGGACCTCGGGCACCTCGACGTCGAGCGCGTCCTCTACCGGGTGACGCTGACCGGAGACATCCCGGTGGGGGTCGACGGAGTCCGCTCCGAGATCGTGGCCGGGGAGCCATTCGGCAAGCGGCCCCCGAGCAAGCTAAAGCCCGCCCGCAAGGACAAGGCGCCCGAGGCGGAGGTGCAGGCATGAGCGCCGCGAGCGCAGGCGTCGAGAGGACGTCGTTCGAGGGGCCCCACGGGCCGGTGGAGGCGGTGCAGGTCCGCCCGGCGTCGGGCGGGCGCTCGCCGGTGCCGGCGGTGCTGATCCTCCACGAGGGGCTGGGGCTCACGGTCCATACGATCGAGCTGGCAAGGCGCTTCGCGCAGGAAGGGTACCTCGCGTTTGCGCCGAACCTGTATTCGCACGACGCGACGCACCGGACCTTCACCGAGGCGGAGGTGGCCCGGGGGGTGAGCCTGCTGCGCGCGGCCGACCGTGACGAGGTGGTCGCGCGGTTGCCGGCGAACGAACAGGAGCGGCTGAAGAAGGTGTTCACCTGGTTCGGTAGCCGCGACACGTCGACGTACCTGCCCGACGCGAGGGCGGCGGCGGCGCACCTCGTCGGCCGGTCGGACGTGCGGCCGGGGGGCGTCGCCGCCGTCGGGTTCTCGCTGGGCGGAGGGCTCGTGGGGCAGCTCGCGGTCGCAGGCGTGGCGCTCGCGGCGGGCGCGGTGTTCTATGGGCAGGCGCCGGCTCTGGAGCAGGTGAAGAACGTGCGGCTTCCGCTGCAGGTGCATTATGCGGAGGAGGATCCGGCGATCACCCCGAGGGCGCCAGCGGTGGGGGAGGCGTTCAGGGCTGCGGGGCGCGAGCTGATCTCGTTCGTGTACCCTGGGACGCGCCACGGGTTCTTCAACGAGACGCGGCCGGTGTACCACGCCGACGCGGCGCAGCTCTCGTGGCGGCGCACGCGGGAGTTCTTCGCCGAGCGCACCGGCAACGTCGGGCAATGGCGGCCGCAGGCCGTCGCCGGCGAGGGTGTGCGCGCTGCAGGGTAGCTGCGGCTCCGTCGCTGGCACCTCTGGCAGGCACCTCAGGCACCTCAACCTGGGTCGGCTCTGGCAGGCACCTCAACCTGGGTCGGCTCTGGAGGCACCTCAGGCACCTCAACCTGGGTCGGGTCTGGAACCTCAACCTGGGTCGGGTCGGAACCTCCGCCTCAACCTGGGTCGGGTCGGAACCTCCGCCTCAACCTGGGTCGGGTCTGGCGCCTCAACCTGGGTCGGGTCTGGCGCCTCAACCTGGGTCGGGTCGGAATCTCGAGCCTCAACCTGGGTCGGGTCGGTCCCGTCATGGCACGGAGGCTGCTGGGCGCCCGCCATGACCGCCTCCACGCCCATCGCCGAGAGCAACGCTCCGAAGCCCGTCCATACCGACGACGCCGGACTCATCGCCGGCGCGATCACCCTTCCCGCGCCCGCCGGTGACCTCCCCGGCTACCGCGCCCACCCCGCCTCCGGTGGCCCCTTCCCTCTGGTGCTGGTGATCCAGGAAATCTTCGGCGTCCACGAGCACATCCGCGACGTGGTCCGTCGCTTCGCGCACCGCGGCTACTACGCCCTCGCCCCGGATCTGTTCGTTCGGCAAGGCGATCCGAGCCACCTCGGCACCGTCGACGAGTTCCGGGCTCTGGCGAGCCGCGTGCCCGACCGTCAGGTGCTCTCGGACCTCGATGCGAGCGTGGCCTTCGCCGAAGCCTCCGGAAAGGCCGACGTCCGCAAAACGGCCGCGGTCGGCTTCTGCTGGGGCGGGCGCATCACGTGGCTGTACGCCGCGCACAACCCGGCGCTGAAGGCGGCGGTGGCCTGGTACGGACGCCTGACCGGCGATCGGACCGATGCCCAGCCCAAGCACCCGATCGACGTGGCGAGCGCGCTGCAGGCGCCCGTGCTGGGCCTCTATGCCGGACAGGACCAGGGCATCCCCCTCCCGACGGTGACCGCGCTCCAGGAAGCGCTCCGTGCCGCCTCCGAGACCGCCAGCGCGCCCGGCGCCGCGCACTCCGAGATCCGGGTCTACCCTGACGTCCCGCACGCCTTTTACGCCGACTACCGGCCGAGCTACCGGCCGGAAGCCGCCGCCGACGCCTGGCAGCGCCAGCTCGACTGGCTGGCCCGACACGGCGTCGCCTGACGGCGACCGGCCGCGACAGCGCCCCGGCGACCCCTGCTGCCCCGGCAACAAGCTGCGCCTCCACTGCTACTCCTTACGCACCCCGCCCGCGCCACCGCGCCCCGCGATCGGATACCCTGACGCGGTGCGCGCCAGGATCCGAGACACCGAGCTCTACTTCGACGTCGAGGGCATGGGCCTCGTCCCCGACGGCCCGCGGATGCGCGAAAAGCCGGTGATGTTCGTCGTACATGGCGGACCTGGCGCAGATCACTCCTCGCACAAGGGCGGGATGACGCCGCTCGCCGACCAGGCGCAGCTCGTCTACTTCGATCATCGCGGACAGGGCCGCTCCGCGCGCGGGCCAAAGGAAACGTATACCCTCGAGAGCAACGTCGAGGACATGGAGGCGCTACGCCTGCACCTCGGCCTCGATCGTATCGTGGTGATGGGCACCTCCTATGGCGGCATGGTGGCCATGGCCTATGCGCTCGAATACCAGCGGAACATCTCTCATCTCATCCTGGTAGCCACGGCGGCCAGCCATCGCCTCATCGACCGGGCGAAGCAGATCGTCGCGGAGCGCGGCACGGAGCAGCAGAGAGCGGCGTGCGAACGCCTCTGGGCCGGCGAGATCGAGAGCGACGAGCGGTTCGCCGACCTCCTCCAGATCCTGGGGCCGCTCTACTCGACCACCTTCGATCCACAGAAGGCGGCCGAGGCCCGCGCGCGCACCATCTACAACGTCGACGCGTGGAACGTCGGCCTGGAGGGGTTCATGCGGAGATTCGATTTCACGCCGCGCCTCCCCGAGATCGCGGTGCCCACGCTCGTCCTCGCCGGCCGACACGACTGGATCTGCCCACCCGATCTCTCGGAGGAGATAGCGCGGCTCATCCCGGGCGCGGATCTACGTATCTTCGAGCGCAGCAGCCACTGGGTGCGCGCTGACGAGCCGCGGGCGCTGCTCGACGCCGTCGCCGGCTTCCTGGCTCAGAGGCAATAGCGCGCAGAGCGCACCGCCGAGCGCCGCGCCCTCTACTGGATACCGGCCTTCTTCATCGCCGCGGGCATCCGCTGGACGATGACCGTCCCGACCTTCTTCCCCACCTCGCCGCTGATCTCCGGGAGGAGCTTCGCGGCCTTCTTTCCGACCGGGGTGCCGTAGAACTTGATGAGCTCCTTCAGCTCATCGGCGGTGAACTTCCACGCATAGATCTCGACGTTCCACTGGACGAGCTCGTCGTACGGCAGCACCTCGGCGACCACCGCCTTCAGCTTGCTGGCGTCCCTGGGCGAGATCTTCGCGCCCGCTTGCTGCATCGAAGCTCCCATGTTGCTCATCAGCTGATCGAGGAGCGCATTGTAGACGTCCTTGGGCATCACGAGGTGCGTGAGCTCCAGGGCGAGCTTCTTCTCCGCCTCTCCGGCGTACGCGCTGCCGAGCGACACGAAGGAGAGCAGGGTCACAACGGCGAGCGAGACGATCCATGAACGAAGCGCGTGCTTTTTCATGGGCCCTTTGTATCACGACCGCGCCGCGATCCACGCCGCGCAGGCAGGCCCGCCGCATCCCCTCCCCGGAGCCGCCGCGACACCTGAGGAGCCGCCACGCAGGAGCCGTTCGGGCGCTCGGTCACACGACCGTCACCTCGTCCCCCACGCGCAACGTGCCGGATTTCGTCTCCTGGATGTAGTTCTGTCCGAAGTTCACCTCGCCGGGCCTCTGCGCATCGCGCCGGTACGTGGCCAGCGTGCGGAGCGGCTCCGGGCCGCGCTCTGCGGTGCGCTGGTCGGTCGTTGTGACGACGCAGCGGCCGCACGGGCCGCCGGCGCGGAGCACGAGGTCTCCGATGCGGACGCGGCCCCACCGGTCCTCGTCGAAGGCAGCGCAGCCGCTCACGACGAGGTTGGGCCGGAAGCGATCCATCGGCAACGGCGCGGCGCCCCGGCCCTCGAGGTGAGCGTTCAGATCGGCGAGGGAGGCCTCGGAGATCACGAGCAGCGGGAACTCGTCGGCGAACGACACGACGTCTTCCGGGCCTGCCACCGAGGCCTTGAGGACGGGCCGCCGGAACGCCTCGCCGATGCGGACGAGCCGCGCCGGGTGATCCAGGACGCCGCTGAGCCACGCGGCGGCTTCGTCACCGCAATCCTCGGCCAGGAGGCCGCTGCTGCTCCAGACCTCGACCGTGAGCAGGCGCGCGCCCTCGGCCCTGCGCGGCACGGAGATCGGCGGCCGGCCGGCGAAGCCGAGCGTGAGCGCGCTCTCGGAGAGCTGCGTCTCGATGAGCGCCATGCGCGGCAGCGGGCGCTGCGTGAGGGGCTTTCCCTCGGGGTCGACGATCATGAACCGCCGATCGCCCGCGAGGCCGAGCGCGTCGACGGCGGCCTCGTCGACCGCGAGGCCCCGGCAACCTTTGACGGGATAGATGTGGATCGCGGAGAGTCGCATTCCGGAGCTTATAACACCCCTCGGGCGCTCGGCGCCCGCAGAAGCGCGGCCCGCACGTTCCGAGCGCCCGCGCTCCCCGTCGTCATGCCACGTCGCCTCCGGACGCCGGTATCCCGAGCACCTGCCGCAGGTCCATCCCCACGACGACGTCCGCGTTCTGCTGCACCCATTCGACGAGCGCGGGGCGCAGGGCGCGCGCGATCTCTTCCTTGACGAGCCCTTCCACGACGCTCGGCCCGAGGCGCTGCGGGTCGAGGGCGACGCCGCCGCCCGCGACCAGGGCGCTGAACAGGCGCACGAGCGACTCGGCGCCCGCTGCGTTTCGTGCCGCGCCGAGCGGCTCGACCCGCTCGACGGCGATCTCGCCGCCGCGCTTCACGACGAAGCGACGGACGTCGGCCTGGTCGACTCCCCTCTTGTGGAGCACCGCCGAGGAGCAGTCGACCTCGATGCGCTGCACGCGCGGCGCGGTCTCGATCTCCTGCCGCGTGCCCTCGATATCGACGCTGGCCGCGATGGTCGCGCCGGCCGGAATGCGGAACCCGTCCGGGCCCACCCCGCCCGCGAGCTCCTGGTGCAGCGTCAGCCGCGCAGACAAGCGGGCGCCCCGCACGGCGGTGCTGCCGCCGGCCTCGAGGTTCGAGAGCACCTGACGCACCGTCACGACGAGATCGGGATCGCTGGTAGGGTCGTACGGGGGCATGGCCATCGGCGTCGACGTGACCAGTCCGCGCATGAAGGCGCGCGCCTCGTCCTCCGCCGATCCCTTTCCGACCCGGACGAGCCCTCCCGTGTAGAAGACGTTGGGCGTCATCGCGCCTGAACGGAAGTCGTACTCGACCTGCTGGAGCCCCATGTCGCCGAGCGGCGGCGGCAGGTTGATGACGAGGTACGGCTCGAAGGTGATCCGCAGGAGCGCCGGCGCGAGCGTCAGGCGGAGCGCCGTCGCGCTCGAGGTGGCGAGCGCGGCGATTCCGGTGCGCCTCAGGACGGTGCGAGCGGGGAGGTCGAACGAGATCGAGACCGACTCGAGATCGACCCACGACGGCAGGAAGCTCCAGGCCATTCGAGGAGGGTACACCCCCCTGGTCGCCGGAAGCGCGGCCTATTGACCCGCCGCACGGGGCGCGCCCATCATGCCCCGCATGAAGCCAGAGGAATTCCTCGACGAGCTCGACCGCAAGGTCGGTGAGCGCCTCGCCCACATCGGCGCAGTGGCCCGCGCGGCGGAGCCGGCGAGCGGCGTCGGCATCCCGGCGCTGCTCGCGACCGCGCTCAAGAAGGAGCTCGAGGCGACCGAGGAGGCCGCGCTCTGGCTCACCACCGAGACCGACGTGGAGGTGAAGCTCGCCCTCGCCCGCCAGTGCGGCGATGAGGCGAGGCACTACCGGCTCATCGCCGAGCGGCTGCGCGCGCTCGGCGTCGACCCCGCCGCCATCCCGGCGAAGTTCGGGCCGCCCACGCCGATGTTCGGGTACCTGAAGGGGCTCGGCTCGACGGTCGAGCGCGTCGCAGCGGGCCAGTTCACGCGGGAGGCGCTCGCGAAGGTGCACAACCAGGCGTTCATCGATTACTGCGAGTCGCAAGGCGACGCCGAGACCGCGCGCCTTTACCGCGAGGTCATCCAGCCGGACGAGGGCCATCACCACGAGATGGGCCGGCGGCTCCTCACGCGCCTCGCGGTCACCGAGGAGGCCCAGGCGCTCGCGCGCGCCGCCGCGATGCGCACGCTCGAGATCGCCGAGGAGCTCCAGGAGATCGCCCGCCTGAAGATGGGTATCTGCCGCGCGCCTGGGTGCTAGTGCTCAGGCACGGTCCTGACGGACCGCCACGATGCTCGATCCAGCCGCTCCGATGCGGCCCGCCGATCTGACCGTCGACGTCCGGGCGTCGATCGCGAGCTAGCGTGTCGTGGTGCCGCGCTGTCGCGCAGCGAGAGCGACCGGGGCGGGAACAGCCGTTCGGGCGGGGCGTTCGCCCATGTCTCGCGGCGTCCCGGCTGTTCGCGAGGCGCGTTCAGGACACGGCGGTCTCGGCGTCGGTCGCTGTTCCGAGGCCTATATGCGGGATGGCCCGACATGCGAAAGCCATCGAATCCATGCACCCTCCAGATACCAAAGTTGCCGCCTTGTCGCGAGGCCTGCTCGCGGCGAGAGGCGGCCAGTTGGCTCAAGGGGGTTCTCATGATCAAGTTTCCGGGGGACAGATCGTTCCGGGAGGTGGCCCGGTTCACCCAGGATTGTGGTTCGATCTGCACGCACGCGGCTCAGTATTGCCTCGAGATGGGAGGCTCTCACGTGAGCGCCGCGCACATGCGGACGCTCCAGGACTGCGCCGACATCTGCGAGGCGACGTCGAAGCTCCTCCTGCGCAGCTCGCCGCAGATCACCCAGATGATGAGCGTGTGCGCGAGCCTCTGCGAACAGTGCGCGGCGAGCTGCGATAAGCTCACTGGTGATACGCAGATGAAGACGTGCGCTGACGAGTGCCGCCGCTGCGCCGCGGCCTGCCGGCAGATCTGAGAGCGGCGGAGGCATGGTGGTCCTCCGGACGGTGAGCCGAGCAGCGGAGTAGCTCCCCTCGCCTTGTGCGGAGCGCCGCCATCCTCCCCGCCAGAGCCCGCGCGCGCGGCGGCCCGTCGGCGCCGCGGTCGCGCGTGGTCCGGCGGCGGAGCGACGCCGACAGCGGCGGCGTTCTGGCTCCCCATGGTACCCTCGCGCGCATGCTTTATCGAAGGACCATGGGAGCCGCCGGCTTCGCTCTCCTGTGCGCCGGGTGTGGCGGGGACGCGCCCGAGGCTGCGGTGCGCGCGGTGCGCGACCTGGATGCGCTGAAGTTTGCCCCGGCGATTCGAGGGCGGGACGGCGGCTACAGCGCGCGGTGGGGCGACCTTTCGGTGTGGGTGTTCGGCGACACGACCCTGGAGATGCCGGGGGAAGACGGAGCGCTGTGGAGGTCGAGCACCTTCTGCGCGACCGACGATCTGGATGCGTCGGATGGGCTCTCGTCGCTCACCGAGCCGCTCGACGCGGCCGGCGCGCCGCGGGAGTTCCTGCCGTTCACCGAGGAGGAGCTCGCATTCAACCTCGCGCACTCCGACCCTCGGGCGGAGGAGGCGTGCGAGGAGGACTGCGGAGCGCGCTATGCGCTGTGGCCGGGCCCCATCGTCGTCGACGAGGCGACCGGCCGTGCGCTCGTCTTCTACAGCAAGGTGACGGGGCGGCTCGGGGTGTTCGACTTCGAGATGCAGGGCTCGTCGATCGCGGTCTGGGAGAGCGTCGATGCGCCGCTCGCACGCCCGGAGGTACGCCCGGGCGCTGCGGATCCGACGCTCCTCTTCGGCGCGGATGAGCCCTCGCTCACGTCGGCGGCGCTCGTCCGCGAGGGCATGCTCTACGCCTACGCCTGTGCGTGCTCGGGTCTCACGTGCCCGTGCCTCGTCGCGCGCGCCGCGCTCGCGGAGGCAACGGAGCGCGACGCGTGGCGGTTCTTCTCGGACGGGCGCTGGGTGGAGGGCCATGAGGAGGCGGAGCCGGTCATGGCGGGGGCACCGATGATGTCGGTGCATTGGAACGAGCACGTCGGCAGGTACATCGCGCTGTACAGCGAGCCGGTATCGTCGGAGATCTCGCTCCGGACGGCGCCGGCGCCGGAGGGGCCATGGTCGGACAGCGCGGTGGTTTTCACCGCCGAGGGCCCGCCTACCCCGGAGGCGTGGCCATATGCCGGCCTCGTGCACGCGGAGCTTGCGCGGGAAGGAGGGCGGGTAGAGTACGTGACGTACTTCCGGGAGACGGGGTTCCTGGAGGGAGAGCTCCGACTCGTCGAGCTGGAGCTCCAGTAGACGACCCGACCCAGACGACCCGACCCAGGTTGAGGCCTGCGGAGGCCTGCGACCCAGACGACCCGACCCAGGTTGAGGCCTGACGACCCGACCCAGGTTGAGGTCTGCTGCCGGGCTGCCGAGACCACCCGATTAGGTAAAGAGGGCCAGCTGAAGACGGTCGAACCGGGTTCGAGACGACCTGGCTCGGTCGACCATCCGCCATGAACCTAACCCGAATGGCCCCAGCCGGATTGCTTCGTCGGTTGGGCAGGTCTACGTCACCGGCACCCAAGGTGCCATTCGCTCAGGCCCAGCCGACCACAACCTTAACCCAGCTTCGCGCGAGCCCGGCGCGGCAATCCATCCCCAGCGCCACGTGAACGCTGCCGCTCGCTTCACCTTCCCCGGACGGACCTTCCCCACGACGGCGCCTTAGCCCGCCCTGCTGTGGCGCTGTGCCGCACAGCCGAGGTGCCTACGTCATGAGCACGACGTCCGCCACGCTGGCGCCGTGATAGATATGCATCCACCACGTCCCCGCCGGAAAGACGGCGCTTCGTACCCCGGCACGCCATCGTTCGAGCGCCGCACGGTATGACGCACGAAACGCTCGCACAGCGGCACCAGCGATTCGCCATGCATCGCCCTGGTCACGGCCGACGGCAAACGTCGGATTGCGATCGCGCAGCGCCTCGAAGCTCGTCGCGCGGCTGTAAGGGGAGACCGTACTGGCGCCTTTGTTGCCTAATAATCGGAACCCTTGCCGCTGCAACTCCGCATGGGCTTGCGCTTCCTGTCGCTCAAGCTCGACCGCGACTTCACGGCGAAAGCCTTCCGCGTTGTCGTGCTCGATGGCGGGTGGTAGCGCGAGCGAAAGCGTTGCTTCCTCCGGCCACTGCCGATTCTCTGGATCAAGATACACGGAGGGACGCGCTGCACGGAGCACGCCACCGCCGAGCTCGCTCACATCCGACTTGGCCCCCGGCCACTCGTGCGCGTGGCGGACGAGGCCAGCGGCTACGGGGTTCGCGAGGACGTAGGCGATCTTCTCCACTATAGCCGCGCGCGTCAGCAGCCGCACCACGCTCGTGGGTTCGTGATCCCACACCGGTCCTTCCCACGTGCGGAGGACCTTCGTTCCAAGCGCAACGATGCGGTGAAAAAACTGCAAGAAGCGCGGCAGAACGCCTTGCACATCGGTCACGACGAGGTGCAGATGCGTTGACATCGCGCAAAGAGCGTGGACTTCGATGCCAAATCGACGGGTCGAAACGGCGAGAGAGTAGACCAGGAACTGGGTGAGGGCAGCATCCGGGCGGAGAAGGAGATGCCGGCGCAGGACGCGACGGGTGATGAGGTAGGTGGCGCCTGGAGCGATTTCACGAGGCTGGCTCATGGCCGGGGCATACGAACAAATGCCGTACCAGGGATCGTGATCAATCATTTCAACAACTTACGCCGACGCGACAGGTGCGACGGGTGGCGGCCGCCACGTGGTCCGCCACCTGGACCGCTGTCGCAGCGACGGCTGCTAGCCTTGGCGCCATTGGCTGGATAGCGTAACCTGCGGCTCACACAAACCGAGGCGCGCTCTGGGTGGGTGCGCGCAACCTGGGTGTGGTCGCCTGGCCTCGACCGTCGTCGGTCGCAACCGGGGTGTGGTCGTCTTCTGCCCGATCACCTCAACCTGGGTGCGGCCGTGCCCCCCTCAACCTGGGTGCGGCCGTGCCCCCCTCAACCTCGGTGCGGTCGCCGCAACCTGGGTGCGGTCGCCGTCGCCGCCGAGGCACTTTTTTCTGCCACCAGCCATCAGCTACCCTCCGCCTGTGGCAACGTCAGACAGGAGCCGCGCCGAGTACCAGCGGCGGGTCAACCGCGTGGTCGACTACATCCAGGCCCATCGCGCGGAGGACCTCTCCCTCGACACACTGGCGGCTGTGGCGGCGTTCTCGCCTTTTCACTTCCACCGCGTGTTCAAGTCCATGACGGGCGAGAACCTTCGCGAGTTCATCCAGCGAACGCGCCTCGAGACCGCGGCGAGCCACCTCGTGCAGCGGCCGCGCGCCGACATCCTCGAGATCGCCCTCGAGAACGGCTTCAGCTCGGCGAGCGCCTTCGCGCGCGCCTTCAAGGAGCGCTTCGGCATGAGCGCGTCCGCCTGGCGCAACGGTGGCGGCACGGACGCGTGCAAGCCGCGGCAAGCGGATCGCAAGCCGGGTGAAGTCGAGCGCAATCCGTGCAAAGCAGCGCCCTGCGCGCCCGACCAAGATGCCTCCTCGTCGGGCGCGGACGCCCGCCAAGACGAGGAGGAGATCATGAACGTGACCGTGAAGACGCTGCCGAGCTACCACGTAGCCTATGTCCGAACCGTCGGCCCCTATGGCCCGGAAGGGAGCGTCGGCGAGGCCTGGCAACGGCTCATCCGCTGGGCGAGCGCCCGCGATCTGTGGACCCCGGACCGCATCTGCCTCAACATCGCGCACGACAACCCCAAGGTCACCGAGCCTGCCAAGTGCCGCCTCGACGCCGCCATCGTGATCCCGCAGGACTTCAAGGCGGACGGCGACGTCAACGTGACCGACATCGCCGGCGGCAAGTACGCCGCGGGCGCATGGGTCGGCGACGCGCGCGCGATCGGCTCCGCCTGGGACCAGCTCTTCGGGAAGTGGCTCCCTGAGAGCGGCTATCAGCCCGACCATCGGCCCTGCTTCGAGCTCTACCAGGGCGAGTTCCACGATCCCAAGACCAACAACTTCCGCTGCGAGCTCTGCTTGCCGGTGCGCCCGCTCTAGCTGCGCCCCCAGGGAGCCCGGTCATCCTGCCCGGGCTCCTGCACCGCCTCGCCGCAACGCTGGCGGGCGGCCGGGCCCCCGGTCGCCTCGTCCCTCGGGCCGCCCTTCAGAGCCCGCCGTTGCCCCCACAAGCCATCGATATCACACGACTTTCACGGGAGAGCGGCGCCGCTCGCGTTTGACAGCCGGGGATCCCTGCACTAGGAGCCGACATGGCATTCATCTACGATGAGCCGAGCAGGACGTTTGGCGAGTACCTGCTCGTCCCGAATCTGACGACGAAGGACTGCGTCCCCGCGAACGTCGATCTCACGGCCCCTGTCGTCCGGTTCAAGGCCGATCCGGGCGCGACGCCGCCGGATCCGAGGCTCGCGCCGCTCACGATCAGCGTGCCGATCACCAGCGCGATGATGCAGTCGGTCTCGGGCGCCGAGCTCGCGATCGCGCTCGCGCGCTGCGGCGGCCTGTCGTTCGTGTACGGCTCGCAGGGCATCGAGGAGGAAGCCGCCATGGTGCGGCGCGTGAAGAACTACAAGGCCGGGTTCGTCGTGAGCGACTCGAACCTGCGCCCCGACGCGACGCTCGGCGACGTCCTCGCGCTCACCGATCGCACGGGCCACTCCACGATTGCGATCACCGAGGACGGCACGCCCACGGGCAGGTTCGTCGGCATCATCACGAGCCGCGATTACCGGCTCGGCAAGACGCCGCTCAGCACGCCGGTGCGCGAGATCATGACGCCGTTCAAGTCGATCCACTGCGGCAAGGTCGGCCTCGATCTGCAGGAGGCGAATGAGCTCATCTGGCGTCACAAGCTCAACACCCTGCCCGTCATCGACGAGCGACAGCACCTCCAGTACCTGGTGTTTCGCAAGGACTACGAGTCGCACCAGGCGCACCCGCTCGAGAACGTGGATCACGAGAAGCGCCTGATCGTCGGCGCCGGCATCAACTCGCGCGACTACAGAGAGCGCGTGCCGGCGCTGGTGGAGGCGGGCGCCGACGTGCTCTGTATCGACTCGTCGGACGGCTACTCCGAGTGGCAGGGCGACACCATCGCCTTCGTGAAGTCGCTCGGCAAGCCGGCCTATATCGGCGCCGGCAACGTCGTCGATCGCGAGGGCTTCCTCTACCTGGTCGAGGCCGGCGCCGACTTCGTCAAGGTCGGCATCGGCGGCGGCTCGATCTGCATCACGCGCGAGCAGAAGGGGATCGGCCGCGGCCAGGCGTCGGCCGTGATCGAGGTGGCCAAGGCGCGCGACGAGTACTTCCAGCGGACCGGCGTCTACGTGCCGATCTGCTCCGACGGCGGCATCAGCCAGGACTACCACATCACCATCGCCCTCGCGATGGGCGCCGACTTCGTCATGATGGGCCGCTACTTCGCGCGCTTCGACGAGTCGCCCGGGCGCAAGGTCCGCGTGAACAACCAGTTCATGAAGGAGTACTGGGGCGAAGGGAGCAACCGCGCCCGCAACTGGCAGCGCTACGACCACGGCGATACCAGCAAGAAGAAGGATCAGCTCGAGTTCGAGGAGGGCGTCGACAGCTACGTGCCGTACGCCGGCAAGCTGAAGGACAACCTCGATGTCACCCTCGCCAAGGTGCGCTCGACGATGTGCAACTGCGGCGCCACCTCGCTGCGCGACCTGTACCTGCGCGCGCGCCTGACCGTCGCGTCCGCGGTGAGCATCCACGAGGGCGGCGTCCACGACGTGATGCTGAAGGACACGCGCGGCAACACACGCGAGCCCTGATCCACGCAGGCCGGCCGCGCCGGCCGTCCCTCTGGCGCCCCGGGGCGCGCGCTCCGGTCGACGAAGCAAGCCCCTCGTGTCGCGCCGCCGCCCACCTGACGGGCGGCGGCGCGCCTCGCGCGGTGTCAGCCGCCGAGGAGCGCGCGCGTCCGCTGCTCCGCGCGGCGCCCCTCGGCGGCGAGCCGCTCGACGAAGCGCTCGACGATCGGATTGCGCCGGAAATTCTCGCGCGTCATCAGCTCGACGGGCAGCGGGTCGACCTCCGCGACCTCGACGTCGAGCCGCGAGCGCGCAACCTCGGTCAGCGCGAGCGCCGGCGCGAGGCCGATGCCGAGCCCGCCGGAGACGTACGAGACAAGGAGCGACACGCTCGACACGTCGATCGTCGAGATGGGCCGGATCCGCTCGCGATCCAGGTACGCGTCGAGCATCCGCCGCCCCACGCTGCCGGGCGCCAGCCGGAGCAGCGGCTCGTGCCGGAGCCGCTCGCGCAGCGCCGGCGCCGTGCCCTTGAGCCGCGGCCCCACCCAGAGGAACGGCTGCACGAACAGCGGCAGCTTCACGAGGTCGCCGCCCGCCGAGGACGCCGACGCGAGGCCCAGATCCACCTCACCGCGCTCCACCCCTCGCGCGGCGTCGACCGAGTTCGCCGTCGTGATCGCGAACCGCACCGGCGCGCGCTTCTCGAGCATCTGGCGGATCACGGGCACGAGCAGCCCCTTGCCGAGGTAGTCGCTCGCCGCCACGCGCAGGGTCGTCGACGGCTCCCCCGCCAGCTCCGAGAGCAGCTCGAACACCCCCTCCGCCTGATCGAACAGCCGCGTGATCGCGCCGAGCGCCGCCTCGCCGGCCGGGCTCAGCCGCACGCCGCGCCCATCGCGCTCGAACAGCGCCACCCCGAAGCGCTCCTCCACCCGGCGCACCTGCTGGCTGATCGCCGACGGCGTCTTGTGCAGCCGCCGCGCCGCCTCGGCGACCGAGCCCGACCGGGCCACCATCAGCACGTCCTCGAGCGCGGGGAGCAGCGACGCGTCCATGTAGCCTTACTTAATCGATCGTGAAAAAAGTTTCATTCGACTTAATTCTCTCGCGCCCGCATAGTCATGCCGCTCGCCCGACGTTGCACCGCCAGACCGGCGGCGGCCGGCCGCCTTCGAGGGAGGCCGCTGGCGCGCCCTGGCGCCGGCGTCGGGCCGGTCCGCTTCGCTTCGCACGCCGTCCCCTTCACCCCCCTTCACCCGATTCCAGCGCACCGCGAGAGGCCATCATGGGTAAGAGTCTCTATGACAAGGTTTGGGACCTCCACAAAGTCCGCACGTTGCCGAGCGGCGAGGACCAGCTCTTCATCGGCCTTCACCTGATCCACGAGGTGACGAGCCCCCAGGCGTTCGGGATGCTCCGCGATCTCGGCCTGCGGGTGAGCATGCCCGAGCGGACGTTCGCGACCCTCGATCACATCGTCCCGACCGACAACCGCAAGCGGCCGTTCAAGGACACGCTGGCCGAGGGGATGGTCGACGCGCTCAAGAAGGCGTGCACCGAGCAGGGCGTCACCTTCTTCGATCTCGAGTCGGGGAAGCAGGGCATCGTGCACATCATCGGCCCGGAGCTCGGCCTCACGCAGCCGGGCATGACGATCGCGTGCGGCGACTCGCACACGTCGACGCACGGCGCGTTCGGCGCGATCGCGTTCGGGATCGGGACGACGCAGGTGCGCGACGTGCTCGCCACGCAGACGCTGAGCCTCCAGCGGCTCAAGGTCCGGCGGATCCAGGTGGAAGGCAAGCTCGGGCCGGGCGTCTACGCGAAGGACATCATCCTCGAGATCATCCGCCGGCTCGGCGTGTCCGGCGGCACGGGCTACGCGTACGAGTACGGCGGGTCGACCATCGAGGGGTTCTCGATGGAGGAGCGGATGACCCTGTGCAACATGTCGATCGAGGGCGGCGCCCGGGTCGGCTATGTCAACCCGGACCAGGTGACGTTCGAGTACATGAAGGGGCGTCCGTACGCGCCGAAGGGCGAGGCGTGGGAGAAGGCGCTCGAGTACTGGCGCTCGATCGCGTCGGACGAGGACGCGCGTTACGACGACGTCGTCCGGATCGACGCGAGCGAGATCGCGCCGACGGTCACCTGGGGCATCACGCCGGGGCAGGCGATCTCGGTGAAGGAGAAGGTCCCTGCGGCCGAGGACGTGGCGAACGAGTCCGAGCGGGCGCTGATCCGCGAGGCGCTCGAGTACATGCGGCTCGAGGGCGGCAAGCCGATCGAGGGGACGAAGATCAACGTGGCGTTCATCGGGAGCTGCACGAACGGGCGCCTCTCGGATTTCCGGGAGGTCGCGCGGCGCATCCAGGGGCACAAGGTCGCGCCGCACGTGCGCGCGCTGGCCGTCCCGGGGTCGATGGATGTGGCGCGCGCGGCCGAGGCCGAGGGGCTGGACCGGGTCTTCCGCGAGGCGGGCTTCGAGTGGCGCGAGCCGGGCTGCTCGATGTGCCTGGCGATGAACCCGGACAAGCTCATCGGGGATGAGCTGTGCGCGTCCTCGTCCAACCGCAACTTCAAGGGCAGGCAGGGGAGCCCCACGGGGCGCACCGTGCTCATGAGCCCGGTGATGGTCGCGGCGGCCGCCGTCCGCGGCGAGATCGCCGACGCTCGTGACGTGTTCGGAATCTGACGACGCTCGCACCCGAGGGAGATCCCAATGGCACTCGAACTGATCCAATCCGTTACTGGCCGCGCCGTTCACGTTCCGGGGGACGACATCGACACGGACCGCATCATCCCGGCGCGCTTCCTGAAGTGCGTCACCTTCGACGGCATCGGCGAGCACCTCTTCAAGGACGTGCGCTTCGACGAGCGCGGCGAGAAGCGGGAGCACCCGCTGAACGACCCGCGCTTCACGGGGGCCACGGTGCTGATCGCCGATCGCAACTTCGGCTGCGGGTCGTCGCGCGAGCACGCGCCGCAGTCGATCGCGAAGGCGGGTTTCAAGGCCGTCATCGCCGAGAGCTTCGCCGAGATCTTCTTCGGCAACTCGACGACGCTCGGCATCCCCTGCGTCTCGGTGAGCCGCGAGGACCGCGCCGCGCTCGTGGCGCGCGTGAACGCCGACCCGAAGACCCCCGTCACGGTCGACCTGCAGGAGCAGGTCGTCCGGGCGGGGGGCGATCTCGCGGTGCCCTTCACGATCAAGCCGGGCGCGCGCGAGTCGCTGATCCGGGGCACCTGGGATCCGATCGCCCAGCTGCTCGAGGGCGCCGCGGAGGTCCGGCAGGTGGCGGCGCGGCTGCCCTACGTGCGGGCCGCCTCCGCGCAGTAGCTCCGCGCTCGATCGGGGCGCTGCCCCAACCTGGGGCGCGCGAGCACCTCGCGAGCACCGCCTCACCACCTCAACCTGCACCACCGCAACCTGGGTTACCACCGCAACCTGGGTTACCACCGCAACCTGGGTTACCACCGCAACCTGGGTTACCACCGCAACCTGGGTCGGGCCACCACGCCCATGCCCCCAAGCACCTCAACCCGGGTCGGGCCACCACGCCCACGCCCCCGAGCACCTCAACCCGGGTCCGGCCACCACGCCCACGCCCCGCCGAACCTCAACCTGGGTCGGGTCATCCAGGGTCGGGGCATCCAAACCTCAACCTGGGTCGGGTCATCCAGGTCACCCCCTAGGTCGCGTGGTCCAGCTCACTCAAGAAGAAAATTCCCCCATCCTTCCGTCCCCTTACCTGCCGGACACCCCCCATGGCGCCGGTTGGCTCAACGTGACACGTAGCCAGCGCTCCCCGTCACACTGCGGCCCCGTCTCGCTGCGCGGCTGGGCGCGCAGCGGACGCCCCGCGACCGCGAAAAGCCGGCCGATACGCGTCGCTCTGTGCGGCCGGCGACGCCACCGAGCAGGCGGACGCGCCTGGCATGTCCAGTGCTTTATCTCCACGCGAGCTCTCCGAGTCGGCGCTGAGACGCCGCGCGCAGCAGCGCTCGCATGCTGCGGCGCAGAGCCATCGTTCCTTGATCGCGTGTCTCGCACAGGCACGCAGGATGGAGTACCCCCATGCGTTTCGCGATCTTCTCCTCTCTTATCTCGCGTTCGTCAGCCGCTCGCTCCTCTCTCCAGGGTCTCATTGCGCTCTCCGCGCTCGTTGTGCTCACCGGCGCCAAGGGGCAGGGCTGTGGGGGCGTGGACGAGCCCCCACAGCCACCAGAGCCCGACTGCGGTCCTGGCTTTCACTGGGAGACGGTCTGTTCACCGTGCGAGATCGGCGAGATGTGCGAGGAGCAGTGTGTGCCCGACAGCATCTGTCCTGCTGACTGGAGCGAGCAGACCATCTGCAGCGGCGGCACCACCTCTTCGGGCCAGGGTGGCTTCGCCGGCGGCACCGCCATCCCCGTCGATCCGGGCGAGTGCTGGACCGAGTGCATCCCGCCGCAGCCGTACTGCCCGCCGGGCACGATCGAGCAGACCGTGTGCGGCGGCACCACCACGGTCGGCGTCGGCGGCTCCGGCGGCTGGGGCACCGGCGGCATGCCGATGCCTTCCGAGCCGTGCTGGACCCAGTGCGTGCCCGTCGAGCCCTATTGCCCGCCCGGCACCACCCTGCAGACCTTCTGCGACGAAAGCACCACCGTCACCAGCAGCAGCGTCGGTGTCGGCGGCTCGGGTGGCTGGGCGGGCACCGGCGGCGCCGATGCGGGCGCGAGCCCGCCGTACCCCGGCGGCGGCTGCTGGAACGAGTGCGTGCCCACCGGGCCCTACTGCCCGCCCGGCACCACCCCGCAGACCTACTGCGACGGCGGCACCTCCGTCACCAGCAGCAGCAGCGTCGGCGTCGGCGGCTCGGGTGGCTGGGCGGGTACCGGCGGCGCCGGCGGGGGCACCGCTGGCGGGGGCATGGGCGGCTCCGATCCAGGTTTCGCCGCGCCGCGCCCCCCCGGCGGCAGCTGCTGGACCGACTGCGTGCCCACCGAGCCCTACTGCCCGCCGGGCACCACCCCGCAGACCGTCTGCAGCGGCAGCAGCAGCAGCGGCGTCGGCGGCACTGGCGCCTATGACGGCGACTGGGGCGGCTGCCGGACCGAGTGCGTGCCCACCGAGCCCTACTGCCCGCCGAACAGCATCCCGCAGACCGTCTGCGGCGGCAGCGCGGTCTCGGTCGGCAGCTCGGGCAGCACCGGCACCGGCTACGGCGGCGCCGGCGGCGCCGGCGGCGCCAGCCCGTACCCCGGCCAGGAGTACTGCTGGACCGAGTGCGTGCCTGTCGAGCCCTACTGCCCGCCGGGCACGACCCAGCAGACCATCTGCGAGGACGGCGAGCCCGTGCCCGGCACGAGCAGCAGCGGCACCGGCATGGGTGGCATGCCCTTCCCCGGCGGCGGTTGCTGGACCGACTGCGTGCCCACCGAGCCCTACTGCCCGCCGAACAGCATCCCGCAGACCGTCTGCGGCGGCAGCAGCTCCGTCTCTGTCGGCAGCTCCGGCAGCACCGGCGGCGGCGCGGGCGCCATGCCCTACCCCGGCGATTGCTGGACCGAGTGCGTGCCCGTCGAGCCCTACTGCCCCGCGGGCATGATCGAGCAGAAGGTCTGCTCCGGCGAGAGCAGCAGCAGCAGCACCGGCACCGGCATGGGCGGCGCCGACGCGTACCCCCCCGGCGATTGCTGGATCGAGTGCGTGGAGGGAGCCACCTGCCCCCCCGGCGCGATCATCCGGACCATCTGCGAGGAGCCGAGCGGCGGCGGCGCCGGCGGCCCCGTCTGCCGGACCGAGTGCGTCCTGATGCTGCCGTGACGCGACGGGCGCGGGCGATCCCCCCGACCGCGGGAGGTTTCGCGAGCGAAACGCCGCCGCCCGCGGGCTGGAGCGCCGCCGCTCCCATCCGATGACGAAGGCGCCGGGAGCGCCAGGGGAAGCACGATCCCCTGGCGCTCCCGGCGTTTCGGCGTTCCAGGACGGCACCGCCGCGGCGTTGCGCGGCTGTCATCCGCCGAGGATCGTACCCGATACCAACGCACGGAGCGCCCGAGAGCACAACGTTCGGGACCAGGCCGCGACCCGCATTGAAGACGGTGGAGCAGGCCCTGAGGCGTGCCTGCTCGATCGACGTGATCCGTGCCGTCGACGGCCGCTGGTCCATTGAAGAGCGCTTCGAGAGAGGGCGATGGGCGAGGTCCGCCGTCACCACGATGAGGCTCGCTGTTTCACCGGCGGGCACCGCCACATCCCCTCGCGCTCTTCGCGCACGCCTTCTTGACGGTTGATCGGGCTGCCTCCGACGCTGCGGGCGGGTCTGGCGGTCCGGCGATGACCGCGATCCAGCGCTCGCCCTCTTGACGCGGCGCTCCGGAGGAGCCCCGCCAGCCTCGTCCTTCCCCGGATTCGAGGATGCCCGCGGGCCGGTTGATTGGAATTGACATCGGCAATGTGAACGTTCACATTGCCGTCGAGGGGCATCCTTTCGCTTCGGCCTCCTCGGTCGCCTTGGGCACCGAGATCTTCGTCATCTGTTCGCTCTTCATCGATTTTTGCACCGATTCGATTCGTCTGGCCTTCGAGAAAGCGATTGCTGATCGAGGGTGATTGGCGCTTTGCCAAGGGCCATCCGCCAGAGGACACGACAGACATCGCGTATTCGGGTGCGCCCCAGGGCGCCAGCCTGCTGCCAGCCGCTCAGTCCGCGCCAGCGAGCCACGCCGCTGTAGCGGATCTCTAGCGGTCGGCGCTCTCGATGGCCCCGCCTTGAGCACGAACGAGATCCCCGTCAGGGCGATCTGATCACGAGTACGCGGCCGGCCGCACTGCGCCTTCGGCTCCGTCTCCGAAAGCAGCGGTTCGGGTCGCCCCCAGCGTTCGTCCGGCGCCAGCGGCTTCTCCGTGCCGTATTCCGCCGCGCGCTCCGCCTCTCCCGGGCGAGGGGCCAAGCGGGCTGTCGCCAGGCGCTCTCATGCTGATTCAGCGGCGCGAAGCGCGGGCGAAGACAGCTCCGCGCCGCGACCGCATGGAGACAGTCCGCGCTCTTACAGCTGGCATGAACCATTGAAGTCGGGAGCACTCATGAACTCTGTTGCTTGCGAGGAATCATGCGAAACTTGATGGACCGTTATCTCTGCGCGGCGCTGATCGGCCTCTTGCCGCTGGGCGGCGCGTGCTCGGACGGGTCGAGCAACCCCGGTCCGGGCGCCGGCGGTGCGTCAGCCAGCGCCGCTGGCACGACCACGACCAGCGGGGTGGACGCCAGCGGTACAGCCGGCGCAGGCGGCGCGGCCGGGGTCGGCGGCGCGGCCGGGGTCGGCGGCGGCGGCGGCTCCGGAGGCCAGGGAGGCGACGACGACCAGCTGGAATGCCCGCCTGCTCCTCCTGAGACCGAGCTCTATGCCGCCGACGCCACCGGCGTCACCTTCAACCTGGAGGCCGGCCTGCTGAGGTTGGAGGTCTGCAACGAGAGCATCATCAGGGTCCAGTACACCACCGCCTCTTCGCCCCCTGACAAGAACTCGCTATCCGTCAACAACGAGTGGGACAAACCGAGCTTTTGCGTCGCGGAGAATCAGGGGACCGTGACCATCACCACTTCACGGCTGAAGGTCAACGTCGACACGACCAGCGGCCTCGTCACCTATGCCGACCTGAACGACGGCGTCATCCTGTCGGAAGACAGCAAGACCTTGACACCCGTGACCGTCGAGGGGGTCAGAACGAACCGCGTCGAGACCGTCTTCAACTCACCCGCCGACGAAGCCTTGTTCGGTCTTGGCCAGCACCAGGACAACGTGGCGAACCGCAAAGGGACGACGCGGCGCATCGTCAACGTCAACACAGAGATCAACGTTCCTGTACTGGTGTCCAACAAGGGCTACGGGATCTTCTGGGACAACTATTCCGCCTCGAACTTCGACGGGACCAGGTCGAGCAACAGCAAGTACAGCTATTCGTCCGAAGCCGGCGACATGGTGGACTACTACTTCTTCTATGGTCCGAGCATCGACCAGGTGGTGGCCCGGTACCGCACCGCGACCGGCGCAGCCCCGTTGTTCCCGAAGTGGGCCTACGGGCTCTTCCAGTCGAAGGACAAGTACGGCAGCCAGGCCGAGCTGCTGAGGATCAAGGACGGCTACCGCAACAACGATATCCCGGTCGACTGCATCGTTCAAGACTGGGATTACTGGACCCCGTACGCGTGGGGCTCCCACTTCATGGATGAACGCCGCTATCCGGATCCGGCGGCTCTCATCGCCGAGATGCACAAGGCCAACGTCCACACGATGATATCGATCTGGCCGGTGTATCAACGCGTCAACACCGAGCGGAAGGCGGGAGAGATGGGCAACTACAACGCGCTCGATGAAATTGGGGCCCTGTACCCCAGCAGCGGCACACACCGCTTCTACGACACGTTCAACCCCGCCGCCAGAGCCCTGGTGTACCAGCAGATCCATGATCGCCTGCTGGGGCCGCACGGCTGGGACGGCATCTGGGCAGACAACACCGAACCCCAGGCCTACCCGGACCCCGTGAACGTGCGGGCGGCGGATACCGCGCTCGGCAAGGGGGCGCTGTACCTGAACGCCTATCCCCTGGCACACGCCGCAGGAGTGTACGAGCACTGGCGTGGCATCGGCCCCAAGCAGAAGCGGGTCTACGTCCTCACCCGCAGCGCCTTCGCCGGCCAGCAGCGATACGCCACGACGTGCTGGTCGGGGGACATCGACAGCAATTTCGCGACCTACGCCAAGCAGATCCCCGCCGGGCTCAATTTCTCGCTCGCGGGGATGCCCTACTGGACCACGGATATCGGCGGGTACTGGGGCCACAACGTGGACTGGACCACCAGCGCGAACAATGAGCTCTTCACCCGCTGGTTCCAGTATGGGGCCTTCTCCCCGATCTTCCGGATTCACGGAGGCGGCTCGAGGGAGCTGTACAGCAACAGCTGGAGCGCCGCCACCAAGGCCAATCTCCTCAAGATCGACAACCTGCGCTACCGGCTGATGCCTTACATCTACTCATTGGCATGGAAGGTGACCAGCGAGGGCTACACCATGATGCGGCACCTGGTCTTCGACTATCCCAGCGATGCGAATGTATTCAACATCAAGGATCAGTTCCTGTTCGGCCCTGCGTTCCTGGTCAACCCCGTGACCACCGCGGGCGCTACCAGCCGCTCCGTTTATCTCCCCGCGGGGACCTGGTACGATTTCTGGACAGGCTCGACGACAGACGGCGGACGTACGGCCTCAGTTCCCGCGCCGCTGAGCGAGATGCCGCTCTTCGTCAAAGCGGGCTCGATCGTGCCCATGGGTCCCAGCATCCAGTATGCGACGCAGAGCATCGACCCCCTGGAGATCCGGATCTATACAGGCCAAGACGGGTCCTTCACCCTCTACGAGGACGAGGGCGACAGCTACAACTACGAGGGCGGCCAATATTCGACGATTCCATTCACATGGAACGAGTCTACCAAGAGGTTGACCATCGGCGCACGGAAGGGGAGCTATACCGGAATGCCGGCCAGCAGGACGTTCAGGGTCGTGCGGGTGGGCGCCAATCATGGCGTCGGCGTCGACGTCACCGCTGCTCCAGATCAAGTGGTCACCTACAATGGCTCAGAGGTCGTTGTAACCGCGAACTGAGCGACGGCTGTCGAGGGAATTTCAATCCCCGTCGCTTCCAACCTGCCCGTACCTGAACCCGAACGCCCACGCCGGGAACACCGTGGCCGCGAAGCCCGCGCCGAGCCCGTAGAGGACCTCGTCGAGCGGCACGCCGAACAGCGCCCTCCCCGGCAGCAGCACGCTGGGCCGCCAGGTGCGCTCGAACACGCCGGGCACGAGCGCCGCGAAGACGAGGCACAGGCCGAGGTAGAGCGCGGCCGACAGGAGCGCCCCGAGCAGGCCCGGCACGAGCAGATCGCGGCGCGCCCCCACGAGCGCCGCGGCGAACGCCGTCATCGCCGCCACCGCGGCGTAGAGGACGGGCACCCCCGCCGCGACCAGCGCCCCGGCCGCGGCGAGCGCGAGCGCGATCACCACCCCGGCCCGCAACCACGGTCGCGCGCGCGGCGCCCCCTGCGCCGCGCAGGGCACGGGCGCGCGGCGGAACACAACGGCATAGACGGTCGACGAAAATCCGCTGAGCCCGACGACGAACAGCACGTCCTCGATGCCGAACCCGATCCGATCGGCCAGGTCGAACAGGAACTTCGGGGCCCAGTACCTCGGGTAGAACAGCCGCTCGGTCGCCGCGAACGGCAGCGAGGCGAGCGCCATCCGCTTCATCAAGGGGCGCAGATCCGGGCGCGCGAGCCAGATGACGCCCCCTGGCAGGAGGAAGAGCGACGAGAGCAGCAGGAACTCGTGCGACATCGCGCCCTCGCTCCTCAGCGCGCGGCGAGGGCGATGACGGTCGAGCCGACCAGCGACAGCGTCGCCGCGCCCGCCGCCGCGACCCGGACCAGCAGCAGGCGCGAGCCCGGCGGCGCCGGGCGGGCCAGCAGCACGACGAGCGCCGCCGCCGCCGGCGCGAGCAGGCCCGCCCCAGGGCTCAGGCCCACCGCGCCCAGGCCGACCGGCGCGAGCACGAGCGAGAGCCCGTTCAGAAGGACCACGCAACGCGCCGCCCGCTCGCCGCCCACGCGCACGGGCAGCGTCCGCTTGCCGCTCTCGCGATCCGAGGGCTCGTCCGGAAGCGCGGTGGCGATCGCGCAGCCGAGGTGGCTCGGCAGCAGGAACGCGAGCAGCGCGAAGGGGAAGCGCGCCGGGTCGCCCCCCTGGGCGATGTACCCGTAGAGCGGCAGGACCGCGCCGACGCCGACCATCTGGAGCAGCTCCCCGCCGCCGCGGTACGACAGGCGAAGCGGCGGGTAGCTGTAGGCCCAGAGCAGCAGGAGCGCCGCGATCGCGAGGAGCACGAGCAGCGGCGCGGCGGCCGTCGCGAGCGCCGCGGCGAGCGCCGCCGAGACGGCCACGAGCGCCGCGGCGCACACGACGGTCGCGGCGCCGAGCGCGCGGGGCGAGAGGCGCCCCTCGACAAGCACGCGCGAGCCGCCCGAGAAGGGCGTGGCGGTCCGGTTGCGGCGATCGGTCTCCTGGTCGGCGACGTCGTTCGCGTAGACGATGAAGAGCTGGTTCAGCAGGCCGAACAGCTGGACCGCCGCGAGCGTCCCCACGTCGAGCGGTCGGCCGGCCGCCCGCGCGCCGACGAGCTGCCCGAGCAGCAGCGGGAGCGCGATGCTCGGCTGCGAGGCCAGCCGCGACGCATCGAGCCACGCTCGAAGCGCGCCCGGCCGGACGCTCATCGCCCCTCGCCCCGCGACAGGCCGAGGCGATCGGCCAGCTTGGCGCGCAGATCGGTGAAGGGCAGGTCCCAGCGGCGCTCGCCGTCGAGGCGCCAAGCCTTGAGCGGGATCAGGTCGACCTGGGCGAGCAGGCAGTGGAGCTGCGACTCCTCGGGCGGCTCGCGGATGAACGAGAAGGGGTTGCGGTACTCCCGGCCGTTCAGCTGCGAGTACTTGCGGTCGTTGCTGGCCACGAGCTCGACGAGCGTCCTCTGCCGGCCGTCGAGGTAGTCGAAGAACGAGACGTCGAAGGGCCCGATGCCCGCGCGCTCCTCCGGCTTGCGCATCACCCAGCGCGCCCAGTCGTAGCCGTAGAGGAAGTCGTGCGCGTAGCGGAAGCGCAGCTTCGACTTGTTGCCGAAGCCCAGGCAGAGCGACACCACGCGGCGGGCGAAGTCGCCGATCGCGGGCGCGCTCCCGGCCTGCCACAGGCAGCAGGCCAGGTAGTCGACATCCCAGAAGATGTTGTCGGGGAAGTTGTCGGCGACGGCGCAGATCACCTCGCCGAGCCCGCGGGCAAAGGCGCGCGCCCGCTCGGCGTCCTCGCTGCCGTTCACGATCTGCTCGACCAGGGCGACGGGGGTGGGCGCGCACGGCCGGCCCGGCGCGACCGAGGCCCGCGCGCCCAGGAGGAGCGTGAGCCGCTCGAGCGCGTCGCGCTCCTCCGGGGGGATGACCGCGACGCCCGTCATGTCGGCCCTCCCCCGGCGCGGAGCCCGGCGGCGAGCACGGCCGCCGACAGGACGACGATGCCCCACTGGATCGCGCGGTGGAGCTCGCGCTTGTAGGCCGCCTGCGCGGCGAAGGCGTTCGTCACCGCCTCGGGGCTCTTCTCGAGGAGCCGCGCCCTGAAGAAGAGCGCCACGGCCGCCGCCGGCGCGACCGACCAGAGCGGCGGCGCGTCCTCGGCGAGGAGGGGCGCCGCGAGCCAGAGGAGCGGGCCGAGCCCGGCGAGGGCCTCGGTGGCCCGGCGCGTGGCCGCATTGCCGAGCAGCGTGGCCACGGTGCGCTTGCCGCCGGCGCGGTCGCTCTGCTCGTCGGACAGCCCGCTGGCCAGCGCGCTCGCCAGCGCGAGCAGGAGCAACCCCGGCAGGAGCGCGACGAGCCACGCCGGCGCCAGCACGCCGCACTGGGCATACGCGTGCAGCACGGGGAGCACGCCGCCGACGCCGGCCATCTCGAGGAGCTCGCCGCCGCCGCGGTAATTGAGCCTGATCGGCGGCAGCGTGTAGGCGACGAAGACGACCTGGCCGAGCGCGGCCAGGGGGAGCAGCAGCGGGCGATCGAGCGCGACGCCGGCCCCCCAGGCCATGAGCAAGGCGGAGACACCGGCCCCGAGCCCGGCGAGCAGGAGGGCCTTGGCGGGAAGGATGCCGTCCGGGATGGTCTTCGGCGAGCAGCCGTCCGGGAACATGCGTCGCTTGAGGGCGTCCACCTCGCGATCGCCCCAGTCGTTCAGGAGCACGACGAAGGCGACGTCGGCCATCATCCACAGCGCGCCGAAGGCGAGGGCCCCTGCGGACAGCCGGCCGGCGACGGCCGCGCCCACCGCGTGCCCGTATGCGGCCGGGACGAGCACCTTGGGCCAGCTCGCGGGTTTGAGCGCGTACGCCCACCGCGCTCCAGGGCTCATCGACTCGAGGCGCATGGATCAGCTCCCCCTGCTGCTAGCACAAGAACATCCACGCTTCGGGGCTACATGAGCCCGTCCGGGAAAACGGACCGCCTTCCGCCGGGCACGGCAGCGTTTCCTTCCACGCCGATCTGCGCCACCTTACTCCCCCGACAGCCTCCCCACGCGACCCAGTGCGGCACGTCCTCCTCCCCTCCCCGAGCCTGGCCGGCGCGCTCCTGCCGCGCGCCCCCGGGCAGCGCCTCGAGCCCGCGCGGAGGCGCGCGTGACCGCCGACGCGGTCCGATCGCGCGGCGCGCGGGAGCTCGCGGATGAGCCCGCCCGCCGCCGCATCCGCGACGATCTGCGGACGACGCTCGTCGTCGAGGCCGCCGCGGGCACCGGCAAGACCACCGCGCTCGTGTCGCGGATCGTCGCCGTGCTGCGGAGGGCGCCCGAGGAGGGCGGCGGGACGCTCGATCGCATCGTCGCGGTGACCTTCACGGAGAAGGCGGCCGGCGAGATGAAGCTGCGCCTCCGGGCCGAGATCGAGCGGGCGCGCAGCGACCCGGGCGCAGGCCCGGCGGAGCGCGCGCGGCTCGACGAGGCGCTCGCGCACCTGGAGGCGGCGCGCATCGGCACCATCCACTCCTTCTGCGCCGACCTCCTGCGCGAGTGGCCGGTCGAGGCGCGCGTCGACCCGCTGTTCCAGGTGGCGGCCGCGGATCAGGCCGAGGCGCTCTTCGACCAGGCCTTCGACGCCTGGTTCCAGCGCACCCTGAACGACCCGCCCGAGGGCGTGCGCCGGATCCTTCGCCGGCGCCCGCGCGACGGCGCGCAGGGCCCGCGCGACCTGCTCCGGAGCGCGGCGTGGAGGCTCGCCGAGCACCGCGACTTCACGCGCCCCTGGCGGCGCGATCCGTTCGACCGCGAGCGCGCCATCGACGAGATCCTGGACCGCCTCGCGGCGCTCGCGGACCTGGGCGCCGAGGCCGACCGGGAGGGCGACTACCTCGCGCAGAGCCTCCGGAACCTCGACCGCTACCTCGCGGAGCTCCGCCGCCGCGAGGAGGTGACGGGCGGGCGCGACCACGACGGCCTGGAGGCCGAGCTCGGCGACGTCGCGCGCTGGAAGGAATGGCGCTGGAAGGGCTCGGGCAAGGCGTTCGGCGGGGATCTCACGCGCGCCGAGGTGCTCGCGCAGCGCGACCGCGTGAAGCTCGAGCTCGACGCCGTGCTCACGGCCGCGAGCGCCGATCTCGCGGCCTGCCTCTCGCGCGAGCTCCGGCCGCCGATCGAGGCGTACGACGCGCTCAAGGCCCGCGCCGGCAAGCTCGACTTCCTCGACCTGCTGCTCTGCGCCCGGGACCTCCTCCGATCGAGCCGCGGCGTGCGCGAGGAGCTGAACCTCCGCTTCTCGCACCTCTTCGTCGACGAGTTCCAGGACACCGACCCGCTCCAGGCGGAGATCCTGCTCCTGCTCGCGGCCGACGACCTCTCCGAGGCCGACTGGACGCGGGCGCGCCCGGTGCCCGGCAAGCTCTTCGTCGTCGGCGATCCGAAGCAGTCGATCTACCGCTTCCGCCGCGCCGAGGTCGCGCTCTACGAGGCGACCAAGGCCCGGCTCGTCGCGTGCGGCGCGAGCGTGCTGTACCTGTCGACGAGCTTCCGCAGCGCCCCGTCGATCCAGGAGGCCGTCAACGCGGCGTTCGCGCCGCTGATGCAGGGAGGCACCGCGGAGGGCGAGCGCGCGGCGACCCAGGCGCGGTACGTCGCCCTCGAGCGGTTCCGGGACGATCCGCCGGAGCAGCCGACGGTCATCGCGCTCCCGGTGCCGCGGCCTTACGGCGACTTCGGCAAGATCTCCGATTTCCGGGTGCGGCAGTCGATCCCGGACGCGGTCGGCGCCTTCGTCCACCACCTCATCCACGGCGGCGCGGGCGCGGCGCTGGACGGCGACGGCGCGCGGCGCTGGACGGTGACGGAGCGCGAGCGCCCGGGCCAGCGGGTGCCGCTCGAGGCGCGGCACATCTGCCTCTTGTTCAAGCGGTTCCAGACCTTCGGAGAGGACGCGACCCGCGCCTACGTGCGGGCGCTCGAGGCGCGGCGGATCCCGCACGTGCTCGTGGGCGGGCGGTCGTTCCACGATCGCGAGGAGGTGATGGCGGTGCGGAGCGCGCTGCTCGCGATCGAGTGGCCGGACGACGAGCTCAGCGTCTACGCGACGCTGCGCGGGCCCCTGTTCGCGCTGACGGACGACGTGCTCCTGCTCTACCGCGACCGCTTCCGGCGCTTGCACCCGCTGTTTCAACCGCCGGACGACGGGGCGCTCGATCTCGCGGTGGAGGGCGGGGCGCGGCCGCTCCGGGAGGTCGCGGAGGCGCTCGCGGTGCTCGGGCGGCTGCACCGCGAGCGCAACCGGCGGCCGATCGCGGACACCCTCGGCGGGCTCCTCGACGAGACGCGCGCGCACGCGGGCATCGCGATCTGGCCGACGGGGGAGCAAGCGCTCGCGAACGTGCTGCGGGTGATGGATCTCGGGCGGCGCTTCGAGGCGGCCGGCGCGACGTCGTTCCGCGCGTTCGTGGAGCGGCTCGAGCTGGACGCCGAGCGGGGTGAGGTCGCCGAGGCGCCGGTGGTCGAGGAGGGGACGGAGGGCGTGCGGATCATGACGGTGCACCGGGCCAAGGGGCTCGAGTTCCCTGTGGTGATCCTGGCGGATCCGGCGTCGCCGGCGGCGCACCAGCTCCCGTCGCGGCACGTGGATCCGGAGCTCGGCCTGTGGGCGGAGCCCATCGCCGGCTGCGTGCCCGCGGAGCTCGTCGAGCGCCGCGACGAGGTGCTGCGCCGCGATCGCGAGGAGGCGGTGCGGCTCGCGTACGTGGCGGCCACGCGGGCGCGCGAGCTGCTGGTCGTGCCCGCGGTGGGCGACGCGCGTCCGGGCGACGGCACGAGCGACGGCTGGCTCGACGTGCTGCACCCGGTGCTCTACCCGGCGCCGCGCGAGCGACGGAGCCCTCGGCGTTGCGAGGATCTCGGCTGCCCGCCGTTCGGGACCGACACGGTGCTGGAGCGCCCGGCGCGGTGCGAGGCCGACGAGCGGGACGCGGTCGCGCCGGGGGAGCACGCGCCGATGGCGGGCTCGCACCGCGTTGTGTGGTGGGATCCTGGCGCGCTGGATCTGGATCGCGAGCCGGAGGCGGGGCTGCGGCAGCAGCGGATCCTGCAGGCCGACGCGGGCGGCGCGGCGGCGGGCGTAGCGGCGGCGGGCGTAGCGGCGGCGGGCGCAGCGACGGCGGGCGCCGGGATCATCGGAAGCGCCGGGGCAACCGCGAGCGCCGTGCTCGGAGGAGAGCTCGGACAGCGCGGGCACGAGGTGTGGTTGGAGGCGCGGCAGCGGGCGATCCTGGACGGCGCGGTGGCGGCGGTCCGCGTGAAGACCGCGACGGAGATCAGCCACGAGGCGGCGGAGGCGGCAGCGGCGGCGGACGCGCAGACGAGAGGCGCCGGGGCGCCGGGAGAGCGGGCGGACGCGCTGCCGGTGATCTCGTTCGAGCAGACCGCGATCGCGCGCGAGGGCCGGCCTTACGGCAAGCGGTTCGGGACGCTGGTGCACGCGGTGCTGGCCGAGGTGGACCTCCGGGCGGGCGAGGACGAGGTGAGGACGGTGGCAGCGGCGCAGGCGCGGATGCTCGGGGCGCCGGCCGAGGAGATCGACGCGGCGGTCTCGGCGGCGGTGGCGGCGCTCGATCACCCGCTGCTCCGGCGCGCGGCGGAGAGCGCGGCGCGCGGCGCGTGCGAGCGGGAGACGCCGCTGCTCCTGCGGCTCGAGGACGGGACGATCGCCGAGGGCGTCGTCGATCTCTCGTTCCGCGAGAGCGTGGGCGACGTGGGGATCTGGACCGTGGTCGATTTCAAGACCGGCTCCGACGCGGGCACGGCGCGCGCGGCGCAGGAGGCGCAGGTGCGCCTCTACGTACGAGCGATCGCCGAGGCGACGGGGGAGCGAGCCAGAGGTGTGGTGCTCAGGGTGTGAGAGAGCGCCTTGCTCGATCCGGGCAGGAGGGCGCCCCTGTGCGCGAGGGCCTTCGCGAACGCGACCTGCGGCTCGAAGGGCGGAGCCAGCGTCGGTAGTGCGCCCGCCCCTGATTTGCCCTGGAGCGGCGAGGCGCCCGAGGAGCGGCGAAGCGGCCTACCGGCAGCGACGTCGCGCGCAGGTGACCACCTACTCCGTGGAGACGCGGACCGAGCCGAAGCCGTTACTGTGGACCAGGATCGCCTTGTCGACCGCAAGCTGCGTGTCGATTTGAAGGCTGAGGCCATAGCCCGTACTGGAGGTCGAGTCCGCGGTCTCGGTGCTCCACACGCCGCTCACCTGCTTCGCTCGCCTGGGGAGGCCGCCCTTCTTGTAGCCGATGTGCGGATCCCCGCTGCCATCGAATGCCACGGACACCTCGTTTTCCACGCCGGTGTCAACGGTGGTCTTGCTCCAGCTGCCGACGACCCAGTTATACCGGGCGGCTTTCAAGCTCACGGGGGCGCCGGAAAGGTAAGCGACCTCGCGAGTAAGGAGCGAGGTGTCCATGGCAGCATAGGAGACGCTGACGGTCGAATCGACCGTGGTCGTGTCCCAGTCCCCCATGGCGGGCCCCTGGAACTCGCTCACCTGAAGCCCTTGCCCGCTCTCGCCGTAGGCGACGACCGGCGAGTAGCCCACCATGGCGAGCGCGTCAGGACCCAGCGTCAAGAAGGCCGTGTTACGGATCGATGCGGTAGACCACGCGGCCCCGCCGAGCTTCCGTGCGTACCCTAGGCTCGACTGGCCGGTGCTGTCATTGTAGCGATGGTAGACGATGTGAATCGCGTAATCCTGGATCGAGGTGTCGTAGACGACCCCGATCGAGCTCTCTATCACCCGCTGTCCCGCGGGCGTGGAAACGAGCGTGACGCAGTCCCAGTTGCTGCCGGAGAAACAATTGCCGGCGCCGGAGCCGACCCGCCTGGCGAACATCAGATCATCGGTGGATTCATCGACGTACGAGACGAACTCGGCGCCGTCCCGATCGCCAATCGCGCCCGAAACTCCGACGATGTCGTGCGTGGTGGTATCGATATCCTCCACCGTCCAGGAGCTCCACGCCGAGCTGGTGTTCGAGGCGGACCGGCGGGCGATCGAGAGACCTCCGCTGTTTTGAGCGAAGGCGACGTTGTTCCACTTCTGCCAGGCGCCGCCCCCCAGGTCCCTCCACGCATAGCGCTGCACGCTTTTCCCTACGGTCCAACCGGTGCCGGAGATCGTGGTCGTGGACCACGCCATCGCGTTGGAGCCCGCCAGCAAGATGGCCGCCAGTGTCGTCGTTTGCAAAATCTTCAACATAGTTTCACCGAAATTGATGAAGTGCTTACCCAGATCAAGCCAGGTCCGGCCCGAGATGGCCAAGGCCGCGTTGAGCACCCTCTCGCCCGGCTCGTCGTCGCCGCAGCGGCGCTTAGCAACGCCGATGCCCAGCCCGGCCCCCTGTGCCTCGAGGCCATCGCGGAGCACCCGAGCTCGGACCGGCACAGCTCTTCGACACGGGAAATCCAGCCCGAAGCGAGCTCCTCGCGTCGCGCCATGAAGCCGGAGCGCTGCCCGCGCGAGCAGCTGCACTGCAAGGGCGTGACATGTCACCCGGCGGGCTGTGACATGTCACCCGGCGGGCTGTGACATGTCACCCGGCGGGCTGTGACATGTCACCCGGCGGGCTGTGACATGTCACCCGGCGAGCCGAGGGCGCCGGGGTCCGACGGGCGCTCACCGCCGGCCGGGGGTCCGCACGTACCGCTCGTCGTCCACGGTGGTGGGAAAATCCTCGGCGTCGACGTGCTTGTACAGGTCGCCGTCGCGGATCTCGTAGCGCATGTACACGACGAGCTCCTGGATCGACTCCTCGACTCCATCCTGCAGGATGCGGGTGTACTCGAGCACGATGTGGCCACGCTCGGTGTTGTACGAGGTGACGCGCGCGTAGAGGTCACGCGGAGCGCCCATGTACGGAAAGCGGTGGTGGAAGCTCGTCGCGCTCAGCTCGATGAGCGAGCCGTCATCCTCGCTGACCCACGTGCCCACGAAGGGCAGGCGCTGTGTCTCGTCCCTCCGGGACTCCGGCTCATCCGCCGCCTGCTTGGGTTCGGGCGCGCCAGGGCGCGAGGGCGGGAGGACGAGCTCGACCGGGGCGGCGGCCCCAGACGACAGCTGAGCTGGCGAGGGACCGCAGCCGATGGAGTGGAGCGTCGCGAGCCCAAGGGCGGCGCAGGTCACGCAAAAGCCACGTCGGTACATGAGTCGAGTCTACACCCGAGCCGCGGGAGTCGGCCCCCTGGACGCGCGGTGTACGGCGGGCGCCGGCGCCGCTCGACGCCAGCACCCAAGGGCCTCTCCGAGGAGCCCGGTGCTGCTCGCACCGGAGCGCATCCGGTGACACAATCGCGGCCTGTGAGCGCCCTCCTCGCCGCCATCGAGCGGTTTTACGATGCCGTCCCTCGCTGGTGCGCCGACGCAGAGGATCACGGACCGCTGACCCTCTTCGTTCGCCGCGGCGACGGCTGGCCCTACTACGCCCGCCCCGCCCTCGGCCATCCCGGCCCCGTATCGGTCGAGGACGTGGCCGCCGTGCGCGCGCGTCAGCGGGAGCTCTCGATCCCGGAGGCGTTCGAGTGGGTGCTGGAGACCACCCCTGGGCTCGACGCCACGGCCGAGGCCGCCGGCCTGCATGTCCGGCGCTGCCCCCTGCTCGTGCTCTGCGGCGAGCCCCACGAGACGCCTTTGCCGGAGGACGTCTCGCTCTCGATCATCACCGCCCAGGACCCGGATCTCGCCGAAGTGCAGGCCGTCGCGCCCGTCGCCTTCGGCGCGCTCGACACCGCGGTCGGTCCTGCGGGACCGGCCGAGCGGGAGGCCGCCGCGGCCGTGCTCCCGGCCGGACAGGCGGCCGCGTGGCAAGCGTCGCTGGTCGAGGGGACGCTTGTGCACGCGGCCGCTCGGGGCCGCGAAGGAGCGCTCGCCGGTCCGCTCTGCGCCGGCAGCTACCAGCACGCGCGGGACGTCGCCGAGATCGTCGGCGTGGGGACGCTGCCGGCGGCCCGGGGGCGCGGCCTCGCCGCCGCGGTCACCGCGGTTCTGGCCCGCCATGCGCTGGACGCCGGGCTCCGCACCGTGTTCCTGTCCGCGCAGAACGACCGCGTCGCGCGCGTCTATGAGCGGGTCGGGTTCCGGCGCGTCGCCACCGCGTGCATCGCAGAACCGCCCCCGCAAGCGGAGAGCGGCGCCGTCCCCGGAACGTGATGCGGCGCCCTGCCGCGGCGCCGGTCAGACAGGGGCGACGTGGTAGTCCGGTCCCTCTTCCCCGCGCAGGATCTCGGTATGAACGACCGACGCGCTCCGCAGGTGCGCCACCTCCCCGAGCTCGGCGTCGCCGCGATAGGCCGAGAAGGCCTGTTCATCCGGAAACGTGACGAGGTGGATCTCCTTCAGGGTGAGCCCAGCGCCGTCGGGCGCGGTCACCACCGTCCGCTCGATCGCGCCGCCGTACCGCGCCATCACGGCCGCGGCCTTCCTCTCGTACGCGCGAAACGCGTCGAGCGCCTCGCACCGCACCGTGAGGATCACGACCAGCGTCACAGGAACAGGCGCTCCTTCACGCCACCCCACAACCAAAGCACAAAAAAAAGAGCGCCCATTCGACGGTGGGGGGGGAAACCGTCACGGGCGCTCTGCCCTACCTGTTTAGCAGGATGCAGGCCAAGGATTGCACCTTCGATTTCCGCGAGTCTTTCCCTAGGGGACCTGCGTACTCCTTTCGTTCCTGAAATCAGCACCTGCAATCCTGGTATCCCCGACACTGCCGCGGAGCCCGTCCAGCGGGTGGTGGTGGAGCCGGCACGAGGCCGTGCCCTGTCGGCGCGAGACCGTGCCCGCCACCGGCGTCGGTTCCCGCTCGCGACATCGTCTCGAAGCGAACCACGCTCACCGGCTTCTCGTCGCATCGCGCAGCCGTCCCCGCTCGCCGGAGGCGAGGCGCCGCCCCCTTGAATCGCCCGCCCGCGCCGCGCGCCGCGAGCAGCGTTGACATCACCGCCAGGCTTGCTCCAATGCGAGTGCCCGCTCCGCGCCGTTCACACGAGGAGGCATCCGATGCGGCACTTCCTGACCACGATGGACTACACCCGCGCAGAGATCGAGGGCCTCCTCGAGCGCGCGCAGCGCTTCAAGCGGCGGCCGATCGACCCGCGCCTCAAGGACCGCACCATCGCGCTCGTCTTCTTCAACCCGTCGCTGCGAACGCGCACCTCCTTCGACGTCGGCATCCGGGAGCTCGGCGGCCACGCCGTCGTGCTCGAGCCTGGCCGGAGCGCCTGGCCCATCGAGTTCGAGGAAGGCATCGCGATGGATGGCGAGCCGGAGGAGCACATCCAGGAGGTCGCTCGCGTGCTCTCCCGCTACGCCGACCTCATCGGCGTGCGCGCGTTCCCCAAGTTCCAGCGCTGGGAGGACGATCGCCAGGACAAGGTGCTCCAGGGCTTCGCCCGCCACGCCACCGTGCCGGTCATCAACCTCGAGACCATCACCCACCCCTGCCAGGAGCTCGCGCTCGCGCTCGCCATGAAGGAGCGCCTCGGCCGCCTCGACGGCAAGAAGTTCGTCCTCACCTGGACGTATCACCCGCGCCCGCTCAACACCGCGGTCGCCAACTCGGCCGTCCTCATCGCGTCCAAGCTCGGCATGGACGTCACCCTCCTCTGCCCCAGCGAGGAGTACCACCTCGACGAGCGCTACCTCGACGCCGCCAGGAAGAGCGCCGAAGGCAACGGGCAGAAGCTCTCGATCACCTACGACATCAAGTCCGCCTACGAGGGCGCCCACGTCGTGTACGCGAAGAGCTGGGGCGCGATTCCGTACTTCGGCCGCTGGGAGCAGGAGAAGCCCATCCGCGACAAGAACAAGCACTTCATCGTCGATGAGCAGAAGATGGCGCTCACCGCGGGGGGGCTCTTCTCCCACTGCCTGCCGGTCCGGCGCAACGTGAAGGTCACGGACGCGGTGATCGACTCGCCAGCATCGATGGTCATCGACGAGGCAGAGAATCGGCTGCATGTCCAGAAGGCCGTGATGGACGTGCTGGCCAACGGGTGGTGACAACGATGGGTTCGACGCAAGACGTCATCGTCCGCCTGCTCAGGAACCTCGGCAGCCGCAAGGAGGTCGAGCAGTACCTGAAGCAGTACGCGGCCGTCGATCAGCAGAAGTTTGCGATCATCAAGGTCGGCGGCGCCATCCTCGACGAGGACCTCGAGGCGCTCGCGACCTCGCTCGTGTTCCTCAACCAGGTCGGGCTGTATCCCGTCGTCATCCATGGCGCAGGGCCGCAGCTCGACCGGGCGCTCGCCCAGGCGGGCATCCCGACGGAGCGGGTCAATGGCCTGCGCGTCACGACGCCCCGCATCCTGGAGATCGCCCGCCGCGTCTTCCTCCGCGAGAACCTGCGGCTCGTCGAGGCGCTCGAGGAGATGGGCACGCGCACGCGGCCGATCACCGCGGGCGTCTTCGAGGCGTCGCTGCTCGACGAGCCGCGCCTCGGGCTGGTGGGCAAGGTGGAGCGCGTCCATGTCGACGCGGTGAGGTCCAGCCTCCGCGCCGGGCACCTGCCGATCCTGGCCTGCCTCGGGGAGACGCCGGGCGGGCAGATCGTCAACATCAACGCCGACGTCGCCGCGCGCGAGCTCGCGCTCGCGACGCAACCGTTCAAGATGATCTTCCTCACGAGCACGGGTGGCCTCCTCGACGAGCACGGGCGCATCATCTCGGCCATCAACCTCGAGGAGGATTTCGCGGGCCTCATGGCCCAGCCCTCGCTGAACGGCGGCATGCGCCTCAAGCTGCAGGAGATCAAGCTCCTGCTCGACGGGCTGCCGGCGACCTCCTCCGTCTCGATCACGTCGCCGGATCACCTGGCGAAGGAGCTCTTCACGCACACGGGCTCTGGCACGCTCGTCCGCCGCGGCGAGCGGATCCTCCGGCACGACACGCTGGACGGCATCGACCGCGACCGGCTTCGCGATCTGCTCGAGGCGTGCTTCCTGCGGAAGCTCGACGAGCACTACTTCGACAAGAAGCCTTTCTATCGCATCTACCTGTCCGACTCCTACCGGGCGACGGCGATCCTCACGCTCGATCCGGGCGGGAGGGCCCCGCTCACTCCGTACCTCGACAAGTTCGCGGTGACCTCGGAGGCGCAGGGCGTGGGGATCGGCGGCTCGCTCTGGACGCGGATGAAGAGCGAGAACCCGAAGCTGTTCTGGCGCGCCCGGAACGGCAACGAGATCAACCCCTGGTATTTCCAGCAGGCCGAGGGCAGCTACCGCAACGAGAACTGGACGGTGTTCTGGTACGGCCTGTCGAGCTTCGACGACATCCGCGCCTGCATCGATCACGCGCTGTCCTTGCCGGCAACCCTGCGCCAGCACGGCACGGTCTGACCCGGCCCTGACCCGCCGTGGCGAGCGCGCCTCGCCGCGCTCGGGCTCACCGCGGGTCGCCGCCGCCGTCGTCCTCCGCCTCGTCGAGCGGATCGATCGACTCGTCCGTCGGGGGGCCCTCTGGGCGCGACGCCGGCAGCGGGCGCGACGCCGGCGGCGGGGCGCTCGACCTCTTCTCGCCGGCGCGCGCCTTCAGCGGCCGCCGCGGCGCTCGCTTCGGCTTCGCGGGCGCGCCGAGCGCCTCCGGGTTGCGGGGCTTCTTGAGCGCCCGAGGCGGCAGGAGCTCCGCGTCGACAGCGACCTTCTTCGCCATGAAGATCGCGGCGTCGAGCCGGTAGAAGCTGCGCTTCCGGTAGAACTTGAGGGCGCCGTCGTTGTTCTCGGCCACCTCCAGCACGAGGTGGGTGCAGCCGTGGATGCGCGCGAGGTGCTCGAGCTGCTCGAGCATGAAGGCGCCGACGCCGCGGCCCTGGTACTCGGGGTGGACCGCGAGCTCCTCGACGAAGAGCGGGCGCATGTCGTGCTTCGTGAAGTAGCGCTCGTTCATCCAGTTATCGGTCCCGGTGATCTCGAAGGCGCACTCCGCGTAGCCGACGATCTCCTGACCATGCGCCGCCCGGACCTCGAAGAGGAGCTGCTCGACCCCTTCTTCTTCGTAGACCTCGAGGAACCGCTTCTTCGAGCGAGGCCGCTGGTATTCGACCGTCTCCCGGTTCACGTCGCGGAACACCTTCTTGAGGAATTCCCAGACCCGGTTCAGGTCGCGCCGGTGGATCCGGCGCACGTAGATGAGGCTCTCTTCCCCGGCGGCGCGGGTGCTCGACTCGGCCTTGCTCATCGCCGCGCCCAGTCTACAGGACGAACGCGGGCGGGGCACTGGGGGCGGGGCATGATCTGGAAAGCCGCGTCTCCGGGCAGTCCGGCCCGAGGGGAAGGTGGTCGTCGCGTGGCGCGGGAGCGCCGAACTCGCCGGCGGGGGCGCGTGCCCCCGCCGTGGAACGAATCAACCCTGCTGAGCGGGCGGCCCGATCTGCGCGAGGCGCGCCTCGATCACGTCCCAGTTCAGGCCCGAGAGCACGTTGGCCACGTAGTCCGCCTTCTTGGTCTGGTAGTCCGC
This sequence comes from Sorangium sp. So ce448, assembly GCF_051520915.1. NCBI lineage: Bacteria > Pseudomonadati > Myxococcota > Polyangiales > Polyangiaceae > Sorangium > Sorangium sp. So ce448. Next base: position 120,112 of record NZ_CP150343.1, on the reverse strand, counting down.
AAAGTACGCGTGCTCCCAGGCGTCGATGGCGACCATGATATGCGTGTTCGCGAACAGACCGACATCGTGCTCGGTCCGGACGAGGTTATTGAAGAGCTTCTGCTCCTGGTAGTCGTACACGAGCACCGTCCAGCCGTGCGCGCTCAGGAGCGCCGCCTTCGTGTCGGCCAGCCAGGCGTCGAAGCTGCCGAACGACGCCTCGATGAGCTTCTTCGACTGGGCGCCCGGCCGCGTCGCGCCGCTGCCGAGGTTCTCGAAGTACAGCTCGTGGAGCACCGTGCCGTTGAAGGCGACGGGCTCGCGGCGCTTCAGCTCGCTGTACGCGTTGTACGAGTAGTTCGGCGCGCTGCGGTCGGCGTTGCCAAGCTGCTCCCGGATCTCGTTGAGCTTCTTCACGTAGCCCTGGTACAGCGTGAAGTGCGCCTTGAGCTGCAGGTCGCTCAAACCCTTGGCGTTGCCGCCGAGGAGGTTGTCGAAACTCTTGGGTTCGCGTGACATGGTCCCTCCTGAACGAGCACCGCAAGCCGTGCGTGCCGCGGCGTCAGGTGGCCGCTCTACCGCTGCCGCTCTCTGGTAGCAACCCTGCCGTGCGACGTGACACACCGCCGACTCACACCGCGGACTCACGACGCCATCGGGCCTGAGCTTCCGCGCAGGAAACTCCGGACGCCGGCTCGCGCCGCGCCGCAGGGCGCCGCGCCCGAGCTGGCCCGATCGGCCGGCGCGCGCCCAAAAACCTCGTGAAACGTTGAACGCCGCCGCCGTTTCGGTCGATACTCCTGGTGCTTGCTGTTCCTTCGCGCAAGGAGGCGACCTCGTTCATGCCGGCTCGTACACAGGGGACCCATCCGACGGCCGCGCTCGCGGCGGCGCTGTGCCTGCTCGGCGCAGCGGCTCACGCCGAGGCGCAGGAACCCGAGAGACCCGAAGGCTTCGCGCTCGACAGGTTCCAGCCTGCACCCGCCGGCGACAGGATGTTCGGAGTCCAGTCCGCCTACACGGCAGGAAGCGCCGCACCCCACATCATGCTCCTCGGCGATTATGCCCAGGATCCGCTCGTGTTGCGGCGGTTGTCGGGGAACGAGGACATCGGCGACGGCAAGGTCGTCGGCAGCCAGCTCCTGCTCCACCTGAGCGCATCGCTCTCTCTGTGGGAGCGCCTCACGGTGAACGTCGATCTGCCCATCGCGCTCCAGTCGGGCGACGGCGGCGCCGCCTCCGGCGCCTTGCTGCCGCCGCCGACCAGCAGCGCCCTCGGGGATCTCCGGCTCGGCGCGCGCGCGACGCTCCTCGGCGGCTACTTCGATCCGTTCCAGATCGCCCTCGGCGGCTACGTGTGGCTGCCGACCGGCGACCCCGACGCGTATTCAGGCGACGGCAGCGTGCGCGGCGGTCCGCAGCTCCTCCTCGGCGGCCACCTGGATCGCGCTGTGTGGTCGCTCGCCGCGGGGCCGGAGTTCCGGTCCACGAAGCAGTTCGCCAACATCGAGCAGGGGATGACGGTGCACTGGGGCGCCGGCGTCGGGCTGCTGCTCGACGACGAGCGACGCCTGCAGATCGGCCCTGAGATCACCGGCGCGATCACGGTCACCGACGTCCAGCAGCGCACGACCAACCTGGAAGCCCTGCTCGGCGGGCGCTACCGCTTCGCGGACGACTTCGAGGCCGGGCTCGGCGTGGGCCCTGGCCTCACCCCCGGCGTCGGCACGCCCTCGTTCCGCGCGGTGGCCATGGTCGCCTACTCGCCCGAGGTGAAGCCGCCCGTGCAGGACCAGGACGCCGACGGCATCGCCGACCTGGACGACGCGTGCCCGCACACCCCGGGCGTCCGCAGCCCGGATCGCACGAAGAACGGCTGTCCGCCGCCCAAGGACGCGGACCACGACGGCATCCTCGACGCGGTCGACGCCTGCCCCGCCGTGGCCGGCGTCGCCTCGCCGGACCCGAAGAAGAACGGCTGCCCGCCGCCAGGGGACCGCGACAAGGACGGCATCACGGACGACGTCGACGCCTGCCCGGAGCAGGCCGGCCCGGCGAACGACGACCCGAAGCAGCACGGGTGCCCGCCGCCGCCCGATCGCGACGGCGACAAGGTCCCCGACGCGTCGGACGCCTGCCCGGATCTGCCCGGCCTCATCACGACCGACCCGGCCACGAACGGCTGCCCGGGCGACACCGACGGCGACGGCATCCGCGACGACAAGGACGCCTGCCCGAACGAGAAGGGCAAGCCGAACGAAGATCCGACGCAGAACGGGTGCCCGGTGGCGGTCCGGGTGACCGAGACCGAGATCGTCATCCTGCAGCAGGTGCAGTTCGACACCGGCAAGGCGACCATCCGTCCGGTGAGCAACGAGCTGCTCGACGAGGTCGCGGGCGTGCTCAAGGACCACCCGGAGATCCTCAAGATCGAGGTCCAGGGCCACACGGACGACCGCGGCACGCGCCAGTTCAACACGAAGCTGAGCCAGGCCCGCGCCGAGTCGGTGCAGAAGGCGCTCGTCGAGCGCGGCATCGCGGCCCAGCGCCTGCAGGCGAAGGGCTACGGCCCCGACGTCCCGATCGCGGAGAACAAGACCGAGGCGGGTCGCCAGAAGAACCGGCGCGTCCAGTTCAACATCATCGAGAAGGAAAAGAAGCAGCCCTAGGCTGGAGGCGTCGATGGCAAAGCGATTGGCATTCACGGGGCTCACAAGCGCCGCGCTGCTCGGGGCGCTCTATGGGACCGCGAGCGCGGCTCCGGTGCGGCGAGTCCAGGTGGCGCAGCGGGGTGATTTCGTCCTCATCGGCAACACGCTCGCGCACGACTGCGCGTCGTCCACGCCCGCGCCGCTGGTGGGCACGGTCGGGGCGTGCGGCACGGCCGCGACGCTGGGGGACTCCGCGCCCGATATCTACTGGCGGGGCGACAGCCCCCTCGCCGGCCAGGCCGAGGCGAACAACACCATCGATCCAGCGGCTGCCCGCAGCACCGCGGTCCTCAGCCTCCCCACGGGCGCTCGGGTGACCCACGCGTACCTCTACTGGACGGTGAGCCGCGACAGCGGCACCTCGGCCGATCTCACCGTGACCCTGGATCGGCCTGGCGGCTTCTCTTCGAGCGTGACCGGTACGATCTCGGGTCAGACGGAGATCCTGGGCCTCGCCCACGCCCAGACGGTCGCCAACGTCACGTCGATCGTGCAGACGCGCGGCGCGGGGGCGTATCGCCTGAGCGGGATCTCCAACGGGACCGAGCTGGACAGCGTGAGCCAGCAGATCGCGTTCGCCGGCTGGTGGATGGTCGTGCTCTACGAGCTGACGACCGCGCCCGCGCGGAACCTCGCCGTCTTCGACGGGCTGGATCAGGTGATCGACGGCGCGACCGTCGGCTGGCGGATCTCGGGGTTCGTCGTCCCCTCGGGCGGCGGCCAGGCGAAGCTCGGCGTGATCGGGTACGACGGAGACAGCTCGACCGGCGACGCGCTCGAGTGGAACGGGACCGCGCTGTTCGACGCGCAGAACCCGGCGAACAACTTCTTCAACAGCTCCCGCTCGTTCCTGGGCGCGCCGATGTCCTCGGTGGGCGATCTGCCGAGGCTCACCGGCGGGCCGCTGAGCATGAGCGGCATCGACATCGACGTGACGCAGGTGCCGGCCAACCTGCTCATGGCCGGCGACACGGAGGCCGAGGTCGGGGCGGCCGTCAACGGCGCCGACAGCTACCTGCTCGGCGGCCTCATCACGTCGGTGCCGACGCGCCTCCCGGATCTCTCCACGTCGACCAAGTCGGTCCTCGACCTCAACGGCGGCGGCGTCACGCCTGGCGACACGCTCGAATACACGATCCTCGTCGCCAACACCGGGGATGACAACGCCGCAGCCGTCGTGCTGAACGACCCGCTGCCCGCCGGGGTCACCTTCGTGCCGGGCTCGCTCGAGATCGCCTCGGGCCCGAACATGGGCGGCGTGACCGACGCGCCCGGCGACGACGAGGGCGAGTACGTCGCCGGCACGCGGACGGTCCGCGTCCGGCTCGGCGACGGCGCCGACGCGGCCCAGGGTGGGTCGCTCGGCGTCAGCGAGACAACGACGGTGCGGTTCCGCGTGACCATCGATCCGGGCACGGGCGGCGGGATCGCGAACCAGGCCATCATCACCGGGCGGAGCCCCGAGGGAGGCGCGGCCCAGGACTATCCGACGGACGGCAACGGCGCGGAGCCGGGCGCGCCGCCCACGGAGATCCTCGTCGACAGCGACGGCGACGGGCTGAGCGACGGCGACGAGAAGGCCGCTGGCACGGACCCGAACGACGCCGACACGGACGACGACGGCGTGGCCGACGGCGACGAGCAGCTCTGGAATCGCGACACCGACGGCGACGGCCTCGTCAACGCGCGGGACGTCGACAGCGACGACGACGGGCTGCTCGACGCGACGGAGATCGGCTTGACGGACTGCGATGGTCCGGGGACGGACGCGCTGGCGGGGCACTGCGTGCCCGACGGCGACGCCGGGGCGACGACGACCGATCCGCTCGACGCGGACACCGACAACGGCGGCGTGCTCGACGGCTCGGAGGACGCCAACCTGAACGGCGTGCTCGACGCGGGTGAGACCGACCCGGCGGCCGGGCACGGCGCCGACGACCAGCGCGCCGACGCCGACAACGACGGGCTCGGCGACGCTCTCGAGAGGACGCTCGGCACCGATCCGAACGACGCCGACAGCGACGACGACGGCGTGCGCGACGGCGACGAGCCGAACCCGACGGACGACAACGACGGCGACGGGCTCATCAACCCGCTCGACATCGACAGCGACAACGACGGCCTCTTCGACGGCACCGAGCTCGGCCTGGGCTGCGACGGTCCGGGCACCGACGCGGCGGCGGGCAGCTGCGCTCCCGACGGCGACGCGGGCGCCACCACGACGTCGCCGCTCGAGGCCGACACGGATCGCGGCGGCGCGAGCGACGGCTCCGAGGACGTCAACCTGAACGGCGTGCTCGACGCGGGCGAGACCGATCCCCGCTCCGGTCACGGAGACGACGATCCGCAGAACACGGACACCGACGACGACGGGCTGAGCGATGGTCTCGAGGTCTCGCTCGGCACGGACCCGAACGACGCCGACACCGACGGGGACGGCGTCCGCGACGGGCGCGAGCCGAACCCGGCTCACGACACGGACGGCGACGGGCTCCTCAACGCGCTCGACGCCGACAGCGACAACGACGGCCTCTTCGACGGCACCGAGCTCGGCCTGGGCTGCAACGGCCCTGGCACCGCGCCGTCGCGACGATGCGTACCGGACGAGGACGCCGGCGCCACGAAGACGTCGCCGCTCGACGCGGACACGGACAACGGCGGCACGAGCGATGGCTCCGAGGACGCCAACCTGAACGGCGTCGCGGACGACGGCGAGACCGACCCGACCCGCGGGCACGCCGACGACGATGACGAGAACAACGACCGGGACGACGACGGGCTGAGCGACGACCTGGAGAAGACGCTGGGCACGGACCCGGGCGACGCGGACTCGGACGACGACGGCGTGCAGGACGGGCAGGAGCCGAACCCGTCGGACGACGCGGACGGCGACGGGCTCATCCAGCCCCTCGACGTGGACAGCGACGACGACGGCCTCTACGACGGGACCGAGCTCGGCCTCGCCTGCGACGGCCCCGGCACCGACGCGGACGCCAGGCACTGCACGGCGGACGGGGACAGCGGGGCCACGACGACGTCGGCGCTGAGCCGCGACAGCGACCGGGGCGGCGCGAGCGACGGCTCGGAGGACGCCAACCTGAACGGCGCGCTCGAGGCCGGCGAGACGGACCCGACCGCCGGCCATGGCGCCGACGACAGCCAGAACGCCGACGGAGACGGCGACGGGCTGAGCGACGATCTCGAGGTGTTCCTCGGTTCGGATCCCGAAGATCGCGACACCGACGACGACGGCCTGCTCGACGGCGAGGAGCCGAACCCCAGCGACGACGGCGACGGCGACGGCCTGGCTGACGTCCTGGACGCGGACAGCGACGGCGACGGGCTCTTCGACGGGACCGAGGCGGGGAAGGACTGCGCGGACGCGGACACCGATGCCGCGGCCGAGAGCTGCACGCCCGACGCCGACGGCGGGACCACCACGACGAGCGTGGTGAATCCCGACACGGACCGCGGCGGCCAGAGCGACGGCGAAGAGGACCTGAACCACGACGGCAAGGTCGACGAGGGCGAGACCGATCCGAACGACGCCGGGGACGATCTCGGCGATCGCGACGGCGACGGCCTCTCGAACAGCGAGGAGACGGCGATCGGCACCGATCCGGACGACGCCGACAGCGACGACGACGGCGCGCTCGACGGCGAGGAGGTCGAGCCTGGCGTCGATACGGACGGAGACGGGAAGATCAACGCGCTCGATCCCGACAGCGACGGGGACGGGCTCTTCGACGGGACCGAGCTGGGCAAGGGCTGCTCGCACGAGGACACCGACGCCGACGCGGCCACCTGCGTACCGGACGGCGACGACGGGGCGACGACGACCTCGCCGACGCAGGCCGACACCGATGGCGGCGGAGCGAGCGACGGCGACGAGGACGCGGACCACGACGGGGTGGTCGACGCGGGCGAGCGCGATCCGAACAACCCCGCGGACGATCAGCCGGCGGAGTGCGAGGAGGACAGCGCTTGCGGCGCTGGGATGGTGTGCGACGAGGAGACGAAGGAGTGCGTCCCGGGTTGCCGCAACCCCGACAACACGATCGGCCCGTGCACCACGCCGCTCCCCGGTGAGGGCGTCGTGGTGGAAGGCGGCGGCTGCGCCTGCACGGTGGGCGCGGAGGGCGACGGCAGCCGCTCGGCGCCGTGGGCCTTGCTCGCTGCCGGCGCCTGCGCCGCCGTGCTGCACCGGCGCCGCCGGCGCAGCTGAGCTCTCCCCCCCGGGCGGCGCCCCCGCGCCGCGCAGGAGGGGGCGCCTGTGCTACAAGCCAACGGAATAACTATGCTTTTATGCGAGGCGCGCCCGCCTGCGGGGCGCCTCCGCCTGCGGCGACCGATGCGCCGCGGGTTGCCATCGGCCGTCCGTGGCCTAACGATGTTTTCCCACGGGAGAGTGCATCTTGCCCCGACCTTCTGATTCCGTCGTCCGCGCCATCACGATGGATGGCGCTTTTCGCGTCATCACCGCGCTGACCACCGAGACCGTGCGGGGGGCCATCGCGGTGCAATCTGCGACCGGCGCGACCGCGCAGCGGCTGGGAGAGCTGATCACCGGCGCCATCCTCGTGCGCGAGGCGATGGCGCCGAACCTGCGGGTCCAGGCGATCGTCAAGGGCGCGGCCGGTCACGGGAGCCTGGTGGCCGACTCGCACCCGGACGGCACGAGCCGCGGCCTGGTCAACCTGGGCAAGGGGGCCACGGCGGAGAGCGCGGTGGAGATCGGCGAAGGGTCGCTGCTACAGGTCATGCGCACGCTGCCGAGCGGCATGCTCCACCAGGGGGTCGTCGAGATCCCGGCCGAGGGCGGCATCTCCGCGGGCCTGATGACGTACATGCAGGAATCGGAGCAGGTCGTCTCGATGATCGCGGTGGCGACGCTGATCGGCGAGGACGGCGTCGGCGCTTCCGGCGGTTACCTCGTGCAGCTGCTCCCGGAGGTCGAGCGCGGTCCGCTCATGGTGATGACCGAGCGGCTCAAGGACTTCGAGCGCCTCGACGACGTGCTCGCGCACGCGGGAGCCTCGGCGGACGTGCTGCTCGGGGAGCTGCTTTACGGCATGCCGTTCTCACGGCTCGAGGACTCGCCGCTCAGCTTCAGCTGTCGCTGCAGCGAGCTCCGGGTGATGGCCACGCTGGCGAGCCTGCCGCGGAGCGACATCGAGGAGATGGTCACGGACGGGAAGGTCCTCGACATCCGCTGCGATTATTGCGGGAAGGACTACCAGGTGTCGCCGTCGCAGCTCCGCTCGCTGCTGACGACGAGCTGAGCGGCCGCGCGCCCGCGCGGCCTCCACACCCACGCACGGGGTCACGCGGGATCGCGGGGCGAGAGGCCGCGGATCACGAAGGTGATGACCCGCTCGATCTCCGCCTCGTCGTCCCACGCCGCATCGGGAGCGATGTACACGCGGTGGACGATGTACCCCACGAACGTCGAGGCGACGCAGCGGAGGACGAGGGGCGGCGGCCACCCGACGATCTGCCCTTCGCGCTGGAAGTGCTCGATCAAGGCGAGCCCCTTCTCGAGGAGCGGCGCGAACACCCTGCCGGCGATGCCGAGCCGCAGCTCGGCGTCGAACGGCAGCTCCTGCGCGAGGATGCGCACCAGCTGCGGGTGCGCGCGCACGAAGGCGATGCGCTCGGCGAGGAGCGCCCGCAAGAACGCCTCGAAGGTCGGGTACGTCGCGTCGAAGAGCGGGTCCATGGACCGCGCCAGCGCGGGCCCGACGAGCCGTTCGACGGCGGGGCCGATGACGCCCAGGAGGAGGTCCCGCTTGCTCGGGAAGTACTTGAAGATCGTCGCCTCGGCGACCCCTGCGCGCCGCGCGATCTCCTTGGTCGCGGTCCCGTGGAAGCCCTGCTCGGCGAAGGCGGCGACCGCAGCGTCGACGATCTTCTTCTGCGCCTCGGTCAACGTGTCGTGCGGGCGCGCGCGTCGGCTCATCGGTGTCCTCTCTCCTCGACTTCTAGCAGCGCCGCGCGGCGGCTCGGGCGCGCTGCGGGCGGCGCGCGCTAGGCGGCCTCGGCCCTGCGGGTGAAGAGCCGGTCGAGCGCCTTCCTGAGCTCGCGCTCGTCGAGCGGATCGCAGCGCACGCCGACGTAGCCGTCCGGCCGGACGAGGACGGCGGCTGCCGCCTCGGCGCCGTACGCCGCGTGGGCGCGCCCGTCCGGATCTGCGTACCCTCCGGCCTCGGGCGCGTTGATGACCAGCACCTTGAGGTCCGGCCTGCTGAGCTCCGCGGCGAGCCGCCGGACGAGCCCGTGCGCCTCGGTGTTCGCGCTGCCCTGGGGTGGACCGGCGAAGAGCAGCAGCGTGGATTCGGCGCCGCACATCAGCTCGAACAGGTGGACCTGCTGTCCTGCCGCGCTGCTCAGCAAGGCGTCCGGCGCGCGATCTCCGGCGCGGGGCCCGCGCTCCGGCGGGTGCCCGATCTGGATGGACAGCGGGCTCTTCCGGTATCGGATCTTGAGCTGCGAGACGAACCCCAGCATCCGGCGTTGCACGGCAGCGACGCCGATGGCGCGGATCATCAGGCGCGGCGCGACGAGGCGCAGCGCCCGGCCCATGAGACCGTGTCCGGCCATGAGCCCGAAGAGGCGGTCTGTGAAGTCGATCAGCCGGCGCGCGACGGGCAGCCGCTCCGTCTCGTAGGTGTCGAGCAGCCACGCTGGCATCCTGCCCTGCTCGACGGCCGCGAGCTTCCACGCCAGGTTGTACGCGTCCTGGATTCCGGTGTTCATCCCCTGCCCGCCGGCCGGGCTGTGGATGTGCGCCGCGTCGCCGGCGAGGAACACGCGCCCCTTGCGCAGCCGCGTGGCGACGCGGTGGTGCAGCCGGTAGCGCGAGAGGACGATCGCCTTCTGTATCTTGAACGGCGTGGGGATCATCGAGCGCATCACGCCTTCGAACTCCTCGAGCGAGAGCGACGCGCCGCGCGCCGGCGACGCTTCGGGCAGGATAAGGACGATCCGGAACCGGTGGCTTCCAGGCACGGGGAAGGCCGCTGCGAGGCCCCGGCGCGAAGGGCTGATATAGATGTCGCCGTCCGGCAGCGGCCAGTCGATGACGAGGTCGCCGAGCATGCAGTGATCGTCGTAGGAGTCGCCCTCGAAGGCGATGTCTGCGCCCTGGCGGACGGCGCTGCGCGCGCCGTCGCAACCGAGGAGCCACTTCGCGCGCACCACCTCGGTGTTCCCGTCGACCCGGCGGAGCGTGCATGTGACGCCGGCGCTGTCCTGGGTATAGGAAGCGAGCTCGACGCCGCGCTCGACCGTCGCGCCCAGCTCCGAGAGCCGCGATCCGAGGACGCGCTCGGTGTCGAACTGCTGGATGACGAAGATGCCAGGAACGGGCGTGGAGAGCTCCGGGAAGTCGAAGATCGGCAAGCGTGCGCGCTGGCCGTTCGAGAGGAGGACGTTGAGCCCTCCGACGCGCGTGGCGTGCGCCATCGCGGCGTCTGCGATCCCCATGCTGGTGAAGATCTCCATCGTCCGCGTCTGCACCACGAGCGCTCGCGAGTGATCCGGCGGCGGCTCCAATGCCTTGTCGACGATCCGCACGGTGAGCCCGCGCCGAGCAAGCTCTCCGGCCATCGTCAACCCCGTCGGACCACCACCGACGACCAGCGCATCCACAGCTTCTGTCATAGGCCGCCTCCGGACTGGTGAGTGAGCATTCACTCACCTTATGTGGGGGGCCCGGGCGGTTGGCAAGGCATCAAGGCAAAACATGTCTCACATTGACACACATCCCACAGTCAACTGCCCCCTGGTTCAGCTCGCCCAGCTGCGGCCTCGACCGCACCGGGGTTGACCCGCCGACCGAGGTTGAGCTGCCGGAGCTGAGCCACCGACCGAGGTTGAGCCGCCGACCGAGGTTGAGCCGCCGACCGAGGTTGAGCCGCCGACCGAGGTTGAGCCGCCGACCGAGGTTGAGCCGCAGGTTGAGCCGCCGACAGGTTGAGCCGCCGACCGAGGTTGAGCCGCCGACAGGGGACCAACGATCGCCCCCGTGGTTGAGCTCAGCGCGACGCCGTCATATTCAACAGGGGCGGATCTTGAAGCTCACCAGCGAACTCTCCGCTCACCCGCCCCCACCCGCCTTCGCTCGGCAGACCGCGCCCGCGTGCTCGCTCGGCGAGGTCCTCGTGCGATGGTCGCCGCATGCAAGAGGTCCACGTCAACGTCTACATCCACGCCCCGGTCGAGCGGGTCTTCAATGCGGTGGCTGACCACGAACGCTTCCTGCGCTCCGGGGACGGCACCCACACGAAGGTCGTCCGGCCAGGGCTCACCGAGCACAACGGCCTCGGCGCCGTCCGCGAGGTGCGCGTCGGGAAGCGGATCCGCTACGTCGAGGAGATCACGGCCTTCGAGCGGCCGTCCTCGTTCGGCTACCAGATCATCGAGAGCACGCAGCCGCTCCGGCACCAGGGCTCGCGTCTCCGCTTCACCCCGCGCGGCGAGGGCACGGAGATCAACTGGACATCGCGCTTCGATATCCCGCTGCCGTTCGTCGGCAAGCCGCTCGGATCGCTCGCCAGGCGCATGTTCATCGCGGCGTTCACCGAACTGCTGCTCGCCGAAAAGGCGCGGCTCGAGGTCTCGCAGCCCGCGCGCGCCACCTGACCCCCTCGCGCGCTCGCCGGCAGGCAGCGCTCAGGCGCGTACGGGCGGCTGCCGGCCGGATCTCCACGGCCGCCGAGGCGCTGTCGACGGCGTCGAGGACGAGCCCCCGGGCCCCGTTGGTCAGCGCCGCGTCGTCTCGGCCTTCCGCTGCGACGCGTCCTGGTTCGCGTTGCTCGTGAGGACCTGGCAGTCCGGACAGAGGGCCTTCGCCTTCGCCTCGAAGAAGGGGTGATCTTTGGACCCGTAGCGCGCCGTCTTCGACTCCGGCAGGAGGAGCGCAATCGTGCGCCCGCCCGGCTTACCGCCCTTGTCCCCCGCGGCGTCTCCCCCTTGCTTCCGCGAGCACGCGCTCAAGATGAGGTCACTCAGGGCCCACGCTGCCAGTCGACCGATGATCGCTGTGGTCTTCATGCCCCCCTTCCACTGGACAAGAACTACGGCTGGGCGGACCGATATTCTCGCTGGAGGGCGCCCTCCACAGAGGGCACAGGCGACCCGCTCTGCGGTTCGGCGCTCTCGTTTGGCGACGGGGAGAGACCGGCGCCGTGGTCAACGCGGTTCATTGTGGACTCCGAGTTCAACTGGCCCACGCACCGCCACCGCTGGAGGACGCGCAGCGCGGCCCCCGTCACTTCACATGACCGACGCCCGGGGGGTGCCCCACCGACGCCGCTGGCGCGGCGTGGCGCGGCGCCCGCAAAACACATGAAACGTCGTCCAGTGCATGGCCAGTATTCCTCCGCACGATCGGAGGGCAATGCATGTAGACGAATACCCTATCATCTACGACATCAACGGAAAGTTCCCATGGCAAGCCTCTTGCTGATGCCAGGCGGTTCTCTATAAGCTGTTGACCTCAACTTCCTTCCGTTCGGCGTTCGACTTGGTCGAGCTGTCGCAGGGGTGTTCAAGATGCGACCGATAGCAAGGTGTGCGTCGCTGCTCGGCCCGATGACCTCGGGAGCAGCTCGTATCTGGGGTTCCCGAGGAAAGGTGTCGACGAGGGCAGGAGCGCCGCCGCAGCTGGGCAGTCGCGGCAATCGAGTCAACCGAGTCAACCGATCGAGCTCCTGGCCGAAGGGAGCCACCGCGCTCTGTGCCATCTCGCTCCTGACGCTCGTGGCATGTGCCCAAGGCTCCAGCCTGGACGGCGAGAACACAGGAGGTGGGGGCGGCGCCTCCGCCAGCTCGGGTGGGGCACCTTCGCCCAGCTCCTCAACCGGCGCTGGTTCCATCGGGTCTGCGACGAGCAGCTCGACGGGCTCTGCAACGAGCGGCTCGTCCAGCGCTGCGGGCGATGTCACGAGCGCGACGGTGAGCAGCTCGTCGGGCTCAGGTGGCGCCGATGGTACCGGCGGCGCTGGGGGTCTGGGCGGCGCTGGCGGGGACGACGCTGCGAGCTCCACGGCGAGCAGCTCGGCCAGCTCTTCGGTGAGCGCCTCGGCGAGCTCCTCGGCGAGCAGCTCGGCCAGCTCCTCGGTGAGCAGCTCGGCCAGCTCCACGACGAGCAGCACGACAGGCGCCGGCGGCGGCAGCGCCACGAGCTCCACCACCGCGAGCTCCACCACCGGCGGCGCGACCACACCGGGGCTCGAGCTGCAATATGCTGCGAGGGAAACCATGGTCGAGTCCCAGCATCTGTCGTTCATGGTGCAGGTCAAGAACACGGACGATGCGAGCATCGCGCTCAGCGATCTGACGATTCGCTACTGGTTCACGGCCGACGTCGAGAAGGTGGATCTCAAGAGCATGTGCGACTTTTCGTCGATCAGCGGTGGATGCGCCAACGTCACAAGGACGTTCGGCGTGGCATCGGGCACGAAGGCCGATCACTATCTCGAGCTCGGTTTCCTCGCCGCCGCAGGGAGCATCGCCCCGAACGTCACGTCCGGGAATGTGCAGATCCGCATCTACAACGGCGACAATTACGACCGCATGACGCAGACCGACGACTACTCCTTCGGCACCAACACCGCCTTCATGCCTTTTGAGCGGGTCACCGTGTACCACGACGGCGTGCTCGCCTGGGGAACAGAGCCTTGACTGGCCACGAGAACGAGCTCCACGTCCTGCGGGAGCAAGCTCCAGATCGATAGCCGCCCCGGGCGAACGCTCGCCGGACCTCGGCGCACGGTCCGCTCCGGAGATCGATCTCAGGACGGGGCCCCCGCCGGCCAGACCAGCCCGACCTGGCTTCCAGGGCCTACCGCCCTGTGCGGACGCGCACCCCTCCACGCCCTTCGATGCCCAGTGGCGGCCTGACTCGCCGCGCGGGCACGCCACACCCCGCAACATGCCGTTACACGCCCCGGCCCGTCCCAGGTTGCCGCGATGTAACCAATTTTCCATGGAATTCCGTCCCATCATGGGACGCGAGCGCTTCCGCTCCATCGGGAGACGGGCAGCCCGGGCGGCACCATCCTTGAATGGCCTCGCTCGGACCCTGAACTCTATGGATGCCACCGCGCGCGCAACGCCTCCTCCCCCGTCGTCCCACACCCGTCCTGTGCAGGCCCCGATCTCGCGTGATGCGCCGCGGAGCGGACCGCGGCTCGGACACGGCCTCGATCCGTTCGACCCCCTGAAGCGGCGCGCCGCGGACACACCTGGCCTCATCAGCTTCGCGGGCGGGCTGCCCGCCCCGGGCGAGTTCCCGCGCTCGAAGCTCGCGGCCTCGTTCGTTCGCGCTCTTCAGAACCCCTCCTGCCCGGCGCTCCCGTGTGCTTCGCCCGAGGGCGACGAGGACCTCCGCACCTGGATCGCCGGGCAGCTGCGCCGGCGCGGCGCGCAGGTGGCTCGCGACGACGTCATCGTGACCAGCGGCGCACAGCAGGCCGTGTCCCTCGCCGCGCAGCTGGTCCGCGGATCGCGCGCCAGGATCGGCGTCGACCGCGAGAGCTCCCCCGGCGCGCTCGATCGGTTCCAGGAGCTCGGCGCGACGGTCGTCGATGGCGGCAGCAACGTCGATGCCTATTATCTCATGCCCGCCGTCTCCAATCCGCGGGGACGCATGCTGTCGCGCAGCGATCGAGCCAGGGTCCTCTCGACCCTCCGGCCCATCATCGAGGACGACGCTTACGCGGATCTGTCCTTTGACGGCGCCGCCCCGCGGCCGCTCCTGGCCGAGGCGCCCGATCGCGTGTTCCACGTCGGGACGTTCTCGAAGACGCTCTGCCCCGGCCTCCGCGTCGGCTGGCTCGTGCCCCGCGGTCGCTCCGGGCCGAGGTCCTCCGGCTGAAGCAATCCGCCGATCAGCGGGCGGCCAGCCTGCCGCAGGCCATCCTGGAAGACTACCTCCGCACAGAGGACTTCGATCAGCGGCTCGTGCGCCTGCGGGAGTTCTACGGTCGTCGCGCCGCCCGCATGGAGCGGGCGCTCCGGAAGCACCTGCCCGGCTGGCGGTTCGACCCGCCCGTCGGCGGCTTCGCGATCTGGGTCGAGCCCGACGCCGAGCCGAACGAGGCCTTCTTCCTGGCCGCCGCCATCGAGAACGGCGTCGCCTTCGACCCGGGCTCGCTGTTCCGGGCTCACGGCGCCGTGAGCCCGTTCGCCCTCCGGCTCTGCTTCTCCTCGGTGGCGTGCGACGAGGACCTGGACGAGGGCGTGCGCCGCCTCGCGCGGTGCTGGGCCGAGGTCGCGTAGCGTCGCCAGCGAGCGCCGATTCACGAGAGCGCCCTGCACGACCTCTCTCCCTCTCTCCTTCAACTCCCTCTCTCCTTCACTCCCTCTCTGCTCTCTTCTCCTGCTCTCCGATCGCGACACCGCGGCGGCGGCCTGCGCGCACGCCGCCGGCCCGCGCAGGGCGCGGCCTCACTGCGCCAGCGGGCCGCCTGGCTTGTGCGGGACGGGCGGACGGCGCTCGAGCAGCTCCCGCGCCGCGGCCCGGACGACCGCGGGCACGTCCGCCGCCGCCGCGAGCCGCAGGAGCTCGGGCCGCAGCAGGAGGCGCACCATGGGCACCGCGATCTCCTGCGGCGCGCCTGGGTTCTGCACGATCGCCATGCGCACCCGCGCGCGCTGCGGCCACTCGGGGTGCTTCGCGATCTCCGTCAGGACCTCCGCGTTCGCCGGGCGGCGCGCCGCGAGCCGGACGACGTCATCCTCGGTCAAGCGCGGGTTGGCGAGCAGGTTGCGGATGACCAGCGGGTGCGGGTCCCGGAGCAAGGCGTCGAAGGCCGCGCGGGTCGGCCGCCGGGCCAGCGCGCGCCGCTCGCCGAGCGTGAGCGTGCGACCGGCGCTCGACGTGGCGAGGAGCCGCTCGTCGGGCGCCGTCGAGGCCGGCTGCGCCTCGGGCCGCCGCGCCTTGCGGCGCAGGAGGCGCGAGAGCGGCAGCAGGGCATGGGAGGACGCGAGCTCGCGGAGCTGCTCGACGCGCTCCGAGAGCGCAGGATCCACGAGGACCGGCACGACGGCGCCCAGCACGTCGCGCGCGAGGGGGTTGGCCTGCTCGGCGTCGCGGCAGAGGTCGTCGAGCGCGCGGGCGACGGAGGGGAGATCGGCGCGCAGCACCTCGCTCCGCAGGAACGCGACCCGCAGCCGGAGCTCCTTCAAGGACGAGACGGCTCGCCTCCATCGCCCCGCCAGCGCATCCACGCCGTCAATCTACATCGCCGGCGTCCCGGCGTGGAGCGCGTGCCAGGCAATTTGCGCTACGCAACGTGCGCGGGGCGGTTATCCTGCGCCGCGCCATGAGGGGACGGCGAAGCCGATCCCCGATGGCTGACGGGGACGGCGAAGCCGATCCCCGATGGCTGACGGGGACGGCGGACGCCGATCCCCGATGGCTGACGAGGACGGCGCAGCCCATCCCCGTCTCGAAAGGGAGGAGTCGCATGTCCGAGAAGGTTTCATTCCCCGCGAAGGACGGGTCCTCGGCGACCGGCGAGATCGTCTGGCCGAAGCAGGGGGACAAGTCGCCTGCCGTCGTCCTGATCCAGGAGTGGTGGGGTGTGAACGACCACATCCGCTCCCTGCTCGACCGGCTCGCCGCCGCCGGGTTCATCGCCCTCGCGCCCGACCTCTACCACGGCAAGACCACCAAGGATGCCACCGAGGCCAACCGGCTGATGACCGAGCTCGACAAGCCGCGCGCCCTGGAGGAGATCGCCGGCGCCGCCCGCTTCCTGTCGGCGCACGAGCGGTCGACCGGCAAGGTCGGCGTCATCGGGTTCTGCATGGGCGGCGCGCTGAGCTTCGCCGCCGCCGCGACGATCCCCGAGCTCGCGGCCGTGGTGCCTTTCTACGGCGTCCCGAGCCCCGCGCCCGACTACACGCGCGTCAAGGCGCCGATCCTCGCCCACTTCGCCGCGCGCGACGGCTGGGCGACGCCGGCCGCCGCCGAGGCGATCCAGAAGGATCTCGCCGCCCGCGGCCAATCCATGGCGCTCCACGTCTATGACGCCGACCACGCGTTCGCGAACGACACGCGCCCCGAGGTCTACGCCCCCGAGGCCGCGAAGCTCGCCTGGGAGCGGAGCATCGCGTTCCTGAAGCAGCACCTCGCCTGAGCACGACGCCTCGGTCCTTCCCGGGGTAATCCGCGCGGGGCGCGCGTGCCGTGCGTGCCGCGCGCGCCGTCAACCAGGCGCGTTCTTTGCCGCCGCGCAATGAACCCTGATATACACGCTTACATGGCCCTCCCCCCGGTACTCCCGGGCTCGATCCAGCAGGCGGAGTCGCCGATCGACCGTGCGCTCTCGCTGGCGCTCGCGGGAGAGCGGGACGCCGCGCTGCGCTGGGCCGCTGCGCTGGTCCGGCACGACCCGACGATGCCGTCGGCGCTCTGCCTCTGCGGGCGCCTGCTCGGCGAGCTGAACCGGCACGAGGCCGCGCGCGAGGCGTGCTCCACCGCGATCGCCCGCGCGATCGACCTCGAGAACCTGCCGCTCGCCGTGGCGGCCGCGCGCGAGAGCGAGCGCTTCGGCGGCGATGCCGGGCCCGGGCTCGACCAGATCGCCGAGGCGTTCTGCCGGGACTCTCCGCGGCTCGGCGAGGGCGCGCCGCCGCCGCCCCCCCTGCCGGCCGCCGAGGCGTTCCAGCCGCTCGCCTCCGTGCTCACCGGCGCGCTCCTGCTCAACAAGGCGACGGAGATCCTCCACGACGCCACGCGCAGGCTGGCCGCCCAGGCCGATCACCCCGGGATCGCGCCCCAGCCGGTCTTCTCGTCCGTCGGGCGCGACGCGCTCCGCGCCCTGTGCGCCGCCTTCACGCCCGTCTGGGTGGCGGCGGGGACGACCGTGATCGAGCAGGGCGCCGCACGCAGCGAGGCCTACTTCGTCGCCCGCGGGGAGCTCGAGGCGCGGCGCCGGCGCGGGGACGAGGAGATCCTCCTCGCCCGGCTCACGAACGGCGCCATGTTCGGCGAGATGGCGCTGCTCTCCCGGGCCCCGCGCACCGGGAGCGTCGTCGCCACGCGGCCCTCCATCGTGCTCGAGGTGAAGCGCGACGCGATCGACGACATCGCGCAGCGCGAGCCCGAGGTGGGCCTGGAGCTGGCAGCCTACTGCCGGGACCGCATGGTGGAGAACCTCGTCCGGATGAGCGACGTGCTCCGCGTCGTGCCCGAGGCCAACCGGCCCGCGCTCGTGAAGCGGTTCCGCACGCGCACGTTCGAGAAGAACGAGCGGCTGCTCGTCCAGGATGAGCGGCCCCCCGGCCTGTTCCTCATCGCCTCCGGAGAGGTCGCCGTCGTCCGGCGCGACGCGGCGGACGACGCCCGCGTCGAGCCGCTCGTGCTCTCGACGCTCGGCCCCGGCGACGTCGCCGGCGAGATCGCGATGGTCCTCCGCCGCGCGGCGAACGCCGATGTGATCGCCGTTCACCCCACCGTGACGCTGTACCTTCCGGCCACCGAGTTCATGGGTCTGGTCGAGGATCACCCGGCCGTGCTGGCGCAACTCTACAAGCTCGCCGTCCAGCGCGACGACGAGACCACGAGCATCATGGCCGAGGAGGTCTCCGTGGCCGAGGACTTCGTGTTGATCTAGGGTACCGAGCCGATCGAAAAATTGACGAAACGAACCACGGATGCGCCGAGGTTTTGTTGTTGTCGCTTCTGTGTCTCTGTGGTTCAAACTCTCTCTCGCGCGGCGTTTCAACCTGTTCGGTGCTCTGGCGACGTCCTGCGAGCACGCGGCGGGTGCACCGATTGACGCTCCGCGCCACGCCCCGTAGACTTTCAGTCTACCCGTTGTTGTTTTGACCAGCACTGAACAACCACCAGCGTAGGGAAGGCCACGCGCGCACCACAGGTCCTGCGACAATGACGACGAACGCGTTCGGGCTGGAGGGACAGGTGCTGGTCGGCCGTTATCGGCTGCTCCGCCCTCTCAGCTCGGGCAGCATGGGCACCGTCTGGCGCGCGGACGATCTCACGCTGGGCTCGCCGGTCGCGATCAAGATGCTCGGGCCTCTCTATGCGAAGGACGAGACGGTCCGCGCGCGCTTCTACCAGGAGGCGCAGGCGGCGGCGGCGCTCCGCAGCCCGAACGTCGTGCAGATCCTCGATCACGGCGTCGAGAACGACGTCCCCTTCATCGCGATGGAGCTCCTCGAGGGCGAGGACCTCGCGCACCGGCTCGAGCGTGTCGGCGCGCTCGAGCCGGCCGATACGGCGCGCATCTTCGCCGACGTCGCGCGCGCCGTGCGCAAGGCCCACGACGCCGGCATCGTCCACCGCGACCTCAAGCCCGACAACATCTTCCTCGCCCGCGACGACGACCGGGAGGTGGCCAAGGTCCTCGATTTCGGCGTCGCCAAGACGCGCCTGTCCGGCAAAGAGGGCATCGGGACGCAGGCGGGCGTGCTGATCGGGACGCTGCCGTACATGAGCCCTGAGCAGGCGCAGGGCGCGACCGTCGATTACCGGTCGGACCTCTGGGCGCTCGGGGTGATCGCGTTCGAGTGCGTGTGCGGCCGGGCTGCGATCACGGCCGAGGCGCCCGGCGCGATGATCCTCGAGATATGCAGTGATCCGCTGCCTGTCCCCTCGAAGGTGGCGTCTGTGCCCGTGCCGCCGGCGTTCGACGAGTGGTTCATGCAGGCGTGCAGCCGTGACCCGAACGGGCGGTTCGCCTCGGCGACGGCGATGGTCGACGCGCTGCGCGACGCGCTCTTTCCGCCCAGCGACGCGCAGGAGGGCGGGCGGGCCTCGGCGAGCTCGATCCCCGGGGGCGCGGGCACCACGTCGCCCTCCGTCCCGCCGCTCTCCGCCGCGCCGCTCTCCGCCGCACCGCTCTCCGCCTCGCCGCTCTCCGGTCCGCCGATCTCCACCTCCCCGCTCTCCGTCTCGCCGGGTGGGAGCGTCGCCTCGCCGCCGGGCCTCTACGACGAGGCCGGGGCCGACTCGAGACCTCGCCGCAGGATGCCGATCCCGGCCGTCGCGCTCGGCCTCGCGGCTTCGGTCCTCGGCGGGGTGCTCTTCATCGGCTGGCGCGCGCTCGGGGACGACCCGATCCCGCACGCACCGCCGCTGTCCGGCGCGGCCTCGCCGCCGGGGACGCTCGAGACACCGCCTGTCGCCGCCCCCGCGAACAATCCGCCGGCGGAGGCGAATTCGCCCAGGGGGGCGCCCGATCTCGCGCCTCCCCAGGACACGACGGCCGCGGCGACCTCGACGCCTGCGCCCCGCGCCGGCTCCGCGCTGGCGGCCAGCGCTCCGGCCGCGGCCGCCTCCTCCGCCCAGGCGACGCCCGCTCGCCCGGGCAGGGCCGCGTCCTCCTCGCCGCGGCCCAGGCCCTCGTCCGCGGCCCCGCCCGCGGCCTCCAGCGCGACGCGCCCCAGGTCCGACCGCCTCGGCTTCTGAGGAGACGAATGCGCGCGCGATCGAGGGTCTCGGGCACCGCCACCATCGCGTTCGCGCTCGCGCTCGCGCTCGCGACCACCACGCGGGCGGCCGACGTCGACCCCGCCACCATGAACGCCGCCCGGGCCCTCGCCGAAGAGGGACTCGACCTCTTCGACAAGGGCCAGTACGCGGCGGCGCTCGACAAGTTCGGGCGCGCGGACCAGCTGATCCAGGCGCCGACGATCGACTTCTATGCCGCGCGGTGCCTCGAGCAGCTCGGGCGCCTCATCGAGGCCTCCGAGCGCTACCTGCAAGTGAGCCGCACCTCGCTCGACGCCTCGGCCAGCGACGTCTTCAAGGCCGCGGTCGCCGACGCCGGGAAAGCGTACGACGAGCTCAAGCCACGAATCCCCAGGCTCTCTGTGGGGGTGCGCGGCGCCCCGGAGCGCGAGGTGCAGATCACCATCGACGGCAAGCCGATGCCACCCGCGCTGGTGGGGGTCAGCCAGCCTGTCGATCCTGGCAAGCACGTCGTCGAGGCCGCGTGGGCGGGGCGCGCCGTCCGGCGGGAGGTCGCGCTGCAGGAGCGGCAGGAGGCGGCGCTCGCGCTCGAGTTCCCCGTCGGTGCCCCCCCGCCTGTCGTCCTCCCCCCGCCCACCGGTCCGGCGCCGGGCACCACGCAGCGCGTGCTCGGCTGGACCGCCGTCGGTACGGGCGCCGCCGCGCTCGTGGTCGGTGGAATCACGTTCGGCATCACGAGCGCGCGGCGCAGCGAGCTGATCGACCTCGGGTGCACCGACGACGTCGTGTGCCCGGACACGCCGAAGACGCGGGCCAAGCTGGGCTCGTACAACGACCTGCGCCTCGTCCCTGCGCCGGCGTTCATCGTGGGCGGGGCGCTCGCCGCGGGCGGCGTCGCGCTGCTCCTCACCGCACCGTCCGCGGCGGCGAGGCCCAAGGGCGCAGCGGTCCGTCCGTGGATATCGCCGTGGGGTGCCGGGATCGCGGGGGTGTTTTGATGAAACGCAACGGCTTCATGGTCCTTTGCGGCGCGCTCGGCGTGGCCGGCGCGCTGGGCGGGTGCTTCGATCAAGGCGTGCTCGTGCCGGGCGCCATCAGCGGCGGCGGCGCCGCGCAAGGCGGGATGGCCGGCGTGGGCGCCGCGGGAGGCGCGGGCGGCACAGGCGGCGTGGGAGGCGCGGGCGCCGCGGGAGGTGCGGGCGGCGCAGGCGGCGCAGGCGGCAGCGAGCCCTGCGATCCTTGTTATACAGGCCCCGAGTCGACAAGGAGAGTCGGCGAGTGCAAGGACGGCTGCCTGCGCGGCGGCTCGTGCGTCGGCGAGGTGCTCCCCAGGACCGAGGCCTGTACGACGAAGGCGAATGACGAGAACTGCGATCGTGTGGCGGAGTGCACCGGAACGCACGAGTGGAGCACCCACATCGGAGTGAACGGCGAGCAGATCGGTTATGACGTCACCTTCGACAAGGAAGGAAACCTCCTGATCGCGGGTGCCTTCAGCACCAGCCTGGATTCCGTCGCCAGCAGCCAGGGAGCGTACGACGGCTTCGTCGTCAAGCTCGCTCCTGGCGGCGCGACGGAATGGTCGAAGGCGCTCGGGGGGAACGGCTCGGATTCTTGCAATCGCGTGGCGCTCGACAAGAACGGCGGCGTGATCGTGGCCGGGACCTTCGAAAACACAGTGAACTTCGACGGGATGTCGCGCACGAGCCAAGGCAGCTCGGACGTGTTCGTGGCAAAGCTCGACGCAGAGGGCGGCCTGGACTGGGTCAATACCATCGCCGGTCCGAGCGTCGATAGAGTTTATGGGCTCGCGGTGGATTCGGACGACAACATCGTCGTCGCTGGCAGCTTCACCGACTGGGCCGACGTGCTGGGCGGGCGACCGCTGGGCGGCGACCGCCTGACGAGCAAAGGTGGAGAGGACATCTTCGTCGCGAAGATGGACACCCTCGGAAACTTCGCCTGGAGCAAGAACTTCGGCGATACGACCGCCGAGGTCGCGAACGACGCTGCCGTCACGCCCGACGGAGGCGTGGTCCTGGTCGGCCGCATCGCGGGCAGGGTGTACTTCGGGACGACGCTCCTCACTGCTCAGGGCGACGACGCCTTCATTGCGAAGCTCGACGGGGGCGGGACGCCGCTCTGGGCCAAGACGTTCGGCGACACCATGAGCCAGGAATTCACGGCGGTCGCGGTGAACGCGAAGGGGGACATCGTCGTCGCAGGGAGCACCGGGGGAACGATCAATTTCGACGGAGCGCCGCGGAGATACGCCGGAGGAAACGACGCGGTCGTCGCCGCCTTCAACGCGGACGGCAAGCACCTCTGGAACCGTCTGTACGGGGACGCCGAAGATCAGAAGGCGCTGGGGGTGGCGGTCGACCAGGCGGGCAACGTCATCGTGGTCGGAGAGTTCGAGAGCGCCATCGACTTCGGCCCCCCGAGCCCGAGGCTCCAGTCCCTCGGCGGCAACGACGCCTTCTTCGCGAAGGTCGCGCCGAACGGCGATACGGCCTGGGCCAAATCGTTCGGCGACGCGGCGGAGCAGCGCGCCCGGGCCGTCGCCGTGGATGAGCTGGGAGCCATCGCGCTGACGGGCAGCTTCAGCGGCAGGATCGATCTCGGGGGGGACCCCATGATGAGCTCCGGGGGCCCCGACGCCTTCGTCGCCAAGCTGCAGCCCTGACGGCCACCTCGCCACGAAGCGCTCTCGTCCTCGGATCCGCGGAGGCGCGGCGGTGGCCGGTCTACGGACGCAAGTAGCCGGAATCGTTGGCTCAATTGGAGCGATTGCGGTCGCTGCCTGAGGCGGCCCTCCCTCCCCGCCGGCAGCACCGGTGTTGCCGGCGCGTGGTGCAGGACCTCCGCTGGACCAGGGGACGCATCGAGGTCCGGTGAGCGATCCATGCACCAGAACAACTGATCCACCCGGATCTCCCGGGACTCGCCTCTGGAGCACCTCGAGAGTCGTCGTTTTGCGGTGTGGGTCCTCGTTTTGCGGTGCGAGCCACCGCTTTGCGGTGTGAGTCCTCGCTTTGCACCGCCGTTTGCTTCACGGACGATGCCCACGGTGCCAAATCGGGGCGCGCTCACCTGGCACCCCACTTGCTTGGAGGCCCCCCCACTTGCTTAGAGGAGGATTCGCTCACGCAGGAGGAGGTCTCGCGCGATGATGAACACGCAACAAAGCCCGGGAGTGCTCTACCAGGGGACGAGAGGGCCCGCCAGCATCGCGCCGGTCGCTGCCAGCGTGCCGCCCATGTCGGGCACGGGGGACCTTGAACGCGAGCTCGAGGCGATCGCCCAGGGGGTTCGGCAGAAGCGGCGGGGTCGGTTCGTGTTCGGGATGGGTCTGGTCGTGGCGGCCGTGGCCGCGGTCGCGGTGACCGCCTTCGCCGGCAAGGTGAAGGAAGCCGAGGCGGCTCAGGCCGAGGCGGTGGCCGCCCGCGTCGCCGAGCAGGACAGGATCGCGCAGCTCAACCTCCAGCTCGACGAGCGCAACCGGAAGATCACCGAGCTTACCCTCGCGCTCGACGCCGCCAAGAGCGACGCTGAGAAGGCGCAGAAGGCGTTCTCCGATTACAAGGCGACGGAGGCGACCAAGGCGCTGGCGCAGGGCGAGGACGTGGCCGACGCAAAGACGTCGAACATCAAGGGGGCCGCAACCCTCCGCGGCCGAGCGGCGACGTCCGGCAAGGCGGTGCGGGGCGCCGGCGCGGCGCGGGGCCCCAGCGCGGCGGCGCCGGCCAAGAAGGGCGGGAAGTGCGTGTGCAAGGCGGGCGACCCGCTCTGCGGCTGCCTGTGAGCGCCCGCTCACGGCTCATTCCTCCTCAGATTCTCTTCACTCTCTCCGGACACAGCTGACAGGACGAATACACCGGCGCGCGCGGCGTGGACCGCGTGGCGCCGGGCGAACGGCGGGCGTCGAGGCGCGCTGCGCTGAAGAACACAGCGTCTCGGCCGGGCTCACGGCACGTTCGCCGCACCAGGGGTGATCGTCGCGGAGAGCGCCCAGTCGGCGGCGGCCTGGTTCGTGTCCGACCCGTCGGGCAGGCGGCAGAGCGAGCCAGCCGCCATGCCGCCGTCCGCCACCGTGGCCGGCAACGCGTCGCCTTCGACGAGGCTCACGCTGGCGCCCCCGATCGTGACGGCGGGGACGCTCCCCTCGTAGGAGAGCGCGTCGATCACGGCCCCTGTCATCGTGTTTATCAGCGCGATCCCGTCGGGAGCCCCGTTCTGCATCCGGTCGGTCTGCGCGCCCGAGAAGGCGATCGTCACCGCACCTTCCGCCACGACGCCTGGCATGGTGTCGGTGCCGACCACCGCCGTGCTGCCGACGACGAGGTACTGGCCAGCCGCGAGCGTACCGGCGGAGCTCAGATCGAGCGTCCTGTAGGCGGAGGGCGCGCTGCTGGATCCATCGACCAGCACGAGCGCATGGCCCCTGAGATCCACGGGCGCGCCGGCGCCATTGTAGATCTCGATGAACTCGGCTCGATCTCCGCCCGGCTGATCGTAATCCACCTCGTTGATCACGAGCCCTGCCGTCGCGGCCGCCGCCCCGAGGGTCGTCACGAGGTCATCGACGCCGCGCGGCTCGATCTTCGCGTCGCCGTTCCGGTGGGTGAGGATGCCGCGGATGCTCGCGAAATGCTGGCCTTTCGCCGGGAAGGGGCTGGACCGGTACAGGAGGTCGTCCACGCGCAGATCGCCTGTGACGATGAATTCATGAAACATCGTATCGAGCCCGATCACCGTGACGTCCTCCACCTCGACGAGGACCCCCTCGAGCTCGGCGGCGCGCGCGCCGCCCGCCGCGATGTCGGCCGGCGCGACCGGCTCCGGCGCCGGCGCCGCCTCGCCGACCGACGCGATCACCTCGACAACGGCGGACCCGAGCTGGATCTGCCCGAAGTAATCCGAGATCACCGCGCTCGTGATCCGCACGCGATCGCCGGCCAGCACCGTGCTCTGCGGGCTGTACACGTAAACGCCGGAGTGCGCCGGCCCCGCGTACCCCGGGTCGCCCGACTTCGCCTGGACGAAGAAGCCGCTCGCGTGCTTGCCGGTCACGAGCACGTTCTCCAGGGCCACCGTGTCGCCCTCCGCGCGCGTGCCGTCCTTGATATCGTAGATCGCCACCGTGCAGCCCAGGGCCCCTGGGTTCGCCTGGTCCGGGCACAGGTCGCACGGGTCGCCCTTGCCGTCGCCGTCCGCGTCGGCCTGACCCGGGTTCTGGAGGTTCGGGCAGCTGTCCGCGCCGTTCGGCGTGCCGTCGTTGTCGGCGTCGTTCGGGTCCGGCGGCGAGCAGAGCGTGCTGCCCGCGTCGAGCGGGCACGCGTCGCAGGCGTCGCCGTCGCCGTCGCCGTCGAAGTCGGCCTGGCCCCCGTCGTCGAGCGGCCGGATCGGGTTGAAGACGCTCGGGCAGTTGTCCGCGCCGTTCTCGATGCCGTCACCGTCGAGATCCGCGTCCGTCGGCTGCCCGGTGTAGACGGTCGAGCCGTTCACCGAGGCGTTCAGGGGCGCGCTCTCCGCGCGCGACGGGGTGCAGAGCGGCTCGCCCTCGGGCTCGCCGCAGAAGAAGGCCGGGTAGATCTCGCCCGCCTGCTGCTCGAGATCCTCCAGCGTCATCCCGATCTCGTCCCGCAGACAGACCTGCTTCGACACGCCGCACACATCGACCGCGTCGCATGCGTCCGCGCCCCGGACCGCGGACACCACGGCCGCGTCGCCATACAGGACCTTTCCGCCGCGCATCACGAGGACGACGTCCTCGGGATCGGCGGCGACGACAGCGCGGTGGCCTTCGCGCTCACTGCCGTCGAAGATCGCGATGTCGGCGACCTTCCCCGTGGACAGCGCGCCGATCACGTCGTCCGTCGCGGTGACCGCGGCGGCGCTTGCGGTGACCATCCTCCACAGCTCCTCGTCGGTGAAGAAGCCGTCGTAGTACGTCTCGTTGAGCGCCGACGCGCACCGGAGCTCGCGCAGGAGGTTCATCGATCCGGTCGCGATCCAGTCGGTGCCGAGCGCGATCTGCACCCCGAGGCGGGCGGCGGCGGTGACCACGGCGGTGTCGCCGTAAAGCGTGATGTTGGAGCGGGGAGACCAGATGAGCGCCGTGCCCTCCGCCGCCATCGCCGCGTAGTCGGGCGCGGTCAGGCCGATCCCGTGGATGAACGCGCTCTGCGGCTCGAGCACGTCGTTCGGCTCCGCCTTCAGGCAGACGAACTCGTTGCGCGCCGACGCATCGATCCCCTCGGCGACGTGCGGGCAATAGGCGTCCTCTCCCTCGACCTCCTTCCCTCTCACCATGTCGGCCGAGTAGCCGCAACCGCTCACGAGCTCGCGGCCGCCCGCGTCGTCGAGCGGGAACGTGTCGAAGCGGACCGCGCTCTGGCCCAGGCCCTCCTGGTCGGCCCGGTCCAGGTTCCGGAGGAGGCCTGGCGCGCTCCCCGAGCCCACGATCGAGGTCGCGCCGCCCATCAGGAAGCGGAGCTCGCCCCAGCGGATCTGTGCCTCGCTGGCCATGCCGGGCGTGTCGATCCTCGTGTGCCTGTTGTTGCCGATGCGCCAGTCGTGCCGGTGCTCATAGCGCTCCTCGGTCGGGGTATACGGGCTGTTCTGCGTGTACGTGATGTGATCATGCGTGTTGATCAGCGCCGGGGAGACGACGCCGCTCGGGCACAGGATCTCCGTCGCGCCCGCCGCCTCGCAATCGCAGCCGACACACGCGATCGCGCCCCGCTCGTCCACGAGCACCCGCCCACCCCGGTACACCCTGCCCGGGGCCAGCACGACGCCCCGGATCAGCGTCGCTCCCGCGCCGGCGACCACCTCGCACGTCCCCTGCGCGAGCGGCAAGAGCTCCTCGCAGACGGTCTCCTCGGCCGGCGTCTTCGCGCAATCGACCTCGCAGCCGTCGCCCGTCGCGACGTTCCCGTCGTCGCACTGCTCCCCCGGATCGATGGCGCCGTCGCCGCAGCGCGGGGGCACCTCGATCTCGCACGCCGCCGAGCAGCCGTCCCTGGCCGCCGTGTTGCCATCGTCGCACGCCTCGCCCGCGTCGAGCGCGCCGTCGCCGCAGCGGGCCGCCGCCGGCGCCTCGCGCTGGCACGTCGGCGAGCAGCCGTCGCCCTCGGCGGTATTGACGTCGTCGCACGCCTCGCCCTCGTCGACGACGCCGTCGCCGCAGACGCCGAAGCGATCGCCCGCGCCGTCGCGCCCGCAACCATTGAAGAGAAAAAGTCCGACGTGCACGGCCATCCGCCGCGCGAAGCGCGCCGAGCTGTGAGGCATGCCTCCCCTGTCGGCGACGAGAGCGCTCGAGTTGCCTTCAAACGACGCGGCGGCAGCGCACCATCGCGATCGCGCCGATCGCGAACAACGCGAGCCACCCCCCATCGGACCGCGTTCCGCCTCCGCTGGTCGCGCCCGCGGCATAACTGCAGGAGCTCGCGCGCCGCTTTCCGTCGATCGGCCGCCCCATCTGTCCGCTGGTGCCGGGCGGCGAGCCGGCAGCAACACCGCCGCCGCTCGATCCGCTCCCCCCGCCGCCGCTCCCCGTCCCTCCGCCTTGCTCCGTCGGCTCGCAGTTGTCGGCCGACTCGCTGAACGCGGCGAGCGCCAGCTTTTCCACGCCGGCCTCGTCGACGAGGCCGAAGGGCTGCTCGTCGAGCGGCGCGTCCTGGAAGCTGGCCCAGACCACGCCGGCGACGTCCTCGCGCTCCGAGAGGACGTCGAACGACGTTGTCAGGTTCGCCGCCTGGAGCTCCTCGCCGGCGAGCGCGCTCGACCACGCCATCCCGGTCACGGCGAAGGGGCTCTCGTCCCCCTCCTCGTCGGCGAGGTCGCGCAGCGCGTCGAGATAATCGTTGAGCGTCACCGGATCGACCTCGGTGCCCTGATGGAAGAACAGCTGTTGACCGAGGCGAGACCACGGCGTGCGCTCGCCGAAGCGCGCCTCGAGCTCGTCCCACACCGGCTGCGCGTAGAGCTCGCGCAGGTAATCGACCCCCGAGAACGGCGCGGCCGCGTCGTCCGAGGCGAGCAGGCCGCCCGTGGTCAGCGACAGCTCGTCGACATTGAAGAGCGCCTCGTTGCGGATGCGGATCTGGGCGAGGATCTGCGCGAGCACCCGGGGCAGGATGAAGGTGCAGCCGGCGTGCTCCGGGTCGAGCGCGGGGTCGGGGAGCTCGGAGCAGTTCGGCTGACTCCAGATCTCCCACTGGACGACGTCCCCGGCGTACCTCGTCATGAGCGCCTCTGCCGTCTCGGCGAACGCCTCCACGTACGCGTTGTCGCCGTCCCGGTCCGGATCGTCATTCCAGACGTCCTGTCCTTCTCCGATCGTGCGGTGAGAGAGGAGCCCGACCGGCTCGAGGCCCGCGGCGCGCGCCGCGTCGATGATGGCGTCGTACTGCTCGAGCTTGTCGTCGTCCCACGCCTCGGCGTCATCGAGCAGGAACTCGACGCGCACGGCGCCGGCGCCCGCGCGCGCGAGCCGCTTCGCGTGATCGTCGTCGAGGATCACCTCCCCTGCGTCGACGGGCGCCCCTGGATCGATGCCATAGAAGCCGCACGGCACGCCTCGGGCACCGAGCGCCGGGGGCGCGACGAAAAGGGCGGAGGAGGCGGCAAGAGCGAACATGGCTGCACGCATGTCGCGAGGATAGCTGGGATGAGCGCCTCGACCAAGAAACGACCCCGAAATGAACCATCCATGGTAGGGAGAGGCTTCACATGGCTTTCCTGGAACCGGAAGAAGCAGAGCACGGGCAACTCGGGGTCGCCCCTCCGAGCGGCGAGGCCGACGGCGACATGGAAGCGGCGGGCGACGGCGCGGTCGAAGGCGCGCCCCCGGCCCGAAGCTGGCGCGACTGGCTGCGAGGCGCGCCGCTCTCCGAGCGCCTGCACCTCGCGTTCGGCCTCGTCTTGCCGGCGTTCCTGCTCGTCGTGAACATGGTGCGCGTGCGCTCGTTCACGATCGACGATGCGTACATCTCGTACCGGTACGCGCGCAACTTCGCCCGGGGCCTCGGGCTCGTCTACAACGCCGGCGAGCGCATCGAGGGGTACACGAACTTCCTCTGGACCGTGCTGCTCGCGGGCGGCATCAAGCTCGGCCTCGACCCCGACGTGGTCGCCAAGGTGCTCGGCGGGCTCGCCGCCTGCGGCTCGCTCGGCGCGCTCTACCTCCTCTCGGCCCGGCTCCGCCCGCACGGCGCGGTCCCTTGCATCGCCACGTGGCTGTTCGCGAGCTCGATCGTGCAGAGCGGATATGCCGTCTTCGGCCTGGAGACGCCGCTGTTCGTCCTGCTCGTCCTCGCGGGCACCGAGATGATGTTCCGCGAGCGCGACCGGGGGACCGGCTTCCCGTATTCGGGCCTCGTCTTCGGGCTCGCTGGCCTGACGCGCCCGGAAGCGCCGATGTTCATCGGCATACCGATGCTCTTCCTCGGCCTGCGCTTCTTCGGGCGGCAGAACCTCCTGCGCGGCGTCGTCTTCGCCGCGCCCATCGCGTGCCACATGCTCTGGCGGCACAGCTACTACGGCACGTGGCTGCCGAACACGCTGAGCGCCAAGACCGGCAGCCTCGCCGAGCAGCTGGCCGGGGGGCAGCACTACCTCGCGGAGTACGCGGAGCACACGTGGCCGGCGCTGCTGCTCGGGCTCTTCGGCCTCTGCGTGGCGATCGTCGCGCGCCACCGCGACGCGCTCTGCGTCGCGGCCCTCGCGCTCGCGGTGGGCGGCTACGTGCTCCTCGTGGGCGGGGACTGGATGCCGTACTACCGCTTCATGAGCCCGTTCGAGCCGTTCTGCTTCCTCCTCGCGGGCCTCGGCGCGCGCGCGCTGCTCGAGCCGCTGCTCGCCCAGCTCTCGGCCCGCGCCGCAGACGCGCCCGAGGGCGGGGCGATCGCCCTCGCCGCGGGGGCCGGCGTGCTCGCGCTCGGCTGCCTCATCGCGCTGGGCGCCTTCCGGGCGCAGCGGATCGAGCGCGCCCAGCACCGGATCCTCGACGACGAGAAGCGGTTCTGGGACAGCGCCGCGGGCGGCGTGGCCAACTGGTTGGTGGAGCACGGCAAGCCCGGCGAGGTCGCCGTGGGCGACATCGGGTACATCGGGTATGTGACCGACTACCCGGTGCTCGATCTGCTCGGCCTCGTCGATCCCGTGATCTCCAAGCTCCCTGGCGGCTACACGCGCAAGACGGGCCCCGGCTACGTGCAGCACGTCTTCGACAAGATGCCGCGCTACTTCGTGTTCGTCGGCGGCGCCGACACGTGCGACAAGCTCCCGTTCCCGGCGCAGGAGAAGCTCCGCAAGGACCGGCGTTTCCGGGGCGTGTACGAGGTGGCCGGGATGGTGCGCCACAGCAAGAACGGCTACTGGTGCGTCTTCGAGCGGCCGGACGACGCCGCTCCGGCCCCCGCGCCCTGAGCGTCGCCGCGAAGCGGCGAGGCTGGCTACGACAGCCTCGCCTCACCGCGGGCGCGCGCGACCCCACCGCAGCTCCGCGAGGTTTGCTAGCATCACCGCCCCATGCCCTGGCTCTGGTACGTAGGTCCCCTTGCGTTGCTCGTCGTCTGGTTCCTGACCGGCTTGCGCGGTCGGCACGAGGCGCGGCGCGACCGCGAGCTCGCGCGCTGGCGCGCGCTGATGACCCCCGAGGCGGCCCCGTCCCGCCCCGGCGCGAAGCCCGGCGGCCGGAAGGCCGGCGCCGGCGGCGAAGGCCCTCGTCCGGTGCGCTCGTTGCCGTCCAGCCTCGAGCACACGCTGCAGGAGACGGGCGGCGGCGCGGTCCTCGCCCGCTACGAGCTCGTCCCGAAGCTCGCCTACGTCGCGGTCGTGGGCCCGGACGCGAAGAACGGCAGCGAGTACCAGGTGGTCCTCACAAAGCTGGCCAAGGCTGCGCCCCGGCTCACCGTGTGCCCGCTGCCCATCGTCGATGGCAGGCGTGCCCCCAACACCGGCGTCCAGTTCAAGAAGGACCCGGAGTTCATGGAGCAGTTCCTTGTCGAGGGACCCGAAGCGAAGGCCATCGGCCGGTGGCTCTCGAAGAGCATCCGCGACGCCCTGCTCGACTTCCCCGACGCGTGGCTGTTCGTGCAGGATCGCGCCATGGCGCTCGCCGTGTACGGCCCCGTCGACGCCGACCGCATGGAGGAGCTCGTGATCGCCGCCGACGCGATCTTCGCGGAGCACGGCAACGAAGGCGCTCCCTCCCTGCTGTTCGACGACAGCGCCGACGCTGACGCTGACGCTGACGACGACGACGACGACGAGGAGAACGACGACGAGGACGAGGAGGACGACGACGAGGCCGCGGGCGCCGAGGGCGCCGTTCGATAACCACGGCCGAGCCGAGCCATGGTAGTCCTCGCAGTGGGCCTGATTGAACGCGAGATCGCTGCTCTCCTCCGCTCTCCTGCTCTCGCTCTGGCTCACAGCACCACCTGCCGCTCCGGCAGAAAAGAACAGCTGGGCTAAATCCCAGGGTTCGCGTGCGGAGCTCGAGCTCGACGTCCTGAGCAAGTCGGCCTCATGGGCCATGGACGATGTCACCTCCGACGTGAGCACGTTCGGGCTGACCTTCGATCTTCGAGGTCAGCTCGAGTGGTTCGGCCGGCTCCACCTCGACGTGGATCTCCCGCTCGCTTATGGCGACGTCTCCGCCTCGTTCCGGTCCACCCGGCTCGGCGTCGACGAGAGCAGCAGCGCCGGCAGCCTTCTCTTCGGCAACCCCACGGTCGGCGCCCACTATGCCCGCGCCCTCTCGCGCAAGGTCACCGTCTTCGGCGGCGGCGCGCTCTCGATCCCCGTCCTCAGCGCCCCCGACGCCGACGCCCGCGCCACGCTGCAGGCGACCGCCCCCGCGCGCGCCTCCTTCGACCTGCACCGGCTCACCGTCGGGCACCTGCCCCTGAGGGCCCGCGGCGGCGTCGAGGCAGAGCTCGCCGCGCGGCTCGTTTACCGCGCGGACACCGCGGTGATGTTCGCCCTCCCGACCAGCAAGGCCGGCGTCGAGCTCGTTGTCGAGCAGGGCGACGAGCTCGAGCTGCGCGGCCGAGGCCCCTACGGCGGCGGGCTCCGCCTCCAGGCCGCGCTGACGCTCACCCGCGACGACAGGATGCAGCTCGCGATGGAGCCGTTCTTCACCTACACGCTGAAGCAGCCTGGCTACTACGCCCGGGCAGGGCTGCTCGTGGCGCTCGACGCGCCGCTCGGGTTCGGCCTTGCCGAGGACAAGGTCGCCACCCTGCGGCTCGCGGCCGGCCGCAGCTTTTGACCGCGACGGGCCGCCGCCGCGCCGTCCGCGCCGAGTCAGACGCCCGCCGTCCCCGCCGGGGGGATCCCCCGCGCCCCCTGCCGTTCGCCGTCGTAGGCTTCCCTGGGGCGGGAGCGAGCGAAAGGCGGGGCGATCACCATGGGCGAGCAGCACGTCTCCGAGCAGGCGAGCGAGGAGCAGCACAAGGCGTTCATGCGGGCGCTGCTCGACGACGTGGAGGCGCTCGAGCGCCTCCTCCTGGAGGATCGCATCGAGTCCGGCGTGCGTCGCATCGGCGCCGAGCAGGAGATGTTCCTCGTCGACCGAGCGCTCCGGCCCGCCCCGCTCGCGCTGGAGGTGCTCGAGCGGGCCGCCGACGCTCGGCTCACGACCGAGCTCGCTCGCTTCAACCTGGAGGCGAACCTCACCCCGCTGCCGTTCGGCGGCGATTGCCTGCGGCGGCTCGAGGCCGAGCTGTCGGAGGTCATCGGGCGGGCGGCCGAGGCCGCGCGCGCCGCCGGCGCCGACGTCCTGCTCACGGGCATCCTCCCCACCCTGCGCGCCGGCGACCTCCGCCTCGAGAACCTCACGCCGGCGCCTCGCTACCACGAGCTCAACCGCGCGCTCCTGCGGCTGCGCCAGGGCGACTTCCGCGTCTCGATCCACGGGCTCGACGAGCTCGAGATGACCCACGACAACATCCTGCTCGAGTCGTGCAACACGAGCTTCCAGGTCCACCTCCAGGTCGGGGCGCGGGAGTTCACGTCGCTCTACAACCTCGCCCAGGCGGTGACCGCGCCCGTCCTCGCCGCCGCTGTCAACTCGCCGCTGCTCCTCGGGCAGCGGCTCTGGCACGAGACGCGGATCGCCCTCTTCGAGACCTCGGTCGACACCCGCCCGAGCGCTCTCGAGGGCCGGCAGCAGAGGCCCCGCGTCCACTTCGGCGACGGCTGGGTGCAGGGCGGCGTGCTCGATCTCTTCCGCGAGGACATCGCGCGGTTCCGCGTGATCATGACCGCCGATCCCGGCGAGCCCCCCGCGGCCGTGCTCGCGCGCGGGGAGGTGCCGGACCTCAAGGCCCTGCGGGTCCACAACGGCACCGTCTACCGCTGGAACCGCCCCTGTTACGGGGCCCTGGCCGGGGTCGCGCACCTGCGCATCGAGAGCCGCGCGCTGCCCTCGGGGCCCACGGTCCTCGACGAGGTCGCGAACGCCGCCTTCTTCTTCGGCCTCATGACCGGCCTCGCCGACGAGCACCCGCGCATCGACCTCGAGATGCCGTTCGAGGACGCCAAGGCGAACTTCTTCGCGGCGGCCCGCCACGGCCTCAAGGCGCAGCTCACGTGGCTCGGCGGCCGGAGCCTCCCTGCCCCGGAGCTCATCCTCTCGCACCTCCTCCCCGCCGCCCGGGCGGGCCTCTCGGCCGCGGGCATCGACGCCTCTGACGTCGACCGGTACCTCGGCGTCGTCGAGGAGCGGGTCCGCCGCGGCCAGACGGGCGCGCAATGGACGCTCGGCTCGCTCGCGGCCATGGCCGGGCGGGGCACCCCGGAGCTGCGAAGCCGCGCCCTCTGCGCCGCGATGCTCGCCCGCCAGCGGGAAGAGGCCCGGGGCGGCGGGGCCGGGCGCCCGGTGCACGCGTGGGAGCCCGCCACGCTCGAGGACGACCTCGGCCTCGTGCGCGACAGCTACCGGACCGTGGGCCAGTTCATGTCGACCGATCTGTTCACGGTGCGTCCCACCGACATCGTCGACTTCGCCGCGAGCGTCATGGCCTGGCGGCACGTGCGCCATGTCCCTGTCGAGGACGAGCAGGGCCGGCTCGTCGGCGTCGTCTCCCACCGCGCGCTGCTGCGGCTCATCGCCCGCGGCGCCGCAGCGGCGCCGAGCGGATCCGCGCCGCCCACGGTGGCGTCGATCATGCGGCCCGACCCGGTGACCGTCGCGCCGGACACGCCGACGCTGGAGGCGATGCGGATCATGCGCGAGCACCGCGTCGGCTGCCTGCCCGTCGTCGCGGGCGAGCGGCTCGTGGGCATCGTGACGGAGCGCGATCTGCTCGACGTCTCGGCGGCGCTGCTCGAGGCCTTCCTGCGCGAGGCGTGAGCGGGCGTGGCTGCCCGTGACGCGCGCGCCGGAGCTGCAGAGAGAGAATGAAACGCAAAGGCGCAAAGGCGCAAAGACGCAAGAAGAAGCGAGAAAAAAAATCCTTCTCGGCGTCTTTTTGCGCCTTTGCGTCTTTGCGCCTTTGCGTTTTTGATTCTTCGACCGGCCGGCGATCTAGAGACCCTGCGGGAGCAGCGCTCCCGCGCGGAGCTCACAGATCGCTGATCTCGACGCACGTCATCGCGTCGCCCTTGGCCTGGCAGTCGAACACGGTGCCGTACGCGTTGAAGAAGCCCTGCTTCGTGCGCGTGACGTGGTACCGCGTCCCGTCGATCTGCCGGATGCTCGTGTAGCTCCCCTGACAGCCGATCGCGCCGAAGCTCGCGAGCAGGAGCCCGAAAATCAAAGAACGCTTCATTCGCCTGCCTCCGTCGTTACCTCGACCTCGGTGCACTCCGCCTTGCCCGGCGCGTCAGGGCACATCCACATCGCAGGCTGGTTGTTCTTGTGACCGGCCACATACACATAACCCGGCGCCGCCGGCGCCGAGTCGCTTGCAAATGTCGCACACCCGGCGAGCGCCGGAGCGCCGCAGAGCAACGCACTGCATAGAATGATTTTCCGCATGGCCAACCACGCTATCGGCAAGCTCAACCGTGGGCCAAATTAGCGCCCAGGCTGCCCCAACCGTCCTTCCTCCCACGTCGCTTCCTCGTGGAGCGCCTCGCCGCCTGCGACCCCCTCGCCGCCCACGGTTGACACGCCGCGTTAGCACACCTAAGGGAATACCCCCAACCGGTGTGCGCTGGCACGCCGGGATCCGGGGGGCTGCGCGGGGCGCGCGGGGCGGGCTCGCGATGGGCTCTCCGGCAGCAGAGGAGTCGACATGGCTTCAGGCAAGAATGGGAAGGGCGGCAAGGACCGGGTGGCGGTCGTTGCCGGGCTGCGCACGCCGTTCACCAAGGCGGGCACGGCGCTCAAGGCGCTTCGCACCGTCGATCTCGCGGCCACGGTGGTCAAGGAGCTCCTCCAGAGGAGCGAGGTGACCCCGCGCGACGTCACGCTGGTCGTCTACGGCCAGGTGGTGCCGACGCTCGACTGGCTCAACATCGCGCGCGAGGTCGTGCTGCGCACCGGCCTGCCCAAGGACACCGACGCGTTCAGCGTCTCGCGCGCGTGTGCCACGTCGCTCCAGGCCATGACGAGCGCCGCCGAGGCGATGCTCGCCGGCCAGCACCACGTCGCCCTCGTCGGCGGCGCCGACAGCATGAGCGACGTGCCGCTCGGCGTCTCCCGGAAGCTCGCCTCCGCGCTGACCGACTTCCAGAAGGCCAGGACGCTCGGCGCCCGGCTGGAGATCGTCTCCCGCCTCTCGCTCAAGGACCTCGTGCCCCCGATCCCGGGCTTCTCCCGCGAGCCGACCACGGGCGAGCAGATGGGCGAGGCCGCCGAGAAGATGGCGAAGCAGAACGGCATCTCGCGCGCCGAGCAGGACGCCATCGCCCACCGCTCGCACACGAACGCCGCGCGCGCCTGGCGCGACGGCACCTACGCCGCCGAGGTCATGCACGTGATCCCCCCGCCTTACGACAAGCCGGTCGAGCGCGACAACGTGGTCCGGGACGACTCGACCCTCGACGCCTACGCGAAGCTGTCGCCGGCCTTCGATCGGCGGCACGGCACGATCACCGCGGGCAACGCGTCGCCGCTCACCGACGGGGCGAGCGCCCTGCTCCTGATGCGTGAGAGCAAGGCCAAGGCGCTCGGCTACCAGCCGCTCGGGTACGTCAAGTCGTGGTCCTACGCGGCGGTCGACCCTGGCTGGCAGCTCCTGATGGCCCCGGTGCTCGCCGTGCCGCGGGCGCTCGAGCGCGCCGGCCTCTCGCTCGCCGACATGGACCTCGTCGACATGCACGAGGCCTTCGCCGCCCAGGTCGCGTCCAACCTGAAGGCGCTCGCGTCGCCGTCGTTCGCCGCGGAGAAGCTCGGCCGGTCCGCCCCCGTCGGCGAGATCGATCCGGAGAAGCTCAACGTCAACGGCGGCTCGATCGCGCTCGGCCACCCCTTCGCGGCCACGGGAGGACGCATGGTCCTCTCCACGCTCAGAGAGCTCAAGAAGCGCGGCGGGCACCACGCGCTCCTCACCGTCTGTGCCGCGGGCGGCCTCGGCGCCGCCGTCGTCCTGGAGGCCGCATGACCACGACATCCGCCGCCGCCACGCCGGCCCCCGCGGCCGCGAGCCCGCTGTCCCTCGAGGTGCGCCCCGACGGCGTGGCCGTCGTCACCTACGATGTCCCGGGCGAGGCGGTCAACACGCTGAAGCCCACGTTCACAGGCGATCTCGAGCGGATCGCGGGCCAGATCGCGAGCAACCCGCTCATCAAGGCGGCGATCCTCGTGTCCGGCAAGGCCGACACCTGGATCGCGGGCGCCGACATCGAGATGCTGAAGAGCGTCTCCACAGCGGCCCAGGCCGAGGCGATGTGCCGTGCCGGCCACGAGGCGATCCTGCGGATCGTGCGCTCGCCGAAGCCGATCGTCGCGGCGATCCACGGCGCCGCGCTCGGGGGCGGCCTCGAGGTGGCGCTCGCCTGCCATGCCCGGGTGCTGAGCGACGACCGGAAGACGGTGCTCGGCCTGCCCGAGGTGCAGCTCGGCCTGCTCCCCGGGATCAACGGGCTCCAGCGGCTCGCGGAGCGCGCCGGCCTGAACGCGGCGCTCGACCACGGCCTCACCGGCAAGAACATGCGCCCCTCGAAGGCGCGGCAGCTCGGCGTCGCCGACGACGTCGTCCCCGCGGCCATCCTGAGGGAGACGGCCGCGGCGCTCGCGCTCAAGCTCGCTGCGGCCGGCCCGCCGTTCCGGCCCAAGCGGGCGAGCGCGCCGAAGCTCGACTCCGCCGCGCTCACCCGCGCTGCCCTCGAGCGGAACCCGATCGGCCGTGCCCTGCTCTTCCAGCAGGCAGCGCGGCAGACGCGCAAGAAGACCGGCGGGCACTACCCGGCGCCCGAGCGGATCATCGACGTGCTGAGGACCTATGCCGAGAAGGGCTTCGAGGCGTCGAAGGAGGTCGAGGCGCGCGCGTTCGGCGAGCTCGTCGCGTCGAGCACGGCGCACCGGCTGATGGAGCTCTTCTTCGCGACGAACGCGATGAAGAAGGACACCGGCGTGGACGACCCCGCCGTGCAGCCGAGGAAGGTCGAGAAGATCGCGATGATCGGCGCCGGCCTGATGGGGGCCGGCATCGCCTATGTCAGCCTGAACGCCGGCATCTCCGTGCGGCTCCGGGACCGCGACGACGCGTCGATCGGCCGCGGGCTCAAGGTCGTGGCCGACATCCTCGGCGAGCGGGTGAAGAAGAAGCAGCTCACGCCGCTCGAGCGCGACGAGAAGCTCGCGCTGCTCACCGCGACGACGGACGGCTCGGGCCTCCGGAGCGCCGATCTGGTGATCGAGGCGGTGTTCGAGGAGCTCGCGGTGAAACAAGCGGTCCTGCGGGACGTCGAGCAGCACGGCAAGGACGGGGTGATCTTCGCGTCGAACACGTCGTCGATCCCGATCTCCCGGATCGCGGCCGCGTCGAGGCGGCCGGAGAACGTGGTCGGGATGCATTACTTCAGCCCTGTGCACAAGATGCCGTTGCTCGAGGTCATCCGGACCGAGGCGACGTCGCCCGAGGTGGTCGCGACGGCGGTGGCGGTCGGCAAGCGCCAGGGCAAGACGGTCATCGTCGTGAACGATGGAGTCGGCTTCTACACGAGCCGGATCCTCGGACCGTACATGAACGAGGCGAGCTGGCTGCTCGCCGAGGGGGTCGCGATCGAGCAGGTCGACGCGGCGCTCGTCGCGTGGGGCTGGCCGGTCGGCCCGCTCGCGCTGCTCGACGAGGTGGGCATCGACGTGGCGGCGCACGTCGGCCCGATCATGCTCGAGGCGTTCGGCGACCGCCTCGCGCCGCCTCCCACGATGGCCAGGCTGGTGTCCGACGACCGGAGGGGCCGCAAGAACGAGCGGGGGATGTACCTGTACGGCGCGGCGGCGAAGAAGAAGGGCAAGGGCAAGCACGCCGACGAGGGCGTCTATGGCGTGCTCGGGCTGCCGGTGCCGAGGGCGAAGGACAGCCCGCCGGTGCCGGTCGAGGAGATCCAGCTGCGCTGCTCGCTCCAGCTCGTGAACGAGGCGCTGCACTGCCTCGGCGAGGGGATCCTCCGGAGCCCGCGCGACGGCGACATCGGCGCGATCTTCGGCCTGGGTTTCCCGCCGTTCCGCGGCGGGCCGTTCCGTTACGTCGACGGCCTCGGCGCCGCGGAGGTGCTCCGCCGCATCGAGATCTACGAGCGCCGCTTCGGCAAGCGCTGGACGCCCGCCCCGGCGCTCGTCGAGGCGGCGAGGACCGGGAAGCCCTTCTACGGCTGAAGAGAGAGAAGAAAAAAACGCAAAGGCGCAAAGGTGCAAAGGCGCAAGGGAGAGAGAAAGATTCATTTCTTCTTCTCCTTGCGTCTTTGCGCCTTTGCGTCTTTGCGTTGTAAATTCTTCATCCATCCATCACGCTCGCCGTTTCAATCGAGCTCCGCGGCCACATCCGACCCGGCCCCCGGGCCCTGATGGCCCGCGCCTTGCTCTCCTCTCGGCGAGGGACAGACCGCGCGGGAGGGGGCCAGTCATGCGGAAGTGCATTCGTGACGCGGTGGTCGTTATCACCGGGGCATCTTCGGGCATTGGCAGGGCGGCCGCGCTAGCGTTCGCGAGGCGCGGCGCGCGGGTCGTCATCGCCGCTCGGAACGAGGCGGCCCTCGAGGAGGTCGCCGCCGAGTGCGCCAGCGTCGGCGCGCGGGCGCTCGCCGTCCCGACGGACGTGAGGGACGAGCACGCCGTCAGGGCGCTCGCCCGCGCCGCCCTCGAGGTGTTCGGCAGGATCGACGTCTGGGTGAACAACGCCGCCGTGTTCCTCTACACGCGAGCGGACGAGGCGCCCTACGAGGCCTACCGCCAGGTCATCGAGACGAACCTGCTCGGTTATGTGCACGGGGCGCGGGCGGTGCTGCCCTGTTTCCGCGCGCAGGGCGCCGGGGTGCTCATCAACAACGTCTCCGTTCTTGGCAAGTTCGGCGCGCCGACGATGAGCGCCTACGTCATCTCCAAGTTCGGGGTCCTCGGACTCACGTCCTGCTTGAGACAGGAGCTCTCCAGCACGCCGGACATCCACGTCTGCAATCTCCTGCCCGCGACGATCGACACCCCGATCTACCAGCACGCCGGCAATTTCACCGGCCGCGCCGTCCAGCCGATCCGGCCGATCGTCGACCCCGAGCGGGTCGCGGCGGCGATGGTCTCCCTCGCCGAGCGGCCGCGGCGCGATGTCTACGTCGGCGCCGCCGGCCGCATCACCGCCGCGGCGTTCGTCGCCTTCCCGGGCCTCATGGAGCGGCTGTTCGCGGCGTACACGCTCCGCGCGACCTTCCTGGATCGCGCGGCGCCGCACACCGACGGCAACCTCTTCGTGCCCATGAAGCACTGGACCGGCGTGACCGGCGGATGGCGCGCGTCCTCGGGCGTCGCCGCGCTCCTCGACACCGTCCGGGCCTTCGCCGGCCTCGCGCTCACACTCCCGTCCACGGCGGCAGAGCGCCTCAGGCCACGATGACATTGCCGTCCTGGCACCTTCCGTACGCGATTCCCCAGCCATCTTGACGCGCCATCGCCCCCGACGTGTCTCTCAACCTCGGGGGTCCTGTGACGTGTTCTCCACCGAGTCCCGGCATGCTGCGCCCATAGCAACGATTCAATTGAAATAAGGAGGCGCAACAATGAGCCGTTATGTGGCGCGCACGCTCCGGAGCGATGACTTTTCGACTCTGATGGACCTGGAGACGACCCTCTTCGGCGGCGCGGGCGAAGGGGAGCTCGGGCGGTATTACATCCGTCTTTGCTGCGACTTCTTCAAGGACTCTTGTTTCATGGTCGAGGCCGCGGGCAAGCCCGCGGGCTACCTGCTCTCCTTCACGCGCGGCAAGGAGGTCTACTGCACGACCCTCGCCGTCCTGCCCGAGTATCAGGGCTCCCGCGCGACGCACACGCTGCTCCGCGCGTTCGTCGGGTCGATCCTTGGATGGGCGGAGTCGTGCTGGTTCACCGTCGAGGAGGACAACCACGCCGCGCGGGCGCTCCACGCCATGCTCGGCGCCAAGGAGATCGAGGTGCGCCCCGATTTCTATGGAACCGGACACCCGCGCATCATCTCGCGCATCGATCGCGACGCGTTCATGGCGCTCCGGGCCCGCTTCGAGAAGGTGGGGCTCGTCGATCGCCCGGCCGAGGCGAAGGAGCCGCGCGCGGCGGAGAGCGGCACCATCGCCGCGGTGGCCTGAGGCCGACGGACCATGACGACCACCGCTCCGCTCGACCACGGCCGCCGCGCGCCGGCGGCGGGCGATCGGCCCTGGACCGAGGCGCTCTCCATCGCCAGCCGGGTCTCCGGCGTGATGGGGCTCGCGCTCGACACCGTGTTCCGGACCAGCCTGCTGCCCACGCTGCCCGCCTCGCGCCACCGCGAGAGGGCGCGCCTCCTTCACGGGATCGCGCGGGACCTGTGCGCGCTGCACTCCCTGCGCGTCCGCGTGACCGGCGCGCTCCCCGCGTCGCCGTTCGTTGTCGTGGCCAACCACGTCAGCTACCTCGATCCGATCCTGCTCGCGTCGCTCACCCCCTGCACCGCCATCGCGAAGCAGGAGATCGGCAGCTGGCCGATCATCGGCGATCGCGCGCGCGATCTCGGCGTGCTGCTCGTCGATCGGCAGCGCCCGGCGAGCGGCGCGCGCGTGCTCCGGAGCGCGCTCCGGGCCCTGCGCCATGGCGTCCCGGTGCTGAATTTCCCGGAGGGCTCGACCACCCGCGGAGAGAAGGTCCTCCCGTTCCGGAAAGGCATCTTCGGCGTCACCCGGCTCGCGGGCGTCCCCATCGTGCCCGCGGCCATCACCTACGATGATCCGGAGCTCTGCTGGGCGGGCGACGACACCTTCCTCCCCCATTTCCTCCGCTTCTCCAGCCGCCGAGAGGCGAGCGCCCGCATCGCCTTCGGCCCGTCGCTCGGCGATCACGGCGGCGCGGCGGATCTCGCGGACCGCGCCCGCGCCGTGATCCTGGACCTCTTGAGCCTGTAGGAGATCTCATGTCTCAACAACGAGCAGCCGCGTACCTGCGGCACGGGCAGACTCCGTTCTTTCGCCTCCCGACGGCGGGATTCCACGAAGCCGGCGCGTCCGCCTATTCCGGCGCCGACGCCGTGCTCCTCGGCGTCCCGTGGGACGGGAGCGTCACGTACCGCCCGGGCGCGCGGTTCGCGCCCTACGAGCTGCGCCGGGTGAGCGCGCTCGTGCAGTCGTATCACCCCGGCCACGGCATCGACGTGTTCCGCGCGATCGACGTGCTCGACGGGGGCAATGTGCCCTTCCCCCCGTTTCACGCAGACTCCGTTCGCGAGTTGATCCAGGCCTCGGTCGACGAGGTGCTCGCGGCCGGCGCGGCCCCGTTCGTCGTCGGCGGCGACCACTCGATCGCGCTCCCGGTGCTCCGCGCGCTGTCGCGGCGCCACGGCCCCGTCACGGTCGTTCACGTCGACGCGCACCTCGACACGAGCACCTCGGAGGTGTGGGGCGAGCCGTTCCACCACGGCACGCCGTTCCGCAACGCGATCGAAGAGGGGCTGATCGGGCGGAGCGCGCTTCACCAGATCGGCATCCGTGCCACGTGGGGCCACCCGGAGGAAGGCGCCTTCGCGGCGCACGCCGGGGCGACCCTGTACGGCATGGATCGGATCGACCGCGACGGCGCTCCTGCGATCGCCGCCGCCATCAGGGCAGCCGCGGGCGAGTCGCCCGTCTACATCTCCTTCGATATCGACGGCATCGACCCGGCCTATGCCCCGGGCACCGGCACGCCCGTGCCCGGCGGGCTCACCTCACGCGAGGCGATCCAGCTGCTCCGCGGCCTCGCGGGGATCAACCTGGTGGGCATGGATCTCGTCGAGGTATGCCCCGCGCTGGATCACGCCGACATCACCCTCCACCTCGGCGCGCACCTCCTGTTCGAGGGCCTGGCTCTCCTCGCGACGCGCAAGGGCGACCAGCGCGACCAGCGCGGATGACGCGAATCGACGAATCCACGCGAATCGTGGAACCGCGGAATCGCGACACATGAATCCGCTCAATCCGCTGGCGCCCGCCGCCATTCCGGTGTCACATAAGAGACACTGGGATGACACGCTCGCCCGATCTATGCGGCCGCTACGCCGAGCTCCCGCAGCTCGATGATGCCTGGGCGCGCCTCGCGCGCACCCACGGCGGACGGGAAATAGCGATCGGGACGTCCGCAAGCGGACGACCCTTG
This sequence comes from Sorangium sp. So ce448, assembly GCF_051520915.1. Taxonomy (NCBI): domain Bacteria; kingdom Pseudomonadati; phylum Myxococcota; order Polyangiales; family Polyangiaceae; genus Sorangium; species Sorangium sp. So ce448. The sequence continues at coordinate 77,214 of NZ_CP150343.1, read as the reverse complement.
CGGCGCTACGACTTCGGCAATCCGCTGGGTCCGACGTTCCTGCTGACGTCGCTCATGCACGGGGTCGAGGTGATCGGCGGGCTCGCGCTGCTCGATGCGGTCCGGTCGATCCTGGCGAGCGGACGAACGGGCGCGGCGGCGCGGGCGCGGCTCGTCGTGGTGCCGGTCGTCAACCCCGACGCGTTCGCCGACAACCTGGAGCGCCTCCGCGGCGAGCGGCGGGCGTCGCAGCGCTGCAACGCCCGCGGCGTGGATCTGAACCGGAATTTCGCGCCGCTGTCCTCGTCGCGGCCGCTGCACCCGTTCGCGGGCTCGCGGCTCCGGTGGTCGCCGCACTACACGGGGCCTCACGCGTTCTCGGAGCCCGAGTCGCGCGCCCTGCGCGACGTCGCGCTGGAGACGCGGCCTGCGCTCGCGATCGGCTTTCACAGCTGCGGCAACCTCCTGCTCTACCCGTGGGCGCACACCGACATGCCCAACCCGCGCGAGCCGCTGTACCGGGCCCTCGGCGACGCCTTCTGCCGGGCTTTGCCGCGCGAGCGGTACGAGATCCGCCAGGCGGCGCACTGGTACCCCACGATCGGCGACATGGACGACTGGCTCGACGCCAACCTCGGAACGCTCGCCTTCACGGTGGAGGTCAGCCGTCCTGCACGCTCCTTCCGCGACATCCGCCGGCTGCTGAACCCGTTCTGGTGGTTGAACCCGCGCGAGGCCGACGAGGCGATCGCCAACGTCGTCCCCGGCGTCGGCGCGCTCCTCTGCGACGCCCTCGACCGCGGCGTGGGCGGCGCGGCCTCGCGGGCGGCCCCGCCGATCGACGCGCCGCCTGCGGAGCTCTTCGCCGACGCCGCCGAGTGAAACGGCCGCGCGCTCCGTGCGCTCGCCGGGCGCGCGGCTGCCTCTGGCCGCCATCCCGCGCTGGCCAGAGGGCGACGGCGGCGAAAGCTGTCGAAAAGTGCCAGTCCCGCGCGCGGCATCCACTATCCTTCGGGCGTGGACGCCGCCACGCCCCGCATACCGCCGACCGTGCGGATCAGCCCGAGCGCGGCGGCTCGTCAGGCCGGCGCCGACGAGTCGGACATCTGGCAGCACACCTCCGACGAGGTCGTCGACGGCAAATACCGGCTGGTTCGACCGCTCGGGCGCGGGGGCATGGCCGAGGTCTGGCTCGCCGTGCACGTCACGCTCAAGACCGAGCTCGCCGTGAAGTTCCTCAGCGCCTCGCTGACCGGCGACGCGGAGCGGAGCCGCACCGTCCTGGAGAGGTTCCGGTTCGAGGCCCAGATCTCGGCCCGCCTGAGCGCGCGCACACGGCACATCGTCGCGGTCCACGACGCAGGGGTCCACGACGACATCCCTTACCTGGTGATGGAGTACATCCCGGGGCGAACGCTGTTCGCCGAGGTGCGCCACAAGGGGCCGATCGATCCGGCGCGCTTCGGGGACATCCTTGATCAGATCGGGGACGCGCTCACCGTGGCGCACGACATGGGCATCGTGCACCGCGACCTGAAGCCTTCGAACGTGATGCTCGTCGACACGCCCGGCGCGGAGCTGACGGTGAAGGTCGCGGATTTCGGCATCGCCAAGGCGCTGCACGGCGATCTGGGCCTGGATCGGCCGCAGGAGACGGAGGCCGACGTCATGCTGGGCTCGCCGAACTACATGAGCCCGGAGCAGCTCGCCTCGCCGCTCGCGGTCGACGCGCGGGCCGACGTCTGGGCGCTCGGCGTGCTGGCCTACGAGGTGCTGACGGACTGGACGCCTTTTCAAGGCAACAGCATCGCGGAGATCATCGTGGCGGTCAGCACCCGCGATTTCGAGCCTGCCACGGAGGTCCGGCGGTCGCTTCCCCAGGGGCTCGACGCCTGGTTCTCGCGCGCCCTCGCGAAGGGGCCGGCGCAGCGGTTCGCCTCGATCCGCGAGATGGTGGGGGCGTACCACGCCGCGCTCTCTGCGCCGCCGCCCGAGCCGCCCGCGGAGGTCGCGCCGCCGCGGCGGCCCCGGGTGGCGCCCGCCGTGGTGCTGGCCTGCCTGAGCGTGCTCGGGGGGACCGCCGCGCTGGCGGCGCGCCTGCTCGATCGGCCGCGCCTGGAGCAGCCGGCGCGGCTCATGGCCCCCGGCGTGCGGGGCGCGCTCCAGGCGGTCGCGCTGCGCTCACCGCCCCCACCGCAGCAGCCCGCCGCGGCCGAGCCGCCGGCCACGACCGAGCCGCCGGCCTCCGCAGCGGCGCCTGCGCCGCCTTCCTCCGCAGCGCCTGCGCAGCCGCGCTCGTCCCAGCGCCGCCTCGGGGCTGACAAGGCCGCCCCGCGCGCGACGGCGACCGCCGCGCCCACGGTGCCCCGGCGCCGCAAGGAGATCGACAAGAGTGAGACCTTTTGAGCGGCGGCTCATCACGCTCTGCAGCGTCGCCATGCTCGCGGCGGCGCCGGCGCGCGCGCTCGCCGTCGGGGCCGAGGAGGACGCGAAGACGCTGTTCGCCCGGGGCCGCGAGCTGCGGAGCACCGGGCAGTGCGAGCAGGCGGTCCTCGCCTTCCGGAGCGCGCTGGAGATCTACCCCGAGGGGCTCGGCGCGCTCCGGAACATCGCCGAGTGCGAGGAGGAGCTCGGCCGCTATGCCTCGGCGAGGCGCGACTGGTGGGATCTCCGGCGCGCCGCGCTCCAGTCCAACGAGGCGAAGTACGCCGGGTGGAGCGATGACGCCGAGGCCCGCTACCGGGCGCTCGGCGGCAAGGTCGGGACGCTGACCGTCCGGCTGAAAGGCGCCGAGGGGCGGCCGCCGGTCCAGGTGGTGCTGGACGGCAAGCCCCTCGACCCGAGGCTCCTCGGCGTCGAGCTCGAGCGCGATCTCGGCGCCCACACGGTCGAGCTGTTCTACGGCGGCGCCGCGCCGATCGCGGAGCGCGCCGAGCTCACGCCTGGCGCCCGTCAGGTCGTGACGCTGACCGTGCCCGCGCCGCTCCCGGCGCGCGACGCGCTCTCCGCGCCGAGCGCCTCCGGCACGCCGGCCAGCGGCATTCGCATGGGCGGCTACGTCGCGCTCGGCGTCGGCGGCGCTGGCGCGATCGCGACCGTCGTGGCGCTGGCCGTGCGCGCCGGCGCGCTGTCTGCGGTCGAGGAGGGGTGCTCCCCTGCCGGCGGAGGCGCCTACGAGTGCCCGCCGTCGCTCCAGGGCGACTACGACACGGGCAAGACCGCCTCGACGCTCGCCGGCGTCTTCGCCGGCGTCGGCCTCGTCGGGATCGGCGCCGGCGTCACGCTGCTCCTGCTGAGCCCTTCCGAGCCGACGGCGCCGGCCGCTGGCAAGCCGGCGGCAGAGCTCGTCCTCACGCCAGCCCCGGGCGGCCTTGGCTCGCGCCTGCTCGTGAGGTTCTGAGGTCTGGCGATCGGACGCGGCCGGCGCCGCGACACGGCGGCGTGGGAGCGCGCGTCGCTGAGCTTGTCTTTCCGCACCCGGGCGCTACCCCATGATCGAGGCGAGGGCGCGCGAGGCGGGGAGGTCGAGATGAGCTCACAGCGAAACAAGATCCTTGGTTCGATTGCAGGGAGCGGCGCGGTCGCCGTCCGCGGGGCGGCGGAGGCGCTGTTCTCGGCGGCGGGCAAGAGGCTCCTCGACGACGGCGCGCGGGAGGGCCTGCGGCGCGTGATGGTCGAGAACACCACGGCGGTCGTAGACGCGCTCGCGCCCGGGCTCTCGCTGGGCGCGCAGACGGCGGCGAAGATCATCGGGGATCAGGGCGGAACGCAGGCCGCCGCGATCGTCGTGCAGGCAGCGGGGCGGCACGCGGGCCAGGCCGCGCTCACCGACGGCGTCTCGGCCACGGTCGCGAAGGGGCTGGCCCGCGAGGCGATGAGGGCCGCGGGCCGGGAGATCCTGAAGGGCGCGGGCAAGGCGGCCGGTATCGGGTTCGTGCTCGACGGCGCCTTCGGTGCCTACGAGGGCGTCACGGCCTACCAGCGAGGCGAGATGACGAAGAAGGAAGCGCTCGCGCACGCGGCGCAGGAGGCCTCGACAGGCGCGGTGGCGACCGGCGCCGGCGTGCTGCTCGCGGCGGGCCTCGTCGCGGTGACCGGCGGCGCCGCGGCGCCTCTCGTCTTCGCGGTGGGCGCTGGCGGCGCGATCGGCGCGAAGCAGGTCCTGCGGCGGCTCGTCGGCCGGGTGTCCTCGAAGGTCCTGGCCCGTAACGTCGGTGACGAAGGCCAGGTGGGATGACGCCACGAAGGTGGCGTGTGTCCCGGCCAGCGCGCTGACCGACTCGACCTCTCCTCGCGCGCGGCCCTGCGTTCCTCTCGTGCATCGGCCCCGCAGCGCCCATGTGGCAATTGCCTTCCGTGCCTTTCGGCACCGAGTTCCCGGCCGGCCGGACGGCATGTGTTGGTTTCGAGAGCTCTTCATGGCGGAGGATGGCTATCGAGGGAACTACCTTCGAGGCGTGACGCTGGACGGGCAGATCTTCGATTTCGCGCGCAACGCGCGGAGCATGAGAGAGCTCTCCGGCGTGTGCTCCTCGCCCGACGGCAAGGCGCTCTTCGTGAACCTGCAGGAGGACGGCCTCACGCTGGCGGTCATGGGCCCGTTTCCCGAGGTCGGCGCCGGCGCCGGCGCCACGATCCGAGCGGGCATGTCGGCGCCCGGCACCGGGTAGGGCGGCGGCCGGTCCGAGCGCCTGGAGCGCCGGGCGGAGCGGACTCTCCTTCCGCCTCGGCCTCCCCGCCCCTCTCGCCGATCAGGGCGCTCGTGCGCCCGCGCCGCTCAGAACGGCGGCGGCGCCGTCTCGCCGGCCGGCAGCGGACCCGGCTCCGGCGCGTGCTCCGACTCGACAGGCGCTGGCGCGGCCCCTGGCTCCACCGGCCGCGGCCCCTCGCCTGGCGCCGGCGGGGTGCCCTGCTGCTCGGCTGGCGCCCCGCCGTCCGCCGGCTCCGCGCCCGCGTCCGCCTCGGGGACCTGCGCCTCCTCGGTCGGCTCCGTCCCGGCGACGAACACCTCCTCGATGGCGTCTTCCTGCCCCTCGCGCGCGAGGAGACCCGTCAGCGGATCGATCTTCACGCGCACGACGCCGCTCGGCACCGGGAAATCGGCGGCCGGGCGCTTCGCGTGCGCCTGCTTCATGAAGTCCACGAACGCCGGCAGCGCCGCCATGGCGCCCGTCTCGCCGCTCCCGAGCGGCGCCGCGTCGTCGTAACCGGTCCACACGGCGCACGCGATGTCGGTCGAGTAACCCACGAACCAGGTGTCCTTCGACTGGTTCGTCGTCCCCGTCTTGCCGGCGATCGGCCGCCCAAGCGAGCGCGCCTGCCTGGCGGTCCCGCTCTGCACGACCGACGTCAGCACGCTCGTGAGCACGTAGGCCTCCGCCTCCTCCATCACGCGGTGCCCCGGACGGCGTGGCGGCAGCGGGATCTCCACCCCGCCGGGCCCGACGATCTTCGTGATCAGGACCGGCTGCTCGTGGACGCCGCCCGCGGCGATGCTCGCGTACGCGGCGGCCATCTCGCGCGGCGTGACCTCGTAGGCGCCGAGGGCGAGCGACAGGTCTGCGCCGAGCTTCGACTGGACGCCGAGCGCGCCGGCGAAGGCGACCACGTTCGAGGCGCCGACGCGCGACAGCGCCGACACCGCGGCCACGTTCACGCTGTGCGCCGCCGCCTCCCGGAGCCGCGCCGGCGACTTCCCCTCGCTCTCGTCGTAGTTCTGCGGCTTGTACCCGGCGATGGCCAGCGGATCGGTGTCGAGGATCGTCGCCGGCGTCAGCGTGCGCGCGTGGATGCCGTAGCCGTAGACGAACGCCTTGAACGTCGACCCTGGCTGCCGCCGCGCGAACGTCGCCCGGTCGAGCCCGCCGCGCACCGCCTCGTAGCCGCCGACGAGGGCGACGATCTCGCGCGTGCGCACGTCGATCGCGACGAGCGCCCCCTCGGGTCCGAGCTCGAGCCGCAGCGGCACCGGAGCCGCGGGCTTCCCCGGTTTGCCCGCGGGCGGGGCGCGCCCTGCCTCTCCAGCGGCGTCCTCGTCCTCTTCCTGGCCTGCGGCGGCTGCTTCGACGACCGGCTCCGGCGCGGGGCCGATCAGGCTGACGCGCACCACCTTGTCGACGTCGGCGAACTTGCTCGGCGGGAGCCCGTTCGGGTTGTACCGCTGCGCGCCGCGGAGCGTGACCGTGCCTTCCAGCGTGCCCACGCGCACCGAGAGCGTCCCTCGGGCGTCGTCGGCGCCCGTCACGACCCCCCGGAAGACCTTGTGGCCGGCGGGCGTCCCTTCGAAGGCCGGCGGCTCTTTCTTGCTCCGCGCGAGCGGGCCGAGCAGCTTGTGCCGCTTCGCGTAGGCGTCGAGGTTCTTGCGGACGGACGCGCGCGCCGCCGCCTGCATCGCCGGATCGATCGTGGTCGTGATCGTGTAGCCGCCTTGCTGCGCGGCGGGCCCGACGAGCTCACGCAACAGGCGCTGCGCCTCGCCGACGACCTCGGGCGCGAGCTCGGCGAGCGATTCGGTCTCGATGGCGAGCACGACCGGCTCCTGCTTCGCTTGCGCCACCTGGATCTCGTCCGCGAAGGCCTTGCGCTGCATCTGATCGAGCACGAAGTCGCGCCGCGCCACGGCGCGCTCGAGGTTCACCCGCGGCGAGTACACCGAAGGCCCCTTCACGATGGCGACGAGCAGCGCGGCCTCGGCGAGCGTCACGTCGCGCACGCCCTTCCCGAAGTAGTAGCGGCTCGCCTCCTCGACCCCGTAGCGGCCGTGGCCGAAGTAGATCTTGTTGAGGTAGAGCTCCAGGATCTCGTCCTTGGTGAGCTCCTGCTCGATCTTGCGGGCGAGGATGATCTCGCGCGCCTTGCGGTTGAAGGTCCGATCCGGCGTGAGCAGGACGTTCTTCACGACCTGCTGCGTGATGGTGCTCGCGCCCTGCCGGGCCCGGGTCGAGCGGAGGTTCACCGCGAGCGCGCGGAGCATGCCGAGGTAGTTCAGCCCTGCGTGCTCGTAGAAGCCTGCGTCCTCGGCGGCGAGCGCGGCCAGCTTCACCTGGCTCGGGATCTCGCCGATGCGCACAACGGTGCGCCGCTCGGTGAAGACCTCGCCGAGGCGCGTCCCGTCGCGCGCGAGGATGCGCGTCACCTGCGGGGGCCGGTAGTCCTTGAGCTCGTGGGTCGAGGGGAGATCCGCCTCGTAGTGCCGGATGACGAGCGCGATCGTGGCGGCGGCGAGGACGAGCAGGGCCGCGAGCGCGATCCCGATGCGCTTCGCCCACGTCGCGATCCTGGGGCCTCTCTCCTGCGGGGGAGCGCCGTCCGGCTGGCTGGGCAAGCGCTGCGCGCCCTCGAGGTGCGGCGCGCTCGCCGGCCGCGTTGCCCCGCTGATCCGCTCCGGCGGCTCGCTCCCTCGCCCCGGCGGCCCCGACCGCCGCGCCGGCGGCTCCGACGCCTGACGCAGCGGGTCCGACGCCTGACGCAGTGGATCCGACGCTCGACGCAGCGGGTCCGACGCTCGACGCAGCGGCTCCGATGCCTGACGCAGCGGGTCCGATGCCTGACGCAGCGGCTCCGACGCCCGATCCGGCGCATCGGTCTTCCTGACCGGATCGTTCTCGTTTCCCCCTGGGTTCCGTGATTGCTCCGAGGCCATGACGCCGTCCCCGTGAACGCTGGCGCAGGCGATGCGCATCCAGAGCGCCCGGCGCGCCGGCGCGGCGACGCTAGCACGCCCACGGAGGCCCGCCTGGATCCGGGGCGCGCTCGCGGAGGATCAGCCCTGGAACAGCCGCATGGCCACGATGGTGATCAGGATGCCTGCGATCAGGCAGCCCGCCGCGATGCCGACGAGGAGCAGCGGCTTCGCCTCCGCCTTGGCCGGCGCCTTGCTGGGCGGCTTGGCGAGGGGCACCGGCGCGGGCGCTGGCTTCGCGGACGGCGCCGGCGGCTGCTGGACCATCTTCACCGTCTTCGCGGGCGACTTGAACGCGGACGGCGCGGACGACTTGTTCGCCTGGAGCGCGGCGGCGTGCTGCTTCGACGCTTGCTCGAGCACCGCGTTCGCCTTCTTCGGCATCATCGCCGTGTAGCCCTTGCCCGCGCCGCCCGCGAACGGCTTGAGCGCGTCCGCGAACTCCGCGGCCGACTCGAACCGATCCTCGGGCCGCTTCTCGAGCGCCTTGCCGAGCACCGCGCTGAGCCCCGGCGGAAACTGTTTCCCGGGGACGCGGTCATCGAGCGGGATCGGGTTCCTCGTTACGTGGTGCTGGATGTACTCCATGGGCGTGCGCGCCTCGAACGGCAGCTTGCCCGTGAGCACCTCGTACAGGATGGTCGCGAGCGAGTAGATGTCGCTCCGCGCGTCGAGCACCTTGCCCTGCGCTTGCTCGGGCGACATGAACTCCGGCGTCCCGAAGACCATGCCCTCCTGCGTGAGCATCACCGACCCCGGCCTGAGCTCGCGCTCCGTCACCTTCGCGAGGCCGAAGTCGAGCACCTTCGGGTAGTCCTTCAGCCCGCCGTTGGTCGACAGAAAGATGTTCTCGGGCTTGAGATCGCGGTGCACGATCCCCTGGATGTGCGCCTCTTGCAGCGCGCCGCAGACCTGGATGAGGACCGGGATCGCGCGCTCGACGGGCAGCGGCCCTTCCTTGCGGACCACCTGGTTCAGGTTCTTGCCCTCCAGGTACTCCATCACGATGTACAGCGAGCCGTCCTCGAGCTCGCCGTAGAGCAGCACCTTGACCGTGTTCGGGTGCGTGAGGTGGCTCATCGCCCGCGCCTCGCGGCGGAAGCGAGAGACGAGATCCTTCCGGTTCGCGAGCTTGGGGTGGAGGATCTTCACCGCCACCATCCGGTTCATCGCCGGCTGTGCGGCCTTGTAGACCGACCCCATGCCGCCGGAGCCGATCTTCTGAAGGATCTGGAACTGCCCTCCGAGCAGATCTCGACCGATATTCGGGTCCGGACCGGCAGCCATGCGTGGAGCCGGAAAATACCACGCAACCCACCCGTATCGTCTATGACCGAAGCAGCCGACGCAGCGGATCCCGCCGTGGAGCCAAAATGACCGTAAAAATTGACGCCCAGGGGGCGGCCGAGGCGCTCGAGAGCCCGCTCCTCGCCGCCGCCGGCTTCTCGCACGCCTTCTTCACGCGGCGCGGCGGCGTCAGCGCCCCCCCGTGGGACACCCTGAGCTTCGCCATCGCCCTCGGCGACGACCCCGCCGCCGTCCGGCAGAACCTGGAGCGCGCCGCGCGGCGCCTCGGCATCCCGGCGGCGCGCCTTTATTTCCTCAGCCAGGTCCACGGCGTCGAGGCGCGGGTCCTCACAGGTGAGGAGGATCGCGACGACGTCGTCCGCCAGGTCGGAGACGTGACCCTCTCGCGCGTACCCGGCGTCGGCTGCGGTGTCCGCAGCGCCGACTGCGCCCCGATCCTCCTCGCCGATCGCCGGACCGGCGCCGTCGCCGCGGTCCACAGCGGCTGGCGTGGGACCGTCCGCCGGGTCGTGGTCGAGGCCGCCCGCGCGCTCCGCTCGCTCGCCGGCCCGGGCGCGGATCTCGTCGCGGCCATCGGCCCGCACATCGAGGCCTGCTGCTTCGAGGTCGGCGACGACGTCGCCGCCGATCTCGCCGCGTGCTCCAGCGCGGGCGCCGCCGCCGTCGTCCGCCGGGCGTCCGGCGCGCGCCCCCACGTCGACGTCCGCCGCATCCTCAGGGCCCAGCTCACCGAGGTCGGCCTGGACGCAACCTCGGTCGAGGACGTCCCCGGCTGCACCGCGTGTGACCCCGCCCGCTTCTTCTCGTACCGGCGCGACGGACAGCGCAGCGGCCGCCTGCTCTCCGTCATCGTCGCCGGCCGTACCGTCATCGGCTAGAACGCTCCCATGGTCTCGCTCGCGCGCGACTCCTCGCCGATCGTGCTCGCCATGGTGGGCTTGCCCGCCCGTGGGAAGACGTCCATCGCCCGCAAGATCGCGAGGTACCTGTCGTGGCTCGGCCACCCCACGCGGCTCTTCAACGTGGGCAACTACCGCCGCGCGCACCTCGGCACCGCGCAGCCGCACCAGTTCTTCGACCCCAACAACACCGCGGGACGCCAGGCGCTCCTCGGCATGGCGATGACCGCCCTCGACGACCTCATCGGCTGGCTCAGCTCCGGCGGCGAGGTGGCGATCTACGACGCCACGAACAGCACGCGTGCTCGCCGGAACCTCGTCACCGAGCGCTGCCAGGCGCACGGCTTCCCGGTCGTCTTCATCGAGTCGATCTGCAACGACGAGTCGATCATCGAGACCAACGTCCGCGAGACGAAGCTCCGCTCGCCGGACTACCAGGGCGTCGACCCGGAGGCGGCGCTGCGCGACTTCCGCGCGCGCATCGCGCACTACGCCCGCGCGTACGAGCCGCTCGGCGAGCCCGAGCGGAGCTACATCAAGATCATCGACGTCGGCCGCCAGGTCGTGCTGAACCGCATCCACGGCTACCTGCCGGCGCGCCTCGTCCCGCTCTTGATGAACATGCACCTCACGCCGCACCCGATCTGGCTGACGCGCCACGGGGAGAGCGTGTTCAACGAGAAGGGGCTGCTCGGCGGCGACTCGGATCTCAGCGCGCGCGGCGACGAGTACGCGAAGAACCTCTCCGCGTTCATCCGCGAGCGCGCCGGCGACGAGCACGTCAACGTCTGGACGAGCACGCTGCGCCGCACCATCCAGACCGCGCGCCCGATGACGCAGAACCACGTCGCCTGGCGCGCCCTCGACGAGATCGACGCGGGCGTCTGCGAGGGCATGACGTACGAGGAGATCCGCCAGCAGATGCCCGAGGTCTTCAACGCGCGCGCGGCCGACAAGTTCCGCTACCGCTACCCGCGCGGCGAGTCGTACGAGGACGTCATCCAGCGCCTCGACCCGCTGATCATCCAGCTCGAGCGCCAGCGCTCGCCCGTGCTCGTGATCGGCCACCAGGCGGTGCTGCGCGCGCTCTACGCCTACCTCGTGGATCGCCCCGCGCCCTCGTGCCCGACGCTGCCGATCCCGCTGCACACCGTCATCGAGCTGACCCCGACGGCGTATGCCTGCGAGGAGCGCCGCTTCCAGCTCGCGCCCGCCGTCCAGGGCGGCGACTCGAGCACCGCGCACCCCTGAGCCAGGCAGCGCGGCCGCGCTGGAGATGCGCGCCGCGCTGGAGGAGCCGGCCGCGCTGCGGCGGGGCCGCGCCGGCTCAGCGATCCCGGCTGATCAGCTTGCGGAGGAGCTCCAGCGGGTGGAACGGCAGCATCGCGGCCATGTCGCTGTCGGTCCCGGCCCTCTCCAGCACCGCCCGCACCGCTGGCGCCACGATCCCCATCGGGTCGATCCGCTCCACGAGCGCGCGGAGCGCGCTGAGCGCCGCGCGCCCCGCGTCGATCCCGAGCGGGATGGCGAGGGCCGCCGGCACCGGCGCGAGGATCACGTCGCGCACCGCCACCGCCCTGGCCCAGGCGCCCGGGCTCGGGTCGACCTCGAGCTGCCGGATGGTCTCCGCCTCCGCGAAGCAGCCGAGCGACAGCTCCCCTGCCCGCTCCTCGATGGCGCGCGACAGGTGCCGGTAGTCGCGCCGCCAGTCGCCCGCGAGCAGCCCCATGTCCTCCCGCACCTCGTCCGGCCCGAGGATCAGGTTGATCCCGCGGGCGTCGCGGCGGAGCGCGACGCTCGTCCAGAGCTCCCCGCCTTCGAACAGGCCGATCACCACCGTCTTGCCGACCCCCGCGAGCGACTCCAGCGTGCCGCGCACGACGCCCGCCGAGGGCATCGGCACGCCGCGCAGCCTCGCCGGCCAGAGATCGATCCTCCCCGCGAGGAGCTCCTCGCGCGCGAGCTGCAGCAGCAGGAGCGACTGGCCGATGAGATCGTCGCCGCGCCGCACCCGCGCCCCGAACCGCTCCACGATGGCCTCGAGGACACCCGCCTCAAGCACGGCGGCCCAGCTCGCGTGGTGGCTCGCGGCGAGCTCCTCCGCCGAGAGCGGGAGGGCGCGCTGCGCGTCGTCGATCCGGAGCCGGCCCGCGTCCGTGTGCACGAGCTTTCTCAGCTTGCCGCCCGCGTGGACCGCGACGACGCCGCCGCGCGGCCGGCCCACCTCGCGCTCGTCGATGCCCGCGCGCCTGGGCCGGAACAACGACAGCACGCGAACCCAGTCGGTCGCGGTGAACCCCTCGAAGCGGACGTCGGGCGAGAGCACGGGGCCGAGCCTACCGCCGGCGCGCTCCGTGCGCGAGCCGGCTACGCCCCCCACCAGAGCATCTCGTGCACCTGGCTCTCGCCGCGGACGGGCACGATCACCCGGATCTTCTGGCCCTCGATCTGGACCACGTGGGCGGGGAAGCTGTCCGCCGGGTAGTAAAGCGACTTCACGAAGCCGCTCGCGTCGAGCCAGAGCAGGTGCACCCCGTCCGCGGTCGCCCCGTGCATGAGGAGCATCCGCCCGCCGCCGAGCAACGCGAACTCCATGCTCTTGAAGCCCAGCTCCTCGAAGCGCTCCGGGGAGGGGAAATCGTCGCCCACGGACCTGAGCTCCGGCAGGTGCGCGCGGAGGTGCTTGTAGAGCGTGTCGTAACGGACCTTCGCGAGCTTCGGGATCCGCCGGTCGCCCGCGGCGAGGATCGGCAGCCGCTCCGCGTCGAACGTCGGCACCTCGACGTGGGTGCGGTAGCGATCCACGAGCCTGCCGCGGCCGATCTCCTCGTCGCTGAGCGCCTTGAGCCACCACTGGAAGATCGCGAGATCGCCCGTCCCTGCGCTCGACTCGAGCCGGACCAGCGACTCCCACAGGGGCCTCCGGACCTGCCATTTTCCGCCGTGATTCTTGACGACGCACGCCCCGACGTAGAGCGCCCCGTGCGTCACGAGGGTGACGAGCATGGGAGGCTCTCCGCCCGCGCTCGCCGACGACGCGCCGCTCGATCCGCGCGCATCGGAAGGGCCGCCTGCCGGCGCGAGCCAGGCGTCGCGTCGCTCGCGCGTCAGCGCCGCGCCGAGCCGGTGGACCGACGCATCGGAGAAGTCGAGCCCGAGATCGGGCGCGCCGAACGCCGCGGGCGCGAGGCGGGCGAACACCTCAGCTGCGTGGTCGATCTGGGCCAGGATCGACGGGTTCCCAGCCGGGTTCGCGTCCGTGGAACGCGCGCCTGCCAGGTCGGCGAGCGCGTCGGGCGGGTAGTGCGGCGCGAAGAAGCGCTCGAAGATCTGGGCGGCCGTGATCGGTTCGGCGGGCATGGCTCGGGGCCGTGAGGATCGGCGTGGCAGAGGGGCGGGCGGCCGCGGCCGGCCGCCGCGGCTCAGAACATCTTCTTGCGCTTCGACGAGCTCAGGATGCCGAGCATCTCGCGGTACTTGGCCACGGTGCGGCGGGCGATCTTGATGCCGTCCGTCTCCTCGAGGATCTTGACGATCGCCTGGTCGCTGTAGGGATTCGACTTGTCCTCGGCCACGATGATCTTCTTGATCGCCTGCTTGACGCTCTCCGAGGCGATGTCCTCGTCGGCGACCCTGTGGATGGATGAGTTGAAGAAGTACTTCAGCTCGAAGAGCCCCTGGGGCGTGTGCACGTACTTGTTCGACGTCACGCGGGAGATGGTCGACTCGTGCATGCCCACCGACTCGGCGACGTCCCTGAGGATCATCGGCTTCAGGTAGCCCACGCCGCGCTCCAGGAACTCGCGCTGCTTCTCGACGATGCACTCGGTCACCTTGATGATCGTGCGCCGCCGCTGCTCGATGGCCCGGATCAGCCACTGCGCGCTCCGGAGCTTCTCGCTGATGAACTCCTTCGCCTTCGGGTCCCTGAGCATCCGCTGGGCGAGGTTCTCGTTGATGTAGAGCCGCTGGAGCCCCTTGTCGTTGTCGGTGACGACGAACTGGGTGCCGTCCTTGATGACGTACACGTCCGGGGTGATGGCGATGGTCTTCTCGTCGACCTCGGCGAAGTTGCGCGCCGGCACGCTCTCGAGCTTCTGGATCTCCTGGACCGCGTCGTAGACGTCCTCCAGCGGGATCTTCAGCGCCTTCGCGATCGCGGGGAAGTTGCGCCGCTCCACGTTGTGGAGGTGGTCCTTGATGATGGCCATCTCGATGGCGTCGAAGCCGAGCACCTCGGCCTGCACCCGCAGGCACTCCGACAGGTCGCGGGCCGCGACCCCGACCGGATCGAAGCGCTGGATCATCGACAGCACCTCCTCGGCGTCCTCGGGGTGGAGCTCCGCCTCCCGCGCCAGGTCCACGAGGCTGATGTCGGGCCCCTTCGTGCCGTCCGGACGTTCGCCCCCCTTGAGGTCGAGGTACCCCTTCTCGTCGAGGTTGCCGATGACGAGCAGCGCGAACTGCCGCTCGTTCTCGACGAAATCGCTCATCTGGAGCTGCCAGAGCAGGTGGTCGCGCAGGTTCGACGGCTTGGTCAGGTTCTGGTCGATCGGCGGCAGCTCTTCGAAGCCGCCCCGGTGCGCGGGCATGGCCTGCTGGAGCTGCCTGTTTTCCAGGAACTGCTCCCAGTCCACTTCCTTGACCCGCTTCTCCGTTTCGCGCGCCGCGATGTCGGTGTCTCGGTCGAACCGCTCGCCGTTCTCGAGCCGCTGCTCCGTCGGCAGGTCCGCGTTCCTCCCCCGCTGATCCCCCTTGTCGCCGTCCCGCGCCTTCGGGTCGGTCATGTCGTCCGCGAGGACAGGGTTGCCGTCCAGCTCCTTCCTGATCTCGTCGACCAGCTCGAGCCGTGAGAGCTGCAGCAGCCGGATGGCCTGCACCAGCTGCGGGGTCATCACAAGCTGCTGCGACAGCTTGAACTGGAGCTTCATCTCCATGCCCATGAGGAGCTCCTTCTCTCAGTTCGCCGCCAGCGCCACCCGCCGAACGGGGGCCGGGGCATTGCGCGAGGTTCGTGCCATCGAGTGTCTCATTGGTGGCCTCACCCCCAACGTAGCATCGAACTGGGCAGCGGCCCGGGTCTTGCTTTCACGTCTGCACCAAAAAATAGCGCAGGGCTTGCATCCTACACCGCTGAACATGGTTTCAGCCTTCGCCGCGGTAGATTTTTCGCCCCGCGCGGAGCGCTGCCCGCAGCCAGTTCGGATTGGCCCCCATCTGCCGATCGTTGCACTATCGGCCGCCGATCGGGAGGCTTGAAATCCCGAAAGGTTGGGCGAAGGCGCGATGGGAAAGCCGAAGGTGCGCGGACCTACGCACGGGCGCGGGATGGAGGTGGAGGGCGTGCGCGGCGGGGCTTCGCAGGATGTCGAGAAGGAGCGGATCCTGTCTCGCTCGCCCCTCGCCTCGCTGGCCTCGCCGAGCCGGCGGGTGCTGTTCGAGCTTGGCCGGGTCGAGCGGCTCGTGCGCAGGCAGTGCCTTTGCCAGCAGGGCGCGCCGCCGAGGCACCTGTTCCTGATCGGGGCGGGTCGCGTGAAGGTCGAGCGCGTCGCCGACGGCCGGGTGGTTCCGCTCGGGCACCGCGGGCCTGGCGACCTCGTCGGCGAGGGCGCGCTCGCGGGCGCGGCGGTCTCCTCCGAGAGCGCGACGGTGCTCGACGAGGGGGACGCGCTCGTGGTGCCGCTCGCCGGTCTCGAGCGGCAGCTCGCCTCCGACGCAGCGCTCCGCGGCGCGCTCGCGGCGGCGCTCGTGGCGCGCAAGCTCGAGACCGAGGCGCGCCTCGGCTCGCTGCTCCTCTGCACGGTCGAAGCGCGCCTGATCGAGTTCCTCCGCGCCGCTGCGCGGCGATGGGGGCAGCCCCACACCGCCGGCCAGCTGGTGTCGGCCCCGTTCACGCACGCGGACATCGCGCTGCTGATCGGGTCCACCCGCGAGACGGTCACCCTGCTGCTCGGCAAGCTGAAGCGCGCCGGCCTGATCGCGTTCGACCGGCGGCGGATCGTCATCCGGGATGGCGAGCACCTCGAGGCGCTCGCCGCGACGGCCTGAGCGTCCGCCCGGAGGGGCCGCTGCGTGGCCTGCGCTGGAGCCGGTACACCGCGGCGCCGTTCGGCTCGATGAAGGTGCGCCGCTCGGCGGGGTGGCCTTCCACGCCTTCCAGACCGGCCGCAGCGCCCCCCGCCGCAGCACCAGGCGCGCTCGGGCGGCTCCCCTCGAGGTCGGCGCGTTCGCCCTGGACCAGGCGGAGGCGAGGAAAGACCCCGGACTGCGTGGATGGACGGGGGCTGAGGTCGACGAAGATCGTGCTGAGCAGCCGACCGAAGGCGTACGGCTTGAGCAGGACCTCGCTGACGTCGTCCGTGCCGTCGCACGAGACCGGCTCGTCGGCACAGAAGATGACCCGCCGAGGCATCGTGCCCTCGCGCCGCAGGCGGCCCAGGATCTCCCGGGCGCCTTTCGTTCCGGGGGCGAGATCGATCAACGCGACGTCGTAGACGCGCTCGCGGGAGAGGGAGATCGCTTCCTCCAGGGTCGCGGCCGGGCTGACGAGCGCGCCGCGGTTGCAGAGGAGGAGCGCCGTGGCCCTCCGGAGGACATGGTCCTGATCGAGGAGGAGAACGTTCGGTTGGTACGTCATCGGGTATCCCTGCGGCTTGCAGTCGAATTGCGCCGCATCGACGAGGACGGCGATGAGCGCGCCCCCTCCGTCGTTCAGCGGCAGCATCCGCGTCCGCGGACGGTCCCCCCTTCGCAACGCACGTGCCGAAGGCGAGGCGCCGCCGCCGCCTGGGCCTCGTTTCCCCCTGTTCTCGGCGGCAACGCGCTCGTTCGAGCGTCGCTGCCGGTGAGGCTGCCCCGCTGACCCCGGGGCCGCCGCTGTGCCCATTTCGCGCTCCCTCCGCAGCGCCTCTCCGCCCCGACGAAGAGCGCCCCCCCACCCTGTCGGCTTGCCCACCGCGTCTCTCGCCGTCGGTGGGCGGTTCGTGCGCACGGGCCAGCCCAGGTTTGCGGCCCCGCCAAGGCGGCGCGGTCCGCCGATCCGCCGGTTGCTCCAGGCTCGACGTACCGCGGGTCACATGTCCAGACCGCTCGCGCTGCCCCGCCCTGACGCGTTCGGCGCAACGCAGCAAACTGATTTTCCCGCTTGATGAGGCTGGCGTAGGGTGCCACAAGCGTCCGCGCGCACGAGTGGCGGAATTGGTATACGCACCGGTTTTAGGTTCCGGCGCCGGGAGGCTTGGGGGTTCGAGTCCCCCCTCGTGCACCACACGGTGATTGCCGCTGTTTCGCGCTGAACCGCTCGCGGCGCTCTCCCCCTCTCCGCCCTTTCCCGCGCCCTTTCCGCCGCCGCTGGGTGAGAGCTCCGGGATGGCCGTGTCGAGGGGCGCGAGCTGCCCCAAGCCGAGCTCCGAGAAGGTGCGCGCCGCCCTCCGGTAGCGGTTGATCATGATCGAGCTGCGGTGTCCGGTCCGGTCAGCGATCCACGTCTCGGAGCGGCCGTTGGCCAGGTTCACGGTGATGAAGCATGCCCGCGCGTCGTGGATCCTGATGGGCTGTCGCGCGTCGCTCCGCTCGAACAGCTCCGCGCGGTCGACGCTCGCGGCGCGCAGGTGACCCCGGAAGCGCTCCGCGCCGCGGTCCACGTTGATCGCCCTGCCCACCGTGTCGATGAACACGAGCGCGTCGGCCGGCGGGTTGCCCCGGAGCGCGCGCCATGCCTTCAGCGCCCTCACGACGTCAGGCCCGAGACCCCAGGCGCGGGGCTCATCCGTCTTGTTCACGTCCAGCCGGATCGCGCCGCGCTCGAGGTCGAGATCGCCGAACGTCAGCCCGGCGGCCTCGCTCGCCCGGAGGCCTTCACGGTTCAGGAACCCGTACAGCACGCGGAAGCACAGCGGGACCGCCCGGCAGCCCATGAGACGCCCGTCCTCGTCCGGGTACAGGTAGGCCATGGCCTTCGCCGCGCCGAGCTTCGGGAGGAAGCCCTTCGGGATCGGGCTCGCGGTGATGAGCCGCGCCGGGAAGACGGCGAGCGACATCACCCGCCCGATCAGCTGCGCGACGTGCCGCCGCGTGTTCGCCGCCCTGGCGCTCGGCAGCGAGCGCATGACGCGCTCCGCGTCGTCCAGCTGGAACGACCCGACCGGAACGGCGCCGGCGATCGGGTAGACGTGCGCCTCGAGGCGGTAGACGTCGTCCGAGACGCTGCGCTTGAGCTTCACGTGGTCCGGGTAGCGCTTCGCCAGCTCCCCCGAGGTCCAGAGCGTGGCGAAGGCCTGGAACGACATCGAGGGCGACAGGGAGAGCCCTGCCGGGCCCACCGCGGGGAGATCCCCCGGGTGAGCTCGGCAGACCATCTCGACGGCCTCGACGACCGCTGTGAGCGCCTTCCCGTCGCGCTGCGCGGCGCGCTCGAGAAGCCCCCGCGCGACGTCCTGGGCGACGTGAGGCGCGGCCCGCAGCTTCGTCGCGAGAGCGGCGAGGACGTCCTTGCGGGCGATCGCCTGCTGCTCCGTGGTGCAGGTCGGGAGGGCGATGTTAGGGCGCAGCTTCTCCCCGAGCTTCACCCGCGCGTACCAGCGCCCCGCGCTGAAGTAGACGTTGCCCGTCGCGCGTCGCGGCATGGCTACCGCTCTCCTTCCGTGGTCCAGCGCTGGATGAGTCCCCGCGGGCGCCACGCCTCGGCAGCCCACGCGGCGAAGGCCGAGCGGTGCGCCCGATCCCAGACCCGCAGCGCGTCGCTCGGTTCGTCGGTCGCCGGATCGGTCGATGTGCTCCAGCGCAGCCGCGTCGCCTCGAGCAGCGAGAAGCCCGCCACCACGCGCCGCACATCCTCGTCAGCGCCGTGCGCGTAGTGCTCCGGGTAGAGCGAGAGCACGAATGCGGCCGACTGATACGCGCGCTCCGCTGCGAGAAGCGAAGCCTCGAGCCGCCCCCGGTGCAGGACCGCGAACCGCTCCGGATGCCTCGCCAGCAGCGACCGGCCCTCCGCCTCGTGCGGCTCCTTCGCGCTCCGGAGCCTCTCGTCCGCCCACCGCGCGAGCTTCAGCGGGCGGAACGGTCGAACGCCAGGCGCGTCCGCCAGCGAGGGGAAGGACTCGGCCAGCTCCGACAGGCCTTCCGCCTCGTCCGGCCAGCATTCGTACCCGCTCTTGAACTTCCTCGCGAAGATCGCCCGCATGGTCACCTCCACCCTGCGGCGCGCGCGTGCGCCCGCACCTCGCTCCTCGTCAGCGACCACCCGCCGTCGCCTGGCAGCAGCGCCGTCACGAGCACGCAGAAGCTCCACCCGAACCGCCGCGCCGCCTCCGGTCCGATCGCGTCGGAGAGGAGGGCGCTCGCCAACTCGAGCGGCCCCGTACCGAAGTAGCCCCACCCGAGGGGCACGGGGGTGCCGTCCACGTCGCGCGCGGGCAGCTGCTCGGCGCGCGCTCCGCTGGACCGGATGACCATCACGCCGTGCTCGGCCTGCACGCCGAAGTATGTGATCGCGTCGAGGCGCAGCGCCCGCGCCGTGCGCGGCTCCGAGGGCGGTTTGCTCGACGTGAGCCTCGATGTCGTGCGCTGGCGCAGCGGGGCGGCACACGCGCGGCTCACGAGCGGCCTCCATCGTTGCCCGCACCACCGGCGCGCACTCGTCGCTCGAACGCCCCCACGATGCGCTGGTACAGCGCTCGCACAACTTCGGCGCGCTGGCTCAACGTGTACAGCCCCATCTCGACCTCCGGGGTCATGTCGCCTTCTGGATCTCGCACGGCCGACAGGATGAGCATCGCGTCTCGTTGGATGCCCTGGAGGATGGCGTGCACGGGGTCCCACTCGCCCGGGAAGAGGTGCGGGATCAGGTCAACGAGCTCCGCGTCCCATACGTCCTGAGTCGGCTTGCACTTGAAGCCGATCGCGCGCAGGTGCTCCTCTGCTGGCTCCGGGCGCCGAGCAGACCCGCCGGGCGGCGAAGAGGGAGCGGACGCCGGGGGCGCGCTGCCATCACCACGGCCCGCGCCGTCCACCTGCCCCGAGGCCTCGCTGCTCGCCGCGCGCACGGCCTCCGAGAACGCGAGCACCGCGCGCTGGTACGCGAGCAGGCGCGGCTCGTCCGCGCGCTCCATCATGAAGATCAGGGTCCGGAGGACGAGCTGCGCCAGCGTCGCCGGCCCGTTCACGTCCTCGCGAGCGCTGAACCGCTCCGCGAGCTCGAGGGCGCCGCGCAGCACCTTGTTGATCGTGCTCCGCACGCTCGGCCGATCGGCGGAGGTAGCGCGCGTCGGGCGCTTCGCCTTGCCTGGCGAGGCCGGGCGGGGCTTGCCGGTTCGGCTCTTCGTGGCCTGCCGGCGGGTCGGGGTCTGGTGCGCTGCTTTCTTGGCGCCGCGCGCGGCGCGATGTACGGAAGCCATAGTCGTCTCTCCGCTCTAACGGGGTGGCGATCAGGTCCGTTCGGGAGGGTCCAAGCTCCCGGGCGGACCGCTCTACTTCAGGGGCCTACTTCCGCGGCTTGCGCGCCGCGCCTCGCTTCTCCTTCGACGCCGCGATCGGTCCGGGTGCGTCGGGTTGATCATCTGGGTCGGGGCGCTCAGCGGTTCCGCGCACGGCGAGGCCGTGCTCGCGGGCGAGCTTCGCTACTGCGATGCGCACCGCGGCGGCATCCGAGCGCGCGCCGAGCTTCGGGCGCAGCTTCCGCACGACCTCTCTGAGCTCATCGCTCATCGGGACGTTCATCATCACTTCGCAACCTTGCGCAACGTCGCGCAACACGTCAACCCGCGTTCGGCCAGGGCGGGTCGATTCTGGAGCCGACGGACCACGCTGTGTGCGCCGCTGTGCGTCTACCGCGGTGTGTCCGGAGCGACGTGTCAGCGCGCGACGGTCCCAGAGCTCGAGCGCCTTGGCGTGCGTTCGCGCGGCGGCGAGGGGCGTCGCTCGGGCTTTTGGCCAGCACGCCGCCCTCCACATACCCTCGCAAACTATGAGAATGCGTGATGTCGTAGCGGCGCTGGTGGGCGGCGGGGTGATCTACGTGGCGATGGCGGCTTGCTCCGCTGGACGCGGCGATCGTGCGCAGGGCGGCACCGCGGGGCGTGCCGGGGGCGACGTGGGTTCGAGCTCGGGTGATGTCGGTTCGAGCTCGGGCGACGATGGGCCGCTCGACGGCATGACCGATCCCGTCCCGAGCGCAGCAGCTGACCCGGTGAGCGGCTCTCGGCTCAAAGCGCGATTCATCACGGCTGACGACGGGTCGAAGGCGTACACGCCAGATGTGTGGTTCGACTCTGAGCGTGGGGAAAACTGCCAGTTTATCAAGGCGGCAGACGGTCAACTGCGGTGCTTGCCGACCGAGCACCGGGCGTCCGCTGGATCCTACTATTCAGATGAAGCATGCACGCGTCCGCTCGTGGTTTCGGCCTATCAGTGCGAGGCTAGATACGGCATCTCCTTCGATGCCACTTGCGACAACGACGTCAGAATGCGAGTTTTTGCTCTGGGGCAGCGGATATCACCTGCGGTCATCTACATCGAAACCGCTGACGCATGCCGAGAGTCCACACCTAACCCGTCCCTGGCCTACTACGAGGTGACCGGCGAGATCGATCCGGCGGCGTTCGTTGCTGGACGCGTGGCTGCCGACCCGTAGCGCCAGGGGCGACGGCACGCAGCCCTAAGGCGCCGAGCCCAAGGGCGGCGTGTGATCAGAGCTCGGCGGCGCTGCACCGCGCGCTCGGCCAGCGTGGCGCTCGAGGCGCGGCACTCGACCCGCACCGGCACCTCTTACGGATGCCCCCGCGCCTTTCTCACGAAATCGACACCCACCGGCCGGAAGCCCTGGTAGCCTTCCGCGCGCTGCTCGGCCGGCCGGCGGCCGCGGCGCCATCGGGGCGCTCGGGCGGCGAAGGTCGTCGCTCGAGCCCGATCTCCCGCTTGACACCGCGCCGCCACCTCGCGCGCGTGCGCGCGTGCCACAGGTCGACCCGCCGGGCCAAGAAAGCGGACGACGTCAGCGGCGGGGCGCTGGTAGCCTCCCGGCCATGCCGATCACCCCTCCCGACCCCGGATTCGTAGGCAGGCTGCTCCAGCTCTTCGCCCTCTTCGGCCTGGGGGCCGCCCTTTCTTGGCCCTCTTGGAGACGCCGCGTACCGTCGGCGCCGTGCCTGCCGCCTCGCCCGCCGGAGCCCTGACAGCGCGGCGCGCGGAGCCCTCGCGCGCGCCTGACCGCGAACGAGCCCGCCCTCACCCTCGAGCCCAGGCTGCGCCGTGATCCCGGCGCTGTGGAGCCTCTCCGTCCTCGTGACGGTGCTCGCCTGGATCGTCGCGCGGCATCGCCCCGAGCACCGGCCGATCGCGTGGCTGCTGGCCTACGGCCTCGTGACGGACGCCGTGCGGGAGCTCATCGGCGCGCAGGTGCTCCGCCCCGCTCGCGCCGAGCTCGCCGGCGCACCGTTCACGGGGTGGGTCCGCGCCGCGTTCCACCTCGAGTCAGCCCTCTTCCTCGGCTGGATGGCTGGCGTCGCGGCGCTCGCGGTGTTCATCTTCGGCCGGCGGCGCCCGTGGGGTGTGCTCGCGGTCTACGTCGTCGCGGTCGCGGTCCTCGCCGCCGGATACCCCACCTTCCGCGGGGCCCTGCTCGCGAAGGCCTACACCGCGTGCGAGCTCGCCGCGCTCTGCGTGTCGGTCGGGTGCCTCCTTAGATGGTACTTCGGACGCGAGCCCGCGCAGTCGCACCACTTCATCAGCGGCCTTATCGTCGTTGCTGAGCTGACGATGCTCGCCGGCCCGTTTCGGGTGGGCATCTTCGGAGCGTGGGATCTCGCGCGCTCGATCCTCTTCGCGCTTTACCTCGCCCTCACTCCAACACAGGGAGTCCTCGCATGGCGCCGGACTTCGTAGCGCTCACGCTCTGGCACTTCGTCTTCTTCGCGATCGCGGTCGTCTACCGCAAGCACCGCGAGCTCGCAGCGAAGCGGCTCACCGCGAAGGAGCTCCTCGGGCAGGTGCGACTCGTGCGCGCCGCCATCGCGAGCGGTCTTCGCGGTACCCAGGCGACACGCGAGGACGTCAAAGACCTCTCGCAAGACGTGTTGCTCGCGGCGTGGGAGGCCAGCGAAGAGGGGCGCTACCGCCCCGACCCAGACATGGAGCCCGCGCGGGCGCTGGCTGTCTGGATGCGGACGCTGGCCTATCACACGGTGCGCCATCACCGGGCGTCGGCCCGCGTGCGACGCGAGGAGCTCCGTGCCGAGCCGCCGCTCGCCGAGCACGAGGCGTCGACCCCTGACCAAGCCATCGAGCGCGAGGAGATGCGCCGGGCCTTCCTCGAAGCCCTGCACCAGCTGCCCGAGCACGAGAACGCGGTGATCGTGGCGCACGACGTCTTCGAGATGTCGATGGAGGAGGCGGCCGAGCAGCAGGACGCGCCTGTGAGCACAGCGTACCGGTGGCGCGCGCGCGGGATCGCCGCGCTGACCCGGGCGCTCCGCCCGCGGCGAGGGTGAGAAGCGGCGCTGCGTCGTGGTAGCCTCGCCGCATGATCCTTCCGCCCCAAGACGCGGACGTCATCGACCCGCCGAACCCCAACGTCACCGCGAGCATCGAACCGCCGGATCCCGGCGTCGCCTGCATCGTCGATCCGCCGTACCCCGGCATCGCCATCATCGAGCCGCCGCATCCGCACGTGCATGCGCTCGGGCTCGCGCTGGCGGTCGCCGTCGTGGCCCTGCGTCGATGAGCGCTGCGGGCTCGCCCGGAGTTCAGTTCAGGTCGGTGAGACGAACGGCAGGGGGAATGGCGAGCGCGGCGAGCTGTGCCTCGAGGGTCTCGCGGATTCGGACCGCGCTCTGCAGGACGATGCGGGCGGCGTCCTGCTCCTCCTGGCCACCGTCCACGCGGCGGCGAGCCGATGTCTCGAGGCGCCCGATCTCGACGAGCTGCGCCTCGAGCCCACCGCGCACTCGCTCCACCTCCGCAGCGGCGAGGGCGGCGCGAGCCTCGTGCTCCCAGCGCTTGGCCGCTGCTGCCTTCGCTGCGGCGAGGTCTCGAGCATCTCGGGCGGCGGGTCCGTCGGCTCCACGCGCAGCGCCGAGCGCCGCTTCCGCGGCGGCCAGCCTCGTGCAGGCCTCGAGCAGCGCGCGCTCCGCGGTCTCCAGCGTGAGCCGAGCGCGCAACACCTTCGCTTCGTGTGCTTCAAGGGCACTCATCCGCCGAACACCCTTCCAATTATCGTCCCGAAGCTATCAGTCGGATTCTTCATCTGCTCACCGAGATACACGATGCTTTGGTCGGCCTCGTCCTCGGCCTTGGGTTCGTTCAGCTGCGCCGTACTGCCCTCGGGCTTCGAAAGGATGGGCTTCGGCGCGCGGTACTGCTTGAACTTGATGCCCTGCGCCCAAAGGCCAGGCTCGATCTGGTCGAGCTGCAGGACGTCCTCGACGACCACGGACTTGATGCCGAGCGGCTCGTGATACGGGTGGTAGTAGTCGAGCGCCTTGGGGCGCGCGCCGAGCTGCGGGCGCGCGAGCAGCCGCGAGAACGTGTCCCACTGCGCGAAGTGCTGCGGCTCCCAGAAGAGCAGCCGCACTTGGAACGACGCGAGCCCGTCGCCCGTGAACACGAGGAAGGCGCCGGAGAGGCCATA
Source organism: Sorangium sp. So ce448 (assembly GCF_051520915.1). Lineage (NCBI taxonomy): Bacteria > Pseudomonadati > Myxococcota > Polyangiales > Polyangiaceae > Sorangium > Sorangium sp. So ce448. The sequence continues at coordinate 52,724 of NZ_CP150343.1, read as the reverse complement.
GCCCTTCCGCTCGTCCCAGTTCCTCGGCGATCCGGCGCCCGTCACGAGCGCCTGTCCCGGCGAGCGCTGGCCCGCCAAGACGATCACGTCATAGAGGTCTGCCTGTTCGATCGGGTTGGGCATGGTGCTCCTGTGCTTACCGCTTTTAGTTTCGTGTCGAGTGGATCCGGGTGCCGGCCTCCGGAGGAACGGCGCCAGCGCCGTACCTCGTCGGCGTGAGGTCGGGCGCAAGCCTGCGCGGTTCCACGGTCCCATCAGCTCGAATCACCAATCCACCGGGCGGGGGCGGGACGTACGTCGCTTTGAAGTGAGCGCGCCTTTCCGCCTCGCGCCTCTCTGCGATCTCCCGAGATGCCTCGCGAACGTCATCGGTCGTGTCGCAGTTCAGCCAGCGATTGACCTTCTCCGATGCATCACGGGTATCCGTCGCGTCCCCACCGCAGCTGCTCGGCACATTGAGCTCGAATCGGTAGGATGGCTTCACAGGGTTGCCACCCATCCCGACCTGCGTTTCGGCACCGCAGGTGTAGCCCATGAAGCGGCTGTGGTTGTACCAGTGCCGCGCCTTCTCGGGCAGCGCCAGGAACTGGGCATGCTGGACGTGGGCGAGCTTGTGAAAGGTGCCGATAGCCTTGACGTCGGCCCCGAGCTCCCGCGCGCGCTTCGCGCTGTCCCTGGCGTTCTCCACCGTGGCGTCGATGTCGGCGAGGCCCTTCCGGATGAGCGCTTCCCCGGCGATCACCAGATCCGCGCTCGGGTCGATCCGCTCGCGGGCGGCGGCGAGGGCGGCGCGCTCGGCCAGCTCGGCGAGGGCGGCGGCGGTGCGCCGATCGGCGCGGGCGCGGAGCTCCTCGGCGCGGTCCGGCGCGACGGCCTGCACCTGCTCCTCGAGCGCAGCCAGCTCGGCGGTGCTGGCGGCGAGGGCGGCGTGGGCCTTCTCGTGGTCGGCGGTCGCCTGGCGTTCGCGCTGCTCTGCCAGCCGGATCGCCTCGAGAACCACCCGGGCGGGGTGCGCGGCGCTGCGCTCGGCCCGGTGGCGCCGCTCGGCCTGGACGGCGTCCTGGTGGCGCCGCTCGGCCTCTTCGAGCTGAGCCTCGATCCGGACGCGCTCGGCCGCGCGCTCGGCCAAGGCGAGGGCTTCGCGGGCCTGCTGCTCGCGCCGCGCTGCCCGATCGGCCTGGAGCTTCGCCAGGTCGCGAGCGTTCCGCGCTGTGATCACCGCCTGCCCGTGCTCGTCCGTCGGCTCCGCGTCGAACGCCGCTTCGGCCGTCGAGAGCTGCGCTTCCCGCTCGGCCGCGCGCGCGCCCGTCTCCGCGGTGTCCCTCTCGGCAGCGGCCAGCCCTGCGCGCGCTCGGTCCACCTGCGCGGCCGCATCGTCTACCGTTCCCGAGGCGGAGCGGCTCGGCCGCTCCTCGCCCACGTTCAGGATCGCCCCCAGCACCTGTCGAAACATGCTCATCGTCCCCTGTCTTCCTCGAGGCGCGCGCGCCCCGTCTCGCTGTTCATCGCCGCGCCCGCGCCACGTCGGCGGCCGTCGCGGGAGAGATGTTGCTGATCTGGAGCACCGCCGTCCGCGGCTCGGTCCGCAGGGCGCTCTGCTGGCCCCGCTGCACGCCCATGGCGCGGTCGACTGCGGCAAGCGCCACGTGGGTCGGTGCGCGCGACGTGGACGCCGCGGCGGCGCGCTGCCGGGCCGTGAAAGCGCGCTGTGACATCTCGCGCCCGTTCGGCGCGAACAGCGCCTCCGCCATCGCCTCGGCGGCCGGCTCCTCGGCCTCGGGGTTCCCGAACGGGGCGAAGTGCAGACGCGCCAGCGCGCCGACGACGCTGCGCTCCGTGGGTTCTGGCGCCCCCGGGATCGGGTTCTCAGGGTCGCGGATCTGGATCCGGGCAGTCTTGTTGTCGGGCAGGTACGAACAGAGCCAGTTCACCGGCTGCGCGCTGCTGTTGTACAGCTCCCGCGCGTACTCCCACTGGATCCGCCAGTCCTGGAGCCGGAGCTGCTCTTGCCACTTGGCACCGAGAGCGGCGAGGTCCGGGCGTTCGGTCCCAACCCCGCTGGCAGCGTTCAGGCTCCGGGTCGTCGCTCTCCCAGCGATGGCGGCGCGTGCCGCGCGGGTGGCGCTGGCCCGGTCCGGGCGGAGCTGCTCCGGATCCGTGATCGCGATCAAGCCGCCCACGGCCGGCCCCTCGGGACGTCTGACCTCGGCAGGACCTTCGACCCCTGCGGAAGGATCCCGATGTGGCTCATCACGAGCTCGCCCGCGGCGGTCCGCCCGACCTTCGGGGCAGCGCCACGCGGCGCGAAGACACGAGCGAGCGCTTCCCGCTGATCCGGGCTGCACCTGGCAAGCGCGGCGGCGCGGGCGACGGGGCTGGTGTCGATCCTGGGCCACGGGGCCGGTCCGGACGGCGTGCGCGAGTCAGCTTGCTCGTAGGGCTTCATCGCGCCTACGCCCGAGCTGACCGGGGCCCCTTCGCTGTAGACCGCGAGCAGCTCGGTCAGCAGGGTCCGCATCACGTTGACGTCCTTGGTCGCCAGGATCGCGCGGAGGAATGCGGCAAACGTCGGATCCATCTCAGCCCTTCCCTTCTGCGGAACGCGCCGCGCGCGCCCGCTTCGCCGGCGCCCGCTTCGTGGCGCCCGCGCTGTGCATCTTCTCCCCCTCGGCGGTGGCGCTCGTTCGCCCCGTCGCGCGCGCGACGTCGCGCTTGCGCTGCTTGCCCACGGCCGCCTTGACGGCCTTCGACTTCCGCTTTCCGGACATGGTGTCGACTCCTCCTCTCACGCCGCAGCGTGCGCGCCCGAGGCCGTCCCTGGACACGCGCTCTGCTGCTCGCGCTCCATGACGTCGAGGCCTTTCTCGATCGCCTCGCGGGCGACATCGGAGAACGAGCGGATCTTGTCTCCGCCGATCCGATGACGGTTCACACGCCGCTCGAGCGCGTCACCCATGAAGACCGAAACAGGACGCTTGCTGCTCATAGATGCGGAGTCTGTAAGGCGCGCAGTCTGCAATCAAGCGATGTGACTGATATGATGCGAAAAGACGTTCACAAGGTCGGCTATCACGACTCATCACAGCCCATAGCAGCGCGGCGCCCGGGCCCGGCGCGGCGAGGGGCGGGCGATGCTTCGCACACGAACCATTCACACGTGAAGCATCACGAGGCGCGGCTCGACGGCGGCCCGGGAGGGCGGCGAGGGCGAGCGCGATCGGGGGCGACCACGTCGCGTGTCGCCTGCTGGCCTGCCCGGGCGCTAGGCGGGCCCGCGGCGCCGGCGAGCGACGTCACCCCCGCGAGCACCAGGCGCGTCGCGACGGAGGCACCTTCCTGCCCGGCCGGCGCCCACGGCGGGGCGATGGAGCGGCGTTCACCTCGGCGGCGACGTCCGGCCCTGGGAGCGACGACGGGGCACGGCGCGAGCACCGTCAGGGTTGACCATCAACCAGGCATCGAGCGCTGGTGAAGGCCGCTGGTGAACCTGTGAACCGGCTGTTAACCGCGGCGGCGAGGGCGAACCTCGGCCTGCTCGGGGGCGCTGGTCGTTCACCTAGATTGCAATCGCGCAAACCTTGCGCGGAAAAGTCGGGACCCCTGGGCCCGGAATCCCCCATATACTGTAATACGCCAGCCTACATGTGCGACGTATGGCCACGCGTGGTCATCGGATGCCCCGCACCGTGGGGCTATCGGGGGGTAGTTGGGCTAGTGGGGCAGTTGCAGCCAGTACGGGTTGAGCAATGTACATGTCACCAAGCGCGTATGGCTCCTCACAATACGCCTGATGTCATCGTCCGCCGCCATCGAGTGCAGGAGCCCCACTAGCCCCACTGGCCCCATAGCATGCTCTAATGGTTTCGGGCACTTACGAGCGGTGGGGCAGTGGGGCGCTGGCCCTGGGACGCGTTTCTGGACGCCTCCCTGCACCCCCTTCGATGCCCTCCCGGAGGGTGCTTCGAGGAGCCTCCGACGCGAGGACCCCCCGGTGGAGTCCCACTGCCGGACCGCCGAACCCCACGGGCACGGGGGGCGGATCGGGGGCTCTCGGGTGGGCGGCGAAGGCCAGCAGCAGAGCCCAGCGGGGCGCCGTGACGTAGGCACGCATCGATGGCGCACTCGACGGCCAAGGCGGCGACGCTCCGGGTGGCGGCCGCTGCGCGCCGAATGGCAGCGAGGGCGCGATCTGGTGGTGCCCGTCGTGCTCGGCAGCGTGTCAGCTGAGCGAAGGTGGCCCCTTGCCGTCGGGAGGGTGGCGGCTCGGACGAAGAAGTCGAGGCAGCGCTCGAGCGCGGCGCGGTCCGACCACGTGTAGTCGCGCATGCGGCGCGCTAGACGTCTTCGGCGGTACCGACAGCATCGACGACGACCGGCGCCTTCCGCGTTGTCACCATCCAGCGCTGGACTCCCGCAGCCCCAGGCACGCTATCGAAGCGCCGTCCGCCGACCACGCTGCGCTTGTACCTCCGGATGGCGTTGCCGAGCACGTGCGCGTCGGGCGCCTGCCGCGGCTTCGGCGGCGCCAGGTGCTCGATCGCCTCGCGCAGATCGTCGAAGCCGTCGGGCGGCAGGTGCTCGCCGCGCAGTCGCTCGATCGGGTAGAGCGTGCCGATCACGTACTTGAGGGTGAGCCCTCGGCCCGTTGGATCCAGCTTGCTCCACTCGCGCAGGAGAACGCGGATCGCGCGCTTCTCCGGGCTCTCTTCCGCGTCCTCTGACGGGCGGCACTCGAGCGGGTCCGCGCCGCCGGCCCAGACGATCGCGTCCGCGATCACGCTGGTCCATGACTCGTAGCTTGCCCAGATGCGCCCCGGGGACGGGCGGCCTGCAACGGCGTGCGCGCGCAGCAGGGTGAGCGCGGCGACGACGAGCTCCACGCGGTTCGCGAGGATCCATGCCTTGAGGCAGAAGGCCCGCTCGGGGTGGCGGAAGTCCGACAGCGGGCGGAGCTCCGGCCGCTCCCAGGGGCTCTCGATGCGGCTGAGCATGCAGCGGCGCAGCATGTCGCGAGTCAGCGTGACGTTGTTGCCCGTGCCGAAGATGACGGTGCGCCACGGGAGCATGGTGACCGTGTTGGTGCCGAGGATCCGGAACTCGGCGTTGTGCTCGGCGGTGAGGACCATCTCGAGGGCGGGGCCGCCGAAGGCGAAGTCGGGCCCCAGGTTGTCGAAGTTGATCAACCGGGTGCCGAGGATCGCATACGCGCACAGGATCTTGCTGACCTCATCGTTCGCGCCGCGCTTGTCGGTCGGGAAGTCCTTGCGCCCAGCCACGCGGCCGTAGGCGAGCATCGATGTCGAATCGGCCTGGAGGCTCTTGCCGCTCGCTGGCGTGTTCGCGTCGTAGACGAACGCCGGAGTTGCCCCGCGGATCGCCGGGCGAGCGATGAGCGTGAGCGCGGCGGCCACCGCCATCGAGCGGCAGGCGTCCGACGCGTAGGGGAAGTCGATGAAGACGTCCTCGAGGAGCGCGAGCGCGCGCTGCGCGTCCTCGAGCGTGGGGCGCTCCGGGATCGCGGGATAGGCGCAGCTCGGCGCGTAGAGGAAGCCCGTCGCGGCGTCCCAGCCGGGCCGGTCGATCACCGTGCCGTCCGGTCGAAGCGATGGCGTCTCAATGATGCCCGTGAGACGCCGCAAGCCTGGCCAGCGCTTCCGATCTACGATGGCGCGCACGACGCTGTCGGGCGGGTCGACGGGATGCCAGTTCCCCGTGCGCGAGTTCTGCCTCAGCCAACGCGCGTGCTCCGAGAGCCGCTCGCGGAGCGTGTGCGGGCTCATCACGTGGATCTGCGGAGTCCCTTCGCGAAACTCCTTGTCGGATGCCTTCTCCTCGTCCGCCGTGACGTTCGTCAGGTGCACGAGATCCTTCTCCCGCTGGTAGAGATCCGGGTCTGCGCGCAGCGCCTCGATGCCCTGGCGCACGGCGATGTGGATCTTCCCCGGCACGATCTGGATCGCAGGCCCGCCGTCCGCATCGTCAGCGCGCGCCACGCGCAGCACCGCTCGGCCCTTGCGGCGCCGCTGGCCGCCCTCGGCCTGGATCGCTGTGCGCTCGACGTCGTCATCCGCGCCGCGCGCCGTGCCGCCGTCATCGACGGGCGGGACGCTCATGCGACACCGCCCGGCGCCGAGATGTGCAGGCCAGCCGCCGCCGTGAAGATCTGGCCCGACCCGATCGCGTAGCGGCCGCTCGCGCTGGTCGCGACGATCGTCAGCTCGCCCGTCGTGGGCCGCTCGGCCAGCTCGATGGCGAGCTCCGCCTTGCCCTCGAAGAGGGCGCACACGATCGCGACCTCGCGCGGGTAGAGCATGACGCGGGTCGCGCCGGGCATGTTCGTCACCTCGAACGACATCGCCACGTAGGCGCCGAGGTCCTCGGGCAGCGAAGGCGAGCGCTCCACGTACGCCTGGATCGCCCGGAAGCCCTGTTGCAACTCCGGGGCGAGCTCCGCCGTGTCGACCGTGCGCACCTTGCCCCGCGGCTTGCCGGCCTTCCGCGCAGCGCGCTCCGCCGCCCGTCTGGCGGCCCGTGCGCGGCTCATCGTCGCCCCCGCAGGGCGGGCAGGTTCATCTCCGCCAAGACGCCCGCAGCGTCCGTCGGGGGGCCCTCCGCGTCGTTCGCGGGGACCGGCAGCGGCTGGAGGCGCTTCGCCTCGAGGTAGGCGAGCACGTCCGATCGCCGGAAGCGCCAGCCGAGACGCCGCCCGATCTTCGAGGCTGCGATCTCGCCGGTCCTGGCCTTCCGGTTCGCGGTCTCCTCGGAGATGCCGAGGAGCTCGGCGGCGCCCGCGGCGTCGAGCACGGGGTCGTCCTCGGCTTGCCCGGCCTGCTGCACCTCCTGGACGACAACCTGAACGACCTGCACCAGCATCGGGAGCAGAACCGCCCCCGGTCCGTCGGGGCTCGCGAGCGTGGCCAGCACGCGCGCCGTGATGTCATTGCCGCCCTTCCCCCCGGGCGGCGCCTTCGCCTTCATGTCGCCGGCCATGCCCGGCGCGGCCGTCGCATTCCTCCGCTGCATACACGTCACCTCACAACGCTGCGCCGGCTCACACACGGCACGCGCCCACTCCCACGTTGAGCGGCTCCGCCGAGACCTGTCCGGCGGCGCCGCTGGTTACTCCTTGATCAACCCGGCCTCGATGAGGGTTCTGCGCACCCGCTGACCAGCCACCCCCCGCACGATCTCGTTCCGGAGCATCTTGGCGACCGTGCGCGGGTCCGCCTCGGCCTTCACGGCAAGCTGGCGGAGCGTCGCGGTGTCCACCTGCACCGGCTCTCTCTTATGCGACTTCCGAGAGCTCCGCGCGTCCCCTGCAACTGCACCCTTCGTAGACATGCTGCCTCCTTGACGAATCTATTGTGGCGTCGCGCCTCGCGCTGTCACCCAAAACAATGGGCCTTCACCCCAGAAAATATTAACAAGCAACTTGTGAACGCTTTGTTATCGCGATGCGCTCGTGATGCTTGACGGACCCGCACGAATCGCGGGTGCGGACCCGGGATAAGCACCCTGGTCCGCTTGGCCACGAGAGAACACCAGAGGCATCGACGCGCGATGTCGCATTGGCCTCGATTGGCCACAGTCAGGCGCAGCGACTCGCAAGCTAACGCGAGCAAACAAGCCATCACACACATAGAACGTCGGCCAATGTGGCCGAAGGCCCTATCGATGCTCGACGCGCAAGGCCCGTCTTCACCGCGCGTTCACCGCGCGCGGAGCATGCGGCCGGCAGGTCGCCCTCCTCGCTGACCGCCAGAGACCACGAGCGACCACGAAGCTCTTTTCTGTTGACCTTCATCGCTCACTGTGCTCGCCGCTTCCCCCGCCCACGCAGCGCGACGAGCCGCGCGCCGCTCTCCTCGTCCGCCGGCGGCGGCGCCACCCCAAGCGCGCGGGCCAGCGCTGCATGGAGCGAGCGGGCCGTGTCAAGGTCTCCCTGCGCGGCCGCCGTTCGGATCGCGCCGGTGATCTGCTCCAGCAGGCAGGCCTGAGACCCGACCGGGGCGGCTGTCCGCTCGGGTGCGGTCGGCTCGAGCCTGGGCGGCGGGACGACCGCGACGGGCACCGCCTCGCGCTCGTTCCGGCTGTGGTCGTCCGTCATGCGCGGCGAGGGCCGGGTGGGCGGCGAGGGCGGCGCGGTGACCTCGGCCACCTCTCCGGGTTCTGGCGAAAGGGCGGACGGCAGCCCCGAAGAGGCGGAAGGATGCGCCGCGGGGGCTGCTCGGACGGTCAGCCCCGCGAGATCCACGGCCGAAACCGGGGCATCGGGCCCCTTCGCGTCTGTCCGGTCGGTTTTAGGTTCCGGCGCCGGGAGGCTTGGGGGTTCGAGTCCCCCCTCGTGCACCACGGCTTGACGCCTGGAGGACTCGAGCACCTCGCGGCGTGACGCGCCGCCCCGGGGCGCGCCTCCGCTGGTGGCCCGGGACGGTCGTGGTCCGCTGGGCGCGCGGCGCGGGGGCGAGCGTTCGCCCGCGCGCGGATCCGACCGACGACGAACGCGCGACAGGGGCCCGGGCTGCGGAGCCTCGGGCGGATCGCGCCGGCGGCGTGCGACGTCGTCGACCGCGCGCGGTCCTGGAATTGCGCGACGCCCGCGGCGCGACTACGTTCGCGTTCCTCGGCCGGCCCCTCTCCTCCCACCTGACCGCCGCGGAGCCAAGGCACGTAAAGATGTTCACTTGGGCGATGAAGAAGATTTTCGGCACCTCGCACGAGCGTGCCATCCGCCGCATGCGACCCCGGGTCGAGGTGATCAACAGGATGGAGCCGGAGCTGCAGAAGCTCTCGGACGCCCAGCTCCGAGCGAAGACGGCGGAGTTCAAGGAGAAGCTCTCCAACGGGGCGACGCTGGACGACATCCTGGTCCCGGCGTTCGCGGTCTGCCGCGAGGCGTCGAAGCGCGCGCTCAAGATGCGCCATTACGACGTGCAGCTCATCGGCGGCATGGTGCTCCACAACGGCTGCATCGCCGAGATGCGCACCGGCGAGGGCAAGACCCTGGTCGCGACGCTCCCCTGCTATCTGAACGCCCTCGAGGGCAAGGGCGTCCACGTCGTCACGGTGAACGATTACCTGGCGCGGCGCGACGCCGAGTGGATGGGCAAGCTGTACGGCTTCCTCGGCCTGTCGACGGGCGTGGTGGTCAACCAGCAGGGCGACGCCGAGAAGCGCCACGCATACCGCTGCGACATCACGTACGGCCAGAACAACGAGTTCGGCTTCGACTACCTGCGCGACAACATGAAGTTCTCGGCGCTCGAGTACGCGCAGCGCCCGCTGCACTACGCGATCGTCGACGAGGTCGACTCCATCCTCATCGACGAGGCGCGGACTCCGCTCATCATCAGCGGGCAGGGGGAGCGCTCGAGCGACAAGTACCGCACGATCAACGAGGTGATCCCCCAGCTCCGGAACGAGGAGCACTACGCCGTCGACGAGAAGGGGCACTCGGTGACGCTGACCGACGAGGGGGTGGAGACGGCGGAGCGGCTGCTCGCCTCGCTCCAGGTGCTCAAGGGCACGAACCTCTATGATCCGGTGAACCTCGAGACGCTGCACATCCTGAACCAGTGCCTGCGCTCTCACACGCTGTACAAGCGCGATGTCAACTACATGGTACGCGACGGCAAGGTGCTCATCATCGATGAGTTCACCGGCCGCGTCCTCGCGGGGCGCCGGTGGTCGGACGGCCTGCACCAGGCCGTCGAGGCGAAGGAGAACGTCCGGATCCAGGAGGAGAGCCGGACGATGGCGACGATCACCTTCCAGAACCTCTTCCGGCTGTACAAGAAGCTCTCCGGGATGACCGGCACCGCGGACACGGAAGCGGCGGAGTTCCACAGCACGTACAAGCTCGACTGCGTCATCATCCCCACGAACAAGCCGGTGGTCCGCGTCGACTACGAGGATCTCGTCTACAAGACCGAGAAGGAGAAGTTCACCGCGGTCATCAACGAGATCCTCGAGAAGCACGAGCTCGGCCAGCCGATCCTGGTGGGCACGACGAGCGTCGAGAAGAGCACCGCGATCAGCCGGATCCTGGCGAAGCGCGGCGTGAAGCACAACGTGCTGAACGCGAAGCACCACGAGAACGAGGCCTACGTGGTCGCGCAGGCGGGCCGCAAAGGGGCCATCACGGTCTCGACGAACATGGCGGGTCGCGGGACGGACATCATCCTGGGCGGCAACGCGGAGATGCTCGCCAAGCTCAAGTTCAAGGAGCAGAACCGCCAGCCCGAGGCGGAGCCCGACGCGTTCGAGGCCCTGGTCGACGAGCTCAAGAAGGAGTGTTCCGCCGAGGGCGACGAGATTCGCGAGCTCGGCGGGCTGTACATCCTGGGCACCGAGCGGCACGAGTCGCGCCGCATCGACAACCAGCTGCGCGGCCGCGCCGGCCGCCAGGGCGACCCCGGGACGTCGAAGTTCTACCTGTCCCTCGAGGACGACCTCATGCGCATCTTCGCCGGGGATCGGGTGAAGAACCTGATGGAGCGGATGGGCATGCCCGACGACGAGCCCATCGAGCACCCGTGGGTGACGAAGAGCGTCGAGAACGCGCAGAAGAAGGTGGAGGAGCGCAACTTCGACATCCGCAAGAACCTGCTCGAGTACGACGACGTGATGAGCGCGCAGCGCAAGACGATCTACGACATGCGCCAGTCGCTGCTCGTCGGCCGTTACTATCCCGAGGTCCTTGATGAGGAGGGGAAGCCGACGGGCGAGAAGCGGGCGATCAAGCCGCTCGCGTCCATCGTGGAGCTGGTCCGTCCGGACGTCGGCTACCTGCTCGGCATGTTCGCGAACGACCCGGTGATGCCGCTCGACGCGGACGGCAACCGGCGCGAGATCGTGCGAAAGGACTTCGAGAAGACGGAGCGGTTCGTCGAGCTCGAGAACATGCAGCGCGAGATCTACACGCGCTGGGGCGTGAAGATCGAGCTCGAGACGCGCGCCGACAAGGCCCTCGAGATCTACGACGAGTGCTCCGAGCTCATGCCCCTGGCGCTCACCGAGCAGCGCGAGCGGCTGCTCGATCTGATGGACCGGATCATCGGCGCGATGGTCGAGGAGTCGTGCCCGGCCCGCAAGCCGCCGGAGGACTGGGACTGGGGCGGCATCTTCCAGGGCTTCCGCGAGCACTTCGGCGTCGAGCTGCCGGACGACATCGCGCACATCGGCGACCAGGAGACGCTGGCGCGGGAGCTCTACGAGCGCGCCGAGAAGGCGTACGAGAAGCGCGAGGAGGAGATCGGCGTCGAGCTGTCGCTGCGCATCTTCCGCCACCTCTACCTGGAGGAGCTCGACAAGGCCTGGGTCGACCACCTGACCGACATGGACCACCTCCGCGACGGCATCGGCCTGCGCGGCTACGGGCAGAAGGACCCGAAGCAGGAGTACAAGAAGGAGGGCTACAACATGTTCGTCAACATGGTGGCCCGCGTCTCCTCGAACGTGGTCACGAAGCTCTTCAGCGTGAACGTCAGGCGCGCCGAGCAGGAAGAGGCGCAGATCGAGGCTGCGGATCGCGAGCGGCACGCCGCGGCGCTGCTCGACGCGGTCGCGCAGCACGACGAGTCCCTCCCGATCGGCGCGAACCCCGCCCCGGCGCTCCCGCAGCCTGCCGTCATGCAGGAGCAGGAGTGCCCCTGCGGCAGCGGCAAGCCGTTCAACAAGTGCCATGGCGGTGAGGACGAGGCGACGGCCTGAGCCGGCGCCCCCTGCCCGCTCCGCCTGACAGCCAGAACGAGGCAGCGAGGGCCCCTGTCAGGCCCTTGCTCCTCGCTATCTGACCCCAGCATGAACACCGCCTGAGGGCCGATCCATCGGTTCCCGGAGGCAGCATCATGAAGGTGTTCATCGATTCAGGGGATATCGCGGAAATCAAGGAAGCGCAGTCGATGGGGGTCATCGACGGCGTCACGACCAACCCGTCGCTCCTCGCCAAGGCCGGCAGGCCGACGAAGCGGGCGATCGCCGAGATCTGCGAGGTGGTCGACGGTCCCGTCTCGGCCGAGGTGGTGGCGGTCGAGAAGGACGCGATCCTCCGCGAGGGTCGCGAGCTCGCGAAGATTCACCGGAACGTGGTGGTCAAGGTGCCGCTCATCGACGAGGGGCTCAAGGCCGCCCGGATCTTCGCTTCCGAGGGCATCAAGACGAACGTGACGCTCTGCTTCTCGGCCGCCCAGGCGCTGCTCGCGGCCAAGGCTGGGGCCACGTACGTGTCGCCGTTCGTCGGGCGCGTCGACGACGCCGCGGGAGACGGGATGGATCTCGTCCTGCAGGTCGTGACCATCTTCAGGAACTACGGGTTCTCGACGCAGGTGCTCACCGCGAGCATACGGCACCCCGTCCACTTCGTGCAGGCCGCCATGATCGGCTCGCACGCCGCGACGATGCCGCTCAAGGTCATCAAGCAGCTGACCAGGCACCCGCTCACCGACGTCGGGCTCGCGCAGTTCTTGGCAGATGCGAAGAAGATCCCCGAGCTGGTATAGCGATCCCGTGGCCGAGAAGCGCAAGGAGAGCTCGGGGACGAACCGCCGCGGGAGCCGCCCGGCGGCCCCCGCGGTCGTGTCCGTCACGACGCAGGGAGGGCCCTTCAAGGGGGTGTCGACGGCGGTCGTGCGCCGGCGGGCGAGCAAGATGCTCTCCCACCTCGCGTTGCAGGGCGTGGAGCTCTCCGTCGCCCTGGTGAACGATGAGGCCATCCACGAGCTCAACCGCAGCTACCGGCGCAAGGACAAGCCCACCGACGTCCTCGCCTTCCCGATGCTGGACCAGAACGGGGCCGACTCGCGGAGGCGCGGCCGGCGAGGTCCCGTGGATCCGTCGGTATGGCGCGGTCTCCTCGGCGACGTGATCGTCTCGATCGACACGGCCGCGCGGCAGGCCGCCGAGCGCGATCGCCCGCTGCTCGACGAGATCACGATGCTGCTGGGGCACGGCCTGCTCCACCTGCTCGGCTACGACCACAAGACCGACGCAGAAGAGCGGGAAATGACGGATCTGACCCGGGAGCTCGAAGCCGCGGCGGCGTCACGAAGCAACAGCAACACTGTAATCAAGCCGCGTCGCAGCACCGCGAGGCAAAAGAAGACGGGGGCGCGATGAGTTATCGCTTGCGATGCGAAACCTCGCTTGTTAAACGGACGCCCCCTTTCGACTTGGAGGAGACATGCCCGGTTCGAACAAGCTGACCAAGGCGCAGATGATCGTCGGTCTTGCCGAGGCCACCCACCTCGACAAGAAGTCCGTGGCCAGCGTGCTCGATGCGCTCGGCGAGCTGGTGAAGAAAGAGCTCGGTCCGGAGGGGCCGGGCGAGGTCACGGTTCCGGGCCTCGTGAAGATCAAGGCGAAGGAGATCCCGGCCACGCAGGACCGGGAAGGCGTCAATCCGTTCACGAAGCAGCCGATGACCATCAAGGGAAAGCCGGCGAGCCGCAAGCTCCGCGCGGCGCCCGTCAAGGCGCTCAAGGACGGCTGAGCGGCGCGTCCGTGGCCGCAGCTTGCGTCGCCGCATCGGGCGGCGCGAGCTCCGGGGGCCCCGCAGGCGGTCGTGCCCCCGAGCTGACGCCCCGGGCTTGCCGCGGGGCCTTCGCTGTGGAGCGTCGCGCCCGGAGCGCGAAAGCGACGCTCGCGAAGGCGAGCAGCAACGCCATCGGGGCGTCGCCCAGACGAGTGTAGAGCGTCAGCGGCGTTTCCCTGGCCGAGGGGGTCGCGAAGGTCACCCCCGGCGCAGCGCTCTCATCGCGGCTGCGCACCACGCCTCGGGCGTCGATCCATGACACGACGCCGAGGTTCACCGCCCGCACGAGATCACGGCGCAGCTCGATGGCGCGCATGACCGCGAGCCTCGCGTGCAGCTCGGGCTCGGCGCTCCCGGTGAACCAGGCGTCGTTCGTGATGTTGACGAGGAGGTTCGGGGCGAGCGCCCCGGTGATCCGCCGCCCCACCCCGGTGAGCGTGTCCTCGTAACAGTTGAGCACCCCGATCCGGAGCGCGGGCCCGTGCTCTCGGGGCAACGTGAGGGCGCGTGGCTCAGCGCCCGGGACGAGCCCGCCGCTCTTCTGGAAGATGCGCCGCAGCCAGGGCAGGTAAGCGCCGCCCGGGACCGTCTCGCCGAACCAGAGCAGCTGCAGCTTGTCCTGCGTCGGCTGCATGCTCCCATCGGGGAGCACGAGGGTCGCGGAGTTGTAGCTGTTCCGTTCCTCGACGCCGTCGGCGGCCTTCACGGGCGGCGCCTGGGTGATGAGCCCCGCGAGGATCGGGCCACGGATGCCGGGCCCCAGGATCGCTCGACCGCCGCGCGGCGCCTGCCGGGCGCTGTGCGAGAGGGGGTAAGGGTACGCCGCCTCGGGCCAGAGGGTGAGCTCTGCGCCGCCGGCCTCGGCCTCCCGGGTGAGCTCGTGCAGGGTTCGCAGGATCCGCGGGTGGTTCTTCGCCTGCCAGCGCTCGTGAGGCCCGACCGCCTGGTTGACGAGCGCGACGCGCGCGGTCGGCAGGCCGGCGCTGGCGCGCTCGACCGCGGCCATCCGCAGCGCGCCATGAACCGCGAGCAGCCCGAACAGCGCGACGCTCGAGAGCGCCGGGTAGAGGATCGCGCGGGACAACCGAAGGCGGGTGGGCCGCGGTTCCTGCGCGGGCGCGCGCTCGAGGGGCCGCCCGCCCGGCGCCTTCCCCGAGGCGGCCAGGCCAGCGCGGGTGAGCAAGGCCGCGCCGACGGCGAACAGCACGGAGACGCCCCGCTCGCCGATGAGATCGGCGAGCTGCACGAGCGCCGGCCAGGGGCTCATGAGACCCGCAGGAGTCCAGCCGAAGACGGTCGGGATGGCCACGGCGGCGAACACGCCGGTCGCAAAGGCGAGCTCGAGGGGAGCGCGCAGCCGCCGGAGGAGCGCGCTCGTGATGCCGCCGCAGATCGCCCAGACCAGCGACTGGGCGGCCGCGAGCAGCACCAGCGCGAGGTACGAGGCAGCCGAGCCGAGCGGCGTGAACCGCTGGATGACCTCCGGCACGAAGCGCAGGCCCACGACGCCCGCCGCCGTTCCCCAGAGAGCGCCGCGCCCGAAGGCGCGCCAGATCGTCGGGGCGTCGTGGACGGCGGCCGCCAGCAGAGCGAGGCCAACGATGACGGCGGGGATCAGATCCGTCGGCGGCGCCGTGAGGGCGAACGTCGCGCCGCCAGCGAGGGAGAGCAACAGCGGGGCGCGGCCACGGAGCGCGCGCATGATCGAGGCCTGAGGCACGATGCGGCGTTATACCGCGTGGAGACGGTCCGGACCGCGACCGCCTGGTCGAGAGCAGAACGGACGCGAACACCGCGGTCAGGGTGGACGGGAGGCTATGACGAGCCGCTCACCAGTAAATACTGAGCCCGCCGCGGAAGAGCCCCCCGCCCGACGTGTTGGTCGTCCGGCCGGTGTCGGGATCCGTGAACTCGGGAACGAGCCCATCGTCCGTGCGGCTGCGCACGAAGCCGAGCGCGTCGACGTTCAGGGCGATGCGGGGGGAAAGCCGGAACTCGAGGCCGATGCCGCCGTGCGCGCCGAAATAGTCGTACTCCGTGTCCGGAGCGAACTCGGTGCCGCCGGCCGCGGCCTCGCTCGAGGAGCGATCGACCTCGGCGTGCGCGATGTTCAGGCCACCCATGAAGTAGAACTGGGTGCGGCTGCGCGGGTTGACGAACAGCATCCCGGTCAGCGAGAGCGGCACCTCGGTCCGCTGGTCGCCGTTGTAGTCCGTGCCCGCGAGGAAGTCGGCGCCTGCATCGAGCGCGAACGCCGGGACAGGCCGGTAGCGCAGGCTGATCCCGACGCCTCCCATGCCAGCGTCCTCCGCTCCGCCGTGCTCGCGCCCCAACATGACGCCCTCCATGCGGAGGTTGATCCCCCAGTGGCGCCGCCAACGCCGCTTCACCGGCGGGGGCGGCGCCGGGGGCGCCACGCGGCGCACGATCACGCGCGGCGGAGGGGCCGCCCCAGGCGCCACGACGATCACCTGAGGAGGCGGGCCCGACGGCGAGGTCTCGTAGACGACGACCGGCGGGGCCCGGCGGGCGGCCCCCCTGGCCGGCGGCGGGGGCGGCGGCGCCTCGTCAGGCGCGGCCTCGGCAGGAGCGGCGGGCGGCGGTTCTGCGACGGGATCGCGAGGCGGCTCCACTTCCTCGCAGAACCACGCGCCGGGAGGACAGTTGCTGTCCTCCTGCGCGAACGCGCTCATCGGCGCGGTCATCGCCACCGCAACAAGGGCATGGGTCAAGCAACGGCGCATCGGGCGACTCCTCTTCGGTGCAGGGAAGTTAGCAACCGGGATGCCATCGACCATCTTGCGGGATCGTCGTCACCATGGCCACGCAGCACGCCGGCGTGCATCGGCCGCCACGGCACGCTGTGGCGGAAGGTTCACACGCGCGCCGTTCCGCAGGGTACTAGCTCCCACGGCAAAGGTCACGGCGCGGTCGCCCCCGTCGGGAGCCCTGCCAACATCGAGACCAATCGGATTCCACCATGCCTACGGTTACGTTGAAGCAGGGTCATGTTCGGCCGGTGTGGTCGGGGCATCCCTGGGTGTTCGCTCAGGCGATCGCGCGCATCGAGGGCGGCGCGGTGGCCGGGGACGAGGTCGTCGTCACCGACCCCTACGGCAGCGTGCTCGGGCGCGGGCTCTACACCCCGCGCTCGGCCATCCCGGTGCGCATGTACACGCGCGAGGACAGGCCGATCGACGCGGCCCTGTTCCGGCACCGGATCGAGCGCGCCATCGCGCACCGCCGCGAGCTCGGCCTGCCCGCGCGGGCGCCTGGCCATGAGACCGACGCCTTCCGGCTGATCCACGCGGAGGGGGACGGCCTGCCCGGGCTCATCGTCGATCTGTTCGGCGACGTGGTGGTCGTGCAGCTCGGGACGATCGGGATCAAGCGCCGCGAAGGGGTGATCTTCGACGCCCTCCAGGCGGCGCTCTCGCCCCGCGCGATCGTGGACAGGACCCCGGAATCCCTCGCGAAGCTCGAGGGGTTCACCGTCGACGCGGGCGTGGTGCGCGGCGATCCCGCGCTCGATCAGCTCCGGTTCGTCGAGCGGGGGCTGCGGTACACGATCCCGCTCGCGCTCGGCCACAAGACCGGGTTCTACCTGGACCAGCGGACGCTGCGGACACGCGTCGAGCAGCTCGCCCACAACCGGCGCGTGCTCGATGCCTTCTGCTTCGTCGGCACGTTCGCCATGGCGGCGGCCCGCGGCGGGGCGAGCGAGGTCCTCGCGATCGACGAGAGCGCGACGGCGATCGAGGTCGGGGCGGAGTGCGCGCGGGAGAACGGGCTCCTCGACCGGATCAAGTTCACGCGCGACGACGCCCGCAAGGCGCTGCAGAACGCGTCGAGGCAGGCGGGCTACGATCTCGTCATCTGCGACCCTCCGAAGCTCGCAGGCACGCGCGCCACCAAGGACACCGCGCTCACGGCGTACCGGCGCCTCGCGACCGGGGCGTGCCGGGCCACGCGCCCGGGCGGCGTCCTCGTGCTCTGCTCCTGCTCCAGCGCCGTGAGCCTCGACGATCTGACCCGGGTGCTCGCGCTCGGCGCGCGCGACGCGCGCATGCAGGCTGCGGTGTTCGACCGGCACTTCCAGGGAGGGGATCACCCCGTCCCCGCCGCCTTCCCCGAGGGGCTCTACCTGAAGAGCCTCATCGCGCGCATCGACGCGCTCTGACGATCGCCCGATGAAGCCGCTCTCCCTCCTCCCTCGCCACGCCGCGCGCGCCCTCGCCGGGGTGATCTTCGATCTCGACGACACCGTGCTGGATCACGGCGCCCTCACCGAGGCGGCGTACGCAGCGCTCTTCCGTCTACGCGAGACGGGGCTCGCGCTGATCGCCTGCACCGGCAGGCCCGCCGGCTGGGGCCAGGTGCTCCAGCGGCAGTGGCCGATCGACGCGACGATCGTCGAAAACGGAGCCGTCGCGCTGGTCCGCGAGCACGAAAGCGACGTCGCCGGCCATCGAGAAGGGCACGCCCCGCGCGCCGGCGCGAGCCGCGTCGTCACGCTCGACGACCTGGACCGCGAGGCGCGTCAAGCCCGCCGGGCCGAGCTCATCGGGCTCGCCAATGACATGGTGCGTCGTTTTCCGGCGGCGGCGCTCGCGGACGACAACGACCAGAGGGTGACCGACGTCACCATCGATATCGGGGAGCACCGGCATGTCCCCCCGGAAGACGTGCAGAAGATGCGCGCCGAGCTGCGCGAGCGGGGGGTGAGGACGCTGCTATCGAGCGTCCACCTCCACCTCACGCGCGACCCGTCCGACAAGGCCACGGGGATTGTGCGCCTGCTCTCCGCTCGGTTCGGCGAGGATCCCACCCGGGCGCGGCACCGCTACGCGTTCGTCGGCGACAGCGGCAACGACGGCGTCGCCTTCGCCGCATTTGTGCTGACCTTCGGGGTGGCCAACGTCCGCGCCCACCTCGGCAAGCTGTCCGTGCCGCCGCAGTTCGTGGCATCCCTTCCCATGGGCCGCGGGTTCGCCGAGATCGCCCAGCAGATCGCCGAACTGCGGAAGAATGCACCCGAACCGTGATCTTGCCGCGCGCAAGTCACTTCGCGCTGCGATCCGCCCCACACCTGACGCAGGTAACCTAGCCGCGGCAGGCACCGAAGGAATAGGATCGGTCTTTCGGGAGGGCCGTGCCTCCCAACCCTTTACAGGGGCGCGTGTTCTCGGGGACCATGACGTTGGTCCCTCGCCCGCCAGCGGCAGCAGATGGCGTTTCGACCCCCGACCCCCGGCCTCCTCGTCGACAACAAGTACCGCCTCGCGGAGCGCATCGGCGGGGGCGGCATGGGCGACGTGTTCCGGGCGGAGCACGTGCTCGCAGGTCGCGCCGTTGCGATCAAATTCCTCCACCCAGAGCTGGCGGACAACTCGGAGCTCTCGCACCGGTTCTTCCAGGAAGCGCAGGCGGTCAACCGGATCCGCCACCCGAACATCGTCGACGTGATCGACGCCGGCGTCGGCGAGCTCGGTCCGTACATCGTGATGGAGCACCTCGACGGCGAGTCGCTCGGCATGGCGCTCGCGCGCTTCGGTCGCCTCGACATGGAGGCCGCCGTCGGCGTCGCGATCCCGGTGCTCGAGGCGCTCGACGCCGCGCACCGCGCGGGGATCATCCACCGCGATCTCAAGCCCGAGAACATCTTCATCGCCTTCGATCCGAGCCGCGGCTCGGCCGTCGTCCGCCTGCTCGACTTCGGCATCGCCAAGGTGCTCGACTCCGATGGCCCCTCGCCGCGGACGCGCACGGGCGTCGTGTTCGGGACGCCCGACTATCTGTCGCCCGAGCAGGCCACGGGGGAGTCGCCGCTCGACGGTCGGAGCGATCTCTTCTCGGTGGGCGTGCTGCTCTACGAGGTGCTCACGGGCACGCGGCCGTTCCGCGCGCCGACCGCCGTGGCGACCGCGTTCCGCGTCGTGCACGCCGAGGTGCCCACGCTCGCCTCGGCGGGCGTGACCGTCGACCCGCGGCTCGAGGCGATCGTGCAGCGGCTCTTGCAAAAGGATCCCGCGAAGCGGTTCCAGACGGCCGGCGACGTCGTCCGCGAGCTCGAGCGCGTCGCGCCTGATCCGCCCCGGCGGACGACGGCGCTCGGCAGGCTGATCAACGTGCAGCGGAGGATGGCGCTGAGCCTGGGGAACGCTCCGGAGAACGAGCGCGATCGCCTCTCGTCCTCGCGCGATCGATCGCGCCCGGGGTTCGACGTGAACCCCCCGCCGCCGATGCGCATCTCGCCGTCGATCGTGCCGGCGGGGCGCGTCACCGAGGCGCCCCCCGGGATGCGGCCGTCGTCCTCGGAGCCAGCGAAGCCCGCGCCCGGCATGACGCTCTCGAACGCGCTGCGGAGCCGCGGCTCGGAGCCCACGATGCTCTCGCAGCGCGGCGAGTCGCTGCCCACGGTGCGCAGCGCCGACCTCGGGCATCGGGCCGAGCCGACCGTCCGCAGCGCGGACTTCGGTTCCCTGATGAACCGGACACGCGACACGCGGCGGCCCAACGTCACCCCGGTCCGGCCGCTGCCGGCGCGCTTCGCCGGGCAGTACCAGGTGCGCGGCCCCGTGTTGCGCAGCGTCGATCGCACCATCGTGGATGAGTACGGGAGGAGCGCGCGCGACGAGGTCGTCTCGCAGATGCCGCTCCGCTACGCCGACGACTTCAAGCACGACTCGATCAACGCGCTCGTCGGGTACGAGCTCGAGGCGCTCGACGCGTACATGGAGCTCGCGACATCGCTGGTCCTGCGCGATCTCGAGCGCTGGCGCGACATCGGCAGGCTCGGCGTGGGCGGCGAGCTGCACAGCCTCGTGCGCACGCTGTTCGCCCGACCGCTGACCGACATCGCGTCGCTCATGCGCCGCGGGACATCGATCTGGTCGAGGCTCTTCACGTTCGGCTCGTGGCGCGTGGCGACGGGCCCGACCGGGCGGGTCACGCTCCACATCGGCGACTTCGACCCGGCTTCGCTGCCGCTCCGGCTGTGGGTCGTGGGGATGGTCGAGGAGACAGCGCGCCGCGCGTCCGGCGGCGGCGTGAAGGTCACGATCACGCTCGGCGAGCTCGGGTTCACGTCCGAGCTCGCCTGCGAGATCAGCCTCTAGTTCCGCCCGTCCGAAGTCCGGCCAGAGATCGCCGGACTTCGGCGCCGCTTCGCGGCGGCTTCACGCCGGCGGCACTGGCCTTGTTTCCTCGGGGCTCCGCCTCGCTCCGCACCCCGGCGTGCGCTTCGCGGCCGCGCCGCGCCGGCCGCACGAGGAGCGACCGGGGCTCGGGGGTGTGCCGCAGCGCGATGGCTGCGCGTCGCTGGAGGCGTCTCTCAGGAAGGCTTGCGCGCGCGGTAGCACGCCTGACAGAACACGTCGCGGCCCTCGACCGGCTTGAACGGGACCTCGCCCTCGGAGCCGCAGGACTTGCAGGTGATCGAGAACGTCGGACGAGTGCGCGGCGCGCGAGGCTGCTGCGCCGGAGCGCGGCTCGGCGCGGCAGCGCGGCGGTCACCGGCGAACGAGGGGGCGCGGTAGTTGCCGTCATCTCGGAAGGGCGCGCCGCCGCGCGGGCGGTTCGGGTAGTGGCTCTGCACCGCCCACGCGGGCGTCAGCCCCGAGTACGCGTCCTGCATCGGGCTGCGGTACTCGTTCACGTCACCCGTGTAGCGGGGCTTCCGAGGCTGGCCGTCGCCGCGCGCCAGGCCGCGATGCCCCCCGGCGCCCCGAGGCGGGCCAGGGCGCTGGCGCTCCGCAGCGCGAGCCGGCGATCCGCTCTCGCTCTCCCCTCGATTGTCCTTGCGCGCACGGCGGCAGGTCCGGCACCGCTTGGGCGGCGCCGCGAGCTTCCGTTCGGCGTAGACGGCAGCTTCCGCAGCCGAGAATAGGAACGACGTGCCGCAGCTCGCGCAGACAATGTGCTCGTCTCGATGCTGTTCCATGATTCCTCTTTCGTCAGGCCGACGGGCCTCGCAGGCTCACGGGCTCGGGTGACTCGGATGACTCGGGTGACTGGAGCGCCCGGGAGCTGCCCCGCTGCGCTGGAGAAGCGCGATTTACGCGGGGTTCTACGTGATATCGGTGGGATCGCCCTCTTGATGGGGCACGGGAGTGCCTACGGTGACATGCTTGTCAGGGCGGTCAAGCGTGCCGCCTCCACGCAACGCCAGGATCGATCGCGCGGCGCGGAGCTTTGATTTCGAAGCTCCTCACGATACCATCCGCGCGACTTTCACGAGGAGCACAGCTCCTTCCGTGACGGACCACGAGCAGCATCCGCCCACGCCGCGCATCGCAACCAGTCGAAGCAATGAGCCATCCCTCCCTGCACCTCACCGCTCGTGACTTCGACGCGTACGCCGCCGAAAAAGCGACCTCGAAGGCCTACTCACGCCCCCGCCTCGAGGTGAAGCAGCGCGCGCTCGCCTGGGCGCGCGGCGTCGTCTCCCGGCTGGCCGAGCTCGGCATCTCGGTCGATGTCCATGGCTCGGACGAGCACCCGTCGATCCGCAACAAGCACCGGGCCGACTGCCAGTGGGTCTTCTTCTGGCGCGATCAGGCGGCGCGCGACGAGCTCGATCGCCTCCTCGACCGCGGCCGCTCGATCTCCGACGCGATCGACGATCCGAGCCCCTTCACGCGGCACGCCTTCCTCGCGCTGCGCCTCTCGGAGAGCGAGGTGCAGGTGTGCTTCGCGGTCCACCCGGACGCGAAGGTGGACGTCGACAACCTCCGGGCTCGCCTCTCTGCGACGGAGGAGGCGACGGCCGCGCCGGCCTCGCCGCTCTCCGCCGAGCTCACGAGCGCGCTCCACGCGCTCCCGGAGCAGTTCTCGTTCGGCGCCGCCGGCGGCGATCGCGTGGCCTGCAGCGCGGCCACCTCGGACGCGATCGCCGAGATGCTCCGCCGCGCCGCCGACGGTCAGGTGCCGCTCTGGATCGGCTGGGCGGTCCCGCGCGAGACGGCGGTCGAGCACGCCGACATCCTGGATGAGCAGCTCGAGGACGCGCTCGTCGCGCTGGCCCCGATCTACCGGCTCGTCGCGTGGTCGCGCGAGAACGACCGCATCGCGCTCGACCGCAAGCTCGAGGGCATCGAGCAGGAGCGGGCGCGCGCCCACGCCGAGATCGAGGCCGAGAACGAGCGATGGCGCTCCGAGCAGGCCCGAGCGCGAGAGCGCTCGATGGAGCAGGCTCGAGCGCGCGGCGATGAGCGGGTCGAGGCCGCCCTGCCCGCCCGCCGACCGACCCTGGCGACGCTGTTCAAGTCGCCGAGCAACGCCGGCGCCGGCGCTGGCCGCGGCGGAGAGCCGCGGCCCTCGCTGAAGCGGGTCGGAGAGGGCAGCGCCCCGGCCCGGCGAGCGCCGCACGGCGAAGCGGAGCAGCAAGCGAAGGCCGAGGCTCCGCAGAAGCCCTCGGCCGATCACGCGCCGCGAGCGCAGCGTGGTCCGTCCGGCGAGCCAGAAGCTGCCGCGAAGGTCGCGCCGGATCCCGCCAAGGGCGGCGTGCTGGAGAAGGGCAGCCGCGTCCGCGTGCGACGAGGCCCCTTCGGCGACAAGATCGGCGTGGTGAGCGAGCTCGATGGGCGCGGAGGCGCGCGCGTCCTGCTCGGCCTGCTCTCGACGAGGCTCGAGCTCGACGATCTCGAGCTCGTGGTCGATGGGAAAGATCGGCCCGCGCTCTCGACGTCGCACCGCAAGCCGCTCGCGCCGACGCCGCGCAAGGCGCGCTGAGCGTCGCCGCGCGGCCCCCCCCCACGCAATGGTCAAGCGCGATCCCTCAACCTACCCCGTCAGTCTCGGCGGGCAGTTCCGCCACAAGCTTCCGCTCTACCTGACGGGCGCGGCGCTGCTCGCCGCGCAGCAGTTCCTCATGGCCAGGCGAGACTTCCTGGTCAAGGACGCCGTCGACGCCGCCGTGAAGGCGCAGTCGAGCGAGGCCGCGCATGCGGCGCTCCTCATGCTCGCGGTCAGCGTGGGCGCCGCGATCATGCGCGTGTTCTCGCGGGTCACCATCTTCACGGCGGGCCGCAACGTCGAGTACGAGCTCCGGGCGATCCTGCTCGCGCGCCTGCACAAGCTCGGGCCGGCGTTCTTCCGCAAGATGCCGACCGGCGACATCATGAGCCGGGCGACGAACGATCTGACGCAGGTCCGCCTCCTCCTCGGCTTCGGCCTGCTGAACGTCGTGGGCTCGATCTTCGCGTTCACGAGCGCCCTGTACGTGATGCTCCACATCTCGAAGAGGCTCACGCTCGCGGCGCTGCTGACGATGCCCGCGCTGATGCTCGTCACCCGGTCGTTCTCGACCAAGCTCTTCGTCCGCACCCGCGACAACCAGGAGGCGATCGGCGCCATGAGCGACCGCGTCCTCGCGAGCCTCGCCGGGGTCAGGGTCGTCCGCTCGTTCGCGCTCGAGGCGTCCGAGATGGCCGCGTTCACGAGCACGAACCAGGGCTACCTCGAGAAGAGCCTCGCGCTCGCCAAGCTGCGCGGATCCATGGCGCCGCTCATGGGCGCCATCAGCTCCGTCGGCGTGCTCATCGTCTTCTGGTACGGCGGGCGGCTCGTGCTGGAGCAGCAGATGACCCGGGGAGACTTCGTCTCCTTCTGGCTGGCGCTCTTGCGGCTCACCTGGCCGATGCTCGCGCTCGGCTTCGTCGCCGCCATCGTCCAGCGCGGTCGCGCCGGCTACGACCGGCTCAAGGCGATCTTCGAGGCCATCCCCGAGGTCGTGAGCGGCCCGATGCCCTCCCCCGAGGTCGTCCGCGGCGCCATCTCCGTCAAGGACCTGACGTTCTCCCACGGCGCGAGGAAGGTGGTCGACGGCGTGAGCTTCGAGGTCGAAGCGGGCAGCTCGCTCGCCATCGTCGGGCGCACCGGCTCGGGCAAGAGCACCATCGCGACGCTGCTCGCCAGGCTCATGCCCACGCCCCGCGGCTCTGTGCTCCTGGACGGCGTCGACATCTGCGACCTGCCGCTCGACACCGTGCGCGCGAGCATCGGCTACGCGCAGCAGGATGCGTTCCTCTTCTCGACGACCGTGGCCCGCAACATCGGCTACTCCCTCGACGATCCGGACTCGCCGGCCGCGTTCGAGACGATCCGCGCGGCCGCCGCCGAGGCCGAGGTGCTGAACGAGGTGCTCTCGCTCCCTGACGGCTTCGATACCGTGGTCGGGGAGCGTGGCGTGCAGCTGTCCGGCGGACAGCGCCAGCGCGTCGCGCTCGCGCGCGCGCTCGTGCGCGAGCCGAACGTCCTCGTCCTCGACGATCCGCTCTCCGCCGTCGACGCGAAGACCGAGCAGGCCATCCTCGCGGCGATCGAGCGGCAAGCCGCGCGACGGACCGTCATCCTGATCACGCACAGGGTCGCGGCCGCGCGGAGGTGCGACGCGATCGTCGTGCTGGAGCAGGGTCGGGTCGCCGAGCGCGGCACGCACGACGAGCTCGTCCGCGCGGGCGGGATCTACGCGTCGTTCGCGGAGGAGCAGCAGCTCGAAGAGGATCTCGCGACCTTCGAGGCGTCGCCGTCCTCGCAACCGGTGGGGCTCTCGTGACACAGCCGGCTCACGGAGACAGCGCGACGATGCGGTCGAAATCGGGCGGCGCCTCGGCCGCGGGCGAGGCGGACGCGGGCCCGCTGCGGCCGGCGCAGGCGGCGGCCAAGGGCCGCGGGGCGACGAAGGCGAGCCGCACGGAGGACGTGCTGAGCCGGTTCCACGAGGAGTCACGGCTCGGCGAGGCGTACGACGCGCGCATGCTGCTGAGGCTGTGGCCGTTCGTGCGCCCGCAGGGCACGCACCTCGCGCTGTCGCTCGCGCTGCTCGTCGTCACGGCGCTGCTGGCGCTGCTGCGCCCGCTCATCATGCGCGACGCGCTCGACGCCTTCGACACGCCCGGCGGGCTCGATCACCTCACGCGCAGCGGCTTGTTGCTCACGGGCGTCATGGTCCTGGAGCAGTCGCTCGCCTTCCCGCAGCTCTACCTGATGCAGCTCGCCGGCGCGCGCGCGATGGCCGACCTGCGCGTGCGCGTCTTCGGCTTCTTGCACACCCGCCGCCTCGGGTTCTTCGATCGCACGCCCGTCGGCCGGCTCGTCACGCGCGTGACGAACGACGTGGACGCGATCGGCGAGATGTTCGCGTCCGGCGCGCTCAACGCGTTCGGCGATCTCCTCCGCCTCGCCGTCATCGTCGCGGTGATGGTGTCGCTCGACTGGCGCATGTCGTTGCTCGCCTTCGCGGCGGTCCCCCCTGTCGCCCTCGGCGTCAACTGGACGCGGCGGCGGATGCGCGACGCGTTCCGCGAGGTGCGGGCGAAGACGGCCAGGATGAACGCGTACCTCAACGAGCAGGTGTCCGGGATGGCCGTCGTGCAGGCCTACGCCAGGGAGGAGCGCTCGGCCGAGGAGTTCGACGAGATCAACGCGGCGTACCGCAACGCGAACAACCGCTCGATCGTGCTCGACGCGACGCTCGACGCCGCCATCGAGATGGTCTCGAGCGTCTGCATCGCCGCGGTGCTCTGGTACGCCGGCGTGAACAGCCTGAAGGACGAGATCTCGTTCGGGACCTTGTTCGCCTTCGTCGCCTACATCGACATGTTCTTCGTCCCGATCCGCGATCTCTCGGCTCGGTACACGCTGCTGCAGTCCGCGATGGCCGGCGCGGAGCGCGTCTTCGAGCTGCTCGACAACAAGGACGAGGACGCGACGGCGGCGGCGACGAGCGGCGGCGACACGTCGAGGGCAGCGGACGAGGGCGTCGCGTTCGAGCTCGACAACGTCGGCTTCGGCTACAAGCCGGGCGCGCCCGTGCTGCGGCACGTGTCGATCGCGGCGAGGC
Source organism: Sorangium sp. So ce448 (assembly GCF_051520915.1). Taxonomy (NCBI): domain Bacteria; kingdom Pseudomonadati; phylum Myxococcota; order Polyangiales; family Polyangiaceae; genus Sorangium; species Sorangium sp. So ce448. The sequence continues at coordinate 26,349 of NZ_CP150343.1, read as the reverse complement.
GCGGCGAGAAGGTCGCGCTGGTCGGCGCGACCGGCGCCGGCAAGAGCACCGTGGCGTCGCTGCTGCTCCGCCTCTACGACGTGGATGAGGGCGTCGTGCGGGTCTTCGGCCGCGACGTCAGCGCGTACCCTCGCGACGAGCTGCGCCGCCAGTTCGCCGTCGTCCCTCAAGACGTGTTCCTGTTCCCGGGCACGGTGCTCACCAACATCGCGGCAGGCGACGCGATCCCCGATCGGACCAAGGTGGTGAACGCGCTGAACCGCATCGACGCCCTCGACCTCTTCGAGCGGCGCGAAGGCGGGCTCGACGCCCCCGTGCTCGAGCGCGGCAGCAACTTCAGCGCCGGCGAGCGCCAGCTGATCGCCTTCGCCCGGGCCCTCTACCGCGACCCGCCGCTCCTCATCCTGGACGAGGCCACGGCCAACGTCGACAGCGACACCGAGGCGCGCCTCCAGCGTGCCCTCGAGGGAGCCATGGAGGGGCGCACCGCGTTGATCATCGCGCACCGCCTCTCGACGATCCGCGCCGTCGATCGCGTCGTCGTCTTCCACAAGGGCTGCGTCGTCGAGCAGGGCACGCACGAGGACCTGCTCGCCGCGGGCGGCGTCTACAGCAAGCTGTACCGGCTGCAGTTCGCCCGGCAGGCAGCGGCGAACGCCTAGAAGCGCGGGCCCTAGGGCGCCGCGCTCCCCCCGCCGGGATCGGCGTCGGCGCCGTAGCACCTGCCGACGACGGTGTCCCCGTCGGCTCCCGTCCCATCACCGTCGGCACCGGCCGCGCCTCCTGCGGCGCCGGTCGCGCCGTCATCGGCGCCGATCGCGCCTCCGGCGACCACCCGCAGCCAGTACTCGGAGCAGCTCCCGTTGACGACGATCAGGTGCTGGTCGTCCACGCAGGGCACCTCGGCCTGGTTGCCAGCCGCCTGCGCCAGCGTCCCGCCGCTCTTCGTGCCGTCGCGCTCGAACGACAGGTACACCTGCCACCACCGCGGGCGCGCGCCGAGGTGATGCTTGAGCGCGTACCGCATGCCGCCCGGGAAGTAGAGGAGCTCGCCGTCCGGCGCCGAGGTCTCGTAGATGCCCCCCTCCGGTGTGGCCTCGACGAACTCGATCGGCGGGTTCGCTTCCTCGGACCGGTCGCACCTGTTCGGCGAGCACCCCGCCGCGAACGCCGCCAGCGCGCCCGCCGCCCAGGCGGCGGCCCATCTCAAGCGCTGCGCGGCGTTCCCGCCTGCGCCCTGGCTCCGCATCGCTCAGCCGAGCCAGCGCGCGGCGTCGAGCGCGTGGTAGGTGAGGATGAAGTCCGCCCCGGCGCGCCGGATCGACGTCAGCAGCTCGATCACGGCGCGCTTCTCGTCGATCATTCCGCGCTCCGCGGCCGCCTTGATCATCGCGTACTCGCCGCTGACGTTGTACGCGCCGAGCGGGAGCGTCGTCACCTCGCGCACGCGCGCGATGACGTCGAGGTACGCGAGCGCGGGCTTGACCATGAGCATGTCGGCCCCCTCTTCCTCGTCGAGCGCCGCCTCGCGCAGGCCTTCGCGGGCGTTCCCGGGGTCCATCTGGTAACCCGCCCGGTCGCCGAACTTGGGCGCGCAGTCGGCCGCCTCGCGGAACGGCCCGTAAAAGCCGGACGCATACTTCACGGCGTAGGAGAGGATCGCCGTCCCCGCGAGCGACTCGGCGTCGAGGGCGCGCCGGATCGCGGCGACCCGGCCGTCCATCATGTCGCTCGGCGCGACCACGTCGGCCCCCGCCTTGGCGTGGACCACGGCCGCCCGCGCGAGCACCTCCAGCGTCGCGTCGTTGTCGACGTCCACCGCCCCGGACGCGTCCTGCCGGAGCAGGCCGCAGTGGCCGTGATCGGTGTACTCGTCAACGCACACGTCGGTGATCACGAGCAGCTCCGGCACGGCCTCCTTCATCGCCTTCACGGCGCGCGGCACGGGCCCGTCCGGGTCGTAAGCGCTCGTGCCCGACGCATCCTTGGTGCGCGGGAGCCCGAACAGGATCGTCCCGCCGATGCCGAGCTCCTTGCAGAGCCGCGCCTGCGCTGCCGCGGCGCTCACGGGCAGCTGCGAGACCCCCGGCATCGTCCCGACCGGCCGAGGCGCGTCGAGCGCCTCGTTGAAGAAGAGGGGGAGGATGAAATCTCCCGGATGGAGGGTCGTCTCGCGCACCAGGGCGCGGAGGGCGGGCGAGCGACGGAGCCGGCGCGGTCTCTTCGTGGGGAACACGGCGGCGGAGCATAGCAGCCCTGCGCCCGCGTGAGCCGCTCCGGTCCAGAGGAGCGCGCGATCCGTGGATCGCCTGGGCGCTGCGAATCGGCTAGTGTTCGCCCGAAACCGCCAGCATGAGAACGGCTCTTCACCTCCCGTTTTGCGGCCGCGCTCGCCCCGCCGCGCGCGGAGCCCGCGCCGGGCGCGGCCCGCGCGCGCAGCCATCGCTCAGCGGTGGGCCGCTCCAGAGCGCGCGGCCGAGCGCGCCGCCGGGCCGGGGCGCGGCGTCATCGGCTGGGGCGTCTGCTGGGACGACAGCGGAAGCGTGTCGTCGTCGTCATCCGCTGCCGAGCCCTCCGCAGGCGTCGCCGTGGCGGCGACCGTGACCGTTGCAATGTCGGACAGCGGGCACCACACGGTCCATGCCTCATTGCGGACGAAGCTATCGAGGGGGACCACTCCGCTCTCGATGCCGCGCGCGAGCTGGTCGAGCTTGACCGGCCCGACCGAGCGCTCCCCGTTGGTGACGTACCATCGGTCCGGAAAGCCGCGCTCCGAGCTCAGCAGCTCCTCGACCAGTTTCACAGATCTCATCGAATGGACTCCAGAAACCGCCGGACGTTGAATCGACCGGATGCGATTCTAATCGCATAACGCACCGGGTCAACATCACTGCAGAATCGCTATGACAATCAACGTCTGTCATGCATGAACGAGAGAATGACGGGAGTTTGACTGTGTTTCCGAGGCGTAACGATCCTTCCGAGGAGGGCCCCGGCGCGGCGGCTGCGGGGGCAATGAACGACGGAGCGCCGGGCGCGGCCAGGCCAGGCGTCGTGTACCTGGTCGGCGCCGGCCCCGGGGATCCGGGGCTCCTCACGCTGCGAGGCGCAGAGCTCCTCACCACGGCAGACGTCGTTCTACACGACGAGCTCGTCCACCCCGCGCTGCTCGACCGCGTGCGGGAGGGCGCCGACGTGCGCTCGGTCGGCAAGCGCGGCGGCGATCGGGTGGTGAAGGACGCGAAGCAGGCGGAGATCGACGCGGAGCTCGTCGCGCTCGGCCTCGCGGGCCGCAGCGTCGTTCGCCTGAAGGGCGGCGATCCGTTCCTGTTCGGGCGTGGCTCGGAGGAGGCGGAGGCGCTCGCGCGGGCCGGGGTGCCGTTCGAGGTGGTGCCGGGCGTCTGCTCTCCACTCGGCGCGACGGCCTACGCCGGCATCTCGCTGACGCACCGGCACATCGCCTCCAGCGTGATGATCGTCAGCGGCGTCACCCGGGCTGGCAGATCCTTCGACTGGAGCGAGCTCGCCTCCGTCCGCGGGACCATCTGCGTCCTGATGGGCATGCAGGCCCTCGACGCGGTGGTCGCGGGGCTGATGGGGCCGGGGCGGCGCGATCCCGCGACGCCGGCGGCGGCGATCCAGTGGGGGACGCGGGCCGATCAGCGCGTCGTCTCCAGCCGCCTCGACGACCTGCCTCGCCGCGTGAACGAGGCAGGGATCGAGAGCCCAGCGGTCATCGTCGTCGGCGCCGTCACCGGCCTACGCGACACGCTCCGCTGGTTCGATCGGAAGCCGCTCTTCGGCAAGCGTGTGCTCGTGACCCGGCCGCGCCACCAGGCGCGCTCGACGTCGAGGCTGGTGCGCCTCCGCGGCGGCGAGGCGGTGGAGCTGCCGACCATCGAGATCCACCCGCCCCCCGACCCCGCGCGCGTCACCGAGGCTGTCCGCGGCCTCTCCGGTTACCACGCCGTCGTCTTCACGAGCGAGAACGGGGTGGCCTGCTTCTTCAAGGAGATGGAGCGGCTCGGCCTGGACGCGCGCGCCTTCGGCCCCGCGCGCCTCGCCGCGATCGGCGTCGGGACCGCCGCCGCGCTCGCCGCGCGCGGCGTCCGCGCCGACATCGTCCCGCGGGAATTCCGCGGCGAGGAGCTCGCGGAGGCCATCCTGGCCGACCCAGCGCTGGCCGGACGCCGGGCGGCGTCCCCTCGAATCCGCGTGCTCCTCGCGCGCGCGCTGGTCGCCCGCGAGGTGCTCCCCGAGCGCCTCCGCGCCGCCGGTTGCGAGGTCGATGTCGTGCCTGTCTACGAGACCCGCCCTGCGTCGGCCGGCCGCCGCGAAGAGCTGCTCGGGGCGCTCTCGGCGGGCGCGATCGACGTCGTGCTGCTCACCTCGAGCAGCACCGTCGACAGCCTCTGCGATCTCCTCGGCGAGGGCGCCGCGGCGCGCCTCGAGCGCGTGCTCCTCGCGAGCATCGGGCCGATCACGACCGCGACGGCCGAGAAGCGGGGGCTCCGGATCGGCGTGACCGCCGAGGTGAGCACCACAGCAGGTCTCCTGGACGCGCTGGATCGACATTTCACTGCATTGCAAGCGGCCCCTGGGGACGCCAAGAGCGAATGAGCTGGTCGCACGATGTGCGGCCGGCGCAGCTCCGGAAATAAAGAGAGCGTCGCAGCGGACCTGGGGGGGAAAGGTCTCCGCCGCGACGCTCGATCCCAGGGGAGAGCAGGGCGCGTGCCTGCGGCTTCTTCAAGTCGATTCAGGTACTTAGGACGTCCTGGCAGGAGTCTCCTTGCGCTGCTGCGCCGCCACGGCGACAGAGATGCAAGGACACTCCTGATTCAGCATGACCGTCGACCATCGACAGCGGCATTCCCCGGGCCGGAGCAGGCGTACAGCGTCACAGCCGGACAGCGCTGGTGGTAAGATGAGCGCCCTCAGGCGCCGTTCGACTCACTCGAACGTCGCTCGCACCACGAGGAACTTGTTGTTGAGCTCGATGGAAGTGAGCTTCTCGAAGATGCGAGGGCTGCCGAGCTCGTTCGACAAGGAACCCGTGCGTCCGTGCTCGGTGACGAAGTAGAAGGTCTTCACGCCCTTCTTCTTCTGCTCATTGATGTAATCCTGGAACTTCTTTCCGCTCGATACGAAGGCCGCCATCCGGTTGCCGGCATAGAAGTTCTCGCCCTTCCAGTTCAGCTGGTAAGCGACGAGCGGCCCCGGGATCTGCTGATTCGCGCGCACGTAGGCGAGCAACGTCTCGCGTTGCCCCCAGTGAGGCGACGTCCGCACGAAGTACACGTCGATGCCCCACGCCGTGAACACGACGGCGAGCGAGAGGAGGGCGTAGACGACCTGGCGGCGCCAGCGCGCGACCATCAGCAGCAAGCACAGGGCAGCCGCGGCGGCGGTGAAGGCCCACAGGGTCGCGGAGAAGTCGAGCGACTGCGGCCAGGGGCGCTTGTAATTGTACGTGAACAGGTGCAGCAGCCTGGCCTGGCTCGGCTGTCCCTCGCGCACCATCGCGAGATCGCGCCCGACGAGGAACACGAGGAGCGCAGCGCCGAGCGCGACGGCGCCGAGCATCGCGCGCTCGTAGCTGACCACCGCGGCGGAGCGCGCCGACTGCACCGGTGAGGAGGCGCCGTTCGAGCGGAGCGCGAGCCCTCCGGCGCGGCCATCGAGGCGCAGCATGTCGTCGAGCAGGATCCCCGTGAGCATCGCCGCCGGCGGGACGGCCGGCAGGATGTAGTGATGGAACTTCGTCAGCATCAACGAGAACAGCGCGAAGCCGAAGAGGAACCACATCGCCAGGAACACCGAGGCGTCGCCCTGGCGGACGTCGGCCGAGCCACGCTCCCCCGGCGCCGCCCCCTCGCGCCGCCTGAGCCACCACACGAGCGACGCGGGCACGAGCCCGGTCCACGGGAACATCGCGTAGCCGAGCTGCCACACGTAATAGCGGAAGCTCACGTCGTCGCCCTCGTTCGTGTCGTGGACATGGGTGAAGGCGCGCTTGAACATGTCGTGGAACAGGAGCCTGTCGGTGAACGGCTGGCCGTGCCGCGCGTACATCGCGACGAACCAGGGCAACGCGACGCACGCGAGCACGAGCAGCCCGACGGGGATCTCCATCTTGAGCACGTCGCGGTACCGGCGAGAGACGACGACGTAGCCGAGCGCGCAGAGCACCGGGAGCCCGAAGCCGGCCGGCCCCTTGGCCATCGTGGACAGGGCAGCGAAGAACCACGCCGCGAGGAAGAGGAGCCGCTGGACGCGCCGCTCGCCCCAGCTGGCGTACAGGATGATCGCGAGCGTCTGCACCCAGACGAGCGCCTGGAGCGCAGGCTGAAGGCCGGGGAGCACGGGCAGCACCGCCCGGCAGGCCTCGTTGCCAGGGAGACCGCAGTTGCCCGGTGAGCCCGAGCTGAAGACGTCGCCGCGGAAGTGGAGGCCGAAGGGCGAAAGGCCGATCTCGACGTGACGCGAGAGCAGGTAGAGGATCTGCGGCAGCGCGCAGGCGAGGATCGCCCCCAGCACGAGGTGATAGGCCGAGAGGCCCACCTTGAACGGGCCGAGATCCACCTCGTAGACGCGCGCCTCCTCCGCGTCGTCGGTGTGGATGCCGAGCAGGAGGAGCGCCATCGCCGCGGCCATCGTCGCGACGAACGGCATGTCGGTCATGGTCTGGTGGGAGACCAGGAACCACTGCGGCATCGTGGCGAGGACGAGCCCCGCGAGCAGCCCCGCGCGGCGGCTGAAGATCCGCGAGACGGCCTTGTAGAGGAGATAGACGGCGATGAGCGTCAGCGCGAAGACGGGGAGCCTGACGGCCCACTCGGGCCACGGGGTGCGCCCCTCGGCGGCCGCCGAGAGCATCTCGCCCGCGCGGTAGCGGACGCCGAACGCGGCCATCGCGAGCGCCTGCATCCAGAAGTCGAGCACCGGCTTCGACCAGAACCAGCCGTCCTGCGCCCACCAGAGCGAGATCCAGTCGTTCCTGGCCAGGATCTCGCGCGCGACCTCGCCGTAGTGCGTCTCCCAGGGATCGGTGAGCGAGTGGCTCCCGAGCATGGGGAGGTAGAGCAGCGTGACGACGGCGACGAGCCAGAAGCCGTGCCGCCGGCCGAGGGGGCGCGGAGCTCCCGCCTCGTCGACGCGGCAGGGGCCGAGGCGCTCGCCGAACCGGAACGCGCCGATGACCGCCGTGAGAAACGCGGCAGGGACGGCGATGGCGGGCACCGCCAGCGAGAGCAGCGTCGGCGCGCCGTCCGACGAGAGGGGGCTCGGCGAGAAGAAGCCCGCGACGCTCAGCGTGATCAGGACGAAGAGCGCGACGAGCCCCCCCCCGAGCAGCGCGAGCGGGCCGAGGAGGTCGCGGATCCCGACGCGCGTGGCGACGCGCTCGGGGGGATCGTCGAACGTGCCGAGCAGATCGAGCAGGCCGATCGCCGCGATGGCGACGCCGAGCGCGCCGATCGGGACACCCCAGCGCAGCTGAGGCGCGAGCGCCATCACGACGAACGTGAGGAGGGCGCCCGCGGCGGACACGGCAGCGCCACGCCACCGGAGCGGGTTGCCCTGCGGCACGAGCCGAGCCTCCTCGGCGTCGGCCGCGGCCCCGACCATCCCGACCATGCCGTCGCTCTCTGCCGATCCGTCGCCAGGGGAAGGCGCGCGTGGCTCAGGAGCGCTCGGGCTCTCCAGATCGCCCGCGACCGTCCCGTCGCGGGCGTCCGCGGGCGCACCGCTGCGTTTGTCGTGTGTGTCGTTCATGGCTGCGCCAACCGCGGAACGAGGCGCGGCCCTGGCGTAGCAACTCCAGGTCGCCGGGCAAAGCAGCGGTCGCATGCACCCGCGCTGCGATCCCGACCGCGCGCACCCCGCGAGCCACGCGCGCTGTACCGTGTGGATGGGTCGGTGGGCCTCACGCGCCCAGGAAGGCCCCCCGCCCCGTTCGCGTGCCTGGCCGGCACGACAGGAGCAGGGGCGGGTCGACACCCACGGCCAGGCAGCGGCCGCGGTGGGCGGCTACTTCGTCAGGCGCGCGATCTCTTCCTTGATGATCGTCTCGGCGAGCACCGGCACGACCTCCCACACGACGCGCTCCACGACGTCGCGGGACAGCGCCATCACGGCCTCCACCTGCTCGGAGCTGAGCCCGAGGCCCTCGAGCTTGCTCGCCATCTGGCCGTTGACCTGCGCGGAGGCGGTCGCGGCGACGGCGGCAGGCCCCGTCGCGGTCTTCGGCACGCCGGACACCGGCGTCGGCGAGAAGGCCATCGTCGTCGTGACCGGCACGTTTGCCGAGCCGCCCGGCGCCGTCTTGACCGAGGCCTGGGCCGGCGCAGCGCTCGTGGCCGGCGCGTTGGGCGTGTAGATGAGGGTCTTCGCGCGCTGGAGCGGGCTCGCTGCTGCCTGCTGCGCGGCGGCCGCGGGCTGCGCGGCGGCTGCGGGCTGCGCGGCGGGCTGCGCCGCAGGAGAGCGCGCGGGCGCAGTCGCTGCGGCAGCAGGGGCCGCTGCGGCGGCGGGCTTCGCTTCGCCGCGCGACGCCAGCAGCTTCTTGACCTTGTCGATCATCTGCTGGGTGTCGAACGGCTTGTCCATGTGATCGTCCGCTTGCGCGCCCGATCCCTTCGCGGGGTCGAACGGGTTCTGCTTGGACGACAGGATCAGGACGGGCGTCGCCGGTGAGGCCTGCTTGATCGCCTTGCACAGCTCGTAGCCGTTCTTCGGCTCGAGCGTGACGTCGGCGATCACCAGGTCGGGTTTATCGCTCTTGAGCTTCTGCAGCGCAGCGTCGGCGCTGCTCGCCGTCACGACGCGGAAATCCTGACCCGCAAAGGTGATTTCGAGCACTTTGCGCATGGTCACGCTGTCGTCTACGGCGAGAAGGGTGCTGGCCACGAACGGGTCTCCTCTCAGATGGCGAGAAAGCGGCGACGGCTCTGGATATCTTCGGCTCCCGTCGCGCGATGTGTCAACATTCGCGGTGTATTTCGCCCCCGCGGGCCCCGCGGATGTGCGTTTTTTCGCGCCGGTAGAGCCCGGTCCCACGCTGATGGGCGGAGCCGAGGCGCCCCGGTGACCTCTACATGCGTCCGCTCCGACCCGCCACTCCGCCGAGCCACGAAGACAAAACCGCCGAAACGACCGGCGTCCACCCGGCCGCGCCGGTACGACCTCCGCAGGATGGCCGCTGGACGGTGCCCGCCGAGCTGGATCGGCGCCCGCTGGACGGGGCCGTCCGTGCGCTGGCCGAGGTCTCGTGGTCCGACGCGCGCCGGTTGATCGAGACCGGCAAGGTGCTGGTCGGGAGCGCGGTGGCGACGAGCGCCCGTCGGCGGGTGCTCGGCGGGGAGCTGCTCGAGATCCGCCTGCACGCGCCGAGGCCCGAGACGGTGCGGCGGCGCAAGCTCGAGGGCGAGCTCGTGGTCTACGCGGACGCGAGCGTCGTCGTGGTGAACAAGCCCGCCGGGGTGAGCACCATCCCGTTCGGCGACGAGGATCCCGCGGAGCAGGCCGCGACCCTCGACGCGCTGGTGCGCGAGGTGCTGGCCAGGCGCGACCGCCTGCGCGGGCGCGCGCCGCTCGGCGTGGTGCAGCGCCTCGACAAGGGGACGAGCGGGTTGCTGGTCTTCGCGCGGACGCTCGCCGCGAAGAAGCACCTCGCGCAGCAGCTCCGCGTCCGCGCGATGCACCGGCAGTACCTGGCGCTCGCGCACGGCGCCGTCCCGCGCGGCACCTACCGCAGCTACCTCGTCGAGGATCGGGGCGACGGGCTGCGCGGCTCGGCGCGAGACAGGCGGCGCGAGGGGCAGCTCGCGGTGACGCACGTGGAGCCGATCGAGGTGCTCCGAGGGCCGCAGGAGGGGGCCGGCGCCGGGGGCGTGACGCTCGTCGCGTGCCGGCTCGAGACGGGACGCACGCACCAGATCCGCATCCACCTCGCGGAGGCCGGGCACCCGCTCGTCGGCGAGACCGTCTACGTGCGGGACTACCGCGGGACGAGGATCCCGGCCGCGCGGCTGATGCTCCACGCGGCCGAGCTCGGCTTCAACCACCCGGCCGACGACCGGCCGATGCGCTTCCAGGCGCCGCCGCCCCCGGACTTCGACGACGTGCTCGATCGGCTCCGCGCGCCGCAGCGGAAGGGCGCTACTTGACCTTGCCGCGGACCTCGGTCATCGCCGCGGCCGTGGCGTCGACCAGCGGCATGACCTTCGCGTAGTCCATCCGCGTCGGGCCGAGCACGCCCACGGTCCCGGCGACGCGGCCGTTCTCCATGTACGGCGCGGCGACGAGGCTGAGCTGGCCTCCGCCAAGGTCGCCCGCCTCGCTGCCGACGAACACGGTGACCTCACCCGCGCCGGCGGCGAGCGTCCGGTCGAGCAGATCGACGAGCTCCTCGCGCTCCTCGAGCGCCTTCATCAGCTTCTTGAGCCGGTCGACGTCGGCGTACTCAGGCAGATCGATGAGGCGGTTCTGCCCCTCGATGACGACCTCGCTCCGCCGGGTCACGTCGGCCGTCGCCTTGCTGCCGAGCTCGAAGGCGCGGCGCCTCAGCGCGTCGATCTGGAGGCGCTCGTCCGCGAGGCGGCGGGCGAACAGGTCCCGGATCTCGCCCAGGGTGCGCCCCTCGATGACGTCGGTGAGCAGGTTGTGGATCCGGGTGAGCTCGCCCTCGTTGATCGCCTCGTCGGCCGAGATGAAGCGGTTCGCGACCGAGCCGTCGGCGAAGACGAGCACCGCGAGCAGCTGCCCGGGCTTGGTCGGGATGAAGCGCAGCTGGGCGAGGGCGCGGAGCTCCGCCCGCGGCGCCGCGACGACCGCCGCGGCGCCGGACAGCTCCGAGAGGTAGCGCCCGGTCTCGCGGAGCGGATCGTTCGCCCCCGCGTAGATCTCGGTAAACCTCGCGCTCAGCTCGGCCTGCTGCTCGGGGGACAGCGACCGGAGCTCGACGAGCGCGTCGATGAACAGCCGGAGCGCGCGATCGGTCGGGATCCGCCCGGCAGAGGTGTGCGGCTGGTGGAGGTACCCGGCCTCCTCGAGGTCGGCGAGCACGTTGCGGATCGAGGCAGCCGACAGATCCAGCCCGTACTTCCGGGCGAGCGTCCTGCTGCCAACTGGGTCGCCCGTTGCAATGAACTCGGTGACCGCGGCGAAAAGGATCTTTCGAGCTCGGTTGGAAAGATCACCCATGTCAGTTGCATGCAGCGCACAAGCGCGCCGCGGTGGCTACCTGGACCAGGGACAGCCCGGACCGGGAAGCCACGCGGGCCGGACCTTCGCTCCCGTACGTCAAGCTGCGCGTGCGGGCGCTTGACCCACGGACACGCATGCGACCCATTTTGAGGGGATCGCGCGGCCCGGTCAAATGTCGCGGTAGGATCGGGCAGCAGCCACTGGCCAGCCACCCCGCGCACGGGGGCGCCGCTCCACCGGAGGGCGGCGCGGCCGGCCACTCGGCCAGGTGGCCGTGGTCGTGGTCACTTGCCCCCCCCGAGAGGGTCGGCCTGCCTTGCTTCGCACGAGGGATGTACCGCAACGATGCCGCCCGCACGCCATGCCGCCGCTGCCTGCGCGCTCGCCCTCGCGCTCGGCCCCCTCGCCGCCGCGCCGAGCGCGCAGGGCAAGCCGAAGGTCAGGTACCACCAGGACTGGGCGAAGCACCCGTCGGCGCGCTACGCGGCGATGAGCGCGGATCAATGCCGTGCGGCGCTCACGCAGCGGAAGATCGCGTTCCAGCCGGTGCAGCGCGCGCCGGGCGTGCTCGCTCCGGTGCGGCTGATGCAGGGGGTCGGCGGGGTCCTCTACCGGACGGCGCTGCCGGCCCACCAACGCGCGGGAAACCCGCACGACGTCTTCGACTGCCGCCTCGCGCTGGCGCTCTCGGACTTCAGCCGGATCCTCCGCGCGCACGACATCGACGAGGTGCTGATGTTCTCGGCCTGGCGACCTCCGGCCAGGATGTGGCCCGAGGGCAGGCTCGCCACGAGGCACCCCGGCGGGCTCGCGATCGACCCCTACAGGTTCATCAAGAAGCGCGTCGGCGGCGGGTTCGCGGAGGACTGGATCGAGGTGGAGCGCGACTTCGTCGGCAGGCGCGGCGCGCCGGTCTGCGGCGAGAGCGCCGTCCCGACCGGGCGGCCCCGCGGGGCCGGCAAGGGGGCGGGCACCGGCCCTCCAGCGGACGCGGCAGCACGCGAGCTGCGCTCCATCGTGTGCGAGGCCGTCGACCAGCACATCTTCACGTCGATCCTCACGCCCAACTACGACCGGGCGCACAAAAATCACCTGCATCTCGAGGTGACCCCCGGCGTCCAATGGCATCTCGTGCGCTGATCCGGGAGGGGCCGTCCTCCGTCCCCCGGCGCGCAAACCCGCTCTCCCTCCGAGGTCGACCCGCTATGTTAGCCCGCGTGCCCGCACGAAGACCCCCGCTCTCCCGCGCGTCCGCCGCGCTGGCGCTCGCCGCCGTCGCGCTGTCGTTCACGTTCGTCGGCTGCCCCTGCGTCAGCGGTCCCGTGAACGCGAGCCCCGCCCTCCGCTGGTTCCTGTTCTCGAACTTCGGCGCCAGCAAGATCTGCCCCGAGATGCTGAAGAGCGGGGTCTCGCTGCGCCTGCAGGACAGATCGGCGTCCATGGGGCGGTTCTTCCCGATGCAGTGCTCGTACGACGTCAACGACGCGGCCCAGACGATCACCGTCCACATCGCCGGCACCGGCTACGGCTACATGCAGCCGGCCAAGCGGGTGGGCTTCTCGCTCACGACGTCCGTCGAGTACCGACCCGACTTCCAGCTCGCGGACGATAACGTCTACGTGTGGGGACGGCTGAACCGGATCGTGCAAGGCCCGAGCTTCCAGCTCGGCTACGTCGAGAACCCGGTCATCGACGTGATGGCCAACGTCCCGCCGTTCGGCGGGCTCGCCAACCTGCTCGGCAACCAGATCGTCGCTGGCGAGCTGACACGCGGGTTCACCGTCCTCTACAACGAGGAGACCGGGAAGGACTTCACGCTGGGGATCCTCATGCCGCCCCAGCGACCGCACCACCCGTTCGAGGCGGAGGACGAGGAGCGGTACACGTTCGCGAACGAGACCGTCGAGGTGTACGCGAACCAGCGCGACTACCTGGGGCCGTTCGAGGTCGCCGACTCGGACCAGGCGCTCTACCTCAAGGTCAGCGCGCAGGGCGCGCCCGTGGACCTCATGATCGTCGACAAGCCCACCGGCGACGCGTGGCGCGAGGCCTACCAGACCGGCAAGCCGCTCGGCCCCCCGCCAGGCCCGGTGCAGGCAGGCGGCCCTCTCCAGCCCGGGATCATCGAGACCCGCCGCTACGCGCTGCGCCCGGGCCTCTACTACGTCGTCATCGACAACACGGCGGCGGCCGGCCTGGTCGCGCCTCCCATCACGCTGCTCAGCCCCCTCGGGGGTTCGGCGGCTCAGATCAGCTACATGGCGCAGGTCGGCGAGTAGCGCCGACGAGCGGGGCACAGGCAGCATCGGCGAGGCCGCGCCACGTAGGCTCGGTCACCGGCCTTGACGCGGTTCGCCGCGAACGGGATAAACTTGCCATGGCCGTCATGGAGAGAGAGGGGAGCAGCGCCAGCCACGTGGACGAAATTGCCCTCGACCGGCTCCGCGCTCGCCTCCAGGCGTACATGGCGAAGAAGGGGCTGAGATCGACGGCGCAGCGCCGGCTGATCGTCGACACGTTCTTCTCCGGCGCCCCGCACATGACCATCGAGGACCTGCTCGCGGAGGTGCGCGCGCACGACCGAGGCATCGGGTACGCGACGGTGTACCGCACGCTCAAGCTGCTCGCGGAGTGCGGCGTGGCCTCCGAGCGACGGTTCGGGGACGGCCTTAGCCGCTACGAGCTGGCGGACGACGCCAGCGCGCACCACGACCACCTGATCTGCGTCAACTGCGGGAAGATCATCGAGTTCGAGGAGCCGCGGATCGAGGCGCTCCAGGAAGAGATCGCCGCGAAGTACGGCTTCGACGTGACCTGGCACAAGCACGAGATGTACGGCGTCTGCGCGGACTGCCGCGACGCCAAGGACACCACGCCCGACGTCTCGTAGCCCGCCCCGGCGCGGCGAGGAGCCCCGCGCCGGCGACCGCGCCCGGCGCTCAGCTCTTCGCGTCGAGCGCGCGGGCGTGGACGACGGCCATGACGCCGCCGAGCAGCGAGGCGATGGGCGCGTAGGCCGGCGGGAGCACGAACGCGGCGATGACCGCGGCGCCGACGAGCGCCGGGGCGACGCTGAGCGCGAGCCCGACGCGCGCCTCGAGGCGCGTGCGGTGCGCGAGCGCGAGGGAGAGCGCGGCGTCGCGGACGTCGTCCGACGCGAGGACCGTGGAGAAGTCGGCGGGCGCCGAGCCGGCGGCGCCGAGCGCCACGGAGACGTCCGCGGCGCCGAGCGCGGCGTCGTCGACGCCCGCGTGGCCGAGGACGGCGACGCTCGTGCCCGCGTCGATCAGGCGACGCACCTCCGTGCCGCGATCCGCGGGGAGGATCTCGGGGCGGATGTGATCGATGTCGAGCGAGCGGCCGATCGCCTCGCACGTCTCGCGCGCGTCGCCCGACATCAGCACGGGCTCGATCTGCGCGTCGAGCAGGTGCTGGATGGCGGCCCGCGCCCCGGGGCGCAGCCCGTCCTGCAGGCCGATGATGCCGACGAGGCGAGCGCCGACCGCGACGAGGACCACCGTGCGCCCCAGCGCCTCGAGCTCGGCGACGCGGCTCTCGGCCGCGGCGATCGAGATCCGCTGCTCGAGCATGAGCGCGCGGTTGCCGACGCAGAGCTCCTCGCCGGACGAGGTGACGGCCGTCACGCCGAGGCCGGGGTGGAAGTTGGGGTTGCGCACGCCGTCGGGCCGCAAGCCGCGGGCGCGCGCGGCGCGGACGATCGCCGTCGCGACGGGGTGCTCCTCGGTGCGCTCCGCCCCGGCCGCGAGCGCGAGCACGTCGCTCGGCTTGAGCTTCTGGCCGGTCGCCTCCAGCTCCGCGAGCTCGGGCTCGCCGAGCAGCAGCGTGCCGCGGGCGCAGAACACGGCGACCGAGGTCTTCCCTGCGCGATCCCAGGCGTCGGCGCTCTTGTAGACGATGCCCCGGCGGAGCCCGAGCAAGATGCCCCGCGCGACGTGCACCGAGGCGATGGACGCCGTGATCGCCGTGGACAGCGCGGCGAGCACGGCGGCCGCGGTCATCGCGATCTCGACCGGAGCGCGCCCGGCGACGAAGGCGGAGAGCGCGCCGATCGCCGCGGCGCCGATCGCCCAGCGCTCGGTCAGGGCGCGGGAGGCCTGCGCGATGGGCGCGAGGGCGTCCGCGCGCCGGCGGGCGTCGAGCAGGACGCGCGCGACCGCGCGATCGCCGCCGGAGAAGGTGCACGCGCCGACGAGGCGACCCCGGACCACGGTGGCCCCGGCGACGACCGGGTCGCCGTCGCGGCGGCGGGTCGGCGTGGTCGCGCCGATCCAGGGGAGCACCTCGACGTCGCCGCCCGTGACGACGAGGTCGACGGGGACGATCTCCCCCGCGTCGACCTGGACGCTCTCGCCCGGTCGCAGCTCGTAGAGCTCATCCCCGGCGCCCTCGACAGGACCGCCGTCGCCGCCGCGCTGAGGGGCGCGGTCGGCGGGCGCCGAGCCCTGCGCCCACGCGCCAGGCGGCCGGCGCGCCGGGGTCGAGAGCACGGATCCGATCCACGCCCGCTCCCCGAATACGCGATGTCGGGCGCTCTCGATGAGCCACGCGCTGATCGCGCTGGCGGTGGCGATCACGCCGGCGAGCGACGCTGCCTCGGCCGCGAGGGCGCGGTCCTGACCGAAGAGGGCCCAGACGGCGGCGACGAGCCCGCCAAGGACGGGGGCGAGCATCGGCGCAGGGTGCGGATCGGTGGCGTCGCGCGCGGTCGTGGCGGCGCGGCCAAGGAGCATCCCGGCGCTCACCGTGGCGAGCACGATCCGCGCGCCGATGACGAGCTTCGCGTCCCCGGCGAGGGTGAGCGCGACGGCCAGCGTCCCCGCGATGATCGCGAGCACGAGCAGGAGCGCGCCGATGTCCCGCGCCTCGACCGCGTCGTAGCGCTGCGGCTCCTCGCTCAGGATGGTGTTCCCGATGGGCTCGAGCAGCGCGCGATCGTCGTCGAGGACGGGCAGATCGGGGAGCTTCTCGTCGAGCGACACGGGGGGGAACGCGTTCACGATCGGCGCGTCGAGATCTGCGACGCGCGCCGCGCCCTCGTCGGCGCTCGCCCGCGCGGGCTCCGCGCGCGGGGTGCGCGGGGTGGAGGCGTGGTGTCCTCCGGCGCCGGGCGGCGCGCCCGACGGGAGCCCCCGGGGAGGAGCGCCGGCGAAGGGCGCGCCCGACGCCGCGAGGCCCGCAGGCCGGCCGTCCCCCGGCGCAGGCGGCGCTTCACCGAGGAAGGCGTGGCGGCACCGCGCGTTGCAGAAGTAATGGAAGCGCTGATCGAAGATCGCCACCTGCCCCGCGCGCAGCGGATCGATCAGCTTGCTGCAGCCCGAGCACGGGACGGGTGCGACGGCGGGACCCGCGGCGCGCGAGGCGACCACCTCAACCTGCAGCCGGCGTCTCGGCGAGCGCGGCCTCGACCTCGGCCAGCGCCTCGTCGATCTGCGCCTCGCTCACGATGAGGGGCGGCGTGAACCGGAGCACGCTGTTGCCTGCGATCGTGAGCAGCACGCCCCGATCGCGCGCGCGGCCGAGGGCGGCGCGCGCGTCGACGGTCGGCGCGAGGATGAGCCCGCGGAGCAACCCGCGCCCGCGCTCGCCGAGGCACACGCCCGGCAGCCGCGCGGCGATGGCTGCGAGGCCGCGGCCGAGCTGCTCGCCGCGCTTCACGGCGGCCTCGCACAGCTTCTCTTCCTCGATGACCGCGAGCACCGTGCGCGCCGTGGCGGAGGCGAGCGCGTTGCCGCCGTAGGTCGAGCCGTGCGAGCCGGGGGGCAGCGCGCCGTTGAGCCGCTCCCGCAGCACCAGCGCGCCGACCGGGAACCCACCGCCGAGCCCCTTCGCGAGCGCCGCGGCGTCGCCCTGGACGCCGTCGTACATCGCGCCGAGCCAGTGCCCCGTGCGCGCGATGCCGGTCTGCACCTCGTCGATGAGCAGCAGCGCGCCGTGCTCGTCGGCGATGCGCCGCAGCTCGGCGAGGAACCCGGCCGGCGCCGGCAGCACGCCGCCCTCCCCTTGCACCGGCTCCACGAGGATCCCCGCGACGTCCGGGCCCATGGCCGCGCGCACCGCCGCCGCGTCTCCGTACGGCACGTGCGTGACGCCGTCGAGCGAAGGGCCGAAGCCCTCGCGGTACTTCGGCGTCCCGGTCAGGGCGACCGCGCCGAGGGTGCGGCCGTGAAACGCGTTGTCGAACGCGATGATCCGGTAGCGCCCCTCCTCGCCCCGGTTGAAGAAATGGCGGCGCGCGAGCTTGAGCATCGCCTCGTTCGCCTCCGCGCCCGAGTTGCAGAAGAAGGCGCGGTCGAAGCCGGTCTTCGCGCAGAGCTCCTCGGCGAGGCGGAGGTTCTCCGCGTTGAAGAAATAGTTGGAGACGTGCATCAGGCGGCCCGCCTGCTCGGAGATGGTCGCCACGAGCCGCGGGTGAGCATGCCCGAGCGAAGCCACGGCCACCCCGGCGCACATGTCAAGGTACCGGCGCCCCTCCGTGTCGAAGAGCTCGCAACCCCTGCCGCGGTCGAGGACGAACGGCGGCTGGCGGTAGTTGCCGAGGAGGTGCTTCTGCGCCGCGAGGAGCGGCGCGCTGGCCGGCGTCGAGGCGTTCGCCGGAGGAGGTTCGGCGGCGGGGCTTGTGGCGATGCTCATGGGGGGCGATCTAACGCCGGGCGGGGGGTCGGAGCAAACGCTCGATGCAGCGCCCGCAGCGGATCGTGGAGACCCGGGCAATCTGAGCGGCCGGAGCGCGGCCGGAGCGCGGCCGGAGCGCCCGCGCGCCGGCCCCCCTGCGGGCGTCCTGGGCCGGCGCGGCAGCGAGCGCCGGCGCGCTCGGCCGGCGGCGCTCGCCTCGGGACCGACCATGGGCCTGGCGATTGCCAGCGGATCGCGGCTGGTTATAGTGCCGCCGTCCTATGAGCGATTCGGAACAAAATGGGTCGAACCAGAACACGGGGGAGACGGCAGAGGCGCACGCGGAGCGCGCAGAGGCCGCGGAGCAGCGGGCCTCCACCCCCGAAGACAAGCTAGGCGAGGCGCAGGCCGAGGCCGCGCGGATGCGCGAGCAGCTGCTGCGCACCGCCGCGGACTTCGACAACTTCCGTAAGCGCTCCCGGCGCGAGGTCGAAGAGGCGCAGCGCCGCGGCCGCGAGTCGATCCTGAAGGATCTGCTCCCGGTCTTCGACAACCTCGAGCGCGCCGCCAGCCACGCCGAGGGCGCGCCGGACGTGAAGTCGGTCGCCGAGGGCGTCCGGATCGTGACGAAGCAGTTCGTCGACACGCTGGAGCGCATGGGCATCAAGCGCATCGCCGCGGTCGGCAAGCCCTTCGATCCCAGCGTGCACGAGGCGATCCAGCAGCTCGACTCGACCGAGCACCCTGCCGGCGTCGTGATCGCGGAGGTCCAGCCGGGATACATGCTGGGCGATTACCTGATCCGCGCGGCCATGGTCGTCGTCTCGAAGGGCTCGCCCGTCGAGCCGGCGCCCGCGGCGAACTGAGCCTCCGCGCGGCGTCGCGCAGGCTCCCTCGGCGCACACCCCCGGCACGGTGCGCATCCTGGCGGTGATCCTGTCCGGGATCTGCCGTGCCCCGCTACCTCGCCGCACGATCTCCCCAAATATCGCGGGCGCCCAGGTCGTCTCCCCACCCGGCGAGCATCCAGGCCTGTAGTATCTTTCGCCGCATATGGGGAAGGTGATCGGCATCGATCTCGGGACGACGAACTCGTGCGTGGCTGTCGTCGAAGGGGCAGGCGTCGCCTCGGCCAACGATGTTCGGGTGATCCCGAACGCCGAGGGCGCGCGCACCACGCCGTCCGTGGTCGGCTTCCCCGCGAGCGGTGAGCGCCTGGTCGGACAGGTCGCGCGCCGCCAGGCGGTCACGAACCCGCAGAACACCATCTATGCGGTGAAGCGGCTGATGGGCCGGAAGTTCACCGCGCCCGAGGTCAGCAAGCAGATCAGCCTCGCCCCCTACAAGATCGTCGAGGCGCCGAACAGCGACGCGTGGGTCGAGGTCAAGGGGCGCAACTACTCACCGCCCGAGATCTCCGCGGTGATCCTGGGCCAGATGAAGCAGGTCGCCGAGCGGTTCCTCGGCGAGCCCGTGACGGAGGCGGTGGTCACCGTACCCGCCTACTTCGACGACGCGCAGCGGCAGGCGACGAAGGACGCAGGGCGGATCGCCGGGCTGGACGTGCGCCGGATCATCAACGAGCCGACCGCCGCGGCGCTCGCCTACGGCCTCGACAAGGTGAAGGCCGAGACGATCGCGGTCTACGATCTCGGCGGCGGCACGTTCGATATCTCGATCCTCGAGATCGCGAGCGGGGTCTTCAGCGTCAAGGCGACCGGCGGCGACACGCACCTCGGCGGCGAGGACTTCGATCAGCGGATCATCGACCTGCTCGCCGACGAGTTCGAGGGGAAGAGCCGCATCGATCTGCGCCGGGACCGCATGGCGCTGCAGCGGCTCAAGGAGGCGGCCGAGAAGGCGAAGCACGAGCTCTCGTCGTCGCTCGAGACCGAGATCAACATCCCCTTCATCGCCGTCGGCCCGGGCGGCGGGCCGCTCCACCTCGAGCGGACGATGCGGCGCAACGAGCTCGAGATGCTCTGCGAGGGCCTCATCCGGCGGACCATCGACGTCTGTCGCGCGACGCTCGGGGACGCCAAGCTCCCCGTCTCCGCCGTCAACACGGTGGTCCTCGTCGGCGGCATGACCCGGATGCCCGCCGTGCAGGCGGCGGTGCGCGAGTTCTTCGGCCGGGAGCCGAACAAGGGCGTGAACCCCGACGAGGTCGTCGCGGTCGGGGCCGCGCTGCAGGGCGCCGCGCTCTCCGGACAGGTGGACGAGGTGCTGCTCCTCGACGTGACGCCGCTGTCGCTGGGCGTCGAGACCGGCGGCGGCGTGAGCTTCAAGCTCATCCCGCGGAACACGACCATCCCCACCGAGCGGAGCGAGATCTTCACGACGAGCGTCGACAACCAGAGCTTCGTCCCCGTGCACGTGCTCCAGGGCGAGCGCGAGATGGCCGCGGACTGCCGGAGCCTCGCCCGCTTCGAGCTCACCGGCATCCCTCCCGCGCCGCGCGGGCTGCCCAAGATCCAGGTCACCTTCCGCATCGACGAGAACGGGATCGTCCGCGTCGAGGCGCGGGATCTCGGGACGGGGCGTGTGCAGGAGATCCGGGTGACCCCCACGAGCGGCCTCACCCCGGACGAGGTCGAGCGGCTCGTCTCGGAGGGCGAGCGGTTCAAGGAGACCGACGCGCTCCGGCGCGATCTCGCCGAGCTCCGCAACCAGGCCGAGACCCTCGTCTACACGACCGAGCAGGCCCTCGAAGGCTACGGCGATCTGCTCGACGCCGAGCTCCTCGGCGAGGTCCACGCCGAGTGCGCGGCGCTGCGGAAGCTGCTCGAAGCCGGCGGCGACCTCGACGCGCTCCGGGACGCGTACGCGCGTCTCGAGGGGGCGGCGTTCCGGATCGCGGAGTCGATGTATGGAGGGGACGATGACGCCGGCGCGAACAAGGCCGTCGAGACATGACGCGCGGCTAGGCGCGGCGGCGCCGGCTCGCGCGCCGATCGCGGGCCGTCCCCTCCGGAGCGCCGCGCGCGCCAAAGGCGCGAGGCTGCGAGGGGCGCAGGCGGGGCGATGCTGAGCGAGACCTTCGGGCGGTATCGCTTGCTCGAGCGCCTGGGCGAAGGCGGCATGGCCGAGGTCTTCAAGGCGAAGAGCTTCGGCGTCGAGGGGTTCGAGAAGGTCCTCGTCATCAAGCGCATCCTCCCCAAGCTGGCCGAGCAGGGGCGCTTCGTGGACATGTTCGTACACGAGGCGAAGCTCGCCGTGCGCCTCTCGCACGCGAACATCGTGCAGGTGTTCGACCTCGGCCGCGTCGACCATCCGAACGGCGATCCGACCAGCTACTTCATCGCGATGGAGTACGTCCCCGGGCTCGACCTGGCGACGCTCCTCGCCCGCTGCCGGAGGGCGAAGAAGCCGATCCCCCTCGCCATGGCCGTCTTCATGACGGCCGAGATCGCGAAGGCGCTCGATCACGCGCACCGGCGGCGCGACGAGCAGTCGCGCCCCCTCGGCATCGTCCACCGCGACATCTCTCCGCAGAACATCCTGCTCTCCTGGGAAGGCGAGGTGAAGGTCACCGACTTCGGCATCGCGAAGGCGACGCAATCGATGACCGACGAGGAGGTCGGCGAGAACCGCGCAGGGAGGATCCGCGGGAAGCTCGCCTACATGAGCCCGGAGCAGTCGCGCGCCGGCGCGATCGACGGCAGGAGCGATCTCTTCTCGCTCGGCACGGTGCTCTACGAGATGCTCGCCGGGTCGAACCCGTTCGCAGCGCCGACGGCGTTCGAGATCATGCGGCGGCTGCAGGCGAGCGAGTATCCGCCGCTCGCGCTCGCGCGCCCCGACGTGCCCCGGTCGCTCGTCGACGTCGTGAGCACGATGCTCGCGAAGAACCCCGAGGATCGGTTCCCCGACGCCGGGCGGCTGCACGAGGCGCTCCTCGGCTTCTTCTACGCGACGGCCGAGCGGTTCGGGGCGAACGACCTCGCGGATTTCCTGGAGCCGTTCCACGAGGAGAAGAGCGCCGAGATCCAGGCGAGCGCCGTGCTCGAAGAGGAGCCGAACGGGGCCAACGAGCGCACGCCGGTCGAGGTGCCGCACACGACGAGCACGCGCAGCCGCTCGGCGTCGGGGCTCCTCCAGCTGCTCGAGAAGGCCGACAGCGGCCCGGCCGCGCGCGGGCTCGGCGAGCGGCGCGAGGTCACGGCGCTCGTGCTCATCTTCACGGGATCCGAGGACGACGCGGCGAGGCGCATGGCGCGGGCCCGCGACGTGCTGGCGCGCTACGGCGCGCTGCTGCTCGAGCAGGAGGCGTCGCAGCTCGTCGCCGTCTTCGGGCTCGGCGACGCCGACGGCCGCGACACGGAGGCCGCGGCGCGCGCCGCCCTCGTGATCCTGCGCTCGCGCGGCGGGGGCGCCGCGGTCTCCGCCGGCATCCACCTCGCCCGCATCCTCGTCGACAGCGCCGGCGTCCCGATCCGCGACGAGCGGCTCACCTCGCTCATCGCCTCCGCCCAGGCGCTCGCCCGCGCGACCGAGTCCCAGGTCGCCGTGTCGAACCTCACCGGGCGCGTCCTCCGCAACGCGTTCGCGACCGAGGAGCTGCCCGGCGCGGGCCGGACAGCGCCCGAGGGGGGGCGCGTCGTCACGTCCGCGCAGCCCCCGGACGGCGCGTACGGCCGCTTCGTCGGCCGCCGCGACGAGCTCAAGCAGCTCGGCGACATCCTGGCCGCCGCCACGAGGAAGCGCGCGCAGATCGCCGTCATCCAGGGCGAGCGCGGCATCGGCAAGACGCGGCTGCTCGCCGAGATGGAGCGGCGGCTCTCGAAGGGCGACTACAACGTCGGTGTCTACGTCGCCTCGTGCCCGCACAACGGCGCGGACGTCCCGTGGAGCGGCCTCACCGCGATGCTCCAGGTGCTCTGCGGCATCCAGGAGGGCGACGACGAGGAGCGCATCCGCGCGGTGCTGCCGCGGCTGCGGGCGCTCGGCCTGCGCGACGACGAGTCCGCTGCCGTGCTCGGTCAGCTCGGCGCGGCGCTCGCCGAGACGCGGGCGCCGCAGGGGACGACCGCGATCCTGCGCACGGCGTTCCCGCGCATGGTGCAGAGCCTCTGCGAGGATCGCCTCCACTGCTTCGCGTGGGACGACGCGCAGGCGATGGACCAGCTCACCGCCGAGACGCTGCTCGCCACCGCGGGCCGCGCCGGCGGGATCCGCGCCGTGCTGATGCTGGCGACGCGCAGCGACCCGCCGCCGCTGCTCGAGGCGCACCCCCACTTCTACCGGCTCAAGGTCGGGGAGCTCTCGGACAGCGACAGCGCGCGCCTCATGTCGGCGCGCATCGGCGCGAACTTCCTGCCGCCCGACGTCGTCGCCTTCTGCCGCGAGCGCGCCGGCGGCCACCCGCTCTTCCTCGAGGAGCTCATCAAGGAGCTCCTCGACTCCGGCGCGCTGAGCGTCGTCAGCGGCGTCGTGAAGGCGCGGCTCGACGGCGCGTCGGCGGTGCCGCGCTCGCTGCGCACGCTCATCGCGACCCGGGTGCGGCGGCTCGACCCGAGCGACCGCGCCGTGCTCCAGGCGGCGGCCATCCTCGGCGATCCGGTGCCGACCGAGGTCCTCGCGGCGCTCCTCCAGCAGAAGCTCCCGGCCGTGAACCGCGCGATCTCCGGGCTCGCGACCCGCGACCTCTTGCGGCTCAAGGGCCCCGCGCAGGCGAGCTTCGCGTCGCCCATGCACGGGGAGATCGTCCTCGACGCGATCCCGCCGGAGCTCCGCCGGGAGCTGCACGCCGCGGCCGCGGCGGCGTACGTCGCCGTCGTCGGCGAGGACGGCGCCGAGCACGCCGAGCGCATCGGGCAGCACTTCTACCAGGCCGGCGATCGCGACCGCGCCGCCACATTCTACGCGCGCGCGGCGCTCCACAAGATCCGCGCGAGCCAGCTCGATCCGGCGCTCCGGCTCATCTTCCAGGCGCTCGACCTCGGCGACCACGCCCACCGCTCGCCGGCGGAGCTCTCCGCGTGGCTCGGCGCGCTCGCCGACGTCGTCGTGCGCGTGCGCTCCGCGCCCGATCTCGCCGACGTCGCCGCCCGCACGCTGAGGCGCATCGACGAGGCCGGCGCGCCGGAGCAGAAGCTCTCGGCCCGCGTCGACCTGGCGCGCGCCCTCGGCGCGGTGGATCTCTTCGCCGACGCGTACGCGAGGCTCGAGGAGGCCTACGCCCTCGCCGGCGATCGGGAGGACCTCCGCCGCAAGGCGCTCGCGTGCGAGACGGAGATCGGCGTCCGGTCCGGCGACTTCGCGCGCGCGGAGCGCGCCGTCGAGCAGCTCGAGGCGACGGGCGCGATCGACGATCCGAGGCTCTTGCTCGCGATCTCCCAGACGCGCGCGGCCACGGGCGACATCGCGGCGGCGCTCCGCGCCCTCGATCGGGCGGAGGCGCTCGGCGATCCGGGCGACCTCGCGGCGGCGAGCGAGCGCGAGAAGCAGCGCGTCCTCGTGCACGTGTTCCTGCGCGACTTCGACGCGGCGGTGAAGAGCTCCGCCCGCGCCGTCGACCTCGCCCGGTCCGCGGGCCTGCGCTTCGAGACGGCCGCGGCGCTGCACAACCTCGGCGACGCGAGCCGGCGGCTCGGCGATCTGCCGCGCGCCTACGCGTCGCTCACCGAGTCGAAGGAGCTCGCCGAGGAGAGCGGCCACGAGCGCCTCGCCTCCATCAACCGCGCGCACCTCGCCTACCTGGACGGGCTGAGCGGCGCGGCCGGCGCCGGCGAGCTCCTGCGCGAGCTCGCGCGCTACGCCGACGCGCGCTCCTACCGCACCGACGCCCTCGAGAGCCGGTACCTGCTCGGCGCGCTCCTGAAGCAGCGGGGCCTGGTCAAGGAGGCGCGGCGCGAGCTCGCCGAGGTGCTCGATCTCGCGTCCGCGTACGGCAACAAGCTCGTCGCGGACGACGCGCGCTCCGCGCTGTCCGAGCTCTGACCTCGCGCGCTCGTCGCGCGTCGCGCGGCGATCCACGCGACGCGCGACGCTAGCGCACCGAGGGCCCGGTAGCCGGCAGGTCGCTCTCGTGCCGCGCGCGCCTTCCGCGTCACGCGCGCGTCGCGCGCGCCTTCCGCGTCACGCGCGCGCGATTCACTCGTCGGCGAGCTTCTTCTCGAGCGCCTCGAGGTGGGCGCGGACCTGCGGATCCGAGTCGCGCTGCGCCTCGATCTTGCGGACGGCGCTCATCACCGTCGTGTGATCGCGGTTGCCGAAGGCCCGCCCGATCTCCGGGAAGCTGCACTTCAGCCGCT
This sequence comes from Sorangium sp. So ce448, assembly GCF_051520915.1. Lineage (NCBI taxonomy): Bacteria > Pseudomonadati > Myxococcota > Polyangiales > Polyangiaceae > Sorangium > Sorangium sp. So ce448. Next base: position 1,255 of record NZ_CP150343.1, on the reverse strand, counting down.
GCTTGCAGAGGTACATCGCGACGTGGCGCGCGAAGGCCACGCTCTTGTGGCGGTCCTTCGAGGTGAGGTCGATCGAGCGCAGGTGGAAGTGGTGGCACACCGCGCGCTGGATGTCCTCGACGCTCATCATCTGCGCGCGCGGCGGCGACGTGGCCGTGATCTCGGCGCGCGCGAACGGGAGGTCGACGGGGCGGCCCGTGAGCGAGCTCTTGGCCGCCAGCCGGATCAGCGTCCCCTCGAGCTCGCGGACGTTGGAGCGGACCATCTGCGCGAGGTAGAGGGCCACGTCGTCCGTGAGCGCGATGCCCTCGAGCGCCGCCTTGTTCCGCACGATCGCGACGCGCGTCTCGAGCTCCGGCACCTGGATGTCGGCGACCAGCCCCCAGGAGAACCGCGAGACGAGCCGCTCTTCCATGCGCTCGAGGTTCTGGGGGTACTTGTCGCTCGTCACCACGATCTGCCGGTCGAGCGTGTGGAGCGCGTTGAAGGTGTGGAAGAACTCCTCCTGCGTCTGCTCACGCCCGGCCAGGAACTGGATGTCGTCGACGAGCAGCACGTCGCAGCTCGACCTGTACCGCGTACGGAATTCGTCCATCCGGTGGTGCTGGATGGCCGTGATGAAGTCGTTCGTGAACTTCTCGGCCGAGACGTAGATGATCCGCGCGTCCGGCCTGCCCTCGAAGACGCGGTGCGCGATCGCGTGCATCAGGTGGGTCTTGCCGAGCCCCGTGCCGCCGCAGATGAAGAGCGGGTTGTAGCGGCGTCCCCCGCCGCCCGCGGCCGCGATCGCGGCCGCGTGCGCCAGCTGGTTCGAGGGGCCCACGACGAAGCTCGCGAAGGTGTGCTTCGGGTTGAGGTCGTCCGGCATCGACGGGACGCGCCGGAGCGCCGGCTCGGGGCGGGGCGCCGGCGCCGGCGCCGCGCTCGACGGACGCACGACGAGCGCCCGCGGACGCACCGGGGTGAGCTCCACGCGCTGCGCAATGGGCGCGTCGAGGTTCTGATCCACCGTCCACGCGACCTGGACCGACCAGCCGGTGAGCTCTCGGATCTTGTCCGTGAGCGCTGGCAGGAAATTGTCCCTGACCCACTCGAGGACGAACTCGTTCTGGACACGCAGCGTCAGGACGCCGTCGGTCAGATCATCGAACTGAACTCCCCCGAACCACTGATCGAAAGTGGCCGGGGAAAGCGTCCGCGTATGCTCGATCGCCCGATCGAAGACCTCGCGCGGCTCGTGTTTCGGAATCGTCAT